>NZ_NXGX01000004.1 GCF_002844275.1 Thalassospira lohafexi
CAGTTTGACGGTTGATGTTGCTCGCATTGCGGATGCACCGACGTTGGAAACGTCTGATGCGTCGGGTAATGAAGATTCGGCTATTGCACTCGATATCGATGCGGGGCTTACAGATTCTAGCGAAGTTCTTACCATTACGCTCTCCGGTGTGCCGGATGGTGCGACCCTGTCGGCGGGTACGGATAATGGTGACGGCACATGGACGCTGAGCTCAACCGACCTTGAAGGTCTGACGATCACGCCTGCGGATGATTTTAGCGGTTCGTTTGATCTTGGTGTGACGGCGCAGTCTGCGGACGGCGAAGACGTCGCGACGACCACGGGGTCAATCACGGTTGATGTTGCGGGCGTTGCGGATGCACCGACGCTTGATGTGGCGGATGCGTCTGGCAATGAAGATTCTGCTATTGCACTTGATATCGATGCTGGCCTTACCGACAGTTCCGAAACTCTGACAGTAACGATCTCCGGTGTACCGGATGGTGCGACCCTGTCGGCTGGTACTGATAATGGTGACGGCACTTGGACCCTGTCGTCTGGTGATCTTGAAGGTTTGACGATTACGCCAGCTGATGATTTCAGTGGGTCGTTTGATCTTGGTGTGGCGGCGCAGTCTGCGGACGGCGAAGATATTGCCACCACGTCTGGATCAATCACAGTCGATGTCGCGGGCGTCGCGGATGCACCGACGCTTGATGTCGCGGATGCGTCTGGCAATGAAGATTCGGCGATTGCGCTTGATATCGATGCAGGCCTCACCGATAGCTCCGAAACTTTGACAGTGACCATCTCCGGTGTTCCGGATGGTGCGAGCTTGTCGGCTGGTACGGATAACGGTGATGGCACCTGGACGCTGTCATCGGGGGATCTTGAAGGTCTGACAATTACGCCAGCGGATGACTTTAGCGGTTCGTTTGATCTTGGTGTGACGGCGCAGTCTGCAGACGGCGAGGATGTTGCCACGACCAGCGGTTCGATCACGGTTGATGTTGCGGGTGTCGCTGACGCTCCGACGTTGGAAGTGTCCGACGCGAGTGGTTACGAAGATCGATCAATTGCACTAGATATTGATGCGGGTCTGACCGACAGCTCTGAGACTTTGACGGTCACAATCAGCGGTGTTCCGGGCGGTGCGACCTTGTCGGCTGGTACAGATAACGGTGATGGGACTTGGACCTTGTCATCTGGTGATCTGGAAGGTCTAACGATTACGCCTGCTGATGATTTTAGCGGTTCGTTTGATATGGACGTTAGTGCTCAGTCTGCGGATGGTGAAGATGTTGCGGTCACGACCGACAGTCTGACCGTCGATGTGGCTGGCGTTGCCGATGCGCCGACACTTGATGTCGCCGATGCATCTGGCAATGAAGATTCAGCCATTGCACTGGATATCGATGCGGGGCTTACAGATTCTAGCGAAGTTCTTACCATTACCATCTCCGGTGTTCCGGACGGCGCGACCTTGTCGGCGGGTACGGATAATGGTGACGGCAGCTGGACGTTGAGTTCAGGCGATCTCGAAGGTCTGACGATTACACCGGCTGATGACTTCTCAGGTAGCTTCGATCTTGGTGTGACGGCACAGTCTGCGGATGGCGAAGACGTTACGACGACCAGTGGTTCGATCACGGTTGATGTGACGGGTGTCGCTGACGCTCCGACGTTGGAAGTGTCCGACGCGAGTGGTTACGAAGATCGCTCAATTGCACTCGATATTGATGCGGGTCTGACCGATAACTCCGAAATTCTTACGGTTACGATCTCCGGTGTTCCGGACGGTGCCACCTTGTCAGCGGGTACGGATAACGGTGACGGTAGCTGGACGTTAAGCTCTGGCGATCTTAATGGCCTCAAGATACGCCCGGCCCATAATTTTAGCGGGTCATTTGATCTCGACGTGAGTGCACAATCAGCGGACGGATCAGATATTGCCAGCGTCAGTGACAGTATCACTGTTGATGTCGAAGGCGTTGCAGACAGACCGCTCCTTGATGTGTCTGATGCATTGGGCAATGAAGACAGTGCGATCGCGCTTGATATAGACGCAAGTCTGACCGATTCCAGTGAAGTTCTGACCGTTACAGTGAGTGGTGTTCCTGATGGTGCAATCCTTTCTGCGGGAACAGATAATGGAGATGGCACCTGGACACTTGGGGCCGATGACCTCAAAGGTCTGACAATTACTCCACCTGAAAACTATAGCGGATCATTCGATCTGAGTGTCGTTGCCCGATCCACGGATGGCGATTCTTCTGCATCGACATCAGACCCAATTCGACTGACGCGGGGCTCAAGCTCCGGTAGCAACACGATTACGGTTGAGGTTACTGGCGTCGCGGATGCGCCGACGCTTGATGTTGCGGACGCATCTGGCAATGAAGATTCAGCCATCGCGCTTGATATCGATGCGGGGCTGACGGACTCCAGTGAAGTTCTAACAGTCACGATCTCAGGTGTTCCGGATGGCGCGACCCTGTCGGCAGGTACGGATAACGGGGATGGTACTTGGAGGCTGTCGTCGGGTGATCTTGAAGGTCTGACGATTACACCGGCGGATGACTTTAGTGGTTCGTTTGATCTTGGCGTGAGTGCTCAGTCTGCGGACGGCGAAGATGTTGCCGTAACGACCGACAGTCTGACGGTTGATGTCGCGGGCGTTGCAGATGCGCCAACGCTTGAGACTTCGAATACCTCTGGCTCTGAAGACAGTGCCATCGCCCTTGATATCGATGCCGGTCTGACGGACTCCAGTGAAGTTCTGACTATCACGATCTCCGGCGTGCCCGATGGCGCGACCCTGTCGGCCGGTACGGATAATGGGGATGGCACCTGGACGCTGTCGTCTGGTGACCTTGAAGGTCTGACGATTACGCCAGCGGATGACTTCTCTGGCAGTTTTGATCTTGGCGTTACGGCACAGTCTGCGGATGGTGAAGATGTTGCCACGACCACGGGATCAATCACGGTTGATGTCGCCGGTGTTGCCGACGCGCCAATACTTGATGTCGTGGGTGCATCTGGCAATGAAGACTCAGCGATTGCGCTTGATATCGACGCAGGTCTTACCGATAGCTCCGAAACTCTGACGGTCACGATCTCCGACGTTCCGGATGGTGCGACCCTGTCGGCGGGTACGGATAATGGTGACGGCACATGGACGTTGACGTCGGGTGACCTTGAAGGTTTGACAATTACACCTGCAGATGACTTCTCTGGCAGCTTCGATCTTGGTGTGACGGCACAGTCTGCGGATGGCGAAGATATTGCGACGACCTCTGGTTCGATCACAGTTGATGTCGCCGGTGTTGCCGACGCGCCAACACTTGAACTTACAGATGCGATGGGTGCTGAAGATTCTGCCATTGCACTGGATGTCGACGCAGGTCTTACCGATAGCTCTGAAGTTCTTACGGTTACGATCTCTGGCGTTCCGGATGGCGCGACCTTGTCGGCTGGTACGGATAACGGGGATGGGACCTGGACCCTGTCGTCGGGTGATCTTGAAGGTCTGACGATCACGCCTGCGGATGACTTTAGCGGTTCGTTCGACCTTGGTGTGACGGCACAGTCTGCCGATGGCGAGAACGTCGCAACCACGTCTGGCTCAATCACGGTTGATGTTGCCGGTGTCGCTGACGCTCCGACGTTGGAAACGTCTGATGCGAGCGGTTCGGAAGACAGCGCGATTGCGCTTGATGTAGATGCAAGTCTGACGGACTCCAGCGAAGTTCTCTCGGTCACGATCTCCGGCGTGCCTGATGGTGCGACCCTGTCGGCGGGTGCGGATAATGGGGATGGCACCTGGACGCTGTCGTCGGGCGACCTCGAAGGTCTGACGATTACCCCAGCGGACGATTTCTCTGGCAGCTTTGATCTGGGTGTGGCGGTGCAGTCTGCGGATGGTGAAGATGTTGCGACGACCACGGGATCAATCACGGTTGATGTTGCGGGTGTTGCGGATGCACCAACGCTTGAGACTTCGAATGCCTCTGGCTCTGAAGACAGTGCGATCGCACTCGATATCGATTCCGGTCTGACGGACAGCTCCGAAACGTTGACGGTTACGATCTCTGGCGTGCCAGATAGGGCAACCTTGTCTGCCGGTACCGATAATGGTGATGGTACTTGGACGTTGAGTTCAGGTGATCTTGAAGGTCTGACGATTACGCCTGCGGATGACTTCAGTGGTTCGTTTGATCTGGGCGTCAGTGCTCAGTCTGCGGATGGTGAAGACGTTGCCGTAACGACCGACAGTCTGACAGTTGATGTCGTGGGCGTTGCGGATGCGCCGACGTTGGAAACCTCTGATGCCAGCGGCTCGGAAGACAGTGCGATTGCGCTTGATATTGATGTCGGTCTGACAGATTCCAGCGAAACCCTGACAGTTACGATCTCTGGTGTTCCGGATGGCGCTACCCTGTCGGCCGGTACGGATAATGGTGACGGGACCTGGACGCTGAGCTCAACCGACCTTGAAGGTCTGACGATCACGCCAGCGGATGACTTTAGTGGGTCGTTTGATCTCGGTGTGAGTGCTCAGTCTGCGGATGGTGAAGACGTTGCGGTTACGACTGACAGGCTGACGGTTGAAGTTACTGGCGTTGCGGATGCACCGACGCTTGATGTGGCGGATGCATCCGGCAATGAAGATTCAGCCATCGCGCTTGATATCGATGCGGGTCTTACCGATAGCTCCGAGACTTTGACGGTTACGATCTCTGGCGTGCCAGCTGGGGCAACCTTGTCTGCCGGTACCGATAATGGTGATGGTACTTGGACGTTGAGTTCAGGTGATCTTGAAGGTCTGACGGTTACCCCGGCAGATGACTTCTCTGGTAGCTTTGATCTGGCTGTGACGGCACAGTCGGCTGATGGCGAGGACGTCGCAACCACTTCTGGCTCAATCACGGTGGATGTTGCGGGTGTCGCTGACGCTCCGACGTTGGAAACGTCTGATGCGAGCGGTTCGGAAGACAGTGCGATTGCGCTTGATATCGATGCGGGTCTTACCGATAGCTCCGAAACTCTTACGGTTACGATCTCCGGCGTGCCGGATAGTGCGACCCTTTCGGCTGGTACGGATAACGGGGATGGTACTTGGACGCTGTCGTCGGGTGATCTTGAAGGCCTGACGATTACACCTGCGGATGACTTCTCTGGCAGCTTTGATCTTGCTGTGACTGCTCAGTCTGCGGACGGTGAAAATGTTGCCGTAACGACTAACAGTCTGACAGTTGATGTCGTGGGCGTCGCGGATGCGCCGACGTTGGAAACGTCTGACGCCAGTGGTTCGGAAGACAGCGCGATTGCGCTTGATATTGATGCCGGTCTGACGGATTCCAGCGAGACACTTACAGTCACCATCTCCGGTGTTCCGGATGGTGCGACCCTGTCGGCGGGTACGGATAATGGTGACGGCACATGGACGTTGTCGTCGGGCGACCTTGAAGGTCTGACGATTACGCCTGCGGGTGACTTCTCTGGTCGCTTTGATCTAGGTGTTACCGCTCAGTCTGCGGATGGTGAAGACGTTGCCGTAACGACCGACAGTCTGACGGTTGATGTGGCTGGTGTTGCGGATGCGCCGACGTTGGAAACGTCTGACGCGAGCGGTTCGGAAGACAGTGCGATTGCGCTTGATATCGATGCGGGTCTTACCGACAGCTCCGAAGTTTTGACGGTCACGATCAGTGGTGTTCCTGATGGCGCAACTTTGTCTGCGGGTACCGATAATGGCGATGGTACTTGGACGTTGTCGTCGGGTGACCTTGATGGTCTGACAATTACGCCAGCCGACAATTTTAGCGGTTCGTTCGATCTGGATGTGACGGCCCAGTCTGCGGATGGTGAAGGCGTTGCGACCACCTCTGGTTCGACCACGGTTGATGTCGCCGGTGTTGCCGACGCGCCAACACTTGAACTTACAGATGCGATGGGTGCTGAAGATTCTGCCATTGCACTGGATGTCGACGCAGGTCTTACCGATAGCTCTGAAGTTCTTACGGTTACGATCTCTGGCGTTCCGGACGGTGCCTCCTTGTCAGCGGGTACGGATAACGGGGATGGCAGCTGGACGCTGTCGTCGGGCGATCTTGAAGGTTTGACGATTACGCCTGCGGATGATTTTAGCGGGTCGTTTGATCTTGGTGTGACGGCACAGTCTGCCGATGGCGAAGATGTTGCGACCACTTCAGGTTCGATCACCGTTGATGTGGCTGGCGTTGCGGATGCGCCGACGCTTGATGTTGCGGATGCATCTGGCAATGAAGATTCAGCCATCGCCCTTGATATCGATGCCGGTCTGACGGATTCCAGTGAGACGCTTACAGTCACCATCTCAGGTGTTCCGGGTGGCGCGACCCTCTCGGCCGGTACGGATAACGGGGATGGTACATGGACGCTGTCGTCGGTCGATCTTGAAGGTCTGACGATTACGCCTGCAGATGACTTTAGTGGTTCGTTTGATCTGGGCGTTAGTGCTCAGTCTGCGGATGGTGAAGATGTTGCCGTAACAACCGACAGTCTGACGGTTGATGTCGCGAGTGTTGCGGATGCGCCGACGCTAGATGTTACAGATGCGTCTGGCAGCGAAGACTCAGCTATTGCGCTTGATATCGGTGCTGGTCTGACGGATAGCTCGGAAGTTCTGACGGTTACGGTCTCCGGCGTGCCGGACGGTGCAACTCTGTCGGCGGGTACAGATAATGGCGACGGCACCTGGACGTTGGGTTCGGACGATCTTGAAGGTCTGACGATCACACCGGCTGATGAATATTGGGGATCATTTGATCTGGGTGTTGCGGCTACCTCCACAGATGGCACAGACAGCCAGAGTGTGTCGAATATCATTACTGTTGATGTTGCATCTGATGGGCGGGAAACCATCATTGGCAGTGATGGAAAGGACAAGATTACCGGCGGCGAAACGGACGATTACATTGATGGTGGCCGTGACCATGACAGCATAGCATCGGGTGCAGGCAACGATACTGTTTATGGTGGTGACGGTCATGACACGATTGATGCCGGTGCTGGAGATGACAGCGTTTTCGGTGGAACAGGCCACGATACAATTACCGGTGGCGAAGGGAATGATTACCTCGACGGCGGCAGTGGTGAGGATATCATCACGGGTGGTGCTGGCGACGATACTCTGGAGGGCGGCAGCGGAAACGACACGCTTGATGGTGGTGATGGCACCGATGTGCTGTCGGGTGGTTCATGGGATGATACGCTGATCGGGTCTGGCGGCGATACGCTTGACGGCGGGTCGGGTGATGACGTTCTGGATTATACGATAGAGCCGGAAAGTGGGCAGATAGGCCTCGTCGATGGCAGTGGCGACACCGATACTCTCAAGCTCAATCTGACGAGTGAACAGCTCTCAAATCCCGACATCCTGAGTGCTCTGCAGGATTTGCAAAACCACATCAACGGCGGCACTACAGGTAGCCTCACCCTTCCGGCTCTTGGTGTTGAAGTTGTCAATGTCGAACAACTTCAGGTTTTTGTCGACGGTGAAGTTTATAACCCGCTTGCCGATGCACCCACACTTGATGTCGCCGATGCACCTGGGAATGAAGATTCGGCTATTGCGCTCGATATTGATGCTTCGCTTTCGGATGCGACAGAGACGCTGAGTGTGACCATTTCAGGTGTGCCGGAAGGGGCGACTTTGTCAGCTGGAACCAGCAATGGTGATGGCAGTTGGACATTGAGCCCGGATCAACTGGATGGCCTCACAATTACGCCCCCTGCGGATTATGCGGGCAGTTTTGACCTGAGCGTGACAGCAACATCAGTTTCCGGTGAAGAAAGTGCAACGACCAGTGGTTCGATCACAGTCGATGTTGCGGGTGTTGCGGATGCGCCGACGTTGGAAACGTCTGATGCCAGTGGTTCGGAAGACAGTGCGATTGTGTTGGATATCGATGCTGATCTGACGGACAGCTCCGAGACTCTGACAGTTACGATCTCCGGTGTTCCGGACGGTGCGACCCTATCGGCTGGTACGGATAATGGTGACGGGACCTGGACCCTGTCATCGGGCGATCTTGAAGGTCTGACGATTACGCCTGCGGATGATTTTAGCGGTTCGTTCGATCTTGGCGTGACGGCCCAGTCTGCCGACGGCGAAGATGTTGCCATCACGTCTGGCTCAATCACGGTGGATGTTGCGGGTGTCGCGGATGCGCCGACGCTAGATGTTGCGGATGCGTCTGGCAACGAAGATTCAGCGATTGCGCTTGGTATTGATGCAGGTCTGACGGACTCCAGTGAAGTTCTCACTGTGACCATCAGTGGCGTGCCAGATGGCGCGACCCTGTCGGCTGGTACGGATAACGGTGACGGCACTTGGACGCTGTCGTCGGGTGATCTTGAAGGCCTGACGATTACGCCTGCGGATGACTTTAGTGGTTCGTTTGATCTTGGTGTGACGGCACAGTCTGCCGATGGTGAAGATGTTGCGACCACTTCAGGTTCGATCACGGTTGATGTTACCGGTGTCGCTGACGCTCCGACGTTGGAAACCTCTGACGCGAGTGGTTCGGAAGACAGCGCGATTGCGCTCGATATTGATGCGGGACTGACGGACTCCAGCGAAACCCTGACAGTTATTATAAGTGGCGTACCGGATGGTGCGAGCCTGTCGGCGGGGACTGATAATGGTGACGGTACATGGACCCTGTCATCGGGTGACCTTAAAGGTCTGACAATTACACCTGCAGATGACTTCTCTGGCAGCTTCGATCTTGGTGTGACGGCACAGTCGGCTGATGGCGAAGATATTGCAACGACCTCTGGTTCGATCACAGTTGATGTCGCCGGTGTTGCCGACGCGCCAACACTTGAACTTACAGATGCGATGGGTGCTGAAGATTCTGCCATTGCACTGGATGTCGACGCAGGTCTTACCGATAGCTCTGAAGTTCTTACGGTTACGATCTCCGGTGTTCCGGATGGTGCGACCCTGTCGGCTGGTACTGATAATGGTGACGGGACTTGGACGCTGTCGTCTGGTGATCTTGAAGGTCTGACGATTACGCCAGCCGGTGATTTTAGTGGTTCGTTTGATCTGGGTGTCACCGCGCAGTCGGCAGACGGCGAAGATGTTGCGACGACTTCTGGTTCGATCACTGTCGATGTCGCGGGCGTTGCGGATGCGCCAACGCTTGATGTTGGGGATGCGTCTGGCAGCGAAGATTCGGCTATTGCGCTTGATATCGATGCGGGCCTGACCGACAGCTCCGAAACGCTAACGGTTACGATCTCCGGTGTTCCGGACGGCGCGACCCTATCGGCTGGTACGAATAACGGCGATGGCACCTGGACTCTGTCATCATCTGATCTCGAAGGTCTGACTATTACCCCGGCAGATGACTTTAGTGGGTCGTTCGATCTTGGCGTGACGGCGCAGTCGGCAGATGGCGAGGACGTTGCAGTTACGACCGATAGTCTGACGGTTGATATTGCTGGCGTTGCGGATGCGCCAACGCTGGAAACATCTGACGCCAGTGGCTCTGAAGACAGTGCGATTGCGCTTGATATCGATGCGGGTCTGACGGATTCCAGCGAGACACTGACGGTTACGATCTCCGGTGTTCCGGATGGTGCGACCCTGTCGGCTGGTACGGATAACGGCGATGGTACCTGGACGCTGAGCTCAACCGACCTTGAAGGTCTGACGATTACGCCTGCCGATGACTTTAGTGGCTCGTTTGATCTTGGTGTGACGGCGCAGTCTGCGGACGGTGAAGACGTTGCGACGACCTCTGAGTCAATCACTGTCGATGTCGCGGGCGTTGCGGATGCGCCGACGCTTAATGTTGCGGATGCATCTGGCAATGAAGACAGTGCCATTGCACTCGATATCGATGCCGGTCTGACGGACTCCAGTGAAGTTCTATCTGTCACGATCTCCGGCGTACCCGATGGTGCGATTTTGTCTGCTGGTATGGACAACGGTGACGGCACCTGGACGCTGTCGTCGAGTGATCTTGAGGGCCTGTCGATTACGCCTGCCGATGACTTTAGCGGTTCGTTCGATCTGGATGTGACGGCCCAATCTGCGGACGGCGAAGATATTGCGACGACCTCTGGTTCGATCACGGTTGATGTTGCCGGTGTCGCTGACGCTCCGACGTTGGAAACCTCTGACGCGAGTGGTTCGGAAGACAGTGCGATTGCACTGGATATCGATGCGGGCCTGACCGACAGCTCTGAGACTTTGACCGTCACAATCAGCGGTGTTCCGGGCGGTGCGACCCTGTCGGCTGGAACGAATAATGGTGATGGCACCTGGACGCTGTCATCAGGCGATCTTGAAGGTCTGACGATCACACCAGCGGATGACTTTAGTGGGTCGTTCGACCTTGCTGTGAGTGCTCAGTCTGCCGACGGTGACGATGTTGCGATCACTTCTTTCTCGATTACAGTTGATGTGGCTGGCGTCGCGGATGCACCGACGTTGGAAACGTCTGATGCGAGCGGTTCGGAAGACAGCGCGATTGCGCTTGATATCGATGCGGGTCTGACGGATTCCAGCGAGACACTTACAGTCACGATCTCTGGCGTTCCGGATGGCGCGACCCTGTCGGCTGGTACGAATAATGGTGATGGTACCTGGACGCTGTCGTCGGGCGATCTTGAAGGTCTGACGATTACGCCTGCGGATGATTTTAGCGGTTCGTTTGATCTTGGTGTGACGGCACAGTCTGCTGACGGTGAAGATGTCGCGACCACTTCAGGTTCGATCACGGTTGATGTTACCGGTGTCGCTGACGCTCCGACGTTGGAAACCTCTGACGCGAGCGGTTCGGAAGACAGTGCGATTGCGCTTGATATAGATGCGGGTCTGACGGACAGCTCCGAAACGCTAACAGTAACCGTCTCGGGTGTTCCAGATGGTGCGACCCTGTCGGCTGGAACGAATAATGGTGATGGCACCTGGACGCTGTCGTCGGGTGATCTTGAAGGTCTGACGATTACACCTGCAGATGACTTCAGCGGTTCGTTCGATCTGGACGTCAGTGCTCAGTCTGCGGATGGCGAAGACGTCGCGACGACCTCTGGCTCGATCACGGTGGATGTCGCCGGTATTGCCGATGCGCCAACACTTGATGTTACAGATGCGTCTGGCAGCGAAGATTCAGCTATTGCTCTGGATATCGATGCTGGGCTTACCGACAGTTCGGAAATTCTTACAGTCACCATCTCCGGCGTGCCTGATGGTGCGACCCTTTCGGCTGGTACGGATAACGGTGACGGTACGTGGACTTTGTCGTCAGGCAACCTTGAAGGCCTGTCGATTACGCCTGCCGATGACTTCTCTGGCAGCTTTGATCTGGGTGTTACCGCTCAGTCTGCGGATGGCGAAGACGTTGCCGTAACGACCGACAGTCTGACGGTTGATGTTGCTGGCGTTGCGGATGCGCCAACGCTGGAAACGTCTGACGCCAGCGGTTCGGAAGACAGTGCGATTGCGCTTGATATTGATGCGGGCCTGACGGACTCCAGTGAAGTTCTGACTGTCACGATCTCCGGTGTACCGGACGGTACTACTCTGTCGGCTGGTACGGATAATGGTGATGGCACCTGGACGCTGTCATCAGGAGATCTTGAAGGTCTGACGATTACGCCTGCGGATGACTTTAGCGGTTCGTTTGATCTTGGTGTGACGGCGCAATCTGCCGACGGCGAAGATGTTGCCGTAACGACCGATAGTCTGACGGTCGATGTTGCGGGTGTTGCTGATGCGCCGACGCTTAATGTTGCGGATGCATCTGGCAATGAAGACAGTGCCATTGCACTGGATATCGACGCAGGTCTTACCGATAGCTCGGAAACGCTAACGGTTACGATCTCTGGCGTTCCGGATGGTGCGACCCTGTCGGCCGGTACGGATAACGGTGACGGCACATGGACGCTGTCGTCGGGCGATCTTGAAGGTCTGACGATTACGCCTGCGGATGATTTTAGTGGGTCGTTTGATCTCGGTGTGAGTGCTCAGTCTGCCGACGGTGAAGATGTCGCCAATGTTAGCGATACCATTACAGTTGATGTTGCCGGTGTAGCTGATGCGCCGACACTTGATGTCGCGGATGCGTCTGGCAATGAAGATTCAGCTATCGCTCTTGATATCGATACTGGACTTACCGACAGTTCGGAAATTCTTACGGTTACGATCTCCGGCGTGCCTGATGGTGCGACCCTTTCGGCTGGTACGGATAACGGTGACGGTACTTGGACGTTGAGTTCAGGAGATCTCGAAGGTCTGACGATCACGCCGGCTGATGACTTCTCAGGTAGCTTCGATCTTGGTGTGATGGCGAAGTCTGCGGACGGTGAAGACGTTGCGACGACCAGCGGATCAATTACGGTCGATGTTGCGGGTGTTGCTGATACACCGACGCTGGAAACGTCTGATGCCAGCGGTTCGGAAGACAGTGCAATTGTGCTTGATATCGATGCCGGTCTGACAGACAGCTCCGAAGTTCTGACGGTGACGATCTCCGGTGTGCCGGATGGTGCGACCCTGTCGGCTGGGACGGACAATGGTGACGGCATCTGGACCCTGTCATCGGGTGATCTTGAAGGTCTGACGATTACCCCGGCAGATGACTTTAGTGGCTCGTTCGATCTTGGCGTGACCGCACAGTCTGCGGATGGTGAAGATGTCGCCACGACCAGTGGATCAATCACGGTTGATGTTGCGGGTGTTGCGGATGCACCGACGCTGGAAACGTCTGACGCGAGCGGTTCGGAAGACAGTTCGATTGCACTTGATGTCGATGCGGGTCTAACGGACAGCTCCGAAACTTTGACGGTTACGATCTCTGGTGTTCCGGACGGTGCGAGTTTGTCGGCTGGCACAGATAACGGTGACGGCACATGGACCCTGTCGTCGGGTGATCTTGAAGGTCTGACGATCACGCCTGCGGATGACTTTAGCGGTTCGTTCGACCTTGGTGTGACTGCACAGTCTGCCGATGGTGAAGATCTTGTGACCACTTCAGGTTCGATCACGGTTGATGTTGCCGGTGTCGCTGACGCTCCGACGTTGGAAACGTCTGACGCGAGTGGTTCGGAAGACAGTGCGATTGCACTGGATATCGATGCGGGTCTGACGGACTCCAGTGAAGTTCTGTCTGTCACGATCTCCGGTGTTCCGGATGGAGCGACCCTGTCGGCCGGTACGGATAACGGTGACGGCATCTGGACGTTGTCGTCTGGTGACCTTGAAGGTCTGACGATCACGCCTGCCGATGACTTCTCTGGCAGCTTTGATCTGAGTGTTACCGCTCAGTCTGCGGATGGTGAGGATGTTGCCGTAACGACCGATAGTCTGACGGTCGATGTAGCGGGTGTTGCTGATGCACCGACGCTTGATGTGGCGGATGCATCCGGTAATGAAGATTCAGCCATCGCGCTTGATATAGATGCGGGTCTGACGGACAGCTCCGAAACGCTAACAGTAACCGTCTCGGGTGTTCCAGATGGTGCGACCCTGTCGGCTGGAACGAATAATGGTGATGGCACCTGGACGCTGTCGTCGGGCGATCTTGAAGGTCTGACGATTACGCCTGCGGATGATTTTAGCGGTTCGTTTGATCTTGGTGTGACGGCACAGTCTGCTGACGGTGAAGATGTCGCGACCACTTCAGGTTCGATCACGGTTGATGTTACCGGTGTCGCTGACGCTCCGACGTTGGAAACCTCTGACGCGAGCGGTTCGGAAGACAGTGCGATTGCGCTTGATATCGATTCAGGCTTTACCGACAGTTCCGAAACTCTGACAGTCACGATCTCCGGTGTTCCAGACGGTGCGACTTTGTCTGCCGGTACGGATAATGGGGATGGCACCTGGACGCTGTCGTCGGGCGATCTTGAAGGTCTGACGATTACGCCTGCGGATGATTTTAGTGGGTCGTTCGAGCTTGGTGTGAGTGCTCAGTCTACGGATGGTGAAGACGTTGCCGTAACGACCGACAGTTTGACGGTTGATGTTGCTGGCGTCGCCGATGCGCCGACGCTTGATGTTTTGGACGCGTCTGGCAACGAAGACAGCGCGATCGCGCTCAACATTGACGCAGGTCTTACCGACAGTTCAGAAACCTTAACGATTACGATCTCTGGTGTTCCGGACGGCGCTACGCTGTCTGCCGGTAACGATAACGGGGATGGTACTTGGACCTTGTCGTCGGATGATCTGGCGGGGCTCTCGGTTACACCGCCTTCTGATTATAGCGGTAGTTTCGATCTTCAAATTACGGCAAGCACACAAGACGGCGTTGATATCGCAAGTGTTTCTGACACGGTAATGGTGGATGTGATTGGCGATGCTGATCTGCCCACGCTTGAAGTTTCCGACGCCAGCGGTTCGGAAGACAGCGCAATTGCGCTTGATATCGATGCGGGTCTTACCGACAGCTCCGAAGTTCTGACGGTCACGATCAGTGGTGTTCCTGATGGCGCAACTTTGTCTGCGGGTACCGATAATGGCGATGGTACTTGGACGTTCTCGTCGGGCGACCTTGAAGGTCTGACGATTACGCCTGCGGATGATTATTCGGGATCGTTTGATCTGAGTGTGACAGTGACCTCGACTGATGGCGAAGATACTGCGAGTGTCACCGATGTCATCACAGTTGATATTGCCGGTGTTGCCGATACGCCGACGCTTGATGTGATTGCCGCGTCTGGTGATGAAGATACCAACATAGCGCTTGATATCGACGCAGGGTTAAGCGATGCGTCCGAAGTTCTTTCCGTCACGATTTCTGGTGTTCCAGATGGTGCGACCCTGTCGGCTGGTGCCGATAATGGTGATGGCACCTGGACTTTGGCGGCTGGCGATCTTGATGGTTTGACGATCAAGCCGGCGGATGACTATAGCGGATCATTTGATCTGAGTGTGACGGTGACCTCGACCGATGGCGACGATACCGCGAGTGTCTCGGACACCATCACGGTGGATGTTGCCGGTGTTGCCGATGCGCCGACAGTTGAAGCAAGTGACGCGTCTGGTGATGAAGATACCAACATTGCACTTGATATCGACGCAGGTCTAAGCGACGCGTCCGAAGTTCTTTCCGTTATGATTTCTGGCGTTCCGGATGGGGCAACTCTGTCGGCTGGTATCAATAACGGGGATGGGACCTGGACGCTGTCGGCGGGGGATCTGGACGGACTGACAATCAAACCGGCGGACGATTATAGCGGTTCGTTTGATCTGACCGTGACGGTGACCTCGACCGATGGTGATGATACCGCAAGTGTTTCTGATACCATAACAGTGGATGTCGAGGGTGTTGCCGACACGCCAACCCTTGAGGTGTCGGATGCCAGCGGTGACGAAGGTAACAGCGTTGCACTGGATATCGATGCCGCCGTGACCGATAGCAGCGAAACGCTGAGCATTACCATCAGTGGCGTGCCGTCGGGGGCAACTTTGTCTGCCGGGACCAACAACGGTGATGGCACATGGACCCTGACGTCCGCGCAATTGGTTGGACTGACGATTGCGGCGGCCAGTGACTATTCCGGCACGTTTGAGCTCAATGTTTCTGTGCAGTCGCGCGATGGCGATGACACCGCAACGACCACCGCCATTCTTGATGTCACGATTGAAGAAATGGTTGCTGCGGATGAAGTTGTCTGGGGATCTGGTTCGAATGATAGCATCGAAACCGGATCGGGCAATGACACCATCGGTTCTGGTGGCGGTCATGACACGATTTCAACCAATGCCGGCAATGACACGATCTGGGCCGGGAATGGCAATGATGTAATCTATGCTGGTGACGGTGACGACAGTGTCACCGGCGATGGTGGTGACGATTACATTGATGCCGGTGCCGGCAATGATACCGTTCACGGTGGTGAAGGCGAAAATACGATCTATGGCGGATCGGGGAATAACTACATCACTGGCGGCAGCGATGACGACAGTATCTATGCCAGCGACGGTGACAACATCATCTATGCCAACGAGGGTAATAACCATATTGAAACCGGTGCAGGCAATGACAGCCTGTATGCCGGGAGTGGTGACGACACAATCCTTGGGGGCGATGGCGACAACTACGTCAGCGCAGGCGAGGGTGAAAATTACATTGCAACCGGGTCTGGCAATGATCGCATTACGTCAGGAAGTGACGACGACACGATCATTGGTGGGGACGGCAACAACGAAATAACCGCTGGCGAAGGCAAAAACACCATCTGGGCGGGGACTGGTAACGATACCATCAGCACCGGTTCGGAAAATGACAAAATTTATGCCGGAGATGGCAACAACACGATTTCCGCGGGTGGTGGGAATAACATCATCGAGACAGGCAGCGGCAACGACAGCATCACCGCAAGCGGCGGCAATGATACGGTCAATGCTGGCGATGGGAATGACAATATCGATGTTGGCGACGGTAGAAACAAGGTCTGGGGTGAGGGTGGTGACGACTCCATCCACGGCACTTGGGG
This sequence comes from Thalassospira lohafexi, assembly GCF_002844275.1. Lineage (GTDB taxonomy): Bacteria > Pseudomonadota > Alphaproteobacteria > Rhodospirillales > Thalassospiraceae > Thalassospira > Thalassospira lohafexi. The sequence goes on from NZ_NXGX01000004.1 coordinate 16,483, forward strand.
CAATGACAGCTTCTTTGGCGGCGATGGGAACGACATTCTTGTTGCCGACGGCGGCGATAACTATTTCGACGGCGGGGCGGACAACGACACCCTGACCGGCGGATGGGGCAAAGACACCTTCTATGGCGGCTCAGGCGACGATACGCTGAGCAGTGGCGGGGGTGATGACAAGCTGTATGGCGATGAAGGTGACGACACTCTTCTGGGCGGTGCAGGCAGGGATACCCTTGATGGTGGCGATGGTAATGACACGCTGTTTGGCGGGGATGACGACGACACCCTGATCGGCGGTATCGGCGACGATACGCTTTATGGTGACGGTGGGTCGGATCTGTTCATCTTTAACATGGGCGAAGGCAATGACTATGTTGATGGTGGGGCCAATGGATGGACCACCGATACCATCGAATTGAACGGCATAGGTGGCGGCAAAATCGACTCGAGTGACTGGACCTTGATCCTTGATGAAGGCGAAATCACCGATTCGAAAAAGCACCATCTGGAACTTTCGACCGATTCGTCGGGAACTATCGTCTTTTCGGACGGTTCTGAGTTGACATTCTCCAACGTCGAACGTATCGAATGGTGACGAATTCGCATTTCGGGTGCCGTCGGGACAAAATCCCGACGGCATTGCCGGTTTTCTGGGGACCAACACCTTGTCACGAGTTGACAGCATGGGTGTGAAGTCCTATACAGCGGACCTCGAATTTTATCGGATTACCTTATTTAGAACGGAGTAAGTGCAGTGAAGCGCACCTACCAGCCTAGCAATCTCGTACGGAAACGCCGCCACGGCTTCCGTTCCCGCAGCGCGACCGTCGGTGGCCGCCGTGTGCTTACCGCACGCCGCGCCAAGGGCCGCAAGCGTCTGTCGGCCTAATGTTGTGACCATTTCGGTGGAACGCCTTAAAAAGCGTACGGAATTCCTCCGTGTTGCGGGCACCCGCCGAAAATGGGTTACACAGGGATTGATCCTGCAGGGCGCACCACGCCCGGGGATCAAGCCGGATACAGAATACGCCGGTGAAGACCTGCTCGTACGAGTAGGCTTTACTGTCACCAAAAAGGTGGGAAAGGCCGTCGTCCGCAATCGCGTTCGGCGGCGTTTGCGTGCTGTGGCAGAGCAATTGATGACTGAACTCGCATTGCCCGGTTGGGATTATGTTGTGATCGGTCGTAACCAAACCATCGATCGGCCTTTTGAAAAGCTGGTTGATGATATGCGGTTTGCCCTGCGCCGAGTCCCTGATGCAAAGCCGTCTCCGGCCGATTCTCGTCGTCCCCGTAAGGGGGGTGGCGCAAAGAAGCCCGGCGGTTCGACAAAAGCAGGAGGTCCTGCGACATGAACTCTTCGAGTCCATCCCCCGGTCCCCTTGCACGTCTTCTTCAAATCGCAGTTCGCGGTTACCAGCTCTTTTTATCGCCTTATATCGGGTGGTCTTGCCGTTATCAGCCGACCTGTTCGGCTTTCATGATGGAAGCATTGGCCCGTCATGGGGCAATAAAAGGCGGCTGGATGGGATTTAAACGGATAATGCGTTGCCATCCATGGGGTGGTCATGGTTATGATCCGGTGCCCGAATGTGGCTGCGAACAAAACAAAGCGTCGTCGGATGGTGAAAACCGATCCCCGGCGCTTTCGTCATGTAAATAGAATAATCGGTCGGTTGATGCTGGCTGAGAAAAGCGGAAAGAAGCGATGAACGAACAACGTAACCTATGGGTCGCAATTGCATCGGCAGTTGTGATTCTCATCGGTTGGCAATTCTTCTTCGCGCCCGAACCTGATACTCAGGTTCGTGAAGCGCAAGTTCGCGAACAGCTTGATGCAAGTGGTAGTAATCCGCCGCAGGCATCCACCGGTGGGCCAAGTGTCCCGGGGGGACAGCCTGCTGTCCCGACCGTTAATCGGGATGATGCGCTGGCGAAATCACCACGTATCGCAATTGATACGCCGCGCGTCGAAGGTTCGATACGTCTTGTCGGTGGTGTGATTGATGATATCCAGCTTCAGGATTATCACGAAACCGAAGAACCTGACAGCCCACTGATCCATGTTTTGAACCCGACCGGCAGCAGTGATGCTTATTTCGCGGAGTTCGGCTGGGTCGGTACGGGCAAGGATGTTGTTCTGCCCAGCAGCGAAACCCGCTGGAGCGCAAGTGGCGACACCCTGACGGTCGATAACCCGATTACGCTAAGTTGGGATAACGGTGCCGGCCTGACCTTCAAACGCGAAATTTCCATCGATCAGAATTATCTGTTCACCGTTAATCAGTCAGTGGTCAATAACAGCGGTAGCGAAGTTACCCTGCATCCTTACGGCCTGATTTCGCGCAAGAACAAGCCGCAGACCGCAGGGTTCTATATCCTGCATGAAGGCCCGCTTGGCGTGATCGACGGGACTTTGACCGAGATCGATTATGATGATCTTGCCGATGATGGTGCGGTTGAAAAGAAAACCACCGGCGGCTGGCTTGGCATCACCGATAAATATTGGCTGGTTGCGCTGGCACCTTCCTCGGACGAGGAAATGACCACGCGTTTCAGCCACCATTTTGCTGAAAATACGGACAAGTATCAGACCGATTATCTTGGGGCAGCTCGCACGGTTGCCAATGGCAGCGAAGCAAAGGCGGAAACCCGTCTGTTTGCGGGTGCCAAGGAAGTAACCCTGCTTGATACTTATGCCGAGGACTACGGCATCACCAATTTCGATCTCGCGATTGATTTTGGCTGGTTCTACTTCCTGACCAAGCCGTTCTTCCTTGTTCTACAGTGGATGTATCATCTTGTTGGTAACTTCGGTGTTGCCATTTTGCTGATCACGGTCGCCGTTAAGGCAGTCATGTTCCCGTTGGCGAATAAATCGTACAAATCCATGAGTGCGATGAAAAAGCTGCAGCCGCAGATCACTGAAATGCGCGAGCAGTTCAAGGATGACCGCCAGCGTCAGCAGCAGGAAATGATGGCGCTGTACAAGCGTGAGAAAATCAATCCTGCCTCGGGTTGCTTGCCAATCATTGTACAGATCCCGGTGTTCTTTGCACTGTACAAGGTTCTGTTTGTGAGCATTGAGATGCGTCACGCGCCGTTCTTTGGCTGGATTCAGGATTTGTCTGCTCCGGATCCGACGTCTTTGTTCAACCTGTTTGGTCTGATCCCGTTTGATCCGCCGCAGATGTTGATGATTGGTGTCTGGCCGCTGATCATGGGTCTTACCATGTTCCTGCAGCAGAAACTCAACCCGGCGCCTGCCGATCCGACACAAGCCAAGATCATGATGTTCTTGCCGCTGATCTTTACCTTCATGCTGGCAAGCTTCCCGGCTGGTCTTGTGATCTATTGGGCCTGGAACAATACGCTGTCGATCATTCAGCAGCGCTACATCATGTATAAGATGGGGATTTAATCCCCATCTACCCTTTCTGGGTTGATCTTCCCTTCGGGGAAGATGCCCGGATCATGGGGAAGGAAGAACGATGACAGACGAAAACCTGCCGTCGGTAACGTCAATACCGACATACAAAGCACCACAAATTGAAGCCGGGCGGAAACTTTTTTCCCGCCCGGTTACCTTTCTTTTGGGTGTCGCCCAGCTTGAGCAACTGCCGCCTGAAGACAAAACGGAAATCTGTTTTGCCGGACGGTCCAATGTTGGTAAATCCAGCCTGATCAACGCGATCACGGGTCGTAAGGACATTGCGCGTACGTCCAACACACCCGGCCGGACGCAGCAGCTTAACTATTTTGATCTTGATGGCGCCTGCCATGTTGTCGATTTGCCGGGCTATGGCTTTGCGCAAGCCCCAAAAGACATCGTTGATACGTGGCAAAACCTGATCAAGCAGTATCTGCGTGGTCGGGTAACCCTGCGGCGTGTCTTCGTGTTGATCGATTCACGGCATGGCTTTATGAAGGCCGACCTCGACATGATGAAGGTGCTTGATGAAAGTGCCGTGACCTATCAGGTTGTGCTGACCAAGGCTGATAAGCTAAAAAAGGGACAGCTCGAAAAACGTATCAAGGAAGTGGTCAACGCACTGGTTAAGCATCCAGCGGCCTTGCCAAAAATCTTTGCGACGTCGAGTGAAAAGAATACCGGACTGGCAGAATTGCGCGCTGAAATCGCGTCGCTGCTGTAAAATTGCCGGTCTGATGCGTTAATATCCTGATGCGTTAATATGGGGAAGAGTAGGATGAACGAAGAAATCCGTTCTGAAGAAGATCAATCGGAATCCAGCGCATACCGGACGTTGGCCCGTGCGAAGGTCCTATCCGAAGCTCTTCCCTATATGCGTCGCTTTAACGGTCAGACGATTGTTATTAAATACGGCGGTCACGCGATGGGTGACCCCGAACTGGCGCGTTTGTTCGCACAGGATGTGGTGCTTTTAAAGCAGGTCGGTATGAACCCGATTGTGGTGCATGGCGGGGGACCGCAGATTGGCCAGATGCTTAAGCAGCTTAATATCCAGTCGGAATTCGTGGACGGCCTTCGGGTGACCGATCAACAGACCATCGATGTTGTCGAAATGGTTCTGGCAGGGAAAATCAACAAGGAAATCGTTTCAAACATCAATGCCGCTGGCGGCGTTGCTGTTGGTCTGTGCGGTAAGGATGCCAATCTTATCACCGCGCGCAAACTGACGCGGACCAAACGTGATCCTGAAAGCAATATCGAAAAAGTGCTCGATCTTGGCTTTGTCGGCGAACCGGTCAAAGTGGACCCGCATGTGCTTGATTGCTTTATCAATACCGACATAATTCCGGTTATTTCGCCAATCGGTGTTGGCGAAGACGGGCAGACATACAATATCAATGCGGATACCGCCGCTGGTGCGATCGCCAAGGCGGTTGGTGCAAGCCGTTTGTATATGCTGACGGATGTAAAAGGTATACTTGATGGAGACAAGAACCTTGTTCGGGACGCCACCATTGACCATATCAATGAGATGATCGCGGACGGGACCATTCAAGGCGGCATGATACCCAAAACTGAAACCTGCATGGATGCAGTACAGAACGGGGTTGAAGCATCTGTAATTGTTGATGGTCGTGCGCCGCATGCGGTCTTGCTGGAGCTGTTTACAGAACGTGGTGCAGGCACGATGATCCGGGCGCGTGAGTAGTCCGGAAGAATTCCACCACTTTAGTATAGTTTTTACTGGGTAAATCTGGCTCTGCGGGATGAATTAGGATAACTTGGTGCGGAATTTGATGCGAAATCATCATAACCCATTGAGATTTTTTTATAAAATTACCCGGAGCAACCGTTGTGCCGACGACGGAAGAACAGATATCTCGTCATTGGGGATATGCCGACGCAACCCTGAAAGCCCTGCGTGATCGCGGTCTGCGTCCAACACCCGAACTTTATCATGTGTGGTTCATTTATTTTGCTGCGGAAAACCCGGAAATATTGCGGGTCATTGATGCAGTAAATGCCAGCGGAGATGATCTCGCCGAAGATACCCTTCTGCAGCTATACTATCGGTATATCTTTGACCGTCAGGCCGCCGATTTCCTTCAGCGCGGAATGGAAGATTTTTCGCAGGTTGTCGAAAACAGTGACGAATGCCTGACGTCGGCGCGAAACAATATCCGCAGTTATGGTGAACTGCTGAAAAGTTCGTTGGGGACCCTTCGCGCGCACAAGGACGTCGGGCCGGTTGTGGGCGAGATTGTTGACCAGACCGAAGAAATGAAATCCACCATCGACAACCTTCATGTGCGGTTGGACGGATATCTTAACCGCGTTGTTTTGCTTCAGCGCGAACTTGAGCAAACCCGTGAACGGTCTTACACAGATGGCCTGACCCGCGTTTCGAACCGCATGCATTTCGAAGAACAGCTTTCCCAGCTTGCCAAGGAATACGACAGCAGCGAAGACGCCGAGCCGTTTTGTGTGATGATGGTGGATCTTGATCAGTTCAAGTCCATCAATGACCGGTTTGGTCATCGGATCGGCGACGAAATTCTGGTTTTGATCGCATCGATGCTTAAGGCCAACATCAAGGGCCGCGATATCGTTGCGCGTTATGGTGGGGATGAATTTGCGATTTTGCTTCCGCAAACCTCGCTTGATGATGCGATGGAAGTTGCCGCCGATATGAGTAAACGCATCGCCGCACGCGAGATCAAGGCAAAGAATTCCGGGGCCTCATATGGCCACATGACGGTTTCAGTCGGTGCGGCGGAATATGTTGCCCATGAAGGCGGGGCAAAACTGATTGATCGTGCAGACAGTGCGCTGTACCGCGCAAAAAAGGATGGTCGCAACCGTCACTTTGCTGCCGAGTAACACATCGTTCTACTGTAAATGTGCCCAAAGGGCGTTGTTTTGCGCGTCTTGTGCATGTGTGCCATGAACGGCGCAGGCTTGCATTAAACAGTGCAAAAGCGTATGTAACCAGCGCCCGGCAAGGTGATTGACCTTGCCGGGCGCTCCGCACTTTTCCTTCAATAAGGGACATTGTGGAATATTTCCCGAACCTGAGATTGATCGCAGAATGTCGAGCATCAAAGAGCCACGCGTCGTTACATTTGGATGTCGTTTGAACACCTATGAATCCGAGGTGATGCGCGACCATGCCAAAAATGCGGGACTTGATGATGCGATCATTATCAATACATGTGCGGTCACGACCGAGGCGGAACGTCAGGCGCGGCAAAGCATCCGCCGCCTGCGTCGTGAAAACCCGGACGCCAAGATTTTCGTGACCGGCTGTGCGGTTCAGGTCAATCCGGACAAATTCGCCAAGATGGGCGAGATCGACCGTATTTTTGGCAACGATGCCAAGATGAAGGCCGAAACATTCCTGATGCCCGACCATGAACGTGTTGTTGTTAACGACATCATGTCGGTCGAGGAAACCGCAAGTCACCTTGTTTCCGGGTTTGAAGGTCGTGCACGCGCCTTTGTGCAGGTCCAAAACGGTTGTGATCATCGTTGTACGTTTTGCATCATCCCGTTTGGCCGTGGGAATTCCCGCAGTGTGCCGATGGGCGAGATCGTTAGTCAGGTGCGCGAACTTGTGGCCAACGGATATGGCGAAGTTGTTCTGACCGGTGTTGATATCACGTCCTATGGTCATGACTTACCGGGCAAGCCGACCTTGGGGCAGATGTCACGTCGGTTGCTGGCACAGGTGCCTGAATTGCCGCGTCTGCGCATTTCATCGATTGACCCGGTTGAAGTTGATGAGGATTTATTCCGTTTGATCGAAACCGAACCGCGTCTGATGCCCCATATGCATATCAGTTTGCAGGCGGGTGATGACATGGTTCTCAAACGCATGAAACGTCGTCATTTGCGCCAAGACGTAGTCGATTTTTGCCAAAAAGTCCGTGATCTGCGATCTGATGTAACGTTTGGTGCTGATATCATTGCCGGTTTCCCGACCGAAACTGACGAGATGGCCGAAAATACCCTGCGTCTTGTCGACGAATGCGGCCTGATTTACCTGCATGTCTTCCCGTATTCATCTAGGCCCGGCACACCGGCGGCAAAAATGCCCCAGGTGCGAAAAGACATTCGTAAGGATCGTGCGGCCGCTTTGCGTGCCGCAGGGGATATTCAACTCAACACATTTTTGAAGTCACGCATCGGCATGATCGAGAATGTCTTGGTTGAAAAGGAAAATACCGGCCATACGGAGCATTTTGCTCCCGTTATGCTTGATCGCGTGATAGAAGCGGGCACGATAGCCAAGGCCAAAGTCACTGGCCTTGAAGATGGAAAACTGATAGCGGAGCTTACGGGATGAGTGAAGAGGGGAAGACAAGCTGGTTTGCCCGGTTAAAAAACGGGCTGAAACGCTCCTCCTCAAAGCTGACCACCGGGATTGCCGACATCTTCACCAAGCGCCGTCTTGATGATGATGCGCTTGAAGAATTTGAAGATCTTCTGATTACATCGGATCTTGGGGTTACAACCGCTGCCAAGCTGAGCGCGGAACTGGCCAAAACCCGGTTCGACAAAGAAGTCGATTCTGCGGAAATTCAGCAATTCATTGCCGACGAAGTTGCCAAAATCCTGGAGCCTGTGGCCAAGCCACTGGTGATTGATCCGACAAAGAAACCCCATGTGATTTTGGTGGTTGGTGTTAATGGATCGGGCAAAACCACAACAATCGGCAAGCTTGCAAAAACATATAAGGATCAGGGCCTCAAGGTCATGATGGCGGCGGGCGACACATTCCGTGCAGCCGCGGTCGAGCAACTTAAAGTCTGGGGCGAGCGCACCGATTGCCCGGTAATTGCGCGTGATACCGGGGCGGATGCCGCCGGTCTTGCCTTTGACGCGATTGATCAGGCCAAGCGCGATGGCTATGACGTGCTGTTGGTTGATACTGCTGGTCGCCTGCAAAATAAGGCGCATCTGATGGACGAACTTAAAAAGATTGTCCGGGTGATCACCAAGCGCGATGAGACGGCGCCGCATGATACGCTTCTGGTTCTTGATGCGACCACCGGCCAAAACGCCCACTCACAGGTCGAAACATTTTCCCAGGCAACAAATGTTAGCGGGCTAATTGTCACCAAGCTTGATGGCACAGCCAAAGGGGGCGTTGTTGTCGCGCTGGCCGAAAAATTCGGCAAGCCGGTGCATGCCATCGGTGTTGGCGAGGCAGCTGAAGATTTGCGGCCGTTCGAGGCAAGGTCCTTTGCGCGCAGTTTGGCTGGGCTTGAAGACTAGATTAGATTTGCGGTTGCATTTTAACTGCGGACAGAGAATTTAAAAAGGCAGCCTGTTGAGGCTGCCTTTTTTATTATGCCTTTAGTTCCGCAAAGCTTTTGCTGATACGGCTGATTTCACTTTTAAGCGCGTCCATAGGGTGTTGCGCATCAGCAGGCAATTGCGTCATGTCAATCTGCTCTGTTTGCGTTGACAGGGCATCTGAGCGGGTTTTAAGGCCATGTGCCAGTCGTTGGTCGGCGTTTTCAAGCAACCAGCCCATAACATGGTCGCGCAGTTCTTCGAGACTGTGCAAATCCGGATCGGGTGACGATGTCGGAAGGCCATATTTGTGTAGGGCTAGTTCAAGCTGACGGGAAATAGCGCGGAGATCGCGTGCGCCATCGTTGCAGACCGCCCGTAATGTACCGCTTTTGGCCACCGGGAAAATTGCTTCCAACCGGATCGCAAAATCGAGGGTATCTACCATGATGTCGTTGATCAGGGCCCGCTGCGTAAGGTCTGCGTGTGGGCTTTCTTCCTGTGGGGCACCGTCTGTATCGAGATCAAAAAAGGTGTTTGGCGCAAATACGGGAAGTACGCGGCGATGGATGGTGAAATGTGCGGGAAGTTTACTGATGATTTCACCGTCGGCAAGGATCGGTGCGCCATCCTGCCCGGTGATGGTGATCTCGTCACATTCCATGGTCAGGGCATAGGTGCTATCATCGACCGAGCCAAACAGAAGTTCGGCGGCAATGTCCATGCCGCTTAGTGTATCGACGCTATCGCGGATGGCAAACATGTGAAGGTAGCCGTCATCGGGGCGTTTGGCTTCGCTTGGGCGCAGCCCGCCACCAAAATAACGACCATTGGTTACGGTCAACTGCCGAAGTGTCAGCGACTGTGGTGCGTTATCGCCACATGTCACTGACAGATCCATCGGTGTCATTTCCTGCCAGCTTTGCCAGTTTGCCACTGCATAGCTGACAGCGCCAAAGGCACGTTTTAAATCCGGATTGATCCGGTGCCGGGCATCTGCGGGCACGCCGATGCTCGCCGCATTTACAAAAGTCTGATCATTGACCTGACCAACATCAATCATTGCGATCCGGCCATGAATTGCCGAACGCGCGGCGGTCAAGGGATCATCAAGCAATGTCAGTGTGCGGGCAAAATCATTGGCCGTGCCAAGGGGCAGGGGGATCAACACCACCTTGTGTTCAATCACGGTATCAAGAATGGCATTCATTGTGCCATCTCCGCCGCCAACGACAACGATATCGCCCGGTTCGGTGTCGTTGATGATGCAATCACGAATCTTGGATGGATCCTCACACAGGGTCAGGTTCGTCTGATACCCGGCATCTTCAAACACATCACGTAAGGCTTGGGCACCATTCTGGCGCCAGTCGTCGGGAAGCTTTGATTTGGTCAGCAACAGACTGACTTTGCCCGTTAGATCAGAGTTTTTCACCGGGATCCCCTTTGATAAGGAAAAATGCATTGTGACCGGTGCCTGTGTCAGACACCGGTCATCATTATGGCAAGATCAGGAAATTGTTGCACGCAACATCCATGCGGACTCTTCATGCACGCCGATGCGTTCGGTCAGAAGGTCGGCGGTTTTTACGTCCTCGACTTCTTCTGCTGCGGCAACACCGTCACGGATCAGTCGGGCCATTTTTTCATGATCCTCGACCAGTTCCTTGACCATTTCGTTGGCCGGAAGGAGCTTTTCCTGATCGGTGATGACGGAATGTTCAATCATTTCCGTAATCCCGGTCGGTGCTGCGAAACCGATTGCACGGATGCGTTCTGCCATATCGTCGTTTGCGACATGCAGATCCTCATAGTGTTCTTCGGTCATTTTATGCAGCGAATAAAAGGTCGGTCCAACAACGTTCCAGTGAACGCCGCGGGTTTTGGCATAAAGCACGTGCGACGAACCAACGATCCGGGTGAGCATTTTGGCAAGTTTCTGACGATCCTTGCGATCGACACCGGCATCGACGGGAAATTCCTTCGCAACGGTTTTCATACTGCTATGTGCCATCTCAAAACTCCTTTGGTTTCTTGAGCGTCTTTATGCGACAGCGACAGGCGCAAGACGTACGCCGTATCGCGGGTAGTTGCTTTAAAAACGTAAAGGGGGAGGCAAAAGTTCCATGAATTAAAATCAACATAATTGGAACATTCTTTTGACCCATCCGTTGATCATTGTAAGCAGCGTGCAAGTAATTGCGCTGTATTTCACGAATAAGGAGGTTGTGATGTTTAGTAAAACTGCACTTATGGTTGGTACGATAATGTCTGTTGCTGTTGCCGGTCCTGTATATGCCGGATCGACTGCGACGACCGACCAGGCAGATACGATGGCAACCGACGACGCAATGAAATCGGACGCCAACAAAATGGGTGACAAGGTCGCGAACGAGTATGAAGACGCGAAGGACTTCACCTATGAAGAGAAAGATGAGTTTCTGGCTTGGGTCGAAGAGAAAAGTGACCAGTTGGGCGACCAGTATGACGAGGTATCAGCGAGTGTGAAACAGGACAGCGAAGAAGCTGTCGATGAACTTGCTGAAGCATGGAATGGTGCAAGCGCCGAGCTTGGTGAGGCGTTCGAAGACGCGAAGGAAGCGTCCGCCGAAAGCTGGGAAGAGGTAAAGAAAAATACCATGACCGCGCTTGAAGATGCTCAGAATGCTCTCTCGGACGATCAAACCGTCGAGTAAGACATCACAACTTGAACTCGGTGACGTGACGTTCCGGGAGTTGCAGCCCGCCCATTTCGGGCGGGCTGTTTCTTTGTGCGGGCATTCGTTAGGTCGATGCAAAGGGCGGTCTGAATGGCAAAAAATGAAAAACAACACTCACCATCGTCGATGCGGCAAAAACTGAAAATCTGGCAGGACCGTCTTGCTACGCTGGCGGCGGGCCGAAAGGGGCTTTGGGGGATTGCGCTGGCGTCCTTCATGGAAACCACAATCATCCCTATCCCCATTGAAATTGTGATCGCGCCGGTTATGGCAGCGTCGCGTGCACGCGGTTTTATTGTCGCGACCGTGACACTTGCTGGCAGTGTCGCAGGTGCGTTGGCGTTGTATCTTTTGGCCTATCTGCTGTTTGACGATCTGGCCCAGCCGCTAATTGATATGGCGGGCGGTCAGGCGCAGTTTGACGATTTGCAGACCAAATTTGAAACGGGTGGGTTCTGGGTGGTGTTTGCCATCAGTGTCACGCCAGTCCCCATGCAAATTGCCGCATTGGCTGCCGGGGCAGCATCCTATCCGATTTGGCTGTTTGTCATTGCAATTTCGGCTTCGCGTGCATTGCGATATTACGGATTATGGTTGCTGGTTTTAGGTTTCGGGGCCGGAATCGCCCGCATATTCGAGGGGCGAAAGCCCAAAGTCAGTCGAAATTCTGGTTGATACAGTACGAAAAAGACAAATGGCCCGGTAAATTACCGGGCCATTTTGATGATAAAACAGAAAATTTATTCTGATTCGACGCGGAAATCAGTTGTGGCTTTGCCATCTGTTTCCGGTTCAGCGAGCTTTTCGTTGATCAAGCCGCGGCGGATAAGTTCGCGAATAGCGGCTGCACGTGTCGGCATACGATGCTCAAAACGCCAATCATCAATGACCTTTAGTTCATCGTCATCCAGCATAATCTGGAGTTTTTCTGTTCTTTTCGGGGATGCCACGTGGATTTCCTGTCGTTTACAGCGGGACTAACATCCGCCTGAAGCCGTTGATTATCAAGGCACTTCAAAATTTTGGAGTAACTTACGTTACCGCTGTTTGTTCCATAAGACAACCATCTTGCTTAGTTGGCGTAAGTCCATTCAGTTAAGTAAGTAATGTAAAGTAATTATTTATAGTAATGGATGTACATTCAGCCGGTGAACTATAATATGTCAAATATGTGTGTTGATGTTGTTATGTATATGTAGCAACTGCACTGTATTGCCTAAGTGAAGTATACGATTTTACTTTAACTATTATTTTTATTTGTTACGGTTGGGGCATCGAACAAGGAGGTTGTGATGTCTAAACAAGTGATGAATGAAATCGAAGATCATGTACCCGCGTTGCGCCGTCATGCATATCGGCTGGCTGGCAGCATGGACCGTGCACAGGATCTGGTTCAGGACACCCTGTTGAAAGCCATCAGCAAAAAGGATCAGTTCGAAGAAGGTACGAGCCTGAAGGCTTGGTTGCACCGGATTCTGTTCAACACGTTTATTTCAGGCAAGCGCCGCGAAAAAACGCGTGGTCCGCAAGTGGACTGGGATGATTTGGGCGACGTTTACGGTCATGGTAGCAATCAGATGGCGCGTTTGCAGCTTCGTGATGCTGACCGTGTTCTTGAAGAGCTGCCTGAACAGGAACGTCAGGCAATCATGCTAACGGCTGTTGAAGACGTATCCTATCAGGATGCTGCTGATCAGATGTGTGTGGAAATCGGGACTGTAAAATCCCGCGTTGGCCGTGCACGCCGTAAGCTGCGTGCGTCAGTCGGTCGAATCGAAGCACGTGAACATGCATCCCGTTATGTTTCAGAGGCAGCTTAAAATGTGTGCGGTTCTTGCGATCTATGGCAAGGAAGACATCCTTGCCTATGTTCGCGGGGCACTCGATGACAAAGAAGAACAACAAGAAATTGAAAGTCTTGTAAAAAGTGACCTGCGGGCAGCTGATGTTGTTGAAAACATACAGGCAGACGATATAGGTGACGACGGGACATTTGATATTGAGGCGTTTCGTCGTCTGAGAAAACTGCGCGAGATAGCGAATAAAGTAGGGGCGCGCAGCTAAGGCATGCATTTTATGCATGGAAGTTGATATAAAATAATATTGACTTTAGTGACCATTGGTCAGATACTAATCATACATCGAGGTTGACCGTCTTTTCCCTCAACGTCTAAGGCACCTCCTCGAAATTGCCGAAACCGTCCCCCGGTTTCGGCCCTTTTTTTATCTGCATTCCAGTTCTGTACAGGTGACGACGCCACAAGCGTGCCAGTATTTTTGATGCTGTTATGATCAGCGCATCAAAACTGTCATTTGGAATTCTTGAAAATCATCCCGACATATAAGTCATAACCTGCTGAAACCGACGGCAAACCGGGCCAAAGCGAAATATGCATGTTATGGCATGAAGACGACTTCGCCTGCTGATTGAGGAAACCCAAAAAGTTTTCGGTTGTCAGGTGACGGGCGAGCGGTGATAAATCTCTCGCTCCAAGGGCTGTTGTTATTTGCTGTCACTTGAATAAAGTCATGTAGACGCAAAACAACAGGACCAAACAACAATAACAAAAAGGAGCATCCATTATGGTTTCAGAAGTTCACGGGTCTGTAAGAGAACTGTTTGAATTCACCGACGCCCAAAAGGCACTTGAGCGCATAAAGGACATCTATGCGAACGGTGCCAAGGCTGTCCAAGAGGCCTTTGATCTTTTCGGCGAAGGTAAGCAATCTTCCCCTGTGCGCGCATACTACCCGTATCTGGGAATTGAAGTGCCGCCGGAAAAACTGCATGTCGAAAGCACATTGTCTTTTGGTGCCCCCCGCGACCCCGGTGTTTATGGCACGACGCTCACCCGTCCGGATGTGTTTGAAGAATATTACCGCCAGCAGATCGAACTTCTGCTGAAAAATCACGACGTCCCGGTTGTTGTCGGTGTGTCGGATCGCCCGATCCCATTGCCGTTTCTGGTCGAAACCGCAACCGATAGCATCGGCCCGACCGATATCCGTCAGTTGCAGATGGTCTTTGATATGCCTGATCTGGCGCGGACCGATGATGACATCGCAAACGGTGTTCATTACGGGGTGACAGCCGGGCCAAAGCCGCTGTCGCTGTTTTCGGGCGAACGGGTTGATTATTCGCTGGCACGTCTTCGCCATTACACGGCAACCGCACCGGAACATTTTCAAAAGTTCGTGCTGTTCACCAACTATCAGCGCTATGTCGATGAGTTCATCGAGTTTGCCAAGGAACAGCTTGATGATCCCGAAAGTCCGTATATCGCCTTTGTCGAGCCGGGGCCAAAGGTTCATGTCAGCAAAAATGCTCCTAAAAAGTGGAAAGAAAGTGGTGAGGCGGCAGCACAACTGCCTCAGATGCCATCCTACCATCTGGTCCGCGAAGACGGGTTGGGCGTGACGCTGGTCAATATCGGTGTTGGCCCGTCGAATGCCAAAACGGCCACCGACCATATCGCGGTCCTGCGACCGCATTGCTGGTTGATGCTGGGCCATTGTGCCGGATTGCGCCGCAGTCAGCTTTTGGGGGATTACGTTCTTGCACACGGGTATGTCCGCGATGATCATGTGCTTGATTCCGATCTGCCATTGTGGGTTCCCGTGCCGCCAATTGCCGAGGTGCAAGTCGCATTGGCAAATTCGGTGACCAAAATCACTGGTCTTAAAGGCCGCGAGATGAAGGCACGCATGCGGACCGGGACGGTTGCCACAACCGATAACCGGAACTGGGAACTGCGTTATAGCGAACTGTTTGTCCGCCTTAACCAGTCACGTGCAATTGCGGTCGATATGGAAAGTGCGACCATTGCCGCCAACGGTTTCCGGTTCCGCGTTCCGTATGGAACGTTGCTATGTGTGTCGGACAAACCGGTGCACGGCGAATTGAAACTGCCGGGCATGGCAAACACGTTCTACCGTCAGCGTATCGGCCAGCACCTTCAGGTCGGGCTTGATACGATCGATACGCTGCGCCAGGACGTCAATCAGCTTCATTCGCGCAAATTGCGGTCGTTGGACGAGCCAGCCTTCCGATAAGGCCGATAAGACGTTCCGATTTAAAAATCAAACCCCTGTCATTCGGTTCAAGCCGCGTGGCAGGGGTTTTGTTATGGTTTCGTGACGATTGCCAAATGGTCGGCTTTTGGCTTTTCGCCAGTGGTGCCATTGGATATGGTCTGGCGGCACGAATATGCCAAACGATCAGGGGACGAGGCCGGCAATGTCACAAAAGACACCAAGTGATACGGCGAAAGCCGATCAGGATAAGGGCGGGGCAAACAACGCCGATACAGGTGTTCTGCCAGCCGATGGGGTCACACTTTGGCAGGTTTTCCTGATCTTTTTGCGTCTTGGCCTGACCAGCTTTGGCGGGCCGGTCGCCCATATCAGTTATTTCCGCGAAGAGTTCGTGCATCGTCGTCGCTGGCTAAGTGATTCGCGCTATGCCGATCTGGTGGCTTTGTGTCAATTCGCCCCCGGACCGGCCAGTTCACAGGTCGGGATGGGGATTGGCATGGCGCTTGGCGGGGTACGTGGATCCCTTATGGCGTGGCTTGGCTTTACCATGCCGTCGGCGATTGTCCTGGCGGTTCTTGGCATAACATTTGTGCATTTTGATCTGGCGGCGATTGATAACGTCATTCGGGGGCTCAAATTGGTGGCGGTTGGCGTTGTCGCCCATGCGCTTGTCGGGATGGCCCGAAACCTGTGTCCGGACGTGCCACGCGCCACCATTGCGGTGGTTTCGGCCGGTGTGATGATTGTCAGCGATACGGTGTTGGCGCAATTTGGCGTGATTATCGGCGGCATGATTGCCGGGTTTATCCTGCTACGTACTGTAACCGAGCCCGAGAGGTACGATGCGCCAACATCGCATTCCACCAAGGGTGCGGTTTTTGCGCTTGGCCTGTTCTTTGTGTTGCTCGCAGGGCTGCCGATTGTCGCCCATTTTGATCACAGTGGGCTGTTTGCCGTGATTGATGGGTTTTACCGCAGTGGCGCATTGGTGTTTGGTGGTGGGCATGTTGTTTTGCCCTTGCTTGAGGCTGCCGTGGTTGATCCGGGTTGGGTCAATCAGGAAGCCTTCCTTGCCGGGTACGGCGCAACACAGGCAGTGCCCGGTCCGATTTTTACCTTTGCCGCCTATCTTGGGGCTGTGCTTCATGCGGGTGAGGGATCGGGCACGTGGTTGATCAGTTCGGTTACGGCTTTGATCACACTCATCGCGATTTTTTTGCCTGCATGGTTGCTGGTGATTGGCATCTTGCCGTTCTGGGATCGTGTGCGGCATGTGCAAAGCATGCGGGCAGGATTACTGGGCGTTAACGCGGCTGTGGTCGGCTTGCTGGCAGCGGTTTTATATGATCCGATCTGGACCGGGGCCATTCATAATGCTGTCGATATCGTCTGTGTCGCTGTGGCCTTTGCCATCCTGCAATGGCGGGTCATGCCAGTGTGGGCTTTGGTCGGGTTGGGGGCATTGCTGGGATATGTTGTTGGTTTGATCTAAGCTGGCTTTATTCAGCAGGTTTTTCGTTCTGCCCTGCATCTTGATCCTCGCCCTCGCCGTCTGGCAGCTTGGTGGCGTTTGGATCAACTGTTGGGAAAAGCTGGCTCAGGTTGGCGATGAACTGGCGCAAATCAAAAGCATCGCGGTTGCGCGTCAGGCCCAAACGAACAACAACCAGTTCTTTTGACGGAATGACGCTGATGGATTGTCCATCATGCCCAAGCGCGAAAAAGGCATCATCGGGTACCTGCGGTGCACCAGGGCGGTCATCAGTGCCGCCCGGCAGATCAAGCCACCAATGCGCGCCGTAATTACCATTTGGCGCGGCTGGTGCCGGGGTGGTGGAGTAATCCACCCATCCTTTGGGTAAAAGACGTTCGCCGTCCCACACGCCGTCTTGCAGGAACAGCTGACCGATTTTTGCCCAATCGCGTGCGGTGGCATGCATGAAGCTTGATGCGATAAAGTAGCCATCCTGATCGGTTTCAATCACGGCATTGTTAATGCCAAGCGGACGGAACAGAAGTTCTGCCGGACGTTTTTGGTATGTTTCGCGCGATCCGCTCAGATTGCGGATTGCAGCCGATAGAATGTTGGTTGTCCCGGAGTTATAGGAAAAGACCTCCCCGGGGGAATTGGTAAGTGGTTGGGACACGGCAAACCCGGCGGCGGCCGGTTCGATGAACAGCATCTGCACAACGTCTGATAACGGGTTGGCATAGCTTTCATCAAATTCGAGACCACTGCTCATATGCAGTAAGTTGTCATAGGTGATGGTCGCGCGTGGGTCGCCTGCTTCTGCGTGCCATTCATTGATCAGGACCGGGTCGGCCATGTCGCCAATCATGCCTTCGAACTGCATCCGACCAAGCAGCGCATTAAACACGCTTTTGGTCATCGACCAGCCGGGAAGGGGCGTGTTGGCAGAAATCCCGTCGTCATAACGTTCTGCAATCACCTTGCCTTGATGCAAAATGACAAGGGCGCGGGTGCGCCGCGTTGGTTTCGGGCCGGGTTCATCCATCGCGTCAAACAACAGGCCGGTAAGTGCACGGCGTTCGACATCAATCGGCAATGGTCCGGTTAAAAGCGGCCTTGCCGTGATGGGGCTGATAAGAGGGGTACTGTTGCGTAAACGGGTGATCTGGTCTTCATCATTGGCCAGAACGCAACCCAGATGTGGCCGATACACCGCCCAGCGTTTGCGAAAACCAAAGGCATGTGCGCTAACAGTCTGGTTGCGCAGATCAACATTGGTCGTAATCAATGACAATAGCGGGTTGTTATCGGCCAGAACATCTTCGGCCTGCGCCCGGCTGGATGGCAGCCCGTTTACAAAAATGGCCGAACACATGATCTTTGCGCTGTAACCGGCGCCGATCGGGGCAAGCCAGATGAAAAAGCCGGAAACAACCATAAGACCAAGCAATATCGTGCCGATAAAGATGGCCTTGATCAGTTTCATTCCGTTTTCCCTGTTACGAGCTTCGCAGTACTCCCGACTGCTTCAGAGCATGAGAGTCGCCTGCTTCGATGGACAGGTCAAGTCATCGTATCGTATAGGTCGCCTTATGTTGCACTGCGTTTCTGTGACGATTTTCCCAGTGAAATCAGGAAGCCGGCAAAGTAAAGCGCGCCAAGAACCCCCGCTGCCCCGGACCAGCCGCTCCGATCGATCATCGCACCAGCAATAGGTGGGACAATCACGACAAAAATCTCGGCGAATTGGGCAAGCATCCCCTGAAGGGCGGGCATCGAAAGCCCACCTTTGGCAATGCCGGGCAAAAGGGCAAAGCATGTGCCAGCAACCGCCCCTTGACCGATGTTAAATATGATCAGTGCCGTCAGGCTCAGTGGCATATGCGTGCTGACAAAAAGAGTGGAAATCGCAACTGCCATTATGGGTAAAAACAGCATCAAAATCCGACGTCCGGCAATATTTCGGCCCAATGCCATGCCAGCCCCGACGCTGCCGATGATATTGCCGACAATGGCTGTGGTGCCAATAATTCCGGCGGCGGGTGCGATGCCGATATCAAGATTATCGGCAAGCATTGTGGGCATGAAGGCAAGGGCGGCTGAGGTCGCCCCGGCAAAAGCCGAAAATGTCAGCGCGACACGTAAGGCCGCACGTGATTTTAAAACCCCGATGACCCCGACCAGAAGCGATTTACGTGGTGTGCTTGTTGTGGGGGGCGTCATAATGGCAAGCAAAGGTAACAGGATCACAACCGGAACCGTGCAGGCCACAACCGCCAGCCGCCAGTCAAGCCAAACCAGCACTGCCGCACTGACCCAGTTGCCCATGGCAATGCCGACCGGAATAAACGTGCCCCAGATGCTCATGGCCATGGCGACAATTTTGGGATTATCAAATCCGGCCATCCAGCTTGGTGCGCCGACGACAATCAAAAGATAGCCGATGCTGGTTACAACCCGCCCGACATACAGCATGACGGCGACATCGGCCGCTGCAAAGATGGTTGCGCCAAGGATCATCATCAAACAGCCCAGAACAAGCGATTTACGCAATCCGGCGCGGGCGGCCCAAACACCTGTTGGAATGGCGGTCAGCGCACCGGCAGCTGTAATCAGCGATGCCACAAGGCCAAATTCTGCCTGACTTAATCCAAAACCCGCACGCAAATCAGGCGCAATTGGGCCGATCAAGCCGACCTGCATTGAGGCTGTCAGTCCAAGTCCGTACAGGATCGAAATAGCAAAGATCGGTGGCATGTGGGGCGTGTCCGTTTGGTGTCTTTTATTTTCGGTTTGCTGTGCAGTTTTGCCGGTGCTTTTAAATCTTGGCAAACATGCAAAAGGCGGTTTTCAGATGTACCTGAAAACCGCCTTGAATATCCACGAATGAAATATGCGTGGTTATGGCAAAATGCGTTAGATGGTGTGAGGCGCGTGATCAAACCCGGTTGTCAGGCGCACCGCCGTCCCGTCTGACAGGAAGAACCGTTCCCACAGGATGTAGCTATCGACAATGCGCATCGGTGCGCCGTCGCGCCGCGATGTTTCAAATGTCAGGTGGTCGGTTTGATCTTCGTGCCAGCCAAGGACATGCAGGCTTTTTTCCGCAACCGCGATTTCCGGTGTGGCAAACCGCCAAAGTGATGTGCCCAGAAGATCGGAACAATCACGTTGCCATTCATGTTCGCGGGCCTGTGAGGCACAGAGCAACCGGTGGGATCGGTCTTCGATCAGGTGCACGCGCTGGTTCGAATGAATGACAAGCCGTTTGATTGCCTGATCCAGACGGAAATTGCGCTTGCGCGTCATCATCTGATCAATCAGGTCAAGCTGGACCGGGGCGGGGCGTTGCATGCCCTTTTCCCAGCGCGAAACGGTCGCCTGCGTGACGCCCAGAATATCGGCAAGGCGGGCCTGCTTGATGTCGCTTTCGCGACGCCAATGGCGCAGGCGACGGCCAAATTCACCGTCCGGTGCTGTTTGGGGCAAGGGTTTCATTGCGCTTAACCATATCGTTTAACGTCAAAACGCTACCACAGATCACGGGTTTTTGCAGCAGGCTGATGTGATGTCCAGCTTTACGCAAAGGATATTAGGTCAGGCCGAAAACCGTCCGATATCGATCTGGCATTTTCCGTATTTGCGGCTGTCACACAGCTCAAACCCGTCCAGCGTGATTTCCGGGTCGCGTGGGTCACGTTCGGCAATGATTAATGTGTTGCCATCAATCCAGCCCGCAGCAGCAAGGGCAGTAATGCTGGTTTCAAGCAATTGCTTGCCATAGGGCGGATCAAGGAAAACCATGCTGGCGGGGGCAGATGCGCGTGGTGGCTTGGTGGCATCGGCACGCTGAACGCGTGCCTGATCGCCAAGCTTCAAATTGGTGATGTTTTCTTCGATCACCGCCAGAGCACCGCGATCAGTATCAAACAAAACCGCCTTGCTTGCCCCGCGTGAAATCGCTTCAAGGCCCAGGGCCCCCGATCCGGCATAGGCATCAAGGATCACGCCATCAAACAGCGGATGGAAATCATCCTCATACCAGCGCGATGCATGCGACAGGATGCTAAAAAGCGCTTCGCGTACACGATCAAGGGTCGGGCGTGTTTCACGTCCTGCTGGCGGGGTCAGAGCCCGGCCGCGATGACTGCCACCTACAATCCGCATGTTCGATTAGTCCTTCTTGCCGCGTGGGCGGTTGCCTGCGGGCTTGCGACCCGGGGTGCTTGTACTGTTGCCTGAACGACCGGCTGGTTTGCCACCCGGCTTGCCGCGACCGCCCGCGAACCCGGCACCATCGCGCCGGCCGCTGTCACGGGCACTATCGCGAGAACCGCCACGTCCAGTATCGCGCCCACCATCACGGGTAGTGCTGCCCCGTGGGCCAGTACCACGTGCACCGGTGCCGCGTGAACCCCCGTCACGGTTTCCAGCGTCGCGTCCGCCACTGTCGCGTCCCGCACTGTCACGTCCGCCATCACGGGCATTGCTGCTCCGTCCGCCGGTACTGCCGCGTGGTCCTGTGCCGCGCGAACCGCTATTGCGGTTTCCACCGTCTCTACCACCAGAGTCTCTGCCACCAGAATCTCTGGCGCCATCGCGTCCAAAGCCATCTCGGCCACTATTTCGCCCACCGTCTCGACCGCCATCACGGCCACGTCCGTCTCTGGCATCGTCACGGCCACGACCATCTCTAGCATCGGAACCGGCAAATCTGCCGCGACCGGGTTTGTCAGAACCAGATGCCCCACCCGGCGCATAGCGTCCGCGTCCCTTGTCGGTCGGACGGCCCGAACTGCGATCGTTACGATCATCACGGTCATCGCGTTCTGGACGGGCGTTGCTGGCGGCCGGTTTTCCGCGGCCACCCGGACGGGGGGCTGCGCCGATGCGCGGCTTTTCCGAGCGCGACGAAGCACTGCGCTTATCATCACGCGAGGCCCCACCACGAGGGGCATCATTGCCACGACGGTCATTGCCACCATCACGATCCGCCTCGTTGCGATCACCTTCGGAACGGTCCAATGGGCGTCCATAGGAGCGACCCGCCCCCGGACGGCCAAGGCTTGGACGGCCTGCACGGCTATCGCGCGGGTCGTCATCGGTGCCATTGGTATTGGCGTTCGGGTTTTGGGCCGGACCGCCTTGCTGGCGTTTGCGCTGTGCGGGTTGGCCAAAAACAGTGCGCGGTGCTTTGGGGCGCGATGTGCCGCCACGTGCCACGGATTTCTTTTCAGAAACCTTGCTGTAATCACCCTTAAAGAAGGCTGCGAGTTGTTCTTTCATCACCTTGCCGGTGATTTCTTCGCAATCACCCGGGGCAAGGCTGCCCAACTGGAACGGACCATAGGACACGCGCATCAAACGGGTGACCGGCCAGCCAAGATGTTCCATCACGCGCCGGATTTCCCGGTTTTTGCCTTCGCGCAAGGTCACCGTCATCCAGGCGTTGGAATCTTTTTGAACATCAACCTCGGCATGGATCGATCCGTAGTGCACACCATCAACGGTGACACCTTCTTCAAGCTGTTTAAGCTTTGATTCTTCAATGCGGCCATGCACACGCACACGATATCGGCGCGCCCAACCAGTTGCAGGCAGTTCTAGATAACGGGCCAATTCGCCGTCGTTGGTCAGCAACAACAACCCTTCGGAGTTCAAATCAAGCCGTCCGACTGAAATGACACGCGGCACATAGCTTGGCAGATGTTCAAATACTGTATCGCGGCCCTGTTCATCGCGGTGGCTGGTGACCAGTCCGCGTTTTTTAAACAGACGCCAAAGACGCGGTTTTTCTTTTTCCGGCAAGGGTTTACCGTTGACGTAAATCTCGTCTTCGTTGGTCACGGTGACGGCGGGGCTATCAAGCACCTTGCCGTTCAGTTTGACCAGGCCTTCGTCGATCATGCGTTCGGCATCGCGGCGCGAACAGACGCCCGACCGTGCAATGCGCTTGGCAATGCGTTCGGGTTTGTTTTCACCTGGTGTCGGGGTCTTGTCGCTCATGTGCGGGCCTCGGAAATCAGGGCGTCGAAAATCTTCGCATCGCCCGAACTGATATGAAATTCGGGATGCCACTGGACCCCGAGACAATAACGGTATTTCGGATGTTCAATGCCTTCGATCACGCCGTCAGGCGCGACCGAGTTAATGATCACATCCGGGCCAACCCCATCAACCGCCTGATGGTGGGCGGAATTGACCGAAAGCGTTTTGACGTCGCCAACAATTTTCGCAAGCAGTGTGCCCGGTTCAACCGTGACATCGTGACCGGCTTCATCACGCGGATTGGACTGTTCATGCGCCAGCGCGTTTTTGACGCTATCAGGAATGTGCTGGATCAGCGACCCGCCAAGGATCACGTTAAGCAATTGCTGCCCGCCACAAATCCCTAGAACCGGCATATCACGTTTAAGCGCACCTTCGGCCATCGCCCATTCAAACTTGGTGCGGCGATCTTTGGTGACAACCGTATCATGGACTTCTTCTGCGCCAAACAGGGTTGGCGAAACATCAAACGCCCCGCCGGTCACCACCAGCCCGTCAATCAGATCAAGCAGATCAGGCACAAGGTCAACCTCATGGGGCAGGGGCATTGGAATGCCACCGGCTTGCGCCACAGCACCGGCATAGTTTTCACGCAGCGCATACCACGGGAATTTCGAATAACCACCCGGTTCTTCGGAATCGAGTGTAATACCAATGATCGGCTTGCGCGTGGTCATGTCGGGTGCAACTTTGCTTGTGGTAATGCTAGGGTCAGGGCCTATTAATTTGGTTGAACTGGTCAATCAGATTTGTGCGGATAGGCGAAGCAAGAATGCAGGAAGATATATATCTTTCAAGTTTTTGCGACAAAGTAGCCCGTGCAAATCTGACTGATCCGAAGGACAGTCGTTATATTTGTCAACTCCTGCGTCAAATCCCTTGTTCGGGATGCCGACCCGTTCTGCGGGCTTTTCCTTGGATTTGGCAAATATAACGACTGCCATTTCAATCAAATTAATAGGTCCTGACCCTACGGCGAATAATTCTTGGCGGAAACTACCCTTGCAACCGCGTAAGGGCAACGGCAATTCACGCCGATGGTCTATGCGTTGTGTGCAAAGGCCAAACTGGCATCATCTAACGGACGATCCAATGATGATCTCTTGACCGATCCGATGCGAGATTGCACTGTCATATGGGTTCAGATCCTAAACGGGCCCTAACATCAAGTAAAAACAAACGCCGCTTTGGCAAGTTGTGCCGCTTGCTCCGTGCAGTGCGTGATCGGGATGGAAAAATCATGAGCGCAGACAGCTTTATGGACATGGCCCTTGAAGAAGCCCGTGCCGCCGCCCGTCGCGGTGAGGTGCCGGTGGGGGCGGTTCTGGTCGACGCCGATACGGGCGAAGTCCTTGCACGTGCAGGCAATCTGACCGAGGAACTTAACGATCCGACTGCGCATGCCGAAATCCTTGTCATCCGTGC
Organism: Thalassospira lohafexi; assembly: GCF_002844275.1. Classification (GTDB taxonomy): domain Bacteria; phylum Pseudomonadota; class Alphaproteobacteria; order Rhodospirillales; family Thalassospiraceae; genus Thalassospira; species Thalassospira lohafexi. The sequence continues at coordinate 40,907 of NZ_NXGX01000004.1, forward strand.
AGCTGCCGGGGCCAAGGGCGAGCCAAGGCTTCCCAATTGCGATTTGTATGTCACGCTTGAACCTTGCCCGATGTGTGCCACGGCCATTTCCTTTGCCCGTCTGCGCCGGGTTTATTTCGGCGCCTATGACCCAAAGGGCGGTGGCGTTGATCACGGGCCACGTGTGTTTGAAAGCTCATCATGCCATCACCGTCCGGAAGTGTATGGCGGCATTGGCGAGATTGAAGCCGGTAAGTTGCTGAAGGATTTCTTTGGCAGCCTGCGCTGATACCTGGCATCGGGGCTTAGGGGATTTTGCTGGCATCAAACCGGTAATCATCCGGATTTAAGCCAAGTTCTTTCATCCGCGTTTCATAATCACGGGCAAGATCGGCCATCGTAATTGCCGAAAGCACGCTTAGAAATGTTTCTGAGGCCACGCGCAAAGCTTCGGCGGTGGCCGCATTGGCGGCCTGTTCCATCAAACAGTGTGATTCTTCGTTGCCACAGCCCAGCGCAAAAAGTTTGGGCGCGCCAAGCGCGTCATAAATCCCGGCCAGTGTGATCTCTGACAGCGGTTTGGCCAAAACCCAGCCCCCGCCATGCCCCTTGGTCGAGGTGACAAACCCCTGATCGCGCAATCCCGCCATGGTACGCCGGACAACAGCCGCATTGGTGTTGAGCATCCCGGCAAGCAGATCGGATGTTGCCGGATCCGTCATCTGGTCAAGGTGCAAAAGGGCATGCAGCACACGGGGCATGCGGTTGTCCTGACGCATCAAAGGGCTCCTGTTGGTCGGTTGGTTCTGTCTGATCTTTAACACATGAAACAACCAAAGATACATGAAATTGACAGGCACAGCGAATCATGTAACTTTAAATGATTCATGATCCGCTTTTGAGAACGTACCTGTCATTGAACTGAGGCACGACATGAAGATTGATCCGAACATGGACCCGACAGAGTTTTGGCAACAGCATTATGAAAAGGCCACACCCAAAACCAGCGGTCGGCCAACGGCGGTGCTGGAGAAATTCGTAACTGACCGGACGCCCGGCGCGGCACTGGAACTTGGATGTGGCAAGGGGGATGATGCGGTCTGGCTGGCGAAAAATGGCTGGGCTGTAACCGCGATTGATATTTCCGCAACCGCGATGGGCTATGCGCGCGCCAATGCGGTGCGCAACGGCGTTTTGGAAAAGATCACATTTGACCAACGAGATCTTATGACCGATTTTCCAACGGGTAGTTTTACGTTGGTGACCGCACAGTTTCTTGAATCCCCGGTGGTGTTTGCGCGTAATTCGATTATCAACTGTGCATCGCGTCTGGTTGCACCGGGGGGATTGTTGTTGGCGACATCGCATGGGTCGGTGCCGTCATGGTCATGGGAAAAGCCCGATAAATGCTACCCAAAGCCAAAAGAGGCGCTCGAAAACCTGAGCCTTGACCTGACTGAATGGACGCAGATCTGCGTCGATAACCTTGACCGTTTGGCAAAGGGCCCGAACGGCGAAGAAGGCATGGTGCTCGACACGGTCATCGCCCTTGAGCGCAAAGGTTAACCGGCAAACTTAAATGCAAACGGACCGACATCGTCATGATGTCGGTCCGCCGTATTTCGGTCTGTTGCGAAACCTGTTTTAGCCTTGCTGCTGGTTGGTGAGTCCCGGCAGATGCTGGAACATCCAGGTTTCGCTGAGCGGTGCATCATCAAGTTTCAGATACATGCGCAAATCAACCGGATCGGTGCCGGTGGCCTTAAGGTCGAACGCGGCCCGCCAGATCCTTGTATCCATGATCGGTTCGATCTTGGTGCGGACAATCTCGCCGCGTGATGTCGAAACGATGACTTCCGGGAACTCGCCATATTCAAGGGTGCCCAGAATATCGCCTTCGAACTCGACGGAAAACTTGATCTCGTCTTTGGGGCGGTTCGTACCGGGTTCCCCACCGCGACCCATGCGGGTTGCGGTGACCTTGGCCAGTTTTTCAACCGGGAACGGATTTTCAGCCTGCCAGTACAAACGATATTTGAACTGATAACTGTTGCCCGCCTTGGCAGGCTCATCAGGCACCCAGAATGACGCGATATTGTCGTGAATTTCGTCATCTGTCGGAATTTCAATCAGCTGAACAGCCCCCTTGTTCCAGTCTTCAAGCGGTTCAACCCACAGGCTGGGACGGCGGTGATAGCGCACCCCATCAAGATAATGGCTGACCTCACGGTCGCGCTGCATCAAACCAAAACCACGTGGCGTGTGATCGCCAAAGGCAGAAGCGCGGATGACTTCGGGGTTATTGAGCTGTCGCCAGATACGTTCGCCACTGCCGGTCCAAAGCTCCAAACCGTCAGAATCATGGACTTCCGGACGCCAGTCAAACCGGAATGATTTGTTTTGTTCGGAATACCAGAACATGCTGGTCAGCGGCGCAATACCAAGACGTTCAATATCTTTGCGGATAAACAGGTGCTTTTCGATGTCCATCGTGACCCCTTTGCCACGATAGAGCAGGAATTTATACGCACCCGTAATGCTGGGCCCATCGAGCAGGGCATAGATGGTTACCGGGTCTTCAGCCGATTTGGCAGGTTCGATGTAAAATTCGCGAAAATCGGGGAATTCTTCGGGGACGGATGTGGCGGTATTGACCGTGATGCCACGTGCGGACAGGCCATACTGGCCTTCATCGCCAATCGCACGGAAATAGGATGCACCAAGGAAGGCCGCCCAATCCTGAGTTTTCCAGTCATCGCGTTCAAGGTTTTCATGCAGGCGGAATCCGGCAAAGCCGCTGTTGTCGGACAGTTTGCGCGCGATGCTGTCTTCGGGCATGTCAAAGTAATCCGGACGATAGACAACTTCACGCGCCGCCCCGTCTTCAAGCAGATACATGTGCACCGGCTTGGCGAAATACATACCCAAGTGGAAGAACGTCATCGGATAAGTGCCCGACCCATCGGCAAACGGCGAATGGTCGCGTTTGTAATGCAGCTTTCCGTGGGTGTCGTAATCGATCTTGCCGACAATCTCGGGGTCGGGTGCGATGGGGGCAACATAGTCCTTCGTTGCCATCGTACGCGCCCGGTTGATCAGTGCGTCAAAATCAAAGTTCTGCGCATCGCCCAGTTCAAGCGTGTCGTTCGCGGCCATTGCCGCACCAAACATCGACATGCCCGGCAGGATGACACCTGCGGCGGCCACGGATTTTAAAAAACGTCTGCGTTCCAAAGAAGTTGTCATTCACCAAGTCCCGTTTGTCGAATATGCCGGAATAATACCTGACAGTGTGGAGGTAATCGGGACAAATGATGGCAAATTCAAGGTCGTAATTACTGGATCCTATGCATGGTACCCCGCAGGAATAGCATTTCATAAGAAAGAACGATACCGCCGGGCGATATCGTTCTGCGATACTCGAAATAATCGTGTGGGCGGTTGTCAGGCGGATGGGGAGCTTGCTGAGATCAGTTGGTTTGATCTTGGCGAAACATCACCATGCCGCCGTGATACAGCACATCATTTTCAAAATATCCATCGGCGGTAAAACCAGTGTCATCCTGATAGGTGACATAATTTCCCGAAATTTGATAATCGCCCTGATAGGCCGATTGTCGTGTTCCGCGCGCCTCGTCATAGCGACCGTCAGAGCGCAACTCCTGACGGACATATCCATCCTCGGTGACCCACATGCCGACATAAGGATGCGGTGACGTTTGTAATGTTGGGTTCATCTCTGCCTCCTGCTGGGCGGATGCTGATGGTGCGAACACCATCAGCATCGTTGTTAGGGTGAATGAAAGGATGCTGTGTTTCATAACTGCGTCCTTGTTTCAGGTGTTCTCAGTCCTTAGAAGGCCGATGCCGTCGGGCGTACAATCACTTCGTTGACGTCAACATCAGAAGGTTGATCAAGTGCATACAAAACGGCCCGTGCAATGGCATCCGGGGTTAGGGCAATCTGGCGGAACTGGGTCAAAAGCTTCTTGCCGCTTTCATCGGTGATGTCATGACCAAGTTCGGTTTCGACAACGCCGGGCGAAATGACTGTTACCCGGACATTGCTGCTTTCCTGACGCAGGCCTTCGGAAATGGCCCAAACGGCATATTTGGTGGCGCAGTAAACAGCAGCGCTTGGTGCGACCATATGCGCAGCAATCGATGCGGTATTAAGTACATGCCCGCTGCCCTGTTCCTTAAAGATCGGCAGAACTGCCGCAATCCCGTTCAGAACGCCGCGAATGTTGACATTGATCATATTGTCCCATTCATCGGTTTTCAGTTCCGACATCGGGGCAAGTGGCATGACACCGGCATTGTTAAAGATCGCATCAACGCGGCCAAACATGTTCTTTGCATGATAGACAAGTGCTTCGACACTTTCGGCGTTGGTGACATCGACCGCGCGTGCCATTGCTTTGCCACCCGATGCTTCGATTTCGGTGGCAAGTTGGTCAAGCCGTTCGGTGCGGCGTGCACCCAGAACGACGTTTGCACCATGGCTGGCCAGAAGTTTGGCGGTGGCTTCGCCGATGCCGCTGCTGGCACCGGTGATGATAACGGTTTTGTTTTCGACGTGATTGATTGGGTTCGGCATGACATCCTCCGTGTGTTTGTGTCATGGCCTTACTGTGTCGTTTTCGATGCGTTCGATGAATACACAGAACTCGACATCGATTGCCTAATCCTCCAAATTCGGTTTGAGGTGCTTTGCGGGACAGTTTCGCGGTGTATACTGGGGTCACTGAAAACAAAGGGTTTGGGCGATGGATAACTTTCAACGGCTATGTCATTTGATTGACAAATACTGTGAACCGGATGGGGCTGTGCGCACTGCGGTTGAACCGGTATGGATGTATCGTTCGACCGGCCCAACCCTTAAGGTGCCAACGATTTACAAGCCCTGTCTGTGTCTGATCATTTCCGGTGCCAAGGAAGTTACGCTCGGTCAGGAGGTCTATCGCTATGCGCCGGGGCAGTTGCTTGCGGCGTCGGTGGACTTGCCATTGGTCGGGCATGTGACCGATGCGACACCTGATCTGCCCTATCGCAGTTTGTCTCTTGATCTAGACGGGAAAATTCTTGGTGATCTGGTTGCCTGCATGGATTTGAACATCGGGGGCGACGGCGACAGTTTCAGGGGCCTGTTCGTCGAAGAAACATCCACAGGACTTGTTGATGCGGTTTTGCGTGTCGTTGAGCTTCTCGAACACCCCGAAGAAATATCGGTGATGTTGCCGCTTTTGATGCGCGAAGTGCATTACCGTCTGTTAAGAACCGGGCAGGGTGCCTTGATTGCCCGTCTGGCGATGGGCGGCAGCAATATGCAGCGGATTTCAGCCGTGCTGCGTTTGATGAAGGATAATTTCCACAAACCGCTCCGGGTCGATGAACTGGCCAGTCATGCCAATATGAGCCCGTCTTCCTTCCATCATCATTTCAAGCAGGTCACCGCCATGAGCCCGCTGCAATATCAAAAACGCCTGCGCTTAACCACGGCCCGGCAAATCATGTTGGCCGAAATGAAGGATGCGGCCAGTGCGGCCTATGAGGTGGGATACGAAAGTACATCCCAGTTCAGCCGCGAATATGCCCGCATGTTTGGGGCGCCACCAATGCGTGATATCTCGACAATTCGAAGCCAGCCCTCAGGGCATGAAGTGGTAGAGCCCTCCGTTCATTAGTAGGTCCTAGCCCTAGGTACCCAGGCACGCCAGATGCGCCAGATGCGCATTTGCCCTGTGTTCCCGTAATTCGCTTGACGGGTACGGGGGGCTGTGTGACATCCTATTTGGGTTGGTATCCGAAAGGATAAAGGGAATTCGACGCAGCCATGCCGATGGTAGGGCTGTTAACCGAAGCTGCCCCCGCAACTGTAGGCGGTGAGCACTTTTCTGATCAAAAGCCACTGGGGTTTACCCTGGGAAGGCAGAAAAGTGTGACGACCCGCGAGCCAGGAGACCTGCCAACATCACGACACTGGACCGGGCGGGGTGCCCCGGAAAATGTCGGCCATGTGTTACGGTCGCTGGCAGGATATCAATCATCCCGCCCTTTCTTTGGCCCTGATACCGTCCGCCATTTCCCGACACTTTTGCCAGTCCATTGACGACAGGAATGCTCATGTTATGTTATATCATAACATTTGTTGGTTTGGGATGTTCGGTTTCAGGAAAAGTCTCCTTGGCCGTCATATCCTTGGAAAGGGTACAAAGTGATCACATTGAACAAACATGTTCTTGCAGCCGGGGTGTTTGCTGCGGGACTGGCATCTGTTTCACAAAATGCATCGGCAACGGATTATCCGCTGACCTTGGAAAATTGCGGTCGTACGGTGACCTTTGATCAGGCGCCAACTCGCGTTGTCTCGCTTGGGCAAAGCAATACCGAAATTCTTTATATGCTGGGGCTGGCCGACCGGGTTGTCGGGACGGCGGTATGGTTTAATCCGGTTGCCGAGGAATACCGCGACGCCAACGCTAAAATACCGCGTCTTGCCGATAATGATCCCAGTTTCGAAAGTGTCGTCGGGCAGAAGCCCGATCTGGTGACCAACCAGTATCAGTGGCATGTCGGGCCGAATGGTGCCGTGGGAACCATTAAGCAGTTTTCCGAGCTTTCCATTCCGGTCTATACCGCACCCGCCGATTGCGTGGGCAAGGACAATACCACCGGCGGCGATGGTACGCGCATTGACGCGTTTTCTATGGATTTGATTTATCGCACGATTACCGAAATGGCGCAGATTTTTGATGTTGAAGAACGCGGTGCCGAACTGATGGCGGATCTTCGTGCGCGTGAACAGGCGGCGCGTGATCGCGTCAGTGACGTTGATGGTCGTGGGATCAGTGCCCTGTTCTGGTTCTCAAGTGCGGAACTTGATGTTGATCCGTTTGTTGCCGGGCAAAAAGGCGCACCAGCCTATATCGCCAATGTACTGGGCGTGAAAAATGTCATTGAAAGTGATGATGAATGGCCAAAAGTTGGTTGGGAAACAATTGCACGATCCAACCCCGACATCATTGCGATTGGGAAGATGGACCGTCGCCGCTTCCCGGCCGATGACTGGGAACTCAAGATGAAGTTTCTGCAATCTGATCCGGTCACAAGTCAAATGAACGCGGTTAAAAATGATCATGTGATCGTCCTTGATGCGTTGTCGATGAACCCGACGATCCGTACGATCAACGGCATCGAAAAACTGGCCGACGCTGTTGAGGGCTTCCATATGGACACCAGCAATTGATCGGTCTGCTTTCACTTGCCTTCACCAACCGCATCAGTGCGACGCTTGTCGCGCTGATGCTTTTGTGCGTGACACTGGCGTTTGCCGCATCGGTCGGTGAGACGGCCATTCCAATGCAAACCGTCATCAATACCATCGCCAATCATGTCTGGAATGCCGGGCATGAGGTTGATGTCATTGATGCGGGCATTGTCTGGAATTATCGGTTAAGCCGTGCGGTGGTTGCGGCGAGTTGCGGGGCATCATTGGCGGTTGCCGGTGCTGTATTGCAGGGCTTGCTGCGTAATGCGTTGGCTGATCCCTATTTGTTGGGGATTTCGGCCGGGGCATCGACCGGGGCGGTCAGTGTCGCAATCCTTGGATTGGGGGCCGGGGTGCTTGGCTTGTCTGTCGGGGCCTTTATCGGGTCGCTGGTGGCATTCGCATTTGTTGCCTTATTGTCGCTTCAGGCGGGCAGGGGAACCGGGGCGATTATCCTTGCAGGCGTTGCCGGATCGCAGCTTTTCAATGCGATGACCTCTTTTATCGTGACCAAATCTGCCAGTGCTGAAGAAGCCCGCGGGATCATGTTCTGGTTGCTGGGCAATCTAAGTGGTGTGCGCTGGCCCGACGTCTGGTTGGCCTTGCCGGTCGCCATTGTTGGCCTTGTAATCTGTTTTGGCTATTCGCGTGCCCTGGATGCCTTCACCTTTGGCCGGGATTCCGCCGCATCCCTTGGTGTGCCGGTCCGGCGCGCCTATGTCGTGCTGATTGGCTGTGCCGCCCTGATGACGGCTGTGATGGTCAGTATTGTCGGGTCTATCGGGTTTGTTGGCTTGGTGATCCCGCATGCCGCGCGGTTTTTCGTCGGAACACGCCATAGTGCTCTTTTGCCGGTATCGGCCCTTATTGGGGCACTGTTTCTTGTCTGTGCCGATGTCTTTTCACGTATGATTGTGCCGGGTCAGGTCCTGCCCATCGGGGTGATCACGGCCTTGATCGGTGCGCCGGCCTTTGCCCTGATCCTCTGCCACGGAAGGGTCCTTCGATGAGCCTTGAATTGCGCAATGTGGACTGGCAAGCCGGGTTCAAAAAGATCATTACGGATGTGACAATTGCGGTAAAGCCCGGCGAGTTCCTTGGCCTGATCGGGCCGAACGGCTCGGGTAAAACCACATTAATGTCGGTTTTGGGCGGCCTTCGTCGACCATCGCGCGGCGATGCTATTTTGGATGGGCAGGCGTTAAAAAACATCGGGCGGCGCAATCTTGCGCAGCGCATCGGATTTGTTGAACAACAGGCCGACACCATTGACCGGATCACCGTCACCGAGGCGGTGTCGCTTGGCAGGACGCCGTACCTTGGTCTGCTGTCCCCGTGGTCGCAAAATGATGACGCGGTGGTGGACGATGCCCTTGACGCGGTTGATATGCGATCAATGAAAGACCGCATGTGGCATACGCTTTCGGGCGGTGAAAAACAGCGGGTCCATATCGCCCGCGCACTGGCACAGGAACCGGAATTTCTGTTGCTTGATGAACCGACCAACCATCTTGATATCCGTCATCAGCTGGGCATTCTGGAACTGGTCCGACGATTGCCGGTAACGGTGGTTGCCGCCCTGCATGATTTGAACCATGCGGCGATGTTTTGTGACCGGATCGCGATGATGGATGGCGGAAAATTACGCGCGATTGGGACCCCGCAAGATATCCTCATACCAGAAAATCTGCGCGATGTTTTTGGGGTGTCGGCAACGGTGGAACCCGATGATATCCATCCGGGGCGTTGCATGATCCGATATCATGCCGGGGGTGCAAATACAGACGTCGTGTCAGATTTCGCGGATATAAAAGCAGACATAAAAAAAGACCGGATTGCGTAAATCCGGTCTTTTGAAAATGCGGTGGTGCGGAGGCTTATTTCTGTTCGCGAGCAACCGCGCGCCAGCCGATATCCCGGCGGCAAAAACCGTCCTGCCAGTCAATTGCATCAACCGCCTCATAGGCGCGTTTTTGCGTTTCGGTGACAGTCGCACCGCGTGCGGTAACCCCCAAAACGCGGCCGCCCGTCGCGGTCAGCTTATCACCAGCCATTTTGGTTCCGGCATGCAGAACCTTGACCTTGTCCATGGCATCCGCCGCGGCAACGTTTTTGATCTCGGTGCCTTTTTCATAAGACCCCGGATATCCTTTTGCCGCCATGACAACCACCATGGCGGTTTCCTCATACCATTGCGGTTTGACGGTATTAAGCGTGCCACTGGCGGCCCCATCAAGGATATCAAGAACGTCTGATTTAAGTCGTGTCATCAGGACCTGACATTCCGGGTCGCCGAACCGAATGTTGTATTCGATCAGTTTCGGATTGCCCGCATCATCAATCATCAGACCGGCAAACAAGACACCCTTGAACGGGTGGCCTTCGTCGGCCATGCCCTTAACCGTGGGAACAATGATTTGTTCCATGACTTTGGTTTCGACGTCCTTGGTGAAAACCGGGGCCGGGGAATAAGCACCCATGCCGCCGGTATTTGGGCCAGTGTCGCCTTCGCCAACTGCCTTGTGGTCCTGTGCAGCAACCAGTGGAATGACGTTTTCGCCGTCACACACCGCAAAGAAGGAAGCTTCCTCGCCAACAAGGAATTCTTCAATGACAATTTCCGCACCGGCATCGCCAAACTTGCCGCCGACCATGCATTCGTCAATGGCATCAATGGCTTCGTCAATTGTCATACAAATGATTACGCCCTTACCAGCGGCAAGGCCATCGGTCTTAACCACAATCGGTGCGCCATGTTTTTTGACAAACACCTTGGCATCATCCGGGGTTGTGAACCGGCCATAGGCAGCGGTTGGCACACCGAACTTTGCCACCATGTCCTTCATGAAGCCCTTGGAGCCTTCAAGTTGGGCGGCGGCCTTGGAACAGCCAAACGATTTGATCCCGGCCGCATCAAGTGCATCGACAAGGCCGGCAACCAGTGGGGCCTCGGGACCAACCACGACCAGATCAACCGCGTTGTCCTTGGCAAACGTCACCAGACCGTCGACATCGCCATCGGAAATCGTCACGCATTCGGCCGAATCCGCTATTCCGGCGTTGCCCGGTGCGCACCAGAGTTTGGAAATGCGCGGGCTGCGCGCAATTGCCCAGCAAAGTGCGTGTTCGCGTCCACCGCCGCCAACGACCAGAACCTTCATGACTTTATCCTTCGACTTGTCCGATTGCTTGATGGTCCGTGCGGGATGAACTAGGCTTGTGACACAGTTCATCCCGCCAATGATTTAAAGCGGGCTTTTAGCATAAAGTGCCCTTGATGACGCAAGATTTGTTCGACCCTTTTGCCCCGGTTCCTGAAACCCCCGCGAAATCGGGAAATGCGCCCGAATTTTCGGTGTCCGACCTGTCCAACGCGTTAAAGAATACCGTTGAAGATGCCTTTTCGTTTGTGCGTGTGCGCGGTGAAATTTCCGGGTTCAAGCGTGCCAGCAGCGGCCATATGTATCTGGCGCTTAAGGACGATAAGGCGGTTCTGGACGGGGTGTGCTGGCGCGGGCAGGCGGGGAAGCTTGGCCTTGTCCCAGAAGACGGTATGGAAGTCATCGTTACCGGGCGGTTGACTACATTTCCCGGACGGTCGAAATACCAGATTGTCATTGAGACGATGGAAGTTGCCGGCGAAGGCGCGCTTTTAAAGCTTCTCGAAGAACGTAAAAAGAAGCTGGCGGGCGAGGGCCTGTTTGATGCGGACCGCAAAAAGCCGATCCCGTTTTTGCCCGACGTGATTGGCATTGTCACATCGCCGACCGGGGCAGTGATCCGCGACATCATGCATCGCCTGCGCGATCGTTTTCCGCGCCGGGTATTGTTGTGGCCAGTGCTGGTGCAGGGAAATGGTGCCGCCGAACAAGTGGCCGAAGCTGTGCGCGGCTTTAACGACCTTTTGCCCTATGGCCATATTCCGCGCCCTGATGTGTTGATTGTCGCACGCGGTGGCGGGTCGCTTGAAGACTTATGGGCCTTTAACGAGGAAGTGGTTGCCCGTGCGGTGGCCTATTCTGACATTCCGGTGATTTCCGCCGTCGGGCATGAAACCGATACGACCCTGATTGATTTTGTATCGGACCTGCGTGCACCGACCCCGACCGGGGCGGCGGAAAAGGCAGTGCCAGTGCGCGGCGACCTGATTGGTCAGATCGAAGAAAACGGTTTGCGGTTGTCGCAAGCGGTCCGGCGGTTAGGTGTCGAAAAGAAGACGGCCCTTGAAAGTCTGGCGCGGGGTTTGGGTGATCCCAAAAGGATGCTCGAAGAACGCAATCAGATGTTGGACAACTGGGCGGATCGGTTGCCGCGTTCGGCGGTCAATGTCGTGAGCCAAGCACGGGCGCGGCTCAATGAAACCAGCGCACGGCTGGTCAGTCCGCGTGAGCAGCTTTCGGAAAAACGCGGGCGGCTTGAAAATGCCGCTGTGCGGCTGGACGGGGCGATGAAGTCGGCCTTGCAATTGCAAAAGTCCCGCCTTGATCGCGCGTCTGCCGGGTTGCGCCCAAGTGACGCCAAACGCGATGTTGATCGGGCCCGCAAACAGATCACAGATCTTGGTGCACGCATGGGATCAGCGGTGAAAAATACCCTGACGCGTGAAGCCGAAGGACTGGCGCGCTATGACCGTCTGCTGGAAAGTTATTCTTATCGCAATGTCCTGAAACGCGGCTTTGCCGTGGTGCGCGACGGGGCGGGGAATCTGGTGGAAAAATCCGCCGATATTATCACCGGGCAGGGATATGATCTTGAGCTGGGTGATGGCGTGACCCGTGTTACGGCTGGCGATGCGACAACTGGGCCTGTATCAACGCCGACAGCCCCGACGTCAGGTGGGGCGCGTGATGGCGAAGATATGCCAGTTAAAGCGGTTGCCACATCAAAGCCCGAAACGGCCAGCAAACCAAAAGCCGTCAAAAAGAAAGACCCACAACCAAAAGACGATGACAGGCAAGGGAGCCTTTTGTAATGCGCTTGGCAATCACCACCCTTGTCGCAGCTGCTGGACTCTTCGCGGTCACCACAGTCCGGGCCGCAGAACCAGCCTATCAGGGACAGTTTGTTCAGGGTGGAATTGTGTTTGGTCAAACTGACGCCGGGGATCAGGTTCTACTAGATGGCACAGCGATTGATACCATCGGAGGTGATGGCCGGTTTGTTCTGGGTTTCCCACGCGATTACGAGGGTCCTGCCAAACTGACGATCAAGCATACGGATGGCAGCGTCGAAGACTTTGCCTATGACATCGGGGATCGTGAATTTGATATTCAGCGGATTGATGGTTTGCCCAAGAAAATGGTCATACCCGATCCTGCCGTGATGGACCGGATCAAGGATGATTCCCGTCAGGCCCGCGAAGCGCGCACCGAACGGTTCACCGAAAAATTCCTCGAAAGCGGTTTTATCTGGCCTGCATTGGGGCCGATCAGTGGTGTCTATGGATCACAACGGATTTTAAACGGCGAGCCACGGTCCCCACATTGGGGCGTGGACATTGCAGTTCCGACCGGAACGCCCGTGGTTGCGCCAGCCGATGGGATCGTGACTTTGGCCCACCCCGATATGTATTTTTCCGGGGCGACGCTGTTTCTTGATCATGGTCTTGGCATGGTGTCGGCATTTTTGCACCTGTCGGAAATCGACGTCAAAGTTGGCGATGTGGTCAAGCAGGGTGATGTGATTGCTAAAGTCGGCGCATCGGGCCGGGCCACCGGACCTCATTTGGATTGGCGGATCAATGTCGGGGCGGCAAGGGTTGATGCGCAACTGCTGGTCCCGCCGATGGAAGACGCACAAAAGGCGGAAAACGCCAAAAACTAACGGGAAACGCATGCCATGAAAAAGCACGGGGCCGTTGCCGCAGGACATGATGTTACCGCAGGTGCCGCTGCCCGTGTGCTTGAGGAAGGCGGCAACGCCTTTGATGCAGTGATTGCCGCGATGTGGGCTGCCTGTGTGGCCGAACCGGTTTTGGCGTCCCTTGGCGGCGGCGGGTTTGTGATGGCCCGACCGGCTGGTAAGCCACCACGTCTTTATGATTTCTTTGTTGAAACTCCACTTGAAAAACGCGCACGCGAGGATCTGGAATTTGAAAGCCGCCTTGCGACATTCGCTGGCGGGGTTACGCAGGAATTTCATGGTGGCTACGGATCTGTTGCAACGCCGGGCGTTGTCGCTGGGCTGTTTAAAATTCATGACGATCTTGCGGGTTTACCCATGTCGCAATTGGCCGAACCTGCGATCACGGCTGCGCGTGACGGGATCGAACTGGATGCGTTTCAGCGATATGTGATGGGTATTGTTGAGCCGTTACTTGGGTTTTCACCCGACAGCCGGAGAATCTTTGGTAAACCCGGTCATCAGGATGAGGACGGCTTCGAATTGCTTGATGAAGGCGTTGTTCATCACCAAGCCGATTTAGCGCACAGCATTGATTATCTGGTCCGAACCGGTGTTGACGGGTTTTATCACGGTGATCTTGGCGATGCGCTTGTGCGCGAAAGCCGTGCATCAGGTGGCTATTTGACCCGTAAGGATTTGGCGGCTTACCGGGTGTTGGTCCGTGACCCGCTTTTGGTTGCCGGACGAAAAGGCCGATTTGTGCTGAACCCCCCGCCTGCATCAGGCGGGGTTCTGGTTGGATTTGGTCTTAAACTGGCGCGTGATATGGCCTTGGGGTCGTTTGGGTCTGCCCGCCATCTTGAAGCCGTGTCGGGCGTTTTACATGCCACCGGGCTTGCGCGTGGTGAGTACGGTGCGTCGCCGGTTATCCTGTCAGATGAGTTGTGCGAAAGTTATCGTATGATGATTGGCGAGCGCCCGCTTAGTCAGCGCGGAACGACCCATATTTCGGTTGTCGATCAGGATGGTAACCTTGCGGCGGCAACCCTATCAAACGGGTCGTCATCCGGGCGGGTGGTACCCAAAACCGGCATCATGATGAACAACATGCTGGGTGAGGCCGATTTGTCATCCGATGGTTTCCATCAATGGCCTTGTGGGGTTCGGATGACATCGATGATGACCCCGGCCCTTTATCTGGGGGCGGATGGATCATCGGTTGCCTTGGGATCAGGTGGATCAAACCGCATTCGATCCACCATGCTTCAGGTGATGCTGAACATGGATGCCTTTGACATGACCCTGCATGGCGCGGTTGCGGCGCCAAGACTACATGTTGAAGATGGTCTTCTGTCGGTTGAGCCGGGCTTTGATGACGCACTTCTTGATGGCTTAAGCATCAAAAACCAACAACGTTGGGAGTCTGGGGATATGTTCTTTGGCGGGGTGCATGCCGCGAAGGTCAGTGCGGATGGTGCAACGTTTTCTGCCGTGGGTGACGCGCGGCGGAATGGGCATCGGATCGTTACCGGGTCGGATCAGACCTAAGGTCAAGGATCGGGGCGGCATCAATCTTTTCCGCGTCCATCATGTAGGCCACGCGCTGCATGGATGTGAGAAGCTGGGTCTTTTCCCAATCAGGCAGGGCTTCGAACTGGGAAATGAATTCTTCATGCAGCATGGTCGGCGCGGTTGTCAGGATTTCGCGCCCGGCATCGGTCAGGACCGTATTGACCACACGTTTATCGGTGGTGCTGCGGCGACGTTCGGCAAGGTTTCGCTGTTCTAGGCGGTTTAAGATCGTGGTGACCGTCGCCTGACTAAGCGAAACGTGGTTGGAAATGCGTTTGACCGTGACATTTTGGAGCTCGTCAATCGCGCGCAATACCATAACTTGCGGAATGGTCAGGCCACAGTTCTTCATCATCCGTTTTGAATGTAAATCGGTCGCCCGGATAATCTGGCGCAGGGCCACGAGAATGTCCTGCCAGTAGGCTTCGCTCATGATGTTTCCTTATGAGAGCCAAGTACCAAGAGCACCGTACTGGCGAACTGCAACGGTGCGAAATGTCTGTTACCGGGTAACGGGCTTTCCCAAATTGTTCAAGGTGATTTGTCTCATGACATTTTATGTCAGACATAAACCCTATCGGAAGCGGCGGATCACAGCGAAGATTAATCCGAATATCGCAATCAGAATGATGGCAACCGTTGCGATTAAAAGGGCCTGTTTGGTGCGCAGGTCATTTGCCTGTTTGCGTTCAACATAGACAATTACGTTACGGCGCAGCTGATCCATTTCAGGCGTAATGTCAAAGCCGCTGCGATACAGTGTTGCACCTGCACTGGCCAAAAGATCATTTGTTTTGTTGAGTTGTTCGGAGAACAGGGCAAACCGTTCTTCGGTATCTTTGAGATCCCCCAGCGGATCGTCATCCTGTTTGCTGACTTTGGCGACGGTGATCGTTGTGTGGGTCAGTGTGTCGCCATCTTCAGCAATACAATCAGAAAGGCTTTGGCGGGCTTCATTCGGGGCGCATTCGACCGGACGATCGCCAAATTCTTCAAGCGCCTTTCGCAAATGTTCCTTTAATTGCAGGTCCAGTTGCGAAATCTGCAAACGGATTTCGCGCGCCGTTTCCTTGATTTGATCTGTTTGACTGTCCAGCGCCATGCCGGGCCAGGAAAGAAACACTGATCCCGCCAGTATCATGCAAATAATGATCAATATGCGGGACAAGGCAAACTGGCTCCTGAGGTCATGCGAACATCGTCAAATGCCGAGTGTGCCCGATGGGAGTTCTTATTCCGTTAATGACAGAAACATCGTTTTATCCCTGCGCAACATTTGCGTGCGCCGATCATTTTTGCCAGCGTTTATGCGGCCAAAGCCACTGGGCCGGGCGTTCGCGTATCCAGCTTTCCATGATGGCATTGACCTCCGTCATGATGTTGGCAATATCGGCGCGGCGATCACCGGTTTTCTGGATCGTCAGGGCGGGATAAAACGTCATGCGGAAATAGGCACCATTCAACCGCTCCACCCGAACCGGTACAATCGGGGCATCATATTTAAGTGCAAACTGTGCCAGTGCCGGGGCGGTCATGGCATCACGCCCAAAGAACGGAACCGCGATGCCGTCCGTCATTTTTTGATCGACAAGCATGCAGGCATGTCCGCCGTCTTTCATGCAACGGGTCAGTTTGCGGGCACCATCCGGGCCCTTTTTGACCAACTCGCCACTGAATGTTTTGCGCGCGCGGGTGAACAGATTATCGACCCATGGATTATCCGGCGCGCGATACACGCTCATCATATCCATCCCAAGGACGGTTGCGATGCACATGCTGACTTCCCAGTTGCCGATATGACCGGTAAAGAATAATCCCGGTTTCCCGTCATCGCGTGATGCCAGTCCGTGCTCGAGGCCGACAATTTCGATGCGGGGGCCGCCGGGTTGGAGCTTGTGAAGATGGGGGATTTCTCCCGCCGACCGGCCAAGATTTTCCCACATATCGGCAACGATTTCTTCGACTTCGTCTTTGGATTTTTCCGGGAAGGCACGGGTAAGATTGTTACGGGCCTTTTTTGTTTGGCCCATTTTGGGGCCGAGGTTCCGCATCAGGCGGCCGGCAAAATTTGATGCCATATCAATCGGCATCGCCGCAAAGAACCAATACAGGATATGCGCGCCCAGTCCTTGAAGCGGATGAGAAAGGTATTTTTGGCGCATCTTGTAAAATTTGCTGTTCTTATCCATCGGCAAGCACCGTTTTAACAATCTGGTTCAGCTGATCTGGTGCGTCAAACACCAGACGGATGTTAAGGCTGCTTATGCCGCTGCGATTTTCACTTGGCAAGCGCATCAGGTCTTTTTGTGTGGTGACAAGACGCGCGCCCAGTGTTTGTGCACGCGTGCGCAGATCGGAAAGTTCCTGTGCGCTAAACGGGTGATGATCGGCAAAGTCTTGGGTTTCGGCGATCATTGCGCCGCATTGGTGCAGGCTTTCATAGAATTTCGCAGGGCGTCCAATCCCGGCAAAGGCAAGAACGCGCTGATGTGCGAAATCCGCACCATTTTCCGTTTCAATGCGCGCACGCACGACCGGAACCGATGCATGAAGGTTGGTGATGAAGTCCGGGGTTTCATCACCAATCAGAATAATGGCCCTAACTTTTTCAAGCCCTGAATCCAGCGGTTCGCGCATCGGGCCCGCCGGGATCACCCGGCCATTGCCAATGCCGTATTGGCTGTCGATGACGGCAAAGCTGCAATCCTTGATCAGAGACGGGTTTTGTAATCCATCATCAAGAATAATGACATCCGCCCCGGCAGCACGGGCCATTTCAGCACCAAGGAACCGTTCGCGTGACACCCAAGTCGGTCCACGTGCCGCGAGTAAAAGCGGTTCATCGCCGACCTGATCTGCACGATCAGATTCTGGATCAACCCGGTGTGGCCCGCGCATGGATCCACCATATCCGCGGCTGACGAAATGCGGTGTCCGGCCTAGTGCGGTCAATAGATCAAAAAGCGCAAGTGCTGTTGGTGTTTTCCCCGCACCCCCGACAGTAAAATTTCCGACACAAAACACCGGGCATCCGGGATGGCGTGGGGTTGTTTTCATCGTGCGAACACATCCGCCAGCGCGCCAAAGCAAGGAAAGTGGGGTCATTGCCGTTGCAAGAATTCCGTCTTCTTGCCAGAAACGGGGATCACGCATTGTTGCCCCCGTGTGTCGGAATGTCTGCAATCAGTGGATCGATGGCATCAAGGGTGCGGTCAAGAACCTCCGCCTTGGAACTGGCATAGGCCAAGCCAGCCGCGGCGACTTTTTGTGCCGATGTCGGGTCGCGGAGGAACCCGCTAAGTTGCCGTGTCAGGTCATCTGCGTCAGATGCAGGGCGGCAGGCGCCGGCAGCCAGCATCTCTTGGCTGATAATGGCAAAGTTGCTCATATCCGGGCCATGAAGGATCGCACAGCCCAATCGGGCCGGTTCCAGCGGATTTTGCCCACCGGTCGAACACAAAGATTTGCCCATAAAGCATACCGGCGCGATGCGGTAAAACAGGCCAAGCTCGCCCATGGTATCGGCAAGATAGATTTCTGTTTGTTCGGTGATCTGGTGGCCGAGGCTTCGGCGCGATACCTGCAACCCTTGGGCAATCAGGTCGGCTTCGATGTCATCAGCACGTACAGGATGGCGCGGGACGACGATGGTCAGAAGATCGGGATGTGTCGAGGCAAGGTTGTGATGCACCTGACCGGCAATGCGTTCTTCACCGTCAAAGGTACTTGATGCCAACCACACGGGACGATTGCCGATTTGATCGCGCAGTTTACCGAGTTCCTCGTCATTGGCGGGCAACGACGGGGCAGCGAATTTCAGGTTGCCGACGGCCTTGACATTGGTTGCGCCAAGGGCGGCAAACCGTTCCGTTTCTTCTGCGCCCTGCGTCAGGATCAGATCAAACGCAGCAATGACCGGGCGGATAAAGGATGGAAAGCGCGAATAGCCCTTAAAGCTTTTTTCCGAAATACGACCGTTGACCAGCACCAGGCGCGTACCAGCCTTCTTGGCCTTGGTCAGGATATTGGGCCAAAGGTCGCTTTCAAGCCAGAGTGCCAGATCGGGTTTCCAGTGATGGAGGAACCGCGCGACACACACTTGGCGATCAATCGGGATGAATTGATGAATGACACCCTTTGGCAGGCGTTCATGCATCAAGGCCGCCGAGGTCACGGTACCCGTCGTCACAAGGACTGAAACGTCGGGATAGCGACGATGGATTTCATCAATCACAGGTAGGGCAGAAAGAGACTCTCCCACGCTCGCGCCATGTATCCAGACAAGTTTGCCTTTGGGCCTTGGAGCACTTGGGTGACCAAACCGTTCGCCAATCCGGCCCGGATCTTCCTTGCCGAGATTTTTTCGACGGTTGAGATACAGATACAGAGCCGGACCCAGCAGGCGTGTCGCCGCACGATAGGCGTAAAACAGGCTCATTTACCGGTTTCCCCCGCCGCAATCGCCGACCGTTTCTGCTTGGGGAGTGCGCCAAGGCCCGCAGGCGGAATGATTTTAAGCCCGAGTGCACTGTCGGTTTCCTGAGTGAGCTTGGTCAGCGCATTTTCAAGTTCAAGGCGTTTGGCTTCGATATCCGCCGCGTCGAGTTTACGATCCACATGGATTGGATCGCCCCAGTGATAGACGCCGCGCGAAAAGGGTAAGGGCAGAATAAAACGGTCCCAACTGCCAAGAACTTTGCGGTTGGAGGCCGAATAGGTCAGCGGAAAAATCGGAACATTAGCCATGCGGGCGGCCTGAATGATGCCGTCTGAGGCGCGCATGCGAGGGCCGCGTGGGCCGTCCGGGGTCATACCTACAACTTCACCTGCCTTCAGTACCTTTAGTATCTGACGTAAGGCAGCAGCTCCGCCTTTGTCCTTGCCGGTCGATCCGGCAATGGTCTTTGGCCCGAAATGGGCAATGGTGCGAGAAATGATTTCCCCGTCGCGGTGCGATGAAATCAACATGTTAAACGGACGATCACCACCGACCGAGCGCCATGTATAGGGCATCATCAACAGGCGCTGGTGCCAGAATGCGACGATAAACGGTTTGCCCTCGGTCAGGTAATGCGCAGGAAGGTCACCGCCCTTGGTGCGCCAGTGCCCAGTCGCGTGGATCAGGCGGACATACGACGCCGCAAGCCAACACAAGGTGCTGCGCGTGGTTTCGCTTCTGATAATGCGTTTATGCAACTGCACGCCCGTAAATCCCGAAATTACCCGGATCAGTTTTCATTTTCTTCAGAGAATTGAAGATTATAGAGGTGTGCGTAAGCCCCTCCAAGTGCAAGCAATTCATCGTGTTTTCCTTGTTCCGTCACACGGCCATTATTGATCACACAAATTTTGTCCGCATCAATAATGGTCGACAGGCGGTGCGCAATCACAAGGGTGGTGCGCCCTTTCATCAATTTCGCAAGCGCGTCCTGAATATGGCGTTCTGATTCGGTATCGAGTGCGGATGTTGCCTCATCGAGCAACAGGATCGGTGCGTTTTTAAGCATTGCACGGGCAATCGCGATACGCTGTCGCTGCCCACCAGAAAGCTTAACCCCATGTTCGCCGACGATGGTGTCATAACCGTCTTCTAGCTGCCCAATAAAGTCATGAGCGGCAGCATTGCGCGCGGCTTCTTCGATCTCGGCTTCGGTCGCACCAGCACGGCCATAGGCAATGTTGGCGCGCACCGTGTCGTCAAACAGGGTGATTTCCTGACTGACCAGTGCGGTCGCACGGCGCAGGCTTTCAAGTGTTAAATTGCGGATGTCTTGATCATCAACAGTGATGGCGCCGTTATCAATATCGTAAAAGCGCGGGATCAGGTTCAGGATGGTCGATTTACCCGCCCCCGAAGGTCCGACAAGTGCGACGGTTTCACCGGCCTTGATATCAAGGTCAATATCACGAAGGGCCGTGACCTCCGGGTTGTAGGCGAAGGAAACATTCTTGAAATTGATGTTTCCACCCGACACGGTGAGGTCCTTGGCATTCGGGGCGTTTTTGATTTCGGGCTCAAGATCCATCACCATAAACACGCGCTGGGACGCGGCAAGGCCTGACTGCAAATTCATGTTGATATTTGCCAGACGCTTTACCGGTTCGTAGGCCAGCAAAAGGGCGGTAATGAACGAGAAGAAACTACCCGGATCACTTGCGCCATCAATGACCCGGCTGCCGCCGTAAATGATGATTGTTGTGATCGCGGCACCGCCGAGCGTTTCCATGATGGGGGAGGACCGGGCACTGACTTTTTGCGCCTTGAAGCTCAACTGAAAAACAGTCTCGACCAGTTTTTCCATACGTGAACATTCGTATGGTTCCATGCCATAGGCTTTGACGTGACGCACACCTTGAAACGTCTGCTCGAGAAGGGTGGCAAATTCGCCGATTTGTTGCTGGGTATTGGCTGATACCTTGCGCATGCGTTTGCCGAGCCGGGCAATCGGCAAAATGGCGGCAGGAAAGACCGTGAATGCGATGATCGCCAGTTGCCAATCCTGATAGAACATCACACCGATCAAGACGATAGCCGTCAAGAGATCCTTACCAAACCCGGTCAGGGCGACAGAAACAGCCGCGCGCATGGACGTAATATCACTGGTAAAGCGGGTGATCAGTTTGCCGGTATTCGTACTGTGGAAGAAACCAATGTCGAGCCGAATGACATGTTCGTAAAGCTTGTTCTGGATATCAGCAAGAATACGCCCACCGACATAGCTCATCAACACGGACTGGCCGTAGTTGGCAAAGCCCTTCAGGGCAAATGCGAACAAAACAGCCACGCCGACCGGAACCAGCATTGCACCGTTTTGTTTAACAAACACTTCGTTGATGACCGGGTCCATCAAATAGGCATATCCACCAGTCGCACCCGCCATAAGTGCCATGCAAATCAGAGCGAGAACAATCTTGCCGAAGTAAGGCTTTACCGCATCTTGCACGATACGTTTGACCAAGGGCCAAGTGCGCCAGTGTTCAGCAGTGTGGTCCATCGGATTCTTCGGCAATGATTTGTTCCTGGTCGTTCCGGCCATTTCCAAGTTGTATCAATATGATACACTCTATATGGAATAGGGCTTCAAAATGTGTCGATCTATATGCGCTGTTGCTAGCATGCTCGAGCATGGGCGGCAAGCTGCAGCGCACATGTGAAAGATACAAATTTGACCCGCCAATCAGCAGGTCACGCGCAACGACATATAAGATAAAAAAATGAACGAGCAACTGCACGCACTCGTAGAACATACAATGGCGCAAGGTGTCGGGGCACGCGTTTTCGCGCTGCGCTGGAAGAATAGGCGTATCTGGATCAAGCAAGCTGTGCCGGCCAAACAAAAGGGCTGGCATCATATGCAACGGTTTCTGGCAAACATTACGGGCATTGCCTTGTTGCGCCCGACGGTCTCGCCCGGCGGCGAAGAAGGCCTTGAAACCGAAGCAAACACTCTGCGCAAATTGTCTGAGCGAGGCATTCTGGTGCCCGATTTGGTCTGTGTGACCGAAAACTGGATCGCGATTGGGGATAATGGTGGCATTTTACAAACCCGGATCGAAGATTGCATTCGTGCAGGGGATCATGACGCCGTCACAAAATTGATTGATGCCGCAGGCAAAGGATTGGCACAGCTTCATCAGGCAGGCGTTGCGCATGGTGCACCCTTGCTGCGTAACCTGACCATTCGGGATGATGACAAAATCGGCTTTATCGATTTTGAAGAAGATCCCAACGCACGCATGCCGATCATTGATGCGCAGGCGCGTGATATCCTGCTGTTTGTTTTTTCGATCCAGCGCGAATTTAAAAAACGTCCGGAATTGTTGCGCGCGGGGTGGCGCGCCTATGTCGATCAGGCCGGATTTGACGCACCTCAGCTGGTCCCGCTGCGCAAAATCGTTAAGGTGCTGCGCCCGGTTTATCTTATGTTGCGCCCGTTTCGGCGTTGGTTGGGCACGGATGCGATCAATGGGATTTTGGCTTATCGTATTCTTCGCAAAAGCCTGAACCACGAGTAATCCGCCAAGGTCGTACCAGCGCATTACTGCGCTGGCTGAGCAAGTGGTTGATCGCCGATCGTGGTCGTGTCGTCGGCGGTTAAAGATGCTGTCGCGCGTGCCGCATCATCAACCGTTATGCGGATGGCCTCAACCCCGTCAAACCCACCTGAAAATGGTGCAAGGTTGTGTAGGAACTGGCTGGCGGAATTTTGCCAGCTGTATTGTTCGGCCAAGGCACGAGCATCTTCGGGTTTAAGGTCAAGGGCGGCCATGGCGGCTTTGCCAAGGTCGGCGTCAATCGCACCGGCTTTTGTGCCCCGGACAATGTCGGCTGGTCCCTGAACCGGGAAAACAGCAACCGGCGTGCCTGATGCCAATGCTTCGAGGATCACAAGCCCAAACGTGTCGGTTTTGCTGGGAAAAACAAAAACATCTGCGGACGCAAAGGCGTTTGCAAGGTCTTCACCAACCTTTTTGCCAAGGAATTGCGCATTGGGGTGTTTCTGACGCAGGTCCGCCAGCTGTGGCCCATCGCCGACCACGAATTTGGTGCCGGGCAGGTCAAGATCCAGAAAATGGCCAATGTTCTTTTCCACAGCGACCCGTCCGACAAACAGCCAGTGTGGTTTGGGAAAATCGCCAAAGCTTGCATCTGGTCGGGGTCGGAAAAGGTCAAGGTCAACACCGCGCGACCAGATATGGAGGTTATCAAACCCCCAGTCAGACAGTTCTTCGCGCAGGCTTTCGGTCGCGACCATCACCGATTGTGATTTTGAATGGAATTTGCGCATCCCACGATAGGAAATCGATAACGGTAAACGCCACCGTGCGTGGATGTATTCAGGGAACCGCGTGTGATAGGCGGTCGAAAATGGCAGGCCCTGTTTCAGGCAATAGGCCCGGGCGGCCTGCCCCAGCGGACCCTCGGTCGAAATATGAATGGCAACCGGGTGCAGGGCCTTGATCATTTTGGCCATTTTACGTTTGGCAAACAGGGCCAAGCGGATTTCCGGGTATGTCGGGCACGGAATGGTTTTAAACTGATCAGGCGAGATGACATGAACATCATGCCCCATCTCGCCCAACTCGCCGCGTACGGTTTCAAGGGTACGGACAACACCGTTGACCTGTGGATACCAGGCATCGGTTACGATCAGTATTTTCATGCAGTCTTTCCAATCGGTGCATCGCCGCGCTTTTCAGACTTGGCAGATGCTGGTTTGCCCGAAGTATGGGCGATACGGAACATGGAAATCAGTTTGCCAAGGCCAAGCGACGGAGCACTGGCAGCATCGCGGCCCGGCGTGGAATGGGTCATGGCCATCTGGCGCATTTCTGCCCAATGGAGAAGTTCAAGCTTGCCGTCCATGTCTTCGACAAGGGCGGTGCAACTTTCGACCCAGTCACCATCATTGCAATAAAGCACATCCCCAATCATGCGTTTCTCGGCATGATGGATGTGCCCGCAGACCACACCATCCACCTTGCGTTTGGCAGCGGCATGGGCGACGGCATTTTCAAAGTTGCAGATGAATTGAACCGCGTTCTTCACCCGGTTTTTAAGATAGGCCGAAAGCGACCAGTATCCATATCCAAGGCGACGGCGAATGGCGTTGTAATAGCGGTTAAGGGTGATGGCGAAGTTGTAGGCCGTATCGCCAAGATAGGCGAGCCATCTGGCATATTTGACAACACCGTCAAATTCATCGCCATGGATCACCAAAAGACGTTTGCCATCGGCCGTTTCATGGATGTCGTTCATTTTGACTTCGATATGCCCAAAAGTCATATCGACAAATTCACGGGCAAATTCATCATGGTTTCCGGGCACAAAGATAACCTTGGCACCGTTCTTGGCCTTCTCCATGATTGTGGTTATAACGGCGTGGTGGCTTTCGGGCCAATGCCAGCTTTTCTTGAGACGCCAGCCATCAATAATGTCGCCCACCAGATAGTAGGTGTCTGCCGTTACTTCATTGAGGAAATCCAAAAGAAGATCTGCCTGACATCCACGTGTCCCCAAGTGGACGTCCGAAATCCAGACCGTGCGGTAATGCGGTTGCAGCGTCATCGCTGTCATTGCCGCTCCTCCGTATCCTGCCAAAAGGATGGCTGGAAACTGACTTTAAAGATGCCAGATACTGTCTCCAACCAGTATCGGTTTAAAATAAATCGCGCGAATATATAACCCGTTCACATAAATTTCGCGATTCTGTAAAGCAACTGTTACATATTTTACTTCATATGCTAGCGAGTACTTACTTTTTATTTCGGTTTTATTGCGGAAGTCGAACCTGAATGTCCCAGCCCGAAGTGACCATCATTTTCAATCCGCGTGCCGGCGGGAATAAACAACGGTTTCTGTCGGAAATTCTGCAACATGCCGGGGTGAAGGTTGAACTGCTACAAACCACCCATCCCGGTCATGCCCGTGAATTGGCGCGCAAGGTCCGCGCACACAAACGGTTATTTGTTGCCGGTGGGGATGGGTCGCTAAACGAAGCATTGAACGGTTTGCTCGATGCGCAGATTGATGGCCATGAAGTTCCACCCCTTGGCATTGTCCCATTGGGCACTGCCAATGTGCTTGCGGTCGAAGTTGGGCTTAATCTGCGCGCCAAGGCAATTGCCGACTATATCAATAATCCCGGCATGGTTTGGGTGCGGCCTGGTGTTGTAAATGGCCGCGCGTTTTTCCTGATGGTCGGGATGGGGGCCGATGCCGATACGGTGGATAATGTGTCCTTGCGGTTAAAACGCCTTATCGGCAAGGGCGCATACGTTCTTGAAGGATTGCGCAGTATCTTTTTCCCGCGTCACCGCGACTTTGAAGTGTGCATTGGCCGGGAAAATTACCGGGCATCTGGGGTTATCGTCACCCATGCCAAACATTATGGCGGCGCATTTGTGATATCCGATGATGCGTCCCTGACGTCAAATCAGCTTGATGTTTTGTTGATGCCGGGCAATGGCATCTGGGCCTTGGCGCGCTATGGTTTGGCTTTGACGTTAAACCGGTTACACAAACAAAGTGATGTGTCGCTGGTGCGCACCGAACGCCTGACGATCAAAAGCCATTGTGGCCCTGCCCCCTTGCAGATTGACGGTGAAAATGCCGGAAAACTACCCTGCGAAATCAGCTTGTCGCCCTATCCGGTGCGCCTGATGGTGCCTCAGGATTATGACGGTTTGAACAAGGTGACCGACGCCGATCTGGCTTAGAAGGATGGTTCGCCTATATTGATTGTTCCTGACGGATCAAACCGCAACGGCAACCAAGAATGTCGGTCGAACCTCCCAGCTCAAAGGTTGGCTGAGTTGTGACTGTGGCGCCCGTGCCATAGCGCGCTTTGGAGACTTTTGACTGTTTCCCTATGTGCCTACTCAGAAGTGTAGCGTTTATTGTAAACGCTGCACCACCACCCATGTGAGGTTTGGGGACGCACTATTTTAATATTCTAAAACAAACCCAAACGAACCTCCCCAAATAGGGATTATCTCATGGTTCGAGTGGCTCTAAAATCCTCTCTAACGATGTCGAAATACATTGTTGCCGGATTCGGAGATGTTGAATGGTTTCTGTTGCTTTTGTAACTGCTGTGCAGGGTGGAGTTTTTACCAATATGCGGGTGCGGACAAAAATTCTCTGCGGGTTTTCCGTGGTTTTACTTGTGCTGATCGGTGCACTTTCCTTTGTCTATAGCAGTTTTGTCTGGGTCAGCCAAGATGTCGAAGAATATGCGGTCTATGTCGAAGAAGCGTCCGCTATTTCCGAGATTGAGGCCCGCTTTTTAAGGTTTAGTTCCCACGCACGTGAATTTGCCAATACGGCCAATCATGCCGATGCAAAGCAGGTTTTCCTGATTGCCGACGAATTGGCACCAATGCTGGAGCACGCACGCGAAATGTTCGTCAGCGAAGACCGCCGGGCGCGTATTGATCGCATCGCGGCGTCACTTGATGCTTATTTGGCCAATTTCACCAAGGCAAAGCAGCTGAGCGACGAATACCACACCTTGATCCTCGATGAGCTTGAACCAAACGGCATCAAAATCCTGTCTGACCTAAACCAATTGACGGCATATGCCGGCAGAACCGGTGATTTTGAAACCTATCAAATCGTCTCTGATGCCCGCGAACACGCCCTGCTTGCGCGGTTGTATGCCAATATCCTGATCGGGCGACAGGATGACAGCTTTGGCGAAAAGTCTGCTGATGAGTTTCGTAAATTAGAAGCCGCCTTAACCGCACTTGATCAAAAACTAGTGTCGCCAGACGGCAAGCAAGTTCTGTCCAATGCGGTGACGATGTTTCGCGGCTATCGAACCGTTTTTGAAAAGATCCGCGCGGACGAGCTTTTGATTGAAGAAAACGTCAATGGCGCTATGCGCGAAGAAAGTGCACAGATCGTTGCCGATGCAGAAAACCTTAAACAGGAACTTTCTGCGGTGGAAAAAAGCATCTTTCAAGACGTTCTCGCCAAAGTCAGTCTCGCAGAAAAAGAAATCCTGATTGCGTCGCTTGCGGGGGTGGTTTTGGGCATTGCGATTGCTTGGATACTTGGCGATCGCCTGTCAAAACCGATCATTGCGATTGCTGGGGTCATGCGCAAATTAGCCGATCATGATTTGACCGTAACGGTACCGGGGCAGGGACGTCGGGATGAAATTGGCGTTATGGCTACGGCTGTTGAAGTGTTTAAAGCAAGTGCTATTCGCAATGACGCACTTGAAGCCGAGGCGCGCGAACAGGAAGCCCGTGCCAAAGAAGCCCAACGTGCGTTTATGAACCAAACGGCAGATAGTTTTACCAACAGTGTTGGTGGTATCATCGAAGCGGTCGCCGCTGCTTCGGTAGAACTACAGGCCACCGCACACGGCATGTCGCAAATTGCCCGCACCGCGTCCGAGCAAACCACAGCAGTTGCCTCTGCCACCGAGCAAGCCAGCGGCAATGTCCATTCCGTTGCCTCCGCCACCGAAGAACTCAATGCCGCGATCGAAGAAATCAACCGTCAGGTGGTGTTTTCAAGTGAGGTCGCCAAAAGGGCGGTTGAGCAGGCGCATGAAGCTTTTACCAGCATGACAGAGCTTGTTGACGCATCCAACAATATCGAGGATGTCTTGCAACTGATTACCGATATTTCAAATCAGACCAATATGCTTGCACTTAACGCAACGATTGAGGCTCAACGTGCCGGGGCATCTGGTGCTGGGTTTGCGGTGGTCGCCAACGAGGTCAAGACCCTTGCATCCCAGACCGCCAAGGCAACCGACGAAATCCGCAAACAGGTGGCCGGGGTGCAAAGCCGCACGGGCAATGCATCCAATCAGATTGAGCAGATCAGTAAAACCATTTCCGAAATGGAAGGCATCGTTGCAACCATTTCATCGGCTGTTGAAGAACAATCTGCCGCCACCCGTGAAATTGCCGCCAATATCGAACAGGCCGCTAGCGGGACCACGGTTGTCAGTTCCAACATTGTCACCGTGTCAGAAGCTGTGAATGAGGCTGGTACGGCGTCGGGCGATGTGCTGACAGCGGTTGATATGCTGTCGCAGAACTTCAATACGCTTAAAGGGGCCACCGACACATTCGTGAGTAAAATTCGCGCAGCCTAAGGTAATCCATTTCGGTTTCAATTAGACGATCAGCACAAATAAAAACGCCCGGTTCCACTTGGACCGGGCGTTTTTATTAGGGGGCTGGCAACTTTAAGCCGGCGTTTTACTGACCAGCCAACGTCATTCCATCAATGCGCAGCGTCGGGGCATTGGTGCCGTATTTAAAAGTCAGATCTCTTGCCGGAACGACCGTTTTAAACATGTCTTTCAGGTTCCCTGCGACTGTGATTTCCGATACCGGATAGACCAATTCGCCATCTTCGATCCAATACCCCGATGCGCCGCGCGAATAATCGCCGGTCACACCGTTGACACTGCTGCCGATCATTTCGGTGATATAGAGCCCCGATTTGATCTCCTTGATCATATCGGCGGGCGAAATGGTGCCCGGTTCCATATACAGGTTGGTGGTCGATGGCCCCGGAAGGCTGCCGGCCCCGCGCGATGCGTTGCCTGTCGATTTCAGGCCCAGCTGACGGGCAGAGCGCAAATCCATGATCCAGGTTTTCAGAACACCATTTTCAATCAGGTGACGTTTCTGATTGGCGACACCTTCGGCATCAAACGGTTTGGAGCGAAGACCGCGTTTGCGATGCGGGTCATCAATGATGTTGATATGCGGGGCGAAAACTTCGCTGCCCATCGCATCGAGCAGGAAGCTGGTGCCGCGCGCGATGCCCGATCCATTGATTGCACCGGACAGGTGACCAACGATGGAGGCCGATACACGTGGGTCCAAAATCACCGGAACGTGCGCGCTTTTGACCTTGCGCGGGTTCAGGCGACGCAGGGTTTTTTCGGCGGCTTTTTTGCCAATATCGACCGGATCGCGCAGATCGGTCGAAAAGACGGCACTGTCATAATCATAATCGCGCTCCATTGCCGTTCCCGTCCCGGCAATAACCGATACCGAAATGTGGCTGCCGGACCCGGCATAGCAATTGGCAAAGCCGTTGGTTGCCGCCAAAGTGACTTGATGACGGCCCCAGCCAGCTTCGGATCCTTCCGAATTGGTGATGCCTTCGACTGACCGTGCAGCTTCCTCGCAGGCGGTTGCCCATTCGATCATTTTTGCTTGATCGACTTCGCCCGGTTCGCACAGCTCAAGTGCGTCAACATCGAACGTTTCGGCCAGTTCAGACGGATCAGCAATCCCGCAATAGGGGTCTTCTGGTGCGTTTTTGGCCATCGCGACCGCGCGTTCGATCAGTTCATTCAAGGCAGCATCGCTGGTGTCGGAAGATGAAACAACCGCCTGTTTTTTGCCAATCAGAACCCGCAGGCCAAGATCAGCCCCTTCGGAACGTTCAAGCTTTTCCATCTTGCCCAGACGCTGGGCCACCGAAAGCGACGTTCCTTCGACATAAACGGCGTCGGCATCATCGGCACCGGCTTTTTTTGCACGGGCCAGAAGATCGGTGATGCGATCAAGTGTCATGTCGGTCTTGGGCATGGAAGCTCCCTTAATTCGGAATGTGATGGCTACTTTATAGGGCGCGCAGGCGCATTCGCAAAGGGGCGAAACAAAAAGAGGTTTCGTCTTTTGTTCATTTGCCTTGCTGCCCCAAAGGTGGCGCGATAAAGGGGGATCGGCAAGGGCATGTCTTTTGACGATTTTTATTGCCGTTTTGCTATACTCAAAAAAACGGCACATAAATGGCTATGAAAGCCGAAATACACACGGAAAAAATATGAGCAAGCAGGCAATGTTGATGGGGCTTTTTTTCGCGATCTCTGCTGGGCTGGGCGGTCTTGCGTATGCCGACGAAAGTCCAAATGCAGATGTTGAGACGCCTCTGAATGATGGGAACACGGTCGATCCGGTATCCGCCAATCAGCTTTATTCCGAAATGCGCATTCAGGGTGGTCAATATGCGCAAAACTACCGTCATCAGATGCTGACCGGTGACTTTACCTGTGATGATGTGGTTGATCGGGTTGCGGGTTGGGTTGATCTGGACAGTCCTGATGGACCGCGATTTGCAATGCTGTTTGTCACTAATCATGGTGGCAAGGACCAAAGTGAAGTCCGCTATCTTCCGTTTGAAAGCTCCGAACAGGTTGCGCTGTGCATTCATGATGAAACCGCCCCGCCGGTCATGAGCTGGCAGGAAAACAGCACCGAGTTCATGGCCGAGGTGATCGGCGATGACAGGCTGTGCAACTTTGCGATCCGGGTCGATGATTTCATGTGCGATGCGCCGCAGTTCTTCTATTCGCAAGAACCAGCAGGCAATGGCGATCACTGGCTGTTTTTCCGCAATTGAGTTAATGTCGGTTTGTTGGTAAAATATGCGCATAAATTTTGCGCATGAAGGGTAGGTCGAAATGACGGGCACCGCTGCCAAACCACACCGAAAACCTACCAATATCAGTCTAGATGTTGATCTTTTGAACGAAGCAAAGGCGCTGGGGATCAATATTTCCCGCACTGCTGAATTGGGTTTGCGCGAAGCTGTCGCCAAGCAGCGTGCTGTCCTTTGGAAGCAGGAAAACAAGGCGGCGATCGATGCCAGTAACAGCTATGTTGATCGACAGGGTATCCCGTTGGCATCCCATCGAAAATTCTGATGGCAAAAGGTGATATTTTCCGGTTTGAAACCGGGTATGTCGTTGATGCACAGTCGGATCTGCTATCGGACCTGCGCACCCGCGTCGTGGTTCCCCTAAAACCGGTTTCCCAATTCCCAAAACCTGCCGACAGGCTTAATCCGGTGATTAAAATTGGTGGGGATGATTGGGTGCTGTTGCCGCAGTTTATAGCGACGCTCAGCACATCTGAATTGGGGGAGAAGGTCGGTGAATTTGAAGATGCCTTCAAACTCACCAACGCATTGGATATGGTTTTTCACGGGATTTAATCCCGCGATTGAACCGATCTTAGTCTTTCCAGATTTTCTTACCTGAACCGGGCAGTCCGTATCGGTCCCATTTCTGATCGACACGGTCGATGATGTCATCGTCCATATAGATTTTTTCGCCCCATTCGCGGTTGGTTTCGCCGGGGAACTTGTTGGTGGCATCAAGGCCAAGCTTGCCGCCAAGACCACTAACCGGGGAGGCGAAATCAAGATAATCAATCGGGGTGTCGGTCACCGTGGTGATATCGCGCACCGGGTCCATACGGGTCGATATCGCCCACATGACGTCTTTCCAGTCACGCACATCAATGTCGTCATCCACGACAATGACGAATTTGGTGTACATGAATTGACGCAGGAACGACCAAACGCCCATCATCACGCGCTTTGCATGACCGGCATAGGCCTTCTTCATCGACACCACTGCAATCCGGTAGCTACATCCTTCGGGCGGCAGCCAGAAATCAACGATTTCGGTAAATTGCTGCTGCAGGATCGGCACAAACACATCATTCAATGCTTCGCCCAGAACCGAGGGTTCATCTGGCGGGCGACCGGTAAAGGTCGAGAGGTAAATCGGGTCTTTGCGCATGGTGATCGCGGTGATGTTAAACACCGGGAAATCATCGACCGAGTTATAATAGCCCGTGTGATCGCCATAAGGGCCTTCGGGCGCGTATTCATCCAGCGAGACATAGCCTTCCAGCACAATCTCGGCGGTGGCGGGTACTTTAAGCGGGACGGTTTTGCAGTCCACAAGTTCGACCTTGGCACCACGCAGAAGCCCGGCAAACTGATATTCCGAAAGAGTATCGGGCACAGGCGTTACGGCGGCCAGAATGGTGCCAGGATCGGCACCGAGAACGATTGCCGCTGGCAGCGGATCGGGCTTTTCCTTTTTCCAGCGCGCGTGATGTTGCGCACCACCACGATGTTTGAGCCAGCGCATGATGGTTTTGTTCTTGCCCAGCACCTGCATGCGATAGATGCCAAGATTAAACACATCGCGTTTGTCGCCGCCATTTTTGCCGGCCGACGGTCCTTGGGTCACGACCAGCGGCCATGTAATCAGCGGAGCCGGTTCGCCTGGCCAGCACGACTGAATGGGGATTTTTGACAGGTCAACATCATCGCCCGTCATGACGATTTCCTGGCACGGGGCCTTGGAAACCGTTTTGGGTTTCATCGCCATCACGGTCTTGGCCAACGGCAGCATCGAAAAGGCTTCCTTGAGGCTGCCGGGCGGTTCGGGCTGTTTGAGGAAGGCCAGCGTTTCGCCGACTTCGCGCAGTTCTTCGGGCTTTCTGTTCATGCCCTCTGCCACGCGGTCTACCGTGCCAAACAGATTGACCAGAACCGGCATGTCATATTTTTTGCCGTCATCCCCGACAACATTTTCAAACAACACCGCCGGGCCGCCTTCGGCCAGAAGACGCGTCTGGATTTCTGTCATTTCAAGGTTGGGGGAAACCGGTTCAGTGACACGAACAAGACGGCCGGTTTTTTCCAGCGCATCCATGAAGTCACGAAGGGATTGATAGGGCATGGCACCTGTCATCTGCTGAGCACTAAAATCTGATTGTCTTCATACGCTTTGCTGCGTCTGGGGACAACCATGCTTGTTGGCAAAGAAGCGTTTGTAACTTTGTAACGGCGTCCCCAAATACAGTCGGGATGCTGCGTTGCAAGGTTATACGAAACTTTGCGGTTTTGGTTGACGTATCATTTCGGTATACAAGGGCAAGGAATTGAGTCGCGTGACCCACAGCGCGCGGCATGGCAAATCACCAAAAGCATGAAGGACGCACAGATGGCCAAATATTGGGTTATCGGGGGCACCTATCAGGATACCGGTTTTGATAAGCCGATTGGCGAAGAAACCAAAGTTGGTCCGTTTGGCAGCTTCGAAGACGCGGAAAAACAGTGGTCTAAAATGGCCTGGCAGTCGGTCGATGACGCAAACTCGCGGTATCGCATCGAACGTTTTGACGAATACTGGGTTGTCGGTGGTGAATATGAAACCACCGAATTTGAAACCCCGGTCGGTGGCGAAGAAGAACGCCATGGTCCGTATAAAACTTTTGAAGATGCCGAAAAGGCATGGTCAAAGCTGGCGTGGCAACATGTCGATAACTGCAATTGCCGTTATCGCGTTGTCGAAGACTAAGCCGGACAGACTTTTGCATGTTTTCGATTTCTGATGCGCATAAAATCACGGATCCCGTGTTGCGTGAACAGATCGAACAGCATCCACGCGCGCAGGAAATCCTGCGCGCGTTTTTGTATCCCTATGACGCGCCAGATTATGATTTCCTGTTTGCGGATGGCACAATCAGGAAGATGGTTGCAGGTGATATAGACCGCTCGACGGCTGGACGGACCCCGGTTCTGGCCGTTGGGTCCAACCGTGCGCCAGTTCAATTGGCCCGCAAATTCGCACCACCCCATCATCATGAAGAACCTGTTCCGGTGACGTTTGGTTGGATGGCCAACCACGATATTGTCTATTCGGCGCATATGGCTGGTTATGGCGCACTTCCGGCAACTTTGGCATCCTCGCCGGGGACGACAGTCAGGGTGGCGGTTACATGGCTAACACCCACGCAGCTTAGTCATATGCACAGCACGGAATCAGTGCCCGATCATTACCAATACTGTCAGCTCGACGGCATAAACATCACACTTGATTGCGGGCTGAAGACAGGCCGGGTTGGCAGTTACCAGTCTGTTGCCGGACACGTATTTGATCACGGCGATACCTTTGCACTTGTCGATATTCCCGTGCGAAATCGACGTTTTGCCGCGCGCAGCCAATGGGAAATGTTCTGCCAGATCGTAAAACGCGCCGGGTATGCACCGCATCCAACATTCGTTTTACAGTTGATTGACGATGCAGAATTGCGACGAAAACTGGTGGGGCGCTATTTAAAAACGGACAATCCGACACCACGTAGAACTAGTGTTCCGAAATAGCGTTTCATTTTGATCAGTTTCTGTGAACATCTATTATGCAACTAAAGATTGCGTTGCTGGATTTTGACGGCAATAGATAAATTCCTGGCAACATAACGCTGGTACACAAACAGATTAACCGACTGATAAGGTGGAACGATCTGGGATGATTGGGTAAAGTGTGCCTAACATCCGAACAAACGATGCTTCTGGGGGGAAGTACTGGGGATGCCGTTTCCTGCAACTGGAAATGCGCGTATCAAGGCTAAGGTGGGCCTTGTTGATATAGAGGGAGAAGATGATGTTTGGTGCACGAAACGATGATGGGCACATCATCGACGCGATCAAGCTGTCGCAGGGCACAATCGAGTTCACGATGGATGGCAAGATCCTCACCGCGAACAAAAACTTTCTGTCACTGCTTGGATATGAGCTTGAAGAGGTTAAAGGCAAACATCACAGCATGTTTGTTGATCCGGAATATGCAAAAAGCCCCGAATACAGAGAATTCTGGGAAAGACTTGCCGCCGGGGAGTTTTTCACAGCTGAGTTCCATCGTTTTGGCAAAGGTGGCAAGGATGTGTGGATTCAGGCGACCTATTGCCCGGTTCTCAACAAACATGGCAAGCCCTACAAAGTTTTCAAAGTCGCCAGCGATGTAACTGATCAGAAACGCCAAAAGGCCGACTATGCTGGCCAGATTGAGGCGATCGGAAAGTCACAAGCTGTCATTGAATTTGACATGGACGGAAAGATCCTGACGGCCAATCAGAATTTCCTTGATGTAATGGGCTATACGCTTGCGGAAGTGCAGGGCAAGCATCACCAGATTTTTGTCGATCCGGCGTACGCAAAAAGTCCGGAATACAAGAAATTCTGGGAAACGCTTCGGTCTGGAAAATACATGTCCGCCGAGTATCAGCGATTTGGCAAGGGCGGCAAGGAAGTCTGGATTCAAGCCAGTTATAATCCGATCCTTGATATGAATGGTCGACCGTTCAAAGTCGTCAAATACGCAACTGACGTTACGGTCGAAAAGCTGCGTGCGGCGGATTATGAAGGCCAGATAGATGCCATTGGAAAGTCCCAAGCCGTAATTTCGTTCGAGTTGGACGGGACGATTATTGATGCCAATGACAATTTCCTGAACGCAATGGGATACACGCTGGCTGAGTTGAAAGGCCGAAATCACAGCATGTGCGTTGATCCCGAATATGTCAAAACTGATGCATATAAAGCTTTCTGGGCGGCGCTAAGACGGGGCGAGTATCAGTCTGGTGAGTTCAAACGCATGGGCAAGGGCGGCAAGGAAGTCTGGATCAGCGCCAGCTACAACCCGGTTTTTGACATGAACGGGCGACCGTTCAAAGTTGTTAAATATGCCTCCGATGTTACCAAGCAGGTCATGACCCGCACAACCGCGGAAGAACTCGCCGAAGGATCAAGTGCCAGTGCCGAGGCGGTTGCCAGTGCATCCGAGGAAATGCTGGCGGCCATCCAGGAAATCAGTGAAAGCATGCACCGGTCCCAGATCGCGGTGAATGATATCGTTGCCAAATCTGAAATGGCCGATGGCATTCGCACGGAACTTGAAAGCACGTCGGAGTCAATGTCCGGGGTGGTCCAGATCATTCGCGATCTGGCCGAGCAGGTAAACCTTTTGGCGCTTAACGCCACGATTGAGGCCGCACGCGCAGGCGATGCGGGCAAGGGCTTTGCCGTTGTCGCAGGCGAGGTCAAAAATCTTGCGACCCAAACAGCCAAGGCAACCGACCAGATTGAGGTGCAAATCAACTCGATGCTGAGCATTACCAAGCGGGTGGTTGATTCAACACGGGAAATTTCGGAATCGGCTGGATCGGTAAGTGATTATGTCAACACGGTTGCGTCTGCTGTCGAAGAACAGACAAGTGTTACCCACGACATTTCCAAAAACATTCAGTTCGTGTTTAACGGCATTAACGAGCTCAACAGCTGTGTGAAGAGCATTGCGAGCTAACGCGATCAGCGATTAAACAGAATTTCCCCGATCT
Organism: Thalassospira lohafexi; assembly: GCF_002844275.1. GTDB lineage: Bacteria > Pseudomonadota > Alphaproteobacteria > Rhodospirillales > Thalassospiraceae > Thalassospira > Thalassospira lohafexi. The sequence continues at coordinate 77,040 of NZ_NXGX01000004.1, forward strand.
GGCAGTAACTGCCAGATTCGGGTGAATTTTGTATCGGTGTCCTCGACGGCGACATCGACTGGGACCTCATAGGTTTCCAGCTCGTCAATGTTATGGGTCGGGGCATAAGTCCGCCCCGGATCGGCCAGAATAACCCGCGTGCCAAGGCGGGCTTCCGCCATCAGCCATTGCAGAACGGCATTTGCCATGTCCTGCTGATAACAAACGTCGCCGGCAAAAATCACATCCCAGCGTTTTTCCGGCGCACTGGTGCCGACAAGGTTATCGGTCGTGGTCGGGAAGGCAACGCCGTTGTGCTTGGCATTCAGACGCGTTGCAGTGATGGCCACAGGATCAATGTCATTGGCCAAAATTTCGCCTGCCTCGGCCATGACGCATGCAATGGCCTGCATGCCACCACCACAGGCAAAATCAAGAACCCGCTTACCGCTGACCATTTCGGGATGATCAAGGATGTAGCGCGTGATGGCCTGCCCACCCGGCCATGCAAAGGCCCAATAGGGGGGCGGGATATCAAGCACGCCCAGCATATCCTCGGTCGCCTGCCAAAGCGGGGTGATGTGGGTCGCCAGATGCATCTCGATTTCCGGTGCAAGCGGTACGCGCGCAGGCACGGTAAAGGTTTCGATCAGATCGGCAAATTGCGGATCGTCGACGTCGGGTACCAAGGCATCGGCAAAGACGTTTTCGCTCATGGTTTGGGTGCTCTGGGCTTTGGTGCTTTGGCTATGATCATGTGCCGGGAGTATCGGCTTTGACCCTGTGGAGCAAGCGGTTCTTTACGCCGTGCTATCTGTTTCACCATTGCCCAGATATAAAATCACATCACGTGCCTTGGCCTTGGGGATGTCTGTGCCGATAAAAAGCTGATTGCCGCGCACGAGTGCCAATACCGGCGGTGCCTGTTCATGATGCCCCAGAAAATCGTCCCAGCCAAAACTGTCGGTCAGTCGGGTTTGTCGGATGCTGGCCCCATTGCGATAGGCATTGCGAATGTCATCAGTGGTCAGTGGATCGGAACAAAATGGCAGGCCACCCAGTGTTTGACTAGCACTGTGGCGACTGCGATCTTCGGGCGCGCGATGAATGCCGGTCTGAAAGACCGACCGGCGCCCGAATTCCGGGGCAAAGTCGGTGCAGACAAGCGTGTTGTATGCATCGTTATCTGTGGTGGCGATCAGCTTGCCCAAGGCGGATGTATCAAGGTGATGCTCAAACACTTCGGACAGGACTTCACCGTAAAACGTGGTCAACCCGGCCTCGCGGGCCGTGCGCAGGCTGTGCCAGCGTGAATCGGTAATCACCACCGGGATGTCGAGTTCATCCAGACGGGTGGCGAGATCAATGGTCCAGCGGTGTGCACCGACAATCAACACACCGGGCGGCCCATTGACCGCAAGATCAAGGTATCGCGCCATCGGGCGAATTGAAAAGCCGTGCAACACAACCGTGGAAAACACCATGGCAAAGGCAAGCGGGATCAAAAGCGCGCCATCGGCATATCCCAGTTCAACAAGCTCGGTACCAAACAGGCCGCAGATGGCGACGGCGACAATCCCGCGCGGGGCAATCCAGCCCACCAGAATGCGTTCGCGCCAGTTTATTTTGGAAAAGGACAATGCGCCGATGATTGAGACAGGCCGAACAACAAACAGCATCGCTGCGACAAAAAGCCCATGCCCCCATGTGAGTTCTTCAACCATCGACCATTCCAATGTCGCGGTCAGAATGATGAAGACACTTGAAACCAGAATGACGGTCAGGGTTTCCTTAAACCGGCGGATTTCATCAATCGCCATCAAATGTGCATTGCCAATGACAAGTCCCAATACGGTGACCGCCAAAAGTCCGGTTTCTTCCTGAACAATATTGGCCCCGGCAAAGCAGGTCAGAAGGACACCCAGAACCAGCGGCGCCTTAAGGAATTCAGGTATCCAGCCCCGACGAAACACCTGCACGGTGCAAAGCCCGGCGACCAGACCAATTGCAATGGCAATCAGGATGTTAAAGGCCAGATGCCCAATCGCGGCACTCAGGCCGTTTCCCCGCTGGCTGGCGACAATGATTTCATAGGCCAGAACGGCAAACAGCGCGCCAATCGGGTCATTAACAATGCCTTCCCATTTCAAAAGCGTACTGGGATGTTTGGCCATACGCGCGTGGCGCAATAGTGGCGCGATCACGGTTGGACCCGTGACAATCATGATCCCGCCAAACAGGGCGGCTACCGGCCATGACAAATCGGCCAGATAGTGGGCTGCAAACGCACCAAGAAGCCACGCCAAAAGCGGGGCGATGGTGGTGAGGCGCAAGATGCCGCTCACACTGTGGCGGAGTTCGCGAAAATCGAGTGCCAGACCGCCTTCAAACAGGATGACAGCCACCGCAACCGCAACAAGGGGCTGTAACAGCGCGCCAAAATCGGTCACCGGATCCAGCAACCCGGTCCCCGGACCAAGAATCAGTCCGAGGGCCGAAAGCAACACGATGGCGGGCACGCCAGCACGCCACGCCATCCATTGGGCGCCAACCCCCGCAAGGATCAATCCGGCAATCATCAAGGCCAGCGGTGCAGTCATAAACACGCCCTTATAAACAAAATGATATCAGACAGATGGTGTGCTGATTTCAAAAACCCAGCCCCACCGCGTTGGATATCAGGCAATGGCAATCAGGTGCGAAATCACGATTGCGCCGAGAACCAGCAAACCGTAATCGCGGTTGGATTTAAATCGTTTCAGGCAGTTTGCCGCATCATCAAGTTTCACCGTCGCGACCTGCCAGCCAAGATGAATGCCTGCAAGGCCCAGAAGGACGAAATACGACCAGTGCAGATCGGCCAGCATCCCGGCAACGCCAAGCAAAAGCGTGGTCATGGTATAAAACCCCTTGGCCCATTTCGGGGTTGCATCCCCCAGACGCAGGGCCAGTGATTTCAAACCGATTTTTTCATCATCGTCCTTGTCCTGATGGGCATAAATCGTGTCATAGCCCAGCGTCCAGAAGAACCCGGCGGCGTACATTGCAATGGCGGCGGGTTCCACCGTTCCGGTTACCGCCGTCCACCCGACCAAGGCACCCCAGTTAAACGCCAGACCAAGGCAGGCCTGCGGCCAATAGGTGACGCGTTTCATAAACGGATAGGTGATGATGATCGGTAAGGAACAAACGCCGACAATGATCGCCTCAATACGGAACTGCACCAGAATGGCGAGGCCCAGCAACAAGATGACACCAAGGAATAGTAACGCCTGCCAGACTTTTACCTGACCACTGGGAAGCGGGCGCGTGGTGGTGCGTTCGACCTTGCCATCAAAATTACGGTCCGCCAGATCATTGATCACGCACCCAGCCCCGCGCATGATCAGGGCACCAACCCCAAACAGTGCCATCATGATGACAATCTGCTTTGCGGTGATGTCGGCGGTTATGCCGCCCGCCATGGCGGTTGACCACCAGCAGGGCAACAGCAAAAGCCACGTGCCAATCGGCCGGTCAAGGCGCAGCAATTTCAGATAGGGGCGTGCGGGGGCTGGTACAAAACGGTCAATCCAGCCGTCTTGGGGCATGTCGTTTTTGCCAGTCTGTATTGGTTGGTTGACCTGTGTCATAATCGACCTATGTAACGCCTAACGAATTCGAACCCGGCCATTTATCGGCTTTGGGCTATGTTTGAGGATATCCATGACAGCAGACGCCACCCGTGCGCGCCAACGCCTTTTCGTCTCTGATCCTATCACGCCGGGATGCGAGATCGAACTTTCCTCTGAACAGTCTCATTACCTTGAACATGTGATGCGGCTCAAGCCCGGAACGCCGGTAAAGATATTTAATGGTCTTGATGGCGAATGGTTGGCAACCATTAACGAACTTCGCAAAAAGAAGGGAAGTGTTGCCGTTGAAAGTCAATTGCGTGCACAAGGGACCGAAGTTGGGCCGACACTTGTCTTTGCCCCGATCAAAAAGCAGCGGCTTGATTTCCTGATCGAAAAGGCCGTCGAGATGGGAGTCGGACGGTTACAACCCGTCATTACCCAGCACGGCATTACCGACAAAGTCCGCCTTGATCGCTTGCAGGCACAGGTGATTGAAGCGGCCGAGCAGTGCGAACGCCTGACGGTGCCAGAAATATTTAAACCAGTGCGTCTTCTCGATTGGGTGGCAAATTGCCCGGAAAACCACCATTTGCTGTTCTGTGACGAAACGGGATCCGGGTCACCAATTGGTGAAGTGCTAAGTCAGCTATTGGCAAAGGGCGCTGGCTCGGCTATCGACAATGTCAATGTTATTAACCATGCACTCGTGATTGGACCTGAAGGCGGCTTTAGCGCCGACGAACTTGAACGTATCCGCAAACAGTCTTTTGCCACACCTGTCAGTCTCGGTCCGCGAATCCTGCGTGCTGAAACGGCGGCAATTGCTGCTTTAACGGTGTTTCAGGATCGCCTCGGCGATTGGTCTAACCAACCGGTCACGAGAGATTAGGGGAAGCCCTTATGACTGTCAGCGCCTCCACTGGTGATAGTCCGGCTATTGAAAGCCGGCGCCAGCTTGTCGAATGGTTCGAGTCCGGCTCTACGCCAAAAAGTGACTGGGCCATCGGTACCGAACACGAAAAATTCGCCTTTACCCGCGATGATCTTCGCCCGATCCCCTACGAAGGGGAACGCGGTGTTAAAACCCTTCTTACCGAACTTGCCCGAAGATTTGACTGGGAACCGGTCATTGAAAACGGCAATGTGATTGCCCTTACCAAAGACAAATGTTCTGTATCTCTCGAACCGGGCGGTCAGATTGAATTGTCGGGTGCTCCACTTAAAAACATTCACCAGACCTGTGGTGAAGTTCATACCCATCTTCATGAAGTGCGCGAAATTTGCGATGGTCTTGGCATCGATATGCTTGGTGTCGGGCATAATCCGAAATGGGCGCGTGAGGATATCCCGTGGATGCCCAAGGGGCGCTACGCGATCATGGGCGAATATATGCCAAAGGTCGGTAATCTCGGCCTTGATATGATGCTGCGGACCTCGACCATTCAGGTCAATCTGGACTACGCGTCCGAGGCCGACATGGTCAAAAAATTCAGAACGTCTTTGGCTTTGCAGCCAGTTGCCACGGCCTTATTTGCCGCGTCCCCGTTTGTTGATGGCAAACCAAGTGGTTTTCTGTCTGCACGGTCGAACGTCTGGACCGATACCGACCCGGATCGATGCGGCATGTTGCCGTTTGTGTTTGAAGACGGTTTTGGCTTTGAACGCTATGTCGATTACATGCTTGATGTGCCGATGTATTTTGTCTACCGCGATGGCAAATACATCAATGCGGCGGGCAAATCGTTCCGTGATTTCATGGATGGCAAACTTGATGTTTTGCCTGGTGAACGCCCGACCATGAATGACTGGTCAGATCATATGACCACAGCCTTCCCGGAAGTGCGTCTTAAGAAGTTTCTTGAGATGCGTGGGGCGGATGGCGGCCCGTGGAAGCGCATTTGTGCGTTGCCGGCCTTCTGGGTTGGCTTGCTTTATGATGATGCGGCACTGGACGCGGCATGGAATTTGGTCAGTGACCTGAGCACCTCCGAGCGCGAAGCATTGCGTAACGATGTGCCGCGCACGGCCCTTGCCACCAAGTTCAAAAACGGCACGGTTCAGGACCTGTCCAAAGAAGTTCTGGCAATCGCCAAGCAAGGCTTGAAAAACCGTGGTCGCATGGATGGCTACGGCGATGATGAAAGCCACTTCCTTGACAGCCTTGAAGACGTCGCTGAAAGCGGTCGGACCTTGGCTGAAGAATTTTTGGATAAATATGAAACTGAATGGAACGGATCGGTCGATCCGCTGTTCAAGGAATATGCTTACTAAGGCAACGGATCAGGCGGTGAGAAATCACCGCCTTTTTTGTCATGAAAACACATCAGGAAACCTTGCTGCCATGTCTGCCAAAGCCAATCACTGCGAAACCATGTCTGACGTTCGTGAAAATGTGGATCGTGTTGATCGATTGTTGGTCGCATTGATGGCCGAACGGTTGAACTATATCGAACAGGCCGCACGGATTAAGCCATCCCGCGATGCGGTCCGTGATGAAGACCGCATCGAGGATGTGATTGCCAAGGTAAAGGCACAGTGTCGCATTGATGGTTTTGACGAAGACATGGCTGAACGCATGTGGCGCGCAATGATGGAAGATTTCATTGCCCATGAATTCATCAAATGGGATGACCTGCGCGATTAAGTTTCGTGTTCCTTGGGGTTATTGTGCAGCCTGACCAAGTCGGGCTTGGGTGGCAAACCAGTGGGTAACTGCGTCGACCTGATCAGACTGCATCCCGAGGCCAAGCTTGGTCCGGCGCCACAAAACATCGTCTGTGGTGGTGGCCCATTCATTGGCAATCAGGTAGAGCAACTCACATTCATACAGATTTGGCGCAACCTCTTGTCCTAATTGTGAAATTTCAGAGGCATCGCCAATAATCTTGTAAAGGGCCGTGCCATAGCATCGGGCCAGACGGTGCAAAAGCGCATCTGGTACCCAGTCAAGCCTCGCCTTGGCGGTGGCAAGGAAACGATCAAAATCGCCATCCTCCATATCCCCGCCCGGAAGGATGGCTGAGGCTGTCCAGTCTGGTGCAGTGTTGCCCAGAACCGGGCCAAGCTTTTGCATCGCGTGTTCGGCAAGCCTGCGATAGGTGGTTATTTTACCGCCATAGATCGACAGGATTGCCGGGGCGTTTTCGGTGTCTCCGGTATCAAGATCAAACACATAATCGCGGGTCACGGCGGATGCATTGGCGTTCTTGTCATCATAAAGCGGACGCACACCAGCATAGTCCCAAACGATTTCATCGCGTGTGACGGGTTTGGCGAGATACCCATTGACCAGTTCAAGCAGGTAGTCGATTTCATCGCTGCTGATTTTGACTTTGGCCGGATCACCGTCATAGGGAATGTCGGTGGTGCCGATCAGGGTGTATTCGCGCTGATAGGGGATGGCAAAGGCAATCCGTCCATCGCCGTTCTGGAAGATATAGCAATGATCATGGTCGTGAATGCGCGGGACAATGATGTGGCTGCCCTTGACCAGACGCAGGCCAGCGGCCTTATCCCCAAGTCCGGCATTCTGCACCATTTCGGTTACCCATGGACCGGCGGCATTGACCACCGAACGGGCCCGCACCACTTGCGTTGAGCCATCGTCTTGCGACAGTTGGGCGTTCCAGTGATCCGCATGACGGACCAGACTTTTGCACTGTGTTCGGGTGCGAATTTCAGCGCCATGTGCCTGTGCGTCCTGCGCATTAAGCACAACAAGACGTGCATCATCGACCCAGCAGTCGGAATAGGAAAAGCCGCTGCCAAATGTTGCCTTTAACGGATCACCTTCGGGCGTCCCGTTAAGTGATACGGAACGCGATCCGGGCAGGCGTTTACGCCGTGCCAGATGGTCGTACAAAAACAGACCGGCACGCAGCATCCATTTCGGACGCAAACCTTTATGGTGCGGCAAGACAAAGGTCAGGGGCCAGATGATATGCGGGGCTGCGGACAACAGAACTTCACGTTCCTGAAGGGCTTCGCGCACCAACCGGAATTCGTAATGTTCAAGATATCTAAGGCCGCCATGGATAAGTTTGGTCGAGGAGGAAGACGTGGCCGAGGCAAGGTCGCGCTGTTCGACCAAAAGAACAGACAGTCCGCGACCGGCGGCATCACGGGCAATACCAGCCCCATTGATGCCGCCGCCTACGACCAGAAGGTCGTACGTTCTTGTCACGTTAGATCACCTTCTTACGCAGGTAAGCCGAGATCGCCTCGCCAATGATGACAAGGCCGATAATCGCCAGAAGGATCGTCGCAACGGTTTGCCAGGCAAAAGTATCAATCGCACCCTGAAGGATGATGCCGATACCACCGGCCCCGACAAGACCGAGAACCGTGCTTTCGCGAAGGTTGATGTCCCACCGCAGGATCGATACGGCAAAGAAGGTCGGCATGACTTGCGGAATTACCCCGTAAATCAGGATTTTGAACCGCGATGCACCAACTGCCTCAAGGGCCTCGATCGGGGCACGGTCAATTTCCTCAATCGCCTCGCCAAGCAACTTGCCAAGGAAGCCAAGCGATCTGAACACGATGGCCAGAATACCCGCCAGAACACCCGGGCCGAATACCGCGACAAACAGCAATGCCCAGATAATGGTGTTGACCGAGCGTGACGACACCAGAATGAACCGGCCAAGCCACAGGGTATAGCGGTTTGGCGTTGTGTTTTGGGCCGAAATCAGCGCAATCGGCAAGGATAGGAAAACGGCAAAGAATGTCGCGATGGTCGCGATATTGATCGTTTCCAAAAGCGTCCATGCGATGTCTTTCCAGCCCTCAAGCGAAGGCGGGAACATACGACCAAACAGATCTCCCATCTGTTGCGGGGCATCCCACAACCATGGCCAGATGACATTGATCGTCGATAGTGACCAGACAACCGCAAGTGCGACAAGCCCCATCGCCCCAAAACGCTGCCAGCGTTGTTTGGAGGTATAGCGCGCCCATTCGCGATGCGCGATGGCGTCAGGGCCGGAATTTTGTGTGGTGGCTACCATAGGTTCCTCCTGATCCGGCCGCTGATGGCTTCACTGACAAGGATAACGGCAATGATGCACAGCGTAATCGCCAGCGCGAAGTCATAGTCATAGCGTCCAAACGCATTGAGCAGGGTCGATCCGATACCACCGGCACCGACGATTCCAACAATGGCGGATGCACGCAGGTTGCTATCAAGCTGATAGATCGAAAGACCAATCTGACGCGGCATGATTTGCGGAATCACGGCATAGAGCATGGTGACGAACGTGCCACCCCCGGCTGCTTTGATAGCTTCGACCTGACCCCAATCGATTTCCTCAATCCGTTCGGCCAACATTTTGGCCACGAACCCGATGGAATAGATGGTCAGGGTCAAGATGCCAGCCAGCGGACCAAAACCAACTGCCTTCACAAACAGGATGGCAACGATCACCGGATGGAAGGAACGGGCGACGATGATCACGCCGCGCCCGATGGTGTAAAGCCATTTGGGCGCAACGTTTGAGGCCGATGCAAAGGCAATCGGAATGCTAAGAGCCAGACCAAGCAAGGTCGAGACAATCGCAATCTTGATGCTTTCCATAAAGCCGTCAAACAGCAATTCACCGCGCAGGAAGCTGGGGGGGAAGGCCCCCTTAAAGATACGTATGGCGCGCGGGATGCCTTGCTGAATACGTTCCCAGTCGAATGGCAGGGTCGTGATCGCCCACCAGACATAGGCCGCAATCCCAATGATCAGCGCCCAACGGATCGCCGGATTGGCGATGAAGGGAGGCTTTTTCCAGGTGCGACCCGTTTTTTCAACGGTCGTATTCATTTTGCCGCAACCTCACGCAAATGAGTGCTGCTTTCGGCGCCGCCGCGTTCTTCAGCCGGAACACCGGCATAGATTTCATCCATGGCGTCGTTGCTCAGATCGACAGGTTCACCGTCAAAGATGATACGACCAAACCGCATGCCAACGATACGCTGGGTATATTCCTTGGCTTCGTTAACGTTGTGGATGTTGATCAGAACCGGCAGCTGCAGCTCGGATGCGAGTGCGCGCAACAGTTCCATGATCTGACGCGATGTTTTCGGATCAAGCGATGCGGTCGGCTCGTCGGCCAGCAGAATTTCCGGTTCCTGCATCAGGGCGCGCACAACACCAACACGTTGGCGTTCACCACCGGAAAGTTCACTCGCACGTTTATTGGCATAATGGGCAATACCGACACGTTCCATCAGATGGAAAGCGCGGTCGATGTCTTCTTGCGGATATTTGCGGCTGACAGCGCGCCATGCCGGAAGGTAACCGAGACGGCCAGATTGGACGTTTTCCATGACCGTCAGGCGTTCAATCAGATTAAAGCCCTGAAACACCATACCAATGCGGCGACGCGCGAGGCGCAGCGATTTGCCTTCCAGCTTGGTCAGTTCTGTGCCGTTCAATTCGATGGAGCCTGAAGATGGCTCAACAAGGCGGTTAATACAGCGCAACAAGGTACTTTTACCAGCGCCAGACGCGCCGATGATTGAAACGACACTTTCGCCCGGCACTTCAAGGTTCAGGTTTTTCAACACTGCCTTTTCGTCGCCATAGCGTTTTACGAGTTCTTTGATACGCAGCATTGCGTTACCCCGGATATAAATGGGCCATTGCAGGGCCCGAAATCATCAGGCCCTGCTGTGGTGTGCGATGGTGTGAATTATTTCAGGTTGTCAGGGGTGTATTTAACACCGTTGGCAGCCTGAATTTCGCGAATAACCGCCCAGTCATCCTGATAGGTGATCGGCAGGAATTTCGAGACACCTTTGAACTCTTCGCCAAGGGCAGTGCCCTTCATGTCGAAGGTAAAGAAGGCTTCTTTGATTTTCTCGACCAGTTCAGGCTTCAGATTGTGGGCATAGTTGAACGAGGTGGTCGGGAAGGGCTTGCTCTCGTAGATGATTTTGACTTCTTTGGGATCATAAAGATCACGCTGCGCCATACGTTCAACCACCTCGGATGCGACCGGGGCTGCGTCATAGTCGCCGGCAACAACGCCAAGGATCGACTGGTCGTGCGAACCGGAATAGACAACTTCGTAATCCTGTTCAGGAACGATGCCCTGACCCGGAAGAAGTGCACGCGGAGCAAGGTTGCCCGAGTTCGAGGTCGGTGAGGTGTGCGCAACGCGCTTGCCCTTAAGGTCGGCAACCGTGTCAATGCCGCTGTCGGTGCGGGTATAAAGCTGAAGCGTATAACCAAAACGACCATCATCCGCACCCATCAGGGCAAATGGAACCGCACCGGCAAGGTTCACCGCAAACGGGGTCGGCCCGGTCGAGAAGCCGGCAACATGCAGGCGGCCTGAACGCATGGCTTCAACTTCGGCAGAGTTCGACTGAACTGCAAAGAAGTGAACGTCTTTGCCAGTGACTTTTTCGAGATGTTCAAGGAACGGATTCCAGATGTCTGCATAAACCGCTGGGTCTTCGACCGGGGTATAGGCAAAGACGAGGGTATCGGGATCAACCAGCTGATCCGCAGCCGGTGCATCTGCAACCAGATCGCCATCCATATCGCAATAGATCTGATCAAGATCGCCACGCGCAATGCAATCGTCCGCCGCATGAGCCGGAGCGGATGCCATGCCAACCATACCGATTGCTGCGAACAAGGTGGTGAGCTTCAATGTGTCTGTTTTTTTCGAATGTGAAAACACGATGTTGTGACCTTTCTTCCCTATGAAAGCCGGGTTTTCCCAGCGATTTTGTGGTTTTGTGGTTTTGGTATTGTTGCTTTTCCCAACATTATGAATTTGAAAAAGTTTGGAAATCAACACAAAACTGTAACAAAAGGTTTCCATCAATATTGCTAAAGTGCTCTTTAAGTCAGGTAAAACGCCAGTATTGGGGGAGGAATTGCTTTGCGAATTGGAAAAAAACAACGCCAGCAGAGCATTCTGCAGGAACTCAAGCTCCATCCGCATGTGAGAGTTGCCACATTGGCGGAGCGATTCGACGTTGCGACCGAAACCATTCGCCGTGATCTTGATGCGCTCAGCGAAGATGGCTTGATCAAGCGCGAGTTCGGCGGGGCATCGGCGCAGCCCATGGGACATCAGCCTGACCTGATCGAACGTCAATCAACCGCAGTGGCCGGACTGGACCGTATTGGTATGCTTGCGGCCAATCTGGTGCGCCCGGGTGATGTTGTGATGATTGATGCCGGATCAACAGTGGCCCAGTTGGCACCGTATCTTGCAGTGAATGGCGGGACGCAGGCGCGTACGTTTATCACCAACTGTTATGTGGTGGTTCATGGCATGGGCGATATGCCCGACCGTGATGATGTGGTGATGTGTCCGGGCGTTTTTGATGTTCGCGAAAATGCCGTGTACGGAAGTGACACCATTGATTTCCTGCGCCGGTTTCACGCCAATATCGCCTTTATCGGTGCGTCGGGTGTCTCTTGGCCGGGCTTTAGTGATGTAAACCGGCGTGCGGTTGCGGTCAAACGTTCGATGATGGAACGGTCTGACGAAACCTGGTTGATGGTGGATCACACCAAATTTGATCAGCGTTATCTTGAAAATGTCGCCCCGATTGAGGCCCTGACCGGGATCATCACGGATCTGGTGCCGTCGCAGAAAACCATCTCGCAGCTTCAGCGCGCAGGCATCAAGCTTGTGACGTGGCAAGACGCCCAAACGAAGATCGCCTGACATTTTAAGAATTGGTCTCAATCGGATTTGCGTTACGGCAGGTTCCAGACCATATTCCCAAAATGGCAGTACCGAGAGGATTGCCGTGCCGGGTTTCCCGCCCCGGTCAGTTTGTTTTCTGACACGGAGGATTTCTATCGTGACCAATCAAGTGACCACCCGTACCGAGCAAGATACCATGGGGACGATTGATGTGCCCGCAGACCGATATTGGGGGGCGCAAACACAGCGTTCCACCCAGAATTTTCGCATTGGTGGGGAACGGATGCCAGACGCGTTGATCAAGGCGTTCGGTATTCAGAAACTTGCCGCAGCGCGGGCCAATGTCGCGCTTGGAAATCTGGACGGGGAGCTTGCACGGGCGATTGAAACGGCGGCACGCGAAGTTGCCGATGGCAAGTTGCTGGATCATTTTCCGCTGGTTGTCTGGCAAACAGGGTCGGGTACCCAGACCAACATGAACACCAACGAAGTGATCGCAAACCGCGCCTGTGAAATTCTTGGTAAACCGATGGGGCTACGTGATCCTGTCCATCCCAATGACCATGTGAACCGTGGGCAGTCATCGAACGACAGTTTCCCGGCGGCCATGCATATTGCGGCCGTGGTCGAGATTGAAGAAAACCTCAAACCGGCGTTAAAGCATCTGCGCAGTACTCTTGAAGCCAAGGAAAAAGCGTTCGCCGATATCGTGAAAATTGGCCGAACCCATATGCAGGATGCCGTGCCCCTGACGCTTGGGCAGGAATTTTCCGGCTATGCCATGCAAATTGAATTTGGTCTGGACCGCATTGATGATGCGATGAAACGTTTACGTAAACTCGCACAGGGCGGAACCGCATTGGGCACCGGGCTGAATGCGCCAAAGGGCTTTGATGTCGAATTTGCCAAACAGGCATCTGACATTACCGGTATTGCGTTTGAAACCGCCCAAAACAAGTTCGAAGCCTTGGCTGCCCATGACGCCTGCGTTGAAATGTCGGGTGTTATGAACGTTCTTGCAACGTCCCTGATGAAAATCGGCAACGACATTCGTCTGCTGGGATCGGGCCCGCGTTGCGGGTTGGGTGAATTGGTCCTGCCGGCCAACGAACCGGGGTCCTCTATCATGCCAGGCAAGGTCAACCCGACGCAGGCAGAGGCGCTGACCATGGTCTGCGCGCAGGTTATTGGCAATCATGTTGCGGTTACGGTTGGTGGATCAAACGGGCATCTTGACCTTAATGTGTTTAAACCGGTGATCATTTATAACTTGTTGCAATCAATCCGCCTGATCGCCGATGCGTCCGCAAGCTTTGCGGATAATTGCATTGCCGGGTTGGATGCCGATCAGGAAAAGATCGATCACTATGTCGAACAAAGTCTGATGCTGGTGACGGCCTTGGCGCCGCATATTGGCTATGACAATGCAGCCGCCGTTGCCAAAAAGGCGCATAAGGATCGGTCCAGCCTGAAAGAAGCAACCGTCGCACTTGGTTTCCTTGACGGAAACAAGTTCGATGAACTGGTTCAGGCGCGTAACATGATCTGATGGCGCGGGCATTACGTTTTTTGGATCAAAGGCCGGGCGGATATCAGTCCGGCCTTTGTTGTTAGAGCATGACGGCCATAGGCTGCATTGAGCATGGCCGGAACAATTTTGCGGTGAAACGGCATGATGGGGTTTCCTGATATTTGGACCGTTGGCATCATTGCCCCAAATGGCCGGACCGACATGATCAATGTCATTGCGAGGGACCGCTATATCGTGCATATCAAACCGATGCGTGTTTTTACCTGCTCACATAGTGCCAGCTGTGTCCGACCTCTAAGCCGTTTGCTTCAGGTCTGGGGCATGGCGTGTGTTATTTTGCTGGCTGGTGTCACGCAATCGGGCTTTATCACGGCACTTCTTGGCGGGCAGGGGATTGGCGTTTCTGGCGCACAGGCTGCACCCGGCGGTGATCTTTTGCTGATCTGCACACCGGATGGTATTCGGGCCGTGTCGCTTGGTGGGGGTGACTTGCCGACGCCAGATGGCGAGAATAATGCCGCCCATGGGTTCTGTTCGCTTTGTGCGACCCATCATGGTGTTTTTGTTGATCTGGGTGTGCCCGACATTTCGCCGGTGTCAAAGGTCGGTCATATCACCTATGCCCATGCGATCGGGGTGGCGGCAGGACATGAAATTCCGCGCATCCGTCATTCGCGTGCACCACCACTTTCCGTCTGATTTCAAACCAAAGACCATTGATGAAATCGGCCTGCGTGTTGCAGGCCAAAAGACGGATGAAATCACATGAAAAAACTGTTTGCTGTTATTGCGACCATTGCGTCGCTGTTTGTTGTTTCCAGCGCCTTCGCCGCGGATATCGAAATCAAGGACGCATGGTCCAAAGCGTCGCTTGGTCAGGTGCGCAATGGTGTCGCTTTCCTTGAAGTCGTCAATCACGGTGACGCGGATCGGGTTGTTGGCGTACGCAGTGATCTGGCGGAAAAAACCGAGCTTCATACCCACATCATGGCCAACAACGTCATGAAGATGCGCCAGGTCGAAGGCGGCATTGATGTGCCGATGCACGGCACTGTCATGTTCAAGCCGGGCAGCTATCACGTCATGCTGATGGGCCTGAAAAAGCCGCTTACCGAAGGCGAAATGATCAACGTGACGCTTGAATTTGAAAAAGCGGGTGATGTGCCGGTGATGATCAATGTGCTTGGTCCGCTTGCCAAAGGACCGGCTGGCATGGGCGACATGGATCATGGCGAGATGAACCACGGCGAAATGGACCATGACAAGATGGATCACAAAACCAACTAGGTGTGTGACCCCATCAAGTCGGGCTGAATATATCAGGGGGAAGGTTTGCGCCTTTCCCCTTTTTTCGTCATGATGTCGGGAAATAAATGCCGTTGATTAAAGGGAAGTACGCCATGCCAGATGCCATCACGATTGACGACCTGATCGCAAAACTCGGCCTGCAACCTCATCCCGAAGGCGGCTATTACGCCGAAACATTTCGATCCTTTGAAACCTGTAATCCGGGCAACCGCTATCTGGGCGTGCGCAGCACCGGCACGGCGATTTATTATCTTCTGACGCCAGATACCTTTTCAGGCATGCACATCCTGACCAGTGACGAGATTTTCCATCATTACCTTGGTGATGCGGTTGAACAGCTTCAGCTGTTTGACGATGGCACGCACAAGCATGTTGAAATTGGCAAGGACCTGCTGGCAGGGCAAAAACCGCAAATGGTTGTGCCAAAAAATGTCTGGCAGGGCGCACGCCTGAAACCCGGCGGAAAGTTCGCGCTTTTGGGCTGTACCGTGGCACCGGGATTTGATTTTTCCGATTTCTCCATGGGCACGCGTACGGCATTGACCGCCAAATGGCCCGCAGCATCGGACATGATTGCCACCTTGACGCGCGACTGATTTTTTAAAGAAAAAGCCCCGAAATGCGCAGGGGCGCAGCTGGTTACAGCGCGCCCCCTTGCTCCCTTGTCTCCCCGGAAAACCTGTTTGGCAATCCGGGTGATCACCTGTTGTCAGGCGATTTCCTCAACCCGATGGCATGCCACCTCGCGGCCCTCGAACATGCGCAGTTCCGGGCGGACCTGTGCACAATGTTCGTTGGCGAACGGGCAGCGTTTATGAAACGCACAGCCCGATGGCGGGTTGATCGGCGAAGGCAGCTCGCCGGTAAGCGGTTCTGCCTTCACGCGTTGTGCCGGATCAATCTTTGGCGCCGATGCCAAAAGTGCCCGCGTATAGGGGTGTAATGGCTTGGCAAAGATTTCTTCGGTCGGTCCTTTTTCCGCGACGCGACCGAGATACATCACCATGACGTCATCTGCAATATGTCTGACGACAGAAAGATCGTGCGAGATGAAGACATAGGCGACATTCATCTCTTCCTGCAGGTCCATCATCAAGTTGAGAACCTGTGCCTGCACCGACACGTCAAGGGCGGAAACCGGTTCGTCGGCTACGATGACTTTCGGTTCCAAAATCAGCGCACGTGCAATCGAGATGCGTTGACGCTGCCCACCTGAAAACATATGCGGATAGCGGCCATAGAACTCAGGGCGCAGGCCAACCTTGGCCATTGTGTCGCGCACCCGTTCTTCGCGTTCCTTACGGCCAAGGTGATCCATATTGAGCAAGACGGGCTCGCCCAGGATCTGACCGACTTTTTTACGAGGGTTCAGCGACCCATACGGGTTCTGGAAAATCATCTGAACCGTGCGACGGAACATCTTGGCGTCTTTGTCGGACAGATCGCCGACGGCCTCACCATTGATTTTAAGCTGTCCGGCACTTGGCTTTTCAATCAGGGTCAACTGACGGCCAAGGGTCGATTTGCCACAGCCAGATTCCCCAACAACCGCCAAAGTCTTTTGGGCTTCAAGCGTAAACGAAACACCGTCCAGCGCCTTGACCGTGGCACTGGGTTTGCCAAGGCCACGATTAACATCGTAGTGCCGGACAAGATCGTCGGATTCCAGCAACGGAACACCGGGTTTGGTATCGAGAAAGCTCATTATACTGTCTCCCCGGCAGTTTGGCCGGTGGTTTGACCCGTCGGTTGGCCTTGGTCATTCAGTGGATAGAAACACCGCACATCACGTCCGTTAAAATCGGTGACTTCCGGGCGATCCTGAATGCAGTGATCATTGGCGTAACGGCAACGCGGTGCCAGTAAACAGCCTTTCGGGCGGTCATACTGACCCGGAACCACGCCGGGGATGGTGCTCAGTCGGTCATTGCCTGTTGAACGTTCTGGCAATGCTTCAAGCAGGGCCTGAGTATAGGGATGACGCGGTGCTGCAAAGATACTGTCGGCCGGTCCACTTTCAAACAGCTGACCGGCATACATGACCTGAATGCGGTTGGCGGCCTCGGAGACCAGTGCAAGGTCATGGGTGATCAAAAGCAGTCCCATATCGCTGTCGTCCTGCAATTTAAGCAGAAGGTCGATGATCTGGGCCTGAATGGTGACATCCAAGGCGGTGGTCGGCTCATCGGCAATCAGAAGGCGCGGTTGACAGGCAATCGCCATGGCGATGACGATACGCTGGCTCATGCCGCCCGACAACTGGTGCGGATAGGCCGTCATGCGTGACTTCGGATCGGGAATGCCGACCTGATTAAGCAGATCAAGCGTGCGTTCACGACGCTGCTTTTTGTTGCCGCCTTCATGGACCTTAAGCGCCTCCATGATTTGGGCTTCAACCGTAAAGCATGGATTAAGGGCCGACATCGGATCCTGAAAGATCATGGCGATGTCTTTGCCCGTAATCGCACGGCGTTTCTTGGCAGGCATCTTGAGCAGGTCCTGACCATCAAAGGTCAGACTGTCTGCTGTCACGCGACCGGGAAAATCGATCAGCCCCATAATCGCAAGCGACGACACAGATTTACCAGAGCCCGATTCACCGACGATGCCAAGGACTTCGCCGCGATCAACCGAGTAGCTTACTGAATCAACAGCACGAAACGGCTTGTCTTCGGAGCCGAACTCGACTGTCAGGTTTTTAACTTCGAGAAGAGCCATAACTTACCGCTTCATTTTAGGATCAAGGGCATCGCGCAAACCATCACCCATCAGGTTGAAGGCAAGCACGGTGACGAGGATGCAAAGACCGGGGAAGGTGATCACCCACCATGCCGAACCCACAAATTCGCGGGCTTCGGCCAGCATGGTACCCCATTCGGGCAGCGGCGGCTGCGCACCAAGACCCAGGAAGCCAAGGGCCGCAGCATCAAGAATGGCGCTGGAAATACCAAGTGTCCCCTGAACAATCAGCGGTGCCATGCAGTTGGGCAGGATGTTGATAAACATCTGGCGCATATGACCGGCACCCGCAATCTGGGACGCGATAACATATTCCTTGTTAAGCTCCGTCACCACCGATGCACGCGACAGGCGGACATAGTGGGGAAGCTGAACAATCGCGATGGCCAGCATGGCATTTTCAAGCCCCGGACCGAGGATGGCGACAATTGCCATCGCCATGATCAGACTGGGCAATGCCAGCATGGTATCCATCAAGCGCATGATGCCAACTTCGATCCATCCCCGGAAATACCCGGCTGTGATGCCAAGTATAATGCCGGTTACCATCGAAATGATGACGACAAAGACACCGATCGATACCGATAATTGAGCACCGTGGATCAGGCGCGACAGAATATCGCGGCCCACCGCATCGGTGCCAAGGATGTAACGCGGATCGGCACCCTCCATCCATATCGGCGGTTTGAGGAACGCGGTGCGGTCCTGCAAAATCGGATCGTAAGGGGCGATAAACGTTGCGAACGCGGCAACAAACAGGATGATCGCAATGACGATCAACCCGACATAGGCGCCGCGGTTTTTACGGAAATAGTTCCATGTTTCGATGAACGGGCTTGGCGGCTTTCCCACCGTGTCCATGGCGTCGTCTACGGCATTTTGCGGTGCAGTTGACGGCGTGTTTTGACTTGTCATGTCCCGCGCTCCTTAACGTTTATGCCGGATACGGGGATTGATCACCCCATACATCAGATCGACAAACAGGTTCACACCCATCACGACAAAGGCAATCATCAAAATGCCACCCTGAATGGTCGGGTAATCGCGACGGTTTAGCGCCTCGACAATCCATTTGCCAATGCCGGGCCACGAAAAGATGGTTTCGGTCAGGATCGCACCGGCAAACAGTACACCCACCTGAAGGCCAATGACCGTGATCACCGGGATCAGTGCATTGCGCAGGGCATGAACCATGATGACGCGCATGGGGGTTAAGCCCTTGGCGCGTGCGACACGAATATATTCCTCGCCCAGAACTTCGAGCATTGATGACCGTGTCATACGTGCGATCACCGCCATGGGAATGGTGCCCAGTGCTATGGTCGGCAGGATCAAGTGGCTGAGCGCGCTGGTAAACGCGCCTTTTTCGCCACTGAGCAAAGTATCGATCAACATGAAACCGGTGGTGGGTTCGATATAGTAAAAGACCGACAATCGTCCAGACACCGGTGTCCAGCCTAGAGTTGTCGAAAAGAACATGATCAGTAGCAACGCCCACCAGAAGATCGGCATCGAATAGCCGGTCAATGACAGACTCATCGTAAGATGGTCGAGCCATTTTCCCCTGTTGATGGCGGCAATCACCCCAAGTGGCAGGCCGATTATGATGGCAAATAATATGCCCATCACACTCAGTTCGATGGTTGCCGGGAACAGGGTTGTGAATTCCTCAATCACCGGACGTTTGGTGACAAAGGATTTACCCAGATCGCCCTGCAATACGCCGCCGAGATAATTGAAATACTGAACCACAAGCGGCTTATCAAAGCCGAATTCCTTTTGCAGTTCGGCGTAACGTGCGGGATCAACGCCGCGTTCACCCGCCATCATCTGGATCGGGTCGCTCGGGATCAGGTGGATCATCAGAAACACCAGAATGGTAACGCCAAAGAAGGTGGGTATGACGTCACCCAAACGGCGTAAAAGGAAACCTAGCATGCCATCGGGCCTTTATTGCATCCACGCACAGGTAGGGTTGTGGGTGGATGTCTCTCTCTATTTTGCGGAATTGCAAAGAGGCCCGGAAGTCCGGGCCTCTTCGACAAGGTTTTGGTGCGTCTTATTCTTTGATGTCGACACCATAGAAGATGTGACCACCAAACGGATCAATCTTGTAGTCGACAACTTCGTTACGGATCGGTTCGAAAACGATCGAGTGTGCGATGGTTGCCCAAGGCGCTTCACGTTTGAAGACAACCTGAGCTTCTTCGTACAGACGGGTACGCTCAAGAACGTCCGAAGTGGTTTTTGCCTGCTGAATCAGCTGTTCGAATTCGTCGTTACAGAAACGAGCGCGGTTCGAACCACCAACCGCGTCACAGCCGAGAAGCACTGCAAGGAAGTTATCGGGGTCGCCGTTATCGCCGGTCCAACCGAGCATGAAGGTACCCTGTTCACCGTTCTTGGTGCGCTCAAGGTATTCACCCCACTCATAGGAAACGATTTCGGCCTGAACACCAATTTTCGCCCAGTCAGCCTGAATCAGTTCAGCCATACGACGTGCATTCGGGTTGTAAGGACGCTGAACCGGCATGGCCCAGATATCGGTTTTGAACCCGTCCGGGTAACCAGCTTCTGCCAGAAGGGCTTTGGCTGCTTCCGGATCGTAGGGGTCATCAACGGTATCGTTATTATAAGACCAGATCGTCGGCGGGATCGGGTTCTTAGCAGGCGCACCCGCACCCTGATAGACACCTTCGATGATGGCGTCTTTGTTGATCGCCATGGTCAGTGCTTTACGCACTTTCACATCGGTAAAGGGTTCTTTTTCGGTGTTGTAGCCGAGATAGCCAACGTTCAGACCTTCCTGGCTCAGCAGGTTGACGTCTTCATCAGCATCCATCGCGGTCAGGTCAGCCGGGTTCGGGTACGGCATGACATGGCATTCGCCAGCTTTGAGCTTCTGATAGCGAACAGTGCTGTCAGGCGTAATGGCGAAGATCAGGTTATCGATTGCCGCTTTGCCTTCCCAATATTCCGGGAATGCTTTGTAACGGATAACCGCGTCTTTTTGATACTGAACAAGCTGGAACGGACCAGTGCCGACCGGGTTCAGGTCAACATTTTCCGGGGTACCGGCTTCCATCATTTTGTCAGCATATTCAGCCGACAGAACGGATGCAAAATCCATGGCCATATTGGCGATGAACGGGGCTTCCGGACGGTTCAGAACGAATTTGACAGTGTAATCATCAACTTTGACGATGTCTTTGATCAGGTCTGGCATGGACATGCCGTTGAAGTACTCGTACGAGCCGCCTGAAACACCATGGTACGGGTGATTTTTGTCAAACTGACGCATGAAGGTAAAGATCACGTCATCAGCATTGAAATCACGGGTCGGGGTGAAGGCATCGGTGGTATGGAACTTGACGCCTTTACGAAGGTTAAAGGTGTATTCCTGACCATCAGCCGACACGTCCCAGCTGGTCGCAAGACCCGGAACGATGGTGGTGGTGCCGCGCTTGAACTGTACCAGACGGTTAAAGACCTGACGCGAGGAGGCGTCGAAGGTGGTACCTGCGGTGTAAAGCGACGGGTTAAAGCCTTCCGGGCTACCTTCCGAGCAATACACCAGAGTTTTTGCCGAAGCAGCAGTCGGAGCAGCAAGTGCGGTGGCTGCAAGCAGACCTGCACCAATCGCCGCTTTGACGAAATTCGCTTTCATTAAATGCCTCCCTCAAGGCTGGCCCGAACACAATGGCAAACACCACATGATCTTGTTGAAAGTCATGCTTGGCAGTGTGCGCACTGGAACGGACGGGGTTACCCGATCCAACAACACTCTATGTTGGTAATCGACGAGGGAAAATAATCAGGGTTTCTAGGTATCGTCAACGCTTGCTGCGTGGTTCTACGTAGGTATGGCAAGCCCCGTGAATGATGAATTTATGTCAAGTGTTTGTTATTTTTATGAAAATCACCCCCGCATTTGTGTATGGGAGGTGTGCATTTTTTTCGGGGCTTAGGCGGGGAAACGCGAATATCACGTGTTGGAGATGTGGTTTCAAACGATTCATATCCCATTGAATTTCAATGATTCGTTTGAATAACTTCCCCCGCAAGCACCAGAAACTAACCTATGCGTGCATTAAGTTCGTGGACTTGCGCGATATCCGTGCTCCATGCCGCGACGAAACGATAAACAGTTGCACCAAGCGACGGCCACGGATGAAATTGAACACCAGCCGCACGCAGTTTCTCGGCAAGATCGGCGTCAAGATGGACGAACAATTCATTGCCGTCCGACGGATGGGCAAGTGTGGCACCGTGCTGGCACAGAATATCGGTAAGAACCGTTGCTGCATCATTCGCATGCCCCGCATTTTTCAGCCAAACATCGTTTTTGACATAAGCCAGAAGCTGGGTCGCAAGATACCGGTGTTTGGAATGTAAATGTCCGCTGCGTTTACGTGCCTGTTCAACGCGGGTTTTCAGGCTGGTGTCAAATAGCACAATCGCATCGACGGCCATCGCGCCATTTTTGGTCGCGCCAAAGCTCAGCGCATCAACGCCAGCTTTCCACGTGATGTCGGCGGGATGGCAACCCAGATGCGCAACCGCATTGGCAAAGCGCGCCCCATCCATAAACAGGCGCAAGCCGTGTTTTTTACAAACGTCACCAATCGCGCTGACTTCAGCCTGCGTATACACCGTTCCCAGTTCCGTTGCTTGGGTAATGGCAACACATTCTGGTGAAACAGAATGCACGCCGCGATTAACCTGCCCGGCGATAAACTGGTCAAGGGTGCTGGCTTCAAGCTTTGCCGTCGGCCCATCCATTGGCAGAAGCTTGGCTCCGCCGGTGAAAAAGGCAACGCCAGTGCTTTCATCTTCGTTGATGTGGGCTTCGTGATGACAAATCACCCCGCCATAGGGCGATACAAGGGCGGATAAGCTGATGCAATTTGCTGCGGTGCCCGTGGCAACGGGAATAACCGCGACGTCTGTGCCAAACAGGTCGGAGAAGGCCGCATCAAGTTGCTGGCTGATATCGTCGCCGCCATATGCCGGGGCGTTGCTTTTGCCCTCATGGCTGATGGCTTCAAGGACTTCGGGGCAAAAGGGCGTTACGTTATCAGACGCAAAATTCATCGGTTTTCTCGCATATATCTTGGTGGCAAAACGGATGGGAAGTTTGTGTTTATGAACGACGTTATCACACGCAATCATTGAAGAAGGCAATGGGGCTGGCATGTGCGTAGGGTTGCCATTGTTTGAAAATGGACCCGCCTTAGCCGGCGATTGTTTTGCCAAGGTCCCGGATCAAATCTGTGGGGCTGTTCCAAGCACAGACAAAGCGATATGCATCCGGGCCAATAGATGCCCACGGGCGAAAAATAATTCCGGCATCGCGGAGCGTTTTGGCAAGATCGTCATTCATATGAATAAACAGCTCATTTCCCTGTGGCGGGAAGGCCGCTTTGGCGCCAAGGGCCTCAAGGCTTTGCATTAAGGTGATTGCAGCTGTATTGGCGTGGCGTGCATTTCGCAGCCAAAGGTCATCTTGCACATAGGCCAGAAGCTGTGCGGCAAGGTAGCGATGCTTGGAAAACAGATGTCCGCCGCGCTTGCGGCTTTTTTCGGTGTGACGGCGTAATTCAGGGTCAAACAGGATAATGGCATCCACCGCCAAGGCACCGTTTTTGGTCGCCCCGAAACTCAATACATCAACGCCAGCCTTCCACGTGATATCGGATGGATGGCACTCAAGAGCGGCAACCGCGTTGGCAAACCGTGCACCATCCATGAACAGCCGCATGTCGTGTTTCTGACATACCGAGCCAATCGCATGGATCTCATCAACAGTATAAACTGTTCCGAACTCGGTGGTCTGGGTAATGGCGACACATTCCGGATCAACCGAATGCATGCCATTGGGGCTGTGTGCGGTCAAAAAGCTATCAAGTGTCGCCGCCTCGATCTTGGCCGATGGGCCATCAAGTCCCAAAAGCTTTGTTCCCCCGCCATAGAATGCCACCCCTGTTGATTCCGTCATATTTATATGGGCGTGGTGGTGGCAAACCACTCCGCCAAACGGCGATACCAGACCAGAAAGACCGATGAGGTTTGCTGCGGTGCCGGTTGCGACCGGGACAACTGCGACCTCAGTGCCAAACAGCTCGGAAAAGGCGGTATCAAGCTGCTGACTTTTGTCATCCGCGCCATAGGGCAGGGCGGCACTTTCACTTTCCGCTACGATGGCAGACAGGATTTCGGGGCAGATCGGCGAAACATTGTCAGATGAGAAGTTCATCAAATCCTCTTTGTCGCTTTGGTGGCGATGGTCTTCTGGTGGGGCTGGCAAGGTTAGCATTCAGCAGAGTGTTGTGATTTCGCCCACGTGGCAAGAGACACTATTTGCTGATCGCAACAAAAACACCGTTCCAATTGGTGGGGGGCGGTGTTGCGCGGAAGAGGCGAATGCGCTCCTCGTAAAGATCATAAAGTCCGTTAAGTGGCCCAGCGTTGTCAGCGGTGCGCGATATTTCACGGCATTGATCAAGCAAGGCCGCGGCGGCGTCCCAGTTCTGGGCGCGATATGCGCTTATCATGCTTTGATGTGCGTTCCGGAGGAATGCAAACCCATCCGAGTTTTGCAGGTTTGCATCGCCCAACAGCGCATGGATATGGACCGCTTCGCTTTTGCCTTTTACCGCAATCAGATCAAGTTCGAGAATGGCAAAATCGTTGTGAACGCGTTCAGCAATGGCTTCGCCCAGAACGATATCAACGCCATAGTTTTTTGACTGTCCCTCAAGACGCGATGCCAGATTGACCGCATCGCCCAGAACCGAATAATCAAACCGCTGATCAGATCCCATATTGCCAACAAGGCAATCACCGCAATTGATCCCGATCCCGACATTTAGCGGCAAAAACGGGCTGTTTTCATTTGTGGCTTCGGTTTGGCGTTCGGTATTGAGTTCATCAAGTGCACGCCGCATGGCAAGTGCGCTTTCGCAGGCTTGATGAGCATGGTTTTTGACATCAAGCGGCGCATTCCAGAATGCCATGATGCAGTCACCCATGTATTTATCAATCGTACCTTCACGTCGAAGGATGCAGTCGGTAAGTGGGGTCAGGAGCCGATTGATCAGGCGGGTTAAGCCTTGCGGATTGGATTTGAAACCCTCGGAAATTGCAGTAAATCCACGTACATCACAAAACATCAAGGTCATGTCACGGGTTTCCCCGCCAAGTTTTAGGCGGTCGGGGTGACGGGCAAGCTGTTCGACCAGTGCCGGGGATAAATAGTTGGCGAAGGCTGACCTGACTTGTCGCCGTTCGCCTTCGGTGCGCATGAAGCCGATTGAGCTGGTCGCAAGATATACTGCCAAAAGACTGATCAGTGGATAGGCCGGATCAATCAGCAACAATTGGCTGCTATAGGCCCACCAGGAAAAGGTGATTGCGCCAAGCGCTAAGCTGCTGCCAATGACCGCAGGCCAAATTGCACCCAGACGTGGGACGGCCAGAACAAAAAATAGACCCAGTATCAACAGGACAATGGTTTCGGCCTCTGCGGCCCAATAGGGGCGGGTTAGAAAATGTTCAAGGATCATTTGTTCAAGCATCTCGGCATGAACTTCCACACCGGGTAAAACCCGGTCAAGCGGCGTGGACCGCAAATCAAGAAGCCCCGCCGCACTTGTTCCGATCAGTACAACTTTGTTTTGCAGGCTGCCGCTGGGCAGCGCGTCATTCATAACGTCGGCTGCGGAAATATACCGATCCGTCTGATGGCCGGTGAAATGCACCCACATGTGTCCGGCATGATCGGTCGGAATGGTAACTGCGCCAACGCGGATGGCCTCAATCCCCTGTGATTGTGTCCAGCGTTCGCTGCCACTTGCGCCTGACATCCGCACATTCATGGTGCGCGGTGCATCTTGCAGCACCCGCAACATTTCCATCGATAGTGTGGGATAAACAGGCATGCCAATAGCGGGAAGTTCATGATCAATGGCGGCGAGCAATGGCACCCGGCGGACAATGCCATCCTGTTCGGGCGATACATTGACCAATGCATTGCCACTGGCGGCGTCCTCAATCGCATCAAGGTTTTTGGCCGCCCCGGGCAGCACCGGAATAAAATCGGAAAGTGTGCGTCCGGCCTCGCCAGCAACGCTGAAATTGCCGGTCTGGCGCGGCAACTCATTGATTTTCTTGGTGGTCAGCTGGATGGCGGTAACCACCTTTCCCGTGCCACGAATGAACTGGGCAAATAGCGCATCATGATCGGGAAGGTTATCGGCCAGAGCCTTGATTTTGTCGGTGTCCGGACCCGATGGCCAATCGTTGACAACACGGGCGGGGGATGTTCGGTCCGGTTCGGCAAACACAATGTCAAACCCGACGACCTGCGCGCCAGATAATCGCAAACGGTATAGAAGCCCAGCCAGCCGTGTGCGTGGCCACGGCCATTGACCAAGTTCCTCAAGGCTGCGCTCGTCAATATCGACAATCCGCACCCCGACATCTTCGTAAGTCCGTGGCGAAATACGCTGATAGGTATCAAAAACGCTCAGGCGCAACTGATCCACAAACGGCACATCCTGCCACCGCAAAAAGATGCAGCCAAGCAGGATGGCCAAAGGACCAAGATAATGTAGCGATGTCAGTAAACGTCGTTTAGTCAGGCGCATGAGGGTTTTAATGTCATTTTGCCTGCCAGTTTTCAATCGTCGGTCAGTGTCGCGCTGCCATCTGTGCCGGACGAATAATCGTCAGTCGATAGATTGAAGTCAACATTGTGAGCGTCTTTGAACGTTGCGGACGCATTGCAACCAAGCGTGACACAGTCGGAAGTATACTGAAAATCGGAGCCAGAGAAAGATACCTGTCCGTTGCTACCAGAATAATCGTAAGTGGTTGCGTTATAGCTGCCATCAAGGAAGCCCGCTTTACCAGTCAGGCCGGAACCTGTTTGAGTGATATTTGAAAACAGAATGCCGACAGTCCGGTTCGCAAAATCAACGGTCGAACTAAAGCTGTAATCAACATTCGCACCATCAATATTGATCGTGCCGGTCGAAGCCGAACCACTGCTAATCTGGCGCAATGCATCAAAAGTGAATGTATCGCTCCCGCTATTGCTTCCGCTGTCACTGCTGTTTGAGCTGGTAACATTGCCGAGGATCGACGTCGTTTCATCTTCTGTCGAAGATGGGCTGGTCGTGCCGACCTGCGCCAGCGCGACATCAAGCGACGATGCCATTGTTGATCCGGTTTGCGTGTTCGCCTGCGCAGCTTGTTGCTGACTTACCAGGGGTGCAGAGCTGCTTGTCGACGAGGAGCTGCCGTCATCATTTGTCCGGCGTGACGCTGTCCTTACAAGATTGGCAGAAAAATCATAGGTCGCAACACCAAGCGGAAAGCGCGCCGGTTCGGTTACAACCGAGTTGCTGATAAAGACGCCGAAATTCTCACCGGTGATGTTTTCGCTGTTGCCGGTCTGATCTGATACGGCAAAGGCGCCGGGGCGCGATGTGGTGTCATTGCGCGACAGGCCGGGTCCTTGGTTAACTGCCATGAAAATCTGCTGATTGGCGCCATCCGGGCTGGATGTATCAAATGTGCCGGGCATGATTTGATTGGCTTGCTCGGCGGAGACAGACCGGATCAGGCCAATGGTGCCGCGAATGCCGATGGAGCCAACCGGAAGGTTGATGTCCATGCTGGCCGGGTTGTTGAGTGGGATTTTACCTGTGATAAAGCGCATCACCCCACGCGCCATGTCGGCGACAATGCGGCCATTGCCGGTCACCGGGTCATAGACAAATTCATCAATTGCAATGTCGCTGTTCGGGCCAATGGTAAAAACCGTCTCGTCCAGCAGCAGGATCTGCATCCCGGCATTGGGCGATGTGGTAATGCGATCCCCAAGATAAACCGGCATTCCGCTTTCAACCAACGTGCCGATTTCGCCCGCTGATTTCGCCAGCAAGACTTCTCCAGTCACGGCTGCAGAAACACCCGCCATTTCGGCGTTAAGGTCGGCTTTGGCCGGTGCTGTTAGTGAGATGCAGAGCGCAAGGGCACTACCAAATGCAAAGGTTTTCATCCATCGCGCAAAGTGACGGGTGGAACGGGTGGCGGTTACATGGTCTAGCATTCCTAGAACTCCCATCGCCGGGTCAGATAAAACTGCGCCCGGGCATTGTGATATTCGTAATTGGGAATGTTTGATTTTGTGTTCAGATATTCACCCGTGATGGACCAATTGATCGGTGCCAAAAAGCTGTATACCTGATCTGCCGCTTTGCTATCCCCAAACAAATCAGACGGCAGCAATTGTGAAAGTGGTGCGCCATAGGTCAATCTTGTCCGTGTGCTGCGATCCGTTCGATGTTGCGGCGAATTGCCGGTCACCAGAAAATCCGGGTCGCGATAACGATCAATACCATGGCGGATACTTCCGCTTATGTAACTTCCCCCACCAAATAGATAAGCATGGATCAGCTCGCCGCTCAAGCTGTCATAACTATAATAGTTGCGCGCAGCATCTTTTTCACCCGCAAAAAGATTAACCGTGGTGCGATTATTGGGCGTCCAAGTGTAGTTACCGCCAAGTCGTGTGCCATAGCGTTGCCCGGAATGCAGACGCAGTGCGCTGGACTCAGAGGTGTTTTGATAGCGTTCGTCAGAATAGCTGATATCACCGTTCAAATTAAAGAACGGGCGCGGGTTCCAATCAAGGCGCAGTCGACCCGTGCGCGATGTCAGGTACTTTTCCTTGGAAAGCGATTGTGCGGTTTGGTTGATCGATGGTGTCAAAACCCAATATCCGCCGCGAATACGCGCCCCGGCATCAACCGAAAACGATCCAAGGTCAAGGGAGTCCAGTTGCACCTGATCACTGGCATAGCCGGTCATGCTGGCAAAGAGTTCATGACCTTCCTGATAGCCAAGATCGTAGCTCAGATCATAGCGCAGAGCGCCGATATAGGCGATGTCATTGGTTGGTTTGTCCGAACTTGACGTGATTTGAGTCAATGTTCCGGTTACCAACTGTTCCTTGTCTGATGCGGCGGCATTTCGGTTGCTGTCGATCTGACTGCCCAGTGTCAAGGTAATGGCCTGCCGCAGGCGTTTGCGACGGCGTTCAATGGCTGAGATATACCGATCAATATCAGCAGCAACTTCTGGTGATACGTTCATTCCCCTTAGGCGATCAAACTGCGCACGCGCTTCATCAAGACTGTCAAGGCGATACAGGACAATCGCGTAATACAAACGCACAGGTGCAAGGTCCGGATCAAGAACCAGAATACGTTCAAGGGTGGCCGATGCGCCGCGCACATCACCGCGCCCAAGTTGCGCCTTGGCCCAGCGGAAATTCAAAACAATATCATCAGGATTGGCCAGAATGTCGCCGTAGGTGATGTCGCCGCCATCATCGGTTTTAAGCAAACGGTTCGCCCGTTCTGTGACATCGGTAAGCCGGTCAAAATCAGTGGAAAACTGACGCGCCTCGTCGGTGCGCACATCGACGCCTTGTTGCGCATCGGCACCGGTTATCCCCATTACCAAGACCCCGAGCACAGCCAATAATGCTGTGCCGTGCCGCGATCGGCTTGTC
Source organism: Thalassospira lohafexi (assembly GCF_002844275.1). GTDB lineage: Bacteria > Pseudomonadota > Alphaproteobacteria > Rhodospirillales > Thalassospiraceae > Thalassospira > Thalassospira lohafexi. The sequence goes on from NZ_NXGX01000004.1 coordinate 106,461, forward strand.
TTCAAGTCATCCCCCAAAATCTCGCAGATTTTTCCGGTCTCCCAACCGGGCGAATGTAAGCTGATCAGGTGCCAGAACCTGACAAGCCGCATCCGAAATCTTTTGAATCTACTTTAGACAGATTATGAGGTCCGGGCGCATGATGTAAGCCATGCGCCCGATGGGTGTCCTCGTGATGATCAGCATAGTATCATCATACAATAGGATAAGTTATCTGTATGAAAATAGGTCATTCCCCTGTGCGGGAGGGGAGGCGGGTTATACCGCCGTTCCGCCCACGGTCAGGCCGTCAATGCGCAGGGTCGGTTGGCCGACACCCACAGGAACGCCCTGACCATCCTTGCCGCATGTCCCGATGCCATTATCAAGTTTCATGTCGTTGCCAACCATGGAGACCTTGGTCAGGCTGTCGGGGCCATTACCAATCAGGGTCGCACCCTTGACCGGCGCGCCGAGTTTGCCATTTTCGATCAAATAGGCTTCGGATGCGGAAAATACGAATTTACCTGAGGTGATATCAACCTGCCCGCCAGCAAAATTGACGGCATAGATACCGTTTTTGACCGATGCCAGTATTTCAGCAGGGTCTTTGTCACCGCCCAGCATATAGGTGTTGGTCATGCGGGGCATTGGTGCGTGGGCATAAGATTGACGACGGCCATTGCCGGTGGATTTAACCCCGGTAAGACGTGCATTCAATCGGTCCTGCATAAAGCCCTTGAGGATGCCGTCTTCGATCAGAACGGTTTGCTGAGTCGGGGTGCCTTCATCGTCAATCGACAGTGACCCACGACGATCATTGATGGTGCCATCATCAACAACCGTAACCCCGGGTGACGCGATGCGCTGTCCCAAAAGTCCGGCAAAGGCCGATGTGCCCTTACGGTTAAAATCACCTTCAAGCCCGTGACCGATGGCTTCATGCAGCAAAATCCCCGGCCAACCCGGACCAAGCACCACAGTCATTTCACCTGCCGGTGCGGCCACGGATTCAAGGTTCACGACGGCCTGACGAAGTGCTTCGTCGACGGCGGATTTCCAGGTTTTCTCGTCAAAGAAACCGTCATAGCCAATCCGCCCGCCTTCACCGTGGGAACCCGATTCCATACGGTCGCCCTGTTTGACGACAACCGACACGTTGAACCGCACCAATGGGCGAATATCACCAATGCGCTGGCCGCCAGAACGCCAGATTTGCACCGCCTGCCAATTGCCTGAAATCGATGCGGATACTTGGGCTACGCGCGGATCGCGTGATCGGGCATAGGCATCAATCTGTGCCAGAAGGTCAACTTTGGCCTCAAACGTTGCCTCACCCAGCGGGTTCACATCCGAATAAAGCGATATATTGGTACCAATCGATCCAAGATCGACTTTGCCGGAACGCCCTTGTCCAACTGCCTTAACGGTTTCGGCAGCCCGGGCAACTGCGTCATTCGAGAGTTCGTTGGAGTGCGAAAACGCGGTGGCTTCGTCGGCAACAGCGCGCAGGCCAAACCCTTGTGCAGTATCAAAATTGGCACTGCGCAGGCGGCCATCATCCCAGACCAGACTTTCAGACTGGCGGTATTCCAAAAACAGTTCCCCGTCTTCTGCGGCGCCGAGCGCGTCATTGACCTGATTTTCAAGCCGTTCGCGATCAAGATCACCTTTGGCGAAAAACAGATTGTCGGTGGTGCGAAGATCGGTCATGAAACCTCCTTGGGGGCCGTCAAAGCGTTGGCCGGGCAAATGATTTTCCCCATATGATGAAAGCACTTGTGACAGTATTTTCCCTTATGCTTTCTGGGGTTTCTGTCACCTTGGACTTTCGTCTATACAGGGTGTGTCGGTTTGCGGTTCAAAACGACGTTTCAAAACCGCAGTCCGAACGTTTTATATAGACCGCAATGGCCAATTATGAAAGCCCGTGGCAATGTTTGTTGAACATCCCCAGCGTGTCGCACTCCATAATGAAATCCATGCCCGCCCGTTTGGTGGGGTTTCAAGCCCGGCGCGATGTTCTTGCATTGCGTTTCACGCGGGCGAAGACCTTGACGATGACGTGCGCGATCACTTCCTGTCTTTTTGCCGCCGATACAGCCTGACACCCCCGGCGGCCGACCAGAAATATTACGAAGCTGCCTGTGACGGTTTCACCGTCATTTGGGAACGTCATGCGGAATTCACGGTCTATGTCTTTAAGCGATCCGCCGAGTTTGACGATCCGTTCGAAGACCCGGTGATTAATTTGATCCCGCAGGATTGGTTGTCAGCGACACCCGGACAGTTGATTGTTGGCCTGCACATCGCGGTTGAAAAAACCGGGCGTAACGACGAAGAAATTTCACGCCTGTTTGATCATAACGGCCTGACCGGCAGCCGGGTTCTGGGTGGAACGGCAAAAGTCTGGACGGACTTTCGCCTGCATGGAGACGGATTTGGCCGTATTCTGATCCGTGATCAGGGGATGGAACAGCTTCAGACAGGGCGTCTGGTTCAACGTCTCAAGGAAATCGAAGTCTATCGCATGATGGCGTTGCTGGCCTTTCCATTGGCCCATTGTGCAACCCCCAAGGTTTCCGAGATTGATACCCGGCTATCAGACATCACCGCTGAAATGGCCAGCAAGACACAAACCAATGACGAAGAAACCCTATCTAAATTGACCGACCTTGCCGCCCAGACCGAAGAAATGGCGGCATCGCTCAATTACCGTTTCAGTGCCGCACGCGCCTATTACCGCATTGTGCAGGCCCGCCTGCTTGAACTTCGCGAAGAACGGGTAGAAGGCCTGCAAACCATCACCGAATTCATGGAGCGCCGTTTGGCGCCGGCCATGCGGACCTGCCAGAATATTGGTGATCGGTTGGAAGTCCTGTCAAAACGGGTGGCGCGCGCTAATAATCTTTTGCGCACCCGTGTTGATATCCTGCTGGAAGCACAAAACCGCGACCTTCTGGCCAGCATGGACCGCCGGGTGAAATTGCAACTCCGCCTGCAACAAACCGTCGAAGGCCTGTCTGTGGCCGCCATTACATATTATGCGGTTGGCCTGCTGGGCTATTTGTTTAAGGCGCTTAAGGATGCGGGCGTTCCAATCAATGATCGGATGGCGACCGGGTTGGCGGTGCCGGTGGTATTGGCTGCGATCTGGATTTCGATGCGACGGATCAGGAAGGCATTGCATCGGGCCGATACCTAAATCGGCATGGGTGCTACAAAATCAAAAGGGCAGCTCGCGGGCTGCCCTTTTTAAAATATTGCAATTTCTGTAGTTTTGTCAGTTTGCGCGGCGCAGCTTATAGGCTGCATAGGTTGCGGTTCCGACGAGTACTACCGCGCCAGCCTGATGCGCGACGCCAAGCGGCAACCAGACAACGGACAGCAGGGTCGAAATGCCAAGTGCCACCTGAAGGCAGGCTGCGGCCAAGACCAGATGTGTTGCAAAGCGTTGATTAGATGTCAGGTCCCATTTCCCAGCTCGCCACCAGAACACCAGCACCAGTACAAAGGTCAGTTTGGCCAGCCAGCGGTGATCCCATTGCACGGTCATATGGTCTTCAAACGGGGCCAGCCACGTTGGATCAAACACATAAAGGCCATCCGGGATCAGTTGCCCATCCATCAAAGGGAAGGTGTTAAAGGCATATCCTGCATCCAGCCCGGCGACGAAGCCGCCCGAAAGGGCGGTGAATACGATCAGACACAGCAATTGCAATCCACGTCTTGATCCGTTTGTGCCAACGGGGCGCGGGGCGTACTGATTAAGTCCAACCCACAAAAGGGCGATGAAAATCACCAGTGCCAATCCAAAATGCGCGGTCAGGCGGTACTGGCTGACATCGGGGCGATCGACCAGGCCGCTCATCACCATGTACCAGCCCATCAGGCCCTGAAGCCCGCCAAGGATGAAAAGCCCCCACAGTTTCCACTTCGTCGCACCATCAATGGAGCGTTTGGCAAGAAACCAGACGAACGGGATGAAGAACACAATGCCGATCAAACGGCCCCAAAGCCGGTGAATGAATTCCAGCCAGAAGATATTTTTGAAATCATCCACGGACATCCAGGCATTTACTTTCTGGAATTCCGGGTATTGGCTGTACTTGGCATAAAGCGCAGCCCAGTCCGCGTCGTTTAATGGCGGGATGATCCCGGTGAACGGTCGCCATTCAACAATCGACAGCCCCGACTCCGTAAGGCGTGTTAGCCCGCCAATCACCACCATGATGAACACAAGTGCGGCACAGGAAAACAGCCAGATGGCGACATTCTTATGGGCGACTGTATCAGGGGCCGGATTTTGAAGGACCTTACCTGACAGGGCGGAGGAGGCACTACTGGGCATTTGGTGGTTCTCTCGTCATTCAGTGCGCGCGGGCACGCTTGCTGGCGGAATTTGGCCCAATATAGGGTGGTTTTCCAAAAAATGCATGAAAAGCTGTACGAATATCTCAATGCCTTCAGATCGCTCAGGTTCAGGTTAAATAAACATATAAAATAGTGTTGTATAAATTAAAAACACATAAAAAATGTATTGAATTTTTTAATCTCCACACTCATTGTCAGGGTTAACCAATAGAAACCCTTTAGAGGATCGACGATGTTTCCCATCAATCTGGACCTGACGCGGCTTTCGGTCGCATTGGTCGGCAACGGTCAGCCGACGCTGAACCGTTTGCAACAGCTTGACGGTGATGGGGCGAAATACGTCACCGTCTATTCTGAAGGCCCGATACCTGAACTGGCCCGACAGGCTGGTGACCGGCTGCATCGTTATTTGCCAAATTCGGCAGATGTCAATGCGGCGTCCATTATGTTTATTGTCGACCTTGGCGAAGAAAAGTCCGCCGAGTTGGCCGCCATTGCCAAGGCGGTCGGCACGATTGCCAATGTCGAAGACGTCAAGGAATACTGTGATTTTTTCTCGCCAGCGCGCGTTCAGCGTGGTGACCTGATGATCACGATTTCGACCAACGGTCATAGCCCAAGACTTGCAGGACGTATACGACGTGCGATAGATAAGTGGCTGGAACCAAACTGGTCAGATCGGCTTACTGCGCTTTCTGCCGAACGAGAAAAGTGGAAAGCCAATGGTGCAAATATGCAGCAGTTGCTTGAAAAGACGGATGAATATATTGATCGTCGTGGATGGTTGCCATGAATGTAATGCGTGAAGAAGACATTCTGACTGGTGGATCCATGTCTCTTGAAGAGGCCACGGATCGAGTTGCGTCTTTGATGAGCCGTTATGGTAATTTGCAGGGTGCGGCTCTGATCGAGCCGATGGTGCATGAAGAATTCAACGGCAAAATCACCATGACCTCATCCTTTGGGACAGAGGCGGCAGCACTGCTGGCGCTGGTGGCCGAGGTTGATGCCAATCTGCCGATCATTTTCCTTGATACCCGCAAGCTGTTTGGTGAAACCCATACGTACCGCGAACAGTTGGTTGATCAGCTTGGTCTGACCAACATCAAGATCATGCGTCCGGACGAAAACAAGCTCAAAGCAGATGATCCTGACGGAATGCTGTTTGCATCCGATGTGGCGAAATGCTGCTATTTGCGCAAGGTCGAACCGCTTCAACGCGCACTCACGGGCTATGACGCATGGTTGACGGGGCGTAAGCGTTTCCATGGTGGGGAACGTGACGCGCTTCCGGCGATTGAAACGGCAGGTACGCGTATCAAGATCAACCCGCTCGCCGGATATAAGCCCGAAGATATCGACGATATTTTTGAGCATCGCGCACTGCCGCGTCATCCGCTTCAGGCCGAGGGTTTCTTATCCATCGGCTGCATGCCGTGCACAGACCGGGTTGATCCGGGCACAACCGATGTGCGTGCGGGCCGTTGGGCCGGGCAGGATAAAACCGAATGCGGTATCCATTACATTATCTGAACATCTCAACATCGGATATCAGAACCACAAACGGCCACCTGTGATCAGGTGGCCGTTTTGGATATAACTTATGGTTCCATTCGTGTGAAACCGGCGTCGTTTTAAAATCCGTCAAAATTATCCCATATTTCATTGAAAAATAAAAAGACATGTCACGTTGCTTTGTGACCCGTCATGCGTTTTTGTTCGTATGGCTAGTTAATCCGATGCTCGTAAAGCTGGTCGAATATGAACCGGTAAGGCGCGGACTGGTTGGACGAAAAGGGCAAATCAACAATGAAAGTAGCGCAAGCGGAACTGCTTGACGTTTTGACAATTGGCATGTTCGAACAACTGCCTGTCAATGTACGCAAAGCAACGAATTCACGTAAATTCTCGGCGGTGTTCTGCGATCAGAATACCGATTTGTCGCAAGAAGCGATCATTACCTTGCGCGCAGCCGCAGCTCACGACCTTTTCCCGATTTATTGGTTCGGTGAAAATCCACCGGAATTTGTCGATGGTGCCTTTCCCGAAATCAGCCATCAATTCCTCCATGAAGCAATCCGCGACGCTTATGAAAAACTAAGCCGGATTGCAAAACTTGGCAGTACACGCCCAAAGGAAGACCGCGAAGGGCTGAATGTTCTGGGCTACCTTGCCACCCGGCAATGTGACGCGGTGCCCGCATGGGCACCCGGAAGCAGATCCTCCGTGGCATATTCGCGGCTTCGGCCTGATCTGGCATCGCGAAGCCTTTTGACGCAGTTGTATCGGCAAGGGCTACTGGAACGTGACTATTGGCGTAAAACCCACCTTTGTGGCCGTTGCGGCTCATCGCGTTTGAATGTTGCCGAAAATTGCCCGGAGTGCCGGTCGTCGGACTTACAGGAACTCGACATTGTTCATCACTTTTCTTGCGGACATCAGGGGCCACAAGATGCCTTTCAATTAAGTGCAGGTGGCAGGATGATCTGCCCGTCCTGCGAACAAAATCTGGACCATTTCGGGGTGGATTATGACAAGCCAGGGCGTGTCGAAAAATGTAGCAATTGCCATGCTGTCACAGAAAGCCCCGATGTATATTTCGAATGCCTTGACTGTGCAGAACTGACCCTGAGCGACGAGACCCCACAACGCGACTGGTATCACTACCGTCTTTCTCAGGCAGGCCGAGAAGCCCTGTTGCTGGGCCGGTTGCCTGTTCCCGGCCTTGAAAATGCACTGGGCGAATTTGAACCTTCTAAGGATTACGCGACCTTTGTCGCCCTTCTTGATAACGGGTTGAGTACGGCACAGCGTTATGGGCGCCCGTTTAGCATCGCGGCCGTCAGGATTAATACCGGACAGGATGATCTGGATCAGCCCGTCCGGTTTGACAGTGCCATGCGCGAAACATTGATCAAGCTGCTACGCGAAACTCTGCGGGACTCAGATTTCCTGTATGCGGCCGGGGATCAGATTGTGTTTGCCTTCCCCGAAACCGATGCCAGCGAATTTGATGCCATTGTCCGGCGTATTGACGCTGGTCTTGGCAAAAACCTCACTGGTCATCCCGATTATCGCTTCGAAGATTGGTCCGACCGTTCCGTGCGTGACATCTTGCGCGAGGTTCGCAATGTTCGCTGATGGTATCAATTATCTGATATCACTAAGCTTTCCGGCATTCTTTGCGATGTTCTGGCATTTCTTTTTGCTGGAATTGCCACGCTTCATGCTGGCTGGGCTTGCGGTCTGCATTGCGACAATTTTCAAAAAACCGGACGGCCTGCCGCGTAAGCCGTTGAACCGTCCTCGTATCTCGGTTCTGCTGCCCGGCCATAATGAGGCGGACAACCTGCCGCGCGCCATCATGTCGATGCGCGAACAAACAGTGCGGCCCGATCAAATCGTGATTGTGGATGATGGCTCGACCGATAAAAGTGTGGAGGTTGCCAACATCCTGATGCGCGACGGTCTGGTTGATGTGGTTCGGACAAGTCAGGTTCGCGGTGGAAAGTCGGCCGCGGCCAATCTTGGTCTGGCGGAATGCACGGGTGATATCGTGATCATTGCCGATGCGGATACCACCTATGACTGCAACGCGTTTGAGGAATTGCTGAAAGGCTTCGATGATCCGAAAACCGGTGCGGTTGCCGGAAACCTTGGCGCACGTAATCCAGAGGTTTCACTTGCGACCCGCTGGCAGGCTATTCAATACCAGATTTCTATCGGTTTGGGTCGGCAGGTATCCGACATGCTTGGCGTCTTGTTTATTGTGTCTGGTGCCTTTGGTGCCTTTCGCCGGCAGGCGCTTGAACAAGTTGGTGGCTGGTCGGTTGGTCCCGGTGAAGACGCCGAACTGACCAACAAAATCCGTCGTGCCGGATGGCGGATCCGTTTTGCGCCCGACGCATGGTGTTTGACCGATGTTCCCGAAACTTTCGGTCAACTTGTACGCCAACGATTGCGTTGGGACAGATCACTGGTGCGGATGCGTTGGCGGCGCTACCGGGTGTTCCTCGATCCGACAGATGCACAGTTTCGTCTGTCCAATGCGTTGGGAACCATCGATATCCTGTTCTTTCAGGCATTCCTGTCGCTGTCATTCGTGATTTATCTGATTTGGCTTTTTGAGGTCTATGGCAGCTTTGGCTGGATCATCGCGGTTGTGAACCTTTTGGCCTATTCGGCGTTTGGGATTATCGGGTTTGCGATGGCCCAAATTGCCAGCCCGCGTCCGGAAATTGGGCGACTTTGGCTGTATGTCATTGGCTATGGGCTGTTTAATTCACTGTTTTTGCGGTTTGTGCGACTTGTCGCCTGCTTTGACGAACTGATTTTCCGACGGTCCTTTGATGACAACTACGTGCCGCGTCGTGTGCGACATGCAGCGCGTGAAACCCGTGCAGATAATAAGTAGTCGAGAAAATGAAACTTAAAAATCACCGACCATCAACCCGATTGATCCGCGAGCCGCGCGCCATCCCCAAAAAGCGCAATCTTGGGCGCTGGATTTATGTTGGCTTGCTTTTGCTTGTCGGGCTTTGGGCCTTTGATGTCTTTTTTGGGCAGTTCTTCTTTCTGCGTGGCAATGGTCTTGTTATTGCGCGCCCCTATGTGGTGGCGAGCGAATATATCGGGACGGTGCGCGATATTGCCGTGCGTCAGGGTGACCGCGTTGAACGCGGCGATGTTGTCGCGCATTTAAGCTCACGCGAGTATGATGAAGAACTGGCACGGTTGCAGTTTGAGCTGGCAACCTTGTCTGCCGACCGTGCGCGCATGACCAGTAAGATCGGCGGGGCACGCCAACTTATTGAACTTGCGCGCAAACGCCTGAAATCGGCGGCTAAATTTCGCACAAGCATGGAAACCGGGCTTGAGGATGGTGTTGCGACCGGCACGGCGTTAAACACGGCTTATGAACGTGAATATACTGCGCGTGAGGACCTTGAACGGATTACGTCTGATATCACCTCGCTTCGCGCGGAACTCGGTGCTCTGTATCAACAGATTGATCAACGCTATGTGCTGATTGACAGGATTGAACGCTCCTACGACGAAGGACGGCTTGTTGCTCCGGCTAGTGGGATTATTACCGAGGTTTCAGCAATCGAAAGCAGCGTGATCCGTCCGGGCAACCCGATCATGAAAATTGCATCGGGGAAGCCCTATGTTCTGGCGTATTTCGAGAACGGATCGCTGTATGAACTTGAGCCGGGGCAGGAAGTTACCATGCATTACGGCACCAAAACCCTGCGCGGGACGGTGACGTCGCTTTTACCGGTATCAGAACAATTGCCCGAAGAATTCCAACGATCTTTTCAACCGACCAGTCGGGCCCAGATTGCCGAGGTCAAAATTGCTGATGATGCACATCATCCACCGCTTTTTGCCAAGCTCGACATTGGTGGCGGCCTGTTTTCATCTGTTCACCGCCTGTTTGACTGGATGCTCGAAACATAAAGATGGTTGCCCACAACACTGTGACGTCTGCGCACTCAGATCGTAATGCCCTGCAATTTGCGGAACAAAGTCACGGCATAACGATCTGTCATGCCTGAAATGTAATCCATCACCCGCATCAGGCGGCTGTAAAGATCGGACGCATCTGAAATCTTGCCAGACAGCAGCTTATCAATCCGGTCTGCCTGCGGCGGCAGGCGCTTGCCGTGATTGATATGTTCGTCAATATCAATGGCCGCGCGGACAAAGCTGTTGAGCAGGCCATTGATGACCTCAAACCCGGCCATTTCAATCGGCAGGACATGTGGCGCGTTATAAATCTTTTCGACGGCGAGTTTTTTACACGCCTTGGCATCAACGCCAAGTGGAGTGTTGGCCAGAAGGTCACCTTCAATTGTGCCAGTCAAAAGCGCGTCTTCATTGGCGATAAAGGCATCAACAGCGGCCTTGACCAAATTGCCAATCGCCTTGCCGCGCAGGAAACCGATGCGGTCATTTTCCGATTTTTCGGTGTACCAGCTTTCCGTGCGCAAATCGGTCCAGCGTTGATTGGCATCACCCTCATATTTATCAGGATGACGCGCAATCGGGGCTAGGGCCCGTTCGACTTCCTCAAACGTCACACAGCCCAATTCCCAGCCATCCTCAAGATCGACCACGGAATAGCAAATGTCATCGGCCGCCTCGACCAGATAGACCAGCGGATGACGCCGCCACGCGCCATCAAACCCGTCCAGCGGTGACATGCCGCATACTTTGGCGATGGCAGATGCAATATCGCGTTCGGCCTGATAGTAACCCGGTTTTTTAAGGCCGGTATATTCGCGGCGGCGACTGTCTGGCACCGATGTGCTGCGCGGGTATTTGATAAAACTGCCCAGCGTCCCGTAGGTCAGGTTCAACCCCCCGTCAAACCGCTTCATCTCAAGCTGGCTGATGATCCGCAACCCTTGGGCATTGCCCTCAAAATGGCGGAGGTCCTCAAGTTCGGGGCCTGATAAACGTGATGTCAGTTCATCCTTGGCAAGGCGTGATGTGGTGAACCATTCATTGATGGCATCTTCGCCGGAATGGCCAAAGGGTGGGTTGCCAATATCGTGCGCCAAACACGCCGCCTGTACCATATAGCCGATGTCGGCCACGGTTGTTTCACTGTCTTCGGGCAACTGTTTGACAATATGCGCCCCGGCCATCAGGCCCAGTGATTGTCCGACAGACCCGACCTCAATCGTGTGGGTCAGGCGGGTATGAACATGGTCATTTTCGGACAGCGGATGGACCTGCGTCTTGTTTTGCAAACGCCGGAACGAGGATGAGAAAATCACCCGGTCGACATCAATCTGAAACGGGCTTCTGCCATCAGGCGTTGGATAAGGCGCACCCTCGGGCAGGCGTATTTTGCCATCCCGAAATTCCAGCCGATGTGATGAAAGAAGATTTTCCCAGCGCATTTTGTCACCGGGGGCTTGCGACGCCAATGTCATGGCGGTGCGACTCCCTGTCCGTATCAAACCAATGTTCTTGCGGGTGACTTTAGCGGTGTGGGGAGTCGGGTGCAATCAGACAAAGCCGATTGCACCAAGTTATTGCCTTAAACCCGGCTGGGCTTAGCCAAACAACCAGCTGCGCGGGTTATCAATCGGGCGACCACTAAGGGCCCGCAAAAGACCAATGACATTGCGACCGACAAACCATGCGGTGACGAAAAGCCCCATCAGCCCGACAACAGCCCAGCCAATAAGCGGAATCCAGCCAATCACGAAGGTAAAGAACCCAAGGATAATGGCATAGAGGATGCTGATCCAGAAGGTGCGAATAAGGAACGTGTAATGGCTGTTGGTCCAGTGATCGTCGTCTTCGCGTGCGACATAAGACACGATCAGCGCAATCAACCCGGTGGCAAAGGCGGTAAACAAGGTCGCAATCATCAAGCCATAGCAAACAAGGGCGGTATTGCCGCCACGCTCATCGACAAAGCTTGGTGCATTGTTAAAGGACGCGTCCTGACCGTGCATTTGGTCGTTCATAAAGATAATCCTGTATCGTTTTTGCAATCCCCATTGCGTCTATTCAACATATAGCGAGAAAGTTTAAAAATGCTATCTCTGGTTGGCGGTACTGCGATCCTGTTGCGATTGGCATATGCGGTAACGGGAATTTTACGGCCATAATCCCTGATTATGCCTCGACTCTTGGGATTATCTGCCTACATTTGGCGCCATATCATGAAATGACCGAGAATAAGGATCGTCGTATGTCCGACTATGATTTTGATTTGTTTGTTATTGGTGCCGGATCGGGCGGTGTGCGTGCGGCCCGTGTTGCATCCGGCTATGGGGCCAAGGTCGCCATCGCCGAAGAAAGCCGCGTTGGCGGCACCTGCGTTATCCGGGGCTGCGTGCCCAAGAAACTGTTGGTCTATGGCGCGCATTTTGCCGAGGATTTCGAAGATGCATCGGCCTATGGCTGGACCCTTCCCGGCGAGCCGACCTTTAGCTGGAAAACCCTTATTGCCAATAAGGACAAGGAAATTGATCGCCTGAACGGCATCTATCACAAGCTTCTGGCCGGATCGAACGTCACACTGTTTGAACATCGTGCGACGTTTAAGGATGCACATACCGTTGTTGTCGATGGCAAGGACGTCACCGCCGAACGTATCCTGATTGCAGTGGGCGGCCACCCGACCACGCCAGACATCCCCGGTGCTGAGCACGCGATCACCTCGAATGAGGCGTTCCACCTTGAGGAACAGCCAAAACGCATCGTGGTTGTTGGCGGTGGTTATATCGCGGTCGAATTTGCCGGTATTTTTGCTGGACTGGGATCTCAGGTCACCCAACTTTACCGCAGCGAACAAATCCTGCGCGGCTTTGATAACGACATCCGTAATCATCTGGCCGAGGAAATTGTTAAAAAGGGTGTCGATCTTCGGGTCAACACCAATGTCACCGCGATTACCAAACAATCGGACGGCACCCTGAAGCTGACCTTGACCGGCGGCGGCGAGATGGAGGTGGACGCCATCATGTTCGCCACCGGACGCGCACCCAACACCAAGGGGCTTGGGCTTGAACAGGTCGGGATTGACACCAAGGACAATGGTGCGATCAAAATCAACAAGGGTCTGCAAACCAGTGTTGAAAACATTTATGCAGTCGGTGACGTCACCGACCATGTTCAACTGACTCCGATTGCGATCAAGGAAGGCATGGCCTTTGCCGATACCATCTATGGTGGCAAACCATCCGCGATGTCGTATCACGCCATCCCGACCGCTGTTTTCAGTCAGCCCCCCGTCGGCACCGTCGGCCTGTCCGAAGAAGAAGCACGCGCCAAGGGCGGTGAAGTGGTGATTTACAAATCCACCTTTAAGCCGATGCGTCATACCCTTTCAGGCCGCGATGAAAAAACGCTGATGAAATTGATCGTCGATAAAACCACGGACGTTGTGCTTGGCGCCCATATGGTCGGCCCGGATGCTGCTGAAATCATTCAGGGTATTGGCATTGCGGTGCGCATGGGGGCAACCAAGGCCCAGTTCGATCAAACCGTGGCGGTTCATCCTTCGGCGGCCGAAGAATTTGTGACGATGCGCTTCCCGGTTGGCGATTAAATATAACCAAGGAAGCTGGATGTGATCCCAAGGCGACATTCATTGATCAGGATGTCGCCTTTTTTGTTTCCTGATATTGGTCAAAACGCCAACGGCGCGTTATCGACGACCTCTTTCATGACAAAAAATGTCCGCGTTTGGCGCACACCGGGCAGGGCAATCAGTTGATCGCCGTGCAGATGGTTGAAATCCGCCATGTCGCGCACGCGGATTTTAAGGAAATAATCGAAATCCCCGGCCACGAGATGGCAATCCAGGATAAACGGCAACGCGCGGCAGGCGGCTTCAAATGCGCCAAAGCTTTCTGGTGTTGAGCGATCCAGCACTACTCCGACCATGACCAACGCGCCGCGATCTACTTTGTCGGGCGCGATCTGAGCGCGGACGTTCTGGATATAGCCGTCTTCAAACAAACGCTGGGTTCGGCGGTGGCAAGTTGCGGCACTGACATTGACCCGTTTGGCGATTTCCGCATTGCCCGTGCGGCCATCTTGCTGCAACAGGCGTAAAATCTTGTAATCAATCTTGTCTAGCTCTGCGGACATGCAATATCCTTTCACTTTGATGTGATATTGTGGAAGGATATCCATATTAGATGGTCAAAGTAAGTCTTGGGCAGAAATTATTGTCTCAAGTTCGAGAGCACCTTTCATATTGGCTGCGCTAGCCTGAACACGGTTCCAATCCGTTTTCAGGGAGTGCTCGATGAATTTGAACAAGTTTGAAAAATACCCGCTGACCTTTGGCCCGACGCCGATTGAATCTCTGCCGCGTTTGTCCGAACATCTTGGCGGCGATGTTGCATTGTATGCCAAGCGCGAAGATTGCAATTCCGGTCTGGCTTTTGGCGGTAACAAGGTCCGTAAGATGGAATATATCGTGCCTGATGCGATCAAATCGGGTGCCGATACGTTGGTGACGATTGGTGGCGTGCAATCCAACCACACACGGCAGGTTGCCGCGATTGCCGCGAAGATCGGCATGAAATGCCGTCTGGTTCAGGAAAGCTGGGTGCCATTTAACGACGCGGTTTATGACCGGGTTGGCAACATTTTGATGAGCCGCGTCATGGGGGCGGAGATTGAGCTGGTCGATGAAGGTTTCGACATTGGTATTCGCGAAAGTTGGGAAGCCGCCCTTGCCGATGTAAAGGCCAAGGGCGGGGTGCCTTATCCAATCCCGGCTGGCGCATCGGTGCATAAATATGGCGGTCTTGGCTTTGTTGGCTTTGCGGAAGAGGTTCGCGCCCAAGAAGCCGAGCTTGGCTTTAAGTTCGATTATGTCGTTGTTTGTACCGTTACCGGGTCAACCCATGCGGGGATGGCGGTTGGCTTTGCTGCCGATGGTCGGGCGGACAAGGTGGTGGGAATTGATGCCTCGGCCACACCAGAACAGACCCGTGAACAGGTTCTGGCAATTGCGCAGAAAACCGCCGACCTGGTCGAGCTTGATGGTGGCATTTCTGATCGCGACATTACATTAATCGAGGATTATGCCTATCCACTGTACGGTGTACCGTCCGATGAAACCAACGAAGCGATCCGTCTTTGCGGTCGTCTTGAAGGCATGATGACCGATCCGGTTTACGAAGGTAAATCGATGCAGGGCATGATTGATCTGGTCAAAAAGGGCTATTTCCCCAAAGGCTCCAAAGTCCTTTACGCCCATCTTGGTGGGGTGCCCGCGATCAATGCCTATAGCTATCTGTATCGCAACGGCTAGCACGGATAGATAATATTGGATGGCAAAAATGAACAAAGGCGGAGCCTGTTGGCTCCGCCTTTGTGTGTTAGCGTCCGGTAATGCCCGGGAAGATGATCAGCAGGGCGACCGCCAAAATCTGCAAACAGATAAACGGCAGCAATGACTTGAAAATATCGCCCAGTGATATGTCGGGGGGCGCTACGGATTTAAGGTAAAACGCGGCGGGCCCGAACGGTGGTGACAGGAAGCTGACCTGCATGTTCATGGCAAACAGCACCCCGAACCAGACCGGGTCGTAACCGAGGTCTTTAACGATCGGGACAAAGATCGGCATGGTCAAAAGCGCAATGCCGACCCAGTCAAGGAACATCCCGAGGATAAACAGGATCAGCATCATGAACAGAATGATGGTGGTTGGGTCGTCCGAAATGCCCGTAATCAGGGCCGAAACAAACTTGATCCCGCCCATCAGGTTAAACACACCGACAAGGGCGGATGCGCCAATTCCGATCCAGACAATCATGCCACAGGTCGAAAGTGTTTGAAGGGCCGCACTTTTAAGCATCGCGAGCGAAAATTCACGCCGGACAATGGTCGATGCAATAACCCCGGCAACCCCAACGGCCGATGCCTCGGTCACGGATGCGATGCCGCCATAGATCGAGCCAAGAACACAGAACACGACCAGCATCGGCAAGAACAGACCTTTAAGCAGGCGCAGTTTCTCTTCGCGCGGGATATGTTCGGTTTTCGGCGGTGGGGCAATGTTTTTGCCGGTATAAGAACGGAACAGGATATAGGCGACATAAAAGCCCGCCAGCATGAAGCCCGGAATAAAGGCCGAGGTAAACAGATCACCAATAGATACGTTTGCCGTCAGACCATAAATAATCAGGACAATCGATGGCGGGACCATGGTGCCAAGCGACCCACCGGCACAAACCACCCCGATAGCAAGGTTTTTATCGTACCCCTGACGCAGCATCTGGGGCAGGGCAAGCATGCCAAGCAACACGATTTCGCCACCGATAATGCCACTCATGGCAGCAAGAATGACGGCAACAAAGATCGTCTGAACCGCAACCCCGCCCTTAAGACGCCCGCCAAACAGGCGCATGGCATCAAACAGATCGCGGGCAATGCCCGATCGATCTAGGATGGCCGCCATCATGACGAACATCGGGACGGAAACAAAAACAAAGGATGAAACGAATGAAAATACCCTGCTGGTGATCAATGGCACCGCCATCGGGCCAAACCAGCCAAGGGTGAATATAAGGGCGATCAGAAGCGTTACGAACGCAAGCGGCATGCCCGTTAGAAGAAAACCAAGCAGCAGGACGAACATGGCAAGTGTGCCGTATTCAATGCCTAGGGACTGTAATTCAAACATTTAATCTATCCTGTCGCACCGATCAGATGGGTGACCGTGCAATGACTGATGGGGGTATCAACTTGAAACGGGTGTCATTCTTTCGCGGTCGCGGGCATGACAGGCGTTTTGCGGACATAATTGATGGTATGTATCAGAAACTGAACCACCAGCAGGATCAGGATTACCAGCAAGAACAGTTTCAGTATGCCCGGATAGGGAGCGTTAAACGCACTGCCTGTGGTTTCAAAATGAATGTCACCTGTCGGGGTGAGTGTTGCGCGTTTGACCATGAGCCATGCCGCCCAGGCAAAGAAACCCGATGCCGTCATGCAGACAATCGAAATGGCGACATCAAGGGATTTGCGCATTTTCGGCCCGACAATGTCATAGAAAATGACAACCCGGATATGTTTGTCACGCGCGGCACAATAAAGCCCGCCGAACACAAAGCCGATGGCAGACAGGAAGGTCGTGGTTTCATGGACCCACAGGGTGGGGCTGTTGAAAACATGACGCATGAAAATTTCAAAAATCAGAATGCCCATGGCAAGTATGAAGCCATAGGCAAAAACCGAACTAACCTTATCCACTGCGTGACCCATCAGGCCGGAAACTTCCGGAAACTGTTCGGGGAGTGCATCAGGTACGATGCTTGCGGGGATATCACTATGTGTCGGGTCTACAGGGCTGACAGCCATATTCAGCATTCCTTGCGATGCGGTGAATACAATCCGGCAACAGGGAGGACCTCGTCACCCGGTATCGTCTCTTATACAGGATGCGGCCGGATTGTATTCAAGTCGTTACCGGCGGACATGATCCATGCCGCCGGTAAACCATCTTGTGATCAAAAGATTAGATCATGCCCTGTGCGGTCAGGTATTTGACCAGGGTGTCATAAACGCGCTGTGCGTCTTCTGAACGTGCTGCCACTTTTTCCCACTGGCTGGTGGCAATCTGGCGGAATTTGGCACGCTCTTCGGCAGACCAGTTATGGATGGTGACACCACCGTCTTTACGGGCAGCAGCAACAGCTTCCATGTCTTTCATCGCAAGACGTGCGTCCATGTCATGGGCAAGATCACGGATGGACATTTCCAGGATGGCCTGGAGGTCTGCTGGCATCGAATCCCATTTGGTCTTGTTGACAGAAACTTCCAGCATCGGCATGGAATGGAAGCCCGGATAGACAGGATGTTTGGCAATGTCATGCAGGCCCATCGCCTGGTTGGTCGAGAACACGGTCGCATCGGCCGCGTCGATCACTTTTTTATCAAGCGAGGTAAAGACTTCGGACTGCGGGATATTCACCGGCGAAGCACCAGCTGCGGCAAATACCTGCTGTACCATGCCTTCCGGGGCGCGCATTTTCAGGCCCTTAAGATCGGCAACGCCATCAAGCGGGACCGATGATACAAAGGCTTCGAGACCCGGAGTAACGGCACCGATGAACTGCAAACCACGTGGGTTCAAAAGGCTGTTCATCAGTTCTTTGCCGCCGCCATATTCGACGAAACGCAGCATTTCAGATGGTGCAGACCATGCACCGACCGGGTTTGCAATCAGGCCGAAAGCCGGATCTTTGCCGGAGAAATAGCTGGTATCGGTGATGTGGCCGTCAAGAATGCCGGCTGCGATGGCATCCTGTGTTTCGGCATGTTCAACGATCGAGTTGACCGGAAGCATTTCAACTTCAACACGGCCACCGGTCATAACGCCAACGCGTTTGGCCCAGTCCTGTTCCAATTCAAAGTTTGGAACGCCAGCAGAGTCACTCGACTGCATTTTAAGGGTGAATTCCTGCGCATTGGCCGAAAACGGGGCCGCTGCAATCAGGCTGGCAACAAAGGTTGCTCCTACGAGCGATTTAAGGGTCTTGGTCATGTATCTTCTCCCTGGAATACCGGTTTTCCGGCGGTGTTTTCTTTGACAAAGGAAGGACTGCTGTTTTCGCTGGCCTTTAAACGTTCGGTGACCGTGGCAACAACAGTATCGATCGGGGCATCTATCGAGACAGTCACGCAGTTCTCGTCCGGCCCCGGCGGTTCGAGGACTGCAAGCTGACTGTCTAGCAGTGCGGACGGCATGAAATGTCCTACCCGGCTTTCAAGCCGTGTCTGGATCACATCACGTGTGCCGTCCAAAAACACAAAAGTCGCCGGGCTGAGTTCCCGGCTCAAAAAATCGCGGTAGCTTTGCTTGAGCGCAGAACAGGCGATAAAAACGGTGTCTGAACACAGGTCCGACGCACGGGCGTCTGCCTTTGCACGGGCCGCATCGGCAACCGCGGCTAGCCATGGCCAGCGCATGTCATCGGTAAGCGGTTTGCCGCTGCGCATATGTTCGACGTTTTCAATCGGATGATGATCGTCGGCATCAAGCCACTGGCTGCGGGTTGCCTTCGCAACGCGCCGTGCGATTTCGGTTTTTCCCGACCCCGAGACGCCCATAACAACGACATAGCTGATCTGCCGATCCATCAAGATATTTCCGCCCGACTCTTTTTTATCAGGGCAGCTTTACGCTTTTGTTTGCCCTATTGTTTGCGATGTTAGCGCTAACATAATGTTAGCGCTAACATCGAGTCAACAGCCTAATTCACAAGAGACTTGTCCATTATCAAAAGACGTAATAAATGTAAGGGTATGAGGAAACGCAAAGGGGCCGGGCGGCCAACAATTGCTGATGTTGCCAACAAGGCCGGGGTCAGCACCATCACCGTTTCACGCGCCTTGCGCGATCCCGCGATGGTGTCCGATCACCTGCGCCGTAAAATCAACAATGCGGTGCGAAAACTCAATTATGTGCCCCATTCGCATGCCAGTGCGCTGGCATCAACCCGGTCCAATATTATCGGTGTGATCGTGCCGTCGCTGACCAACAACGTCTTTGCCGAAAGTTTGCGCGCGATTTACGACGCGTTCGGTCAGGGCGCGTTTCAGGTTCAACTGGGCAACTCGCGCTACGTCCCGGCAGAAGAAGAACGACTGGTGCGCACCTTTTTGGGCCAGCGCCCGTCGGCGATGATTGTTGCCGGAACCGATCAAACGGATGTGACCCGCCAATTGTTGGAAAATGCCGAATGTCCGGTGGTGCAAATCATGGATGTTGGCGATGACCCGATTGATATGATTGTTGGCTTTTCGCATTTTGAGGGCGGTAAGGCCGCGGGGGTTCATCTGGTGCAGCAAGGCTATAAGCGCATTGGTTTCCTCGGTGCGCGTATGGACCCAAGGTCATATCGCCGTCTTGAAGGATTTAAGGAAGCCCTTCAGTTCGGGGGGCGCTATGACCCTGATCTGATTATGACCACCACCGTATCATCAAGTGTTTCACTTGGTGCTGAACTGATCGCACAGTTTTGCGCCCGACGTCCGGATCTGGACGCGGTTTTTTGTAACAATGATGACATGGCGCTTGGTGCCTTGTTCGGCTGCCAGAAGGCCGGGCTTTCAATTCCCGACGACATCGGGATTATCGGGTTTAACGATCTGGAAATGATGGCGGCGGCCCACCCATCGCTGACCTCAATCCGCACCGATCGCTATGCGATTGGCCGACATGCGGTTGAAATGATTCAATCCGTCCTTTCGGGCGAAACCCCGGACAAAAAGATTGTCGATCTCGGATTTGAATTACAGGTCCGCCAAAGCACGTCACGTGCGAAGTAGTATGAGAGCTATCTGGTGTGATGGTCGGAAAGACACTTTTAAGTTGTGGCATCATGATGTTGTTGAGTGCTTGCCTGCATTCACCCGTTGAAATTCGGGATGACCCGATCGGTCCCACGTGGCCCTACACATGGTATTGGAAGGCAAAGAAAGACGGCAACGGCACCGTGAATAGTTCCGTCGAGGCAATCACATTTTCAGGCCGTGATTTTGTCACTGTTCGCCATCATCATGTTCCGCTTGACGAGCCATTGCCTACCGATGTTGTTGCTTTGGCTGAAAAATACTGTGCGCGTCTAGACAAGTACGCGATACCGAGAGATATATCTCACCGATATTCGAATTCGGCGGCGTTTCTGTGTTTGACCCAAGACGAGTTGGACAACTTTGAGCCACTGAAAGTGAACTGATTTCGCGACCAAAGCTAAGGAAGCGGAAACCGTTCGGCAAGTTCGCAAAGTATTTCGCGTGGTCCGGCGATTTTGATACGTGTGCCTGTGGTGTCAAATTGCCGGTCCAGCACCGTGATCCCATCCTGACCACAGGCTTGTTCGAGTGTTCCGGCATCGGAAAATTCGGCAAAAAGCTCAGCTTCGCCTTGCGGGATGTAATCGATAATCTCGGCTTCGCTACAGGCGGCATTGGCCGCACCGCTATAGGCGCGCACAAGCCCGCCCGTACCAAGTTTTGTGCCGCCGAAATAACGCGTAACAATGACCGCGACATTGATCAGGTCGCGTCCTTGCAAGACCTTAAGGCACGGAACACCCGATGTGCCGGATGGTTCGCCGTCATCCTTGCCATGTTCAATTAGCTGTTCTTCATCATTGAGATAACGATAGGCCGTGACATGGTGATTGGCTTTGGGGTGAAGACTGCGCAGTTCACCGACGCGCGTTGCAAGGTCTTCGTAGAAAACCAGCTCGGCCAGAAAACGTGATTTCTTTTCTTCGGTTTCGGCATATGCCGGTCGGGCGATTGTTTTCATCATGCGTTGATAGCAAAGCCTTGGCAGGATCGCTAGTAAGGTGTCGCTAGAAGATAGTGCTAAAGAGTCGCGTACTTACCAATCAGCATCACGCCAAAAATGATCAGCATGACCAGAACGACCTTGCGGAAGGTGGCGGCATCCATGCGGTTACGCACGATGCCGCCGAGTTTGGTCCCCAAAAACACCGGTATCAGTCCGGCAAGCGATATCCAGACAGAATCAAGTGTCATCAGCCCCAGACGCGATAGGCCAAAGGCCATGACGATGCTTGATAAGCTAAAGGAAATGTTGATCGCCTGAATGAAGCGTTTCGGATCAAGCCGGACCGACAATAGAAATGGCAAAACCGGCATAACCTGTGACCCGGTAATGCCATTGACCAATCCGGTGGCAAAGCCCGAAATCGGGGCAATGTGGTCGGCAACGCGATCTGACATCGGGCGGCCAGGGCGCAATAGCGTAAACACCCCGTAATTCATCAGCACCAGCCCCAATATGGCCCCCGCCATCAGGCCATCAACCATTTCAAGCACAGCAAGCCCGATCAGAAGGCCGGGAATGGTCGCCAGAAACATCGGCCAGAAGCGACTGACGGTTTCGCGGAAGTGTCCGGCCTGCACCATGATAATGCTGTTGCTGACCAAGGATGGAATGATCACAAGCGGCATGGCGGCCTTTAAGCCGATGCCAAGTGCCAGAATTGGCAGGGCTGATGTCGAGAACCCCAAGCCCGTTGCACCCTTTACGAATGCCGCAATAAAATAGGCGCAGGCAATAATGGCAATTGTTTCTATGGACATCGGGTTTCCGAATGATGGTGGCTGGCGCGGCGCAGTGTGCCCTTTATCTTTGCGATGCGCAAATGGTCTGATGATTGCGGATCGGCGGATTCGCACATACATCAATGTGAGGACCAAGAGGCAATCGGCGACCACCCCATCGCAAATTTCTGGTTTTGAGTGGAATTTTGCGTGAATTTTATGTGTCTTGGCAAAAAATTGCGGGTTTTTATCATCCTTAAGTCGAGAAGGGGTGGAAATGCAGCGGTAAAACCCGTATCAAGTTTGGCCCGGTTAAATGACCGACGGCACGGCGGAATTCCGCTGGCGAAGTGGATTTGTGTTATAATGCGGCATGACAATGATCATGCACGATTGAGAGGAAGCAAATGAGCAAGAGCTGGAGCATTGATAGCTGGCGCAACCTGCCTGTAAAGCAGATGCCGACTTATCCGGATGCACAGGCCCTCGGGGCCGTAGAGCAAGAGCTCGGCAGCTATCCTCCTTTGGTATTTGCTGGCGAAGCACGCGCGTTGAAAGAAAAGCTTGGTGCGGTTGCAGAAGGCAAGGCCTTCCTGCTGCAGGGCGGCGATTGCGCCGAGAGCTTTAAGGAATTTCACCCCAACAACATCCGCGACACATTCAAGGTGATGTTGCAGATGGCGGTTGTTCTGACCTATGGCGCAGCATGCCCGGTGGTCAAGGTCGGGCGCATGGCCGGTCAGTTTGCCAAACCGCGTTCGGCCGATACTGAAACCATCAATGGTGTTGAACTGCCAAGTTACCGTGGTGACAACATTAACGGGATTGAGTTCACGCCAGAAGCCCGCATTCCGGATCCGCAGCGCCAGATCCGTGCCTATAACCAATCGGCATCGACGTTGAACCTTCTGCGTGCGTTTGCACAAGGGGGCTTTGCCGATCTGAGTAAGATCCACCGTTGGAACCTGTCGTTTGTTGATGGCAGCCCGGCTGGTGAGCGCTACAGCAAGATGACCACCCAGATTGATGAAGCGGTTGCCTTCATGCAGGCGTGCGGTATTACCGCGGAAACAGCACCGCAGATGCGCGAAACCGATTTCTATACCTCCCACGAGGCGCTTTTGCTGGGCTATGAGCAGGCATTGACCCGTCAGGACAGTCTGACTGGGGATTGGTACGACTGTTCGGCGCACATGCTGTGGATCGGGGACCGGACGCGTAAGGCCGACGAGGCTCATGTCGAATTCTTGCGCGGTGTGAACAACCCGATCGGCATGAAATGCGGCCCGACGATGGACGAGGATGATTTGATCCGTCTGATCGATATTCTGAACCCGAAAAACGAAGCTGGTCGTTTGACCCTGATTGCCCGCATGGGCGCAGAGAAGGTCAATGATCATCTGCCGCGTCTGGTCAAGCGTGTTAAGGCTGAAGGCCGCAAGGTGGTTTGGTCGTGCGATCCGATGCATGGCAACACGATCAAGGCCACCAACGGCTATAAAACCCGTCCGTTCGATGCGATCCTGTCGGAAGTGAAATCATTCTTTGACGTGCATAAAGCCGAAGGAACCCATGCCGGTGGTGTTCATTTTGAAATGACCGGAACCGATGTAACCGAGTGCATCGGTGGGGCACGTGAAGTCACCGTCGACAGCCTGTCGGATCGTTATCATACCCATTGCGACCCGCGCCTGAATGGCGGGCAGGCATTGGAACTGGCGTTCCTGATGGCTGAGATGATCAAACAGGAACGCGATGATGCGCGTGAGCTGCTTGCGGCTTCTGCCTGATCTGTCTTGGGATTGATGTATTTTGGCAAGGGCGTCCGGGAAACCGGGCGCCTTTGTTTTGTCGGGATGGCACATGGTGGACCGGCGTTTGGTACTTGGTACTGATGAGGTCCATGACATCCTTTAGACGTCAACTTTGAGGTTAGAACACGTTTTACGTGATTTTGTTGGTCTTCATTCGATTGAAAAACAGCAAATCCGCATCAATTGACGCCGATTGTTTCATTTTACCTCTACCCAACGGCATCGAATATTCTTAAGTATAGACAAATACAGGCTAATACCTGATGGATATTAGGGATTGAGGGTCGCACATAAATATGACGGATGAAGCGGATTTTGCTGCGTGGCAGAAAAAGGTTGAGGGAACGAATATTTCCTCCACGACGCTTTTGGCGACCGATTATCTGAATCACTTCAACGAAATCGTCATGTTGCTCGAAATGGTCCCTGACATGCCTGACATGATCGAGGATTGCAAAGAGTGGGCACCCAAAAGCTATCAGGATCATTTCCGCGATAGTGCGTTTTCCGACCGCGAACTGGCGATTGAGGCCTATGATCATGTGCCAAGCCGGTTCCGCGATCCATTTGAAGAAACCATTAATCACCTCAATACGATTGTCGGCCACGCCAATACGCAGCTTGATGCGATCATTGCTGAGGGCAACGAGGAACTGCTGCGTGAAACCGCCAATGCGGTCACCAAATCGCTGCAACGGTTCATGGATGTTGCCAGCGGGATCATCCATGGATCGGCCAAAACCATGAGCCAGGACGAAATCGACGCTGCACTGGATTTGTAGCTTTCACGGTTCCCACCAAAATCACATCGAAGACAAGACAAAACCGGGGCCACTGATGCCGCCCCGGTTTGCTTGATGTGTCTTGTTTCGGTGTCAATCGAGCCTAATTGGCCATATCGGCCAATTCACTATCCAAACGTTTGATTTCCGATTGCAGTAACGGCAAGACGTCTTGACGGGCCGTAGCAACGATTGTTGTCATTTTTTCCATGGCTTTGCGGGCATAGCCATTTGCATTCTGCTGCATGAACAAAATGGTCATCTGTGCTTCGATATCGCCATAAAAGCGGCGCACACCGGTCAGAACTTTTGGGTTTACCTCAAGCGTGCGGTCGGAATAGCGCATGGTTTGCCAAACCATATCGTCGAGTTTGTGGGCTTCGCGCGGAGCTAGCGTTTGGGCGTGCCACGTCATCGGGGCCTCTGGATAATTGGCGATCCATGTTTCGACCTTTTCGATATTGTCACCAAACTCAGCTTCGAGCGATTTTTCCAGATTGCTGACATCGGACATCGTCTGATACCGATCAAAGTCAACGGCGATCTGGAAACCCGCAAAACTTGCCAGATACACACCGATAACCGTAGATGCCAAAATGACGCATTGGGTGAGCCAAAACTCGATGTTCGGGCGACCACTTACGCTTAGGAAGCGGAAGGGGAAAAGAAATCCACGCATGGGTATCAGTCTTTCGTGGTTGTGAGGCTAAATTTACGGCCTTCCTCACGCGCGCTTTCCGGGATTTCACCGGTACGCACAAGGAAGTCTTCGAAGGCTTCTTCCAGGTCGACAGGTTCGCCCATCGGAAGGTTTTGGTCGCGGGCCATTTTATACAGCCGGTCAACCCGGTCCTGGGGGTGCGGGTGGGTTGCCAGATAATCCATCACACTGTGCCCGCCCTGCATGTTGCCGAGCTTTTCAAACGTTCGGGCAACTTCACCAACATGGCCGTATTTAGCCATCAAAATCTTGAGGCTCCAATTATCGGCATCAAGTTCCTGACTGCGTGAATAATCAAGGTCGGTCAGCAATTTTGGCCAACCGGCAATCCAGGTGGTCAAAACCGCATCGGTCTGAAACATCATGGCTGACAGGGCAACGCCAACAACTTCGCGACCCAATCCTTCAAGGTGATCGCGCCCGTTGTAATGGCCGATTTCATGACCAAGGATCGACAGCAGTTCATTTTCACTTTCGACCAGATCAATCATGCCCGTATGAACAAGGATCAATCCGCCGGGAAGGGCCGCAGCATTTGGTGTCGGATCGGGAACGATCACGACGTCAAAATCATAGGCCGCCGCCGGACCAAGAGCCGTTTTGGGGATCGAATTGATGAGATCAACCAGATAGTTTTCCGCCAGACTGCGGTCGTCTGCCGTGCGATGATGGTTGATCAGCTCGGGTTCAAGCTGCGACCAGATGGCAACTTCGTCCTCGACCGAGATTTCATGGCTGGCCCATTCGACCAACAGGCCGCTGGCCGCATAAATTCCCCAGCAAATCAGAAGAAATGCCGTGCTTGCCGACAGGAATTCGATGAGCAGGTTGCGGTGGCTAATATTGACCCCGTCATCGGGCAGCGCGGATGGAAAGCCGCCCTTTGGTCGATGATCGGTATAAAGGGCGGTGCCAGATACAATCATTTCGATCATGCCGCGACTTAGTTGTGTGGAATCAAACCGAATACCGATAATATGGCTGGCACCCTTGGCGTTGGTGCGCAGGCGCAACATGGCCTCGCGTTTGGCGCGGGTTATCGATGCTTCATGCGCACTAAGGCGCCCGCCGACAAAAATGCGCAAACGTGCCAGAAGATTGCGAAAACGATCTTCGGCAATCACGACTTTGCCGGTTACCATGGCAGTGTCGTGCAGTTTTATGTCACCGGGAATGTTGCTTCCTGAATCAAGAACCTGCCGGGGCAGTAACGATTCATCGCGTTTTAGCGCGCGGTCATGTACCCCATCGGCCACGCGGCCGGTCAGATAGGCAATTCCGATCAGGATGGTCAGCAAAATTCCCGGAAGAATGACTTCTTCCATTTTTGGGAATCCTAACCGTTATTTCAGGCGAACAGCAGTGCCATAGGCAAAGATTTCAGCCGCTTTATAGGCAACCTGTGACGTGGCAAAATGCACATCAACAACGGCATCTGCATCAAGCTTTTTGGCCTGTTCGAGCATGCGGCTGGTCGCTTCGCTCTGCGCGTCGTCGAGAAGACGGGTATAGGAGCGTACTTCACCACCAAACAGGTTTTTGAATGCGGCAAAAATATCAAACAGGAAGTTGCGGCTTCTGACCGAACTGCCAAAAACAATGCCAAGGTTTTCGGAAGCTTCGCGTCCGGGGATATAGGAAACGGTGACGGCGGGCATAGGTGCCGTTGAATTTTTGGTGGTGCTCATGTGTTTGCTCGTATTTTAAATTTTGATTTTTTGTGCGCTGCATTTTACAGCGCGGGCAATAGAGCGATATTTGATCGATTTTGCAAGTCATTATCAATTAGGGTTTGCTGATCCAAGGCGTTTAAACACAATGACTTGACCCGATTTTGGGTGAAATTTTACCGGCATTGCAAGTTTGGAACAGGCGATATTCGTTATTCGGCAATTGACAGCACGCGGGGGGGCTCCTATTCCAACATCATGACAAATATGCTTGCCATTGCGATTGCCCAGCTCAACCCGATTGTCGGTGATGTAACCGGTAACCGGGACAAGGTTGTGGCGGCCTGGGAAACTGCGGCTGATCAGGGCGCGGATATCGTTTTGTATTCTGAACTGGTTCTGTCGGGCTATCCGCCCGAGGATCTGGTGATGAAGCCTGCGTTCATGCGCCATCTGCGCGACGCGGTGGATACGATTTGCTCCCATACGGCCAAACGCACCAATGGTCCGGCATTGCTGTTGACGACACCATGGGACATTGATGGCACACGCTTTAATGCAGTTCTTCTGATCGAGCAGGGCAAGATTGTTGACGTCCGGGCCAAGCAGGACCTGCCGAACTATGGCGTGTTTGATGAAAAGCGGGTTTTTGCCGCCGGTCCCATGCCCGAGCCGATTTCATTCAAGGGCGTCAAAATTGGCGTGCCAATCTGTGAAGATGTCTGGACGCCCCATGTGGTGGCCCATCTTGCCAAGGCTGGGACCGAGATTTTCCTCGTGCCCAACGGATCACCGTTTGAGGCCGACAAGGGGGGCTTGCGTCGTCAACTGATTGCAGACCGCGTCGGTGAAACCGGCGCGCCGATGATCTATTGCAACGAAGTGGGTGGTCAGGACGAGCTGGTTTTTGATGGCGGATCGTTTGGTTTGAACGGGGATGGATCGCTTGGCGTTGCATTGCCGTGCTTTGCCGAGGGGGTTGTCACATCAAACTGGGTCAAGGGCGATGATGGCACATGGGCCTGTGCGTCCGATGCACCCAAGGCTGCACACCCGACCGGCCTTGATGCGATTTATCAGACCCTTGTTCTGGGCTTGCGTGATTACGTCAATAAAAATGGTTTTCCCGGTGTTGTCATTGGCATGTCGGGCGGGATCGACAGTGCGTTGTCGGCCGCGGTTGCGGTTGATGCGCTGGGATCGGATCGCGTGCGGCTGGTGATGATGCCGTCACCTTATACCTCGGCTGATAGCCTTGAGGATGCCGAACTGTGTGCCGGTATGCTGCGAACAGGGATCGAAAGCATTAATATCGGTCCGGCAATGGGCGCGTTTGATCAAATGCTAGCCCCGGCATTTGAAGGACGTGATCCTGATATTGCCGAAGAAAACATTCAGGCCCGTTCGCGCGGGATGATCCTCATGGCGCTTTCAAACAAGTTTGGCCACATGGTGCTGACGACCGGTAATAAGTCGGAAATGTCGGTCGGCTATGCGACACTGTATGGCGACATGTGCGGTGGCTATTCTGTTTTGAAAGACCTTTATAAGACGACCGTGTTTGACCTGTGCCATTGGCGCAATGAAAATACACCGGCTGGTGCGATGGGCCCGGATGGTATGGTGATCCCCGAACGGATCATTACCAAGCCGCCATCTGCTGAATTACGGCCGGATCAGAAAGACGAAGACAGCCTGCCGCCTTATGATGTTCTTGATGATATTTTGCATCAGATGATTGAAGGTGAGCGGTCTGTACGCGATATCGTGGATAGCGGTCATGACGAGGCGACTGTGCGTCGGGTTTGGCGATTGCTCGATCGGGCGGAATATAAACGCCGTCAGGCCCCGCCGGGGGTCAAGATTACGCCGCGCGCCTTTGGCCGTGACAGACGCTATCCTATTACAAATGGTTTCACGAACCTCGTGACCTGAACCACTTGAACTGAAAAGTTTGAAATGACAAAACCTGTCCTGCGATTTGCACCCAGCCCGACCGGGCTTCTTCATGTCGGGAACGCCCGTGTTGCCCTGATGAACTGGCTTTATGCCCGTAAATCGGGCGGCGAATTCATTCTGCGGTTTGATGACACCGATCCGGTTCGTTCCAAAGACGAATATGTCGATGCCATCCGTGAAGACCTGAGATGGCTTGGCATTGACTGGGACCGTGAAGAACGCCAGTCCCTGCGTCAGGATAAATACGACGCGGCGATCGCTGATCTGAAAAAGCGCGAGTTGCTGTATCCGTGTTACGAGACCGAAGGTGAACTTAACTGGAAACGCAAGGCCGCCCGCCAGCGTCATCAGGCGTTTATCTATGACCGCAAGGCATTGACGCTGAGCGATGATGAAATTGCTGCGCTGGAAGCCGAAGGCCGCAAACCGCATTGGCGTTTCATCCTGACCGACGGCATGGTCGAATGGGATGATTTGGCGCGCGGGGTCTGTTCGTTTGATACCGAACATGTGTCGGACCCGGTTTTGATCCGTGAAGACGGGTCGTTGCTGTATATGCTTGGTTCCGTGGTGGATGACCTTGAAATGGGTGTTTCCCACATCATTCGCGGCGAAGATCATGTGACCAACACCGTGTCGCAGATTTTGCTGTATCTGGCCCTTGGCGGGAAACCCGGTGCGCTTGAATTTGCCCATATGCCGCTTTTGGCGGGGCCTGGCGGATCGCAGCTTTCCAAGCGGTTGGGCAGCCTGTCGCTTCGTGAATTGCGCAATGACGGGTTTGAGGTCGAAGCATTGGTCGGTCTTTTGACCGGTCTTGGCGCGTCCGATAAAATCGAACCGGCAAGCCTGTCTGAAGTGCTTGAGAAATTCGATCTGGATCATTACGGGCGTTCAACCCCGAAATTCGATCCGGCCGAATTGGCCAGCCTGAATGAAAAAGTCATTCATGACATGTCGTTTGAAGCCGCACGGCCCAAACTGATTACTGCGGGTATGGCAACCGCCGATGAGACGTTCTGGAACGCGGTGCGTGGCAATTGCTGGCGCGTGTCAGAGGCACTGGAATGGTGGGATGTGATCCATCAGCCCGTGGTGCCGGAAATTGACGATAAAGATGCCGAGTTCTTAAAACAGGCGGCTGAACTGTTGCCTGACGGCGCGCTTGACGGGACGAGCTGGAAGTCTTGGACGACGGCGGTTAAGGATGCGACTGGTCGTAAGGGCAAGGAATTGTTCATGCCATTGCGCAAGGCGCTGACCGCACGTGAACATGGCCCGGAAATGTCGACCATGC
The DNA here is from genome assembly GCF_002844275.1 of Thalassospira lohafexi. Lineage (GTDB taxonomy): Bacteria > Pseudomonadota > Alphaproteobacteria > Rhodospirillales > Thalassospiraceae > Thalassospira > Thalassospira lohafexi. The sequence continues at coordinate 136,635 of NZ_NXGX01000004.1, forward strand.
TGGTTCTGATTGGCGGGGATAAAGCACGTAACCGGCTGTGTGGGAAGGCGGTCTAAGCATTCTGCTTTGATCGCCGATAAATGCCTGCATTTAACCCGACACCACAGCCAAACGGACAATTATAATGAACAAGACCCTTCGTATCTTTGACACGCTCACCCGCGAAAAACAGGTGTTTGAGCCGATTGATGCCAATAACGTGCGCCTCTATGTGTGCGGGCCGACGGTGTATGATTACGCCCATGTTGGTAATGCGCGCCCGGTTGTTGTGTTTGATACGCTGGTGCGTGTTTTGCGCCATATCTATCCAAATGTGACCTACGTTCGAAACGTCACCGACGTTGATGATAAAATCAATGCACGCGCCAAAGACAGCGGCGAGACGATTTCTGACATCACCAAACGCACCCATCAGGCCTATCTTGATGATATGGGGGCCTTGAACGCGGCCAAACCCGATATCGAACCGCGTGCGACCGAGCATATCGCTGAAATGATTGCCATGTGCGAAAGCCTGATCGAGCAGGGCTTTGCCTATGCCGCCGAGGGACATGTTCTGTTTTCGGTCGATAAGTTTGATGACTATGGCAAGCTGTCGCGCCGTGATCGTAAGGAAATGATTGCGGGTGCGCGGGTTGAAGTCGCCCCGTACAAGAAAGACCCGGCAGATTTCGTTTTGTGGAAACCGTCTGAGGACGACATTCCGGGCTGGGAAAGCCCATGGGGTCGGGGTCGTCCGGGCTGGCATATTGAATGCTCGGCCATGTCGACGCGTTACTTGGGTGAGAATTTCGACATTCATGGCGGCGGGTCGGACCTTGTATTTCCGCACCATGAAAACGAATTGGCGCAAAGCTGCTGTGCCAATCAGGGGTCGAGCTATGCCAAATACTGGATGCATAACGGCCACCTGATGGTTGAAGGCGAAAAAATGTCCAAGTCTTTGGGCAATTTCGTCACCGTGCATGAGTTGCTTGAAAGCTGGCCGGGGGAAGCAATCCGCCTTGCGATGATCGGTACCCATTATCACCAGCCGATCAACTGGACCGAAGATAACCTGCGTCAGGCTAAGGAATCACTTGATCGGTTCTATACAGCATTGCGTCAAAGTGCCGATGTGACCCCGGAAGATATGCCGGTACCGCGTCTGTTCCTTGAAGCGCTTTGTGATGACCTTAATACGCCACTGGCGATTGCCGAATTCCACAATCTGGTGACCCGGTTCAACAAGGCGGAAAAGAAATACGAGCGTGCGGAAGCCAAGGGTGAAATCCTTGCTGCGGCCAAGTTGCTTGGTATTTTGGAAGCCGACCCGGAAGATTGGTTTACCGGCAGTGCGGGCGAAGACGAAGCCGCCGAGATTGATGATTTGATCGAACAGCGGGCGGACGCCAAAAAGAACAAGGATTTCGCAACCGCCGATAAAATCCGCAATGATTTGCTGGCACGCGGCATTCTGCTGGAAGACTTCAAAGATGGCACGAGCTGGAAACGCGTTTAAGCATCCGGGTTTTCTGAACTGACATACGTAAGGCCGCAGCTTCTTGCTGCGGCCTTTTGTGTTTGCTATGTGATGAGCGCGCTTGGTTCAGGCGGCTTCAGCATCGATTACGTCAAAGCATTCCTGCGCGGCATTCAATCCGTTAATGGCAGCGGGGAGACCACCGTAAATGGCCATCTGCCATATGGCTTCGATAATCTCGGTGCGCGAAGCCCCGGCTGCCAGTGTATGCCGGATATTGACCTGAAGTTGCGGGGCGGTTTGGCCGCCAAGCACGGTCAGGGCGGAAATTGTGCACAGTTGCCGGGTTTTCAGATCAAGCCCCGGACGGGCGTAATGACGGCCATAGGCCCATTCGACAAGGCTTTCGGCAAAGTCGGGAACCAGCGTGTCATACTTTTCAGCCAACTGGCCTTCAAGTGGTGAGTTCAGGGTCGCAACGATGTCACGGCCGGCATCAAGGGCGGATTTTTGGGTGGTCATTTTCGGGGTCCTTTTAACGGGGTACCCGTCGTGTCGTAACTGGCGATTTTGGCATCGAGGACGTCAAGCGTTTCGGTCAAGCTGATTACCCGCTTGGCCAGTGCATCACGATAGGTTTGAAGCAACCGGCGGCGGGCTTCGATGGTGCTGTCACCTTCTGCGCGCAATCGGGCATACAGCACCCGGTCACGGATCGGCATGCCGAGATCCTTTAAACGGCTCAGAAATTCAAGCCACCGCAGAACATCATCGTCATAAGACCGTCGACCACCTCCGTCGCGATGCGACGTTGGCAGAAGGCCGATCTTCTCGTAATACCGTAAGGTGTGAACAGAAAAACCGCTTTTCTCTGCCACTTCGCCAATCATCATGACGGGTACCTTTTTGTGTTGGGTTTATTCAATCCTGCATCAGGCTAAGTGCTAGAGTGTGCTCGAGGTCAAGCATTAATCTGCGCACATCTGGTTTCGCATCACCAGTTGGCATTGGTACGCATTATGCAAGACTGGTTTTCGGTGCGGTTGCGGATGGGCAGATTTTTGCCCAATTCATATGGATGATGGGTGCGCAAACAGTAAGACAGGATGGACCATGTCTGAAATTGATCGTCGAACATTTTTGAAATCGGCCAGTGCGTTCAGTGCCTTGGGCGCTGCGACGGCACTTGGCGGGGCGGGCCCGCTGTGGGCGCAAACAATTGCCGGGCAAAAACGCCCCGATGTGATCCGCAAGGCGATTGCGTCAACCGGTGAAGAAATTCCGGCGGTCGGACTGGGCAGCTGGATCACCTTTAATGTCGGCAATGATATGGAACTGCGCGATCAATGTGCGGACGTGATGTCGGCCTTCTTTTCTGCAGGCGGGCGGATGATTGACAGTTCCCCGATGTATGGATCGTCGCAGGATGTTATCGGCTATGGGCTTGATAAGCTCGGTGCCCGCGATCAGGTCTTTTCAACCGACAAGGTTTGGACGTCGGGCGACGGGATGGAACAGCTTGCCCAGACCGAGGAACGCTGGAACATCAAAAGTTTCGACCTTTTGCAGGTACATAACCTTGTTGGCATAAACGAAAACCTGCCGCTTTTGTTCAAGCTGAAAGACGAAGGTCTTCTGCGTTATGTCGGGGTGACGACGTCACACGGACGGCGCACCGAGGATGTGATGGCGGTGATGAAAAACGAACGCCTTGATTTCGTTCAGGTGACCTACAACCCGATTGACCGCGATGTCGAAGAATACCTGTTGCCGATGGCCTATGATCGCGGGATTGCGGTGATTGTGAACCGCCCGTTTCGAGGCGGCAGCTTAGTTGAAAAACTCGAAGGTGAGCCGCTGCCGGAATTTGCCGCCGAACTGGGGGCAGAAAGCTGGGCACAGCTGATTTTAAAATACCTGATTGCCCATCCGGCGGTGACCTGCCCGATCCCGGCCACCACCAAACCGGCGCATGCAGCCGAAAACATGCGTGCGGCCACGGGGCTTTTACCCGATGACAAAATGCGCGAACAGATCGCGGCTGTGATCGGGGTTCTAATATGAAGGGGGCACGGTCATGAGCGAATGGTGGAGCTATGGCTTGGCCGATTTCCTGCTGTTTTCACCGCGGGTGTATTTCCGGCTGTTTGAAACGATGAATACAACATGGGGGCTGGCGGTGATATCGGCCCTTATTGCCGGGGCCATTGCGGCGGGTTTGGCAATGCGCCATGGCCATCGCGGCAACCGGGTTATTCTGGTGGTGCTCTCGCTGATCTGGGCATGGGTAAGTTACGGGTTTATGTGGCAATACTATCAACCGATCAACTGGGTTGTGCCCTATGTCCTGCCCGGTTTTGTTGCGGAGGTCGCGCTTTTGGCTGTTTTTGCCTCGCGGCCGTTGCCGTTGCGGTTTGGCTGGCGCGGGGATTTTTCATCCATGGTTGGGGCCGCGTTTATCGGCATTGCCTTGGTGGTCTATCCGTTTGTCGGATTGTTCGAAGGACGGGACCTTATGCAGGCCGAGCTGTTTGGCAGTGCGGCAGATCCAACAGCCTTCGGTACGCTTGGTTTTGTTTTGATGGCACGCGGGACCTGGCGATGGCTTTTGGTGCCGGTTCCGTTGATCTGGTGTTTGATTGCCAGTGCCACGTTGTGGGTGATGGATCAGGAAATCGCCGTCGTCCCGCTCATTGCGGTTTGGCTAACGGTCTTTTGCTGCTGGCTTGATCTTAAAAACGGGGTGACGACCCGCCGGATGACGCAGGCAGAACTGGTTGAACCAACTGATTAATTACTGTGTTGTCGTGCTGTATTATCGGTTGATCAAAAGCCCGATGCCGATCATGGTGGACAAGGTGCCAAGCAGTCCGTTGAGCCATCCATAACTCAACGATCTGGCGCCACTGTCATGCGTAAGAGGGCATTCGATGTTTAAGGTTTTGTCTAGTGTCTGGGCGCTTTTGCTTGGGATCGTCCTGATCATGCTGGGCAATGGCATGCATTCGACCCTTATCGGTGTCCGTGGCGGGATCGAAAACTTTTCCTCAGCAGAACTGGCCATTGTCACATCGGCCTATTTTGCCGGCTTTTTGTCGGGTGCGCGCCTGACGCCGGTGATGCTGCGTCGTGTGGGGCATGTGCGTGTTTTTGCCGCTCTTGGCAGCTTCATGTCGGCGGCACTGATTGCCTTCCCCTTATTGACGGAGCCATGGGCGTGGACGCCACTTCGCATTCTTGTCGGGTTTTGCATGTCGGGCATCTATGTCACGGCGGAAAGCTGGCTTAATGATGCCGCGACCAATGAAACACGCGGTAAGGTTCTGTCGGCCTATATGATTGCACAGACGCTGGGCATTATCGGTGCACAGGGGCTTTTGACACTGGGTGATGCCGCGACATCGGTGCTGTTTATTGGGGCCTCGATCCTTGTGTCGGTTTCTTTCGCGCCGATCCTTTTGTCGGTATCCTCGGTTCCGGTGACCGAAGCTGCGAAAGCAATGCCGTTACGCGAATTGTTTGTCGAGGCACCGCTGAGTACTGTCGGGATTTTCCTGCTGGGCAGTGTGTATGCCACGCAATCGGGCATGGGGGCTGTTTTTGGCACCAAGATTGACCTGACCACAGCACAGATCGCGTTGTTTATCGGGATGCTGTTTGCGGGGGCGTTGCTGTTTCAATATCCCATCGGCTGGTTGTCGGACCGGATGGATCGGCGCAAGCTGATCTTTGGTGCGGCGTTAATGGGAGGGATATCCTGTGCACTGGGCTGGATGGCCGGCGATCAGCTTTGGCCCCTGATGGCCGCGGCATTCTTTGCCGGTGGGATGACAACGCCGCTTTACGCATTGTTCTTGGCTTACACCAATGATTTTCTGACGCTTGAGGAAATGCCAGCCGCGTCTGGGGCGCTGGTTCTGACTTTTGGCATTGGGGCTATTTCGGGCCCGCTTGTCACCGGTTGGGCGATGCAGCAGTTCGGTCCATACGCATTCTGGTTGGTGCTTGTTGTAACGTTTGGTGCCATTGCACTTTATGCGCTCTATCGCATGACCAAGCGCGAGGCAATGCCGGCCGATGAGACCGAGAGTTATCTGGGCGTGTTGCCAACAGCGTCACCGATGGCTGTGGAAACCGCAGGCGTGTGGGCCGCAGAACAGGCTGAAGCAGAGGCCGAAGCTGAAACCGAGAAAGAAGATCCGGCGCGGCCCTGACGCCAACTTTATCGATTAAACAGCAACCTGATACCGACCATGGCAAAGAAAACGCCAAGTACCCCGTTGATCCATCCGGCGGCACGCCGGTAAATCGAAATCGCCGGGGCGGTTGAAAAGGCGGTAGCATAGATCAGATGCATGCAGGTTGAAATCATCCCACACCCGATCACGATGGCAGCTCCCACCCAAAGCGGTGCACCATGGGTAAAGCCGATTGAAATGATCGCGATCCAGGTCAGGATTGCCTTTGGATTGGTAAGATGCAATGCCAGCCCGCGCAGGTAATAGCCTTTGCGTGTGATCGGATCGCTTGCCGGAACATCGTCATTTGCACTGGCGGGAACGGGTTTGCGAAAGGCGGTGCGAAATGCGCGATACGACAGCCACAGCAAATAAAGCCCACCAAAAATACGAATGGCGGTCATCGCATCTGCATAGGCTGCCAAGACCGCAGACAACCCGGTCAGGGTTAAAAGTCCGATGGAAAAAGATCCGGTGCCGATGCCCAAGGCGAAGCTTTGCCCCGCAAGGCGTCCGCGATCAAGTGAAACACCCATCAGTCCAAGCAAGGCCGGGCCGGGGCTGACGACGCCAACAAGCAAGGCAAGGTACGATAGCAAAATACCGGGCAGGTATTGTGTAATTTCAGTAAGCTCAGGCATGGGGGCATTCCTGTTTGGCGGTGGTAGTATCAAAGACTATGCCGGTCATTCCCACCTGTCGAGCATGCAAAAAAAGAACCCCCGCCAAAAGGCAGGGGTCAAGGGAGTTTGCTAAGCTTTGGTGTGAAACAAAGGGAAAAACACCGAAGCCGCGGGAGTTATTTCTTCTGAAGTTTTGCCTGTTCAAGCGACCAGTATTCCATATCAAACAGATCGGCCTCGTTGATCGGCTGGAACGTTCCGACTTGTTCGGCGGCATTGATGATGCGTGCAGTTTGCTCGCCAAGGTCGCCTGCGATGCGCGCAGCTTTGTCATTGGCGCCAAGTCCAACAAGACCAAGACCCTTGATCAAGACCATGCGCGGCCAAGCATCAAGCATGACTTTTTCTTCGCTGGCGTTGGGCGCATTGCGGTCGAAATAGGCGCGGTAGCGGGATTTGTAGTCCGCAAGCGCGGATGCGATGTCGTCAAGGCTAGCATCGGCATCAATGATTAGCGGGAATGGTTTAATACGGATCACGTGATCGGGGGTTGCCGTACCGCGTGCCGCGATGGTTTCAAGGTCATCGTTTGACAGATATGTGCGGATCGATGGCGTGCTGCGGAAATCCATTCCGATGGCATCGGCAAAGGGCGATCCGTCAGCACGAAGGGCGGTGCTGAGTTTATCAGCGATGGCCGGATCAAGATCGCGATCTGATGTTTCTGGTCCCGGAAGGGAAATGCCCTTGGCGGCCAGATAATTTTCCGCATCGGTGACGAAATCAATCATACGGTCATAGGATTGTTTGGCGGTATCGCCAAAGGTGAACAATCCATGGTTTTTAAGCCACAGACCTTCGCAGTTGGGAAAGCGATCAAATAGATCAGCACCCGCAATCGACAGGTCGTAACCCGGCATCACATAAGGCAGGAATGCCAGACGGTCGCCGTAGATTTCGCGCATGATGTCTTCGGATTTGTCCTGGTTGGCAAGGGCCAAGACAGCGGTCGAATGGGTGTGGTCGACAAAGTCAAATGGCAGATAGGCGTGCAATAAGGCTTCGACCGATGGGTTTGGCGCGGAGGGGTCCAGAAGGTTGCTGCGCAGAAGGGCAACCATTTCAGAGTCTGACAGCTTTTTTTCTTTGCGTGCGGCATGAAGCGGGGCGAGCTTCACGGCTGGCAAGCCAGGGGCTTCGATGGTTTCAAGATCCCAGCCGCTGCCTTTGACATGCATGATGGCGTTGCTATCGCTGTCGGTTACTTTGACCGATGTATTGCCACCGCCATGCAAAACAAGATCGGCAACCTCGCCAATGATGCGGGATGTATAAACGCGCAAGCCCAATGCTTCGGGTTGACCGGCCGTTTTGGCTTCGTTGGCATAGTGTGCCGCGTCGTTATCGTTCCAAAGGTTTTCCATCGGGCTGTATCCGTAAATCTATCAAAAAATCAGCAAGAAAATCCGGGTACGGCCCACCCCCAGGAGGGCCGTACCCGTTCATCCAAAGATCAGAAATCGAAATCGTCGATATTGTCTTTGGTAAAGACAGTGCGGTTTGGCAGCAAGATGATGCCGTTGCCGTCTGCTTCGTAGTCGTAACCCTGAACACTGTTCGGGGAAACTTCAACGGTGCCAACACCCGGAATGTCGAGCGTATCGCCAACATTCATCGGGCCGTTATCAAGAACGTGGTTGGCAACATAGACCGAAATTTTACCCTGTTCGGTGACGTCCCAAAGGCCGAAACGTTCCACCGTGCCGCGTTTGACGTATGGACGCATCACATTCGGGGTGGAGAAGCCAACGATGGCGACTTTGCCCGCGCGGTCGAGGTTTTCAGCCGCCTGTGCGGCCGCCGGAAGGGCATTGGCATCCGGTGCGATGATGGCATCAAGATCCGGATAAGCTTTGAGGATGCTTTCAGCAGTCTGAAGCGATTTCTGCGCATCGTTATAACCATACTGGGTGGTAACAACTTCCCAGTTCGGATGTTCTGCTTCGATTTTGGCCTTGGCAGCATTGGCCCATGCGTTCTGGTCGGTGACGGTCGGGCTGGAATAGAAGAAGGCGACTTTTGCCTTTTCTTTGGTGATGCCGTCATTGGCCATATCGACCAAAAGACCGCCCAGCTGTTCCGGGGTGCCCTGGTTGACATAGTAGCTGCGGCACTCTGGTTTCACGTCGCTGTCCCAGGTCATGACCAGGACATCGCGTTTCATCGCGCGTTCCAGAGCCGGGCACAGACCATCGGGGGAGACGGACGATAAAATGATGCCATTATAGCCCTGATTGACGAAGTTGTTCACGAACTGGACCTGACCGGAAACGCTTGGTTCGGTCGGGCCGTCATAGGTGACATCAATCCCAAGTTCTTTACCAGCGGTGGTCGCACCATTGCCGCCACTGGTGAAGAAGCCAACGCCCACCAGTTTCGGGATGAACGCGATCTGGTTTTCGGCAAAGGCCGGAGCTGCTGCCAGAAGCGAGCCTGCGAAGGCCGCTGCCGTCATCCATTTAAAAGTTTTTCCTGACATTTCTTTCCTCCTCATGATGCTGCGCGTTTGCGGTTCGTCGCCATTATTCGCGCAGCTATAAAATCGGCCAACACTGCGCTTCCGTGGCGCAATGCGACCGCAACCACCAGCAACGCACCTGAGAGCGCACTGGAAATCTGACTGGGAACACCGCTCATTTGCAGGCCTTGCTGCAGATAACCGATGACCAGGGTGGCCAGAAGGGTGCCGACAATCGACCCTTGCCCACCGTAAATAGAAGCCCCACCAAGAACGGCCGCCGTGATGGCGGGCAACAATGTCGCCGTGCCAAGATCAACACGCGCCGATCCAAAATAGGATGACAAAACAAGCCCTGCGACCGCAGCAAAAACGCCGGTCAGGACATAGGTGATGGTTTGGATCGTTTTGATGCGAAGGCCGCTATAGCGCGCGGCATGTTCGCTTAGCCCGCACATAAAGACCGACCGGCCAAAGCGCGAATAGTGCAAAACGATAAACAAGATCAGGGCTTCGATCAGCAACACCAAAAACGGTGCGGGCAGACCGGCCAGTTCAACATAGGCAAAGGATGTAAAGACATCGGGGAAGTTGCCGATCCCTTCATAGCCGCCTGCACCCACAACACCCGACAGAACCGTTGCCGCACCGCCAAACAGATACAGACTGCCAAGGGTGACCACCAGCGGCTGAATGCGTGACACATGGATCATGGTGGCGTTAAACAGGCCTGCCATCGCACCGGTCAAAAGCGATGCCAAAATCGAAATCGGCAACGGCATGCCAAAGAAATTGGCTATGCCAAACACGATGGCGCACAAGCCAACTGCCGATGCAAAGGATACGTCAATTCCGCCAGCGATGATCACAATGGTCAGGGGCAGGGCAACAATGCCGATCTGGGCAAAGTCACTGGTGCTATAGAGCAGGTTGGACAGGTTCAGAAAACGCGGATTGATCATGCCAAAGATGGCAAATTCAGCAATCAGCATGAACAGAAGGGCGGTTTCCCAGCGCAGAACATAGCGTTTCATTATTCACCTGCCTCCTGCGGGCGGGACGCGGATGCGCCGTCGCGATTGGATGGATTGGATGTATCGGGTTGGTCGATGTTGGTTGGGCTCGGGCCGTGGTGATGAACTGCATAGCGTTTGGCACGGATCGCACGGTCAACGGCCATGCGCACGCGCCCATCCAGAAGCAGCACCAACAGCAACACGGCACCGGCAATGAAATCATTCCAAAAGGCCGGGATTTTCAGGAACACCAGCGCACTGTCGATGGAAGTTAGGAAAATCACACCGACGAAAATGCCCGGAACCGTGCCGGTCCCGCCCAAAAGGCTGACGCCACCCAGAACGTTGGCAGCAATGGCTTTAAGTTCCAGTCCGTTGCCAGCCTGATTGGGGATAAAGCCGATCTGTGCCGCAAAGATCATTCCGGCGATGGCCGCGAGGATCCCCGCGGCCACAAAGGCTGCGATTTGTACGAGTTTAACCGGGATACCCAGATGGCGGGATGCTTCGCGGTTATCGCCTACAGCATAGAAATAGCGGCCAAATCGGGTCTGGCGAACGCAAAAGCCAACAACAACAAGTGCGACAACGACAACCACCGTCAGAATGGAAATGCCCAACGGGCCGTTGATCGCCAATCCCTTAAGCGATTGCGGCAGTTCTTCGATCCAGTTGCCACCGGTCAGGATCAGCATCACACCGCGAAACAGGCCAAGGGTGCCCAATGTCGCGATGATCGATGGCACATTAAGCATGGTGACCAAAAGACCATTGATCAGCCCGGCAACCGCACCGGTCACAAGACAGGCGATGATCGCAACGCCAAGGCTGTGACCGTCATTCAGCATAAGGCCCAGTACAACGGCACTTAGGCCAAGTACCGATCCGCTTGAAACATCAATATTGCGGGTCAGGATGACCAGCATGGTGCCAAGTGCGACCGACATCAAAACAAGGCTGTTGGACATCACAACTGATGCGGTCGAAAGCGACAAGTAGCCCGGTGCGACAGCCCCGATGAGCAGGAATGCAAGGACGGTTACGGCACACAGGGTCGCCACACGGTTGCGTGCGAAGAAATCAAGCATGTGAAGGGCTCCCGGACTCGAAGGCAAGATGGGCAATGGCATCAACCGTGACGGCATCACGTTCGAGTGCGCCGCACTGCAGGCCATGCGCCATGACGACAACCCGGTCGGCAAGCTGTTCGATTTCGTCAAAGTCCGATGAAATCAAAACAACCCCGAGGCCCTTGGCGGCCAGTTCGTGGATCAGACGATAAATATCGTTACGCGCCGCAACATCCACACCGCGTGTAGGTTCATCCAAAATCAGAACCTTGGGATTGGCGGCAAGGCATTTGGCCAGCAGGACTTTTTGCTGATTACCACCAGACAAGCGCCCAGCGGACTGATCTTCGCCTTCGCATTTGATGCCAAGGCTTTCGCGGAACGTGTTAAATGCCGTTGTTTCAGCATTGCGTTTTGGGAAAAAGCCAAGGCGATGCATGGTGTAGCCCGACATATTCCAAGCAAGGGAAGCTTCAAGGAACAGGCCGTTTTGCTGCCGATCTTCGGGCAGATAAACCAGCCCAGCATCAACGCAATCACGTGGGGAACGTTTGGTCAGTGGCGCGCCATGTAAATGGAGTGTGCCGCTGCGCGCATCGCGCAAGCCAAACAGGGTTTCGGCCAATTCCGAACGACCCGCCCCCACAACCCCAGCCAGACCGACAATTTCACCGGCCCGGACATTAAAGGAAATGTCGCGAAATCCTTCGCCGCTAAAACCATCGATTTCAAGCACCACGTCGCGGGTGTCAAAATCGATATCCGCATCGGCACGTGCGGTTGGGGCCGCCGATTGCACAGTTTTGGTCATGGCTTCGACGATGTGGTTGTCATCGTAATCGCAAAGCGCGCCCGACAGAACAATTGCCCCATCGCGCAGAACACTAATGACGCTGCATATTTCGCGAATTTCGCGCAGCTTGTGCGAAATAAAGAAGATGCCAACGCCTTGTGCCTGAAGCTGACGGACGCGATCAAACAGTGCGTTTGCTTCGTGCGGGGTCAGGGCGGATGTCGGTTCATCAAGAATAAGAACGCTGGCCTTGCGAATCAGCCCGCGCATGATTTCAACAATCTGGCGGTCGGCAATTTCAAGGGTGGCGGCCTGCGCATCAAGATCAAGCGATACGGCAAGATCGCGCAGCAGGGCTTCTGCCTGTGCCCGCAGCGCGCGCGGTTTGGCCTTAAGGCCAAGGCAGATATTTTCCAAAACAGATTGATTGGGCAGGATGTGGGCTTCTTGGGGGACCAGATAAAGCCCAAGGGCCTGTGCCGCCGCAGGGGACGGGGTGCCGAGCACCTGTTCATTGATTTCGACCGAACCCTGATCCGGGCTGACCAGACCAGCAATGGTTTTCATCAATGTCGACTTACCTGCACCGTTCCCGCCCAAAAGCGCGTGAACCTGCCCTGCAAGCAATTCGATGTTAATCCCCTTAAGAACCGCTGTGCCGCCATAGGATTTCCATATGTCGGTAACACGGACCGATGTCCGGGGTGTTATGTTGTTTTCCATCCCTAGAAGCCTGTTCATTTGTTTTTATGAAAAACATTTGATCATAGGATTCCAAATCCGTCAACAACCATGATTTTTTAATATATCGGCAATTATCTGCCAGTAATCAGTGAAAATTGGTGCTGCATTGCAGCATGAAGCGTTGCCATTTTTAGTAGTGCTGACAATGGTTGACGTGATCATTTGTTTTATGAATAATCAAATGAACAACATATGAAAATTTGGGGATACGGATTATGGCGTCGGAAGGAAGTGATTGGAGTTATGCAGACGCGGAAGAGGAAACTCTGACCCGTATCGCATGGTATTACTATAACGACGGCATGACCCAGGGCGAAATCGGCGACAAGCTTGGCCTGTCGCGGATCAAGGTTTCGCGCATGCTTGAAAGTGGCCGACGCACCGGGATCATTCAAGTCCGAATTAATTCGCGCCATCAAGGGTGCCTTGAATATGAACAGCGTCTTCAAGATGTCTGGGGGCTTCGCGAAGTGCGGGTTGTGCCCAATCTTGAAAATGGCGATCTGAATGAACGGCTGGGTCAAGCGGCGGCGCAGTTTCTGATGCAGCGTTTGGGCAATGATGATTTGCTTGCTGTTGGCTGGGGCTCGACGGTTAGTCATACCATCCAGCGTCTTGGCCATATGGCAAATGAACGCAATGTGTCGCTGGTCAGTTTGACCGGCGGTGTGGCGACCTATGTCGATGGTATGCGCACCGCCAACTGGGGCAGTAGTGTCCATCTTTTGCCCGCCCCACTTGTGGTGTCGGACCCGTCAGTGGCATCGGCCCTGATGGGGGAAGCGGGCATTTCCAATGTTCTCGAAATGGCGATGAATGCGGCTTATCAGCTGGTCGGGATTGGCGAACTTAATAGCGAGTCGACCGTTGTCCGCAGCGGTTATGTCACGCCCGATGAAGTTGAACCCCTGCGCCGGAAGGGCGCTGTGGGCGATATTCTGTGCCAATTTTACGATGATAACGGCGATGTTTTGGACCTTTCACTGCATGAGCGGGTGATTGGTGCGCGTCTGGCATCGCTGAATAAATCCAAAAATGTGATCGCCGCCGCCGGCGGGGAAGCAAAGGTGCGCGCCATTCGTGCCGCCCTTAAAGGAAAATATGTCGACATCCTGATCACGGATGAAAAAACGGCAGAAAAATTGTTGGAGGACGTCTAGGAAATGTCAGCGGGTGATTACCTGCTTGCGATCGATGCCGGAACAGGCAGTGGTCGGGCAGTAGTGTTTGATCGAGACGGAAATCAACGCGGATCGTGCCAACGTGAATGGTGGCACAAGGAAGATCTGCGTTTTCCCGGTTCAATGGATTTCGATGTTGATGGCAACTGGCAACTGATTTGCGATTGTATCGCGGGTGCCCTGTCAGAAGCCAAGATCAGCGGCGATGATATTGCCGCGGTCAGTGCAACATCCATGCGTGAGGCCATTGTCGCGTTTGACAAAGACGGTCGGGAAATTTGGGCTTGTGCCAATGTCGATGGCCGGGCGGTCAATCAGGTGCGCGAACTTAAAGACGAATATCCCGGCGTTGAAGAAGACCTTTATAAACAAACCGGCCAGACCTTTGCGCTTGGTGCGTTGCCACGGCTTTTGTGGCTGCGCCAGCAGATGCCCGATATTTACGATCAGATTGATCGCATTGCGATGCTGTCAGATTGGGTGGTGGCGCGCCTGTCTGGGGTGATTGCGTCTGATCCGTCCAATGCCGGGACAACAGGCATTTTTGGGCTGCGCGAACGCAATTGGTTGCCCGATGCCATGCGCGCGGTGGACCTGCGCGATGATATTTTCCCGCCTGCCTATGAAACCGGAACGGCCGTTGGTCATGTCACGCCAAAGGCCGCTTCGGAAACCGGGTTATCGACCAAGACGACCGTTGTTGTCGGCGGTGGCGATTGCCAGCTTGGCACGGCGGGGCTTGGTGTTACCGGGATTGGTGATTGTGCCGTTCTGGGGGGCACGTTCTGGCAGCAGATTGTCAATGTTGATTCCAGTCTCATCGATCCATCAATGAACCTGCGGATCAACCCGCATGTGATCACCGGGCTTAATCAAGCCGAAGCCATCAGCTTCTTTGTCGGCGCAGTAATGCGCTGGTTCCGTGATGCGTTTGGCCAGGAAGAATTGGCCAAGGTCGACGATCCGGGCAAGGCCTATACCCTTCTTGAAAAATTGTCGAAAGAGGTGCCGCTTGGTGCGCATGGGGTGATTCCGATTTTTTCCGATGTGATGCGCTATGGCAGTTGGTATCACGCTGCACCTTCGTTTTTGAACCTGAGTATTGATCCAGCGAAATCGGGCAAGGCTGTTTTGTTCCGTGCGTTGCAGGAAAACGCCTGCATTGTTGCGGCCCGTAATCTTGATGCGATTTTCGCACTTAGTGGTCAGCGCCCGGACAAGATCGTCTTTGCCGCAGGGGCGGCGAAAAGCCCGCATTGGTCACAGATGCTGGCCGATGTCACCGGTATTCCAGTCGCGACGCCGGTGATCAAGGAGGCAACCGCGCTTGGCTGTGCCGCCGCCGCCGCTGTTGGCGGTGGGATTCATGACGATCTGGCAGCGCTTGGTCGGGAATGGGTGCGTTGGGAAAACACGTTTGAGCCCAATGCGGCCCTTAAATCCGACTATGACCAGTTGGGGGATCGCTGGGCGCAGGCATATGCCGCACAGCGCCAACTGGTTGATCAGGGGGTGACGACCTCTATGTGGAAGGCGCCGGGACTATAAGTAATCGCGCACAGAAATTGATTTACATGCAAGAAACAAAAACAGGACACATCATGCTTGTACAAATGGTGCATATCGAAGTTAAACCGGGCCATGTCGATGAGTTTATCGAAGCGTTCCGTATCAATTACGAAGGAACGCGCGCGCACGAAGAGGGGAACCTTCGTTTTGACGTGCTGCGCGATCCCGAAAACAAGCACAAATTCATGATCTATGAAGTGTTTCGTTCTGAAGAAGATTTTCAGGCACATCGCCAGACCGAGCATTACAAGGAATGCGTGCGCCGGATTGATCCGATCATCACTGGCCCACGGTCGAAAACCTACTTTAATGCCGAAATGGCCGATTACCTGCCCTAGGTTTCGATGCTTCGCATTGATCCCAAGCACAAAGAAGAGCCCGAGCATTTTGCTGGGGCTCTTCTTTTATGGGGCGTTCAGCTCTGTAATGCTTACTGGTCGGCCTCTGCATCAGCCAGAATATCATCGCCCTGGCGGGCAATTTCGCTCAGCGCCTGTTCAAAGACTTCTGGCGGGTGGCCACCGGAAATGGCGAACTTGCCATTAACCACATAAGTCGGTACCGAACTGATGCTGGCATTGCCAAATTCTTCTTCCTCGGCGCGGACTTCTTTGGCGAACTCGTCACTCGCCAGAATTTCAGCAGCACGTTCCGGCGAAAGGCCGACTTCTTCGACGGCACGGTTTAGAACGCCATGATCGCTTGGGTTTTCGGCATCCTGGAAGTAGGCCGTGAACAAGGCCATTGTCAGCGCGGTTTGTTGGCCGCTTTTGCCTTCTTTCCCTGCCCAATACAGCAGGCGGTGGGCATCAAAGGTATTGTAGATGCGGCTGTCGGAACTGAAATGGATCGGGAAGCCGACATTTTCGCTCATCATGGTGATGCGCGCACGGTTGTCGGTGCTTTGATCGGGCGTGAGGCCGTACTTTTCGGTAATATGCTCGGACAGGTCCTGACCTTCTGGCGCCATGTTCGGGTTCAGCTCGTACGGGTGCCAGCGGACTGTGATGTCAACTTGTCCATCCAGCCGCGCAACGGCCTCTTCTAGGTTTTTATAGCCGATAATGCACCATGGGCAGACCACGTCTGAAACAATGTCGATCTGCAAAGGGATGGCGTCCGTCATGAATTTTCCTTGCGTTATGAAACCGTGTGATGGTCCATCACATAATCGCTGTGACAGCAAACGCAAGAACAGATCATCGATCACATAACAGAAAAAATGTCATTTTCCTGTCGGGCGCACGTCATGGGCCGCACATAAATGATCAAAAACGGTGATGTCGCGAGGAGAGGTAAAGCGCGTCCAATGGCGTAGGCTTAGTGGGCGTTTTCGTTTGGCTGACGGCGTGCGTGATCAACCATATATTCGGCAAAGGTTTCCAAAATGGGGCATGACCAGTCGGCACGGGTTTTTTCCCCGTCACGTTCCCATTCGCCGTACCAGCGTTGGTCAATGTCGCGGAAAATGGTGTAATGGGCAAACCGGTCCGTTGCCGTCCAGCAGTTCTTACCTGATCTTTCCCAAGTCAGTCCTGCAAGCATCATGACGTCGATGCCGGTGGTGGCTTTCAATGCCATGGCGTTTGTCCTTTGACAGTGGATGGTTACATCAATTGGTGGAGCAGTAACCAAACACTTTGCAATGTATGGTAGAGTTAAGCATTGAATTAGGAGGGGTGCAACAGTCCAAGGGGACAGGTTTGCTATCCTAAAGAGGGGTATTTTCACCGAAATGAGTGGAAAACGGCTCCGATTGTCGGATTTGCGTAATGCTGTTGCGCTGATGGCACTTTTCCGGCAATTTGCCTGACCCACCGGGACCGGTCGGTTTCTGGATTCGAAAGACTACGATCAGTTGGAATGAATATGTCAGACAAGCGCGTCTATCTTTATGACAGTACCTTGCGCGATGGGCAGCAAACCCAGGGCGTGGATTTTTCGGCAGCGGATAAAACCGCAATTGCCAAGGCGCTGGACGAATTGTCGATTGACTATATTGAAGGCGGGTGGCCCGGCGCCAATCCAACGGACGATGCATTCTTTGCCAATCCGCCGAAATTGAAGAATTCCAAGCTGACGGCCTTTGGCATGACGCGCCGTGCCGGGCGGTCGGCATCGAATGATCCGGGGCTTGCGTCTTTGGCGCAGAATGCACCGATTGTCTGCATGGTAGGGAAAAGCTGGGATTTTCAGGTGACCGAGGCCTTGGGCATCGAACTTGATGAAAACCTTGCGATGATTGCGGATTCCATCGCACACCTTAAAACCAAAGTGTCCGAAGTGATGTTCGATGCAGAGCATTTCTTTGACGGGTATAAAGCCAACCGCGACTATGCGTTATCCGCGATCAAGGCGGCCTATGAAGCTGGGGCACGCTGGGTTGTTTTGTGTGACACCAATGGTGGCACGCTGCCCGACGAGATTTTCGACATCGTGACCGACGTTTGCAGCCAGATCCCCGGTGCCCACGTTGGCATTCATTGCCACAATGATACGGAAAATGCGGTGGCCAATTCACTGGCCGCCGTCCGTGCCGGCGCGCGTCAAGTGCAGGGAACGTTGAATGGATTGGGGGAACGGTGTGGCAACGCCAACCTGATTTCGATCATTCCGACCCTGATGCTGAAAATGGGATTTGATGTTGGTGTTTCCAAAGATCAACTGACCCAGTTGCGCCGGATTTCTCATATTCTTGATGAACGGCTAAACCGCGAACCAACCCGTCAGGCCGCCTACGTTGGGGATAGTGCCTTTGCCCATAAGGGCGGGTTGCATGTGTCCGCGGTTGAAAAGAACCCGGCCTGTTACGAGCATGTCGAACCTGAACTGGTTGGCAATCAGCGCCATATTCTGGTGTCCGATCAGGCGGGACGGTCAAACATTCTGGCACGGTTCCGTGAAATCGGGGTGGATGTCGATCCGAAATCCGAAGCGGTCGGCAAGCTGGTTGAAAATGTCAAACAGCGCGAATTTGATGGCTATGCCTATGATGGGGCCGAGGCCAGTTTTGAGCTTCTGGCGCGCAAAGCCATGGGTGAGCTTGACCGGTATTTCCGCGTCACATCATTTCGGGTGATTGATGAACGGCGCTGGGGCGATGAGCAGGATGAACAGGTCATCACCATGTCCGAAGCAACCGTAAAGGTCGTTGTCGGCGATGATCAATTCATGTCGGTCGCCGAGGGGAATGGGCCGGTCAACGCCCTTGATGCAGCGCTGCGTAAGGTGCTGTTGACGGTGCCGGAATATCGGGATGCGGTCGAACAGATCGAACTGATCGATTATAAGGTCCGCATTATAACGCGCGGGGATGGCACACGTGCGGTAACGCGTGTGATGATCGAAAGCCGCGATGCGGAGGGCAACAACTGGGCCACCGTTGGTGTTTCAACCAACATTATCGAGGCGTCCTATAACGCATTGCGTGATTCAATTACCTATAAGCTGTTTAAGTCCGGCGTGCGCAGCCAGCACGGCTAAGACGTTCGCTCAAGACAGATGATCTCTTTATAAACGGCTGGGCAGGTTTTCTGTCTGGCCGTTTTGCTGTTTTGGGGATGAGTGGGGGCGCAAAGGATGCTGGCGTTGCCAGTTGGCTTTTGCTAAAGAAACGCCAATATTGACCGAATGTCGGTACCCAGACTTTCTTTGACGACCGGAGAAACCACGCGATGAGCGACGCCCGAGGTGCTGCTATTCCCGAAACGGGTGGCATTGCCAATCCGCCAGTGATCATTCTGATTGAACCGCAGCTTGGCGATAATATCGGCAAAGCCGCGCGCGCGATGCTCAATTGCGGGCTGGTTGATCTGCGGCTGGTGCGCCCGCGCGATGGCTGGCCCAATGAACGCGCAACTGCGAATGCGGCCGGTGCTGACATCGTGATCGACAATGCCAAGGTGTTTGAGCGCGACGAAGATGCGGTTGCCGATTTAAACCGGGTTTATGTGACCACCGCGCGCACCCGCGATGCAATTAAACCGGTCTTTACGCCCAAGGGACTGGCACCTGAATTGCGCAGCGTTGTCGCCAAGGGTGAAAAGGTTGGCGTGTTGTTTGGGCCGGAACGGACAGGGGTGCGCAACGAACATATTGCGATGGCCGACGCGGTTGTTACCGTGCCATTGAACCCCGGCTTTACGTCGCTTAACCTTGCGCAGGCGGTTTTATTGATCGGGTATGAATGGTGGCAGGCTGGTGTTGACGTGCCCGATTATCAGATGCTGATGAATGATACGTTCCCGGCCACCAAGGAAGATCTGGAGCGGCTGTTTGTTCATCTTGAACACGAACTTTATGAGTCCGGGTTTTACCGTGTTGAAGCCAAGCGCCCCAATATGGCGCGCAACATCCGCAATATTTTTAACCGGTCCAACCTGACCCATCAGGAAGTCCAGACCCTGCGCGGGATGATTGTTGCGATGCGCGGTGGAAAGTACAAGCCAGAAGATTGATCTGTACTGTTGTGTCAGTACGTAGAAAAATTGCCAAAATAAGACACCCGGCCTACGTGGCCGGGTGTCTTCGTCTGGGGGCTTTGCAACAGGTTAAAGCCGCGCAGTGCCAGACGATTTAGCAGCGTGATCAGGTACGGCCAATCAGCCCGGCAGAAGGACGGTATCGACCACATGGATCACACCGTTGGACTGCATGACATTGGCAATGGTGACTTTTGACCACTGGCCTTTGGCATCGACGATATAAAGTGCACCGTCTTTCATCTCGGCGGTAATCGTGCCGCCGGATGCAGTGGTCATTTTATACATCCCGCCCATGGCCTTGGTTTTTTCCATCAGGTCGGCTGCGGTCATGGTGCCCGGAACCACGTGATAGGTCAGAATATTGGTCAGGGTCGCCTTGTTTTCCGGTTTCAGCAGGGTTTCAACCGTGCCAGCAGGAAGTTTGTCAAAGGCGGCATTGGTGGGTGCAAAGACGGTGAACGGCCCGGCACTTGCCAGAGTGTCCACCAGACCCGCCGCCTTAACCGCGGCAACCAATGTTGTGTGATCTGCGGAATTTACCGCATTCTCAACAATGTTTTTGGACGGATACATCGGGGCACCCCCGACCATTACGATCTTTTCGCCCGCCATTGAGCTTTCAGATTTCATGTCATTGGCGCATGCACCCAGTGTCAGTGCAATCGCAGAAGCGGCAAATACCATCATGGATTTCTTAATCATGTAAAACGTGTCCTTGTCAGTCTGCCTGCGTGGCGCATTGTTTTTATCGGCGCACTTTGCCACGCAACCCGGTTTTCAAATTCGATCCCAAGAGCGGATTTCGTATTGATCATTCCTGTTTTTGAGCGCGTTACGGGCGAAGGTACGCACAAGGTTGCCTTCGGGTTTCAGCAGGGATGATGTTTTTTTGCCAAAGGGTTATGCAAAGGCAGCCAGCCAATTGCACAAACAGGCGATGTCGGGCATACCTATGGCGTCAGGCAAAGCGGCACAGACCGGCAGAAATGCAGGGCTTGGATGCGGTGATTAATGTTTGACTCTTGGTCAATCATCTCTATATTGCGCCTCACTTCCGAGAAAGTGGGTCGAAACAGGTGTTTTCGTCCCCGTTCCGTATGTCCTGCTGTTAAAGCGTTTGGGGTTACGGAAACTATCGGGACAATAAAGTGATCTTAAAAAAGAGAGTTATCAAATGTCGAAACGTATTGCTGCAAAGCATAAGATTGACCGCCGCCTTGGTGTGAACCTTTGGGGCCGTGCAAAATCGCCGCTGAACAAGCGCGAATATGCACCGGGCATGCACGGCGCAACCCGCCGTAAAAAACCGACCGATTTCGGTATCCAGCTGTTTGCCAAACAGCAGCTCAAAGGCTACTACGGCTCCATCTCTGAAAAACAGTTCCTGCGTTACTTCAAAGAAGCATCGCGTCGTCCGGGTGATACCTCCGAAACCCTCGTTGGTATTCTTGAACAGCGCCTTGATGCTGTGATCTACCGCATGAAATTCGTTCCGACCGTTTTTGCTGCACGTCAGTTCGTTAACCACGGCCACATTCTTGTCAACGGCAAGAAAGTAACCATTCCGTCATTCCTCGTTAAAGAAGGTGACGTTGTTGAAGTCAAACAGGCTTCACGTGAAATCCCGATGGTTATCGAAGCTGCGACCCTGAACGAACGTGACGTTCCGGAATATCTCGACGTTGACGCGAAGGCCTTCAAAGGCACCTTCGTTCGCGTACCGAAATTCGCAGAAATTCCTTACCCGGTTCAGATGCAGCCGAACCTGGTCATCGAATTCTACTCGCGTTAATCCTTACCGGATTTCGCGACGATCCAAACAAAAACGCCCGCTGGAAACAGCGGGCGTTTTTGTTTGTCTAAAGGATCGGCGTCTTAGGACATGTTAGCGCTAACATCCCTGTTTTACGAAGGGCTTGGCGATTGCGCCCTAGGGTGCGGCCAGCGGCCCCCAACATACGAAACAGCCCGGTGCAGATGGACGGCACCGGGCTGTTTTATGTTCGCGATGTTGGGATCGAACCGACTGGTTACGATTTTGACGCGTTGAGTTGTTCGGAGGCCTGCTGGGCCGCAGCGGCAACAGCCTCGCTTTTTTGTTCGGGCGTGGCATCGGGCGGCACATCGACCTTCACATTGCGCGATGCCATCTGGATGCCGTTTTCCTTGAACATCGCCAGCACGCTTTGATAGACGGTTTTGCGGATGGTGAATTGTTCGCCCGGTTTTGAGGTGTATTTCAACCCGATGACCATGTTGAACTCTTCCATCCGACGCACGCCTTGCGATTTCAGTGGCTCGATGAAGCTGTCGCCAATCAGCGGATCTTCCAGCAAGTCAGCCGAGAGTTTCTTGATCAGCTTTTTGATCTTGTTGACGTCGGTTTCGAACGGCACGCGGAATTCAAGTTTGACAATCACCCAATCGCGGCTGTGGTTGACGATGGATTTAATCTCGCCAAACGGTACGGTCTGAAGCGGGCCGCGGTGATGGCGCAATTGCATCGAGCGGATCGAGATGTTTTCCACCCGTCCGCGCAGGTTTTCCACCTCGATATACTCGCCAAGCCGAAACGCATCATCCAGCAGGAAGAACACACCCGCCACAACGTCGCGCACAAGCGCCTGACTGCCAAAGCCAAGGGCGAGACCAACCACGCCAGCACCGGCAATTAGTGGGCCGATATCAACGCCCAGCGAGGACAATGTGACCATGGTGACCATGATGACGATGACCGTGAAGGAAAAGTTCTTAAGCAGCGGCAGCAGCGTTTCAATCCGCGATAGGCCGGTGCCACCGCCTTCACCGTCGCCGTGATCGCCTCCTGAGGCGTTCATGCGTTCATCAAGGAAGGCCTTGATCAGCGACCAGATCAGATCAGCAATCAGCAAGATCATGATGATCTCGGTCGAGGCATCAATGATGCGGGCAAGTATCCCGGCATCGTTGGCCGTGGCAAGACGATCAAGACCCCAGATGCGCCACATACTGGCCAGAACAAACACAAGGGCGAGCAACCGCACACCACGTTTAAGAACCTTGGTAAAGACCGGGTGTTTTGGTTTTACCGGTTCGAACTCTTCGTCATGTTCGGTCGCATGTGCCAGTGCGGCGGCATTTTTGTCGGCGGCTTCCTGATCGGCGATCAGGACCTTTTTGTGATGCTGGCTTTCGATGATGTTGCGCAGGATGACATCAAACAGGCAGGCAAGGCCAATCGCCAGCAGGGCCTTTAGCATCCGTTCGGCCCCAATGACCGCAACGCCACCAACCAGAACCAGCCAAGCACAGACAATGACGGGCCAAAGCCGTGCGATGGACGTTGGCAAGGCAAGCTTTTCAACATTGCCGCTGACTTTGTTCGCAGCAAAAAAGCGGCCAAGCGAAACAGCGGCCACGCAAAATGAAATCACCGAAATCACCACGGCAATATCAAACAGGATGATATCGCCCAGAACCATGGTGGGCGCGGCACTAAACACACCGGCCAGGCCAAAGGAAAACAGTGAAACGCCTGCGGCCAGTGTCAGGCTGCGGGTCAGGACTGCGGCAGCATCCGGATCCACATTGATCATGCGCAGGCCTTCAGCCTTGGGTGCGAACAGGAACTGAAGAACGATCATGAGGATACGCAGCAGGAAGAACGCCATCAAAAGCGACATCAGCGCGCTTTTCATAATCGGCGGCCAGTCAAAAATCATGAACGTCCCGATCGATCCGATGGCAAACACACCAAGCGAAAGCAGCGACAGAACACAAAGCGTGACAATCTGTTTGAGACGATCCGCAAATTTAACGGGGGACTGAGCTTCAAGATGGGCGCACATCGGAGCAGCCACCCGGCGATAGATGATTTCAGCAATCACCCCGACAGCAACAAAAACAGCGGTAAAGAGGATCAACTTCATCAGCCCGGTGCGTCCCATGTCAGACGACATGAAGGTGCCAGTGGCATCAAGTTCATCAGGGAAGGCCGAGAGGCCTTCTATTGTGCGTTCAATCCGCTCTTTGGTGCGCGCGACACCCGCGTCAAGGAATCCGTAGTAGCTAAAGGTGTTTGCTGCGACATCGTCGGTGGGGGGTGCTTGATCAATGCTGGTCTGATCATCATCGCCCGAACCGGCCATCGCGGCAACGGCGGCCATTTGCGCATGTGCGGGGGGAGGCGGGGTGATGACGCAAATGGCAAAAAGCCAAAGTGCCAGACAGATCGTTGTTTTGATTGCTGATTTCATCCCGCTCATTGTCCCCTGTTACGCGCAGAATTCTATCTGACAAAGATGGGGACATTTCGGACAAGCATCAAGAAATAGTTTCACGACACATGCGGCTATGATCGCAAAAGGTGTGGCGTTGGCGCGTAAGATGATGCGTCAAGGCCGACCGCATTGGTGACATGCATGCATGAAAAAACGCGCTGGCCAAAGCACAGCGCGTTTTAAATTCTTTGGGATGCCGGTCAGGTGCCTTAGGCCGCAACCGCAACGCCCTTTTCTTTGAGGTGCTGGGCCAATTCGCCCGATGCAAACATCTCACGGACGATGTCACAGCCACCAAGGAACTCGCCCTTGACGTAAAGCTGCGGAATGGTCGGCCAGTTTGAAAAGTCCTTGATGCCCTGACGGATTGCCGGGTCAACCAGAACGTTGATGTCTTTGAACTGAACACCAAGTTCAGCCATGACTTGAACAACAGCAGCAGAGAAACCACACTGCGGGAACATGGCAGTCCCCTTCATGAACACGACGATATCGTTATCGTTGATGTCCTTCTGGATACGCTCGAAAACCGGATTGTCGGTCATAATGATTGTCCTTGGCTTTGGGCGGGGATTTTTCCGCCGCGGGAATAGTTAAACTTTATGGTCGAAGATATGGCTGGAACCTGCGGTTCTGTCAACTCTTGCGGCGATTTTGGCGTGCTGTGCGCAGGTTATCCCAGCTGTAAACGCCAAGTCCGATCCAAACCAAGGTGTACGTCACCATATGGGCTGTGGTGAAAGCCTCGCCAAAGACCATAACCGCGATGATGAACTGTATCGTCGGGTTGAGGTACTGCATCAGACCAAGAGCGGAAAACTTCATATTGCGTGCGGCAAAGGCAAACAGCACAAGCGGGATCGTCGTGCAGATGCCAAGCCCGATCAACAGTGCGTCCTGTTCAATTCCGATATTGCCAAATGCCAATTCACCGTGGCGTTGCAGCCAGACCAAATAAATCAGGGAGGCCGGCGTAAGCAGAGCGCATTCAACAAAAAGACCGGCAATCGGATCGGCGGGTACAAATTTGCGGATCACACCGTAAAAGGCAAACAGGGTAGACAGGCTGAGCGCAATCCATGGCAGGTGGCCATAAAACACCAGAAGGTTCAAAACCCCGACGGTGCAAATCGCCACCGATAGCATCTGAATCCGGTTGAGCTTTTCGCCAAAGAAAATCCGCCCCAGAATGAGCATGACCAACGGCATGATGTAATAGCCAAGGCTGGCTTCCAGCGCGTTGCCACTATTGATCGCCCAGATGTAAATCACCCAGTTTCCCGCCACCAGAAGGCTGCTGAGAAACAGCAAGCCAAGTGTTCTGGATGATGAAATCAACGCCCAGAGCTGTTTACGTTTTCCCAGCGCAAACACCAGAACGAGTGTCAGGGCCGCTGACCAGACGATACGATGGGACAGGATTTCAAGCGGCCCGGCAAAACCGACCAGTTTGAAATACAGGCCAAAGGTGCCCCAGATGACAAAAGCGCCAAGTCCGGCGAGGGGGCCTGCGCCGACTAATGCTGGTTTTTCGGTTGATGACATGGGTGTTGGGCCGTGATCCGTTAATGAGGCTGTGTCCGGCTGGCAACAACGGTCGGCCGGGATGGGTACGCAGGTTTGGTCGAGCTTCAAGACGAAGGGCGCCGAACTGTATCCGGCGCCCGTAAGCGTCTGACATCGGCCCGGTCATGGTGGCGTGGGCAGATGTCGAAAATCTTCGTCATGTCGACGATGGTGGTGGCAGTGGTTTAGACGATCAGTCTGGGGCCGATGTCTGCAGCGCCAGCGCATGCAGATCGCCGCCCATTTTGCCCTTAAGCGCGGAGTAGACCATCTGATGCTGGATCACGCGGGTTTTGCCGCGGAACTGCTCAGAGACAACAATTGCCGCATAATGATCGCCATCGCCGCGCAAATCCTCGATGCGGACCTGTGCATCGGGCAGCGCTTCCTTGATCATGCTTTCAATTTCATAGGCTTCCATGGCCATGGCGTTTATTCCTTATAATAGATCGAGCGGCACATCTGCCCGTTCGATGGGATCTGTTTTGTTTGGTATATGTTGTTGCCCCCGGCGCTGTCAATTTCTGCGCAGCATCGATTAAGCATCATTGCTTGAAGATGCGCTAATGCTTGTGTTGCCCGCGATAATTGGCTAAACAGCGAAACAGGGTTGCGCACACCCGCCGTCCGCAAGGTTTATGCCTTTGGTAAAGTGACGCAGATGAAATGTATCGGACCCGTTTCCAGATCAGGCAACGGCCCGGCAACGCGGACGCCCGGCCTCCTGTATGGAGACGATGAATGACTTCAAATACCTTAAATATCAACCGTGCCGATATCGACACGGATGCCACCGAACAGTTCAAGGCACAGGCAAAACGCCTGCGCAAAGCCCTGGCCGCGCGCGATGTCTCAATCTCGCATGCCAGCTCGCTCGAACTGTTGGCGCAAAGTCATGGGTATCGTGACTGGAACACGGCCATCGCCATGGCACGGCGTAACATCCCGACCAATGTCGCCGATCTTGGCATTGGTAAACGCTTTGCCGGATCATACCTTGGCCACGCGGTCACCGGATTAATCCGCAGCGTGACCGCCACACCGGTTGGCGGCGTGTTTCGCGTCGAGGTGCATCTTGATGAGCCGGTTGATGTGGTGGAATCAAAACGCTTTAGTGGCTATCGCCAACGCATTGCATCGCGCATCAATGAAAACTGCGAACCGGTCCTGACCAATGGCAGGTCCGGTCCGGGGCTTTCGATTGATCTTTTGTTGCGTGATGCTGATAGCGTGTGAACACGTTTGTCACAGACATAAACGATGAAACCCTCCGGCAGCTTCCAAAAGTTGCCGGAGCTGCTTAACCGCCCGTCATGCTCATGTGCCGACCGACAGCAGGTTTCGCACCTTTGCGGTCGATGACAAAGTCATGGCCCTTGGGTTTGAGGACCATGGCGGCATCCAGCATTTGATTGAGGGCGCGCGGATCGCCGGTGCGAAGGGCCGCGCGCAGGTCAACGTGGTCTTCCTGACCCAGACACATATAAAGCGTGCCGGTGCAGGTCACGCGCACACGGTTGCAGCCCTCGCAGAAGTTATGGGTCAGCGGCGTGATAAAGCCCAGACGTCCGCCGGTTTCGGCCACGGTGGTATAGCGTGCCGGGCCGGGGGTGACATATTCGGACGGGATCAGGGTGTATTCCTGCTCCAACCGTTCGCGCACCACGGTTAGCGGCAAATACTGATCGGTGCGGTCGCCGTCAATGTCGCCAAGCGGCATGGTTTCGATCAAACACAGATCAAATCCTTCTTTGCCACACCACGCGACAAGGCGTGACATTTCGTCTTCGTTGAAATTGCGAAGGGCGACGGTATTGATCTTGATGTGAATGCCTGCCTGTTTGGCGGCTTCAAGCCCGGCCAGCACCTGTTCAAGGCGGCCACGGCGGGTGATTTCGGTGAATTTTTGTGAATCGAGGCTATCGAGCGAGATGTTAAGCCGTTTGACGCCAAGCCGGGCCAGATCATCGGCATAGGTCGCAAGTTGGCTGCCATTGGTGGTCATGGTCAATTCATCGAGCGCGCCGGTTTTAAGATGGCGTGACAAATCAGCAATCAAATCCATGATGCCACGACGCACCAGTGGTTCGCCGCCCGTCAGGCGCAGTTTGCGCACACCGCGATTGATAAAGGCCGTGCAGAGCTGATCGAGTTCTTCGAGTGAAAGAACTTCTGATTTTGGCAGAAACGTCATGTTTTCCGCCATGCAATAGGTGCAGCGGAAATCGCAGCGATCGGTTACCGAAACGCGCAGGTAGGAAACATGGCGGCCATATTTATCGATCAGCGGTGTTGTCATGGCGTGGGGCTCAGCACTGTTCGTTTGTTTAAAATACAATCTTCGGGACGCTGACTGTTGCATAGCAGACCCGGTTTTGACCAGTCTGTTTCAATCGCGTCCGATCACCTTTCCGTCAGGTGGGATATCATCATATACCACACGACACGGGGACGAAAAAACCGCGCCCAACATATCGGACGCGGCTTTTGTAAGCTATTTGCGGGTAACCGTGGGGTAACGGCATTTCTGCCTTGGCGCGCGTCAAATGGCGTTAGCCTTCCTTTTTGAGCACGGCATAGTCGTTCTCAATCGCCTTAACCACGGTACGCAGGGTCGCGACATTTTCACTGCCAAGCTTTGCCACCAGTTCAGCCGAATGTTCGGGAACAGAAAGGGTTTCGCGCACATCGCGGAACAGGGCATGGAGCATCAGAATGCAATGGGTTTCCGTAAAGGTCCAATTGTCCGCGCCTGACGGCAGGTTGTCATTGACCAACTGCATGAGCCATTTTTTGCGATGCTCGTAATTCTTGAAATGTAGGGCCATGCGGGCAAAGACCAGATTGATGCGCAACGCAACAGCAGGTTCCTTGGCCAGATGGTCCCAATATTCGGTTGGATCACGCAGTTCGTCGTCTTCATCGGCGTGGGCTTCGATGATGGCGTGGATTTCGCCGTCAATTTCCTGAAGCATATCCATGCCGACCATCATGCGGATGACCTTGAAGAAGGGTTGCAGGATGCTGCGCGACAAAGCACCATGTTCAAGGTCGCCAGCCTCACCACCTTCGAGAAGGTATTCAAAACGGCTGACCAAAAGGCGGCCGAATGGATCGTGGCGCACCGCAGCCTTTTCGCGGGCCTTGATCGATTCCATGTCGCTTTCAAGCACGGACCATGCCCCGTCAAACAGGTTTTCCTGATCGCGCAGGCTGTCGACGGCTTTTAGAATTTGTTCTTCGGTAAGCACACCGCCATGGTCTCGGGCATGATGCACCAGCCCCTGGGCAAAATGTTCCAGCACAGAGAAGGCGGCGACGTGGTGGCGCTGCTTAAAGCTGTCACGTGGTGGTTTGTTGACTGCAATCATAAAGCTGTCCAGACCTCGGTTAAGACGGTTGCGCAGATGAATGGTGCATTTATCTTGTCAGAATAAGCCCATTTAATACGCGGAATTCATTAATAATTTAGTGTCAGCAATTCACATGCCAAGGGGCAGCGTAATCAGGGCTTTATGATGTGCCCAAATGTGGCGATCCGGATCGGGGCGGTCTTATTCGTAATCGATTGCCGCCTCGACGATTTCCAGAACGACATGGCGCGGGCGAATAATCTGACGCCCGGCTTCTTCGAAATTAACCGCGATGCGATCCCCATCAACGGCCTGAATGCGGCCCAGCCCCCAATCGGGTTGATTGGGATGGCGAACGATGGTGCCGGGTGTTAGCAAAAAATCCATTGGGTACTCTGTCTGCCGTGTCTATGGTTTCTATATAGGCTCATCATGCCGGGGACACAAATCAACGCATAAATCAGGGTATGATGAAAATGCAGATTGCCCAAACAGGCAAGCACGACTTGCGCCGTTTGGGGCATTTGACGTCTGGGCGGCAAAATTTGCCGGGTGGTGCGACGTCGCAGACGGGCAGGTTATCAACTGCGATGATCTTGATGAATGC
The DNA here is from genome assembly GCF_002844275.1 of Thalassospira lohafexi. GTDB lineage: Bacteria > Pseudomonadota > Alphaproteobacteria > Rhodospirillales > Thalassospiraceae > Thalassospira > Thalassospira lohafexi. Next base: position 166,118 of record NZ_NXGX01000004.1, read on the forward strand.
AGGATGCGTTCAACCTATCAAGCTGTAAATTTCGCATTGGCTAAATAAGCTCTTAACATATCAGGGGCAATCTTGGCGCTTCGTAGCAGGTCGTGTGTCCGTCGTGGCCGGTTATGGAAACGGGCATTGTGTTTGGGGACGCAATGCGGTGAACAGAAAAAACACCTTGGAGTACCGCCGCAATGGATGATGACATCGCCCTTGAGATGACGCTGATCGAGTTGATCAGTTCGCGCATTTGTCATGACCTTGTCGGGCCGGTTGGTGCGGTAAATGCCGGGGCCGAACTGATGGGCGAAGAAGGTGTTTCCGATGATGAAGCACTGGCGTTGATGCGCAAAAGTGGCCTTGAAGCTGCACGGCGCCTGCAATTGTTTCGTTTGGCATTTGGTCGGGCAGGCAACAGTGTTGATACCGCCTCTATGCGCGATGCTGCGCGCCATGCTTATGAGGCGGAAGGCAAGGTGACGCTTGACTGGCAGGACCTTGCATTTGATCCATCGCATGGACGTGTTGTTTTGAATATGGTCATGCTGGCCCGTGAGGCATTGCCGTTCGGTGGGACAATCTCTGTTACGCACGACTCCGGTGGCCGCACAACGGTCCGTGCAGAAGGCAAGCGCGCGGCATTACGTGCCGAAGTGATGAATGTGCTTGAAAACGAAGTATCTGCAGATGAGCTTGATCCGCGCACTGTGCATGGGTTTTTCGTCAGAAACCTGGCGAAACGTTCCGGCGGGGCGCTTTCGGTCTTGCAACAGGAAGCAAATATTGCATTGATCTATGTATAAAAAATTGACCTGCGGGTCTGGTAATCAGTTGTGGTAGCTTCTACGTAAGTAACCGACGTAATGTGTGTTTCTTGCTGTTTGGGCATTAATGGGAGTTCCGGTTCCGGCAAACGGTTGATTGTTGGAGTTTTGGAGGGGGTATATGGACGATCTTTTAAGTGAATTTCTGACCGAGACTTCGGAAAGCCTTTCGACGCTTGACGTCGAGCTGGTGAAGCTTGAACAGAACCCGAATGATCCTGATATTTTGTCCAACATTTTCCGTTTGGTGCATACCATCAAAGGGACGTGCGGATTTCTTGGCCTGCCGCGACTGGAAGCTGTCGCGCATGCTGGCGAGAACGTGCTCGGGAAAATCCGTGATGGTGAACTGATTGTCACACCGCCTGCGGTGACGCTGGTGCTGGAATCCATCGATACCATTAAATATTTGCTCGGTGAGCTTGAACAGAACGAAGCAGAGCCGGACGGCAATGACGCCGATCTGATTGCGCGCCTGAACCATTTTGCCGATACCGGCACGATCATGGGCGGGGACGCTGCACCGGCGGCTGCTGTTGAAGAAGCGCCTGCCGATGACGCGCCTGAGATGACTGACGACGAACGTTTGCAGGCCATCTTTGACGCGACAGAAGTCGACCCGGAAGTTGCCGAACCAGAAGCACCTGCGGCGGCTCCGCCGGCTGCGGCCAAGTCACAGGAAGTCGCGCCGGCCAAACCTGCCAAGGCAGCCGGTCCGAAAGCCGAAGCACCGCGTGCCGAAGTCAAGGAAAGTTCGGTTGCGGCCCAGACGATCCGCGTGAACGTTGAATTGCTTGAAAACCTGATGACGCTGGTTTCCGAGCTTGTCCTGACCCGTAACCAGCTTTTGCAGATGGTGCGCGGCAAGGACGACAGCGAATTTACTGTGCCGTTGCAGCGCCTGTCCCACATCACGACCGACCTTCAGGAAGGCGTGATGAAGACCCGTATGCAGCCAATCGGTAATGCATGGGCCAAGTTGCCGCGTATTGTTCGCGACCTTGCCCTTGAGATGAACAAGAAAATCGATCTGCAGATGATCGGTGCCGATACGGAACTTGACCGTCAGGTGCTTGAGCTTATCAAAGATCCGTTGACTCACATGGTGCGGAACTCTGCCGACCATGGCTTGGAAGACATTCCGGGCCGTCGTGAAGTTGGCAAGCCTGAAACCGGTACGGTCACGCTGAACGCCTATCACGAGGGTGGTCACATCATCATCGAGATTTCCGATGATGGTCGTGGGTTGAACCTTGAACGGATCAAGGCCAAAGCCATCACCAACGGTCTGGCGACCGAGAGTGAGCTGGAAAGCATGGGCGACCAGCAGATCCAGCAGTTTATTTTCAAAGCCGGTTTCTCGACCGCGGAAAAAGTCACATCGGTGTCTGGACGTGGTGTGGGTATGGACGTTGTTCGTACCAACATCGAAAAAATCGGTGGTACGGTTGAACTGAAATCGGTCGAAGGCCGCGGGTCGACCTTTATCATTAAAATTCCGCTGACCCTGGCGATTGTCTCGGCTCTGATCGTTGAAAGTGGTGGCGAACGTTTTGCCATCCCGCAGATCAGCGTTCTGGAGCTTGTTCGCGCATCGAACAATTCCGAACATTCCATCGAACGCATTCACGACACCCCGGTGTTGCGTCTGCGCAATCGTCTTCTTCCGCTGGTCACGCTCAAGAAAATTCTTGGGCTTGATACCACCGAGGAGGCCGATGACGGGGTTGATGAAGAAGCCTTCATCGTTGTTGCTCAGGTCGGGACATATTCATTCGGTATTATTGTCGACCGTGTGTTTGACACCGAGGAAATCGTGGTCAAACCGGTTGCACCGATCCTGCGTGATCTGTCGCTGTTCTCGGGCAATACCATCCTTGGCGATGGTAGCGTGATCATGATCCTTGACCCGAACGGCATTGCCAACCGCACCGGCGAAATCACTGTTGGGGATTCGCAAGGTGTCGAAGGCAAAGCCAAAGCCGACGCATCCGATGGCGAAACCACCTCGATGCTGGTGTTCCGGGCCGGGGGCAATGAAGTCCGCGCCGTGCCGCTTGCACTGGTGGCGCGTCTTGAGGAAATCGATGTCGAGAACATTGAGCATTCCAATGGCCGTCCGCTGGTTCAGTATCGTGGCAAGCTGATGCCGCTGGTCTTTATTGACGGTGGCTATCAGATGAAGACCGAAGGTCGCCAGCCGACCCTTGTCTTCCAGGATCGCGAACGGACCATGGGGCTTGTGGTCGACGAGATTGTTGATATCGTCGATGACGTGCTGAATGTTGAATTGACAGCGGATCAGGATGGTCTGGTTGGCTCGGCCGTGATTGACGGCAAGGCAACCGATCTGATCGATGCGGGGTATTATCTTGAACTGGCCTTTAGTGACTGGTTCGGGACCGAAGAAAATGGTGGCGAGAAGAAGCGTGTTCTTCTGATCGACGACAGCCCGTTCTTCCGTAACCTTCTGACGCCGATGCTTTCGGTTGCCGGGTTCCGTGTGACGGCACTTGAAAATGCCGAGCAGGCCATGGAACTTAAAAACCGTGGCGAAGTCTTTGATGCGATCATCAGTGATATCGAAATGCCCGGTATGAACGGCTTTGAGTTTGCTGAAGCATTGCAGAATGACGAGCTTTGGGGCGAGACTCCGATCATTGCCCTGTCGTCGCATACGAAAGACGAAGATTTCGAGCGCGGTCGCCAGGTCGGCTTCAGCGATTATGTGGCCAAATTTGACCGTGATGCGCTTGTCTCGACCTTGATCCAGACATTGAGCACCATTTAATCGGGAGATTTTCCAAATGAGTGACAATAAGGCACTTGTCCCGAGCCATGAACGTGGGGCAGCTCTTGATCTTCGCGGTGACACCAAGGATTTCGTCACCGCGTATATCGGCAAACAGCTTTTCGGTATTCCGGTTCTGACGGTTCAGGATGTTTTGGGGCCGCAGCGTATTACGCGTATCCCACTTGCGCCGCCCGAAGTTGCCGGTTCGCTGAACCTGCGTGGGCGTATCGTGACCGCAATTGACGTGCGCAAACGTTTGGGGCTTCGTGACAAGGAAGACGAAGATCCGGGCATGAGCATCGTTGTTGATCAAGGTGGCGAACTTTACAGTTTGATGGTTGATCAGGTAGGAGAAGTTCTAAGCGTACCTAAAAAGGCGTTTGAACAGAACCCGGCAACCCTTGATGCACGCTGGCGGGAATTTTCCGATGGAATTTTCCGGCTGGATAAAAAGCTTTTGGTTATTCTTGATGTGACGCGACTGCTTGATTTTAATGCTGCAGTAAAGCAGGCTGTCTGATCTTGGATAGTGTGCCGGGCGCCTTAATGCGTCCGGTGCGATGCCGTTCTTGGCTTAACGACCTAGAAACACGAGAAGGAAGTCGATGAAGAGTTGTCTCGTCGTCGATGATTCAAAAGTCATCCGAATGGTCGCGCGCCGCATCCTCGAAGAAATGAGCTTCGAGGTTGTTGAAGCAGTCGATGGTCAGGAGGCACTTGAAAAGTGCCTTGAAGATATGCCCGACGCGGTGCTGCTTGATTGGAACATGCCGATCAAAAGCGGGATTGATTTCCTGCGGGAACTTCGGGCATCCCCGGGTGGGGATGAGCCGGTGGTTGTCTTCTGCACGACAGAAAACGATCTGGAGCATATTCAGGAAGCCATTACAGCCGGTGCGAATGAGTACATCATGAAACCGTTCGACAGCGAGATCATTCAGGCAAAATTTGAACAGGTTGGTCTGATTTAGATCGCCTGTTTTGATGTTGCCGTCTTGGCAACCTGTCCTTGATCTCCTGAGAGTCTAGCGGGGATGCTGCTACGTGGAAGAAGTGCCTGTCCATTCGCCATACAAAGTCCTGATTGTCGATGACTCCGCGATTGTACGGGGGCTTGTGACACGCATGTTGGCCGAGGACGACGAAATCAACGTCGTAGGATCGGTCAATAATGGTGAAGAAGCCCTTGCTGTCATGGAAGGCGGTGGCATTGAGGTTGTGGTTCTCGACATCGAGATGCCGGTGATGGACGGACTGACGGCCTTACCAAAGCTGTTGGAAATTGACCCAACAGTGCGGGTGATCATGGCTTCTACCCTGACCAAGCGGAATGCCGATATCAGTTTTCAGGCAATGACCCTTGGCGCAGTTGACTACATTCCCAAACCCAGTTCAGCAAAAGACCTCAATGTCGGGGAAGGCTTCCGGGCCGAACTTCTCGACAAGGTAAAGGCATGGGCCGAGCAGCGTCGCAAGATGCTCGAAGTCGAGGAAGCACATGCTCTTGCCCGTGCCGAGGAATACGCGGCATTAGAGGCGGCTGCTGAGCACCCCGCTGAGGCCGATCCGCACACACCCCAGGTGGCAGAGATACCCCAAGATCCTGAAGCAGGGGAGGATGCCGCCGCCGCCGGTACTCCTGCTTCGGATGACAAGCACGATAAGGATCAGGCACCGTTCCGTGCTCAAATGTCGGTCGAGCATCAGCAGATGCAAAAAGTCGGACGTATTCAGCGCAAACGTTTTACCGCCGAATTGCGGCCGCGTCCGATGCAGCAGCATCCACGTCCGCAACAGGTGCAAATGCGCCCAACACCGCAAACACCAGCCCAGCCTGCACCTTCGTCGCAATCACCGCAGTCTGCTCGCGCTGCCGATCCGGGCCAGCGTGCGGCGACAGTGCCGGGAAATCCGCGCGTGCAAGGTGCGCCGCGTGATCCCGGCGGGCTTATTCGCGATGCTGCCATTGCTGTCGGAAATACGGCGGGCAGGGCTGCCGTTGCCAAACCGGCCATGCCCGGAAAACCGAGTGTTCCAGGCACGGCCAAGCCATCGGCAGCCCCGGCTGCAAGAGCGCCAAGTGGGCCCGCACCCAAACAACAACGGCCAAACACAGCGCGCGGGTCTTCTGCCCCTGCGCCGACACGGGCACGTGTTGGTGGCGGTAAGGCCGTATCGTTGTTGCCGGAAAAGCGTCTGAACGTTGAAGTGATTGCCATCGGCAGTTCGACCGGGGGGCCGCAAGCATTGTTTGAAGTGTTGCGCGGGCTCGCCGGTGTGCGTCAGCCGATCTTCATTACCCAGCATATGCCTGCGACCTTTACGACGATTTTGGCCGAACATATCACCCGTCTGACTGGACTTAAGTGTCAGGAAGGTCAAAATGGGATGCCTATTGTTGGTGGACAGGTTTATCTTGCGCCGGGTGATTACCACATGACAGTGGAAGGGCGCGGTGCGTCGCGCCATATCAAGCTGAACCAAAATCCACCAGAAAACTTCTGCCGCCCGTCGGTCGATCCGATGTTGCGCAGTATCGTTGAAAGTTATGGTGGAAATATTCTGACCGCGATACTGACCGGAATGGGACAGGATGGTATGCTTGGTGGACGTGCTGTTGTCGGTGCCGGGGGAATGGTTGTGGCGCAAGACGAACAAAGCAGTGTTGTATGGGGGATGCCGGGCGCTGCCGCGCATGCTGGTATCTGTTCTGCTGTTCTGCCAGTCGGCGGGATTGCGGCCTATATTAAAAAATTCGCGGGGGGTCGTTAACCCACAATGATGAAGCCGGAAGACTTCGATTTCGCAAGCAGACTGATAAAGTCAAAGTCCGGACTCGTTCTGAGTGAGGACAAGACTTATCTGCTCGAAAGCCGGCTGATGCCGATTGCGCGTAAGCGCGGCATGAAAGATTTGGGCGAGTTGATCGGTGCCATGCGCGGCGGCGACCGCCAGCTGGTTGAAGATGTCGTCGATGCGATGACAACCAATGAAAGCTTCTTTTTCCGCGATACCAAACCATTCGATCAGTTCCGACATGTTGTTCTGCCACACATGATCAAGGCGCGTGCAGCGAAACGTCATTTGCGCATCTGGTGTGCTGCGGCGTCTTCGGGCCAAGAACCCTATTCGCTGGCGATGATTTTAGATGAATTCAAAAGCCAGCTTTCGGGATGGCGTATTGAAATTATCGGGACCGATATCTCGCGCGAGATATTGACCAAGGCACGGGCCGGGATGTATTCCCAGTTCGAAGTCCAAAGGGGCCTTCCGATCAATCTTCTGGTCAAATATTTCCAGAAAAAAGAAGATCAGTGGCAGATCTCAGCCGATATCCGATCCAAGGTTCAGTACAAGGAATTCAACCTTCTGGAAGATTTCCGTCCGCTGGGGCAGTTCGATATTGTTTATTGCCGTAACGTGTTGATCTATTTTGATCAACCAACCAAAAGCGATGTTCTTGCCCGCGTTTCGGCATTGATGCCAGATGACGGTTTCCTGTTCCTTGGTGGTGCGGAAACGGTTCTGGGTATTTCAGATAAGTTCAAACCGCTCGCACGTCAGCGCGGTATTTATCAGCTCAACCGTCCCGGTGCACCGGAAGTTGATCTGACGGCACTTGAAAAAGCACAGGCTGGTGGGACTGCGGCGGCATCAAGTGGTGCCGCAACCGGTGGTCTTACCTTCCAGAAGCCCAAGCATATGCAAACTGCGGCAGGTGCGACGACCGGGACGGCTGCCCGTCCGGCAGCACCGGGGGCGGCAGGTGCGACGACCACCCGCCCAACAACAAGTTCCACGACCGCACGTCCGTTTGGCACCACCGGTACGACAGGTGCGGCTGGTACAACAGCGCGCCCGACGACGACAGGGACAACCGGAACAACGGCGCGTCCGGGAACGACGGGCACGACCACCCGTCCATCTGGGACCGGGACAACCGGCACAGGCAGTTCGTTCAGTAAGCCGTCAGGTTCGACTGGTACGGGTTCTACAGCACGGCCGGGATCAACAGGAACGACCGGGACGGGTTCGACGGGTTCTGCCTATCGTCGGCCGCTTGGCTCCGCAGGAACCGGGACAACCGGTACTGGTGCTGGTGGCACGCCGCCGCGGCCCTCAAACGGGACGGGGAATACAGGTGGTGCCACCGGGACGACCCGCCCGTCATCGACCTATGATCGGTCCCGTTTCGGGAAACCGGACGACAAAAAATAACCGGCAGCCGGTGCATTGCCGACTGTTCGGTGATGAACTGAAAGTCGGAAACGAGTATGATTTCTTCTTCCACTACCGCAGCACCGCGCAAGGCGTTAACCGATCTGCAACGTCGTCGTAAGTTGGCGATCAGCTGCCTTTCTCTCCTCATGATAGGGGCATTGCCCCTGATACAGTCAAATGCTGCTGTGGGGATGTTTACCCATGAAGCTGTTGAAACCGCCGGGGTGCTTTTGATTGCGATTGCCATTCTGGGGCGGGCATGGTGCACGCTTTATATTGGAGGCCGAAAGGCACAGGAACTTACCGATAGCGGACCCTATTCACTAAGCCGAAATCCGCTTTATGTTTTCAGTTTTATTGGTGCGGCGGGGATTGGTGCGCAGACCGGCAGTCTTTTGATGACACTGTTGTTTGTTCTGGTGGCTATTGCTGTGTTTTTACCCGTGATCCTGCGTGAAGAACGCGCCTTGGCCGAAATTTTTGGTAATGCGTTTGTTGCGTATCAGGCTGACGTACCGCGTTTCGGTCCACGGTTTTCAGCATGGCAAGATATGGAAACACTTAATATTCGACCAAAACTTTTGTGGCGAACACTTTGTGATGGCTTGGTGTTTTTGATGGTGGTGCCACTGTTTGAATTGATCGACTGGCTGCAGATAAGCGGTATCGTGCACCCGATTGTTCATCTGCCCTAAAGTCGGTCGGAGTTCAGGGTCATCTTGGGCCTAATGCAAAATGCTTTAGATACAAAAACGCCCCGGTGCAGATCCGGGGCGTTTTTTGATTACGGGCACTCTTGTAACGTTTCCCAGCACCATCGTGCTTTGGGAAAGGGCAAGATCAGGCCGCAGCGCTGTTGGTGTCAGGATCGCGCAGGACATAGCCCCGGCCCCAAACCGTATGGATGTAGTTGTCGCCTTTGGTTGCAGACTGAATTTTCTTACGCAGTTTGCAGACAAAAACGTCAATAATCTTGAGTTCCGGCTCATCCATGCCACCATACAGGTGGTTGAGGAACATTTCCTTGGTCAGTGTCGTGCCTTTACGCAGCGACAGCAATTCAAGAATACCATATTCCTTGCCGGTCAGATGCAGCGGTGATCCGTCGACATCGACAGTACGAGCATCCAGGTTCACATTGAGTTTTCCGGTCGCAATCATCGACTGGGCATGGCCACGTGAACGGCGAACAATTGCCTGTACGCGTGCCAGAAGTTCGGTTTTTTCGAACGGCTTGGTAAGATAGTCATCAGCGCCAAACCCAAGGCCTTTGACCTTGTCTTCGGTTTCCGTCAGCCCCGAAAGGATAAGAACGGGGGTGTCGACGCGTGCATCGCGTAAACGTCTGAGGACCTCGTAGCCATCAATATCTGGCAGCATCAGGTCCAACAGAATAATGTCGTAGTCATAAAGCTTACCGATCTCAAGGCCATCTTCGCCAAGGTCGGTCGTATCGATTACCATGCCTTCAGACTTGAGCATCAGCTCAATGCTGTCAGCATAGGTGTTGTCATCCTCAACCAGCAGCACCCGCATGTTTCTGCTCCGTTACCGTGTTCCGCAATAAGTCCGTGTTTATCCGGTTATTCGACAAGCGCCCCAACGATTGTCGGTCGGGAAATTTTATCCCATTCCGTTAACGATACGTTGCTTTGCGACTCGTGGCAAGCAGCCGAGTCGCATCTTGTTAACTTTTTTTCATCTCCGAATACGACTCGGAGGCGGAATGCGAGACTTCCCAACGGTTTGCAGCGTTAACCAACAAGGGGCGCAAATGATTTTTTTTTGCGAATTTTCCGTATACACAGCTTTTTAACGCCAATTATGCCTATATATTTGGTACGACGCGGCTCGATTTGCCACCCCAACCGGCAATTGTCATTCTGATTAATATCGGGTCACTGTCGATACGACGCCCAGTAAAAGTAACAGCAACCGGAAAAGCCCCTAAACGTGTTCCAGATCGGTCGCAACATTATCGCAGATCTTCGCCGCATCCCCGATTACCGTATTGTCGGGCGGGTGACCGCTGTTTTGGGTCTATTGGTTGAAATCGGTGGTGTTGAAGGCGCGCTGTCTGTCGGTGACCGGTGTAAGGTCAAGCGTCGCGATGGCGAAGCCGTCGTCTGCGAAGTCGTCGGGTTTCGCAATGAACGCGCACTGTTGATGCCGTTTGGTATTCTAGATGGGATCGGCATTGGCTGCGAAGTTGAGCTGGCCGATACCCAACCGCAGGTCTACCCCGATGAAAGCTGGCTTGGCCGCGTGGTCAACGCATTTGGTCAGCCAGTTGACGGCAAAGGACCGCTGAGTGAGGGGCAACAGGCCTATCCGATCCGCAACATGCCGCCATCGGCCCATTCACGCCAGCGTGTCGCTGGCAAGATTGATCTGGGCGTGCGGGCGATGAATACGTTTCTGACCTGTTGCCGTGGGCAACGTATGGGCATTTTTGCCGGGTCAGGCGTTGGTAAATCAAGCCTGCTGTCGATGATGACGCGCCATACAACATCGGATGTTTCCGTGGTCGGGTTGATTGGGGAACGTGGCCGCGAAGCCCGCGAATTTATCGAGGATGATCTGGGCGAAGAAGGATTGCGTCGGTCGGTAGTTGTTGTGGCGACGTCTGACGAGCCACCATTAATGCGCCGTCAGGCAGCCTATATGACCATGGCGATTTCGGAATATTTCCGCGATGTCGGGCGCGATGTGCTGTGCATGATGGATTCCGTCACCCGCTTTGCCATGGCCCAGCGTGAAATCAGTCTTTCTGTCGGCGAACCGCCCGCGTCAAAGGGCTATACCCCGACCGTGTTTGCCGAACTGCCGCGTTTGTTGGAGCGTGCCGGACCCGGCGGGCCGGGGCAGGGATCCATCACTGGACTGTTTACGGTTCTGGTGGATGGCGATGATCATAACGAGCCGATTTCAGATGCGGTGCGTGGTATCCTTGATGGTCACGTGGTTCTGGACCGCTCCATCGCCGAGCAGGGTCGTTACCCGGCGATCAATATTCTGCGCAGTGTTTCGCGTACGATGCCCGGCTGTAACACCGAGGGCGAAAATCAGATCGTTTCGCGTGCCCGTCAGTTGCTGGCGACCTATGACGATATGGCCGAGTTGATCCGGCTTGGTGCCTATCGCAAGGGGACCGATCCAAAGGTTGATGAAGCAATCCATTATTTCCCGCTGATCGAAGAATTCCTCAAACAGCGCAAAACCGAATGCATGCGGCTCAATGACGGGTATCTTGATCTTGCGCGCCGTCTTGATCTGGTCGCACCACAGGATGACGCGCCCCAGATGGCGCAAAATGGTGTGGCAGGTGGCCGCGGGCCCGCAGCAACGGGGCAAATGGCGCCCGATGAGTTGCCCGGTGCCGCACCGGCGCCGCCACCGTCAACAGGACCCATTCTTAAACCCCGCGAACCACGTTCCAAGGTCACCAGCAGTTCTAATCGCGGCAACGAGCAGGACCTGAACGAAGCCAAACGGGCGCTTCGCCGCGAACAGAATAACGCCAAAGGCGGGGGTGGTGGATGAGTATTCAGCACACCGCACATTTTGGCAGAGATAAGTAAGCCGCTATGGCCAAGGATTTCAAAACCCTATTGCGCATGCGTAAATGGACGCTTGATGACAAGCGCCGTGAGCTGGGCGAGATGATGGGGGTGCTTGAAAAGCTGATTTCGGAAAAAGAAGCCCTTGCACAGGCGCTGATTGCCGAACAGAAAATAGCATCCGAGAATCCCGAACTGGTCGGGTTTGCTTATGCCAGTTTTGCCAATGCAGTCATTGCCGAACGCGAAGCATTGGACGGGCACATTGCCGAACAGGAACGCAAGATTGACGCCTTTCGCGAGGAAGTGGCAGATGCCTTTAAGGACATGAAAACGGTCGAGATTGCAGAACGCAATCGGGTAGAAGCCGAACGCGCGGAAGAAGATCGTAAAGAACAGGAAGAACTCGACGAAATTGGCATGCGTTCGGCTACCCGCGACGACGGACTTATTTAGACGCGATCTTTTCCCCGGACAATTCAGGTCCCTTGTCAATCAGCATGTCAATGAACGCGGCAATGTTGGATTTTGATGGTGCTTTAAGCGGCAATATCCACCCCGGTTTCGATCCCGGTTACCCGTCGCAATTCATCTGGTGCGAGTGCAAATACGGTTTTTGGCGTGCCTGCGGCCAGCCAGATGGTTTTTTTTGTCAAAAGCTTTTGATCAAGCAGCGTTTCAACGGGTTTGGCATGGCCAAATGGCGGCACGCCGCCGATGGCATATCCTGTCAGTTCGCGGACTTCCTGGGCGGTTGCCTTACGCATTGGAAGGCCGATCAAGCCTGCTGCGCGATGTTCATCTACTTGATCAGCACCGTTCATGATGATCAGCACCGGCCGCCCTGGCTCGGTGACGAAGACCAGTGATTTGCCGATCTCGCTGATGTCACATCCGATTGCGGCGGCAGCATCTGCTGCGGAATGGGTGCCATCGGGAAAAGAGAACACATCGATATCGCCAAGACCATGTTCGTCAAAGGCGTTCTGCAAACACTGAGGGGGAGCAACTTTTTGCATTATGCACTCTCTTGCGCGCGGCGTTTGAGTTTTCGCTTCCTGTTCAGCAGGTTCAGCGTCTCGACCGATAGGCTAAATGCCATTGCGAAGTAGATGTAGCCTTTCGGGATGTGGATTGCGAGCCCGTCAAGCAACAGCACGAAACCAACCAGAATGAGAAAAGACAGCGCCAGCATTTTGACCGAAGGATGCTTTTCGACAAATTCGCCAATGGTCTTAGCTGCGACCAGCATCACCAGAACAGACAAAACCACGGCAATCATCATGATCGAGATGTGATCAACAAGCCCAACGGCTGTGATCACGCTGTCGAGTGAGAAAATGATATCTAGCAACATGATCTGTGCGATGGTCATGGCAAAGCCCGACATTATTTTCCCCGGACCGTGTTCTTCGGGTTCGTCAATGCTGTGATGGATTTCCTTAGACGCCTTGGCAATCAGGAACAATCCGCCGATGATCAGGATCAAATCACGCCCGCTGATGTCTTTGCCAAACGCGGAAAATAACGGCGTGGTGAGTTCCATGACCCACGCAATGCAGGCCAGAAGCGCAAGCCGCATGCCCATAGCACCAATAAGACCGATCCGCCGCGCAGAAGCCTGCTGTTTTTGCGGGAGTTTGGAAACAATGACCGACAGGAAAACGATATTGTCGATCCCCAGAACAATTTCAAGCGCAGTCAGGGTCGCAAGACCCATCCACATATGAGGATCACTGATCCATTCAAACATGATTTTTTTCCCAAACAGGCGTTATTGGCACATGGTCGATTGCAGATAAAATGTGAGGGCACAGCATCTAACGCAAGCGTGAATTGCTTTTGGCGTTCGAGTGTTGAAAAAATGACCATAACAAAAACAATCGGCTAACCAAATGCGCGTGCCTGTCGCGGGTGTTGCGGTTTGCTCGGTTATCAGACAAAGGGATCATTTAGGATGCGGTCAAAGATGCGCAGTTTCGTTTCAGGTTTTGCGGTGGCAACCGGTATTGCCGTGGCGTCGATGCCAATGTCTGCTGTTGCCGACCCGGCACCCGATGTTGGAAATTGGCAATCGGTTCTTGAACAGGCGCGGGGCCAAACCGTTTATTGGCACGCTTGGGGCGGGGAACCACGCATCAATGATTATATCGCATGGGCTGGTGATCAAGTTCTTGAACGCTATGGCGTTGAGGTTGTTCAGGTTAAATTGACCGATACCGCCGATGCGGTGACCAAGGTTTTGTCGGAAAAGACCGCAGGTGTTGATGATGGTGGTGCGGTTGATCTGATCTGGATTAATGGTGAAAACTTTGCTGCGATGAAGCGCAATGATTTGCTGTTTGGTCCATGGGTCGAGGAAACGCCAAACTTTGACTATGTCGATGTCAAAGGCAAGCCAACCGTGATCAATGATTTTACCGTACCGACCAACGGGCTTGAAGCGCCGTGGGGGATGGCACAGGTCAGTTTTTATTACGATACGGCAAAGCTTGATAGCGTGCCAAAATCAGCACAGGCATTACTTGAATGGCTGGCAAAACATCCCGGACGGTTTACCTACCCACAACCACCAAACTATATGGGTTCGACCTTCCTCAAACAGGTTTTGACCGAGGTTGTTGACGACCCGAAAGTGTTGCAGCAGCCCGCCGACGAAGTGGACGCGCAAAAGGTTCTGGCTCCACTTTGGGGATATCTTGAAGATTTACAGCCGCTGTTGTGGCGCAATGGGCAGGCCTATCCGCAAAACGGGGCGGCTATGCGCACCCTTCTGGCCGATAACGAAGTCGATATCGCGTTTTCATTTAGCTCGGGCGAGGTATCTTCGGCGATTGAGGCGTTTGAACTTCCCGATACTGTTCGGTCCTATGTTTTTGATACGGGCACGTTGGGCAATACCAACTTTGTCGCCGTTCCCTATAACGCGTCGGCCAAGGCCGGTGCGGTGGTTCTGGCAGATTTCCTGATGTCACCCGAGGCACAACTGCGCAAACAGGACCCGCAATATTGGGGGGCGGATACCGTCCTTGCGATGGATAAGCTGCCTGCCGATATGCAAAATGCCTTTGCCAATCTTGATCTTGGAATCGCATCCCTGTCACCGGCTGAACGCGGTACGGTTCTGCCAGAACCCCATCCAAGTTGGATGAGCTTGGTCGAGACCGAATGGCAGAAACGCTATGGCGTGGTGCAGTAATCGCACATGCTGCGGTTTGTACCGATCATCACTCTTTTCTTTATGGTCGGCCCGGTTTCCGCCGGGCTGATCGGGACTATTTTACCGTCCTTTGGCATTCTGCCGGCCTTGGGGGGCGATGGGGCCAGTCTTGATCCATGGCAGGCATTGTTGGCCCAGCCGGGTTTGGATCGCTCCATTGGGTTGTCACTGATCAATGGCCTTGCCGCGACCTTGATCTCGGTTGTGATTGTCATGCTGTTTTGTGCCGCATGGCAAGGCACACGTGTGTTTCGGGTGCTCCAGCGGTTGCTGTCACCGATCTTGTCCGTGCCGCATGCAACGGCGGCCTTTGGGCTGGCATTTTTAATCGCGCCATCGGGATGGATCGCCCGATTGGTTGCGCAGGCCGCCGGGTGGGACCGCCCGCCTGATCTGGCGATTATCCATGATCCGCTTGGTCTTGCTATGATTGTTGGTTTGGTGATCAAGGAAATCCCGTTTTTATTCTTGATGACTTTGGCAGCCTTGCCTCAGGCCGATACGGATCGTACTGCACAGGTTACTGCCAGCCTTGGTTACGGTCGTATCACCGGATGGTTCAAGGTCACCTTGCCGCGCATTTATCCGCAAATTCGTCTGCCGGTTCTGGCCGTTCTGGCTTATTCGACGTCTGTGGTTGATGTTGCGATCATTTTAGCCCCGACAACGCCCGCCCCACTGGCCGTCCGTATCCTTGGTTGGCTGTCTGACCCGGATTTGTCGTATCGTTTCATGGCATCAAGCGGCGCGGTTTTGCAGTTAGGGATCGTTTTGGTTGCTATGGGTGTCTGGATTGGCGGGGAAAAGATCGTTGGTGCACTGGGGCGTAACTGGGCTGTTGATGGCAGGCGGTTGGCCCATGACGGATGGCTGCGGCATGGGGCGGCCATATTGGCGATTGTTGCTGCTGGTGCCGTGATCCTTGGGCTGGTGGTGCTTTTGGTCTGGAGCATTGCCGGGTTCTGGGCTTTTCCGGATGTCTTGCCGCGCAACTTCAGTCTGCGACTTTGGGCACGTGAGTTTGACGCGCTTGGCGATAGTCTTGCCGTGACATTAATGATCGGTGTGCCCAGCGTCCTTGTCGCCATTGCACTGGTTTTGGGATGTCTGGAAAATGAAGTGCGCACCGGTTTTCGACCGCGCAAGCGCGTCATGTGGCTGATATACCTGCCGCTTTTGGTGCCCCAGATCAGTTTCATGTTTGGCCTTCAGGTGTTTTTCACCCTTGTCGGCTTGGACCGCACATTGTTTTCAGTGGTGCTGGCACATCTTGTTTTTGTTCTGCCCTACGTGTTTTTGTCGCTGTCTGACCCGTTTCGCGCACTTGATCCGCGCTATGGGCAAACGGCGTTGTGCCTTGGCGCGTCACCAAACCGGGTATTCTGGCATGTCCGGTTGCCGCTATTGACCCGTGCTGTCCTTACGGCGATGGCGGTTGGGCTTGCGGTGACCGTGGGGCAATATTTGCCAACGCTTCTGATCGGAGCGGGACGGTTCGCAACCGTGACGACCGAGGCGGTCGCACTGGCGACAGGCGGCGATCGCAGGATGATTGGCATATATGGGTTGTTGCAGATGATGTTGCCCTTTGCCGGTTTTGCGTTGGCATTGCTGATCCCGGCAATTCTATTTGCACGGCGCCGTGGCATGGGGGGAAACAACAGGATATGAAGGCGGCATGAGCAATACGCAGATGAAAAGCGGTCTTGAGCTGCGTGATCTATCGATCCGGTTGGGGGATCGGTTGCTGGTGGATATTGATCTTGTGATCGCACCGGGCGAGATCGTCACCCTTATGGGGCCAAGCGGGTCGGGAAAGTCCAGCCTTCTGGGGCATATTTGCGGAACGTTGCCCCCGGTTTTTGATGTGCGGGGCGTTGTTCGCCTGAACGATACTGTGCTGGATGGCCTGGCGCCGCAGGATCGGCATGTCGGCATTTTGTTTCAGGATGATTTGCTGTTTCCGCATTTATCGGTTGGTGGCAATCTGGCGTTTGCGCTGCCATCCTCCATCAGGGGAAAAACAGAACGGCGTGCACGGGTTGCCGCGGCACTTGAAAGTGCGGGATTGGCCGGGCTTGCCGAGCGTGATCCGGTAACCTTATCAGGTGGACAGCGCGCGCGTGTTGCCTTGATGCGGGTGTTGCTCTCTGAACCCGGTGTCTTGTTGCTTGATGAGCCATTTTCAAAACTTGATCGTGGATTGCGCGATCAAATCAGATCGTTTGTGTTTGATCTTGCCCGCAAAAATGGTTTGCCGACTTTGATGGTAACCCATGATCCCGAAGATGGGCAGGCGGCAAACGGCAGGGTGATTGCGCTTGATTAACGCGTCTTTGCCATGTGGCAAATGTTCTGGTCAATCGGGCCGTTTGGCCCTATAGCATCCTACCGCAAAGAATTTTCTTGGGTCTTTGCCATAAAATGGCCCACGCGGCATGGAGAATGTCGTGCATGTTTCCCGAAGAAATGTATGCAATTGTTCCCGATGCATTGGACAGTGCCACCTGTGATCGTCTGATTACCGGGTTTGCCCATGAAATGGACGACGGCGGCCTTGTTCAGGGGCAAACAGCCACGCATATCCGTCGGTCCAAAATCACATGGTTTAACGAAGAACAGGAACCGGTTGTTTCGCGTCGGATCATTGATTTGGTCGCAGATGTAAACCGCAACGTGTTCGACTTCATGCTGACCGATTTTGCTGAAGATGCCCAAATCGCCTGCTATTCCGGCGATCAACGCGGTCACTATGACTGGCACAGTGATGTTGGCGCATCCGACGTCGCACGGCGGCGCAAAATGACACTGGTGATCCAGCTGTCAGATCCCGATGAGTATGAAGGCGGTGCATTGCAGCTCAATCCGGCGGGCAACGTTTTTGATGCGCCAATGACACGCGGAACCGCGATTTTCTTTCCGAGTTTTGTTTTGCACCGGGTCGCGCCAACGACGGCGGGCCTGCGCTATTCCCTGACGCAATGGGTGCACGGCAATCCGTTCCGATGAAAACTAGAAGAAACTGGTTCGGTTCTGCGAGGTGGTAGTCGCATCTGCTCATAAAATTCCATGATTGAATTTTTTGGGAAGATGAATAGCCGCGAATGAATTAGTATTAACCGAATGTGTTTTAATTTTTGCAGTCGATAGTTACATGAAGTTTGCAAATGATCTTATATTAATATTTTTTACTTTTCTCTGATCATCAAGGTAAATTTTGATTCCAACTCTGACGAAAGTGTTTTCGTTTTGCTTGGGGTCATAAACGAGATATGCATTGTCTAATGGGTCGTAAGTATATATCCATCCTATACCGGTTACTTCTTCTAAAGTAACTTGTTCTGTTGTCCCAATCGGCACTAATTCATTGATTTTTTTTCTGTAATATCCTGTGCCATCGTCACAGGATATTAATAAAATAGCAAGCAGAGGTGCGATTATTGCTTTCACGTGTGGGGGCAACGCATGCTCCTCTGATATGAACTTGCCATGTTCAATTGAAGGTTTCGTCCTGCAGGAGAATTAGTACTTTTCGAGCCGATCAAGCAAACGCGGGTTGCCCCATTTGGGCTGGCGGTCTTCGAGTGCGGTTTCATGATGGAAAATCTGATCGTTATCGGCGGTTTGTTTGTCCAGACGCAGGCTGATCCAGCGCGGCACCAGTTCGTTGTTGAAATCATCCATCAACAGAACGGCCGAGCTTTCAAAGTTCTGAAACGGAATATTGGCAATTTCGGCGTAATATTCGGCCAGCGTATTGGTTCTAAGGATTAATCGGTCCGGCACATACCGCAGCGTCATGCGCGCGGGAAAGACATTGTCTGCACCGGTCAAATTGCTTTGCAGCGTCACGACATAGTCAATCTGCGGACCGGGATTGGGTTCGGTCAGGATAAGGTTTCGGCGCTGGAAGATTTCAAGCATGTATTCCCTACCGTTTCGTGCGTTTTCAAATATAAGAATACGCTGTCGCGGGCAGAGGAGAAAGCTTTCATTTCATGGCCTTGCCGACACGAAAGTCATGTTGGTGGCTTGTTGCGGTGTGATCGGTCCCCATGTGTAGAACGGTAAAAGTTTCTTAGGAACGTGAAATGGCCGTGTTCTGGCGTATTCTGTTTGTATCATTTTTGATGCTGGCATCTATCGCCATGATGACCAAAACGACGCGGGCGGAGATCTTTCGTCTGGCGATCCTTCATGGTGATGTCGATATTTTTGACTACGAAATTGGTGTGATCCGGTTGGCGCTTGAGTATGCCGACGGGGATCATGACCTTGAACTTGTTTTACTGCCACGTACGCCGCAGGAACGCTTGTTGTTGTTGATGGAAGAGGGCGGCGAGATCAATGTGTTTTTCACCGGCCATTCGCGGGAACGGGAACGAAAATTCCTGCAGGTCGATTTCCCGATGACGCGCGGGTTACTTGGCAATCGCATTTTCATTACACGCCCGGATGTGCTGCCAGAACTCCGTCAGGTTCAGACACTCAAGGATCTGCGTGCTTTTACAGTCGGCTCGGGAACAGACTGGCCTGACACCAGCATTTTTAAGGCGGACGGATTTAATGTGGTGCCAAGCACCTATGCCAATCTTTGGGGGATGCTGGAAAAAGACCGGTTTGATATCTTTAACCGGGGCATTCACGAAGCATTCATCGAGATTGCGCAACAGCGTGCAAACGGGCGTGATCTGGTAATTGATCAGTCCGTACAGGTTGTCTATCCGTTTGATTATTTCCTGTATCTCAATCGCAATGACACCAAGCGTCATGCAATCCTGACACAGGGCCTTTTGCGTGCGCATGAAAACGGCGCCTTTGACGCATACTTCTTTGATCATCCGATGATCCGACGGGTTTTACGGGACAGCCAGACGACCAAACGCAAACGGTTCTTCATCGAAAACCCCAGCATGCCGGAAAGATTGGTGAACCTTCCTTCGGAATACTGGCTGGTATTCTGATGGTTTCGGGCCGAAGGCCCTAAGCCTCAATCCCGTGATGAGAATTTGGGCTATCATCGTCTGCAATCGGACCAATTTCGACAAAGCGTGAACCATCCTGAAACACCATATGGCCCTTGTAGCCAGAGATTTGTAATGCATCGCGAAAGATGCCGCGGATGTCGTCGCGGTTATGGGGTTTAAGCGGATTTTCGGTGCGGATGATCAGATCAAATGTGCTGTCTTCGCCTTTGACCAAGCCATCAAGCTGGGTGTGGCCGACCTCGCTAAAGGATAGATCAAGCAGAAAGCGCGTACCAGGCTCTTCCTTTTCGCCTTTTTCGTTTTCCCGATCCCCATGGCGCCAGCCGAGTTGCAGCTGTTCAATTTTATCGCCCATGTTGAACGGCATTGCCATAACACGCCAACCATCGGGGCGTTCTTCTGCGGCCATGCCGCGCAGATGACCAAAATCACCTTCAAGCCTTTTAAATCCGCCAGCACCATCTGTATCGCCAAGTGCAGCAAGGCTGTTTGCTGCACGATCGCCCAGCCAGCCACGCAAATTGCCACCCGGTCCGGTCATCGCGGCAAAGAAGAACATCATGGTGGCGGTTAGTTTCGGGCCTGCTTGTGGCAGGTTGTTCATCAAGGATGACGCCGCACCCGGATCATGTTGCTGTAATGCACTGATGGCCTGTTGCAGGCTGCCCCAGTCGCGTGACAAGGCAGCAGTTTGACCCCGCATCATCAAATCAGCCTCGGTCATGGGCATGGATGTGGCAACGCGGCCACTGCCCGATGCATCGACACTAAAGGACAGTGTCGCACCCGTTGGAGCAGGCATCGGGAGTTTGATGCCGACAATGCCCGCGGATGTGCGCAAGGCGGTAAAGCCGTTTGGCAACATGCGGGCTTCGGCACTGTTGGATGGTAAAACCGTGCCGGTCAAAAGCAAGGCGGATGAGGATTGCCCGCCGGCCTGAAGCAGAACCGTCTGGTTTGGTGCGGTTGTCATTGCGGCGGTGGCGGCACCGCCGGCGGCAGGGTTTAGGACCTGTGCGGCCTGTTGTGCGGTGACAGTTCCCTGCCCAAGAAAAATCACCTGTGTCTGGCTGCCGACAGGAAGCTGGGTTCCGTTGGGCATGGTAAGGACCGATGTGGTCACCGCCGAAAACGTTTGGCCGGGGGTAAGGGTACTGCTGGTGATGTTACCGGCTGTTATGGCACTTCCGGTGGCGGTTGCACCGGGTGTTAGAGTCTGGGGAAGCAATTGCAGCCGCATGCCATCGGCAGGGGGTGTTGTTCCTCCGCCCGGCATTTGCGCTGTTGTCTGGTTTGCGGTCGGAATGCGCGCCCAAATTAAATCACCCAGAGTGGATGGAAGTTGAGTTGGCACCTTAACCGTGACCTGACCCAGTGCAGTCGCAAGGGTCAACTGGTTTCCCGATTGCGATTGGACCCTTGCCTGAAGCAGGGTTTCCACCGGTAATTTCGCAATTGCCGCCGCGACTTTTTGCGGCGTGTCGTTGGTGACGGTTGCTGTGACCTGTGCCGGTGTGCCCGCCTGGCCGCCTTGGCCGCTGGTGCCAGCCGAAGCCTGTCCACCGACAGAAGGGCCTGGCGATATGGCTTGCGGCGGCAGGGTCATGACAAATTATTCCTCGAGCAAGGTCTGCGCGATGGCCTCTATATCGTGGGCTGCATCGCAATTTGGATGACGCATCAAAAGCGGTGTCTGATTGCGAATGCATTCCGACACACGCGTATCTGAGCGAATAACACCCAGCAAAGGCGGGGAAATTTTCAAAAATCCCTCGCAGGCTTTCAGCAATTTGTTATAGATCGCCTGACCTTCTTTTTTGTCCTTGGCCATATTGACCACAACCCGAATATCGGTTTTTGGTCGGGCCATATGGGTGATCTTGATAAAGGCATAAGCATCCGTCAAAGACGTCGGGTCACCATTGGTGATGACAATGACGGTATTGGCAAGACCGGTCATCTGACGCACACCCTGATCCACACCGGCACCAAGGTCGATCAGAACCTTGTCATAAGATTTCCCTGTCTGGATAAGGTCATCAGACAGAGCCTGAAGTCGGGTGGCCGGAAGATTGGCAAGACTGCCCGAACCGCTGCGCCCGGCAATGATGTCAAAGCCGCCATCAGGGAACTTGGTGATGGCGTCCTTAAGGCTGATGCGCCCGGCGATAACCCCGCCCAGATCATGTTTGGGCATCAGGCCAAGCTGGATGTCAATATTGGCAAGGCCAAGATCACCATCAAACAGCAATGCCTTGTGCCCTTCGAGAACCATGGCATGGGTCAGGGTAATGGAAAACCAGGTCTTGCCCACGCCGCCTTTGCCAGATGCGACGGCAAGAACATTGCGGCCTCTGGTGCGCGGGGCAGATTTTGGTGTGGCATCGGACTTGGTCGTCATTTCATGACCTCGGAGAAGCTCGGTTTCGCGGTTTTGGCGCGATGGGACGGTATGAGAAGTTTGGCTAAGGCAAGGGGACTAAGCGCTGTCAGACCATCCGCAACCTGTGCCGTCATACTTACATTACAAAGGGAAAGATTTCCTGAATCCGCCCCGTATAACGCACCGCCAAGGCGGGCGGCGACATCGAGGCGTGATATCATCAAACGCGTTGCGCCGCCATCGGCAAAGGCATTGGCGATATCAGCAGACTCATCTGCATCAATTCCCGCAGGATTAACCAGTATTGTCTCGTTTGGTATTGCCGAAAGGAATTCACAAAGCGTGCCAATTTCACTTTCGAGATACGGATTGCAGCTGGCTGTATCAATCAGGATCATATCGGCTTCGCGAATTTCGCCAAATCGGGCTTTGAGCTCGTCGGCTGATTTGGCCTGAACCAGATCAATGCTTAGAATGCGGGTGAACGCAGAAAGTTGCGCCATGCCACCGGCACGTTTGTAATCAGTTGTAATCACCGCAACTTTACGTTTTTTCATCACAGCACGGGCGGCGGTTTTGGCAACAGCCAACGTTTTTCCTGATCCCGGCGGGCCGACAAAGGCCAATGCACGGGGCGTATTTTTTTCCGGAAGTGGCGAGAAATCGAAAATTTCATCAAGTGCCCCGGCCAGCAATTGCTGGGCAGAGGCCGCCGCGGTTTCACGCGCCATCAGATCACACAGGCGAATGCGCAGCCGTTCGGGAAAATTATGCCGGGTCAAAGCTTCTTCTGCGGCATCAAGTTGTTCCTGCAGGGCAGGGGCCGGTGTGCCGTCATCCCCAACATCCATATCAGGATCATGGTCAAGGGCAGCCGTCAGGCGCACGCCACTTCCCGGGATATCCTGTGTTGATACGATGATCGCATCAGATCCCATGTGTTCCTTAACCAGCGCCATGGCTTCTGTCATGGTGGGGGCTGTAAAGGTCTTAAGACGCATTCATACCCTCCTTGCTGGTTGTGCCCGCCATCGGGCGTATGGATTTCATGCGGACCATCAGATTTGCCCCAGGGTTTTAAGTTGCGCCTTGGGGTGAATTTCGTTTTGCGACATGACCACAGTGGTCGGGCGGAAACGCTCAACAATTGAACGGACATAGGGGCGAATGCCCGGACTGGTCAGAAGGACGGGTGATTCCCCCATCATGCCCAGCCGTTCAAACGTGGTGCGCACCTTGTTGATGAATTCCTGAAGCTGGCTTGGCGGAATGGAAAGTTGCTTTTCCTCGCCCGACCCCACCAGACTTTCGGCAAAAATCTGTTCCCATTGCGGGGACATGGTCACAAGCGGGATGACACCATCCATATTGGTATTCACATCCGACAACTGACGCGCAAGCCGTGAACGAACATGTTCGGTCATAAAGGTCGGGTTGCGGGTAAAGGCGGTTGCCTCGGCCACGCCTTCAAGGATGGTAGGCAGATCACGAATGGACACGCGTTCGGTCAAAAGGTTTTGCAGAACGCGCTGAACACCGCCGACCGATACCTGACCCGGTACGATGTCTTCGACCAGTTTCTTCTGATCGTCATCAAGTTCATCCATCAGCTTCTGGGTTTCCGCATAGGACAGAAGTTCAGGCATGTGATCTTTGATGACTTCTGTGATATGCGTCGTGATCACAGTTTGCGGATCAACCACCGTATAGCCGCGGAACATGGCTTCTTCCTTCATGCCCTGTTCAATCCACATGGCAGGCAAGTTAAAGGTTGGCTCCATCGTCTTTTCGCCCGAAAGCGTTATTTCCTCGCCGCGCGGGTCCATCACCAGCAACATGTTGGGGCGTAAATCACCTCGACCGGCTTCGATCTCCTTGACCCGCAGCACATAGGTATTGGCTGGCAGTTGCATGTTATCCTGAATTCGGACGGACGGCATGACAAAGCCCATGTCACCGGCAAGCTGACGGCGAAGTGCCTTGATCTGGTCGGTGAGTTTCTGACCGCGTTCGGTACTGATCAGCGATAGTAAGCCATAGCCCAGTTCAAGCCGCACATAGTCCATGCGAAGGGAATTGGCGATGGGTTCGTCGGGCGGCGGTGCGGCGGCATCTGCGGCGGCTTTGGATTCCTGTGCGACGATCTGATTCGCACTTTCTTTTTGTTTCTTACCCATGCGATAGGCAAGATACCCCAAGCCTATGGCAAGGCCGAGGAACCAGACCATCGGGATACCGGGCAGAAGCGACATGCCACCCATCAGGGCTGCGGCAACGCCAAGAGCTGCCGGGTAGTTACTGATCTGGCCGAAAACAGCCTTTTCCGTTGCCCCGTCAAGACCGCCCTTGGTGACCAGAAGGCCAGCAGCGGTCGATACAATAAGGGCCGGGATCTGCGATACCAGACCATCACCAACCGTCAGGATCGTGTATGTTTCGGTCGCTTCACCAAGCGACAAACCCATCTGCGCGGTGCCGATAATGATACCGCCGACCACGTTGATAAAGGTAATCAGGATACCGGCAACGGCATCACCACGGACGAACTTGGATGCACCATCCATAGACCCGAAGAACGAACTTTCATCTTCGAGTTCTTTACGCCGCGCCTTGGCCTGTTCTTCGTTGATCAGGCCTGATGACAGATCCGCATCAATGGCCATCTGCTTGCCGGGCATGGCATCAAGAGTAAAGCGGGCGGCGACCTCGGCGATACGGCCTGAACCCTTGGTGATCACGACAAAGTTGATGATGACCAGAATGGCAAAGACAATAATCCCGATCACGAAGTTACCGGAAATCAGGAAACTGCCGAAAGCCTCGATCACTGCACCAGCGGCATGGGTGCCTTCGTGCCCGTGGCCCAAAATTAGACGCGTGGTCGCGATGTTCAATGCCAGTCGCAACGAGGTTGCCACCAGAAGGATCATCGGGAATGAGTTGAATTCAAGCGGTTTTTGAATGAACAGCGACGTCATCAAAATCAGCACGGAAAAGCTGATCGACAGAGCGAGCATGAAATCAAGCAACCAAGGCGGCATCGGGAACATCATGACCACAAGGATCATGATGAAACCAAGCGCCATTGCGATATCGCCGCGCTTCAACGCCGAGGAAACACGCGCCTGAATACCAGCCATATTCAGCCCGCCACCGCCGGAGCCGTCAGACCCGCCTGATCCAGTCGGTGTGATGTCTTGACCTTCGGCCATTGTGTTTGCTGGTTATCCTGTTGGTTGCGCGTGTTTGGTGACGGTTCTTTTACCCCTGCATATGGGGAGTGATGATCATGATTTCATGGTCAGTCGTGACCATCACCCGGGGCGGGCACAGCAAGTCCGTCGTCGGTATATTGCCGCAACTTATTACGCAATGTCCGAATGGAAATGCCAAGAATGTTTGCCGCATGCGTCCGGTTGCCAAAGCAGTGCTTCAGCGTATCAATGATCAGATCGCGTTCAACCGCAGCCACAGTCCGCCCAACGAGGGAGGATGTGCCCGATCCGTTTTCTACTGTGTTTTGGGCATCGACGTTGTCTGTATTGTCATCGGCAGAGGACGTGTCATCAGACTCAACCGAGTGTTGCGCGGGTACTGGTGGGGCGCTTGGCTTATAGGCCGATGATGCCGCACCATATGCCGCGTTGGCATTGGCATAGGCCGAACTCGCCCGGCTGGACGGCGAGGTGGTAGAAGGGGCAGGCGACGCTGGTTCAGTTGCCGCCGGCGCAGGGGATGGGGCGGGTGCGCTTGCAGTGCTGCCCGTCAGTAAGATTGCTTCGGGACCGATTTCATCCGGGCCAGCAACCAGAACAGCGCGATGCAGAGTATTTTCAAGTTCACGCACGTTGCCGCGCCAGTGATGCGACAGCAAACGCTGGATCGCCAACGGGCTGATTGGGCGCAGTGGCATGTCGTTGGCTTCGGAATACTTTTTGACAAAGAATTCGGCCAGAACAGGAATATCGTCAGGGCGTTCACGCAAAGACGGAATATCAAGATTAACGACATTCAAACGGAAATAAAGGTCTTCTCGGAAGTTGCCTGCGTTGACTTCGGCCTCAAGATTACGGTTCGAGGTTGCCAGAATACGCACATCGATTTTAACCGGGCTTTTGCCGCCAAGCCGATCAATTTCCTTTTCCTGAATGGCACGCAGCAATTTTGCCTGCAGGCGGACATCCATTTCGCTGATTTCATCAAGCAAAAGGGTGCCGTTGTTGGCTTCTTCGAATTTACCGATCCGCCGCGCCTGCGCGCCGGTAAAGGCGCCTTTTTCATGGCCGAACAGTTCAGATTCCAGAAGATTATCAGGGATGGCTGCACAGTTTACCGCGACAAATGGTTTGTCCGCGCGGTTTGACTTGCGGTGGACAAAGCGCGAGATAATTTCTTTACCGGTACCACTTTCACCCGTGATCAGGATGGAAGCCGAACTTTTGGCAACCTGTGTTGCCAGACGCAGGGTTTCGGCCATCTTGGGATCGCGATGGATCAGCGCATGGCTTTCTTCGGTAACGGCTTCGAAAATGGCGGCAATCAGGTCGGCTTCGGGGGGAAGTGGGATGAATTCCTGAGCACCGGCCTTAATGGCGTTTACGGCACCATTAACGTCATTTCCGACACCACAGGCAACAACCGGCACATTGATGCGTTCCTGAGAAATCGCATCAATAAGGGCTGCGACATCAAGGGTGATGTCGGCCATTACAACGTCGATACGGTTGCCTGCCCGCAGGATATTAAGCGCAGTTGTTACGCTTTCGGCCAATTGTACCGAAGCGCCGCGCGCCATAGCGATCTTGCTGGCTGCGCCGATCTGTCCGCCCAGTCCACCAACGATCAGTACCTGCATAGTCTCATCTCTTTCCGATCATTTTCAATTGGCCGCGAAAGCCGCTTTGACAAAGAGAAGTTCGGGGCCGGAAGTTCCAAGGTGTTGATCAATCAAAATAGCTCACGCGTTTCGATGGCGGCAGGATCGAGTTGATCAGCATTTCCAGACGACGGGGGTTTTCCTGACGACCGATGGATACTGCACCCACCATGTAAACCGAATTCAGAAGTTCTTCATCGTTCGAGTTGCGTTCAAGTTTACCCGCCAGCGGCATGAAGACCATGTTGGCCAAAACTGCGCCATAGAAGGTTGTCAAAAGTGCAACCGCCATCGACGGGCCGATGGAAGACGGATCATCAAGGTTACCAAGCATCTGAACCAGACCGATCAGTGTGCCGATCAGGCCCATTGCCGGGGCAACGTCACCAGCCTTACGCAGAATATTGGCACCTTTTTGGTGACGGCCGATGGTGGCGTTCATGTCTTTGCGCATGATCGCTTCGACTTCTTCGGACGGGGTGCCATCGACAACAAGCGAAAGGCCCTTCCACAGGTATTCTTCGCTTTGCAGGCTGTCGAGATGTCCTTGCAGAGACAGAACCCCACCTTTACGGGCGATTTCAGCCAATTGCAAAATCTGTAACGCGGCGTCTCCCGGGTTGCGTGATTTATGAAAAATCGTCCGCATGAGGATCTTGCCGGAACCAAGAAACTCACCAAGCGCAAAACTGACGGCCGTAATCGCCGCAGTGCCGCCAATAACAATCAGAACAGACGGGATATCAATAAAGGCGCCAGGTGAACCACCGAATACAATTGCGGCAATCACAAGTGCAAAGCCAACGACCAGTCCCCCGACTGTCGCAATGTCAAATGACGTCTTCGTCCCCCCTTCCGCCATAGTCCCGTATCCCTTCTTGCGTTAGCTTTTTTCAGACTTGATGATTTCCGTCATGGTGACACCAAGACGATCTTCCACAACCACCACTTCGCCACGGGCGACCAAACGGTTGTTCACATATATATCAATAGCTTCACCAACTTTACGGTCAAGCTCTACGACAGCACCACGACCAAGTTTCAGCAGTTGGCTTACCTGCATGGTTGCTTTTCCAAGCACCGCTGAAACCTGAACGGGAATATCATAGACGGCTTCAAGGTCTTTGGACGTCTTCATCTGTTCGCTGCCGATATCTGCAGCCGCCAGAAGTTCCGTGCCTTCGCCTTCAAAATCGTTGTCGCTGTCTTCGAGATCCGAGAGTTCAATATCGTCGTCTTCAGCCATTTTCGTCTCCTGCGTCTTTGGTCGATTGCTTTACAGCAGCCCGATCATCTGCTTGGGGCGAATGTTGCGCCTGTTCATTTTCAGGATTTCCGTCCTGCCCAGCAGACGCGCCCGGGGTCGGGTTGGCAGATTGCGGTTTGGTCGGTTCGCCGGTCTCAGCGCTATGCGCCTGATGGGTGGCACCGTCGCCCTGATTGGTCTGTGGCGTTGCATCCTCGTTCGTGTTTTGCGCCAAGTCGGCGGCATCTTGTTGTGTCGGCGCAGTTACCGCTGCCTGATCATGGTTTGGTTCTGTGTGCTCTGCCGATGTGGTTTCTGCGACAGGATCGACCGGTGTTTTTAGCGCATTATCAAGTGTGGGCATTGCATCATCTGGCGATGTTTGCACATTCCGCAGATTGGTGCCATCGCCTTCTTTTACTTGATGTTCTGATGGCTCGGAAGGTGCGCTGTCCTGGGATGTGTCCGAGGTAACATTTTGCGGAACCTCATGGGCAACATCCAAGGGGACCTCGCCTGCGTCATCTGCCGATAAATCCGTTATCACAGGTGCACCATCCACAGACGAGGATACTTGGTCCGAGGCGTTTGGTACCGGATTCGGCTCGTTGTCTTCTTCCTCTGCGGGAACCTGAGACGCTTGTTGATGCTCAGGGTCGGCAGCCGGTGCCTCATCGGGCAGGCGGGTCTCCTGAATGTCGGGATCGCCCATATCACTCTCGGCAAGGTCGTGTTCCTCGCTGTGAAGGTCGAGTGCGGTATCAATGATGTTGTTGATTTCCGCCCATACACGGCTGCTGTCACGGACAGCGGTGCCATCACCCCATGACACCATACAGTCACCCGGTGCGACATCCGGCTCTCCGACCACCACAACATTGCCGGAAAAACCGCGTGACAGGGCGATCTGCTGGGCGCTGTCTGAAATTGTCTGTTCAAGATCGGGATGGACCTTGATCATGACTTTGGGTGCTTCAAACAGATTGGCCAGACATTGCCGGACGATGTCTTCGATTTCAGTCAGTTCATATTGTTTTGACCACGCCGGGGCCAGTTTGCGCATCACGCCCAGGGCAACATGGATGGCGTCTTCGTTGATCCCTGCGTTGGCACGTTTTTGCTGTTCGTCGATTTGGGCAAGTTTTTCGCCAATAACGGCCTGACAGTCTGCCGACGCTTTTTCAAGTGACGACAGGATTTCCTGACGACCCTGTTCCAGGCCCTGTGCGTGGCCTTCGGCCAATGCCTGCTCGCGGGCGGTATTTTCGGCTTCGGCGATCATTTGTGCAGATTGTTCTTCGGTATAGATCGCCGGTGGGGGAGGTGGTGCTTCCTCCTCTTTTTTCTTTTTCTTCTTTTTGCCCATTTCGTAATGCTCATCATCCCCGCCCGATGAGCGAATGACATTGTCTGCATCATCGAAGCTTAGAGCAAATGTGAACTTTTCAATGGCCGTCATATCGAACCGCTAAACCGCCTTGAGCAACATAAGGGGGCAGCCACTAAGCTGCCCGTGAGACGTACAGCTGGCTGGATCATTAGCTTTCCTGATACAGCCAGTTGCGAATAATCGCGAGAGCTTCCTCAGGATGTTTTTCGACAATCTCGCCAATTTTCTTGACCGAGGATGCTTTTACGCGACCTTCGACCATGGAAAGATTGATCAATTCTTCGCCGTCATCCATGCCCGGTGCCATTGGTACGGGTGCCGGGCCTTCGAGTGCTGGTGTGCCGTCTGCTGTCATGTCTTCAGAAAGCAACTGGCGCTGTGCCATATCAGCAGCACTTGGCAGGGTTTCAAACGCACGTGTGAGCAGCGGGCGTACCACCAGCAGGATGACGAGGATCGCGACAATGGCCAGCACCAGCATTTCTGCGATGCGGAAGATTTCAGCCTTGTCGAGACCGAGGAAGGTTTCGATGTCTTCATCCGGGAACAGATCGGCGGTATCAACAAACTGCATGTTGATGACTTCGACCTGATCGCTACGCTGTGGGTCATAGCCGATTGCACTTCGCACGAGTGCGGCTATTTTTTCCAGATCCTCGGGGCTGCGTTCCTGATAAAGGCGTTCGCCATTTTCATCAGTGGTATAGGTGCCATCAACCAAAACCGCGACAGTTACCCGTGAAATCTCGCCGATTTCCTTAACCTGCGTCGTGGTGGTTTTGGAAATCTCGTAATTCACCGTTTCTTCGGACCGGGTTTCCTGACTTTGCGTACCTGCACCCGCACCGCCATTAAGGTTGGGATCGGGCAGGTTATTTTGCAAGGTTACCGGATCGGCCCCCTCGGTCTCTGAATTGGTGGAATTTTCGTCAATGGTCTGGCTGGACCGCACAACCCGTTCATCGGGATTGAAGCGTTCATTGGCCGTGGTGATCTTGTTGAAATCCATTTCGACCGATACTTCGGCACGGACTTCGCCATACCCCAGGGATCGCGACAAAAGGTCTTCGATGGTGTTGCGCAGGCGGCTCTCATTGCGAATGCGCATCTCATCGGCTGACTGTGTCAGGAACGTTGAAGACTGTTGTTCGCCATCACCACGTGCGAGAAGACGACCACGCTCATCAATGATCGACACTTTACCGGGATCAAGTTGGGGAACCGCAGCGGCGACCAGATGTTGAATGGCGACGACCTGCTCGGGTTTCAGTTCCCCACCCGACATTTTCACCGCAATAGAGGCACTGGCTTGCTGGGTTTCGCGCGAAAACATCTGACGTTTGGGCAGAACAAGATGAACCCGGGCATGCTGGACCGACTGGACTGAGGCGATGGTACGGGCCAGTTCACCTTCAAGTGCGCGGACATGATTGATGTTTTGTTCAAAGCTTGTCGCGCCAAAGCCGTCGGCATTGTCGAAAACTTCATAGCCGACGGAACCACCTGCGGGCAGGCCGCTCTCGGCCATGGTCAGACGCATGCGGTTAACCTGATCAGACGGGACAAGAATTTCTGTGCCGTTATTGAGCAGCTGGTAGCTGACTTGCTGGTCTTCGAGCCGGTTGACGATTTGGCTGGCATCAGCTGGATCAAGGTCGCGGTACAGCAGTTCCATGTTGGGTGCTGAAACACGCAGGATCAGGAAAGCAAAGAAGACAAGCAGCAACACCCCGACGCCGCTCATGGCCATCAGACGTGTTGGTCCCAAAGTCTTTAGCGTTTGTAACAAGCCGCTCACTTTCGACTGCCCCGCACCTAGATTTATACTGTCCCCGGTACCGATCGCTTCACACAGAAAGAGACCAGTATCAACAACGAATAGTTCTCCATGCTGAAGAACAGGTTAACAACCGGCAATTTTTGCCGGGTTGGGTGATTCAAATTCGTCAGTGATTTGAATCGTTTGGATGTTTTCTGACCGGGTTCGACTGCCCTTTATGTAGTGATTCTTTGCCAAAAAAGAAGCCCGGCAGTTTTGCCGGGCGAGTCTCTTTGCATTTGGCGCCCTGCAAGACGCATGATCGCGCGGCGCAGAGTATCAATTATCGTTTGATGCTGATCAGTTCATCAAGCATTTCGTCGGTCGTGGTGATCGTTTTGGTGTTTGCCGAATAAGCACGTTGGGTGACGATCATATTGGTGAATTCTTCAGCCAGATCGACGTTTGATCCTTCAAGTGCGGAGGCAACAACGTTGCCTGCACCATTCAAGCCCGGTTCACGCAGCAGATAGTCGCCCGACTCACGGGTCTGGCGATAGACGTTACCGGTATGGTTTTCCATCTCATCGGCGGCCTCAAAGGTCGCAATTGCCAGTTTATAGACCGGGCGTTTGACGCCGTTGGCAAATTCGATCTGCAGGAAGCCTTCTTCGGTGAGGGCATAGTTTACCATGGTGCCAGCTTGTGCACCGTTCTGATTGATGAAGTGCGTGGTATAGTCAACGTTGTTGCCGTTGGCATCTGCGCCAGCAGCAAACTGTGTGATGCCGTTGCCAAGGCCGATGGTGCCAAAATCGAGATTGATGGCACTGGCGTCAGAACCATTTGTCCATTCTGCTGAAATGTCGGCATCGGTCAAATCACCGGTCGTACCGACCGTGACAGCACCAATGGTGGCTGCGACACCATCAAAGGATTGCAAGTTCCCTGAACCGTCGAAGGTGATGGTCCCGGCCTGGATCAAGCCATTTGGATGGTCGGTTGCATCAAGTTGACCGGCTGTGGTGTTGCCGGTCAGCTCAAAGCCCCAACGGTTCTGACCCAGTTTGACAACTTGCAAGTTGACGGTATGGGCGGAACCCAGCGAGTCATAGATCGTGACTGGCATGGTGTTATCTTCGGCAATTGTCCCAGACGCTAAGTCACCTGCGGTGTAGGTGGCGGCCAATGTGTTGGGAAACGGCCCCGTGAAACCAAGTGCGGTTAAGGGGGTGTTGTTATTGTTGGTGATGACCACGTCGCGATCCGCAACCGAACTGGTAATGGTCAAAGTATCATTCGTGCCTGTCGTCGTTGCCGTCGCGGTGACGCCGGTAATTGCGGAAATCTCGCTGGCGATGTCGGCAAGCGTCTCGCCGGCATTGATCGTTACCGTTGTTGTGGTGCCGTTATAGGTGATATCGAAGGTGTCGCCTGCGTTGATGCCAGCCTGCCCGGCAAGGGCTGCTGTGCCATCAATACCAGCGGTCGTTGAGACATTGCTTGCGCCAGCAACGGCAACTTCATCTGAGTTCAGGTTTGCGCCAAACTCAAGTGATGTTGTAGATGCTGCCGCGGTCAGGATCGAGTTGATATCAAGAACCTGAAGGTCGGTTACTGCTGAACTGTTCGATGTGGTGAGGTTGCCGCTTGTATCAAGCAACTGACCTTCGCGATCGGTCGCCCACCCTTGAACATAGTAGCCAGCGGTATTGCGCAGATACCCATCATCATCGGGCTTGAAATCACCCGCACGGGTAAAGAACAGCTCGTCATTCGTACCCGGTGAGGCATTGTCACGCACAATGAAGAAACCATCGCCGGAAATTGCCGCAGCGGTGGTTGAGGAGGTTGCCTGAAGCAAACCCTGTTTGCTGATCAATGCTGTCGGGTGGAAGCGAACCCCGCCCGGCGTATAGCGTGTATTGCTTGCGGGTTCTGTTACCAGCGTTGAAAAACGCCCAACCGTGCCTTTATAGCCGACCGTGTTGAGGTTCGAGATGTTGTCCGAGATGACGCCCAGGTTTTGAGACTGCGCATTCAGGCCGGAAACACCGGAAATCATTGCACCAAAAAGGCTCATGTGTGTTCTCCCAGCACAGAATTGCGATTTTTGAAAAACCGGAACGGTTGATTTTCATCCCCCGTTCCGCAAACTCAGTCTAATTACCGTTTGATACGGATCAGCTCATCAAGCATTTCGTCGGTCGTTGTGATCGTTTTGGTATTTGCCGAATAAGCACGTTGGGTGACGATCATGTTGGTGAATTCTTCAGCCAGATCGACGTTTGACCCTTCAAGTGCAGAGGCAACAACGTTGCCTGCACCATTCAAGCCCGGTTCACGCAGCAGATAGTCACCCGACTCACGGGTTTGGCGATAGACGTTACCGGTATGGTTTTCCATCTCATCGGCGGCCTCAAAGGTCGCAATTGCCAGTTTGTAGACCGGGCGTTTGACGCCGTTGGCAAATTCGATCTGCAGGAAGCCTTCTTCGGTGAGGGCATAGTTTACCATGGTGCCAGCTTGTGCACCGTTCTGATTGATGAAGTGCGTGGTATAGTCAACGTTGTTGCCGTTGGCATCTGCGCCAGCAGCAAACTGTGTGATGCCGTTGCCAAGGCCGATGGTGCCAAAATCGAGATTGATGGCACTGGCGTCAGAACCATTGGTCCATTCTGCTGAAATGTCGGCATCGGTCAAATCACCGGTCGTACCGACCGTGACAGCACCAATGGTGGCTGCGACACCATCAAAGGATTGCAAGTTCCCTGAACCGTCAAAGGTGATGGTCCCGGCCTGGATCAAGCCATTTGGATGGTCGGTTGCATCAAGTTGACCGGCTGTGGTGTTGCCGGTCAGCTCAAAGCCCCAGCGGTTCTGACCCAGTTTGACAACTTGCAAATTGACGGTATGGGCGGAACCCAGCGAGTCATAGATCGTGACCGGCATGGTGTTGTCTTCGGCAATTGTTCCGGTTGCCAAATCACCCGCAGTGTAGGTGGCGGCCAATGTGCCAGGTACGCCGGGGATGCCAAGAGCGGTGAGCGGTGTGCCGGTCACGTTGGCAAAGACCACATCCTGATCGGCAAATGCACCAGTAAGGGTTAGTGTATCATTTGTACCTGTCGTGGTGGTGGTTGCTGCAACCCCTGTTATCGCACTGATTGCAGATGCAAGATCTTCGAGCGTGTCGCCGGTATTGATCGTGATTGTAGAGGTCGTGCCGTCATGCGTAATTGTGAATTGGTCGCCGTTGGCGATGCCGGCTAATGCTGTTAGGTCCGTGGTATCATAATCGATGCCAGCAGTGGCTGAAGTCGCTGTGCCGCCAGTAACAGCCGTCTCATCTGAGTTCAGGTTTGCGCCAAACTCAAGTGATGTTGTAGATGCCGCCGCGGTCAGGATCGAATTGATATCAAGAACCTGAAGGTCGGTTACGGCAGAGCTGTTCGATGTGGTGAGGTTGCCGCTTGTATCAAGCAGCTGACCTTCGCGATCGGTCGCCCACCCTTGAACATAGTAGCCAGCGGTATTGCGCAGATACCCATCATCATCGGGCTTGAAATCACCCGCACGGGTAAAGAACAGCTCATCATTCGTACCCGGTGAGGCATTGTCACGGACAATGAAGAAACCATCGCCGGAAATTGCCGCAGCGGTGGTTGAGGAGGTTGCCTGAAGCAAACCCTGTTTGCTGATCAATGCTGTCGGGTGGAAGCGAACCCCGCCCGGCGTATAGCGCGTATTGCTTGCGGGTTCTGTTACCAGCGTTGAAAAACGCCCAACCGTGCCTTTATAGCCGACCGTGTTGAGGTTCGAGATGTTGTCCGAGATGACGCCCAGGTTCTGAGACTGCGCATTCAGGCCGGAAACACCGGAAATCATTGCACCAAAAAGGCTCATTTTTCTTCTCCTACACCTATAAGGTGTTCATCAAATCCAGTTGAATGCGGCCTTAGGCTGCTTCGTCTTGTTCATCGGTATCGGAACCATCATCAGTTCCCGGATCCGTTCCGGTATCCGTACTGTTCGCCCCCAGCTTAACGTTGGTAAGGGTCGAGAACGGTACAGCGACATCGCCGATACGCAGATAAATGTCGTCATCATTAATATCGACACTATCGACAGAGCCGATGATGCCAATCGCCGTAGAGGCAGGCTTACCTTTTTCATCTTTGAAGGTATCGCCGTTTGCAGCCATCGGTTTGAGAACCAGCGTGTAGGCACCTTCATCCTGCGCAACACCGCTGTTGTTCTTGCCATCCCAGTGGAAGCTCTGAAGGCCGGAAACATCGGTGAGTTCTTCGGAATAGACAGTTGCACCGGACTGATCCTGAACCTGCAGCTGCAGGCGTGGAACTTCGGGCGAGATGTTGTATTTGTAATTAAGCTCGCCGCCATCCTTGAGCCAGTTGGTATCCCCAACGGCTTCAATTTCGGCACCGACATAGGACAGTGCGGAAAGTTGACGCTGCTGACTTTGCATGGCCAACAGGTTTTCGAGGTTCTTGTTGCTCTGAATACCTTGCTCAACCTGGGCGAACTGGCTCAACTGGTCAGTGAACTTGTCACTTTCCATTGGCGATGTCGGGTCCTGATTCTTGAGCTGCGTGGTTAGCAGGGTCAGGAACGTATCAAAGTTCGCCGAAAGCTGATTGGCAGAGCTGTTTGATGCGGCGTTGGTATCATTCGTTGAAAGACCAACGTTTGTTAAGGATGAAATGGCCATGGGCTTATCCCTCTACCTTTCCTATATCCGAATATCGACAAGGCCGTTGGGATTGATCCCATAGCCAATGCCAACATGTTCGGCGAGTTCGGCTCCGCTCAGGACATCGCCATCATCGGGGCTACTTCCCTGATTGGCAGTCATCTGAGATCGACCATTGCCATCCTGACCTTGGCCACCTTCATTCCTGTGCTCGAAGGTGAAGCTTTGACTGTCTGCATTAAGGCCGGCATCTTTAAGAGCCTGCTGTAACGCACGAGAATCCTGACGCAGCATATCCAGCGTTTCACGGGTATCTGCCTGAATGACACCTTGAACACGGCCATCGTGACCGATTTCAAGTTTCACATCGACGCGACCCAGATGTTCAGGGCGAAGCTGGACCGAAATTTTATCGACCCCTTCACTTGCCGCATTGCGGATTGAAACCGCGACCTGCTGCTGAACCGGTTGGGCTGGCGCATGACGCGCTGTCTGGCCGTTTGTACCAGCCTGATTAAGACTATTGGTGCTGTTGACCTGCCCGTTAACTGCTTGTGCTGATCCATCTGTCGTTGTTGTTGCACTAACAGCGGCATTTCCATTAGCTGTCGCCGCCTGTGGCTGAGCTGGTGTATTGGTGGGCGCTTGCGCGCCTGCAGCTGCGGCCATGGCTTGCTGTGCTGCCTGTGCCGGATTGCCTGCAGACTGTTGTGTGGTGCCTGCATTGGCGCCAGATGCTGCGGTATTGTTGGCTGTCGACGCATTTGACGGGGTTTCCGTTTTGCCTTTGCCGTCTCCACTCATGGAGTCAACAACGCGCGAGAGGAACTTGTCAGATGACAACTCGTCTCCCTTGGCATCCCCTTCACCAGCGGCGTTCATTGCCATTTTGGCCGATGCGCCAGCGGCGGGCTGCGATAGTGCGGTTGAGCTCATCAATCCGTCGGTGGTGCCGTCAGAAGCAGCGCCATTGGCCGTCATGCCAGCGGCAGGTTGACCATTATTCGCTGCAGCTGAGTTTTGTGCTGTACCAGATGCTGCTGCGACCGTCTGGGCCTTGGCATTTGCAAGGGCAAGTGCTTCTGGCGATCCTGGAAGTGGGACCGCCTGAACAGGCTGATTCGGGTCGACAACTGTGTTATCGGTGACGGCGTCTGTTTTTGTCGCTTCGCCTGTACCCTGGCTATCTTCATTGGTTGCAGTATCAGAAGATATTTCCTTGGCGGTGTTGGCGTCATCGCCCGATGCATCGGGTTCGTTGCTTGCCTGTGCGTCCGGATCGCGCGGCGTATCGTCGCTGCGATCAGCGCTGACATCTTGATGTTCATCGGGTTTCTGTTCGCGGACCTCGGCATGATCGTCTTTGTCGATATGGCGCGGTTCGTCGTCGCGGCGCGCGTTGCGTGCGTCGTACTCTTCAGCGGCATCGTTGTTGTTAAGATGCGCTTTTGCGTCTGAGCGGCTTTTCTCCCAGTTGCTCTGGGCAGATTTTGCCGCGTCATTTTTGATCTGTGCGTTCCGTTCAGACCAATTATCTTTGACTGAATTCATCACGTCGCCAAAGCCAGAACCGGCACTTTCCTGCGCGCTAGCGCCGGGAATAGAGACGGTTGGCATAATGCTGTTTGTAATCGCAGAGCTGTTCATAATTTCGGTCCTCATCGAAACAGTGTCAGAACATTTGCAATTGGCGGGCCAGTTTTAAGTGTTAACAGAATCCTTAGATTGTCAGCGAGTTAGCGCACATTAGGTCCTTGGGGTAAATTTTGCCGAGCGGATGCTATGCGCCCAACAGGGCAAAAACGCCCGTGTGAGTTTGGTGAGGCACGTCTGATAGGTGAGATGGAAGATAGAAGCAGGGTAGAGGACACAATAAGAAAAAGCCCCCGGCATCACGGAGGCTTTCAAAATCTTATTTAATATGTCTAAGGTCTACACAGGCCAATTAGGCCGAGATCGACAAGGTTGACTTGGCAGGGGCCGGAGTTTCATCACCTGCCGATTTTCTTTCGCCAGTCGGCTGTGCCGCCGGGCGACCTTGCTGTACCGCCATGATCGCTTGACGAAGTTCGCCTTCACTTTTTTCAGACAAAACATACCAAGAATCTCTAATCGGCCTGAGAAGCCCGATGACTTCTTCTGCTGCCTGAGGGTCGTTGTGGCGATCAACATCCATCAGTCGAATAAGACAATGGGAATAAAGCTGTTCAAGATTGAACGCGATTTCACCCCCTTGATCCATATCGAGGGTCTTCGATAAATGGGCGATCAGTTCCTGCGCGTTGGAGTTCGCATTACAACGGGCCTGAATATCTTTACGCTCAATTGCGCTTTGGGCTTCTTGCAGGCGCGACAAAATTTTCTCATACAACATGAACACCATCTTGGCCGGTGAGGCTGTATTAACTTGCTGCTGCTTGTAAGTATGGGCGGCGTGTTCGTTCATGAGACACTCCTTAGTCTACGGCTCGACATGCTAGTGTGCATGTATGGCGGACAAAAGTTAACTCTTTTCTTTGCCTGCAGCCATCAACTCATCGAGAGAACTCTGAATGTTCTTCATTCGCGCAAGGGCAGATTCCATCGCAATGAACTTATCCATAAGGACTTCTCGCTGTCCGGCGAGGCGTTCGTCAATCCTATCAACCTTGTCGCCATAAGATGTATTTTGCGTCTCGATTTCCGAGATTTCCTGAGACAAAAGCCCGTTTTCGTCGTCAAGAATGGAATCAAGTTCAAAGAAGAACTGAGATCCCAAACCCTTGCTGGTGGTAATGGTTGCAGTGTCTGCAGCCATTTTGTCACCACCGTAAAACAACTTAAGGCCGTCTTCGGTTGTAAAGCTTGATCCACTATTGATCGTTGCAACATTACCAAACGTTGTAACGCCATTGACCGTCTTGTCATAGGTGACACTGTTGATGTCACCAGCAGATGCATCAATGGTAAATTCGTACGTTGCGGCACTTGTCTTGCCACTAAAACTGGTCATGCTGACGTCAGAATTATCCGACTTGCCCCGGAATAGGAATAAGTCCATCACTTCGCCTGGATTGTTCAGAAGTGCTGCGTTTAAAGCGGTTTCGTCAATTTCCAGCGTTTTCGAAAGTGTCGGATCTGCATTTGCACCATAGCTAACGAAATCGATTCCAATTTCCGCAAGCACAGTATAATCGTCTTTGCCCGGTCGGTCGGTTACGCCGTCAGCGAATGAGCCAGCAATCTGTTGCAATGCGGCTTCAATACTTTTGACTGAGGAGTTGCCCAGCAATATCGCATCGTCAGATGCCTTTCCTGTAGACGTATCGACAAATGTTTTTTCGTTCACAAAGGATTGAACTGCATTATAAGCTTCGACAAAATCAAGGATGGCTGTTTTGGCCTGATTAAGGTCCTGCTCAATGCCAATGGTCACCGTTGTTCCAGGTTCTGCATCGTACAGGCTTATAGATAGGCCATCTATCAGATCGGAAAATTCATTTGATCCACGGGTTACTGAAATGCCGTCAAGCTTGATCAACGCATCATTGCCATCATCAATGACATTTGCTGCATCGATGGTGGTTGCATCAGTCAAAACGCCAAGACTCTGAAGAACCGAACCCGTATCGTCGCTAAAGGACATACGATTGGCGACACCTTCTTCAGTTGACGTGAAGATGATTGTACTTTCGGTAGCGGAAACTTTGATTACAGACGCCTGTACGCCGGTGTTATCCTTGGCATTGTTGATTTTGTCTCGAATATCCTGAAGCGTATCACCAGCATTTACTGTAATGCTGGCACTGCCGGTACCACCCGTAATGGTAAATTCACCCGTTCCGGTAAGGCCGGTAACGTCAGCGCCTGCCGCCACAGCCTGCGTGTCACTTGAAAGCTTGTGATTGCTGGCAATCTGATCAATTTCGAAGGTGTAGCTACCGGACTCGGCAGCATTTGTTGCAGTAACACCGATCAGAGATGCTGCAGTCGAACCGTCGGAAGAGGCAAAGATTTGCTTCGATTCGAAGATATTTTTGGAATTGTCATAGCTCGTGGCACCATAAAGGTTTGCCATCGAGTCCTTAAGTGTTCCGATAAGCGTCTGCAGCTCTTTGAGCGCGACAAGCTTTTCGTCATTTTTCTCAATACGAGATTCAAGATTGTCTGCCGGAATACGACGTGCTGCAATCATCTGGTCAACGGTATCGACAAAGTCGATATTCGAAGACCCACCAGATAGCTGTACGCGACCATTTTCGCCGACATAAATGTTATTTAGGTTTAAGCTACTCATTGGTTTAGCTCCCTGGGCGCTATCAGTAGGCTTCGCTGTAAGCTTGCATTTCCATCAACCAATTGGTTAGAGCAAGAAGCGTGCCGACTGGTGCCCAATCACCTTATTAAATTTCTTCGTCCACAACACTGCCGAGGTATTCACGCATCTGGGAAAACAGCTGCTGCAGTTCTTTGGACGGAAGTTCGCGCAGGATTTCACCGCTGGCGCGATCTGTGATTTTTGCCACGACGCGTCCGGTGTCTTGATTGAAATTCAATTCAACACGCGCATCGTTGTTTGCAATTTCCGGAATATCAAGGTTGGCAAGAGCCTGCTGAAACTTTGAAGCTGGGCCATTGTCAGTGGTCTGAGGCCGTACGGCTGCCAGATCAAGTTGTTTTGGAGCATTGCTCGTCGGCGCAGAAGGAGCCTTAACAGAAGAGCTATTGCTCTGAGTGGTGCTTGAAGTATATGTGCTAACAAGTTCCATTTGACCCTCCTATGCCATCCTGGGGCAAAGGATAAACCGGATATGGGATGAGGGTTAACCCTCATCCCAACTCGGATATCCGGATTACTGCAAGAGACGCAGCAGGTTCTGAGGCATCTGGTTCGCCTGAGCCAGCATAGCCACGCCGGACTGAACCAGAATCTGCTTGGAAGTGAACTTGGTCATTTCCGCAGCAACATCAAGATCCATCAGTGTCGAACGAGCTGCCTCGTTGTTTTCCTGTGACGAGGCCAAGTTTTTGGCTGCGAAATCAAGACGGTTCTGACCCACACCCACGTTAGAACGTGCAGTCTGAAGTGTATCAATCGCGGTATCAAGACCTGCAATGGCCGCCTGAGCGTTGGCAAGTGTGTCAACCTGAAGGGCTGCAACACCAAGTGCAGCAGAGCTGACCGAGGTCAGGTTGAAGGTAAGACGGTCAACTGCAGCATTGTTGCCGGAACCAATCTGATAGGTCAGGGACGCAGGACCGGTCTGTGCCGCAACATCAAAGGTGTTGTTGGCGGTAATATCGGTACCGAACGCAAACGCCGAGTTCAGCGTAAGGGTGATACCAAGCGACCCGAATTCAACATCCGCAGTTTGCGCACCGGCCAAAGCCGTAACACCGATATCATCCAGATCAACCGACTGCGAGAAGTTCGCCTGGTTCGTATTGGTCAAGGTCATGGTGTTGGTAGCGTTGTCAAACGTGATCGAAATCGTGTCAGCTGCAACAAGACCAGCATCACTGTTGATTTTAAATGCAGCGATACCATCAGCGGCTTCGATGTTTGTACCAACTGCAGCAGGGTCCACACCAAAGGTGGTCTGGCCAGAAAGCAGCTGAATGCCGTTGAAGGAGGTTGAGTCAGCAACACGCGAAACCTCGGCGTCAAGCGCCTGGAACTCGTCATCAAGGAAGCCACGCTCGGTGGTCGACAAGTTGTCAGATGCTGCTTGTACGGCCAGTGTTTTCATACGAGTCAGGACATCGTTGATGGTCGACATGCCGCCATCGGCGATCTGAAGCATGGAGTTTGCCTGACCAACGTTAACCGTGGCAGTCTTGAGCGCTTCTACCTGTGAGTTAAGACGTGCACCGATTGCCATCGAAGCGGCATCGTCGCGTGCGGAAACAACGCGGGTACCTGACGAAAGTTTGGTCAGCGAACGGGTTGCCATTTCGTCAGAATTGCTCAGGTTACGGTGAGCAACGTTAGCGGCATAGTTGGAAATGATATTAAGAGCCATTGTATTTCTCCTACATGGATAGCTCGGAACAGCTTACTGCCGTTCGAGGACTGGCAACATTACCAGAACTGTTTCCAAAAAGATCTTCCTGATCACATGGAAACGGGTTTGTTTCTACGTTGAAATATACGTATGTATGGTTTTGTTGTCTAGCAAAAAGTGAATAAAAAATTAATTAATAAAAACAGCGCGTTAGTTCGGGTTCTGTGCTTCGAGCATCACGTCTTGGTTCAATGTTGCTGTTTGAATTACAGCTATTTAGTTCATTTTCATCAGATTCGCGAATCGATTTGATCGACGCATGATCGCTTAATATTGTCCCCAATTATATGTCTATCTATCTATGCAGGTAAAAGTAAAGAAGGGCCCGCGAGAGCCCTTCTTTGATAATTGTTCGAAAGAGAACGCTTGTGGTGGCGGTTAGCCCTGTAGAAGACGCAGCAGGTTCTGAGGCATCTGGTTCGCCTGAGCCAGCATGGCCACGCCAGACTGAACGAGGATCTGCTTGGAGGTGAATTGGGTCATCTCCGATGCAACGTCAAGGTCAAGCAATGTTGATCGAGCTGCCTCGTTGTTTTCCTGTGAGGACGCCAGATTTTTGGCCGCGAAATCAAGACGGTTCTGCCCGACGCCGACGTTTGAACGTGCCGTCTGCAATGTGTCAATTGCTGTATCAACACCGGTAATGGCCGCCTGAGCGTTGGCAAGTGTGTCAACCTGAAGGGCTGCAACACCAAGTGCTGCAGAGCTCACCGAGGTCAGGTTGAAGGTGAGGCGGTCAACTGCTGCATTATTGCCGGAACCAATCTGATAGGTCAGGGACGCAGGACCGGTCTGTGCCGCAACATCAAAGGTGTTGTTGGCAGTAATGTCGGTGCCGAACGCAAACGCCGAGTTCAGCGTAAGGGTGATACCAAGCGACCCGAACTCGACATCTGCAGTTTGGGCGCCAGTCAATGCTGTAACGCCAATATCATCCAGATCAACTGACTGCGAGAAGTTCGCCTGGTTCGTATTGGTGAGGGTCATAATGTTAGTAGCATTGTCGAAGGTGATCGAAATCGTGTCGGCGGCGACCAAGCCTGCATCGCTATTAATAGTAAAGGCAGCGAAACCATCAGCAGCTTCAATGTTCGTACCAACTGCAGCAGGATCAACGCCGAACGTTGTCTGTCCGGAAAGCAGTTGAACACCATTGAAAGAGGTTGAGTCTGCTACACGGCTGACTTCTTGGTCAAGTGCCTGAAACTCATCATCCAGAAAGCCACGTTCTGTGGAGGACAGGTTGTCAGAGGCTGCCTGTACGGCCAGTGTCTTCATGCGGGTCAGAATATCGTTGATGGTTGACATGCCGCCATCGGCGATTTGAAGCATGGAATTTGCCTGGCCGACGTTGACCGTTGCAGTCTTGAGCGCCTCAACCTGCGAATTCAGGCGGGCCCCAATTGCCATCGAAGCAGCATCGTCGCGTGCGGAAACAACGCGTGTACCTGATGAAAGCTTCGAAAGTGAACGGGTTGCCATTTCGTCAGAATTGCTCAGGTTACGGTGAGCAACGTTGGCGGCATAGTTGGAAATAATATTAAGAGCCATCTTTCTATTCCTACGTTGGTTGCGTGCGGCGAGTTTACACAATTCACCGGTGTTTCACTGGGCTTTGCAATTACTTAGGAATGCTGCTCAAGCCCGTTGCTCAGGAAGTCATCCCGAGCGAAGTATAGTATTTGCCAGTTAATCATTCAATAGATGTGCCAGTTTGCGTCATGCGTGTTGTGGAGGTTGTATTTGTTGACGTGTTAGGGTTGTCTAATGTTTTGTTTCTATGCCCTGCTGGCATCTACAGCCTGCCTTTATCCCGCAAGCAGGCAAATGTTACCTAGCAGGTTTGCGACACCAAAACTGGTACATGCCCCTGAACGTGTCAGGGAAACGTTCCTCAAAGCGGCACCATCGATCAAGTTGAAGGCTTTCCGGGCAATTCGGGTTTTCTTTCCGGAACTGGATCAGTGTTTGTGGCGTAGGTGTTTCAAATCCCAGGAACTCCAACCCTAGTTTGTCGAGGGCGCTTGCAATTTCAGGAATTGTAAAACGATGCTCTTGAACATGAAAGATCAAGTCTCTGCAAGGACTCAGGCTGTAAAAGTCACCGCGCATGCAAAGCTGTATGAGTTGCGGGTCGCCTTTTTCTGCGGCGGCAATGATATCCTGCCGACATCGACGCATTTCTTCGGCAGAAGATCCATAGCCACCTTGCTCAATAAACTTACGGGCAGCGATGATGTCGGGTCGGCCTTTTTCACTGTAAAGCCCGATTTTCATCAATCCGCCATCACGCAGGAGGTCGACCAGAACTTTCCATCCTGCCAGCGGATCCGCCATATGGTGCAGAACACCACCACATTCGATCATGTCGAATTGTTTGCCAATCTTGTCAAGTTTGAGAATGTCACCCTGTATGTATTCAAGATTTTTGATCCCGGCTTCACGTGTTTTACGCAGCGCATAGGAAAGGCTGCCAAGACTTAAATCAACGGCAGTTACCTTTGTGTTTACAAATCGTGATGCGGCCTGAATTGCATGCTGGCCGGTCCCACATCCTGCAACGAGTGTCTCTGGATTCTCAGGTGCAGTGTAATCATCGAGTTTGAATGAAAGCGGCGGCGCGCAAA
This sequence comes from Thalassospira lohafexi, assembly GCF_002844275.1. Classification (GTDB taxonomy): domain Bacteria; phylum Pseudomonadota; class Alphaproteobacteria; order Rhodospirillales; family Thalassospiraceae; genus Thalassospira; species Thalassospira lohafexi. The sequence goes on from NZ_NXGX01000004.1 coordinate 210,752, forward strand.
GCACGTCCTTTACCGGTTTGGGAGTTAGATGCGAAGTGTGAATCCAGCGTGGATAAGGGTTTTCCTCATACTGAGCTCGAACGTTTTGAGAGGTTGCGTCCTCAATATCGGCTATCTGAGGAATTGACTTGCGTAATGTCTTTTCGGTCTCAGGTTCTGTGATCTGAAGGCGATACACAGCCGCGCCCTCATCGTTATCTTTAGTCTGCGGGATTTGCGACTTCCATGGCATGGTGTTGAGCGGTTCATAGCACGCAATCAGCAACCACAGGTCTTTGGAAACAGCTTTTCCTTGGGCAAAAAGACCTTCGACCTTCTGTTTCAAATTCTTCAGATGTTCTTGTTCTTTCGCATCGACAGCGTAGGCGTACTCATTGATAAAACATTGCTGCGCCAATACCGATATGAAGTTTATTTCTTGATCGTTGTGTTCGCCGCAACATGCACGAGCAAGTAGGGCGCGTCTTAGATTGGTCAGCAGCCTTTCTATACGTAAATCTGCTACCGGAACCTTTGTCATCAAGCGCATGAAAAGCGTTATTTGGCTAAGAATCTTTATATCGTCTTGAATTGGAAAGTCTTCAACGATTGCTTTATCAGCATTGTCGAGAAGGCGCGAAAATTCACTGCGATGCCTTAAGGCGCTGATAATTGGGAACATCAGGCTGGCGGGCGACATGTCTTGCTTGTCGAGAAGTGCAAGCAATGATTGTTCCAGGCCGTCACTCGTACCGGAAAAGGACATGCCAGCGACACAGTCGCGAAAAGCGTCCCAATGGCGATCGTTATCTGGCTGAAAGTTAACGGCCTGACTGTGCAGTTTGAGGGCTTCCTGATGGCGTGACAGATATTGCAGAGCGATGCCTGTTGATGTCAGGATATCCGCGTCCGTCGGGCTTATTGCCCGGGCTTTTAGAAAGCTCTCAAGTGCATGATCGTATTTCTGCTGTTTGATAAGAATTTCGCCAATAGCCTTGAGGCCCTCGGCGTGGTTTGGTGCAATGCTTACCGTTTTGCGGTAGCATTCAAGTCCCGCGTCAAGTTTGTCTGCGGACGCAAGGAGCGCGCCAAGATTTTTATAGGCAGCAGCATATTCGGGTTTCAACGCTATGGCGCGACGATAGCATTCTTCAGCCGCAGCAGTATTACCAGTTGTGTTAAAAACCACACCTAAGTTGTTATATGCTTCAGGGTTGTCGGGAAAAATCGAAAGTGAACCCTGCAAGCATTCGATTGCTTTGGCATGTTGCCCAGCTTGATGAAGTGCGATACCTGCCAAGTACAGCGCCGTCGGCTGTTTGGGGTCAATTGCCAGAATATGCTTGTACACCTCCAGCGCCTTCGAAAGGTTGCCGCTAGAATGGTGCTGTTTTCCTGCGGCAATAAGCTGCTGTATCTCAACAGATGGTGCTGGCATACTCGCACGAAGGGAACGTGCCGATAGTTTCGAAGAACCTGACGTGGACTTTTTTTCGTTGCGACGACGTTCACTTCTGTTCATTTGGTGCCTAGTCTTTTTAAAGGTCCATTTGTACAGGGTAGCGGTCATTGCCCATGACGTGTTGCCATGCTACTTGACGACCTGTATCAACGAGAATTGGCGCACGCACGTTGGTGGACAGCCTGATGCCTTTGCCATCCGGTGCACTACGAATGGTGACGACCATTAAAATGGCCATGTCGTCGGAATTAATAGCCAAGCTTTTATGCGCTATCATCAAATCCTTATCGTCATAAACTTCGCTTTCCATATTGTATGGTGCGACGATGAAGGACAGGTTGGCATCTGTCAGGCTTTGATAAAGCTTGAACTGATCAAGCGAACTGTTCGGGATATTGGCAAGCCCAAAGACATGATGTTCCGGGAAGCCAAGTAGGCCAACAGGCATGTAAATGCCTTTTTCCCAGCTGAATTCGATATCGCCGAATCGTGTTTCTACAGTCACGAATTCAGGGGTTTCAGTCTCGGCAACGTTTTCGGTTTCCATGCCCGCTTTACTCCGACGGTCCAATGTTTTAGCTGTGCAACTGGCAAGTGATTGAACAGGCAAAACAGTTAAAGATACAAATTATTATATTAGATAATCAACGCAAATAGTTAGCCAATGATAAATCTGCAGCACGCGAAATCGAAATGAAACTTGCCTGGAGTGCCGTCTCATGCTGAGACAACTCAGCAAGGGTCAACGGTACGTCAACGGTTTCAATGTCAGAAATCGCCTGCGCGGCAAAAACTTTAAAGTCTTCGTGGCGTGCTTCGAAGCGTTCAATATTGGAGATATCAAGACCAATCTGTCCCTGTACGTTAGGCAGATTATCAATTGCGTCGGAAATAAAACCAATCGCGACGACAAGAGCATCTTCATCTTCGGTTCCGGCGGCAACGCCAAGTCCTTGGATCAATTTCTTGAATGCAGGATTGTCGGCCAGAATACCATAAGACACCTCATATTGATCATCAACGCGCGCATTGAGGATGAGTTGGTCGCCGTCATAATAATCTGCATCTTCCCGCGGATTGGGGATTTTTTCCATTCCCAGAACCGTAAGAAGGTTGCCAACACCGCTTTCTGAGATGGTGATCGACCCATTTCCAACATTTTCGATATTTAGGCGTGGATCTCCTTCACCGCCCAAGCCACGCATGGACGCAATCGCGCCATTGGTCGTTACGCTGTTGATTGCGTCACGCAGGTCTCCAATATCATCGGTTGCGGCATTATAATTGACAGTTGTAGTGACGCTGTTGCCATCGACATCTGTACTAACAATCTGAATTTGCCCCGAAGTAATGCCGAGCGAGGTTAGCGTGGTTGCATCCGTCAGAGTAACATCGGCGTCGCTGATATAGTTATCTGGCGCATAAATCTTATCAAGATCAACAGCCGGTTCTTCAGAGCGGCCACCGGCAAACAGATACCGGCCGTCAAGGTTAGTATTGAGCAAGTTGGCGACTTGCTCCATGGCCTGACGAGCCTGTCCGCGAATATTAACGTCGTCGCCCTGTAGAGCAGAACTTGCTTGAATAAGAAGCGTCTTCATTTGCGTCGCAATGGTTATCATGCTGTCGACAGCTGTTTCCATGCTTTGAAGACGCAGCTTAGCTTGCGTCGTGTTGCGCAAATACTGTTCTGTGCGGGTATACTCACCCTCAAGATTAAGGAGGCGCTGGGTGCTGTCGGCAATGCCCGAATAGTCGCGTGATTTATAACCGCTCGATGCTTGGTTTTGCAGATCAGTTACGCGCGCTGCGTTTCGGAGCGCGAGATCCGAAAGCAATGTATGGTTCGTATATGTTGCGACGCGGGTTACCATGAGAGCCTCACTTTTCTAACTCGCAGTTTAAACTGCTCTGAGCAATGCATCAAACATTTCATCAACCGTCGTTATGACTTGGGCTGATGCGGTGTAGGCGCGCTGGAAGATGATAAGATCTGACATCTCTTCGTCAAGGTTAACGCCCGCTTCGTTCTGTATGCGTGTGCTCAAGTCAGTCACCAGGTTTGACTGGAATTCATAACCACCTTGCGATACGGATGCCTTGGTTGCCGTAGTGGCAACAATACCAGCAGCAAAATCGGTCAACGAGGTGCGTTCTCCAGAGAGGCCGCCAGCGGCTTCAAACTGGATGTCGGAGCGTTCAAAGGTGTTGCTTAGCGCTAGAGCGGAAGTGTTGTCGCCTTCGTGAACGCCAAAGCCAATCCCCAAGCCTAGGACGGTGGTAAGGCTATCTGCATTGGGTAGCCCACTATCGCTGAAGTAGAAGGGGTCGCCGTCGGCATCTTTAACGCTTAGCGTGTAACCGCCAAGTTGACTGTTAAATACGACACTTGCAGTGATGTTGTTATCGGTCAGTGTTGCGCTGTTGTTGATTGCATTGGCGATATCGTCAAGCGATGTCGTGCTGTCATAATCAATGTTGACGTCGGTGAAGTCTCCGCTGACAGTCAAAGTGTAGTTAAGCGGCGGTGGCACCAGCGGACCAAGGTTTGGGATGGCCGCAGCGTTGTCTACGACCGCGGTTGACGTTTCATAGGTATCGGCATTCATCTGGCCGCGCACAATACGCGATGGGTCGTTTTGGATGGCGGCAGATACGTCCATGTTACCAGCGAGAGTCGGCTGGTCTTCGGTCATGCCGATTTTACCAGTGAGTGTACCTGCATCCGTGATCGTCATGTTGGATGTGTAATCAAGTACAAGGCGGTATCTGTTGCCATCTTCAATGATGAAGGCTGCTTCTTCTGAGGCAGCAACCGTCATGCCTGCCCCCTGAAGAGCAGTACGGATATTGTCACGCACATCTTCAAGTGAATCTGTTGCGGCATAGTTCACCGTGATTCCACCAGCCAGAACGCCTGATCCGGCAGAGATAGTGAAGGAGCTCGCAGTTGCATTCAGGGCTGTGGTAGAGCTGCTTTGTGCCGATGACGTCATCGTATCGGAACGTTTGACTGTGGCGACAAAGTCATTCAGACCAAAATAATGTGAAAAACCTTGCTCGCGACCATCACTGGTCGTGATTTGTCCATCAAGTTCATTGATTGCGACACGGTTGCCGTCGGATCCTTCGATCACGAGTTGATTGTCAATCAGAGACGCCGTGAGGTAACCACCGGCGTCGGAACCATTAATGGCGTCAATGATGCCTTGCACTGTTGCCGGGGTTGTCGGCAGCGTAATGTCGGACCAGCTGTCAGCGGCGACAAGTTGACCATCGTCATCAAGTGCTGCGACCCGAAATGCCCCAGTTGCGGTCAAAGGGTCACTGGCGGCGACCATACGGTTACCTGAAAGGTTGGTCGGCGGTGGGAATGCCGTGCCTTTGTTATGTTCTTCGTTAATCGCGTCGCGCAATTCGCCTGCCAGTTCATTGATCTGGTCGTTCAGGGCGGGAATTTCCGAATCGCGCATATCAAACAGGCCCTTCAGTGTGCCTGTGCGCAGCGTATCAGTGATATCTGCACCATTGAGTGATATGCCGGACCCACCTGTACCGGGTTCGAAGCCTGCGGTTTGGGTGAAGGACAGGTTATTCGGCGTGCGGTCCAGTAGCGTGTTCGCGCCATTAGCCGAATAGATTACGATCGAACCATCATTCCGACTGAACGTCGTGACGTCGATGATTTTGGACAACTTGTTCAGCTTCTGATCACGCTGATCTTCAAGTTCGGTCGTCGGCTGGTCAAGGTTGTTGAGGCGTACAATGCCGGTATTGAGCTCGGAGATTTCACTCAGAAGCGTGTTGGCGTTGTCGACCTCATCGGTGATCTGATCGTCAATATCATCACGCATGTCCTGAAGCTGGGTTGACAGCTTCTCGAACGATTCCATGACTTGAAGGGCGCTCTCGATCGCTTCGACGCGCGGCGAGTTCTGATCGGGGGTAACGCCGAGTTGTTCAAATGCATCTGCCAGGTCATTAATGCGTTGGCTGATGGCGGCATCTGACTGCGGGGTGCCAAACAGGGTCTGGATACGCTGGAAGAATTCATAGCGGACTTCTTCGCGGCCGGCTTTACCCAGTTCTCCACGCATTTCACGCACCAGGCCCTCGTTCACGTTGCGATAGATATCAGCAACCTGTGAACCAGCGCCTTGACCATCAAGGGTAAGGGTTTCCTGTCCGGCGATCTTTTTTGAATAGCCCGGGGTGTTTACGTTCGAGATGTTCGAAGACGTAATCGCAATACGAGCTTGCGCCGTGTTAAGGCCTGAGATCGCTGTGTTAAGAGCCTGGGTTAGTGACATGATGTTTGCCTTTAACCTTAAAGCGTTTCATTGACGCTGAATGAACCACCAGTCTTGTTGATGGTCCGACCATATCCGCCAATTGATGCCTTGCTGGCCTGAGCTGAGCGGTTATAGGTCGTGCAGTCGTCTTTGGATTTATCGTTTACCGCACGGACAATGGCCTGCACCACGCGTTCGTTGGTTGCCTTGGCGGCCTGAAGCACGGTCATATTGCGTCGGGCGGTCTCTTGAAAATCGGCCTGAAGATCGCGCAGTTCCGTGCGTTCTTCTTCGGGCAGTTCCCGAAGTTCTTCGCCGCGCGCGCGCAATTTAACGACGATCTGTTCGTATTGCATCGACAGGGCAGATTTTTCCGACAGGAACTGCTCGTATTCATCGCGTGCGATGGTCCGAAGGCCCGTGGTTTCACGTTCCAGTAGGGACATCAGGTCGTATGTCACGCTTTTAAGTTCTGCAATCAACTCTTGAGTGGTCATTTTTTCACCCCTCCTGGATCTTAAGGATTTCACGTGTGACAGCATCTGCAATTCCGATGCCACCTGCACGGGTCATCTCTTGGGCATATTGTTCGACCAGCATGGAACGCATCATCGTTTCACCATGGCCACCACCAAACATTTCGTTGGTTTCGATGCCCGAGAACATATGATTGAGCATTTGGCCAAGAAACATGGATTCAAATTCTTTGCCGGACTTGATGGCTTCTTCTTTGGATTTAATATGGCCATCGGTCAGCGAGTTTACGCGTGCCGAGATATTGTTCTGAGCGCCGTTCTGTGCACTTGCTTGTGCCTGAGCCATAAGGGCCGTGGAGCTATCAGCCATCATCACATCACCTCGATTTCAGCCTGAAGGGCACCCGACGTTTTAATTGCCTGAAGAATGGTGATCATATCGCGTGGTCCGACACCAAGGCTATTAAGGCCATTAACCAGTTCCTGCAGGCTAACGCCGCTATTGAGGACACCAAGCTGGTTGTCTTCGCCTTCATCGACCTCAATATTGGTGCGGTCTACAACCTCTGTATTCCCGCCTTGAGAAAATGGAGAAGGCTGTGAAACCTGAGGAGTTTCGGTAACACGAATGGTCAGATTGCCTTGCGCAATAGCGACCCGGTTAATGCGGACATTCTCGCCCATCACAATTGTGCCGGTATTTTCGTCAATCACCACGCGGGCGATCTGATCTGGCTCAACACGCAGCTGTTCGATATCGGTCAACAGTGCAACGACATCCTGATTGTAGCTGTCAGGGATGACCAGGCGAACAGTGCCCGGATCGCTGGCGCGTGCTGCAACCTGGCCCAAATAAGCATTGATGGCATCTGAAACGCGACGTGCGGTGGTGAAATCCGGATTTCGCAGAACAACAGACATGTCTTGCATGGAGTTGAGATTGAAATCGATTTCACGTTCGACAATGCCGCCGCTGGCGATCCGTGCGGACGTTGGGACGCCTTTGACAACTGTTTCTGCGTTGCCACCAGCCGAGAAACCGCCAACTGCAAGGTTGCCCTGGGCGACGGCATAAACTTCACCGTCTGCACCAACCATCGGGGTTACCAGTAATGTACCGCCCTGAAGACTTTCAGAGGTGCCGATGGCACTGATGCTGACATCAATGCGTGATCCCTGACGGGAAAAGGGGGGCAGTGTTGCGGTTACCATGACGGCGGCAATATTATCAGAGTCAATATCTTCGATCTGATCGCGGACGTTGATCCCAAGGCGCTCGAGCATGGCGACCATGCTTTGGCGGGTAAATTCTGCATCGCCCAGATCATCGCCGGTACCGTTCAAGCCGACCACAAGGCCATAACCAACCAGCATGTTGTCACGGACGCCTTCGAAATCGGCGATATCCTTGATGCGCGACTGAGCATGGGCCGGGGCCATCTGCGTCAGGGCGAGCATACCCAGCGCGACGGCGATCGTCGCTTTGCGTGCTATGTTGCCAAGACCTGTGATCATACTGTTTGTTCCGCTTCGACTTGGGATGCCTTGGCATCCAACAAATGGTGCGATCGATCATGTTAATCGCGTTTGTAAGCTGTTTTGCGAAAATCGTGCCAACTACCGCTTTGTGCGGGCTTGACCTGCAAGCTGTCGTCTTTGCCGAGTTTATCGGGCGAAAATCACGACTGTTTTTAGATATGGGGACCAAAAGTGCGGAGCCGTTTTAGCCACTCGGCATTTTTTTCCCGTTGCGCGGTTTCCCAGATTGAGGGAGACTCTATCTCATACATATATAACGTATCGAGGCGTGGGTTTTATTCTGGAAGAATATAGCAGTTTGGAACCCAAACGTCATAAGGCGTTAAATGCAAGATATTACCACAGACAGGACAGGCACGGGTCATGAAGGTTAGCGGTTCCAAGGCTGCCGGTACGAGCGGGGCGACGCGTAAAAAGGCGTCTGGCACGTCTGGTGGTGGCGGTTTTGCAGATGCCATGCGTTCGCTCGATTCTGGCGGAGAAGCCAGCGGTGCGGGAAGCGTTCATGGTGCTAGTGGTGTTAGTGCACTGGATGCGCTCCTCGCACTTCAGCAAAGTGGTGATGCACTTGATTCGCCCAAAAAAGCAGGCGTATTGCGCGCCAAAAGCGTGCTTGAACAGCTTGAGGCCGTGCGTGACGGGCTTTTAAGTGGGGCCTTGTCTGGTGCGCGTTTGCAGCAGTTGGTTGGGTTACTTGATCAGCAACGTGAAAATATTGACGATCCGGAACTTTCCGCCGTACTCGACGAGATTGATCTGCGTGCACGGGTCGAACTGGCCAAACTGGAAGTTTCCGGGCTGATTTAAGTCTGAAATTTCCTGTGTGTCGCACCTGAGAACCCCAGAGTTCTGGGGCTATGCGTATTCATTCATATTTATTTGTTCAATCATCTTGCACCGTTGGCGTGCTGCATCTATATTGCCGCGCGATCGAACAGTCCTGTATAGAGGGCATACATGACTATCACTCTGCCACCAGACTATCGTCCTGCTGAGGACGAAGAATTCATGAACCCGCGTCAGCGCGAATATTTCCGTCAGAAACTTCTGACCTGGCGGGCAGAACTTCTGCATGAATCATCTGAAACATTAGCGAACCTGCAAGATGGCGGGCTTCAAGAAGCTGATCTGAGTGACCGCGCATCTGCGGAAACCGATCGGTCACTTGAGCTTCGTACTCGTGACAGGGCGCGCAAGCTGATTTCAAAAATTGATGCTGCTTTGCGTCGAATTGAAGACGGATCTTATGGTTACTGTGAAGAAACCGAAGAACCGATCAGTTTGAAAAGACTTGAAGCTCGTCCAATTGCGACCCTGAGCATCGAAGCCCAGGAACGTCACGAACGGATGGAGCGCACACGTCGCGACGATTGATCGCGCCGGGTGATAAAAAAGATAAAGGACCGTGCGAATGCCGGTCCATGCCATGCAACGTCATGGCCTTGTGGGAGATTACTGGTTAGGGATAACCAAAATCAAAAAGCCCGGTCTTTATGGCCGGGCTTTTCTCGTTTCAGACAATCAGCCAAGTTTTCAACTTACAAAACCAAGTTACGATAGTGGTCTTCGGGCGAAAAAAGACCACCCGAAGGTGGTCTTTTGAGGAGGGCTTGTGCGGTCTGCGGGAACCCAGAACGGAGCAGGCCACCAATCAATGTCTGTCGGTTAGAATGGCAGAATGATGTCAAGTACTTCGCTGCCGTAGCGCGGCTGCTGAACATCGGAAATCGTCCCGCGTCCGCCATAGGAAATACGAGCTTCAGCAATCTTGTCGTAGCCGACTTCATTGGCCGAACTGATATCAGCCGCCCGGATCACGCCCGCAATCTGGACTTCGCGGACTTCGCTGTTGACGCGGATTTCCTGACGGCCGTGAATGACATAGTTCCCGTTCGGCAGAACCTGAATGACAAGGGCGGCGACACGAAGGTTGATATCTTCGTTTCGATCCAATGAGCCTGCACCACGGTTTGACGTGGCGCTATCCATGTCAAACATGGACGAAGGGTCAATCGCTTCGGGCAAGACCTTGGTCATTTCGGCTTCAAGGCCAAACAGGTTGGGCACTGCAAGATCTTCGCTGTTGGTGCGCGAACGGCTTGTGGTGTTGGCAAAGGCTGCACTGTCGGCCATATCGACAACCACGGTAAGGATGTCACCGACCTGACTGGCGCGCTGGTCCTTGAAGAATGACCGTGCACCTGACCGCCACAGGGAGTTCGGGTTGCTTTCCGCAACCTGCGGGGCAGGCATCGGCAGGCTGACCGGTCGATAGGCTTCTGACTGGGTCGGGTTGTCGATAGATGACAGTTTTGGCGGTTCGCCAACTTCAGAAAGGCGTTTCATCGCGTTGCAGCCAGAAAGTAAGGCTGTCGCGCCGATCATTCCTGAGACAAGCGCGATACGCCGCCATGATATGTGTGTATTTTTTCCGGGCATGTCGTCCTCCTGGGTTCCTGCCAAACATTACGCAAGCAGCGTGCCAGTTTGAAGGTTCGCCTTTGGGAAATTGATGCCGTGCGTGGAGCTGAGGAGAGACTGATTTCAGCCATGTCTTTGGTCTTGTTCGGTATATTAGGTGCCAAACGTATCCGGCTCAGGTTGTTTCTGGTTTATTGGGACATGGCTGGCAATGCGCGAACGTCATTTTCGCCGACGACTTCCACCTGAACGGTTTTGTTGCTTGTTTGGTTTACGACCCGGATGACGTCACCCTTTGATCCATTTTCCAATGCTTTACCACGTGCTGTCAGTGACATGTTGGCCGTCACGAGGCGAATGATGACCAGTGCACCGCGTCGAACAAGGATGGGATTGGTAAAATCACGGAACATAAGCGGTTCATTCGGATTGGCAGGGCGGATCACTTCCTTGCCAATCAAATCGTTTATGTCGCGGATTGCGCCGGACGGAACGCGTTCTGTACGAAAATCACGATATTCCACCTGATCGGGCCGAATGATACTACCGCGTGAGATGGGTTCAACCAGTACCGGTACGCTTGAAAGGGGGTAATATTTGCCGCTGATGCGATATGTGCGTCTTTGTGCGGTTTGTGCGCCAGTCGTAATGCTGGCGACAAAGCGGTTCGTGCGGCTATTGATATCAAGACCCGTGACGTCAACTGTGGTTTGGGCATCAACGGGCAGGTGGATCTGGAAATTCTCGCTCGAAAGATCGACTGTAAAAGGCCGTTCAACACCGTGTTGCGTCAGGGCATCTTCGACAGCGTCCTGAATTTCTTCCATGGTGATAACTTGGCTTGCGCGCGTGATCATGACTTGATCGGCCGTCGTGCGTGGGCGCCAGTTTATGTTGTGGCGCTGCGCGATGCCATAAAGCCAGCGATAATCAAGCACAACCTGTTTACCTGGTTGCGGGGCATGGGCCACGGAGATGTCGGCCTGTTGCGGGTCGATCCCGGAAAATAGATCCCCAAGCGTGACATATTGCCCGTCAACCAGTGCGTCAGGTTTGAGCAAGATGTTTTCATCAAGCTGCTGACTGTTGCGAGACAGGCCACTTTGTCCGTTCTGCGAACTCTGCGCAAAGGCAATCTCAGGCCCCAGTCCAGAACCGAGTGCTAGAAACGCAATCGCAAGCGTGAGGATTATTTTCTTTGTCTTCATGAGCCTACTATACCACGGAACTGTATATAGGGCGTAAACACAGTTTACGCAGACACACGTGCGGTCAGAACGTGGTCTGCGTAAATTTGCTACGATCAGTCAGGACGCGAGATTAACGTAGGTTGCTGACTGCGCTCATCATTTCATCTGTGGTGGAGATGGATTTGGAATTCATCTCATAGGCACGCTGTGCCTTGATCAAGTTGGTGATTTCCTGAACCACGTTGACGTTCGAAGCTTCGAGGTAACCTTGCAAAACCGTACCATAACCAACATCACCCGGCGCACCGGCATTCGCCTGACCAGATGCTTCGGTTTCAAGGAACAGGTTGTCGCCCAACGCATCAAGACCCGGTGGGTTGATAAAGGTGGCCAACTGAATTTGGCCAAGGTTCTGAAGCGCGACCTGACCATCAATCTCGGCAAATACTTCGCCATTGCTGTTGATCGTGACGGAAGTTGCATTGTCTGGAACGGTAATGCCCGGTTGAACGGCATAGCCATCCTTGGTCACCAGCGCACCATTGGCATCGAGCTTTAACGTACCATCGCGCGAATACGCAGTTTCACCGCTGGGCAGGTCGATCTGGAAATAGCCACGGCCCTGAATGGCGATATCAAGTTCGTTTTCCGTCAGGCTCAAGGACCCTTGCCCCATGTAACGGCCAATTGCGGCCGTTTTCACACCAAGGCCAACCTGAACGCCGACCGGGACAATCGTGCCGGTGTCTGACGAGGGTGACCCCGCGCGGCGCATGTCCTGATACAGCAAATCCTGAAATTCGGCACGCTGGCGCTTATAGCCAGTGGTCGTCATGTTGGCGATGTTGTGTGAGGTTACATCCACGTTGGTGGATTGGGCCTGCATCCCTAGGGCGCCAATGTCAAGTGACCGCATTTCTTGTCTCCTTCGTCTGCGCAGACTGTGCGCCAAATTTTAATCAAGGCCGTGTTCGCAAGCCCTTAGGCGCGAATATCGCCAAGTTTGCTAATCATATTACGCATCCGTTCGTTCTCGCTTTCGAGCGAACGGGTAACGGATTGATAGGTGCGAAGCACGTCAATCATCTGGGTCATGGCCCCGATCGAATTGACGTTTGATTTTTCAAGTGCGCCCTGAACGATGCCGGGGTTCTCGACAAGTTCCATTGCGGCATTGTCCGGGTTGCCATCTGCATTATCCGGTGCGCGGTAAAGGGTGTTGCCCGTTACTTTCATTTCCTGAACGTTGTCGATGGTGACGACCTGAAGTTTGCCAACCTGACCAATGTCCGTGGAAATCGTGCCGTCGCCTTTGATTTCGATCTGCCCGTCTGCTTCGTTAAAGAACAGAGGTTGACCAGCGTCACTCAACACAGGGTAGCCATCATTGGTGATAAGCTGCCCGCCCGGATCCAGGTTGAAATTACCCGAACGGGTATACTGTGTGCCCGACGGGGTTTCGACGGCAAAAAACATGTCTGGTTGGCTCAATGCCACGTCGAGCGGGCTATTGGTATGTTCAATATTGCCGACCGTGGTGTCACGATACTGCGAGATGTCCTGAACCAGCGAAATTTCGCGTTCGCCGCGGAATGGGGCATCCTTGTTCTTGGCCACCCAGTCTGTGAACATCATCCGCTGTTCTTTGTACCCGGTCGTGTTCATGTTCGCCAGGTTCTGCGAAATGTTGTTCATCATGCTGCGGAGCGTCTTTTGCCGCGACAGAGCGATATATGAAACGTTTTCCATGGTCGACTTCCCAGTTGGGGCAGATAGGCCGATTAAGGCTGTGAATTTCCCCAAGACAAATGCGAACGGCATGCCAGTATGATTAATGCATTGTTTTAAAATGATAAAAACTAGATCCGGCATTTGTTGCCGGGCGCAATCATCGCGGTAATTGCAGAAAGTGCCGCGTGTCATTGGCAAGACGGAAAAAGTTTTCCGGTTTGGGTGATGGTATGGTCGTAAACCCGCACCAAATCAAAGATACGCCGTCAAATCACAATGACGCTAAATCGTGGTTTAGTTGCTTGTGCAAAATTTTATGAAGACTGAGAATACAAAGAAAACCACCGAAAAATGGCAGTTCTTAAGCCATATCCTGTAAGGAAGGTGTGCTGGTAAGAGATTGAGCGCGTATGATGCCCTGACCCGGCAAGTTCTGACTGTCGGTCGTGAATGGCAAGTGTTACGAGCTAATGATCAGAAGAGAAACGGATTTTTAACGTGATAGCGTTATGGCTTTTAATCCGGCACAGTGTTTGCTGGATGGAAAGTCAGAAATCCAGAACGCAGGAATTTGCGAACCAATGGGCGAAGAAGCCGACGAAATCGAAATGGACGAAGGTGGCGGTGGGCGCAGCAAAAAGATGCTGGTCGTTGTCATTCTGATCGTGCTGCTTTTGCTTGGCGGCGCTGCGGCAGCCTATTTCACCGGGTTGCTTCAGCCAGTCATTGATATGTTGTCGGGCGGCGATAGCGCGCCGACCGAAGAAGTGATTTCAGAAAGTTCGATCGAAGACGCACCGGGTGTTCCCGAGAATGTTGGCTTTGTCGATCTGCCCGAGATTCTGGTCAACCTGAATGCCGGGGGCGGCAAGCAGAGCTACCTTAAAATCCGGGTCAGTCTTGAAGTTGCCGATCAGGCAATGCTGCCGCAAGTCGAAGAAATGATGCCGCGTATTGTCGACAACTTTCAGGTTTACCTTCGCGAATTACGCCCCGAAGACCTGTCCGGGTCCGAGGGCATGTTCCGGCTGCGTGAAGAATTGCTGATCCGTGTCAGTGCGGCGGCGAAACCAGCGAAAATTAACGACGTTCTGTTCAAGGAAATGCTGGTACAGTAATCTTGTAACAGCCCGAATGCCAAAATCAGGAACCAATTGCTGATGGCTGATGAAGACGAAGATGATGATGCACTCGCCGCCGAATGGGAAGCCATGGCCGGTGGTGATGACGAGGGTGGAGACGACGGCGGCGAGGATATGGCCGCCGAATGGGAATCCATGCTCGGCGACGATGATGAGGATGATGCTGGCGATGAAACCGCGGTCAGCAGCGGGCCATCTGCGCGTGTCCTAAATCAGGACGAAATTGACAGTCTGCTTGGTTTTGATGATGGGTCTGGTGCGGGTGATCAGTCGGGCATTCAGGCCATCATCAATTCATCGATGGTCGCCTATGAACGTCTGCCGATGCTTGAGGTGGTGTTTGACCGCCTCGTACGTATGATGTCGACGTCGCTTCGTAACTTCACATCTGACAACGTTGAAGTGTCGCTTGATAACATCTTGTCGCTGCGTTTTGGGGATTACCTTAACTCGATCCCGTTGCCGGCGATGCTGGGTGTGTTCAAGGCGGAAGAATGGGACAACTATGGTCTTTTGACCGTTGACTCGGCCCTGATTTATTCCATCGTTGACGTGCTGCTGGGCGGGCGCCGTGGTACGGCTGCCATGCGTATTGAAGGGCGTCCTTATACAACAATTGAACGCAACCTTGTCGAACGCATGATCCATGTGGTCTTGGGCGACCTTTCCGCCGCGTTTGATCCGCTGAGCCCTGTGACCTTCCGGTTTGAACGTCTGGAAACCAACCCGCGTTTTGCAACGATTGCCCGTCATGCCAATGCGGCCATTGTGGCCAAGTTGCGCATCGATATGGAAGATCGCGGTGGTCGGCTTGAGCTTCTGATACCCTATGCGACACTTGAGCCGGTTCGTGAACTGCTGCTTCAAATGTTCATGGGCGAGAAGTTCGGTCGCGATTCCATCTGGGAAAATCACCTCGCAAACGAGCTTTGGCAGACCCATATCAACTTGTTGGCAGTGCTCGACGAGCAGGTGATGTCGCTGGGCGATGTTATCAACCTTGAGGTTGGCAACCGTTTGATCCTTAATACCAGTCCGACGTCGCCAGTTGAGGTGCGTTGTGGTGATGTCCCGCTGTTTAAAGGGATGATGGGGCGCAAAGGCGACCGCATTGCGATCCAGGTGCGTGATCGTGCGCGCATAAACGAGGAAGATTAGCCAATGGACTTCGCGTTCTATCTGGATCTTGTGATGATTGTTTTGCTAATCGCAACGATCATCTATGCCGTGATCCTGAACCGAAAATTGGCGGCTTTTCGGCGCAGCCGCGAAGACATGCAGAACTTCCTGACAGCATTTAATGCCGCAAACGAACGCGCGGAAACCTCGATCAGGGCGCTTAAGGAAATGGCAGAGGATTCCGGCGAAAAGCTGCGCGAAGATATCGAAAAGGCTGAGGCGCTTAACGAAGACCTGACCTTTATGGTGGATCGCGGTGAAAGCATCGCCAACCGTCTTGAAAAAGCGGCAAGCGATGTCAACGCGGGGCGCCGGGGTGGAAATTCTGCGAGCAGTTCGAGCCCATCATCAAAATCGGGTAACGCCGCGTCGGGCAAACACACTGCCGGGGTGTCTGATTTGGCGTCATCGGGCAAAGATCGCAACGATGTGATTGATGATCGCGACGGATATGGCGTGGAAACACGGGCCGAAGAATTAGCCGCCCGCATGGTGCGCGATATGGAACGCGGTGGCCGCAGTGACGCCCAAGACCAGGACCCTGAACCACGGATGGGAAAACCAGCCGGTGGATATGATGATGACGGTGGCCGGTCCAGAGGCGGTTATGGCAATGGCGGTTCAGTAACCGGTAACGGTGGCATGTCATCTGATGTCTATGATCAGGATGAAGACGCCGGTCGTTCCGAGGCAGAGCGCGAATTGCTTGCGGCATTGCGATCGGTTCGATAGGGGGGGGGCCGAACACTGTTCGGGGCTGCCGGACTTGTTATTATGACATTCGTTTTTATCTAAAGAGTGTGATGTCATTCTGTTAGATTAAAGACAAAACAAGCGTGAAGGAGCATGGGCACAAGATGCCAAATTGCTTAGGTGAATAAATGTCTGGTGTGCGTATCCTGCCTTTGGTCGTTCTTGTCGGCCTGATGGTGTTATCAATGCGGGTGGTCAACCTGTTCTCGGAAAGTTCGGATAAAGCCGAAATCGCCGAAAACACAGGTGTGAGCATGGTGCAGATGGCGCAGGCGCAGGCCCCTGCCACCGAAGAGGCCGCAACGCCGCCTGAAACACCGGATGCCGGGGATCCCGGCTTGGATAATCCGGCTGGCCTGACCATGGAAGGTGAACCCATGGAAGAAGGCGACGTTCCGCCAACACTTGGCGGCGATCCGACCCTTTTCACGCAGGAAGAAATCGATCTGCTACAGAACCTTTCGGTGCGTCGCGGCGAACTTGACCGTAAGGAACAGCGCCTTGATGAACGTGAAAGCCTGATTGCCGCGGCAGAAGCCCGCATTGATGCCAAGATCGACGAAATGAAATCCTTGAAAACGGCGATTGAAAAGCTTGTCGAGACCAAGGAAGTTCAGGAAGACGACCGGATCAAAAAGTTGATCAGCGTCTATGAAAAAATGAAACCGAAGGATGCAGCCCGCATCTGGAATGATCTTGATATGAATATCTTGCTGCAGGTCGCACTGGGCATGCGCGAGGCAAACACCGCAGCCGTGTTGTCAGAAATGACACCAGACCGCGCGCGGGCCTTGACCTCGGAGCTGGCTTATAAGCAGGACATCAACATGCTGCCGTTGCAATAGATGGCAGTTTAATTTGCACTAATATTGCGTTGCACCTTTTCATTGAAAGGTTGGAACGTGCAATTATTCGAGTATAGTCAATGTGATGGCGCAAACTGGTAATGGTCAAAAACCTTGATTAACCATTATTAAATATGTACATCACGATTATTAGGGGCCTTACCAACATGCGCGTTTCGTGCGGTAAGGGTAAGAGATCAGATAGCTGATGGAGTTGTGAATGGCCGTCGATCCGAATATGCCGATCCTGATTGTGGATGATTACAAAACCATGTTGCGTATCATCCGTAACCTTCTGCGGCAGCTCAACTTTACGAATATCGAAGAAGCGACCGATGGTAGCATGGCGCTTCGTAAGTTGCGTGAAGCTCCGTGCAGCCTCGTGATTTCTGACTGGAATATGGAGCCGATGACCGGCCTTCAGCTTCTTAAAGAAGTCCGTGCAGACGCCAAGTTGAAGGACCTGCCCTTCATCATGATTACGGCAGAAGCCAAGACCGAAAATGTGGTCATGGCGAAAAAAGCAGGTGTATCCAATTACATCGTTAAACCGTTCAACGCAGAGACGTTGAAGGGTAAAATGAAGACTGTTATTGGTGATTTCTGATCAGGGGCGCGGGACATTAGTCCCGCGATACCGTTATGTCCAAAGCGTCCAAGGACGAAATACGCCAATTGTTGAATGATCTTCACGAGCGTCTCGAAGGGGATGATCTGAAGATTGAACAACTCTCTGAACTGATGGATCAGCTGTCACGCTTTGTGGGTGACAAGCCGACCGGGGATCAGAAGCGTCTGTTTGGTGAACTTGACGAGCTTTCAGGCATCATTCGCAAGATGAAGTCGGAAATCGCGTCGCTGCGTCCGGACGATATCAAGGCTGAATACATTCCCAACGCAACAGACGAACTTGATGCGATTGTGGATGCGACAGCGGGGGCGACCCATGAAATTCTTGATGCCATGGATGCACTTGAAGAATTCGCTCGAACGTTGCCCGCCGAACAGGCTGAGCTCGTAACCAGCGCAACAATGCGTGTTTACGAAGCTTGTAACTTCCAGGATATTACAGGGCAGCGCACGACCAAGGTCATTAAGGCTCTTAAATCCATTGAGGAACGTGTTGAAGGACTGGTGGCGGCATTTGGTGATGAAATTGCCAAATACGCAGCAGCCAATCCGAAAACCAAAAAAGAGCCAGAAGGTGATGAATCACTTTTGAATGGCCCGCAGCTTGAGGGCAAAGGCGTTTCGCAGGCTGACATTGACGCGATGTTTAACTAAGTGGCGTTGATATGGCGGAGATAGAGGACGACGGACCAACACCACCAACACCTCCTGCGAATGGTGCGGTGGCGCTGTTTCTCGCTCTCTATCTGTTGCTTTTGGCGTTCTTTATTCTGCTCAATACCATTTCGACCTTTGAAGAGGTCAAAACACGCGAAGTGCAGGAAAGTCTTTCTTCTGCGTTCGCGTCTATTTTACCCCCCACGACCAGCTTGCAGACCGTGACCTCAATCGAAGGTCCGGTTGTTGCGGCCGAGGACATGCAGGAAAAGCTGGGACATCTTTTCCAGACGGCAATCAAAGTTGTTCGGGTTCAGGTCATCCAGCCCGGCAAATTGATGGAAGTCATCATGCATGTGGATCAGCTGTTTGATCCCAATTCCATTCTCATTCGCGAACGTCAGTCAGAGTTCATGGATCAGCTGGCAAGGGTTTTGGCCGATGATCAGGGCTATGCGTCTTATGAAATGGAAATGGTGATGGGCAGTGAAGTCGGCTCCAAGGGGACGGTCGAAATTGAAAACAACCTTCAAATCGCCCGTGCTGGATCATTCGCCCGTGAATTGATCGACGTTGGCGCACCACAGGATCATCTTTTTGTGGGTATTGATCCCGGCGCTGATCCATTTATCGTGACCTTCCGGTTCTTCTGGAACCTGGGGCCGAAAGAACCACCCCAGCCGATTGAGCGTGAAAGCGATACACCAAATGGCGCAAATGGCAGTGCAACGCCTGCTGGCGTCGCGCCAACTGGAAACGGGAACACCGGTATCTTTGCACCGCAAAGAATGACCATCCCGCTTCCAGGGGGGAACCAGCCTGCTGTCAATCAACCAATCCCGCTTGGACCGCAGGCAGGGGGAGGGAGCTGATGGCTGAAGAAGAATTCAAAAAGCACGAAACTCGAAGTGGTCCACCGGTCTGGATGCTCAGTCTGGCAGATTTGATCTCGTTGCTGCTGACGTTCTTTGTCATGCTGTTTGCAATGTCGAAAGTCAAAATTGACCGCTGGGACGAGGTTGTCGATTCTTTGTCGCAATCGATCAAACCATCGCCGCGCGAAGAAAATGACGAACCGATGGCCAGCCTCAACATTCCGCGCGTTTATCGCAAACCGGCAATGAACCTTGATTATCTCAGTGCGGTTATTGATGATGCGATTGATGATAACCCGGTACTTGGCGATGCACGCATGTCGCGTGATGCCGACAAACTTGTGATTTCACTTCCGGGTGATCTTCTGTTTGTCAGTGGCAGTTCGGAAATGACCCAAAAGGCCCGGCAGGCGCTTTTTGTGCTGGGCGGCGTTTTGCGAAATATTGGTAACCGTGTCGGTGTGCAGGGGCACACGGACCCCAGACCGCTCAGCGGACGGGGCGTTTATGCGTCAAACTGGGAACTTTCGCTGGCGCGTGCTGCGGCTGTTGCGAACGAATTGAAAAAATCAGGTTACACAGATTACATAAATATTTACGGATTTGCTGCATCAAGATACGACCAGCTTCCTGAAACGGTCGATGAAGATACGCGCTTTGAAATGGCGCGTCGGGTCGATATCGTCATCGAACCCCATGGCGGAAGCGGGATCGGAGGCACGTAAGTATGGCAAATCTTGCTGTGCGCATCCTGCTGGCGGCTGCGATCACGGCTGCCACGGCAATTTTATTGCCCATTAGCGGAATGCGCCCTGCAATGGCCCAGGCGGTTGATCCAGTGATCATCCGTTCCGGGATGCATAGCGGCTATGGACGAATTGTTCTGCAATGGAGCAAGCCGGTCAATTACACCGCTGAAATCATCGGTGATCAGCTCGTTGTGCGATTTGACGCGCCGCTTGTCGCATCCCTGCGCGGGGTGCTTTCTCCGGTTTCCGAGTATGTTGAAGACGGTTTCTTTGATCCGGACGGTCGCACAGTTGCGTTTGTGTTGCGCGATGATTTCGAAGTGCGGGCCTTTAATGTCGGCAGCAACGTGGTTCTTGATATCCTTGATAAGCCACAAGCCACTCCACCTGCGCCAACACCGCCGGTGCCGGTAAGCAAACCTGCTCAGCAAGAACAAACATCACCGCAAGTCACACCTGCGCCGACCGTGCCGGTTGAAACCACAAATATTGAAAACACTGATCCCGATTTGCGCACGCTTGATGTGCGGGTTGGCCGCCACCCAACCTTCTACCGGTTGGTTTTTGATTGGCCCAATCGCACCGAATATGAGTTAAGCGGTGCGCAAGGATCGCAAAAAGTTGCATTTGGGGCCCCCGCGCGTATTGACGGGGCGGCAATTTCGCGTCGTCTCCCCGAAGGCGTACGCATTCGTCAATCTGCGACAAACCCGCTTGCTGTGGCTATTGATACAGATCCACCGCGCTCGTTGCGCCATTTCCGGTCTGGTAACAAGGTTGTAGTTGATATTATGGGGGCACAGCGCGCCCCGGTAACCACGGCCGAAGACAGCCGCCCGGCGACGACCCCTGGCGCCGCAGCAACGCCACCTGCACCCACAGCACCTGCATCTCAAGCCACAGCACCGACTGCGCCTGCTGCTCCACCGGCAAGCGCCAATACCGATTCCGCGCAAACGCCAGATGGGTCCAGTCCAGCGGTAAACGACGGGATCGATCCGACGTCACCAGAAGCCTTGGCCGCAAAAGCGCTAGCGGATGCTGAGCAAAGTATTGCGACTGGCGGTGGTGCGCAAGAACGTGAAAGTATTGGTGATCTGTCGGTTACGGTTGAGCAAACGGCAACAGAGATGTCCCTTAACTTCCCGTTTGGTCAGCCCGGTGGGGCGGCAATCTGGTCACGTGCCGGATTCTTGTGGGCAGTCTTTGATGTTCGGGCCAATCTTGACCTTGAAGCCGTCCGACAGGAAGCCGCCCAGATTGTTGGGGTGATTGAGCAGATCGACAGTCCCTATGCGACCGTTGTGCGTCTGACCATCCCTGAAGGTGTGGGACTTTATACCACTGTCAATGACGCCGGTGATTGGCGGGTCACGCTGCAACAAGGTATTCTGCAGCCAATCGAAAAACTTGGCCCCTCGATTGAGCTTGATGAACAGACCCGCGCGCGCCTGATTGTGCCACTTGATGATATCGGGCCAACCATTCCAATTGATGACCCGGAAGTGGGCGATATGTTGCGTGTTGTGACCACGTCTCAACGCGGTTACGGCATCGAGGTTGCCCTGCGCTATCCGGAATTTGAAGTGTTGCCATCCGTGCAGGGGGTTGTGGTCGCGCCCATGAACGAAACTGTACAGGTCACCAGTCGTGGCGACGGTCAGGCCGTGGTTGTTACTGCCGAGGATGGTCTTAACATCTCGCCTGAAGGCGCGCGGTTGCTGGCATCCGCAACCGGGGTCCGGGCCGCAACCGGCGATGGTCGCGAAGGGTTGATCTTCGAGCTTGATGACTGGCGACGCGGGGGGCTCGATAATTACAACAACGCCATTCATAAGTTGCGCCGGGCGATTGCGCAAAGTGGTGACGAACACCGTAACAAGGCCCGACTGGAACTGGCGGAATATTATTTGGCCAACGGTCTTGGGCCAGAAGCAAATGCCATCGTTTCCGTTATGGAAGAAGACGATCCGCTGATTGCGCAGAAAGTTCAGTTCCGTGCCCTGAAGGCGGCGGTCAAATTCCTGAATCGTGATTACGCCGAAGCCGAACGACTGCTTGACGACGACCGTCTGAAGGCGATCCCGGAAATGCAGTTATGGCGGGCGGTGACCCTTGCTGCACGCGGGCGGCCGAACGAAGGCGCACGTGATTTGCTTGAAAGCGTCCATATCCTTGATTTCTATCCGCCGGAACTTCTGGGGCGGATTGGACCGATTGCGACCGAACAGGCGCTTTTGGTTGGCAATCCCGAAGCAGGCATGGACCTGATTGAAAAAATGTTGCTGACCAGCGGGTTGTCCGAAAGCAAGATCATGGACATCCAGTATCTCAAAGGCATCTTCGAAGAGGAAGCTGGCGAACTGGAACAAGCGGTTGCGACCTGGGATCAGGTGGCCGAGGGCGAAAACCGCAAAGCCCGTGCCCATGCTATCTTTGACAGAACAGAACTTTTGATGCGTTTGGAGCGGTTAACAGCCGATGATGCGATCGAACAGCTTCAAAAGTTGCGGTTTGCATGGCGTGGCGATGCCTTTGAGATGGCGTTGCTCAAACGTATTGGTGAACTGCAGATCGAAAACAAAGATTTCCGCGATGGATTAAATACCCTGCGTCAGGTTGCGATCTTCTTCCCGAATATGCCGGTTGCCATAGAAGCAACCGACTTGATGCACAAGACGTTTGATAACCTCTATCTGGGCGACGACATCAACAATATCTCGGCGATCAAGGCGGTGGCCCTGTATGACGAGTTCCGCGAACTGACCCCGGCCGGTGAAAAGGGTGATGAGCTGATCCGCCGTCTTGCCGATCGGATGGTCAGTGTCGAACTGTTTGAGCGCGCCGAAGAGTTACTCGAACATCAGGTTGATTTCCGCCTTGATGGGGTGGAAAAGGCACGTGTCGGGGCACGCCTTGGCTTGGTCTATTTGCTCGACAGCAAACCTGAACAAACCATCAGTGTGATTGAAAAGACCGAAGAACCGGGCATTTCCGAAGAGCTCGATACCCAACGGCGTCATCTTAAGGCGCGCGCTCTTTTGGATGTTGATCGCGGGGCCGAAGCCATTTCATCGCTTGAAGGTGATTATTCCAAAAATGCCGAACTGCTGCGGGTCGACTACTATCGTGGAACACGTGATTTCTTGTCAGCGGCAGAAACCTTCCAGCGTCTGGTCGGTGGGGATCAAGGCGATGTGATTGACGGGTTCTCTGACGAGCGTGCGCGCTATGTCTTGAACTGGGCTGTGAACCTTGCGATGGGCGGGCAGGAGCGGACGCTTAATATGCTCAAACGTCGCTATGGCGAGGTCATGGCCGCAAGCCCGTTTGCACAGGCATTTAATCTGATTACCTCGTCACCGACACAAGGGTTGATCGATTATCGGACCTTGGCAGACAAGGTTGACGAGGTGGAGAACTTCCAGGGCTTCCTCGCAAATTATCGCGATCAGTTGGAAAAATCTCAGCTTAGTGCTATAAATTAAAGCTCGAACAATGGTGTGAGCCGCATGCGGAGCTAAAAAGCACCGATTTGCGCCCTTTTTCCGTTGATGTTTTGGTTATGGCGAAAGAGTTGCTGTGATGGATCGTGCTTTAAAGATGGTCTATTATGATGACGTAAAGGTGGAAAAAGACATCTTTGCGCAGCTTTCGCTTGCCGAAAAGCATTTTCAGGGCGCGGGAATGCCGCGTGACGAAAGTGCGACTCGACGTATCCTTGACCAGATTCACCGTCAAAGCCGTGCGTTTGCTGCGATCTGCTATGGCTACATGCGCAGTAAGGGAATCGGCGTTGCCGAGGACCTTGGCGAAGGCCAGCAATGGTACCGCGAAGCGGCGTACTGGTTTAACGAAGAAGCATCATCGGGTGAGTCTATTTCGGCCAACAATCTTGGCTATCTTTATGCCAAGGGGCTTGGCGTTCAGGAAAATGCCGAAACCGCCGCGCACTGGTTTGAAGAAGCTGTTGAATTTGGCTCTGTGGCAGCGCTTTACAATCTTGGTGTGTGCTATCTGAACGGCTGGGGTGTTCCCCAGGATGATGAAACGGCAATCGAGTATCTGCAGCGCGCGAGCGCACTGAACGATCCGTCTGCAGCCAGTGTTCTTGCCTATCTTTATCTTGAAGGCCGTGGTGTCAGCCGCGACCCGTCCAAATCTTTTGAATACAACATGCGCGCGGCACGTGCGGGCAGCGTCGAAGCCGCATCGGCCCTTGGCTATGCGCTTGGCGTTGGTCTTGGTGCGGAGCGCAATGTGGCCGAAAGCATCAGTTGGTTTGAAATGGCCGCCAGCGAGGGTGACGCATACGCGCAGGCCAACCTTGCGATGTATTTCTGTCACTCCTCGGATCTCAAGCTGTTTAACCGCGGCTGGACGATGCTGACACATGCCTGTGATCAGGGCGATGTGTCCGCCAAATATCAAATGACGCAAATCCTGATTTTTGGCGTGCCGCATCGCGAACCCGATTACGCCGCAGCGCTTGATATTGCGATGGATTTGGCTGAGCTTGGCCATCCCGGCGGTTATCACCTGATTGGGGTGATGTACGAGCATGGCCTTGGCGTGCCTGTTGACATGGTGCGTTCGGCGACATGGTTTGAGCGTGCCGCACGCAAAGGGTCTGCCAACGGTCAGGCTGGCCTTGGTCGCCTGTATGCCATTGGTAGTGGCGTGGAACAGGACAATGTGCTGGCTTATTACTGGCTACGTATGTCGTCCCCTGCCGAAGGCAGTCAGGCATACCGCGAAATGGAAGCCGTTTTGGCCCGCATGAGTGAAAAAGAACGTCGCGTGGCCGAAAAATACGTTGCCGAAAATCCCGGCCCACGCCGCGGCAGCTTTGGTCTGAAACCGCTCGAAAATGGTGTTTTCAAATCGGGTACCAAGTCCGGTAAATACAAAGCGTAGCGTTTTCGTTGCGGAGATGATGGTCGGGACGAAACGTCCAACGCACTAAAAAAGCCGCCTGCACATGCAGGGCGGCTTTTGTTTTGGGTGGGTGATTTTTGGGGTTCGGCGCTTTCGGGGGCTACCCCCCGAAACTTTCCACCAAAGACCCGGCAATCAAGTACCAGCCGTCGACCATCACAAAGAAAATCAACTTGAATGGTAGCGAGATGATGACAGGCGGCAACATCATCATCCCCATCGACATCAGGATACTTGCAACCACCATGTCGATGATCAAAAACGGAATGAACAACAAGAAGCCGATTTCAAACGCCCGACGGAGCTCGCTGATCATAAAGGCCGGGATCAGGGCGCGCAGCGGAATGCTTTCGGGGGTGGTGATTTCGACCTTTGCCAAATTAACAAACAATTCGAGGTCGCGGTCGCGTACCTGCGTCATCATGAAATCATGGACCGGGCTTACAGAACGCTCAAACCCTTCGAATTCATCAATGTCGCCATTGATCATCGGCTGAATGCCCTCATCCCAGACCCTTTCAAGGGTTGGCATCATGATGAACAGGGTCAGGAACATCGCCAGGCTGACAAGAACCTGATTGGGTGGGGACTGCTGAATGCCAAGGGCTGTTCGAAGCAGGCTGAGGACTACGATGATACGGGTAAAGGATGTCACCATCATCAGGATGGCCGGTGCGATGCTCAGGATCGTGATCAGACCGATCAACTGAATCATGCGCCCCGATGATGTCACCCCCGGGCCTTCGCCCAGATCAAAATTAAACGTTTGCGCATGAACCGTATCGCCACCGATCAGAATGGCAATCAGGGGCAGCAGTGACCAGATCGCACATAGCGTCAACCAGCGTGGTGCACGCCATCGTGCGGGCGATGACGCGACCGTGTTGTGCGACGTATCGTTATGATCAGAAGAACGGCTCATACGGGGGCTTTCCTGTCGGACGTGTCGAGGGTCTTGCGGGTGGCAGACAGGATATCGGCATCTTTTTCCGCGGTTTCCGGGGGATCTGTAACGTCACTGTCGAGAAGGTCGGTAAAATGGGTGCCGATGTTGCGCTCAACGATCATATCGCCATTTGGCCCCAACAAGACCAGATGTTCGGTATCATCACGTTTCAGAAGAACAAGACGGCGTTTGGTATCAACAGGAACCACTTCGACAATGGACAGGCGGCGTTTAATACCGCGCCGGTTGATGTTGCGTGCACCAGGCACAAAACGCCGTGCAATCAGGGCAAACACCCCGATAATGCCCAGAACAAAAATCAGGGCAGCAACAAACCGGAAATAAGCGCTTAGTTCCATCAGGTAGTCATCCCCGTGATCGACCCGAGACTGTCCAAAAGTGACGTCTTACCCGCAACGACCATATTTCTGTTTACCGCGACCACACCGGTCACACAAGATGTCAAACCGATGTTCGCACTGGTAAGGCGTTTGAAATCAGCCTTTTGCCACCATGGAAATCAAAATCCCTTATCGGGTTTTGGCCGCATGGGCATAGGCGTTTGTGGCCTGTGCAGTGTTACTGATGCCCCGTAATTGACGTTGAAGGTCGGCGTATTCCTGTTCCATATTGGTTTCAAACAGGGCCAATTCATCGGTAAGGGCTGCAAGCAGCGGTGTCACATCGGTGCGTTGTTCCGGGTTCATGGAACGGGCCTGCGCACACAGATCGGCAACTTTGGTTTCAAGGGCTGAAAGCTCGACAACCTTGCCGTCTTCAAGATACCGCTGACTGGTTCGGATCAGCGACAATACGCGCTTTAGATCCTTCTTGAACTGATCGGGTTTGAAATGTTCAGGGCTCATGATTGGCCTTCCCCGTTTCGATCACCTGATGGTGCAGCCGAGACCCTGTCGGTCGGCTCGGTCTGACTGCGCGATGGATCGCCGTAAATACGGTTGATCCGGTATATATAGTTCAAAATCTCGGCGACGGCAGCAAACGCTTCAAGCGGAATTTCGCTTTCGACTTCAACAGCCATCAGTATTTCCGTCAGATCGGTGTCCTTGCGGACCTTGATCCCATTGGCAAAGGCCACCTGCAATATCTGTTCCGCAACGCCGCCTTCGCCCTTTGCACTAAGGACCGGGGCGTTGTCACGACCATGCGCATAGCGAAGGGCAACAGCCTTTTGCTCAGACGTTCCGGGCGCGGCAAATTTTTCCGTTTTGGATGCCGGTGCGTCCGTTATGTCATATGTGGGTTTTTTCCCGCTCATACTGCCCTTCAACCCGGGACGCTTTTGCCTGAATTTCAAATCTCAGGTTCGACCATAGACCCGAGATGGTCAACAAATCGTTGTCGAACCAGTTCACCACAGAAAGTTGCAATATAGGAGGACAGATGTCCGGGCCGGATTTAGGATATCCGCGACGTTAACGGCGGGTATCGGTTAAACGGGCACTGGAAATGGTGCCGCCCGGCGCGGGGGAACGGATCAAACGTCAGCTATCATCGGCGTCCTTGCCGATGTCAGCTTCTTTTTCGACCGTTTTGGCGGATGGCGATGAAGATTGTCCGAGATGACGGATAAGGTCTTCGCTGACGGCAGCAGAACGGTTTTCTTCCTGAATGCGGTCATAAAGTTCGCGTCGCAGGACCTGAACGTCTTCAGGGAATGTGAAGCCGAGCTTTACGGTCTTGCCACGGACCTCAACGACAGTGACCTCGATATTGTCGTCAATGACAACGGAGTCGCCGACTTTTCGTGTGAGATAGAGCATACGGTGTCCCGGTTTCGCTAGATGGCAAACATAATTTACCAGATCGTGCACAATATGCCCGCTTTCAAACGCGCGGTCTAGTACCAGCCTTCATTTGCGGGAAATCTATGCGAATTCAAGGATGTTTTCGGCTCTGGCACGCTTCATGCATTTAGGTTGGCAGGAATGTTCGGCGCGGCAAAAATCGCCTCTTTGATCAAACCGGCCCCGCAAGGGCGATGGCGTTAACGTCGGCTTTACCCGCGCACCCAATACTGAGCAATGCGCAGACAAGGAGCAGAAAATGGATATCGGCAAACTTGGCATGTTCGCCAACCTTAAAGAAAAGATGGACTGGCTGACACAGCGTCAGGAAGTCATTGCGCAGAACATCGCCAACTCCGATACGCCAAATTACCGCCCCGACGATCTGAAAAAATTCGACCCTAAGAATATCGGCCGCGATCGCCAGTTCATTCTGGCCATGAACGCGACCACGCCGGGCCACAGCCAGGGCCTGCATAAACCGCAAAACTTCAAGGACGAGGAAGTGCGCAAGAACTACGAAGTCGCACCGGGTAAAAACGCCGTCATCCTTGAAGAACAGATGGTCAAGATGAACGAAAACCAAGTCGATTATCAGACCATGACCCGTCTTTATTCCAAGCAGAAATCGATGTTCATTTCCGCCCTCGGCCGCATCTAACCCGATCGTAGAGAGTTAAAATCATGGAACTTTACAAAGCTTTTCAAATCTCTGCTGCTGGTATGCGCGCCCAAGGGACCCGTCTTCGTATTGCCGCGGAAAACGTTGCCAACGCCGATAGCCTTCCGACCCAGCCGGGACAGGACCCATATCGCCGTAAACTTCTGACATTTAAAAATGTCATGGACCGCGAAGTCGGTGTTGAGATGGTTAAGGTCAATAAGGTCGTGCCTGATCGCTCCGATTTTGGTATGAAGTACGAACCAAGCCATCCAGCAGCCAACGATCAGGGGTACGTTCAGACCCCGAATGTCGAAACACTGGTTGAAATGATGGACATGCGCGAAGCACAGCGTTCCTATGAGGCCAACCTCAATGTGATCCAGTCATCGCGCAGCATGTTGCTCAAGACCCTTGATATCCTGCAGTAAGCAGTCATATCTAAAGGACCAAGACAAGTTTAAGGATCTCAACCGATGGTCTCCAGCTTCAACGATGCCATTTCTGCCTACCGCAATGCGGCTGCGGGCAAGACCGATACCGTTGCCGAACGTGTCACCGGTACGGGCAATACCGTTGATCCGGGGGAAAGTTTTGCCGACATGGTCCGCGGGGCGGCATATGATGCCCGCGATACCATGGTCAACAGCGAACAGATGACCCAAAAGGCCATTACCGGCGATGCTGAACTCCATGAAGTTGTGACGGCGGTTTCGGCGGCTGAGGTGACACTGAGAACTGTGGTTGGGGTGCGTGACAAAGCTGTTGAGGCGTATCAAAGCATCCTGAACATGCCGGTCTGAATGCAGGCGTTATGACGTAAAGACGAAACCGCACGATAGACCGTGCGGTTTTTTGTTTTTGAAGAACCATTTGATACAACAGGAAATCATGGCAATCGGGCGGCCATATCCTGTATGAAGAATGAACCGGCGGCATGATCGCCAGCAAGAGCACGACGAGGCGGGAAGACCAGATGGATCAAGCGGAAATCATGGATGTGGCCTATGACGCAGTTTGGACGCTGCTCAAGGTGACCACGCCGCTGATGTTGATCGCACTTGGGGTCGGTCTGGTCATCGCGCTGTTTCAGGCCCTGACACAGATTCAGGAAATGACACTGACGTTTGTGCCCAAAATTCTGGTGATTTTTGTGGCTCTTCTGGTGTTGTTGCCGTGGATGATGACGGAAATGGTCGAATTTATGGGCCGGATGGTTGATCATTTCATCGGACTGCCAAATTAGCGACGGCTCGCACGAACTGTTTCTTCTTTTAACCGCGACACGTCCCCGTCGTCCCGGCACTATCATTCGCTCCGTTTCGTAACCCAAGGCACCTAAGGCAAGATGGATCTTCAGGAGTTTCTTACTCTTAACGTCTATGTCGTCCTGATGAGTTTCGCCAGGGTCGGGGCCGCCTTTATGTATATGCCCGGCATCGGGGCGAGAAGTGTTCCCGCACGCGCCCGTCTTTTGTTTGCCTTTTGGGTCGCGGTCGTGATTTCCCCGCTTGCGGGGCCTTTGTTCCCGCCTCAGCCTGCGGATGCGGCGTCTTTGCTGTTGGCTATTGGGTATGAAATTACGGTCGGGCTTTTCTTTGCCTTGTTCGCGCAAGTCATGCTGGCCGGTTTGCAAACAGCGGGGGGCATTATTGCCTACCTGTCATCGATGGCGAACGCCTTTTCATCGGACCCGTTATCAGGCGCGCAAAGCGCGGTGACCGGCAACCTGTTGATTCAGGTCGGGATTGTCTTGTTGTTTGCCACCGGGATGGACCATTTGATGATCCAGGCCTTGTTTGAAAGCTATTCGCTGTTTCCGCCCGGCGGGGCCTTGCCGGTTGGCGATATGAGTGAGTTTTTCGCCCATGCGATCAGTGACAGCTTCATGATTGCCGCCCAAATATCAGCACCGTTCCTGATTGTTGCGCTGGTATTGCAAATCGCACTCGGATTGTTAAATAAACTGATGCCGCAATTACCGGTTTTCTTCGTTGCCATGCCTGTTCAAATTGGGTTGGCGCTGCTTTTATTGACGCTGGCATTGCCATCCATGATGATGGTGTTTCTTGAATACTACGAAAACGGACTTGAGGCATTTATCAATCCGTAGGGCAGAGTGCTCCGATTGTCGGGGTGATGCTCTGGCCATGAATGGGTAGCCAATGGCAGAAGAAGACGACAGCCAAAAGACAGAAGACCCCACAAGTAAAAAGCTTGAAGACGCGCGCAAAAAGGGTCAGGTGCCGGTTTCCAAGGAAGTCGGTAACTTCATGCTGTTGTTTGGTGGCGGTCTTGTCCTGATGATGCTTGGGCCGAGCATGGCCGAAGCTGTTCGCGACCTTTCGCTTGGCTTTATTGAACATCCGCACATGATTGATGTCAGCAGGGCAGGCATGCCGATCCTGTTTAAGGATGTGATGCTGGGCATGCTGTGGGTTCTGGGCATCCCGTTTGTGCTTTTGGTTTTCTTTGCGGCGGCCGGTCATCTGTTACAGAATGGCCTTGTGGTCGCCCTTGACCGGATCGAACCAAAGCCAGAAAAGCTTAATCCGCTTAAAGGGCTTAAAAATCAGTTTTCGATGAAAACGATGGTTGAGTTCGTCAAGAATGTCTCAAAGCTTTTGCTGGTTGGGGTGGTTCTCACGCTTGTAATCATGCCAGAACTGGTTGACGTCGAACTGTACCCCCAAATGCCACTGGCTTTAACGCTTGAGCGTCTCTACGACATGATCGTGATTTTGCTGATTGCGACCATTTCACTGACAGCCGTGATTGCCGGGTTGGACTTTGCCTACCAACGGTATGAGTTCAACAAGCAGATGAAAATGTCCAAGCAGGAAATCAAGGACGAATATAAGCAGACCGAAGGCAGCCCGGAAATCAAGGCCAAAGTCCGTCAAATCCGTATGCAACGCGCTCAACAGCGCATGATGTCAAACGTTCCCTCTGCCGACGTGGTGATTACCAACCCGACCCATTTTGCCGTCGCACTGAAATACGACATCGATACGATGGGTGCCCCGATGTGTGTCGCCAAGGGGCAGGACAACATCGCGCTTAAAATCCGTGAAGTGGCCGAAGAAAACGGTGTCACGGTGATGGAAAACCCGCCGGTTGCCCGTGCGCTGTTTGCCACGGTTGAAATCGATCAGGAAGTTCCCCCCGAACACTACAAGGCAGTCGCCGAAATCATTTCCTTCGTCTTCCGCCAAAAGGGCAAGAAACTGGGGTGACGCCAATGGCGGACCTGCGTATGCGGGCGATTTTGATATCAGTCCAGCATTCAGGAATGCTGCGTTAGAAATTTTGCACCGGCATGATCTAGATCAATTCTCAACTGACTAAATTACAGTATATGCGATGCTATACGAAAGTATTGATTTCACGCAGATGGCAACTTGCTTATATGCAGCTGGCATGTCTTGAAGCGTGTGTGTTGTCAGAATTGGAATAAAACAAATGAAAGTTAGAATTGCCGGGCAGATTGCATTGTCGAATGCGATCATAGTTATCATGTTGATCGCGGTTGCAATTGGCATTGGTGTCGTCAATTCGCAAGGACGTGACGCGACCAGCGAAGCGACCAAACTAGGTGTTGTTGCCAGCACAGATGTGCCGCAACTTATCAACGCAATCGCAGGTGCACGCTACAATGTTATTCAGGTACAGCAATGGCTGACGGACATTTCTGCGACGCGTGGCCTTGATGGCTTGAATGACGGTTTTGATGAAGCCAAGTCTGCTGCAATAGGATTTGCCGAGAACCTGAAAGAAGCCAAGGACCTTGCGCAAAAACTTGGCCAAACTGACCTTTATGATTCTCTCATCAAAGTCGAAGCCGCTTTTCCGGCTTATTACGACGCCGGCAAACAAATGGCACAGGGCTATATCGACGGTGGCCCAGAGGTCGGCAACAAAATGATGGCCAATTTTGATGGCGCAGCGGCAAACATGTCAGATGCGCTTGCGGGCGCTGTTTCAAAAACCGAACAATACAGTAGTTCAATAAAGAATGATTTGGTTGAAAAACTTAGTGGCCTAGAGTCGAACGTTCAATCGGTATTCTGGCTGACGAACTCGGTAACGGTTGCTTCTATTCTGATCTGTGCACTGATCGCTTTTGTCATGCACCGTCGGATAGCAAAACCTGTTGCGGGCAGTGTCGCGCTTTTGCGCCGTCTTGCCGATGGGGACTATGATGTCGACATCTATAAATCCACGCGCGGTGACGAAATCGGTGATCTTGTCCGCGTGATGGAGGTTTTCCGTGAAACTGGGCGCAACAACGTGAATATGCGCGCGCAGGCGGAAGTCGAACGTGAGCAGGCTGAAAAACAGCGTCAACAGTCATTGATGAAGATGGCCGAAAAAGTTGAAACTGAAACGCGTCGGGTTGTCGAAACGATTTCTGGTCAAACAGGTGAGCTTGCAGCGGCGGCCAAACGTATGTCGGGGTCTGCTAACCTTGTTCAGGGTAACTCTGAAACCGTCGCCGCGGCGTCGGCACAGGCACTTGCTACCGTTGAGGCGGTCGCTGGCGCAGGCGAGGAACTGAACTCGTCGCTTGGTGAAATCAACAGTCAGATTTCACGTGCCAATCGGGTCAGCCAGGATGCCGTGAACGCAAGTCGATCGACCGAGCAAACAGTATCGCAGCTTGCCAATAGTGTGCGTGGTATCGGTGAAGTGGTTGAATTGATTTCCGGGATTGCCGAACAAACTAATCTTCTGGCGTTGAATGCAACGATTGAAGCGGCGCGTGCCGGTGACGCGGGTAAAGGTTTTGCTGTTGTGGCACAGGAAGTAAAAAATCTCGCGACGCAAACCAGCCGTTCTACAGATGAAATTACCCGCCAAATCAACGAAATCCAAAGTGTGACCGATACTGCCGTACAAGCCGTCGCGACCATCGCAGAAAAAATCCACGAAATGGATGAGGTTTCAACGGCAATTGCTGCCGCTGTTGAGGAACAAAGTGCCGCGACCGCCGAAATTGCCCGAAACGTCAATGAGACAGCACAGGCTTCACGCGAAGTTTCCACCCGTATCAACGAAGTTTCTGACGAAGCATCAGTGACCGGTAAAATGGCTGCTGACGTTGGTCTGTTGTCCGAAAAGGTAGCAGAGGCGGTTCGCGATCTGCGTACTGTATTGATCGAAGTTGTGCGGACCTCGACAACAGATGTTGATCGTCGTGGGACGAAGCGACACGTGGCATCGCAGTCCATCAATCTGCGCCACAATGGCAAGTCCGGTCGTGCAAAGATTGAGAATATCTCCGAAGGGGGGGCCTTGCTTACTACGGATATGAATATGAGCGCCGGAGGCAAGGTTGAACTTGATTTGCTAGCAAACGGCACGGCGGTACGTGCAATTATCCGCAATGTCATGAACGATAAGGTTAGCGTGGAATTTGACGCCATGAAAATCTCTGAGGCTGACATCCGGAAGTTTTCTGATCGGCCGGCACGCGCGGCGTAAGAAATCATACCGTCGACATTGGCTTCATAAAGTCGATTTAACCGGAAAGGCAGGGCTCCGCAAAGAGTCCTGCCTTTTGTTTTACGGCAACAAAACTTGTCGGTAGCCAGTCGGGCGATAAGCAGCTAAAAGTATAGACTATAGTGATAAGTTATTGGCTTTAAAGGCGGTCGCGTGCTGTTTCGGGGGCTCATCCTTGCTGTAAGTGTCGCATTTGTTGCGTTTGTCTATGTCCTGCTTGAGGTCATGGCAAAGGCAGGTCTTGATGCGCGTCTGATGTGGATCATCGGGTCGATGGTGACCGGGGTCGCAATTGTTGCGGTCGGGGCATTGTCGCTGTCTGCGCGTTGGCGCAATGGCGGCCATGATGAACTCGGCCCTGTGATCAATGGTCTTTCGAAATCCGATATCGGCGTTGCGCTGATTGATGCCTATGGTCGGACGATCTATGCCAACCCGGCGTTCTCGCGCAAACTGGCGATCGAACCTGGGGCGGATATGCTGTCTGCCCTTGAAGCACGTCTTTCCTATCTTGATATTGGCAGTGCCGATCTGGCCGAACTTCGCACCCGTGCCATGCGCGGCGAAGGCGGGGAGATGTATATCGACCTGTCGCGATCTGAAAAGTTTGTTGCGGCTGATCATCTTGCTACACCCGATGATGCTCAGAGCGACCGCGAAGACATAACCGATGCAAGTGACGACACTGCGCCGGCTGCAATGGCAAATGGCGCGTGCCTGCGCATCGCGGTTACGGCGGGCAATGCCCGTTCCGGCCAAATGTTATGGACAGTCGATGGTGTTGATCCGTCTGTCATGACAGAAACCGGTGCGTCGGTATTGATGCCGTCGCATGGCGAGGATGCCCCATTCCAGATTGCCGCCCAGCAGGCCGACGATATGCCCGCACTGCTGCCCGCTGTTGCCGGTGCGATTGCGGGGGGGCTTGAACATGCTGATCAGATGATTGAACGTCTGCCGGTCGGGGTGTGTGGTCTGGATGAAGAAGGCCGTATTCTGTATCTTAACCGCCGCTTGGCAAGCTGGCTTGGCGGCGATCCAGAAGATTTCAATAGTGGATCGCTTGAATTGGCCGATTTGATTGTCGGTGACGGGATCAACGGTGAGGTCAAGCTTAAGGTCAAAGGCGGCGAGCCGATCCGATGCTTTGTCACCCATTCGATCAATGCCCCGGGTACAGGGCCGGTTCGCAGTCAGGCCGTGATCTTCCCCGATCCGATGCCAGCCCACGAATGGGAACATGCACTGGCGGAAACCGAGCGCCGGGTACGCTGGTTCTTTGATGAAAGCCCGCTGTCGATTGTGCTGGCTGATATGTCGGGCACGGTGACCGATGCCAACCGGGCCTTTATCGTTACCGCCGGGCAGCGCCATGAAAATGTGGTCGGCCGGTCGATCCTTGAGTTGATCCTGCCCGAAGACCGCGACGAGGTTGCGCGTTATCTGTCCAAGGCCGTTATGGGCATGGGCAAGGGCGGACAGATCGAAGCCCGCCTTTCGGGCGCGCGCGGTGTCGCGGCACAGATTTACCTGCAACGGGTTGCCGGGCGTTCGGGTGAAGCCGGTGCGTTGCTTCTGAACTTCCTTGATACGACCGAGCAGAAGAACCTTGAGGAACAATTTGCCCAGTCCCAGAAAATGCAGGCGGTTGGTCAGCTTGCGGGTGGGGTGGCGCATGATTTCAATAATCTTCTGACCGCGATGATTGGCTTCTGTGATCTGTTGCTATCGCGTCATGGGCCGGGTGATCCGAGCTTTGCCGACATCATGCAGATCAAACAGAATGCCAACCGTGCGGCCAATCTGGTTCGGCAGCTGTTGGCGTTTTCACGCCGTCAAACCCTGCAGCCTAAAATCATCAACATCACCGATGCGCTGGCGGAAATGTCGAACCTGCTGCGTCGCCTGATTGGTGAGAAGATTGATCTTAAGGTCAATCATGGCCGGGACATCGGGTTGGTTAAGGTTGATCCGGGCCAGCTTGATCAGGTGATCATTAACCTTGTGGTCAATGCCCGTGATGCGATGGCAGGCGAGGGTGGGGTCCTGACGGTTCAGACCAGCACCGAAATTATTGACGAGCCCAAGGCAACTGGCACCGAAGTTATCCCGCCGGGCGATTATATCGGCATCAAGGTGTCTGATAACGGTATTGGTATTCCCAAGGACAATCTGACCCGTATTTTCGAGCCCTTCTTCTCGACCAAGCAACGCGGCGAAGGAACCGGGCTTGGGCTTTCAACGGTCTATGGCATTGTCAAACAAACCGGTGGCTTTATCGCCGTCGACAGCGAAGAAGGCAAAGGCACAACCTTTACCATCTATCTGCCGCGCTATGAGGCGACCGAGGAAGAGCTGGCTGAAACACAGGCCGTCGCCGAAGAAGCCCCGTCCCGCGATTTGACCGGCACCGGTGCGATCCTTCTGGTCGAGGACGAAGACGCGGTGCGGACCTTTGGCGCACGCGCACTACGTAGCAAGGGTTATGAGGTGCTTGAGGCCAATAACGGCGAAAACGCGCTTGAGGTCTTAAACAAGACCGACAAGACGATTGATCTGGTGATTTCCGATGTGGTGATGCCCGGGATTGATGGCCCGACCCTGGTCCGCATGCTGCGTGAACAGAAACCGGAACTTAAAGTCATCTTTATCTCCGGTTATGCCGAAGATACCTATCGCGATGAACTTGACGAAGAAAACGGCGTACATTTCCTGCCCAAGCCATTCTCGCTCAAGGATCTGGCGACCAAGGTCAAGGAAGTGCTTTGAGGCCGTCGGACGTCGATGTCCTGTTAAGCTGACAGGTAAAAGATCGAGCTCAGATAAAGTCCCAGCATCGCAACACTTTCCCAGCCGATATTACCGATCCCGCGTTTCTCGCGGTTAAGCATGCCGAGCAACAACACCCCGGTCATCAGGATCACCAGCCCGATGGTAAACAGGTGCTGGTCGGTAAAGGCGGCATAAATCGATCCATCGCGATAGGCAATATCGGATGCGGCGAGGAACAGCACGTCAAATGCATTCCCGCCAATGATGTTACCAAGGGCAAGGTTGACCGCCCCAAGGCGAGCAGCGGCAACCGCAGAAACAAGTTCCGGCAGTGACGTTGCAATTGCGGTCAGGAAGGTGCCCACAGCAGTTTCATTCA
Organism: Thalassospira lohafexi; assembly: GCF_002844275.1. Lineage (GTDB taxonomy): Bacteria > Pseudomonadota > Alphaproteobacteria > Rhodospirillales > Thalassospiraceae > Thalassospira > Thalassospira lohafexi. The sequence continues at coordinate 247,681 of NZ_NXGX01000004.1, forward strand.
TGCCTGTCTTTGCAACAATTGCAAGACCACTTTGACCGATGACAAACCCGGCAAGTGCAGTGATCACGGAAAGGGCAAAAAACTCGCCCCACAGACGCTGGCTACTCTCGGGGTAGATGTCATTGTCGTCCTCTTTGGCGTCTTCGTCTGTTACATCGGTTTTCTTGGGGTGCCACATCGGCTCGTTACGTATTTCCGCAAGCAACGACAACCCGAACCCATAGATGACAAACAGCAGGATTGATGCAGGATGAATATGAAAAATCATCCAATCCGGTCCGGCGTATGCCAGAACAGGTACTGCAAGCATGCTCATCAGCAAGGTTGCCTGTGCCAGTCCCGTTGCACTGGCGGCGGCGTGTTCAAGGTTGCCTTTGCGGTAAACGAGGTCGGCAACCGCAAGAAAAGTCGTTTGCGCTGCAATGCCCCCCAGCGCATTCCCAATCGCAAGATCGGTATATCCCTGCCATGCGGTGGTGACCGACAGCACACTGCCCGGTAGGCTGGTTGACATGCCGACAAACAGGGCACCGGCAATGATCTGCCCCATGCCAGTACGTTCGGCCAGTTTGACGGCAACGCTGGCCAGTCGGGTTCCGGCAAAGCCGATGACCAATGCGCAAACGGCAAAAATCACGCTGGTTATCGGCAGGGTCAGCTCAGAAATTTCAAGGGGCATGGGGCGCTTTCGAGTATGTCATGCTTCCATGTTTCTAACTTCTGGCGGGGCTTCTTGTTCCGAGCGATAAAATAAAGTCTGGCAACTTTATCCATACGATATAGCCAAGTTTAATCTTAGATATTACTGTGGCAGTACACCGGATCGGAAAATAAGGTTCGGAAATACCCCTGATTGTAATTATCCGGGGTGGGATTGGTTGGAACGGCATATGTCCCGCAAGGGATAAGAACAAAAAAAACGAAATGCCGTGGGGTTTTAGATGGCGCGTAATCCAAAGAACAGGTTCGTTCGATCCTGTTTCGTTGCCGTAATTTTTGTAATCGCTCTTTTCCTTTCTTTCAGCCTATTACCCGCAGCGCATGCCGCGGAAAAATGCCTGCGCATAGGCATGCCTGAAGTTTACACCGACCAACGCGGTATTGAGCCCTATCGCACTGTCATGGCCGAGGCCGGGCTTTGTGTTCAACCCGTTCCAATGCCCAATGCAAGGTCGGTTCTTGCGATACGCAGGGGCGACATTGATGGGCTGTTTGCTGCTGTGAACGATTTGCCTGTTCTCGCCGGTGTCGCGGTTGTGCCGGGTAAGGTTACACTGGGGAACGTCAAGGGCTTATTGATTGTCCGCAGCGGCGATATTGCCGGGATAGGGGATCTAAAAGACGAGCTCCTTGGTATCTGGCTTGGTGAAACCTGGTCAAAAGACCTGATTGCCAGTTACCCAAACGTCATCGGGGTTCCGCGTGGCCCGCAAATGATGCAGCAAATGCTGCGCGAAGGCCGACTTGATGCCATGCTCATGGATGCCTATTCGCTTAAGATTTCTGGCGGGGTGCCGGACGGGTACAAGGGCATTCCGATTGCAGATATCGTCGTCCACAGTTGGCTGCGTGCCGAATTTTCCGAATTCCTGCCCAAGCTTGATGAAGGCACACGCGCATATCAACAAAAGCTGCTTGCTCTATCGCGCGAGCCCTGACCCTTAAGCAACATGCTTTAACGATCAAGATGTTCGATGCTGTCTTGTCGATTGGTCTCAATCGCCTGTTCCGTGCCGCGATGGGTGATGTCAATCGGATCCCCGGTATTATGGCTGGGGCGCACGCGACCAAAATAATCGGAAAGTTTCTTGGCAACATCTTCGGGTTTGCTGACCTGACGCAGGGTAAAGCTGTGCCCCAACCGGTCGGTGATGTGCAAGTTGCCGTAATCAAAAATATTGCCGACGACACTTTTGCTGATCCGGGTCGATTTGATCGATTCAAATCCGCGATCATCCTGATCTTTGCGTAGCACACCGCTGCGCGTGACAATGCGGTTGTTGGTGATCACACGTTCAAAGAAAAACAGGTCCCGTATGGCCGTAAGCGGCAAAAGGATGCTGTCCTTTGCGGCCTGTGTGGATATGCCAAGTGCGCGGCGCAGGATTTTCCAGACAATTGAAATCGCGGCAATGATCACGCCAAACAGGGCAATGGAAAAGACAAATTCATAGTCTTCCCAAACCTGATCAAGGGCTTCGAATGCTTCGGGCCCGGTTAGAAGGTTTCTGAACTGTGGCATCAGGAAATCGTAAATTGTGCGCCAGTGGTAGGACGCATAAATCAAAACCGCAATCCAGATGATCTTGATAACGCCCGGCACCAGAACCGACACGCCAGAAATCGGCAAGTCCATGATCACGACTTCACCATCCTGAAGATGGCGGCGAATGCCTTTGAACGGTTTTCCAGTCGTTTTGTTCTGGGGGGTGTTACGGGGGGATGCCATTGGTGCTGCGATATCCAGATTGCGATGTGTTGAGATGAGCATACGGTGGGTTGGAAAAATCGCAAGCCATTGAGCGATTTGTTCGAGGTGCGTTTTGTCTCACGCACCAAGTGTGTAATTTGAAGTTGCAACACCGTGAAAAATCGCGCTTATCATGGCGTCCGGCTGCCACCACTGCCGGTCACAAAAACACTCTTTGGAAACGCGCCCCATGGTTCCCTTCCTCGGCGAAGCCGCCGCTTTTAGTGCTGCCCTGTGCTGGGCGACATCAAGCATGATTTTTTCCAATATCGGCGGCAAGGTCGGGGCGCAAACGGTTAATCGCGGGCGGCTGGCCTGTTCGATCTTTTGTCTGACGATCCTGCATTGGGTGATGGAAGGACAACCTTGGCCGAACGCAGTGACATGGGAACAGCTTGGCTGGCTATCGCTGTCATCCATCCTCGGCCTTGTGATTGGCGATGCCATGCTGTTTCAGGCGTTTGTCATGCTGGGCGCGCGTCTTTCGATGCTGTTGATGTCAACCGTGCCCATCATGGGGGCGGTGTTGGCCTGGGTGTTGTTTGATGAAATCCTCATACCAATTGAAATTGCCGGTATTGCCTGTGGGGTTGGTGGCGTTTTGCTGGTGATTGTCGGTAAAAAAGGCCGTCCGGTGGGATTGGCCGGACGCAATTATGTGGTTGGTATTCTGTTTGGTCTTGGCGGGGCGATTGGTCAGGTCAGCAATCTGATCACGGCCAAATATGCCCTGATCGGCGGCTATTCTGCCCTGTCGGCAACATGGATCAGGACCATGGTGGCGGTGATTGCCATGTGGGGCTTTGCGCTTTTGCTTGGGCGGGTTCGCCGGACTGTGACCGCCTGTATTGCGCCTGATGTCGGCAAATGGCTGTTTCTGGGGGCGTTGATCGGGCCGGCGGTGGGGGTGTGGTTGTCGATGCTGGCGGTGCAAAATGCCAATGTCGGGATTGCATCAACCTTGATGGCGCTGCCGCCGGTGATCCTGATTGTCTTTGAAGGGGCGATCTTGCGCAAACCGGTCGGCTGGCAGGCGGTGATGGGCACCTGCCTTGCCTTTTGCGGTGTTGCGCTTTTGTTTATGCACTGATGTATTTCGGGCCAACCTTAGGTTGGTTTGACCCGCCGGGACCACAGGAACACGCCGCCAAAAAGATTGACCAAAAGGCTCATGCCAAACAGAGCACCTGCCCAAACGGGCAAATCAAACAGGGCGGATGTTCCGCGTAGCGATGTATGTTGTTTTGTGGGGCTGGCCTTTGTCGCCGTTGCGTCTTTGGGGCCGAGCTCGGGTGCATGATGGGTTAGGTTGACGATGTGTCCCATGCCATCGGCAACCTTGATCTGCCAACCGTTTGAAAGCGCACCGGATATATCTTCGCCGATCGTTTCGCGATCAACCCCAAAGGCAAAATGGCCGGTACGGTCGGTGCGGGCCTTTTGCCATGTTTTGCCATTCGGGCCGGTTACCACGACCTCGGCAAAGGCCATTGGCGTCCCGTCGGTATAGCCAAAGCGATAATTAATTGTATGACTATTGTCTGCAACCTGCCATCCGGCCCCGTGGGCATGTGCGGTTAACGACCCTGCACAAAGCAGGGCCGTCAACGCCATTACCACAGCGGGCAGTGGTTTGATCATTTGTATGACTATTCGTTTTGCCATGAGTCTGACCATGCATCTGACCTCTGAGGGCATCGATTTAATCTGCGACATTAAAGGTCAGGGTCGCCCGCAGGTTATGACCGCGAATGCCCTGTTCCTGATCAGAAACATCGGTGGCAACCCGTACCACCCACATGCCCGGCGCACTGATGCGGACCTTGGCAATGCCGCTGCCGCGTTCATCGGTCAGTGTTTCACTGGCATAGGCCCATGACGACGGCGTATCGGTAAATCCGCCGTAAGTCGCCAAGACCGTGGTTGTGAGGGGCTGCCCATCAAGCAGGATCTGGAACGTGGCATCCTGACCGATCGCGGTATCGCGGGGATCAGAAAGCGGGACAATTTCAAGTTTGTCGCCAATCGGGGTTTTGACGAAATCATCGGCGCCATCGCCGGACGCTGCGCCAACCAGATGTTTGGCAAATTTTTCATAGCGGACCGCGGCAATCGCATCGGTATGTTGATCAAGACCGCCTTCCTGCCAACCATCGGGAGTCTGTGCCCACACGACGGGCAGGCGATGCGCTGACAGCCACGCGGCCGTTTCTGGCACATCAAACGTCCCGATCAGGTTGGGGGCATCAGGGTTGATTTTGAAATCAAGGGCTGTTTTCTGATCGCGCGTGATCAAAGTCGCACGAAGATGCTTGGCGGCTTCGGCTTCTTCCGGGGTGCCAAACAGATGGCTTGAATCAAGCGTGAAAGTCGCCGTATCGCCCGGTTTGACATCGGTTGGGCTGCTGGTTGTGGTGAATTCGTGGGCGGTTGCCACACCGCTCAAAATACAGCCAAGGGCGGCAATAATCACACCGGGTGCGAACTTTGATTGAAACATCTGCTATCCTTTGGGAAATTAGGTCTATAGAAAAGGAAGTATGAACTTTTCAAATTTGTTCATACGAGTCAAGCCGATGATTTTGAAAAGGGAATTGTGATGACCCGCGTCACCGTATCGATTGAAGATGATTTGATGGAGGCCTTCGATGCCTTTCTTAATCAGCGCGGCTATACCAACCGATCCGAAGGATTTCGCGACCTGATCCGTGAAAAACTGCAAAACACCAAGCTTGCTGAAGATGCAAACGGGGTGGGGATTGCGGTCTTGAATTATGTGTATGATCACGAAGAACGCATGCTGGCATCCCGCCTGATGAGTACTCAGCACGAACATCATAATTTAACGGTATCGACAGTTCATTTTCACATTGATCATGATACCTGCCTTGAAAGCGTGACACTGCGCGGCAGTCTTGCCGAAATTCGTGCCTTTGCCGATAAGGTTCTGGCCCAGCCCGGTGTCCGCCACGGTGAACTTTATTCCGTGCCCGGCGAGATGCATGTGGAATCCCATCACCACGGTGGCGATCATCATGGTCATGCGCATAAGCACGAACATCTGAAAATCACGACGTAATTTCCTTATTTTCCGCAGCATCACGGTATGGTGGGGCATGAGAGGGCGGTCAATACGGGGGTGTTTGATCCAAATATTCAGAACCGCAAATGAGAACAAACTTGCAACATCGGAAATTCTATGTAAATGTTCGCATTATGTTCTCAAGCGCTCTGCTGGCGTGCACAGGCAATTCAATCTGTTAAGGCAGCAGGCTTCTTAAGCGGTGGCGTTCCGCATTTAGGTCCGGGGAACCGCCTGCGTTGCATCCTACCCGGCCCTGTGGAATAAGAGAGTTCGAGCAATGATTCAGACCGCGCTGCATTTGGTGGATAAGGATACTATGGATAAGCAGAAGGCACTCGAAGCCGCCCTCGGGCAGATTGAACGCGCATTTGGCAAGGGCTCGATTATGAAGCTCGGCCAGCGCGATAGCGCCGTTGATATTTCCTCGATTTCGACCGGTTCGCTTGGTCTGGATATCGGACTGGGCATTGGCGGTTTGCCGCGGGGCCGTATTGTTGAAATTTATGGTCCGGAAAGTTCGGGTAAAACCACACTGGCGCTGCATACGGTGGCCGAGGCCCAGAAACTGGGCGGCACCTGTGCCTTCGTCGATGCGGAACACGCGCTTGATCCGGGATATGCTCGCAAACTGGGTGTTAACACCGACGAATTGCTGATTTCGCAGCCAGATGCCGGTGAGCAAGCACTTGAAATCGCCGATACGCTGGTGCGTTCAGGTGCGATTGATGTTCTGGTCATTGACTCGGTCGCAGCCCTCGTGCCGCGCGCCGAGCTTGAAGGCGAGATGGGTGATACCCACGTTGGCCTGCAGGCCCGTTTGATGAGCCAGGCGCTGCGTAAATTGACCAGTTCGGTTTCCCGGTCCAACTGCATGGTGATCTTCATCAACCAGATCCGTATGAAGATCGGTGTGATGTTTGGCAGCCCGGAAACCACGACTGGTGGTAACGCGCTTAAATTCTATGCGTCTGTCCGCCTTGATATTCGCCGCATCGGTCAGATCAAGGACCGTGACGAGGTCGTGGGCAACCAGACCCGTGTCAAAGTTGTTAAAAACAAAATGGCACCGCCGTTCAAACAGGTCGAATTCGATATCATGTACGGCGAAGGCATCTCCAAGATGGGCGAAATCCTTGATCTTGGTGTGAAGGCTGGCATTGTCGAAAAATCAGGCTCCTGGTTCTCCTATAACTCGACCCGCATCGGGCAGGGCCGTGAGAATGCCAAAAGCTTCCTGCGCGAAAATGTCGAAATGACCAAGGAAATCGAAGCCAGCATTCGCGAAAGTGCCGGTCTGATTTCTGAGGCCATGACCAACATGAAAGAAGAAGAAGATCCGTCAAACGACGATTGATCTTCTTTGATCTACGACTAAGAAACGGGCGTGCTTTGGGCGCGCCCGTTTTTGTGTGCCGAGGTGTCTGGGGGCTGATTACTGTGAGATGCTGGTTTGCTGTGTCACGGTCGAATGGCTTTGCCATTTGGTTGGCGTGCTGCCGGTGATACGCAGGAATTCGCGGTTGAAGTTTGATTTGGTATTAAAGCCACTTGCCAGCATGGCGGTGGTGACGTTCTGTCCCGTTTCCAATTCCCGGCAGGCATGTTCAATGCGCAGCTTGTTAATATAGCGCGACACGTTTTCGCCAGTGACAAGATTAATCGCGGTTGAAACCTGCTTAAGCGGAAAGCCCAACCGCCGCGCCAGCCGTGCCAGCGTCAGATCAGGATCAAGATAAAGCTTCTTGCCAATGACCAGTGCTTCAAGCTGTTCCATGATGGCGTGAACGGGCACATCCTCATTGGTTTTATGAGGCGCGTTTTCCTGTCGGTGCAGTCCGGGCGCGTTTGATGGGGCGTCATATTCGTCACCGTCCCCCTCAACAGGTTCGGTGACGATGTCGGGCGACAAGCACAAAAAACCGATCATCAAGAGCGCCACAGATGAAAAAACACTCAAAATCAGGCCCGGCGCCCCGCGGTAGCCATAGCTGAGCGCAAGTGTGATGCAAATGTCGCTGATCGCGGATGCAATCAGCGCAATGGCAATGATCCGCCAGATCACAGCGGGGAAATGCCCCGATGCCAGCCGCGTATTGGCAAGGTCATCGCTATGACGATGCAACATCACAAGGATCGCCACCCCATAGCCGACAAATATCACGGCAAGCAAAGCGTCGATGGTGACCGGAATGGCCAACACCGCACATGCCATCACAATCGGGATCAGAAAATGAAGCAGATCACGGGATTTGGGTTGCGATCTTATCGCGCCTTCAAGGAAGGCGACCCACGCCAATGCCGGGATCAGTGATGCGGTGATCGGTTGGAGCAAGCGTAATTCGCTGACCCCGTAATATTGCACAACCGATACCGTCACACTTTGGCATGCACACGCCAAAAGCAACGCTGCCAGAAGCCGGGGCGTCTCGGTAAACAGGGTTGCGCGCAAGAACAGAAAACCCAGCAGCAGGGCAACAACCATCGGAACGGGTAAAACGATCATCGGCGTTTAATCAACTTATCAACCATGTCCTGAAACCGGTTTTGCGTGTCCTAAAACCGGTTCGAGGACGCCACACCGCGCAAACCGGCGCAATTTCAAACCGTTAAACATTAAAACACGGATTGAAATCATGAAACATGTAACTTTTGCGATGCTGCTGGCCTTGGGGCTGGGTCTTTTTACCGCGGCGACATCCATGCCTGCCACGGCCGGACAAGACATTGCCGGGTATGATCGGTTCGACGTGCAGGCTGCCCACCGGTCCAGACCGCTTGCAGCATCAATCTGGTATCCTGCGGGCAGCCACATATATGTGGCCCCGGTCGGCAAAAGTGCGATCTGGCAAAGTACGAATGCCTATATCGGGGCGGCAGTCGAACCGGGCAAACATCCGCTCATATTACTGTCGCATGGATCGGGGGGCAATATGGATGGGATCGGCTGGCTATCATCGCAACTGGCATTGCGCGGTGCGATTGTTCTGGCGGTTAATCACCCCGGCACCACCACAGGCGACTCATCCCCGCGCCGGACGATGTATCTGGGGCAACGTGCCCTTGATGTCACAGCCGCCCTTGATCAGGTTCTCGCCAATCCTGAGTTTGCGCCCTACATCGACACCACCAACATATCTGCCGTTGGGTTCTCACTTGGCGGGACAACGGTTCTTAATCTTGCGGGGATGCAGTTTGATCGCGCGGCTTACCGCGACTATTGCGTTAAATATCAAGACAGCGCGCAAGATTGCATTTTCTATAAAAAGGGCGGGGTGGATTTCGCGCATTTGCCCGACGATTTCACAAACGGCTATCGCGACACGCGGATTAGCAAAACCGTCGCAATCGAACCGGGAATGTCCTTTGCCGTCAAACCCGACAGTCTGGCCGATGTGTCAAATCCCGTGCTGTTTATCAAGCTGGGCAAAGAGCACGGCTGGCTGGCGGGGGATGTCAGTGCGTCAGGTAGCAACCTTGTCGCAAAGGTAAAAGATGCATCCTTGGCGGTGTTTGCCCCGGCCTATCACCTGACATTTCTGGCGGAATGTGAACCCGGTGCCGCCAAGCTTCTTGAAGAAATGGACGATGATCCGATTTGCACGGACCCGATGGGAACTGATCGCAGTTTAGTCCATCGGCAGATTGCCGACCAAATCGCAACATTCCTTGGTTTGCCGTAAACAGCCAGTGGGGGCTTGGTGTGCGCCCCATACGATCAAGGTGACTAAAGCGGGTGTGCATTGGCACGCCCGTTGTTTCTATATGTCGAAAATACGGATTAAACACCCAGAGTTTCACGTGCCCCAAAATGATCACGATTGGTGTAAGTCAATAGAAAACCTATGATTTCGCCTGCCTTAATCTTGCCAAATCAACAACTTGGCAGTGGGGAGTGGAACAAGTTTGCAACTGCCCCGTTTGTTTAGTGTGAACAGTTTAATCAATACAAACATCTGCAAGCAAACAGGAGCAAACAAGATGTCTGATATTATGAAAAAGATTTTCGCCATTGCAATGATTTCAGGTATGGGGCTCGGCCTTGCCGCCTGTGAAACTGCAGAAGGCTTTGGTCAGGACGTCGAAGATGCCGGCGAAGCCATTCAGGAAGAAGCTGAGTAAGCCATTCATTCTTCCGTGCGTTAAGTTTTATCGCACCATTCCGGTGTGATCCCGTTCCGTTGGGGCGGGGGATAAACCGCACAGAATAAGGAGAAAGCTATGTTGGGTTGGGCAATCTTTTGTCTGGTTCTTGCCCTGATCGCCGCCGTTCTTGGTTTTGGTGGTCTGGCCGGGACATTCGTTGGAATTGCAAAGATACTGTTCTTTGTCTTTATCGTGCTGTTCCTCGTTTCACTTCTGGTCAATGCGTTGCGTGGGCGCGGCCCACCTGTCTGATCAGGTGCAAAAATAACACGAGCAAACCAGAACGGGCGTGCTACGGCGCGCCCGTTTTGCTGTGTGCCCATTGGGCAAATACCAAGTAAACAGTTGCCAGTTGCATGCTCCGGGGACAATATAACAACCTGATTTTTGCCGCTTTTAAGCATCATCAATCGTGTATAAACTTGGTTGAACCCGAAGCTTCGTGCTTCAAAATCAACATGTCGTTAAAGGCAGGAGCAAAGAAACGATGTCGGTCCTTGTGAAACGTATTTTGGCGCTGGCGCTGATTGCCGGTTTTGGTATGTCACTTGCCGCGTGTGAAACCGCAGCCGGTTTTGGCCGTGATGTTGAAAAACTGGGTGAGCAGATTCAGGAAGGCACCAACTAGGCATTCGTTGATACATACGGTTTCCAAAGGGTTTGGCCGTGATCACCTGCTATCTGAAATACATCATTGATGGGCATAAGATCCCCGAGTTCGAGGATTATGCCCGTCGCTGGATTCCCATCGTCAATCGCATGGGTGGCACCCATCACGGCTATTTCCTGCCCCACGAAGGGGCAAGCAACATCGCCTATGCGCTGTTTAGCTTCCCAAGCCTTGCGGCCTATGAGGATTATCGCAACCGCATGGCCGATGACGCCGATTGTGTCGCAACGCTCGACCTTGAAAAACGCAACCGCAGCATCATCAGCTATGAACGCAGTTTTATGCGCCCGGTTCTTGAATAACGTTTCACCCGCGATGGCCTGACGACGGCATATCTGCCGTATATAAATGCGGAAATCTTGACTTAAACACCGCAAAGCCTTTCCCCGACTGGACAGCGCAGGGCCGAGCCGCTAAATAGGGCAGTCCTGCCCGCGGTGTTGCGGGTGTGTTTGTTCCGCGTTTTCCGGGTTGGAGAGATATGCAGACCGTTAATGATATCCGCACCACGTTTCTGGAGTTCTTCCGCAAGAACGGCCATGAAGTTGTTTCATCCAGCCCGCTGGTGCCGCGCAATGACCCCACCCTGATGTTCACCAACGCCGGGATGGTTCAGTTCAAGAACGTTTTCACCGGTCAGGAACAGCGCGACTATTCGCGCGCGACCACGTCGCAGAAATGCGTACGCGCCGGGGGCAAACATAACGACCTTGAAAATGTCGGTCGAACAGCCCGCCATCACACCTTTTTTGAAATGCTCGGCAACTTTTCGTTTGGCGATTATTTCAAGGAAAACGCAATTGAATTTGCCTGGAATCTGATCACCAAGGAATACGGCCTCCCGGCGGATAAGCTGCTGGTGACTGTCTATCACACCGATGACGAGGCCTATTCGCTGTGGAAAAAGATCGCTGGTCTTCCTGATGACCGCATCATTCGCATTCCGACATCCGATAACTTCTGGTCGATGGGCGATACTGGCCCGTGCGGCCCGTGTTCGGAAATCTTCTTTGACCATGGCGATCACATCTGGGGTGGTCCTCCGGGCAGTGCGGAAGAAGACGGTGACCGGTTCATTGAAATCTGGAACCTTGTCTTTATGCAGTATGAACAGATGGCAAATGGGGATCGGGTCGATCTGCCAAAACCGTCGATTGATACCGGCATGGGGCTTGAACGTATTGCCGCCGTTTTGCAGGGCAAGCACGACAACTATGACATTGATCTGATGCGTGCCTTGGTCGAAGCATCGGCTGATTTCACCAATACCGACCCTGATGGGCCGCATAATGTGTCGCACCGCGTGGTTGCCGACCATCTGCGTTCGACCAGCTTCCTGATTGCGGATGGTGTTTTGCCGTCCAATGCCGGTCGCGGGAACGTTCTGCGCCGGATCATGCGCCGTGCCATGCGTCATCTTCATATGGTCGGGACGCAAGACCCGGTAATGTATGAACTGGTCCCGGCACTGGTCCGCAAAATGGGCGGGGCTTTCCCCGAACTGGTGCGTGCGCAGGCCTTGATCGAAGAAACACTCAAGCTTGAAGAGCAGGGCTTTAAAACCATGCTCGATCGCGGGCTTAAGATGCTTGACGATGCGACCGATGGCATGGACGAAGGCGCAATCCTTTCGGGCGATGTCGCGTTCAAGCTTTATGACACCTATGGCTTCCCGCTTGATCTGACGGCCGATGCGCTCAAGGAACGCAAAATCGGTATTGATGAAGACGGCTTTAGCACCGCCATGGAAGAACAAAAGGCCAAGGCGCGTGCCGCATGGTCGGGTTCGGGCGAGGCGGCAACCGAAGAAGTCTGGTTTGATATTCAGGACCGCGATGGTGCGACAGAATTCCTCGGCTATGAAACCGAAACCGCCGAAGGTGTGGTCACGGCCCTGATCAAGGACGGTGCCGAAGTTAAAACTGCTGCCAAGGGCGACGAAATCGCGCTTGTTGCCAATCAGACGACCTTCTTTGGGGAGTCTGGTGGCCAGCAGGGCGATTCTGGCATCATCAAAACCGAAGCCGGTGCGGTGATTGAAATCAGCGCGACGCAGAAAAAGCTCGGCACCTTGCATGTGCATCTTGGCAAAGTGATTGAGGGCTCTGTTAAAGTTGGCGATGCGGCAGAATTCCGCGTTGATCATGCGCGCCGATCCTCGCTGCGCGCCAACCACTCGGCAACCCATTTGCTGCATGCGGTGATGCGCAAACATCTTGGCGATCATGTGACCCAGAAAGGGTCGCTGGTGGCCAACGACCGCCTGCGCTTTGACGTGTCCCATCCCAAACCGGTCACGGCCGAGCAGGCCGCGCTGATTGAAACCGATGTCAACCGCCTGATCCGTGAAAACAGTGAAGTATCAACCCGTTTGATGACGCCCGATGAGGCGATTGAACTGGGCGCGATGGCGCTGTTTGGTGAAAAATACGGCGATGAAGTCCGTGTTGTGTCGATGGGCCTGCCCGAAGCCAACGAACATGCCTATTCGCTTGAACTTTGCGGCGGTACGCATGTCAAACGCACCGGCGATATCGGTATGTTTAAAATCGTTTCCGAAGGCGCGGTTTCAAGCGGCGTGCGCCGGATCGAAGCCCTGACCGGATCGGACGCGGCGAACTATATGGCCGCACGCGAAAACGTGCTGAGCACGGTGGCAGCCGACCTTAAAGCCGCCCCCGAAGACGTCCCGGCCCGTGTGAAGGCGCTTGTCGATGAACGGCGCCGTCTGGAACGCGAAGTTTCCGACCTTCGCAAAAAGCTGGCAACCGCAGGATCGGCTGAGGCATCGGGTGGCGATGCCTTTAAGGACGTTAACGGCGTTAAAATGGCCCTGCGTGCGCTTGACGGTATTCCGGCCAAGGAACTCAAAGGCATGGTTGATGAGTTGCGCGATCAGATGGGATCGGGCATCGTTGCCCTGATTTCCAACGATGGTGGCAAGGCGTCCATCGTGGTTGGCCTGACCGAAGACCTCAAAGACACATACAGTGCTGTCGATCTGGTGCGTATCGGTGTTGAAAAACTCGGTGGCAAAGGTGGCGGTGGCCGCCCGGACATGGCGCAGGGCGGTGGTTCAGACCCGTCGCAGGCGGACGCCGCACTGGCCGCGATTGAAGCCCATATCGCAGGCTGATCGCCCCAGAAACGAATGTAAAAAAGGGTCCCCGCGTGGGACCCTTTTTTATGGGATTCAGGTAAGTGACTGGGACGGTACCACCAGTTAAACGGACCAAATGATCGGGTTAGGCCGTTCTCTTGCGCAAGATGCATTTGACAGCGCGTTCAACAGCCTGACGGTCTGATGCTTCGGGGATGTCACGTGCGGCGGCATGGCCGATCAATTTTGCATGACGACATAGAATATCACGTTGCTCGGTGTTTTCGGTCAAGCCAATCAGGCTTTCAAGCACTTCGGCCATCGGTAGCAAAACATCGGGCTTGGCCGTGGCGGCTTGCCGGATTTGGTTAAAGGCCGCGCCGAGCATGCCGCCAAAATCGGGAAGGTAGCCGTAAAGGCGGTTCTGATCGTCGTCATCCTTCCACAACCCGACAGGGTAATGAAATGACATTGCCTTTGGCAGGGCCCGACCCAGACGGTAAATCACGGCAATGGCGGTAAAGGGATCATTGATCCCCGGGGACAGGGCGCGCAGTGCGATTTCAACAAGTTGGCGCAGGGCAAATTCGATATCAAGCATCTCGGTGCGTTGATTGCCGATCATGATGTGCTTGGCGGTGTCTTCCTGACAGGCCGACATATCGATGTTTGATGCGCCCTCATCGTCAGGGGATTTTATTTCACCGATGGTTTCGCCTTTAATGACGTGCTGTCCGGCGTGAACAATCAGCGCGATCGTGATGTCGTGTTTGATCGCGACATCGCGCAAATGATCGTAATCAAGTCCCTGCACATAGCCCGATTTTGCCGCGATGATAGCGCTAACATCGTTGATGTCGGTGCTCTCGGGCAGGGTGCAGTGATCTTTTTGGGCGGCCTCAATCGGGCTTTTAAGGGTATCGAGGGCAGAAGAAATTGTGTCTTCAAGGTTGCTGCCAACCCGGTGAATGACCTGATCGGCGACAATCGATCGTCCGAGGTTATGGACAAACAGGATCAGCACAAACAGGCAGACCACAAAAAGCCCGATGGCCGACATGGTTGCGATTTGCGGAACCTGATCGGGTTGGGTTGCACCCCCCATGATGACGAGCACGCCGATGAAAAACAGGATTGATCCGACAAAGCAGCCAATCGCGTTTTGGGTTTTAGGATCACCCATGAAATTGCGAATGGTTCGGGGGCCAAGGGACCCGGCGGCCAAAGTCAGGACAACCATTGTGATTGAAAGGGCAAACGTTGTCATCGTGACAAGGGTCGCCAGCAAGGTTGATATCAAATCGCGTGCGGTTTCGGTGGTGCTAAACTGCGGCCAGAAGTCGGGCAGGCTTGCCGCAATATCCGCATCGGTAACACGCACAGAGAGCAAGGCCAGAATAACGCCGCCAAACGCATAGAGCAGTGGAGTGAACCAAAGGCTGTGACTTAGAAATTCCCATATTCGGATGAAGCGTTGGAACATTTCGAAACAGCCCCGTTCTTTTTGCTGCAGCCCAAAGAACTGCGGGTGAGAGGAATGAGTACCTTACTTTAAACGTTCGATGAGAAAATCAGTTCCCTTGTCGGTGTATTATATACCCGACACCCCTTCGTGCGGTCCTGTAATTCTAATGGGCCGAGCGATGGGGGCTGTTCCTTGTGAAATGGCTATGACGCCAGCGGCAGGAAGATATCGGTGATGGCCTCGTGGTCGGGAACGTCGGGGTAAAACGAAACGCGCTGAAAAAACAGCGGGAAGTCGCCCGGTGTTTCGCTACTTTGGGGCAACCAGTCCCGATACAGGCGTAGGGCGCTGTCGCCGATCATTTGGTCACTGCCAATATGGCGCAGCTTCGCACAGCGCATTGCCGGTAACATCAATTCATACAGTCCCATATTTGCATCATCCGCGGTAAGGCGGTTGGGTGTGGCAACTCCAAGTCCGAACCGGAAATCGGCGGGCGGCGTATCATCGGGATGACACCAGATGATGTTAAATGTCGCAGCCTTTGATGGGGGCAGGTGGTGTGCACGGCGCCAGTCAATGAAACGCCGAATGGTGTGGCCAAGGTGTGCTTGTGGTCCGTGATGATCAAGGCAGATCGTGCGGGTTCGCGGAAAATCGATGACGGCGATGTCGCCGACAGAGGGGGTGGTCATCCTGTTGCTCCTGGCTCTGACGGTGCGTAGTTTGTCATAGGGGGCTTGCCAGTTTTCCCAATCGGGGGCGGCGCGAAAGTCCGTCGGGCTTTGATCATGGATTTTGCGAAAGGCGCGGGCAAAGGCTTCGGGTGTTTCGTACCCGGCCTGAAACGCGATTTCGATGATTTGCTGATTGGTGCGAAATGCCAATGCATGGGCCGCACGGCGCAGTCGCATCAGCCGAACATATTGCGCGACGGGGATATCAAACAGGGCCGCGAATTGCCGGTGAAAGTGATAGGGCGAATAGGCGGCAATGCCCGCAAGAACCTTAACACCCGGAACGCTTTCAAGATGGCTGTCGATATGATCGATCACCCGGATAAAGCGGTCTGGAATTGTGGCGTCGGGCAGTGGTGTCACGATAAAAATCCGATGGGTTATGGATAAGCTGGCGACTGCATTCTGACAAAGGGTTGCGTGTTTGGCCTGTCCGTTCTTGCGCAATCAGATATTGGCGTGCGTGCAGGTAAGGTGAAGGTATGCTCATCACTGAAAACAGGGGCGAATATCAGTTGGAAACCCACCTATGCAAAAACAGCGATTGTTTCAAATTAAAAAATGAACCAAATTCGATTTTACGTCATTTATGATCCAATGGATGGAAGACTGGCCTGACATGGTAGCCCAGAACCGCATGGAAAAACGCCAAAACCGCGAAGAATTAATCCTTGATAACGCAGGGAAACTGATTTCAGAAGTCGGTTTCTTTGAGCTGAAAATATCAGATTTGGCAAAGATGTGCGGGATTTCGGTTGGGACCCTGTACGGACATTTTGCCAGCAAGGAAGACCTTCTGATTGGCTTGGCCGTCATGGCGGGGGCCAAACGGGCGCAAAAATTTGACATTGCGCGCAATCATGACGGCAGTGCGATTGAGAAATACATCATCGCCAGTTTGCTTGATCTGCGCTTTTCCATCGATCATCCGCAATTGTTCGAGGCCGAATATCTGGCCTTGGCACCATCGGTCTGGAAACGGGCAACACCGGCCCGTCATCAGGCGCAGCTTGACCAGATTGGTGCCGTGACCGAGATGTTTCAGACGTTTTTGAATGCGGGCGCGGATGCACTGGGTATTTCGGGTGACCTTCCCGAGCGGACGGACCGTGCGCGGAACCTTAATCTTGGCAGTTGGGGATTGGGATACGGCATCAATGTGCTGGTTTTATCCGAAATCACCGACCGGCATTACGGGCAGGAATTGCGCAAAAATGCGGTCAATATCCTGTGTGATGCGTTGGCCGATTTGCTGATTGGTGCCGGATGGCAGGTCGATGATGCACATCAAAAGGTGCGATCCCTTGCCCGGCGGTATGCCGCCCCGGCGACCGAAATGCCCCAACCCTGAGTGCGCCTGCCTGCCTCCACCACCTTGATCACGTTAATTACACATAATACCAAAGCCCCACGGAGTTCTCATGTCGCAGGAAAACAAGGCAATGTCAGCAGTCTTTCTGACTGTTCTTTTTGGCTTTGCCGGTTTTAGTTTGCCCTATCCTGTTTTCGGTCCGATGTTTTTAAAGCCTGAGCTTGGCTTTCTTGACCCATCTGTGCCGGAACAATACCGCACCATCCTGCTTGGGGTCGCGATGGCACTTTATCCAATTGGGCAGTTTGTCGGTGCGCCGTGGCTGGGACGGATGTCGGACAAAATCGGGCGCAAGCCGGTTTTGCTAGCGTCTCTTTTGGGGGCGGCCAGTGGCTATATCGTGGTGGCGGTTGGGGTTGCGACCGCGAACCTGCCAATGGTGTTGATCGGTCGGTTTGTGTCGGGCCTGTGCGAAGGCAACATGGCGATTGCACAATCGATTGCATCAGATATCAGCACACCCGAAAACAAGGTGCGCAATTTCGGTCTTCTGACGGTGGCGATTAATGTCGGTTGGATCATTGGTCCGTTGATGGGCGGGTTCTTTTCGGACCCGACAATCCATCCATCCTTTAACGTGTCGTGGCCGTTCTTTTTTGCTGCGGGTATGTATGGCTTTAACCTGCTGGTGGTCGCAGTTGTTTTACGGATCCCTGAATATGCGCGGCGCCGGGGACGCACGCCCGACGACGGTCCGCAAACCAGTCGGACTATCTGGCAAACCTTGACCGATCCGGGGCTGTTACCGGCCTTTGTCGTATCGTTCTTTAGTTATTGCGCGATCTTTTTGTTCTTCTGTTTCTTTGGGGTGTATCTGGTTCAAAACCACGATGTGACCAGCAGCTTCCTTGGCATGTGCTCGGCGATCATTTCGATCCCGTTGATCATTGCCGGCTTAACCGTCGAACGAGCCCAGCGTCCGATTGGATTGCGCGGGGTTGCGGTCCTTGGGCACTTGTTCCTTGGCATTGGGTTGTTGACCTTTATCCTGCCCGATGGGCTGGTCTGGATATTCGTGCCGATGTGTATTGCGGCATTCGGGATTGCATGGTGTGAGGTCACCACCAGCCTGTTTATTTCCAACGGGACCGGGGCGCATGAACAGGGGCAGGCACTTGGCATTTATCGGTCCGTCCACGTTCTGGCGGAAACTGTTGCCGTCTTGCTGGGTGGGGTTCTTGCCGGAATGAACAGCAATGCACCCTTTATCGTCGGATGTATTGCAGCCTTCATCTGTGTGGCGGGTATTCTGGCTTGGGTGAAAACCCGTTCGGTGACACCAACGGCGGAAACTGTCGCGGTGTCTTAACCATCCCAATAAAAAAGGATACGTCAGCATTTGCTGTGCATCCTTATGACTGTATTATGATTTGGCAAATGCCCGTGCTGTTACACGGGCATTTGTTTTTTTTAATAGGCAACTTTGGCCAAGGCGGCACGCGCTGTCAGGGCGGCGGCCTCGGAGCTGCCTTTGCGTTTGGCATCGGGCAGTTTCGCCAGCGTGTCGGCGAGGGCGCGGATGTCGTCAAGATCATCGATGTCGGAACAGACATCCATCACCCGATCCCAGATCGCATCATGATCCATGCCGCCCATCACCGTCAGCGCAATCGCCCGGTTAAGGGTGGCTTGCGCATGTTCTGGCTGTTGGGCAAGGATTTTCTCATAGGTTTCAAACGCCGTCATCGGGTGGCCTTCGCGCAGATCAATCACCGCAAGGTCGTTGGCTGCGGTCATCGACGTCGGGTCGATCCGCAACAGCTGTTCGACAGCACGGCGTTCGCCTTCGCCATCTTCGCTGATCCGGTAACATGCGGCCATAAGCCGATGGATTTTTTCCGACCCCGGATTGTGATGGGCTGCGGTTTGCAAACTCGCCAGGGCACTTTCGGCGTGGTCAAGTTCCATCAAGGCTTGCGCGCGCAATGTCAGAAATTCCGCGTCGGTTGGCTTGCTGCGCAAAAGGATATCAACGTGGTTAAGGGCGCTGCGCGCATCCCCGTTTTGCAGCAGAGCGCGTGCAATGTGATGCAGGCAGTCTTCGTGGCCTTCATCAGATTGCAGCACCGTACGATATTCGCCAAGTGCTTCGGTGATCGAACCTTTTTCATGCAGGGCCCGGGCCAGGCCAAACCGGGCATTCAAATTGTCTTCATCTTCGCCAAGTGCCTGTCGCAGCATGTTGATCGCCGCATCAAACTGTCGCCTTTTCAGGGCCGAAAGTCCCATTTCAGAAAAGGACATTGCGTTCATTTGTGGTCTCCCAATCCTTCGACGATCCGTTGTCCGGACCCCTCACTTTATCGATTAACGATGGGATTATAGTGCCCGGCTCAATCATTACCAGCCCTATATCATGTGGGGAGGATTGCAACCGGTTGCGCGGTATATTTTGTCTCAAAACCAAAAGGCCCCGGAACATGCCGGGGCCTTGTTAGAGTAAGGTTTTTTCTCTGTGATCAGGGCTTGTGTAGCATTTTGATTTCCATGAAATCTTCAAGGCCGAACATACCACCTTCACGGCCAGCGCCCGATTGCTTGTAGCCGCCAAACGGGCTTCCGGCGCGCGGGAAGGCACCATTGATGCGGACCATACCCGCCCGCAATTTACGGGCAACCCGGCCCGCCTTGGCCGCATCGGGGGTCTGGATATAGGCCGCCAGACCATAGGGCGTATCATTGGCGATCTTGATGGCGTCTTCTTCGCTGTCAAACGGGATCATGACGACGACGGGACCAAAGATTTCTTCGCGTGCGATGCGCATATTATTGTTCACATCGGCAAAGATGGTTGGTTTGGTGAAGTATCCTTCGTTGATGCCATCAGGTTTGCCCACACCCCCGACCAGAAGTTTTGCCCCTTCGTCAATACCAGCCTGAATAAGGGTTTGAACCCGGTCATATTGGATGTGGCTGACCAGTGGGCCGATATGATTGCCCTCAACCGTTGGATCACCGACGGATGCAGCGTCACCAACGCGCTTGGCGACTTTGACCGCATCGTCATAGATCGACCGTTGCACCAGCATCCGGGTTGGCGCGTCGCAGGTTTGACCGGTGTTGTTAAAGACATCGAGAACGCTAAAGGTAATGCGGTCTTCGATATCGACATCGTCAAACACGATGTTGGGCGATTTTCCGCCCAGCTCCAAAGTAACCCGTTTGATGGTTTCTGAGGCATCCTTGGTAATCGCCTTACCCGCACGGGTTGATCCGGTAAAGGACATCATGGCGATATCGGGATGGCGTGACATGGAAGCACCAGCAATCGGGCCAGCCCCCTGAATAAGGTTAAAGCTACCGGCCGGGAAGCCGGCCTCATGGATCATTTCGGCATAAAGCATCGCGTTCAGTGGAGTGAATTCGGATGGTTTGAGCACGCAGGTACAGCCGGTCGCCAAGGCCGGAATGACTTTGAGCACAATCTGGTTCATCGGCCAGTTCCACGGCGTGATCAGGCCGCACACCCCAATCGGTTCGCGCAAAAGCGTTTCACCATTATACAGGGTTTCCTCGGTTTTAAGGTCGCGGAGGGCCTTGATGAAATCTTCAAGATGATCAACGCCTGCGGCGGCTTGCTGTTCGTGCGACATGGTGGTCGGCGCGCCCAGTTCGGCGGTGATGGTTTGGGCTACGTCGTGATACCGGTGCTTGTAGATCGACAGAAGCTTTTCAAGCCAACCAAGACGCTGGTCAACGGTGGTCTGGCTGTAACTTTCAAAGCTGCGCTTGGCGGCGGCAACCGCAAGATCGACATCTTCTTCGCTGGCCAGCGTAATCTGGGTGATGACCTGTTCGGTAGCGGGATTGATAACGTCCATTTTTTGCGACGAAATCGGATCAATCCATTTGCCATCGATATAGAATTTACCTGCGTTTTGCATCGGAAGTCTTCCTGATCATATTGGGTTGGTTGGCCGTGCCGTGGTCTTTGCATTCAATGCAGCGGGCCTGTTTTCAGGTCCGTTCCCGCAGCCAGTTTTTGATAATTTCGCGGTGGCGCTCACCACTGTAACTGGCGAAATGTCCGCCGTGAACCACACGGACGGGCAAGTCATAAAGCCGTTCCATGGAGCGAACGTAGTCCTTTGCGTTGGCATGATAGGTGTCTTCGATCAACGGCCCATCATACACAATATCACCGGAAAACAGGATGCTGGTTTTGGCTTCCCAAAGGGCAATGCCGCCCGGTGAATGGCCCGGTGTGTGAATGACTTCAAACGTGCGATCCCCAAGATCAATCACATCGCCGTCCTCAACAATCCGCGTTGCCGGGGCGGCCTTGACCGCATAAGTGGTTGAGGCATAAGGGGCGGGCGGCAGTTTGGTGAAAATGTCATCGGTGACATACGGATCGGCAAGGGTGTTTTGGCGGGTTGGATGGGCCAGAAGGTCGGCTTCGCAGCGATGGCAAATCCGGTTTTCAAATTCGTGATGACAGCCGATATGGTCAAAATGGGTGTGGCTGGCAACGGCCTGAACGGATCGTTCGGTCACAAGTGGCACCCATTCGGTGAGCGACACAACCCCCATGCCGCTATCAATCAGCATATCGCCATCACGTCCGCGGACGTGCCAGATGTTGCAACGATAGAACTCTTCGATAAACGGCTCCCCGATATAGGTGATGTCATCACCGACACGTTTGAGGCTGTACCAGTCTTCGGCTTTGGCGCGTTCCATACTCATGCCGCGTCCTCGGTTCTTGTGGTGTCAGGGTGCCCGGCCAGAACAACCACCGATGCCGGATCAATCGTCAGATCAATCCACGCCCCGGCTTCAATCACGGCTGATTGGGGCATATGAGCGGTGAGGACGATGTCTGGCGCGTCAACGGGTTCAAGATGGGCGCGGTGATGGGTGCCAAAGAACGAACCATCGGTGACCTTGGCCTTGCCAAAGGTAATACGCGGGCCGGTTCCGGTGCTGGCGCGGAAATGTTCGGGCCGAATGGCAAGGGTGACTTTTGTGCCCTTGGTCAGGTTCTCATCGCGAAGTGCGGTTTCGGCCAAGCTGACAGGACCCAGCACCGTATCAACATCGACCATACCGTCATGACGTTTGCCAAGGGTGCCGGGGATGAAATTGACCTCGCCCATGAAGCTTGCCGAAAACAGGGTTTTGGGCCGCATGTAAATGTCTTCGGGGCGTCCGACGTCCTCGATATTACCAGCATTCATCACGACAATCCGATCGGCAATCGCCATGGCTTCTTCCTGATCGTGGGTGACGTGAACGAATGTGGTACCAACCCGTTTCTGGATGGCTTTCAGTTCATCCTGCATTTGGCGACGCAGTTTTAGATCAAGCGCGCCCAGCGGTTCATCAAGCAACAACACATCGGGTTCAACGGCGAGCGCACGGGCAAGGGCAACACGTTGACGTTGCCCGCCCGATAGTTCGTGCGGTTTTTTATCGGCCGATGATTTCAGCCCGACCATATCAAGAAGGTCTTCGGCCTTGGTATGGCGTTCGGCCTTGCCGATTTTGCGCATTTTCAGGCCAAACGCGACATTGTCACGCAGGCTCATATGGGGAAACAGGGCGTAGTCCTGAAACATCGTGGTGGTCGGGCGTTTGGATGGCGGCACATGGCCCATGTCCTGCCCGTTAATTTCAACCGTGCCGGAACTTGGCGACAGGAAGCCCCCCAGAAGCGACAGAAGGGTCGTTTTGCCACAGCCAGATGGTCCCAGCAGAACGATGAATTCACCGGCCTCAATCTCAAGGCTGACATCGTTAAGGGCGGTGAAATCGCCAAAGATTTTAGTGGCATTGCGGATGGAGACTGGGGCGGTCATTTCTTTGCCGTCCTTCTAAAGATACTCAATTCAAGAATAAGCAGCAGGGCAACCGATACAAGGAAGACAATGCTTCCGACCGCGTTGGTTTTCGGGTTCAGGCCCGACCGCAGCATGCTCCAGATTTCAACTGGCAGGGTGACGTCAAAGCGCGACAGCAGGAATGAGATGATAAATTCATCCCAGCTAAAGGTCACCGACAGGAAAAATGCCGCGAGGATCGATGGCATCAACATCGGTGCGCTGATCTGGGTCATGACCTGCCATTCGGCTGCCCCCAAATCACGTGCGGCCCGTTCGATGTTTTTCTGATGGTCGCCCATGGATGCATAAATGATGGCAAAGCACAGCGGCAAATTAATCACCACATGGCCGATCGCGACTGTCCAAAGTGACAGTGACACGCCGAGCCAGTTAAAGGTGGAGAGCAAACCAAGGGCAATGATCAGGTAGCTGACCGTCATTGGTGCAACCAGAAGCCCGCGCTGAAGCCGCGATGCCGGTAACATGAACCGGGCCAGACCATAGGCAGCACAGAAACCAAGAACGCAGGCAATGGTCGATGACCCGATAGCGACCATCAATGAATTGCCAAGGGCGGACATCAGGCGGCTGTCGGCGAAAACCTCCCCGTACCATTTCAAGGTCGCACCATTAAACGGCGGGACCGGCAGGCGGCCATCCTGAAACGAAAACAGCACCAGCACCACGACTGGTAAAAAGATAAAGCCATACAGCGCGATCAGATACGCCCACGACAGAACCTTGGAAAAGCGCGATGAAATCATGATCACGTCCTTTCCATTTTAAGCCAGCGGGCACAGGCGATATAGGCCAGTGTCACCACCACCATCAAAATGATCGAAAGGGTCGCGGCCATCGGGAAATCGGCGCGCCGACCAAGTTGCAGCATGATGATTTGCGGCAAAGCCAGTTCGTTATTGCCACCCAGAATTTGCGGGGTGATGTAATCGCCAATGCACAGAACAAAGGTCAGAAACGCACCGACCATAATGCCCGGCAATGTTAGCGGTAACACCACATGCCAAAACACCTGAAACCCGTTGGCTCCAAGGTCGGCGGCCGCACGTCGGTAGTTTGGTGGCATCTGCACCAGATTGGCGTAGATGGTTAAGGTCAGCAGCATGACAAAGAAATGCACAAAGCCAATTACCGTGGCCGAGCGTGTGCTGGCCAGTTCAAGCGGTTCGGCAATCAGGCCAATGTGCATCAGGGTATTGTTGATTACCCCGTTTTTGGCCAAGACCAAAAGCCACGAATAGGACCGCACCACGTAGCTTGTCCAAAAGGGCAGGATCGCCATGATCAGCGCCATGCGTTGCCATTTTTGCGGGATCCGTTCGGCAATGATCCATGCCAGCGGATAGGCCAGCACGACGGAAATGAGGGTGACGGTAAAGGTGATTTCAAGCGATACAAAAAGCCCTTTAAGCAAATGGGCCTTTTCAAAAAATGCGATGTAGTTGTCCAGATTCCACGCCATGACCAGCTCGCGGCCCTTGCGGGTGGCAAGGCTGATGGCGGCCATGACGATGAACGGGATCACGAAAAACGCGACGGTCCATAGGAGGGCCGGTGTCACAAAACCCCATGCCCGGCGATTTTCGCGTGTTTCAAGCGTGGCAGAAGCCATCACGGTATCCTTGTCAGCAACGATTAAGACCGGCAAAGGCCCGGTTGCTTTCTTTGGTGGCGTGGGAATGGGGGCGACCGTCGATCAAGCGTAACGCAAGTTCGAACCATTGCCCCGCAAAAAAAAACGGGGCAATGGTGGGTACACAATAAGCAAGGGAGGGGCTTACTGTTGAAGCATCTCGACCCAGGCATCCTGCATTTGGGCATCCAGATCGGCATCCGGGATCGGATAAAGTTGCGAATTCGCAAGGTAGCCTTCCTGATCGTCCCAGCGAAGGGCGGATTTTTGCGCATCTGTAAGGTTCGCACCAGCCTTGGCGTTGGCGGGCATCCCCCAATAGCATGACGAGGTCGCAAGACGCGCCTGACCTTCGGGGCTCAGGATGTATTGAACGAACTTCAGGGCCAAGTCAGGCTTTTCGGAATCCTTCATCACCGCAATTGATTGAGCCCAGCGAAGCCCGCCCTGTTTGGGGATGACCCAATCAAGGTTCGGTTTGTCTTCGGACAGAACTGCGGTGATCCATTCACCACCGCCAACAAGAATATCGACTTCACCTGTGGCAAGGGCGGTTTGGGATGAAACAACTTCACCGACCTGTTTGGACGCCTTTTTCATGGCGAACAGCTTTTCTTTGATGGCGGGCATGTCATCCGCACCAAGATCAGCCGTATCAATATCAAGCCCCAGCCCGACAAGCCCAATGACCGGCAGGTAATAGTCATATACTGCAATCCGCCCGGCATATTTGTCCGACCAGATCACCGACATGTCTTCCATATCCTTGGGATCGACTTTGGTTTTGTCGAACGAGATGGTGTTGTAGCCAAACTTTTCGGTGACGGCATAGGTTTTGCCATCGACCATATTGTTGTCTGCCATAACCACTTCGGGGAAAAGATCGGCTGTTGGCAAGGCATCGGCCGGAATTTCGGCCAGAATGCCCATGTCAACCGCGCGGTGGACATCAACGCCGTCAATCACCATCACATCCCAGTCACCGGCGCGCGATTGTTCAATGATCGAAAGGCCAGCACCCGTGCCTTCGTATTCCTTCAGATTGACTTTGACGTCGTATTTTTTCTCAAACGGCGCGATCAAGGCCGGGTCGGTATGGTCGCACCAGACAAGCGCGTTGAGTTCTTCGGTTGCCTGCGCAGATGGAACGATGGCAAGTGCGCCCAAAAGCATGGTCGCAGCGCCGCCAAGCAGCTTATTGCGGGTTTTCCCCGTGGAAACGTGACGAAACATTGGCTCTCCCTGATTTCATATTGAGGCCTCCCTTTTCTTGGATATCCCGGCACTCGTTGCGGTGCCGTTGAAAAAATATTGAACGTGTTCATTTTTTGAGTCAATGTAAATTTTGAACCTGTTCAGTTTTCGTCGGAGTAAGAATGTTAGGTTTGCGTGCCCAAAAGAAAGCCGACAAGAACCGCCGCATTCTCGACGCGGCAACAACCCTGTTTCGCAAAGTCGGCTATGATGCTGCGCGCATCGAAGACATTGCCGAGATGGCCGGTGTATCGGTCGGAACGTTTTATAATTACTATAAAAACAAGGGCGATATGCTGATGGCCACGGTCTCGATGGAGGTCGAGGAAGTGTTGGATACGGGCAATGCGATCATTGAAAGTGACATTGAAAATGTCGGGGATGCTTTGGCCAACTTGATCGGTAAATATTACGATCATTCACTGACATATTTATCCAAAGAAATGTGGCGCACCGCGATGTCACTTTCGATCGGACAGCCCGAAACGCCATTTTCCAAACGCTACACAGCCCTTGATCATCGTCTGTCAAAGCAGGTTTGCGATCTGTTCCGGTCTTTGCAGTCACGCGGGGTCGTGCGCAAGGATGTTGATTGCGATGCAATGGGCGAATTGATCTTTAACAACGTCAACATGATGTTCATCGAGTTTGTCAAAGACGAGGAAATGGATGTTGCGGGCCTAAAAGCAGAAGTCGCCCGGCAAAATGAGCCGATTGCCTTGCTTGTTTCAAATGTCGCCTCTTGATCGACAGCCCATATCCATTGGTAAGCAAGGGTCGTTAAACCAGCGTGCGCCACATCACAGTTGAAATCGTCAATCAATGATAACAACTTCAATAAGATAAGCTGTGATAAAGCGACAACAAAGCCGTGGACAAAATGCATGGCGTGACGTTGGGGAAGCGAATGCCGCAGATAAAGGATGACCCGGCGCGGGGTGCGTTTGACGATGTATCGGCGTACGAACGCGATGCTGATGTCGGCGACCTGATCCTTGCCGATGGTGATCTGTTTGAGTTGCCCGGTGCGCAAGGCCGATTGGAACGTCTTGATTTTGGCAACGGCATGTATCTGTACCGTGCCGAACTTCATGTCCGCGAGGATTCATACTTCAACGTGAAAAATGCGTTGCCGCCGGGATGGTTGTCCGGTTCGACCAACGTGATGGGCAAGCTTGAGGTTGAAAGCCCCGATGGCAAGCGGCATTCACAGTCGCCCGACGCGGCGATGGTGATGCGGGTTGATCCGCTTGGAACGCGGTATTTCCTGCCCGCCGGACAAGTGATCCGCCATGTTGGTGTGGTCACCACGCTTGATCCCTTGCGTCAAAGGTTTGGTGACATGTTGCCAGAGGCGATGGCGCCGTTTTTGTCGGATCGTCAAGATGTGGTCCTGATCAAGCCCGTGCCGCCGTCCAATCGAATGCGCAGCATTGTCAGTGCGATGTTTTCACCGCATGTGACGGGGCTGGGCCACAAATTCAAACTTGAAGGCCTATCGACCCTGTTTCTCGCCGAACTTATTGACAGTTACCGCGCCCTGTCCGAGGTGGACAATGTTGCACCAGAATTAACGACTTTTGAAAAATCCGCGCATGACGCGGCGGTTTCACAGATCACCCGCAATCCGGGGGCGGCGATATCGGTTCCCCAGCTGGCCGTTGATGTTGGTGTTTCCGAAAGCCGTTTAAACAGCTTGTTCAAGATCGAAACGGGAAAATCCTGCGGCGAATTTATCCGCAGTGAACGCATGGCGCTTGCGCAAGAGCTGTTGATGGCGGGTGATATGACCGTTAAGCAGGTCGCCGAAAAAGTCGGCTTTAACCATGTCAGCAATTTTTCCCGGTCCTATCGCGACTGGTTTGGCGAAAGCCCGGCCAGTGCCTTGCGCTGGAAAGACCGGTAAAGCCTGCTTATCGGCATGATCATCACGAAGTTTTTCTGATCCCTTGCTCAAAGGCGCACAACGTCTTAGGTTAACGTAAACGTCAACCTCTATTGCAGGGCAACATGAAGTTTCAAGGCACAGAAAATTACGTCGCGACCGACGATTTGATGGTGGCGGTCAATGCGGCGATCACGTTGCAACGACCGCTTTTGGTCAAAGGGGAGCCGGGTACCGGCAAGACCGTTCTGGCCGAAGAAATTGCCAAGTCATTGGGCAAAAAACTGATCACATGGTCGATCAAATCCACTACGCGTGCGCAGCAGGGGCTGTATGAATATGACGCGGTGTCGCGCCTGCGCGATAGCCAGTTGGGTGACGCGCGGGTTCATAACATTGCCAATTACATCGTAAAGGGCAAATTGTGGGAAGCGTTTGAGGATGAAAGCGCGCCGGTATTGTTGATCGATGAGATTGACAAGGCCGATATCGAGTTTCCCAATGATTTGCTGCAAGAGCTCGACCGGATGGAGTTCTTCGTTTACGAAACACAGGAAACGATTAAGGCAACCAACCGCCCGATCGTGATCATTACGTCGAATAATGAAAAAGAACTGCCCGATGCGTTTTTACGCCGGTGCTTTTTCCATTACATCCGTTTCCCCGATGCCGATACCATGAACCAGATTATCGAGGTGCATTACCCCGGTATTCAGAAACGACTGGTCGCCGAGGCGCTCACCCTGTTTTACGACATGCGCGATGTGTCGGGGCTGAAAAAGAAACCATCGACGTCCGAACTGCTTGATTGGCTAAAACTCCTGATGGCTGAGGACTTACCGCCTGAGGCACTTCGGGCCAAGGATGCCAAAACGGCTGTTCCGCCGCTGCATGGCGCGCTTTTGAAAAATGAGCAGGATGTGCATCTGTTTGAACGGCTGGCCTTCATGACCCGGCGCGAAGGTCGATAATCGGCGATGTTCACCGGCTTTTTCTATAAGCTCAAAGAAAACCGCGTTCCGGTATCGTTGCGTGAATACCTGACATTGCTTGAGGCGGTGGAAAAGGGATTGGCGGGATATTCGGTTGAGGATTTCTATTATCTGGCGCGCGCAAGTCTGGTGAAAGACGAGCGCAATCTTGATAAGTTTGACCGGGTCTTTTCCGAGCATTTCAAAGGGGTGATTGATCTGGCCGACGGGATGGATGAGGTGCCTGAAACCGACATCCCCGAGGAATGGCTGCATAAACTGGCCGAGAAATTTCTGTCTGAGGAAGAAAAGGCCGAGATCGAAGCGCTTGGCGGCTGGGAAAAGCTGATGGAGACGTTAAAACAGCGTCTTGAGGAGCAAAAAGGCCGCCATCAGGGTGGGAATAAATGGATTGGAACGGCGGGCACATCGCCATTTGGCGCCTATGGCTATAACCCCGAAGGGGTGCGGATCGGGCAGGACAAATCGCGCCATCGCCGCGCGGTAAAAGTCTGGGACAAGCGCGAGTTTAAGAACCTTGATGACAGTGTTGAAATCGGGACGCGCAACATCAAGGTCGCACTTCGTCGATTGCGCAAATGGGCGCGCACCGGGGCGGCCGATGAGCTTGATCTGCCCGGCACGATCACATCAACCGCGCGGCAGGGCTGGTTGGATGTGCAAATGCGCCCCGAACGGCACAATTCGGTTAAGGTCCTGATGCTGTTTGATATTGGCGGGTCTATGGATGACCATATTAAGGTTTGCGAAGAACTGTTTTCCGCGATCAAAACCGAATTCAAACATCTTGAATATTACTACTTCCACAATTGCCCTTACGAAGGGTTGTGGAAGGACAACGCACGCCGTCGGTCCGATCAGGTCTCGACGTGGGATGTGATCAATACCTATGGATCGGATTATAAGCTGGTGATTGTCGGCGATGCCACCATGAGCCCGTATGAGATTACCTATCCCGGTGGTGCAGTTGAACATTGGAACGAAGAAGCCGGGGCGGTGTGGATGCAACGCCTGCTTGATCATTTCGACCATGCCGCGTGGATTAACCCGCAGGCCGAAAACTGGTGGCCGTACCACCAGTCAATCCAGATCATGCATCAACTGATGGCGGGGCGTATGTTCCCCCTGACGCTTGATGGGCTGGACCGTATGACCGGGGAACTTAATCGTTAAGCCCACCCGCAGTCCATGCATGCGCACATTCTGGCTCCCGATCAGGCCGGGCCAAGAAACAGGTAACTTTCGGTTTTGGCGATGCCTTCCATGGCGCGGACCGTGGTCACGGTCTGATGGAAATCGGAAAGGGCGGGGACCTGAATTTCTGCAATCAGGTCCCATTGGCCATTGGTGGTATGCAGGGCAGAAAATCCAAGGTTCTTGCGCAAGGTTGCCACCATGGATTTGACGTTCTTGCCCGACAGCTCAATCATCATCATCCCACGAATGGTCCCATCCGCGGCATTATCACGTAGCCGGACCGTGAAACCGGCAATCACGCCCTGTTCGGTCAGGCGGTCCATCCGGGTTTTGACTGTACCGGCTGCCACCCCCAGAAGTTGGGCCAGTTTCGGGACCGAAGCCCGGGCATTGATACGCAGTTCGGCAAGCAGGCGACGGTCAAGATCATCCATGGCGGGCTCTTTGGTTTTGACGATTTCACCAATTATCCTGATGAAAATGTCAGTTTATCGCGTAAAACTCCACTAAATTGACGTTTTAAATGATTTTGGCGCGGCATATTATTGCTCACGTTATCAGGGAGTAATCACATGGCCACGTCTGACAATCCGTGGGCGCCTTTTGCCCGGACTGCTGAAATTGCCGACCGACTGACCCGGTTTGGCAGTGTTACCGGCACGGCTGGCGAAGCCGATATCACCGGTCTGATTGTCGAAATTCTAAGTGAAATTCCCTATTTCCGGGACAATCCCGACGATATCGCCGTGATCGACAGCCATCCGGTTGCCGGCGGTGCAAAAATGGCCAAAAGTGTCGTGGCGCTGGTGCGGGGCACCGGGCGACAGGCATCGAGACAGACTAAGGTCAAGACTCTGGCGCTGGCCGGCCATTTCGATGTGGTGTCGATTGAAAACTATCACGATCTGAAACATCTGGCTTTCAGCCCCGATCAATTGCGTGATGCCCTGATACGCGATCTGTCAGGAAAGGCGACGCCAAGCGAGGCGGAAAAACTGGCACTGCGTGATTTTCAAAGCGGCGATTTCATTCCCGGTCGCGGGTTGCTGGATATGAAAAGCGGGGATGCCGCGGGCATAGCTTTTCTTGAACATTTTAGCCAGCAGTCTGAGCGACAGGGCAATGTGGTTTTGTTCCTGACCCCCGATGAGGAACGCAATTCCTGTGGGATGCGCAGTTTGCGCAATGCCTTGCCCGAACTGACCCGGCGCTGGAATATCGAGATTGTCGGCGGGGTTAATCTGGACGCCAGCAGCGATCCGGCAAATGGTGAAATCGGCAGGGCCATTTTCCATGGATCGGTCGGCAAATTGTTGCCTTTTGCACTGGTGGCCGGGTTGCCGACCCATGTTGGATATCCGTTTGACGGCATTTCTGCCCACGCGATGGCATCTGAAATCATGGGGGCGATTGAAGCCAACAGCGATTTATGTGATAGCGGCGCGCATGAAACGGCCCCACCCCCGGTCTGTCTCGAAGCCCGTGACCTGCGCGATAATTATGAGGTCACCACGCCGGAACATGTCTGGATGGCGTTTAACTGGCTGGTGATGGGCAAAAGCTGTGCGGACCTGATGACCGATTTTACCGACATCGTGACCACGGCGGGCAACCGGGCGTTGGAGCGGTTCGAACAAAATGCCAAGTCCTATGCCAAAGCAAACCAGCAAGACGCCCCCGCACCGATGCCGCCTTTGCGTGTTTTAACGGTGGCGCAATTGCGTGACATGGCATTTGCCGCTGGTGGGGCGGACGCGCTTGAGCGGATTGACGCCGTTTCAACGGCAAGTGCGGCGGAGGGTAATCCACTGAACCGCAGCCGCAAGCTGGTCCGTGCGATGCTTGACGAGGCCCATTTACGCGGTCCCGCCGTGGTGGTCGGGGTTGCCGGGTTGCATTACCCGCCGGTCCATGTCGATCCGGCCAAGGAAGCCGACCGAGTTTTCCTGGATGCGATTGATCGGGCTCGATCCACGATAGAGGCCCGGCATGAAACGGAGATTTGTCACCGTGGCTATTTCATGGGAATTTCCGATATGAGCTTTTTTGGGCATGCACCGGACGTGGGCAATACTGAAATCATCGCCGCGAACACCCCGATTGCAGAATTGGTCGATCATCCGGTGGAGGATGCGCTACGCTATCCGGTGGTCAATATCGGACCATGGGGGCGCGAATATCATCAGCGCCATGAACGGCTTTACGCGCCGTATGCTTACGGCGTGCTGCCTGATTTTCTGGCGGAGATTGCGTCGGAATTTCTAGGCAGTGCAGATACCTCTGATAGGTGATTGTGGAACTCAATCGATCACCATGCGTTGTCCCTAACGTGTAACAGTTTCATGAAGAACATAAAAACGGCGCATTGGCGCGTTTGTCTGTCATGACACTGAGCCTATAGTCCAGAAAACACAGCCTGAAAAAGGGCGGTGGCACATGGAATTTAAGGAATTTGGGATGCTGGTACAAAAAATGATCCGCACGGCGCTGTTGAGTGTCGGCCTGTCGGTTGGTGGTTTTCTGATGGCGCCGGGACTGGGTGTCACACCTGCCGCGGCACAGGATATTACCCAGGAAAGAATGGTGATTGCCCATCGCGGGGCATCGGGTTATTTGCCTGAGCATACCTTGCCCGCCGTGGCACTGGCCTATGGCATGGGGGCGGATTACATCGAACAGGATGTGGTGCTGTCAAAGGACGGTGTGCCGGTTGTTTTGCATGATATTCACATTGATACCACCACCGATGTCGTAGCCAAGTTTCCCGATCGCAAACGCGAAGACGGGCGGTATTATGCAATTGATTTCACGCTTGCTGAACTCAAAGCCCTAAACGTCACCGAACGGTTCAAAGCCGATACCGGTGAGCAGGTCTTTGGCGGACGTTTTCCCAAGGAATTCGGGATGTTTAAAATCCCGACCCTTGATGAAGAAATCATGATGATCCAGGGGCTGAATAAATCCAACAAACGTGAAGTCGGAATTTACCCGGAAATCAAGGATCCGGCATTCCATCATGCCGAAGGCAAGGACATCGCCAAGACCGTGATCACGGTGCTGGAAAAATGGGGATATAACAATCCTTCGTCCAATTCCTTTGTGCAGTCCTTTGACTGGGCGGAAACCAAGCGCATCCGCAATGAACTTAACTATCAGGGTAAACTGGTTCAGCTGATTGGCGAGAACAAGTGGGGCGCGCCCGAAGGTACCGATTACGACTATCTGAAATCCGACGAAGGCGTTGTCGAAATGGCAGGTGTGGTTGACGGGATCGGTCCATGGTTGCCCCAGGTTATCGAAGGACTAAGTGCGGAAGGTAAGGCCATCATGACGCCAACCCTGATTGCCGCCCAGCGCGCGCAGCTGATGATCCATCCCTATACCCTGCGTGCCGATAGCCTGCCGAAATGGGCGGGAGATATGGATATTGCGCTCGATGCAATTTTTGATGATGCCGGGATTGATGGAATCTTCACCGATTTCCCTGATCAGGTTGTGCAATATCTGGCGGAACATCCCGCATCCTGATGTGCTGATAAACTGAAACAGTGTGCAGTCTGTTGCGTTATGTGCACCAGACTGTTTCTAACTTTCGCGTTTCCAATGCGTGCCTGCAGCGGCACTATTGCAGGCGATAAAATTCAACCAAGGAGGCGATAATGGCTAAAGTTCTCGTGCTTTATTATTCGATGTACGGACATATCGAAACCATGGCGAATGCCGTGGCCGACGGTGCGCGCGGTGTGGCCGGAACCCATGTCGATGTTAAACGTGTGCCTGAAACCATGCCCGAAGACGTGGCAAAGGGTGCGGGTGCCAAACTTGATCAGGCAGCCCCGGTCGCCACGGTTGACGAATTGCCTGAATATGATGCGATCATCTTTGGCGTGCCGACCCGCTTTGGCAATATGCCCGGCCAGATGCGCACCTTCCTTGATCAAACTGGCGGTCTTTGGGCCAAGGGCAAACTGATTGGTAAAATCGGTTCTGTCTTTACATCCACCGGAACCCAGCATGGCGGTCACGAAACCACCATCACCTCGACCCATACGACGCTTCTGCATCAGGGAATGGTGATTGTTGGTGTGCCTTATAGCTGTGCGGGCCTGACCAATATGGACGAAATCACCGGTGGGTCGCCTTATGGCGCGGGTACGCTTGCGGGTGCGGATGGTTCGCGCCAACCGTCGCAAAACGAACTCGATATCGCCAAGTTCCAGGGCAATCACGTTGCCGAACTGGCCGCAAAACTGGCGGGCTGATCACGATCAGTCGCAATCACGTAAACCACCAAAGGCAGCCTTGGGAAACCGGGGCTGCCTTTGATATGGGCTTGGGCCCAAAGGCGGCCTTCAGACGTGTTTGTTGGTCATAGGGAAACAATCAGGTGCCTGATTGAACCTTGTTTGGCGACAGTTTTGTGCGAAAGTGGGGCTATGAAATTTGCCCGGTTTTGCGGGCGCATCAAAATACAGGAGGTCACCCATGTCCGACGCTGTTTCCAATTTGCGCAATGTCGCCAAGGTTTTACGGGCGATGGATACATCCGATGGTGCGGGTGTGTCGCTTAAACGGTCCATCGGCACGCCAGAGCTTGATATGCTTGATCCGTTTCTGATGCTGGACTCGATTTCGACCGATAATGCCGATGAATATATCGCAGGCTTCCCCGAACATCCCCATCGCGGGTTCGAGACCGTGACCTATATGGTCGAAGGGGCGATGCGCCATCAGGACAGCATGGGCAATGAGGGCGTTTTGCGTTCTGGCGGTGCACAGTGGATGACCGCGGGAAGCGGGATCGTTCATTCGGAAAAACCTGAACAGGAAGGCGGCCTGTTGCAAGGGTTCCAGCTTTGGATCAATTTGCCTGCAAAGGACAAAATGATTGATCCGCGCTATCAGAACCTTGAGCCAAACGAAGTACAGGAATTCTCACCGGGTAAGGGGGTAAACCTGCGTTTGCTGGCGGGTGAAATGTTTGACAAAACCGGCCCGATCAATGGCATTTCGACGAACCCTGTTTTTGTTGATGTCAAACTTGATGCGGGGGCCGAGGTCACCATCCCGTTGCCCAAGGGGCATGCCGCCGTGGTCTATGTCTTTATCGGCGATGCCGTGGTTGCGCAAAAGGATGTCCCGACCCATCATCTGGCTGTTCTGGCCAATGGGGAGGGCGTGACACTTACGGGTGGTGAAGATGGCGGCCGGATGCTGGTGATTGCCGCGCGCCCCTTGCGTGAAGAGGTCGTGCGCTATGGCCCGTTTGTCATGAGCAGTAAGAAAGATCTGATGCAGGCGTTTGACGATTTCCAGAACGGAAACTTTGTCCGCAAGGCGGCATCGTAAAGTTTTACGTTACTACCGCGTCACGTTGTACTGCAAAAGCCCCGGTCTGTTCAGTCGTCTATTCAGTCGTCTGGTCTGGTCGGGGCTTTTTGTATCTCAAAGGTTTAAAGCCCGTTTTGGTGCAACTGTAACCTTGAAAAGACGATGGGTTTTTCTAACCTATAGGATGTACGAAACAGACGGTGAAGACTGCGCGATGATATTTGCAGTGCGACACATCTTTTATGCTGCCGTGATATTGGCAAGCTTTGCGGCAGTGATGCCTGTAAATGTGCCCGCAAATGCACATGACCTGCGTACGGAAATGCGTTTGGTCACAGGCGATGCTTTCCCGCCTTTTGCTGACCGGGCGTCTGATGGGGGCGGCATTATTACCGAAGTTGTCCGCCACAGTTTTGAGGTCATGGGCTATCAGAATGTCTCGATCATCTGGCGGTCATGGCTCAAAGGGTTTGAGATGACCGTCGAGGGGGAGGTGGATGGTACTTTCCCCTATGCCCAGACGCCATCACGCAAAAAACTGGTGCTGTTTTCCGAACCGATTACCAATTTGTCGGCCTATGGCTGGTTTGCCAGAAAACACGAAACCTACGATGACAATATAGATCTTCTGGGAAAGTCGCTTTGCCTGCCATTGGGGCATGGGGAACTTGGCCATACCGGAAAACTTTTGGCATCGGGACAGGCAAAACGCGTGTCGCCGCCCGATATGAAAACCTGTTTTAAGCTGCTGGCCGCAGGACGGGTCGACAGTGTCGTGTCTCCGGTGCCAGAGGCCCTCAATGCCATGGCAGAAGCAGGCTTTTCGCCCGATGAGTTCGACCATATCGGGCAGAGCCTGTCGAACATGCCGCTTTATTTCGTTGTCGGCGTCAATCACCCATCAGCACAAATAATTATCAAGGATTTCAATGCCGGTCTTGCGGTACTGCGTGCGAACGGTGAACTTGAGAAAATCCTGTCTCAAGAACGGTATTAGGGCGCGACTGATCTGGCCGCGCTATGGACAGCATGTATGTGTTCTACCCTAATCTTTTGCGCGCCTTACGTCCGTACCTGAGCTGGTGTTGGCAATCCAGGGACGTCCATCTGACAGCACATCTAGCTTGTTCGCATTTACGTTGTTGACCTTGTCAAATGAGCCGTTTGTTGCATTCCATTTTTTCAAAACGGACGCATTGTTCTCGGACAAGCTGACATAGACACTGCCGTCGGTTCCGGCACCAATATCCTCGATCCTTATACCTTGCCCCAATGGACGATTTTCGAACCTTGTCCCGGTAAACTGCTGCACAATGTTGCTGGAATCTGCAATCCACAGGTCACCTGCGCGACCAATCGCAACCTTGACAACGTCATCGTTGCTGAATTTGGTAAACGCATTGGTTCCGGGCTTTAAGTGATAAAGTCTGTCGGTGATGACGACATAGACGGTGCCGTCCGATCCAATCGACACATTTCGAATGTTGCCCGACGTGACCGAATAGGTCCGCTGGATAGTACCCGTTGATGACAGTTTATAGATCGAATTCGAACTGTTTCCATTTGTCCAGATGCTGCCGTCACTGGCAAAATCGAAATTCTCGAGTTCCTGATTAAAGGACAGGGAAACTTCCTCAAGCTTCTTTGTCTTGGTGTTGAACGTCAAAAGCTGTCTTGGCCCCTGATCTTGCGGGCTGCCATAAACATAGAAACCATCATTTTGTCCGACGACGATTTCATCAATCGTATTGAGGTTTGCGGAGAATGTTTCGAAGGTTATGTTTTTCGAAAACGTAAAGGCGCTTTCGGATGTAACATCCACCACTGCGGCAGTGTCGCCGGTGCCGGTGGTATCGCCGACGGTTGACGCGGCGACAAGACGGTCAGCCTGTTCATCACGTTCAAAGAATTTGGAGGCCAGAACAAGCGTATCCTTGGTTACTACCCAAGGATACGCATTTGGACCCACTGCGACACTTTGTGGTGTATGGCCGGGTGTGCGCACCACGTCAAAGGTCGTTGTATCCGTGTCCAGACGCATCAGAAGGTCCTTGTCGGACACCACATAGACACTGCCATCCGGACCAATTGCGATGCTTTTAGCTTTTTGCGCGAAAATTTCGCAGGGTGATGAGGCGCAACGCTGCACCAATTGGTCAGAACGGATGGTCCAAGGGATGCCGTCCGGGGCTACCGCCACCAGAAGGCCCTGTCCGGAAATACGGTCAAACCGGGTCATGGCGTCATTGAGTTTCGATAAAGTGCCCGAAGCATCAGCGATCACCACCGACCCGTCGCCGCCAATGGCAATGTCAGACCCCGTCGCGCCGGTGATTTGTTTCCATTGATTTCCGGTATGGCGAAACACCCGTCCCAACGTGGAAATACCCCATGGGTTGCCCAGTGCGTCAACCGCAACACG
Organism: Thalassospira lohafexi; assembly: GCF_002844275.1. Lineage (GTDB taxonomy): Bacteria > Pseudomonadota > Alphaproteobacteria > Rhodospirillales > Thalassospiraceae > Thalassospira > Thalassospira lohafexi. The sequence continues at coordinate 285,280 of NZ_NXGX01000004.1, forward strand.
CACCAAGGTGCCGGGGAAACTTTCGAACTGTTTGCGACTGTTCGACCAGCGCAGGACATTGCCCGCAGCATCCAGGCCAAACACACTGCCATCGCGCCCGATCGCCAGTGCCGAGGCGGTCTTTTGAGTGTTCACAAAGGTAATATTTTCGTTCGTTGTCACCGCGACCGGATCAATCGTTGCATCGTTCCCTGCTGCGGGGGCGACGCTCTTGGTGCCAGTTTGCCCGGTTGTGCCTGTTTGCGGGGAAACCGGCGACGCGCTTAGCGTCGCTGCAGTTTGAACCGGCGCTGTGGTCGCCGGTGGGACTTGGGCTGGAGGCGCAATCGCTCCTGATGGTGTTAAAGGTGCCGCCGAAACCCCCGGGGCAATGGCGACGGGGGCGGTATCGACAGGGGCGACCGCCAAAGGTGCCTTGATTTCTGGTGCCCGGCCTTCTTCGGTTTTGATTTTCTCTGGTGCGACCAACAAGGTGGTCGCCATAATGACGCCATCCGCGAGGACAGCCCATGGCCCGCCGTCGGGTGTTGCCGCCGCCGCTGTTACACCTTCAACTCCGGCGACTGCCTGCCAACTGCGCTGACCGTCGTTCCAAAACCGTATTCGCCCCTCGGCATCGGCAATTACCACCGTATCGTTCCCGCCAATGGCAATGTCGACGGCACGTCCGGGCATGGGGACCCAATTTTTGCCATCAAACGCGGCAATACGACGATCACGGGTTACGGTCCACGGATTGCCCGCCATGTCCAATGCAATGCGATACGCCTGACCCTGAACGGGTTGCCATTCACTGCGCAACGGGTTCCATTTTTTGATGTCGCCATTTACCTTGGCGATATAGACATTGCCCTGCGCGTCGGCGGCGACATCGGCAACGTCTGTGTCTTTGCTTTCCCACCACAAACCGTTATAGCGAAAAACCGCGCCATCTGCGTTGACCGCCCATGGACGGTTTCCCTCTGCTGCTGAAATCCGGACAAAATCCCCGGACATTTTGCGCCAGCGTTGTTCCAGCGCATCCCAGCGCCACGGCGTGCCATCCGGGGCCACAACATAGGCCTGCCCCTGACTGTTGATAGATATATCAACAGCCGTACCGGGCAGACGGGTCCAATTCGCAGCCGTTGGTGTCTCTTGCGCCCAAGCACCCTTGAGAAGCATGACGGCACCAAGCACGACGCAGAACAAAACCAGACAAAACCGCACTATCGCCAACGTCATCGGACGACCTCGCATCACAGTTTCTAAAAATAAAACGTTATTGATCAAGCAACCGGTCACGCACCATCGCAATGTGTTGCTGGCCGGTGGCATCGTTTTGCCAAGACTGAATTTTCACATCCCCGTTTCTGAATTCCTCAAAGAATTCACGTCCCTGAAGCTTTTCAATGACTTCGCTAAAGGTCGCGCGCGGTGTAAACCAATCCTTGTGACGTTGCTCAAGACGTTCAATGTCACGTTCCAGATCTGACATTTCCTCGATCATGCCATCGCGATCAACCTGTGCGCGACGGGCATAAAGGGGGCGGCGTGGCGTCATCAAAATCAGGACAGACCGTTCGAAGTGGCGTTCAACCCGCTGCGAGAACAACAGATTAAGGATCGGAATATCCATCAAGCCTGGCACGCCATCGGCTGATTTGGATGTTTCGCGCTCGCTCAATCCGCCCAGCACAAGGGTCTCACCGAACTTCATGGTTACGGTGGAGTTCACATTGGTTTTGGTGGTGTCGAGACGGAATTCAAATACCACTGAATTGGACGGGTCGGTCAGGAAGGTACGTTCTGCGACCACATGCAAGCGGATCATATCATCAGGCAGAATTTCCGGTGTCACCGCAAGTTTGACACCAACCTCCTTTTGCACCGACACGCTGTCACCATTTCCGCCCGAAACCGCCGCAGCAAGAATTTCAGTTCCCGAGAAGAATTCCGACGTTTGCCCTGCCTGCGCGACCAAACTTGGTTTGGCCAAGACCTGATTGTTTGCATCGGCAGAATTGGCAATATTCAATGAATATGTCACGGCCGGAATGCTGATTGCGCGTGTGATTGTTTGCGTGCTTTCCTCCAGCCCGGTATTCAAATAGTCCTTGGTGCGTGTCGATCCATAGCCGAACCCCGCCGTCCCGGTCAGGGGGTCGCCAAATTGCAACTGCAATCCGTTCAACAGATTGATCCCACGCGAATTGCGAACATCTTCCTGCGTGCCGATCAAGACAACATCGACCACCACCATGCTTGTATCGGCAAAACCTTGCTGTCCTGAATTACCTTGCGCGGTGGGGGCGCCATATCCCCCCTGCTGCTGAGAATAGGGATCGGGTGCTGCGCCATAAGGAGCGGGTGCCGCCGCACCGTAGGGATCACTGGAACCGTATGGATTATTGCCCGGACCATATGGATCATTGCCATATTGTGCCATCATAACCTTGGCATCATTGTCATAGAACGATTGCCATCCCTGAACCCGGTCTTCGAGATATGCGATGGTTTCCGGTCCCAGAACGGCCTTGCGATAGGCTGATACAAACGCCGATGCCCCCGCACGATCATCCATCGCCGCCAACGACAATGCGGCGGCTTTCAGGACTTCGGGCTGCTCTTTGGTCTCTGGGGCCACAGCCAGCAAATGTTTCAGGGCGGCTTCCGCAGTTTTGGGGTCACGGGCATAATATGATGCGGATGCCAGACTATACAGCACCGCCGGGTCGTCACCACGATGAAGCGCGACGGCCGCAAAATAGCCCTGTGCCAGGACATAGCGTCGCTGGTCCATATACAAAAGGCCCAACTGATAATTGGCCGACAAGTTCCCCGGGTCGAATTTAAGCGCCTGTTTGTATCCTTGCTCGGCCAGCTCAAACTTGCTGGCGTCGCCCTGAACCCCCATCAGGTGATAGGTCAAACCGTTGAGAAACTGCAAGTCCGGATTGGTGATATCAAGTTTCAAAGCCAGATTGATCAAGCGTGATGCTTCATCCATGTTCTGGGCTTCCAGTGCGTTAATACTTTCGCGCACTAGTGCTTGAACGGCATCATCTTGGACGACGGAACGTGTGAGAACCGGTTTTTGGGTAATATCGCGCGCCACTGACGGCGTTGCATTACCACCCAAGGCGCCATCAGACATCAAACCTGCTGTCTGACAACCCGCAACCAGCAACGTTGATAGAACCAATGCGCCCCTAAAGGATGTCTTAAGTATCGGATCGCGTTTAAATTGTTTACGTATCTGGACCAAGCGCCACTTCCCCACAAAGAATCAACCGTCTTATTGCTTAAATGCAAAGCGCCCCCCGGCGCCGACGGCCATTTATCATTCGATCTTTGGCAATCCGGGGTACGAGACTGTCCGGATTGCCAAAGCCATCAAAAATTGAAAAACAGAACGAAAAGGGCTGAAATTGCCTCAGCCCTTTTCCCTTATTCCATCTGGTAAATTTGATTGTTCTTGGTCAGGCGCCATACCTGCCCGCCGCCAGCACCGACGGCGTTAGACTCCGTGTCTTGTGCAATCATATCCCAATCGCGTTTCTTGCCATTGAACAGGTAAGTCTTGCCGTTCGTGCCAACGACGATCGCTGCACCTGGGATATCAACCGCAATATCGACAGCAGTACCAGGAAGCTTTTCCCACTTCCTGTTGTTGTCATGGACATAGATATCGCCTTTGTCGTTCACGACCCAGGGTCGACCATTCTGATCAATGTCGATCCGTTTTGCCGATCCGGCAACGTTTTGCCAGCGGTTTCCGTCGCGGAAATGGATGCTGCCATCTACACCAATGATCCAGACACCCTTGGCACTGGCACCGATGTCTTGTGCCGCCGGGCCGGGAATACGCCGCCATTTGGACCCCGATTGGGAAAATATCTGCCCCGTTTCGTTGACGACCCAGGCCTCATTATCGGAAACGGCAAGACGGGTTGCCGCACCGGCCATTTTGGTCCATCGCTTTGCGGTTTTCGCACGTTTAAATATTTCATACCCGCCACCGGCCTTGGTCATGCCGATTACATACGTCGTTCCATCCGTGCCAATTGCGACATCGGTGGCTTCTCCCGGTATAAGATCCCATTTCGCCGAACGCCCGGCCGAGGCGTCAATACTGATCGATTCAATCTGGGTTAACGTGATCGTGTCAGTATTAGGTTGGCCGCCATCAATAGCAGTATCGATTTCGAAGTTGCCGACAACAACCTTGCCGTTTTCAAACGTCACGCCGCTCTGTGCCTTATCAGACTGCATCAATTGCGCCCAGGTCCGTGTGTTTGGCTTGATGGGCTCTTGCGTCATCAGGGCCCAGTTCGTTAATACCTCTGTCCGGCCGTTATCGGTCAATAGAAGGCGGGATAAGTTTACGGGCTTTTGCGAGTTCGCCAGGGCGTCAGTGATAATGGATGACTGTTTGATCTGATCCAGGGCAATATCGGTTCCGATGCTGGCGACAATCGAGCTTGCGGTCAAAATAATCATTGTTGGCGCCATAAAGGCCATAGAGGTGGTGCCAATACTAGTCGTCGTTACTGTTATTCTCGCTGTTTCTTTCAAGCCTTGTTTCAGGTAGGGAAAAATTGCTTTGCCAACCGCCCCCACCGCTTTGGCGACGGACGTTGATACAAGCGTTGCGCCTCCAAACCCTGCATATGCGACGACAATTGCAGCACCAGGTGCAAGCAACATGATGTCGCCTACCTGGTCTTCCATTTGTGGCGGACGAACACCAATATCATTGGGATTCAAGCCGTCTGACATACCTGGCCGCACGACCTTCAAGCCGCGCTCCCAGCTTTGCCAGACGCTTTGCATTTCTGTCGCCACCAAAAGTCGGGATTTTTGGACGTACACGGCCATATAGTTCAACAAGTCCCGTTCTGGCTTGGTCTTTGGCCCTCTTTTGATCACGTTGAAAACATGCATATAAACGGCCGCCTTTAGGACCGCTGAGTCCTCGGGTTCCGTCAGGATTAGGTTCCAAGCTTCGGCTTTTAGCTCGTCTGTTTTGGCTTTATTGAGTCCGGCTGCTGCGATGTAATTGATGATGCCTTCATCGATCAGCGTACGGTCCTTAATCACCTCGGCAACGATCTCATGGGCGCCAGGCAGACCGAACAACCCATTCGGCGTGCGTCTTGCGGGTTCCCAACGCATGGTAAGGTATTCACAAGCCTGATTGGTCTTAACGCCATAAACCGACCGGACCGAATTCACCGGACATGACCAGCAGGTTCCCCCGTCGATGAAATCGAAATGTTCGCCGGCCGGACATGATAAAGAGGCCATTTTGGTCGCCGGCACCAATGATTCATTTCGGAAACACGCTTGGTTTCCTGTTACCGCATTGCCGGTACGGTTAAAACCTTCCGGACAGGTGTAGCAGCTGCCATTGAGATCGGGGAACGACCCTTCGGGACAAATCCTATCGATGAATTCGGCCCGGCGCGCATCTTCAAAAATCTTGCCGCAGGCATCCCAAGAATCCACCGAGGACATGGTGCGTCCGAACTCGGCTGGGCAAGCCCAGCACTCGCCACCGTTGCGACCATCAAAGAACGACCCTTTAGGACAAGCCTTATGCTTGCCTGTTCGCGTCGCGCCTGTGTATTGCGCGGAAATTTGCTTGGAACAGGCTTTCGGCGTATCGACCGCGAAACCGGTTCGGTTGTAGCCTCTTGGGCAGGAGAAACAGGACCACGTTCCAATATCAAAGAAAGACCCGCTTGGGCAACTACCGACGGCATTCCGGGTTTTCATCGCCTTATCAAAACCACAAGGCGGCATAAGCTTACCTGTCTTCAAATCCATTGCACCGCAAATCACATGGCCTTCCGTTGCGGTCGATCCGGATATGATCTCCAGTGATTGTGCTTTTGCATCAGACGCATTTGTCAAAGCACCGATAATGAAAACAGTCAGGACAAGCAAGCTGCGCCAGACTGTCTTCGCAGGCCGAAAACGGGTTCGCATGGGTCATTCCTCAACCAAAATATATTGTCGTTTGCGCCTGTAATCCTGCGATGGATCAGAGATCAAAGCGCAAAATGCCACGGGATTTTCCCATGGACTGCATTGGGGATGAGATGAACCGGGATACCCCGAAATTATTGCCAGGCAGCAGATCAAACAGCGACACACCAAGTCTTTGCAGAGCAAGGTCAACGCTTTGATTGCTGTTGGGTGGATAGTCCTGACAAATTTCAGGACTGTCCTTTGAACAAAGTGTTCCCCCACTCTCCGTCACGTCTGAAAATGAAGACAAGACGGCCCAATCCCCGCGCAGAGAATTGAACAGGTGCGGAGATAAGGAAACACGTATTCACAAGCGATCATACGTTTATGACGCTTTTCGGATATTGCGGCCGTTTTTCGGATATTGAAGGAGGAATCTCTATGCGTTTTTACGGATCGTCTCTGAAGGAAGTTCGCCGAATTCCCGATGATAATCCTGCGCAAAACGGCTCATGTGTGTGAACCCCCACTGTTTCGCGACGTCCGAGATCGCATGGCCGTCTAACTCTGCCAGCAAGATTGCCCGGACGCGTTTCAATCGAACAATGCGCAAATAGGCCATCGGGGTCTTACCATATGCATCCACGAACCCCCGTTGTATTCCGCGATACCCACACCCGGCCACAGCCGCGATATCGGCAAGCCCAATTTTCTTGTCGGCATGGGCGTGGATGTAATCACGCGCACGTTTGATGTAAAATGGAACAACCGTCGTGGCGTCACGGCCATTCATGCTGTCCTGATAGCTGTTGGGCAGAAGGCTTAGACACTGGGTTAACAGGATGTCTTCCATCTGTGCTGTGACGATCGGATTGTGCATTTCGCGCAAGGGACCATCAAGTGCTTCGGCGACATAGTGAACGGTATTGCGGAAAATAGTCCAACCAAGCGCACAGGAATCAATCGCGGGATCGAAACTCAATCCCATCAAATCAACGTCATCTCCAACCAGAGAACGCGCATGATTCTTCAATTTGTCCTTTGATAATCTAAGGACGAAGGCGCCGAAGTTATCTTCCGTGGCGCTTACCGGTGCAGCCAAGTCACGCATGAACCCCCGACCGGCTGAGAATGTCAGGTCTTTTCCACAATGGTGGGCAACCCCCGAGCCACTGGTAAGCATATATAACAGCAACCCGTCCGGATCCTGTTCAGAAGAAGTCACACTGAGTTTGGTCGCATCGAGAGTCACATGCATGAGGCTGATGTCACCAGACTCCACGGCGGCAACACGGACATTCAATTCCGCATTCGGCCCCTTAATATCAAAGTCATGCCGCGAGGCGAGATCCCTGATGGACTCGCGAACCTCATCTAAATCGTTCGAAGACAAAATCGTATGGTTTTGCAGATAGGTCATTGCGGCCCCCAATGTCCATCCCCCGAATAATGGGCCATTGCCCAGATAATAGAGCAATGACGACCCAAACGTCCGATCAAGGAAGACACCCGGATCATATTCAAAAAGAATGTAATAATCTATTTAAGATTGATTTGCAGGCAAGGCATAGGGCCAAAAGTCGATCAACAGGGCTGCGCCTGCAATTTCAATCGTACAGTTTTTCCATCAACCAGAGATCTGAAATCATGGTCCTCTCATGGCGATCGCGCATTTCAGCGTGGAACAATTGGTCTTCATACCAAGAAGCCCCAATGTGAAAAGCCCCCGCTGATATCAAACAGCAGGGGCTTTCCTAAAGCGTAAAACTGCCCGTCAATTTAACGGTGGCAGATCAGTAAACGGATCAGCCCATTGCAGCTTTGAGACCTTCGTCCAGTTTGTCGAGGAACTGGGTGGTGGTCAGCCATTTCTGGTTCGGGCCGATCAGAAGTGCCAGATCCTTGGTCATGAAGCCGGCTTCGACGGTGTCGACGCAAACTTTCTCAAGGGTTTCAGCAAATTTGACGACTTCTGGCGTGCTGTCGAATTCACCACGGTATTTCAGGCCCTGCGACCATGCAAAGATCGATGCAATCGGGTTGGTCGAGGTTTCTTTGCCCTGCTGGTGCTGGCGATAGTGACGGGTCACGGTGCCGTGTGCGGCTTCTGCTTCGACGGTCTGCCCATCCGGGGTCATCAGAACAGAGGTCATCAGACCGAGCGAGCCAAAGCCCTGTGCCACGGTGTCAGACTGAACGTCGCCGTCATAGTTCTTACAGGCCCAGACAAAACCACCGTTCCATTTCATGGCACATGCGACCATGTCATCGATCAGGCGGTGTTCATAGGTAATGCCAGCAGCTTTGAATTTGTCAGCAAATTCAGTCTGATAGACTTCTTCGAACAGGTCTTTGAAACGGCCATCATAGGCTTTCATGATGGTGTTTTTGGTCGACAGGTAAACCGGCCAGCCAAGGTTAAGACCATAGTTCAAGCTTGCACGTGCAAAGCCCTTGATGCTGTCATCAAGGTTGTACATCGACATCGCAACGCCCGAAGACGGGAAGTCGAAGACTTCGTGTTCGATGGCTTCACCGCCGTCTGCCGGCTGGAATTTAATCGTCAGTTTACCTGCGCCCGGAACTTTAAAGTCGGTCGCACGGTACTGGTCGCCAAATGCATGACGGCCAATAACGATCGGCTGGGTCCAACCCGGAACCAGACGCGGCACGTTCGAGCAAATGATCGGCTGACGGAAAACGGTACCACCGATGATGTTACGGATGGTGCCGTTTGGCGACTTCCACATCTTTTTCAGGCCGAATTCCGTAACACGTTCTTCGTCCGGGGTGATGGTCGCACATTTAACACCAACGCGGTGTTCCTTGATGGCGTTTGCCGCATCAATGGTGATCTGATCGTCGGTCTCGTCACGTTTCTGAACCGAAAGATCGTAATATTTCAGGTCAATGTCGAGATACGGCAGGATCAGTTTGTTTTTGATGAAGTCCCAGATGATGCGGGTCATTTCATCGCCGTCAAGCTCGACGACTGGATTCTTAACTTGAATCTTGCTCATAGAATACTCCCTTGCTGGCCGCTGCCGGAATACAGCGCGGCTGCCATTCAAGATGGTTAAATCTTTGTCTTCCGGCGCGCGAGGGAGCGCCCTGGCCGCGTCGGGAGCCCGAACATACAGGAAGCCATCAGAAAATCAAAGAGGGCGACGCAACATCATCGTCGTCGCACGTCGAAACCGAGGATTCTGTTGGGTTTGCACATGTCGCGGCCAGCGGTTTTGACCGACAAAAAGGCAAAGTTGCCCGTTGTTTAGCGCAAAGCAGTGCGAAATTTAAAACAGGACGCCACTGTGTCAAAAAATCAAAGCCGTCTGACACGGATCAAAGAAAACACATTCCAAACAGTTCTAAACTAGGGCTGTTGCGCTAAAAGGATGAAGACTCCGGTGAGTGTGCAATCATTTTAAAATGGGGACTGTCAGAAACATGGCAACCGAAAACAATATCATCCTCGTCCTGTGTGTGGTCGGCTTTGGATTTTTGGCGGTGGGGTTTAACAACCGTGACCGGGGCTGGGGCCTTGCCATGATGTGGGGCGGTCTGGTGACAATGCTGGCCCCCATTGCATGGCGCTTGCTGACCCTGTTTGCGTAACGCGGTCAGTTATCTGTAAACGGGGTCGGGGGGCTATGTTTGCAGTACTTTGGGTTTGCAGCACTTTGGCGCGGTTGGTGTTAGCGGGTTTGTTGCGGATCAATCCCATACCCGCGCAGGAACATGTCCACTGCCGCAATCACGTGGCTATGCAAATCCTTGGCTTGAGGTTCCCAGTCGATATAGGACATCTGGCGAATGTCGTAATCGGCCTTGACCAGACTTGAGAAAAACACCGCAGCCTGTTTTGGGTCGGCCTTGGGAAAGTTTCCTTCGGCCATTTGGCGTTCGAAATAGGATGCAATGAACTTGCGCCCGGTCATCAATCCGCTTTCATAGAACACTTTTCCAAGCTTGGGAAAACGGGGAACTTCGCCCAGAAACAGCCGCATATACCGGATGGTATCGGGCGTTGTCAGAAGCGTCATCAGGGTTTCGCCGTAATGAATAAGGGCCGCGCGCAACGGCAGGTCGGTCAACTCAAGCCCCGCCATGACAGACGTTACCCGCCCCGTGCAATCACGGATAACGGCCTCAAAAACCCCGTCCTTATTACCAAACAACTCATAAATTGTCCGGCGTGATCCGCCCGCCTCGGCGGTGATCATTTCAAGTGTCGTGCCCGCAAGACCGTGCTCACAAAAAAGTTCTCTTGCCGCGTCGATCATGACGTCACGGCGTTTGAGCGTTCTGGGGTCTATTTTTCGTGTTTCCGGCTTTTTTGCGTCGGGCAAATGATCTGTTCCAATTCTGCACTTGACGTTTGGTACTGATTGGTACCATAAAGGTGCAAATGGTACTAGGCAATACCAAAAGGAATTAAGACAGTCATGAGTGTGAAGAAAATCATTCTGCCCCTGATCGCAGCGGCGATTATTGGTGGCGGTGGATATTACGGGTTCTATTGGGTGACCGAGGGTCAGTATTTCGAAAATACCGACAATGCCTATTTGCAGGCCGACGAGGTTGCCATTTCGCCCAAGGTATCTGGCTATGTTGGGCAATTGCGTGTTGATGAAAATCAGTCGGTCCGTAAAGGCGATCTGTTGCTGTCGATCAAGGACGAAGATTACCGTCTTGAACTGGCCCAGACAGATGCAACCCTCGAAGCACGCCGTGCAGCAGTGACCACGATGGATCAGCAGATCGTGCTTCAGGAAGCCGCGATCACGCAGGCCGATGCCAATGTGCGCATCGCCAAGGTCGAGCTTGATCGCACGACCGAAGATTTCCAGCGCTATGACGATTTGGTCAAAAAGGGGGCTGCCAGCCGCCAGAAATTTGACTATGCCAAAGCCGACCGCCAGAAAGCACAGGCGCAGGTTGCTGCTGCCAATGCGACCATGGCGGTTGAAAAAGGCCGCCTTGGCGTTTTGCAGGCCCAAAAAATCGAAGCTGAACGTGCTGTCGGTCAGGCAGAATCTGCACGTGACCTTGCCATGCAGGCACTCGATGACACCAAGATTTATGCACCGTTTGACGGTGTGGTTGGCAACCGGTCGGTTCAGACCGGCGCACTGGTTCAGCCCGGTGAGCAATTGCTCGTCCTTGTCCCGTTGCCGGGCGTTTACGTCGTGGCAAACTTCAAGGAAACCCAGATCGGTCACATGGCACGTGGCCAAACCGTCCGGGTGGAGGTTGATGCCTTTCCCAATGCCGATATCACCGGCCATGTCGAAAGTTTCGCACCCGCCACGGGGGCTCAGTTCAGCCTGTTGCCGCCTGAAAACGCGACTGGAAACTTCACCAAGATTACCCAGCGTGTCCCGATCCGCATTGCCCTTGATAACAGCAAATGGGCAACGGCCCTGCGGCCCGGTCTGTCGGTGGTGGTCGATGTCGATACCCGCGATGCCGACGGCACACAGCATATTGCCGGATCCGGACTTGTGCCCGGTGTGATTGCCAGCACGGAAGTTTCGGAGCTTAACTAATGAGCAATACCGTCCCCAGTTCATCTGATACATCCGCCTCATCCGCGCAAGGGGCCATGCCCGTGCAAAGCGGACAGGTTGATCGTATCCAGTTCATTGGCTGGGTGGCGATGGTTGTCGGTATGTTTCTGGCAATCCTTGATATTCAGATCGTCGCAAGCTCGCTTGAAAACATTCAGGCAGGCCTTTCGGCAAGCCCCGATGAAATTGGCTGGGTGCAAACAAGTTACCTGATTGCCGAAGTGGTGATGATCCCGCTTTCAGGGTTCCTGTCGCGCCTGATGTCGACCCGCTGGCTGTTTGTGATTTCGGCCATCGGTTTCACGGTGATGTCGATTGCATCGGCCTTTGCGTGGTCAATCGAAAGCATGATCTGGTTCCGGGCCATGCAGGGGTTCCTCGGCGGAGCCATGATCCCGACGGTGTTTGCGACGACCTATATCATTTTCCCGCCGGAAAAACGCAATACCGCATCGGTGATGATTGGCCTGATTGCCACCATGGCCCCAACCGTTGGCCCGACATTGGGCGGGTTTCTGACCCAGTCGCTGTCGTGGCACTGGCTGTTTCTGATCAACGTTATTCCGGGGATTTTGATTGCCACCGTGGTTGGCATGACCCTTCGGATTGATAAGGGCGACCGATCCCTGCTTAAGGGGTTTGACCTTAAAGGTTTGATTGCCATGGCGGTGTTTCTGGGCAGTCTGGAATATGTGCTCGACGAGGGGCCGAAAGACGACTGGTTTGATGAAACTGCAATCGTTTACGGGACCATTGTCTGTGTGATTGCCGGGATCTATTTCTTCTGGCGGATGTTTCGCTATGACAAGCCGATTGTCGATCTGAAATCCTTTGCGGATCGCAATTTCACCATGGGCTGTGTATTCAGCTTCACCCTTGGCATCGGGCTTTATGGCAGTGTCTATATCATGCCGCTGATGCTGGGCCGTATTCGCGGCTATGACAGTCTTGAAATCGGCATTGTCATGGCCGTGACCGGAATCTCGCAATTCATCTGCGCCCCGATTGCCGGGAAAATGACGGCGAAATACCCGCCGCGTGTTGTGTTGGGCATTGGGTTGATCATGTTTGCGATTGGTCTTGCCATGCACGGCTTTAACACCAGCGAAGTGTCGTTCAATGAATTGATCTTCCCGCAAATCGTGCGTGGGGCGGCTTTGATGTTCTGCATGTTGCCGGTGACCAATCTGGCACTGGGTACTTTACCGCCCGAAAAGATCAAAAACGCCAGCGGGCTTTATAACCTGATGCGCAACCTTGGCGGGGCGATTGGCATGGCGGGGATCAACACGTTGCTCGATAAGCGGATTGATTATCACTTTTCGCATCTGGCCGAGCACATCAACCCGGCCAGCACCGCGTTCAAGCAATATCTTGCCACCATCATGGCACGCTATTCGGACATGGGCATTGCCGATCCACATGCGGCGGCAATGAAGTTCATCGTTAACCTTGTTACGCGCGAAGCATCGATGATTTCGTTTAACGACGTGTATCTGGCGATGGCCGCGACATTCTTTATCGCGTTCCTCCTTTTGCCGCTTGCACGCCCCGCAGGGCAGGCACCGGCAGGCGGAGGTGGTCACTAACGCATCCCAAATAGCCCAAGCCGACAGGCGTGGGCGACGAAACAGGCCGCACACAGTTCCCCCGACCCCGCAAGCGCAAGCTTGAGTGCGGCTTGGCCGGTCCCCGTCCCCCGGGGGCCGGCATTTTTATTGTGAAGTGAAAAAACGAAACGCCCGGGGAAATCCCGGGCGTTTCTGGTTTCCGGCAGGGAGGTTGCCGGAAGACGACAAGGTGGGGTGACATTCCAACCACAAGATTGGGGGACGGTTGAAATGATGCTCCCCCGGGGAAAGGGAACCACACCTTGTCTGGGATCGTTTGCATCGGTGACATCGGCTAAGCGATGCAAATGGTGATCAGGTTTCGATCCGTATTGGTTCTGTGGCAAGGGCCCGAAGTTTTGCCGAATGACGTTGTTTTGAAACGGTAATCTGGACTATCCCGATCATCACCAGAAGGGAAGAGATCCAGAACACACTGTCATGTGCGGGCGTCGGGGTCAGGCCAAGACGCGCTGCGATCATCTCAAGCCCCAGCAGGATAAAGGGCAGGACCGATGTCGACAGGATGTATTTTTCAATCCCGGCAGTTTTGATTGATCGCAGCGATAACACCATGGCAGGCCCGCGAAACAGAACACCAATCAAAAGTCCGGCAATCAGCGTTTCGGTGCCAAAAAGACCCGCTGTCGAGATATAGGGGATCGGCACCGGACTGATCAGGTCAACCAGTGGCGGGACCGCCAAAAAGATCGATGCTGTAATCAGCAACAACACCCCGGTAAAGCGCAGATGCGCCCATGCATCCTTGATCTGATTATCGGGATGTTTTTCCGCCAGAACCGATGATGAAATGGCCGTGACCTCGGATGCCAGCATCAGCAGCACGGCAGGATTGGTAAAGCCACCGGGCAGATGCCACGCCAGCCAAACCGCCCCGGCAATCAAGGTTGCGTGACCCAGCCATTCAGACCGTCCGGGGGCTCTGCCCAGAATAAAGGTCGCGGCAAGGGCCGCCAATGGCATGCCGGTTTGTGACAAAATACCGCTTTGGGGTGCGCTGATATAGACAAGTGCAGCGGTCCATGTCACCCCGGTCATCACCCGCAAAATACCATAGGCCCAATTGATCGGCAGGGTAAACTGCCGCCACGGAATGCGTCTGCCCGGTGCCATCAGCACAAGTGCAATCCCGCCAAACACCAACTGCCAGCAGGTCATGGCATAGGGATCAATGTCAAAGCTGGTCAGCGCAATTCGGTTGCACACCAGCAACATCGCCCAGAACAAGGTGGTGGTAAAAAGCAGGACCAATACAGGCATATGATAAATTCATAAAAGTTATGATTGATCGAGCATTCTGCACCCGTTCCGCCAAAATGACGACCAGATTTTTAAGGTAAACATCTGAAATTAATTCATGAAACCAAAATCCCGTCACAGAGGAGTTCTGTGACGGGATACAAGGAACAGGGTGCTTGTAGGAGTGTTTTATGTCGCACCACTGGAGATGCTTGCGTTATTTCCCCTTAGCTTGGGATATACTCATCGCTCCATGAAACACTTAAGTCACCAGATTCGAGCATGATCTCGATCGCTTGATCGGCATATCCCAGTTCCTTAAGAATGCTGCGCGTTGACGCACCGAATTTCTCGGATGGTGGTAGGGCAAAGACCTTGGAGCGGGTCGTGCGAACCGCATAGGGGTCAAGCTGGGTAACCTCGTGGCCACTCGGGTGGTCAGAATAGAGCGAGAAGGAGTAGCTTCCGTTTTCCGTTCCGGGCGTTCCGTCTGCATCGCGACAGTTTTCCGCGCGCAAGGCATCAATATTGTCACAAATGGCAACACCGATATCCGCCGTGCGAAGGCGTTCAATCCATTCAATGGCGGGCATGGTCTGAAACGCCGTTGCAAGATAAACTGCGCGTTCGTCGGCTGGAATATCGGGCAAGTCTTCAAGGCCTTCGACATTGCGAAATCTTGGCAGGTCGCTTTCATAGGCGCTGAGCAGTAGATAGACGCCCGAGGCCGTGCTGTAAAAGCGGTTCAGGTCATCATTGCCGTTCATTTCCGGACCCGATGGTTCGTCAAACAGCCCGCGTCCGCGGAAATCATAGGCAAACGGGATTTGTAGAAGACCGCTATTGGCTGTCAGGGACGTACGACCACGTCCGATACGACCAAAGCGATACTTCTGATAGAGTGCTGCGGCAACCGCCAGGGCACCCCCAAAGCCGCACATGACATCAATCGTCCCGACATGGGCGTGTTCTTCAGGGCGATCCATGGCACCACCAAACCGCAACATGATACCCGTGGCAGCCTGCACCAGATCGTCATAACCGATATAGTCGGTCCGAACACCGCGATTTACACCGCTGAAACAATCAAGTTTACAGAAAAGGGCGTTTGGGTTGAGTTTGCGCAGGTTTTCGGCATCAAGGCCCATCCGCTTAATCTGACTGTCCGGGGCGTTCCATACGATCACATCAACGGTCTTGACTAGGTCTTCGAAGACCTTGCGTCCGTGTTCGGCTTTGATGTCGGCCAGAATGGATCGTTTGCCGCGCATTTGCGACAGGCCATAGATAACCGTGTTCCAGCTGTCATAAAGGGGCACGGATGGATCAAGCTTGATGACATCTGCGCCAAACCGCGCAAGATAACTTGCCGAATGCGGGCCAGCGATCACGTTGCAAAGATCTAGGACGCGAACACCAGATAGCCATCCCTCCTGTGCGTTTTCATTAGATGGTTCAGGGATTTCGGTCCGATGCTTTTTGAGGATTTTAAGCGCCTCGTCGAACTCAATCCAGCGGCGAGGTTCGGGTTTAAGGGCCTCTTCACCGCTTTCTTCCATCCAGACAACTGGGCCGGGCGTTGTCATCTCACCATATTCTGGGTCCCAGGTGTCAATCATCAAACCCGACCCTTCGGCGTATTCGTCGTGGATCCATTCTTGCAGCCAGCGTTGTGGCGCACCGGGAATGCCGCCACGGCCAAACATCTTTTTCCATTCATGCGATGTTCGGGTCATAAACACGTCCTTCATGCGTGCGGCAATCTTGTCGGCCCAGTCTTTTGGCATCGGATAGACGCCAAGGGATGTTTCAGACTCCCACTCCGATTGGGGTTTGTAGGTGTTGTCTTCTGATGTCAGGCCGTCGGCGACGAGTTCGTCATGCAGACCAAGAACTTCAAGGCACCGTTTGGCGTGGAATTTGTGGCTTGGACAAACCACGTAAAACATTCTTCCGTCCTTGCACATGTAGCTTCTGAAGAACGGGTCGAGAAGTTCCTGCAATTCCTCGTAGCTGACATTCATTGGCAGGCCTTCGACGCGGCGTCGTTCGATCTCCAGTTCGCGCTGGGTAAGATAACGTTTGGGCATGTCCGATACCTTGATCGAATTATAGCAAAGCCCTTCCATCACCGCAGCGGCAAGGGGTACTTCGATCTGATCGCCAAGGCCGGTGACCTGTCGCGATTGCAGTGCGAGGACAACCGAGGATGCGGCGATTTGCGACGCATATGCCGATGATAAAGGAAGCGGAGAGAAGGACGGATTCAGCCCCATCAGAACGCGGTTTAGCCCCATATCGGTAAAGACACCAGAACTTGCCGCAACGATGCTTTCAAAGGCGCGCAGTTCGCGGCGTTCCTCATCGTTTGATGCAAATCCCGGTACGGACAAGGTGATCAGTTCCGGTCGTTCCTTGCGCATTTCCGCAAAGTCAAAGCCAAGCTTCGTAAATTTCCCCGGTCGGAAATTTTCAATGATGATGTCGGCCTCGGCGCATAAAGCATGCGCTTTCTCCCGGCCATCATGGGATTTTAGATCCAGATTTAGGATCACCTTGTTGCGGTTAAGCGTCGCATTTGCCGGACTGTCCCACATTGGGCCATCCGGGGGATCAATGTGAACCACTGTGGCGCCAAGATCGCCAAGCAGCATGGCGACCGCCGGGCCAGCAATATATTGACTGAAATCGACGACTTTGACCCCAGTCAGTGGGAGTTGGGAGAACCGGGTGTACATTTTTTCCTCCAAAGTCTGCTTGTGTCGTAGGGATCTGCAGATGAAGGCTACTGACCGGACAAGATCCAGCCAGACGCTTTTTCAGCGATCATAAGGGTTGGGGAGTTGGTGTTGCCGCTGGTGATTTCGGGCATTACGGATGCATCGACAACGCGCAAACCTAAAACGCCTTTCAGGCGAAGATGCGGGTCGAGTACGGCAGATGAGTCGTCCTTGTGACCCATCTTGACGGTTCCGACCGGGTGGAAAATCGTCGTGGCGATGTCACCTGCCAGCCTGGCCAATTCTTCGTCACTTTGATATTGAACGCCGGGTTTGAATTCTTCGGGTTCATAGCGGGCCATGGCAGGCTTGGCCATGATGTCGCGGATTTGACGCAGGCTGTCGGCCGCGACTTTGCGGTCCTTATCGGTATCAAGATATCGCGGGGCAATTTTCGGCGCATCGCGAAAATCATCAGACGTGATTTGAATATTACCGCGGCTGGTGGGGTTCAGGTTGCAGACCGAAACCGTGATGGCCGGAAAATCATGCAAGTCACCGCCAAAGGCCTCTAGGCTAAGGGGTTGAACGTGATATTCCAGATTTGAATGTTGCTGTTCAGGATCAGAACGCGTAAAGGCACCCAACTGGCTTGGTGCCATGCTCATCGGACCGGACCGGTTCAGCAGATATTCTAGGCCGATCCTGGCCTTGCCGACAAGGCTGTTGGCAAGCGTATTGAGCGTGCGTGCACCACGCACCTTGTATACCGCACGAATTTGCAAATGATCCTGAAGGTTCTCGCCGACATTTGGCGCATCAAGCACAACATCAATGCCATGCCGTTTCAAAAGATCAGCCGAGCCGATCCCAGACATTTGCAAAATCTGTGGTGAATTGACCGCTCCGGCAGACAGTACGATTTCTTTGGTTGCTGAAACTTGTTGCGATATTCCTGCCCGGTTCACTATGGCACCGTTACAAACCAACTGGCCGTCGGCTTTTTTGGCAAAGGTCAGTTTTTCGACCTGTGCTTCAGTCCAGACTGTCAGATTGGGGCGTTCTTTCACCGGTCGGATAAATGCCTTTGATGTGTTCCAGCGCCATCCGGCGCGCTGATTAACTTCAAAATACCCGATGCCTGTATTGTCCCCGGTATTAAAGTCATCGGTTGGCTCGATCCCGTTTTCGCCGGCAGCTTTGATAAAGCTATCGAGCACCTCCCAGCGCAGGCGCTGTTTTTCAATGCGCCATTCGCCGCCGTGGCCATGGGTATCAGAGAATGGTTTGCCATTAGACGTTTTGGGGACTGCGCGATTATCAAGCTTGTAATGGTTTTCGTGACGTTTGAAGTCACCAAGCGATTGCGACCAGCCCCAAGCGTCTTCACCGGTCAGCTTTGCCCAGTTGTCGTAGTCACGGGCCTGACCACGCATATAAATCATGCCGTTGATCGACGAACACCCGCCAAGCGTTTTACCGCGCGGATAGCGTAAGGCGCGGCCATTGAGACCCTTGTCAGGTTCGGTTTCATACATCCAGTCGGTACGCGGATTACCAATACAATACAGGTATCCGACAGGAATGTGAATCCACGGATAGCGATCCGGTTTTCCGGCTTCAAGAAGAAGAACATTGTTTGATGGAACTGCACTCAGCCGGTTGGCGACCAGACTGCCCGCAGATCCTGCGCCAATAACGATATAGTCAAACGTCGGGTTGGTTTGGCTCATTGTGACGCTTTCCCTTCGCTTTTTTAGCTGATTTTTCGCTAAGGAAACTGCCTGAAATTAACGTGTGCATGACGGGCCGTTAAAGATCGTCTGAGCGGTCAGTGACAAGCTGGCATATTCCGTTGCGAATTGCAGTTTTCCATTTAGAGCCGAAGGGATGCACAAATCTAATGACAAAACTTGAAGAGCAATATTAAAGTTATTTATATGACCCGTTTTTCCAATATCAATATGCTGCTTGCCTTTGTTACGGTGGCCCGTGAAGGCAGTGTGTCGCGTGCTGCCTCGATGCTTAATTTAACGCAACCCGCGATTAGCCATCAGATCAAACGTCTTGGCGAAGAAACTGGTATTACCCTGTTTAAGCGCACATCAACGGGGCTTCAGATCACCCATGATGGTCAGGCGATGCTCAAAAAAGCCGAGCAGGTGCTTGAAGCCATGGAAGAGTTTCGCCGCAGTGCCCGCAAGCGGGCGGGCAGCATAAGCGGAAAGCTTAGAATTGGCACGATTGTCGATCCGGAATTCATCCGCCTTGGGCGTCTGTTAAGTCAACTACGCATTGATTTTCCCGATATCGAGACCGAGCTTATGCATGGGGTTAGTGGTGACATCCTGACCGGCGTAAAACGCAATCAGATTGATGCGGGCTTTTATCTGAGCGGCCTTGATGTTGACGACGAGCTTGGTGCGGATACGCCGGAACCCGTGTCCGCGGTGAAGCTTGCCGACTTCAGCTATCGGGTGATTGCGCCGGTCGGTTGGGAAAGCAGGGTGGAAAATGCTGATTGGAAAGCGCTTGCGGCCTTGCCTTGGATTGGAACAACGCCAGCGTCTGTGCATTCCCGCCTTCTCAAACGCATTTTTAATGAGTTTGATTGCGCACAAAACTCGGTCGCCCTTGTCGATCAGGAAGCATCCATGCTTGAAATGGTGCGATCCGGTGTCGGGCTTAGTTTGTGTCGGGATTCAATTGCTTTGCATGAAAAGCAAACTTACGGCCTTGCCGTTTGCAAAACCGTTTCAATCCCGGCGTCGCTCAGTCTGATCACGATGGAACGCCGCAAGGACAATCCGACCATATCGGCCTTGCTTGATGTCCTGAAAGCGACTTGGTAGCAGCTCGTTTTGATGCATCTAACCAAAAGAAACCGGACAGGTTCATAGACCTAGCCGGTTCATCGTACGTTATCGAATACCTGCGCGCAAAAACGCCTGAATGAATTGGCGCTGGAAAATCAGGAAGGCGACAAGCAATGGCAAGATCGTCATGAGGGTCGCCGCACTGATGACCGAAATGTCGACCCCGGTTTCCGGCGCGCCGAATAAGGACAATCCAACGGTGAGGGGGCGGGTATCGGGTGAATTGGTAACAATCAGCGGCCACAGGAAGTTGTTCCAGTGTGTCGCGATCGACACCAGCGCATAGGCCAGATAGACCGGCTTGGCGGCAGGCACATAGACCTTCCACAAAACCCCCATCCAGCTGCATCCTTCAATCCTTGCTGCTTCTTCCAGTTCAATCGGAACGGACTTGAATGCCTGGCGCAGCAAAAAGATGCCAAACGCACTGGCCATATAAGGAAGCCCAATGCCAAGGGCGGTATCAAACAGGCCAAGTTTGGAAACAATGGCGTAGTTTTCGACAATCAGCACTTCGGGCAGAATGAAAAGTTGCAGCAACACCAGGATAAAGACCGTATCGCGGCCCTTAAATTCAAACCGGGCAAAGGCAAACCCGGCCAGCGTACAAAGCACAAGCTGACCTGCCAGAATAAGTGTCACCAGCACGACGGTATTGGTGAAATAGCCAACCCATGGCACCGCGTTCCAGACATAGACAAAATTCTCAAACGTCAGCGGGTTTGAAAAATCCATGCCAAGGGCCGTGCCTGATGGCTGCAATGCCGCCCATGTGGCAAACAGCAATGGCGAAATCCAGACAATGGCCAAAACCCACGCCCCGACGGCATCAAAAACCTTATCAAGGTCGGGAAGACGGCGTTTGGATGATATTGATGTAACAATCGTGTTCATCGGTAATGGGTCCGTTTTTCCACCAGCCGGAACTGAATGACGGCAACAATGCCAAGGGTCAGAAGGACAAGGATGGTCATGGCCGCGGCGTGCGGGCTGTCGAAATAGGCAAAGGCCATTTCCCAAATCCAGTACAGGATCAGCTTGGATGCGTTATTGGGGCCGCCCTTGGTCAGGATGAACAGATGGTCGATCAGTTTGACCGAATTGATCATCGCATTGACAAAAACAAAGATCGTCGTCGGCATCAAAAGCGGCAGTAAAATCCGCCGGGTATATGTCCAGCGACCAGCCCCCTCAATATGGGCGGCTTCGCGCAAGTCGGGCGGGATGGTCTGAAGGGCGGCGAGATAAAAGATCATGAAAAACCCGGACTCTTTCCAGATCGTCACGATAATGATCGATGCCAGTGCGGTTTCAGGCTGGCCGAGCCAGTTGGTCGGTTCCGCGCCAAAAAAACCGGTGATTTGATCAATCACACCCAGATCGGGGGTATAGAAAAACAGCCACAAATTGGCCGCGGCAATCATCGGTAAAATGGTCGGCGTGAAATAGGCGCTGCGCACAAAACTGCGCGCAGGAATGTGCGCATTGGCCCAAAGCGCCATGGCCAGCGCAAAGAAAATCGACACCGGAATGGTGATGCCCGCATAAATCAGATTGTTCGACGCCACCGTCCAAAAGGTCGGATCGGCAAACAGATCACCATAATTATCAAGCCCGGCAAACACCGACGGACGGCGCGAGGTGCCGCGCGAAAACAGGCTGTGCCACAAGGTCGCAATGGCCGGGTAAAAGGCAAACAGGCTCATCAACGCCAAGGCCGGGGCGGCGAGCATCCAGCCATAAAGCGCCAGTCGGCGTTTTTGAAGTTGGGCCATCTCGTTCATGGTCGGCACGTCCTGCAATCCGAAAAACTGAAAGGCATTAAAGAAAAAAGGTGCCGAAGCGGGCATTGGGGTCCCGCTCCGGCGTGCAGACGGACAGTCTTAGTGGAATGCCCGAAGAAGACGGTTTGCTTCGGCCTGCGCCCCTTCAAGGGCTTCTTTCGGCGTCTTTTCACCGGTCAAAGCCGCCTGAATGGCGTTGTTAAGCCCATCGCGGACACGCGCGGTGTCATAGGTGGAGAATTCCGGAATGGCGACTTCAAGCTGATCACGGGCAACCAATGCCTGCGGGAAATCAGCCGCATAGGATTTAAGCGCATCGGTTTCGTATGCTTCTGGCGTCACACCAACATAGCCGGTCGCAATCGACCATTCCGCGGCACGGTCCGGTGCGGTCATGTATTTGATCAGTTCAAGCGATGCTTCTTTCTGTGCGTCGGTTGAGTTCTTGAACAGATAGAAGTTACCACCACCGGTCGGCGAACCCGATTGTTTGTGTTTTGGCAACATCGCAACACCGAAATCAAATTTGGCTTCGCGTTTCACAGCCGACAGGTTGCCGGTTGAATGCCACATCATGGCTGTTTGACCCTGAACAAAGGCCTGACGCAGCGTGCCCCATTCAATCGTGCCTTCAGGCATGATTTTTTCATCCGTCGCAAGTCCGCGCCAGAATTCAAGCGCCTCAACTACGGCCGGATCATCGAAATAGGTTTCCGTGCCATCGTTGCTCATAAGCTCTTTGCCATTCTGAACGGCAAAGCACTGGAACATCCAGTAAGGATACCCGGTTGATGGCACCATCAGGCCCCATTTGCCGTCTTTGGCAAGGGCTTTGCCATCGGCAACCAGTTCTTCCCAGGTTTGCGGCGGGCTTTCAGGATCAAGACCAGCTTCGCGGAACATGTCCTTGTTGTAGTACATGACAATGGTCGACCGCTGGAACGGGATGCCCCAGGTTTTGTCATCGACTTTGCCATTGGCCATCAGGGCCGGATAAAAGCCGTTCAGCCATTCTTTGTCTTCGGCGGTTTTGACAACATCGTCAAACGGAACAATCAGGTCCTGCTCGATCAGGTCATAAACGTCGATGGAAAACATGACCGAAAGCTGTGCCGGATCGCCGCTTTTGATCGCGGACACAGCACGCAGGCGGGTGTCATCATAATTGCCGGCATAGATGGCATTGACCTTGACGTCCGGGTGCTCGGACTCAAAACCGTCAATCATGCCGTCGATCACGTCGGTCAGCGGGCCGCCAACGGCGACGGGATAATACATGGTGAGCTCAGTCGCAGCAAAGGCAGGTGTCGCCGCCGTTGCCATCAATCCGGCGGCAAACGCAGCACGGGTTACGATGTTACGCATGAAGATATCTTCCCTGTTAGAGTGTCGAAACTGTCGAAGGTGAAGTTTGAAATTCTGTCGTCTGTGATGGTGCGTTGGCTGCTATATCGGTCGTCGCCTGTGCATGACGAAGACCGGTTTCGCGATCAAACCAGTGGGCCGCAACGCCAGCCCAACTGAGCGAGACTTCCGTCCCGGGCGAAATGTGAACACGTCCCGGAAGGCGGGCTGTCGCCCCGTCCGTTCCGGCGATCGAGACATAAACAAATGTTTCCGCACCCAAAAATTCACTGCCCGTGACGGTGGCGGCAATGCCCCATGCCTCACTCGCCGGATCAGTTGAAAGTTTGAGGTCCTCGGGGCGAATACCAAACGTCAGACCCTTGGGGGGAATGCCATTTGGCAAAACGTCATTTGGCAACGCCGTGGCAGGCAAAAGTGCCATCGGCGGGCTGCCGACGAACCCGGCGGCAAAGGCGGTTGCGGGCTGAAGATAAAGCTCTGCCGGGTCGCCTGCCTGCTCAATACGGCCATCCTTCATCAGGATAACGATGTCGGCCATGCTCATGGCTTCGGTCTGATCATGGGTGACATAGACCACCGTAATGCCAAGGCGCTGCTGCAAATCGCGGATGTCCTTGCGCACGGCATGGCGCAGTTTGGCATCAAGGTTGGAAAGTGGCTCATCCATCAGACACAGCGGATGGCCCGCGACAATGGCGCGCGCAAGGGCAACACGCTGACGCTGCCCACCCGACAGTTCAGACGGTTTACGGTCTTCACATCCGTCAAGGCCGGTCACACTGAGGGCCTCGGCAAGGCGGGTTTTGATTTCGCTCTTGTCGGTTTTACGTACCTTCAGGCCAAAGATGATGTTTTCAGCAACGCTTAGGTGCGGGAACAGCGCATAGGATTGAAACACCATGGATAATCCGCGCTTGGACGGCGGGGTGTTGGTGACATCCTTGCCATCAATCCTGATCGTTCCCTGATCGGCGGTTTCAAGCCCGGCAATCAGACGTAGGGTTGTTGACTTGCCACATCCCGACGGGCCCAGCAGAACGACAAAACTGCCGCGTGGAATATCAATGGACAGATCATGGACCCCGTTACCGCCGTTGAAAACGCGCGATACGGAATGGATCTCGATAAAGGGGGATTGGGCCGTCATTTCAGAACTTCGCTTTTTGCAAGTTGAAGGCGCGCACGGACGTCCTGGCGTTCAAACAAGGGATTAAAAGGTCCGCCGGGAATGCGGTCGACAACCACAACATCCGGGTCGGTGATATGCCCGCCCTTGGCCGGGGCCGGGCGGCCAAATTTCGATTGATCGGCGACCAGAATGGAATTGCGGCAATTCTCCGCAATGGCCTGACGCAAGGACACTTCGCGATGGTCAAAATCGGTCAAGGTGCCATCGGGTTCGATCCCGCCAACGCCAAACAGGCCATAATCAACCTTGTAATTGTGAAACATTGCCTCGGCTTCCGGGCTGATGATGTCGCGGTCAGGCAGACGCAGCGTCCCGCCCGGCACCACAATCCGGTTGCCGGTATTATTGCCCAGCGCCATGGCGGCATTCATGTTGTTGGTGATCACCGTCAAATGGCGGTGATTGACCAAATTCAACGCGACAAGTTCCAGCGTGCTGCCAATCCCGATCAGGATCGACGCCCCATCGGGGATCAGGTTGGCAACATGAAGGGATATGGCATGCTTTGGCGCAATATTGGTGACCTGACGACTTTCATACGACAGGTTCATGCCCGGTTCCCCGGCATATTCCACCCCGCCGTGACGCCGCCGGACCAGGTTGGAATCATTAAGGATATTAACGTCGCGTCGCACGGTTTGCGGCGTTACGTCAAAATGATCGGCCAGCGCATCGATGGAGGCAAATCCATCGCGCCGCAGGATGTCGATAATGTCACGCTGTCGCGTTGATATATTCATTTGATCGTTCAATTTGTTGTTTTGAACATGAAAACGATCATACGCGGCTTCGTTGTCACTAAGATTTCAGAAGCATGACATTCAGATGAATGTTGATCTGGACGGTGAAAGTCGCAGAAAACCTTGCTTTGGCGGTGGGTGTTTTTCCGAATACGGCTGCAAACACCGCTCAAAAGGGCTGCTTCGTGACAAAAAATGCCGCCCCAAGGTGTGGGGCGGCAGATGTCAGATGGGTAGATGACGGGGCGAGTTTGGCCATCAACCCAGTAGTGGCGCATGTAATGTGGCCTTGGTTATTCCCCGGCCCAGATTTCTGGTTTCCGTTCGATCCAGGGGGCCGCCCGTTCCAGCTGTCCGGCCAATTCAAACAGGGTTGTTTCATCACCAAAGGGGGCGGTGAACATAGAGCCGATCGGAAGATGGCTATGGTTGTCTTGTGCCAGCGGTACCGACATCGACGGAACACCGGTCACATTGGCAAGGGCAGTATAGGGCGACTGATCAAACACATGGGAAATCCAGCCATGCCCGTCGGGTTCGCACTGGATCTTGTTATATTCGCCGATGCGCAGAGGTAAGGTTGGCAGGGTCGGCGTCAGGAGCAGGTCATATTTCTGAAAATAGGCACCGAATGCACGTGTTACAGCGTTGCGCAGGCCAAGGGCTTCGACCATATCGGTACCGCTGACTGTTTTGCCATGGTGATAGACCGCAAGACTTGCCGGTTCAAGATACGCATCCGAAATGTCGCGACCGGTAAGCGATGCGATCAGATCAATCCATGCTGCGGTATTGACGTTCCATATGCGTGCATTGGCTGTGACGAAGGCCTGCCAGCTGATGCCGGGATCAAGGGGGGCATGCTCAACATCATGACCAAGGTCGGCGCAAAGTTTCATCGTATCTTCGAAAGCCTTGCGGACTTCCGGGGCAACATTACCACCGTTAAGCGGTGCCATCATCGTCCCGATCCGCAGTTTGCGGGGGTGGGTTGTGACCGATGCGGCAAAGCTCCGGTGTGGAGTTGCAATATAATAGGGCTCGCCAATTTGCGGGATACTGATGGCATCAAGCAAAATAGCACTGTCACGAACAGACCGGCTGACGCCAAGTTGGGTCACCATCCCGTTCCAGCCTTCGTCAATTGCCGGGCCGTTTGAGACCCGTCCACGTGTCGGCTTCATCCCAAATAGGCCGTTGACCGACGCCGGAACGCGGATGGAACCGCCACCATCTGTTGCATGGGCCAGTGGGACCATGCCCGCCGCAACAGCAGCACCGGCACCACCGCTTGATCCGCCTGAATTGTAATCGGGGTTCCATGGATTGCGTGTCGGGCCATCAAAAACGGCTTCTGTTGTGGTGCTTATAGCAAGTTCTGGTGTTGTGGTGCGGCCGAGTGTAATCAGACCGGCCTTACGAAAAAGCGTCATCAAATGGGAATCGGCATCCGCAATCATGCCTTGGGCAAGGCGGCTGCCTAGCTCACTTGGCTTGCCGATCATGCTGACGGCCAGATCCTTGATCAGAAACGGGACGCCCTTGAAAACGGTGCCGAGCTCTTGTGATGAACTGCCCGCTTCGGCCGCTCTCCAGTGATTGTTCACTGCATTGATTTTGTCGTTGGTTGCGATGATTGCCCGCGTGGCGGCATCTGCGACCTCAGGGGCGGAAACATCGCCCTTGTTGATCAGTTCGGCCAGCCCGGCGCCGTCATAAGAAACATAATCGCGCAATTCCATCATTGCTCGTCATCCTTTGTTCTGGATAAAATGGGAGATACATTGCTGCATCAATGATACGTTGATGTATCAATGATGCATTCGAGTATCATGTCAAGGAATTCTTCGCGTGGACCAGCAACCGATGTTCAAAACAGCCGCCCGTATTTCCCTGCGCGAGCGGATCACACAGGCGGCTTTCGAATTGTTCGAACAAAATGGAATCAACCACGTGACGCTTGAAAACATTGCCGTTCATGCGGGTACGACGCGTATGGGCGTGTATCGTCATTTCACGACCAAAGACGATTTGGTCGAACTGTGGGTAACAACTTGGATTAACAGTTACCGTGCCGTTCTGGATGGACTCGAAGCCGATTATCCCGACGATGCCAATGCACAGCTCAGAGGCTGGATTGATTATGTGGTAAATTCACTAACCGATATTTCGCATCGCGGCTGTAACTTCATCAACACCATAGCTGAGATTCCCGACCCGGAACACCCGATCCGTGGTGCAATCGAAACCCACAAACGCATTCAGTCGCAACGGATGCTGGAGCTGTGCCGCAAGGCTGGTTTGGCTGAACCGGACCTTGCTGCGGCTGAGTTCAATTTCCTGCTAGAAGGGGCGCAGGTTGCCGTCCAGATCGGTAGTAACGACGATGTCGACAAGTATGTTAAACGCATTGCCGAGCGCATTCTTGATAACCGCTAGCGGAATGTGCTTTGAAAATGTGACGGGCTCAAAAAACATTGCTTGGCCCGCCGCATTGAGTGGTTTTCGAAAACGCGATCAGCCAAAAATCAGTGATTGATGTACTCCGACCCCGGCCATGACACCTGCTGCTGAGGCCAGTGTCGCATTGTGGCGCGCGGTGGCAGCATCCCCGGCGGCGAAGATGCCCGGAACGCTGGTTTCCTGCGTACTGTCGACCGTAATAAATGGGCCTTGGGGGCCATCGTCAAAGGCACAGCCCAGCATTTCTGCAACCGGTGACGGCATGGTGACTTTCGGCCCGGTAAAGATCGCCGTCATTGGCAAAGTACGGCCATCGGCCAAACGCACCGCATCAAGGGACGGGGCAGTGCCCAGAAGTTCAACCACCGGACTGTTTTCAATCGCAATGCCGCGCTGGATCATTGCGGTCTGTGTCTCGGCATCGGGAAGATGGATGCCTTGGGTGAAATAGGTGGTCGGTCCCCAGTCAGGCAGCATCATCGCCTGATGGCTTGAATGGGACATGGTGGCGATAACACCGATCTGTTCATCGCGCACTTCATAGCCGTGGCAATAGGGACAATGTAAAACCGTAGTTCCCCAACGGTCCGTCATGCCGGGAATATCGGGCAGGATATCGCGGACACCGGTTGCCAGAAGGATGCGCCGTGCGGTGATGACGTCGCGGTCGTTGATTGTGATGTCAAACCGCATATCCCCGTCATCCGTTCCGGCGGTGGACCGGGAACTGGATTTGGCACTGGGGCTGGCATGACTTACCCACCCGTCGCGGACGGTCACGGTTGGATAGGCCCGAAGTTGCGACATGGCGATATCGCGAATCTCCATCGGGCTTTTACCATCCAGACCAAAGAAACCGTGTGAGGTGGCGGCAAACCGGTTGCGCGGTTGGCCCGCGTCAATCACGCAAATCTTGCGCCGCGCACGGGCAAGCTGCATTGCGGCTGAAAGTCCGGCAAAGCTACCGCCGATGATGGCAACATCAAAGGGCGGGGTATCGGGTGACGCGTTGGCATTTGCATGGGGGGCGGTGACGGCGATGTGGTCAGTCATGGTTGGGGTCCTGCCTGTTGGAATGACATGCGATGGCACTATTCATGTAACTTTATAAGTATCATGATGGATTGATGTCAATTATCTTGTAACTTTTATTGTTACAGAAAAGGCAGGGGAATGGGCCGGACAGGACGAGACAAAAGAAAACCGCCCTTTCACAAGGGCGGTCTGTCGGCGTCGTCATGGCCTTAAAAGGCCCTGCAACATTGGTATGTCATGCTTGGTTTAGCGGCGTGGTCCTTCGAAAATCAGAACAGCTTTTCACGCGGGTCGAATTTCGGGGCCGGTTCGGCGGCAAGTTGCTCAAAGATTTCGTCGAGCGTATCGGCCACCGTAAACAGGTTTTTATGGCTTTCACGTGCAAAGCCATCGGCAATGATGCCGTCAATCATCGCAAGGCACTTGTCCCAATATCCAAGGGCGTTGAAAAACACCATTGGGGTGTCATGAATGCCAAGCTGGCGCAGCGTCATGGCTTCAAACGCTTCGTCAAGGCTGCCCAATCCACCGGCAAGGGTGACAAACGCGTCCGAGCGCTTGAACATCTCGACTTTGCGCTCATGCATGGATTTGCACACAATCAATTCCGAAAGTCCGGTATGCCCGACTTCGATGTCATCAAGATGTGCCGGGATGATCCCGACAACCTTGCCGCCATTTTTCATAACAGCGTCGGCAACGGCCCCCATCAGGCCAATGCGCCCACCACCATAGATCAGCGTGATGCCGCGTTCGGCCATCATCTTGCCAAACGCTATGGCGTTTTCCATATGGCGGGGGTCTTTGCCGTCCGAAGCACCGCAGAAGACACAGATTGATTTTACATTTGTCATGGCAACCTGCCTTTTGTTTCTTGTTTCGCAGGTAGCGGGACGGCACCGGGATGTGCCGGGTATCCGCCCCGTACGGGGGCTGTACGCGACGTAACTTCGTGCGTACATTGGTGACCATAGCCGATGACAGGCAGGCAGGGCCAAGATTTTCCGTGCTGCAGTATATTAAATCTGGGTTCTGACCCTAAATGACGCGCGACTGCCGCAATTTGGTTGCTTTTGCCTGCACGATAGGAGACCTGAAACGCGCGCATCGGAATTTCGGCCGTACTGTCAGATTAATCGGCAAAGTTTCGCGCGATGGTTAACAAGTTCTGAACCTGATTGTGGGAAGGGTAGTTCCATGCGAGCTCCTTCTCGCATCACATAATATCAAACGAAAAGAAGGCAGGATCGCCCAACGTGTTTGTCGACAATCCTTTTTGGCTGGCCATTTTGGTGTCAGCCGTCATTGCCGCTGTATTGATGCTGGCCTTATGGCTTGGTCTGGACCGTGCGATTGCGCGGCGTATTGTGCTGGGCGCGGTTATTCCCGCTGTTGCGGTGGCGGTCCCTGCGGCCATCGGGCTGCCTGAAACCGCACGCGGCGGTATTGGTGCTGCCTTGCTGATGCTGGTCCTGGGCGGGGTTTGCGGTGCGATCCTTGATTTTTCAAAGATTTCCGAACGCATTTGTTTGGGTGTCGCGGCGGTTTTACTGCTGCTTGGCGCGTGGATGGTGTTGGCCGCCCCGGTAAGCGGGCTTGCCTATCACCCCACATCGATCAAGGTTCTGGCGTGGAGCGCCTATGTGATTGTCGGTGGATGTTTCCTGTGGGTAACGCGGCCCGACTTTTCACAAGACGATATCGCCGATGCGCCGAAAGGAAAGAAAACCAAAGCCCGTTCTGCCAAATCGACCAAAACGGTCAAGGCTGGCAAAGCCGCGTCTTCTGTCAGTGACGGTGATGTTGCTGGTTTTGCAACACCGGGACCTGTTGCGGTATTGATGACCCTGTCACTGGGGCAGGGGATCATTGCTGATCAGTTTCGCTTAAGCGATTTTGTTGTCTTTCAGGCCGCATTGACCGTGGCCTTGCTGGTGGCGTTGGTATCGGAAAAGGCTGCACCACAATATCGCGCGGCAGTTTGGCTGGCGGTGGTATGTGCGCTGATGGCCAGTGCGACCGGCGTTATGATCTTGATGCCCGCGTCGTGCTTTGCGGTGGCTGTCTTGTTGCTGGTGGTCTCTGCCGGTCCGGCGGCGGCCCGGATTTCAGTCATTTTACCACAAGATAACCCGGCACAAACCGCACTGCTTGGTGCGGTGATCCGCATCGGAGTTTTGGGGTTGCCTTTGGTGATGGCGGCACTGGTGGCCTATGTCGGGGCAATGATGCGCGTCAGTGCGTATTAGGAAAACAGCAAACAGACTGATTCTATTCATCTTTACCTAACGGTTGCAAGATATCGTAAGTTCGTTACGGTATGGAAACCGAGGGACGAACGTAGTACAAGTTTCTACTTCTCGCGTCCAAGGCGGTTGTTTGGGGGGAATATGACAAGCAAATTCAAAGCATTGGTCGCGTCCGTAAATAACATAAACATCGTTCAAGGATATTTCCGGTGAAACGACCCTATATCCTCGTCATTATCGGCGTTGTACTGATCCTGGCCGCGATTGTGCTCAACTACATGTTGACGCAGACCGCCGACGAAGATCTGGCGACGACCGCAGAGCAAGCACCGCCAACGGTTTCAAGCACCGAAGAACCGACGCCCCCGGCAGAGCCATCTGACGGATCGGACCCTGTTGCGCCGAAAATCAAAAATCCAAGTTTTGATGTCGTGCGCATTGGCCCGGATGGCAATGCGGTGATTGCCGGTCGCGCGGAACCCAACAGCAAAGTTCGCATCCGCGAAGGCGAAGAAGTCATTGGCGAAGCAACGGCCGATGAACGTGGCGAATGGGTTGTTTTGCCGGGTAAGCCGCTGACAAGTGGTGACCGTGAACTTTCGCTTGAAGCCGAAGACGACACCGGAACCGTCAGCAAGGCCGACGACAAGATCGTTGTCCTGATCCCGGATGAAGCGCCAAAGAAAAATGAGGCTGCTGAACCGACGGATGCACCGGCCCCCGCCACTGACGCCGCCACTGACATGGCGACCGCGGATAGCAGCGACACTAAAGATACCGGCGACGCTGCCGATACCAGTGCAGATAAAAAAGATCAGCCGATCATTGCCCTGAAAGTCCCGAATGAAGGCGGTGCTGTCACCGTGATGCAGGGACCGGCAGCCGAAAAAGCCGCCGAACCCAAACAAGACAGCAAAGACGCGGCTGAAAAAATGCCGCGCCTGTCGATTGGGGTTGTTGATTATGACACCGAAGGCCGCGTTGCGATGTCGGGCAATGCCGACATGGACCATGACGTTCAGGTATATCTTGATAACAAGCTTGTCGGGACCGCACCGGCCGATGAAAACGGCAATTGGGCGCTAACGATTGGTGAGCCGATTGAACCGGGCAATTATACCATGCGTGCCGATCAGCTTGATCCGGCGGGCAAGGTGACCGCACGTGTTGAAATTCCGTTTGAACGGGCGCGCCCGGAAGAAATTCTTGAGCCGGGGTCGCGTTATGTGGTTCAGCCGGGCAACAGCCTGTGGCGGATTGCGCGCAGCACCTATGGCGAAGGGCTGAAATACTGGGTTATCTATGCGCAGAATCGCAAACAGATCCGCGATCCTGACCTGATTTACCCGGGGCAGATTTTCGCCCTGCCGACCACGGAAAATGCAGCGGAGTAACAGCTGTTCTTTGCGAGGGGCAAAACACATGATAAGTGTGTTTTGCCCTTTTCTTTTTGAAAAGAAGAACAGTTTTGTCCGGGTTGCGTTGCCCTGTATCATCACTAGATGCTAAGAACGCGCCCGAACGGTACCAATCGTACCAATTTGATGTGCCCAACCCATGGCAACCAGGGAATTAAGACTTTGAAATCCGTTCTTGTGCCGATCAATCCAGAAGGCTGGAAATTCGTTGCGATCTTCGCGGCGATCACTGTGATCCTGTTTTTGATCGCCGAACCACTGGGGTGGGCCGGTGTGATCCTGACGCTGTGGTGCGCGTATTTCTTCCGAGACCCGGATCGTATTACCCCGACCGACGAAAACCTTGTCATTTCTCCGGCAGATGGCCGCGTATGCATGATCTCGCAGGCACCTTTGCCCAAGGAACTTGAACTTGACGATAAAACGCCGCGCACGCGCGTTTCGATCTTCATGAATGTGTTCAATGTTCACGTCAACCGCTGCCCGATCAATGGCGAAGTGGTGGGTGAGGCCTATGTGCCCGGCAAGTTTGTGAATGCTGAACTTGATAAGGCATCAGACAACAACGAACGTCAGATCCTGCTTGTCCGTGACAAGGAAGGCCGCGAGTTTGGTGTTGTCCAGATTGCCGGTCTGGTGGCACGCCGCATCCTGTGTGACGTTGGCACCGGATCGCAGCTTAAGGCCGGTGAACGTTTCGGCCTGATCCGGTTTGGTTCGCGCGTTGATGTGTATCTGCCCGAAGGTGTCTCGCCGAACGTGATTGTCGGTCAGACCACGATTGCCGGTGAAACCATCCTTGCCGATGTGTCGGTCAAGGATAAGGAAGCCGCCATCGGGGAGATCCGTTAATGGCTGGCGGCATCCGACCGATCAACCGTCCGCGCAGGTTCAAGGCCCTGTCCTTGACCCGCCTTGTGCCCAATGTCGCAACCCTGATGGGGATGTGCACGGGCCTGACGTCGATCCGCTTTGCCATGCAGGATCGCTGGGAAGCCGCGGTTGCCGCCATTCTGATTGCCGGGATCATTGATGGTCTTGATGGCCGTCTGGCCCGTATGCTGAACGCCTCAAGCCGCTTTGGTGCCGAATTGGACAGTCTTTCGGACTTTGTCTGCTTTGGCGTCGCACCTGCGATGATGCTGTATTTCTGGTCGCTGCATGAATTGGGGCCAATCGGTTGGGCCTTGTCGCTTTTGTTTGCGGTCTGCATGTCGCTACGTTTGGCACGGTTCAACACCCAGATGCTGGGCGAACCGGAAATGCCGACATGGGCTTATCGCTTCTTTACCGGTGTTCCGGCCCCGGCGGCGGCGGCCCTTGCAATGTGGCCGATTGTCCTGACCCTGCAGTTTGGCGAAGGCATTTTTGACAGCCCCTATATCGTTGCACCTTATGGTGTTTTGATTGCCTGTCTGATGGTGTCGCGTCTGCCGACCTATTCATTTAAAAAGGTCAAAATCCCGCGTGCATGGGTCTTGCCCTTGATGCTGGCATTTGGCGCATCGGTGGCGTTTCTGGTGTCCTCACCGTGGCTGACACTGTCGGCGATTGCGGCGATTTATTTGATCAGCATGCCGCTGTCTTATCGGTCTTACCGCCGTATGGGCGTTGAAAATCAGCACGAGATGGACAAGGCAGACGAAGAAGACGATGACGGGGAATCTGACGAAGACCCCGAAGAGGGTCTTAACCGCGTTCATCAGAACTGAATTTAAAATGCTGTGATCTGTTACGCAAAAGCCGGCATCACGTGCCGGCTTTTTTGTGTTTGAAGTCATGTCCGTGTGTGACACGGCAAGGCAAAGCAATGCTTACTCTGTGATGTCGTCTTTGTGCGCCTGCCAGAAACGGACTTCACGGGCATATCGTTTGCGGTCTGATTGCGACAGTGACGCGGTATAGAATGTGACCCACGGCATTTCGGGGTGTTCAACAACCAGTGCATTGATGTCATTGACGACCGCGTGCCCGGTCTGGGTTTTAGTGCAGGCAATCGATGCTGGAATAACATGATCATTCCCTGCAATCGGCCAAGTGGTAAAGCGGGTGTCGGGTGTTTTTTGACGCCGGTGATATTCAAGCTCGGCCGGGAAATAGAGCGTCCAGTCAATGCGATCCAATGTGATCATCGGGAGAAACTGCTCATCCGTTCCGATGACGGTCATGGTTGGATTGCCCGAAAATGATTTGAGGATCGGGTCAACGACCGCGCCATAGGACCGTTGGGCGCGAATGGCACCATTGAGTTTCCCGCTTTTGATCAGGCGCACCAGATCAACATGATCGTCATCATCAAGATACGGCGCAAGGCGATCATCGTTCTTGGTCTGTGTCACCAGACTGACGGGGAGATGGGGTAAAACAGCATCGGAAAAAACCAGGATCTGTTCGCGTTCCGGTGTCTTGTTCATGCCGATGTTGCAAAGCGTCCCGCCTTCGGTAAGCGACTGCATCAAGCGCGGAAGTGGCACGATTTCCTTTTTGTGGCGATAGGCCGGCAGACGATCAATAAACCAGTCAAGCGTATCAACCCCATAACCGACAATCTTGCCGTCTTTTTCGACCATCGCCGGGGGTAATGGCGTCAGGGTCCAGACAATTTCATTCACCGGCTGGGCCAACACCGGGGTGATAAAAGCCGGGGACATAAATACCGGGGCGCATAATGCTGGGGCAAACAATCCCAGCGCCATCCGTCGGGCGCGCTTAAGGCAGGAACGAAATAACAGCATCAACACCAAACCGGTTGTTCATTAAAATCTATTCTACCTTTAGTAATAAGTGTACTGCAGATGGAATTTGCAAATTTTTTCTGATTTTAATCAGATGCTTGCTCAGATGAATGGTCCAGCTTGAGGGGAAGTTGGATCAAGATCAGAAAACGCTGGCACTGATAAATTGCTGGCGGGCCTGCTCAAACCACTCGCGGTCCTTGGTATTAAGCCATGCGGCGTAAAAGTCGGTCCAGGGCATGGTCGGGTTGGCATCAATGATCGCATTGATCCGCTTAATCACTGTCCGCCCCGCTGGCGTGTTGGCACAGCCAATGGTTGCTTCAAGCAAGTTGGTGTTGCCCTCAATCGGCAATGCCATGATTGCCTGATCAGGGGTCGACTGGCGGCGGTAATATTCTGCTTCGGACGGGAAATAAAGGGTCCAGTCGATCCGCTTTAACGCCAGCATCTTTAAAAACGCGGTGTCATCGACAACTTCCATCACCTGATCGGAACTGCGATAGCGCGCCAGATGGCTGTCAATCAGCCCGCCGTAAGCACGCCCAAGGCGTACCGCACCTTGAAAATGAACGTTTGACAGTAACCGCCACAAAAGAAGGTGGCCCTGATCATTCATGAACGGTTTGTAACGATCAAAATCTTCTTGGCGGATAACAATCGAAATCGGCAGATGCAAAAGAACCGTTTTCGCAAAGACAATGAATTCGCGCCGGTCCGGGGTCGGGATCAGGGTGGTGCTGCACCGGATGCCATCCGCCGTATTGCGCATTTCTGCAAGCAGGCGTGACAAAGGAATGTGCAGGACAGTGTGGTCATAATCGGTCAAACGCTGCACGAACCAGTTCTGGGTATCGGCGGCATAGCCTGTCAGGTTTGACTGCTCAGTGATGAAAGCAGGCGCAAACGGGGGAACGGCCCATGTCAGCATTTCCTTTGCCAACGGCGCGGTTGGCTGTGCAAAGGCGCACATCAAAAACGCACCGGCAAACGCGGTGCACCTCAGCCATTTTTTAACCGCTGTTTCCATTCGATCTTCCCACACGGACTATTCTTATGCGCCTTCTTCTTAGCGATAAGGATAAGCCAGAAACCCTTATCAAAATATGTATGTAAGGCGATACAAACCTTAAAGAGGGGCGCTGTCGTGGTGAAAAACTGACCAGAAAACCGTTCCGGCAGTGTTTTGGGCCATGAGCCTAAAGATAACCAGCCCCCAAACGGGGAAGTTTGGGGGCTGGTCTAACCGCGCGGCGGGGTCGGGGGGGAAGTGTCGCGCGGCTATTGGGTTAACGCGAGGTCGCGGGCCTGACCTTGCCCATCACCCCGGACGCCTTTTGTCCAATCCATGGTTTAAATCGCCTGAAACTGCCCCCCATCTTGTGGCGCATCATCAACGCACACGGGGTAAAGATCAGTGTCAGGGCAGTGGCAAACGCCAGACCAAACGCAATGGAGGTTGAAAGCTGCACCCACCACTGGGTCGATGGTGCACCGATGCTGACGTCGCGGGCGGTGAAATCGATATTGATCTGAAGCACCATCGGTACCAGACCCAGAATGGTCGTCACCGTGGTCAGCATCACCGGACGCAAACGTTGCGCACCGGTTTGCAGGATCGCCGCCTCGATACTGCCAGCGGTATGTTTAAGCCGGTCAAACGTATCAATCAGAACGATGTTGTTGTTCACAACAATCCCCGCCAGTGCCACCACCCCGATGCCATTCATCACGATGGAAAACGCCTGCCCGGTTATCATCAGGCCAAGGAACACGCCTGCTGTCGACATGATGATCGCAATCATGATCAGCAATGAGCTTGAGATGCTGTTAAACTGGGTCACCAGAATAATGAACATAATGAACAGCGCGACCGTAAAGGCGTTCACCAGGAAGTCAGCCGATTTTTGCTGTTCTTCATCCTGACCTTTGAATTCGACCGACACGCGTGGATCGATATCAAGGCCGCTCATCCATGCTTTGACTTCACCAAGCTTGGTATCGACCAGAACACCATCCTGAACGTCGGCCTTGACCGTAAGCGCACGGCGGCTGTCAACACGGGTCAGCGTACCGGTTTTAAGTTTTGGCGTGCGTTTGACAAAATTCGCCAGCGGCACCAATCCCTTTTCGGTCGCAATCTGAAGGTTGTTAAGCTCATCAAGGGATCGATACTTGGCCGGGAACCGCCCGACAATGTCGATTTCCTCGGTGGAATCATCGGGGCGATAGGTCGAAAAATCGATCCCGTTGGTCACCAGTTTAATCACATTGCCAATCTGATTGATGTCGGCGCCAAATTTAAGCGCCTGTGCGCGATCAACGCTAAATTCCCAATCAATACCGGGTGGTGACTTACCGTCCTCGTAATTGTACATGCCGCCGATTTCCTGCAATCCCGCAACCAGTTTGCTTGCGGTTTCGTCAAGAAGTTCGGGATAGAACGACCGCAACTGGATCTGGATATCCTTGCCTTGCGGCGGTCCTGCTTCTGCGGCGCGCACCTCTACCTGAATGCCGGCCAGATCGGCGGTTTCGCTCAGAATGCGTTTTTCAATTTCGGTGGCCTTGGGCCGTGTTTGCCAATCGGCATATTCAAGCTGGACCACACCAATCACGTCTTCGGCGGCCTCATTACCCCCCGCACCATTGCCTGACCGGGCATAGACGGTATCAAACCAGTTCTGACCTTCGTGATGGGTATCAAGCGCCAGAATACGGTCTTCGACTTCTTTGAGCAGCGCATCCTGTTCGTAATAAGACATGTTGCCGCGTGCACGGACCTGAACAACGGCGAGTTCCGGTTCAACTTCGGGGAAAAATTCAACCCCCTTGCCAAGAACACCAAATGAATACCAGACCGTCCCCAGAACGATGAAGGCCGCCGGAACAATCGCCCAGTAATAACGAAGCGACCCGCGCAGTAGCCGGATATAGAACCCGGTGCCACCTTTGACCTTGTCAATGTCATCGGCATGGTCGGCGGCAATGGCCTGCAAGCTTTCATTCGATGTTGCACCGGGCTTGCCAAACCATGCGCCAACGGTCGGGACAAATATCAATGCCATGGCAAGCGACGCGGTCAGGGTAAACAGCACCGTAATCGGCAGGAACTTCATGAATTCGCCAA
Source organism: Thalassospira lohafexi (assembly GCF_002844275.1). Classification (GTDB taxonomy): domain Bacteria; phylum Pseudomonadota; class Alphaproteobacteria; order Rhodospirillales; family Thalassospiraceae; genus Thalassospira; species Thalassospira lohafexi. Next base: position 323,382 of record NZ_NXGX01000004.1, read on the forward strand.
CCACGTCTGGCCAGAATGCCAGAGGCAGGAAGGCCGCAAGTGTCGTTGCCGTCGATGCAATGATTGGCATTGCCATGCGTTTGGCCGCCAGTGGATAGGCTTTGCTACGATGCAGGCCGTCGATCATCTTACGATCGGCATATTCGGTGACAACAATCGCCCCGTCGACCAGCATCCCGACCGCCAAAATCAGGCTGAACAGCACAACGATATTGACCGTCATGCCCAGCCCCCAAAGGATCAAAATGGCTGTGAGGAACGACCCGGGGATCGCAAGGCCGACCAGCAAACCCGACCGCCAGCCAAGCGACCAGATCACCACAACCATCACCAGCAAGACCGCAAGGATCACACTGTTTTGCAGGTCATTGAGCATCGTTCGAATGTCAGATGATTTGTCCTGCGAATAGCTGATGGTCAGGTTGGGTGGAAACGCCTGTTGAGCTTCGGCCGTGGTGGCTTTGATCGCGTCAATCACCTCGATGATGTTTTCACCAACGCGTTTGGATACTTCAATCGCGATTGCGGGCTGTCCGTTCAAACGGGCAAAGCTCTGAGCATCTTTAAACGTCCGGCGGACTTCACCGATATCGCGGAAACGAATGACGGAATCACCATCAACAATCAACGGCATATCAAGGATGTCATTGACCGATTCAAACAGGCCGGGAACCTTGATGTTAAAGCGCCCCGTGCCGGTATCGACCGCCCCCGCAGCCACCAGTGCGTTCGAATTACGCACAAGCGATACGATGTCGATGCCATTCAGCCGATAGGCCTCGATCTTCATCGGATCAATGATGAATTCGACCAGTTCTTCACGGTCCCCGGCAAGGTTGGCCTCAAGAACCGCAGGCAATCCTTCGATAGAATCTTTCAGATCGCGCGCCATGCGCAGCAATGCACGCTCTGGCACATCGCCTGACAGGGTGACAACCAGAACCGGGAACAGCGACAGATTGACCTCATGGACCTCGGGGTCGTCGGTGTCATCAGGCAATTCGGATTTGGCGATATCAACCCGTTCGCGGACATCGGCAAGAGCCTCGTCGATATCGACATCGGAATAAAATTCAAGCGTGACCGAGGCCCCGTCCTGATAGGACTGGGAACTCATTTCCTTCACGCCCTCAATGCTGCGCAGTTCCTGTTCCATCGGACGCAGCAAAAGACGTTCGGCATCTTCGGGCGATACGCCGTCATGATGCATGGTAACGTATAAAACCGGGATCTGAACATCCGGATCGGCTTCTTTGGGGATGGTGTTATAGCCAACCCAACCCGCCGCCAGCAAAAGGATCAGAACCAGAATAACCGTGCGTGATCTGTGTAATGCGTGATCAATCAGGGACATTTTCATTGCTCCTCATGTCCACGCATCAGCGCGCGACTTTTTCCGACAGGGTGGTCGCACTTTGGTCATCGGCATCCGTCTTGGCGTCTTTCACCTTGGTCGGGATCGGCAGGCCGTTTTCATCTGTTTCCAGATGCACGACATCGACAGTCGCCCCTTCCTTGACCCAGTCATGGCCGACAACGATCAGTTCGAACTTTTCGGGCAGGCCACCAATCCAGACCCGTTCACGATTGCCGCCCTGAAGCTCGACCGGCAGGAAATCGACCTTGTTGCCATCAACCACAGAACGCACACCAAGTGCGCCTTCGTCATTGAGCGTCAAAACAGATGGCAGAACCTGATGGGCACGTTTGGTGCCAACTGGAATTTCCATCTCGGCAGTCATGCCGTCGGGAATGGAAAGATCGCTATTGTCGATTTCAACTTCGACCCGGAAAGTGCGCGTGCTGTTGTCAGCAACCCGCGCGGCATACCGCACGATGCCGTCATATTCAGTTCCGTCATACAGCCGCACATGGGCAAGCTGGCCCAGATCAATTGCCCGGATCGAATGTTCAGGCACATGGGCGACCACCAACATCGGGTCTGCCTTGATTAGGGTTGCAACCGGATCCCCAATCGACATCAGATCGCCGATGTCTGCGGGCAGGTTTTCAATAATGCCGTCAAACGGGGCGCGGATTTCGGTGTGGTTCAATTCGGTTTGCGCGATTTTAAGGTCAGCACGTGCTTCTTCAAGCAGGGCCAACGTTTGGGCAACACCGGTTTTCGACCGATAGTTCTTTTCGGCCAGACTTTCGGCGGCCTTGCTTTCAAGTTCACGCTGGGCGACAAGCGCACGCGCCTTTTCGACCTGTGCCATACGGCCATCAACGGCCAGCTTGGCAATCAGATCGCCCTTGTTGATCGGCTGACCTTTGGCGATGCCAAGTTCAACAACGCTTGCTTCGGTTTCCGCGCGAATTTCAACGGAAATGACCGCCTCTGTTCGACCCGATACTCTTAGGAAATCAACATGATCAACCGCATTGCTGGTGATGGTTCGAACACTGGCATGCGGCTGCTCAGCTCCATCGGTGCCGGTTGCGTTCGCAGTCCCTGACGCACCTGCACCTGTCGTGCTGGCGTCATCACCCTGTGCCATGGCGGCGTCATCGGCAGTATCGTCTCCGACCAGATAGGCCGAGCCAATCCATATGACGGTCCCAACGACCAGAAAAATGGCAATAAGCCGTGATGCATTCATGTTCTTGTTCCCTCAAATATTCCGGTGGCGGAATGCGTCTTTGACATTTAGGCGTAGGCACGTCTTTGGCTGGTGATCAGATGTCGTCCGGGGCCGTTCGGGGCTTGCCGTCTGATCAGGACTTTTTGGACTTGAAGGCCTTCAAATCTTTGATCAGGTCCTGTTTGTTGTCTTTGATGAATTTCACCGTGGCATCGCACATTGCCTGACCCAGTCCGGCAACGAACTTGCAACCGGGCTTGATATTGCCGTCATCATCTCGGCCGGGGCCCGATGCACAGTCCTCTTTGTCCGGGTTGTTCGGATCAATCAGGTTGTTCATGGTTTCATAGCGAACGGCAAATTCATCTATCAGCGCCTCGGTCAGCTCAATCGGAAGCTCCTCGGCAAAGGTCAGCGTGAACAGAATATCGGAACGGTACCGATCTTCCGCCGGACGGTTTTGCAACAGGGTGCGGATGAATTTCTGTCGGCCATCAGACGTCAGCCGATAGATTTTCTTGTCCGGGCGGTTTTCCTGTTCGTGTTCGACAAACGTCACAAGCCCGTCTTGTGTCAGTTTGGTCAAAGCCGGATAGATCGAGCCAAGCGACGCGATTTGAAAATGGCTAAACGGGCCATCTTCAAACATCTTGCGGATTTCATATCCGGTCGCTTCCCCGCCCATCAGGGCGCCCAGGCAAAGTGTACGTACATCCATATTCTGTTCAGTGTCCTTTTTGACTTCCCCCGAACTGACGGCGTACTGGCGGGGGAAGATGCCAGAACGACTATATCAGCTCGATATATGTCGGAGTGTCATATATCGAACTGATATAGTCAATAGAATACGGGCGAAAATTCTGTGACGATCTTTCCACCAGGACGATCCATGATGGTGCGATGTTACAGACAGCCCGTAAAATTCTATGGCCGCACATCAAGGGGATGTTGATCGGTTGGTCGCCAAATTGTCTTAAAATGCGACATCCTGCGTCCGTTTGTACATAGTCGGACGCTTTTCACGTCCGACTATGTCTATTGAAACGATATAGTTGGACTGATGGGGCAAAACGGACCAACGCAGATGCAATATAAATGATCAGGAGCATGCCGGAATGGCGGGTTGGACGGACTATGTAAGTGTCGTGGTTGCGGTGATCGGATTGGCGCAGGCGGTATTCTTATGTCTGCTGCTACGCTCCGAAGGCGGGCGGGCGTTTGGCGCGAACCGCTGGATGATCCTGTTTATCATCACCATCGCTTTTAATTTGATCGAAGACGTTGCCGATATCTTCGTCATTGGTGACAGTGAAAGGCTGCTGAACCTGTTTTTCGGGCCAGTCAATTTCGTGATCGCACCCGCTGTCTATCTGTACTTCCGTGAAATATCGGGAAACCCGTCACGCCGACCATGGGTGCATTTCATTCCTGCCCTGATTGTTTTCAATCTGATGGGCTGGACGGTTTTCCGTCAGGAAGAACAGACCGGGGCTCTTTCGATGGCCGAGATCGTCGATGCAATTTGCTGGGGCGCCATTTTCGTTCAGATATCGGCTTATATAGCACTTCTGTGGCGTGTGGCATGTCGTTACTTCCGCCAGACACAAGTACAGCTCGGCGCGGATCGAAAGGCGATGCAACGCTGGATGTGGGTTATTCTGGGCGGCGTGACGTTTGCTTTTATTTCCGTGGCCGTGGGGCGGATTATCGGACTTTATATGCCTGACAGTACGGACATGTTTGGCACCGAAATCGCCTTCACCCTCGCGCTGTTTGCCATGAGTTATGAAACCGCGACCCGCCCGGTTCTATTTGTCATGCCCGACTGGCCATCCGATTTTGAATCCGACGACATCAGGGGCGGCGGCGACCTTTCACGTCCATCAAACGTATCAAATCTGCCCAATCGTAACATGTCCGATGCGAGTACCGGCTCAATTACCAGTGTGGCGGCCCGAAGTGCTGATGCGACAGAAAAAGTACGTCCGGCAACAACCGAGCCGACAGGCGTGCGGCCGTTACTCGATGAGGACGGGGTTGAACGGGTGGTCGCCTTACTGGGGGATTTTCAACGGCGTGGTGACATCCTGAATGATCCGCTGGTGTCGATGCCAAAGCTTGCACGTGCAGTTGGCGTATCGCCCAATCAGCTGTCTTATGTGCTTAATCATCATATTGGGCAGAATTTCTTTGATTTCGTCAACAGTGCCCGGATCGAGGAAGCCCGATCGGTCTTGCTGCTGGAACCTGATCGCACCATTCTTGATGTGGCGCTCAGTGTCGGGTTCAATTCGAAATCGACGTTCAATCTGGCGTTTAAGAAAATGACCGGTGAAACCCCAAGTGCGGTGCGCGAGGCGGCAAAGAAGGCGGAAAATCAACAACCCGACGCGTCCGGTGTAGCACCCGAACGACCAGATGCGCAGCATAGGACGCCATAACAGTAATTTGACGATAGAGCTTCTGCAGTTTTTAGTGCAGGAGCCCAAGAAAATGTATCGCCAGTCTAAGGCCCATTCCCCCAATAAAGGGACAAAAACCGTAGCACCGACGGCCGATGATCTGCGACAGATACAGCGTCGTCGAAAACTGGTTCTGCGGATTGGGGTCGTGATGCTCTTGGTTTTGGTGGCCGGAAGTCAATCGATGGCTGCCCGCGAAGGCTATCTTCACCAGATGATCACGACGATTGGAATTGTTGCGATTGCAATCTGTATTTTCGGTCGGGGGTGGTGTTCGCTTTATATTGGCGGACGCAAGAGAACCGAACTGGTGACGCGTGGTCCATATTCTATCTGTCGTAACCCGCTTTATGTTTTCAGCTTTATTGGCGCTTTCGGGTGTGGGGCACAGACCGGCAGTGTGACGATGGGTTTTATCTTTGCTCTGGGATGCTGGCTGGTACTTCGAAGCGTCGTTTTGCGTGAAGAGGCAATGTTGGCTGAACGGTTCGGCGTGGTCTTCACGCGCTATCAAAACACGGTGGCACGCTTTCGGCCGACCTGGTTCCGCTGGCAAGATGAAAACAAACTGATCTGCCAACCATCATTATATCTTGCCACCACACGCGATGCCCTGTGGTTTCTAATCGCAATCCCGGTGTTTGAAGGTGTGAAGCTCTTGCAAGATCACGGCTGGCTGATGCCACAGATCAGGTTGCCGTAACATATACGGGCGGGGCGAGGTTCCGGGGTTGGGGGTGAGCAGCCTCTATCGGGTTTGGCTAAGGCTTTCTCAGGCCGCATCATCCTCTGGCTGGCCACCATGCGATATGATCATTTGCTTGCGATCAGAAGCCCGCAGCGGATCAGAATCAAGGGCAAGTGCCGCCTCAAGTTTTTGCGGATCAACAGTCAGGATGTTGGTGGCTTCGCTTTTGTCTTTGTCCGACCAGATATGGACATGACATTCAAGCGCGATGTAGCGGCGCATGGGCGCGTCAAGATCAAGCTTTTCAAGCGTATCGATCTCATATTCACCTGCGGGCAGCAATCCGTCATGACCGGGCAGGTGGGTTGGATGAAAGAACGTCACCGTGCGATGGGTTGTGCGGGTAATGCTCATGATCATGGCTCCTTCGAGCAACCGGCGCGTCGCGATGCGATCTGTTGATACGCACAGCGTTCCGGCAGTTTGACAGGGCCCGTGTTCCCGATTTTGATCCCGATCTTTCGGGGCATCCTGTTGCGGGCAGGGACCCTGAAACAACATGCGTGCTATTTTGCAAGTTAGGCGCGAAATAGCTTCTACCTATAATATGGTAAGGTTGCTGCGAATGTGCAATTCCATACCCGCTATGTCTTTGACATCAAACATATTTTTAGCGGTTTGAAACCTCTATCGGGGTGGATGGTGCACCCAGAAAGGCCGCGTCCTTGGCAAGGGCGGCGTCCAGATCCGTCGGAGTGACGCTTAAAATCCGTTCGGACATCATGCCGTTGATTTTGGTCCGCAGGTGCAGTTCCGTCGACACCCGGCGATAGGCCGTGATCGAGACGCTTTCGATCAGTTCTTCGGTGGTGTCGACCACGTATTTTCCCGCCGGAAAAAGGTCTTTAAACCCGCTAAGCTGAAACGGATGGCGAAACGTAACTGTCTGGTTGGATGTGCGCGAAATGGTCATGATTCTGGTGCCCTGTAACGTTGGCGAACGGTAAAACAACGACGGAGGGGCATGCCCCTCCGTCCGTGCAAAGATCAAAGATCAGTCGTTCGCACCTTGATGCGGGGCGGGCATCGGGGCGTGTTCTGCGGCCGATTTATCGGGCAGCGATCCGGGCGCATCGCGTGTGACGCCGTCCAATGGCTGAATGGGGATGTTTTTGACCGTTTCGGGATGGGTTTTGGAAAAATCGCGAAATGACATGATCTGTACTTTCCATGGTGAAGCACAAAATGCGCTTCCTTGTTGGAAATGTAGAGGATCGGCGCAATAGCAAATCGCGATGATCAATCCAGTGGCATCGGCAACCGCCATCCCCATGATAAGGATCAGCAATTTGGGATAAAATATATTTTCATATCATCAGATGAAATAAAACCAGTGCGCCCAACCACCGATCCCTATACCCCGCGCAGATTGCCCCAGACATGCACATGCCATTGCGGCAACACGCGCACATCAAACCATTTGCGTTTGGCGACTTCATCGACCAGCCAGCGATAGCGCGCCGTCAGCCCGTCAAGATCAACACCGTCCGCGCCATCGGGATGGGGTTCGGCGGGCGTTGTATTGACCGGCTGCACACAGACCGGAATGCCGGTGTGAAGTTTTCGCACATGATCGGCAAACAGAAGGTCAGCCTCATCACGCACCGGAAATTTCAACGTGATCGCCGGGCCGGAAAGCATCCCCTTGGCATTGGCCGCATCAATGCAGGCGTTAAGCGCATCGGCGTCAAAGCTGGTCGAGGCACTGGGCGGTTTGGGGCTGATGGTCAGGTAATTCAGATCGGCAAACCAGTCCTTGGCGATACTGCCCTGCGTTTCAATCGCAAAGCTAAAGCCTTCTTTCTGACCGAGCTCAATCAACCGGCCCAATGGCTGGATCGCCGGATTGCCGCCCGAAAGGGTAATCAGGATCGGCGCACCACCGGTCAGCTTTTTGACTTCATCAAGCACCGCATCCGGGCTCATCGGTTTCCAGTCGGCGCGAAAGGCCGGATCAACCGCATAGAGCGTATCACACCACGCACAGCGAAAATCACAGCCGCCCGTGCGCACAAACACCGTCGGCGTGCCAATCAGGGTGCCTTCGCCCTGCACGGTGGGGCCGAAAATCTCCGATATGCGGATTTTATCGCGCGACTGCGACATATCTGCCAAGTGCGGGTCTTGAACGGTCATGGCCGATATTCCGCCCATGTTTTCGGGGTTTCCGAAACCCGCACAGCCGATACTTCCGGCCAGCGATCATGGGCCCAGTCATAGAAAAACAGGGCTAGTTGTTCCGCCGTCGGATGATCGTGACCCAGAACTTCATTGAGGTGCCGATGATCAAATTCATCATCAATCATGCGTTTAAGCGGCCCAAGTTCACGGTAATCACGCACGAACCCGCGCGCATCAAGGGTCGCCCCCTTAAGCTCCACCTCGACAATATAGTTATGGCCATGCAGGCGCGAACAGGGGTGATCGGCATCAAGTCCGGCCAGCTGGTGGCTGGCGGAAAAGGCGAATTGTTTGGTGATGGTAAACATCGGTTTTCTTTCGGTGTTTCTTTGGTGCGGCGACCATGCGGCGCGAGGTTCCCGCCTTGGCGGGAATGACCTACGTTCCTTTTTACAAAGGAAGCCCCGTCATGACAGCTTCGGCGGGCATCCATGGTCCATGTCGCTGCACATAAATTGTATGAGGATTACTTTGCGGTGTTATCCCGGTGCGTTCTGACGGGCAAATTTCCGCGCCACATGCTCGGCGTGGGCCTGTTTCCAGTAATCGCGATCCTCATACACCGTCGGATCTTTCACACACGCCAGCTCAAGCGCTTCGCGCCGCTCAACACAGGTGCCACATCGCCCGCAATGGGTGTCATGGCCCTTGTAGCACGACCATGTCAGGTCAATCGGCACGCCAAGGCGCCCAGCCTCAAGGGCAATGTCGGCCTTCGATACATGGACAAACGGGGTATAGAGCGAAACGTCCTTAACACCGTCAAGCGCATGGTTTTGCATCGTGCCAAACGCACTGATGAAATCGGGGCGGCAATCGGGATAGATGAAATGATCGCCACCATGCACGGCGGTCGCCACCGCATCCGCCCCGGCACTTGCCGCCGCACCAAAGGCCACGGCCAGCATGATGGCATTGCGGTTGGGCACTACGGTGATGCGCATGGTTTCTTGCGCGTAATGGCCATCGGGCACATCAATGTCATCACTGGTCAGGGACGATCCGCCCAAAAGCGCACCGACCGACGTCAAATCAACAATGTGATGTTTAACCCCAAGATCACGCGCGGTACGTGCGGCGTAATCGAGTTCCTTTTTATGGCGTTGGCCATAATCGAACGAAATCAGGGAATGGAGTTTGTGCTCGGCCGCGACCTTATAGGCCAGGGTGACGGAATCCAGCCCGCCAGAGCAGACGACAATCGTCTTCATAGTCATATGTCTTTCGTGTTTTTAACCTGGTGCTACGACAGGGGAACGTACATCGTTCCAAGGCTGCGCGGTGTGCCACGCCATCGGTAAAAAGGCAAGAAAAAACCAAGCACCTCGACCATGTCACATTGGCAGGGATGCTTGGCTTTTGATCAAAATTGCCGGTTAAAAACACGGTTGATTAGGCGTGCGTCCCGCTAAGCACATGAAAACAAATCGGAACCTGGAAATGGCCGTCTTCGATATAGGGGGAAAGTGTTTCAAACATCGCCGCATTAATCGATCCCATCTCCATATCCGATGCTTCGCGCAGGATATGACCAAACAGCATGTCCATCTGCGGTTTCCAGAAGGCAACGGTTTCGGGAATACGCCCCGCCGGGCTGTGGGTGGTGGCCTGAATGCCCCGAAACCCGGCACTTTCAAGGCGCATCATCGATTGATCGACATTGCCAAAGCTAAACGGATCAAGCCCGGCCGCATCGAACCCGATGCCAAGGATATTGCCCAGCACCGCATCCATCGCGGCAAACAACGGATTATCAATCAACGGCGCCCAGACCATAAATACCGCCCGGCCACCGGCCCGCAACACCCGGTGACTTTCGCGCAACGCCAGATCGGGGTCCTCACAAAACATCACGCCAAACCGGCACGACACCACATCAAACGACTGGTCGTCAAACGGCAGGTTTTCCATATTGGCGGGCATGACGGTGATGTTGGCAATGCCGTCTTCTTGGGCGCGCGCACTTAATCCGTCGCACATTTCGGGCACGATATCGGTGGCGGTGACATGGCCGGTCATGCCCGGTGTGTTAGCGCTAACATCGCGCTGCCCCGAAAGCGCACGGGCAAAGGTGAATGCCGGTTCACCCACCCCGGATGCCAGATCAAGTACCGCCAAATCCGCCCCGCCTCTTGCATGGGCAAGGGCGGGCAGATCAACCGCCTCAATCATATGACGATTGATTTTCCCCGCCGCCGGGGCAAGGCGATCGGCCCAGTTGATCCAGTCAGAGGAAAGGTTGTGCCACGTCGTTTGGTCCTGATGGGTCATGATCATCCGAGCTGTCGGTTTAAAGATGCGACGACAATAGGGGGAAAGACGGCCCGAAATAAAGGCAGTTTTGGATTATCTGTTGCCTCACATCCAAACGCGGTCTGCGTCAATAAGCAGACGTTTGGCGACAGGTGATGGATGGCACAACAAAATGACCCAGAAACCGCAATAGCACGCCTTGCCAAATCAGGGGTTCTGATGGTGTTGGCCTGCGTGCTGTATCTTGGATTTGTCGGGACCCTGTTTGCCGGGTTCACCGCCGATATACAGCGCGACATGCTCAGCCGTGAAATCGCCACATCCGCGCCCGGTGATCTGGAACGCATGATCCGCCAAAGCTTTTACGAGGCCGAGCTTCGCGAAGAAATCAAACAATTACAAAGCGATATTCGCAAAACAAATACCGCAGCCCTTGAAAAATTCCGCACCGGACTAACCCTTCGCAAAGATGCGATGGCGGCCTTCTGGCAGGCCTATGACGGTGCCGCCGCCCTAAGCTCAATCCTGATGCAAAACCGCGCAACGTTTGAGGATGATTTTGTTGCCGCCTACCTTGAAGCCATGACGATGGCGCATGATTTTGTCGCCAGCTTTCAGGCGCAAAAGCAAAGCCCGTCTTCTGGTCAAAACCCGCCTTCGGGTCAAGACAACGGCGACACGCAGACATCCGGGCGATTGCACACAGATGACGGGGCACAGATCGTCGCCGCCCTGCGCGCTGCTCTGGCCAAACTGGCCTTTGCAGACACGACAGGCGACATCGGCTTAACGGTTGTCAGCCCGTTTGAACAAGGGGTCTATGACACGGTTGATCAGCTTGGCAAAACGTTTCGACATTTTGAGGGTCTAAACATCCAGTCGCGGGTCGTGTGGGAAAACATCCGGGCGGAGCAACGCCAGGTCGACAAGATTTTACGCAACATGCAGGCCCAGATTGACGAGATCGAAGAAGAACTTGCCCTGAGCACGGGCAAAAAGGAGATCGATCTTTCCGCCCTTGTCGCCCTGTTTCAGAACCCGATTGGCGGGTTTCTGTCCATTCTGGTGCAGTTGCCGACCATCATGCTGACCCTGCTGGTCACGGTCGCCGCCGGGGGATTGGGGGCGGTGGTTGCCTTCACCCGCCAGAATTTTGGGCACAGCTCAAAAGAGACGGCCCCAAACACAGGCCCCGGCCCCCCTCAACCCGGTTCAGATGTGCCCAGTTCAGACCAACCAAGCTCAGACCAACCAAACTCAGACCCGCCCGACCCAGCAGCACATGCGGCCTATATGCCCCATACGTCCTCTGACGTCGCACCGGATGACACCGCGTATGGCCTCATGGCCTCGGCCCGTCTGCTGATGATGACGGGGGAGGGGATTGCCGCCGCAATTGCAATCTTCCTGTTCTCGGAAGCCGGGATGTTGATGCTGACCCAAGGCGGGCCGAATGGCAGCGGGCAGGTCGATATCAGCCCGTATCTTGTGACCTTCATGGCCTTCGTCTCGGGCTTTATGGCCAAGGACGCCTTCAGCAAAATTCAGGACGCCGGGCACAAGATTTTCAAAATCCGCGACAATGACGACGCGTCTGGTATGGGGCTTTGAGGCCGATTTGATACGATCGTGATCGGCAAGGCTGGCTAGATCAACCGCTTCAATCATAGACGATTGAGCAGGGGAAAGGTTGTCCTAAGTCGTCGCTAGATATTCGTTACCCAACAAAAAACTAATTTAGTTCGTGATGGATTTGGCTTTTCGGCTTAGGGTTGAATGAGCGTTCAACTGCTTGATTTAGGGTGAAATGCATAAACTAACAAAGGTTTCCGTCCAAAACTTTAGGTCCATTCGTGAGGCAGACTTTGCTTTGTCTGAATATACGGCATTGGTCGGGAATAATAATGTCGGTAAATCGAACCTATTAAAGGCAATTGGATGGCTACTAAAAAAATCTAGCTTACAGGCTGGCGATTTCTGTGATGAGGGAATGTCGGTGACGGTGGAAGCTACTATTGATGGAATTGATGAGCGGGTTCTTGGGAGCATAGAGCCGAGGCATCGCGATAGGATCGAACCTCATGTGCGCGATGGTAAACTAGTTGTTCGCAGGACACAAATTGCACCAGGGGTCTCGACCAGAGATCTCAATATTGAAGTTTTGGCGGAAGATTTAGACGGTAATCCTAGTTGGGTGGTAAATCCAAATGGAATTGAAGGTTCTATTTCTGGCTTGCTTCCTGAGCCTATCGTTATTGGAGCTATGGAAAACGCAACTGACGATGTCGCTAAGTTCTCAAGTACTTCAACGATAGGAAAGCTACTTAAAGAAGTGATCGATCCTATTAGTGCACGATATGCTGAGGAAGTTTCCGAGGCTTTGTCCCCTGTTGGTGTGAAAATCTCGTCTAATGGTACTGATAAAGATGAGGATTTGCTCAATTTTGACAGAATGATCGCAGATGAGTTGTCACCCTTGTTTCCGGGGGTATCAGCAAAGACGCATATTCCGTTGCCTTCTTTTAGTGATTTTTTTAAGGGGGCAACAATTCGAATATCCGAAGGCGACGCTATCGATCAAGAGCGGGATGTTGGATCGTTTGGACATGGAGTTCAACGGTCTGTGCAGATAGCGCTTATTAAATGCCTTGCAAGAACAAGGGCAGGAGACAGGAATGCAGGCCGTACGACCGTTATTCTGGTTGATGAACCGGAGCTGTATCTTCACCCACAAGCAATTGAGGCAATCAGAGCGGCTTTCGCGGCTCTGGCTGGGAATCAGTATCAATTAATTTTCTCTACCCACTCGCCAGCAATGATCCACAGAAAAGATGTACCTAACACTCTGTTGATGCGAAGGACAGCCGATCTAGGCACATATGCTCTGCCTCGTGTAGCAGAGGCTGTGTCGGACGCGATTGAAAACGCTGACCATCAATCAGACATTTTGTTCTCGCTCGGGAACGCATCACGAATTCTTTTCACTGACAAGGTTGTCTTGTGTGAGGGGAAAACTGAGCGTGTTCTGTTACCTGAGCTGTTCAAAAAGTTGACAGGTCATAGTTTTGACGAACGTAGGATGGCTTTGGTCGAAGTTGATAGCGTCGATAGCGTTGTTAAGACTCGTCAAATCTTATTGAAAATGGGAATCCCAGTCTTTGCTGTTGTTGATCTAGATTTCGCATGTCGGGGGGCTATAAAAAATGATCTAATTGATGCGGATAATGGGGATGTCATTTCATGTAAAGAGACTTTTGCCGCTTTGGCAAGCAAGGGTGTCATTAGTCTTGATGAGGCTGGTTTGCCGAAAAAACATAATGGCGAACCCGCAGCTCGTGCTTACGAGATGTTAGCTCACGAAAACGCAGCCGCAGTCCTTCAACTTCACCAACGTCTCAAAGATGATCATGCAATTTGGGTGTGGCCGATGGGGGCTATCGAAAAGCAACTTGGCTTGGAATCAAAGCAAACTTCCGCTCACAGAGTATTTGTTGAGCGCCTTGAAGATGAGAACTTCATAGAGCAAATACCGGGTATTGACGGCGTCCGCTCGGTAATGAGTTGGCTGGCCGGTGGCTGATTACATCATCGCTTCGGCATTTCTTTAGATAAAAGCCGGTCGAAATTTCGACCGGCTTTCTAATAAATTCCAAACTTGAAGTCGGTCTTGAGGTTACCCGTTCGTCCCATACCGCGGCGCATTGCGCTGGGCGTTGGTGGCGGACTCGGCATAGGCTTGGCTCGCCTGTGCGGTCTGGGTGACCTGCGATTGCAGGACCTGCTCGTCACGTTCCGGGGTTATGTTGGCGGCTTCTTCTGACGGGCTGCTGTTATAAAGCTCGGTCAGGCGCTGCTCGATGGATTTAAGGCCTTCGTTCAGGCGGTCTTCGGTTTCGGTGATGTTGCCGTTGATTTGCTCATTCAGCGCACCGAGGCCTTCAAGGAACTCACGCGCATCATCAAGGCCGCGTTTAATGCCTTCGCTGGCCTTTTCGAAAATCTCGCGGGCTTCGCCTTCGGTATCGGAATTGGCCGCAATCAAATCACCAACGCGGGCCAGAATACGATCAGCCACGGCTTCGGGGGTGTAATCACTGGGATCGGCACCCTGAATGGAAATGCCGGTTGACGACAGGCTTTCATTGATCGCTGCGACGATCTTATCAGCCGATAAAAGATTGGCCGATTGAGAGGACAGGGAAACCGATGTCGCGGCCGCAAAGGCCGATGTGCCGTTGTTCCCGGTTTTGTCCGCGTCACTTTGACCGGGCAAATACGATTGCGCCGAGCGCGAAGAAGCGCCGGTTTGCTGGGACGTCAGGCCGCCAATGGTGATATCCATATTCGTCCTCCCTGGACGAGAGCGTTGAAAGCTGTGCCACACGACTGCACGTGGACCCAAGTACTGATGCGCACACCAAATCCGTGCACAATCAACTACTTGGCAAATACCAACCCCTAATATGGCATGAATGGGGGTAAAAATCCAGTCCTGTGATGGTCTGAGGTTCTGACGAGGGATGGATAACGCGTTAAAAATCGCCCTTCCCGCGCAGGCGGGCAACTCTGGTGTGGGGCATGTGCTGCGATGAGGTTCCCGGCGTCATGTTTCATCTTGCGGGAAGGGCGATGTTGTATGGACCAGAACAGTCTGGGCCAAGGGGCAAATTGACAGTATTTGCGCCGATTTCATGTGATCTGATGTTGCACAGCGGCCAAAGCCCGCTTATGAACACAGGTTCAGATTTATATGTAACCCAATTTGGTATCGCAGGCGCGCTTTTATGATCCGCGCCCGAGGCCAACAAACGGGCCCCGATAGGCAGGAGTGGATACGGCGTGGCGAACTATCAGGACAGTGCGCGGGAATTTGAAAAGCGGTGGCAGGCGTATTGGCGCGAAAACGATACCTATCGCACCCCCAATCCGGGCGATGCCGATTTTGACGCGACCAAAAAGAAAAGCGTCATCCTTGATATGTTCCCCTATCCAAGCGGGGTGGGCCTGCATATCGGCCATCCGCTGGGCTATATCGCGACCGATGTGAAGGCGCGCTTTGAGCGCATGCGCGGTTATAATGTGCTTCATTCCATGGGCTTTGATGCCTTTGGCCTGCCGGCGGAACAATTCGCCATTCAAACCGGCCAGCACCCGCGCATCACCACCGAAGCCAACATCGAAAATATGCTGCGTCAGCTCCAGGTCATCGGGCTTGGTCATGATCCGCATCGTCGGTTTGCCTCGACCGACGTTGATTATTACAAATGGACGCAGTGGATTTTCCTGCAACTTTTCAACAGCTTCTATGACCCGACGATTGAATGGAAAGGCCCGCAAGGCCAGACCATTTCAGGCCGTGCCCGCCCGATTGCCGAGCTGCGCCCGCTTTTGGAATCCGGCGTCTGGTTGCTTGATGAGGATGGCGTGCCGCAGCCCAAAGCCGTAATTGGCGATGGGACCAAGGCCGAGGGATCGGAAATTGACCGGGCGATTGATCGTGGGCGTTTGGCCTATGTCGATGAGGTGCCGGTCAACTGGTGCCCGATGCTGGGCACGGTGCTGTCGAACGAGGAAGTCACCAACGATGGCAAATCCGAACGTGGTGATTATCCGGTCTATAAACGCCCGCTGAAACAGTGGATGTTGCGCATTACCGATTATGCCGACCGTCTGGTTGGCGATCTGGAAGGGCTTGATTGGCCCAACGGCGTTGTTGAAATGCAAAAGGGCTGGATCGGGCGTTCGGTTGGCGCACGCGTGAACTTCCCGGTCACCCGCACCGATGGCATCGAGGACAAAATCGCGGTCTATACCACCCGCCCCGATACCATCTTTGGCGCGACTTATATGGTACTCGCCCCGGAACATCCGTTGGTTGATAAACTGACGAGCGTGGATGCCAAGGATGCGGTTGCGGCATACCGTGAACAGGTCAAGCTGGCAGGGCCGGTGTCGTCCAAGGACGAAGCCAACCGCGAAAAAACCGGCGTGTTTATTGGCGCGCATGCCACCAACCCGGTCACCGGCGAAGACATCCCGGTGTGGATTGCCGATTACGTCCTGATGGGCTATGGCACGGGTGCGATCATGGCCGTACCCGCCGGTGATCAGCGCGATTTTGAATTTGCCCATAAGTTCGATCTGCCGATCAAGGCCACCACCAAGCCATCCGATGGCTGGCTGCGTACCAATGCGCCCGATGGCACGGATGATCTTGATAATGCGGCCTTGCTCGCCCTTTATGAAACCGCACCGGGTCAGTTTAAGGTCGCCCAGACCGATACCGGCGATACGATCAATTCGGCCAATGACGAAGTCTCGCTAAACGGGCTTTCGACCCCGGATGCCAAGGCGGCGATCATTGACTGGATGGAAGCCAAGAACATTGGCCGGGGCCGCGTACAGTATAAACTGCGCGACTGGCTGTTTTCGCGTCAACGTTACTGGGGCGAGCCTTTCCCGGTGCTGTTTGATGAAGAAACCGGACAGGTGCATGGGGTTGCCGAGGCGGCGTTGCCGGTTGTCTTGCCCGAAATGACCGATTTCAAACCGCAATCAAACGAAGACCCCAATTCTGAGCCAGAGCCACCTTTGGCACGTGCCAAGGACTGGATGGCGGTGACCGGGATTGTGTTGGCTGATGGTTCGGTTCTGCCGGTTGATGCGGCGGTTGGTTCGACCCATACCCATGACGGTGCGGACTATGAAGTGCGCGCGTTTAAACGCGATGCCAACTCTATGCCCAACTGGGCCGGGTCGTGCTGGTATTACCTGCGCTATTTCGATGCCAACAACACGGACGCCTTTGCATCCGATGCGGCTGCGGCCTATTGGGCCAACACCACCGATGATGCGGGCCATGCCAAGCCGGGGGCTGTTGACCTTTATGTTGGCGGGGCGGAGCACGCCGTGCTTCACCTGCTGTACTCACGTTTCTGGCATAAGGTTCTGTTTGACCTTGGCCATGTCGGCACGCCCGAGCCGTTCCAGAAACTGTTTAATCAGGGCATGATTACCGCCGATGCCTACACCGATGCGCGTGGTGTCTATGTTGATATTCACGACGTTGAAATGCGCGATGTCGATGGCAAAAAGGCACC
Organism: Thalassospira lohafexi; assembly: GCF_002844275.1. Lineage (GTDB taxonomy): Bacteria > Pseudomonadota > Alphaproteobacteria > Rhodospirillales > Thalassospiraceae > Thalassospira > Thalassospira lohafexi. The sequence continues at coordinate 340,711 of NZ_NXGX01000004.1, forward strand.
GTTTAACGCCAAGACCAACGAGGCCCTGACGACCGTTCCGGGCAAGATGGGCAAGCGCTATAAAAACGGCATCCCGCCCGAAGAAATCTGCGACCAATATACGATTGATACCTTCCGGACCTATGAGATGTATATGGGGCCGCTCGATAGCTCCAAACCGTGGCAGTCCGATGCGATCATTGGCATGATGCGGTTCCTGTCCAACGTCTGGAAAGTGACCACCCAGATGGAACGCACCGACGCGGTGGATGGCAAGATCGAAACGATCCTGCATAAAACCATTGCCAAGGTGACCAAGGACGTTGCCGAACTTCGCCATAACACCGCCATTGCCGCCTTGATCGAACTGACCAATGCCCTGACCAAACAGGATGCGGTGCATGATGATCATGCCAAGGCACTGGCGTTGATGGTGGCCCCGTTTGCCCCGCATCTGGGCGAGGAGCTTATGAGCCGACTGGCCGCCGACGAGTTTGGCACCAAAAAATCGGTGATCAAGTTTGACTGGCCGGAATTTGATGCCGAAAAAGCCAAGGATGATGAATTCGAAGTGCCGGTTCAGATCAATGGCAAAAAACGTGCATCGGTGATGGTCGCCGCTGGCGCCGATCAGGCAACGGTCGAAGCCCTTGCCAAATCGGACGAAAACATCGCCCGCCATCTTGAAGGCAAGGAGATTGTGAAGGTGATCTACATCGCCAAGCCAACCCCGAAATTGCTCAATATCGTGGTCAAGGGGTAAGCCCCTTACTGTGATCGGTTTTCAAGCAGGGCGCGTTGATATGACGCGCCCTGTTTTGTTTACCGGGTCTTGTTGGAGCCGGAGGCAACACAGTCCTTGCGCTGGTTTTGCGCCGGGATGTCGCGTTCAAGAAGCGATAAGTCGGGCACAACGTCATCTCGCCCAAAAAGGGTCGCTAACGTTCCGTCGCACAGCATGTCATAGAGCGCCAGATTAAATGCCTTCTGGTTCTCAATGCCCTGTCGGTTGGCCTGAAACAGGGGGAATATATTTTCCGTTGTGACCGAGACATCCGCGATATCAATCACATCGGAAAGACCCAACTGCTCGCGCAGATGAAAGCCCGAGAACTTTTCAAGGATCGCGGCGTCAAGTCGGCCATTGGCAAGCATGCGCAAAAGCGATTGATCATTGGGGGCGCGTTCAAAATTAACCCCCGCAAGATTGGTGATGGCGGGGGGATAAGGATAGGCCGACAGGCCAACAGTGTGTCCGGCCAGATTGTCAGGATGTTGAAGGCTGTTCGCGGGAAAGTGGCCTGATTTATAGAAAATCAGGTTTTCGCGCAGGTAAAAGGGCACGGATGCCAGTGATACCGGTAGGGCGGTCAGCGACGGGAAGGCGCCCAAGGCATCATAATCGCCAGATACAAAGGCCTGAACCGCGCGGCGAGGGGGCGCAACGTCAATCACGATGTCCTTATCCGTGCGCTTGGCGATTTCCTGATACATCTCGATGAAAAATCCCTCGGTCGGGCCTTCGGCCATCAGCGGGATATAGGGCAGGACAATGCGCACCGGGGTACTGACCGGGGTACTGTCTGCGCGGGCACCGTGGATGCCGACGCCAAGGCAAAAAACAGCCATGAGAATGATGGAAGATAATTTTCGCATGAGCAACGTATTGATTTGCCAAAGATTTATTCTAACACATTTTTTTTTGATTCCTTAAAGCAGTTTGGGCTTTGCTCTTTTATTGACGGGTATGGCCAGTCTGGCTAGAAGTCAGTCAGACTTCATTTCAAGGGTTGAGCAATGAGCCACGGGCGCAAGATTTCTGTTATCGGTCTGGGCTATGTCGGGTTGCCGGTTGCGGTGGCTTTTGGCGCGGCCATCGGGCGCACTGTTGCCTTTGACATTAACAAGGCACGTATTGCGCAGCTTAAAGCTGGTCATGATGCCACCGGTGAAGTTGACGCGCATGAGTTGGCGGCAGCCGACCTGTTGCTCAGTGACGATCCGAAGGATCTGGCGAAGGCCGATTTCCACATCGTCACCGTGCCGACCCCGATTGACAGTTCCAACCGTCCCGATCTGTCCCCACTTCGTTCGGCCTCAAAAACCGTTGGCGCCATTCTTAAAAAGGGCGACATCGTTGTGTATGAAAGCACGGTTTACCCCGGTGCGACCGAAGAAGTCTGCGTGCCGATCCTTGAAAAGATGTCGGGGCTGAAGTCGGGCAGTGATTTTACGGTCGGCTATTCGCCCGAAAGGATCAATCCGGGCGACCGCGAACATCGCTTTACCACGATCACCAAGGTTGTCTCGGGCCAGGACAAGGCGACGCTTGATATTGTGGCTGATGTCTATGGCAGCGTTGTTATGGCAGGCATTCACAAGGCACCAACCATCAAGGCCGCCGAGGCGGCCAAGGTGATTGAAAATACCCAGCGTGATTTGAATATCGCGCTGATGAATGAATTGTCGCTGATCTTTGACCGGGCGGGGATTGATACCCGTGATGTACTTGAAGCAGCCGGGACCAAGTGGAACTTCCTGAAATTCACGCCGGGGCTGGTTGGCGGGCATTGCATCGGGGTTGATCCTTATTACCTGACCCATAAATCCGAAGAACTTGGCTATTACCCGCAGGTGGTTCTGGCCGGGCGTCGGGTGAATGATGGCATGGGCGAGGTTGTTGCCAATAAAGTCATCCGCGCGTTGCTGCGTAAAGGGGCAACCAAAAACCCGACCGTGACGGTGCTGGGCCTGACCTTTAAGGAAGATGTGCCAGACATCCGCAATACCCGCGTGATTGACATCATCCGATCACTGGAAGATGCCGGCATCACGGTTCAGGTCCATGACATGCATGCCGACAAGGCGGAAGTCGCGCATGAGTTTGATGGCTTGAACCTGTGTGGGGATGACGACCTTAAACCTGCCGATGCACTGGTGCTGGCGGTATCGCACAAGGAATATGTCGCCAAGGGCTGGCCGCTGGTGCAAAGCCTGTTGAAAGACGGCAAGGGATTTGTTGCTGATGTGCGTGCTGTTTTGCCGCGTGATGCGGTGCCGGCTGATATCGACCTTTGGCGTCTGTAGACCGATATAATCGGCCTGATTATTCATTTTTGGTGAAGAGTAAGCTCGCGCTGCAGTTTCTTGGTTAGTCCTTTGAAAACAATGCGGTGCGAACTTTCGATGTGACTTCTAAGGTCATCATCATCAAGCCCCGGTTCGTCAAAATGCTGAATCCATTTCATCCCACGCGACGCCAGATAGGGCGCCGGGCGCAAACCGGGTTGATCCTTTAGGACCTCGTATCCGATTTCGGACGTTTTAAACGTGATGCCCAGCGTATCGGTTTTGGTCCAGCCGCCGATGGCGAAAACCTTGCCGCCGACTTTCCAGACATCCGCACCACCCCATTGCACCACATGGGTTGTATGGGGCAGGGATTTGCAAAAATCGTTGAACTCGTCACGGGTCATTTTTGTCGGGTCCTTCTTTCGGGGCAGGTTCGATTTTACAGACTCTACCCATAACGCCGCAGATATCACGTGCAAAACGATCCATGGTGAAATCGGTTTGGCACATCAGGCGCGCGGCCTGTGCCATGGCATGTGTTTGGTCGGGGCTGTTGATGGCCTGCTTGATGGTGTGTGCTAATTTATCAGGGTCATCGGGCTGACATAAGCGCCCGGTTTCACCATCACGGACAAATTCGGGCAGGGTGGCGATGTTGCTGGTGATCACCGGTACACCGGCGGCCATGGCCTCCAGCACAGCAAGCGGCTGGGCTTCGTTGGGATAATTGCTGGGAAAGACAAACAGGTCGGTGGTTTCAAACAATCCCATGCGCTGATCCGCATTGACTGCCCCGTGATAGGTCGCGATGTGCGCAATCCCATGTTCGGACAGAAGGTGCTTGAGTTTCTGTGAGGTGATGTCGCCCGGCGCACCGGCAATGTCGAGTGTCACCGCAACACCGTCTTTGATCAGTCGTGCGGTTGCTTTGAGCAGGGTTTCTATGCCCTTGGCGCGGAACAGGTTAGAGAGATACAGCAGTCTGACCGGTTGGTGTGCCGTCCACTTTGTGGTGCCTTGGGGCGCAAAGGCGCGAGTGGGTAGGGCGTTTGGGATGATGACTTTGGTGCAGGGCAGGCTGTCAACTTCATCCATCAATCTTGAGCCGAGCACAATCGCGGTTTGATTGGCGAAAACCAACCGTTGCAGTCGGGCAACCCCTCGGTTTTGACGCATTGTCGCCAAGCCCCGCCCGTGCAGATGCAAGATCGCCGGAACGCCAAACAACTTGGCCAGCAGGACATAAAGACAATCGCGGTAAAAGGCGGCCCCGTTGGGCGCAAAGCAGATGTAAAATGCCTTGGCGCGGGGCAGGTGAAAGCCCAGTTTAACCAGAAGCCACAGGGCAATGGCGACTTTGCGCAGAGAGAATTTGGCAATGTCGCCAAGCTCTTTGCCAAATCGCATTTCAAGGACGGTTAAGTCCGTGCAACGCGCAAGTGCGTCAACCGCATGCAGGTTCATCGCTGCGGCACCATGCATCGGCGGGGGCAATTGCACCATGGCAATGCATTTTGGTTTAGCGACCCGTTCTGAAAATGGCAGAGCGGCGATTTTATCGCGATAGCGTGCCAGCACCTGATCATGGGTCTGGTGATAGATCTCTGGTTTGATTTGGGCAAAGAAGCGGTTTTGCGGGGCAAGGTTGCGGTCAACGATCTTGGCGCGCAACTGGATCATTTTTGCCCCGGCTGAGGTCACGGCCCGCAGATAAAAATCAAGATCAATGCAACAGGCAAGATCAGGATCATATCCACCGGCACGCTGCCAAACTGATTTATCAAACGCCAGTGTTGAATGGTGCAGCGGGTTGCTGCGATAAAGGCGTTTGGCGGAAATATGTCGATGGGGCATCGGCCAGAGCCAAGGTCGATCAGATGTGGCGCGGCCAAAGAGCAAGCAGTCAGGATTTGCGATAAGAAACGCTGTTTGCGCGGCCAGCCTATTGGGTCGGGAAAGGTCGTCGACATCCTGAATGGCGATCAGATCGGTTGGGGCGGCTTTGATGGCTATATTAAGTGCCGCACCCCGTCCAATTTTACCGGGCGTGATCAGGGTGAAACGCGGGTCTTGCGCAAGATATTCCGGCAATTGCACTGGATGTTTCGAGCCATCATCAACGATTACCGCAAAGTCTTGGTCGCGTGAGGTCGCGGCAAGGTTTTCAAAAAAACGATCACGAAAACAGTCGCCATCGCGGATGGTGGTGATGACGGTGATGGCATCAGACATCGTCGGTCCCCCAGCATATGCGCAATGTGGCGTGATCGGTGTGGGGCGCGACAACCCTGCGGGCCGAGCCTGCAGCAGTGAAATGGTTTGTCTCATCTATGACGAGGTTACGATCTTCATGGAATGAGATGCCCAAATCCGGGGCGTGAAGCTGCTGTTTTGTGGTCTGGACCAGTTTTACGTCGTGATGTACCAGCAGTCGAAGCAGATCGCATTTGGTGGCGATCTTGTCCGTGATGGTGATTTGGGTGTCTTCAAACGTGATGGTGCGTTCTCCTGAAACTCCGGCCAGTTTGAAATTAATTCGGACGGTGTTTTTGATTCTGGATGCTTTGCGAATTTGCGCGAAATACTTGCCGTCCGAGGTCGCCGGGAGCGGGATGGAGGCCGGGCCATACAGGCTAGTTGCATCTTCTTCGCCGCCGGTTGGCGCGAACAGCAAGGTCGTGGTGGTGCCTGAGCCAGTCAGGACAACCGGGCAGGGGGTAAGATCGAAACTGCGTTTGCCGCCAAGACACATCTGCGCCTGATAGGTGGCGTTTGAAAAGATTGCGATGGGTGTCGCTTTTAAGTTTGGTGCCGTTGGCTGAGGTCTTGGCTCTGTTGGGCTGGTCGCAATCTTCAAAAGCCAATAGCCGGCAAAGGCGAGATAATCATCATGGCGGTTATAGCTGTACCAGCCCGGTGTCGCCGGGTTGGCAGGACCCGGATCAGATGACAGGTCAGCGGGGAAAAGCAGGTTAAGCGGGATTGTTCCTGTCATCAAAGCAGCCGTTTCAAGCCGAAACAAGATGGCGTCGGCTTGGGTCTGAAATCCGTGTTTGGTAAGGGCGTATAGCGCACAGACTGCGCCAAAACTTTGCCCGGCCCCGCGCCCCAGAAGGTTTGCATAGCCATGATCCCCGGAGAGCTCGGCAATTAGCGCGGTTGCCTTGGCGGCAATGATGCGGTGGGCAGCCTCGGGGCTGTCACTCAGAAGGGCGGCGCAAAAGGCATGATATTGACCGGAAAAACAGGTCGGTCGATCCCAGAAAAGCGGGGCGCGCCAATAGCGCAGGCGGATGAAGGCCCAATGTAGCCAGTTGATGAGTTTCCGGTTTTTGCCGATGCTATTGATCATGCCAAGCACCTGCCAATTGGCAACGTCTGGCGATTGGGTGGGGGCGGTGCGCAGAATGGCGTTAAGACGTTTGTCACAAAGGCCCGATATTTTCCGGAGGCCATGCTCGATAAATTCGCGGTGGTAGCGCGGGGTTTGCTGTTCGGCTTCAAGGGCGGATAACGCGGCTTCGATCTGAGGGGCGTAAAGTGCTGGGTCCAGTTGCGCCCAAAGGGCGGCGGCGAAGGCGGGGGCGTAAAAACTGTGTTGCTCGAACGTGCCATCGGGTTGTTGGCGTTCGGCAAGCTGATCGGCAATCAGCCTTGCAAGACGGTGGCTGCGTTTGGCCATGCTGGTGCGTGTTACAGGAAGCGACATGTCACCCCCAGCGACAGGGTTTGACCCGTCAAAACAGTGTTGAGCGGCACCGCCTGAATTTCCGGACAGTGCCGCCCCAACCGTTCGCGCAATCGCCAGAGCATTTTTTGACCGCCGGGCATGTCCCACAACGCGCGGGCCAGTGGATCGGGAGCCGATAGAGTAAAAAACCGGTTAGCCCAACGCAGCCAGACGTGATCGACGGGGTTTATCGGCAACAACCGTGCATGGATAATCCAGTGATCACCGCGGTCACGCAAATACAGATACGGGGCAAAGCGACCCGCACCGTCAAACGTATCGAGCGTGATGATGATCTCACGGCCATCTGTGCCAACGAGGCGGACGTCGGGCGCCTGATTTAGTGGGAAAAGACGATACTTGTCAGTGTCGCGATGCTGGTAGGTTTTTCCGGCGATTACGCCGTGAGCAATGTCATGCTTGTCAAACACCATGCGCAAAACGGCGTCTTGTAACGGGGCGTCGTCAAATGCGGTGACTTGGGCGTGGGCGACAATCGATGTTTGATTGGTCTGGGTTGTTTGTAGAGTGGCCTGCCAGCGTCCTTGCGATAGGTGCCAAGTGCCATCGGTATGCGTGGCATTGCGCGGTGTATCGGTCAGGGTGGCGAAGGAATGGCGATCCGAAAATTCGATACCCCATTTGCCAAACGTGATGGCACCAAACTGGCCGGATATCAGACGGTGATTGCGGATATCTGTTTGAAGCTGGGTCATGATGGCACCACCCGCCGCAAGTATTTCAGCCCACTGACATAAAGTAGTGAAAGGACAAAAGCCAAACGGAGTTGCATCAAGATAAGGATATCGCTTGGTTCTGCCGGTGCCGGGAAGAGGGCCGCGCTTACGATCATGCCGCACAGGCACAGCCAGCCGACCCACATGGCAGAGGGGTGTTCCTGTAATATTAAAATCTGCCGACTGAGCAAAGCCAGCAGGATCGGCCAAAGCGCGCCAGTTTGAAGAAGGGGGATGAGCGCGTCGCTTGGTTTAGCATAGATCAGCGCGGCAACGCCATCGGGCCATATCCACAGGACCAAACTTGCCGCCGCCATTGGTACGATCAGCCAGACATCCCGAAGATGTCCGGGTTGCTGTTTGGCAAAGAGTGCACCGGAAATGGCGGCTAAAAATGCGGCACAGATCAGGAAAATGCGCTGGGCGAGAAACAGCGTGGTGTCGGAACCCAGCAAGACAAAATCGAGATTGGGTAAAACGCCAGCAAGCAGGGTAAAGCCGATCATGCCAAAGGCCGTGGGTCGGGATGGGGCGGTTATGCCCAGTGGTGCTGTTTGTTGATCCGTTGCGCGATTGAACACAAAAAGCGTGGCAGCGATAAAGCTTGTGATGGATATTGCCGGGGCAACGGCAAACAGCAAATCGGGGTTACTGGCATGTGCCGCCCATGCCGCCATTCCGATCCCTGCCATCTGGGCAATCAACGCAATTATACTGATCCGGGAAAATTCGGTGCGGGCGGAGATGATCCAGTCTGGTGACAAGGCTGCCGTGATGGGCATTATCAACAGCGGCCAGTACTGGGTCAGGGTATCGGTACCCGTTTCAACGGCGATCCAGAGGATGGCACCCAGGGCAATCATCGCCCGCAAGACAACACAGGCGATGGCCCACCTAAGTTTTCCGGCTTGCTGTAATCGGATCAAAAGCGGGCCGGTTCCAGCCTGTGCGGCGGTCACACCAAGCCCGACCATGGCCAGCATCGCGAAATAATCACCAAGCTGGTTGGCTGCAAACCCATGGCCAAGGATCAAAAGAATGATCATGCCGCCCGCGCGTGCGGTCAGATTGGCGGCAATCAGCCACAGCGGATACAAAAGCGGATAGAGGCTGTGCGCGATCCTATCCATGGCGGGTCAGCAGTGTGTCATAGGCCATCTCGACCCGGTTGCCATAACCGGTTTCAAGCATGTTTTTGATCTGGCTGCGAGCGGCTTGGGCGATGTTTCGTCGCATCGCGGGGGTGGTGATCAGGGCCGAGACGGCGGTGGCCAATGCCCCCGGATTGCGCGGCGGTACAATCAGGCCGCTTTGCTGGTTGATCACCGGGCTTCCGGCATCAAAGGTGGTGACGACGGCACAGCCTGCGGCCATGGCTTCAAGGGTTGCCAAACTGCTGCCTTCTGACAGGCTGGGAAAGACAAAAATATTCGCACCGAGCAAATGTTGGGCAACCTCGTCTGAGGACCGCCGCCCAAGCCAGTCACAGCCATCAGGAAGGTCTTTGACCAACGCCTGTGCGCAGGGCTGGACCGGACCAATAAGGGTCAAACTGATCCGCCCCCGAAACTCTGCGTGCAATGCCCGCCATGCGTCCAGCAACGCCGCGATGCCTTTGGCGATGGAAATATTGCCAACATACAGCAGCCGGACAGTCGCATCCGGTTGCGTAGGACGTTCCTGATTAACAAGCGTCTGACAAAGGGGCGACATAAAGGGGATATGAAAGATTTTATCGGGGGAGATGCCGCACTTCAAAAGCCCGTCGATGACTGCATCGGACGGGGCAAAAACCGCATCAGAAAAATGAGCCTCGGCAACCCGGCGACGTGCAAGAACCCCGGAAATCTCGCGATATGTGCGGCCATGAGCTTGATATTCAATGGCAAGCTGTTGCGCGCGGATCGGAGCCAGTTGGCCGGTGACATCGGAAATCGTGATCATACCGTTTTTTTTGGCACGCCGCATGGCAGGCAGACTGTAATTACCCTGGCCGTGCAGGATGGTTGCGCGCGGAAGATGTGATGCTGCCATCAGGGATAGGGGAATGTCGGAATACAGGTTATGAGCCGGCAGACGCAGTTTTCGCGCCGCTGTGCCCAAAAGATCGGGGATGAGATGCCGTCCGGGAATATCGGATAAAACCGGGTCAAGCTTACGGCCGGGCGGACGTATGATGCCTTGTCCGTCATGGCGCCAGAAACTATCCCATCGGGTCAGTCGGTTGTTTTGGGCCAGATGGGTGGCAAGAACGGCAAACTGATCGACCCGGCCGATCATCCAGATATCGGGGTCGGTGCGGCGGTGGCGTTGAACCGGTTTTGGGGCGTTTATCATGCCGCATCTCGCGACCGGCTTCGTGCGGCAAGGGCGGCCTGCCAGATCGAGCGTGCGTGATGGTCGGCTGTATTGGTGGCAATGCAGGCCGATTGTGTGGCGCGTATCTGATCCCATTTTCCCGGATTGGTGAGTAATTCCTCGCAGGCTGTAGCCCAATTTGAGGCGGTGTCGGGTGGAAGGATTTGCTCAGATGCCAACACATCCGGCGCACAGCCGACCGCGTCGCTGGCAAGGACGAGGGCACCACATGAAACCGCCTCGATCACGCCAACGCCGTAAGCATCATTGTGGCTGGAGAACAGGCATATTTTTGCCTGTGTCAGGAAACCGGGCAAGCGTTCTGGCGGTAATAGCGGGTGAGTGTCGGTGATGCCCGACAACCCGTATTCTGCGACCTTTCGTTTGACCTTTGAGATATTAAGCGCGCCGATAATTCCGATCTTTGTAATCGCCTTCCTGACTTTGAGCATCCGGGCTATTTGAAGGAATGTGTCAAAGCCCTTTGCGGTGGTCGTGCGCCCGCACCACAGAATGTCAAACCGGCGGTGGTTAAAATCAGGGGTGGCTTTTGGCGGGGCAAAGGATGTTGGGATCGAGCTAACCGTGATCTGGTCCGGGGGGACGCCAAATGTTTCAAACCAGTCTTTGCCACGGGAACTGGCGGCGATAAAACCGCTGGCTTGTTTGATCATATTTTGGCGCAGGGCCCGCCGAACCCTGTTGTCATAGGCGGCATCGGATCCCAGCCAGCCGTCAAACAACACAACGGTTGGTATGGCGCGCTTTTTGGCCCAGCGTTGCGCACGCCACATGGTCGGGCCAAAGCCCGACAGGATCAGAACATCCGGGGCGGTGCGGGCAAGTTCGCGCGTCAGGCCAAAGTTAAACGAAAGCCTGCGGTTTTCACCAAGCGGGATGCGAAGTGCCGACAGGGAACAGCAGCAAAAGGGGGCGCCTTGTCGCGCCCAAATGTGTTGGGTTTCGTCGAGGTCCGTAAAGATAACATGGGATGTTCCGCCAACCGATTTGGCATGTTCCGTGACAAGGCCAAAAGCCGCCCGACGGTAAGGGGGGACAAGGTTGGTCAGAAGCGCAATCTTCACCGAACTCTTTACCCCAAGATGCTGATGTTGCTGACAACTCAATCATAAGTTATTATCCATATCAATGATTTAAACGCAGAATTTGGGACAGGTTCGCGGTCCGGATAGAACGATAAAAACGCATCCGGGTGTCACAGGGGTGGTGAATGGTATTGGCGACGTCGGCGTTCTTTGGCCTCAAGCTTGACCTGCGCGCACAGGAAACACTGTGTGACGATATCTGTGACAGGTTGAAAAATCGGCCCCAAGACGGATGTTTTCGCCATCAATGCCTGAACGCGGTGAAATTGCCGCAGGCCCAAAAACATGCCGAACTTTACCATGCATTGCAGAACGCAGATTGCCTGTCGCCGGATGGTATGGGGATCGTTTGGGCGGCGCGTTTGATCGGAATTCCTGTTGGTCAGCGTGTCACGGGGATTGACCTTATGACGGCGTTGCTGCCGCGATTTGCGAAGTCTGGTGTGCGTGTTTTCCTGCTTGGGGCCAAGCCCGATGTTGTTGAAACCCTGCGCAACACACTCCCCATTTGGTATCCCGGGCTTGTGGTTGCCGGGGCTCATCACGGGTATGAGCCCGATGATGACAAGCTGGCGGAGGTGATCAGGCAAAGCGGTGCGGATGCGCTTTTTGTCGCCTTGCCCTCACCGCGCAAGGAATTGTTTGTCGATAGCATCGCGCCCCAAACAGGATGCCGTTTTGCCATGGGGGTTGGTGGTGCGTTTGATGTGTTGGCGGGTGAAGTGCACCGCGCGCCGGTGATCTGGCAAAAATGCGGGCTGGAATTTTTGTGGCGCATTTTGTGTCAGCCGCGCCTGATGATGCCGCGCTATGTGCGGGGATTGGCGGGGTTTGGTAAATTAATCGTTCCAGCCGTCCTTGGATATCATGCCGACAGGTTGCGTAAATGGGCGTGTGTGATGGTTATGGCATTGGCTGTTCTGGGCATGGCAATGAGTGGAATTGTTCAAAGCCCGACCGCATCCGCAGCCTCTTTGTCGGGATCAACCAGCCAAATTCCCGCCGCGCTTAATCAACAAGATACCCGGGCATGGATTGAGCAGCGATTATCAGAAATCACCACCACCGATGATCTTGATGCCATGATCAATGACATTCTGGGCATGCTGATCGGGCAGGATACAGATACGCAAGGGGCGACTGGGAAAACATTGGCAACGTCGGACTGGGATGCGGTTGATGAGGCGGTCAAGGCGCTTTTGGTGGTGTTTGAAACCGTTCTTAAAATGTCGGGCGCAAACAGCTTTTTGATCGAAGCGGTCATTGGCGGGGTGATCGGGCATTTGTTTGACATCCACCCCGAACCGGAACGGTTTGCCAGAATGGTGGACGCGACCAGTCCGGGTTTGAGTGCCCGGATGTTTGGCAACCGAAATACGATCCTGTTTGACAGTGAAATGGTTTCCCGGCCGAGAATGACCATCCAGCCCGGCACTGAGCCGGTTTCACGCCAAACCACCGCGCCTGATAGATTCAAATTCGCGCAGCCATCACTTTATTTCATTCGCCCGGTCAATCGTGGCTTTGCTGGGGAAACGTCATCCTGGGGGACTGCGGAGCGCGAAGAAAATATCTTTGATTTCGTCTCGGAGGATGCCAGTCCGCGATGACAGGAACCCCCAACACCCCAAATCAATATGCCCCACGATTTGACCCGTCGCTGGGCGATCTTGTTGCGATCATGTGGCAGCGTCGTGGTGTGACGCTGTTGGCGTTTGTCGTGATCCTTTTGAGCGGGCTGATTGCGGTGGGGCAATGGCAGCCAGAATACAGGTCGGTGGCCGAAGTTGGCCTTACCCGCCCGGTTGAGGTGCCGCAACCAGGTGCGATCCAAGCACAACCGTCGCGAACAGGACAGGTAACGGCACAGGAAATCGAAACCCTGATTGCTGAAATGAAAAGTCAGGATGTTTTATCCGCCGCCCTTGCGGTTTTGCGCGGTGATGACGTCTGGAACGCGGGGCAATCGCCATCCAAAACCTCCGAAACCACAATGATTGATACGCTTCGCGCCGGGCTTGAGGCCAACCGTATTGGTAATGCGGCGGTGCTTGAGGTCAGTTATCACAGCATATCCCCCGATCTTGGCCAGACTGTTTTACAGACAATTATTGAAAGCCATGTCTGGTGGCGTGAAGGACGGCAAAAACAATATCTGCGCCACCGGGCACAGGAGGTCGAGGCACAATATCGAACAGCACAGGCCGAACTTGCCAAACGCGAAGAAACTCTGACCAGCTGGCAACGTGATGCCGGGGTTCTTGATGAGCAAGAAAGCAAAATGATGCTGGCGCGCATCTATGCACTGGATGAGCAGGCCGAAGAAATCGGGCATGAATTAATCGCCGCCCGTGTCGCACGCGATCATGGTGCGGATTTGCAAAAACTGTCCGACCTTCTGGCGATGCCAGACGTGGCAGGCAATCCGATCGTCAGCCAGTTGGCGGCACGGTTTGATGAGTTGCGCTCCGAATATGTCACACTGGATCAACGCTACGGCCCAAAACACCCGGTCATGCAAAGCAAAAGCCGCGAACTTGATGACCTTCGTTCCGAGCTGTTTACCGCTGCGCGCAGTGCGGCGGACCGGGTTGTACAGCAACTTGATCTTAAGGTGGCGGGGGCATCGGGAAAGTTAAAACTTGTCACACAACAGCGCGATCAATGGCAGGGCCGCATGACAGACCGCCATGACAGGATGCAGGGACAGGCGGCCTTGCTGCGTGCGGTGGAAATGGCCCGTGCAGATGTTCTGGAGTTGGGGCAAAAATCGCAAAGCCTGCAGCGTGATTTGGCGGCGTTTCGCGGGGATGTTGAAATCCTGCGTCCGGCGACGGCTGCGACAACCGCCGAGTTTCCCAGTAAGCGCGACCTTGTGCTGATGGTGGTGTTCATTGCGATGTTCGGGTCTGTCATTGCTGCTTTGCTGCGTCATTATTTCGATCAGACCATTGATGACGGTTTTGACGCCGAAACCACGCTTGGCATCCATCTTTTTGCCCGCATACCCGATATGGAAGGCCCGGATGGCGGGCATGAAGCCATCGGGCATCTGGCGGTTTTAATGCGCATATTGCATCAGGAAAAAGCAACACCCGCCGAACACGCGAAAACAGCACAACTCATTGCGATGGGATCGGCCGTCACCGGGGAGGGCAAAAGCCATATTGCAAGATCGCTTGCCGATGTTTTGGGCGGGTTTGGGGCGCGGGTGTTGCTGATCAATGCCGATCTTCATGATCCGGGGCCGCTTGAAACCGTTGGGGATGGCGGGCGGGATCTGACGGCTGTGTTATCGGGCGATTGTATGCTTGAGGATGCAATTATCAGCGGACAAGATGGGCGTTATGATCAACTTGGTGCGGCCTTTGCCGTGCCGGGAAATATGGCCTCCCGTTTGATTGAAACACGGTTCCCCGATGTAATCGCAAATCTGCGTCAGACCTATGATCATATCATCATTGATACGCCGCCGATCCTTTCGGTTGCCGATGCGATCGTTGCCTTCAGGCAGGCCGATGTCGGGCTGTTTGCCGTGCGATGCGGATATAGCAAACGGCGCGACATTGCCGATGCGATCAATCAGTTGCGCGCCGTTGGGGTGCGGCCAAACGGGGTGGTGATGAATGGCGTGCGCCCACGGGCGGCCTATGGGGCTGTGCCATCCTCAATCGCCCCGGCGGAGCGTATGTCATGACGATAAACGGGGGTGCATGGTCGGTGGCGCGGGGCTGTTTGTTGTGTCTGGCGTTGATGCTTGTTGGCGGCGGGGCGGTGCGGGTTCATCAGGAAGTCGGGGCAGGTGCATCGGTTGAAAACCTGCGAGACGGTTTTCGCAACGCCAACGGCTTTGGCGCGCAAGCCGATATCACGTCATTGCGCGGGACCATGCTTTCCGGGGATCGTGCGCGGATCGTGGAACAGGTATCCGCACAGATGAAAGGTGCTCCGTTTGATCCGGTCTTGATGGCACTTGATGCCCGGATCGGGGCGAAAGACCTTCGGGCTATGGCCACACAGCTTGATCGCGCGTACCAGATTGCGCCGCAAAACCAGATGGTCCGTGCCCTTCGCGATGGCGCCTTGCACCAACTTGAGAACAGCCCGCCCAGACAAGCCCGATGGGCAAAATAAGGGCGGGCAAGGTGATGATCCAGTCGACCGACGCACTTAGAACAAAGATGGTTGTGATGGTCCCAAACAGCGCCTTTTGCGGTGGGGTGCCCAACCCGCGCCAGATTTTAAAACCGGCAAAAAGGGTGGCCAAAACCAAACAGGCCATCATCGGCAAACCAAGCGTGATCGCCCCGTCGAGCCAGATGTTATGGCTGCTAAACCAGTTGGCGTTGGCGTTAAGCCCCGGTGTTGCGAAATGACCCAGAACAAGCGCGATACTGCCCGGACCATAACCCGTGATCGGACGGGCCATGACGGCATAAACCCCGCTTGCCCACGCATCATCGCGCTGGATCAAATCGAGCCGGGAAAGATCGGCAAAGCGCGGTCCGATTTCCGGGAAGGCAAAGATCACAAGAAGGGCACATGCCCCGACCCATCCCGACGTGATCAAAATACCAGAAACAATGCGCCATCGCGTCAAGGCAACATTGGACGCCAAAACGTAAATCCAGCCAAAGACAATGATGCTGACAAGCGCGATGGCGACCCCGCTGCGCGAATGGCTTTGCAAAAGGGCCACGCCGCAAATTACCGCGATGGCAAGCCAGCCGCCTTTTTGATCGATGCGTTTGGCCGCCGAGAATCCGGGCGTGCGGGCAAAGCAATAAAGACTGGCAAGAAGGCCAAAGATCATCACTGTGGCAAAGGCATTGCGGTTGGCAAAGCTGCCGGTCCAGTCGCCAATATGGGCGGTTTTGGTAAACCAGAATGTCGTTTGCCATCCCGCGATCTGATCCAGTGCAGCAAGCCCGACCTGAAGGGTGGCGGCACATGCCGTCGTGATGCAGACCTGTTTGATAAAGCTGTGGGGGTCTTTGTGCGCAAGCAAGGATGCCAGCGTCAGGGTGGCGATAAACCACAGGATATCGGCCACTGTGCTGTGCCATGCGGTGGGGAAAAGGGCGATGTGATCGGCGTTAAACGGGGCGGCTTGCATGGGCCAGATCGGCAGGGATTGCACAATCATCCAGCCCGCGACCAAACCCGCTATCAACCAGATGACGCGCAGATAACGTGGAATATGGATCGGCATCTTCGCGCACAATGCCAAGATGCCAATCCCGGTCAGAACCGACAAAATTCCCATCGCCCATGGCCGTGCACCGCCCAGCAACAGCGGGGCCAGAATGATTTGGGCCAAAAGACAAAATTGTGCCACCCGAAAGACCACTGGAAACACCATGCTGCGTCAATATGGTTTGGGAACAAGGACCTAAGCGTATCGGAAAAAATCCAGCCTGTCGCTTTTGCTGATCACCGCGTTGTTCGGTGGGCACGATCATGACGGTTGGTTTTCGCCCCGGCACGCAGCGTTTTACCGCCATGCCCCATCCGGGTTTTCCGGTCTGGTGTGTGGTTTTGGGCACTGCGGTGATGGTGGTGTCCCTGTGGCTGCTGGGGGCTGGCGGGATGTCGGCAAAGCTCATGCTGTTGGGGTTCTGGGCGGTTGTTCTGGCCGGATATGGGCGGCGGATTTCAATATCACCCGCTGGGTTGGGCGCGATTTTCCTTCTGGTTGGCATGATCATGCTGGTGGCGTCGGGCAACGGGGTGATGATCGAAAAGCTGCGTCTGATCGGCAATCTTTTGATGTTGCCGGTTGGTTTGGTCGCAGGCTTGGTGATCGGACGCGACTGTTTGCGCATTATGGTGCCAGCACTGGTGATTTACCTGCCGCTGTCGAGTGCGTTTTACCTGACCCACGAAGGTTTGCGACTTAATCATCCGTTTTTGTTTTTGGGACTGTTTGCCCTGTGTTCGGCCGCTGAGGGGCGTGCGGGCCGGTGGATTGGCGGCGGTGCGGCGATTGCCGTGCTGCTGAGCCAAACCCGGATTGCGGTATTGGCGATGATGGTCAATGCGATGGGGCTGCTGCGGTTGTCGCTGGCGAAAACGTGGCTCGTGGGGGCGATTGTCTTTGCCGGATTTGCCGGGATTGCGTGGCAGGCGTTGCCGCGCTTGTTGATGACCCATGACAGCGGGCGGCTGTTCTTTTGGCACCAATTTGCCGATATCTGGCTGGCGGCGTCCGATGGGCAAAAATGGCTGGGGTTTGGTGCAGGTTCGGTTGAGGAGATTTTATCGGGTTTTGATGCCTTTTCGTCGTTTGGGGCGCTGCATAATGATCATTTCCGTATCCTGTTTGAAACCGGAATCATCGGGGCCGGGCTTTGGCTGTCGGGATGGGCAGCGATGGTGTGGCTGGTGCGGCATTCACGGTTGTCGGTGTGCCTTTTGATTTCTGTAGCGATCACTATGATAACCGATAATACCTTGAATTACGGGCATTACCTGATCTGTGTCGGGATGGCGGCGGGCATGGCATCGAACCGGGATAGGGCGCATGGATAAAACGTATCTGATCAGCATACGCGACCGGGTCTTGCGCCAGATGGCAGACAATGATTTTGCCGGGGCCGATCCGTTTGACGGGCTGGAAAGCCGGGTGTTTAGCGCAACAGGGTTGGACCGGTTCCGGCTGGCCCGACTGTTGTGGGTACAGGCGATCAAACGCGGGCCGGATATCCTGCGTGCTGCTGCCCGCATTCGGAAAATGGTCAACCCGAAAACGTTGGCCTTGCTGAGTGGGGCGGCGGACGGTGTGGTGCTTGGTGATTTTTCCCAAAGATTGATGGCCATGCAAAACGCCGATGGCGGCTGGGGCTATCCGTTTGCGTGGCAGGCACGGGCCTTTTACGCCGCACAGAACCAAAGCAACGCGATTGTCACAAGCTTTGTGATGGATGGGCTTTTCGCAGCGGGTGTAACCGGCGATGACCCGGTAATGCAGTGTGCGGCAGACTTTATCGAAAACGAGCTTTGGCGGGGTGGCTATTTCGCCTATGTCGCCAACACAGACTCCGAAATTCACAATGCCAGCCTGTGGGCGGCGTTTGCGCTCTCACGGGTGCGACTGGATAATGACAAGACCGATAGTGCAGTGTCCCGTGTGCTCGACGCCCAGCGGGGTGATGGCAGTTGGGCCTATGGCACCTTGCACCATCACCAGTTTGTGGACGGGTTTCACACCGGCTATGTGCTGGATTTGCTGGATCGGTTGCGCCGGAGTGGCATGGCGGGGCTGGATAGCGCGATTGCACGCGGCTGGGCGTTTTACCGTGATGCCTGCTTTGATGCGGACGGCATTCCGCGCAGCTTTGCCGGGCGCGATGGCGATATCGATGCCCACAGCGTTGCACAAGCCATGGGCAGCCTGTGCCGGTTTGGCGATTATGCGGGGGCAATTCGGATTGCCGGTTGGGCCGCGAAACATTTGTATGAGGAAAGGCGTGGGCTGTTTTATGCCGGGATTGGTCGGTTTGGACCGGATCGGCGAAATTATATGCGCTGGACGCAAAGCTGGATGGTCTGGGCGCTGTCGATTGTGATAGATCATATGGCTATGACAGACCCGTTTGATCCGCAAATGCCGTTATCGTTTAAGCATCCCGATCCTGATCGGGCCGCGAAGGAAACCGCCCTGCGCGCGCTATCCGAAGAGGGGTTTCGGGCGTTGTTTGCTTTGACACGCACGGCAGCATCGCAAAAGCGTGCATCGGGCGAGATGGAAGCGCTTTATGGGCTGACGCGCGGGCTTAAAACATTGCAACGGATTGGCGGGGAACGGGGGATTATTTTGCAGGCACGGCCGATCACGCATCCGCCCGCCAAGGCAACGTAGCGACCGCGATGCTTGCCGGACTTGCCCTTCTGCGTGATTTGCGAAATAACCGCGACAGGCCCTTAAAATCGAAAGCCGCTGATGACTAACGCCTTTCCCGTCCTTCCGATTGATAGCGTTCTGCCAGACGTTTGTTCTGTGCTGGAACGCGGCACCAATGCGGTGCTGCAAGCGCCACCGGGGGCAGGCAAAACGACAAAGGTGCCGTTGGCGTTGCTTGATGCCAAATGGCGCGGCGATCAAAAGATCATCATGTTGGAGCCGCGTCGATTGGCCGCCCGGGCCGCTGCCCGGCGCATGGCGCATTTGCTGGGCGAAACTGTTGGGGATCGTGTCGGCTACCGCGTGCGGTTTGACAGTAAGGTGAGTGCCAAAACCAGGATCGAGGTCGTCACCGAAGGCATTCTTGTGCGGATGATACAGGATGACCCGGAATTATCGGGTGTGGGTGCCGTCATCTTTGATGAGTTTCATGAACGATCGCTTGATGCCGACCTTGGACTGGCACTAGCACTCGAAACCCAAGGTGCGCTGCGCGATGATTTACGCATTGTCGTGATGTCCGCCACCCTTGATGGCGACCCGATTGCCAAGCTGATGGGCGATTGCCCGGTGATCACCAGCGAAGGCCGCGCCTATCCGGTGGAAACCACATACATCGCACCGCGTGTGGATAATTGGGGCAATGTGCGGATTGATGCGGAAATGACAGCCGCCATTCGAACTGCATTGCGCGAAGAAACCGGATCAATTTTGGCGTTTTTACCCGGACAGGGGGAAATCACCCGGGTTGAGGCGGCGCTCAAACAATCGGTGGGCAAGGACGTGATTGTCGCACCACTGTATGGGGCGATGAATGCGCAGGCACAGGACATTGCGATTGAACCGGCCCCGGATGGCATGCGCAAGGCGGTTTTGGCGACGTCGATTGCCGAAACATCACTGACGATTGATGGCATTCGGGTGGTGATTGATAGCGGGCTGCAACGATTGCCGCAATTTGATCCGGCATCGGGGATGACGCGGCTGGTGACGGTCAAATCATCGCAAGCCAGTGCCGAACAACGCCGGGGCCGGGCCGGGCGGCTGGAGCCGGGCATGTGTTATCGCCTGTGGGCGGAGGCCGAACATCGTGCACGCCCGGCCTTTACCAATGCTGAAATTTCGGTGGCCGATCTGGCGCCACTCACACTTGAGCTTGCACGCTGGGGCGTTACTGATCCCAACAGCCTGCCGTGGCTTGATGTGCCGGATGGCGCAAAGCTTGATCAGGCGCGCGATGTTTTGCGCAGGCTTGAGGCCCTTGATGATGCCAACCGCATTACCGCCATGGGAACGGCGATGGCCGGGCTGCCGGTGCATCCGCGCTTGGCCCATATGATGTTGCGCGGCGATATGCTGGGCTTGGCCGATCAGGCGTGTGCCTTGGCAGCCTTGTTGTCGGACCGCGATTTCATGCGGGGACGCGGGGCGGATTTGCGCCTGCGGGTGGAGGCGATTTTAAACCGCCAAGCGCCAAAAATGATCGGCGAGGCTGCCAAGCAACTGGCGCGTCGCTTGAAAGAAGCCCGCCATAAAGTCGGTTTAACCGGGGATAAAAGCCGGGTGGATCGCGCCGATCAGGTCGGGTTGCTTCTGGCATTCGCCTATCCCGACCGGATTGGCGAACGGCGCAAGGGACAGGATGCGCGGTACCGTCTGTCGGGCGGGCGCGGTGGTGTTTTGCCCAATGGCGATGGGTTGGCAGCAGAACCCTATATCGCGGTGGCCGAACTGGATGGGCAGGCGCGTGAGGCCAAGATTTACCTTGCCGCACCGCTGTCACGTGCGACCCTTGAGACACACTTTGCCGATCAGATTACCGAGGGCACAGAGGTTTTCTGGGATAGTCAGTCAAGTGCCGTTCAGGCGCGCTGGCAACGCCGGATCGGGGCGCTGGTTTTGGATGAAAAAGCCACCCATGACGAAGCCGATCCCGAGGCGATCACAACAGCAATGATCGAAGGCATCCGGCGGCTTGGCCTGCATTGCCTGCCATGGGACAAGGCGGCGGATGGTTTGCGCGAACGGCTGGCATTTTTGCACCGGGTTGATGGGGAAAGCTGGCCCGATGTCAGTGATGATGGATTGCTGGCATCGCTTGAAACGTGGCTGGCCCCTTATTTGACCGGCATCACCAAACGCAATCAGCTTAAGCAGATTAACATCAGCGAAGCCTTGCTGTCGGGGGTTGACTGGCAACAACGTCAAGAGCTGGATCGTCTGGCGCCCACCCATTGGCAGGTCCCCACCGGATCAAACATTCGCATTGATTATAGTGGGGATACCCCGGCCCTTCCGGTGCGGATGCAGGAAATGTTCGGCGCGACCGAAACGCCGATGGTGGGCGGGGGCAAGGTGGCGGTGACATTGCATTTGCTGTCCCCGGCCCAACGCCCCATTCAGGTGACCAGCGATCTGATCGGGTTCTGGAACGGGTCCTATGCGCAGGTCAAAGCCGAGATGAAGGGGCGTTACCCCAAACATTACTGGCCCGATGACCCGTTGCAGGCCGAACCAACGCGAAGAGTTAAAAGCAAGATGTAACCTTCTGAATGCAATAAGCCAGAAGTTGTATTAAGATTAATTAATTAGAAAAATAGCATGTGAAACAGGCGGTTTTGAGTGACCGAAAATATTGAAAAATTCTTTTGCAATAGTTGTAAGAACGAAACTCGACATTTCGTTCATCGTGAATTTCGTAAAACGGAAGACTATTGTGACGCTCCGGTTTGGATGTCTTTCAGGGTGCTCATAGTAGAATGCTGTGGTTGCGAAAACCTTGCTTTCGTCAAAATGGAACACTTCTCCGAGGACCATGATCAGGACTGGGATCAAACAATTTTTCCGCCTGTGGCATATCGTCCATTGCCTGATTGGTTTGAAGATCTGCCAGACGAAACCATCAAATTGATTTTCGAGGAAATCTATAAGTCTCTTCAAACAGAATCCTACTATCTTGCCACATTCGGATCGCGAACCTTGATCGATAGGTTGATTGTCCTAACGGTTGGCGATGTCGGGAATTTTGGGAAGGGATTTAAAGCACTACAAGATAGGCAGATGCTTTCACAGCATGAGCGAGATATCCTTCAGCCGGTCGTTGACGCTGGTCACGCGGCAGCTCATCGTGGTTGGGCTCCTAGTAAGGCACTAATGTCGATCATACTGGACACGGTCGAAGGACTGGTCCACAGGCTACTTGTGTTACCAAAACTAACAGAAGAGCTCAAAGAGGCAGTGCCGGGGCGATCAGGTCCAGTGAAAAAGAGTCTGCCCTCAAAAATTCTGACGATCAAAGACAAGATTAATGCCGCACCATCCGATTTGAAGGCTGTTTTCGAGTATCTTGAAGCCAAGCTTAGAGAATTTGGGGAAGATGTGGCGACACATCCGCAAAAGCATTATTTGGCATTCCGAAGAAATCGAAATTTTGCTTCTGTACAGATCTACAATGTAAAAAAGACGCTGCGTGTTTATCTGAACCTCGATCCCGAGACAGTGCCGTGTGACGCAAAAGGTATGCGCGATGTCCGAAAAATCGGGCATTATGGCACCGGAAATCTTGAAGTCGAAATTCGGTCAAAGCAAGACGTTGATCGGTTTTTGAATTTAATGAAGCAAAGCTACCAGGCCTCTTAAAGTCCAGTACTATTCTGTATCTCTGTTTCGAGTGTGTTTTAGAAAATACACTTGTGTATTGAGGCAGCGGCCTTTAACACGCGGTCGTTGTCGGCGAAGCGCCGACGACATGGTGACGGCTAAAATCGCCATCGGTGGCGTTATCAGCAATCCACGCGTCAGCAGATTCATTCCATCCCGCAGACATTTTGGGGCTCCGTTAATGGTGAAGATGATTTGGAGGGCGGCGTTAGAGCGGATTGCAAAGGTAAGCTATGCTATGCGTGAAGTTTGTGTTTTTTGATGGCGCGGAAATCACGATAGATGCGTCGGGCCACCTATACCGCGTAGCTGACCTTTAGGACTTCCAGCTCATCCTCACCAGAAGGCGTGCGTACCGTGACTACATCGCCAACACCCGATTTCATCAGCGCACGGGCGACGGGGGAGACCCAGCTGATGCAGCCATTGAGGCTGTCGGCTTCGTCTTCGCCAACGATGCGGATGGTTTTTTCTTCGTCGCGCGCATTCACATAGGTCACGGTCGCGCCAAAGAATATGTGCGTATGATCGGGCTGTTCATCGGCGCGGACGACAACCGCGTCCTCGATGCGTTTGATCAGATACCGTACCCGGCGGTCGATTTCGCGCAGGCGCTTTTTGCCATAGATGTAATCGCCATTTTCCGACCGATCACCATTGCCCGCAGCCCAATGGACAACGGCCACGACTTCGGGGCGTTCCTTTTTCCAAAGGTGGTCGAGTTCCTTGCGCAAGGCATCAAGGCCTTCGGGCGTGATGTAAATCGGTTTGTCCATGGGCGGGTTTTAACTGAAATCGGGCACGGAAGAAAGAGGGCGTATTGAGGTATGGATCAGAGGATTGACTGGGCCGTCGTACCGTGTCCAAGCCAAGGTGACGCGGTCATGATGGACGTCACTGATCATGCGCCAAACGACAACCCGGCAATGAATTCCCGGAACCAGCGTTGAGCGGGATGGGCGTCATTGCGCCGGTGCCATGCCAGCGCAAAGGGCACGGGGGCCACCGGGACCGGGCAGGGCATAATGGCAAGGGCACCCGAATGGCCCGATGCGGTGACCACGCCCTCCATCAAGGTCGCGATCAGATCGGACCGCGCGATCAAAAGAGGGGCGGCATATAAGTTGGATAATGTCACCGCAAGGCGTCGTTTGTGGCCCATCTTTGCCAGCACGGCATCGACCAGACCGAACCGTTCATTTTCCGGCGATACCAGCAAATGCGATAATGACAGGAAGCTGTCGAGATCAAGCACCGATGCGGCCGCCGGATGATCGCGCCTGAGAACACAGACAAAGTGTTCTTCGAACAATGGCTGGGTCAGGATGCGCGCAGTTGATGTCGGGGGCACGCCAATGGTCAGATCAGCCTGGCCTGCGTCAAGGATGCCAATGGCATCATCGCGGGCAACGAAGTTCTGAATACGCAGCGTAATCCCCGGTGCCTTTTCGCGCAGCGCATCAATTAGAACGGGCAGGAGCTTGAAGGTCGGGTGATCCGAAAGTGCGATTGAGAATGTTGCGGTTGAAACCGCCGGATCGAATGTCTGGGTGAAGGCCAGTGTTCGTTGAATTTCAGAAAGCGCGTGTCCCAGCGGTTCGGCAAGATCAAGGGCGCGCGGGGTGGGCTGAAGGCCATTGGGACTGCGAATAAACAACTCATCGCCCAGCAATCCGCGTAGCCGGGACAAAGCCGCACTCATGGCCGGTTGTGTGCGCCCAATCCGGATGCCTGCGCGTGTCACGTTCCGTTCGGCCATCAAGGCGTCAAAGGCCACCAGAAGGTTCAGGTCGATACCATGTAAATCCATGAAATGGATAATGCCATATATCTTATATCGATTTCTAGTATATTGAGCCGGGCGGTAATGTTTCTCTATATTCAACGATCCGAAATGGAAAAACGACAATGAGTAATACCTCCCAACAGCCAAAGATCTTTGGTGTTTCAGATTCTGACCGCAAAGCCATCGAGCTTCTTTACCGGTCGTTTTCTGAAAGTGCGGACCTTCTTGATGAGGCCGTCACTGAAGATTGGCAGGATATTCCACTGGCGCCCGGACAGCAGCCGGGCCGCGATGGCATGAAGCCATTGATCAATGCATTTCGGGACGCCTTTTCCGATCTGCAGATCATCATTCATGAAATGATTGGTGCACCGGGCCGGGTTGCCGTGCGGGCCGAAATCACCGGAACACATCGCGGTGAGTGGTTTGGTGTGGCACCAACCGGCACGTCATTCCGTATGCCAATTCACGAATTTCATTATCTTGAGAACGCAAGAGTTACCCATACTTGGCATCTGGAAGACTGGCTTGGCTGGTTCTTTCAAGTTGGGGCGTTTCCTGTTGGCGAAAAGGATACCGCACAATGAAGGCCGTAAGACTTGATGGATACAATGATGTGCCAGTCATCCGCGACATTGCGATACCGCAAATCGGGCCGGATGATGTGTTGGTCCGTGTGCATGCGAGTGCGCTTAATCCGCTTGATGTCAAACTCCATAGCGGGGTTTTGCAGAATTACTTCCCGCTTGAGTTTGGCTATACGCTTGGCAGCGACGTTGCCGGAACGGTTGAGGCCATTGGCGCGCATGTAACCGGCTGGTCCAAAGGCGATAAAGTCGTTGGCCGCCTTGACCCTGTCAGCGGTGGGGCCTTAGGCGAATTTGCCTGCATTCCGGCCAAACAACTGGCGAGTGTGCCAGCCTCCATGTCGTTTGAAACGGCTGCGGGTATTCCGACAGCGGCGGGGACCGCATGGCAGGCACTTTTGGAGGTGGGTGATCTTGGGGTCGGGCAGACGGTTCTGATCCATGCCGGGGCCGGTGGGGTCGGTAGCTTTGCCATCCAGATCGCCCGGGCTGTTGGCGCGCGGGTGATTGCCACCGCATCAGGGGATGGCGTTGATATTGCCCGGACATTGGGGGCGGATCAGGTGATTGATTATCGTAGCGATGATTTCGCCGAGATGCTGTCTGATGTTGATCTGGTCATTGACACGATCGGTGGCGAGACGCAGCAAAGGTCGTTTGGCGTTCTGCGCAGTGGTGGCAAGTTGCTGTCGCTTGTGGCTCCGCCCGATGAGGCACTGGCCAGTGCGCATCATGTCACGGCCAGCTTTGTTTTCCATATGTCCGATGGCGCACGGTTACGATCCGTCATGTCGTCCATCGGTACAAACGGGATTAAAACCCTGATCGACCAGACGGTGCCGTTGGATGAATTTGCCACGGCCTTTGCCCGTCAGGCATCTGGCCGGGCGCGCGGCAAGATTATCGTAACGATGGTCTGAAGGTGAACAAAGCCGTGGTGCCAGTTTAACGGCGCCACGGCTTTTACCTTACGTGATTAGCGCGCACTCAGGCCGCTGCCGTTTTGCGCAATTCCTTGTCATCAATAGGCAAATGAACAAGGGCGGCAAAAACGCCAAGCGCAACAGATGCCCACCACACACCATCAAAGCTGCCGGTCAGGTCAAAGACAAGGCCACCCATCCATGCGCCAAAGAACGCGCCGATCTGATGGGACAGCATCACAATGCCAAACAGGGTCGCCATATAGCGCGGCCCGAAGACCTGTGCGATCAGGCCGCTGGTCAGCGGCACGGTCGATAACCAAAGCGCCCCCATGGATGCAGAAAACAGCAAGATGGTCTCAGATGTTTTCGGTGAAAAGATAAAGATAACGATGACCAATGCGCGCATGCCATAGACAAATGACAGGGCATATTTTTTGGGCCATTTGCCGCCCGCCCAACCGGCCGTCAGGGTACCAATGATATTAAACAGGCCAATCAGTGCCAATCCTTCGGCGGCAACAGACCGCGGCAGACCGCATAGTTCGGTAAAGGTCGGCAGATGGGTGGCAATCACCGCGATGTGAAAACCACAGACAAAGAACCCGGCATTGAGCAGGACAAAACCGCGATGTTTGCGGGCCTCGTGAAAGGCGGCGATCAGTCCTTGAGGGCCCATGTCGGGCGTGGCGTTCGGGCTGCCTGCTTCGGCCTTGCCGTTCATGGCAAAGGCAGCCGGGATGATCAGCATCGAAATGGCGGCAAGGATGGTCAGGGTCGTGACATAGCCCATCGAACTGTTGAGCGCCTGTGACGTCGGGGCCATGATAAACTGTCCGACCGATCCGCCAGCCGATGCCAGACCAAGGGCGAAACTGCGTTTTGCTGGGCTAAACAAGCGGCTGATGGCGGCAAGCACCACCGGGAAACTGGTCGCACCGACACCAGTACCGATCAAAACACCCGCGGTCATATGCAATTGGCCGGGCGACGAGGATGTGCCCATCAAATACAAACCAAGCGCATAAATAAACGCCCCGGCAATCAGGGTGCGCGTGGTGCCAAACCGATCGGCAAGCGCGCCGGCGATGGGGGCGGAAATCCCCCACATCAGGTTCTGAATGGCAAAGGCCAGACCAAAGGTCGTCGCCGTCCAGCCGGTATCGGTCAGCATGTCGGGAATGAACAGGCCCAGCGACTGGCGCACCCCAAGGTTCAGCGACAGAACCAGACAGCCACACAGCAACACCAACCATGGGAACCATTTGGTGGCGCGCAGGATGGTCTGGCGGGTGGGGCTATTATCTGGGCTGTCGGGGCGATGGGGCGGCGTTCCGGCAGTGCCGCCGGTATTTTGCGTGGGGCGCATCGATGTTCCTCCGAGGGGCGTTTATTGGGGGCGTTATCGTATTTGGTTTTATTTTGAGGGCGGGCGCACCATGCGTCCAATTCATTCGACTTATGAGACTGATAATAATTGTGCATGATCGGGGTTTGATATTGCACCGGCCTTGATCACGATATCGCCAACCTTGTCGATAATATCGCAAAGATCACCGTTGGAGGCGCGCCGGATCAGGGTGATTGCCATGTTCCAGTTCATGCCGGGAATATCAAGAATGCGCACCCGGTCCCGCGCCGAACTGTGCATGCAAAACCGCCGCGCCATGATGCCATATCCAGCCCCGGCGGCGACCATTTCGATTTGCAGTTCAAGGGCGGAAACTTCAAGCACGGAGGTGAATTCAACATCGTTTTTGTGCGCCCACGCATTGCCAAGGGCGCGGAAGGTGCAGCCTTCGGGCATCAGGACCATGGGGTGTTTGGCCAGTTCGGCAATGGTGGTGGGATGGTGGCGGGCCGATTTCGGGCCAATCGCCACGATCTGATCATCAAGCAATGTCTGGGGCTGCAAGCTTGTTGGCAGATCGCGGCTTTGAATGCCCCCGACAATGCCGTTCGGCCCATCAAGCGAGAGCATCGCGTCAATTTCACCCCGGCGCAACAGCGGCAAGAGTTCACTTGACCAGCCACTTTTGATGGTCAGCGACATGTCGGGAAAGGTTTGATGCAGTTCACGCAGTTCGGACGCGGCCATAAGGGGCGCGACACCGTGGCTAAGCCCCAGACGAAAGGGGCCTTGCGGGTTTTTGGCCCCTGCGATGGTGTCGTTGAAGCCGTCAAGGCGGCGCAAAAGATCGCGGGCCTCTGTCAGGGCGCGATGACCGGCCGATGTCGGCTGCAATGGCTTGGTCGTGCGGTCAAACAGCGATGTGCCGATGCGCTGTTCAAGGCGCTGGATACGCCGGGTGACGGCGGGCTGTGTTAGGCCAAGGCGACTGGCTGCGCCATGAAAGGATTGCGCGTTGGCAACGGCAATCAGGGCTTCAAGTTCGCGGGTGTCCATGGCGCATTCCTGATCCGTCAGTGATCAGGGGAGTGTCTGGCAAAAGACGATGCCATGCAAGAAATCTATCATCGATAGAATTTAATGCGTTTCATGCATGGGCTGGCGTTGCCGTGGGGGTTTGGCTGGCTTTCATCTTGGCCTTATAGACGGCCGCGGCGGCGGTATAGCCCCCTTCGCCACCATCAAGGAAGTGAAAATGCGCGTCATTGGTGATGGAGGGCACAATGCAGGTCATGATGGCGGTGCGTTGATGATGGGTGCCAAAATGAATATCGCCGCGTTGTTCGGCGGTGCGCAGATAGGCATCAATTTCATCCGCCCGGCTTTCACTGCAATTTATCGTCATCCACAGCCCATCACCGAATTTACGATAATCGGTGTTATAGCCGGTATAGTCGCGGTAGCGTTTGGGATCAAAATCGCCAAGTTTCCAACCGGTTTTCATCAGGATCAGGGCAATCAGCGAAATGTAAAAGGCCTTGAACCATGCCTTGAAATATCCGCCTTCCTTTTCCTGACTGGCAAGGGCCTCAAGACGCAAGCCCGGCGGTGGAAAGGCAAAGTCGGGGCCATCGGCAGGCACTGGGCTGCTTTTGCGCGGGCCGTGATCAAGGATGTCAAACAGACCGCTTACCACCGCGTTAAAGGTTGCGCGGTCATTATCGGGCAGGACCATGATCGACAGGATTTGATCGGTCCCCTCGGCCCGGATCGGCGACCAGCGGCACGACAGGCCGGTTAGATCGGGGCGGGTGCCAGAAGGGGCGGGGGCGATGATGTTTTCGCCCTGCTTCATGCGGTCTTCGGCCCATTTAAGGCCGCGCCCATTAAACATGGCATAGGACACCGGGTGCGAAACGGCATAGCGGGCAACCCGGACATCGTGGCCGGTTTTCCGGACATCGGCAATGCAGACCAGCCCGACACGCAATTCAAGTTCAAGCGTTTCGGAGGCCCATGTTGCGGTGGCGGCGAGCGCCTCGCGCACGGCATCTATTTTATCGGGCGGGCAGGCAAAGCTGGCGCCATCACCGCCAAAGATGAACGGGTAATCGGAATGGCCCAGAGCGTTGCTGACGGCACAAATGACCGAGGCCCCGACCATGTTGACGTCCTTGAACCGCCCGGCAGCAACCGCCTTGGTCGAGCCGACAATATCAGAGGTGCCAATCCACCAGTCATCGGGAAGTGGGTGATAGACCGATCCATCCAGAACCTTGGCGAAATCTTCGAATACCGGGATGTCGAGATACAGATTGGTCACATCAGCTTCCCATGTTGGTGGCCGGCAGGGTTCACACCTGCGCGTTGGATATCGGCATATGCGATGACGCCACGTTCAACATGTTCGGGGTCCTGACCCTAGTAATGGGGTGGCGGTACATCGTCTTCTGATGATGTACGCATGAAATCGCCCATCCGTTTAACGTCATCTGACATTAATCTGTTGCGTCGTTCCAGAATGTCGATGCGGTCCCATTGGGATTTTATCATGTCGGACAGGTCATTTATCATGGTGTCCATGTGCGCCATCTTGGTTTCAAGATCGGTAATGCGGCTTTCCGCGTCTTTGTGGCTCATGCTGGCTGGCTCATGCTGGTGTCTTCTGGAAATGTGGCTCAATGGGACCTTGTCGCACCTGCTGCCCTGTGGCAGGAGTATGCATTCCGGACCCTAACATATTTCGCGAGATTAAAGGCAACATGCTTTATGACCGATTTATCCATGCTTGTTTTTGCTGGCGTTATTCTGGCCCTGATTGCGATTTACGCCATCAGGTTGCGCGCCGTTCCAATGCCAAGTCTGGCCGCAGCAAGGGCGGAAATCATTTCCTATATTCCTACCGACACAAAGACCGTCACTGATTTTGGGTCGGGGTGGGGGGATCTGGCGATCGATATTGCGCGCCATCGGCCCGACATTGCGGTGACGGGTATTGAGCTTTCGCCCGTGCCTTATGCCATCAGCCGGATGCGGGCGGTGTTGGCAGCCAAGCCGAACCTGACGTTGATCCGGGCGGATTTTCGAAAAATGGATCGTGATCCGGGCGATGTGGTGGTGTGTTTTCTTGATCCGCGCGTGATGGGGGATGTTGGCGATGTGCTGGATCAAAAAATGCGCGCTGGCGGCATTGTGATTTCACGCGCCTTTGCCATTCCTGGCTGGCAGGCCTTTGGCGAGGTGCCGATGAAGTCGTCATCGGATATGCTGTATCTTTACCGTGTTGGGAAACATAAGGCCGGGGCCTGACCCTGGTTTCTAACCGCCACAGCAACCGGCATTCTTGCCATCAATCTGTTTAGGCGGGCAGGGTATGGAGCCAAACGAACAAAACACACAACAGTCGCCTGTCAAGGGACGCAGCGCAGCGCCGCATCCCTTGCAATCATAGAAATACTGACAGGCGTTTGTTGGCATGGTTTCGCGTTCCTGATGCCCGCACTGTGGACAGGTCAGAACGGAAATGGTTTGAACGGTTTGGGGATCAGCCTTCTTCATACACCTTGATCAGGGCGGAATGGTCAAGATCGCCATCGCCCATGCCAATCAGTTCGTC
This sequence comes from Thalassospira lohafexi, assembly GCF_002844275.1. Classification (GTDB taxonomy): domain Bacteria; phylum Pseudomonadota; class Alphaproteobacteria; order Rhodospirillales; family Thalassospiraceae; genus Thalassospira; species Thalassospira lohafexi. The sequence goes on from NZ_NXGX01000004.1 coordinate 371,519, forward strand.
ATAGAGCTCAAGTGCCAGACGTGAGAACGGCAGTTCAAGGCCAAGTTCGCCTTCGGAAAACTCAAGCGCCTGATAGAGGTCTTTACGCTGGGTGACGACTTTGCCGCCCGGTTCGAAATTGCGCTCGATCATGCGTTCGCCGTGCTTTTGCAAAATGGCTGAATCGGCAAAGCCACCGGTCAGCGCACTGCGCATTTTGGCAATATCGACCCCGGCTTCGTCGGCCATCGAAAAGGCTTCTGCAACCGCGCCAATGGTGATGCCGACAATCATCTGATTGGCGGCCTTGGCAATTTGCCCGGCGCCAACATCGCCGACATGGGTGACCCGTGCGCCCAGAACATCAAACACGCGACGCACACGGTCGAAATCTTCGGCGTCGGCACCGACCATGATCGAAAGGGTGCCGGTTTCGGCCCCATGTGTCCCACCTGATACCGGGGCATCAATCCAACTGCCACCGGCGTCTTCGACCGCCTCGGCAAAACGACGTGTGGCGTCAATCGCGGTTGTGCCCATGTCGATGACAATCGTGCCTTCTTCCATGCCATCGACAATGCCGTCTTCGCCCAGAAGGACGTTTTCAAGGGCATTGGTATCGGCAACGCAGATGATGACGATATCGGCATCTGCGGCAGCGTCCGCCGGGGTGCCCGCCGTGGCAATGCCCAGATCCTCAAACGCATTGAGTGTTTCGGGATTGCGGGTGTTGACTGTCAGAACCGCGCCGGCCTTTTCAAGGTTCAACGCCATCGGGCGCCCCATCAAGCCAAGTCCGATAAACGCGATATTTTCCCCGGAAAGAGCGGTCATGATAGCAGTCCCTCATTGGCGGTGGTCAAACGCAAACTGCGTTTAAAAAGGTGCGACATTACATGCGCGCACAAATACCTTGGCGTCTTATGACGCAAGGATGTGTCGGTAATGTGGGCAAGGCCATAACACATTGTGGCAGCGGGGGCTGTATTCAATTGTCTACCAGCCCGAATATCGTCCCAAATAAAGCTGCGATGGCGGGGAATTCCCGACTGCGCTTTTGGGGGATGGCAAATTCAATGGTTCAGGCGCCTGCCGACTTTTAGACGTTGTCTGAAGAACGGTGTGCTGTTTCTGGTCGCTTAAAAATCGCCGGGTCGGACATAGCGCGCGGCCATGGCCCGTTCAATTGCCGCACCGGCAAGGCGATCAATATCAAGTTTGTGACGCAGCAGTTCGAGTATGCGCAATTCTTCCTGACTGATTTCACCATCCGACAGGACAATTTCGCAGGCAAAAACATATGCCGTTTCGCGCAGTTTGCGCGGCAGGGCATCGCGGATCATCTCAAGCGCACGATCAAGCCCGTCTTCCTCGCCCATCAATGTTGCACAGTCGCGCGCGACACTTGTCACCGCGTCATTGTCAAACCCGGCAAAAATCGGAAGATAACGGACTCGACGGCCCATCGCAGAAAGTTCGGCATCGGTAATGTCGTTGTCCGATGCGGAAACCATAACCATTGTGTAGATCAAGGCATCATGATGCGAAATCACGTTGGTTGCTCCTTTCCAAAGCGGGTGTCTGAAACACAGTGCGGGCCATATTTTTGGCAGGGACCGTCAAGACATTTGACGGGTGTCGCACATGTCTGTGACAACCTCAGGGCAAAAAAATGGTAAGCCCATAATTGTGTTCGGGCAACAGTTAACCGATTAAACTTTCTCGATTTTAATGATTACGTAGTGAAATCGCCTCATTCTTCACGTGCAGATCATATGGGGGCTTTCGCCACGCGGTGGAGAAGGGTAAAGATCGGTAAAATAAAAAAATGAAGCGGTTACAAAAGAATAGCGTAAACATAGTGACCGCTTGCACTTTCTGGGAAAATTTGCCTTTGCACGGTATGGGGTAGAAGTTATGGTCGCGCAGCAATAACCACAATGACGATCAAATCAGGTATGGGAGACATCAACGCAATCAATTCCGCCGGTACGCTCGCGGCATTGATCAGCCATTTGAGCATGCCATCAGGTGTCTATGACCCTGTTGGTAGGCGTCTGCTTGTCAATTCGGCATGGTCGGACTGGTCTTTCGAGACCGGTCCTGCGGTCGAGCAAGACGGCTGGCATGCGCTTGATGACGTTGATGGCCTGTCGAAAATCCTTCCTGACCTCAGCACTGAAATCCAGATGTCTGACGGCTATTACAGCCGTACGGAAACGAAAGATGGCAAGGACGTTGTTCTGTTTGGCTGGAAGCTGCAGATCAGTGGCCGTGAATATGTGCGTTTTCTGGGAATAGATTCCGATATTTCCTCAGGCATCGGATCGCTTATTTCGCCGTTGCCGGTTTTGATCTTTGAACGTAATGGCGCCCTGCGCTGTGCGAATAAGGCGGCCGAAAGGCTGGCCCTTGATGTTGGTTTCATAACCCCGCTTTCGCTGGCTCATCCCAAGGATCAAAAAGCGCTGGTTGCGGACGAGGGGCCGCAGTTTGGTGCCGATAATTCGCGCACGGTTCATTACGGGCAACGGTTCTTCCAATGGCAATGCATGCCGTTGCTTGGGGCCGATCATGTTGTTTTATTCGGGCAGGAACGCACGCGTGAAGAAAGTTATCGCCGTGCGCTTGAACATGCTGTTCACGGTATTATCGATCTTGATGCCGACGGGACGGTTACAAGCGTAAACGAAGAAACCGCAGCACTGTTTAACTTCGATACGGTGCGCGACGTCGTTCAGGCCTACTTACGCCGCCCCGAAACATTTTACGCCCACGACAGCGACCGGGTGCAATTGCGCCGCGATCTGGCGTCGGGCATTGGCGTTCATGCGCGCGATATCGAAATGCGCCGCGCAGATGGCAGCCAAATCTGGGTGCGGTTCAATGCCACGGAAATTCGCGGCGAAGGCGGCGGGTTGCTGGGCTATAGCGTGACCATCACAGACATTACCAAAAACCGGCAGGCCGAATATGACCTGCGCCGCCGTCAGGAACGCTACCGGGCGTTGGTGCAGACCGCAGGCAGCGTGATCATGTTCCTTGATTCCGAAGGACGCATTCTGGAATACAACCGGGAATGCGAATGGACATTTGGCTATTCCTGGATGGAAGCCGCGGGTCAGAACTTTTTCGATTTCCTGCTGGTGCAGGAAGACCGTGCGCGGGTGCGCATGGCGGTACGCCGGTTGTTGTCGGGCGAAATCATCAAGGATGAAGTGTTTTCGTTTAAACGGCGCGACGGTGAAGAACGCCTGTTGCAATGGAATGCGCGTGCGCATTTCGGCGAGGACGGCGATATCGCAGGGGTGATCTGCATCGGTCAGGACGTGACCGAAAAGCTGTCGGTCGAACGCGCCTTGCGCCACGCCGAAGAAAAATTCCGCGGTATTTTCGAAAACTCCGCCGAGGGTCTTTATCAAAGCATGCCGCTTGGCCCAGTGTTATCGGCTAACCCGGCGTTTGTTTCCATTCTGGGCTATGAAACAGTCGATGAGCTGTTGACCCAGGAAAACGAACTGCAGCAGCATTATTTGAACCCGGTAAGCCGCCTGCGTCTGACCGGGCGGTTGTTGCGCGACGGTATGGTTCAGGGTTTTGAAACCGAATTGCGCCGTGCGGATGGCCGGATCATCTGGGTCGAGGAAAATGCCCGGCTGGTGCGCGATGAGCGGGGGCGGCCCACCGTGATTGAAGGATCAATCACGGATGTTACCGACCGTAAACGCAGCGAAGCCCGCATCCAGTTCCTGGCCCATCATGACGGATTGACCGGGCTTCCGAACCGGACCCTATTTCAGGAACGTCTGGCCTCAGCGGTGGAACGCAGCAAACGCGAACGCCGCAGTTTCGTTCTGATGATGTTTGATCTTGATAACTTCAAGGACATCAACGATACGCTGGGCCACCCGATTGGCGACCTACTCTTACAGGGGGTGGGGGAACGCATGCGGGTGTGTCTGCGCAATGAGGATGTTGTCGCGCGCCTTGGCGGGGATGAATTTGCCGTTTTGATCCATGAACCGGGCACGGTCGAAGAAGTGACCTTTGTCGCGCAGCGCCTGATTGAACGCGTGTCGGAGCGTTTCATGCTTGAGGGCAATGAAGTGCAGGCATCAACGTCGGTCGGGATTTGCATGTATCCGCAAGACGGGCGCGATGAAAAAGACCTGCTGCGCAATGCCGACCTTGCCCTTTATTGTTCCAAGGCCGAAGGCCGCAACCGGTATCATTTCTTTGAGCCACGGCTTCAGGTCGAGGTACAGGAACGCAAGGCCATCGAACGTGACCTTGGCCATGCGATTGAAAATGACGAGCTTGAACTGTTTTATCAGCCGATCATTGATATGGGCGGGCATCGGATCATCGGGATGGAAGCATTGGTGCGCTGGTTTAGCCCGTCACGCGGTCTGGTCAGTCCGGTCGAATTTATTCCGGTTGCCGAACGCATGGGCATTATTGCCGATATCGGCAAATGGGTGTTGAACCGGGCCTGTGCGCAAACCCGGGCATGGCGCGATGACGGTTATGGCGAATTGACCATATCGGTCAATTTATCCCCGCTTGAACTGGCCCGTCACGAAGACCTGATTGAAAGTGTTGGCGATGTGTTGGCGCGTTCGGGCCTTGATCCCCATCAGTTGCAGTTCGAAGTTACCGAAGGTGCGGTGATGGACAACCCGCGCGAAGCGGCCATTACGCTTGGCATTTTGCGCAATCAGGGCATTCGCATTGCGATTGATGATTTTGGTACCGGCTATTCGTCGCTGGCGTATCTTAAACGGTTCCCGGTCGACAAGATCAAGATCGACCGGTCGTTCATCATTGATATCGACAGTTCGGACGGCAATGCGGCGATTGTCCGTGCGGTGGTGTTCCTTGCCCGGTCGTTTGGCATGGCGGTCAATGTTGAAGGGATCGAAACCGAAACCCAGCTTGATCACATTGCATCCGAGGGTGTTGACGAGGTGCAAGGGTTCTATTTCAGCAAGCCGGTCCCGTCGGGCGAGATGGAAATCTTGCTTAAGGCCAACATCAGCGGTGCGACCAAATTGCCGGTCAATGTTTCGGGAAAGCCGCACTGAGTTCTACTTAATTGCATCAGATACCAAGATTTAAAACAGGCCCGTCATAGTGGATGACGGGCCTATTTTTTTTACGCGGCGGATTGTTCGTGAATTTCACCCGCACGTGCCGTGAGTTTTTCCCGGTTGATGTTGACCATGGATGCCAGAACCGGGCTTTTGGCGATGGCCCCCTGACGTTTTAAGTCGGCAATCATCCGGCTGGCGGTTTCGGTCGTCGTGGCGATGATGCTGCCCAGCTTTTCGCGGTTGGGCAGGGTGACTTCATCCTTGTTGGCCGCCCAAAGCAGGAACCGGCAAATCCGGCGCATGGCCGATCCGGTACCAAAGCTTATTTTAAGCTGCTGACCGTCCATCACCTCGCTTGCCAGAAGCGACATGATCGCGGCCTGCGTACGTGGGTCATTTTGCTGTGCCATGCGCAGCCGCGTGATCGAAATGCGTTTGATGACGGACGGGGCAATGGTTTCGATCACAAGCGACGGATCGGTCACCGACAGCATTTCAAGCCCGATCAGTTCGCCGGGTCGATAGACGCGACACACCTGTCGTTCCCCGTCCTCGGTGTATTGGCAGCGCATGGCAAGGCCGCTGACCATGACGTGAATGAACGTCCCGTCTTCGGCGTGATGGCCAATGCACGCATCGGCGGGCAGGGTAAGTGCAGAAGGTTCGGCAAGTTTTTCCAGAAGAATGAAGGCGTCTGCTTTGTTCATGGGATTTCCCCCCATTGGCAAAATGGAGATACGCGGCGATTGCGGGGTCGCGTACCGACACCAGTCTATGGACCCGGAACGATGCCCGGGATCGTACCCGTATGGACGGGCAGATATGGCTGTTTCTGATCGAAAACCGGCCTTGCAGATGCACTGGTGGCGTTAAGCGAGGCCACCGATGATCAGAAACAGGATTAAATGGCTTTGGGAGGTGCGCGCGGCGATGCTGCAATCGGGCAGAAGTCATGCAGCCGTGCGGTAATGTGAAGGGCGGTAACCTTATTGGACAGTTTTACGCGGTGAACCAGCGGCAGTTCCGGATGAACCGGCAAGCCGACCGCATGATTGCCAAGACCGCAACTGGCGCATTGGAACCCCTCATAGCTGTTGGAGCTGTGTGGGGATGTGCTGCCGTCGTCAGCGACGTCTGCCGGGACCGAGATTGTTTTGATCCCGTTTGCCGTACAGATGATCAGCGGAACATAGGTCTGGGCACTTTCCGTGCCGGTGGGAACCGCAGCAAGTGCGACAGGCGCGTGCATGAACCCGAACATCATGGCATTCACCAGCAACAGCCACCCTACGAAAAGGGAGAGCGTGCGTCGAGCAGCCGATATGTGTTTGCGGGTAACGGACACGAGCTTCGATCCATATTGGAAAGATACGAACTTTCAATAAACCCTGAAAGACACCCTGTCAAAGCCTCGTCGTGTGAACCAGTTATCAGTATTTCTTTATAATGATTTGAAAACGCCGGGCGATGCCCGGCGCTTTGGTGTTACGCGGTTGCCTTGCGGGGGGATTGGCCGGTCCAGAAACGGAAGATAACCACTCCCCCAATCGCAACGCCACCGCCGATGATGGTCAGAATATCGGGGGTAATCGCACTCAGACTCCATGCAAGCGCGATGGCAAGTGGGGGCACGAGATAGAGAAAGTTGGCCGCAAGGGCGGGACCAAAATGGCCGATGGCGAAACTCCAGGTCGCGTACCCAAGGGAGGCCGAAACCAAACCAAGAAACACCATCGCAGAGATCACCGGCATGGGTGCTGTGCCAAGCTGTGCCAGTCCGTCTGGTAACCAAGGCGATAACCAGAAGGCGCCAGTGATCAGGGTCCAGCAGGTGCAGGTGCCCGCCCCGTAACGCGCGATAAGACCGCGTACGAGAACAAAGTAACTTGCCGACAGGATCGATGCCAACAGGATCAGCGAACTGCCATTGCCAAAGCGCATTTCGCCCGGCTGACCCTGTGCGATCAAAAAGACGCCCGAAAAGCTGATGGCCGTGGCAATCCATGCGCGATACCCAAACCGTTCCCGCAAGAACAGGGTTGCCAGAAGGGCTGTCCAGATCGGCAGGGTATTGATGATAAAGCTGGCGGCCCCCGGCGATACGGTTTGCTGTCCGGTATTGAGAAGCCAGTTATAGATGCTGATGCCAATTGCACCGCCAAGTGCAAGGCGGGCCAAGTCGCGCACGCGTGGAAGCGGCGGGCGTATGATCAAAAGCCAGATGACGGCCGGGCAGGCGGCAATGGCAAATCGCGTAGCCGCGAGTGGCAGTGGATCAAAATGACCAAGTGCCACTCCGATCAGGGGAAAGGAGGCGGCCCATGACAGGACCGTAACCAGTGCAGCGGTGAGGCCAAGCGTAGATCGGGAAAACATCGCATATCCTTTCAAATGCTATGCTGTGTCGTCGTTTAAGACCGTGATAGCGCGATGAATGATGTTGACATAGAGCACGCTCAAGGGGTCTGATGTGCATATGGCGCACAGTAACGACCTGACACTTCCACCCCTTGCCCTGTTACCGGCAGTTCTTGCCGCGGCACGCAGCGGATCGTTTTCGGCCGCAGCAACCGAAATGAATGTCACGCACAGCGTGATCAGCCGGCATGTGTCGCAAGTCGAACAATGGCTGGGCTATGATCTGTTTGAACGCTATGGTCGCGGGGTGCGCCCGACCCCGGATGGGCAGAGGTTTTTGCGCGATACGCAATGTGCGATTGATCTGTTGTCACAAGGCGCACAGCCATGGCGCCAGCGGCGTGGGCCTGATGTCATCAAGGTCAGTTTGCTGCCGTCCTATGCCCGGATCTGGTTGCTGGCACTGGTGCCGGAAATTGAACGCGACCTTGATGTGCGGCTGGAACTTGAAATTTCCGAACGGCTGGCGGATTTCACGGATGGGCAAACCGATCTTGCCATCCGGTGCGGCAAGGGGCAGTGGCAGGGCACGCGATCAACCGTGTTGTTTTCTGATCAGTTGATCCCGTTGATCGCACCGTCGATGCTCGATGGGCGTGATCCATCGGGGCTGGACGCGGCACAGATCGCCACCATGCCCTTGCTCCATGACAGCGACGCGACCGGATGGCGGCACTGGCTTGACGCGCATGGGGTTAAATTCCGGCAAAAACCATCAGACCGCCGGTTTGAAGATTACAGCGTTGTTCTGTCAGCCGCAGAGGCCGGGTTGGGCGTGGCCTTGACCCGGTTGCCGTTTGCGCGTGCCACCATTGCCAAACATGATCTTGTTGCCTTGCCGTTTGCTCCGGTTCAAAGCCCGCTTGCGACCCATTTGGTGCAGCCGTCTTATGAGCAGCGCCCGGCTGTTCGGGACGTCGCGGACTGGTTGGTGAAGGCGGCAAGCGCCTGCAAGTAGTGAGTTTTTTCTATCGGCTTTTCCCGAAATAAACTACTTTGGGTTGAAGCTTTTGATGTGCACAGAAGGCAGACAGGAGTAAGCAAACATGACGCAGGTGGTAAATGACGGCACACCGGAAATGAAGGGGTTGCTGGAAAAAGGACGCAAGCGGTTGCGCAATGTCGGGATCATTTTGCTGGTCCTTGGCATTCTTGCCGTGGCGTTTCCTTTTGCGACGACCATTGCCTTTAAAACCGTGATTGGCTGGCTGTTCCTGATCGGCGCGATGGGCCATTTTTACGGCGCATGGAATGCCGATACGCCCACGCGGCGCGGGGTTGATGTGGTGCAGGGCATCATTTTCGGCTTGATCGGTGTGTGGCTGGCCTTCTTCCCGCTTGGCGGTATTGTGACGCTGACGGTGTTGCTGGCGATTGCCTTTATCTTGCAAGGTCTGCTTGAAGTCCTGATGGCGTCGCGGCTTAGTCAGTTTCCCGGCTGGAAATGGATGCTGTTTTCCGGCGGGGTGGCGATCCTTGCCGGTATCCTGATCTTTGCCGAACTGCCAAGCTCGGCGACCTGGGCGATTGGGTTGTTGCTTGGTGTGAACCTTTTGTCGTCGGGCTTTAGTTACCTGATGGTGTCGATGGCGATGGGTAAGGTCGCGCAACCCTGATGACGCTTGTTACTCTGGGATAAATTATGGCACGTCACGCGTTTGACGAGGTTTTGGAGCGGCTTGACGAAGCACTGTCTTCGCCTGCACTTAACCGCGCCATATTGATCGTAACGTTGTTTGCCATGGCAGGGCATTTCGTCCTGACGTGGGTTGGGCCGGATATGCTGGGCGCGTATCGCACGGCTGATATTCCCTTTTATGCGTTGTTTATACTCGGCGGCGTGCCGATCCTTGCCCAGCTCGTACTTAAATTCCTGCGGCGCGAAATGGGGGCGGATTTTCTCGCCGCCATTTCGTTTATCACGGGGGTGGTTCTTGGCGAATATCTTGCCGCCAGCCTGATTGTCCTGATGTTGACCGGCGGGCAGGTGCTGGAAAGCTTTGCCATGCGCAAGGCATCCTCAGCACTCAATGCGCTGGCCAGACGCATGCCAAGTGTTGCGCACCGAAAGGACGCGGCGGGCGAGATTTCCGACATCGCGATCAATGAGATTGAAATTGGCGATCTGATCGCAGTCTTTCCCCATGAAACAGCCCCGGTGGATGGCACTGTTGTCGATGGGCATGGTTCGATGGATGAAAGCTATCTGACCGGGGAGCCTTATGTGGTCGCCAAAGCACCGGGGACTTCAGTGCTTTCGGGGGCCATCAATGGCGAGGCGGTGCTGATCATTCGTGCGGAAAAGCGCGCGCGGGATTCCCGCTATGCCCAGATTATGAATGTCATGGCCGAGGCCGAACAAAAACGCCCGCGCATTCGTCGCCTTGGCGATCAGATCGGTGCGTGGTTTGCCCCGGCGGCGTTGCTGTTTGCCATAGTGGTCGGGTATCTGAGCGGCGATTCATCGCGCTTTCTGGCGGTTCTTGTGGTGGCAACCCCGTGTCCGCTTTTGATCGCCATTCCGATCACGGTGATGAGTGCGATTTCCATTGCCGCACGGCGCGGGATCGTCATTCGTGATCCGACCGTACTGGAACGGTTGCCGACCTGCCAAACCGCCATTTTTGATAAGACCGGCACGCTGACTTATGGCCGCCCGGAACTGGTCGAAATCCTGCCCGGCGCGGATGTCGATGGCGCACATGTGTTAAGGTTGGCCGCCAGTCTGGAACGCTATTCCAAGCATCCGCTGGCCTCGGCCGTGCTGGCCGCTGCACGCGAACGCAACCTGCCGCTTGATGAGGTCAATCATGCCTCGGAAAAGCCGGGGCAGGGCCTAAGCGGGCGGGCGGATGGGCATGAGGTCGTGGTGACCCATCGCAACAAGCTAGCGAAAACTGATCCTGCGATTGCTGCCCTTCTGCCCGAAACCACTGCCGGGCTTGAATGCGTGGTGCTGATCGATGGTGATTATGGTGCAACCTTCCGGTTCCGCGACCAGCCACGTGCCGAAGGCAGCAGTTTTGTCGGTCATCTGGGCGATATCCATCACTTCAAAAAGGTCATGTTGCTATCGGGTGATCGTGAAAGCGAGGTCAGCTACCTTTCGGAATTGCTGGGCATTTCCGAAAGTCTGGCGTCGCAAAGCCCGGAACAGAAAGTTGCCATCGTGCGGGCTGAAACGGCCAAAGCACCAACCATTTTCATGGGGGATGGCATTAATGACGCCCCGGCACTGGCCGTTGCCACGGTTGGTATCGCCTTTGGCAAGGAAAGTGCGGTAACGGCGGATGCCGCAGGTGCTGTGATCCCCGAAGCATCCTTGGTCACAGTCGATGAGCTTCTACACATCAGCATTGCGATGCGCCGCATCCTTTTGCAAAGTGTGATCGGCGGTATGGTGCTGTCGATCCTTGCTATGGGCTTTGCGGCAGGGGGCTATATCACCCCGGTCGCCGGTGCGCTCTTGCAGGAAGGCATTGATGTGATTGCGATCCTCAATGCGCTTCGGCTTGCGCTTCGGCATGATATTGATGCGGATTTAAGGGCGGAAACATTTGATGAGCTGTAAAGCCCTTGGTCAAGTTTGATCGGGGCGCAGGAAGCTCCGCGTCTGCTCAATCGCCTCGCGCAATCCAACACGCTGCACCTCAACATCTTCGGGAAACGCCCCCAAAAGCCTTGATGGCATGCGGTTATCGAGCAAGACAAACACCCCGCGATCTTCGGCACGGCGGACAAGGCGGCCGAATGCCTGTTTCATGCGCAAACGCGTAAGCATGTCGTCGTAGCGTGCGCCGTGGAATGCCGCCTTACGTGCGCGGTGCAGGATGTCGGGGCGCGGCCATGGCACGCGGTCAAAGACAATCAGGCGCAAGGAATCACCCGGCACATCGACCCCGTCGCGCACCGCATCGGTTCCGAGCAAACAGGCATCGCGCTCGACCCGGAAAATATCAATCAGGGTGGATACATCCATGCCGTCAATATGCTGGGCCAGCAATTGTAACCCGGCATCATCCATCGGGCCGGTCAGGCGTTCGTAAATCGCGCGCAGGCGCGTGATGGCGGTAAACAGACCAAGTGCACCGCCGCCCGATGCCAAAAACAGTTCGCGATAGGCCGCGGCAATATGGTCGGGGTTATCGCGCCCCAGATCATTGACGATGAAAACACGGGTTTGTTCGCGATAATTATACGGGCTTTTCATTGCCGCCCGGATGGCGGGCAGCGGCATGTGTGATGCGCCGGTGCGATCCTCGGCGACGTGCCAGTCAAAATCATCATCGCCCGTGCCATCGCGAAGGGTGGCGGACGTCACCACCATGCCATGCGCAGTCGGGGCAAGTGCGGATGTCAGCGGCAAGGTCGGGTCAAGGTAATGGCGATGCATGCCGACATCAAAATCGCGGCCAAACTGGCGTTCAATCGCAAACCATTCGACAAAGGTTTTGGGCGTTTCCTCAACCAGGGACGCCAGCATTTCACGCCACGCAGCAACCTGCATGATCGCACGGCGTTCGAGCGACCGGATGGCGGCATCAAGGCGCTGACGTTCGGCGGATTCAAGTTCGTCGGCCTTTTCATCGAGCATATGCGCGATGATTTTAATCAGCAGTTTGGCCGGTTTTTCCATCGCGGCAAGTGCGCGGTCCAGATCGGCGGCACTGGCGAGAACCCCATCAATCGCCGGTTTGCAATCGGTTTCAATCGAATAGCCCCGGTCGCCATCCGCCGCACGGGCCAGCACCTGTGCACGGACATGGGCCAAAAAGGCCTCGGCCGGGCCTTTGGCATGTTCCGATCCATCATGAATGCGCGACAGCCAACCCTGTTCAGGCAGGCATTGGGCGGCGACAATTACCGCATTGACGGCATCACGCAACTCATCACGATCGACAATCAGGGTTTCAAGCCGTTGTTTCAAACCACGTGCGCGCGATGATCCTTTTTGCTCCGCACCCAGCAACCAGCGGCGCAATTCCTGACCTTCCTGTCCGGTCAGATGGGCGGAAAAGGCCTTATCAGCGGCATCAAACAAGTGATGGCCTTCGTCAAAGACATAGCGTGATGGCATGGAGGCATCATCAAGCCCGCCCAAGGCCGCCTGCACCATAACAAGCGCATGGTTGGCCACCACGATTTCGGCCGAGCGCGCCCGGCGCACGGTTTTTTCGATAAAGCAGCGCGAATAATGCGGGCAGGCGGCGTAAATACATTCGCCGCGCTGATCGGCAAGCGCGCCGGTAAAGCGGTTACCGAGTAATTCGGTCAGCCATGCAGGGAAATCCCCGCCGACCATGTCGCCATCACGGGTATGCAGCGCCCAACGCGCAATCAGGCCCAATGGCGTTGCCTGATGGGGTTGCTGGTTAAGCGGCCTTTGGGCTTCTTCGAAATTCAGAAGACAGAAATAGTTTTCCCGGCCTTTGCGCACCACGGCCTTAAGGCGTTTGTCCTTGGGATCGGTATAAAGCCGATCAAGTTCCTGATCGATCTGGCGTTGCAGGTTGCGGGTGTAGGTCGAAATCCACACTGCACCGTCGTTTTTCTGTGCCCAAAGCGATGCGGGCGCGACGTAGCCAAGCGTTTTCCCCGTCCCCGTTCCGGCCTCGGCCAGAACGATGTTGGGCGCGCCATCATGAAGACGCGGGCCAAAGGCCGAGCAAACCGATGACGCATAATCGGCTTGCTGCGGGCGTTCTTCGGCACCCTCGCCCAGAAGTTCTTTCAGGCGTTTACGCGCATCCTTGGGATCAACCGGATTGTTGGCCGGGGGCGGGGGCGGGGCATGTTCGGCCCATTCGCCAAGCTTCTTCCAGACTTTCAATCCGTCATAAACCGCATAACGATGCGGCCCGTCACCATCCGCCCCCAAGGCTGCCAAAACGGGCACACCCCACGGCCAATGCCCGCGCGCCATCGGCCATGCGATGGCAAGGGCGGGGGCGCGTTTGTTGCGATGAAGGGTGGCCAGTTCCTGCAAAAGTCGTTTCATGGCCTCGGCCAGCGCTTCGGCCTGTCCGATCAGATCGTCACAGGGCTTTTGCCCGGTTGCCAGCGCAATACCACGCGGGGTCGGCACACAAAACTGGGCCGGGCGGACAAATGCAAACAGTTCGAGCAAATCATGGGCCGGAAACGGATCGGTTTTCAAACGCCGCGCACAGGCAGGCGTATGCACCAAAATCGGGCGGGTTGACCGCGCCCGTTTGGCCGCAGCCCCATGCGGGAGTTCTTCAATCTCGCCATCGGGGGATAAAAACACAGCATGGCGCAATCCAACGACCATGACCGGCGCGTTGGGTGGATTGAAACGGGGTGTGTTTTCGTCGGAACGATCATCGAACATTTGGGGCACTATAAGCATCCCTGCACGGTGGCGCCACAGGGGAAATTGACCTATGTTTGAATTTATAAAACTTGACCCTGATCACAAGAAGGCTGTCGTACATGGCACCGCCCAATACCCGAAATCAACACTTCTGGCGCGACGACGCTTTGCCGTTTGTTGAACTGCGCCGTGTCGCGGACGGGCGGGCGGTATGTTATGAGCGCCACAGCCACGATACGTTTTCGATTGGCACGGTAAAGGGCGGTTACAGCACCTATTGGAACCGGGGCAAAACCCACGCAACGCAGGCCGGATCGGTGGTGATCCTCAATCCCGAAGATGTGCATGGCTGCAACCCGGTGGCGGGGGCGGACTGGTGTTATGACATGCTGTTTGTCGACCCGGACTGGCTTTTGGATCTCCAGATTGAAATTGATGCCGATGCGGCGGGAAAGTTCGCGATGTTTTCCGATACGCTCAGCCATGATCCGCGTCTTTATGCCGGGTTGCTGGGGCTTGCCGATACGTTAAGTGATCGCGATACAGATGTTCTGGGCAAGGAAACGGCACTGGTGTCGTTCTTTGGTGATTTGCATGTGCAGCTTGACGGTACGGGCGTTCTGGACCATCAGGTCAGCCTGCGGACCGGGGGCAAGATGGCCGAGGTTTGCGATTATATCCGCAGCCGATGCCATGAAAATGTCAGTCTGGATGATATCTGTGGGGCGGTTGGCTATTCACGGTCCTATCTGGTGCGGGTGTTTAAAAAGACATTTGGCATGACGCCCTATGCCTATTTGATCAATTGCCGCATTCAACGGGCGCGCCATGCGTTGCGCCGGGGGCAAAGGATCGCCGATGTCGCGCTTGAAACCGGCTTTGCCGATCAGGCCCATTTTCAGCGCATCTTCAAACGGCTGATGGCAGCAACCCCGCGGCAATATGCCCGCACAATAGTGGCTTAGGTCAGAAAAATTCAAGCGATCATCAGGGAAGTTGCAGCTTTTGGGGGGATTGGGAATGTTAGTTTATTGGTTGCCATTCGGTATTTCTCTCGCTCTAGCAGTAACAAGCGTTTTTTTGGGAATCATTGAGCCTGCCGTCGTGTCGGGGTGCGCTAAAGTTGCTTGCAATTGGCTAAGAGAATTTGAGTGGGAGACTATGTCTGCCGGATTATTTGGTTTGTCGGGTGGCTTCATTGTCTTGATAGCTAGCAAACAACAAATCAATGCGATGATTAACTCAACGAAAGAACAAATTGCTCATCAAGCAAAGGTACTGAACGACCAAAAAAAGAGGGTTGTAATTGATCGTCTCGATAAGTGCATTGAACTGAGAGAATATTCAAAACCGTTCAAAGAAGAATTAGAGCTGTTGTCGGCCAGAATCGTTCGTGTATGTCAAGGTGATGACGAGCCCAATCGGGATCGCGGTAGAGCAGTAAAGCGAATTTTGAGAGAATTTGATAAAGAACCTTTCCGTTTGAGAGTTGTTGCAGTTATGAATGCGATTGAAACCCCAGCGGAAATTCGCAGTTTTAAAATGGCGTTACTTGATGACATCCGCAACCTTTTTGAAAATACTCTAGCCGTTCATCTACCAGACACTGACGAGGAAATTAATAACCTTGAAGAGCGGTGTACCCAAGCGATCAGTAGAATAATTGCTTCAATAGAACAAATTTCTGTTTCTACTGAGCAGGAAGAAAGGAAGTTAGGATTGCTTTATGGAATTGAGTAATCCTGTGTGCTCTTCTCTTGCAAAACTAATTTATCCCAAAATCAGATAAACTGCACTGGCCACCAGCAATGCCGCCATTACGCGGTTAAAGATGCGAATGCGCGATGGCTCGCCCAGAAAACGGCCCAGAAACGCCCCGGCATAGGCCCAGCAGGCGACCGAGGCGAAGCACACCACAAAATAGATCGCGGTAAATTCCCAGATGAGCGCAGGCGCGCCTGAAGCTGCATAAGCCCCCATCCCGGCAATCGAGGCCAGCCAAGCCTTGGGATTGACCCATTGCATCAGCGCCCCGGTGATGGCCGACGGGCCGACCCCGGCGTCGCGTTTGCCAAGTTCACCCGAACTTGAAAATAGCTTCCACGCCATGAACAGCAAAAACGCCACCCCGGCCCATTGAATGATCGTGGTCATTTGCGGGAAGGCGGTTAGCAATTCATGCAGGCCCAACCCGATCAGAAGCAGCAACAGGCAAAACCCCGCCGTGGCGCCAAATACAAGGCGTAAGGACGACCGGAAGCCAAACTGCACCCCGGAACTTAACACGATGATGTTGACCGGGCCGGGGGTGATTGAGGCGGCAAGGGCGAAGGCGGCCATCGACAGATACAGGCTGAGCGGGGCGGTCATGATGATGGAGGTCGTGGACATTGTGGGGCGGTTTCCTCTGCCAGACTTGGCGTGTTTGGGGCGGTATTCTTGTGTTCAGAATAGCGGTCTGGTCGGGGAATTATTGAACGTTATTGCCCTTTGATCGGATTTTATGGACCCAAAAGGGTCATGAGGACCGATGCCCCACCGGCAATCATGGCATAGCGCGCGGCCTTGCCAATGGTGACAAGGATCAGAAACGGCACAAAGCGCACACGCATCACACCGGCAAGCAAGGTCAGCGGATCGCCAATGACCGGCAACCATGCCAAAAGCAATGACCAAATCCCGTATTTACCAAACCAGCGTGACGCCCGATCCAGCGCATCGGGGGAGACCGGAAACCAGCGGCGGTTTTTGAAGCGATCAACATATAGGCCGAGGGCCCAGTTGACCGTTGATCCCAAAACATTCCCCGCTGTTGCAACCGCCACCAACCCCCACACAGCATGATCGCCCGATGCCACCAATGCGGCCAAGGCCGCCTCGGACGTGCCGGGCAGGAGGGTGGCGGAGGTGAAGGCCGACAAAAACAGCCCGACCATCAGTGTGAATGTTGTGATCATGAGGTTCGATAGACCGGATTGGCGCACCCGTCCAGTGATTAGAATTTCACGCCAGCCCGTTGCGTGCGTCATTCAACCAATCAGGATTTAAATCGTGTGAGGATTGAAACATGCGGGTCACCCGGGCCAATAGTAATGCGCAATTCCTGTTGGACGGGAATGCGTATTTTGCACGGCTTCACCAAAGCCTTGATGGTGTGATTGCGGCGGGTGTGGGCGGCAATCGGTTCGTGCGATTGGCATTTTGGCAGATTGCACCTGATGCTTTTCTGCCCGGTTATGGCGGGGGTGCTGGCGCACTTTTGATCGACAAGCTTGAGGCCATTGCACGTTTGGGCATTCGGGTAGAAATCATTGCTTGGGCCGGGGCGCAGGTTCTCAATAACGTTGTGCCTGAGATGAAATCTGGCTGGAAGACGCGTGCATGGGTTCAGCAGGTCAATAATCGCAACGCGGGTGCTGGCGCCTATCGGCCTATTCAGATCTATATGGAATCATATGGGCGGCGGACTTTTGGCATGAGTACGCATCAAAAAATTGTTGTTCTGTCGAATGGTGCTTTGAAAGAAGCCTATGTCGGGGGCATGAACATGGCGCACAAATATCTGTCGTCAGATGTGCATGATCCGGAAAACTGGTGGCACGATGCGGCTGTTCGTGTCACCGGTCTGATTGTCGATGATATTGAAGGCGAATGGGTGCGGCGCTGGAACAAACAACAAGCGTTGCTGGCTCCTGCGGCAACAATCGGTGTAGCCGGTGCTGACCCTGCCAATCTGACGATCACGATGATGACGACCAACTCAGAAGCCAATCCGGCGGAGCGTGATATTCGCGCAGGATTGCAAGCAAGGATCGCTGCGGCTGCGAACTATGTTTATCTTGAGAATTATGCCTTAACCGATCCATCCATTGTCGAAGACCTTGCGACCTTTAAGCAGGGCGGGGGAACCGTCATTCCGGTTGTCAACCATCCGGCAAACACGACGATGGACGGTTTTGAGGCGTTTTCCTATCTGATGTATTACACCTATGTGGAGTTGGCACTGGCCGATTTGAACGCGTTTGATGCGGCAGACAGTTGGCGCGGACGCGTCGGCCCGTTAACCAATTATGTCGCCGCCAATGTTGTCGGCGCGCATGTCGACAAGGCGGGCTATAACCCGGCAAACATGGCGACCCTTAACCCTGCGACGGCCTATCGCGTGACATTTAACACCGCGGCAGGTGTGCCAACGCAGATTGGTCTTCGTTATATCTGGGATATTGCGGCGAACAATGACGTGATGTTCGCGCCCAAGACATATCGACATAACGACCCGACGAAATGGACATATCCGCATTCGAAAGTTGCAATCATCGATGATCAGTACGTGATGGTCGGTACCAGCAACTGGACCTATCGTTCCATGCAGTATGACGGCGAAATCACCCTTGAGATTGATGATGGGGCGTTTGCGCAAGCCGTCCGGGCGCAACTGTTTGCACACTGGCAGATGCCCGGTGCGGCTGCTGCAGGCGGGGCTGCGGGTGTTGGGGCTGCTTGGTTGCTTGATGCTACGGCAAATCAGGTTGCATGGGCGGGGAATGCATTCGCCCTGAGTGAAACGCGTCTGGTTCCGTTGGCGTTTGACGATTTTATACATCCGATTTCCCGAGAGGCTTGGAGAAAGAGTTTTTCTTCCGCCAGCCTGGCATCAATCGGATCATCGTTTTTCTAAGGTTCTATCTGAACACGGCAAACAGATTTAAGAGGAGAAAGTCATGGCGGATGGTCTTTTCGTGCAATTGAGCAGCCAAGCTTGGTCGCAATACAAATCGGTGACGTCACGCGACACCAGTTATCTCACGCTGCTTGAGCCTAAGTATCAGACTTTTTTGTCTGCTGCGGGCAAGGTCGATGCGTCTATGGCAAAACTGACGACACCGCCAAAGGCCGATCAGATCAGCCCTGTTGCGGATGCTGTCACCCTGATGGAATCGGCTCAATCCGGAATTATCCAGATCATCGAGAAATTTGTGCAAATGGATGCGCAGGCTGTAAAAAACACCGGGACGGTCAATCAGAAGGCGCTGTCTGACAAGAATGCGCAGGAACAAAGCACAGATCAGGACTTTCAGCTCGCGATTGATGGTGTCGTCTATCAGGCGCAAGTGCGGCTGGCCGCCGCAAGCGCAGAAGTGTAAGCAACTGCTATAGGGCGGCCAAGACCCAAGCCCAATACACAAGCCGGGCTCGCTTGAAGAATTATGATTTCAGCGAAAATTTACGCACATCAAGCGGTTCGGCAAGGATTTCATCTTTGCTGTCGGCAAAGGCGCGCAGGTAAGGTTGTTCGAAATGAAGGGTGAGATCTTCTTCGGACCGCCAGTTTTCATAGGCCATCCAGACCGCAGGATCGTCCTTGGACTGGTGCATGTCATAACTGATGCAGCCTTCTTCGGCGCGCGATGGTTCGACAAGGGCCAAAAGGCGTTTGCCAAGTTCTTCTTCCATGCCCGGTTTTGCGCGTGAAAAGACGACGAGGGTAAGCTGGTTTGACATGCGGGTATCCTGATCCTGAACAGTATTTTTTGATGGGCTGGATCATCGGGGGACATCGCCGATCGAGCAACTGTTATTTGCCAACCGACAAAAGAAAGGCCCGGTGCAGGGGAACACCGGGCCTGTAATTGCCAGTCGGCGATTTGGGGGGATGCCGACCAGCAGGGGGGAACTTTAAGGTTAGGCGATGGTGGTGGTTACATCAACATTGCCGCGGGTTGCATTGGAGTAAGGGCAAATGGTGTGGGCGGTTTCGACCAGTTTTTCTGCATCGGCCTTATCAAGACCCGGAAGCGAAACCTTCAGCGTCACCGCAAGGCCAAATCCACCAGCGGAACGTGGGCCAATGCCAACTTCTGCATTGACTGATACGTCGCTCGGGACCTTGATTTTGGTCTGGCCGGAGGCTGCTTTCATCGCGCCGATAAAACAGGCGGAATAGCCCATGGCGAAAAGCTGTTCAGGGTTGTTGCCCTCACCGCCAGCACCGCCAAGTTCCTTTGGCGTGGTCAGTTTGACATCGAGACTGCCATCATCGGTTTTCGCACGGCCATCACGGCCACCGGTGGCAGAAGCATGCGCGGTATATTTGACTTCAACAGACATGGTTTTCATCCTTTGTTTGAACAGTGGTTCGGTGGTGGTGAGCGCCCGGCTGTCTAGGTTCGTTCCCAGATGATATGTCGCCGGGGGGCGGCGGGCGCAACTGCACCCGCCTGATTTAATGTGAAAGTTTTGTGGTCATTGCCCGTGAAGGGCGGTGTGCAAGTACTGTCCGGCCTGGGCAATCGCGCCTTTGGCCGCGGGTGTATCAGCAAGGGCGTTGAGCATGACAAAGTCGTGGATCGTACCGTTATAGCGGGTCACCGTGACATCAACGCCAGCCTGGGACAGTTTCCGGGCATAGGCTTCGCCCTCGTCACGCAGAACATCATTTTCAGCCGTGATCACGAGTGCCGGTGCCTGACCGGAAAGTTGTTCAGGTGTCGCATGGATCGGGGTGATTTTCGGATCCGTGCGGTCAGCGCCTTCGGGCAGATACTGGTTCCAGAACCAGTCCATCGCCGGTTTGGTCAACCACGGGCCGTTGGCAAAGCTGGTATAGGATCCATTGTCAAAATCGGCGTCAGTGACCGGATAAAACAGGACCTGTGCGGTGATGTCCGGTCCGCCGCGTTCCTGTGCCAACAGGGAGACGACCGCTGTCATATTGCCGCCAACACTGTCGCCAGCAATCGCCAGACGGGTCGGGTCAACATTAAGCTGCTCACTGTGCTCGGCGACATATTTGGTCACCGCATAATCCTGTTCGATGGCAACCGGATAGCGCGCCTCGGGGGAGCGTTCATAATCAACAAACACAAGGGCTGCATTGGCACGCACAGAGAGTTCACGCACCAGTCGGTCATGGGTTCCAGTATCGCCCATCACCCAGCCAGCTCCGTGGAAATAGACAATCACCGGCAGGCGGTCGGTGTTGCCCTGTGGGCGGATGATCCGGACCTTGGTCGCACCGGTCGGGCCAACGGCAAAGGTGGTATCGGTGATATCAACAGCCGGTTTGGCAATCTCGCCAGACTGGGCGCCCGACAGAACGCCACGGGCTTGATTTGGTGTCAGGGTATAGATCGCCGGGCCACCAGATGCCGACAGGGCATCAATGAATTTCTGGGTGGTGGGTTCAAGAACCGGGTCGGCCAATGCGGTGGTGGCAGACAGGGCGGCGGTCAAGGCAATCGCAGCAGAAGCAACTTTGGTTTTCAGCGGGCTCATGATTTCGATCCTTTTAAGGGGCCGTCTTAACCGGCCGGTGTTTCGTTTTGGTGATTGTTTTATCGCATACGATTTAATCGTGTGCGATATAAATATGGGAATGCCAGTCATGTGAATAAATCGTTTGTAATTTAATCGTGTGCGATTTAAATTAATCGTCTTTGAGTCGCATGATGATTTCTGGTGCGGGACTGTCAGGGCGTTTTTAAGGGCCGTACAGCCCGGAATTCCCAAGATCAGGTCGGCCAGATATTTCAAAAACGGGAAGAAGACAATGGATGACGCGTCAAAAGAAGACTTTCTGGATCTTGAAAAGTTTCTGTGCTTTTCGGTATATGCGGCCAGCCATGCCTTTAACCGCATCTATAAGCCGCTGCTTGATCGGCTTGGCCTGACCTATCCGCAATATCTGGTGATGGTCAGCCTGTGGCAGGAAGACGATCAATCGGTGCGCAGCATCGGGCAAAAGATGTTTCTTGAGTCCAGCACGCTGACCCCTTTGCTTAAACGGCTTGAGGCAAATGGCCTTGTCGTGCGCAAGCGTGACCCGGAAGACGAACGTTCCGTACGCGTACGCCTAAGCGTTGAAGGGAAGGCATTGCGCGAAAAGGCCGAGGAAGTTCCAGCCTGCATTCTTGATGCGACCGGACTGGACATTGAAACTGCCAAACGGTTGAACCGCGATTTACAAGAACTCCGCACGCAGCTTGAACGTGGTGCGAAGAAGCTGTAACCCGCGACTTGCCCTAGGATGCTTTTGCCTTGCGGTCCCGATGATAGGTCAGTGCCCAGCCAAGGGCGGTTTTAAGGGCTGCTTCGGGCAGGGGCGTATCAATCGGTAAAATGATCGCCCGGTTGCCCTCGCAAGTCAGATCGGCCGATAAAAGACTGCGCGTGCGGTCAATCAAATCGGTCTTGCAATCAAAGAACACCATCACCTGATTTGGTGACTTTTCCTTCCAGTCGGCGCGGATGGTGATGCCCGATCCCGATTTTGGTCGCCATGCCGGTTCACCCCATTTCAGGCTTTCGTCCAGCGTGCCGACACTTGCCTCATCCCCGGCGATCTCAAAGATCCAGCGCCGGAGGGTCAGAAGCATCTGACGCGGTTTATCGGGATATGTGGCAAATTTCGCCGCCACATCGGTGGTGGCGAAATCAGGGGGCATCATCATAGCCATTCTTTCCATGCTGACGTTACATGCTGCCCATCTGGTTGCTCAGCGTTTGCACCAGCAACCAGACACCGACCACAATAAAGGTCAAATGCTGCATCAAAACCGCCGGTGCGATCAGGCTTTTGTTGGACCGCGCAAGGGTGCCAACGGCATGAAGGGCGCGGGCGACAAACAGAATGGCGGCCACCAGCCAGATGGTGGTTGAGGTTGCAAGCACCGCCTCAAGCGCCAGAACAAGCAGGATGCACATCGGGGCATTTTCGATGAAATTGCCGTGTGCGCGGATACGGCGGCGCAACACCAGATCATCGCCATCGCCAAGGGCAATGCGAAGTTCGCGGCGGCGCAGGGAAACATTCAGGCTTAACGCCGTCAGCATCAGTGCAAAAAGTGCGGTCAGGCAGATCGTCACGGGAAGCGGCAACATGATGCGGTGTCCTTATTTGAATGGGCCTAAATGGTTACGGCAATTCAACCACCGAATGGTTCAGGTATCAACAAAATGAAAAAGGCGGCACCGTCACATGGTGCCGCCCTGATGAAATCTATGGTCCTGATCCTAGATATTGCGCAGACGATCAAGGAAGTTTCTGACCTGTTCGTCAAGGTTGCGGGCTTCTTGTGCCAGTTGGGTTGCCCCGGCCTGCACATTTGATGCGGCATCCCCGGTTTCGCGCGAAGTATTGCGCACGATCCCGATGGAGGAGGAGACTTCGTTTGTCCCGGCTGCTGCCTGTTGAATGTTACCCGAAATTTCCGCCGTGGCCGCCCCTTGTTGTTCAACCGCCGATGCAATGGCGGTGGCGATTTCATTGATGCTTGAAATCGTTTCGGTGACCCGGCCAATTGCCCCGACGGTGTTGTGGGTTTCTGACTGGATCGACCCGATTTGCTGGGCGATTTCATCGGTGGCCTTGGCCGTCTGATTGGCAAGGTTTTTGACTTCTTGTGCGACCACGGCAAAACCTTTGCCTGCTTCACCGGCACGGGCGGCCTCAATCGTGGCGTTCAGGGCCAAAAGGTTGGTCTGGGCTGCGATATCACTGATCAGGCTGACGACTTCGCCAATGCGATCGGCCGCCTCGGCAAGGCCGGTGACCATGGTGTTGGCATTGGATGCCTCGGTCACGGCGGTACTGGTGATGTCTGATGATTTTGCCACCTGCGAGCTGATTTCCTGAATGGAGGCAGACAGTTCTTCGGTGGCCGATGCAACGGTTTGAACGTTTGCACTGGCCTCATCGGCGGCAGCCGCAACGACAACGGCCTGTTCGGAACTTTGATCGGCCGCCGTGCGCATCCGGCGCGAGACCTGTTCCATGTTTTCGGCACTGTCAGACACATTGACAACAATACCGCCGACAGATTTTTCAAACTCGTCAGCCATCTGATGGCGGGTCCGGTTGCGCTCATCACTTGCGCGTTTTTCGGCGGCAAGCTTTTCTCGTTCGGCTTTTTGCATGCCTGCCGATGCTTCCTTGAACGATTCAAGTGCCTTGGCAATTGCACCGATTTCATCGGATCGATCCAGATAGGGAATCTGGACAGAAAAATCACCCTGTTGCAAATGGTCAATAACACCCGCCACACGGGTCATCGGACGGGCGACAAGGCCTTTGGTTAAGAACAAAATGACGCCAATCACAATCACCAACAAAACCACCCCGCCAATCAAGGTCGCGTTGCGCAGGTCATCGGCCGGGGCGAAAACGGTGGCCAGCGGCACATTGACAACCACACCCCACTGGTTGGGATAACCGGCAATTTCGACGGGCACAATCATGTGCATGGTTTGCGCATCATCAATCCGGCGTGGTTCGCCCGATTTCATGGCATCGAGAATGGCGGCCTGAATGGTGTTGCCGCGATCAAGCTTTGTGCCGCGAATGTCGGCATTTTCATGTGCAACCCATGTGCCTTGGGCGGACACAAGATTGACCGTGCCGGTACCAAACGGGGTCAGTTCGGCAAACCGCTCCGACAGGGCGTTGAGTTCAAGATCGGCACCTAAAACGCCAAGGAACTTTCCGGCCTGATCCTGCACGGGATAGACGAATGAGGTCAAAACCACGTCGCGTCCCTGAATGTCATAGGTGATGGCATCGGTGACATAGGGCTGATTGGTGGCCTTGGGGGCGGTGTAATATTCGTTGATTTCCGGGTTATCAAGGCCGGTCAGGTGATAGGGCGTAATGCCATCCCCGAAGTTATAGTAATAGGTCACATATTGACCCGTCCCGTCGCCAAACGGTTCGCCTTCGCCCTTGTAATCGGCATCCTTGCCGTCAAGCGCATTGGGCTCAAACCCCGACCATGCCCCGGCAAGCGACGGATTATCGATCAGGGTACGGTTGAGTATTTCGTTATAGGCCGCGCGGTCGGTGCCGCCCTGTTCACGAATGGCACGAAACGCCCCGGCAAGGTTTTGCGCCACCGACATCCCGCCATTCAGAACGTGACCGGCCTGTTCGGCATGGTAAAGCGCAACCGATCTGGCTTCACCAACGGTGAGTTCTTCGGTGGTGTTGCTGGTTTCAAGCGTTTGAAGAAAAATACCAACAATCAGGCAGGCGGCAATGGCAAGCGCACTGACAAGTGTCAATTTCGCGCCCAGCGACAGGTTAGAAAAACGCATCAAACCACATCCTTTTCGGCCTATGCTTTTGGGTGATATTAGAAATATGGATATGCATCCCAAAGTTTCAATAACTTGGGGAGAAGCACAAGCATTTCAGTCACCCTGCCTATACTTTAGGGGCTGAACCCGTCAGATAGCAGCCGAATTTAAGTCGCGATGGGGAGAAGGATTTATGAAATATTGCTGTTGGACTGCTTTTTGGCTGCTTTATCGGCAAAGACCGCATCCGCGGGAACGGGTTTGCTAAACAGGAAGCCTTGCAGATCGGTGCAGCCCATTTCGCGCAAGAAATGATACTGTTCTTCGGTTTCGACACCTTCGACCGTGGTATGCAGGCCAAGCGAGCTTGCCATTGCCAGCATGGCCTCGACCAGGGCGGCATCGTCGGCTTTGCCTGGAAGATCTTTGACAAATGCCCTGTCGATTTTAATGCGTTTGATCGGCAGGCTTTTGATCGAGCGCAAGCAGGAATACCCCGTGCCAAAATCATCAATGGCAAGCGAAACGCCAACCTCGCGCAATTCGTGCAGCATGCGGATCATGCTGGTTTCATCCTGAATCATGCTTTCGGTGATCTCGATTTCGAGATATTCCGCAGGCAATCCGGCAACAGCCAGTGCATGTTGCACCGTTTCGGCAAAGTTGGGCATCTTCAACTGACGGACCGACACATTGACCGCCATGGTGATTTTCTGATCAAGCTCATCCTGCCAGCGCCGGGCCTGCAGGCAGGCTTCGCGCAGCACCCAGTCGCCGATTTCAATAATCAGGCCGCTTTGTTCGGCCACCGGGATGATTTCATGGGGCCCAAGCAAGCCACTTGTCGGATGGTTCCAGCGCAAAAGTGCTTCCACCCCGACAAGGTCGCCAGTATGGGCGTTCATTTGTGGCTGGTAGTATAAAACCAGTTCGTTGTTTTCAAGCCCGCGCCGCAATTCCAGTGACCGGGTCATATAGCGGGTTGCGGTTTCCGTCATTTCCGACTGATAAAACGCATAGGTCCGCCGTCCGCGGTCTTTTGCCGCGTACATGGCGGTATCGGCCAGCCGGATCAAATCCTGTGGCGACAAGGCGTTGTCAGGATACAGCGAAATCCCGATGCTGGCCGACAGAGTCAGTTCATGGCCGATAATGTAAAACGGGCGTTGCAGTTCACTGATGATCTTCATTGCAAGATTGGCCGCCGCCGTGGCGTTCTGGATGTTCTCACGGATGATCATGAATTCATCGCCGCCAAGGCGCGCAATGGTATCGGCGCGCTCGGTAACCGCCTTGATCCGGGTTGATGCGATCAGCAAAACCTGATCCCCGGCTGCATGGCCCAGTGTGTCATTGATGTTTTTAAAATCATCAATATCAAGAAACAGGCAGGCAACACGCGCACCGACGGGTTCGCTGCGTTCAATCGCGCGGTTCAGGCGGTCGGTTGCCAACAACCGGTTGGGCAGGCTGGTCAGCCCGTCATATTGCGCAAGATAGTGCAGTTCCTGTTCTGCCTGACGGATCGCGGTGCGGTCCGAAACGATGGCGACAAAATGGGTCAGTTCGCCGTCGTCGTCTTCAACCGCGATGATCTGTGTCGCCAGGGAAATCGGATTGCCCTGAATGTTGCGGGTTTCGATATCGCGGTGCCAATGGCGTCTGTGGCGCAAGGTATGAAACAGGTCTTGATAAAACCCGGCTGAATACTCCTCAGGGGCCAGGAAGTAGGGTGGTTTGTTCAGTGTGCCTTTGGGGCCTGTGCCGGTAATATGGTAGTAGGCCTTGTTGGCATTGGTGACATTAAGGTCCGGATCAAGGATCAGGATACCATCCTGCGTCGTTTCATAGACGGCCATGGCTTCGCGCAATTTATCATTGGTCATGCGCTGATCGGTGATGTCCTGCATCATGCCAATAATGCGGTGCGTACCATTGCGGTCATTGGAAAATGATTTGCCGCGTGCGCGCAGCCAACGCTGTTCTTTATGCGCGTTGATGCTGCGGAATACGACATCGTAAAAATCACCGTGCTGCACGGCATAGGTAAATGCCTTACGCACACTGTCGCGGTCCTCGGATTCCACCCGGTCAAGGAAGGCATCCCATGTTTCAGTCACCGTTTCGGTTTCCTGGGGTGTTTGGAAGTTGCCAAGACCCGTGCTGTGCATTTCGCGCGTGTTGACATCAATTTCCCAGCAACTCATTTGCGCTGCGGACATCGCCAGTGACAGGCGTTGCTGACTTTCGCGCAGGGCCATTTCGGCAACCCGGCGTTCCAGTGCCATCTGGATCGTGGCATGCAGTTCGCGTTCAGAAAACGGCTTTAACAAGAAACCATAAGGACGCGTTTTCTTGGCGCGTGCCAATGTTGCGTCTTCGGAGTGGGCCGAAAGATAGATCACCGGGATCATCAGATCGGGTGGAATGCCCGCCGCCGTTTCAATGCCGTCAATGTCGCCATCAATGCGGATGTCCATCAAGATGATGTCAGGTGGATCGCGCTCAATCGCTTTGAGCGCGTCATAGCCAGCACTGTGCGCAGAGGTTCGGTCATAGCCGAGTTTTTCAAGTTGCTTGCGCAAATGCAGCGCAATCACTCTTTCATCTTCGACGATCATGACATGAACCGTTTTTGGCATTTATCATTCGTCCTGTAAGGTGAATGTGATGTGAAAACGCGTCTCGGGGGACGTGTCGATGGTGAGCTGTCCACCAATTTGATCGACAAGAAGTTCAATCAGCTGAAGACCCAAGCCGGAGCTTTTGCCGATGGAAAAATCATCTGGAAGACCGTGCCCATTGTCAGAAATGCACAGTTCGACGTCACGATCGCCATGCATTTTGGTGGAAATCAGGATTTTACCGGCATGACCATCGCGAAACCCGTGTTTAAGCGCATTGGTGATTAACTCATTTGCAATCAGCCCACATGGCACAGCCTGATCAATGGCCAGTTCTACCTCGGCCAGGTCGCATTTGACGCGAACACGATCAAGATCAATGTTGTAGGCGGCCAGCAGTGACGAAACCAGACTTTCACAGAAGTTGGCGAAATCAACCTTGGCCATATTTTCGCTTTGATACAGCGACTGGTGAATTTGCGCCATCGACCGCACGCGGTTGCAACTGTCAATCAGGGCATCGCGCGCCTGTTTGTCGGCAATCGAGGCTGTTTGCATGTCCAGCAGGCTGTGAATGATCTGAAGGTTGTTTTTGACCCGGTGGTGGACTTCAGAAAGTAGGGTTTCCTTTTCCTTGAGCGACCGGGCAATTTGTTCTTCGCGGTGTTTGCGTTCGGAAATGTCGGATATGGCGGCAAGGATTAGTTGCCGATCCCCGCTGGCAATTGGATTGAGGCCGATTTCGACGGGAAATTCGCTACCGTCCTTGCGCAGGGCATAAAGATCACGCCCCGGGCCCATCGGACGGGCATTCGGGTTTTTGCCGTATGATCCGCGCAAATGTGGGTGACCTTCGCGAAAACGTGTTGGCACAAGCATCTCTATTGCCTGACCGAGCAGTTCGGACCGGGCATAGCCAAAAATGATTTCTGTTTGCGCATTGACCATTTCCATGCGGCCTTCGGCGCTGATCAAGATCATGGCGTTAGGCGCGTATTCAACAACGCGTTCAAATCGCTGATCAGCACTATTTGCGGGCATTGCGCCGATTTCGCCCGGCAAAACCTTGTCGCTGTGCGACATTGGTGGAACCTCAAAACTGCTCTGATACTTGAATTTACGTATTCATCGTCGCTAGCATATTCACGTTTGTCGTTTTCCTGCTTTGGTGCCCTGGCGTTCTGGGCGCCTGACAAGGGCAGGGTCCGATAGCAGGGGCTTTTGGCACCTTAGCTGCATATTTGCGGTCGTGGCGGTGGATTCAACTACACTTTAGAGTGGGATTTTTGCAATTTATGCGGAAAATAGCCTATGAGAATACATGCGCAGAGAACGGTATCTCGCATGTCGCACGTCGTGGGTCATTTGGCTGCCATGCGCAACAGATGCTTGATCTGCGGTGTGGTGCGGTATAGCTTCGCGCACGCACGGGATCCGGGTGACCCTGCGCCGTCAAGATTTCCAAAGAATTCAACGATCCAACTGACAAACAAGGTTTCAAAAATGACAGCCGATCTTCGAGATGCCGCACTTAACAGCAACGTCTGGGCCTTTCAGGAAGCCAGCAAGCTGGTCAAGCGGTATAAACAGAAGGCGCCTGAAAAGGGCTATGTCCTTTTTGAAACCGGTTATGGTCCGTCGGGTTTGCCTCATATCGGCACCTTTGGCGAAGTCGCGCGTACGACCTATGTGCGCCGCGCGTTTGAAACCATGTGCGATATCCCGACCAAGCTTTTCTGTTTTTCCGATGACATGGATGGGCTTCGGAAAGTGCCCGACAACATTCCGAATAAGGAAATGGTTGGCGAGCATCTTGGCAAAGCGCTGACAAGTGTGCCTGATCCGTTTGGCACCCATGAAAGCTTTGCCCATCATAACAACGCGCGCCTGCGCGATTTTCTCGATGGGTTTGGCTTTGAGTACGAGTTCAAATCATCGACCGACTGTTATCGTTCGGGCATGTTTGATGCGGCTTTGTTGCGTCTTCTGGAACGTTATGACGCGATCCAGAAAATCATGCTGCCGACGCTTGGCGAAGAACGTCAGGCGACATACAGCCCGTTCATGCCGGTTGAACCGGGCACCAACAAGGTTCTGATGGCCAAGGTGACCGAGCTTAAACCTGAAACCGGCAGCATCGTTTACGAGCACCCTGAAACCGGTGATCTGGTTGAGACGCTCGTCACGGGTGGTAACTGCAAGCTGCAATGGAAGCCTGATTGGGCGATGCGCTGGTATGCACTGGGTGTTGATTATGAAATGGCCGGCAAGGATTTGATCCCGTCGGTTGAGCTTGGCAATAAAATCGTCAAGGCACTGGGCGGCATCCCGCCAGAAGGCTTTAACTACGAACTGTTTTTGGACGAGAACGCACAGAAAATTTCCAAATCCAAGGGCAATGGCCTTTCGATGGAAGACTGGCTGAAATATGCGCCCGAAGACAGCCTGTCGCTGTTCATGTTCCAGAAACCCAAAACCGCCAAACGCCTGTATTTCGATGTCATCCCGAAAACCGTGGATGAATATCTGACGTTCGCCGAAAAGCTTAAAACCGAAACCGATCCGACCAAGATTTTGCAAAACCCGGCTTGGCACATTCATGCCGGGACCGCGCCGGACCGCGAAATTCCCCTGTCCTTTGGGATTTTGTTGAACCTTGTTTCGGTCTGCAATACCGAAGACCGCGATCTTCTGTGGAAGTTCATTTCGCGTTATGCCACGGGCGCAACGCCGGAAAGCTCGCCGTATTTGGATAAGCTGGTTGGCTATGCGATCAACTATTATCGCGACTTCGTTAAACCGTCGAAAAAATACCGCGCTGCGACCGAGGCCGAGCAGGCCGCACTGAAAGACCTGCGCGACGCACTGTCAAAAATCGAACAGGGTACGGAGCCATCCGACATTCAGACCGAAGTTTTCACCGTGGGCAAAAACC
The DNA here is from genome assembly GCF_002844275.1 of Thalassospira lohafexi. Taxonomy (GTDB): domain Bacteria; phylum Pseudomonadota; class Alphaproteobacteria; order Rhodospirillales; family Thalassospiraceae; genus Thalassospira; species Thalassospira lohafexi. The sequence goes on from NZ_NXGX01000004.1 coordinate 401,972, forward strand.
ATAATTACGAAAATCTGCGCGAATGGTTCAAGACGCTCTATGAAATCCTGCTCGGTCAGGAACAGGGTCCGCGCATGGGCTCCTTCATCGCCCTTTACGGCCTTGATGAAAGTGTCGCCCTGATTGATCGTGCGCTCGCGGGTGAAGACCTCAGCGCCTGATGAGGTGGCCGCGTGAGCAGAGCATAACGAAACAAAAAATCCCACCATTTGGTGGGATTTTTTCGTTGCACCGCAGATCCGAATGCCTCGGTATTTGGGGCTATTTCTTTTCGAACTTCTCGATCAGTTCTTTGAGCTTGTCTATGTCGCCGCTATCAAGTGTCGCCTGAAATTCTGCGGGTAGTGTCTGATCCGCACCTTTGAGGATTTCAAGCGCCATTAACATGGTAACGGATTTCATCGCCGCGTCGTTGGCCCGTTGATAAGCCACACTATCCATTGCGCCGTTCATATGGGCAAAGCAATTATAGGAGCTGGCATCGCGATAAAATTGTAGTGCTGTTGTCCTTTTCAGCAACGGCGCTATCTTTTCTGCAACACTGCGTGCGAGTGTCGCGTTGGCCGTAACATCACCCTTGCCAGCTGCAAGCTGTGCCAGCAAGCTTGAGGTCACTGCGACGGCAACATCGGGCGGCGGTTCAGGGCATACACGTGACGTGCTATCAAACTTGGCGACAACTGTGCGGTAGGATGCGGTGGTTGACAGTGCGCCAACCTTGGCTTCGCCCAGCAAAGCGCTGCCACCGACCACTTGATCCTGAATGCCGCTGCTGCAAGCCCCCAATGACAAAGCCATCGCCCCCGCAACGGACAGTGTTAAAATCCTTAAACCGTACTTCATTACAATTTTCCTGCATTTGTGTGCGGGGCGGAAGTATCAGATAAGCCTAATTCTATTTAGCGAAGTTAAGCAAGTAATAAATCAACCCTTAATTGATTTATCATTTCTAGCTGTTTTACGCGCAAGGGGCTGTCATTGTCTTAGGAGGGGGAGTTTTGAGCTGGGCAGCAAAACTTGTACTACTGCCCAGCTTCTCGTCGACTAAGATGGCGGCAAATAACGTCGCCAGTTTTGATCTTCAAATGGGCTCAATACGATGTGGCGGGCCTTTTGCCAGCCAAAGCCAAACGCCATGACAAGGCCGCCGACAACAAAACAGACCAGTGCCACGGTGATGGATGGATCAATGGCCGCTTGATTGAAGCCGGAATTGGCCAGATAGCCGACATAGATCAGGCCGCTGATGATCGGCGACCGACGGTCGAGAAACAGCGAAAACAGCATGGCGATGATAATCACCGGGATCATCACAAGGGCGGCGGCATCAAACAGGGCCGCAACCGAATGAATGGTCATCGGTGCGCCGATGACATACAGCCAGAAAGCGCATTCGGCCCAGCCATTAACCCGCTTGGGGTCTTTTGTATCGACCACAACGCCCAAGGCCAGCAACAAAAGCCCGGTCAGCGTGATCATATAATCAAGATACTGGTTCAGGCTTTGCCCGAACGCGGTCAAAAGCAGCGACCACAATACCCCGACAATGCCAAACGCAATCAGGGCAAAAGATACCGGCAGGCGATAGCGCAGGAAGAATCCGACCTGAAAGGCAAAGCCGATGATGGCAACCAGAAGGGCGGTGTTGACCGATGTGCTGCCGAACGACCAAACGTCATCAAGATTGAAAAATTCTGCCGATGTTCCGACGATGCGCATATAGAGCATCACGGCATAGATCATCAATGTCGCGCACAGCGAAACCATGATGACGATTGAGGGCAATGTCGCCTTAAGCTTCCCCGCGACATATTCCGCCAGCACGACAAACCCCGCTATGGCGACAAGTGGCGCGATCCAGAAAACGGCATCGTTGGAATAAAGACCCCACAAAATGAACCAGCCGATGCTCAGCACGGTAATGCCCAGCGCAAGGAAGATGTCATTCATCCCGCGAAACAGGGTGAATTTTTCGGTTTCAAGTGCCTCTGGCGCGTGATTGGTCAGGTACTGCGCAAGGGCAATATAGGCCTCGCGGTCGAGTGCACCAGCAGATACGGCGGCTTCGATATCGGCAAGCGAGTATTGGTTGTTTTTCACAAATTGGCTCCGGCCCGTCTTTCAAAGGTTTCTGTGTGAAACCTGATACAGCCCAGACCCTAAGACAAATATAATTTTTGGGTATCAAAGCCGGTCCTGACAGTTCCGTGTGTCGTTGCGCGGCCGACCCTAACTATATGATGGTGCTATGGGGCATCCTGCTTGACAATCAAAGCGACGATGTCATGATTAAGTAAGTTAACTTACTTATGTAGTTTCAGGTCAATGGTTGAAAAACTGACATCGGCACAAAAACGCCAAAAACTTGCCCGTGCGGCGATGAATGTGATTTGGCGCGATGGTTATCACGCCGCGACCATTCAAACGGTTGCTAAAGAAGCAGGCTTGCCTGCCGGGGGCGTGTTTTACCGGTTTCCCAAAAAGCATGACCTGGCACAGGCGGCGATGGAAACCATGGAAGGCGAGTTTACCCCGCTTCTGGCGACCATCGCGCCCGGCGGCACGGCACAAAAGCGTGTTTCGGTATTTTTTGACTATCTGGATGCCATGACACCGCGCCGGGTTGTGCTCGGCTGCCCGGTGGCAAAGCTGATGCTTGATATCCCGGCAGATGACGGTTTTGACGCCACACGTAAAACCGGACAGGCGATTTTCACATCCCTGATAAACTGGCTGGCCGATAACTTTACACAAGATGGCATATCGGATGATACCGCCCAAAAAACGTCACGCCGGATCATACTGCGTTGGCAAGGGGCGATTGTTTTGGCGCATGCGATGAACGACCGCACCATTCTTGATGACGAGATTGCGGACCTTCGCCAAACGGCGGAAAGGATGCTAGGGTCTGAACCCAATTGAATGCTTGAAATGGTCGCGAGGAATTTGTGCGGATATCAGGAGCATTACCGCAGCAAGGCTCGCTGCCTTGCAAGGTGATGCGACGTAATAGCCCGTGCAAATTCCTCCGATCCGAAGGACATCAGGACACTCTGCGATCTTCTGCGTCAATCCCCTTGCCCGGGGCAATACCCCGCGCGGCGGAGATTTCCTTGCATGTCTTGCTTGTTCTGATGCCATTTTAAACATTTAATTGGGTTCAGACCCTAACCGCGGGAGCGGCATAACCTGCCATCATGAAACCAAATTCTGTTGATGGTATTGTTGTCCCCGAACGTCATATAAACAAAGACAGTTTCTGGTTGAAGCAAAGGGACCGACATCATGCAGATAGTGAAAACCGCCATCGCAGGCATTCTGGTCGGAATGCTGGCGGCCTGTGCCAGTGGGCCAAAGGTCTATATCGATGCCGACCCGGCCGCCGATTTCAGCCGCTATCAAAGCTTTGCCTTTTTTGAAGGGGCAGGAAAATCGGCTGAGGAAAAATACACAACCCTGTCAGGTCAGCGGATCGAGGATGCCATCAGCACGGCACTTGAAGCACGCGGATACCGCGTTGACATCAACAACCCTGATTTCCTTGTGAACTTCCATCTCAAGACCGAGGAAAAAACCCAAACCTCGCCGCCGGTCTATATGGGCGGATATTATGGGTATCGCGGCGGCATGTATGTCGGCTGGCCGGGCTATACGGAGCCGGGATATACCAGCACCTATACCGAAGGCACGCTCAGCATTGATTTCGTGGATCGCCGTACCAACCAGATGATCTGGGAAGGGACGTCTGTTGGGCGTGTGACCAGCTCAACACGTGATGCACCCAATGAAGCCGTGCGCACGGCTGTGGCCTCGATCTTTGCCAAATACCCCTATGTCGCAGGCAGCAGCGTGCCGGTTGCGCCGACGCAGTAAAAGACGACAGGCCTGTATAGGGTATGAAAAAACGGGTCGGAAATTCCGGCCCGTTTTGTATTTATAGTCGTGCGATATGGCGCGCGGTGAATCAGTCGGCGCTGGCTGCGGCAAAGGCCGTATAAAGTTCCTGCGCGCGGCGCGTGATCGGGCCGGGTTGCAGGGCGCGTTCATCAAGTTTCACACACGGGGCGACTTTGTAATAATTGCCGGTGCCAAAGATTTCGTCGGCGGTTTCAAGCTCGCTGTACACGCAGGTTTTCTCAACCACCTCGACACCATCTTTGCGCAGAAGCGTAATGACGCGCTGACGGGTCAGGCCGTTGAGGAACGTGCCGTTGATTGCCGGGGTATAGACCACATTGTCCTTGGAAAAGAACAGGTTGGCGTAGGAAAATTCGGCAACATTGCCAATCGGGTCGAGCATGACACCGGTGTCAAAGCCGTCATTTTTGGCTTCGGTCACAGCGCGCCCGACATTGGGATACAGACACGCTGCCTTGGCTTCGGTCGGGGCACTTTCGGGCGATGGACGGCGGAAACTTGATTTGCGCGCACTAAAGCCGGTTTGCACGGCTTCGGGCATTTCGCTCACCGAAATGCACAAAACAAACTGTGCACTTTCGGGGACGGGTGCCAGAAACCCTTCGCCGCCATAGACAATCGGTTTGATATAAAGCGCCAGTTCCGGATCGAACTTTTTCACCCCTTCCTTGGCCAGTGCGACGATTTCATCCGTCGTAATGGCGGGTTTTAAGCCCATCAGATTGGCCGAGCGGATGACACGGGCACAATGGGGGTGAAGATCGGGCATTTTGCCGTTCATGCGGCGCGCACCGTCAAACACGGTCGAGGCCATCCACACACCATGGGTTTGCGGGCCCATAATGTTGGGGTTGCCTTCATGCCATTCACCCTTGAACCAGGTCCAGGTGGTGACGGTGCTGTCGGTGGCGGCGTGGCCCATGATGTGCTCCTGATGGTATTTGGGATTGCCAAGGCGGGCCTTGGTTTTTCGGTGTCGTGTCTGTTGTCGTAATCTGTGGGGCAGTCTGTTATGTGGGCATCAGAATAGGATTTTTGCCCAAGGCGGGTCAAAGAAAAATGACAGCAAACGCGACCTATATATCCGATATGACAGTTTTATAAAGTTGCCGAAAGGTGCACACGTGTGCGTTGGCGGTTGCGATGGGCTATGGTATGTGTGCTCTGTCCAGTAGGGGTGTCATAGGGAACCTGACCGTATGAGCGGTGATCGCCAGAAATCCGGTAACGGGGTGGAAAAGAAGGCGCATCAAGTGGTGACGTCTGCTGATGTTGCGCGCGAAGCGGGGGTGTCGCGGTCAACCGTGTCGCGTTGCATGGCCGATGATGAGCGCATTTCCGAGGCGACCCGAAAACGCGTTCAGGAAACGGCAGCCCAGCTTGGCTATCACGTCAACAAGATCGCCAGTTCAATGAACCGGCGCAAAAGCGACCTGATCGGGCTGGTAACATCCGGGCTGACGGACCCGTTTCGCATTGAGTTTCTTGATTGTCTGATCAGCCAGATTCAACAATCGGGATATCGCCCCTTGGTGATTGATGTCTCTGACCCGGACCAGATGGGGATATCGATGCTTAATCTGCTGCAATATCAGGTGGCGGGGGTTGTTGTAACGTCGGGAAGCCCGTCCCCGGAAGTGGGTACTCATTACCTGAAACGAAATGTTCCGGTTGTTCTTGTCAATCGGGCAGGGCGTCTGGAGGGGGCCGATGTTATTAACTGCGATAACGTGCACGGTGGCGAACTGGCCGCAGATATGTTGCTGAAAAGTGGTAAAAAGCGCCTTGGTTTCCTGAATGTGCGGGGCGGTACCTATAGCGGCAATGTGCGCGGGGAGGCATTTGTTTCACGGATTGCACCGCGTCTTGCGGACGGCGAGATCAGTTTTACGTCGCTTGTGTGTGACAGTGCGGATTATGACGGTGGATTTCATGCCGGCCTCAAATATCTGGCAGACCGGGAAAACGCGCCGGATGGGATTTTTTGTGCCAAGGACCATATTGCCCTTGGCCTGATGGATGCTGCCCGGTTTGAGCTGGGGCTGAAAGTCCCGGGTGATCTTGCCGTCATTGGGTTTGATGATATTGCCGCGGCCCGTCAGGGTGCCTATCAACTTACCACCGTGCGCCAGCGGGCAGACCAACTGGCCGAGATGACAGTAGAACGGTTGCGCCGTCGCATCGGGGGGGATGCGCTTGGCGATGAGCGGCTTGTTCTGCCCGTTGAATTTATCCGCCGCCAGACTGTCTGATCCCTGTCTGATCCCTGACGGCTCCTTATGAAGATTGGGACTCGTGAAGAACCGGACTTTTCATGCGCACGTGTGCATGTAATTGGGCGCATTTTGTGCCATAAGACAGGCAATCTCATTCGATCTTCTGGTCCCGCATTCTATGATTAAATCGTGTAAAAACAATGTTTTGTGTTTAATCCGTAGAATGAAAATTCCAAAGAATAGAATTTTTTTGTTATTTTTGAAGTTCTGTGATTAAATCCTCGCAGCACGTGATCCGCACCTTAGTTGTGCACACGTGTGCATTCAACGAAATGCAAACGGGAGGAAACCCAAATGACGTTTAAAAATACTCTTTATGCCGGTGCTGCCTTTGTCGGACTGGTTGTTACCGCTGTTGGACCTGCCAATGCGGCGGGCCGCCTTAGTGTCATCTGCTCGGCCGATAACGAATGGTGCGAGATGATGGAAACCGCCTTCGAGCTTGAGCATGACATCGATGTTTCGATGGTGCGCAAAAGTTCAGGCGAAGCCTATGCGCAGGTCCGCGCCGAAGCCAGCAACCCGAAACTTGATATCTGGTGGGGCGGTACGGGTGATCCGCACTTACAAGCCGCCGCAGAAGGCCTGACCGAAGAATATACATCGCCGCAACTGGGCGATCTGCAAGACTGGGCCGTGCGTCAGGCCAAGAATGCCGATAACAAAACAGTCGGTATTTATGCCGGTGCGCTCGGCATTGGTTATAATAACGATCTGCTTGCCAAAAAGGGCCTTCCTGCGCCGAAATGCTGGAAGGATCTGGCTGATCCAGCCTATAAGGGCGAAGTCCAGATTGCCAATCCAAGCTCGTCTGGTACGTCCTACACGACGCTTGCCACACTTGTGCAGTTGTTTGGCGAAGAAGAAGCTTTCGACTTTCTCAAAGAGATGCACAAGAACGTAAATCAGTACACCAAATCGGGTTCTGCCCCGATCAAGGCGGCTGCGGTTGGCGAAACCACGATTGGCATCACCTTCATGCATGACATGATTGCCCAGATCAAACAGGGTGCCGATTTGACCGTGGTGTCACCGTGCGAAGGTACCGGGTACGAAGTGGGCTCAATGAGCATCATCAAGGGTGCACGCAACCTTGAAAATGCAAAAATCTGGGCTGAATTTGCCCTTTCTGCAAAAACCCAGTCGATTGCCGAGGACGCGCATAGCTATCAGGTGCCGTCAAACAAGGAAGCCCGCATTCCTGATGGGGCACCGCGTTTGGATGAGTTGAAACTCATTGATTATGACTTTGCCAAATACGGTGACGCGGAAGTCCGCCGTCATCTTCTGTCGCGTTGGGATGATGAAGTGAAAAACGCGCCGCAATAATCGGCCCTTTTCCTTTTTCCGGACATCAGTGCAGTTCCGCCAACCCATCTGTGGGCGGGACTGCCGACCTTGACATTCTGCACGCGGGAGAATTTTGGTGAACCGAATGCTTTGGATCTGGCTGGCCATCGGCTGGATTGGATTTGTCATATTTCCCTGGTATCAGCAGGAATACGGCTTCTGGACGTTGGAATGGCTGCTTGATGGCTATCCGACCTACGTCGATTATGCGCCTGCGATCCTTCAGGCCACCTTGCTTGAAAAATACTGGTTGTTGCCGGTCGGGCTTTTTTTGTTGGGGCCCTTGTTGCTGGCGCGGCAAGGACGCGCGCATCCGAAATACGCACAGATATTGATCATCAGTGGCCTTGGCGGCCTGATCTGGATGGTGGGGCAGGGCTTTGCCATCGGGATTTCCGGGTGGAGTTACGGCTGGCTTGAAAGCCTGTTTGGTCCGCTTGATATGCGTCAGTACGGATTGGGCTATGGCGCCCTTCTGATGGCGGCCAGCTATCTGATCATATTGTGTACGGGGCTTGCTGCTGCTGGTGCCATGCGCGGCGATGTCTTTGTGACCTCCGCAATTGGGACGGTCGTTGCGCTTGTCGCCTTGTTTGTCTTCTTCCCGGTCGCACGCATTCTGGGCAGTGCCTTTGTTGATATTGACGGGGCTGTTTCCGGGGCGGCCTTTGTGCGCAATTTCTTTGACGACAGCGTCTGGGGATTGGGGTGCCTTGCGGGCGGGGCCTGCGGGGTGGCGTGGAATACCGCATTTCTTGCGATCCTGACGGCGGTCTCAACCACTTTGCTGGGGCTTGCCTTTGCGCTGGTCGTGACGCGCACAGGGTTTCGATACAAGAAATCACTGCGTGTTCTGACGGTTCTTCCGATTATTACGCCGCCATTCGTGATTGGTTTGGCATTGATCCTTCTTTTTGGCAGATCGGGCGCTGCGACGCAGTTCGTCTCTGATCTCCTCGGGGTGGAGGCAGGGCGTTGGCTTTACGGCCTCCCTGGTATCTGGCTGGCTCAGACCCTGTCCTTCACCCCGATTTCTTTTTTGGTGCTGATCGGTGTTGTCGAAGGTGTCAGCCCGTCGATGGAGGAAGCCTCCCAGACGTTGCGGGCGGGGCGCTGGAAAACCTTTGTTATGGTGTCTTTGCCCCTGATGCGTCCGGGGTTGGCCAATGCGTTTTTGCTAGCCTTTATTGAAAGCATGGCCGATTTCGGCAATCCGATGGTTTTGGGGGGCAATTACGAAGTCCTTTCAACCGAAATATTCTTTGCGATTGTCGGGGCGCAAAATGATGCCGGGCGGGCGGCTGTCCTCGCACTGGTACTGTTGTTCTTTACCCTGTCGGCATTTGCCGCACAGCGTTTCTGGCTGGGCCGGAAATCCTATGCAACGGTTTCGGGTAAGGCCGAAAGCGGGGCACATATCGGCCTGAACCCGGCGTTGCGCCGTTTGGTCTATTGCACGGCGGTGCCGTGGGGGATCTTTACGGTGGCTGTGTATGGCATGATTTTCTATGGCAGCTTTGTGACGCGCTGGGGCTTTGATAATACGCTGACCCTGGACAACTATGTTGACGCGTTTGGCATTGGCTGGAGCGAGCATGGCATCGTTTGGACCGGGGCCGCATGGGACAGTTTCTGGACGACGTTGAACATCTCGGCGATTTCTGCGCCACTGACGGCGGCCGTGGGGTTGACGACGGCTTATCTTCTGGTGCGTCAGAACTTTCGTGGGAAAAGCGCCTTTGAATTTGGCACGATGTTAAGTTTTGCCATTCCCGGAACCGTGATTGGCGTCAGCTATATTCTGGCATTTAACGTGCCGCCGTTTGAATTGACCGGCACCGGGGTGATCCTTGTGATCTGCTTTATCTTCCGCAATATGCCGGTGGGGGTGCGTGGTGGGATTGCCGCGATGAGCCAGCTTGACCGCAGCCTTGATGAGGCATCGCTCACACTGGGGGCAAACAGTTTCACCACGTTCCGTCGCGTGATCCTTCCGCTGTTGCGCCCCGCGATTGTTGCCGCGCTTGTCTATAGTTTCGTGCGCGCAATTACGTCTGTGAGTGCGGTGATCTTCCTGGTGAGTGCCGACCACAATATGGCGACATCCTATATTATCGGTCTTGTTGAAAACGGGCGGTACGGCGTGGCAATTGCCTATTGCTGTGTCCTGATCGTTGTGATGTTGGCGGCCATCCTTGCGGTGCAAGGGGCCATCGGCAAACGCAAACTGCGCCGTGAAGATCGCATTGCACCAGATCGTCTTACACCAGACCGCGTTAGCCCTGCTGGCGAAAATCTGAAAGAGAAGCATTCATGAAAATCAAAACACGCGCAGGTTCGGTCGTGTTCGAAAATGTCACCAAGACCTATGGTCTGGGGGCGGTGACCGCGATCGACAATGTATCCTTCACGATCAATCCCGGCGAACTGGTGACGTTGCTGGGGCCAAGTGGCTGTGGCAAAACCACAACGCTTCGCATGATTGCCGGTCTTGAACATGCAACAAAGGGCAAAATCCTGATTGGTGGCAAGGATGTCACCCAACTTCCTGCAACAGACCGTGATGTCAGCATGGTGTTTCAGTCCTATGCACTGTTCCCGCATATGACCGTCCTTGAAAATGTGGCGTATGGTTTGACCGTGACGGGCGTTGCCAAGGCCGAAGCCCATGAGAAGGCCGAGGAGGGCCTCGATCTTGTCGGGTTGGCCGGATATGGCAGGCGGCTGCCGTCCGAGCTTTCGGGCGGACAACAGCAACGTGTTGCGGTTGCCCGTGCGCTGGTGCTTGAACCCGAAGTCCTGCTGCTGGATGAGCCACTGTCGAACCTTGACGCCAAGCTGCGCCGACAGGTGCGAACCGAAATCCGTGAGCTTCAGCAAAAACTTGGTCTGACGGCGGTCTATGTTACCCATGATCAGGAAGAGGCCCTTGCGGTATCGGACCATATCATTGTGATGAACCGCGCGGTGATTGCGCAACAAGGCACGCCGCGCGAACTCTATGAACAACCTGCATCCGGCTTTATTGCCGACTTTATCGGGGATGCCAATTTGGTCGGGGCTGAACTGGTTGAGGTTGAGGGCGACATGGCCCATATCGAGATTGGCGGGTTGCGACAGACCTTGCCGCATCGGGGCTTGGGCATTGGGCCGGTTAATGTTGCTGTGCGTCCTGACGCGATTGAGCTTTCTGCGGTGAATGGGGAAAGCAGGCAATCATCGCTAAAAGGTCACATTACCCATGCAGCATATCTTGGTAATCAAATGCAATACTCCGTGACATCGGACATTGGTGACCTGTTTGTCATCGATCCGCACATTGATGCACCGATTGCCACCGGGGATGAAGTTCGTATCGGCTTTTCAGGGCGTGGCCTTGCGGTGGTTCCCACCGATGAATGATCAACAATAGAACAAACAGGCAGGGATAAAGTGAACAAAACAGCATCCAGAATTGACGTTGAATCGCGGCTCGAACATGCCCGGGATGTCATCCGTGCAGCGGGTAAACGCGCCATGGACTACTACGACGGAACGGCCGGTGACCTTGAGATCGAGGTCAAGGCCAACGCCCTTGATATGGTCAGTATTGCCGACAAAAATGTCGAGGCCATCATCCGTGACCGCATCGCCGATGCCTTTCCCGAGGATGGTTTCCTTGGTGAGGAAATGGGCATTGAGCAAGGTGAAAATGACTGTCTTTGGGTGATTGATCCGATTGATGGCACGGCGTGCTTTGTCAGTCAGATGCCGACCTGGTGCATTTCGGTGGCCTTGATGGTCGGCAATGAGGTGGTTTTGGGCCTGATTTACCATCCGTGCGGCGATGAGCTGTTTACCGCGATGAAAGGCGACGGCGCGTATGTGAACGGCGAACCGGTCGAAGCAAGCAAGGTCACCAAGGTCAGCGATGGCTTGTTGGGGCTGGGCCTGTCGCATCGCACCAAAAGCGATGTAATCGTGCCGGTTATGACGCAACTTCTTGACCGCGAAGGCATGTTTATCCGCAACGGGTCGTGTGCGTTGATGATGGCTTATGCGTCTGCGGGGCGGTTGATCGGTTATTATGAGCCACATATCAATCCTTGGGACTGCATGGCGGGGATTATCCTGATGACCGAAGCGGGCGGCTGGACCAATGATTTCCTGGGCATTCCCAATGTTCTGGAAGACGGCGGACCGATCCTGGCGGCCGGGGCCAATGTTGCCGATGAACTGGCCGAGATGACCGGGGTCAAACGCTAACGCAACGGACCTAAGGTGCGATCATTGATGGATGCACGCAACGATCAAAAAGGTGGGCTATTCGCCCGCCTTTTTTTGTAATGCGCGCCGTTCTTCAAGCATCCGGTGTTCAAGGCGGGAAAGCTCGCTATTGATGGTTTTGATGTCGAGCGGTTTGGTGCAATGGGCATCAAATCCGGCCTCGCGGAAGGCCGCGAGATTGTCATTTGAAATATCCGCCGTCAGCGCCAAAACAGGGATGGTGGCCTTGACCGGGTCTTCAAGCTGACGAACAAAACGGGTGGCCTCAATGCCGTCAAGGACGGGCATATGCACATCCATCAACACCGCATCGAAATCTTCGGCGGCAAGAATATCAAGCGCGATCTGTCCGTCGGCGGCGGTGGTAACTGTGTGGCCCTGCAGTTCAAGCAGTTTTTGCGCAAGGATACGGTTGATTTCGATGTCCTCGACCAGAAGCAGGTTCCAGCCCCGCGCGCGTGGTTCTTCGGCGAACGCGTTTTCGACATTTTGGGCATCGGTGTTTTCAGATGCCGCACCTTCGCTGCTGCGTGGCAGTGTCAAGTCAAACCAGAATGTGCTGCCGTCGCCCTCCTTGCTTTCGACGGTGATCGCACCGCCCATCGCCTGAATGATCTTCTGACAGATCGCAAGGCCAAGCCCGGTTCCGCCATAGCGCCGGGTGGTTGATGTGTCGGCCTGTGCAAAGGCTTCGAAAATGGAATCCAGTTTGTTTTGCGCGATGCCAATACCATCATCGCGCACCGCAATGCGCATCGACAAAGTATCGTCGGTAACCGCCAAGGGAGACACATCAATCGTGACGTTGCCAAACTTGGTGAATTTCACCGCATTGGACACAAAGTTGGTCAGCACCTGTTTAAGGCGTACCGGATCGCCAACCACCCAGCGTGGCATATCGGGGGCAACATTCAGATGCAGTTTGTTTTTCTGCGCGCGCGCCGGGACCAGCATCATCGACGATACTTCCTCGCAGATCCGATGCAGATCAAACGGCACTTCTTCAAGTATGAGTTTCCCGGCTTCGATCTTGGAAATGTCAAGAATATCGCCAATCAGCGACAACACATGCCGTCCGGCGCCACGGATCGTCGCAAGATACCCGCGCAGGGTGTCCTGTGCCGGATCATTGCCAAGGCTGTCGGACGCCAACTGCGTATAGCCAAGGATCGAGGTCATCGGCGATCGGAATTCGTGGCTCATATGGGCAATGAATTCCGATTTTGCCTTATCGGCCTGCTGTGCCTGATTCATGGCACTTTCAGCTTCTTCGCGCGCGTCTTCAAGTTCCCGGGTGCGCAGCGAAACCAGATCGACAATCTGGCGTTCTGTTCGGGTCAGGGACCGCAAATAGATCGTCAGAAGGATGGATACCGTCGCGCCAAAAATGAAAATGGCCCACGGTTGCCAATACATAAGACCGGCATATTGTGCATTTTCCTGATGCAGGTTGATGGTCCAGTCACGATAGCCAAATGTGAAGTTCGAGATGTTCGGATTGAACGGAATGGCGCGTTCATCGGCAAGGTGTTTAGCAGCGTACTCGGACTTACGGTTTGAATAGATGACCCGTTTGCCCTCATCGGCTTCAAAATCAGCCAGATGCAGTTCGTAGTTTGATGGCAAACGCGCAACCCGTGCCGCCCGGGTAATCATATTGGTCAGGCGCAATACACCAATCGCAACACCAAGGGGCGGGCCCCCTTTGTCACGCCGGTTCTGCACACCAAGCAAGGCCAGAGACGTGACAACGGCCGAGTCTGATCGAAACAGGTTAAGCGGTTCGGTCAGGGTGATGTTGCCGGTGCGCAAGGCGGTTTCAAGTGCGCGTTTGCGGACCGGATCACTGGCAAGATCAAAGCCGATTGCCTGTTCATTTCCAGATCGCGGAAAGACATAGAAAATTGGAAAATACCCGTCATCCCGCAAGGGCGAGCGGGTGAGCTTCCCGTCCTGAAGGTGGCGAATTTCGAAATCTTCGACGCCGCGCAGATGGGCGTTTTCTTCGATCAGATTGCGAGCACGCCCTTCGACAAAGGGGGCCCATTCAAGGGCCAAAATGCCGGGCCGCCGGCTTACCCATGGGGCAATCATGGCATCAAAGGTATTAAACGATACGTTGCCATGAACATCAAAAAGGGTACGCACCGCCACCAGAGAGTCGGTTGCCCGGCCCAGTTCTTCGCGAAGGGACGCTTCAAACGCACGGCGATATTGTTCGGTTTGCGCACTGTCGGCCTCGGTCAGTTGGACATAGGTATACCAACCGGCAACGGCCGACATGCCAAACCCGAAAACGGCAACGATGACGGCCAAGTTACGGCGCAGACGGTGAATATCATGCGATATTTTGCCATCCCGTGCGCGGGTTGTAACCGACGACATCTTCTCAAGACCTGCCGCCAGCAAAATGGTCACGAAGGTGACAGCAATGATGTAATTGTATGTCTCGTCAGGGCCGGTATCTAAGTTCTGGCTGACAAAGCCGCCGGTGCCAAGGGACGTAAAGACAATGACGTTGATCATGATCAGGGCATTGATCAACGTGGCACCAAGCAGGCCAAACCGAACTGCTGCCCAGATGACAAAGGGCAGGGAGACAAAAATAAACAGGAATTCCGGCCGCGACATGATTGGCGTGATCTGGATGAACGAACTGACGATCACAGCGGCAATCGAAATGAAGGCCAGCTCAAGATAATAGCCAAGACGACGGTTTTTCCAGGGATGGTTGAAAAGGCGCAGGATCAGTGGGGTACCAACTAGGGTTCCAACCGTGCCCGAAAGCACCCAGCCTTCCCAGACAGTGCGAAGGTTTTGCACATCCGTAACGCCAGTGATCAGTGCAACGCCACTTCCGATTGTCGCCGATATCAATGGTGCCCCCAGCGCACCAAGAAGCAGGAAAATAATCAGGCCGCGCAACGATGATAACGGGCTTGTGCCACAAAGTCGGGCGACAAGGGCGGCGGGGATGGCTGTGGAAAAAGTTGTACTTGTTGCAAATAAGATCGCGGTAAAAAGGGAAAAATCGCTTGTCAGGGTGAGCAGCATAGACCCGCAAAATACCGCAGGAACATACCGCCAACCCCACATGATCAGGGACGCAAGGGCAATGCCCGTCGGCAACCAGATCAACCACTGGGTTGTGTCATGATACGGAAGAAGGAAACCTGCTTTCCCGGCAAGGAAATACGCGATGGCAATCGCCAGAAAGCGAATTATGTGGTGGCGTTGCACGGGCAAATAGCGTCCTTTCCCGGTATCAGGGTTCAGACCCTAATGTAGGGGGCGGCACGGCGTTTTTGAATAATGTATTCGTCGTGCAGGCAATATTATTTTCGCGGGGCATCGGTTTCTTGCCCGATTACTGGCTGCACCATAAAACGCGTGCCACCCAGTCAAGGTCTTGGGCGGCAATAAATCGGTCCTCATAGGTCGGGTTGAGCGATTTAAGCTCCACGCCAAGGGCGCCACGGCGGACCAGTTCCTTGGCCATGACTTCACCCTCGGTGGTTTTGACCACAACCCGGTCCTGCGGGCGGATGTTTGATGCCGGACTGACGATGATCAAATCACCATCGCGAAACACTGGCGCCATCGATTCACCTGCGATGCGCAGCCCATAGGCGGTCGGATCATGCATGGCAGGAAAGGTGATGTCTTCCCATGCGCCACCCACCGGATAGCCCGCATCATCGAAATACCCGCGATTGCCAGCCTGGGCAAATCCGATCACCGGGATACGCCCGGCCCCATTGCCATCCACCAGTTCGGAAAACTCGCGAAAACTGACATCGGTGACCGATAAAACCTTGGAAATGCTTTCGGTCGAGGGCCAGCGCGACTTGCCCTGATTGGTGGTGCGTTTGGACCGGTTGAATGTCGTCGGGTCAAGCTGTGCCAGACGTGCCAATCCCGACGGGGTTAACCCGTGGTCGGTGGCAATCTGATCAAGGGCGGCCCAAATTTGTTGATGTCGGATCATGTGCCATCCTAGCAGGCCGTGCGCCCAAAACGGAAGGAATTAATTCCTGTGAACAGCGTAAATAATGCCCGCCGTTCAGGGCATTGTTTTAGTCGTTATTCGGGGTAATCGGCAGGGACGAGATGTTATCAAACAGGTCGGGTTTTCCCATCTGCCCGCCTTTAAGCAGCATGGGCAGGCCATCAAGACACGGCGTGTCAGCATGTGCGCGGATGACCGGGGCGCCGGCATCAAAGTCAGCAGCAAAAGACAGGCTGTTGATGCCAAGCTCCTGCACCGCAAGGCTTGATGTATCGCCCCCGGCAATGGCCAAAAACCCAAGGGCGGTATTTTGACAAATCTGGGCAATGAAGGCCGCACTGGCACGCGCCAACGCGTGACTGCCAATGTCATGATCGCGATCATCGGAAAGCGACACCAAAAGGTTTTTGCCCGCGTTCAGGGTCGTCAGGCTGTCACCAATAAGGTCTTTGACCCCGGTGGGGTCAAGCAGGTCTTTGGGCGCGATGCTGCGTTTGACATAAGTGCAGGCATTTTCGACTTGCCCGGCGGTATGGGACGACCGGCTTCCGGCAAAGGCAAAGACCGGACCCGCGCGACGTGATGCTTGTGCCCCGTTTTGCGATGTCGGGTCAAAGGATGGAAACAGGGCCTGTGCGACACTGCTGGCGCCAACGCACAGGGTCGGGGTTGTTTTGGCAATCTCGCGGATGGCGTCCCCGATGGTCAGAAGATCGCTGTCATCGGTCACATCAAACAGCGTTTCACATTCCCCGGCGGCCAAACGGCGGCGGATTTCATCGATCAGGGCAACGCGGCCTTTGCGAATGGTGGTAAAATCAATCAGGCCGATCTTGGGCCAGCCTTGCGCGGCAAGGTGGCGGCACAGATTGGCTTCATGCATCGGGGTTACCGGGTGCACCGACATCACCGGATGACGGTCAATGCGGTAAATATGCCCGTTGCCCGCCCCGGCAAACAAATTGCCCATCAGGCAGAACCGCCGCAATGATGGCTGCCCGCCAATGACCGCCTTCCAGCGTGTGCCGACCGAATGCGCATAACGATCCGCTGCGGCGGCGATGTTGCCGATGTCCGGGCTACTGTCAAATGTTGAGCAGACTTTGAAATGATAAAGACCGCAACCCGTGCGTGCCAGTGCATCGGCAAGGGGGCCGATGGTCGCAACGCTGTCATCGACCGTAAGGGCACGAAGCGACGTTGCGACACCAATGGCATCCAGATCGTTTGTGCTGTCTGATGGTGCCGGTGCGTTCAAATACAGGCGCGTTGAAAGTCCGGCCCGCGCCAGCGTTGCCAGCGTATCAGAAGCACCGGTGAAATCATCAGCACAGAAAACGATCTTGGTCATGAGATGTCTAGCCCCGCGCACCATAGAATGTCAGGGCCTCGGCCAGTTCGGAATGGCCCGTGGCATGTTTTTCAAGGCTGACGCCCGCCTCGCAGGCGTCCCATGCCTGACGCAGGCTCATGATCCCGGCTTTTGGCCCGGATGGGTGGGCTAAAATGCCGCCCCCGGCCAAAAACATGAAATCAGCCGATCCGACCGCATCAAAAGTGGCCGGAACTGTGCCGGCCCATTGCCCGGATGAAAACACCGGCAAAACGTGGTCTTCATCGCCGTTTTCGGGTGCCAATGGCTGGGCGCAGATTTGGGCCGATGCCTGTACTTCGCTGTCTTCGTCACAGAATTTACCGCCCATGCCATGCACATGCATATGATCCATGCCGGTCAGACGATACAACGTCTGATAGGCCGGGAACGCCATACCGATCAGCGGATGGCGCGATAACGCACCAAACCCGTTACGATGCCCGTGCAGCACAAGGTCGGTCGATCCACGCAAAGTTTGCAAGGCCGACAAGCCGGTCCAGTTCATGCTGACCATCGCGCATGATCCGCCGTGTTCGGCGATCAAATCAGCATGGCGGCGCATGGCATCGGTTTCATCGGTAATGTTAAAGGCAATCATCACATCGCGCCCGGTGCGGTCGCGATAGCGGCGTACCCGTTCCATGATGGCCGGGATGCGGTCCGTGATCGGGGCGGATGCCGGATTGGCGCAGACTTCGTCATCCTTGATGAAATCAACCCCGGCCTCGCACAGCTGTTCGACCAGATCGGCAATGTCATGGGTGCGCATGCCGACATTGGGTTTAATGATCGTGCCAAAGAACGGCCGGTCATGAACCTTCATCCGGGTGCGTGTGCCCTTGGTCCCGGCAACCGGATAATCATATAAATCGCGATAGGCCTTTGGCAGTTTGATGTCCATCAGCTTAAGCCCGGTGACCTCGCCCAAGTCATACAGGTTGCCCGAAACTGTGGCCGCCAGTGTCGCCAGATTGTGCCCGATATTATCGACCGGAAAACCCACCCGAACTTCGGCCCGCCGATACGGCCCATTGATGCCGCGTGCGGTCAGATAGGCACTTTGCAGGCTGGGATGATCGGCGGGTGCGAGTTCACGGATCGACAAAACGCGCGCCGAACAGCGTTCGCGCAGTTCGTCGGTTTCCCCGGCAACGCGCACAAACGTGCCGCTGCTTTGCTCACCGGCAATGATGGTGGCGATTTTTTCGGGCTCGAACGGTGTTTCGATCAGATATCGGGCTTCAATCAGGTCCATGGCTCAGATTTCCGACAGCGACGGGAATGGACGGATCGGGTCTTTGCCGTTCCAGCCAATCGACGCCTCATAAATGGATTTGAACAGGCGGCCTTTGGGGCCGACCACTTCGGACAGCTCAATCACCGTGCCCGGATGCATTTCCTTATCGAAATAGACAAACCGGCCATTGTCCCCGACCTTGCCGCTCATTTTGACGGTAAAGCCCTTGCTTTGCATCAGGGCCAGATCGTTGTCGAAATCTTCGGTCCAATAGGCAACATGTTGCAGGCCGGTGTTTCCCGCCTTCTGGAAGTCGCGATACATTGACGGCGCATCGTTGCGTGTCTGGATCAGTTCAACCTGAACATAGCCGGAATTGGCAAGGGCGACCGAGTTATGAACGTCATAGGATTTGCCGTCATACTGGTAATCTTCGATCGGCACCTTGGGGTTATAATACCACGGGCCAACACCCATCGTTTCGGCCCAATAGTCCATGGCCGCTTCGATATCGGGCACAACGTAACCGAGCTGGCGAATTTCGCCGAGAAATCTGCTCATGTTTCCTCACTTAATCCAGAAGGTTGGGCAACCAGACGGAGATCGCCGGTATGCAGGTCACTGCGAGCAGCGACAAAAACAGGGGAAGAAGGAAGGGCAATCCGCCCCGGATTACCCGGTGCAGCGGCATCTTGGCGATGATGCTGACCATATAAAGGCTCATGCCGACAGGCGGGGTCAGAAGCCCGATCATCAGGTTAAGCACAAACACGATACCCAGTTGCAGCGGATCAACGCCCGCTGCCATCATTGCCGGCGTTATGATCGGGGCGATGATCAGGATGGCGGCAATCGATTCCAGGAACATGCCGACCACCAGCAACAACACATTGACAATCAACAGCAACACCAAAGGATCGCTTGAAAGTCCCAGCAAAAATTCGCTGGCGGTGGCGGGCAGGCGGTCCATGGTCAGAACCCAGGCAAACAGGGCCGCGGTCGACACAATGAACAACACACTGCCGGTCGCATCGACCGTATCGCGCGCGGCCGTAATCACCCGTTTAAGGTCAAGCTGGCGATAAACAAATTTACCAATCAAAAGCGCATAGGCCACGGTGACACCGGCAACTTCGGTCGGCCCGAAATAGCCCGAGATCAACCCGCCGATCAAAAGGACCGGGGCGGCCAGGGCGGGCAGGGAAATGACGAATTTGCGCGCAAAGGCGGCAATCGAAAATGTCACTTCATCGCGTGGCAGCTTGTAAATCCGGGCCATCACCGCGACCTGCGCCATCAACAGGAGGGTAATCAGAACGGCGGGGACAATCCCGGCAATCAGCAATTTGACCGCCGACACATTGGCGACCGAGGCAAAGATAATGATCGGAATGCTGGGCGGGAAAATCGGCCCAATGGTCGCCGCCGCCATGGTGATGCCCGATGCAAACTCGGCGGAATAGCCCTGTTTGCGCATCATCTTGATCTGAACCGCGCCCAATGCGCCAATATCGGCCAAGGCCGCCCCTGATACGCCGGAGAATATAAGGCTGACCAGAACGCTGACCTGTGCGGTCCCGCCCCGGATCCAGCCAACCATCATGCGCACCAGTTCAAACAAATGATTGGTCACACCCGACAGGCTTAAAAGATTGGCGGCAAAGATAAACAGCGGCACCGCCAAAAGCGGGGTGGAATCAAGGGCATTGACCGTGCGCTGGGCCAGTACCGTCATTGGCAGGTTAAACAGGATCATCACGGTGGCGGACGACAGACCAAGACACACCGCAATCGGCAGGCGAATGATCATGAGTGCCAGAAACAGGATAAGAAGCGTTGCACTCATCATTTCTTGGAATCCTTGGACGTATCTTCAGCCAGTATTCCCGCTGACATTTCCTTGGCGATGGCATCGGCAATCGGATTGCCGCTTTCGGCCTCCCCGTCTTCGCCTTCGTAATCCGGGGCGGTTTCGGTGCGTGTAATCAGCCGGTACAGCGCGACAATGGCCAACAGGACAATGGCAATCACCACCGGCGCATAAACCGCGTAATTTGGCATGCTCAGCGACGGGGTGGTGAATTTGCCCGCGCGGCTTAAAAATTTATAAAGTGAAAACAGGAAGATACCGGCAAAGCCCGTGATCAGCGCATAATTGGCAAAGCGCAAAATCGCTTGCCCACGCGCATGCAAGGCGCTGTACAGAAGGTCAATCGCGATATGGCGGTTATGCAGCATCAAGGCCGGAACCGCGAAAAACACCAGCGCAACATTGGCAATGCGCGATAGCTCGTCCGCCCACGGCAGACCAAGATCATACATATTGCGCAAGATCACCTGACCGACGACCAGTACCGTCATCAAGGCCAGCATCACCATGGAAAAGGTGGTTAAAACCCGGCAGATACGGTCCAGCCCCCGATAGATCGGGGAGTTCCTGTAAGGCATGACGAAACCTGAAATGATGGGCAATGAAAGTCACGGTAAGGGCGGCTCCCCCGGAAAAATATCCCCCGGAACCGCCCTTTGGTGCGATTATTTTACAGCAGCGATTTCTTCGAAATACGTGGCGTATTTTTCGTCAAAGCGCTCATGCACAAGCTTTTCTACACCTGCACGGAAGGCCGCAACATCAAGCCCGTCATCCGGACCAATGATCGTCATGCCAGCTTCCTTAAGCTGCTCAAGATCGCCTGCCTCGCTATCAAGGATCATTTTCGATGCTTTGTGACGCACGGTTTCCGCCGCCTTTTCAATGCCTGCCTTAACGTCATCGGGGAAGCCCTGCCAGATTTCCTCGTTGATCACGACGATCTCGGCGGCCGAAATATGCCCGGTCAGCATCATGTGTGACTGCACATCATAAAGCTTATGGACCAATGCAACATTGACCGGATTTTCCTGACCCTGAACAATGCCCGTCGCAAGGGCGGTCGGAACTTCGGACCAATCGACGGGAACTGGTGCGGCACCAAGGCCCTCAACCGCGGTCAGATACACCGGGGACGGGATGGCGCGGATTTTAACACCGGCCAGATCGGCCGGGGTTTTGATCGCACGGTCGGCGGTCAACTGACGGGTGCCAAAGTAAAACGCATAGAGCACACGCATGCCGGTATTGTCGATCAGGCCCTGATTAAGCTTTTCCATCACCGGGGAATGAATATCGACAACATTCATCAGGTGATCATAGTCACGGTACAGATACGGGATATCAAGCACGCCGAAATCTTCATACAGCGAGCTGATGGCACCCGCCGTATTGTGCGAAAGTGCGATGGACCCCATCGAAACGCCTTCGGCCAGTTCCTGAATCTTGCCAAGCTGGGACGACGGATAAACGTCGATCTTGACCTTGCCGTCGGTGTTTTTGGCGACTTCTTCGGCCAGCCAGTCGGCCTGAAGCCCGACAATGCTGGTCGGGGAATTCATGTGGCCGTAATTAAGTTCAATTTCCTGGGCCTGTGCGCCAAGCACCATGGCATTGCAGGATACGGCGGCGGCGAAGGTGGCAACGATATGCCGGAATTTGATGTGCCGGAATTTGGTGTGAGTGACCATGGTTTCCTCCCTGATGGTCTATGATTGCTTTTAGCTGTTTTCCGCGTTGGGTTGTTTTTATTTTTGCTTGAATAATCTCAAGGTACGTGAAAGTTTATCCATCATCAAACATCATTAAATGATGCGTTTTGATGTTTTAAGGATAAAAATGCCAAAAACAACCGGGCCGATCATCAAAGATATTGCCGAGCTGTGCGGGGTGTCACCCGCCACGGTCGACCGCGTGTTAAACAAGCGCCCCGGTGTGCGTGAACGCACCGCAAAGCGCGTGTTGCAGGCCGCAGGCGAACTTGGCTATTTGCCCGAAACCGACATGGTCGAAACCTTCCGGCCCAAACCGATGCAGGTGGTGTTTTTATTGCCATCGGGCACCAATCCGTATTTGCGGCTTTTGGGCGACCGGATCAAAACTGCGGCCGAGGCGACCACGGGCCAGAACATTCGCGCACGGTGCTTTTTCATTGACGGGTTTAACCCGCAACTCCTGTCCGAGGCCCTCCGCCAGCATGGACAAAAGGCCGATGGCATTGCCTTCATGGCGATTGATCATCCGCTGGTGCGTGAAACGGTGTCTGAATTGCAGGGTGCCGGTAAACATATGATCACGGTGGTGTCCGATATTTCCGGCGTGCCCCATGCCGCCTATGTCGGGCTTGATAACCGCGCCGTGGGCCGAACGGCGGGCTATATGCTGGGCCGGTTCATGGGACCAAACCGCGCCGGGAACCCCCATCGTGGGCGCGTGGCACTGATCGCGGCCAGCCGCACTTACCGTGCGCATGAAGAACGCGAAATGGGTTTTCTAAGCCTGATGGAAGAAGCCTTTCCCGGCATGTCGCTGGTGGCCGCCCGCGAAGGCCACGATGACCGCAGCGAAAACTACCACCACACCATGTCCCTGCTTGAAGAATATCCTGATCTGGTCGGGATTTATAACGTTGGCGGTTCCTCGGACGGGGTGGCGCGTGCGCTGCGCGAAAGTGGCCGGGGCCGCGACATCATCTTCATCGGTCATGGCCTGACCCCCGATACCCGACGCTTTTTGCTCGAAGACATCATGGATGTTGTGATCACCCAAAGCCCCGGCGCGATTGTTCAAAATGCCCTGCGCATTTTCGACAATCTGCGCAATGGCAGTGACCCAAACGCCGATGTCGCCAAACTGACCATGGAAGTTGTGGTCAAAGAAAACCTGCCCTGAGGTCAGGGCAGGTTTTCTTGATCACGTTTGCCGTCGATAGCGGATTAGAGCGGATTAGAACGGCATCGAAATGCGGAGTTCGACCGACGATGTGTCGGTGTCATCATCGTCATTGGCAACCGACATCATGTGGCTCACGGCCAGTTCACTGGTCAGAAGCCCACTGTCAAAGCCAAGACCGGTGCGGATGCGCTGGTTGCCATACTCATTCAGGTTGCTGGCAAAGAACGGTTTGACGATGCCCAGATTGCGCCCGTCATTGTCGTAAAGAGCAAAGCCATAAGTCACCGTGCCGCCGATGGTGTATTCATTGTAATCGGTCCGCCCGGCCAGATAGTTGGCCTCAAGTGCGGCGTTCAGGCCGGTGGCCCGATCAGAAAGACGCACACCACCCCCGATATTGTATGCGGTTGCATCATCGTTGATTTCATCGGTGAAATCATAGATCACCCCGGTTTCGGCAAACGGCGTGATGGTCAGACTTTCTGTCGGAAACAGGTCATAGGATGCCTCGACCGACGGGTTGATCTGACGGGTGTTTGACCGGGTGGTGGCGACAGCGGTGCCATCGCTTTCGGCGTAGCTGTCGACGGTTTTGCGCGCCGCGATCAGGCCAACCGACGGTGTGACGGCAAAGAACGGCAATTCTGAAACTGGCGTTGTCCGATAAGACCCGCGAAGGGCAGCGTACCACAGTTCGGACTCCGTATTGCCCTGTACCGCACCGCTGTCACGGGTGGTATCGATATCCCCCTGACCAAATCCTGCTTCGGCAACCACATTCAGGTTGTCGATTGGGCGGTAAATGGCATAGGGCGAAACGACCCAGCCTTGTTCGGCATAGGTGCCCGAATTAAACTTCGTCGTCAGGTCTGTGTCGTTATAGCCAAGCGACATGCCCGCGGTCAGAACCGGGGAAAAACTGTAATCCAGCCCGACATTATAGCCCCAGACATCGCCGTCATACCGATTGTCGGCAGACCCGCTGACATAATCGTTATCGACCGAGGTAAAGGACCCATGGCCCCAGACGGTAAAGGGCGATGAGGTATCCAGCGCACTGCGGCCATCAATGCCGCCCGCACCGCCAACGGTGCCCTGATCGGTCGGGCCAAGCCCAAGGATGTTCAGCGATCCTTGCGAACTGTCGAAATCACCAATCATCGCCAGACGGCGCAGGGCGTACTGGCTGTCGGTGATGCTGCTGTCATCTGTCGCATCAAAACTTGCGAAGTTCGTACCATCGGATGGCTCCCCACCGCCTGCGCCACCAGCGCCACCAGCGCCGCTACCACCTGCACTTCCGGTCGCACCGCCGCTACTGCCGGTCGCCCCGCCAGTAGCCCCGCCACCGACCGATCCGCCAACGGACCCCGTGACCGCCGAAACGCGTGCACCGATGTTTTGCTGGATCACAGTGGTCTGGCTACGTGAAACGGCCGAAACAACCTGACTTGTGGTGGTTTCCGAGGAGTTTTCGCTGCCAGATTGCGCAGAAGACGTGCAGGTTACTGACGCATCATAATTGGCATCGACATATTCAATTCTCAGGGATGCATCGGAACTGTTCGCCGTTGGCGATATGGTCACTGTTTTGGTGCCACCATTGGGGAAGGTACCACTCTGAAACGTTTGCTCGCCGCTTGTCGCATGGTCAAAAATCGAAACGCGGTAATTGTCCAGGTAACTGCCCGTCAAATTCACCGTGTATGTATCGGTGGTTGCCATTGACCCGCGGACAAGGGTCGCAGTGGTCGATCCGCTTGTGACGTTGCCGCTGCTTGATGAGCTCGAACAGGCAGGGCCACCAGCCGCCAGCGCGCTGCTTGAATAAAATGATCCGAATCCAACGGTGCCGAGCAGTCCGGAAAAGAGTGCGATCCCCCCACAGTGGATCACGTTTTGATGGCGCATTAAGGTCCCCAATGAGTCTAATTTTCCCTTAAAGGCACACATAATGGTTTTGCCCGGATTTTTCCATAGAAAGCCGGCAATGTTTGAATTTGTCAGGATTCTGCCTCTGTCGATGTTTGGCGCATGTGATCACGGCTTGTTGATATAGGAAATTAATCCTTTACAAAAAGAACAAAAGGGGATTATAGCTTGTGCATCAACACCGGAATTGCATCCGGAAGTAGCCGTGATTTTATCGGGTTCGGGCATCAAACGGCCTTGCACACGCAGCCGTCGCACAGCGCATTGGTCCGACCTGCGATACCGTCACGATAAGGGGAAATCACTGATCAACAGCCATCAAAGGTGCATGGAAAAACCATGCGCCAACGGTCAGTCACATCCTTTTGCCGCCGGTTTGGCATAACCGACCGGGCGGCGCGTTACCGGTGTTGGGGATGAGTTCAACATGCAGGAGGGCGACGTGACCGAACAGAGACTTTTTCCAAAACCCCTGTCAGAACGGCCCATCACGCCGTTTGCCAGCGCCGAACAGGCGTGGTTCTGGTTTGTGCGCTGTCAAACAGCCCGCATCGAAGGGGCGCGCGTGATTGCCGATGCCGGTGAGGTGGTGCGCCCGTGCGATCCTGATGATGTTTATAACGCGGTGATGCGTCTTAAACAGGGCGGGGCTTTGACCGACCGGCATTTGCAGGTGATTGAATATTACGGGCTGGTCGAACGATTGCCCGATCCGCGCGACCTCCGCGAACAGCCCAAGCATGATCTGTGGTGTGCGACCATGGCCGCCCTTGAACCCGAACTGATTGCGCGTGACATCGTTGAGTTGCGCCCGCCCGAAACCTTTGACAATGAAGATGTCATGATCGAAATGAGCGGGGATTTATCACCATGCGGGATGTAGGTTTTGAGGGCACCGTTAGCGTAAAAACCGTTGGCGGGATGGCGCGCGACTGGGTCGATCAATCGGCATCAGGTCGGGAGGTTTCGGTGCTGGTGGTGTTTGGCAATGCGCCGGAAAAGCCGCTGTTGCGCGTCCTGAAACCCGGTTTTCGCCATTGCTTTGTGCTGGTGTCGGGCGCGCGGGCCGGGGAATGGATTTGCCTTGATCCGCAAAGCCATCGCATCCGGTGCGAGACGTGGTGTTATTCGCCGCTATTTGATCCGGCATCCTATTACCGGGCGATTGGCCATCATTGCGTTTGGGCCGACTACCCGCGATCATTGCCGCGCAAAATCCGGCTGGGCCCGATGAGCTGTGTCGAGATGATCAAGCGGCTTTTGGGCATTGGCGGTGTGTGGATTGTCACCCCGCATCAGCTTTATCGTACCCTTGTTAAACGCAGTGAAAGCACGGAAAAATCAGGTCAGGTGCATTTTTCTGAAAAATGTTCTTGATTTGTTCTTTTTAATGTGACATAACAGACAAATCAACACCACACCTGCGCCCGCATGGCTTTTGGCCCTGCGGGCGTTTTTGTTTTGGCGCGCTTAGGTTCAGGAGGCCCCGATGGGAAGTTTGTTCTCGACACCCAAACCAACCGCAACACATGCCCCATCGGCAAGCCAAGCATCAACGCCAATGCAGAGTGCTGACAGTGCGCAGGATGCAACCCGCACCGCCCGTCAAGAAGCACTGGAACGTCGGCGTTACGGCCGGGCCAGCCTGATTGCGACCGGGCACCGCGGATTGCTGTCGGACCGGATCAGCAGTGCGGTGAACGGGGCGGCGGGCGGCAAAAATCTGTTGGGGGATTAAGGCATGGCGAGAAAGACAAAGCGAACCTATCGCAAGTCAGGAATGAACGCAGGTGGCGACATGTCGGCATCGACCAGAGCATCGGGGCAGGCATCCGGACAGGCGACAGAAAAGCGGGGCGCGAATACTGGCATGACGAACAGCCCCCATCGCAGCACACCGCAAAATGACCTTTCGGTTTCGGTCTTGCGCCAACGTTATCAGGCCGCCGTTGCCAAACGGCGCACCTGGCTGGCCCATTGGCAGGACTGTTACGAGTTTGCCCTGCCACAACGCAATGGGGCTGCCATGCAAACCAGTGGCGGCAAACGGTTGGACCGGGTGTTTGACGCAACCGCACCCGATGCGGTCGAACAGCTTGCCGCGAGTTTGATGGCCGAAATCACCCCGCCCGCCGGTGGCTGGTTTGATCTGGAGCCGGGCGGCAATGTTGCGGGCGAGGACAGGACGGTTTTAACCGAACAACTCGGCCGCGCGGTTCGGATTTTACAGGGGCATTTTGACCGGTCCAATTTTGCCGTTGAAATGCATCAGGCCTTTTTGGATCTGGTGACGGCGGGCACGGCCTGCCTGCGGCTTGAAAGTGATGATTTCAAAAGCCCGTCGGCCTTTCGCTTTGCCGCCGTGCCGTTAGGTGATCTGGTGTTTGAGGAACGGGTTGATGGCAAAATGGATGCGGTGTTTCGCACACTCAGCCTGACCCGATCTGACATTCTCGCCACCTGGCCCGATGCCAAACTGTCCTCCATCGCCAAAGGGGACGATGAGGCGCAAGGCCAAAAACGCCACACGGTGATTGAGGCGGTCATGCCCCATGGTCCGGAGCGCAGTGGCTATGGCCTTTGTGTGTTTTATGCCGATGGGGGTGGGGATGGTGCGCACACCGCCAGTGATGACGTGCTGTTTCGCGATCATTTTGATGTGTCGCCCTATGTTGCCTTTCGCTGGATGAAGGCCCCGGGCGAGATTTATGGCAGGTCGCCTGTGATGAAGGCGCTGCCCGATATTAAAACTGCCAACAAGGTGGTCGAACTGGTGCTTAAAAACGCCTCCATCGCGGTCACCGGTATTTGGCAGGCCGACGATGACGGGGTGCTTAATCCGGCCACCATTCGACTGGTACCGGGAAGCATCATTCCAAAGGCGGTGGGATCGGCGGGGTTAACGCCATTGGATGCACCGGGGCGGTTTGATGTATCTGATCTGGTTTTAAGCGACCTTCGTGATCGTATCCGGCGCTGCTTGCTGGCCGACCGGTTGGCGCAGGTCGATCAACCGGGCATGACCGCGACCGAGGTGCTCGAGCGTGCCTCGGAAAATGCGCGGTTGCTCGGTGCGACCTATGGCCGGTTACAGGCCGAATTGCTCTATCCACTGATCGCGCGCGCCCTTTACATCCTGGCCAAACGCGGTGAGCTGCCTGACATCCCGATTGATGGCGATGTGGTCATCCTGCGCCATGCAGCCCCCTTGGCACAATTGCCAAAACGGGTTCAGGCCGCACAGGTGCTTGATTGGGTATCGCGCATCGCAGGGCTTGGCCCCGATGCGATGGCGGAGGTCGATGTGCCCGCCATGGTCCATTGGCTGGCCGATCAGTTTGGCGTGCCCGAGCACGTCTTGCGGCCCCATTTGCCGCCTGAGGTTTTGGAGGGCACATCATGACCGGCTGGGATTGGTTTGACCCTGACACTGCCGCAAAAGAAAACGATGCCGGCACGCACTGGCACACCTGCTTTGCCAGCGATGCCGGGCAACAGGTTTTGCGCGATCTTGAAACACAATTTGTCCGGTCATCCTTGGGCCCGGATGTCGGGCAGGCCGCCCTTTGGATGCGCGAAGGGCAGCGTGGATTGGTGTTGCAGATAATGCGGCTGGCATCACGCGAAACGGGGGAGTGACGATGCCTAAAATAGCGGTATGGAACGAACGTCATTCCCGCGAAGGCGGGAACCTCGACCCACAAGCTCAATCTATCGCAAACCTCATAAACGGAGAACCGGCATGACAACCATTCCGGCACAGGAAACAGATTCAGAACCCACACCAGAAATCGCAACAGAGACACACCCAGAAACCGGCCCTCTGGTCGATTTCGGACTGGACCAAACACCGGCCCCTGATGTGATCCCAACCGTGCCGGAGGGGGGCGAGAGTAATCTGGCGATCATTCCCGACAATCCCGATGACTATGCGATCTCGGTCGATGAGGGGTTGGGCGGGGTTGATGCGGCGTTGAATGAACGCCTGCACAAGGCCGGGTTTAACAATGCACAGGCACAACTTGTCTATGATCTGGCCGGGGAAATCATTCCGTCGATGGTCGAACAGGTCCAGCAGGCCGGGCAGCGCGCCAGTGACCGGGCGGCCTTGGTGGCGGAATTTGGTGGCGCGCAGGCATGGAAATCCCTGGCGCCCAGAATCGAAAAATGGGGCCGTGAAAACCTGCCCGATGCCGCCTTTGACGCCATGTGCCAAACCGCAAGCGGGGTTAAGGCCCTGCACCGGTTGATGACGGCGGGCAAAGAAGCCGGTTTGGGGCGCGCCGACACATCCGAACCAACCGCAGGGATGCGGTCTGATATTCAGCGCAAAATGAACGATCCGCGCTATTGGCGGGACCGCGATCCGGTGATTGTTGCCGAAGTACAGGCGGCATTTTCCCGCCTGCATGACTGAAGGATGCGGTTAAGGCGGCGGCCTTAGTCGGTTTGCTTTTGTCCGCTGGTCTTAAGGTCGGGCAGGGGTTGATCGGCGGCGGTTGGATAGATCGACACCGGGATATACGCCTGCCCGTTTTGAAGGGCGGCATTGGTCATCAGCATGATGTCGCGCAGATCGTCACTTTCAAGCGGGATGCCCTGCTCGGTCGCACAGCCACCATTAAGGGCCAGGTCGGTTTTGGGGCCATCAGCCGCCTGATTGAGCATCACGGATGCATGTCCGTCACGGTTTAAAACGATGTCCTTTGCGAGGATGCGGTAATCGCCGTGATAGGCGGAAAGATCGCCGTCGCGCACGACATCGCTGCAAAACGGATAGATTTCAAGCGGGCGGAAACGATCCGCATCATGCACCCAAAGCGCGACCGCACCATTATCGGTCAGGATTTGCACCGCGACGGGCACCCCGGCGCTCACCCCAAGTTTGGCAAGCTTGTTTTCAAGCCGGACGGGAAGCGGTTCCTGTTCGTCGGGTTGGCTGCCAAACAGCAGGCCGATCCGGTGGGTGACATTTTCAAAATAGGCCGGGATCGGGGTGAGTGGCAGCAGGAAATACGCAGCTGTACCGATCCCGATCAGGACAATCAAGGCAAACAGTTTTCCGCGCAACGTCAAGCTCCAACTCAAAATTCAAGGGGGTGGGCAGCTGCCCGAAAACACATCCGGTTTGCTTCAAACCCGACAGATCAAAATACCCCCGAAAAGTCCGGGGGCATCCATTGCACATAACAGCCAAACCTTGACCAAAAGATGACCGGATCGCGGTGGGAATATGACGTGCCTGAATGTCAGGTCACAGGATCAACCACAGGATCAACCAAAGGGGAATTAAACCAATGAGCGATACAATCGATCAAAGCTTTGTCGACCACTTTCAGGCCGATGTGCATCAGGCCTATCAACGCATGGGATCAAAACTGCGCAATACGGTGCGGGTCAAAAACAGTGTGAAGGGCGCGACCACGGTTTTCCAGAAAGTCGGCAAGGGCACCGCCACCACCAAGGCCCGCCATGGCAAGGTGCCGGTGATGAATGTCGATCACGAAGCGGTGCGCTGTGATTTGCGTGACTACTATGCCGGGGACTGGGTTGATGCGCTTGATGAACTTAAAATCAACCATGATGAAAAGATGGTGCTGGCCAATGCCGGGGCCTATGCACTGGGCCGTAAAACCGACGAGCTGATCATCAATGCCCTGACCACGGCCCCCGATATCCTGCCCCATAATACCGACGGCATGACGCTTGATAAGGTGATGATGGCGTTTGAGGGGCTTGGCGACCGCGATGTACCCGACGATGGGCAGCGTTATGCGATTGTTGGCTGGAAACAATGGTCGGAACTGCTTTTGATCGACGCGTTTTCACGTTCGGACTATGTCGGCGATGATGATTTGCCGTGGAAGGGCACACAGGCCAAACGCTGGCTCGGCACCCTTTGGATGCCCCATTCGGGCCTGCCGGTGGCAAGTGGTATTCGGTCGTGCTTCTGGTATCACCGAACCGCAATCGGCCATGCGATTGGATCGGACGTGCAGTCCGACATCACCTGGCACGGCGATCACGCCGCCCACTTTGTCAACAATTCCATGTCACAGGGCGCAACGCTTGTGGACGGCGATGGTGTGACCTGCTTGCAGGCGCAGGAATAAGCCGCTTTTGCGGCGTTCTGATCCCCACTTTAAAATCATAGGAGCCCCTCATGGCAGAAGGTTTCAAGGCCCGGAACCTAAGCGTTCTGGCCTATGCCAACGGTTTTACCCTTTGGCACTACATCACCCCGGATCTGGCAACCGATGTTGATACATCGAACTATTTCGTTGATGCCCGCGACATGCTGCGCACCGGTGATTTCATCATCGCCAACACCAACCGCGACGCCACAATGTCAGGCGGCATGTTCGTTGTGGCAAGCTCTGGCGCAGCCGGTGTCGATGTCCGCGATATGACCGCGATTGGCACGGCCAACACGGACTGATCGGCGGCCATTTGCCGCCATGTTCCAACCCCACAAGATTCCCGCGAAGGCGGGTGTCTTTTTCTGCCCCCGACAACATCCGTTGCCGGGGTTTTCTTTTGACCAATCAAGGAGACTGCCCATGCAGGGTTCAACCCCGGTGGACTGCGAAGTTTTGAACGTTATTCAGGGTGCAGGCATCTGGCCCGATTGCGAGGATAAAACCCAACTGCTTCAGGCGATCAACACCCTGATTTCCGGTGGTGGTTCGGGCGGTGGCAATACCGTCATCATCGGCAGCGAAATCGGCACCGTCTCGGCCTTCGCCATGCCAACCGCACCAGAAGGCTGGCTTGTCTGTGACGGGTCGGCCGTGTCGCGCACCGACTATGCTGATCTGTTTGCGACCATTGGTACCCTTTGGGGTGATGGTGACCAAGTCTCGACCTTCACCCTGCCGGACCTACGCGGTGAGTTCGTGCGTGGTTTTGATAATGGTCGCGGTGTTGATGAGGGGCGTGTGTTTGCGTCTTCTCAGACGGATGAGTTTAAAAGTCATGATCATACTTTGGTGGATCCCATTGTTTACATCAATGTTGGTGGTGGCTCTGATCCGTCCGTTTGGAATGTTGATGTGCCGAACACGACTAAGAGCAGAACAACTGAAGTATCCGGTGGTTTAGAAACCCGCCCACGCAACGTGGCGATGACCTATGCGATCAAGGCGTTTTATCCGACTGCACCCTCTGGCCAGTAAGACGTCAGACTAAAACACCTTTTTCATCTTCCCTTACCCCGGCGAGTTGGTCTCGCCGGTTTTTTTTAGTGCCTAAAATGGAGAATGCGTATGCAGTGTTTGAGCCCTGTTGAAAGTGAAGTTCTTAATGTCGTTCTGGCTGCGGACATCGTGCCAAACCGGATCGATGACACACAGCTTTTGCAGGCCCTTGAGAGCCTGTTTGGCGGTGGCGGTTCTGGTGGGGCCGTGCCGGTTGCGACGGTTCTTTCGTTTGCTGGTTCGTCCGCGCCCGACGGTTTCATGCTGTGCGATGGTGCTGAACTGTTGGCAAGTGAATATGCCGATCTGTTCGCGACTATCGGGACGACCTATGGCGCCGGGCAGGCACCAGGCAGTTTTAAGCTGCCCGATATGCGGGGTCGTACACCGATTGGTGCCGGGCAGGGCGATGGTCTGACGGATCGTGTGATCGGTGTAGCTGACGGGGAGGAAACTCATCAACTCACCGTTGATGAGATGCCCGAGCATGATCATGCTTACGATATTCGGAACATGGCGACCGGTATCGGTTCGAGTGGATATGAAGTGCACCCGAAACCGGCAAACACAGAACCGGATTCCGCACAAAGTAGGATGACCGGCGGTGATCAGCCGCATAACAACATGCAGCCGTTTCTGGTGGTGAATTACATCATCAAGGTTTGATGATTTTCGGGGTTCGGTTTTGCCGGGCCCCGTTTTTGTTTGGGGGATCAAATGGCGTTAAGCGATGTGGCCTTGTGTGCGCGGGCACTGGTGATGATCGGGGCGGCACCGGTATCGTCCTTTGAGGAAGATACCGCCGAGGCGGAAATTGCCCGGATGCTGTATCCCGTCATTCGCGATGGCGTGCTGGCGGGGTATCCGTGGCGGTTTGCGGCCAAGGGGTGCTGGTTGGCGCAGGTGACGGCAGGGGAAACATCCGGCGGTCCGGGGGATGGAGCAAACCTGTTTGCCTTGCCCGGCGATTTTATCCGGTTGTTGTCGCTTGAAACGGACGGCGGGCGCGTCACGCGGTTTGAGTTGCGCGATCGGGCGGTTTTGTGTGAGGCCGGGTCGGCGCATCTGACCTATGTCGGGCGGTTGGCGGAGGCGAGTTTTCCGGCGTGGTTTGATCTGGCGCTGATTGCGCGGTTGGCGGCCGAATTTTGCCTGCCGTTGACCGAAAGCAGTTCACGGGCGGAATACCTTTTTAAACGGTCTGAAGACCAGTTTCGTAGCGCCCGTTTGGCCGATGCGCAGCAATCGACACCGCATGCGATTGAGGATTTTTCGTTGATTGCGGCGCGAGGGTGACGCAAGCGCGCAGTGATCGCAAGGAACAAGCATCACGCTCATGCGACTGATATTTCAACTGGGGGACCAAAAACCATGGCACGCCGCGTTCTTGAAAAAAACACGTTTTCGACCGGGGAACTGGCACCGGAATTGTGGGGACGTTCTGACTTGAATGCCTATGCCAATGGGGCGGCGCGGTTGCATAATGTGTTTGTTGAACCGTCGGGCGGGGTGAGGCGTCGGCCCGGTGTGCGGCTGGTTGATAAACTGCCCGGTGCGGTGCGGTTGATCGCGTTCGAGTTCAATACCGAGCAGGCCTATATCCTGGCGTTTGGCGATTATGAGGGATTGGTATTTAAGGACGGCGTGGCGACGCATCGGTTTGAAACGCCGTTCGGGGTCGCGCATCATGATTTGATGAACTGGACGCAAAGTGCTGACACGTTGCTGGTGGTTCATCCCGACGTGGCGCCGATGCGGTTGACCCGCACCAGTGATGTGGCCAATCCGCAAACTGGCGGATGGGAAATGTCGAAATGGGCGTGGCGCGAAAGCACCTATAAAACCCGTCAGCCCTTTTACAAGTTTGGTGAGCCTGCGTTGACTGTCAATCCATCGGGGACAAGTGGTACGGTCACCCTTACCGCCAATGCTGATCTGTTTGTGGCGGGCCACGTTGGCACCTTGTGGCGCATTGCCGGGATTGAAGGCGAAATCACTGCGGTTACCGATGCCCGCCATGCGACCATTACGCTGAAACAAAACCTGCCCAACGCCAATGAAACCAGCGATGTCGAAGAACAGGCGTTTTCCGATGTCCGGGGCTGGCCGCGCAGTGTGACGTTTCATCAGGACCGCATGGTGATTGGTGGATCGCGCGATTTGCCCAACCGGTTGTGGATGTCGCGGTCGGGCGATTTGTTCAACTTTGATCTTGGCGAAGGGCTGGATGACGAGGCGATTGAATTTGCCCTTCTGGCCGATCAGGTCAATGCAATTACCGGGGTGTTTGCCGGGCGGCATTTGCAGGTGTTTACCAGCGGGTCGGAATGGATGGTGACGGGCGATCCGTTAACGCCAGCCAACATTCAAATCACCCGCCAAACCCGGATCGGCAGCCAAAGTCACCGCACTGTGCCACTGGTCAATATTGACGGGGCGACGGTATTTGCCGGGCGCAGCGGGCATGAAATTCGCGAATTCCTGTTTACCGATGTCGAGCAAGCCTATGGATCGGCCGATCTGGCACTCCTGTCGCGCCATCTGGTCAAGCAGCCAATGGATCAGGCCTATGACGCGGATCGCCGGTTGCTGCATGTGGTGATGGGGGATGGCAGTTTGGGAACATTGACACAGTATCGCAGTGAAAACATCACCGCCTGGTCATCGCAATCGGTGCAAGACAGCGCGTTTCGCGCCGTGGCGGTGTCGGGCGGGGATGTCTATGTCGCGATCAAGCGCGCGGAGCGTTACTTCCTTGGGGTGTTTGATGCGAATGCCGGTCTTGATCTGGCCATTGATCAGGCGCTTGAACCGGGGCACGTGCCGCGTCGCCATTGGGGCCATCTTGATGCGCTGGACGGGCAAAGGGTGTCGGTCTGGGCGGGCAATCAGTTGATCCATGATCACCCAATTGGCGGGGGCACTGTGACTTTGCCCGATGCGGTGAAGACACTTAGCGTTGGCTTGCCCTTTACCCATGAAATTTCGGCCCTGCCACCCGCAGCATCCGATGGCACGCGCCCGCATGGCGGCAATGCGGTGCGGTTGATTTCGGCAACGCTGCGGGTGCAGAAAACCGGGCAGCTTCGCATGGATACCGGGCGCGGATTGCGTGATGTGCGGTTGCCGGTTACGGGCGATGATCCAGATGCAAATGACGGACTTTATAGCGGCGATATCACGCTGCGCAGCCTTGGCTGGCGGCGCGGCAGTGGCGGGACGGTCAACAGCGGATTGTGGCGCATTGCCGGGGATCTTCCCCGGCCTTTTTTATTGCTCGGCGTGGCAAGTGAGTTGGGAGTGAATGACTGATGGGTGGATTTTCATCAATTGTGCCGATGGCGGCATCGGCCCTGCAAACCGGACAGCAAATTTCGGCCAACCAAGCCCGGCAGCAAAGTGCCGTGGCCCAGACCGAAGCCCAAAGGAAGGCCGATCTTGAGGCGATTGCCGCAAGCAAGGCCGAACGCGATGTGGCGCGGGCCGAAGAATTGCGGGTGCGACAGGCGCAAATCCGCGCCCGCCAAGGCGCATCGGGGCTTCTGACCGGGGGCAGCGGGTCGGCCAGTGCGGTTCTGGCCGGATATGAAAAGGCCGCCCTGTCCGATGCGGCGCTTGATGATGCCGAGGCCACGCGCAAACGCAATCAGATCAATCAACGGGCCGACTGGCGCGAAAAGTCGCTGTTGCGATCGGCACAGGATGACACGGTGGCACGTCTAAGCGCGTGGTTTGCGCGGCGCGACGGTTGGGGCGGATAACCAACCACGCGGATCGGATTTCGGTACATCAGCGGACGGAGGGATCAGGGATATGGGGGCGGTTTTCACCAATCAGGCCACAGCATCCATCGGCTATCACGGCGATGGGGCACGCACGGATTTTCCATTTGGCTTTGATGTGTTTGACGTCGGTGATGTGCAGGTGTCGGTCAATGGCGCGGTGGTGACCACCGGGTTTCACATTGCGCTGGCCACGCATGATGATGCCATCGGCGGCACGGTGCGGTTTGAAACCCCGCCGGTTTTGGGGGCCGAGATCATTCTGGCCCGGATGCTGAAACTGCGGCGGCTTAGTGCCTATGGCAGTGTTGGCAGTCCGCGCGGCGATGCGCTTGATCGTGATCTGGATTATCTGACGGCTGCCCTTGGCGATGTCGATCGGGCCTTGGCGGGCACATTGCGGTTGGGGGCGCCCGATCTGGATCAGGCCAATATGACATTGCCCGCAATGGATGCCGGGCGGGCATTGATCTGGAACGATGCGGGAAACGGGTTATCGAATGGCCCAAAGGCCGATGAGATTGCCGGGGCGGGTCAAAACGCCGCCCTTGCCAAGGGTGCCGCCAGCCGGGCCGAGGCCGCACAAAGCCGGTGCGAAACCGCGCAAAAAGCGTTTGGGCAACATGATGCCGGGGCGATGATCGACCTTGATTTTCGTAGCCAGAATTTGCTGGGCTGGGAGGATGAGCGCCGGATGCCGGTGATTGATGCACCGACCAACCGCATCATGGACATTCGCGAAACCGGATCGCTGGTGCGGCTGTCAAACGGGGCACGGGCAACCTTGCCGGTGGCGACATTGGCGCGGAATGGCGTGCGATACCGGCTGTTTAATGGCGATGGCACGCAGGTGGATATCATGGCGGCCAGTGGCGATGTGATCACGCCGGTGAATGGGGCGGCGGACGCCATGCTTTATCCGTTGCCGATCCGGGGCGATATGGTTGATGTGATTTGTGATGGCGGGCGGTGGTTTGCCGCGCCGGTGCGTGAAAACGGGCCGATCGTCAAACTGCTGCGCACCGCCGCACAGGACATGCCCGCCGGTGGGGCGTTTTTAATCGAATGGGATCAGGTGACTGAAGACAGCCACAGCCTTTATGACAGTGCCGTTCACGGGGTTAGCAGCCTGCCGCCGGGGTTTTACCACGTTGATATCGGGGTGAAATTCCCGGTGACGGACGAGGTGGTGATGGTGAACCTGTATCTTGAACGTTTGGCCGGTGCCGGTGCCGGGGTTTGGACGACCCATATGCAATCATCGGACATCACCGCCATTGGCACGGGGGCTTATCACACGTTGCGCCTGAGTGGCGTGGCGCGGATTGATGTCGGGGCGGCAAATGGCCTTCGGGTCCGGCTGGCGCACAGCGATGCGGCCACCCGGCAGATTGGCGAAAGTAACATTCTGACCTGGTTTCATCTGCATCGGATTGGCGGGTAGGGCTGTTTTAAACCCGTTATTTCCGTGAAAGCGGGAATCTCGACGTTTGGGCACGTAGGGCATGAGATTCCCGCCTTCGCGGGAATGACGTTCGTTTCATGTCGCCGTTTTACATACCGTCATGCCCGCGTAAGGCGGGCATCCATGGTGGCGTTGGTTCGGTGTGGCGATAGGGATTCCCACTTTCGCGGGCATGCCGGGGACGTGCGGGCATCGGGCCGGGGGAACGCCAGAAACTGGCGATTTTCGACATTTTCAGTGATGACGATCAGGAGGAAACGCACATGGGATTGCGGTATCAGCCGCTTGCGGCCTGTATGAAATTTGCGCGCGCCAGCACCAAACGGATCCGGGGGATGGACGGCGTGCTGAGCCCGCAGCCCATCGACGCGCCGGGCTATGAATATGATGGCCTTGGTCGGGCGCGGGGGCTTCTTATTGAGGGGGCGGCGACCAATTTGCTTCGCTATTCAACCGCGTTTGACAATGCGCTTTGGGAAAAGAATGCCGGGGTTAGTGTGACCACCAGTACGGTTGCCGCCCCTGATGGCAGCATGAGCGCGATGGCGCTTGATCTTCCGGGCAGTTCCGGGGGCACGGATGGACTTTATCAGAATGTCGGGGATTTGACGGTCGGCGATACATACAGCTTCGCCGTCTGGATGCGGGCGGTGTCGGGGACGGCCGATGTCACCCTTGGCGGGATTGATGGGCCATCGGCGCAGGGGGTTACGCTGGATGAGGCGTGGCAGCGGGTGTCGGTGTCTGAGACGGCATCGGGGGCGACGCGTTATCCGAAAATCAGCACGGCGGTTTCGGGATTGGCCGCATCGGTGCTGATCTGGAATGCGCAGCTTGAAGCCGGGCCGGTTCCGAGCAGCGATATGATCAGTCACGGCATTCCCGCCGCCCGTGCGCCCGATCAGGTGATGCTTGATCCCGGTGACTGGTTTGCCCAAGGGGCGGGGACGTTTGTGTTTGATCTGGAATTGCCGCCTGCGTGGGACGGGATTTGGCGGATCGTGCAGCTTTACTCAAGCAGCCTGAATGATGATCATCTTGATCTTGGTTATGACAGTGATGCCGATCAGTTGCGGGTGAGCTTGCGCAAAGGTGGGCAGCCGATTGTCACCCAGTCGCTGTATGGCACGTTGTTGCCGGGAACGCGGGCACGGATTGCGCTGGCGTGGGAGGATGATGTGGTGGCGGTGGGGGTAAATGGGGCTGTGCTTAAAAGCCCGGATGGCTTTGCCCTGCCGCGCAATTTTACCCACATCGTGCTGGGGTCGTATGATGGTGTGGATAAGCATTTGAACGGGCATTTGCGCAATCTGGCTTATTGGCCGGAACGGCTTTCGGATGCGCGGCTTTTGGCGCTTTCAACGGTGT
The DNA here is from genome assembly GCF_002844275.1 of Thalassospira lohafexi. Taxonomy (GTDB): domain Bacteria; phylum Pseudomonadota; class Alphaproteobacteria; order Rhodospirillales; family Thalassospiraceae; genus Thalassospira; species Thalassospira lohafexi. The sequence continues at coordinate 440,911 of NZ_NXGX01000004.1, forward strand.
AAGGATAGGCCATGCGTGAACCAGAAAAAACCGATCCCGTCGCGACATTGCGCGAAGACCTGTTGCGCGATTTACCCGGTGATATCAAACGGGTGCGCAATGCCTATCGCCGGGCGGCACAGCAGGCCGCCCTTTTGCGTGACGCCAAGGATTTCACCGCCCATCAGACGGCGTGCAAGGCGGGGCTTGGGCATCTGGACTGCCTGATCAAGCTGTTGCGCTGGGCATCGGACGGGGACAAGGGGGCCGATAGCCGGACTGAGAAAGGCGCGGCACGGACGGGGGAGGATGTGGATGTTGAGAGGTTGATTAAGGAGGCGCGGGGGGCTTTGGCGGGGCGTGAGGGGTAGGAATATAGGGCGTGGGTAAAAGCGAGGCGATCTTTAGGTCATCTTGAAGTTTAGAAGCAAAATTTTTCTCTGTTTGCCTTACAATTAAACAGCCTGATCGCTTCGTCGGATTTTGTTTTCGCCTCACGAACCAATTTCCTGTGTTCTGCTGAATATATGTCGCGGATATCATCTAAATCAGAATTTAGATGGGATATGCAAATATTGGCAGCAAATTCTCCGTCGCGCTGACATTCCAATGGAAACCATAGTCCGATTATGGAATGTGGTACTTTCTGGTAAGTTTCCTCAACTTTTTCAGTTGAGCATTCGGGTGACATTTCGTTCTTGCACTTCGTTAGCGTAGAAAATTCTCTTTGAGCATCTTCTATACCAACACTTGTCTTGGTGACGCTGCATTCGATCATTCTGTCGAGGTAAGAAAAATAATTATTCATGCTTTGTTTGCAGGCGGCAAACTCATCGCGGTATTGGAAGCCGTCTTCCGTGTGAAGGGTTGAAACACAGAGCGGGGGCTCGGCGAGAAATAGATCAACATCCTCACAACCACGTGAATATGGTTCTACCGGCCAACTCGCATATTCTCGATCAGCCAATCCGCAGCCTGAAAGAGATAAGGCACAGAACAAATAAAACCATATGCTTTTCATCTATCTCTCCAGATTTTGATCTGATTTAGGATAATTAAGCCTATGAATAACGAAAGTTAATTATTTTCCAAAGGCGTCGTTCTTCTGTTTTTTTCATTCAGAGCAAGTTGCCAGAAATAGGCATGAGCCCGGCGTGCAGTTGTAATATTTGCGGCAATTGAGCACGTTACATCAGTATGTCGATTGCATCGACACATCTTGCCGACGTGTCGAAATTTTCCGGTTTTATCGACATGACGTGACGTGCGGCTTGAGGTTGCGCGGTGAGATTGGCGTGTGTGGCGCGTCTGTCTGGATTCCCGCCGTCGCGGGAATGACGGTTTTTTGGGGTGGGGTTTCCACGCGGTAGGGGGCGGTTTTGTGGGAAGGGCTTTTCCATTGCTTCGTCACTCCCGCGTAGGCGGGAGTCCATGGGACGGCGGGCTCGGTGGCGGGTTTTGCCGCTACGAGGGCTATTTGCCATTTGGCATAAATATGCTATATATATGCCAAATGGAGGATTGACATGGAATTCGCGATTGTAGAGCCAACCGGGGCGCGGCCCGAAGTGGGGGCGATTACCGAGGATGAGGCGGCGGCATTGGCGCGCGCCACGGTCAATCTGTTTGGCGTGTGGGATTTAAGTGATCAGGAAGCGCGCGTGTTGCTGGGCGATATGCCGGCACGCACATGGGCGCGGTGGAAGAAAAAGGATATCGGGCGGATTGATCGTGATTTGCGCACGCGCATGGCGATGCTGATCGGGATTCACAAAGGGTTGCGATACCTGTTTCGCGATCCGGCACGCGGTTATGCCTGGGTCCGCAAGCCCAATGCGGCGTTTGGCGGTGTCAGCGCGCTTGAGGTCATGATGCGCGGCGAGATTATGGATATTGTTGATGTTCGAAGCTACCTCGATGCGGAGCGGGGCGGCTGGTGATGGGTGGGGATGATGTTCCAACCCGGCATGTTGCGTGGCCGCAGTGTATTCGGATGATCCGGTCGATCTATCCGCCGATTGACCTGTTTGAAGACATTGCCGATCCCGCTGATTGGGAGGCCCTTGCATCGGCCGAGGCCAAGATGAACCCGCGCCTGCGCGAGAGTATCGGTACGCTGGCCAAGGTGCCGGTCGAGCGCCGGGTATCGGGGCCGGGGGCGAGTTATGTGATGGCGCCGTTTGTCCATTGTTCCCCCTATCGTCCGGGGCGTTTTTCCGATGGCACATACGGGCTTTATTACGCGGGCGACAGCCGGTCGGTGGCGATTGCCGAAACCGTGCATCATCACGCGCTCACCATGCGCGCCACCGATGAGGAACCGGGCTGGACATCGCAGTTTCGCGAGCTGGTTGGGCGGATTGATCATGTGTTTGACGATGTGAGCGGGATGGCAGCATTGCTTGACCCCGATGATTACGCGGCCTCGCAAAAGTTTGGTGCCGAACGGCGGACGGCCGGATCGGACGGGCTTTACTGGCCCAGTGTGCGCTTTGACGGGGGCGCCTGCATTGCGGCGTTCTGGCCCGATGTGGTGCCGGTTCCTGTGCAGGGCGATCATTTTTCCTATCACTGGAACGGGGAGGTTGTTGATTACGTCCGCAACCTTGCCAGTGGGGAGACGTGGCGGGTGCTTTAGGGGCGAGGGACTTGATGCCGGGATTGCACAGACAGTCGATACCAATATATAATACATCTTGGTATCAAGGAGGTTTGTCATGGCACGCAATACATCGGTTTCGCTTGGGGATCATTTCACCGGTTTCATCGAAGGACAGGTCCAGTCGGGGCGTTATGGCTCGGCCAGTGACGTGGTGCGGGCGGGGTTGAGGTTGCTGGAAGAGCATGAGGTGAAAGTCCGTGCCTTACAGGATGCGCTTATAGAAGGCGAGAAATCGGGCGTTGCGACCTCGTTTGACGGCGACGCATTTCTTGCGCGGATGAATGCCAGACATGGCGGGTAATCCGGAATATCGGATTTCCGCCCGGGCGGAGGCCGACCTTGAAGAAATCTGGCTTTATACACAGCAGCGCTGGTCTGCGAGGCAAGCCGATAGATACATTCGTGATTTTCTGAATGTCTTTGCCGAACTGGCAAGCGCAACGCGCATCGGGCAGAAATGCGATATTCGCGACGGATATTTCAAAATCGCCGCCGGGGCGCATGTGATTTATTACCGGCAGGCAGGTGACGCCATCGAGGTTGTCCGTATCCTGCATGGCCGGATGGATGTGAACCAGCATCTTTGATCGACATTTCCCCGTTTGTTTTTGGAAGATGCAAGACAGCGGGCTTTGGTCGCTCCGCTGTCTTGCCGATCACCTGCTGTTTTGCAGGTGCTATTTAGTATGACAGTGTCACAAGGCTGCATTTGGCGTTTTTGCTGCCATCATAGTCGTAAATGACCCTGAGAGGTTGACCGCCCGAGCTGAGAATAGGCAGATTGATCTGCCAGCGATTTGGGGTGCCTTCTGGTTTTGGGGTGCCTTTGCGGATTTCACTTTCGAGGTCTGATGGTGTGTTGATCCCGGCATCGGGACCACGTTGACGTACGCGTCCATAAAAATGAAATCCGTTATCTTGCCAATTGGCGGACAGCATTTTCGCCCATTGGTTGGGAGTGACGTTGTTCCAGAACTGGTCGGCAACGCTGCCGCTCAGCGAAAAGGTTGTTGGTGCGCAAAATTTGGGTGGGGCGGCATGGGCACTGCCTGCACCGATGAATGCCATCGCCAGCACAGCCCAAAAGGCCGCCAGGATGAAGCGCCACGCAGAATGTGTCTTCTTCATTTAAGGGGTCTCCCTGGATATTGGAAAGTGTGCCGCCCCGTTTCAAACAGGTCTGTAACGGGCAGGCAGGACTGAAGACGCTGAGCGGTGCCTGCAGTGATGAGTTAAACCGAAAAATCCAGAAAAGGAGCGACAGATGCCAATCGCGGGCTTTGCCGAATTCGTCTGGATCTGGGACCGGATGGTGGGGGTGGCGTTGCCGGCCCATCATCGTGCTATGGCCAACTGGTTGGAGGAGTGCTGGAAAAGCGGGCGGCATGAGCTGTTGATGATGGCGTTTCGCAGTTCGGGGAAATCAACGCTGGTCGGGTTGTTTTGTGCGTGGGTGCTTTATGGCAATGCGGATGTGCGCATTCTGGTGCTGGCGGCCGATCTTGAGCTGGCGAAAAAGATGGTGCGCAACGTCAAACGCATTGTGGAGCGCCATCCGCTTCTGGCCGGGCTGGTGCCGGGCGGCAGTGCCGATTGGGGGACGGAGCGGTTTACGGTTAAGCGGGGTGCGGTGTTGCGTGATCCGTCCATGCAGGCGGTCGGCATTGGTGGCAATATCACCGGGTCGCGGGCCGATGTGGTGATTTGCGATGATGTCGAGGTGCCCAAAAACAGCGATACCGCCCATAAACGGGCCGAACTGCGCGAAAAATTGAGTGAGATTTCCTATGTGCTGTCGCCCGGTGGCACGCAGCTTTATGTCGGCACGCCGCACAGTTTTTATTCGATCTATGCCGATGAGGTCCGCCCGGAAACCGGCGAAGCGGCACCGTTTTTGAATGGTTTTTCACGGTTTACCCTGCCCATCGTCAATGAGCATGGGGCGTCAAACTGGCCGGAACGGTTTGATGCGGGCGCGATTGCCGCAATTAAATCGCGCACATCACGGCGCAAGTTTCAAAGCCAGATGATGCTTGAAATGATGGCCCCTGTCGCCGGGATGCTCGACCCCGCAAAACTTAAATTCTATGACGCGGCGCGTGAGATTGAACATGCCAACGGGCGGCTTCGGCTGCGCATCGGGGACCGTCATATGGTGGCGTCGGCCTGCCATTTTGATCCGAGTTTTGGATCGGCAACCGGTGACGGGGCGGTGGTGGCGTGTGTTTATATCTGTGATCAGGGTGAATACTGGTTGCATGATCTGGCGTGGCTGCGGGCGTCCGTGGTGCCAGAGGATACGGATGGCGCGCGCATGGATGAAGCCAGTCAGCTCTGTGTGCAGGTCGCAAACTTTATGGCCGGGCATCATTTGCCGTCTGTGCGGGTGGAAACAAATGGCATTGGCCGGTTTTTGCCCAATATCCTGCGCCGCGAACTTAAATCAATCGGATGGGCGGCCAGCGTCGTAGAACATCATGAAAGTGCCCATAAGGCGACCCGGATCGAGGATGCCTTTGGCGCAGTGCTGGGGGCCGGGTTGCTGCATGTGCATGAGCCGGTCCGCACAACGCCGTTTGTCCGCCAGATGCGTGAATGGCATCCCGATGGCAAGGATCATGACGATGGGCTGGATGCGGTGGCGGGCTGTATTTTAAGCGAGCCGGTGCGCCTGCCACGGGTGGAAATGCCGCTGAGACGGGCCGACTGGCGGGCATATGGCGGTGTTTTTAATGCCCAAAACGGGTTTAATCCGTAACGGGACCGTTTACAGGCAGTGAGGGAGTAAAAAACTTTTCTCACAATGCCAAGTGGTTAGCGCCGATGCGTATCACAAATGTGAAATATTCATGGAATTTTCAGATTTGATGCTTACGTTTATTATATCAAAGAATAGTATTTGGCAAAATTTACTATACTAAAGGTGACTTCAGTTAAGGCAGACAGCGGTCTGTCGCCGGAAGGCGGCCCCAATTTATTTTTTGATCAATTTGTTGATCAATTTAGCAGTGCAGGACACCAAGACGCCCCTTTTGGGCGCACCTGACTGCAAGGAGGCCTGACCATGTGGAAAACACTGAGCTTGATTGCCGTGGTGGCAGGTGCCGTTACGGTTGCATCCCCGGCCAATGCCGGGTCCCCGGTGTGCGGTGACCGTGCGAAAGTCATCAGCAGCCTGAGTGCGAAATATTCCGAAGAACCGATTGCCGTGGGTGTCACATCCAATGGCGGGGTGATCGAGGTGCTTAAGGCGCCCGACGGACAAACCTGGACCATTTTGTTCACCTATCCGTCCGGGCCAAGTTGCCTTGTGGCCTCTGGCGAGGCGTGGCAGGAACTTGAAGAAAAGATCAAGGGCCCGGCGGCCTGAGGCTGGTGGCGTGACTGATGGTTTGAGACGGGCGGCGTGAGAGTGATGGCTTGGAGACGCCAATGCGTTTCGCCGGATCAATGCGCCGGACTAGTTCGCCCGACTAATTCGCCGGAACAACGCGCCCGACCCTGGTTCGACACGACTTTATGCCGACCCTCTGACCGCGATGACGTGCGAAGATATGCGATGAGATGACCTCCTGAACTGACCCGCAAGCCGATTGGTTTGCGGGTCTTTTTTTGTTCTGCGGGGTGGGCATCTCGAAATTCCGGCACGTGCGGGGCCGGATGCCCCCTTGCCCCCCTTGGAAAAGGAGAGACCCCCATGACCCAACCGGTTGACGTGATCTGGTGGATCACGGCGGTCGAAATTCCGGCGGTGGCCAGCCTGTTCTGGCTGCACTGGCGCATGCGTTCGGAACTTCTGACCCGGATTGAACGCATGCGCAGCCGCCATGAAGGCGATGTTGGCGACCTGCGTGACGGGTTGGCGGAATTTAAACTCGACGTTGCGCGCAATTACGTTTCGATCCCGTACCTCAAAGACATTGAAAAACGCCTGACGGGCCATCTGTTGCGGATTGAGGCCAAACTTGAACACAAAGGATATTCCCAATGACGATGAATACTTTTGCCCCCCGAAATGATGTTGAAACCCTGACGGAGGCCGAAATTCTGGCGCGCACATTATACGGCGAAGCACGCGGCGAGGAGCTGGCCGGGATTGAGGCGGTGGCGTCCGTGATCCTCAACCGGGTGGCGTTTGCGCGGTCGCGCGGGCGCTATTGGTGGGGCAATGACATCAAGGCGGTGTGCCTCAAACCGGGGCAGTTTTCTTGCTGGAACCAAGCCGATCCCAACCGCAAAAAGTTGCTCGCGGTCAACCCGCGTGATCGTGCGTATCGGCTGTGCAAACGCATTGCCAACCGCGCGGTGACGGGCGATTTGCCCGATGCGACCGAGGGGGCGACGCATTACCACACCCATGCGGTTGATCCCTATTGGGCGCGCGGCCATGTGCCGGTGGCCGAAATTGGCAACCATTTGTTTTATCGCGGTATTTCGTAAAAAGGAGCCCGCCCATGATCCCCGCATTGCTCGCCCAGATCGGCCTGCCGCTCCTTATCAAAGCGGTGGGTGCTGGACTTGACCATATCGACAACCCGATTGCCAAAACGGCGGCCGATACATTGAAACAGGTCGAAGACGCCGTGACCAAGGGGGATGTCACCCCCACCCAAATTCTTGAAGCCAACCGCCACACCGAACGTATGGCCGAAATTGAACTGGCACGCGATACCAAAACGCTCACATCCATCAACCGCACCATCCGGGCAGAGGTTGCTAGCGAAGATGCGTTTGTGCGCCGCTGGCGACCGAGCTTTGGCTATGCCGTCGCACTCACATGGATCATGACCATGGGGGCGATTGCCTACGCCATTATCTTAACGCCGTTGCAGGCCCCGGCGATCATTGCGGCGCTGGTCAATACCAGCCCGATTTGGGGGATTGCGCTTGGGGTGCTTGGTGTGAGTGTGGTGAAGCGGAGTGCGGATAAGAGGAACAGCTAAATGAGATGGGGGAATTTTAGCCAGTCTGCGAAGATATCTAGAAATCTGAAAAAATGAACTGCCTGTAAGCTAAGTCTTGCATCAGGCCCTCGTGGTTGTCGAACAATGTATGAGCGTTGATATTCATCTTATCTAGCTTTCGAAGAACATATTTCTTTTGTTCTCCCGGTAAGATGAATTTTTTCACATTATGGGATGTGGGGTTGGCAACGACAGCATCGATGTGGTTCTTGAATACGATGTCTTTTTCTTGATTCTCGGCTAGGCATACTGTGTAACAGCTTTGCTGTCTATAATGTCTGGGGTGCGTTTCTATATACGGTCCTATCTCATGCCACATTGGTTCAGAAACCCATCCTGCTCGAGCTTTGCCAGCATATTCTTGGAATGCGTATATCGCGACATCCGTGTGACCATCAGAATTGGCATACGCAAAGAATGCTGCGACATACTGTGATAGGCTCCAATCAAGCAGAGGCGTTGGAAAGCCGTGATGGCGCGCGAAACACATCAATTCAAGCTTAGGCAAACTCTCCCAGAGCTTTAGATTGATAGGGTCTGTGCTAAAATCTTCGCATCTGAACTCGGTTAGAGAATTGATTGCCGGGACAATGCTTGAAAGTTTTCGATAATAATCTGAAGCGGAGAATGCTTCCGATCCTGCTAAATTGTTGCTTCGGAGAAATCTCTCCAGCGACGTTTCGAGGCCCCATCCAAAATTTGACTGACCGCGGAAAATCCATTCACTTACGACGGTGAAAGAGTTTTCTCGAGCCTTGTCATTGTCTACTAAAAGTTGAGATATTTTTGTCTCAAATTCATCCCAAGACAATCTTTCTTCAAGTTCGATTTTGTTTGTTTTCATTCTGCTTTCTTTTTATTTTGAATAAAAGGTGACCGTCCCCATTTATTCATGTGCTGACTTATTCTTCATCTGTATTCGTTGCTTTTGCCTGCCAATAATCCTGCCGTCCATGCCGGACGTGCAGGATTGAGACCTGATCTTCGCTGATACAGTAAAACACCCGCCACGGTGTGCCGCGCCCATAGAGCATGTGACGGATTTCCATATCGAACTCGGCACTTTCCGGAGCAACAGCGTGGGCAAAGGGCAGGGTTTGCAGACGCATCACAGCGTGACGCAGGCCATCACGCCATTGGGCGGCATAGGCCGGGTTTTCATCATAAAGCCAGTCATAGGCTGCGATGATATCGCGGCCTGCCTTGGGCGATATGATGACCCGGTAATGTTTCATCCGTCGCGGTTGGTGAGGTTGTCAAAAAAACTGTTGGCGTCTTCGCCTTTTTGATCGGCAATCTGGTGCAGGCCAGTACGAATGCCATCAACCGCATCGTTGTATTCCAGCCGATTTTGCATGTCCTGCCACGCCTTGGCATCCATCACAACCAAAGATGCCTTGCCATTGACGGTGAGGACGGTCGGTTGCTGGGTTTCTTGCAGGCGTTTGGTGAAGGCGACCGTGTCGCGTTTGAACTCGGTCAGTGGGCGAATATCCTTGGTGATGTCCATGTCGCACCTTTAAAGCATTTAATTAAATGCCAATTTAACATGATTTTGATGCGTGTGAAAGCGGGGCGTTTGACTTCGCCGATCCGGGAGGGCTGTGGTCTGCATCTTGCTACATGGACCCCCGCCTTCGCGGGGGTGACGGATGGGTGCGGGGGGCTGTCGGTGCGGGGGCTGTCACGAAGAAGGGGCGGGTTTTCTGTCATCTTCGTCATGCCCGCGCAGGCGGGCATCCAATGTTCTGAAGTGAGTTCGGCGCGCAACCTATGCGCAATACGCCGGTTGAACTTATCCTTTGGGTTGATATAGGGTTGGGGCCTGTTGACCACTTGGGAGGGCGTTGTGAAGGGTTTGTGTGCGGCACTGTTGCTTGGCGGGTTGGGGGTGTTTTTTGTGCGTGCCCCCGCGTTCGCGTCGGAAACCTGGGAGGTTTATGCGACAAGTTTCCCCGGCACCGGTGACGTGGCGTGCTATGTGACATCGCCCAACACGCATGTGCGGTTCAAGTTTTTCCGGTCGCGCGAATATGTCCAGCGCACACTGGAATTCGTTGCCCCCATAACCCAGCGTCTGGAAATCACCGCGCAGATTGGCGATAAGGTTTTCAAGGCGCCGGGCAATGATGTGTTTTACTGGACCGCTCCGGCAATCAAGACGGCCATTCTGGACGCCCCGGACATGACGGTTAGCTGGACCAGTCCTGCGGGTGTGGCGATGGAAAAGCAGGTTGATCTTGCCGGTTTCAAGGACAAGTACCGCGAATGTGCGGCACGGATATAGCGGGCAATAAGTTCGCCCTTTGTGCTTGCGGCGCGGGGTGCGACCCCCTAAATTCCATCCATGACAAACACAACAGATACTACAATCTATCGCGTACTGGGGTCGGACGAATGGGCGCAGGCCCTGTCAGACGGGCAGTATGACGGTGCGCCGCACGATATCGCCGATGGTTTTATCCATTTTTCGACGGGCGATACGTTGGCCGCAACCCTTGCGCTGCATTATGCCGGGCGCGATCATTTAAAACTTCTGCGCGTGCCGGTCGCCCCGATTGCCGATAAGCTAAAATGGGAACCGGCCCGTGGTGGCACGCTGTTCCCGCATCTTTATGATGTGCTGTCGGTGGAATATGTCACGCGCGTTGATGACGTGCGGCTGGGCGATGACGGGGTGCATGTGCTGCCCGAAGAATTGCGTTAAGCCACCTTATTGCTGATACCGCCCGGGGTGGAACCAAACCACCCCGCCCGACGTTGTCAGGATATGCGTATTTACCCTTTTTATAGCTGTTTTTATACCGGTGTCGGGCGTGCGTGCCTTGGGACTGGGACTGGTCCTGCCACACATGGGCGGAGCCACCATCATGGATAAACCCGACATCACATCGGTGCGCGAGATTGTCGCGCGCCTTGAACGCCGTGGTGAGGGCGCCAGCATGGTGTCGGTTGGCGATATGGTTTCGGAATTTGGACGGCGCAGCCATGGGCCGTTCTTGTTCCTGCCAGCCCTGATCGGGGTGTCGCCATTGTCGGGGATCCCGATGGTGCCGGCCTTTCTGGCGATTATCATCGCGCTTTTTTCCCTGCAAATCCTGTTGGGGCGCGATCACCTGTGGCTGCCCGATTTTATTGCAAAACGCCATGTTAACGGCGCGCGGGTTCAGCACGCGATGGACCGGCTGACCCCGACGGCACAGCGGATGGACCGCTGGTTTGGTGGGCGGTTGGCCCATCTGACCGGGCCGATTGGCATCCGGGTGGCGGCCCTTGTCTGTCTGGTGCTGTCGTTCACCGTGCCGTTTTTTGAAATGGTGCCCTTTGCCGGGATTATTCCGATGATGGCGATTGCCGTGTTTGGTTTGGCGATCACGGTGCGCGACGGGGCGTTGATGATTGGCGGGCTTGTCCTGACCACCGGGGCGGTGGTGTTTTTGGGGCCGATGGTGTTGGGTTAGGCCTTGATCAATGCCATCATCCGGCCCAGTGATAGAGCCGTCCGCCATCCTTTTTTCTACCAGTATCGGTAACACCGGGCAGTTCGCCCGCCCGCACGGCATCCATGAAGGCATGGCCGAGCTTGACCTTATCGCCGATGTAAAGTTGGTCCCACCCCGAACCATAGATTTCGGGGAAATGAAACGGGCCGGGGGTGCGGGTTTGTAGGGCGGAGATCAGGGTGTTGAGATCAAGTTTTGGCATGGCCCCAGCGTAGCATATTTGCCGGTGGAGTGCAGCCGCAGCCGGGCGTGCGAAACTAAACAGTGTTAACGTTGCCAGCATAAAAAAACAGCCCGCCGGTGAGTGGCGGGCTGTTTTGTGGTGGATGCGATACGCGCGCGGTGGGTTTTACACCAGTTCGGCCAAGGCGGCGGGGTTGAAGTCTTCGAGACTGTCAAACGCGCCTTTTTGCACCTTGTTGGTCCACTGCGCATCAGAGATCAGCGCACGGCCGACGGCGATCAGGTCAAACTCACCCTTCTCCATACGCTCGGTCAGGGCATCAAGCCCGGCCTTTTCCGAAGATTCGCCCGAAAACGCGCCGATGAAGTCCGATGACAGGCCGACAGAACCGACCGAAATGGTTGCGGCCCCGGTCAGTTTTTTGGCCCAACCGGCAAAGTTCAGGCCCTTTTCGCCGTCCAGTTCGGGGAATTCCGGTTCCCAGAAACGGCGTTGCGACGCGTGAATGATATCCACCCCGGCCTCAACCAATGGGGCCAGCCAATCGGTCATTTCATCGGGGGTGGTGGCAAGGCGGGCGGTGAAATCCTGCTGTTTCCATTGGCTGACACGCAGGATGATCGGGAAATCTTCGCCAACGGCCGCACGCATGGCGCTAACCACTTCGCGGGCAAAGGTCGATCGTTCCTTGATTGTTTTGCCGCCAAAGCGATCGGTGCGCAGGTTGGTGCCCGACCAGAAGAACTGATCAATCAGATAGCCGTGTGCGCCGTGAATTTCAAAGGTATCAAACCCGGCGTTTTTGGCATCAAGGGCGGCCTTGGCAAAGGCGGCAATGGTGTCGGCAATGTCAGACTCAGACATGGTGTTGCCGCGCGGCTCATCGGGGCCAACAAGGCCAGACGGGCTTTCGACCGGGGCATCTGGTTCCCATTCGGTATAGCGGGTGGAGCCGGTGTGCCAGATTTGCGGGCCCATTTTGCCGCCAGCCTCATGCACGGCCTTGGCAACATTGGTCCAGCCCGCCATGGCGTCAGCGCCGTGGAAAAACGGAATGGCCGGATCATTGCGCGATGCCGGACGGTCCACAACCGTGCCTTCCGACAGGATCAGACCAACGCCGCCTTCGGCGCGCTTGCGGTAATATTGGGCATTGATCGCACCGGGAACGCCGTTTTCGGCCTTGGTCCGGGTCATCGGCGCCATGACGATACGGTTGGGCAGGGTCAGGGATTTCAGCGCAAAGGGCTGAAACAGAATGTCTGTGTTGCTCATCGCGGAGCCTCCGAAACTATGAAAGTCTATGTTGGAGACTAGATATATGATATATACTTGGTGTCAATGAGGCACCTTTATGAAACCAGGTATACTCAAGGAAACCACCCGCGCCATGACGGGTGGGCAATGTGGGACGCAAAGCACCGGGAAGAGGACCGGAAAGAGGAAATATGATGATGAAAGAATGTTCGATTGAGAAATTTAGCGCCGACTGCCCGTCGCGCCTGCTGTTTGATCAGATTGCCGATAAATGGTCGATGATGATTTTGGCGGTGCTGGCCAAGGAGCCGCTTCGGTTTAACGCGATCAAGCGCGGGCTTGAGGGCATCACGCAAAAGGCCCTGACCCAGACGCTGCGCAAACTTGAGCGCAACGGCATCATTGCGCGCCACGTGATCGCGACATCGCCGGTCGCGGTGGAATATGAAATCACCCCGCTTGGCCGCACCCTGATTGAACCGTTCAAGGCCCTTTATGCCTGGACCAATGATAAAATGCCCGAGGTTGAGGCGGCGCGGGCGGCGTTTGATGCGCGGATGGGGGAGAAGGTTTAGGAGCCTCAGTATTCCTAGGAACCGATGCCCCAGCCGCCGCCCTGTGCGATGAAGGCGTCGCGGGGTGTTTGTCTGACTGCGACATTGAGTATTTTGGCAAGGGTCGCGATATTTTGCGCGATCATATCCCGGCAGGCTTTTAAGCCGCTTCCTTCGAGTGTTTCCAGATTGTCTTCGATGGCCTGAAGAAGTCCGCACAATTCATTGAAGTATCGGGTGCGGGATTTTTCGGTGCGCATGATGCGGTTAAATCCGATCCCGGAAAGGAAGGCGGCGACATCAGATGGGGTCAGGTCCTCAATCTTTTTGGCCTGACCGATATGAAACGAAAAATCATGGGTGACGGATGGGTCAAGAACCACCGGGACAATGTCATAGGCCGGGGCGAGGTGCGGCTTTTGGCCGTGTGCCGGATACAGGATCGCATGATTTTTGGCATGATTGTCGGTATTGCCGACCACCAGATTGAAGATGGATAAAAGAACAAAATTCTGCCGCGAGATGAGCGGGACGTCGGTTTCACCAAGGATATACGATACGCCCGCTGCGGAAAATTTGTGATCGTCATTGCCGTTGCGTTCATATTTCAGGGTCGGGGCCAGCGAGAGCGCCTGACAGAAATCTTCCTGATGAATGCGATAGATTTTTCCGTTTTCGATTTTGCGATCAAACCGTTCAATCAGAAGGGCCGTACCGCCAGAAACCTCAATCGGGTTCACATTTGCCACGGGCAGGGGCAAGACTTTGGATGCGAGTGTCATCAGGGCAGCTTCCTGATGAACAAGGGCCTCGTCGCCCTGTTTTGGGACTTTGATAATATGTGTGGTCGGTGCGCCAGAGCCCGGTTTGGGCAGGGCGAACTGTTGGTTTTCAAGGCGCGTGACCGCGATCTTTCCTTGAACCCCGGCCAAGGGGGATGGATCATTTTGGCCGTCTGGAAGCCGTCGCCGGTCGCGCAGGTTGATCAGGATGTCATCAAGGTCTTTGGTTGAAACCCGATCATAATCACGGGAGATATCGCCGGGCATTTTGGCCGGTTTTTCGCCCGAAGGGACGCAGGATATCGCACCGGGACAATCGCGGCCGACGTGATAAAGCAATCCGGCGATGTCATCGCGGTCAATGCGGTGTTTTGCCATGACTTGTTCAAGGGAATTGTTTTCCTGCAACAGGTTGGCAAAGAAGCCGCGCGTTTTGTGATCGGTAAAATGTTGCTGCGAGGCGGGCAGCGAGATCGACAATTGGGTGTTCGTGCGAGCCGCATCATCGCTGTAGACAAAGCCAAGCGATTTGTCAGCAGCGCCGTTAAGCTGGCCGATGGGGGTGTCGAGCCCTTCGAGATACACATCAAGCCGTTTGGTCATCAGATGCGTCCTCATACCCCAGTTTAAGGCCAAGTTCCCGGCAGACATCCAGCGCCAGGCCGACATTGACGCCGGGCATGCCTTTTTCCAGCTCGCCAATCAGTTGCCGTGACACGCCCATCATTGACGCAAGATAGGCTTGTGTCATTTTCAACCGCTTTCGGCGTGTGCGAATGGCCGTGGCAAGGTCATGTGTATCTTTGATGAAGGCTGTCATGTCGCGGCCTAAAATGTCAGGAATATTTGACATTATGCGGCAAATGACGGGAAAGTCAACAAATGTCAGGAATAACTGACAAAACTGTCAATTCTTGAGGTTTCCCCCGAAAATGTTAGATATAGCTTACATTGTTGGGCGAGCGAGACGTGAAGCAGAGCATCTGCACAGCGTGGTTTTGCCATTGATCCTTGCCCTGCCAAGCGCACGCGCGTAAGAAAAGGGCTGGTGTTTGAAGTATCAAGGAGCTGTCGCGTGGGGTGGTATAAGTCACTGGTTTTGCCGATTGTCCGCTGGATCGATGCGGAGACTGCACATGGTCTGGCGATCTGGGCGTTGAAAAACAATCTGGTGCCGCGCGCCGATGATGCAACCGATGCGACGCCCAGCCTTGAGACCGAAGTCTTTGGGCGCAAGTTTGCCAATCCGGTTGGTCTTGCCGCCGGGTTTGATAAAAACGGTGAAGTGCCCAATGCGGCGTTATCGCACGGGTTCGGTTTTGTTGAAATCGGATCGGTGACCCCCGAACCGCAGGCAGGCAATCCCAAGCCGCGTCTTTTCCGGCTTTATTCCGACCGCGCGGTGATCAACCGCATGGGGTTTAATAATGACGGGGCCGATGTTGTTGCTGCCCGACTTCGCAAGCGTGCCCGGCGCGGTGTACTGGGGGCGAACCTTGGCAAAAACAAATATTCCGAAGATGCCGCGTCTGATTACGCCAAGGGGGTCGAAGCCCTTGGCCCCTATGCCGATTATCTGGTGGTCAATGTTTCTTCGCCCAACACGCCGGGCCTGCGCGCGCTTCAGGGCCGTGCGCCGCTTGAAAAGCTGCTGCGTGCGGTGATCAAGGCGCGCAATAGTTTTGCCAAGGGCGTGCCGGTGGTGCTTAAGGTGGCACCGGATTTGACCGATGAAGATAAATCCGACATTGCCGCCGTGGTGCTTAAGGTCAAGCTGGATGGGATGATCGTTTCAAACACGACAATTGACCGTCCGGTAGGGCTTAATTCCTATGATCAGGATGAAAAGGGCGGTCTTTCCGGCCCGCCGTTGATGGCGCCATCGACCAAGGTTCTGGCTGATTTTTACCGTCTGACCGAGGGTAAAATTCCATTGATCGGGGTCGGCGGGATTGCATCGGGCAAGGATGCCTATGAGAAGATCCTCAATGGTGCGTCGCTCGTGCAGCTTTATTCTTCGCTGGTCTATCACGGGATGGATCTTGTCACCGAGATCAAGGAAGACCTTGTGCGCCGGTTGCGCAAAGACGGTTTTGCCAATGTGAGTGACGCGGTCGGGGCGGCCTTCCCGGAAATTTCGGGCAAGGGTGTTCCGGTGGATGAGGTGCGCGCGGCGAAGGAAGCGCAGGCGGCGAAGAAGAACTGAGCTTGCGGTGCGAGGTTCCCGTACCCGCCTTCGCGGGCACAGGCTCTTCGCGGGAATGACAGTGCCAAACCAAACGTTTGAACCCAGTTTCCCGTCATGCCCGCGCAGGCGGGCATCCATCTGCCAAGCAAGCAACATTTGAATAGAAACGGAAACACATATGCCGACCACCCCTTATAAAATGATCAATGGCCTGTCTGAAGTGATCGGCAATTATGATGCCGTGATCCTTGATCTTTGGGGGGTGGTGCATGACGGGGTGACACCCTATCCAAGCTCCATCCCGGCGATGGAAGCGCTTAAAAAGGCCGGTGTGCCGGTGGCGTTGTTGTCCAACGCGCCGCGCAGATCATCCGTGGTGACGGCGCGCATGGAAGAGATGGGCATTGCGCGCGATTTATATGGTCCCGCCGTGGCGTCGGGCGAGATTGCCTATCATCAACTGCTTAGTCGGACTGATCCGTGGTATGCGAAACTTGGACGCAAGGTGTTTCGCACCGGGCCTGTGCGCGATCATTCGATGTTTGAAGGTCAGGATGTCGAGGTGGTCGATCATCTTGAGGATGCCGACTGGTTGCTGTGTACCGGCCCGAATGATGATGATGCCAAGGTTTCAGACTATGAAGACATGCTGCATGCGGCCAAGGCGCTTGATCTGCCCATGCTGTGCCCCAACCCGGACCGTGAAGTGATCCGGGGCGGGGTGCGCATCATTTGTGCCGGGGCGATTGCCGGGCGGTATGAAGAACTTGGCGGCAATGTCCGCTGGGAAGGCAAGCCGCTGGCCAGTGCCTATGACTTCTGCCTGCAGGCGTTTGATAAGGGCCCGGATGCGAAGTTGCTGGTGGTCGGTGACAGCATTTCGACCGACATTACCGGATCGAACAATGCCGGGCTGGATGTGGTTCTGGTGACGGGTGGCATTCATGCCGAGGAACTGGATGCCCCGCGCGGGACGTTGCCCGACAAAGGCAAGCTGGATGCGCTTTTGGCGGCGACGGATCGGCATATTACCTATGCGATGGGGGATTTCTGCTGGTAGAGGCGTTTTACAGACCTGAACTAGTGGAAGCCTTGAGATTGCTCTCTGAGGCGTCGGATGTCGTGCAGCAATGCGGTCATAAAAGACCCGTTCTCGTCGGTGGAGCTGCTGTTGAGCTGGCCACTCTTGGAGAACTTGTTTCCGGTGATCTTGATATTGTCACGCCATGGCAGCAGATATTTGAAGAGGCACTTGAGGATGTCGGTTTCGAACGCAGTGTTGGGCCCGGATCTTTTTCACGCGGTTTTCAGCACACGACGTTGAAGGTCGGGGTTGAGGTTGTTGACAGCAAACTGATGGATGGGCGTGGGAGTTATGACCGTGTTTATCTCCTGCGTTTGGATGCGGGGCATAGTGTTTCGGTAATCTGTATTGAAGACCTTATCGCTGATCGCCTGGGCCAATATAATAGTCCTCCTCACTATGATGAGGAAATGCTCCATCAGGCTGTACGCCTGTACCAGCTTGCGTTTGAGCTAGATAAACCTTATCTTGATAAGCGTATCGCTGAGGAAACCTCTGGCGATTTTGGTCTGGTCCTATTGGAAAAACATGCGAATGCGTGAGATCACGATTGAAGAATTAGCTGCACGTATCAGCCGGAAACGAGCCGAGTTAGGTTTGTCCGACACTGGTGACGTGCAACCAAATTCAGGTCGTCGTCGCACCGAAAGCAAACGGGCGCTTTTGCGTAATATTGCACGGGCTGCTGCGGAGCGGGGCGAAGAGCCAACGTTCAAGGCGAATTACTGATCCGCACGTATCTGGCCATGTTTGACCCGCTTTTCTGATGGAAGGCGGGTTTTTTGTTTTGGGGTGGTGCTTGCGGGATGAGATCCCCGCCTACGCGGGGATGACGGTACCCAATCCTTATCGTCACACCCGCGAAGGCGGGTGTCTCGATATTCGGGCACGTGCGCTGGGAGATGCCGCGTACATAGCTTGGCATCCATCAGCTTTGCGCCTCAACCTTGCTTTCGCGGAAGATGATGAAAATGCCGCTGGCCGTGATGATGGCAGCGCCGACAAAGGTCAGGGCATCGGGTGTTTCGCCCCAGAAAAACCAGCCAAGGCCGGTGGCCCAGATGAGGGCGGTGTAGTCAAACGGAGCAACGGTAGGGGCTTCGGCAACCCGGAAGGCCTGGGTGATCATGGTCATGCCGCCGGTGCCAAAAAATGCGATGGCGGCAAACAGCCAGAGGTCTTCGGCGCGGATTGGCGTCCAGAAGAACGTGACGATGGAGCCGGTCAGAATGGCGCTGGTGGCACTTAAGTACAAAAGCAGCGTCCACATGCTTTCGCGGGTATCGACAAAGCGGGCACTGAGCATCAAAAGCGCATAGGTAAAGGCGGTCGCAACCGGCAGGAGCGAGACCGCCTCAAAACTTGCCGCACCGGGGCGGACAATCACCAATACCCCGACAAAGCCAATCACAACCGCAATCCAGCGTCGCCAGCCAACCGGGGCGATAAACAGGGCGGCAATTGCGGTGATGAACAGTGGGGCGACAAAGGCAATGGCGGTGGCCTCGGCCAATCCCATGAGGTGGATGCTGGTAAAGAAGAGAACCGTTGCGGTAATCCAGATCAAGCCGCGCAGGAAATGCACGCCAATGCGATGAGATCGAAGGGCACGCCGCCCACCCATTTTAAGCGCCAGTATCACGGCAAAGGGCAGGGCGATGACATTGCGCAGGAAAATGATCTGGATCGGGGAATAGTGATCCATCAGGCTTTTGGCCAGACCATCATTGATGCACAGGAATGCGACCCCGGCACACATCAGAAGGATGCCGGTCAGGTTGTTGTTGCGCGGATGTGTGGCGTTTTCCAATGGTGGCGTTTCCGTTTTGGGGCGCATTGATGTGTGGGGCATCGCGCAAGTGACTTCAAAGCTTTAAGCCAATCGAACGCCTTAGGCCAGCATAGAAAAACGCCGCCCCGAACAAGGGACGGCGTCAGTTTGTTGGCAAAGCCCGGATTTGATCAGAACCGTCATTCCGGGCACAGCGCAGGTCCGGAATCCATAGCCAGTTGCAAGGGCAATAGATTCCCGCCTTCGCGGGAATGACAGTCAGGCTTTATCAGGCCCTGTCCACAGATCAAAGCGGGGGCGTGTCATCAGATCGCGGTGGCGCGGTTGGCGTCGATGTAAATTTCGCGCAGGCGTTTGGCAATCGGGCCGGGGACACCGTCGCCGATTTTCTTGCCATCGATTTCAGCAACCGGACAGACAAAGGCCGAGGCCGAGGTCGAGAAGGCTTCTTTGGCGTTCTGCGCTTCTTCCAGCGTGAAGTGGCGTTCTTCGACTTTAAGCTGGAGTTCCTCGGCACATTTCAGGACCGATGCGCGGGTGATGCCGTGCAGGATGTCGGTCGAAAGTTCGCGGGTGACGATGGTGTTATCCTGCGTCACGATATAGGCGTTGTTCGACGATCCTTCGGTGATGAAACCATCGAGTAGCATCCAGGCATCATCCGCCCCCTTGCTTGCGGCTTCGGTTTTAAGAAGCGACGCATAAAGAAGCTGCACGGTTTTGATGTCGGACCGGCGCCAGCGGATGTCGGGGAAGGTGACGATTTTCTGACCGCGTTCGGCCAGGGCCGATTTGATCAGCGATTTGCTTTGGGTAAACATCACGATGGTTGCCGGGGTTTTCGGGTCAATCGCGAAATCACGATCGCCAGCCGAGCCGCGCGACACCTGAAGGTAAATCAGGCCTTCGGTGATGTTGTTGAGCTTGACCAGCTCGCGGTGGGCTTCAAGAAGCTGATCGATGTCGGGCTTGAATTCGAATTTCAGTTCCGAAAGCGAACGTTGCAGGCGGGTCATATGGCCCTTGAAATCAATCAACTTGCCATCAAGCACCGAGGTTACTTCATACACGCCATCGGCAAACAGGAAGGATCGGTCAAAGATCGAAA
The DNA here is from genome assembly GCF_002844275.1 of Thalassospira lohafexi. Classification (GTDB taxonomy): domain Bacteria; phylum Pseudomonadota; class Alphaproteobacteria; order Rhodospirillales; family Thalassospiraceae; genus Thalassospira; species Thalassospira lohafexi. Next base: position 460,968 of record NZ_NXGX01000004.1, read on the forward strand.
TCTTGGCTTCGGTTTCTGGCACGAACTGGCCGTCAACATAAACAGTACGCATGGCAACTTCCCCGATACGATGGCGGACGATTGAAATTCCGCAAGTGATGGATGTAAGCGACGTTTCCATGGCCAAACCCCGCGTGGTGTTGGCACCACAGGGCGTGACCGTTTGGTCCGACACTATTTAGGGAAACAATTATCACAGTGCGAGGCCGTCTGTCGTGCGAAAGCTTTATATCTTGCGTGTAAAAGGTGGAAAGTTGCTTTGATACGGCGCAGATGGCGGGCCCATGCAATAATATGCGTGGTAATCGGGCTTTATCGTCGCAGATTGTTCAAATTGTAGATTGTTAGGGTCTGAACCCAATTGAATGCTTGAAATGGTCGCGAGGAATTTGTGCGGATATCAGGAGCATTACGGCAGCAAGGCTCGCTGCCTTGCAAGGTGATGCGACGTAATAGCCCGTGCAAATTCCTCCGATCCGAAGGACATCAGGACACTCTACGACCTGCGGCGTCAATCCCCTTGCCCGGGGCTCCACCCCGCGCTGCGGCGATTTCCTTGCATGTCTTGATTGTTCTGATGCCATTTTAAACATTCAATTGGGTTCAGGCCCTAAAATTCCTTTTGACCCTAACATAAGTTGAGGTTTTATCGTCCTGTTCATGAGATGAAAAACATCGTTGGGAAATGGAGCCCTGTAATGAACAACCCTCTGCCAGTCGTGAACCAAATGTCGGTTGTTAACGACCGCGACGCATTGCAAAGCCGGATCAATGCCAGCTGGGCCATGCCGACCCGTCGCCCCAAACAGCACGTTGATCTGGATGCCTATTTCGCGCGGATTGGCTATGACGGCCCACGCAATGCAACGCTTGAGGTTTTGCAGCGCCTGCATGCGCTGCATCCGGCCAATATTCCGTTTGAGGCGATTGATGTGTTTAACGACAAACCGATCAGCATCGCGCCAGAAAAGATCGACCAGAAACTGATCCATGACGGGCGCGGCGGATATTGTTTTGAGCATAATTCGCTGTTTGGCCGGGTGTTGCGCAGCCTTGGCTTTGAGGTTGAAGGACTGGCGGGCCGGGTTTTGTGGGGCTTTGGCGACGCCGATATGCCGCGTCCACGTTGCCACATGGCCAACCGGGTGATGATTGATGGCGACGCGTGGCTTGCCGATGTCGGGCTGGGCGGGTGTGTGCCAACCGCCCCGCTGATGCTCGACGTTGCAACGCCGCAAGTCACCCCGCATGACACATACCGGGTCCTTAAGGGCGCGCATAGTTACCGCGTGGAGATGGAACGCGGCGGGGTCTGGAAAGCGGTGCATGAGATCGATTATGCCCCGGTGGCTGATATCGATTATGAGGTCATGAACTGGTATGCGTCCGATCACCCCGAAAGCGGGTTTTGCAAGACGCTGATGGTTGCGCGATCCGCGCCGTTTGCACGGTTTACCTTGCTCAATAACCGCCTGACCATCCGGCTTGTTTCGGGCGAGGAAGAGCAACATACCTTAAGCGTGGGCGATATTTCGCAAACGCTGAGAGACATCTTTGGGATTGAACCGGACCCGCGGTGGCAGGGCACCTTTGCAAGAATGATCAAACACAGTCACGGATGAACGGTTGTGCGGTGTTTATCGCGATTGTGAATGATCAGGGGCGGGGCGTTTATGGCGCTCCGCCCCATGATTTTGTCGATGTTTAAAACGCCACCCGGAACCCGGCGGCGAAGGCGTGTTCGGTGCGGGTTTCGGAGAGGGACGGTTGATAATCAGCATACAGGCTCCATCCGTCTTCATCGGCAAGGGCAAAGCCGAGATTGCCGGTCAGGGTATCGCGGTCGGTTTCGCTGCCCGTGACGTTAAAGGAAGATGTCCCGGCAAAGGCCAGGGTGGTGCTGTTACTGGTCGGGCCAAGATGATGGTCCCAGCCAAGACGGAACTGCGGGATAATTGTTTTGCCATTGCCGGTTTCAAACAGGCCCGCCATGCGCAGGCCAAGCCTTGCGGTGCCGGTCAGGGTGCTGTCGGCTTGGCGCGACAGATTGGCCGATCCGGCCCCGGTTTCATTGAAACTGTCTTGATCGTTCCAGAGAACACGCAGCCCGCCATAGGGCGCGATCCGCCAGTTATGGGCAACATCAAATCCCCGGGCCAGTTCAAGGTTGGCATTGAGCGCATTGTCGGTGTACTCCGCCGTGGCCGTCCGATTGATGCCGCCAAAATCAAGATTACGATTGCTGTCATTTGCCGTTCGGGTCCAGCCGGCTTGCCCGGAAAGCTGCAGATCGCGGCCAAGATCGTGTGTGGCGTAAAAACCGGCCATGAGATTGTTGCTATTAAGGGTGGCGTCCCGCCCGGACTGTTGATTTTGGGCGTCGGCATATCCGAAATAGACCCCCAGAATAGTGGTGTCGGAAAGCTGGGTGTCAAAGCCGCCAACCATACCGGTCCATTGGTAATCAGTGGTGTCGGCATTGCCGTCACCGTCGATCCGGCCGGTTGCTCCGATGGCCTGAAGCCAGATGGCGGATGCGGCCTGCGGCCCATTTTCAGAGCCCAGCGAGAGTATGTTTGCATCACTGGCATATGTTTGACTGTCACTTGCCATCGGGCCGGAACTGGCAAAGCCGGTCAGTGCGGCGGGGGACAGGGTGCTGGCGGCGACAAGCGATCCGCTGGTGGTTTGGGCAATGTTGCGGCCGCGGTTCAGGTCGGCAAGGCGTGCGCCGATCTGGCCGGTGGCCTGATGGGTGATGCGGCTATTTAAGGCGGGGGCGGCAGCGAAGATATCGCCTGAGAGCTGTTGAAAGGCGCGTTGTGCCCCGGCATTTGTCAGGCCGAGAATGGCGTTGCTGATGGTGGTGCCGTCCGTGCCCGAAATATTGTTGATCTGGCCAGCGACGGCTTTTTGATTGGGGGTTGTGGCAATGTCGGTGAAGCCGCTGGCGTTGCGGGTCAGTGTCAGGGAGACATCATTGCCGGTGCCGCCGATGGTTGAACGCGCGGCGTCATAAAAGGCGAGCTGATTGTCGATGGTTGCGAAATCGCCGGTAACCGCGTCAACACCATCATTTTCGATGATCACGTAGCTATAGGTGGTTTGACCGGAGAAATTGTTACCCGATACGCCTTTGACCCGCAGCGTCGAGCCGGTGATATCGACTGTGCCATTGACAATGACCTTGTCGGAATTTCCTGCACTATCCACCTCGATCTCGAGGATCGAACCGGCATTGAGAACATAGGCGCCATTGACGGTTTGTGTGCCGATGGAATTGCCCGGCGCGTGAATGCCGCCCGATTGCAAGGTCGTCGCCCCGATAGTGCCGGTGCCGCCAAGGGTACCGCCGTTCTGGACCGTGAAGGCCGAAGACGTGGCAGAGCCGTTAACCGACAATGTGCCACCCGAGACGGTTGTTGCCCCGGAATAGGTGTTGGCCGCACTGAGCGTGACGGTGCCGGTGCCGGTTTTGGTCAGCGTGCCGGTCCCGGCCAGAACGGAACTGATGGTGCCCGACTGGGTCGCAAACGTTCCCGATGATGACAATGTGCCGTTTGATACGGTTGCGCCACTGACCGTGATGGTGCCGGTTCGGGTCTGTGTCGTCGTGCCGAGATCAAGCGTACCGCCGGTCAGATTAAGGGTTCCTGCGGCATTTCCGAGTGTTCCCGATCCTGACAGGGTTAATGTCCCGGCCGAAAGGTTTGTTGCGCCGGTATAGGTGTTGGCCGCACTGAGTGTGACGGTGCCGGTGCCGGTTTTGGCAAGTGTGCCGGTTCCGGCCAGAACGGCGCTGATGGTGCCCGACTGGGTCGCAAACGTTCCCGATGATGACAATGTACCGTTTGACACGGTTGCACCATTGAGTGTGATGGTGCCGGTCCGGGTCTGTGTCGTGGTGCCGAGATCAAGCGTACCGCCGGTCAGGTTAAGTGCCCCGGCAGCATTTCCCAGTGTTCCCGATCCTGACAGGGATAATGTCCCGGCCGAAAGGTTTGTTGCGCCGGTATAGGTGTTGGCAGCACTGAGTGTCAGGGTGCCTGCGCCATTTTTGGTCAGTGCCCAACTGCCGGTTCCGCCCGAGCCGGCCTGATCGGTGATGGTATTGGCAAGGGTTTGTGTGTTGCCGGTATCGGGATTGAAGGTCAGGGTGCCGCTGCCTTGCAGGAAAACACCATCGCCAAAGGCCGATCCGTCCTGGGCCGTGCCCGCCCCGCCGGTTCCGCCGTTTCCGCCGGTGACGGTGTTGTTATTGACGGTCAGGGTTCCGGCAATGGTCAGGGTTGCGCCTTCCATGACAAAGATTGCGCCCCCGGCACCAAGCCCACCACCCCCGGCCGCCTGAGAGATGGTGCCGCTTGTTACACCGTTGCCCGCGCCAAATCCGCCCTGACCGACATCGGCGACGCTGCCAAGGCCGCCACCACCGCCGCCGCCGCCAAATCCGCCGTCGCCCCGGAATGCGCCACCCCCGCCGCCAAAACCGCCATTGCCGATACTGCTGCCGCCACCACCAAACCCGCCATCGGGGTCGGCGGAAAGCCCGCCATCAATGCCGTTGACACCGCCGCCGCCGGCCACGCTGTCGCCGGAACCACCGCCGCCGCCATTGTTGCCGCCAGTACTGCCACCGCCGCCGGAATTGGTGCCATCCCCACCGGCACCTTCGCCCTGGGCGATCCCGTCACCGCCATTGCCACCGTTTGATCCACCGGTTGCCCCGCTGCCAAGGCCGCCACCACCGCCGGCGTTGCCAGCGGCAACCGCGCCGCCATCACCCCCCATGCCGCCGCCGCCGCCGGTGACCCCCGCTGGGGCTTGCGCGCCGCCATCGCCGCCGGTTGCGGCGTTGTTTTGCGCGACAAGATTGCTGATGGTGACGTTGGCGCCATCCTTGACGAACAGGGCCCCGCCAAGCCCGGCGCCGCCACCTGCGGCCTGACCGGCATCGCCGCCAGATGCAACCGCATTCTCGATGGTCAGGTCGTTGATTGCCACGGTGCCGGAATAAACAAACAGGCCGCGAAACGCGTTGTTGCCACTGAGCGTATTGCCATTTCCGTTCAGCGTGATGTTGCTGTTTAGCGCGTTCAGATCACCGCTGGTCAGTGTGATGGTGCCCAGACCGTTCTGGACTTCGATGGTGTTGGTGCCGCCCGCAGCATTGGCATCAAAAATCGCCTGACGCAGGGAACCCGCACCGCTATCGGCGGTGTTGGTTACACTGAAAGTTGCGGCTTGTGCCGATCTTGTTGGTGTGGCGGATAACAGGATCAGGAGAACAAGGCAGCATCGGGCGTGCGCGGAGACACCGCGCCAGTAGGAGAATTGTCCTGTCCGCCAGGAGGGGGGATGCGGATCCATATGACAGCACGCCTTGGGTCATGAGATTGAATGTTTCCCATTCTCTTGGGCGGTTTCTGTGAAGGCCACAACTGGCAATCTGGGGTGAGCGACTTTCTTGTGCGAAAAGTGGATATCGGGTGACACAAAGTGGATATTTATCAGGGTTTATTAATGTAAAAAGACCCTTTGCCCGACGGAATCAGCTCCCCGATTTTGCATCTGCCTCGCGGGTCCGTTCACCAAGACGGAACAGAAGACCGGCAATGCTTTCGGATGTGAGGGGGCGTTCAGGCATGGTCAGTCGGGCATGCTCAGATCGCCCTGCGACAGGCAAATGCCTTTGGGTCGTGCTTCTTGCGGGTTTTTAACAAACCAGCGTTGACCGAAACCGATAAGGGGTGCCGTGGATGATGGGCGGGGCGTTTATCGCACCCCGCCCTGTTTTTTAATCGCGGTGGCCCGGATGCGGTTCGATAACCGGGGGCAGGCGCAATTCGGACTTGGTGTCAAAGACATGCACTTTTTCCATGTCAAAGCTGACGTGAATGGTGCTGTCGACGGCATAGTCCGGGCGGTCCATGGTGAAAATCTTGATCGGTTTGCCCGCCAGTGTGGCATGGACAAGGGTCGAAAGACCCATCGGTTCGATCAGATCGATACGGGCGGCTAAACCCGAATTGGCGTCGGGCGCAATCGTGATGTGTTCGGGCCGTGCGCCAAGGGTGACGGCCTGATTGTTTGTTGCCCCGCGCGCGGGCAGAACCGCAACCAATGATCCATCTGACAGACGGATGCCCGCACCATCAGCGCCATTATCGTCCTTGGTTTCATAAGTGCCTTCGAGGAAGTTCATGGCAGGCGAGCCGATGAAGCTGGCGACGAAGATGTTGGCCGGGTGGTCATAGATTTCGACGGGGCTTCCGACCTGCTGAATGATGCCGTCATGCATGGCGACAATCCGGTCGGCCATGGTCATGGCTTCGATCTGGTCATGGGTGACATAGACCGATGTGGCACCCAAACGACGGTGGAGTTTGCGGATTTCGGTGCGCATCTGTTCACGCAGGCGGGCATCAAGGTTTGACAGTGGTTCATCAAACAAAAAGGCCTGCGGTTTTCGGACAATCGCACGCCCCATGGCAACACGTTGGCGCTGCCCACCCGAAAGTGCCTTGGGGCGGCGTTCAAGCAATGCGCTGAGCCCCAAGATGTCGGCGACATTGGTGATGGCGTCAGCGATTTTTTCCTTGGCGGTTTTGCGCAAGGTGAGCGCGTAGCTCATATTTTCGGCCACCGACATATGCGGATAGAGCGCATAGGACTGAAACACCATGGCGATATCGCGGTCTTTGGGTTGCAGGTCATTGACGACATTGCCAGCGATTGAGATATCGCCCGATGTGATGTCTTCCAGCCCGGCGATCATGCGCAAAAGCGTTGATTTGCCACAGCCCGACGGGCCGACAAGGACGATGAATTCACCGTCGCTGATGTCAAGATCAATGCCGTGCAGCACATCAACCGCACCGTAACTTTTGCGGGCATTTGCAATTTCAATAGAAGCCATAAAAGTTGTCCTCTTATCCTTTGACCGCGCCTGCTGTCAGGCCCTGCACCAGATAACGCTGGATCAGCAGGAAGAACAGACAGGCGGGAATAAGTGCCAGCACACCAGCAGCCATCATCTGGCCGAAATCGACGCTGAATTTTGAGACGAACGACAAAAGACCAACCGGGAAGGTGGACGCGGACTCACTGCTGACCAGCATCAGGGCGAATAAAAGTTCGCTCCAGGCGGCGGTGAAGACAAAGCCAAGGGTTGCCGCCACACCGGGAAGGGTGAGTGGCAGAATGATCGCGCGGAACGCCTCAAACCGGGTGTTGCCGTCAATCATCGCGGCTTCTTCGAGATCCTTGGGAATGCCGTCAAAGAACGACTGCATCAGGAAGGTGGCAAACGGCACGTTAAAGGCGGTGTAGACAATGATCAGCCCGGTCAGGCTGTCGGTCAGGCCAAGCGGGGCCAGAATTTTAAAGATCGGCGCGATCAGCATGACCAGCGGGAACATCTGCGTGATCAGCATCAGGGCGACGATGATCACCTTGCCGCGAAAGGCAAAGCGCGAAAACGCATAGCCGGTCAGGGCGGCGATTACGGTTGTCACCGCCGCCGTTGTGCCCGCGACAATCACGGAATTCATGAAGTAATGGGGGAAGTTGCTTTGGGTCAGAACGAATGTGTAATTGTCCCACGTGGTGCGTGACGGCCACATCCGCACACCTTCGGTATAGAGGATGTCGTTTGGCGTCACGGACACCTTAAGCAACCAGTAAAGCGGAAACAGCGCAAAGATCACAAAGGCGGCAATCATCAGATAATGACTGCCCCAATAGAGCATTTTACGCGTTGATGTGTGTCCGGTCAGGGTCATTTGGGGATTTCCCTAGTTATCTGAGTGCGTCATGGCACGACGCAGCGCAATCACGCTGAGCGCATAGGCCAGCAACAAGACCAGAAGGACTGCGGCAATCGCCGATGCATAGCCAAAATCAAGTCGGCGGAAAGCCTGGGTAAAGATGTAGGAGGCAACAATCTGGGTGGAATCAGCCGGGCCGCCCTTGGTCATGACGACAATCAAATCGGCGAAATTGGCAATCCAGATGGTGCGCAGCATCAAGGTGATCGCGATGGTGGGCGCAAGGAAGGGCAAGGTAATGCTGATAAACTGCTGGCGCGTGGTTGCGCCATCAATTGAGGCGGCCTCGTACAATTCCTTGGGGATGGATTGCAGGGCGGCCAGCATGGTGATGGCAAAGAACGGAATGCCAAACCAGATGTTGGCAATGATCGGTCCCCACATCGCAAGATCAGGGTCCGACAGGATGTTGTAAGGTTCGGCCATCAGGCCAAGGGACGTCATCCAGTGGGGCAAGGGACCGACCACCGGGTTAAACATCCATGCCCAGTTGAGCCCCGACAGGAAGGTCGGCACCGCCCACGGCAGAAACACAAGCGCCTGAATGAGACCACGGCCCAAAAAGGCCCGGTTGAGCAGAAGGGCCAGAATAAGACCAAGGCCAAACTGAAACACCAGCGATCCAAACGTCCACCATGCGGTGTTGGCCAGTGCGCCCAAAAACGCCTGATCAGACATCAGGGTTTGGAAATGGGCCATGCCGACAAAGCCGCCGCTAAACGGATTGAGGATGCGGATGTCGCGGAAGGCATAGCTTAGGCCCAGGATCAGCGGCATCAACATGACCGCAATGATCAGAACCAGTGCCGGGGAGACATAAAGATAGGGTTCGAGAATACCGGAAAGTTTTTTGGAGAAGACCCCCCGTCTTTCGACGGGGAGTTTTCCGGTTTGCGTTGCCAAAGTCACTGCTTTGCCTGCATCCATTTTTGCTGTGCGGCGGTCAGATATTCCGCCCACTGATTGGCGAGTTCTTCAGGACTGATCCGGCCCAGCATGGCTTCCTGACTGGTGCGGATGACCAGACTGTCTTTGAAGAACGCGAATTCTTCAAGGTGGGTCGGCATGACCGTCGGATGGACATCGGGGTCAGACAGCTCGGCAAACCAGCCTTCGAATTGCGGGCTGGCAAAGAACGGGTCGCTTTCAGCACCATCATGGATCGGAAGGGCACCAATGCGTTTGTTCCACGCAAGGTTGCTTTCCTTGGATTCAAGATGGGCAATCAGATCCCATGCTTCGTCTTTGTTTTCGCTGTTGGCAAACATCGACCAACCGGCATAACCAATGGTCGGGAATGCCTTGCCCGATGGGCCTTTGGGCATGGTGGTGACGCCAAAGTCCTCTTCCTTCATGCGGCTTGAAATCGCAATCAGTGCATCGGGGTCCTGATCAAGCATCGCACAGGTGCCCGAATAGAAACCGGCGACGATTTCGTTAAAGCCCCAGTTCAGGCTGTCTTTTGGCGCCAGACCGTCCTTGTAAATATCGACCAGATATTCAAGGCCGTCCTGCCAGCCATCAGAATTAAAGGTGCTTTGTCCGTCTTCGGTAAAGAATTCGTTCGATCCCGCCGCTGTGGCACCAAACATCACCCAGCCATTCAAGCCCCCCGGGCCACCGCGCATGCAGTAACCGGATTTTCCGGGCAGGGCGGATACTTTTTGGGCGGCGTTGCGGAAATCTTCAAGGGTGACGGGAACGTCGGTGACACCGGCTTCCTTGAACAGTTTTTTGTTATAGAACATCGCACGCAGATAGAAGCCATAGGGCAGCATATAGGCGGTGTCGTCGGCCGAGCGGGCAAACTCAAGGGCGCGGTCATTGAGCGTTTTGCCGCCTTCCCAGTCCTTGATATAGGGCTCAAGACTTTCGAGCGCGCCATTGTTGGCATAAAGGGTCAGCCACGTATCGGGCATTTCAACGATGTCGGGGGTTTGCCCGGCCGAGACCATGGTGGCGAATTTTTCAAACGCCTGTCCCCATGGAAGGGATGTGATTTCAACCGTCACGCCCGGATGGGCTTCTTCGTATTGTGCCACAAGGGTTTTAAGCGTTTCGGTGCGTTCCGGGCTGGTGATGACTTCGACCAGCTTTAAGGTTGTGTCGGCATATGCCTGACCCGTCAGTACAATAGAGGTCACACCTGCCAGTAGCGTTGTTTTCCAGTTCATTGTGAAGTTCCCTGTTTTTTTAAACGTTTGGTGTTCTTCTGCCTTGGTATTACTTCAGGCTCGCCTCGATTGCGGTGGCCAGATCAGACCAGAGGTCTTCGGCACTTTCGAGGCCGATGTGCAGGCGGACCAGATTTTCCGGCACGCCAAAGCGCATCGCCGAATTGGGTCCGCCCACTTGCGCCCGCGTTACCAACGCGGGGACAATCAGGCTTTCGTGTCCGCCCCATGACACGCCGATCTTGAAAAAGCGCAGCGCGTCAACAAAGGTCGGGATATCGACCTTTGGCGAAAACTCGAATGAGAAAAGTCCGGACGATCCACTTAAACCCGGTGCGGGTGGGGTCATCAGTCCGGGGTAGTGAACTGCGGTGACCTGTGGGTGGTCGGCAAGGTTTTGCGCAATGATCAGGGCGGAACGTTGATGTTCGCGCATGCGGGCGGGAAGGGTACGCAAGCCGCGCAGCAACAGCCAACTGTCAAAGGCCGATAATTTCGCGCCCAGATAAGGCAGGACGTTGGAGCGGACCCGTCCGATAAACTCGTTTGTCCCGGCAATGACGCCGGCCACCACATCACTGTGCCCGCCCAGGTATTTTGAGGCCGAATGAATGACCACGTCACAGCCAAGGGTTGCTGGCTGACAAAAGATGGGGGATGCCCAACTGTTGTCGATCATGGAAACCGCACCATGATCGCGCGCCGCATCACACAGGGCGGCAATGTCATGGGTGTGGAAGGTCCAGCTTGTCGGGCTTTCAAGGTATAGAACCTTGGCGCCGGGCAGGGCGGCGCGCACTGCATCAATATCGCGACCATCGACATACTCGACGGTGACATTCATGTCGCGCAGGAACATTTCAAAAAACCGATAGGCATCGGGATAGCAATGTTCGACCGAGACAATCCGGTCGCCCGGTTTGACGACCGATAGCACGGCTGACGAGATGGCGGCCATGCCGCTGGCAAGGCCAAGGGCGTCTTCGGTTTTTTCTAACGCGGCGATTTTGTCTTCGAAGGCGCGCACGGTCGGGTTTAGGCCGCGCGAATAGACCGGGCGGATTTTACGCCCGGCATAGGTTTCGATCATCTCGGCGCAATTTTCGAAGGTAAACAGCGAGTTTTGGAAAATCGGTGGCACGACCGCGTTGGCAAAGTGGCTTTCGTCATAGGCGACGACACTTTCCGGGGCGGTGATGGGGGCTTTGGGCGTGGTGGAATTATTGTTGTTCTTCATCAGACATTCTCACGATATCGCGTTCAACGATTTCAAGGATGGCAAGGGTTTGCTGGCGGGCATCTTCGGCGTTGCCTGCAACAATCGCGTCAAACAGCATGCGGTGAAATTCAAACGATTCACCTGCGAAATCAGGGCGGTTGAACGGTTGGGCAAAGAAGCTTTCGAATGCTTCGCGCATCTGGCCCAGAAGTTGTTCAAACAGCGGGTTTCCCGATGCCTTGTAGATCGACAGGTGAAAGACAAGGTCGGCCTGACCGGCGGTGCCAAATTCAAGATGTTCGGCCTCCATCGCATCAAGGGCGGTGCGCATTTCGGCGATGTCGTCGGGGGTAGCGCGTTTGGCGGCCAGCATGCTGGCTTCGACCTCCAGCCCGCGGCGGACTTCAAGGGTTTGTAAAAGGCCGTCGCGCTGGGTGGCGATGGAGAGCGGCATATACAGGGTTTTTTCAGAAACCGGGCGTTTGAGATAGGTGCCCGAGCCGCGTTTGATTTCGACGATGCCAAGCGCCTGCATATGGCCGATGGCCTCGCGGATGCTGGACCGGCCGACTTTCAGCCCGGCCATTAATTCGCGTTCCGGGGGCAGTTGATCGCCGGGTTTTAAATCTGACTGCACGATGAAGTGCGTCAGGGATTCAAGGATCGCATCGCGACGCCCGGACGTTTGTATGGGTCGAATAGTGGCACCTGCCGATTGCGACACATCACACCTTTATCTGATTTCCAAATCGTCTGATTGTCCATTTATCTGGTCAGTTATCAGACGTCAGACCAATTTTGAGATTGAATCGGTTCAAGTCAAGAAAGAATTCAATTTCGGGATATGTTTTGCAACCGCGAATGGCGAAGACCCGGCTTTATCCGGGCGTTTGCGGTTTTGGTGACCGGGCATGACTTTGCACTGCATCCTGCGCGGTATGCGCCGACAGTTTGGTCAAATGTCAGCGGATGTGGTTGAGAATCGGTGCAGGGATGGGGGCAGTTGACTAAGACCGGCAGCATTGATTGAGGCAGCCTGGCTTTAAAAGCTTAGCACCAGCCCGTGCCTGTTAATCAGTTCTGCAAAGGTCCCGTTGTTCTTGATTTTCGCGAGTGCGGCGTTGAAACGCACCAGAAGGTTTGCATTGTCGGGATAGTTCTTTGACGCCATGACGTGTAGCGATGCCTCGGAAAGCAATGGTTTTTCAAGTGTATAGAAATTCTTGGCGACATCGGGTGGGAACAGTTTGTTGATAAGATACCACCCAATTGGGCTGGGCAGCGGGGTGATGTCAATCCGGCCGAGTTGCAGGCGTTTGATGTTCTGTTCTTCTGAATGGACGTAATCAACATCCAGACCGGCGTCGGTAAACATCGGAACGTAATAATATCCCTGAATGCCACCGATGGTCCAGCCGTCAAGATCGCTTAGATTTTGATAGGAGATCTGCGGTGCTTCGCCCTTGGGATCATAGGCGAAAAACTTGGCATCACTAAAATAGATCGGGTCGGAAAAGTCATAGATTTTGTCGCGCTCTTCATTTCGGGTATAGGGAATTGCGCCCCATGCTTCATGGTTTTGAACGGCTTGCGCGCAGCGTTGCCATGGAAGATAGCGAAACTCAAACGTCACACCCATCTGGTCGCCGATCTGCTTGAACAGATCGGGCAGAAAGCTGTGTTTCTGATCCTTCAGGATAAAAGGCGGATAGTCGTCATTGGTTGCGATCACCAGAACTTCTTTGGCGCTCAGTGTGCGGATGCCACAAAAAGTCACCAGTAAAATCGCCGGCAATCTGCAAGCATATGTAAACCTTGGGTGCGGTGTCATCTATGACATATGGGCAAGTTTGACGCATTTATTAGGGGGATGCGCCGGGGATGCGCCGGGGATGTCCGAAACGTGGCCGTATCAGCAATTGCACCGTCAGCTTCGTGCAAAAAAAAGCGCGCCGCATCAGGAATGCAGCGCGCAGTGGGGCATCGTTGAGGGAGGCGGGAGGTATCAAGTAAAGTGTTGCTGATCAGTTGGCGGTTGCGGCCTCAACGATCAGGTCGGCGACGGCTTTGGGGTTTGAGACCATGACGACATGGGATGCGCCGTCAATGACAACCGTTTTTTTCGAATTGGCGCGTTCAGCCATGAATTCCATGGCCGCAGGCGGGATGGCTTTGTCTGCTGTGCCAAAGATGTGGAACGACGGGATGTTTTTCCATGCGGCATCGCCAGACGGTTCGTTGAGCGCATAGTCAGTGACCGGGCGTTGGGCGATGGCCATCAGACGGGCCTTGTCCGCCGTGACATCCGCGGCGAATAGTGCCGCAAATTTAGCCGGATCAATATAAAGGTCATTCACCTCGTTGCCGAGTGGAACCGGGGCTGCCAGTGCCTCGCCCAATGTGCTGCCGGGGAATTTTGCCGCCAGTTCGGCAATGGTTTCACCCTTTTCCGGGGCGAAAGAGGCGACATAAACCAGTGATTTGACATTGGTGGCACCCTTTGCGGCATTGGTGATGACCGGGCCGCCATAAGAATGACCAACCAGAACAACATCACCGGCAATGCTATCGACCAAGGAGCGGGTATAGGCAGCATCGCCAGATACACTGCGCAGCGGGTTGGCAACGCTGATGACCTGATAGCCTTCGTCTTGAAGGATCGGGGCAACACCATCCCAGCTGTCGGAGGCGGCAAATGCACCATGAACCAGAACAATGGTTGGTTTGGCGTCTTTGTCGGCGGCGAATGCAGGTGCGTGTGCTGCGATTAAACCAAGGCCAACTGCGGCTGCTTTTATCAGGTTTTTCAGATTGAACATTTCATCTCTCCATATGCCGGGGCCGGGTTGGCGTGCGGCGGCTGTGGTTGCGATGAAGGGTTTTAGCAGGGCAATTATAATCACGCAATAGTAAATCGTGTGCGATTTAATTATGCGCGATCACATCAGCGTGATGACGCGGAAAAGACGCGCCAACGCCCCGGTTGGCTTGCCCGGCGCGTCATCACCGGTGGGCGTCATCAAGGATAAAAGCAGATTGGGGAGGATTTGGCCGATGACCGATATCGCGACGTCGGTGCCGCCGGACGACCCGGCAGGCTGTTTACTTGGCGTTCGCCGCGTCGGTCAGGCTTTCGAAATAAACCAGAAGATCGGCAATGCTTTCGGGTGTGAGGGTGAATTCCGGCATGGTCAGATCGTCATGCGATACGGAAATGCCTTCGGCCAGCGCTTCTTCAAGGTTTTCAAGTGGCCAGCGTTGCCCGAAGCTTGCCAGTGCCGGGGCGTCAGTGATGGCTGGATCGGGCAATGGATCGCCTGCGAATTTGGTGTGGCAGCGCAGACAGGTTTGTTCGGCAATGGATTGACCGCGCACCACATCGCCATGTGCTTCGCCCTTGCGCGACATATAATCGCCAACACCCCAAAGGCCCGCGGCGACAACGCCAGTGGCAAGAATGACAAGACTGATTTTTTGCAACGGTGATCTCCCAGATGCTGTCGGTTTTTTTGTGGATGTCACTCCCCTATAGCAAGCCATTGTAACGATTTCCCTAATGAAACTATCAAGAGGTTGCGTTGGGCGCCGGCAATCAGGTTTTCAAATATTCCGAATATTAAGACTATCCTTATATAACCTTAGGTTTATAGTATTTGGTGTTTGTTTCTGAAATAGGGATAAAATTCAGGGGGTATACGATGTCAGCGTGCAAGGGATCTCTGATCGCTCTTTTAGTGGTCGTAGGATTGAGTGGATGTCTCTCCACCGGGGGAAGGAGTCAGGCCACGGAGGTTAGCAGTAGCGCAGCTTCTACTCAGATCGGTCAGACCGCAGTTGAGACGAGTAGCAATGTCTTGATTATCCCGGATACGCCAAACGACACCATCAACAGGGCGCGTACGGCAAACTTTACAAGCTATAAACAGAAATATAGCAAGAAGCCGCACGAGTTTTATGCACGGCTGGTGTCGACAGGTAGTACTGCAGTTTCCGATCCGACGAAATGCATTGATCCATCTTTCTGGCGGCAGGCACGCACCCTGTTCTCCGAAGATGCAGTATCGATTGCATTGTTTGTCGATATTGCCGGACCCGATGGTTCGACGCTGGTCAAACGTTTGCCGCTGTTTTCGCGTGCTGAAAAAGAAAAGGGCAATGATCGTTGCCGGGTCTATATTTCTTCAAGTCGGCTGACGCCGCTCTACAACATGCCGCCGGATGCGGTTTTCAGCCTGAAATTCTATCTCGAATATTCCAAGGCAACAGATTTCAAGCTGACTGAAACTGTTGGCAAGACGATTGGTGTTCTCTCAACAGCGTTTACCGGGCCGGGTTTTCTGGCTGTGGCAGAAACAGCTAATCAGGTTGCCAGTCAGGTTGAGAAGATCGAAAGCGAACTTGATGATGCAGGCGCAACGCTTACGGCGGGATTGGATGTTGATGAGACGCTATCAATCCTTGGCGATCCGACGCACGATGCGATTGTCTTTTCTCTGCGCGGGATCAGCAGTGACTGGGGCGGCATTGAACTGTCAGATCAGATTGAAACCTATGTCCAGATATCGCTGGATATACGTGAGTCCGTCTTTCGAGAAAATGGCGGCGCCTTCCCAAAAACGCCGACGAAGTACCTGAATGTCGATATGCCGCGACATGAACACACAACGATCAATGATCTGGCAACAGTCGAGGACGGCACAGGGCCCAAGGCCTCGAATTTTGAATTGCTCGATCCCGGTCAGCAATCCCATATCGATCGTTATGCCGGATTGTGTCGGTCTCTGCGCCAGTATCTGAGTAACAATTATGGTCTGAACAGCAGTGATGAGTTGCTCGCGCGCGCCGCCTTCTTGCGGTCCTACGGGCGCTATTGGCGAGAACAGGCCTTTAGAAGCGATGACTGTCTGAGTGAAGTTGAACAGCAGCGTCTCAAGACGCTTGTCGGGTGGGAGTTGCCCGCCGGCATTGAACAGCTCAACCGTGATGCCGTCATCGTCCGGTTTTCAAACATCATCGCATCGATCCTCAAAAGCCCGGGCGGCATCCGCAAGAAGCGACTTGCTGATTTGACGGCAGGTAGCGGTTTCTACGTTGTTCCCGCGTCCTCAGCGGAGTTCGGCCTTGATGTCGATGCGGATTACTTCGAAGAAGTAGACGCACTCGACTGG
Organism: Thalassospira lohafexi; assembly: GCF_002844275.1. Classification (GTDB taxonomy): domain Bacteria; phylum Pseudomonadota; class Alphaproteobacteria; order Rhodospirillales; family Thalassospiraceae; genus Thalassospira; species Thalassospira lohafexi. Next base: position 477,358 of record NZ_NXGX01000004.1, read on the forward strand.
ATCGGAAGCATCCCGCGGATGCGAAACACAGTTTGCTACCAGGCGACTAAGAGTCAGCTGATATCAATAGCAATGGTTGTACGCGTCGCCAATCAGAAGCCGGTCGCACTGGGGATCGAGTTCGAAAAGCCAGTTGCATTCCCGGATGGCTTCGATGGAACCGATGTCAACGCGGTCGAGGCGATTGTCAAAGGGATCAAGATCCAGAGCCTGACCTTCGACAGCTTCGAGAACATTCGAAATCTCGTGGTCGCTCCGGAAAATTGGCCAACTAGCAGCACGTCATCGGATTGCCAGTCCGTGATCAGCGCAGCCGTCGCCAGTAACGGTTGAGGCGCTCGGCTACAAACGTCGGCTACAAACAACAGAGGGCATGCAATGCATGTCCTCTGTCATATTTTACAGTTCACATCCTATTCGCGGAACTTTTCACGGGCCGGGGTGCCACCGGCACCGCGCCCGCGTTTCAGGCTGGGCAGGGCCAGCATGGCCAGAACGAAAAGGCCCGTGGCCAGTTTAAGGTCGGGTGGGGGCATGCCCGCCGCCAGACACAGCGACACCAGCTGATAATAAATGATCGCACCGACAAATGGGGCGAGCAACTGACGCCAGACCGATTGTTTGCCGACAACCGCCTCGCCGATCATCAGGGCGGCAAGGCCATTGATCAGGATGCCAAGGCCCATGTTCACATCGGCAAAGCCCTGTGCCTGCACCATGAGTGCGCCACTTGTGGCGGAAAAACCGCTGGCAAGGCCGACACCGATAATGGTCGATACCCAGACCGAAATGCCCTGTGCCTCGGCCATCGCCGGGTTGGAGCCAACCGCACGTAATGCGGTGCCCTTTTCGGTTTTAAAGAACCAGTTAAGTGCGAGAAATACGCCCGCCCCAATCAGCCCGGCGATGATGATCTTGCTGACCGGGAAGCCCGGCGTGACAAAGGGTGCCCAGTTGTAAACCGTGTCAGAGCCAAAGATCGACAGGTTGGATTTGCCCATGATCCGCAGATTGATGCTGTAAAGCATCGTCATCATCAAGATCCCGGCAAGCAACGTGTGGATGCGAAACCGCAGATGAATAAGGGCTGTACAGCACCCGGCCAAAAAACCACACGCAAGGGCCGCGACAATCGCCAGTGCCGGATTAACCCCGGCCGCAATCAAAACCCCGCAGACACAACCGCCCAGCGGGTAGGCGCCTTCGCTGGTGAGATCGGGGAATTGCAGGGTGCGGAACGGGATCATGATCCCCATCACGACAAAGGCCAGAATAAAGCTTTGCGATAATGTCACCGGTACAAGGGCGACATAGCTGGTAAAGGTCGAGGATATGAATTCCATCATGATCTTATGCTCCCGCCCCCAGCATCATGGCGTCGGTCTTGACCGCGAAATGATCAACCAGTTTTGCCACAGTGACATTGGCTTTTTCGTCGCCGCCGATTTCCAGTTTGACGCGCCCGGCATCGAGCATGATCACCCGATGGCCGTAATCAACCGCGTGGGCCATATTGTGCGTCACCATCAATGTCGTCAGCTTAAAGGTATCAACGGCGCGCACGGTGGCCTGCATCACAAGATCAGCCGTGCGTGGATCAAGGGCGGCGGTATGTTCATCAAGCAACAATAAATCGGGCGATCCACCGACAGCCATGATCAGGGACAGTGATTGACGCTGCCCGCCCGAAAGCAATTCCACCTTGGTGTCGAGCCGGTTTTCAAGGCCAAGACCAAGGGCGGCAAGGCGGTCCTTATAATCGGCAAGACGTTTGGCATTGAGCCCGCGCGCAAGGGTCCTGTCGGTGCTGCGCAAATCGGCCAGAAGCATATTTTCAGCAACGGTCATGCTGGCGGCGGTGCCCAGCATCGGGTCCTGAAACACCCGTGCGATCCGTTTGGCGCGTTTGTGGACCGGCGTATCGGTAACATCATCGCCATTGATGGCGATCTGACCGCTATCAAGGGGGAGTGCGCCCGACACGGCATTGAGCATGGTGCTTTTCCCGGCCCCGTTTGAGCCGATGACAACCCCGAATTCCCCGGTTTGCAGGGTCAGGTCAAGGTTATCAAGTGCGACTTTTTCATCTGGCTGACCGGCATAAAAGACTTTTCGTGCAGATCGGATTTCAAGCATCCGTCTTCTCCTTGGGGCATTGTGCCGTCATTCGCGATGGCATAATGCCCGAATGTCATTGGCGCCGACGGGGGCGGACCCGCGCGGCGCCAATGGGTGTTCACGTCAGGGCGAAATTATTCGACAATGCAGCCGCAATCGTCAAATGATGCCGGGATTTCGATCCCGAAGGCGGCGGCGGCAGATTTTGAAATCATCGGCGCGTGGGTTTCATAGGTCGGGGCGGACGGCGGAATGTCTGCCGGTGATTTGCCCTTGAGAATTTCCGCGGCAATTTTACCGGCATTCAGGCCCACCTGCCCATAATCGACCGAGAAACTGGCCGGAACGGTGCCGTTGGCAACGGCCGAACTGTCAGAATTGACAATCGGAACACCGATCTGGCGGGCAGCAGCCGACACGGCTGCAATCGCAGGCTGGATCAGGTTGGATGCCGGGGTATAAATGACATCGGCCTTGCCGGCGACCGATGTGATGCGCTGCAAGATGTCATTGACGTTATCAATGCCCACCGAAACGACCGAGAAACCGGCAGCAGGTGCGAGTTCTTTGACCTTTTCAAGCAGGGCAACGTCATTGGCCTCACCCGGGTTGTAGGGGATGGCAAGACGTTTGGCATCGGGCAGGAGTTTGCGGGTGAATTCGAGAACCGCTGCGATGTCCTGTAGATCCGAAGCGCCGGTCATGTTGGTGTCACCAGCGTCCCACGACGGGACAAGCTTGGCAGCAACCGGATCGGTCACAGCGGAAAACACGATGGGAATGTCTGAACCGGCCAAAATCTGTTTGGCGATCTGGGAAACCGGGGTGGTTACGGTATAGATCAGTTTGGGATTTTCGGCCTGCAACTTCGTGATCATCTGGGGCACCAGAGATGCGTCAAAGTTGGTGTGGCTTTCGGAATAGGTGACATCGGTGCCTTCGACAAAGCCGTTTTCGGCCATGGCGTCCTTAAAGCCCGCAATCGCGGCATTGAGCTGGGGATGCTCGCCAAAGTTGGCGATGCCGACCTTGATGGTGTCGGCCGATGCGCTGCTGATTGATGCAAAAAGGCTACCGGCGACGACCAGTCCGGAAAGGAGGCCGGTTTTGTTGATCTTCATTCTGAGAAACTCCCTGATTTGCGTGGACCGGCACTTTCGGTGGCCAGTCTCGTCTGCGGATCATGCGAAGTTCCGGTGGGGGCGTCAACAAGATGTATGATTGAAATGCGCTTACACGTTACGCAAACGCCCGGCTTGAGATCGAAACCGAATTGCCCGCCGGGTCTTTCATGTTGGCAAAGCAATAGCCGTCCGCCTGATGGAGTGGTCCGACCTTGATGCCGCGTTCCAGCAAATTACTGCGGGTATGTTCGACGTCGCGCACGTCAAATACCAGCTTGATCAGGGACTGGCCGTTGCGCTGTCCCTTGCCCGCCTGATGGAGCATCAGGATGAGACCGCCATCAGGTGCGATCAGTTCAAGAATTCGATCCCCGTCTTTTTGGGAGGGCTGATAACCAAAGTGATCGGTATAGAACTGCGTCATCGCATCGATATTCTTGCAATAGACCACAATGCGGTTGCATGGGCCGGGCGAGAACGGCGGCGTGGCGGGTTCGGTCTTAACCACCATTTGGTGCCTGATAGACCGTAACACCATTCACCACAATGCGGCCATCGGCCAGAAGGCGCGTGCCATACTGCGTCGTGCCGCCGGGGCCCGGTTCGCCCGATGCCAGTCCATTGACGGCAAATGGGACTAGCGCGCCCAGAAGGGTCGGGCTTTCCGGCGTGCCAATCAAATTTTGCAAAAGGTCCTTGCCCAGAAGGTTGAAGTCCATTTCGCCGGTAAAGCCATATCGGGCGGCATGTTGGGCCAGAAGTTCACCGGTGCCAAGCGCCTCAAGACCGCGTGATTCAATATAAAACTCATCGATTTTGACCGGCGCACCATTATCGGCGGCCTTTTGCCAAAGGGCATTGCCGATTTGCTTGCGGGCCATACGCGGGGCGGTGCCGGTCAGCATGTCAAGGAAGCCCTTCTCAATGATCGGTTTGGCCTCGGTCCAGGGCAGGCCTTCGCTGCTGCTTTTGATGCGCACGGTGCGGGGCTGCAGAAGGCTGGGAAGCCATAATCCATCATGGGCGTAATCAAGGTGGGTTTCACCGTTGTCGCCGGGATAGACAATCAGGCTGGCGGCCTTGGTTGAGCCGCGCTTTTCACGGTTCGGGCCGGTCCATTCGGCACTTTGCCACGAAACACGGGCTTGTTGGGGCAACCATTGCAAGACAAGGCCGTTCATCAGCCAGTGTTTGCGCGTGACCGGTTCATCACCAATCAAAAAGTCGGCAAAGCCGTCGAAGGTTACCGGGGCATTTTTCACCGTGTCCCAGCGAAGATACCCACCGGCATTGCGCATGGTAAGATCGCGTTGATCCGAGGTTGCCTCGGCATTCATTTTTGCGCGTTCGGGCAGCTTGATGTCGAGATCGACCTGATTGGCCTGATCGGTGTCACGGACAGTGACATGGACACCATTCATGCGGAGCGTGCGCGGAGTGGAATAGCCGCTCAGGCCCAGCGAGATGTCATCATAGGTCAGTGCTGCGGCGCCATCGGATGTGAGCGTGGCATCCGACAGGGTTGCTGAAATGCCGCTTTGCATCAGGATGGCATCCATGACATCGCGTGCTTTATCTGTGGTGATGGCCTGTGCCTGCACTGTGAAGGCAGGCAGGGAAAGTGCCCATAAGCCAATCAATGAAAAAGCCGTACGAATGCGCATGCAGATATCTCCGTTGCGGGCCCGTTACCGGGGTTTGCAGGGCTGGCGTGGCATGAGCCTTATCCATACCGGCCCAAAAGCGTTGCCCTAACGTTTACCTCAATTTTGGTAATCATAGGGCAGATATTGCGCAACGGATCACTCTAACTGACAGGATGCTGTCAGGAGGGGGGCTTTAGGATCGGGGATATCAAGTCGCTGACCAGCAGGGGATGGTCAGTTTTTATCATCCGCTGTTTTGCGGTAATTTTCACTGCCGACACCACATAAGAAAACCTCAACCGCACGTAAAACGCGTTTTTCGATCTCGGCGTTACTATATGTTGGGGGATCAATCATTTTGAGGATCTGTTTTTGCCAGTCGCCAATGATCATCGCATTGAACAGTTCGGCATCGTGAACCGGATCATCAACCACAATGTGACCAAGGTCATGTTGGCGTCGCAGATACCGGGACAGGCGTGCCCGCGTGCTATCGGGGCCGACTTTCATAAATTTCTCAACCAAAGGTATAAAATGTTGGCCTTCAGAAAACAGAATCTGCGTGAAGCGAATGGCTTCCTCGGTTAGTATCTTTTTGGCCAGTTTTTTACCGAAGTCTGTCAGGGCATCACGGGGAGGGAGATCGGATTCAAGCGAAATATGAAGCTCTGCGGAAAACTCCATGCATTGCTCTTCCATCACGGCAGCGAGCAAGCCATCCTTTCCGCCAAAAGCTTCGTACACAGTGGTGCGCGAACCGCCAGAACGGGAAATAACGTCATTAAGCGTCACACCAGAGAACCCTTTTTCAAGGAGGAGTTCCCATGCCGCATCCATCATGGCACGGCGGCGTGCAGACCTTCTAGAGGACTGGTTTTCTTGCTTTTCCGATGTTTCTTTCATCGTTTCCAATTCGTTTGTTATTGGCTCTTGATCGTGCAGTGCACAATGTGTACTGTACCGTACAGTATTTTGAAATGCAACGGCAAAGCGCGTGGTATGCTTTGCTGACGGGACTTAGAAGGAACAGCAATTTGTCCATGCGAACTTGTTTAAAATTTGCGAGCGTCGCAGCGCTTACCCTTATGGTAGCTGCTTGTAGCGAGCAAAATGAAGGTGGTCAGCAACAGGCCAATGCGCAACCGCAGGCAACACCGGTTGGCACCGTAACCCTTGAAGCGCAGACTGTCGGGCTGGTCGAAGAAATGCCGGGCCGTACCGTTGCTTTCCGTAAGGCGGACATCCGTCCGCAGGTTGATGGCATCATCAAGGAGCGCAACTTTACCGAAGGCGGTATCGTTGAAGCCGGCCAGCAACTTTATATGATTGATCAGGATGTTTATCTGGCCCGGGTTGATGCCGCACAGGCAGAACTTTCGCGCCAGCGTGCAAGTCTTGATCAGGCTGTTAAAACCCGTACGCGCTATGACCCGCTGGTGAAATCCCAGGCGGTCAGCCGTCAGACCTATGACGACGCGGTTTCCGCCGAGGCACAGGGCAAGGCCGCAGTTGCGTCCGCCCGTGCGGAGCTTGAACAGGCCCGGATTGATCTTGCATACACAACGGTGACTGCACCGATTTCCGGTCAGATCAGTTCGTCGGATTATTCCGAAGGCTCGTTGGTGACCGCCAATCAGGCGGCCAAACTGACCACGATTACCCAGCTTGATCCGATTTATGTCGATGTGACGCAGGCCGGTGGCCGTCTGCTTAAAATCAAGCAGGCTGTCAAAAACGGCCGGATCAAGGGTGTTGATGCCGGTAATATCGAGGTGTCACTGATCATTGATGCGACCGGTGCGGAATATCCGCAAAAAGGAACTTTGCAGTTTTCCGACGTAACGGTGAATGAAACCACCGGTACGGTTCGGTTGCGCGCAGTTTTCCCGAACCCGGATGGCACACTTCTGCCGGGCATGTTTGTTCGTGGTCAGGTGCGTCAGGGTCGTCTTGAAGGGGCCTTCCTCGTGCCGCAGAAAGCTGTGATGCGCCGTCCTGATGGCACGGCATATTCTTATGTCGCTGTCGATGGAAAAGTCGTGTCAAAGGACCTTCAGATCGAACAATCGCAGGGTGAAAACTGGCTGGTTTCTGCAGGTCTGGAAGATGGCGATCAACTGATTGTTGACGGTATCCAACGCATTGGACCGGGTGCCGCTGTCGCGCCGCAGCCGGTCGAGACTGCCGCCGACGATGGGTCGGCTAAACCCGCCGATGACACCGCCAAAGCCGCCGAATAGGGACGTATTCAATGGCAAAATTCTTTATTGACCGCCCTGTCTTCGCCTGGGTTATCGCCCTGGTGATTATGTTGGCGGGGGGACTTTCGTTGTGGCAATTGCCCATCGAGCAGTACCCGTCTATTGCACCGCCATCTGTCGAGATTTCGGCAAGCTATCCGGGTGCGTCCGCCGAGACAGTCGAAAACACGGTCACACAGGTGATCGAACAGCAGATGAACGGCATCGATTATCTGCGCTATATGTCTTCGAACTCATCGGCTAACGGTCAGGCGTCTATTTCACTGACGTTTGAACCCGAAGCAGACCCCGATATCGCACAGGTTCAGGTGCAGAACAAACTGCAAGGGGCGATGTCGTCGCTGCCAAGCGAAGTGCAGCAGCAGGGTGTCACGGTCACCAAGTCATCGGGATCGTTCCTGATGGTTGTTGGCTTTGTATCGGGCGACGGGTCGATGTCGGCCGAAGATCTGTCTGACTTTGTGGTCTCCACGGTCGAAGATCCGCTTGCCCGTGTGAACGGTGTTGGCTCGGTTCAGGTGTTTGGCGCACAGCATGCTATGCGCGTCTGGCTCGATCCGAACAAGATGATTTCCTATAACATGACGGTGTCGGACGTTAGTGCGGCAATCCAGTCGCAAAACACCGAAGTCACTGCCGGTCAGATTGGTGGTGCGCCGTCGATCCCCGGTCAGCAGATCAACGCGACCATCACCGCACAAAGCAAGCTGCAAACGGTTGATGAATTCGCCAACATCCTGCTGAAGGTCAATACTGATGGATCGCAGGTGCGTCTTGGTGACGTGGCCCGCATCGAAATCGGTGGCGAAAGCTATGAAGTTGTTGCGCGATACAATGCGCAGTCCGCAACCGGTATCGGGATCAACCTTGCGACCGGTTCGAATGCACTTGATACCGCCGAGGCCGTCAAAGCCCGTTTGGCAGAACTCAAACCGTTCTTCCCGGCGGGTGTCGAAGTTGTCTATCCGTACGACACCACCCCGTTCGTCGAAGTATCGATTGAAGAAGTGGTTCACACCCTGTTTGAGGCGATTGTTCTCGTCTTCCTGGTGATGTTCCTGTTCTTGCAAAACTGGCGGGCAACCCTGATCCCGACGATTGCGGTGCCGGTGGTTTTGCTGGGCACGTTCGGTATTCTTGCTGCGTTTGGCTATTCGATCAACACGCTGACCATGTTTGCCATGGTTCTGGCCATCGGCCTTCTGGTCGATGACGCGATTGTTGTTGTCGAAAACGTCGAACGTGTGATGCATGAAGACGGGCTTCCGCCGCGCGAAGCAACGCGGAAATCCATGAGTCAGATTACCGGTGCCTTGATTGGTATTGCGCTGGTTCTGTCGGCAGTGTTTGTGCCGATGGCATTCTTTGCCGGGTCGACGGGCGCAATTTATCGCCAGTTCTCGATCACGATTGTGTCGGCAATGGCATTGTCGGTCGTGGTGGCGATTGTTCTGACACCGGCATTGTGTGCGACGATGCTTAAACCATCGCACGCGGACCCGAGCGCAAAGAAAGGTCCGTTTGGCTGGTTTAACCGCGGCTTTGATAAGACCAACCGGTTCTATCAGGGCAGTGTCGACCATGTCGTACACCGCAAATGGCGCTATCTGTTTGTCTATGTCATTCTGGTTGGTGGTTTGGCGGCGTTGTTCATACGCCTGCCCGGATCGTTCCTTCCTGAAGAAGATCAGGGCATCATGTTCTCGATGGTTCAGCTTCCCGCGGGTGCCTCGCAGGAACGTACGGTTGGCGTGCTTAAAAAGCTCGAAACCCACTTCATGGAAGCGGAAAAGGAAAACGTCAACGGTATCTTCACCGTTGCAGGCTTCTCGTTCGCCGGGAGTGGTCAGAACGCCGGTATCGCCTTTGTCAATATGAAGGACTGGTCGGAACGTACGCGTCCTGATCAGGCTGTTGGTGCAGTGATTGGCCGTGCCTATGGTGCGTTTGCCCAAATCCGTGAGGCAATGGTGTTTGCCTTTGCGCCGCCGGCCATTGTTGAACTTGGCACGGCAAACGGCTTTGACTTGCAGCTTGTTGATCGTGGCGGTATTGGCCATGACGCCCTGATGGCGGCCCGTAACCAGCTTCTGGGGATGGCAGCACAGGATCCGCGCGTTGTGGGTGTTCGTCCGAACGGCCTCAATGACATGCCGCAGTTCAAGATCAATATTGATCAGGAAAAGGCAAGTGCGCTTAACGTAGATCTGGCCGATGTGAACCGTACGCTGGCAGCAGCGTGGGGGTCGAGTTACGTCAACGACTTCATCGAAAACGGGCGGATCAAAAAGGTCTATATGCAGGCAGATGCGAAATACCGCATGATGCCGGAAGACCTTGATTTCTGGTACGTCCGCAACGGCATGGGCGAAATGGTGCCGATCTCGGCATTCTCCTCGACCCAGTGGGATTATGGCTCACCCCGTCTTGAACGCTTTAACGGTCTGTCGTCGCTGAACATTCAGGGATCGGCACCTCCGGGTGTGGCATCGGGTGATGCGATGCTGGCGATGGAAGAAATGGTTGCCAAGCTTCCGGGCGGTATCGGCCTTGAGTGGCAGGGACTGTCGTATGAGGAACGCGAAGCAGGCGAGCAGGGACCGGCATTGTATGCGCTGTCCATGATTGTCGTCTTCCTGTGCTTGGCGGCTTTGTATGAAAGCTGGGCAATCCCGATTTCCGTGATGATGGTCGTGCCTTTGGGCGTCCTTGGTGCCGTGATCGCAGCCTTGCTGCGTGGGTTGCCAGATGACGTTTATTTCCAGGTTGCGATCCTGACCACGATTGGTCTGTCGGCCAAGAACGCCATTCTGATTGTCGAGTTCGCCCGCGAACTTTACGATCAGGGCATGGGGCTTCTTGAGGCAACGGTAGAAGCTGCACGTCAACGTCTGCGTCCGATCATCATGACGTCGATGGCCTTTACACTTGGTGTTGTGCCATTGGCGATCAGTACCGGTGCGGGTGCGGCTGCGCGTGTTGCCGTTGGCACCGGGGTGCTGGGGGGGATGATTGCCGCGACGTTGCTTGCGATCTTCTTTGTGCCGTTGTTCTTCGTGCTGATTGTCGGGACCTTTGCCAAAAGCCGTTCAAAACGCGGTGATGTCAAAGCAGCCCACGAACATCCGGCTGAATAAGCAAAACGAACAAGGCCGGTCCGAAACCGGACCGGCCTTGTAAGGCATCGTGCTCGTGACGGTGCAGATATTTAAATCTGCATGATCCCCCGACCCCGCCGTTGCGCGTGCGAAAGAAAGGGCCGATGCAAAAGCATCGGCCCTTTTGTTTTGACCCCATCGCCAAGAGGCGTCAAGCAGCTTTTGGATAGGGGACGGGGAGCAGGATTACGCGTTTGGGGCCTAACGCCCCGGATTTACTTTAGTTTTTACTGATTTCGTCAAGCGCCTGACGCTGGGCGTGCATCATATGGAAAATGGCGTATCGACGGTCATGGTCCGCCTTGGCCGTTGGGTCAGCGGCAAGTGATGTTTCCTTGCCGGCCATTTTGCGCGCCGCTTTTGCAAGGCCGTCGATGCCATCGGCATCATCAAGCGCACCCGCCGCCAGCATGGCCGACCCCAGCAATACCGGTTCCTGACAATCAGACATCACAACAGTACATCCGGTGACATCGGCATAGAGTTTGACAAGAACCGCACTTGCCGTATGCCCGCCGCTTAAATGGATGTGGGTGATGTCATATCCGGTGTCATTTAGCGCATCGATGATGTGGCGCGTGCCATAGGCAATCGCACAGGCCGTTGCCCAATACAGCTTTAAGAAGCTTTCTTCGCTTTGATCAAGTGTCAGCCCGGAAATCACGCCAAGTGCTTCGGGGTCGGCCAGTGGCGACCGGTTGCCATGAAAATCAGGCAAAACATGAAGACGCGGCGCCAGATCGGTTTGATTCCCCATCATCGGCAACAGCTTTTCACCGGCCAGCTTATGCCCATCACGGCCCATGTCATGGGAAAACGGATGCATTGCCACGATGTGGTCAAGCAACGCGCCCGTGGCCGACTGCCCGCCTTCGTTCAGCCAAAGCCCCGGTGCAATCGCCCCGAAATAAGGACCCCAGACTCCCTTGATAAAGCGCGGTTCGGATGACAGTGCCATATGGCAGGTGGATGTGCCGGCAATCATCGCAAAATGCTGATCAAGGTTGCCATCAAGATACTCACCAAGCGTGCCAAGCGCACCGGCATGGGCATCAATCAGTCCGGCACCCACAACGCAATTTGTGGTTAGACCAAGATCATCGGCACCTTGTTGCGACAGCGTGCCAATCCGGTCGCCAACCGCAAGCGCCTTGGCATCGATCCCGGTTTTTTTGTTGAAATCATCAAGGCCAATCTGCGACAGGAAATCGCGATCCCACGGATCATCCTGATGGGCAAGGTAGGTCCATTTGCAGGTTACCGTACAACACGACCGTGCAGTATTGCCGGTTGCACGGAATGACAGGAAATCGGCCAGATCATAGGCCGCGCCCATCTTGTTCCAGTGATCGGGGTGGTGGCGTTTAAGCCACATCAGTTTGGGCACTTCCATTTCCGGGGACATGGTGCCACCGATATATTCAAGGACCCGTGATCTGGTGGCGGTGCATTCCTCGGCCTCGCGCACGGCACGGTGATCCATCCAGACAATGACGTCCCAGTTATCGGCCCCATTCGGGGTTACGCCAAGCGGGCGGTTGTCCTGATCGCGGATGACCAGTGAACAGGTCGCATCAAACCCGATGGCGGCAATCTGGTCGGCGGAGGAGGCCGATTGGGTCATGGCATCACGAACCGACTGGCAGACCGACTGCCAGATATTTTCCGAATCCTGTTCGACAAAATCGGGCTTTGGACGGTTCATGGCAATCGGGTGGGCCGCACTTCCAAGTAGCTTGCCATTGGCATCAAAGACACCCGCGCGCGCACTTCCGGTGCCAACATCCACACCAATAAAACGGGTTTCGTTGTGGCTCATGTGGGTCTTTTTCCTCCGCTTTTCCCGGCTGACAGACGTTTTGACGGCCGCCGGTTATTCTTTTGGTTTGGCATTTGGTGGCTGATTTGATCAAAAGTTCAGTTAATGGTCAAATGTTCATTTTTGTTGACGGTCAATCGGATCATTCGATAGGCTGATGGCAATCATATAAATGTAACAAGCCAGGTTTAACATGGCCCCAGAAAATGAGACTGGAAACGGTACTGGAAACGAGACTGTAAACGATCACGCAAATGTATCTGCTCCTTCGGGGGCAGCGATCCGAAAGCTGTTTGCCGATTGTGATGCCGTTCTGTTTGATTGCGACGGCGTTCTTGTCAACAGCGAGCCGATCTCGCTTGCGACACTTGTCGATGTGCTTGCCCATTTTGGCGCGCCATTGACATTGGCGGAAGTCGCCGCCCGCTTTACCGGGCGATCAAGTTCAGCCCCGATTGATCATATTCGCGATGAAACCGGCAAGGACATTCGCGATCAGTTCAAGCCGTTCTACTATGACCTGCTGTTTGCCCGCTATGATCATGAACTTGTTAAAATCGACGGGATTGATAGCGTTCTGGCGGCGTTAAAGAAACGCCAGCTTGGGTTCTGCATTTCATCAAGCAGTTCCATCGAACGTCTGGGAAAAACCATGGATGTCACCGGACTTGGTCCGTGGTTTGACGGGCGGATTTACAGTGCCGACTTTGTTGCCAACGGCAAACCGGCACCGGACCTGTTTTTATATGCCGCCGATGACATGGGGTATGCTCCCAATCAGGCAATTGTTGTGGAAGATTCCGTTGCCGGTGTGACGGCGGCGGTTGCTGCGGGCATGAAATGCATCGGCTTTGTTGGCGGTGGCCATTATGCCGATGATCGGGCAGGGGCGGCCAATCGGCTTTATGACGCCGGGGCGGATATTGTGTTGTCCGATATGATGGAGCTTTCCAATGCCCTTGGTGAAGCTTAGCCGCACCATCTAAAGCTTATGCCCCATTCCCGATCACGTGGATTTGGGAGCGCCGCCTTATCGCTGGGTCAGAAGTTTCTGATAACGGGTCTGGCTTTGGCTAAGATGGGCGCGCATTGCTTTGCGGGCACTGTCATCATCGCGGGTCGCAATGGCATCATAGATGCAACGATGCTCCCCCAGAATCATCTGCATATAGTTTTTCTGATCTTCGACTTCGGGTGGGCGACGGCGCAGCTGCGCGCGCGGGATGGTTTTATCGCCAAGATGTTCGAGAAACTCGGCATAGCGGCGGTTGTTGGTGGCTGCGGCAATCGCGCTGTGGAATTCAAAATCGGCCAGTTCGGTCGGTTCGCCTCGGGTGGCGGCATCTTCCATTTTTTGCATGGCTTCGTAGATTTTTGCCTGCTGTGCGACCGAGCTTCGGGTGCAGGCAAGGCCCGCAGCCTCAATCTCGACCGCCATGCGCAGTTCAAGGACTTCGAGAACGTCAGACACCTGTGCATAGTCGACGGCAAAAATCGATTTATCATTACCGCGCGGTTCGGGAGAGAGGACAAACACACCGGCCCCTTGGCGCGGTTCAAGCAATCCGTCGGCCTTGAGTGCCGCGATGGCTTCGCGGACCACGGTGCGGCTGACGCCAAATGTCTGGGTCAGGACCGGTTCGGTCGGCAGTTTACTGCCCGGTTCGCGCTGACCGCTTTCGATTTCCTGACGCAGGCTTGCAATGACCTTTTCGGTCAGCGAAACTTTGCGGGGCGTGTTTGACGCACGGGTCTTGTTCATTTTGCGTGTCCGGTAAATCCGGTGTAAAGACAACCAGATGTAAAATGACGGTCTGACGTTAATCTTTGCTTGGCGCGATTTGTTTTACCATCTTCAAATAGTCGAACGTCATCGGTGATGTAAAGTCATCATATGATTTTAAACAGAATAAAGGCATCTGCCATGTCCAAAAAGGACGCGCCGGAATATCGTTGGAACAGTGGACCTTTTCAGATCGGGATCGTTCCCAATGGCGGTGCGATATCGCGGATTGACTGGATCCGTCCTGACGGGAATGGCACGATCAATCTTTTGCGTCCGGTGACAGAACAAGCCCTTAAGTCTGGCAATCCGTCGTCTTTGGGCTGTTTCCCGATGGTGCCATTTGCCAATCGGCTGGCATTTTCGCAGTTTGAATTTGATGGACGGATTGTCAATGTTCCGGCCAACCGTCCGCCCAGCCCGCATGCCATTCATGGGTTCGGTCGCGGGGCGGAATGGAAAATTGAACGTCCGACCGTTGATACATTGCGGTTCAATCACAAGCATGACGATCCCAGCAGCGGGTTTGTCTATGTCGCGTGGCAGGAATTCAAAGTCACGCAGGACGATGTGACGATTGAAATCGGTGTGCGTCATCTTGGCCGAACGCCCATGCCCTATGGCATCGGATTGCACCCGTGGTTCCCGGGCGGCGAGGACGCATCGGTCGCATTTGTCGCGGCTGATTGTTTTTCCACTGACGACGACATGTTGCCGACCACACGCACCGTGATCGACCTTGGTCGGGATTTCTCCGACGGTAAAATGATCCGCCATCATATGGGGCTGGATGTGCATTATTCCGGCTGGGAGGGCGAGGCCGAAATGATGTGGGATAATGCGGGGTATCGTTTGCATCTGTCGGCCAGTGACAGTTTATCTAACCTGCAATTCTACATCCCCGAAGACGGCAAGACATTCTGTGTCGAGCCGGTATCACATGTGCCCAATGTCCATAATCATCCCGAATTCAAGGAACTTGGGGATGTGATGGTACTTGATAAAAATGAAACATTGATTGGTGCCATGACGCTGACCCCAAGCCTGATTGAACGTCCCGACAGTGGTCTTGTTGATGACGATGATATCGGTGTTGCGCCAAACCGTGATTATTCACTGGTGGATTGATCGGTGCGAACGGCCCTTTACCCGCCTGTCATTTGCCGATAAAACTTACAAGTGAAAATGACAAGATAACAAGTTCAATAGGGGTGGTTCGGGGGATGAACGGTTTGCAACTCAAACTTCAAAAGCGTGAAAAACTTGCAGACCAGCTTTATGGTCAGATCTTGGAACAGATCGTCTCTGGTAATCTGGGCGAGGGGACCAAGCTTCCGTCCGAGAACGAGATTTGCGCATCCTTTGGCGTGTCGCGCCCTGTTGTGCGCGAAGCCTTGCGCAAGCTCCAGTCGGACGGATTGGTATATGCCCGCCAAGGGGTTGGATCCTTTGTCAAGCGCCGCCCGCCACAGGGGTTGATCGACTTTGGCGGTGTCAGTGACGTTGCGGGATTGTTGCGCTGTTTTGAAGCCCGCATTGCGATTGAGGGCACCACGGCGCGTATGGCGGCCAACCGTGCCAGCCTGCGCCATCATCGCGACATTCAGAACGCCTTGAAAATGCTTGAAGATGGCATTGCTGCGGGCGATATCGCCGATAAGGCCGATCTTGATTTTCACATGACGATTGCACGCGCCAGCGGCAATGAAATCTTTGTCACCATCCTGACGTCGCTTCATGACGTCATGAGCAAAAGCATGATGGTGGCGTTGAACATCACGCGCGGTGGATCGAAAGAACGGGCGCAAAAAGTGCTCAACGAACATCGCCAGATTTATGATGCGATTGTCGGTGGAGATGCCGATAGCGCCGAACTTCTGATGCGCTATCATTTGCATCAGGCCCGCCAGCGCGTCACCGATCACGCCCGCGATATGTAGGCGCAAATTCGCCGCGCAACGCGGGCTATAAATCTTGGAAAATCAGGTCGTATATTCTGTTTCGCGGTGTCAAAAGCACGGTGCGCGACGGCAAAATGCGGGCTGTTTTTCCCGTCCGGCTTGTTCGCTCCCCTGTAAATAAAAATTGCTAATTTTGTTGACAAGCTCGGGGTGCACCGGCAAACCGAATGGCATCAATGTGATATGATGAATTTCCACGGAGAGATACAGATGTCAGGTGTAACTGGCGGGCTCAATGAGCCGCGCATCCTGCTTGATGAGACATTTACACTGGGCGAATGCCCGAATTGGGATGCTGCGAACAACCGGTTGTATTGGACCGATATCCTTAATGGTGCGCTTCATGCGCTTGATGTCGAAACCGGCGCACGCAAGACATGGAAATTCGAAAGCGAACTGGGCTGTTTTGGCCTGACCGATCAGGGCCGCATCATCGTCGCCCTGCGCAAGGATATCATCTTCCTTGATCCGCAGACGGATGTCCGCACGCCATTGGCGCGGATCGAAGACGGCATCCACAGCCGCACCAACGATGGCAAGATCGGGCCGGACGGGGCGTTCTGGGTCGGCACGATGGATGACAATGCCGACAAGCAGGCGATTGCATCGCTCTATCGCATCACCGCCGATGGTGCTGTTGAGGAAAAAGTTACAGGGTTCAAGATTTCCAACGGTTTGGCTTGGTCACCGGATGGCGCAAAAATGTACCATTCGGATTCCCGTGGTCCATGGGTCAATCGCTGGGACTTTGATGCGAAGACCGGCGCGATTGGCAATTGTGAGCGGTATCTTGATCTTGATGATACGCTGGGGCGCCCGGACGGTGGTGCTGTTGATATGGAAGGTTGCTATTGGTCGGCGGGCGTGTCGGCCGGTAACCTGAACCGGTTTGCGCCGGATGGCACATTATTGCTGTCAATCGCGATGCCGATGCCCAATCCGACCATGCCGTGCTTTGGCGGGCCGGATATGAAAACGCTCTATGTCACCAGCCATCAGGAAAATTACAGCGCGGAAAAACGTGCGGAGTTCCCTGATGCGGGCAAGATCGTGACATTGCGTGTTGATGTGCCCGGTGTGGCCGTGCATCGCTTTGTTGAGGCAAGCTAAAACGCCAGCGCGCACGACGTGCAAAGGTATCAAAATCAAAAGGCCATGCAGGGAATGCTGCATGGCCTTTGTTGGTTCTGTGTGCGGTTTTGAAATAATCAGACTTTTGCAATCTCGGCTGTGACCGTTCCCAAACCATCAAAGATCGCTTCGATTTTGCCATGTGGGCTGATGGTGGGGGTGGCACAGGCGCCGGTCGTGATGACGTCGCCGGGTTTCAGCACCTTGTCGCGGTTGGCAAGGAAGTTCACAAGATACGCCAAGCCATTAAAGATTTCCGGCCAGGCAGCGGGATCGCTGTTGGTCGCAAGGATTTCGCCATTGCTTTTGGTGGTGACCGTGCCGCCGATAAAGTGCATATCGCGCCAGTTTTCAATTTCCGCACCCAGCACGAAATAGCCGGTTGAGTTCAAATCAGCCAGAGTTTGCAGCGGGTTTTGTTTTTCATGAAAGCGCCGGTCGGCGATCTCAATCGCCAGATGCACGCTTTTGATGTGATCAAGGATGCTGTCGGGCGTGGTGTCTGCTGCGGGGCTACTGGCCATGACCACGGCAATTTCCGCTTCGATGTTGGGGAAATGCAGGTCGTTGGTGGTCAGATGCGCACCGTCGCCAAGGATACGCCCATTGAGCAGCGGACCAATCAGCGGGCCGTCACTTCCGATTTTTTCCTGTGCCGCGCGGGTGGCGACGGCAATTTTCCAGCCGGCCTGTTTGGCGCCGGTCTGTTTCAGGGTTTCATTCTGAATGTCATAGGCCGCGTCAAAACTGTCGGGTGCAAGATCGGCTGGCAACGGATCAATCAGTTGGTGCGCGGTAAAGGCGGTGGCAAGGACGCGGCTTGCCTCGGTGAGGTTGGTCATTCCAGTTGTTCTCGCTGTTTTCGCTGTTTCTTCAGGGCGTTGCGGGGTGACGGAGCTTAAAGGGAATCGGCCTCAAAGTCATCATACCAATTTTGTCGATTCGGGCGATTGCAGGTAAAATTCCAGTCATCATACCAAAGTAGAATGATCCTAAACCCGCTGAAAATACCGCAAATTTCAAGGTATTCTGCGTTGGAATAGATATCTTGGTAATATGTTTGACAAAGTAATATGATGAATTTATAGATTCGTCATAGATATTACGCCGTATTAAAGAATTGAAGGACCGTTGATGCATTATCTTGAGATGAAAAAGGCGATTGGCGCCGGGTTATTATCCTTTCCGGTGACGCCTTTTGACGCGCAGGGCGCGCTTGATCTTGCGACCTATCGCGAACATGTCGGCTGGTTGTCGCAATTCCCGGCAACGGCACTGTTTGCGGCGGGCGGTACGGGGGAATTCTTTTCCCTGACCCCGGACGAGGTTGTTGAAACTGTTCGTGCGGCCAAGGAAGTTGCCGGTGATACACCGATCATTGCCGGGTGCGGTTATGGCACGGCGATGGCGGTTGAACTGGCACAGGCATGTGAAAAGGCCGGTGCGGACGGATTGTTGTTGTTGCCGCAATATCTGATCGGGGCCGAACAGACCGGCATGTATGAACGGGTCAAGGCGGTCTGTGATGCGGTCGATATCGGGGTGATTGTCTATAACCGCGATAATTCGATCCTTTCGGCTGAGACGCTTTCGAAGTTGTGCGATGTCTGTCCGAACCTTGTCGGGTTCAAGGACGGTCACGGCAATATCGAAATGGTCACCAAGGTCTGCACCACGATGGGTGATCGCCTGTCTTATATCGGTGGGATGCCGACCGCAGAAGTCTTTGCCAAGGCCTATAAGGCCGCGGGCATGACGACCTATTCATCGGCAATTTTCAATTTCCTGCCGCAACAGGCGCTGGAATTCTATGACGCGTTGACGCGCGACGATCATGCCACCATGGACCGGATCACGATGGATTTCTTCTATCCGTATCTTGATATCCGTAACCGTGGAAAAGGCTACGCCGTTTCAATCGTCAAGGCAGGCATGCGCGTTATCGGACGCGATACCGGTCCGGTGCGCAGTCCATTGACGGACCTGAGCGTCGAAGAACACGACATGCTGGCCGAGGTCATCCGCAAGGCGTTCGGCGATGGGGCTTTGCGCGCGGCCTAGGCCAGAAGGTGGGGCCGTTGGTTTAACGGACCCTTCCTGTTGTCCCGGCAGGTGGTTCTGTCGGGGTGGCATTTGCGACACCACAATAACAATCGGTGCGCAGGAGACGACGGCGGGACTATTAGACTAGTTGTTAATTGACCTTTCACTTGTCGTTACAAGTGACAAATTGTAAGGTTGCCTAACAATAAGAAGTTCCTTTTAGGGAAAACAAGGCTTTAACGTACCACGACAAAAAGTCACGGGAGGACTCCAATGAACACCTTTTTGAAAAACACGACCCTTACGATTGCGGCAGCCGCCGTATCGATGGCGCTTGCATCCGGTGCTCAGGCCAAAGAATGGCGCGGCTGGAACATTCATCCGCCAGAATATCCGGTTTCGACCGGCATGGAAGAATTTGCCAAGCTGATCAACGAAAAATCCGGTGGCGACCTTGAAGCCAAGGTTTACCATGGTGGCGTTCTGGGCGATCAGCCTGATGCGATCCAGCAGGTGCGTCTTGGTGGTCTGGACTGGGCTGTGTTCAACCTCGGCCCGCTTGGTGAAGTGGCCCCTGAAGCAAACGTTGTTTCACTGCCATTCATCTTTAAAAACGTCGATGCCATGCACAAAGTCATGGACGGTCCGGCCGGTCAGCAGATTGCCGATGGCCTGATCAAAGCAGGTCTTCAGCCGCTTGGTTGGTATGACTCTGGTGCGCGTTCGTTCTATAACACCAAGCACCCGATCAACACGCCAGAAGACCTCAAAGGTCTTAAATTCCGTGTGATGAGCAACGATCTGTATGTTCAGATGGTCGCAGCCCTTGGTGGCAACGCAACCCCGATGGCATACGGCGAAGTTTACCAGTCGTTGAAAACCGGTGTGATTGACGGGGCGGAAAACAACTATCCGTCCTATGACAGTTCGGGCCATTTTGAGGCTGCGAAATACTACTCAGTCACCCAGCACCTGATCCTGCCGGAATGCCTGTGCATCAATAAGGCGCTTTATGACGGCCTGTCGGACGACGAAAAGAAAATCGTCCAAGAAGCAGCCGATGCATCGGTAAAGGTACAGCGCGCTGCCTGGGCAGAACGTGCTGAACAGTCCAAGGAAAAAGTTATTGCTGCGGGCATCGAAGTCAACGAAATCGCTGACAAAGCGGCTTTCCAGGATGCAATGCAGCCTGTCTATGACAACTTTGCCAAGGCAAATCCGGATCTGGCCGATCTGGTCAAAGCCATCCAGGATGCGCAGAAATAAACCATATGTTTAAAAGCGGGGCGGCGATAATATCGTCGCCCTTCTTTGTTTTTCCTGGCTGCTGACCTTTGGTTTATTCTATTTCTGACTAGGGTTTGAACCCATTTCAATCATTCAATTGGGTTCAAACCCTAGTCATACCAATCACACTACTCACATTCTGGCGGCGCAGACATGTTTTCCAGTTTTACCAATTTGATGGACCGTTTGGGCGGTGGCATTGCCGGGGTTTTGAACCTGATCGGCGGTCTGGCCCTTGTTGCGTTGATCCCAAGCTTTGCCTGGCTTGTTTTCGGGCGCTATGTCCTTAACGAAACACCGACATGGGTCGAGCAGTTTTCGTTGATCCTGATTGTCCTGATTACCTTTCCGGTGGCGGCTGCTGGCATGCGCGATAACAGCCATTTATCCGTGTCGTTCTTTCGCGATGCGTTGCCGTCAAAGGTCGCGGCGGTTGTCGCGGTCATAAGCTACGCGGCGATGGCGTGGTTTGGCTATTGGATGATGATGGGGGGCATGGATCTGGTGGCGTTTAACTGGGCCAAACAAATGCCGATCATTCATATTTCCGATGGCTGGCGATCCGTTCCGATGGCGGTGTGCGGGGCAGGGATTGCATTCTACAGTGCGGTTCATATCCTCAAGATCATCACCCGGTGGAAAGCCATTTCCGACGCCGAATATTACCACGACGATTTGCTTAATAAGGACGTTGAATAAATGGGCATGACCATTCTTCTGGGCCTGTTTGCCATTGGTATTATCATTGGCATGCCCGTTGCCATCGCACTTGGCATTGCTGCGCTTGGGGCGTTTTTCTTTGAAGGGTTGCCGACCCTGATCGCGTTTCAGCGGATCGGGTCGGGCGTCAGTGCCTTTTCGCTTCTGGCCATTCCGTTCTTTATCTTTGCCGGGGAGCTGATGCTGCATGGCGGGATTGCCAACCGGCTGGTGCAATTTGCCACAGCATTGGTCGGCAGCCGCCGGGGCGGGCTTGGCATTGTGAACGTGTTTTCATCCATGCTGTTTGGCGGGATTTCGGGCTCAGCCGTTGCCGATACCTCCGCCCTTGGCTCGATCCTTATTCCGGTGATGAAAAAGGAAGGGTATCGGGCTGATTACGCGGTCAATGTGACGGTCACATCCTCCATCGCCGGGATCATGATCCCGCCCAGTCACAATATGATCCTTTATGCGGTGGCAGCCGGTGGCGGCATTTCAATTTCCAAGCTGTTCATGGCCGGTGTTGTGCCGGGCATCATCATGTGCGTGCTGCTGGGCTTGGCGACGTGGCTTGTGGCGATCAAGCATGGCTATCCGTCCGAGCCGTTCCCCGGTTGGGGTGTTGTCTGGCGCACCGCCGTTCGGGCCATTCCGGGCTTCTTTACTGCTGTGATCATTGTCGGCGGGGTTTTGAGCGGTGTGTTCACCGTGACAGAATCTGGTGCCATTGGCGTTGCCTATGCGCTCATCATTACGGGCTTTGTCTACCGTGAGCTGAGTTGGGACGGGTTTATTGCCGCGGTCAAACAATCGGCCAAGACGACGTCGCTTGTGATGCTTTTGGTCGGCTGTGCCTCGGCATATGGCTATATGCTGGCTTTCTATCAGGTACCCGATGCGCTGGCCGAAGCCATTACCGGCATCACCGATAATCCGATCATGGTTCTGTTGCTGATCAATCTGATGTTGCTGGTGGCGGGCATGATCATGGATATGGCGGCCCTGATCCTGATCTGTACGCCGATCTTCCTGCCACTTGCGATGCAGTTTGGCATGGACCCGATCCAGTTTGGCATGGTTTTGATGATGAACTTGGGCCTTGGCCTGTGCACACCACCGGTGGGGTCTTGCCTGTTTGTCGGCTGTGCCATTGGCGGGGTGAAAATCGAACACGCGGTGCGTACGATCTGGCCATTTTATCTGGCGATCCTAACCGCGCTTCTTCTGACAACCTATGTTCCGGCGATTTCATTGACCTTGCCTAACCTTGTGTTTGGCAGCAACTGATCGCGGATCAAGACGCATATCAAAGAGGACTATAATGAAACGTTTGCTGATTACCGGTGCCGCCGGCAACCTTGGTAAAATCTGCCGCGAAGGGCTTAAAGGCTATGCCGATGTCATTCGCCTGTCGGACCTTGCCCCGATGGACCCGGCTGGCCCGAACGAGGAAGTCGTTCAGTGTGACCTTGCCGACCGTGCAGCAGTGCATGAACTGACCAAGGATGTCGATGGCATCGTTCATCTGGGTGGCATTTCGATTGAAGCCGCGTTTGATGACCTGCTTCAGGCCAATTTGCTCGGTACCTATAACCTGTATGAAGGGGCGCGCAAGAATGGCAAGCCTCGTATCCTGTTTGCCAGTTCAAACCATGCCATTGGCTTTCACAAGCGCACCACCAAACTTGATGATGCCTCCGAACAGCGCCCCGATAGCCTGTACGGCGTGACCAAATGCTATGGCGAGGCACTGGCGAGTTACTATAACGACAAGTTCGATGTTGAAACCGTGTCGCTTCGCATCGGGTCGTGCTTTGACAAGCCGCGTAATCGCCGGATGCTGTCAACCTGGATGAGCCCGCGTGACTTTATGTCGCTGATAAAGGCGGTATTTGATGCACCGATGACCGGCCATCTGGTGATGTATGGCGTTTCAAACAACGCATCCAAATGGTGGAGCAACGACCACGCCGCATTTTTGGGATGGAATCCCCAAGACAGCTCCGAGCAGTTCCGTGCGGAAATTGAAGCCGCCTCTGAGGCCGAAGACCGCCATGACCCGGCGGTGATTTATCAAGGTGGACCTTTTGCCTCGGCAGGTCATTTCGAAGACTGAGGTGAGTAAATAGGTCCAATCATCTGATTTGGTAAGATGCCCGAAAGGCCCGCATGTGCGGGCCTTTCATCTTTGGGATTGACGATTGTTTCTCATCGACTATAACCGTCATTGAAAATGATAACCGTTATCATTATTGATTATGCCGGTGTATGAGTATGGCGGCCAGTGACCGTTTCTGGGATGGAATTTACCAACAATATCATCCGCGTCTTCTGCGTCAGGTTGAAAAATACCTGCCCACGCGTGAGGAAAGTCAGGACGTGTTGCAGGATCTTTATGTGCAATTGCGCCGCCGGGATGTTGACCCCAAAGAAGTCGAAAATCCGCCGGCCTATTTGATGCGCATGGCAACCAATCTGGCGATTGATGTTCTGCGCCGGAAAAGCCGCAACCCGCTGGAATTTAGCGACCCTTCCGACATCGCCGAGATGAAGGGCAGCGGTGATCTTTACGCGACACCCGAACAAATCAGTTCAGATCGTCAACGGCTTGATATCATTGCAATGGCGGTTGAAAGTTTGCCGCCACGCTGTCGCGAAGCGTTTCTTTTCTGCAAACGCGACCATCTGACCCCGGCCGAGGCGGCAGAAAAGCTTGGGGTTAGTCGTAATATGGTGGAAAAGCATTTGCGAACTGCGTTAAAGCATTGTCGGGAAGTCTTGGCGCGTCATGAGAATTAGGGGATTGTTCCTTGATATCCTCATTTCCCCGTTCCGAACGTCATTTAACCAATAAGACACTTTATCAAAGGCCGGGCCGCAAAATTGCCATGACAGAATTCCGTTATCCTGACGATTGCACATGCGACAAGGACATTGCCGATTTTTGGGCCGTCCGGTTTGACGGCGGTGATCTTGACCGCACCGAACAGGTTGCGTTTGATCGCTGGCTGGCGGCATCGCCACAAAATTTGGGGCTGCTCGACCGGGCGCGCCAAACATGGCGCAGTATGGAAATTGTGGCCGCCGACGCCAAAGGCCCTGCCGGGCCACTTGCGGTTGATCAAAACCGATCATCACATAACGTGTCAAAAGATATGCCGCGTGCGCTTGATCAAACGGATCTTGATGGCATTCGCGATGATCTTGAACGCCTTGGTGCTCTGGGTGGTGGGACGGGACGGTTGCCGGGCATGCGTCCGGTAAACCGGAAATTCAGACCCGTTATGGCGGTGGCGACCTTGATGGTGATTATCGCATTGTTTGTTTTTGGGGCGGTGCGCCCTGATCCCGACCTGATGGCGGAAAAGTCGGCCAATGCCATTTCGCAAATCCATGACTTGCCCGACGGGTCGCAGATCTGGATGGAGCCGGGCACACGGTTAAACATCGATTATACGCCGGAGTTCCGCGATATCACGGTGCTGCAGGGCGGTATCTATATCAAGGTGGCAAAGGACGCATCACGTCCGCTTCGCGTTGGTGTCGGTGATCTGGTGGCGCGTGCGGTGGGTACGGAATTTGCCGCGTCAAACTGGGCGGGTCATCCGCGGGTCGAAGTCCGCGAAGGTGTGGTTGATGTTCTAAGCGGTGATCTTCGATTGGCGCAATTGTCCGCCGGACACGCCGCATGGCAGGGCGCACAGGGCGATATGCGCTATGGCGCCTACGACATTGATCGGTTGGCCGCATGGCGCGATGGGCGATGGATCGCAGAAGACATGCCACTTGAAGAACTTCTGGCAAAAATCACGCCCCTGATCGCCGATGAAACCTATGTTCTTGATCCGCTTTTGGATGATGTCTATGTCACCGGCAGCTTTGACCTCAGCAAACCGCAAAGTGCAATTGCCGCAGTGCTCGGTGCTTACGCACTTAAAAAGGAATCCTTCCCGGGTGGCTTCGAAATAATTTCAAAAAAATAGCATAACCGACATCCTCAAACCCCGTCCCCATGCGTCATGAGGATAATAGTGAGTTGCATTATTATTTCTGATCTTGGGGAAAACGCGTGAAAAACACGAAAATGACAAAAGCACGCATGCTGGGCACCAGTGCGCTGGTTGCCGCCGTGCTGGGGATTTCAACACCAAACGCATTTGCGCAATCTGGCGCAAGCATACCGCAAGTGGTGGCGATCACTGCGGGCGATTTGCGGACGGCACTTGATCAATTGACCGGGCAGTTCGGTCTTCAACTGATTGTTCAGGGCAACCTTTCGGGGCTTAACAGCCCGTCGGTCAGCGGGGAGTTCAACGCACAAGCCGCCCTGACGGCTTTGCTGGCAGGGTCCGGGCATAGCTTTGAATTCATTACCGAAGACAGCGTGCGGGTTTTCCCACTGGCGGCACAGCAAACAGATAGCTCGATGGTCCTTCCTGACATTGTTGTAAGTGCCACGCGGTCGCGCCGTTCCATCACATCGATGTCGCCATCCGTTGTGGTGATTGGTCGTGATCAGATTGACGCCCAACTGGCGAAAACAAGCGACATCACCAACGTCATTCGCAATTCCGTGCCGGGCTTCATGTTTGATGACCAAAGCCTGATTGGCAGTACAGAAACCTTCCGGGGGCGTGATGTGCAGGTGCTGGTCGACGGGATTTCGCGCAATACGCCGCTTCGTAATTCAAGCCGCATTCTGTCGATGATTGATGTTGCCCAGATCGAAAGCATCGAAGTCATCCCCGGATCAAACGCCATGAACGGCGATGGTGCCACCGGGGCAACCATCAACATCATCACCAAAACCGGCGAGGCCGGGGTAAACACTTTTACGGTTGATGGTCATATCAAGGCCTTTACCGAAGATGTTGGTGACAGTCTTGCCCCATCCCTGACCCTGTCGGGAAGTGGCGGTGTTGGTGCGGTGGATTACGCCGCCAGCATCACCGGAGCCAAATCAGAAAACTACTATGACGGTTACGGCAATCAGATGCCGTCCGACGCGATGCTGGGGCAGGGCGGTTTTGACAATGCCGAGGATCTCAACATTTTTGCAAAAACCGGCCTGACGCTGGCTGATGGGCATCGTCTGTTTCTGTCGGGCGAAGTCGTTCGGTTTCGTCAGGATATTGAATATTATCCCGACCTGACCACCGATCCGATTTCGGTTGATTATGACGAACCGTACAATGCCCAGCCGCTTGAGGATGAGAGCCAGTATTTCACCGCCGGATATGAATATGACTTTGGCAAGCTTGGCGTTGGCGATCTTAAGCTGTTTTACAATGACAGCTATAAACAGGCTGCGAACGCGCAATATCACGCGACCTATAACTTTGCACTGGTCGCACTGCCCGGTAGCCCCGCAGCCGAAGATCCGCGGGGCCAGTCGGTGATTGATACGGTGAAAACCGGGGTGAAACTTTCGACCGATACGTCGCTTGATATGATCTATGACGGCATGACGGTTAGTTGGGGCGGGGACCTGACATATGATGATGTCAAATACCGCACGGTAAGTGGGCGCGATATTGGTGCCCCGATGACGCAGGACGGCACGGCGGTCTTTGCCCAACTGTCCGCCCCGGTGACCGAATACCTCGATCTATCGGGTGGGGTGCGTTATGAAAAATATGACCTGACGGTCAAGGATTTCACCCGTCCGAACTATATGCGCTATGTCGGCGGTGTCGGGCAGGCTTATTTCGGAACAGCCGATTTTGTTGGCGGCAACACGACCTATGATGCGGTGACCTATAATGCATCGGCAGTGGTGCACTGGACTGATAAAATTGATACCTCGCTAAGTTACAGCGAAGGGTTCTCTGTTCCCGATGTCGGGGCCTATACCCGCCGGGCCGGATTGACCGGCATTCCACTTGATTTTGCCGATATTGATGTTGAGGCGTCCAAGGTCAAAACCTATGAGCTGGCCGCACGCTATGCCGGGACCGATTTTCGCACCACGGGTGCTGTTTACATGAGCACGAACGAGCGCGGTGATAACTTTGATTCATCGACCAACAAGCTCAGTCAGGAAAAAGAACGCATTCTTGGTGCCGAACTCAGTGCCGAATACGACATCAGCGAAGATACCTTTGTCGGTGCCTTGGCATCCTACGTCGAAGGACGCTATGACACCAACGAAGACGGTGATCTTGATAGCTGGCTTCCCAATAACCGCATTCCATCGCCGTTCCGCTTTACCGGATATGTCGACAGTTACGTCTGGGATGATCTGAATATGCGCTTTGATGGCACATACACCGCCCCGCGGAGTAAGATCGAAGATGCAAAGATCAAATCGAGCCTCGTCTTTAACCTGTCGGCCCATTACCCGGTATTGGGCGGAACAGCGCGGTTCGGGGTCGAAAACATCTTTGACGCCAGCTATGAAAACCCGGCGGCAACCGCACTGCGCGGCTATTCCGTCGCCGGACATGGCCGAACCGTTATGCTGGGGTTCCGGCGCGAATTTTAACGCCGCATTTTGTTTGAAATACGGGCCCGGTGGTTTTCCGCCGGGCCATTTTGATTGGGAAACGACCGTGTTTAGATCCAGCATGCCTGCACATGACATTGTGCTGTTTGAAATGATTGGTCGGCAAAGCCCCGCCGACGGGAAGGCCTACATCAAGGCCCTTTATGACCTGTCGGAACGCAGCCAACCGGCACTGCTGATCATGCGGGTCAAAGGCATGACGGAACAGGATCACGAAACCCGCAAACAGGCCGCTGCATGGTTTAAGCAAAACCGCGATCGCTTGACGGTGTTTGCCAAGGGTGTGATCCGTGTCGAACAAGACCATCATCACGGGGGTGGCCATCTGCATGATCATGCAGAAAAAGTTGAAAACAGTAACTTCGCCCGCATGCTGCCATTTCCAATGAAACATGCTCGAACGCTGGATAGCGCATTCGAGATGGCAAAGAATTGGCCGCCTGAATTGGGTGGGTGAAACCAAAAAGGATGATGGACGAGCATCAGGGGTATTCTTGCTGGTAGGCGCTAAATGTTCATGTTATGTTCTATTTCTTTGAAGCATAAAATCGGGATGTGAAATGATCAAGGGAAGCTGTCTGTGCGGGAATGTCAGGTTCGAGATTTCCGGTGAACCGTCATCGCTGAGTTACTGTCACTGTTCACGCTGTCGTAAGGCTGCCGGGGTATTTTCTGCGGTGGTGATTGGCAAGGCCGATGATTTTCATCTCCTGTCGGGTAAAGAGTCGATTGGCCTTTACAAAGGGCCGGATGGAAAGTTTGAACGTTGCTTTTGTAAGGAATGCGGGACATCTTTGGGCGATATGTCGTCAGAGAAAATCTATGTGGTTGCGGCATCAGCACTGGATGATGATCCGAAAATTCGTCCGTCGGTTCATATCCATACCGCATCCAAACCCGATTGGTATGAGATCAAGGATGACTTGATCAAGTTTGACGGTGACTACATCCCGTCAAATTGATGCCGACGTACGGACCCGGCGACACAGGCGTTAGGGGAACCGGAGACGCCTGTGTTCGTTATCGTTTGCGCGCGGCGAGGATCAGGAAATAGCTGGTCCCGATCAATGCGGCAATCAGGCCGGTTGGCAATTGCTGTGGATACAGTATGTTGCGTGCCAGCCATTCGGCCACCATCATCACATTGACCCCGATCAAAACCGATCCCAGCAAATGCCCACCGGCCAGCCTATATCCGGCCACGCGCGCCAGATGCGGTGCCATCAGCCCGACAAAGCTGAGCGGCCCAACCAGAAGCGTTGCCGCCGCGGCCAGAATGGCGGCGACCAACATCATGGCGAACTGGAACGTTGAAATGCCAAGGCCAAGCGACACCGATTGATCCGTGCCAAGGGATGCCAGTTCAAGCGGACGGCGCAGGGCAATCGCAACAATCAGCAAGACACCGGTAACACCCGCGACAATCATCACCTCGTCCATATTGGTGAAATAGGTCGTACCCGCCAGCCACGACAGCAACATTGATGTCTGTGTGCCGCTGCGGGTCAGCACAATGCGCACGATGGCACCGAGGATGGCGGTGAGCGCCAGGCCATTCAGCAACATGTAATGCGGCGCATGGTTGAATTTACGACACAGGGCGAGTAACACGATCAACGAAATGATCCCGCCAAACGCCCCGACCAGCATCAGATCAGCGCGCTGTCCAACCCCGAAAATGGCCAGTGCGATGATAATCGCAAGGGCTGTGGCCGAACTGACCCCGGTGATTTCCGGACTGGCCAGCGGATTGCGCCCGACGCGTTGAATAAGGGTGCCTGAGACGGCAAGGGCGGCGCCACAAATCATCGCGGCAAAGGTGCGTTCGGCCCGGCCTGTGAAGATGTCCAAACTGCTGTCGCCCCATGGGCCGGTCCAGCCCAGAACGGCAAAACCATTCCCGTCAAGCGATGTAAACAGTGAGAACACCACGCCAACAATCAGGATGACGGTCAAAAGGATGCTCAACCCGGTTTTGGAAATGATCTGTTGGTCGCTGTGCTGATCGTCGCTTTGGTTTCCGGGTATGATCCGGGCTTTGCGCAGGATCAGGATGATAAATGGTGCGCCAAACAAGGCCGTCGCCGCCCCGGTCGGCAGGATGTCGCCGCCAAGCCCGTTAAACTGGCGCACCATGAAATCAATGAACAGCAACGCAAATCCACCGGTAAACACCGAATAGATCATAAGATCACGTGATCGGGTCAGTCCGGCAATCCGCAAGGCGGCGGGCACAGCCAAGCCGACAAAGCCGATCATGCCGGCGGCTGAAATCACCGATGCGGTGATGAACACGGCAAAGCCAAGGATCAACAGGCGTAAAACCGTGACCTTGGCCCCCAGTGAACTGGCGGTCTCATCGCCAAGCGCCAAAAGGTCCAATGGACGTGACAGCGCCAATACCGCAATCATGCCAATCGCCACACGCGGAAGGATAAACAGCGTGGCGTCCCAGCCATTTTGGGCCAGATCACCAGCCCCCCACATAAAGACCGATTGCAAATACTGTTCGTTAAACAACAGCAAAACCTGCGTGCCCGATTGCAGCAACAGATTAACAATCATCCCCGCCAGAATAAGCCATAACGTCGCATTACCGCGTTTGGCCGCAATCAGATAGACAGCCCCCAGCGCAATCATCCCCCCGGCAAGTGCGAAGGCTTCTTGAAATATCGCAAAGGAGGCCGGGGCAATCAGAATGAAAATTGTCAGGGCAAATTCAACACCGGCCCCGACACCAAGGGTGGTTGGCGATGCTAATGGGTTGCGCAGAACCGTCTGGATGGCCGCCCCGGCAAGGGCAAGCCCGGCCCCGCACAGAAACGCCATCGCTAGGCGCGGCAGGGTGCTGTAATGAAACAGGATCTGGTCAAAGTCGGTTTCATCGGGTGACAGGATCACCTGACCGGCAAGGCCGCGTTGCAAAAACGGCCAGAAATCAGCAATCAGCACGCCAATACAACTCAGCGCTAGAACGCCAAGCAAGATGGTTGGCGTGCGGGGGAATACACGTTTTATGTTCATATGGGCGGTCGGGCTCATTGCACGGGGCCGCTTTCAAGGCTTTCGGCCAAAAGCCGGGCAAAGCGCAAGCCTGATGCCACCCCGCCATAGGCCCAGACGACCGGCAACTCATAGACCCGCTTGTTGCGCACGAAATCCATGACTTTCCACATCGGGGATGACCAGACTTTCTGATAAATCACGTCGGGGATCGGGTTGGTATAGACCAAGGTGGTTTTGGCCAGTGGGGCCAGAATTTCAAGCCCGCCACGGGCAAACCCCCACTTTGAGACCGGTCCGTCATAGGACATCGGTACATCCATGCGCTTTAAAACCGAACCGGGCAGGGACGGGGCGCCAAACACGCCGATATTGGTTTCTGAATAGAAGCTTGCAATCGTAATTTTGTTGCCGTCGCCAAGAACCGCACGCACCCGCGCGCCATACTCGACAAGTTTTTCATCAACTTGTTTAAGGTATGCCTCGCCTTCTGCCTCACGCCCGATGGCCTTGGCGACCTTGCGCATCATGGTGCTTGCGGTATCAAACGCGACATTGCCATCATTATAGACCGACAAAACCATCACAGGCGCAATGTCCGAGAGGTTTTCATAGGCCATTTCCAGTTCCTGACTGATCAGGATCAGGTCGGGCTTGGCCGCACGCAGGGCTTCAAGGTTTGGCGATCCGCGCTGTCCGATATCGGTGAAATTTTCCGGCAAATCCGGTTTGGCAACCCATTCACGGTAATCGACCGGATCGGCAATCGCGACCGGATCAAGCCCCAGTGCCATCACGGTTTCGGTAAAGGCCCAGTTGGTCACAGCCACCCGTTTGGCCGGGTGATCAAGGGTCAGCGTACCGCGTTCATGGTCAATGACAATCGGTTCGGCGGATGCGCGGCCAGCAAGGAATACGGGCAAGGCGCCCAAAACACCAAGAACGGCAAGGCAGGAAACAAACAGGCGCAGGATTTTCATTTTTCAGGATCCGTTGGCAGCAGTAACCGCATCGGCAAGCTGTTCGGCAAACCGTGCACCAGACAATACGCCGCCAAACGACCAGCTTGCCGGGACGTCATAGACATGACCATTGCGTGCAAATGGCATGGCCTTCCAGATCGCGGAATTAAACAGCTTTGCCTTGGCGGCGGGCGGGACCGGTTCAACATGGGCAAATTGCACATCGCCCAGCTTGGCAAGGTCGGACACATCGCCATTGCGAAAGGCCCAACTGT
Source organism: Thalassospira lohafexi (assembly GCF_002844275.1). Classification (GTDB taxonomy): domain Bacteria; phylum Pseudomonadota; class Alphaproteobacteria; order Rhodospirillales; family Thalassospiraceae; genus Thalassospira; species Thalassospira lohafexi. The sequence continues at coordinate 509,136 of NZ_NXGX01000004.1, forward strand.
TGACGTCCCCGGTCCAGGCATTGGCAAATCCCATCCGGTTTAAAACAGACCCGAACAGTGAATTTTTGCCATGGATGCGAAAATGCGCGTCATCAAGAATGCGCACGATGGCAAATGTCGCATCATCGCCGACCGATGTGCGAATGCGTGCGGCGGCGGCCGCAATCCGGTCATTGGCCGATGCGATGACCTGTTCGGCGGTGTCTGTTTTTCCCGCGAGTTTGCCAAGGTTGCGAAGCAATGCCTCGGCCCTGTCGATGGCGGGCTCGTCGGTATTTGTATTATAAATCGAATAGACCAGTGTCGGGGCAAAGCCCGACAGTTTGTCATAGGCCATCGCAACGTCCGAACTGATCAGGATGGCGTCGGGTTTGGCGTCGCGCAGCGCCTCGAAATTGGGTTCGCGGCGGGTGCCAAGATTGGCAAATGTTTCGGGCAGTTCCGGTTCGACCACCCAGGTGCGATAGCCATCAGATTCGGGGATGGCGACGGGATCAATCCCCAGTGCCAACAGGCTTTCGGTCAGCGACCAGTTCGACGTGGCAAAGCGGGTTGGTGTTTGCGCAAAGGTGGCGTTGCCCAGTTCGTGGGAGAATGTTTCCGCCCCGGCAGAAATCGGGGCAAACCCGCCCAGCACAAACAGGCAGGTGGCCGCAACCCGGCCAAACGAGAACTTTTGCATCTTTGCGTTCCTATGCAACATAGCTGACGAAACGGGTGCTGCCCGGCACCGCGATGACGTCGATTTCAGTTTGGAAGATGTCGCGCAGGATATCGCCGCGCATGAAGTTTTGCGCATCGCCCTGCCAGCAGGTCCGCCCGCCGCGCAAGGCCAGAATATGATCGGCAAACCGTCCAACCATGTCGATGTCATGCAAAACTGCAATCACCGTCAGGCCAATTTCGTCTTTGAGCGTGGCAATCAGATGCAGGATGTCGCGCTGATGCCCGACATCAAGGGCCGAGGTCGGCTCATCCAGCAACAGGACGGGTGCGTCCTGCGCCAATAACATCGCCAGCCAAACCCGTTGGCGTTCGCCCCCCGACAGGCTGGCGACCAGACGGTCGGAAAATTCGGTAACATGGGTCATCTCCATCGCCCGGTCGATCATGGCGTGGTCTTCGGTCCGATATCGGCCAAATGCGCCGCGCCATGGATACCGGCCAAACGCAACCAGTTCGCGCACACTTAAATGCGGCGGGACCACCGGGTTTTGCGGCAAATAGGCCACCTTGCGCGCAAAGTCGCGTGTGCCATGCCCGGCAAGGGCGGCGCGATCAAGCGTGATGTCGCCCGATGCCGGTTTGTTTTTGCGCGCCAGCAGTTTAAGCAACGTGCTTTTGCCCGATCCGTTGTGGCCGACAATCGCGCTAAATGCTCCGGTCGGGAAGCTGACCGTGATGTCATCAAGCAGCGTTTTGGGATGTTTGCCGTCACTTTTAAAGGTGACGTCTTTCAGATCGAACATGTGCCGGGAACTCGCAAAAACGGGAATGGGGTAAGACGGTCAGCGAAGCATGGCCCGCGCGCCTTCCCAATATGAGAATGCCTATCAATTACTTGCAGCAAATGCAACCGAGTTGCGATTGCAAATCGAAAAATACCAATCATCATACAAAATGACTTTTCAGCAATTCCCATTCCGGGTAGCAATATGGGTCAATGATTGTCGATCTTGTTTTCCATGCTGACGGGCAGGGGCGCAGACGATAAAACAAAGCGGAAAACCGCAAGGAATGATCAGGGAGACACCATGTTCGACGTTAAAACGGTCTTGCCGAACTTACGCTGCAGCTTGGGCGAGGGACCGCATTGGGATGCCAAGGATGGCGTTTTGTATTGGGTCGATATTGTTGGCAAGACGGCCTATGCACTGCGCCCCAATGATGGTGGTTCGCGCAGCTGGACGTTTGACCAGCCGGTGGCCGCAATTGTCCCGCGTGAAAACGACGGACTTTTAGTCGCCTTGGCGGATGGCTTGGCGTTTCTGGATGCCGAAAGTGGGGAAACCACGCCGTTTGTCGCTCCGGATTCCGATCATGCGGGCAACCGTTCGAATGAAAGCCGCGTTGATCCGATGGGGCGTTTCTGGCACGGCACCATGCAAAACAATATCGGCCCGAACGGTGAAGATTTGCCGGTGACGGTTTCAACCGGAACCTTGAACCGGGTGAGTGCTGATGGCGATGTGACACGCTTTGAATCCTATATCGGCATTTCGAACACCTTGCTGTGGTCGGATGACGGCACAAAGATGTTCTTTGGCGACACCATCAAAAACACGCTGAATGTCTATGATTTTGACATGAAAACCGGTGTGCCATCGAACCCGCGCGCCTTCTTTGGCCCGCAGGATCGCGGCAATATGGACGGATCGGCGATGGATGGGGATGGCTATATCTGGAACGCGCGCTGGGGCGGGGGATGCCTGATCCGCTTTAATCCGGCCGGAGAGGTTGACCGGATTGTCGAACTGCCGGTCACACAGCCCACCAGTTGCGTGTTTGGTGGCCCGGACCTTAAAACGCTTTATATCACCTCGGCCGCAGTCGGGTTGGAGGGCAATGGCAATCCGCTTGAAGGGGCGCTTCTGTCGATCAGGACCGATGTTGCCGGGCAGGCCTGCACGCGGTTTGCCGGGTAAGGCAAGCTGGTCCGGGTAATTGTATGATGATTAAATATCCCGGTTTCTGCGCCGAGGATTTCGGGTCCCTGATTTTAAGCATGTTCTGAAAATCAGGGACCCTTTCCTGATAGATCGCCAGATGCTTTGTCTCCGTCTTGCTACATGACCAATTGATGTAATTTGGCTGATTTCGGTGCTCTGCCTATTTTTAGCCTTGGTTTTACGTATGTTTGGCGGCACGATTAACGAACTTAAAAAAAATCGCCAGCAAAATACGAGCAAACTGGGGCCAGAATGAAACGACTTTCTTTTACTTGGGGATCGCTGCGCACGATATGTGCAATCAGCATGGTGATGCTGATTGCCGGGTGCGCGGGGATGCAATCACATACAGCAAAAGTAACCGGGACGGTGACGTACCGGGAACGCATTGCCTTATCACCCGAAAGCAACACCCTTGTTGTCCGGCTTCTCGATGTGTCGCGCGCCGACGCACCGGCAACCGTAATTGCGTCCGTGTCCAATCCGGTTTCAAACCCGCCGATGGGTTTTATCCTGCCCTATGATCCTGACAAGATTGATGCGCGCTTCACCTATGTTGTCGAAGCGTCGATCATAAACAAGAACGGCGATCTTGTGTTTCGCAATGATCAGGCATACCGGGTCATTACGGGCAATGCCCCAAGTGATGTCGAGATCATGGTCAAGCAGATCGCACGACCGATGTCAGACGGGGCACGCAAAACGAATGGATCGGATGTGTCGCGAGATGTGGCCGCAATCGAAAGCCGACTTGGCGATTTGCGGGTCATCCCCGGTCAATACCGCGATGGCGACAATACGGTCAGCTATCAGGCATACGTCACGACCGACGATGTCCCGGTCTATGTCGAAGAGCATCGCGATCTTGGGAAATATGGTCGTTCGGATGTGAAGTTTTATTATCGCAATGGCACCTTGTTGCGGTTTGCCGAGGACGCCGAACGCACCAATTTCGGCGGGAATACATCAGACAGCGCATTGCAATACACGCTTGAGCTTGATTTTGCGATGGGGCGTTTTTCAGACGGCAGCAAAACCATCAACGGCGAAGCAAGCGAACCTGACGAACATGAAATCAGCGGCGCACTGTCCCAAAGCAAGGTGGCATTGTCACGAATTGACGCAAAACTCAGCGAAAGCAGTGCCGTCCCCCTTGCCGGACCACAGATTTTTGTCTGTGAGGACAAGGGGCGTTTTTCCGCCCGATTTGACGATCAGGCCAATACGGTTGTGATTGAATTCCCCGGCCGTGAACCGATCGCACTCGATCAGAAGCGTACGGCATCTGGCTATGAATACGGCAATGATCAGTACGATTTGCGCGGCAAAGGCCAGGAAGCCACATGGCAAAGCCCGATGGGGACCACGCGCTGTGCCGTTTCGGCAAATGCGATGTCACTTGCCCTGGCGCCGGGCAACTTCCCACTTGTTAAGACCGTTGATTTGAAAAAACCGGGAAACAATGAATGGACCCGTTATTTCGAAGACCTGTGGCCGGCCATCAATGCCTGCATTGTTGAAAATCCGGGAGATCTGGTGTCGGTACTGAAAGCCTGGCCGACCAACCATGGCATGGTCGGGGTGCGTACGGTTAATGGCAATGGCGGACGCTATGACTGTCTGGTGCCGTCTGACGGGTTTGGCACGGCCCATACCGAATTGGTCGAGGCCACCACCAATATCCTGCCCGGTGAAAATCAGGTTCTGTTTACCCCGGCCAACGGGGCCTATCCCGGTGGGGACTGTTTCAGTCACGAACGGCTTGAACAGGATGGGGTGTTTATCGGCTGGTTGTCACACAATCGTTGCACAAGCTAGGCCAACACAATTGGCCGGAACGCAAAAGCCCCGCAGCATTGCTGCGGGGCTTTTTGTTTGGAGTGTTCATCGGTTTAGTCGGACTAGTGAGCTGTGGCACCGGTTGCGGTCAGCAGCCCTTGCGAACCCGAAAGGGTGTCACCATTGCCCAGATTGATGCCAAGAAACCGGTGGCGATCAAAAGGACCGGGCATCAGAAGTCCATTGGCCGGATCGGCAGTAAAGCCAAATCGAGCATAATAATCCGGGTCGCCAACCAAAAGAACCGACCGGTGGCCAGCCGACTGGGCGGCATTGAGTGCGGCATACATCAGCGCTGCGCCGACACCAGACCCGTTATAGACTTTTTCAACCGCAAGCGGCCCCAGCAACAGCGCAGAACCGCCGTTGCCAGCATCAACATTCCACAACCGGACGGTGCCGATCATGTGGTTGCCGTCAAAGGCAACAAAGGCCAGACCGTCTGCCGGGCGCCGATTCCGGCGCAGCACTTCGGACGATTTGGTAAACCGGGCCTGTCCCATGACGCGGTCGAGCAGGATTTCACGTTCGACGTGGTCAAACTGCCCTTCGCGATCAATCGTGATCATTGTCCTATCGTTCCCAAAAGGGGTCAGATGATATAGGAGGCCAACGGCGCAAAGCCGTTGAACGCCACGGACGCATAGGTGGTGGTGTACGCACCGGTGGCCTCGATCAGAACCTCATCGCCAATCGTCAAGGCAATCGGCAAATCATAAGGTTTCTTTTCATAGAGCACGTCGGCCGAATCACAGGTCGGACCGGCCAAAACGCACGGGGCAACATCGCCACCATCATGGATGGTCGTGATCGGATAGCGGATGGCTTCGTCCATGGTTTCGGCCAAGCCGCCGAATTTACCAATATCGAGATACACCCAGCGTACCGGATCATCGGCATGTTTGCGCGAAATCAGCACCACTTCGGCTTTGATCACGCCCGCATCACCGACCATGCCACGGCCCGGTTCGATGATGGTTTCTGGCATGTGGTTGCCAAAATGGGTGTGAAGCGCGTCAACAATGGCGGTGCCATAGGCCTCGGTTTTCGGAATATCGCGCAGATAACGGGTCGGGAAACCGCCACCCATATTGACCATACGAAGGACAATGCCCTTATCGGCAAGCGTGCGGAAGATCGCGGAGGCTTCGGAAAGGGCGGTATCCCATGCATCAAGATTGCATTGCTGCGATCCGACGTGGAACGATACGCCGTACGCATCCAGACCCATGTGATGGGCATGCTCAAGAACCTCAAGCGCCATGGATGGTGCGCAACCAAATTTGCGCGACAGCGGCCATTCAGCGCCTTCGCCGTCAGTCAGGATGCGGCAGAACACGCGCGATGCCGGAGCAACACGGGCAATCTTTTCGACTTCTTCGACGCAATCAACCGCAAACAAACGCACGCCAAGTTCAAAAGCGCGCGCAATGTCGCGTTCTTTTTTAATCGTATTGCCAAATGAAATGCGTTCAGACGTCGCACCAGCGGCCATCGCCATTTCAATTTCGGCGACCGATGCGGTGTCAAAGTTGCTGCCAAGATCAGCCAGCAGGCTGAGGACTTCCGGTGCCGGGTTGGCCTTAACCGCATAGAAAATGCGGCTATCGGGCAGGGCACGGGTAAAGGTTTCGTAGTTGCGCTGAACCACGTCAAGATCGACAACAAGGCACGGGCCTTCTGGTCGGTTCTGGGCAAGAAAATCAATAATACGCTGCGTTGCCATTGGGGCGTTCTCCCATTCCACGTTATGGCAGCTTGCGGTACCTGATGCGTTTTGGCGCGGTGGAGGCGCGTGACGCGGACTACCTGCAGGCTGAATAAGGTTCCGGTGCCTACCGAAACTTGCGAAGTCTGCCTCGCTATGGATGGGAGTTTCCCGTCCGCACGTGGGCAATGATGGTGTGCCTCTTTAGTGTCGGTGGATTTGGACAACCACCTGAGACCAAAAAAGCCCTACACCGTCGTTGCTTTAAGTAAGTCCTACAGGGTTCTTGAAGTAAGACCACCACAGGCACGTGCGACTTTGGGCAAGTCGCGATTTACGCCCATTGCTTTTTCCACGCAAGTGAAATTTTCACCCGTTTTGTCATGAAACAATCGCAGGATCGTCGAAGAAGTGATGTTGCGGCGCAAAAAATGGCTCAAAAGGCCATTTTCTCGGGTCGTAAGAAGTCGAGTTACTGCATTTTGGTATGGGGCATTGCAATTTGTGCATGAATGCAAAGTCAATTGACCGGTTGAAAATGACGCTGTAGCCATGTTCAAGACCTGTGCGCTGTGCCGTGGTCATCGGGGGATTTCGCATGAACTGGCTGATCGCAGTCGTGTTTATCGGTGTTTATATCGGCATGGCGCTTGGCCGTTGGCCGGGGCTTGCGATTAACCGCACGGGCATTGCCGTGTTCGGGGCGGTGGTCCTTTTACTCAGCGGTGCAATCAGCGGCGAAGGCGCCTTGGCGGCGATTGATTTTGCCACCCTTGCTGTTTTGCTGACATTGATGGTGTTGTCCTCGCAATATGCCGCCAGCGGATTCTTTGACTGGATTGGGGATCGGATTACCAATCTTGGCGGCGGCCCGCGCGGGTTACTGGCCGGGGTGATTGCGGTTTGCGGCATTTTATCAGCGGTAATGACCAATGATGTGGTGGTGTGGGCAGTAACACCGGTTTTGATTTCCGGCGTTGTCGCACGCGGGCTTGATCCCAAACCCTTTGTGATTGCGGTTGTCTGTGCTGCTAATGCCGGATCGGCGGCAACGCTGATTGGTAATCCGCAAAACCTGATGATTGCCGAATTTGGCAATCTGGATTTTGGCAGTTTCCTGATGGTTTGTGGTGTCCCGGCGGTCATTGGGCTTGTCACGGTATATGCCCTGATCCTGCGAAGCCCGATGATGCGCGCCCAGTTGACCGATGGCGGGGGGATGGCACCTAAGCGAAAAGACGCCAATGCGTCCCAACCTGTTTTGGATAAGAAAATCCTGACCAAGGCCGTCGTTGCGACGTTTGCGGTGATTGCGATTTTTGTCTTTGTCGAAGATCGCGCACTTTGGTCGCTTTTGGTCGTAGCTATCCTGCTGCTCAGCCGACGTCTGCCAACCGATCAGGTTTTGGGACGGGTTGATTGGCATTTGCTTGCGCTGTTTTGCGGATTGTTCATCGTGACCGGCGCGATGTCACAGGATGCGGAAATTGCCAAACTGTTTCGCGACATTCTTGTTACCTTGCAGATTGATCATTGGGCTGTGCTGGCTGCGGTTTCGCTTGCCGGATCAAACACCATCGGGAATGTGCCGTTGGTCATGATGTTATTGTCACTTGGCCCGGACTGGAGCCAAAGCATGTTGCATGGCTTGGCCGTTTTTAGCACATTGTCGGGAAATTTCCTGATCGTGGGGTCGGTTGCCAATATCATTGCTGTTGAACAGGCGCAAAAAACCGGAACGGTGATTTCCTTCGCCGAATATGCGCGCCTTGGCGTGCCGATTACACTGATCAGTCTGGCCCTTGCACTGGGCTGGATGGCCTTCATTTCATAGGATTACCGATGACCAAGATCAAAATCACCGCTGGCCCCTTCACCTTTGACGGTGTGCTGGAAACCCAAAAGGCGCCGCAAACCTGCAAGGCCTTTGTTGACCGCATGCCGTTTGAAAGCAAGGCCGTTCATGTCCGCTGGAGCGGCGAGGGGGTGTGGATGCCGTTGGGGGATTATCAGTTTGGCGTTGGTTATGAAAACCACACCAGCTATCCGGCGCCGGGGCAGATCATCCTCTATCCCGGCGGGATCAGTGAAACCGAAATCCTGCTGGCGTACGGCGGGGTGCATTTCGCATCGAAAATGGGCCAGCTTGCCGGGAACCACTTTATCACCGTGACCAGCAATCTCGAAGACCTTGAAAAGCTCGGTAAAATGACGCTTTGGGAAGGGGCCCAGCCGATCAAATTTGAACTGGCGTAAAGCTTGGCCAATGATCCCGTCAGTCTGTCTGGTTTGTTGGTCTTGGGCGGTGGTCTTGACTGAAGTGTGATGTGGCACACTGGTCGAATGGATGGCTGTGCTTTAGAACGCGACACCCCTTTATCAAGCAGGCGAGTGTCGACGTGATAGAAACGATTAATCTGTGGATTCAGGATCATCAGGATCTGGTCTATATCCTGATTTTTACCTATTGCGTCAGCAAAAGCAGCATCTTACCTGTGTTCGTCGGCATTCTGGTCGCATCGGAAAGTCTGCTTTTGGTACCATCATTGACCGCGATGATTGCTGGTGGTTTTGCCGGGGACATGTTGCGCTTTGGGCTGGGGCGGCGCTATGGCGAGGTGATCGTTGCCAAAATGCCAAAGTCCTTTGCCGGTTGGATGGGCAAGACCATGCGCCTGTTTGAACATTATGGCGTCGCCTATATCCTTTTATGTCGTTATCCCAACACCATCCGCATGATCGGGATGTTGCCGGTTGGCATGAGTTCGATGTCGCTGATCCGTTTCTTGCCGCTTAGCACCCTATCCCTTCTGCTTTGGATCGGGATTTACGTCGCACTTGGGTATAGCTTGGGCGCGAGTATGTCCGAACTTCTTGAACATAACCTGATGCTGCTCGGGCCGGTCTTGTTGTTGGTCTTTGTCGCAGTGGGCTGGCTGGCGCTGCGCCGGATTGACAAGCTGGAAGAACGGGCCTTGAAGGCCTCGGAATAGGCAAAACAAAACGGCAGCCTTTTAAAGGCTGCCGTTTTTAATTGGTGCTTAGGGTCGGAATGCTTATTCCGCGGCAATCGTCTTGCCGTCACGCTCCAACATCTCACCCTGTTTGCGTTTGGCAAGGACCTCGCGTGCCTTGGCATAACTGTCATCATGCCAGAAGATCAGGCAACCATTGCAACCCCGGCCACAGCAGCCCTTGGTGCCAACGCGCGGAGTGCGGAACGAACGGTCTTTCTGGCGATCGTCAAGGGCGGTCTGAAGCGCTTCGCGTTTGGCGTCATAGCGCTCTTCGTTGCCCTTGCCCATTTCGATCTTGTGACCTTCCTGATCAAGTTTCATGCGCTGCCATTCGTCTTCGGTCAGCGCCTTTTCCTTGCGGATGATGGTCATCGGCGGGAAGGCGGTGCGCAGATATTCGCGGTCTTCAAGTTCCATCAAATCAAATGGAATGCGCACCAGCGGCTTGTTGCCCGCATGCACGGCTTCGCCGACCTTGCCGGTTTTGGCATCTATGAATTCATACATGCGGATGAAAACGGTTTTACGCCCGCGCGGTGGGACGATTTCAATCACGTCGCCAGCCAGCATGCGGTTTTTGACCGACATGATAAAGGCATCGTCTTCGACGGCTTCGATCTGCCCGGCAAATTCCCAATCGGACACATTGCCCGACGTGTCATAGCCATGCGCATAGTTGGTCAGGCGGCCATCGTGGAAGGCCAGCGTATAGCCCCGGTTCGGGATGGTCGACAGTTCCTTCATATAGGTTTCAGCCGACCAGTTTTCCGGGTCTTCGTACCAGTCATCAATTGCCATGCGGTATGCACGCGCGACCAGACCCGCGTAATAGGCACTTTTGCCACGCCCCTCGACCTTGAGGCTATCGACCCCGATTTTCAGGTAATCTTCAAGCTTCGGCATGATGCACAGATCGCGGGAATTAAGGATGTAGGACCCGCGCTCGTCTTCCTGAATTTCCATCAGCTCACCCGGACGCATTTCTTCTTCAAGGAAGAAATCAAACATCTCAAGGTTTTCTTCGGTCAGGTTGAGTTCCTTGACCGTGCCGTCCTTAAGCTTCATGTGGACTTTGTATTTCCAGCGGCATGAATTGGCACATGCCCCCTGATTGGCGCCACGTTCGGACATAAAGTTCGACAGCAAGCAACGCCCGGAATAGGTCATGCACATCGAGCCATGCACAAAGGCCTCGATTTTGATGTCCTGACATTTGGCACGGATTTCGGTCAGTTCCTCATAGGAAACCTCACGGCCGAGCACGACAAGCTTGGCCCCGATGCTTTGCCAGAATTTGACCGACTGCCAAGAACAGACATTGGCCTGTGTCGATACATGCAAATCAAGTTCTGGCGCATGTTCACGAACAAACATGAAGACGCCCGGATCGGCAACGATCAACCCGTCTGGTTTGACCTTGCGCACGGTATCGACATATTCCGGCAGCTTGTCGATGTCCTTGTTGTGTGAAAACAGGTTCAGCGTCAGATAAACGCGAACGCCATGTTCATGGGCAAATCCGATGCCCTCAACCACATCTTCAAGTGACATCTGGCTTTTGACCCGCAATGACAGGTCCGGCGTGCCCATGTAAACAGCATCTGCGCCATAAAGCACGGCGACTTTCAGCTTTTCGAGCGAGCCTGCGGGCATCAGCAATTCGGAACGGTGCGATTGATTACTCATCACGTGCGGGTCTTTTCTATTGATCGTCTGCGGGAAATCTCTGTGCCTGATCTCTTATCAGGCGTCTCTCATCAAGTAGGGCGCTTCATATCACGAAGCCCCATTCTTGCCGATTAAAATCGCATATTTTCCCGCATTTGCATAGGGAGCCGGCGTGATCAGCAGCCATGACGCCGACGCAGGGCGGTTTGCGGCGTGGCGCATAAAGCCCAAAGTAGAACGCAAAGCACCCCCGCAGAATGTGCGGGGGTGCTACGCATTGGTTCATATCGCAAGAAGGTGCCTATTTGACCTTCTTGATTTCGCCGCGTTCAATCTTGTCCCAATATTGAGTGACCTCGCCGCGCACCACCGACATCAGGAAGTACAGGCCAATGATGTTGGGAATGGCCATGGCAAAGATCATGGAGTCTGAAAAATCAATCACTGGACCAAGGCTCATGGATGCCCCGACGATGACACACAGACAGAAGAACAGCTTGAAAACGATCTCTTTGCCTTTGCCTTCACCAACCAGATAGGTCCAGCCCTTAAGCCCGTAATAGGACCATGACAGCATGGTTGAAAAGGCAAACAGCACAACCGCCAGAGCCAGGATCAACGGGAACCATGTAAAGGCCGATGCAAATGCCGCCGATGTCAGTTCAACCCCGGTCAGGCCGGAACTCAACTCACCACTGATGGTAATGACAAGGGCGGTCATGGTGCAGATCACCACCGTATCAATGAACGGTTCAAGCAGGGCGACATAGCCCTCTGTGATGGGTTCTTTGGTGCGCACCGCCGCGTGGGCAATGGCAGCAGAACCAATGCCCGCTTCGTTGGAGAATGCGGCACGTTTAAAGCCCTGGATCAGCGCGCCAACAACGCCACCGGCAACCCCGGCACCGGTAAAGGCCCCGACGAAGATCTGTGCGAAGGCATCGCCGACCATGCTGATGTTGCTGATGATAATAATCATACCGGCAGTGACGTAAATAACCGCCATTAAGGGCACGATTTTTTCCGTGACCTTGGCGATGGATTTAATGCCGCCAATAATGACAACGCCAACAATGATTGCCATGACAAGACCAAACAACCAGCCAGACCCGGCCAGGAAACTGTTTTCGCCCCCGGTGACATTGACAACCTGCTGAAACGCCTGATTGGCTTGGAACATGTTGCCGCCGCCAATCGCGCCGCCGATACAGCACACCGAAAACAGAATGGCCAATACCTTGCCAAGTCCCGGTCTGCCCTGCTCGGCCAGCCCCTTGGATAGGTAATACATCGGACCACCCGACACCCGGCCATCGGGGTATTCGTTACGGTATTTCACGCCCAGCGTACATTCGGTGAATTTGGATGCCATGCCCAGCAACCCGGCAAGGATCATCCAGAATGTCGCCCCCGGACCGCCAATGGAAACGGCGACGGCCACACCTGCGATATTGCCAAGGCCAACCGTGCCCGAAAGGGCAGTGGCAAGCGCCTGAAAGTGCGATACTTCACCGGCGTCCTCTGGATGGGAATAGTCCCCCTTGACCAGTGAAATGGCGTGGCCGAATTTGCGGAACTGCACAAACCCGAAATACAGGGTGAATATGGTGGCCGCAATCACCAGCCACCCGACAATCAGCGGAAAGGCGGTGCCGGCAACCGGAATCGAATAAAATATGGTCCCGGCGATCACATTTGAAATGGGGGCGATGGCTTGGTTGATTTGTTCGTCGAAACTGGCTTCCTGCGCGGCGGCGACATGTGGCAGAAGGCCAGACATCAGTGCAACGGCGCTTGCCGTGGCTGTCTTTTTCCAAAACATGAAGTTTCTCCGGTTTATCTTTTTTGGTGTGATTGCCTTACGGAACGACCGTGACCGGAACAGGCGATGCCTGCACCAGTGTCAGCGGCAAACTGCCCAGTAACCGCGCACCCAGCGCGGAACCGCCTTTACGACCAAGAATGATCTGCGATGCGTTCTTTTCTTTTGCGATCGCACAGATCAGCTCGCCGGAATGGCCGTATCGGACCTCCGAAGTCACCGGAACTTTTAGTTTGGCAAGAGCGTCGAGCGCGGGCTTGAGTGTTTCCTCTGCGCGCGACAATTCTTCTGTACGGCGTTGATGTCGTTCTTCCAGTTCCTTTGTTGAAAGGAAGCTGTATGGGGACCACTCAAGAACAAAAACCAGATGAACGGCACAGCCTACGGCTGCTGCGCGTTGACCGGCAAATTCTGCGGCACGTTGTGCTGCATCAGTTCCGTCGTAGCCTACGAGTATCGGCTGGTCGGTCATGTGCTTCTCCTGATCAGAGACGAATTTGTCAGGTAGATTCTCCCACGGCACGCAATGCAAAAATCGTTCTTTTGCACCTTGTCGCGATGGTCAATGACGGCAGGACGACGGTTTCCCCGATATGCATTCCCACACCGCCAGTTGAGGCGACACAAAACAAAGGATACATAAAAATGAAATAATTTCGCTAAAAAGTTGATTTAAAGGTATTTCGTATGTGCTTAGGATTGGGCTTTCCGGGGCCAAAACAAAATAAAACGCGCCGAAATGAACTCGACGCGTCGTAAAATACTGTCTGTTTATCGAAAAAGAGTGGGAAGAACCGGCCGTGTTTGACCGATGACTTGCCCTACAGGCCCTTCATCGGGCCAACCATTTGCAGGAAATCGATCAATACGGCTGCTGCGACATCGGCATCCTCTGGCGTGATGGCTTCGTTCGGATGATGGCTGAGCCCGTCGCGGCAACGAACAAACAGCATACCGATGTCACACAGATCATGCATCGCCAGTCCATCATGGCCCGCCCCGCTAAACAGGCGATGGGGTGAAATACCCTGTTCACCAATGGCCTGACCCAAACCATTCATGATCCAGTCGGCACATTTAACACCTTCTGCTTCATAGGTTTGATCCGCCGATATTTCGACCCGGCGGTTACGTGCAATGTTGGGCAGGGCCGACAGAATCTGTCCCCGGCCATTGACCCGTACGATGCGTTCCGGTGCGCGCAGCTCAATCGTCAAATCGACATGATCAGGAATGACATTGACCGCATTTGGCGTGACATCGATTTTGCCAACCACACCAACCATCCCTTCGGTCGCGCTGCAAATGCCTTCGACCTGATGGATGACATCGGCGGCAGCAACCAACGCATCATGACGGTCATGCATCGGGGTGGTTCCGGCATGGCTTGCCTTGCCCTGAATACGCACGCGGTGGCGTTCGATCCCGGTCAGGGCCGTGACCACACCAACCGGCAGGTCCATTTTTTCAAGAACCGGCCCCTGTTCGATATGGACTTCGACAAAGCCCAGCACATTCTTGCGGTCCCGCTTAAGGGTGGGGATGTCATCGGGATTGCAGCCAAAAGCCTTAAGCGCGTCGGCGACAGTGATGTCCTGATCATCGGTGGCATCGAGTGCCTTGGGATCGAACGTCCCGGCAAGGGCGCGTGACCCGACAAGGGTGGATTGAAAACGCGTGCCTTCTTCATCGCCAAAGGCAACAACTTCGATGCCAAACGGCAATTCAATGCCGGTTTTTAAAAGGTGCTCAATCACCGCAATCGGCAGGGCAACGCCGAGCATTCCATCATATTTCCCGCCAGACACGACCGTGTCCTGATGCGAGCCAAGGATCAGGGTTGGGGCACCAGAAAGGGCCTTGGCATCGCGGCCAACGATATTGCCTGCCGCGTCAATTTCACTGGTTAGGCCGGCTTTGGTCACCCAGTCGCGGATCAACGGGGTTACCGCGCGGTGTTCGTCACTTAGAAACAGGCGGGTCACACCGGGGCCGGGTTGGCTGTGGCGGGCGGCGTCTTCGAGACGGTCAAAGATCAGTTGGCCAAGCATAATGATTGGAACCTTAGTACTGGTGGGGCGTGTCAGGGGTCGGCAGTCGGTCAAAAAAGCTACGATATTCAGGATCGCGGGTCATGTCGTAAAGGCGCTGTAATTCCGCGATTGGATCGGCATGATCATCGACGCGCAGATCAAGCGGCAAGGCATTTGGATAGACGACCTTGATCATCGCCGATGTTGTGCCACGTACATCCCCGCCAGCATCAAACCCGGCAACAAGGGATTCCAGCAAGCACAGATCAAACCGTTGCGATGTTTGCGCCATGGCATGGAAACGGTCGCGCATCACGCTTGGCACATTGGGATGGGCCAGCATATTACCACCCAGTACAAGGTCGCGTTCAACAAGATGGGTGGTTTCAGGGCGGTTTTTTTCGCCGGTCCAGGCCGCCGTTTCGCCGTTGTCATCAAGCACCAGCAATTGCCGCCATTGGCGACCATCATCGGCATTTATCAGCTCATCACGCACCGAATCGGCCCGTTTGCCGGATTCAAGCAAGGTTAGACCGTTAATCCCGTACCAGTAATTGGTGGAAAATCCCTGCGTCGCAATCACGCCGATACCGGGTTTTAGATGCGGGACAAAGCCACCCACGGCCAGATTTCCCGTTGCACTGGCAATGCCCAGTGCATTGGTTTTCGGGTCTCTGGCGACGATTGTGTAAGTCATGTTTCCTGCCTGTGTCCCAGCTTAGCACGATGGCGGTCTGGAAATTTATTATGATAAATAATTGCCGAATTCGAATTTATCATTATAAATAGGTTTTGCAACCGTCACATCCGAACGCATCGACAACGGGTTCGGAAAACGGGAAACGTCGTTAAAAAAAAGAACACCACAAAAGCGGTGCGTTGTCGGTCGGTTCGGTTTGAACCGGGGTAACAGGAAGGTTTCAACAAGGGAGGCTTGAATGAAAAGCCTGTTTAAAGGGGCGCTGACAGCAGCCGCCCTCGCGGTTTGTGCATTCGGGTTCGGCCACGCCGAAGCCCAGACCCCACCAGGTGTCCTGGTGGTGGGTCAGATTGCAGAACCCAAATCACTTGATCCGGCGGCAGTGACCGCTGTGAACGATTTTCGTATTTTGATGAATGTCTATGATGGTCTGGTCCGTTACAAGGATGGCACGCTTGAAGTTGAGCCCGCCTTGGCCGAAAGCTGGACTATCTCTGATGACGGGACGGTGTATACGTTCAAGCTGCGCGATGGGGTGACATTCCATGACGGCACCCCGTTCAATGCCGAGGCGGTGAAATACAATTTTGACCGTATGCTTGACGAAAACCATCCCCAACATGACACCGGCCCGTTCCCATTGGCGTTTTTCTTTAGTGCTGTGGAAACGATTGATGTCGTGGACGACCTGACGGTCAAATTTACGCTTAATGCGCCTTATGCGCCGTTTCTGTCCAACCTTGCCTATCCGACCGGCCTGATCGTTTCACCGGAAGCCGTGAAGGAATTTGGTGCGGATTACGGTCGTCATCCGGTGGGTACAGGCCCGTTCAAATTTGCCGAATGGGAAAGCAATGCCAAGGTCGTTGTCGTGCGCAACGATGACTATTGGGAAGATGTCGCCAAGCTTGAGGCGGTTGTGTTCCGTCCGATCACGGATGCCAATACCCGTGTGGCGGAACTGATGGCCGGGGGCATTGATCTGATGGTCGAAGTGCCGCCAGATAGCCTGACGCAGCTATCGGGTGACGACAATTTCAGTGTCTATGAACAGGCCGGACCGCATCTTTGGTTCCTTATTCTGAACATGAAAGAAGGCCCGTTCAAAGACAAGAAAGTCCGTCAGGCGATCAACTATGCGATTGATAAAAAGGCATTGGTTGAAAACGTCCTTCAGGGCACGGCCGAAATTGCGACGGGGCCAACCCCACCTGCATTTGCATGGGCCTATAATGAACAGCTTCAGCCTTATCCCCATGATATCGAAAAGGCAAAACAGCTGATCAAGGAAGCCGGTGCCGAAGGTGAGAAAGTGACCTTCTATGTCACCGAAGGCGGTTCCGGCATGCTTGATCCGATCCCGATGGGGGCGGCCATTCAGGCGGACCTTGCGCAGATCGGTCTAACCGTTGCGATCGAGACATACGAATGGAACACCTTCCTTGGTAAGGTGAACCCGGGTCTTGAAGGCAAGGCGGATATGGCGGAAATGGCCTGGATGACCAATGATCCAGACACCTTGCCATATCTGGCATTGCGCACCGATGCGTGGCCCGACAAGGGCGGGTTTAATTCCGGGTATTATTCCAACCCCGAAGTCGACAAACTTCTTGAAGCTGCACGTTCGTCCACCGATCAGGCTGAACGGGCCAAGCTGTACCGCGAAATGCAGGAAATCGTTTATGACGATGCCCCGTGGGCCTTTATCGCGAACTGGAAGCAAAACGCCGTTTCAAGCACCATGGTTGATGGTTTTAAATTGCAGCCATCCTTCTTCCTGCTGCTAGATGATGTCGTGAAGAACTGATCTGATCTTTGATGCCGGGGCGGGCTGTTCTTGCCCCGGCGTTTTTATTTTCCGCATTTCCCGCACATCAACGGACGAGCCGCGCCATGCACGTCTATATCCTGCGTCGATTGATCCTGATGATCCCGGTTTTACTGGGTCTGACAGTGATTGTTTTTCTGATTATGTCGTTGATCCCCGGTGATCCGGCACTTGCGATCCTTGGATCCTATGCCACGCCAGAGAACGTCGCAAAATTGCGCGCCGATCTTGGGTTGGACAAATCCATGGTCGAACAATACTGGATCTGGCTGACCAATATGGTTCAGGGCGATTTTGGGCGATCCTACAGCCTGAACCGTCCGGTTCTCGATGAAATTCTTGAACGGTTCGGCGCGACATTGATTTTAGCAGGAACCGCCCTTGTTCTATGTACGATCTTTGGTCTGTTGACCGGGGTTGTCTCGGCCGTGCGTCAATATGGCTGGGCGGATAAGACGCTGACCTTTGCGGTTTTGATCGGGATTTCCATTCCAAGTTTCTGGCTTGGTCTGTTGTTGATGATGTTTTTTGCCGTTGAATTGCGGTGGCTGCCGGTCAGTGGCATGTACGCCATTTACGGCGGTGGTGATTTACCCGATTTGATTCGGCATCTGATTTTGCCATCGGTCACCTTGGCCGTGGTGGCGACCGGGATTATTGCCCGGCTGACACGATCCAACATGCTTGAAGTGCTGCGTCAGGATTTCATCCGCACGGCACGGGCCAAGGGGCTTGATGAAAACCGGGTGATTTATCGTCACGCGTTCAAGGCGGCCCTGGTCAATGTCATTCCGGTGATCGGGGTGCAGGCGGGCTTTGTTCTGGGCGGGGCGGTCTATATTGAAACCGTGTTCCAGTGGCCCGGTATTGGCCGCATGCTGGTCAATGCGATTTCAACGCGCGATATCCTGCTGGTACAGGGCGGGGTGGTTCTGGTCGCGGGCAGTTACGTTCTGTTTAACCTGTTTGCCGATGTCATCCAGCATCTGCTTGATCCAAGGGTGAAGGCATGACCAGTACCGCCGTGACAGGCCCAAATTCAAATCCTCATACCAATGCAAAAAAGCGATCCGCGCGCCCCTCGGCGTTCAAGCTTTTGGCGCGTAACCAGCTTGCCCTGATGGGGGCGGTGATTTTGGCGTTGGTGGTTTTAATTGTTATTATAACACCGATCCTGCCGCTGCCCGATCCGGATGCCACGGACCCGGCTCAGCGTTTGTTGCGCCCCCTTGCCGATGGGCATTTTCTGGGCACCGACCATCTGGGTCGTGATTTGCTGTCCCGGTTAATTTGGGGCACGCGGGTCAGCCTGGCGGTCGGGATTTCGGCATCCCTTGTTGCTGCGCTGTTTGGCTCGGTCATCGGGATTGTCTCTGGCTATTTTGGCGGGCGTACCGATAACATCATGATGCGCGGCATTGATATGCTGATGGCCTTCCCTTACATCCTGCTGGCTTTGGCGATTGTTGCCGCCCTTGGTCCGGGGTTGATGAATGCGCTTTATGCGATTGCGGTGGTCAATATTCCGTTCTTTGCCCGTAACATCCGCGGTGTGACCGTCGGGATTGCGCACCGCGAATTTGTCGATGCGGCCAAACTTTCGGGCAAAGGACATATCCGGATTATCCTGACAGAAATCCTGCCCAATGTGATGCCGGTGATTGTGATTACGATCTCGACCACGGTCGGCTGGATGATCCTTGAAACGGCGGGGTTAAGCTTCCTTGGTCTGGGCGCACAGCCGCCACAGGCCGACCTTGGGTCGATGCTGGGCGAAGGGCGGAAACTGATCACGACCGCGATGCATCTGTCGGCCATTCCCGGTGCGATGATCTTTGTTCTGGTGATGAGCATCAATTTGTTGGGTGATGGCATTCGCGATGTGCTCGACCCGCGTTTGAAATCGGGTGCATTGGCACGTCCTGCACCACTGACCCGCATTGACCGGACGGACGAGGGGGCAGGCACAACTTATCCCGATGACACGGTTCTGGCGGTCGATGAGTTGCGCACCGAATTTGTTCTGGGCGATGACAGCTATAAGGCGGTCGGCGGGGTCAGTTTCCATGTCGGCAAAAACGAATGCGTTGGTTTGGTCGGGGAGTCTGGTTCAGGAAAATCGGTTACCGCATTGTCGCTTTTGGGGCTGGTTGCCTCACCGCCCGGCACGATTGTTGGCGGGCGGGTGATGTTTGATGGCAAGGATGTCTATGGCATGTCGGAAGACGACGTGCGCGACATTCGCGGCGGTAAAGCGGCCTATGTTTTTCAGGACCCGTTATCGACCCTGCATCCGTTGTTTTCCATCGGCGATCAACTGGTCGAAGCCATTCGGGCGCATAATGCTGTTAGCTATAAGGATGCGTGGGCCAAGGCGGTTGAGTTGCTTGGCATGGTGCGCATTCCCAATCCGCAAAGCCGGGCTGATAACTATCCTCATCAATTGTCGGGCGGGATGCGCCAGCGCGTTGGTATTGCAATGGCGCTTGCCAATGAACCGCGCCTGATCATTGCCGATGAGCCGACCACGGCCCTTGATGTGACGGTACAGGCGCAGATTTTGAAATTGATGAACAACCTGCGCAATGATCACGGCACGTCGGTGTTGTTCATTACCCATGATTTTGGCGTGGTATCGGAAATCTGTGACCGGGTGGCGGTGATGTATGCCGGACGGATTGTTGAAATGGGCACGACAGAGCAAGTGCTTCATCATCCGGCCCATCCCTATACCAAGCGGTTGATTGATTGTGTGCCGCGTTTGGGCGAACCCGACCGTCGGACGTCTGCCATTCCGGGATTGCCGCCAGCGGTTAATAATCTGCCGGCCGGATGTGCCTTTGCCGATCGTTGTGACCGGGTCGAGGAAGCATGTCGGGTTGGCTCAATTGCCTTTGATGATCTTGGTAATGGCCATGGTGTGCGCTGTATCAAACCGATGGAGGGTGCAGATGTCTGATGCGTCTCATGTTTCTGATGTCGTTTTGCAAACCCGCGATCTGGTGCGGACGTTCGGTGGTGGCCGGACCCTGTTTGGCGGGCAAAAGCCAACCGTCTATGCCGTGCGTGGTATAGACGTCGCGGTGCGTAAGGGCGAAACCCTTGGCATTGTTGGGGAATCAGGGTGCGGAAAATCGACATTGGCCAGGATGTTGGTTGGGCTGGATCGCCCGACAGAGGGCAATATCACCCTGACCGGATCGGATATGAACGATCTGATTGCGCATGATCGTCATGCGTTGTCACGGCGCATTCAATATGTGTTTCAGGATCCGATCAGTTCGCTTAATCCGCGTAAATTGATCCGTGAAACGCTGGCCGGACCGTTGCGGTATCTGCGTGGGCTTTCGGGGGAGGATCTGAACAAGCGACTGGCGGAATTGATGGATGCGGTCAATCTGCGACCGGAATTTCTGGATCGTTATCCGCATGAGTTTTCTGGCGGGCAGGCGCAGCGGGTTGGCATTGCGCGGGCGTTGGCCGCAGAACCGGAAATCATTGTTCTGGATGAACCGGTTTCGGCACTTGATGTGTCGGTTCAGGCACAGGTGCTGAACCTTTTGGCCGATCTTAAAAAGAAATTTGGCCTGACATATGTTTTCATCAGCCATGATTTATCCGTGGTCGAAGCGGTCAGTGACCGGGTGGCCGTGATGTATTTCGGGCGCGTCGTCGAACAGGCAAAAGGCCGTGCGCTGTTTGACAAACCCCTGCACCCCTATACCCGTTTGCTGCTTGATAGCGCGCCGGTGCCGGGCAAGCGCGGGTTGACGGTTGAGGATGCCAGTGCCGAACTGCCCGACCCATTGGCCCCGCCGCCCGGATGTGCCTTTGCCCCGCGCTGTCCACGTGCGCAGGATGATTGCGTTGCCAAGGTGCCCGATGCGCAATATGGCCTCGAAAATCATGACGCGGCATGTTTCCATCCGCTCAATCCGGTGACATCGGCCTAAAATAAACTAATATGTGCCCGATCAATTACCTTCAGGGCGCGACAGGGAAAACAGGATGACCAAAAACCCGATCAAGGGTCCGTTAAAAGATATGGAGCTTACGACGCGACCGCGAAAACGCGACCGTAAACGGCCCGATATCATTGCCGATGCGCTGAAAGATTACATCGCGCAAAAGGGTCTGCGCCCCGGTGCGCGCTTGCCGCAGGAAGCGGACCTGATCGCGTTGTTAGGCGCATCGAAAGGCACGGTGCGCGAAGCGCTGAAATCCATGGAAACCCAAGGCATCATCACCACCCGTACCGGTCCGGGGGGCGGGGCATTTATCGACAGCGTGTCGGAGGGGCGTGCGGTTGAGCTTTTGTCGAATTACTTCTTTTTCAAGAACCTTTCGATCCGCGATATCTATGAATTGCGGATATTGCTGGAACCGGAGATGGCCGCAGCCTGCATCGGGCATTTGTCCGAGGATGATTTTCAGCGTCTTGAAGAAGTCATGACATGGTACGCAAGCCACCCGCAATCCATCGAAGAAGCCCGCCGCCAACGCCATAAGGAACTTGAGTTTCATCTGGTGCTGGTGGAGCTGTGCCCCAATCCGCTGTTGTCGTTTTTCTGTCGGTTCATGATTGATCTTTTGATGAATTTGACCGTGTGCAAAAAAATCTATGATCAGCCCAACACCGAATTGCGCGAAACGGGCCGAAACTATCAATTCCGTCTGATCGAAGCCCTGCGCAACGGGGATGGTGAAACCGCACGTGCGGTAACCTATCAGCACATGTGCGCGGCCCAGCGTTTGATGGAAGAACAGGAAGCGGTGGTTGAAAACCGGTTTCTGCGCGTTGGCAATATTGATCTGCCGCGCGATTTACCGCCCAGTGCGGAATTACGTGCCCTTTCGGGTATTGCCACCAAACACTAAGTCTTCTCTACGCTCTCTCAACACGCCATTCAGGACGATTATCATGACAGCTCCCCATATCGACCGCCAATATCTGAGTGCTGTTCTGGCGAAGCTTCTGACGATTGATAGTCCGACGGGCATGACCGACGGGGCGGTGGCATTTGTCTGCGATGAATTGCGCGACATGGGGATTGCGTTTGAACTGACCCGACGTGGTGCCATCCGGGCCGATTTGCCCGGCGCACGCAAAAGCCCGGATCGCGCGGTGGCGGTGCATCTTGATACCCTTGGTGCCATGGTCAAACAGATCAAGGATAATGGCCGGTTGGAAGTCACCATGATCGGCCATTGGTCGTCGCGCTTTGCCGAAGGTGCGCGGGTGACCGTTTATGCCGATGGCGGCAAGACGTTCCGGGGTACGATCCTGACCATCAAGGCATCGGGGCATACCTATAACACCGAAATTGAAAGCCAGCCGGTAACGTGGGAACAGCTTGAACTGCGTCTGGATGCCCGCATAGCCAATGGTGATGACGTGCGTGCCCTTGGCATTCATGTCGGCGATATGGTGGCAATTGATACCAATGCCGAATTTACCGACAGCGGCTTTGTCGTGTCGCGCCATCTTGACGACAAGGCCGGGGTGGCCGCCGTGCTTGCGGCTGTGCGTGCCGTGGTTAACGGGCAGGCGTCCTTGCCGGTTGAGTGCCATATCCTGTTTACCATTGCCGAGGAAGTCGGCCTTGGCGCACCCCATATCCTGCACGATGATATTGCCGAACTGGTCGCGGTTGATAACGGCACCTTTGCGCCGGGCCAGAACACCAGCGAGTTTGGTGTGACCATTGCGATGAAGGATATGTCAGGGCCGTTTGACCGCAAGCTAAACCGTCATTTACTGGATCTATGTGAAACAAACGGCATCGAGCATTCCCGCGATGTGTTTAAATTCTATCGCAGTGACGTCGCATCTGCGCTTGAAGCCGGGTACGACACACGGGCGTCCCTTATTTGTTTTGGGCTGGATGCATCGCACGGGCATGAACGTGCCCATATCGACAGTTTTGTCGCGGTGGGTGAACTTCTGGTGGCCTATTTGCAAAGCCCGCCGATTGATCAGGTCTGATCGTCGGCCTTGGGATCAAGCGGGCGGGGCTGGCCATGTTCGTCAAGGGCGACAAAGGTAAACACCCCTTCGGTGACTTTCTGGGACGTTTCTTCAAATCGCGTTTGACGCCAGGCTTCGACATTGATGCGAAGCGACGTGCGGCCCACATGGGTGATGTCGGTAAAAATTGACACTTCATCCCCGACATGGACGGGGCGCAGGAACGACATACTATCAACAAACACGGTCGCGGTACGCCCCTTGGCGCGCCGGGCGGCGGTTGTTCCGGCCGCAAGGTCCATTTGTGACATCAGCCAACCGCCAAATATATCCCCTGACGGGTTGGTGTCGGCAGGCATGGCAACGGCACGGACCGACGGTTGCCGGTCGGGCGGGGTGTGCGTTGCATCATCTTGGTGTGTCATTAAAGCGTTCCGAAGTGGGCATAACCAATATGACGTTACTGTAATTGATCGCGTGATAGCCAGTAAAAATATCGCCAAATCAGCAGACTGACCCAACTTGGGCAGGCTGTTTGTTGTGTGGATCGAACGGTGTCGATCGCCGGTTTTTGGGGAAATTTCAGGTGTTTTCGGGGTCAAACAAGAATTCGCATTTTTAATCTTGACCAAATGATCAGGATTGGACATGCTGTATCTGTCAGAGAGAGGCATCTGCACGCGTACTCAACCGGGGATAAACCCGAAAACATAAAGACGCGGCAGATCAAATACTGGGAAACAGTCCGGCGAATGCCGGACGGATACGCCAAGAATGTCCGTACGTGAAGATCAACAGTTGGTCGGGCCCGCCCGTCCGCGTAACGCCATAAATCCATTCTGATCCCGATTTTGGGGGCATCATTTTGGCTGTTGGTCGATCCGTATTTGCATTCTTGTTTTGTCTCTCGATGACGTCAGGAGAGGACGCCTTTTAGGCAGGGAGACAAAACACATGACCATCTTGCAGGCCAAGCAAGCCCAGAAATCCGGTGCGAACCACAGTGTTGCAGACAGCCACACCGATGACGGTTTTTCCGATCTGCATCCGGCATATTCCACCCTACAGGCCATGGCAGAAAGCAATCGCTGCCTGTATTGCTATGACGCGCCATGTGTCACCGCATGCCCGACATCAATCGATATTCCAAGCTTCATCCGCAAAATCAGCACAGCCAATCCCGACGGTGCGGCCAAAACCATTTTGTCGGCCAACATCATGGGCGGCACCTGTGCCCGTGCATGCCCGACCGAGGTTCTGTGTGAAGAAGCCTGCGTACGCAATGTCGCCGAAGATACCGCCGTTGAAATCGGAAGCCTGCAACGTTTTGCCGTTGATCATTTAATGGCGCGCGATCTGCCCCATCCGTTCAAACGTGCGCCTGAAACCGGCAAACAGATTGCCATTATCGGTGCTGGTCCCGCCGGACTATCGTGTGCGCACCGGGCCGCCATGCTGGGCCACGATGTGACGGTGTTTGAAGCCAAGGCAAAGCCGGGCGGCCTTAATGAATATGGTTTGGCTGCCTATAAGATGACCGATGATTTCGCCCAGCGCGAAGTTGAATTCTTGCTCGGTATTGGTGGTATTCGCATTGAATACGGCAAGGCGCTTGGCAGGGATATCAACCTTCAGGCACTCAAAGATTCCTATGACGCCGTGTTTGTCGGTGTCGGTCTTGGATCGACCAATAATCTTGGGCTTAAGGGCGAAGAATTCCCCGGCGTGGATGACGCGATCAAATTCATCGAGCAATTGCGTCAGACCGAACCGAAATCCGATATGCCGGTTGGCAACAACGTGATCGTTATTGGCGGGGGCAATACCGCCATTGATGCCGCGGTTCAGGCAAAGCGTCTTGGTGCTGGCGAAGTCACCCTTGTGTATCGTCGCGGGCCTGAAAACATGTCGGCGACCGAGTTTGAACAGGATCTGGCGAAAACCAACGGTGTTGTTGTGCGATATTGGGCAAAGCCCGTCGCGATCAAGGCCAATGGCAAGTTGATGGGCATGTCGTTTGAAAAAACCGAGCTTGATGCCAGTGGCAAGCTGGTGGGTACGGGTGAAACATTCGACGTTCCCGCCGATCAGATTTTAAAAGCCATCGGGCAAAAAATCAAACCCGATGACCTTGCCGGGATGGAAATCACCGGTGGTAAAATCATCGTCGATGACACCTATCAAACGACCGCGCCCGGCGTCTTTGCCGGTGGGGATTGCATCAAAAGTGGCGAAGACCTGACCGTTCAATCGGTCGAGGACGGCAAACAGGCCGCCATCGCCATTGATGCATTTTTGAAAACCACCAGCGCATAACGCCAGCACAGGGAGAGAGAACATGGCTGATCTAAGCTGTAAAATTGCCGGGATCGATTCACTAAACCCGTTCTGGCTGGCATCCGCACCGCCGACGGATAAGAAATACAACGTCGTGCGTGCCTTTGAAGCAGGCTGGGGCGGGGTTGTCTGGAAAACCCTTGGCATTGATCCGCCGGTGATCAACGTATCGTCGCGCTATGGCGCGCATCATGATCAAAACCGCCGTCTTTTGGGCATTAACAACATCGAACTGATTTCCGACCGCCCGTTGGCGGTGAACCTTCAGGAAATCCGTGAATGTCGCAAAGAATACCCCGATCACGTCATCATCGGATCAATGATGGCCCCGATTGAGGAACGTGTGTGGAAGGACCTTGCCCAGCAGATCGCCGAAAGCGGGGTGCACGGGATTGAGCTTAACCTTGGTTGCCCGCACGGCATGTGCGAACGCGGCATGGGCTCGGCCATCGGGCAGGTGCCCGAAATGGTCGAACAGGTCACCCGCTGGGTCAAGGATGCCGTTGATATTCCGGTCTTTACCAAACTGACGCCAAACATCACCAACATCCTGTGGTCGGCCGAGGCCGCCTATAAGGGCGGGGCGGATGCGGTGTCGTTGATTAACACTGTTAACTCGATCATTTCGGTCGATATCGACAACATGATCCCCGAGCCGGTTGTTGATGGCAAAGGGACGCATGGTGGTTATTGCGGGTCGGCGGTTAAACCGATTGCGCTGAATATGATTGCCGAAATTGCCCGCACACCGGAAACCAAGAACCTTGAGATTTCCGGCATTGGCGGCATCACCACCTGGAAAGATGCGGTTGAATTCATGGCGCTTGGGTCCAACGCGGTTCAGGTCTGTACTGCTGCGATGATCTATGGCTTCCGCGTTGTGGATGACCTGATTGACGGCATGAGCCAGTGGATGGACGACAAGGGCTATACCAGTGTCGAACAGTTCACCCGGGCCGCCGTCCCGCAGGTTGCTGACTGGAACGAGCTTAACATGAACTACGATACCAAGGCGGTGATCAACACCGACAATTGTATCGAATGTGGCCGGTGCCATATCGCGTGCGAAGACACATCCCATCAGGCGATTACCATGACCGACAAGCCCGAAGGCGGGCGCGTGTTTGAGGTGGTCGACGAGGAATGTGTTGGCTGTAACCTGTGTTACCACATTTGCCCGGTCCCTGATTGTATCACCATGGAGCCAGTCAAAACCGACAAGCCACCGATGACATGGCCCGAACATCCGCTTAACCCGATGCGGGCCGCGGCGGAATAATCCATCAGGCCACCAGCTCCACGTGACTAAGCAAGAAGGACTAGATAATGACCGTTCAACCCAGTGTACGTAACCTGTCGATTGATGGTGATCGCCTTTGGGATAGCCTGATGGAAATGGCCAAGATCGGCAAAACAGCAAAGGACGGCGTGTGCCGTCTGGCGCTGACCGATCTGGACCGGGAAAGCCGTGATTTGTTCATCAAATGGTGCGAAGCCGAAGGCTGCTCGATCCGTGTTGATCAGATGGGCAATATCTTTGCCCGTCGCGAAGGCAAAAATCCCGATCTGCCGCCGGTTGTCATCGGAAGCCACCTTGATAGCCAGCCCACGGGCGGGAAATATGACGGTGTGTATGGCGTGTTGTCAGGGCTTGAGGTGATCCGGACCCTCAATGAAGCCAAATACGAAACCGAAGCCCCGATTGAAGTTGTGTCATGGACCAACGAAGAAGGATCGCGCTTCGCGCCGGCGATGGTATCGTCAGGCGTCTTTGCCAAGGTCTTTGATCTTGAATACGGGCATGGCCGGGCTGATGTCGATGGCAAAACCATGGGCGAGGAACTTAAACGCATCGGCTATTTGGGGCCGGATGAACCGACCATTGATGCCCATCCGATGGGGGCCTATTTCGAAGCCCATATCGAACAGGGTCCGATCCTTGAAGACGAAGGCAAGGACATTGGCATAGTCACCGATGCCCAAGGCCAGCGCTGGTACGAAATCAAATTCACCGGTGTCGAGGCCCACGCCGGACCGACCCCGATGAAAACCCGCAAAGATGCTTTGCTGGGGGCGGCACGGGTTGTTGATCTGGTTAATAAAATCGGTCTGGACCGGTCGCCTTTGGCCTGTGCGACGGTGGGGATGATGCAAATCCATCCCAATTCACGCAACGTCATTCCCGGCGAGGTTTCCTTTACGGTCGATTTCCGTCACCCCGATGATGCGGTACTGTCAGACATGGACAAGGCCCTGCGCGAAGGTGTGGAAAAAATAGCCAAAGACATCGGGCTTGAAAGCGCATTGGACAATATTTTCTATTACGCGCCGATCCCGTTTGATGCGTCCTGTGTTGATGCGGTGCGTAAGGGGGCCGAACTTGGTGGTTTCTCGGCGCGGGAAATCGTATCGGGGGCGGGGCACGATGCGTGCTACTTGGCCCAGGTGTGCCCAACCGCGATGATCTTTATCCCGTGTGTCGATGGTATTTCCCATAACGAAATCGAAGAAGTCCACAAACACTGGTCCGATGCCGGTGGGCAGGTTCTTTTAAGTGCGGTTTTGGCCAAGGCCGATGAAACGGTGATGGCAAAATCCGACTGAGTTTCGGACGGACAATAACGGGACGGCTGACCATGCAGCTGTCCTTGCGGGCGGGCCGGTTATCCGGTTCGCCCGTTTTCTATTCCAGTCATGACAATCAAACGGGGAATTCGTTTTCCACCGGATGGATGACCTTGGTAAAGGGTTCGTCTTCGTTTTCGGCAATCCAGTGCGCCCAATAGCGCGGGCGAGCCCGGCTTGTATCGGGTTCAAGGCTGAGGAAATTGCGGGCGCCAACAAACTTGGTGTTGGTGCCGGGGAATGTGCCCATCCGCGATATGATCGACGGATCGATTTCCTTTTCGTTATCAAGCAAATGAGTCAGGGCAAACAGCACCATCTTGCCCGGTGCCGGATGGACAATTGCCGAAGAAATCAGCTGATTGATCACCCGCGTCTGACCAATGTATTCGGTCCGGTTGTTTTCAAGCATGCCAAAGGCCGCGACATGCACATCGCCCGACAGGATCGTCACGCGGATGCCGGTTTCCTGAATTTTAAACAGGCGATGGACCATGCGGCTGCGTTCGCCCTTATGGCTTCGGCTGCTCCAATGGTCTTGGAGATCATCTTCAAGTTCCTGTTGGCCGGGTACGGCACCCAGCAAGGTTTCAAGCACATTAAAGTCGGGATAGACGACCGGGATGCTCGACATCACAAACAGATGGTCGATGTTTTCAAGCTTTGAGAGCCAGTCATATATCTTGTCCCAGTGATCGGGCGATAAGACCTGTCTTTGGGTGCGTTCGGACCGCATATCAACAGACAGGATCGCTGTACTGCCGACAATGTGCCCAACCGAAAATCCATGATCAGGGGCCAGATAGAAGGCAGGTTTTTCGGTTTCGGGGGACAGGTGTTGCTGAAACACGCCAAAGGCATGGGTGGCGATTTTGCCGATGCCCTGAAACACATCGCAATTCTGGCGTTCGGGCGGATAGGAGCCCCAGCCATCGAAAATATCATGATCATCCCACATCGAAATTGCCGGAACGGTCGCCATCATTTGCGCGACTTCGGGCTGGGCCCAGCGTTCGGTATAAAGATCGAAATAGAATCTTTCGAGTTGGCTTTCCATCGGTTTGGTAAAGGTTGCCTTGTTGGCCTTGGCATTGGGTAAGGCGTTCCATGTCTTGATACTTGGCACCACTTCCCAAACGGAATCGGCATAGACCTGATCCCCGCCCAAAAGCATCAGATGATAGGGGGCTTGATCATGACGCCCGGCCATCTCAAGCCACATCTTGTTTTTAACATCGACCCCCTTCATCACCTTTTGCGATGAAAACCCGTTGCACGACGCATAGGACATGTTTGGTGCATGGTCGCGGGACGGTAGATGAATATCATAATAGGTGTCCGGTGCCGGACTGTATGTCAGCGTGGTCGGTGTATCTGCAAGCGGCGCTTCAAAGGAAAAACTGTACGCCGCCCGGTCGCCAAGCTGCCAAAGGAGGGTCGCGCTGGCGGTGGGGACTTGGACATCGCCGGTAAAGGAAATATCGCCGGGTGGCCCGTTTTTGGTCACCATCAATGCAGTGAGTTTCCAGCGGTTTGTTGCTGCGTCATAACCGCGAAATGACAGTACCGGTCCCATCAGGATTTTCATCGTGCCCGCCCCTTTGTTTTGACTTTATGCCCGCTTTGGGGCGCCAATATATTGCAATTTAAAGTGGATTTGAACGCCCGTTATAAAGCTATTTCTCGGTGGCGGCGGCAAATTTGGAAATTTGGACAAGGGGGACCCAATGATGAATGGGCAGTGCCGAAATAATATCATCTGAAGGAACGTGTAATGCGTTAGCTGTCTGAGGGCGTCTCGTTCATAACGCCGCGAAGGTGGACGGTTGTCCATCTTTCAAGCGTACCGTCTTCTTTCAACCTTTTGATCAGCAGATTAATTTCGGCAATATGCTGTGCGCAGGGACTTTGGCGCGAAAACATCAGCAAAACTTCGTTGCGGGCAAGTGGGGGCTCTGCCGGTTCAATTACGTCCTCAAGATGGTTTTTATACAGGTTAGTCAAGCCATCATAGCGGCCCAGCATCACATAATCGGCACGGCCATTGATAAGAACATCGAAAATTCTGTTTCCTGTCGGGGAATAGATCATATCAAGGCTGGTTTCGGCGTAATGATCGATGTAATCGCCATAACTTCCACCTTGCGGACGTGCCCCGCGATAGCCGATCAAATCGTAAATATTGTTCATTGGAAAACGGTTCTGACGGTGCTGGAAAACCATGACATCGTCAAAGGCGAATGGCGCACTATAGGAGTAAATACGGTTGCGTTCCTTGGTGAAATAGGCACCGGCAATGACGTCAATCTCACCCTTTTCGAGCATTTGAATTGATCGTGACCAGGGAATATCAAGCATGAGGTCAAGGTGAATGCCATGTTGCGCGGCATAGTCATCAAGGATGTCGATGGCAAGGCCCAACTGCCGGCCATTCTCGTCGATATAGGTGATCGGTTCCCAGCCTTCAGCACCGCCAACAGACATGGTTTCACATCCCTGCATCGCAACAGAATGTGTCGCTTGATTATTGGGTGCGTCAGGTTCGTCGGCAATCGCGCTGCTGATCGACAAAATACTCCCGGCGCCAATAAATAAGGCACCAACAAATAAAGCAGCGTCAAAAAAGCCAACCGCACCTGATCGCGGGGGCGTGCACACCATTTCTGACCTCGGCAGAAGTTATATCAACATCTGCTGCTATAGGTTTGTTCCGCGGGTGGGGCTTGCAACTATCCATAAGTGGGGGCAGGACGCGCATTCAAGCCGATCTTTGATGTCTTATCCGTTCAGTCCAACGCCTTTGAGGATAATGCGCACGACATTTTCCTTGGCCTCGGCGAATTGGGTTTCGCTCAGTGGCTGATCATTATTGAAAATCTCGATCTGGGCCCCGAAATCGGCGTAATGCTGGGTGGTGGCAAAGATCATATACATCAGTGAGTAGGGCTCAATGTGGTCCATCTTGCCCTCGGCAATCCAGCCGCGAATGACGACAACGCGGCTATCAAGCCAGTTTTTCACCGTGGTCGAGATGTAATCAGACGAGAATTTTGCCCCACGAATGATTTCATGCGCCCAAAGCCGCGAGCCATAGGGCCGGGCGCGCGATAAATCCATCTTGGCTTCGATGTATCCGCGCAAGATGATGGCCGGATCGGCACTGTTGTCGAACGTCATGGCCGCTTCAAGCCAGTGATCACAGACATCTTCCATAATCCGGCGATATAGTGCTTCTTTGGTGCTGAAATAATAGTGCACATTTGCCTTGGGGACGTTGGCAACTTCGGCAATCAATGCGGTGGTGGCCCCCTTAAAGCCGTAATCAGCAAAAACCTTCTCGGCGGCAGCAAGAATTTGCTCTTCGTTTTCCTGGCGAATGGCGGCTTTGTGTGCCCCATTTTGCGCCGGTTTTACCGCTGTCTTGCTGTCTGTTTTTGAGCCGGTTTTAAGTGGGGTCATTCATGCTCTCTGATTTGCGTCATTTATCTTGACCGTTTGGTCAGGTTAAAATAACCTCTACCTTAAATATGCAAAAGAAACTTTTTTATGCGCGTCATGTTTTGGGGACCCGAAAAAGGGTTCCAGAGTCGGTTTTGTCCGAAATATCGAACACTCCCGATGAAAGATAAACAGAAAAAAGGCGCCGTAAACAAAAATCAGGGTTCCTAAAATGGCATTTGACGGTCGAAAATTCGAAACAATTCCCCGGTGGTGTTAAAGCTCTAGTGCATGGGCGTGTCTCATGCTAACGATTTTTGCGTGTCCGTATGCCGGACAACCCCAAATTAAAAATGTTCGACATTTCGGTCACTGCGTTGGTCTTTGGGCTGGATGAAAAACATACGTTTGGATGAAGAAGTCAGGTATCGGCGATTGGGGAAAGTCCCCCGACCGATATCAGGGAAGCAATGCGAAAAGGTACGGGAGACCTTTTATGACAGCCACCACGAAAATCAGCCGGCCGAATGATCTTTCGGCATTCTGGATGCCGTTTACGGCCAACCGCCAGTTCAAGCAGACCCCGCGTATGCTGGTCGCGGCCGAAGGCATGTATTACACAACCGATGACAACCGCCAGATCCTTGACGGGACGGCGGGTCTTTGGTGCTGCAACGCTGGCCACAAACGTCCGAAAATTGTCGAAGCGGTCAAGGCGCAGATGGACGAGCTGGATTATGCACCAGCCTTCCAGATGGGCCACCCCAAGGCGTTTGAGCTTGCCAATCGTTTGGCACAGATCATGCCGGGGAACCTTAATCATGTGTTCTATACCAACTCTGGTTCGGAATCGGTTGAGACCGCCCTTAAAATCGCCCTTGCCTATCACCGTGCACGCGGCGACGGCCAGCGCACCCGCCTGATCGGGCGTGAGCGCGGCTATCATGGTGTGAACTTTGGCGGCATTTCGGTGGGTGGTATTTCGGGCAACCGTAAGACATTCGGCCAGATGCTGGGTGGTGTTGACCATATCCGCCACACATACCTTCCAGAAGAAAACGGCGTGACGCGCGGCATGCCAGAACATGGGGCCTTTTTGGCCGATGATCTGGAACGCATTTGCGCACTGCATGATCCATCAACCATTGCGGCCGTGATTGTCGAGCCGGTTGCAGGCTCCACCGGCGTTTTGATCCCGCCAAAGGGATATCTTGAACGCCTGCGTGAAATTTGCACCAAACACGGCATCCTTCTGATCTTTGATGAAGTCATCACTGGTTTCGGTCGCCTTGGTGCGCCGTTTGCGGTGGATTATTTCGGTGTTCAGCCTGATCTGGTGACAACGGCCAAGGGCCTTACCAACGGCACCATCCCGATGGGGGCAGTGTTTGCCACCGATGATATTCATGATGCCTTCATGACCGGCCCGGAAAACATGATCGAGCTGTTCCATGGCTACACCTATTCGGGCAATCCTGTTGCCTGTGCGGCGGCCATGGCAACGCTTGAGACCTATGAAGAAGACGGTCTGTATGAAAAGGGCAAGGAACTTGGCCAGTATTGGGAAGATGCGGTGCATAGCCTGATCGACCTGCCATTGGTCAAGGATGTCCGTAACCTTGGCCTCATTGGTGCGATTGAGCTTGAAGGGATCGAAGGATTCCCGACCAAGCGGGCCTTTAACGCGTTCCTGAAGGCGTTTGAAAAAGGCATCCTGATCCGCACCACCGGGGATATCATTGCGCTGTCGCCGCCGCTGATTATTGAAAAATCACACATTGATCAGCTGTTTGGCACGCTGCGCGAAGTGCTTAAAGAAATCGACTAAGTCGGTCGTTGACCTATGTCCCTTGCCCGGATCGGGCAGGGGACAAAAGCCCGGTCTGCTGATTGCAAAAACGACAGCAGATCGGCGCATGATGAGGAAACATCTGTTTCGCGATTTTTCTGATCTCGTCCCGACTGGGAAATAGACCCGCATAAAAACAAGGGGTCTTTGGGGCGCGATTGGACATAAGTCCGAAGATCGGCATAAGCCGGCAAAAGGACATTAAAATATCAGATCAAGGAGGTTATCTCGGATGTCAAAGCTGAGAGGCGGCCTGATTCAAATGAGCCTGAAAGGTTCAACCGATCAGACCCCCGAAGAAATCCGCAAAGCCATGATCGAGGCACATCTGCCCTATATCGAAGAGGCGGGTAAAAAAGGTGTGCAGGTCCTGTGTTTTCAGGAAGTTTTCACCCAGCCCTATTTCTGTCCCAGTCAGGACAAGAAATGGTATGCGGCGGCGGAAAAGATCCCCGATGGCCCAACCACGCAATTGATGTGTGAGTTGGCGGCCAAATACAAAATGGTGATTGTTGTTCCGATCTATGAGGAAGACATCACCGGGGTCTATTACAATACCGCTGCGGTGATTGACGCCGATGGCACCTATCTTGGTAAATACCGCAAGACCCATATCCCCCATGTCGCCGGTTTCTGGGAAAAATTCTTTTTCAAACCCGGTGCGTCAAACTGGCCGGTGTTTGAAACCCAGTATTGCAAGCTTGGCGTTTACATTTGCTATGACCGCCACTTCCCCGAAGGCTGGCGTGCGCTGGCCTTAAATGGGGCGGAATATATCGTCAATCCATCGGCCACCGTTGCCGGGGTTTCGGAATATATCTGGAAACTCGAACAGCCCGCATCTGCCGTTGCCAATGGCTGCTTTATCGGGGCGATCAACCGGGTTGGCCGCGAACAGCCCTGGGATATTGGCGAGTTCTATGGACAAAGCTATTTCGTCAATCCGCGCGGCGAAATCGAAGCACAGGCATCGCGTGAGAATGACGAACTTCTGGTCCATGACATGGACATGTCGATGGTGCGTGAAATTCGCAATAACTGGCAGTTCTTCCGTGATCGTCGTCCATCGACCTATACCCGACTGACAGACGGAAATTGACATTGAATACCGGCGAACGGGGAAACCCGCTCGCCGTTTTGCTTTGACCGACATATGGGGCAATGACCCCGAAATTCCGGCAAAGTTCAGGGCAACGTCCCTGAGGGAGGCTTCCATCGAGTGTGCCAAAAGAAACTCTTTTGGTTCCGAGAGAGACATACGATCAGGGGACACCCCATGACGCTAAAACAAGTTGTCGATAACGTTGCCGCGATGCCCGCATCGAAAAAAGCCGTTGTTGATATCAAAGATTTATCGCTGACTTTTCAAACCGCTGATGGCCCGGTTTACGCGCTGTCAGAAGTTGACCTTACGATTGAAGAAGGCGATTTCGTATCGTTCATTGGTCCGTCGGGCTGTGGCAAAACAACGCTTTTGCGCGTGATTGCCGATCTGGAAAAAGCCACCGGCGGTGAAATTTCGATCAATGGCGTCTCGCCCGAGGCAGCCCGCGAAGCGCGCGCATATGGCTATGTGTTTCAGGCGCCGGCATTGTTGCCGTGGCGCTCCATTGAACGCAATGTGACCTTGCCGCTTGAGATCATGGACCTGTCCAAGGAAGAACGCATCAAACGCGCCCATGACGCGCTCAAGCTTGTCGAACTCAACGGGTTTGAAAAGAAATTCCCATGGCAGCTTTCAGGTGGGATGCAGCAACGCGCCTCCATTGCGCGTGCGTTATCCTTTGATGCTGATTTGCTATTGATGGATGAGCCGTTCGGCGCGCTGGATGAAATTGTCCGCGATCATTTGAACGAACAGCTTTTGAAACTGTGGGCGCGGACCAACAAGACGGTGGCCTTTGTCACCCACTCCATCCCCGAGGCGGTCTATCTTTCAAGCAAGATTGTCGTGATGTCACCGCGCCCGGGGCGGATCATTGATGTGATCGAAACCAAATTCCCCAAGGACCGAACACTCGATATTCGCGAAACGCCGGAATTCCTTGAGATTGCCCATCGGGTACGCGAAGGACTGCGCGCGGGGCATGGCCATGACGAGTAACACCGCAACCCTGTCTGGATCAGTTGGAGGACCGTCGCTTTGGACCCGGATGATGTCGGGGCACAGCGGGCCGGTCTGTGTTGTTCTGCTGGCCCTGTTGGTTCTTTGGTACGTCGGTGCGGTTTTCATGAATGCGCCGACCCAGATCGACCGATATGACCGGGCGGATCAAACATGGACGACCAGTCAGCTGATTGAAGATACGCTGGCACAGGAACGTCCAATCCTGCCTGCGCCGCATCAAGTCGTCGAGGAGATGTATAAATCCATCTTTGCGATCAAGATCACGTCAAAGCGGTCCTTGGTCTATCATAGTTGGGTCACGCTTTCGTCGACACTTCTGGGGTTTAGCATCGGAACCTTGCTGGGCATTGTTTTGGCGGTGGGGATTGTCCATGTCATGACGCTGGAAAAAAGCCTGATGCCGTGGGTGATTTCATCACAAACCATCCCGATCCTTGCCATTGCGCCGATGGTCATCGTTGTACTGGGTGCGATCGGGATCAAGGGGCTGGTGCCAAAGGCGATTATTTCGACCTATCTTTGTTTTTTCCCGGTCACGATCAGCATGGTTAAAGGCCTTCGATCCCCGCAGGTGATCCAGCTTGATCTGATGCGGACCTATAACGCATCAAAATGGCAGACATTCTGGCAACTGCGGTTGCCATCCGCCATGCCGTACCTGTTTGCGAGCCTGAAGGTTGCGATTGCGATCAGTCTGGTCGGCGCGATTATTGGCGAATTGCCAACGGGTGCGCAAGCTGGCCTTGGCGCACGACTTCTTGCCGGGTCGTATTATGGCCAAACCATTCAAATCTGGTCAGCCCTTTTCACCGCAGCTTTTTTGGCCGCGATGATGGTGGTGATTGTTGGCTGGTGTGAACGGCGTGTTCTCGTCCGGATGGGGGTAAGCGCATGACACAGGTAAAGCTTGATAAATTCTGCCTTGTTGGTGCCGTTGCTGCCCTGTTGGCCCTGATTTTCCCGCTGGCGGGCATTGATGGTGACACGGGTAAACAGGTTGCCTTTGTCGGTGATATTCCCGGTCTTGCCAGTGCGATGGCGCTGTGCGTGATTGCCGGGGCGGCGTTTACCTGGATTGGGGTATGCACCATATTGCATGCTGGAATCCTTCTGGCGGTGGCGGTGTTTGGCGCCTGGCAGGCGATTGATGCGCTATATGATTACGGTGTGGCGGGCTATGCCAGCACTGGGTTCTGGCTGTTTATCATTTCGCTTTGGGCGTTTGTCTGGCGCGCGATTGATGTGATCGCCAATTACCACAGCCTTGAAACCGTCAAACAGCAATCGGCCAATATTATTGTGCCCATCGCGTTTGGCGTCTGGTTGCTGTTTGTCTGGGAAGTTGTTGTGTCGGGCTTTGGTGTGCCGCAGGTCTTGCTGCCGCCGCCCAGCATGATCGGGGTACGTTTCGTTTCTTCGACCGACACCATGATGGCCGATTTCTACCAGACTTTTGTTAAGGCAGCACTCAGTGGCTATGTCATGGGCTGCGGATCTGCGTTTCTGGTCGCGATTGCAGTGGACCGTGTGCCGTTCCTTAAACGCGGGCTTTTGCCGCTGGGCAATATGGTTTCGGCCTTGCCGATCATTGGGGTCGCGCCGATCATGGTGATGTGGTTTGGCTTTGACTGGCAATCGAAGGCCGCAGTCATTGTGATCATGACGTTTTTCCCGATGCTGGTGAATACGGTGACCGGGTTGAATGCGGCGGGCAAACTGGAAAAGGACCTGATGGCGACCTATGCGTCGGGCTATTGGTCGACGCTTTTCCGTCTGCGGTTGCCGGCGGCCATGCCGTTTGTTTTCAACGCACTTAAAATCAATTCCACGCTTGCGCTGATTGGTGCAATCGTCGCCGAATTTTTCGGCACCCCGATTGTTGGTATGGGCTTTCGCATCTCGACCGAGGTGGGCCGCATGAATATCGACATGGTCTGGGCGGAAATCGCACTGGCGGCCCTTGCGGGGACCGCCTTCTACGGGGCCGTTGCGTATGTTGAGAGAAAAGCAACGTCATGGCATCCGTCTTTTAGGGTACGTCGCCATTAAAGGCACAATCAAAGACGACCCACCGGGAGGACTTGACGATAACCTTGAGGAGACATCGACGAATGAAGAAATTATTGGCGACTGCACTAGGGTTGAGTTTCGGTTTGACATCGCTTTCGGCGATGGCAGCAGATGACGTAACCCTGCAGCTTAAATGGGTTACGCAGGCTCAGTTTGCCGGCTATTACGTGGCACTTGATAAAGGCTTCTACGAAGACGCCGATCTGAACGTTACCATCAATCCGGGCGGCCCGGATGTGGCCCCGCCTCAGGTCATTGCGGGCGGTGGTGCGGATGTGATTGTTGACTGGATGCCATCGGCATTGGCGTCACGTGAAAAAGGCGTTCCGCTGGTCAATATCGCACAGCCATTTGCCAAATCGGGCATGATGCTGACCTGCCTGAAAGAAACCGGCGTTGAAAGCCCGGACGATTTCCCGGGCCGGACCCTTGGCGTCTGGTTCTTTGGCAATGAATATCCGTTCCTAAGCTGGATGTCGAAACTTGGCATTCCGACCGATGGCAGCGACAAGGGTGTTACCGTCCTTAAACAGGGCTTTAACGTTGATCCGCTGATCCAGAAACAGGCCGATTGCATTTCGACCATGACCTATAACGAATACTGGCAGGTGATTGATGCCGGTATTTCAGCCGATGACCTGAAGGTCTTCAAATACGAAGATCAGGGTGTTGCGACCCTTGAAGACGGTCTTTATGTGCTTGAGGACAACCTCAAGGATCCGGCATTTGTCGATAAAATGGCGCGCTTCGTCGATGCCAGCATGAAAGGCTGGATGTGGGCGAAAGAAAACCCGCAAGACGCGGCCATGATCGTTCTTGATAACGATATGACCGGTGCCCAGACCGAAAAACATCAGGTCCGCATGATGACCGAAGTTGCCAAACTGCTTGGTGATAGCGGTGCATTGGACGAAGCGGCCTATCAGCGGACCGTCGATAGCCTGCTGTCGGGTGGTTCTGATCCGGTGATTACCAAAAAACCGGAAGGTGCCTGGACCCATGCCGTAACCGATAAATCGGCAATGTAATCGGTTCTTGAACCGCGACTTTAAACCGTCCGGCGGACATCGGTTCGCCGGACGGGTTTACCTTCCGAAAATGCTTATCGTGATGCCCCGACATAGTTGGGGAAACAGACGGAATGCCGGGCTGCCCGCACCTTTCCGCAAGAGACAGACAAGGAGCCACCCATGTCCATGGTTATTCGTGGCGGAACCATTGTTACCGCCGATCTGACATATAAATCTGACATTCTGGTCGAAGACGGCAAGATCGCCGCGATCGGGGACAATCTGACCGGTGACAAGGTGATTGACGCCGACGGTTGCTATGTCATGCCCGGCGGGATTGATCCGCACACCCACATGGAAATGCCCTTTATGGGCACCTATTCCGAAGACGATTTTGAAAGTGGTACCAAGGCGGCTGTTGCCGGTGGCACGACCATGGTGGTCGATTTCTGTTTGCCTGCCCCGAACCAGTCGCTGCTTGAAGCGCTTCAGGCGTGGGATAACAAATCATCCAAAGCCGTTTGTGATTATTCCTTCCATATGGCGGTGACCTGGTGGAGCGAGCAGGTCTTTGACGAAATGAAAATCGTCGTCGAGGAAAAGGGCATCAACACCTTTAAGCACTTCATGGCTTATAAGGGCGCGCTTATGGTCGATGATGATGAAATGTTTGCATCCTTCCAGCGCTGTTCCGAACTGGGGGCAATGCCACTGGTTCATGCCGAAAACGGCGATGTGGTCGCGACCTTGCAGCAAAAGCTGCTGGCCGAAGGCAATAACGGGCCCGAGGCGCACGCCTATTCCCGCCCCGTGGATGTCGAAGGCGAAGCATGTAACCGTGCGATCATGATTGCCGATATGGCCAATGTGCCGCTTTATATCGTGCATGTGTCGTGCGAACCGGCTCACGAGGCCATCCGTCGTGCGCGTCAGAACGGCAAACGTGTGTTTGGCGAACCGCTGATCCAGCATCTTGTTTTGGATGACAGCGAATATAAAAACACCGATTGGGATCACGCCGCACGCCGGGTTATGTCCCCGCCATTCCGCAGCAAGGAACATCAGGACGGTCTTTGGAACGGTCTGGCATCGGGCAGCCTTCAGGTGGTGGCAACCGACCACTGCGCGTTCACGACGGAACAGAAACGCATGGGCGTTGGTGATTTCACCAAAATCCCGAACGGGACGGGTGGTCTTGAAGACCGCATGCCGCTTCTTTGGTCGCGCGGTGTGAATACCGGTCGTTTGACCATGAATGAATTCGTGGCCGTCACATCGACCAACATTGCCAAGATTTTGAATGTCTATCCGCGTAAGGGGGCGATCCTTGTCGGGGCGGATGCGGACCTTGTGGTTTGGGATCCGAAGGTTTCAAAAACCATTACGGCGAAACACCAGCAATCGGCAATTGATTACAATGTGTTTGAAGGCATCGAAGTCACCGGTCTTCCGCGCTACACCATCAGCCGTGGCCGCATCGCGGCCGAAGAAGGCGTTGTTGTTGCCAAATGTGGGGATGGCGAGTTTGTCCGTCGTGATGCTTACCCGGCAGTCAATAAGGCGCTTTCAAAGTGGAAAGAGCTGACCTCACCGCGCAAAGTCGAACGAAAAGGCATTCCAGCGGGCGTCTAAGGTTCGTTCAGATATCGCACGACAAACGGGGCAGTCATCGGCTGCCCCGTTTTGCATTCTGCGCTGTGTTTGGGGCTGTTAGCTTGGGCTAAACAGTTTCAGCATCACAATCCCGCCAAGGATCATGCAAATTGCGATCAAACGGCCAATATTTGCCGCTTCGCCCAGCATGACGATGCCAAAAATCACCGCACCAACCGCCCCGATGCCGGTCCAGATGGCATAAGCCGTGCCCAGCGGAATGGTCCGCATGGCAAGTGCGAGCAGCCAGAAACTCCCCGCCATGGTGACAAGGGTAAAAATGGTCGGGACGGGTTTGGTGAAACCTTCGGAATATTTCAGGCCAGATGCCCAGCAAACTTCCAAAACACCGGCAATGATCAATGCAATCCAGGCCATCGGCGGCCTCCTTTAAAAAAGGGGCCGTCCCCGTTGCTCTGATACCGAAAACCGGTCGTCCGGTTTTCTGGGTGCCTTACGCGCGCAAGGTCACCATTGTGCTAACAGGATTTATAGGCGACAAATCACCGGTGGGCAATTGTCTGATTGGCAATGGCGCTATGCCACTTTGTCATTACTCTGAGCATTCTGGGCGACATGACGAGATCATCTGATACCCGTGCCATACCAAAGACCGCCGCCCTGATCCTTGCGGGCGGCGAAGGGCGGCGCATGGGCGGTAATAAACCGTTTCGCGAAGTGGGCGGCATGACATTGCTGGCGCGCGTGATCAAAGCAGCACGGACCCAATGCGATCATGTGATGATTTCGTCAAACGAAGATACCGCGATCTTTGCCGAAAATGACGTGCCCGTGGTGCGGGATCTTCCCAAAGCCGGGCAGGGACCGTTGGGCGGCGTTCTGGGCGGGCTGGATGCGTTGCCGGGCGACATTGACTGGCTTGTGAGTTTTCCAGTCGATTGCCCGATTGTGCCCGATGATATGGTCGCGCAGCTGTTGAACGGTGCCCGAAATGCAGACGTCAAAGCCGCCTTTGCCAGTCACGCGGATCGGGATCATTATCTTTCAAGCATCTGGCATCGCGGCAGTGCGCCGGTTATTGCAAGGCAGCTTGCCGACGATAACCGCCGCGTTGGGGCGGCCTTGCGGGTGATGGATGCAGCAAAGGTTACGTTTCCTGTTTCCGACGGGGTACTTGAGCCCTTTACCAATGTTAATTCGCCAGAGGATTTGAACGCACTTCATAAAATGCTGTCTGGCTTTGTCGGCGGCAAGGGGGGCTAACCCTTCCCCCGGACGGCATTTGGGTGATGTTCTAGAAAATCAAAGTTCGAACAATATTATTGCACACCAAATGCAGGTTGCAGGTATGATTGGACTTGTTCATTTCTGGTGGTTCTCGTTTGGCTATGTTTTGCGCCGATCTGGCCACCTAAACACCGAATCTTCGTTATCAGATTCGACATTCTAAGGGCTAAAGATGCAATCGACGTTTGCAATATTCTCGCTCGCCTTTGTTGTGCTGGCAGTCGTTCTGACTTTCATGAGTGTCAAGATCGTGCCGCAGGGCTACGAAGTTACCGTCGAAAGACTGGGGCGCTATTTGCGCACGCTTGATCCCGGTATGCACGTTCTGGTCCCGATTATTGATCGGCTCGGACAGCGTATGAGCCTGATGGAACGGGTGCTCGACATTCCCAGTCAGGAAGTCATTTCCAAGGATAATGCGTCCGTTGCGGTTGATGGTGTCGTCTTCATCCGGGTGACCACCACCAAAGATGCGGCCTATAAAGTCGAACGGCTTGATTATGCGGTTCAGAATTTGGCAATGACCAATTTGCGCAGTGTGCTCGGCTCGATGGAACTCGACGAGATGCTGTCAAACCGCGAAAAGATCAGCCTGTTGCTTTTGGCAGTTCTTGACGAAGC
The DNA here is from genome assembly GCF_002844275.1 of Thalassospira lohafexi. Lineage (GTDB taxonomy): Bacteria > Pseudomonadota > Alphaproteobacteria > Rhodospirillales > Thalassospiraceae > Thalassospira > Thalassospira lohafexi. The sequence continues at coordinate 551,367 of NZ_NXGX01000004.1, forward strand.
GACAAGCGATTGGGGTGTTAAAATCACCCGGGTTGAGATCAAGGACGTCAATCCGCCAGAAGATCTGACCGATGCCATGAACCGTCAGATGAAGGCAGAACGTGAGAAGCGCGCGCTTATCCTTGAAGCGGACGGTGAACGTGAAGCCAACATCAAACGCGCCGAAGGTGAAAAATCGGCTGCCATTCTGGCCGCCGAAGGCCGCATGGCCGCTGCCGAGCTGGATGCACGGGCCCGTGAACGTACGGCCGAGGCAGAAGCCAAAGCAACCGAAACGGTGTCCAAAGCCATCCGCGAAGGCGATGTTCAGGCGATCAATTACTTTGTTGCTCAGAAATATGTTGAGTCACTGGGCCAAATTGCATCAAGCCCCAATAGTAAACTTGTCTTCATGCCCCTTGATGCGTCAGGTGTCGTTGGATCGATTGGCGGTGTTGCCGAGTTGATCAAAACGATTTCGCAGACGGATAAAAGCTAACGTGACCTTGGGATCGCTGTAATGGATTTGTTTGCTGATCTGAGTATCGAGTTTTGGCATTGGTGGATTTTGGCCTGCCTGATGCTCGTGCTTGAAATGGTGTTGCCCGGGATCATTTTCTTGTGGCTGTCCGTTGCGGCGGCGGCCGTGGGATTTGTCGTTTTGTTGGTTCCCGACATTTCGGTGGAACTGCAACTGATTGCGTTTGGCGTGTTTAGTGTGCTGTCGTTCGTGATCGGACGGCGGTTCTTTCGTCCCGGGATTTCCGGTGCGAACGAGCAAGATGTCAGTAGTGCCAGTTCTTCTCTGGTTGGTAAAACAACGGTCCTGACCGAAAAAACCACCAATGGCCGTGTGCGCCAAAGTGTCTATGGTTCAAGCTGGATCCTGAAATCAGAAGAAGACCTTGCCAAAGGACAGAAAGTCCGTGTGTGCGGCATCGAAGGCAGTACGCTTCTTATCGAGGCGGTCAAAGCCGACGCGCCAAGCTAGGGTCTGAACCCATTTCAAGCATTCAATTGGGTTCAGACCCTAGTCGCGTTTCTGGTAAATTAAAGGCTCCGATCTTGGGTGGGCGGGGCCTTCTTGATTTGGTTAGTTGACCGAACAGGCGCGCCACGGTGTCCAAGGCTTATAGCCGTCAAAGAACCGGGCCAGGAACTGATCAACCCGTTCGCGGTTGGCTGCGCGCTCCGTCGGTTCAAGGTCCTTATCATACTTCGAGCAGTTATTTTCGACCGCATCGATAAGGGACTTGGCTTCCTCGGTCAGAAACCACTTTGGCATGCGTAAATCAGCAGGATAAATCATCTTATCAAGATTAAGTCATAGCTCTTTTGCCATCAAGAAGGCGCAGCCGGTGGTCCTGATAAAGTCAGCACCACCGGTAACAATAACCTTTATGTCATTCCTTTTATTTTAGACGTATCAAGGGTTGCCAATACGCAAAGACTACACCGCTGTCTCCAATTTGGCTCCGATTTGTTAAATAATATGATCAGTCCATGCCTCATCTCATTTAGGCCTTAGGTGTAGGAAATTTCCGTAAGTTTGACTGCGCAATCGATAACGACTGCGTTATTATCTGTCGCAGCAAAACTTCAACGTTTGATGTGAACCGTCAGTGAGGTGGCAATGGCAATTGGGCTTTTGGTTGATGCAAGCCAGGTTGGAATGAGAAGAGGCAGATGTGTTTTAAGAAGGAAATTTTGCATAAAATAAAAAATATTGAATTTCTCTAACAATTTCAAATGGTGTTTGCTGTGTGTTAAAGAAGGTCTGTTACAGAGAATTTGAATTTTTATCTTTCCTTTTGGACAATATTTGTTTTTTTGTGTACCTCAGCTTTTATGAATGTGGATCACGTTGGGCTTTCGTCTTCTGTCTGAAGTCATTCCCTGAATGGATATGTTTATCAATATAACTGCATGATAAAATTCATTTTTATATTTAATTAGTAATTATCGTGCGTAGAGGTTTGAAGTGAGAGATAAATTAAAAAGAGGTGATGTCGAATATGTATACGGAAGAAATAGATTATTTGTTCGAGATGTGATGTCGATAGGAGATGTAATTGTTTTGTTTGTATCGGCATCAATTTCATCTTTTTTTCGGTTTGATAGTTTCATTATTCCCGAATTTTTGTATTTTCCCCTATGTTTTGTTTCGTTATTTTACATTGCATTTATGGTTATAATGCAAGCCTATACAAAGCTGGACTTGAGTTTCCTTAGGTTTGGTATTGTTCGACTGACAATATCATTGATATCTGCGTATGCCGTCTTCCTATCTCTATCTTATTTTACAAAATCGTCAGGTGACATTTCCCGGTTGTGGTTTGCGTATAATTTTGTTGCTTGCCTTGTTCTTTTTACATCATATCGATTGGTTTTTGGGTATGTTTTATATAAAACTGGCACCATCAAGAAGTTGCGTCCGGCATTTTCTGTTATCTATAGCAAGTCATACAGGAATGTGATGGATGCAATTACTGCGGCGACAGATACACATCGTATCAATGTATTGAAATGCATTGAATTGCCGGATTTAAAGGCTGATAGTCATTTTGAAGATCAACTTGAAGCTGAGATAGCTTTACTTCGCAAGTCCGTACCAGATGTGCTGATTCTCGCGCTTTCCAAAGAAGATCGCAGCAGGTTTTCAGCTTTTCTCCCCTTAATTTCCGCTATGCCATCAGAAATATTGGAATTTTCTACCCTAACGACAGATAACCTGAAATCTGAAAGAGGCACGATAAATATGAGTTCTGGACAACCAACTGAATGGGTCGTTGTCGCTGGATTGCCTCTTGTTCGAAGTGCAGAGCAACCTCTTTCTGGACGAGGGTGGTGGATCAAGAGACTTGAAGATATTATTTTGGGGGCGTTTTTAATCGTTCTGTTTTCGCCTGTTATGTTTGTTGCAGCCGTTGGGGTTAAGCTTTCAAGCCCTGGACCAATCCTCTATCGTCAACTGCGTCATGGCTTCAACGGTAAGGACATCCAAGTCCTTAAATTCCGGTCAATGTATACGGAATGTTGTGATCCCGTCACCTCAGGAGAGCTATCTCAAGTAAAAAGGGGGGATCCCCGCGTAACCCGATTTGGTTTGTTTCTTCGGCGCACAAGTTTGGACGAGTTGCCCCAACTTTTCAATGTCTTGAACGGGGAAATGTCACTTGTTGGACCTCGTCCACATGCGACTAATCAATATGCGCTTTACCAGGGAAAGGTTGATACCTATTTCTCGAGACATCGTGTCCGCCCAGGGATCACAGGGTGGGCGCAAGTTAATGGTTGGCGTGGAGAAACAGATACTGACGAAAAAATTCGGCAGAGGATTGCATGTGACCTTTACTACATACGGCATTGGTCAATCTGGTTTGATATCCGTATTCTGTTTTTGACTCTACTGTCGGGATTCGCGAATAAAAACGCTTTTTGATATTTTCTCTAATGGTTTGGGCGCAATAAATCGTTCATGCCGTTCCAGTTTGAAGTGGCATCCCTGTATCATGTTTCAACCCATTGGTCTCGAACCTTGCTTTTCAAGCACGGCCTTTGGATATGTTGAACTTGGAGAAGGCCTGTCAAACGGTGGATGGCGGGGCTGCGGTTTTGGGAAAAACCGGACCAGAAACGGGCGATGGAATATACAGTTTCCAAGAAATGTCTTGAGAGTTCCGGGATGTTTACGGTGTGCCCGGGAGTTCTCTGATAATATCTGAAAGGACACGTTCCGGAAATGTTTGATATTTGCAAACGTTCTGTTGAGCATGGTGAGGTAGATGGGGCGTTTTCCGTCCCGGTCCTAAGTGAAACAGGGAATATAAAGTATCGACCTGCTGCCGCAGCAGCAGGGGGCGGTTGTGACGGGATCACATTTCTCTTCGCTAGGGTCGGGAAAGCATAATCTTGGAAGGTCGGTCTTTCGGCATTCCGTCTATGCGATGCTCTGTGGGTTGGACCATTTGAGATATAACCTGAAAAAATATGGCCGCATTTTCCTCAATCATGGGACATTAGAGAATAGCTCTATGGCTTGGAAAATTCGATCAATAGAGACGAAATTTCGAAGAAATGCGTCTCAGTTCCGGCAAATCCTATAGGAAACTCATTGGGGCCTGTCTCGCTTCGTGACGCAGAAAAAATTACGAAAACTGATTGATGGTTTTACGCAATATTTCAGCTTGTTGTTCGGCTTCACCCCAGTTCCAGTAGTTGGTTTTAAACTGGAAGATTTTTGGTTGCACCAATTCCGCGTTGGGGCATAAGCCAAGCGCAAAATTCTGATAGGTGCCGGTATATGCGGGATGGGTAATCGGGCAACCCTTTGCAAACATCGGTTCCAGATAGCTAAGCTTCCATGCTGCATAGACACCATCGCCCCCATGGGCAAGGAACGCGTCGCGGAATTGATGCCACGTCACATCCGGGTGTTCCAATTTGGCGACGAAAGTCCAGTAGCTGTTGGTGTAGTCTTCAGGGGTTTTCTGCGGTACGAACCAGTCACATCCCGAGATGGCCTCTTTAAACAGGAGGCCGACATCAACGCGGCGCTGCACCAATTCGTCGATCCGTTCAAGTTGGGCCAACACTACTGCGGCGCAGAGTTCCGGCATTCGGTAGTTGAAGCCTGTCGAAACGTGGCGGGAATAATTGGGATCTTGAATATCGTTTTTTGTAATCTTCCCTTTGCGTGACCCAACACCTGCGTAACCCAAGCTGTTGAAGCGCCGGATATTGTTGGCGAGCGTTTCGTCGTTGGTGACGATCATACCACCTTCTCCCGCGGTCAGGTGCTTGGAGCTTTGGAAGCTAAAGCTCGACATGTGGCCGACGGTTCCCATTTTTCGACCTTTATAAGTGTTGGTGATGGCTTCAGCATCGTCTTCTATCACCACAAGGTTATGGTCTTTGGCGATCTGCATGATGGCATCCATATCAGGCGACAGGCCATAAAGGGCTACGGGAATAATCGCTTTGGTCCGCTCGGTGACCCGTTCGTGGATGCTTGCTGGATCGATTTGGAAGGTGTCTGGGTCGACATCCGCAAAAACTGGCACGGCATGAGCCTGTAAAACGACAAAAGTCGTTGAGGACATGGTGAGAGGAGGGACGATCACTTCGTCTCCGGGGCCGACGCCAGCGGCCTCCAAGGCGGCATGCATCGTGCAGGTGCCGTTCATGAAGGAAATGCCGAATTCCATTCCAAGGTGTTCGGCGAAAGCTTTTTCGAGGCGGGTGCAGAATTCTGACCCTTTCGATGTTTCAAACCCATAGTCCAGACATTGTAACAAATAGCTGCGTTCCAAGTCAGAGACGCGCTCAATGATGCGCTTTTTAGGGGCGGGATAGGAAAACATCAGTGATCACCTGTTTCTGTGCGGTAAAGGGCGGAGCGTGCAACCTGTGAATTCAAGGCGGCAATTTCCGGCTTTCTGTCTAACAGGCTGAGAATTTGATCTATGCGAGGCATGGGCTCATTGGGGAATTGCGCAAAAACGGCTTTAAAGAAAGCCATATCCATAGCGGTGTCCAAGGTCCAGCGGCACGCGGAAAGATCGGGCGTACCATGCAGGTTGTGACATCGGAATTTCTCCGGATGGTTGTACAAATAAGGTGTTACGTGCTCGCGCTCATCGGCGTCGTCGCATGCATCGTCGGCGGCGAGCAATGCCTTAATTGACAATATTTCGGTGTCTTGACCTTCAGGTAGCCAAGGGGGCTGATTATTGCTCACGTAATCCCAGCGCCCTCGTTCGGCCAGAAAGGTATCAATCGTTGCATCCATCACCGCCGGATCCTTCAGCGGGTCATCAGCGGTCAGGCGAACGACAGCACCGGCGTCTCTTTCCTTTTCTGGAATGATGGCCCGTACCGTTTGCGCATATCGGTTTAAAACATCATTTTTCGCGCCTCGAAAAACCAAAACGCCAGCTTTTTTCAGCCTTTGCTCAAGAATATCATCCGTGGCTGCAGTCGTTGTGGCGACAATGACCCGATCAATCAACCGGGCTGATTTGGCCCTGTCCACCAGATGCATAACGACCGGTTTTCCTGCGAGATCCATTAGGCTCTTGCCTGGGAGGCGTGTTGATCCCATGCGCGCCTGAATAATAGCAGTCACTGTCAATGTTGTTTTGCCTTTTATGCTTGTTCACAGTTGCAGGAGTTCGGCAAAGTACTCTTTTGGTATCTGGGATTCAATAAGAACCGGGTTGGCGTAGAGCCGATAAAACGACTGGCGGGGGCTGCTAGTTGCGATGTTGCCGGATCAAAATAGCGAGTGCAGCCCTGTCAACTGCTGGAAGGCCCCCGATCACAAGAAATACCGCAAAATAGCTAACCATCGCGGCAAAAACGGTCAATCCGAGTACCAAGATGTCTGTGGAGCCGATCGTTCCAGGTGTGTAGCCGGTTAAGCATAAGACAGCACTCATGACCAATGTTGCCAAAATCGAGCGGATCAGGCTCGACCAATGGAAAGAGATACTGAAGTGCTTGCGGACTTTATAGAGTGCATATGAAAACGCTATTCCATAGACGATGGCCGAGACAGCTGCTGGGACGGTCACTGTGGGCCAAATTGAGAGAAATACTAAGTTTAAAGCGACATTCCCAACAATAGCTATAAGGTTCGCCGTAAAAATAACCGATGTTTGACGAGTGACAAAGGCGACGCTCGAAAGAAGGATAATGATGCCATAGAACAGCATCCCTATCGCAATTAATGCTACCGCCCACCGCCCAGCAAAAGCCATTTCTGGTGTGGTGAGGGCTGCCACAACAGAAGGGCCGATAATCAGGGCGCCGACCATAAAGGGGATGGCGATGATTAAAAATAAACGTAGGGCGTTTGAAACGAGCTGTTCTGCTTGTTGATGTTTCTTATCGTCCCACAAGCGGCATAGCGGCGGGGGCAAAACGGAGCCTAAGACCTTGGGTAAAAAAGCAAGCAGGCCTGCCAAAGCATAGGATGACTGATATTGTCCCACCGCCGCCAAGGAGAGAAAAAGACCGATGAGGTATCTGTCGCCGAAGGCCACCAAAAAATCGACAATAAATTCGCCAGTCAGCGGAAGGCCCAAGCGCGCGTCTGTCCAAAAATTTCGCCAATTGCACTGAGGCCAACTTAGCCCTGTTTCACGGAAAACACCAAGTACGAGTGTTGGCAGTGACAAAATCACGAGTGAGCTGCCTTGTAGCAGCAAAAGGGTGTCCAAACTGAGATCATGCCAAAACAAAACGACGCCGATGATTGCGCCGATATGAATGTAGATTTGGCCCAAGGTCAGCAGATTATAGATGCCAAAACGCGACGTGTATCGATAGTAGTCAGTGGCCTTTTCTTGAAACAATAATCCCAGCAGCCAGATGACCAGATACTCCGGGGAGAAGGGGATACTCTCTCCGAACATACCAAACAAGCCGGGGCTGCCAAAGTAGAGCAGGGTTGCAAAGGCAGCAGTTGAAAAAATCCGGAATGTGAGTGGCGGCATCAGCAATGCGCAACGCTGACGTCCTGTGTCTGTCGAAGGAAGTTCACGGCGGAACGTGTAATTGGTGCCGAATGATGAAATTCCACTAATAAATACAACGATCGATGAAAGAAGGACGTACGCACCAAAAACGGAATCGCCGGCTGTTTTGACGATGATGGGCATGATGATCAGGCCACGGAAGCTGACCAAAAATTGGGTAAGGCCTCCAAGCAAAATTTGTTTTGCTATAGATCGACCAACCGACATCATGCCTCCTGAAATATGCGCATAGATATTTAAGTGCCACAGAAAATCTTACAGAGAATGCACCCTATAGCATGATCGACGTCTGTAGGAAAATGAACCTTCTGCCGATCATGTTTTACTTTTAAAATTTGGGCGAATGATGGTTAAGGGGCCTAGTCAACCTCTTTGCTGTATCGTTCGCTAAAAATTTTCAGCAAGGCCTATGGCCTCATAAAACAATCGAACATAAATTGCTGTACTGTTTAAAGCTTACCAGAGGCCGTCAGTTTGCAAATTGTGGCAATTTATCGCCCAGGATTTCAGAAAGTGAGGTGCAAGAATAGGCATCGTCAAAGAGAACAGCATCTTTGTGGTGTGGGTCCGTGTCGACTAAATAGGGGATGGCCACTTAATCAAAAAGACAGAAAGTATGAGTGCAGGTTGCTTCGAGGGCGAAAATACCGATTGGCCGATTTTCAAAGGTGAATATGCCTAGCTTAGCGGTGGGGGAGTATCTTATGAGCAAAAATTTTCTCTCACATTGCCCGATCTTGTATTCCATTGTATAGTTGTAATCTTTGACGTTTTACGAGTTAAAATATTAATAGATGGATTATGATTTCCAATTTCATCCTATGTTTAGTTGGGTGCCTTGTCCTTGGAGATATGTGCGATATCGACCGTCTTGTCGAGGATTCCGGGATGTTTATATCGTGATCCCCCCCAAAGAGCTAAAGCATGAAGTGATTGCTGAACTCAACCTCTTCGAATGTATCCGGACGAACGTCATCACCTCCGAAAACTCGGTGGCGGCATGCCTTTGGACTGATGAGAAAAAAGTGGTTGGATTTTTTATCAACACGGCCTCTAGCTCATTGAGCCTCGTCGGGTTGATCTTGGCGCAGTGCGTGTTCTTTTTGGTATCAAGTCTGACCTTCATTTGCCGCAGCTATGGCAAAAACAAAAGCAAAAGCATACCTATCGCGGACGGGTTACATCGCGTTAGCGACAACAATTCGGACCGTCTAGAGGCAGAGTGTTCAACGGCCAAAATGTGTCAGTTTGTTAGATGAAGACGGTTAAAATGGCACTCATCGATAATCACAAAGAGCAATCGCCCGTCCTGATAACTGGCGCAGGTGGTGCTTTGGGTTTTTATTTCTGCGCTGCTTGGGCCGATAGTGGATTGGCAGGGCGTTGCATCGTTCCTCTTATTCGCAGCGGACCGCAACAGAAATGCACGCTTGTTATGACAGGACGTTACCTTGCACCGATTGAGCGGGTTGATCTTGCGGACCACTCGCAAACCGCGGGTTTGATTGCCCGTTTGAGACCCAGCGTTGTTATCCATTGTGCTGCTTTGGCAAATGTGGATCGTTGCGAGGAAAATCGGGATGCGGCGTTTCGTGACAATGTAGAAGGGACACTATCAATCGTCGACGCTTTGCGGCGCCATGCGCCAGACTGCCATTTGGTGCATATTTCCACCGATCAAGTATATCGCGACGGCGGCGGATGCAGGGGGGACCTCGGTCCCGTCAACTTGTATGGATGGACAAAGCTGTGGAGCGAAGATATCGCCCGTGAGCATAAGGATACGACTGTTCTCCGACTTAATTATGTGGGGCGGGGGACTTCTGCTCGTCCGGGATTGGTCACTTGGCTGGTCGATAGCCTGCGAGCGGAGAAACCTGTCACTTTGCTTAAGGACGCGCTTTTTAATCCCTGCCACGGAGCCTTGGTACCGCAGGTCGTCGAACGTATGATCATGGCGCAGACCAAAGGGACTTTTAATCTTGGGTCACGCGGCGGAGGACTGTCCAAAGCAGATTTCTTGTTGGGGGTTGCACAAAAGCTCAGCTTGCCGACCCAAACTGCGAAGCTTGGTCGATTGAGCGACTTGTCCTTAAACGCGCCGCGCTCTTTAGATATGCGTATGGATGTTTCTTTGACGGAGGCCGCCTTGGGAGAAAAGCTGCCATCCCTTCTGGAAACCCTCGAGGCGCTGGTGGCTGAATGGCGAGAAGTGGGAAAGCATAATGTTTGCTGAAGAGCGGGTTCTAGTGATTGCCGCGCATCCCGACGATGAAGTGCTAGGGTGTGGTGGGGCCATCGGGAGATACCGTGCTCATGGGGGGGCGGTGCGAGTGGTTTTTTTGGCGGAAGGTGTCACCGCCCGCTTCACACCTGAGCAGTTTGACGCCTCTGAAGTAATAGAAAAATCGTCACGGCGAAATGCGAATGCTGTCAAGGCTATGGCAGTTTTGGGGGTCGAGGCTGACCAGATGTTTTTTTCCGAACGTCCTTGTTGCCGGCTGGATCAGGTACCGCTTCTTGATCTGACCAAGCAAATAGAATCTCATATTCGCGATTTCCTGCCGACACGCTTATTTACGCACTCTGCGGATGATCCAAATGTTGACCATGGGGTTGCTCATCGCGCCGTCTTGCCTGCGGTGCGCCCTCTGAGTGGACAAAGTTTGCGTGCTGTGTTTTCCTTTGAGGTTTTGTCCAGCACCGAATGGAACCCGTTAAAACCTTTTGCACCAACCGTCTTCCATGACATCACGGATCATATGGACCAGAAAGTTGCTGCGATGACGGCTTATGACGACGAGATGCATCCCGCACCCCATCCGCGTTCTCCAGAAGTCATCCGCGCCTTGGGGCGTTTCCGTGGAGCACAAGCGGGTTTACCCTATGCTGAGGGTTTCGCGCTGATTCGTGGCATTAATTTGTAATGGTGTGGCCAGCGCTTCTTATCCGGTGTGACGGCGGGACGGATCATGGTTTAGGGCACTTGATGCGCTGCTTGTCCTTGGCGGAATCCTTGCGCGCCGAGGGCGGGCCGGTCGCACAGTTTGTAATGCAGGCCCCAGACGACATTCTCCAAAGGGTAAGCGACGCCGGATTTTCGGTATTGGCGACGTCGTCAGTTGCTGGATCCGCAGGGCATGATTGTTCTCAGCTTCTGGAATGGTGTCAGAAAAATGGTGGCCCCCAAGCCGCGAAGCCTTGGGTCGTTGTGGACGGAAAATATGCAGATCCGTCGGCTTTAGTTCCCTTAGCCGAGAAGTCTCGGCTCATTTGTTACGATGACACTCCGTACCGCGATTTCCCCGCTACCGTGATTATCAATGCTCAACCATGGACTGACGAACAGGATTACCTGGATCGCACTGGGCGGTGGATTTTAGCCGGAGGCCGCTATAACGCCATTCATCCTGACTATTTTGCTGCTGCCGAAAAAACCGACCGTCAGGCTGTTTTGATCACGATGGGCGGAGAAGATCCGGCAAACGATACGGCGTGGATTGCCCGTACGGTCGGCGATATGCTTACAGGTTATAGGGTTTTGGTGGTAATCGGACCGGCCCATCCTGATCGGGCCGGGGCTATTACAGCCATTCGTCAGTATCTTCCGCAAGCAGAAATTATTCATGCACCACCGTCGTTAATTCCGGCTGCCGAACGCTCATTTTTGGCACTTTCAGCGGGCGGGACGAGTTGCTGTGAACTTCAGGCAGCGGGCGTGGCCGTTGCGGCGTTGGCAGTTGAAGAGCATCAAATTACCTTTATCAAGGCGCTGGAGCATTTGGGTGGAATTGTCCCCTTGGCCGGGCCTGCACCTGTTTGTTCTTCGCGCCCGGCCGAACCTGTCAGAACCATCTTACGCCGCCTGTTGTCTGATGCCGCTTGGCGCAACGAGCGTATTACCCTGGGAAAAACGTTGTTTCCAGCCCCTGGAGGGCGATATTTGGCGCGATCTTTGATGGAGATTTTGCCGTAATGTCTGCAAATGCCGAAAAGTTAGTTTTAGGGACCGCTCAGCTAGGATTGTCCTATGGGATCGCCAATCAAAGCGGAAAGCCTGATCGAAGAGCTGCGGTGAAGTTGGTTCACACTGCGTTGGCAGCCGGTGTGTGTGTCCTGGATACTGCGCGGTGTTACGGAGACTCCGAAGACGTTCTTAAGGAGGCTCTTTCATCTGCCAATCAAGGAAACTCGCTGCGAACCATAGTGATTACCAAGGTGAACACTCCTTCGGCTGAAGAAGCGGCTATCATGAATGATGCCGCGTTAGAGCGTTTTGCTGAAGATGGTGTACGCGCATCCTGCTGCGCATTGGGTATTGATAGAATACCCGTCCTGCTCATCCGGGAAGCATGGCCGTTGGAGCATCCCAATGGGTTTTGGCGGGCCTTGTTGAGGTTACGCACTGCGGGGGTGATTGGCATCTTAGGCTTATCGGCCCAAACGGTTGAAGAAGGAGAACTTGCTGCGGGCTGTAGTGACATCGGTCACTTGCAAATACCGTTTAATGTTCTGGACTACCGTTGGAGAGAGACTAGTGTTCTTGATCGCATATCTGACCGTCCAGACTTAACCGTGCATGTTCGCTCGGTGTTTTTACAGGGGTTGTTGCTCGGTGGGGATGGGATATCTTGGCCTGCCGTTGCAAATGGGGTAGGCCCCGCTGTGCGGGACGCGTTGCTAACAGCGCAGCAAGCGATTGGTCGTTCGTCTGTTGCGGATCTCTGTATCGCTTATGTTTTGAGTTATCCTCAGATTGCGGGCCTCGTTCTGGGAATGGAAACTGCCAAGCAACTCGAGGAAAATCTTGCTTTGGTGTCTCATTCTCCATTGAGCGCGGAAGAACGGCTTTTGGTCGATAGCTTAATACCTCGGGTTCCTTCTGCTTTGCTCAATCCTGGTTTGTGGTGAAAGCGCGTTGCTGAATATTCTTTGCACGACTGGTAAGCAATTGGGCGAGCTGTTATGTACCTGCTCAAATCGCCTGCAGGGTATAAGCCCTATGGCACAGATATAGCGTTAAGAATGAAAAGGTGATGGCGTATGGCGGCGCAGATGAAAATTGGCTCACGGTTGATCGGAGATGACCATCCGGTTTTTGTGATGGCGGAGGCGGGTGCCAATCATAATGGCGAATTGTCGTTGGCAAAGCAGCTCGTGGATGTTGCCAAGGCTGCTGGTGCCGATTGCGTTAAGTTCCAGACATTCACTGCAGCCGAATTTTGTGCCGACCGGACCAAAAACTTTACCTATTTTAGTCAAGGGAAAGAAGTTACCGAAAGCGAATACGAGATGTTTCGCCGGTTGGAATTCACCCGTGAGGAATGGGTCGAGCTTATGGCTTACTGTGAAGCCCAAGGTATCATGTTCCTGACGACGGTTCAGGACCCTGTTAATCTGGAAATGATGCAGGAACTGGGGCTTTTGGCGATTAAAGTTGGATCAGATGATTTCGATCATTTACCCAATCTACGTAACTTTGCTGCGACCGGTTTGCCGTTGATTATTTCCAAAGGCATGGCGGATGCCCAGGAAGTCGATAAAATAGTTGGAGATTTGAAAAGTCGCTGTGCTGACTTGGGGGTTCTTCACTGCGTATCGCTTTATCCGTCAGAGCCTAAGCATTTGAATTTGGCGCAGATCCCCGCATTGCGTGAGCGTCATCCCGATGTCGTTTGGGGCTTCTCTGATCACAGTCGGTCAACGGTCGCGCCTGCCTTGGCTGTGGCTTTGGGCGCTCGCATCATTGAAAAACACTTCACACTAAGTCACGGCATGGCTGGACCGGATCATTGGTTTTCAATGGATCCAAAAGAATTAACGGAAATGGTGGCACATATCCGTTTTGCGGAAGCTGCACAGGGCAGCGATAAAATTGCGCCAAATGTGGAAGAAGAAAAAAGCCGAGCCATTATGCGCCGACGGATTATCGCACGCCACGATTTGCCCGCTGGTACAGTTCTGGACGATAGTGCGGTGACGTTTAAGCGCGCTGAACAAGGACTGTATGTCGGAGATTGGGACGACGTGACGGGGCGTACCTTACGCACGGCTAAGGCGGCGACCGAAGGGATTGATATGAATGATTTGGAACCGGTGGATGGAAAATGATCGTTTCCATTCATCAGCCAGCGTATTTGCCTTGGTTGGGGTATTTTGAGAAGATCAAAAAATCCGATATTTTTCTATATCTTGATACAGTCCAGTTTCAGAAGGGCAGCTTTCAAAACCGCAATAAGATCCGCACCAAAGAGGGATGGATCTGGCAAACGGTGCCGGTGAAAACAAAGGGCAAGCATTTTGACCAGACAATTGCCGACCTGGAGATCAACAATCAAATGGGTTGGCAGTCCAAACATTGGGCGGCGATCACCCAAAATTACCGCAAAGCTCCCTTTGCTAAAGAGTGGTTGCCGCGTTTGGAGCCGTTTTACCATACCCCCTATGACCGGCTGAGCGATCTGTGTTGGGATATGATGATGGTCTTCAATCAAGCTTTGGAGATTACCACCCCGATCCAGAAAACCTCGAAGCTGCCTTCTGTTGAGGGGCCAAAGAGCGATCTCATTCGGAACCTTTGTCACGCGGTCGAGGCCGATACCTATTTTTCCGGTTCGCAAGGGCGTAGGTATTTGGATGAAGCCTCATTTGCGCATAATGGTATCTCGGTGGTTTATCAGGATTACAAACATCCGACATATGTTCAGACCTATTCAGGGTTTGAGCCATATATGGGGGTGATCGATCTTTTGATGAACGAACCTCAGCCAGCAGCTTTTCTGAGAGGATAGCAGGATGTTTTTTTCTCCTGAGTGGGAAGATATTTACGCCGCCGGGGCGCATCAAAGCGTTTGGCCATGGAGCGAGTTGATATCTTTGGTCATGCGGCATGCGCGACCGCACCAGAGCGAAAAGCCAGCGAAGGTTTTAGAGATTGGGTGTGGTGTTGGCGCTAATATTCCGCTGGTTCAATGGTTTGGAGGTGAGTTCCATGGTGTTGATAACAGCGCGAGTGCATTAGAACGCATTCGTCAGAGATACGAAGATCAAGTGCGGTTGGCCAAAGCTGATTTTTGTGAAGAGATTCCCTTTGCGGGGCCTTTCGACATCATTATCGACCGTGCGTCGCTCACGCATAACCATACCGCGGGCATCAGGCGCAGTTTGGATATGTTGGAAGCGCGTTTGGCGCCGGGCGGTGTCTATGTCGGCACCCATTGGTTTTCGACCGATTGTGATGATTTCAGTCGTGGAGAACCTACGGAAGATCGATATGTACGAAAAGGCTATACAAGTGGTGATTTCGCAGGCGTTGGTCTGATCCACTTTTCTGATCAAGCCCGTTTAGAGCAGCTTTTTTCACGGTTCACTCTTGAGGTGATGGACCATGTAATTAGCGAGACAAAAATACCCCATCCGCAGCGATTAGGGTGGTGGAATATTGTCGCAAGAAAAAAAGAGGACAACCGAGTGTAATGTTAAGAACCTCTTCTTACTTAAGTTAAACAAATTTTCCTTTGGGGCGTGGTATTATGTCC
The DNA here is from genome assembly GCF_002844275.1 of Thalassospira lohafexi. Classification (GTDB taxonomy): domain Bacteria; phylum Pseudomonadota; class Alphaproteobacteria; order Rhodospirillales; family Thalassospiraceae; genus Thalassospira; species Thalassospira lohafexi. The sequence continues at coordinate 566,425 of NZ_NXGX01000004.1, forward strand.
AGCAAATGATCTGAATGAATTTTGTGTCTCTGCGCCTGATGGCGATCTCTTCGACTGCATATTGCGCGCGTATCGTCAGCTATTTTATCCGGCCTATATTCATTGGGTTTTAATCGGACTAAGGACACAGATAAATTGCGCTAGAAGTTTGTGAGATTTTTTAGGAATCTCTTTCGTGTAGATTATTTTTATTTTACATAATATTCAAAAGTGAACTCGCATGACTAATATTTTTTCTGAAATAAACGCTGAAAATTTTCAGAAAACATTCTTGAATGTAAGCAAGAATGTCTTAATAGTTTTGTTTTTCTTTGTTGTTTACAAGATAAATTCGTTTACTTTTTACATGAATTTTTTTGACTTTTTTATTTATTTTTCAATTTCTTTTTTATTATCTCAGCTTTTTTCTTTGTTTGTATCGGTTTTTTTGTTTTCTGCATTTTTTTTCGCAAAGAGGTTTTTGGGGGGGCGTGGATACTTCAGTGTTTTTTATAAGTTAATTTCTTCGTTTGGGTATTCTATAAGTTTATTTTCGTTTGTTTTTTCTGTTGAACGTATTTTTATTGATCAATATTGGCTGAATAAATTTCATTTTACAGAAGTGTGGCGTGCTGTATTCGAGCTTTTCTACGGTATTGCAATACTTTTGGTCGTTCTGTATCTGGCGCTGAGGTCTAGTAAGAGGGAAGCCCTTTTGCAAAATGGACCGGATAAGAGGGGGGCGGAAGAATATAAAGTAGATGGCTTAAAGCGTCGGCTTCTTCTGACTTCTTCTGCATCAGCTGCGGCGGCGATAACTGTTGGCTCTAAGATAGTAATGGGAAATCATTTCGGTTTGCCCGTTGCTTCTTCTTTTGAAAAAAAAGAAGATCGTAAAAACGTTCTTCTTATTACATTTGATGCGCTCGCCGCGGCGGATATGTCGGTTTATGGGTATGGTCTGAAAACGACCCCCCATATTGACGCATTTGCCGATTTGTCGGATGTGCATACGAATTTTTATGCATGTTCGACTTTTACAACGCCATGTATATCGACCATTTTGACAGGCCGATATCCTTCAAGATCTCATGTTCATCAGTTGCACGGGATGCTACATGAACAGGATATTTATCGTACACTGCCAGCGATCTTGAAGGCGGCGGGATATAAGACAGGTATGATCTGCGGCAATCCTTACGCGATGCCTTTAATAGGCTCAACACATGGGGCTTTTGATCATTTGTGGGCGGCACCTAGGTCCGGGTGGAGTGATATTCCCCCAGCAGAACTCGTCGCGCTTCCTGGAATGACGGATATGATGGATTTGGTTGAGCGTACGGTCACTGTCTCGGGGCTTGTCGTTCCTGCCTTACGGCAAGAATTCTCACAAACTCCGCCGCATGCTACTTTTGAAGCGGCAAAAAAACTAATTTCCAAAACAGAAAGTCCATTCTTTATCTGGATCCATGTTATGGCGCCGCACGGCCCGTTTCTTCCATCGGAGGAGTTTCGTCACCGCTTTCTTAAGCCCGGCTTGCTTGAGACAAGGCAAGATATGCTACGCCCGCGGATTATGGATCGGGCAAAGGGAAAATCAAAGATCCAAACGGATATTGAACATTTACGGCTCCGCTATAACGAATGGGTTTCAGAGGCAGATAGCGCCTTCGGAGAATTTATGGCCTATATGAGCGGATCCGGGCTGCTAGATGATACGACAACGATATTGTCTGCAGACCATGGTGAATTTTTTATGCCTGATTCTTACGGGCATGGGGGCAATGTTTTTCACAAGGCTTTGGTCAATATTCCGATGATTGTCAGAATGCCGGGGCAAAAAACTGGAAGGTGTTTGCACGCTGTTGCCGATCAGACATCTATCGCCCCTACAGTATTGGAGATCGCCGGCCTGTCTGTGCCTGAATGGATGCAGGGTGGTGCAATGTATCGTAGCTATCAGGGCGATGCAGCTGCGTCTTCAGAAATCTCGTTCACTCAGTACTTGGAACAAAATAGCAGCTTTGAACCCATATCTACCGGTACCATAGGGGCGGTGACCAGTGGCATGCAGTATGTGCGGGAACTCGCGACAGGCGAAGAAAAACTTTACCAATTCGAAGATAATGCTTCGGGTTTGGGTGCTTTTGATCGTGTGCGGGAAGATGTTAAGCGGGATATGCCAGATATGATGAGAAGTATCAGGCAAGAAGTGAAAGAAAAATTTCCTGAATTGAATATCTAACATGGTCAGATTTCAAAAAAAAAAAGCGTATATTAACCTTAATAAATTGGCCTGGGAGAATGTTTTAAATTTTGGGAAATTGGATCCGTACACATCCTTTGTGCGGAAAGGTTTGCTTGGAAGCTTGTTCTCAATTTGCGGACGCTTGCAGTCTAAGATTCTTGAGAGTGAGCTCGTATCAGCTCAATCGCTTCCGCATCTTGTGATAACTGGGCACTGGCGATCTGGTACGACATACCTTCATAATCTCATATCTTGTGATCCGCAATTTACGTTCTGTTCTACCCAGGCTTGCATGAATCCTCATGCTTTTATGTTGGGTATTCCTAGCGGGGCGAACAGGAAAACAAATAGGCCAATGGACGACGTGCAAGTAGCGGCGGACTCTCCGCAGGAGGATGAATTTGCATTGCTCGCGTTGGGCGCGCGTTCACCTTATGAAGGTTTGATGTTTCCCAGAAGTCTTTTTGATGCTCTGTCTTTAGCCGATCCTGCCGAGCTTCCAGAGCTTGATCGACAGGTGTGGGAGCGTACATTCTGTGATTTTATCAAGGGTGTTTCGTTTGTCGGGGGACGACGTGCTGTTGTTGTGAAGTCGCCAACTCATTCTTATCGGGTTAAAGCTATTTCTGCCTTGCTTCCCAATGCGAAATTCATTTCCATACGGCGAAATCCGTTGGAGGTGTTTGAATCAACGTTTCGGATGTGGAAAGTGCTTTTTGACCTATATCGCCTGGGCGAGCCCATAGGGGATGACGATTTGCGAGAGATTATCCTTGAGAACAGGGTGATTATGGAGCGAAAGCTTTCTCGGGAGCTAGCAGCTTTGCCTGCACATATGGTTGCTCAAGTTGAGTACGAGCGGCTTGTCAGGGACCCGCTGCGAGAGATGCAAAGCCTTTATGCAAGGTTGGAGCTTGATCCCGAATTTTTAACATCCGAGTTTTTCGCGCAACAAATTGAGCGGAGCCGGTTGTACCGAGCTGGAAATAATGTCCCATCGCCTGAGTGGCAGCGACGTATACATTCTCAATGGGGTGATTTCTTTTAAAGATGGTGGCCTGATCGTCTTAGTTGTCGCTAGGGTCTGGCAGATGCGGTGGGCGCGCTATGTGTCGAATTTTTTTATTTCTGAACAGCTTAGATATTGCCTTGTTTACATAGGCGACGATAAATTTCCATGTGAATATTACGATACCAACGATGGGCGTTAGTATTTGCAGTAAAAGACTGCCAGTATTTGGGTCTATGTAGGCGTGTGCAGGGCAAATAGACAAAAGTAAGAAGCATGAAAAGAGAGATGTTTTTAGAAAATCTTTGATAAATTTCATGTCCGTAGCCATGGCTGTTGTCGCGTTCCTAAGACAGGCTGGCTTGTAAAAGGCGCCTATCGTGCGTTTGCTGAATCGTGTTTTGACTGAGCAGTTTAAGTGATTTGGTTCAAGTCTTGAAGCTTAGCAGGGGATAGCTGATCTTAAAACTTCAATTCCTCGCTCTTATAGGTATATTTTCAATATTTCTGTTTTATGTTCGAGATGTTGGTGCCGATTGTTTCTCTCTGAGTGGCTGTTGTAGGGGGGGGCTTGCGGCTTGAAAGGTGGTGAGAAGGGATCGCATGATCTGATAGATGAAGGGGGGGCTCATTAAGTGCTAACATGTCGGTTGGTTAAATAAAGGTGCTTCGCCATATAAAGTTGTATTCACATTAAAAAATTAAATTTAACAAATTATCTTGATAAGCATATTTATTTTTGTGATCTTGATTTAATAATGATTTTTTTTGTGTTAAGTATCTTTTTTTATTTCTGTTGGTATAAGATATATTTTTAATGAAGTATTTGGGTAAAGATGTATTAAATATTTTTTTGTTGCTTCTGTATTTTATTTCAATGAACTTTTTGTTCATTTTTTATTCAAGTTATTTTTTTATCGATAGGGCGTTTTTGAATGTAGACTATCTGCTGTATGTGATCGTTTCGTGTTTTATGCGTCCCTTTTTTTCCTGTCTAATATTTGTAGTATTCCTTGCTGTCGACGTTGTTATGTCAGCCAAAGGAATATTTTATTTCGACGTGAATTCCGTTGCGATGTCGATGTCGCAAATAAATTTAATACAAATATTCCAAAGCAATTTATTCATTTTAACCTCGATTTTGGCAATACTCCTGACTTCTGTTTCTTATTTTATATCGCGTTTGTTTTATAGAAATTGTAAAAATATCAAGTTTATGGTCATAGCAATTGTTGTGGTTTTGGGACTCGATTTCATAAACGGGACAAACGGCGTTCTTCCCGGTTCAATCCAAGCGACTATCAATTTGGCGGTCCTTCCTGAAAATATAGGTACGTCACAGATTGGAAAGCTTGCCTTTAATCTTGCGCGTAAGCGAAAAACAGTTGTCCCGGTCCAAATCGACAGTGCGTCCGAAACGCGCTTAATTCCTAATCAAGGTGCCCCCTCTAACGATCATAAGATGTTGATTGTTGTTGAATCTTGGGGGGTATCGGACAATCCCCTTTTAAACAGTATTCCGCTTAATCGTTTGTTGGTTCCATCGGTCTTGCAGCGATATGATGTGAATCGTGGCCGTGTTCCTTTTTCTGGCGCGACGACCAGCGGCGAAATGCGAGAATTTTGCGGCATTCGCGCCAGTTTTACGAATGCAATAGAATTGGGGTCAGCAAATTGTTTACCCGGTCGTTTCGCTTCGGCTGGTTATGAGGCGTATGCTTTTCATGGTTTCGCAAAAGCTTTCTTAAAACGTCAGGAATGGTTTCCTCTTGTCGGCTTCGAACATTTAAATTTTGGGGATGATACATCCGAGGAAAAATGTGGGATTGTTTTTCGCGGCGAATGCGATACGAACATTCTATCCAAGATCGCTTCACTTATGCGCGAACGTAAAAATCAAAAAACGTTCGTTTATTATTTGACGCTGAATACGCATCTTCCCAACAGTCCCAAATTGGCAAACAAGTCTCCGGCTTCCTGTGATGGAGTGCCAACACAGGAAATTTGCACGCTTCTAAAATTACATGAAGAGTTTTTTGCTGCTTTGGGGCGTATTTTGGCTGATCCGACCGTGCCTCCGATGCAGGTGTTACTTGTCGGCGATCATGCGCCACCCTTTGCGGATTTAAAGAGCCGCAAGGAATTTTCAACGCATGAGGTCCCCTTCCTTGAATTGGTGCCCAAATGAAATGCGCGCGCTGGATCTGGCGAGTTTGTCTGATGATCGCTATTGCGGTTGTCGTTGTAAGTTCGGCTGCACTGTTCGCTTTAGATGAGAGCGTGAAGGAGCGGCTTATTGAAGCCGATGCAATCGTGTTCGATGGCGCACTTCGTCGCGTTTATCATCACCAACGGTTGCCGGTTCTGCCCGCGACAGTTCCTGCACCGAAACCAAATGCTTATGCCTGGCTCGAACACGATGGCGCGCGTATTATTAAGCATGCCATGGGACGGACACCCATGTTTTCGCGAAACTCGGTGGGAGCTTTTGAAAATAGCATCGCGGCAGGATACACCATTATCGAAGGCGATTTGCGCCTGACGACGGATGGCGATTTGGTCTGCTTTCATGGCGAGGATGCAAAGCCAATCTCAACTAAAAGCTATCTGAAAGCGATAGAGAAAGGGCAGCAAGCCCCATGCTATTTTTCAGATATCGCGAACCTTTTGCGCGCACATCCGGAGGTTTACTTTGTTGTAGATGCCAAGGACGATTTTGTGGCGACTTACAGCTCAATCCTCAAAATAGCGCCAGACATTGTGCGTCAACTCATTCCACAACTATACGATTTCGAACAAATTGTCTGGGTCCGTCAGCACCATTTCTCAGGCGCTTTGTTCACTTCATATCTAAGTGCCCTAACCACGGAACAAATGTTTTTTTATGCGAAGGAGACGCATATAGAAGCCGTGACGTTAACCGAAGAACGCGCGTTAAAGCTTGCGTCTGTACCTTCGAACATTTCTGTTTTTACGCACACGATTGATGATCCAATTGAGGCTGGTAGATTTTTGCAGCGCGGATTTAAGGGCGTTTATAGCAACGAACTGCCCCCGACGTAGAGGTGGGGCAGTAAAGTTTCTAAGCTAATCGCGAGAAAACGCGGCATGCACTTACTGTAGCAATGCAAAAATCAACTATCAGGTTCAATGTCTTGAAGCATAGGTTTTTTCCGCGAGCAATAACACTAGGCTTCATTCTTCATTAGGGTGGCATTCGTAGCCAAAAACCTTCATGGTTTCGCCAGCGAGCTGTTCGATATAGCCCAGATCTTCTGCTGAAATTTCTTCTTTATGAGAGTTGCCTCCTTTGCGCACGAAGGTAAAGTCGCTGGGGAGGGTTAGATTTCTGTCCGTACAGAAATCTTCGTTCGCTTTCATCTTAGAAAATGACGAACTCTCAACAGCAGTATGGATGACCTCCGGTTCTATGGTGAAGCCTAGTAGCGCGTAAATATGCTTTAAAACGCCAGCCGTATCGCTGCGTAGGTCTTCGTATCTGATGACATTAAAAGAAACACTCGGCCGCGTTTGCGTCAGCCAGCTTTGAGCATGGTTGACCCAGGCCTCTATCCCAAAGTGTTGATCGCGGATCATGTCGCTCAACGACCCTTGGTACCACCCCAGCTTAGTAGCAAAGGCATGGTAAGAGGCCATCACGTCGCGGGGGTCACGAACCAAATAAATGACTTTGCTGTAAAGCGGGTTATGGGGAGCGTGGCTTTTAATAAAACGATGTCCCGGAAAGGGGAGTGGTTTGGGCAGGTGCCGTGATGTGTGGATGTCCGGGACTAAATCATTTATGGCAAAAAATGTTGGTTGACGGTCAATACCGCTTTTTTGCAGATTGACGGACGCAATCAGAAATGTGAGCCAAGTGATCCCGCTTTTGGGGAACTCGACCAAAAAGGTATCGTCGATACGCGGTGTGGACGGCGTGGTCAAAAGATGAGGCTGGTCACGTAAACGCCTTCGCAACCCGCGGCAAAATGCATTTGAGGTTGCTTTGATTTTCTTGAACTTGTCCGCCACGAAAGAAAATCCTTTTAACAGCTTTAATATGCCAAGCTGATTTTTTGGGTAAATGATCAGCCGGAGAATAAAAGTCTAAACCAATTTAGGGAAACAAAGACCCAAAAATACCGAATGTCCCATGAATGCACAGCGCTTGCGGAGCCTCGATACTGTTTTTCGGCAAAATCTGTTATCGGGAGGTCATCATGTTTTTCAAGCTCTGAATTCTCCTGCGGATGGCTAGTTTAGTCAATGCTATGACATAGGCCATGCCGACTTGAAACTCCGATAGTCTCAAATTGCGACGGCGGACTTGCTGTGCTTCCTTCAATGCTTGTGTCTGCTGGCTGGCTCCGCCAATGCGAACACGGGCAAGCGGTGTCGCGATGAAAGATGCACAGATATTTGGGCCGACCCGAAGCAGAAAATCATAATCAGAAGCGCTGCGAAACGAGATGTCGAACATTCCAAAGCGATCAAACAGTGTGCGATGATGTAGGGTCCCAGGATGGCCAATATTCATCCACTTTTGCATCTTCTGCCAATCCCAAGGTGAAGCGATGGTACGGACAATATGGCTGTCTGACGCGTCAACCCAGTGGATTGTCCCGACAATCATATTGATCTCGGAAGGGGCGCCTAGTGCCGCCTCGCGGCAGATGTCCATGGCATTTGGAAGGTAATAATCGTCAGCACCCATAAAGGCGATCCAGTCGCCTTTAGCAGCGGCGACACCTTTGTTCCAAGCATCATAAATACCGCGATCAGGTTCGCTGATGAGCACGTCAATCACGTCGGGCGCGTCATTGGCAAGTGCTATGGTATTGTCGTTAGATCCCCCATCGACAACAATCCATTCTATCCCGGTCCGATCTTGGACACGCAGCGAGTCGATCAGGTCCGATAAGTGCTTTCCTGCATTATAGGTAGACGTGATAATCGAAATCAGCGGCTTGATGCTTTTGGTGAAGGCAGTGTCGCTCATTGATAAGGTGCTTTCCAGTCGCTAACGTCCCATCCGGTAAGCTTTTCGACCTGCGTGAGGTCGTTGGACAGGCGGGATATAATGTAGCGTCGTTCTTCTTGGGTCAGGGTTGCTTTTGTAAGGGACCGATCCATTATAGAGCGCACTTTTCTGCGAATGGGCGTAGGGAATAAAAATCGAGCGATCGTTCCCATCTTTTCGATGTGCCGAAAGGCGAATGCCGCTGTCCTATTGGTCGGGACGCCAGAAATATTAACCTGTCGCTTTGGAGCACATTGTTGCTGGGCAATATCTGGGCTGACGCCAATAAAGTTATAAATGTCCTGCAGACTTTTTTTGCGTTCGCGAACAAAGCGTTCGTGGCGGAGAACCAGTACGTTCTCACTGCCGAAGGTGGAAAAATATCTTTCCAGAACCGGTGCATAATAGCTCTGTCCTAAATACGACCAAAATTCACCCCATTGCGCAGCATGCCGCTCTGGCTCCAAGGCTACGGCTTTCAAGAAAGACGGTTCTGGTTCGCAACCGATGAGACGAGCATGGAGAAACTGCGAAAAAGCTCTCTCTGCTGGATCACGCAGCATAATAATAATCTTTATGCTGCCCAGTGTGTTGTATATGTGACCGGGCGTGCGGGCATCTGAGAAGTAAGACGGGCAAACCTCGCCGATTGCCTTTTCGGTTTTTATGTCGGCGAACAGAGCTTTGTATTTTTCAAGGCTATCTACCTGCATGGGCGGTGGTGTACCTGGGCCATTCCAAGGCAAACCATCGAAAGCTAGGCGGAAAAAGTGCGTTTCCTTAACCTTAGTCACGAAGACATCAGCGTGGGCCGCGATGTCCTCGTATAAGGCCGTGGTGCCGGTTTTTGGGGCGCCCACACAAATGAAATTTGGTAACGATGGCATTATATTTAAACCTGAATTTTCAGTTCTTCCACCGACGCCGCTTAAGGTCGTAAGCATCAAAAATACCCTTAAGCTTTTGGGGTGTCGTGTCATCTCTCAACGTTTCCGCTAGAGTGTGTCCTGCGGCTTTGAGGCGCCTAACTTTAGACGCGTCTTCAATGACTGTACGCAAGTGTTCTGCAAGGCTTGGCGGGGCGGTGAGGTCGCAATAAAGCGCAGCATCGCCCATTTGAGCGCGGAAGGCTGGCTGATCAGCATAAATCACAGGGCAACCTAATAACGCAGCCTCAACGGGGGGCAGGTTGGTGGGGCCAAAATAGCTGGGCATCACCAATGCCTTTGCGCCGTCGTATAAAGCGGGAATCTCGTCATCATCGACAAACCCCAAAAAAAAGACCTGATCTGCGATGCCAAGCTTTTGTGCGCAAGCGCGAAGGTAGTCTTTATTTCCCTTGTCGCCGCCGCTTAAGGCCGCTCCGATTGTCAGGCCGTAGCGGGATTTAAGTTCTGCGATCCCTTCGAGCAAATAAACGTGATTCTTATGGGCCCACATTTGTGCTGGATAGAAAATGTAGTCGTTGGGAAGACCATATTTCTCCCGGACAGCCTGAGGTGAGGACGTGCTTTCCCCGCGCGCGTATGTACGCACACTAGCCGAGGGGAGAAAGGGAATGACGTGCACGCGGGCCCGATCAACCGCGTACCACGAAGCAATTTTGTCAGCACCTATCTCGGAATCTGCAATTACTGCCACGGCTTTGGGCAGAACGGCCTTCAAGATTTGCTCGCGGCGTTCAAATTCCCGATTGGCAAAGACTTCGGGAAACTCGGGATGGTCCCGATGGCATAAGTCCCAGACGGTGAACATGTAGGAATGTCTGGACAACCTGATAGGTGTGGCGGACCGCGCATTAAAAAAAGCGATGTCGATGCCAAGCCCGTCCAGGCGAATGTCCAAATTTTGTCCAAGGCGTTTGAGCCCCAAACGTCGGATGAGACGCAGTACCCGTTCACTTCTGGGCATGAGACCGCCTATGGTATCGCAAAAACGCGTCCAGGCCCCATCGGCATAGAGATGAGCCTCTATTTTGCGCTCTCGAAGGTGGTCGATGTTCTCGGCGATCGGGGTCAGGACGACGACGTCATGGCCCGGCAAAGATTGAAGAGTCTGAACCATGGATAAGGTTTGCTGGAAGGCTCCCCCCGAGTGAAGGGCGTTTTCGACGAATACAGCAATCCTCATCGGTGTCCGGTCCTTGGAGAAAACTCTTACCAGCCAAATGCTGTCGCGATGACGCATAAGCTTACAAAGAAAACAGCGCTTTTATTATAAAAACCTAGCGCAAGCATTTTCTAGTAAGTGAGGGCGTGCTGTTTGTCAAATGGCGACAGCCAGCACATAAGCACCAAGCTCTCCGGCCTGCGGTGGTCCTTTTGTTAGCCATTCGCCGTGCGCGATCGTTTTAAAGCCGTGAACAGAAAGTTTTTCTTCTAAAAACGCGGGGTCGAAATAGCGCATGGGATGTTCTTCCTGCCAGCGGTGAATTGTTCCGGTCTTCTTGTCCGTGGCCGTCACGTGGAAATTAACCCGAACCAAGTCGTTCTTTGCTTCTAGTACCGGCTCTGTCAGGCGATGCACATGCCACGCATCACTTTCTACTTCACGCTCGCGTCTTGCGACACCATCTCGGCGGATGGCCTCGGCATACCAGTAATCGAACAGGAAAGGTGCCCCTTTGGGCAAATGCCGCCGGATTTGGCGCAAGGCTGCGTCGAGATCATCGTTGACAGTGATATAGCTCAAGACATGGAAGAGTGCCGCCGCGGCGTCAAAAGCCTGCAACAGACGAAAGGAGCGCACATCCCCTTGCATAAACTGAACCGATGATGCGGTGGGCAAACCCGTACTGCGTTGCGTTGCCAGTGCGACCATTTTCTCTGAAAGATCGACCCCGTGCACAGCGAGCCCCTGTTTCGCAAAAAGGTGCGCGTGGCGCCCTGTCCCAGAACCGATATCGAGTAGGTTGTTTAAGGGGGCTGAACTGGCCTTATTCAAACGAGCAAGGACAAAGTCTGCCTCGGAAACATAGTCTTTGGCGCCGTAGAGCAGGTCATAAACCGCAACATATTCTTGGGAAAAGGTTCCACTCATCTAAGGACCTTTTGGATGACCGCTGCGACCCGACGCATTTGCACCTCGGTTATGCCGACACCTGATGGCACATAGAATCCCCGCTTGGCTATCCTTTCGGCCACGGGGCAAGAAACTCCCTTAAACAAGTTCATTTTTTGGAACACAGGTTGCAGATGCATAGGCCAGAAAAATGGACGCGTGCCAATTTTATGCTCGGCAAGGGCTGCCATTGCAGCCTTGGCGTCCATTTCCAAGCTGTCGTCGAGAATAAGAGAATACACCCAGTACAAGCCTTCGGCATAATCGGTCCGCGTGAGCGGTAATTGGACACCCGATATCGAAGAGAGGAGATCGGTGTAGGTGGCACCAATCGCGCGCTTCCGGGCAACGGTTTCATCAAGTTTTTCTACCTGAGCCAAACCCAGTGCCGCCTGCATATTGGTTAAGCGGTAGTTCCATCCCAGTTCATCATGCACAAAGCGTTGTTTTGAATTAAAACATAGGTTCCGCAGACTGCGGCATCTGCTCGCCAACTCTGCGTCGTCGGTCATCACCATGCCACCTTCGCCTGCCGTGACCAACTTGTTTGGGTAAAAGCTAAAGGTACTTAGCGTGCCAAAGCTTCCGCACGGACGGCCTTTATAGGTTTGTCCATGCATTTCTGCGGCATCTTCGATCACCGCCAAACCATGTTTTTCGGCCAAGGTTAAGATGGGATCCATATCGACAGGAAGGCCGTAAATATGCACCACCATTAGGGCTTTGGTGCGCGGTGTAATGGCATCTGCGTAATGATCAGTGGTACTGTTGAGCGTTGTTGGGTCACAGTCCACCACTACCGGATTGGCCCCGCTGCGAACCACAGCTGCCGCACAGGAGATAATGGTAAAGGATGGTAATATTACCTCGTCCCCTGGGCTTAGCCGCAAGGCCGCAACCGCAATGTCAAGTGCTGCTGATCCATTTGCAACGCCAATCCCGTGTCGGCGATTGACCCTTTCGGCCATTGCCGCTTCAAAGCGTTCGACATAGGGGCCTTCGGACGAAATCCATCCGGTATCAATGCAATCGATCAGATAAGCGCGCTCGTTCCCATCAAGTTTGGGTTCGTTAACTGGGATCGGGCCGACCGCTTCCAGCGAAAGAGCGTCCTCAAGTTCTAGCGAGAAGGGCGCGGAGGTCATACTTTTACCTTATCGGCTGAGATGCCCTGAAAGCGCGTTTTGTCCTCATCGCCGGCGTAGGGGCCTTGCTTAATTTCAAACATCTCTATTTCTTCGAGGACCTCAAAGCCATGTCCCCCTTTGATCAGCAAAATCACATCACCTGCTTCTAAGGTTCTGCTGTAGAGATAGGCCTGATTTTCATCATAAAAATCGACCCTTAGGCGGCCCTTGCGCAGAACCAAGACCTCTTGAGTTAGATCGACTTCTCGCTTTACGGGGTTATGAACGTGCGGATCAATGAGCTTTCCGCTTGGATGCTGCATATAGCCTACTTGCTGGGACAATGAAGAATGTGTAAAGAATGAAATACCCGGTTTGGCATAGGATGCCCGTATAATCAGGGCCAGTAGTTCACCGCTATGCTCGATGTGTTCTATCATTCGTCTTACTCTGGCTTCAGCTTCTCTGGGTTTGTTAGACATTGCGCAAGAGGCGATATATGTCGCGGGTGTATCGCATCGTCCAGATATATATGCAGTGGGCGCGATCTCTCTGCGGGTGTTTTCGTAAAAATGCGCGCAAAGATTTCTGTGCGTGATGGCATCTGAGTTGTTGTTCCCGGTGTCGGGAATTTTTAGAAGCTTTGAAAGCTAAAATAGAGGCATTTTTTGTGGACTGGTTCCAATGCCGGAGAAAAGCGATCAAAACCTACATTGAGCCTGATATTATGGTCAACTCAATTAACGTTGTCAGGATAATACGTGCTGGCAGTTAAGCATCTCATAGACGTCAAGAAGTTCTGCGATGTGCTTTTCCAATGTTGGTGGGGTAGCCCAAAAGCGTTGATAAGCTGTAATACCCAAGCGTTCCACCAGTTCCTTGTCGGTAAGGCGGTTAATAGTTTGTGCTAAAGAGCTCTGGTCGCCGCTAGTGAATAACAGACCTGTCTCCTCATGGGTGACCACGTCTGTGGCAGCACAAGCATCTGCTATAACCGCAGGGACGCCGCGCGCTGCACATTCAAGGACCGTCAGGCCCAAGGTTTCGTACCATAGCGAGGGTAAGACGAGGGCTCGAGTTTGATCGATCAGGGGCAAAATATCGCTAAAAGACAGCCATCCGGTGAATTTATGTTCTGGATAACTGGTCTGAAGGATGTCCTTCAATTCTCCATCGCCCACAAAAGTGACTTGAACGCCTGCTTCGCGGGCTGCCGCGGCCAAAAGTCCCGGTCCCTTTTCTGGGGATAAACGCCCAATAAACAATAGGCCGTTTGCGAAGTGCGGCTGAGAAGCAGGAGATTTCACGCATTCAATTGGGGGGGGGATACGATGAATTGGGGTGTCTTGCGGCAAAAATGGCTGTAAAATGCGCTGGCTAAAGTCTGAGACCGAAATAAAGGCATCTACGCATGCGGGAAAGTGTCCAGGGCCGTGTTGGATGACTTGGCGGGTAACGCGCCACATTTTGTGAGCCGGGCTGCGGGCGTCGCAATTGCAGCCTAGACAGGCGGTGCTTAAAGGCTTTCGATGGCAGGTGAGACCGTTCTTATAGTCGTAAAAGCCTCCATTGGGACAAACGGTAAAGTAGTCATGCAATGTTAGCACCAGAGGAAAGCGACCTTGGCGAATCACCGGAATAATGGACGTCGAAAGAACCTTGGTCCAACTGTGCAGATGGACGACTGTTGTGGTCGGATCAAGGTGCTCTAAAATGTCCCTAAGACCGCGTGCTGCACCGTGGTTCCAAAGTCCTGTGAGGAAAGCTTTGTGACGGCTGGAGGGATCTGAAATTGATGACTGATTGAGGGAGACAATCTCGGCGCCGCTGGCTTCTAATGCTGGATCAACGGTTCCGCCTTCTCCGCTGACGAAAATAACCCGGTATCCGGCTTGGCGCAAACCTATTGCGCTCTGCAGTGCAACTTTAGCCGCTCCCCCGTTGTTGCGGGCAGTATCCGATAGAACGACGACCGTCGAAGTCTGCATGTTGATTGTTTTCCTGAGCAACAGAGTGGCCAAGTTGCCTGAATGCCGAATATTCAAAAGGTCATAGCATCCGGTTACCCTGATTTTCTAGTCTGGTTTGAAGGCTTTCACCGTGCTAAAACTCGATGTCATTATAAAAGGGCCCTTTTGTTGGCCAGGTAAAATGTGAATGAGTGTTTTAGGTAGTAAAACGGTTCTAAGGGAAGACGGCCTGTCAGATACAGCGGCGACGGGTGTTTCTATTCTGTTAGATGTTGTTATCGTAAACTATAATACCTACGATGATACTTTCAAATGTGTCACACATTTGATCGAACAGCACGAGGTTGCGCCGCAGAATATCCATGTGGTCGATAATTGTTCCCTCGATGGATCTGGGCCGCGCCTTAAGCGGGATCTACCCGCCGAAGTTGACGTTATTCTCTCTCAGACCAACAATGGTTTTGGTGCCGGGATCAATTTAGGAGCTCGTGCCGGTGAAGCTCCCTATATTCTCGTTCTGAACCCTGACTGTCGTCCCGAAACGGCCAATCTCCATCTTATATTAGAACATTTCATCCTGCACGCTGACGTTGGCCTCGTCGGGGCGGAGCTAATCAATCCCGATGGTTCTTTGCAGTATTCTGCGCGGACGTTTTATTCTGCGTTGGATGTGATCGTGCGGCGATCCCCCCTTCGGCGGATATTCCCCTTTAGCCGGGTAAATCGGAGCCATTTATTGATGGGCGACCCGAGGAGCGGCCCGTTTGATGTTGATTGGGTTATGGGGACTGGATTTGTTGTTCGGCGCGAAGTATTTGAACGCGTCGGTGCAATGGACGAAGCATACTTTCTTTACATGGACGATGTGGATTTGTGTGCACGGGTACATAGTGCAGGATTCCGTGTTCAAATTCTACCGATTGTAAAGTTCGTTCATGACCATCGACGACAAAGCGGTTGGACTTGGCGATGGACGCGCTCCCACTCTTTGCATTTGGCGAGTTTTATACTTTTTACAAAACGTCACGGACTGTCGCTGTTTCGGCGGCCCAAAATCCGTCAATACCCGTAAGTGTTGGTTTTTTGCGGTTTTGCCTCCGTCCATTTTGAAAGTGGGTTCCGCTTTCACGGAGGGATTTCCTGATGGTGTGATTTTATGAATTCCCCTCTTTCTTCATCCCGACCTGTTGTACTTGTTGATACATTTTCTTTTCATACATTTATTAATTCGGGATATTTTTACTGCTGGCACCTATCAGAAATTTACGATGTCGTTCTTTTGGTCGCCCCCAACGATGAACAGTCCCCCCCAATCAAAGCACTATGCGCAACGCAGCGTATCAAGCGGGTGATCGTTCTTCCCGAACGCTCATGCCGGTGGGCAATACATGCTTGGTTTGTTCGTCGCCTGCCGGCGTTGCTTAACGAGCTCCAGCCGACGATCGTGTTGATGAACAATTGGCACTCGTTTCACCAAAAATACCTGTCTCGGGTTGTGCGTCGGTTCAGTCCTCTGGCACGCATCATCGTCTGCCTCAGCGTTCACGCTCCGGTGACTGATTTTGCCGTCACAGATTATCGCCTGAGAGAAGCAAGCCTTGTCAAATGGCGTGAGAGATGGTGGTGGATGCCTGGCCCTTTAGCCAATCTATTCTATCATCTGTGGGGGCGCTGGCTTGGATGGCGCGACTTTCTCATCCTTCCTCTTTTGCTCAGTGGTTTTCCCTTGCGCGAAACTCACAATCCATGGCGAGGAAAGCTTATCTCGAAGGATACCGGGAATCTGTTTGACGCAGTGCTATGCTATGCTCCCTATGAACAAGATGCCTATTTGATGGAAATGGAAGAACGGCATAAAATTCATCTCGTGCAACATCCAATGACATTGTCAGCAGACGGGGTTGAGGTCTTGTTTCCTACGGAAAATGTCGAAAGTCCCACAGTTGTCTTGCCGTCATGTTGCCTAGATTACAACGTTCCAGAATCCACCGAACAACAAATTAGTCGCCTTGAAGCGATATGGGGTCAAGCGCTTGAAATTATACAAAGGCGCACGGGAGGAAAAATAATATGGTGGAAGCTGCATCCTGGCTTTGTCGACGACCCGACGATGCTTGGTTTGACACAAAGGCTAGAAGAAAGATTCCCCAATTTCGTTTCAATGACAGGGAAAATGACGGCTGAAGCCATGATCGTGTCCGCATCGTTGGTTGTTGGGGATGTCTCGACTGTTCTCCAATGGGCAAGTCGGTTTGGTAGATGCAGGACTCTTAGCTTGGATATCTTTGGTGTGGAAGGCGGTGACGAGATGGGGGCTATTCCTGATCTCACCGTCATTCGGTCATTCGCCGACTTAGAAGAGGTAGACCTTCAGGCGCATAAAAAAAACGATCAGGACTACGCCCTTAGTTATCCTACACCTATAGAATTCCTAGAATCTATTGAGCGGGAGTGAAACGATGATCTTTCTTAGGTTCGCGCGAGACGTGAACTTTGAAAGCCACCATGCCCGTGAGGGCGCGGTTGTTAGGTTTGTCTATAGCACTGTATCGGCAGAATGATCGCACACTGCTAGATTGGAGTATGCCGTATCTGAGTTAATGAGTATGCCGTATCTGAGTTAATGCTGTTTGTAAAAAAAGACTTTATGGCCTGCTGTCTGATACATAGCTAGTAAACCTATGAACGGTCGGCTTTAGCCGGACGATCAGATGTCCTCTTGTGGCCAATTATCAAAGTTCGGTCGATGCAGGGGATCCGACCCTGTCCGCCTGCAGGACACTGCGAAACAACCATTTGTTGCGCTATTTCGATATCTGTTTCATTTTTGGGCCTCCGGTTTTGCCGAGCACTATTGCATCCATCTTTGCTGTATTTTTCATCACGGTTCCGAGGTTTCGACTTTTACATTATGCGTAAAACATCTGTTGCTTCGCCTTCTGTTCGATTGGGTAAAGCCGAACTTGTGGTTACGGCGCTGATTTTGGGAGGCGCGGCGGCGTCGACCATGGCGGCGCTACCGGTGTTTCGGTTTGGTGTATGGCGTGACGGCGAACCAACCGTGATTGCCGTGTTCGCATTGGGTGCTATGGCATGGTTATGGGGGGGGTATTTATACTCTCGACATAACCTTGCTAATACCCCACTGACGGTTACTGCATGTTTGCTGTTTGCCGTTTGGTGCAGTTTTACCAGCTTGTTTGCGCCTTTTCCAATTTTGTCCTTTCTGGGCAGCCCGCAACTGGGCGAAGGGCCTGCGCTGTTTTTCTGCTTGTCAGGGCTAATGTTGTTGATTTGGTCGTCCCGACAAAGACGCCTTGCTATGCGTGCGCCCTTGATTTCAGCCATTTTTATGATCCTTTATGCAGCCGTAGCCAATCGGCTGAGTGAGGATTCTGATTTCAGTCTTTTTGGATTTGAAGACTATGTCGGAGTGTTCGCCATTTTGCTGCCGGCTCTTTTGTATTGCCTAAGCAAAGAGTTCGCTTTGCCACCGCGCGGGTGTCATGTCGTGGTGCTGATTGGATATGGGCTTGCTGTATTGTTGTCATTGGATGGCAATAACCAGGGTGCAGCTATGGCACTTGTACTCAGTGCGAGTATTTGGGCTGTAATGACCTTGCTGTTTGCGCGCGGCAAGCTGTTATGGCAACGCGTCGCGATTTGGGGGGCAATGGTCGCGGTTGTCATGATTCCGCTTTGTATCATGGTCGGTTTGTGGGCGCTTGGTCAGAATATTGATATTCATCAGGAAGCCAGCTTGCCCGAGCTCTATCCTCGACTCTATTCGATGGTGTCACGCGCCTTGATGTTGAAATTAACCGCTTATGCTTTTGGCGATGGCGGGCCTTGGACATATCTTTTGGGCAATGGCTTTGGTCATTCGCTGTTCTACATCCAAAATTATCTACCGTTCTCGGGGCAAAGTTTTCTGTACCCAAATTGGGATGTGTTTTATCGCGATTTTGTCCACACCCATTCAATCCCGTATGAAGTGCTACTCTCTGGCGGAATCATCGCGCTGGCATTGTATCTAATCGTTTTTGTTCTTTGGATATACGAAGCAGCGGCGGAACACCGCGCAATCGTTATTGCGACCGCATTGGGTTATATGGTGGTGATATCGATCTGGTTCGAATTTGCCTCTTTCATTCCTCTTTTGGCATTGGTGATAGGGGCAACATTGCAAAACAGCGACGATCCGGGCCGGCGATGGGGGCTGCTTGTGTGGCCGCGCGGGGCATGGATGGGGGGCGTTTTGATAGGGTTTGTTTTGAGCGGTAGCGCTGTTTGGTTGTATTGGCAGAATAGAGGACTGGATAGGACCGTGTTTATGGCAAGCGCCAAACCACTCAACAGTCTGGCGCTCCCCGATGATGGCGCCCGCGGGGACATATCGTTGCAGCGTGCTTTGCTTGATGGTTGTCGGCCATTGGCAGGGCAAGATAGCAATGATGTGATAAGTATTTCAGCCGCTCAGATTGAATGGTGCAATGGATTGTTACTGCAGGCGCGCCGTGAGATCGACTCTCATCCCAATAGTGCATTGGTACTTGCCTATCTTGTGCTCGCTGACGAGTTCGCCAATAGTGCTGCTGATGCACCACCAGTATCCAGAGATATTCAGAAAGTGCTGAGCGATAACTGGGGGGATGTCGCAGAGCACCTTATTGTGGTTGCTCCACATCGTGTTGATGTCCTCGTGACGTATTTTTCTTATTTGGCCGATGCGGATGTGCCGGAAGGAACCCGGCAACAAGGCGTACGAATCCTGAGTGCATTTGCGCGCCAATATCCAGAAAACCCGATTGTTTTATGGTTTAACGGTCAGCAAAAACTAAACGATCAATCACGTCAGCACGTATTTGACGGCCTGACAGAAATGATTGATTCAATCGAGAAACATCACCTAGAGCGTTACATTGGCTTGCCCGATGATATGTTGGCAAAGTTGAAAAAAGTTCGCGCTGAGCTTGCGGTGGGAGGATAGATTTAGCCTCAAAGTATGGTGAGTCTGTGTTATTGGCGCCGCACGAACCGTCACGTCCCCAGAGTTGCAGGTATCAATAAAGCCAAACCATAAAGGGCAAAATATGCCCTTTCAATAACAACGTTTATTCCCTTGATTGATGTATATTTCTTGAGCACTCGCTTGGCTGTTAGCATATGAGCGCCTTACGATTATGTGCATCTACAGGAGCTATACACAGCATCAACATACGCACTATGTCTATATCGCATCACAATGAGTGACAAATTCGCAACGTGCGAGCAACATATTGCTATTGTAGGGGTTTTTTGTGGCTGTTGTGTTTTTTTTTGATTGCTCTGATTGAGCCACCGTCGCATAAATATCAACAAGTATAGAAGTTTCGCTGTTGGAGAGGCATATTGTGATTTCAAAGTTTAGTTTTGCTGTTGTTGGCGCCGTTTGCGCCTTTACCGCGTTCCAAGTATCTGCAGAAACCTACACATCCGGTGAAAACGCTGCGGGTGCAACTGTCGTTGCGCCGACCGTTGGTCGTACTGTTACACAGGCGAATGTCAGCAACATTTCGAACCATCTCGATGCTCTGGTTGGAAATATCGGCGGCGGCTTCGGCGGTGGATTTGGCGGGGGTCTTTCGGACGCACTGGATGGTGGCGAAGATAAACAAAGCATCGCTTTGTTCGACACTAAACTGCAAAACGGCTTGGCTGCTGGTGAAGAGCAGCGCAAAACCAGCGTCTGGGCAAACGGAAGCTACACATACGTAGATGACGACAAAGCCGGGACCGAGTTCGATGGCGACGTGAAAGCACTTAATATCGGCGGCGACACCCGTCTCACAGACGATTTCCTTGTCGGTATTTCGCTTGGCTATTCTAAATCCGACATCGACACCACCTTTAATAATGGTAACTACCAAGAAGACGCTTACACGTTTGCCGGTTATGGCTTGTATGAAATTACCAATGACCTGAATTTTGCGGCTATGATTGGTCATACATGGTCAAGCGTTGATCAGGATCGTCAGAACGGTTTAACTACGTCCGAGACGGACGGTGAAACCATGTTTGCAGCAACTACATTGACCCAAAACTTCCGCTTTGACAGACTTGGCCTGCAGGCAAATGTTGGGTACATGTGGTCGGATCGAGATACAGACGGCTATACCGAAAGCGACGCTAACGTTGTTGCCGCAACCACGGCACAAACCAGTCAGGGACGTATCGGTGGGGGCGTTTCCTACGATTTTGAAACGTCCTCGGTACTATACACGCCGTTTACGAGCCTTTCCTATTTGCATGATTTTTCGGATGAGATCAACGATGATGCCAACGCATTCGACACCGGATTGGGGCTGACAGTTTCGTCTAAAGACGGAATGCTTGAAGGAACCTTCCAGGTTAAGACTCAGTTGGGCCGCGACGATTATAGCCAGACCACTGGTTCGGCTATGTTGCGCGTCAACTTCTAGTTAGTCCGTCAAGATTGATATGCGGTCGCATGTTTTTCAAAGGGCCAGGCAAATATGCCTGGCCCTTTTGTCGTTGTCGTTTTTATCTGCTTGTCAAACCTTGACTGCTACGGATGCCTATCGACAGGCCGATAAAATGGCGGATGGCGCGAGATGGTCCGCAGCTTATGCCGAAACACCGCACTTTACCCTTAAAACTTACTTGTCACCGCAACGTGCGCAGCAACGGCCAATCGTGATTTATATTGAAGGGGATGGCTTTGCCTGGGTGAGAGACAATTGGGTATCGCCAGATCCAACGCCCCGCGATCCGTTCATGTTGGATGTTGCGTTGCGCGATGATTATTTCAACGCGGCTTATCTCGCCCGTCCTTGCCAGTACGTTATTGAAACTGGTCGCGGCGCTAATTGTCAATCTGCTCTGTGGACGGATGCGCGCTTCAATGAAGTCGTGATCGCAGATATGAGTCAGGCCATTGATCAACTTCTGTCCCTGCGGGCGCATCATGGGGTGGTTCTTGTGGGAGGGTCCGGGGGCGGATCTGTTGCGATGTTGGTGGCCGCGCGCCGCAATGATATCGACGCCATTGTTACTCTCTCCGGATTGCTCAATCATAGGGCTTGGTCCCACTACCACAAGATATCCTCCCTTGGTCAATCTTTAAACCCGGCTGATTTCTATCCAAAAACCGCGTCAATACCGCAACTACATCTGCTGGCGGGCGAAGATACGGTGATTCCAGTTCAATTGTCCCAGCAGGAGCTCGGTCACCTGATGCAGCTGTCCCCAAATAGTGTTAATTGGCGTGAAGTTCCTGAGATTGATCATAGCTGCTGTTGGGCGGGGTATTGGGCGAAAAACTCGCGCCAGTTGATTGAGGGGCTTATCAAGTAAGTTTTTGAAAGATATCAAATATACATAGAATAAAGGAATGGCGACATGTAAATTTTGGGTTTATTTTTTGTGTTATCGGTGCGGATTTGTATGGTTACTCAAGGATTGTGAAATAAGTATTTTTTATAAATATTTTAGTATTGTATTTAGTTTTGTTCTTAAAAGAAGATTTAAATTTTTTATTACTCGGTCATTGCCATTGTTTTATTAATTTTTATGTAATGAAATTTATCTTGTTTTATGATGGCAGAGGTAAAGTATTTTAGCCATGAAAATCGTATTAATTAAATGTAAAATGATATGTTAAGTGAAAAAATATACGCCTTTATTGGTTCTCTCGTTGTTGCATCAACAATATTTCTTTGGGCTATAGAAATAGGTCCGGATAATTACGATGTAGGTTTGAATGTTATAATTTCAGTGATAGCCCTCATAATATATTTCCCTTACATCATTAAAAAATTAGACATATTTCCATTTGTTTTTTCTGCATCTATTGTTGTTTATCAAATAACTTGGACGATGATAAACGGATTCGATGTGCGGTCAACGTTGACATGCATATGTTTTGTTTTTTATTTTTATGGCGTCTTCTATTCTGTTTTGTTTTGCTTGAAAGATAAATTTTTAACCTTTAAAGAGTTAGTCATACCATTCTTGACAGCTCAAATATGTTTGCAAGCATTGCAGATATTTGATGTGTTTAGTTTGCATGGTTTTTATACCGTTAGGATGTACATATTTGGTTCAATTGGGGGGACCGGATTTTACGGTGAAGGATCTCACGTTGCCCTGTCGCTAGTGCCCTTGATGTTCCTGAAAGACAATCGTGGCAGCCATTTTAATCTTTACAGCATTTTGGTCGCTTCCTCATTGCTTTTGGGGATTTCGTCAACAGCTGTTCTGGGTATTTTACTTATTTGCGTATTATTTATGCTCAGGTCCCAAAGTTGGGAGCGGATTGCAATTGTAACATCGGTGATTATCTGTGTTTTGGCTGCTGAAATTGTTGTTTGGCGGCTCTTTGATGTTGTACCTATAACACCTTTAGCAAGCCGAATATGGGGATTTTTTCAAATCCTCGGTGGTGATCTCAGCCCAAGAGTTAGTTTATCCTCACTGGTTTATGTCAACGGCGTTGATATGGCTTGGTCGGGACTTAAGGACATTATTGGTTCTGGCCTTGGGCATTTTAACATCTATTTTGCTGATTCTATTGCACGCACCGCGATCTATAAAATTATACATGGCCCACTAAATAAGGATGACGGTAGTGTCGTCTTGCTGAAGATGATCGGCGAATTGGGGGTGCTTGGATTGGCGATTGTCGTCTATTTCATATTAAGCAGCTTGGCGATTATTAACAAATATGGGGATAGTATTTTATCGGTGTTTGCCAGTTTCCTGATAATGGCCGCGATTCGCAGCGCAGGGTATTTCCACGGACCTTATATCTTGTCGTTTGCGCTGGTTGGGGTGCTTTGGCAAATGGGTAAGCTGCCAAGGATGCCTTTTAGGCGACAAACAGATATCAACAACACGATGTCGCACCCTTAAGATAACAGCAGGGTGATGGGTGATAGACATGCCCCTCTTGCACGTTAACGTATGCGGCTGGCTAACACCCGGATCATAAGTGCGATGTCGATCCCGACACGGCGTTTTATTATCCATTCGATCAATTTGGTCGTAACTCTGTTTTAATTTGGTTAGTTGACCGAACAGGCGCGCCACGGCGTCCAAGGCTTATAGCCGTCAAAGAACCGGGCCAGAAACTGATCAACCCGTTCACGGTTGGCTGCGCGCTCCGTTGGTTCAAGATCCTTGTCAAACTTGCCACAATTCTTTTCGACTGCATCGCCAATGGTTTTCCAGTCGACATCTTCGCTATGGCCGGGAAGGCCGGTGGCAATCGCGCACCAGCCAACGGCTTCGGCCGGATCGCCAAGGGACTTGGCTTCTTCGGCAAGATAGGCTGCTGCGCGCATTTCACCGCGTTCGGCCGCTTGGCGCAGATATTGATAGCGTGCGGTATCGCTGGCGGCAAAGCGGTTGGCAAGAAGGGTGGCCGCGCGTGGATCATCAGCCTCCCATGCGGTGGTCAGATATTCTTTTGCCGGGGCGGTTTTACCCTGATCAAGCGCATCAAGGGCAAGCCACAGCATGGCTTGTGTTTGTCCCTGATCGGCGGCCTGTTGATACAGGGTGCGGATCAGATCGGCAGGGGCGCCAGTCGCCTCAAGTTTGCGGGCCATGACAATGCTGGCATCCGGGTTCTTATTACCCGCCGACGCCTTCATCATGGTCCATCCGGCGTCTTCATTGGCCTTAACGCCGACACCATTGATCATTTGACACGACAAAAGGTACTGCGCGGTGGCGTTGCCCTGATCGGCAAGGGGGGCGAAAACCTGTGCCGATTTTTCAAAGTCACCATGGCGATAGGCGGAAATACCATCATCAAGAACAGATGACGCATCGGCCTGACTGGCGAATGTGGCCAATGTCAGCGATGCGGCCAGCATAAGGGCCGTGGGCCGCAAAGCCGACGTTTCCGATTTGTGCGGGACAGTCTTGCACACGGCAGACTTTGAACAATGGGCGATCAAGGTTTTCATGGAATTCTGTCTAACATTTTTACTGTGCTACGGGCGAAAAAAGCGCCGGGGCGGATACGGTAATTGGGGTCCAGTCACCGTATTTGCCCCGGCAAGTTCGCTCATGGCAGGGAGGATCTGGTTGGGCGCATGTCGTGGTTTTGGTCAGAAGCGTGGTCTGCTGGTTGATCTGAACGAATGGTGGTAAGGAAATCACGAACACGATTGCCCAGATCATCAGATTGCGTACGCAGGCGATCTGTCGCATCGCGCAGGCCATCCACGGCATGCAGGTTATCATCTGCCGCCGTGCTGACCTGTGCGATGGTGCTGTTCATTTCACCCGCCGCGGTGGCGGATTGTTCGACATTGCGGGCGATTTCGGCGACGAATTCCTGTTGCTCGCTGACCGCATCGGACATTTCGCCGACGGTTTCATGAATACCGGTGATGCTGTCGCGAATACCGGCAATCGCCTTGACCGCGATGCCGGTGGTTGACTGAATTTCATTGATCCGTTCGGCAATACGATCTGTTGCAGACCCGGTCTGATTGGCAAGGTTTTTGACTTCTTGCGCAACCACGGCAAAGCCCTTACCGGCTTCGCCCGCGCGGGCGGCTTCGATGGTGGCATTGAGTGCCAGAAGGTTGGTCTGTGCGGCGATGTCCTGAATAAGGTTAAGGATCTCGCCGATTTCCTGCGCACCGGTTTCAAGTTCATGCATCGTGGCATTGGTGCGCTGCGCGGCATCGACAGCACTGGTCGCGGCAGTAACAGATTTCTGTGCCCGATGGCCGGTATCCTGTACCCGTTCAGACAGTGAATGCGTGGCATCAGATACCGACGCCATATTGATCGAGATTTCCTCGGACGCGCCGGCAACACCGGTCGCATTCGAAGATGCGGCCTGTGCACGGTCCCGCACCTGATTTGAGGTTGCCTGAATGTTTTCCGCTTCGCGGGCAACCCCTTGCGCGACCTGCATGATGGAGGCCTCAAACGCATCTGCGAGATCGAGCATGGCCCGCCTGCGTTCGGTTTCGGCGTGTTCGCGTTCGCGGGCAACCTTTTCTTCAGCCTGCTGGGCGGCAAGGCTGGTTTCGCGAAACTGACCAAGGATTTCGGCCATGCGCCCGATTTCATCGCGCCCCTGATCTTTGACCTCGGTCGAAAGATCGCCGTTGGCTACACGGCGCATGCCATCAATCACCCGCAAAAGGCGTTTGATCAGGTTGCCCCGGACATAGAAAATCAGGATCAAAAGCGAAATCACCAGAACAGCGATACCGATAAACGCAATCACTTTTTGATCACGCACCACCTGCGACAGCGCATCGGTGGCATTGGCATCGACCTCGATCCGTTTGCCATCGACCATCAAGGTGATGGAATGCGACAGGGCCTCGGCACTGGCAAGTGTTGCTTCAAGGGTTTGTTCGGTCTGATACTGATTGTCCCATTCGGTTTCACGCAGATCAAACACACTCTTGCCGCCCGTGCCATACGCCAAAAGGGCCTTGGCAAGGTCGCGAATTTGGTTGCCATCATCAGTGTCGGGCAATTCTTCAAGCGCATCGGAAATGCGCAATTCCGCCCAGCTCCATTGGTTGCGGACTTCATCCATCGCCTCCCCCTCGGGTACGGCAATAGCAGCGGTCAACATGCCAAAGGCAAGGTTCACATTGGCGCGTATTTCAGCAATCAGCTGTGAAAAGGCGATGGTTTCTTCAAGTGTTGCGGCGGCATCAAGATTGCCATTCGAAACCCGGGAAATCCCGCGTGACACATCTATATCAACCACCTCAACCAGCGGATTGAGGAATTCCGACAGGTCGGCATAGGCAAAAACCATATCAAGCGTCAGATCACCGCGCTTTTTTTCAATCTCAAGGCGCTGGGTAGTCAGATCATGCAGGGTTTCACGGCGGGCAACAATGTCATCAAGCTGTGCGGTCAGGGTCGGGATCGCATCAACCAGTTCGGGCTCTGAGGGTGTGTCATCTTCCGATGCTGAATCCTCAGCGTTTTCGTCACGTGGAGCGGAAACGTCTATCATCACCGGTTCGGGATTGGCCGCAGCAATTTCGGTCAGTCGCAGCCGGGCATCAGCAATCAATGTATCAAGGCGCGCCTGTGTTGCGGCCAACTCGTCGGCATTGCGGGACGCGGCAAGAACGGGGGCCTGCGCTGCAAGGCCAACCCCATCCATTGCCAGTTCCATCTGGCGAATGATTGACGGCAGACTGTCGGTGGTGATGTCGGCGACAAGGTCGCGACTGTTACCAAACGACACCCATGATACGACCGATGAAACCCCGGCCAGTACCAAAATTAGAGCAAAAGAAGCCATTAGCCGACCTTGAATGCCAAGGCCAGCGCGACGTTTTTGAATGGCGCTATTCACTGTTTCCTCCCTGTCTTGCCGCAGTTCTTATTGTTGAGGCAGACATTCCCGTTTGGGACATTTCGCATCCGTTTTCGGACGTCTCGGGTTTTTATTTGTAGGTCTTATGACTTAATGAAAAAGGTGTCTTTGAAAGCGTTGGTGGTACAAATGGTGGTTTTGGGAAGGGACGGTCGGGGATGAAAAATCACCCCCGACACCCCCAGTAGTGAAGCCCGAATTACTGGGCAGCACTCCATTCCGCGATCAGATCGTCATATTTAACGGTCTCACCCTGCGGTTTTTCGTTGTCGAGCAACGGTTTTGGTGCACCCGGCTGGTCGAACCAGTACTGTGCATCGCGCTCTTCGTTGAGCTTCGGTGCGCATTCACCACCGATGCCTGCTCGTTCGAGACGTTCCATCACACGGTCCATCGCAGTCGCAAGGTTATCCATTGCTTCCTGCGGGGTCCGTTCCCCGGTCACAGCTTCGGCAACGTTCTGCCACCAGAGCTGAGCGAGTTTTGGATAATCAGGAACGTTGGTACCGGTCGGGGACCACTGAACACGGGCAGGTGAGCGATAGAATTCAACCAGACCACCCCAGTTCGGTGCGATGTCGGTCATGGCCTGAGTATCCAGGTCAGACTGACGGATCGGTGTCAGGCCCGTCAGGGTCTTTTTCAACGATACCGATTTGGAGGTCGTGAACTGTGCATAGAGCCATGCAGCTTTACGGCGCTCAAGCGGGGTGGACTTCATCAACGTCCAGGAACCCACATCCTGATAACCAAGCTTCATGCCTTCTTCCCAGTACGGGCCATGCGGGGACGGTGCCATACGCCATTTCGGCGTGCCATCGTCATTCACAACCGGCGTACCTTTTTTCGCCATATCGGCGGTAAAGGCAGTGTACCAGAAGATCTGCTGCGCGATCTGGCCCTGTGCCGGAACCGGACCAGCTTCACCAAAGGTCATGCCAGCGGCTTCTGGCGGCGCATAGGCTTTGAGCCAATCAATGTATTTGGTCAAAGCATAAACCGCTGCCGGGCCGTTTGCGGCACCACCACGGGTAACACTTGAGCCAGCAGGCGCACAGCCTTCAACACGGATACCCCATTCGTCGACCGGAAGGCCGTTCGGGATACCCTTGTCGCCAGCACCAGCCATCGACAGCCACGCATCGGTAAAGCGCCAACCCAGTGACGGGTCTTTTTTACCATAATCCATGTGGCCATAGACTTTCTGACCGTCGATTTCCTTCACGTCATTGGTGAAGAATTCGGCGATGTCTTCGTAAGCCGACCAGTTGACCGGAACACCAAGATCATAGCCATATTTGTCTTTGAACTGCTTTTGCAGGTCATCGCGCTGGAACCAGTCATACCGGAACCAGTAAAGGTTCGCGAACTGCTGGTCAGGAAGCTGATAAAGCTTGCCATCCGGGCCCGTGGTAAAGGACAGACCGATAAAGTCGTCCAGATCAAGCGTCGGAGAGGTCACATCAGCGCCTTCGCCGGCCATAAAGTCAGTCAGCGGCACAACCGCGTCATAACGCGAATGGGTGCCGATGAGGTCCGAGTCATTGATATAGGCGTCGTAGATGTTGCGGTTTGACTGCATTTGGGTTTGCAGTTTTTCGATAACATCGCCTTCGCCAATCAGGTCATGGGTAATGTTGATCCCGGTGATTTCCGAGAACGCCTTTGCCAGAACCTTGGACTCATATTCGTGCGTGGTGATGGTTTCCGATACCACGTTGATGTCCATGCCGCGGAACGGTTCTGCGGCTTTGATGAACCACTCAAGTTCGGCCATCTGGGCATCTTTACTCAGGCTCGACGGCTGAAATTCGCTGTCGATCCAGTTCTTCGCTGCGTCGGTATATTGGTCTGCGGATGCTGGGTTTGCCAGCACTGCAAGGCCAAGGGCGACGGCAACTGCACTGCCTTTGATTACGGCAGAGGATCCCTTAAACTTAACGATCATGTCGTTTCTCCCTGATCGTCTTCCTTTTTCTCGTCCGGTCGAACCGGTCATCAACAGTGGGGGAAGACGGGTACCCACCGTAATGAATGGATTAAGACCGGCACGGGTGTAGGACGCCGTGCCGGTCTGGTTTCTCATCCCCAGCGCATCACAATGAAGAGCCAGAAAAGTGCTATGATTGACGCAACCCACAGGGCGGCATCGGTAAATGCCAGCCAGCCCAAATGGATATAGGCCGCGCCAAGAAGGCTGATAAACAGGCGATCACCGCGCGTGGTGGTCAGCGGCAAGAAGCCGCGACGTGGCACCGTTGGTGAAACTGTCTGCCAAATTCCCATCCCGATCAGCATCAGGATAATGCAGCTGAAAAACACTGCCGTAATCGGGGTCCAGGCCATCCAAGACATATTATTATTCCTCCTGTTTTCCGATTACACGCGGCCCATCGCGAAACCTTTGGCGATGTAGTTTCGAACAAACCAGATCACCAAGGCCCCGGGCACGATGGTTAAAACACCCGCTGCGGCCAAAACACCCCAATCAAGCCCCGATGCCGAAACAGTACGGGTCATGGTGGCGACAATCGGTTTTGCATCAACCGATGTCAGGGTGCGGGCCAACAGCAATTCCACCCAGCTGAACATGAAGCAGAAGAATGCCGTCACCCCGATGCCCGAACGGATCAGCGGAATGAAGATCGTGCCAAAGAAGCGCGGGAACGAATAGCCATCGATATAGGCGGTTTCGTCGATTTCCTTGGGGATACCCGACATGAAACCTTCCAAAATCCACACCGCAAGCGGCACGTTAAACAAACAGTGCGCAAGGGCGACCGCTATATGGGTGTCAAACAGACCGACACTTGAATACAGCTGGAAAAACGGCAGCAAGAACACAGCAGGCGGTGCCATCCGGTTGGTCAAAAGCCAGAAGAACAGATGCTTGTCGCCGACAAAGTTAAACCGCGAGAAAGCATAGGCTGCTGGCAGGGCGACCGCCAAGGATATGACCACGTTGATCGCAACATAGATCATCGAGTTGATATAGCCCGAATACCACGCCGGATCGGTCAGGATCGTTGCATAGTTCGCCAGTGTCGGATTGTCCGGGAACAAGGTCATTGCACCGAGAATTTCCGAATTGGTCTTGATCGACATGTTGAACAGCCAATAGATCGGCAGCAACAGGAACAGTATGTAAAGAATGAGTGCGATATGACGTTTCTGGAACCGCATTTTATTGTTCCTCCCGCTTTCCGGCGTTCATCACGACGGTATAGAAAACCCAGCAAACCAGCAGAATGATCAGGAAATAGATCAACGAGAATGCCGCCGCCGGACCAAGATCAAACTGACCCACTGCAATCGTCACCAGGAACTGGCTGAGGAATGTGGTGGCCGTACCCGGCCCGCCGCCCGTCAGAACGAACGGTTCGGTATAGATCATGAAGCTGTCCATAAAACGCAGCAGTACACCGATCACCAGAACCGACTGCATTTTCGGCAGTTGGATGAACCGGAACACCGCCCAGTTCGACGCGCCATCAATCTTGGCGGCCTGATAATAGGCGTCCGGGATTGACCGCAAACCGGCATAGCACAGCAGCACAATCAAACTGGTCCAGTGCCAGACATCCATCACCAGAACCGTAACCCATGCATCCATCGGATTTTGGGAATAATTATAGTCAATGCCCAGCATGTTGATGACATAGCCGCCAAGGCCAATGTCGGCACGACCGAAAATCTGCCAGATGGTGCCAACCACGTTCCATGGAATAAGAAGCGGCAAGGCCAGAAGAACCATCGATGCCGAAACACCCCAGCCCTTGCGCGGCAGGGTCAGCGCAACCGCAATGCCCAGTGGAACTTCGATAAGCAGCACGCTCATGGTGTAGACGATCTGACGGATCAGCGCGTCATGCAGGCGGCGATCACCCAGAACCTGTTCAAACCATTCGGTGCCGACAAAGAACCGCGTTTGCGGATCAAAAATATCCTGAACCGAATAGTTCACAACGGTCATCAGCGGAATAATCGCGCTGATGGCGACGATAAAGAAGACCGGCAGAACGAGGAACCAGGCCTTGTTGTTGGTAATTTTGTTCATTTCCCCATTCCCCCTTACGCGACCAACTGACTGTCGGCGTAAAGTTTGGTCCATTCAGGTGCAAAACGCAGCACGCCGGACTGACCGATGATTTGGGCGTCTTCGCCAAGCTTGACCTTGATGTCGGATGTTCCGAACCGGGTGGTTGCAATCTTGTACTGGCCGAGGTCCTCGACCTTGGTGATATTGACCGCAACGCCGTTGTCGCTGCTGACCCCGTCGCCGGTTTCAAGTTTCAGGAACTCTGGCCGGATGCCCAGTTCAATCTTACCGGTTTGTTTGGAAACGGCATCAAGATGACGGTCGGTAAGCGCGATGCGTTGCCCATCAATCCAGGCAGCACCATCATCAATGTTGCAATCCATGATGTTCATGCCGGGACTGCCGATGAAATATCCGACAAAGGTATGGGCTGGATTTTCAAACAGTTCCTGGGGCGTGCCCAGTTGAACAACCTTGCCGCCATACATGACAACAACCTTGTCGGCAAAGGTCAGGGCTTCGACCTGATCATGGGTGACATAAACCATGGTCGGGCGCAGCTTGTTGTGAATTTCCTTGAGCTTGCGGCGCAGAACCCATTTCAGATGCGGATCGATCACGGTCAGCGGTTCATCAAACAGGATGGCCGACACATCATCACGCACCAGACCACGGCCCAGTGAAATGGTTTGTTTTTCATCCGCGCCCAGACCGCGTGCTTTTTGCTTAAGCTTGCCGGTCAGATCGAGCATTCCGGCAATTTCACGCACCCGTTCGTCAACCCGTTTGGGATCAACACCGCGATTGCGCAACGGAAAGGCAAGGTTCTCGTAAACGGTCATGGTGTCGTAAATCACCGGGAACTGGAAAACCTGTGCGATGTTGCGTTCTTCCGGGGCCAGTTTGGTGACATCCT
Organism: Thalassospira lohafexi; assembly: GCF_002844275.1. Classification (GTDB taxonomy): domain Bacteria; phylum Pseudomonadota; class Alphaproteobacteria; order Rhodospirillales; family Thalassospiraceae; genus Thalassospira; species Thalassospira lohafexi. Next base: position 598,172 of record NZ_NXGX01000004.1, read on the forward strand.
TGCCATCAAACAGTACCTGTCCTTCCGACGGGGTCAGAAGGCCGGAAATGATGTTGAGCAACGTGGTCTTGCCACAGCCCGACGGGCCGAGAAGGGCATAAGCCCCACCATCTTCCCAAACATGTTCCATGCGACGCAGCGCATAATCCGCATCCGATTTCGGATCGGGAAAGTATGAATGCGCAAGGCTTTTAAGATCGATACGTGCCATTTTAATTCTCCAACCTCAGGCGGCCTTGCCGTTTTGAATTTCACTGGGCGGGGCTGCCACAAGGCGATCATCGGCGTCATAGGCAAACAGACGGTTCGGATCGAGATAGAATGTGGTGGCTTCGCCAAGCCGCGGGTTGTGAACACCTTCTTCCTGAATCACCCACGAAACATCGTTGAAATGAACATGAACAAAGGTTTCCGAACCGGTGATTTCGGCCAGTTCAACCTGACCCTGCATGGCAACGCACTGTGCGTTTTCCTGTTCGACCGACAAATGATTGGCGCGCACACCAACGGTGTAGTTGCCATTCCCAAGATCGGCCAAGTGACCCGACAGCGAAACCTGATGGCCGCTGGCAAGATACAGCGCACCGTCGCGGACCTCGGCCTTAAGCAGATTGATCGGCGGATCGGAAAAGATCAGGCCGGTCTCGACATAAGCCGGGTTGTGATAAACCTCTGTTGTCGGCCCGAACTGGGTGACGCGGCCTTCGTGCATGACGGCACATTTGCCGCCCAGAAGAAGGGCTTCCATTGGTTCGGTCGTGGCATAGACAACAATGGTGTCGCGCTTGGCCAAAAGATTGGGAATTTCTTCGCGCAGTTCTTCGCGCAATTTGTAATCAAGGTTCACCAGCGGCTCATCAAGCAACAGCAACGTGCAATCCTTGACCATGGCGCGTGCCATCGCGGTGCGTTGCTGCTGTCCACCGGACAATTCCTGTGGCAGGCGATCCAGCAGATGTTCGATGTGCATCAACTCGGCAGTTTCGCGCACACGCTTTTCAATTTCAGCCTTATCCACACCTTGTAATTTCAAAGGGGATGCAATGTTGTCATACACATTCATCGACGGATAATTGATGAACTGCTGATAGACCATGGCGACATTGCGTTTCTGCACTGCCATGCCGGTCACATCGGCATCATTGACGAGTATGCGGCCACTGGTTGGGGGTTCAAGCCCGGCCATCATCCGCATCAGGGACGTTTTACCGGCCAGAGTCCGCCCCAGAAGGACGTTGAATGACCCCGGTTCCAGCGTCATCGACACGTCGTCGATGTGAGTCTCCCCGCCCACGGTCTTGGTGATGTTTTCAAGCGTAAGGGTCATATTCCACTGTTTCCTTCGCCCGCTTTCACGGTGTTTTTTGATTTCAGTTCGGTGTCAAACCATTGGGTGATGGCATTACGTGTTTGGTCTGAAAGATGCAGGCCCAGTTTTGAGCGACGCCACAAGACATCCTCGACCGTTCGGGCCCATTCGCGATCAACCAGATACCGCAATTCACATTCATATACGTCATCGCCGAAATGCTTACCAAGCCCCTTCAGATCAGACGCACCGCCAATGATCAGCTTGGTGAGTGTGCCGTAGTTTTGCACGTAACGGTAGATGTGTGGTTTCGGAATCCATGAAAACTTCTTGTGCATCGCGGCGAAATAATCATCGAAATCCGCGTTCGGCATGTCACCGCCCGGCAAGGGTTTGTCGGCTGTCCAGCGGATGTCATCGTGCCCCAAAAGCGGGCAAATCTTGCTCATCGCGGATTCTGCCAGCCTGCGATAGGTGGTGATCTTGCCGCCATAGATGTTTAGAAGCGGCGCAGCATTATCGTCACGATCACCCTTGTCGATTTCAAGAACGTAATCGCGTGTGACCTGGGATGCGTCTTCGCTGCCATCGCCATACAGCGGACGGACACCGGAATAGGCCCAGACAACATCGTCAGGTGTGATTTTCTTTTCGAAATAGGTGTTTGTCAGCTGACACAGATAGTCGGTTTCGTCGGCGCTGATGGCGACCTTGGCCGGGTCACCTTTGTAATCACGATCTGTCGTGCCGATCAGGGTGAAGTCCTGTTCATAGGGGATGGCAAAGACAATCCGGCCGTCCGGGTTCTGGAAGATATAGCAATAGTCATGGTCAAACAGCTTGGGCACGACAATGTGACTGCCCTGAACCATGCGAATGCCCTGTTTCTTTTTGGCTTCAACCCGGTTTTCAAGAAGCTCGGCGCACCATGGGCCCGCGGCATTGACGACAGACCGTGCACGGATGGTGCGTTCGCCGTCCTCATTGCGGATGACCACTTTCCAAAGATCACCGTCACGTTTGGCCGAAACACATTCCGTACGGGTTTCGATTTCCGCACCCAGATCGCGGGCCGACATCGCGTTGAGCACTACAAGACGCGCGTCCTGTACCCAGCAATCGGAATAAACAAATGCCTTATTCATGCCCTCGACCAGCGGTTTACCCGCCGGGTGGTTTTTAAGTTTAATGCCTTCAGAGCCCGGAAGCTTTTCGCGTCCGCCAAGATGGTCATACAAAAACAGACCAAGGCGGATCATCCATGCCGGACGCAGGCCTTTGACATGGGGCAGAACAAAACGCAGTGGCCAAATGATGTGCGGGGCTGCACGCAGCAAAACTTCACGTTCGATCAACGCTTCGCGGACCAGACGGAACTCGTAATGCTCAAGATAGCGCAGGCCGCCATGGATCAGCTTTGTACTGGCCGATGACGTGGCGCTGGCAAGGTCGTTCTTTTCACACAAAAAGACCTTAAGCCCACGACCCGCAGCGTCCCGTGCGATGCCTGTGCCATTGATGCCGCCACCAATGATGGCGACGTCGTATGTTTCTGAACTGAGCAACCGCTTCCTCCCTGGTGCTCTTATTTGTGACAGATGTTCTCAACTGTCGTTCTTTGTTGTCATAGACGTTACGAACCACCCAAAATAATTGCAAGCGAAAATTATGGTGAACTGAAATTTTCGATAGTGAACTGAATTTCATAACCGGTAACAAATTGTAATTGAAAGATATTTTGAATTTAGATGCATATCGGCGGTTTGGGAAAGGGGGGCGAAGTTGCTTCTGAATGCCCGGTTTGGTGATCGGAATCGGTTGAAAATGAAAAAACAGCGCCGGTGTTAAATACCCGGCAGGGATGTGCGGTGGCGATATATGTGCATGACGGGAACAGGTCGCCTTGACCGTGTTTGCCGCACATTCTGCCAAAACCAACTCTTTCAGGCGTATGGGGTGCAATCTTGTTGCAAAGCGTGGGTTTGTCCCTGTTTGCGATTGCCAAGCCATAAATATCTCGCGAAGATGTGGCATCTTGACCGGAGCAGACTAGATGATGGCTATCGCATTTTGTCACTCCCAATGAAGAATACCGGAGGCACTAAAATGGTTTCGCTTAAAGACCCGTCACTCTTCACCCAGCAGGCCTACGTCGGCGGGGAATGGGTCGACGCCCCAGATGGGAAAACAGAACAGGTCACCAACCCGGCAAACGGGGACGTGATTGGAACGGTTCCGGTTCTTGGCCGTGACGCCGTCGCGCACGCGATTGACGTTGCCGAAAAGGCCCAGAAGCTTTGGAAAAAGCGGACAGCCAAGGAACGCGGTGCCATTCTGATGAAATGGTACGACCTGATGATGGAAAATCAGGACGATCTGGCGACCTTGATGACGGCAGAACAAGGCAAGCCGTTCGCCGAAGCCAAGGGCGAGATCGCTTATGGTTCATCGTTCCTGCAGTGGTTCGCCGAAGAAGGCAAACGCGTTTACGGTGATGTGATTCCGACCTTTGCCGAAGGACGCCGGGTTCTGGTTCTTAAAGAACCGGTGGGTGTTTGTGCCGCCATCACGCCGTGGAACTTCCCGACCGCCATGATCACGCGCAAAGCCGCCCCGGCACTGGCTGTTGGCTGTGCGATGGTGGTTAAACCGGCGATGGAAACGCCTTATTCCGCCCTTGCCATGGCGGTTCTGGCCGAACGGGCCGGATTGCCCAAAGGGTTGCTGTCGATTGTTACCGGTGATGCGGTAGAAATCGGTGCTGAAATGACCGAGAACGCCAAAGTCCGCAAGCTGACCTTTACCGGCTCGACCGCGGTTGGCCGTTTGTTGATGCGTCAATGTGCTGATACGGTTAAGAAAATCAGTCTTGAGCTTGGCGGGAACGCGCCGTTCATCGTCTGTGAAGATGCCGATATTGATGCCGCTGTTGATGGCGCAATTGCATCGAAATACCGCAATGCCGGTCAGACTTGCGTCTGTGCCAACCGTCTGTTTGTGCATGACGCGGTTTATGACGAGTTCGCCGAAAAATACGCTGCCAAGGTCGCGAAAATGCAGGTTGGCGATGGCTTCGAAGACGGCACCGTGATTGGTCCGCTGATCAACGAAAAGGCCATCCAGAAGGTTGAAAGCCAGATTGCCGATGCGGTCTCCAAAGGCGGGCGTATCCTGACCGGTGGCAAGCGTCATGAAAAAGGCGGATCGTTCTTCCAGCCGACCGTGATTGCCGATGCCAACCGTGAGATGACGGTCTTCCGCGAGGAAACCTTTGGTCCGATGGCCCCCTTGATCCGCTTCCACACAGACGATGAAGTGCTTGAGATGGCCAATGATTCCGAGTTCGGCCTCGCATCCTACTTCTATTCACGCGATATCTCGCGGATCTGGAAGCTGGCCGAGGGCCTTGAAAGTGGTCTGGTCGGGGTGAATGTCGGCGTCATGGCGACCGAAGTCGCCCCGTTTGGCGGCTTCAAACAGTCTGGCGTTGGCCGCGAAGGATCGAAATACGGGATCGAGGATTACCTCGAAGTCAAATACGTCTGCATGGGCGGCGTTGACGAATAACGTGTGATCTTTGGCAGAACGCCAGATCAATCTCGCTTACACGAAAAGGGGCGCTGCTGGTTGCAGCGCCCCTTTTTCATCGACAGGTAAGGCCGGATGATATGTCCTGACCTTAGATAAGCTGATCGTCTTTTGTGTTTTTGGCGTTCTTGTTGTCATCGCCAAGGATCGATTGCGATGATCCGGCGGGCAGTTGCGACTGTAGTTCGGTAAAGACATCAAACATGCGCGGGTTAAAGGCGATCTGTGCCTGCATCTTGTCGCGCCGTTCGCTCTCACTTTCCGGCGTGTTCATTTCCGCATTGGCAACGGCATTGCCATTAAGCTTCTGCTCAATCGCATCGGATATGGCTTCTTCGATGGCCTGACGTTGGGTACCGTCCATTTCGGCCAGCGCATCTTCATCCAGTCCCATGCTTTGCAGCATCTTGGCGCGCATTTCTTCGATCTTGCGTTCTTCGATTTCTTTGACGTAGGTGGTGAAGCCGTGTTCACGGATATAGGCCAGCTCGGCATTTTCTTCCTTGTTCTTCTCAGGAAGCGGCTGGCTGTTTGATGCAATCGTCCGTGCCTGCTCAACAGCGTTTTTGGCGCTATAGGCGGTGTTGGTGACATTCATCAACGTGTCATACAATCCCATAAGAGCCCTCCATGGGAAAAAGATGCCGGTTTAAATTCATACTTCGAATATTTGCTGCAATCTCTGTGCCGGGATTATGCGGCACTTTCTGCTGGGGGGAGAGGCGGTGAAAGAGAGGTGAAAACAGGGCATTGGCGAGGAAAAGTGAAAAAATTTTCGAAAACGAATTGTTTTTTGTGCGAAACTTTTCCTAAATAGGGGCACAAAATCATCGGTCACGTTTGTTAGGCGGGCCGAAATGCATGATTTCATGCAAGGAGAATACGGTAGGAAAACTGCCGGCTCGGGAGGAAAACAAACATGACCGACACGCGTTATATTCTGGCCATTGATCAGGGAACGACAAGCTCACGGGCGATTGTCTTTGATGAAAGCGGCCATTCCGTTTCTGTCGCACAGCAGGAATTCCCGCAACATTTCCCCAATAATGGCTGGGTAGAACATGACCCGGAAGATTTGTGGGATACGGTGGTCGCCGTCTGTAAAGAAGCGCTTGCGCGGGTTGATATTCAACAGGTCGCCGCCATCGGGATCACCAATCAGCGCGAAACCACCGTGGTCTGGGATCGTAAAACCGGCAAGCCGGTTTATAACGCGATTGTCTGGCAGGACCGACGCACCGCGTCCCTGTGCCATGATTTGAAAAAATCCGATCCAAAACTTGAAGGCGAGGTCAATGCGCGCTCGGGTCTTTTGATTGATCCGTATTTTTCCGCCACCAAGGTTGCGTGGATTCTTGATCATGTATCAGGTGCGCGTGCCCGTGCCGAACAGGGCGATCTGGCCTTTGGCACGGTGGATAGTTTCCTGCTGTGGCGGTTGACCGGCGGGAAATCCCATGCGACCGACGCCACCAATGCGGCACGGACCAATCTTTTTAATATTCGCGAAAACGACTGGGATGATCATTTGTGTGACATCTTCCGCGTACCGCGCAATATGCTGCCTGATGTGCGCGATTGTGCTGCCGATTTTGGCATGGTGGATGCCGATCTGTTTTGCCGTGAAATCCCGGTTCTTGGCATGGCGGGTGATCAGCAGGCCGCCGCATTCGGGCAATGCTGCTTTGAACCGGGCGATATCAAAAGCACCTATGGCACTGGCTGTTTCGTGATCCTCAACACCGGCGATGAGGCGGTGACATCCCAGCATCGTTTGTTGACCACGGTCGGCTATCGCCTGAATGGGAAAACCAGTTACGCCATCGAAGGCGCCATTTTCGTTGCCGGGGCGGCGGTGCAGTGGTTGCGCGATGGTTTGGGCATTATCAAATCGGCGGCTGAGACCGAAGGCTTGGCCAAGTCGCTCGATGGCAATCACGGCGTATATCTGGTGCCGGCCTTTACCGGACTTGGCGCACCCTACTGGGATCCAGATGCACGTGGGGCCATTTTCGGGCTGACGCGTGATACTGGCCCACGTGAGTTTGTTCGCGCCGCGCTTGAAAGTGTCTGTTACCAGACATTTGATCTGTTTGAAGCCATGGCGGCTGATGGTGTTTCACCAAAAGCCGTGCGGGTGGATGGCGGCATGGTCAACAATGACTGGATGTGTCAGATGCTTTCGGACGTTCTGGGCATTGATGTTGAACGCCCTAAAGTCACCGAAACAACGGCCCTTGGGGCGGCATATCTGGCCGGGTTGCAGGCCGGTATTTACCGCGATCTTGATCATATTGCACAAAATTGGCAGATGGATGCCCGGTACACCCCGGCCATTGAGCCACGCCGCCGCGAAGACTTGCTGGCCGGGTGGAAAAATGCGGTCGGTCGGGTGCAAACAGACCAGAACGGCTAATGCGCATGGCTGCCTTGTCCGGCTTTTGTGTCGTAAGGCTGGTAAGTATCCGAAATGCTTTGTACTATTTCTGGACGGTGTCGTTGGCACCGTCCTTTCTTTTTGCGGGGTGGGGCCCGTTCATCATAAGCAGTGCAGTGATAATGCCGGGGGAACTATGCTTGATCTGATCGTCGGAAAAGTCGGACCTGTGTTTCTGACGATCCTTGGTGGGTTTCTTTTGACCCACGTCAAGATTATCTCGCGCGAAGGCATTCCGTTCCTTGCCAAAATTGCGATGAATGTCTTTATCCCGGCCATGCTGTTTCAGACCCTGTCGCAATCAGACATCAGTGCGCATTTCGATTTGCGCCTGTGGGGAAGCTATTATTCCGGTGTGCTTTTGAACTTTGCGCTGGTGTTTATGGCCGCACGTGTCTGGCTTAAAGCCAAAACAGACGAAGCGGCCGTGACGGCGATGGGCGGGGTATTTTCCAACATTGTTCTTCTGGGAATCCCGCTGGTTCAGGCGGTGTACGGCGAAGAAGGATTGGTGCCGCTGTTAATCGTTTTGTCGATCCATCCGCTGACCCTTCTTGGCCTGACGATCCTGATTGTCGAGGGTACACGCGGTGGCGATGGACATTGGCTGCCTAAGGTCGTGCGCAGTGTCGTGCGTGTCATGCGAAACCCGATTATTATTGCGATTGTGATGGGGGTTCTTGCCTCCCTGATTGATCTTCCGATCCCCGAAATGATCAACGGCACGCTGGAACGGTTCCGAACAGCCGGACCGACGATTGCCCTGTTGCTGGTCGGGGCTGGACTTTATGGTCAGTCGGTACGCGGGAATTTAAGTGCAAGTTTGCTGTGCACCGTTGCGAAAATGTTTGTGCAGCCAGTTCTGGTGTTTTCGGTAGCGCATTTTGTTTTCGATCTTCCGCCGCTGTGGCTGACCATCGTGACACTGGTTGCGGCCCTTCCGGCCGGGGCCAATGTTGCGGTTGTGGCGGGCAATTATAACGTCTGTGTCGATCGGTCTTCGACAACGATCCTGATCACAACCATCATCAGCATGCTGACCTTGCCGCTGTTGGTCCTGTATGCCGGGCCACAGTAAGGCCCTTAGGTGTTTGCAGCGGCCAGTATGCGCTCCATCAGGTTGATCTCATCATTCAGTGATGGTGTGTCCGGGCCGGGTAAGCCGTTTTCGACGGCTGTGACAAAGGCATTTATCGCGTTTTTCTGACCCTTGCCACGTGCCCGCCAGTTTCGCATCACGACCTTTCCATTGACCTGCAGTCTGCGCCAATCATGCAGTGTTGCACCAAAATCCTGGGCCGCGATTTCAAGGATTTCCTTGGGCTCATTGCGCGTTGTGTGCAAATAGCTGACCTCGCCCACCGACCCGTCCGAGAACAGTACACGCCAGATGCTATCGCCCCTTTTCCGGTCCCGCCAGTTACAGGCGATGTCACTGATTTTCGCACCGGACAGATAGGTCATAAGATCAATAAAATGGCTGATCTCGCCAATGGCGCGCCCGCCTTGATCGGGGCGGTTCAGCCAATGATCGAGAGATAATGGTTTGAACCGGACCCGGTAGTGAAATTGCTTTGCGTCGCCCGGCAGCAATTTGCGCAATTTCTGGCTCATCGCTGCGTAACGCCGGTTATGGCCAATCATGAAAACCGATTTTTGGTTGGCTGTGCGCGCGCGTAGGCGTTCCAGATCATCGTGTGTGATTGCAATCGGCTTTTCCAGCCAGACATGTTTCCCCGCCGTAAGTGCCGCATCGGCCAACGTCGCATGACTGTCATGGCGGGTGGCGATGATCACGCTGTTAATTTCGAAATTATCCATGATGTCCGTGACGTCGGAACAAGGTTTTGCCGCGCGAAATTTACGTGCCGCAGCCAACGCCGAAAGCCCGCTTTGGGATGCGCAAGCCAGAACATCAATCCGGGTATGTTTACGTAAAAGTGGCAGCAAACTGCCCCCCAGATAATTCCCCGTCCCGATCAACCCGAGTGAAACGGACCTATCCCTAGCAGGCTCATTACAGGGCAAAGAACCTGACGAGGGTGTCAAACGGAAATCGTTTTCATTGTCTTGCACTATCTCACTATGTGCAAAATGCACGACAGTCGCCAGATCATCAGCGTCAGCGCCTCGCGTGAAGTGATCGGCAATTGCATCGAACATAATGTCATGGGTGATCAGGGGCAGGGGATCAAGCCTGCCATCGGCCATCAGATCAAGGGCGGCTTTCATGTACCGGTTCACAGTCCAGCGCACATGTCCTTCGGGGTAGTCCTGACCAGCTTCTTCATAGGCCGGATCATAGCGCCCCGGTCCATAGGATCTCACCTGACGCAGATCGATTTCCTTAACATACAGAATATCGCGTGTGCCATGCGGGGCAACATCCCCGACACAGACAATAGTTCCGCGATCCCGGCACAGCCGTGCGGCGTCATCAATCAGTGTATGGTTGCCCTGTGCCGGGGCACAGATATACACCGTGTCAAATTGATCGCCCGGTGCGTCTTGGGCCGCGTGATATGTGCCGGTCGCACCGATTGTTTTTGCCGTTTTACGGCGTATGAGATTTGGCTCAATGACGGAAGTACGCGCACCTGCGGCCAATGCGGTTTGAGCAACCAATTGACCAATCAGCCCGGCACCCAAAACAGCAATCTGGTCGCCAATCCCGGTTCCCCCTTGTCGGAGGGCATGCAGGGCAAGGGCATACAGGGTAGTAAAAGCGGCCTTTTGGTCGCTGACCTCATCGGGGACAGGGCAGGCGAAGTTTTTGGGCACCACATTCCACTCGGCATGGTTAGCATAATCCATGCCGCCAATGGCAACCCGCTGCTCGCATGCAAGGTCGGCGATGCCATCTGCGACGGCATGCACAACACCCGCGCCGCAGTATCCCATTGGTAACGGCCGACCAAGGCGGTTTTGAACGCGATCAAAAGTTTGGCGCGCGCCATCTGATCGCAATGATTTAAGTGTCAGGGCAACAAGGTCCGGGCGCTGCCATGCCTTGGCCATCAGGGATGCAGTGGTTTGCTTGACTTGGTTAAATTCCGTACCGGGGCTTATGACGGTCGCGGATGTTCGCACCAGAACGGAATGGGGCTTCAATGAGGGTATCGGGCAGTCGGCAAGCATGATCTTCCGTTCACCGGGAAACCGTAACAGGGCTTTCATCACCGTCATGCTGTGCCTTAACGTCAAAAGGTTGAATGTTATTGGACTGATTAAACCACATGCATCATGGTGGCGTCGATCCGTGATTGACGCCGACCCGGCAGCGGTTTAGCAAGACGGCAGACTTCATTTTGGAACCATTCACGATGCAACAACCTGTCCCGGCGCGGCATTGGCGCGATACGATGCTTAGCCTCGCCGCAATCTTGTTTGGCATTTCTGCGCCGCTGTTTTTCTTTGGTCGCGCTGCGCTGGGGGTCGGGCTCGGCTTATCCTTGCTTCTCGCTATCGTATCTGCCGACCATGGTGCTGCATGGCGTAAAATGCGGAATGATTTCATGGGGCCGTTAGGGTTGCTGATTGTAGCCACCTTGATTGTCTTCTTGATTTCAGCAATCGGGTCGGTTGTCCCGTCAAAGTCCATCGAAACGTGGGTTGCAAGATTCTCGATGCTATCAGGCATTTGGTATCTGATGCGATTGATACAGCTTAAAGCACGCATTGCTTGGGATTCATGCATTCTTGCGACGTGGGCTTTGATTATCTTTTGCGTGTTTTCTATAGTGGTTCACCCGGAGTTACTTTCTCTAAAGGCTTTGCGCGAGCCTAATTTTAACTTTGATATTACGCGCCGTCTTAAGCCTGTCGGTAGTTTTCTTATCTTTGGCGCAATGATGCTTGTCGCGGATGCTTTCGACCGAAAAGGTGTCCGGAAATATGTATCTGTCATCGCAGCAATAGCAATTCTACCAATATTGGAGGTTTCTCAAGGGCGGGCTAATGTGGCCGCAATTCTGGCGGCAGGCTGTGCTATGGGCATTTGTTTAGTCTTCTTGATCAAGTCGCGGTTCATTAAAGTTGCTGTTTTTGCAGGGATTGCGGTCGCGATTGTCGGGGTGTTGCTATGGCTCGGTGAGGTTACTGGCAATATGAGTGATCTCAGAGGGTTCGTACCATATTTACCTACATGGCTTGTTGATGTTCATCGTCAAATGATTTGGCAGTTTACCTATAGCCATGTTTTTGATCATCCTTTGATTGGCTATGGAATCAACGCTTCCCCATGGGTTCCGGGTGCAAATGAACTCGCAGGTAGCTCAACCCAATCTGTTTTACCTGGCCACCCTCACAGTTGGTTTATGGAGATCTGGCTTGAGGTTGGGATCATCGGTTTGCTCGTAATGGTTCCAATGGTTGCATGCTGCGCCGTTACGGCTTTCGTCGACGTTTTGCGCAATGGTGGCAAGGTTTCTGCCCTGCCGCTTGCTATGTTGGCAGCCTATTGGTTCGCCGGACTGTTTAACTACTCATTCTGGACGTCGTGGTGGTTTGGTGTGTTCATGCTGGGCATTTCTTTGGCATTCTTGCGGCGAGAGTGGCTGCTTTTAGGAAAACCTGCTCTCGGAGGTCGTCAAACACTGCTTAGACGCAAAACCATGATCGTCTGTGCCGAGGATTGGTCTTTCGTATCCCATCGCATCGGACTTGGTCGTGCGGCCTTGGTGCGTGGGGACGACGTCGTTGTTGCCTGCAATGTGGGTGATGCTGCGGACGCGTTGCGCAGCGAAGGCTTTCGCGTCGTTGATGTACCGATTGCGCGCGGCGGCTTAAGCCCGCTCAAGTCACTTAAAACGGTAAAGTCGCTGGCCTGTCTGATCCGGCGCGAACAGCCCGACGTCATCGTCAATGTCGCGATACAGTGTGTTGTTCTTTCTGCCTTTGCCGGTCTATTGGTGGGGGCAAAGCGATCAGTTAATATGATAACCGGGCTTGGCTTCCTGTTTGTGTCTGGCGGTGTCAATGCCCGCGTTGTTCGACATATTGTGTCGCTGGTTTTGCGGGTGTATGCCCGGTGCCCGTCCATCAACGTGATCGTGCAGAACCGCGATGATCATGCGCTTATGTCTGACCTTGGTTTTCGGGAAAGCCGACTGGCGCTGATCCGTGGGTCAGGGGTGGATATTTCTGCCTTTGCACCGAGAACCACATCATCGGACGGCCCCAAAACTGCGATATTTGTCGCTAGAATGCTGTGGTCAAAGGGGCTTGCTGAGCTGATCGAGGCCGCCCGCATTCTTAAATCGCGCAATCGAACCTATCGTTTCCTTTTGGTCGGTGATGCCGATCCTGCCAATCCTGACAGTGCATCGGAAAGCGATCTGGTGAAATGGCAGCAAGACGGACTGATCGAATGGCTTGGCAAACGAAGCGACATTGCGCACTTGCTGCGTTCTGCTGATCTGGCCGTTTTGCCGTCATGGCGCGAAGGCCTGCCCAAATCATTGTTAGAAGCCGCTTCCTCGGGGCTTGCCATGGTGTCAACCGATGTGCCCGGATGTCGCGAAATTGTCTCCCATCAGGAAAATGGTCTTCTTGTGCCCTTGCGCGATGCAAATGCGCTTGCCGATGCCATCGAAAAACTGATGGAGGATGATGCAACCCGTCATGCTTATGGCGCAGCAGCCCGGGGCCTGGTCGAACGCGAACTCTGTGATCAGGTGATCATTGCCAAAACGCTTGCCTTCGTGACCGGGACGGCACCCGTTGATCACGTCCATGCTGTACGATTTGGACCACAGAAAACGTAAAATGAGATATCTCCTCCGTTGGTGTTGTAGATTTAAAGGCTCCGTTCGCGGGGCCTTTTCTTTTTGGTCAAAAATCTCTTTGCATCCCCGATGTATATTTTGTATACAATATACATGAATTGAACATGCTCTCGTGAATATGGGGGTTGAATGTGTAATGCGCGCGCCAAAACGGGTCGCGCTGTATCAGGAGGTTACTTTCCCATGCAGGTAAACTGGACTGGCGTTTTCCCCGCCGTTGCCACACAGATGAACAAAGACGGCTCAATCGATTTCGACATGACCGCCGAACAGATCGAAGCCCTGATCACCGCGGGCGTCGATGGTCTGGTGATGCTGGGCTCGGTCGGTGAAAACACCGCCCTTGAGCCGGACGAAAAAATTGCCGTCCTCAAACTTGCTGTCGAAGTCACCAAGGGGCGTATTCCGGTTCTGTCCGGTGTTGCTGAAAACTCGACCCAGGCTGCGATCCGTTATGTTCAGGCTTGCGAAGAGCTTGGCGCTGATGGCCTGATGCTGCTGCCGGGCATGGTTTACACCGCTGATCCGCGCGAAAACATCGAACATTTCCGCACCGTTGCGGGCGCTACCAAGCTTCCGATCATGATTTACAACAATCCGGGTGCCTATCGCATCGACATCAAACCAGAAGAATTCAATCAGCTGGCCGATGTTAAAAATCTGGTCGCGATCAAGGAAAGTTCCGGCGATCCGCGCCGTATCACCGACATTTACAATGCCTGTGGTGATCGCTTCGTTCTGTTCTGTGGTATGGACGACCTTGTCATGGAAACGCAGGTGCTTGGCGCTGTTGGCTGGATTTCCGGCTTTACTGATGCCTTCCCAAAAGAATCAGTCGCGCTGTGGAAACTGCTGTCTGAAGGTAAATACAAAGAAGCCCTTCCGATTTACCGCTGGTTCACCCCGGTTCTGCACATGGATGTGCATGCCAAACTGGTTCAGTACATTAAACTGGCACAGGAAATGACCGGTGTGGGCAAGGCGCACGTGCGCGCCCCGCGTCTTCCGCTGGTTGGCAAAGAGCTTGAAACGATCAAGGCGGAAATCCAGAAGGCAATCGATACCCGTCCAAGCCTCTAGGCACGACCTAAAATGCAGCCGGTTGTGGCATCAACCGATTGCATTTCGATTGCGAATGATGAAACAGTAAGCTCCCTCGTGACATCTCGCGGGGGAGTTTCCTGCCATCTTGTCGGCAGTTAAATTCCAGAAACGACACGCACCATATTTGACGAGGCCCCCAAATGCCCCAATCGCCCTCAAAATCCAAAACCCCGAATGCATCTGGTCAAAAGGCCGTCGTGATTGGTGCCGGGATTATCGGCGTGAATGTCGCACTCGCCCTTCAGGATAAGGGTTATGATGTGACCATTCTGGACCGTGGTGAGCCGGGAATGGGGGCGTCCTTTGGCAATGCCGGTGGGATTGCGGTAACCGAATGTGCGCCGATTGCAATGCCCGGAACGCTGATGAACGTGCCCGGTTGGCTGATGGATCCGCTCGGCCCGCTTTCGGTGCGCTGGGGCTATTTGCCAAAGATGTTGCCATGGCTGTTACGTTTCCTGGCTGCAAGCTCCAAATCCCGGGTTGAGCAGATCGCAACCGAACTGGCCGCACTCCTTAACCGCGCATGGGATGACTACGATCCCGTGATTGCCAAGGCTGGCCTTGCCGATGCCGTCTTTAAAAAAGAGGGGGCGATGGCTGTCTATCGCAGCGATGCCTCGCGCCGCAAAGATGATTATGCAAGTGACCTTCGTCGGCGGAACGGCATTAAAATCCGCGATCTTACCCGTGCTGAGGTGCGCGACCTCGAACCCGATCTGGCACCGATCTTTTCATGCGGCGTGATGGAAGAAGACTGGGGCAGAGTGCTTGACCCCTATAAGATCGTGATGGGGCTATATAAATGCTTCCTCGATCAGGGGGGTAAATTTGAAACCGCCGAAGTCACGGACTTTGTCTATCGCGATGGCAAACCACGTGCGGCAATGACCACATCGGGCGACCAGATCACCTTTGACACGGTGGTGGTTGCCTGTGGTGCATGGTCTAAAACGCTCGCCAAACGTCTGGGCTCGCCAGTACCGCTTGATACCGAACGGGGCTATAACACCACGGTGCCTTATCACGATGCCAAACTGTCGCGCATGGTGATTTGTGCCGATGACAGTTTCGTCATGACCCCGATGGAAATGGGCATTCGCGTTGGCGGTGCGGTCGAACTTGGCGGTCTGACTGCGGCTCCCAATTATGATCGGGCCAAGGCACTGTTTGCCAAGGGTAAGGAAGTCCTGCCCAAGCTGAATGGTGATGGCGGCACGGAATGGATGGGCTTTCGTCCATCGATGCCCGATTCAAAACCGGTCATTTCCAAAAGCCCCAATCATCAGAACGTCTTTTTCGCCTTTGGGCACGGGCACCTTGGCCTGACCATGGGGGCAACCACCGGACGTCTGATTTCTGATCTTATGAGTGGGGAAGAAACCCCGATCAACATGACGCCCTATCGTATCAATCGTTTCTAGAAGGCCCCACCCATGGCGAAAGACAGTTTCTTTTGTATTGATGGTCATACCTGCGGCAACCCGGTGCGTCTGGTTGCCGGCGGCGGACCCAAACTTCACGGTGCGACCATGCTTGAAAAGCGGGCGCATTTTCTGGCCGAATATGACTGGATCCGCACCGGCCTGATGTTTGAGCCGCGCGGTCATGACGTGATGTCGGGATCAATCCTCTATGATCCGACGTCCGATGATTATGATGTTGCAGTACTGTTTATTGAAACGTCGGGCTGCCTTCCGATGTGCGGCCATGGCACCATCGGGACGGTGACCATGGCGATTGAAGAAGGCCTGGTGAAGCCCAAAACACCGGGGCGCTTGCGACTTGAAACCCCGGCCGGGCTTGTGATTGCCGAGTATAATCAGGTCGGTGAATACGTCGAATCGGTCAAGCTGACCAACGTGCCGTCGTTCCTGTATAAAACCGATATTGCCGTTGACTGTCCCGATCTTGGTCCGATCACGGTTGATGTGGCCTATGGCGGGAATTTCTATGCGATTGTCGAGCCGCAAGAAAACTACCGGGATGTATCGGATTTCACGGCCGGTGATTTGCAACGCATCAGCCCGGAACTCCGCCGCCGTTTGAATGAGCAAAACGACTTTATCCACCCGCTCTATCCCGACATCAAGGGCCTGTCGCATATCCAATGGACCGGCAAACCGACCCAGCCTGACAGCACGCATCGCAATGCGGTGTTTTACGGTGATAAGGGCATTGATCGGTCGCCCTGTGGCACCGGGTCGTCGGCCCGTCTGGCACAGCTCGTGGCCAAGGGACAATGGGACCCGGCCCATGAGTTGGTCCATGAAAGTATCATTGGATCACAATTCAGGGTCAGCGTGGTCGAGCACACCAAAGTCGGCGCGTATGACGCGGTGGTGCCCGGTATCGAAGGCTGGGCGCGTAAGCACGGGTATAACACGATCTTTATTGATGACCGTGATCCCTACAAACATGGTTTTGTCGTAAACTAACCGACCGAAGGGGGCTTTATGCTCCCTTCGTTGTATTTGCGCGATGGGTCCCTGATTATACAGTATGCAATTGTATTGCGACTTGGCGGGTGCATGGTTATGACTAATCATGGATATGCCAGTCTAACTGGACAGATCGTTACCCCGGATGCCAAGAAACCGGGACCCATTATAAAAGAGCTGAAATGACCGCATCACCGCGATTTACCCGCCGCACCATTACCGATCAGGTTACCGAAGACCTCAGGGCCCGCATTTTATCGGGTGATTTCCCTGCGGGCTTCCAGTTGCGTCAGGATGCGATCGCCGGTGAATATAATGTGTCGCGCATTCCGGTTCGCGAAGCGCTTCAGCGCCTTGACGCCGAAGGATTGGTCTCGTTTCAGCCCCATAAGGGGGCGATTGTCGCCCAGCTGTCGCTTGATGAAATCGAAGAATTGTTTGAAGTCCGCAAATTGCTCGAATGCGAATTGCTCCGTCATGCCATTCCGCGCATGACACCGACGGATTTAAAGTCGGTCGAAGATATCCTGATGGTCTATGACGAAGCTTTCCGGTCTGGCGATGTGTCGAAATGGGGGGAGCTTAACCGCGAATTCCATGACCGGCTGTATCGGGCGTCAAACCGGCCCAAGACGCTTGAAATCATCCGCATGATTGGCAACAACACGGTCCGCTTTGCACAGGCGCAACTCGCCCTTTCGGGGGAAACCGATCGGGCGGAGCGCGAACACCATCAGATTTTCGAAGCCTGTAAAGCCGGCAACGTTGACGAGGCGGTGGGACTTCTGGCCGACCATATTGAAAATTCCGCCAACAGCCTGATGGATTGCCTGCGCAACGCCCGTCAGTAGGGACGGCGAGGCGGTGTTTAAAGACAGCGGTGGCCCAAACCGCCCAGCGTTAGCGCAGCATAAACCCCCGTCCGACATCATCATTGTCTTCAAACCAGAAACTGGCCTTGCCACTATAATGGGCCAACCCCTTGACCGAGGCGATGACAGCCGCGTGCGGCCCGCAGGTGGTTGTGCTGGTGACCGCCCCCTCAAAACCCGATCCGACAATGCTTTCGAACCGGCGCGACTGGCCGGTTTGGATCAGGCCCTTGCCGTGTTGAATGGCAAGTCGGGCACTGACACCCGATCCGGTCGGGCTGCGGTCAACCTGACTGTCGGCAAACACACATATATTGCGCGTCGGTGTGTCGCCAAACGTGTCTTTGCCATCGGTTAAGATCGCGCCATACAAAAACGCCAGATCATCATGATCGGGGTGGGAAAGCGGGATGGCTTTCCTCACCGCCAAACATACTTTCTCAGCAAGCTGCGTCAGCTTGTTTGTGACCGATGAGCTGATCGGCAGGCCAAATTGCCCGGAATCAAGAATGGCGTAAAACGCACCGCCATACCCGATGTCGGTTTTAAAGCTGCGTCCATCTTCCAAGGTCAGGGCAAGATCTCGGGCAAACATAAAGGAGGGCACGGATGAAAACCGCACCTTGCGGCTTTGTCCGTTGGTGACTTCGACCTCGGTCCGAACCATGCCACACGGGCATTCGATATTCACGTGCGTGACCGGCTCGACCACTTTGACCAGGCCATAATCAACCGCATAGCGGCCAAGGGCGATGATCGCGTGCCCGCACATGGTCGAATAGCCTTCATTATGAATGAACAGCACGGCCATATCTGCATCCGGCAGGCTCGGTTCAACCAGTATCGCACCATACATGTCGGCATGCCCGCGCGGTTCAAACATCAAAAAACGGCGCAAATGATCAAGATGGTCGCGGGCATAACGCCGCTTGGCCAGAATGTCGTCGCCCGGAATGGCGGGGTATCCCGATGTGATAATCCGCAACGGCTCGCCGCCGGTATGCATATCAATCACCTCAATCGGAGTACTTTGGCCGGGCAGGGCGTTTGACTGGAGCGAATCAGTGTTGTTTTTGCTGTGGGGCATGGGGCCTCATGATGGAATTTTGGGTATTTTTGATCTGTTTTGATCTTTTGGCGTAACCTGATTCTCAACATTTAACGGTGTTGCGCGAACATCTTAGCCCTTTAAACGCCCAAAAGAATATGGTTACAATCGGGTTGGGACAAAACTTCTTAAGATGACCCCTCTTGCGGGTCATAAAAGTGAAACCTATATGTGTCTTCGCGCAAAAATTTTGCGTAAGGGCATTTCTGTCCCTTTTTTACAAAAAGGTGTTTGACAGTTTAAGGGGGTGGG
>NZ_NXGX01000005.1 GCF_002844275.1 Thalassospira lohafexi
GCGCCCGTAGCTCAGCTGGATAGAGTATCTGACTACGAATCAGAGGGCCGGAGGTTCGAATCCTTCCGGGCGCACCATCGGAAGGCTCGACGTTCACGCGTCGAGCCTTCGCCATTTAGCGTAGAACATAAAATGCGCCCGTAGCTCAGCTGGATAGAGTATCTGACTACGAATCAGAGGGCCGGAGGTTCGAATCCTTCCGGGCGCACCATTGAAAGGCTCGACGTTCCCGCGTCGGGCCTTTGTCATTTGCCCTGAACAGTCTTGCGCACACCTTCTCCAAACCCCCTGACTTTCCCCACGAAAATGTGACCCATATCACTGCATTGCCCGCAAAAAGGGCCTCAAAGCACGACTTTGCCCATATCGGTCTTGCCGTTTGCCGCCCCCTAAACATATCGAGCATTGGGCAAAGTAAAAAAATGCAGGAGATGTTCATGGATATCGGAAAACTTCTAAGCGATGTTTTGGGAAATTCGGGTGGCGGGCGTTCGACAATGTCCGGAAAACTGGGCGGTATCGCAGACAGCCTCGCCAACAAAGGTGGCAACACCCGTGGCGACACTGGCGGCAAATCTGGCGGCTTGGCCAACATGGTTGGGAATAGCCTGGGCAGTGGTGTTGGTGGCGGATTGGTGGGTGGTGCGATCAGTGGCGGCTTGATGTCGGCTGTCCTGGGCTCCAAGAAAGGCCGCAAAATGGGCGGTAAAGTGCTGGCCTATGGCGGCACATCCCTTGTTGCCGGTCTGGCTTACAAGGCATGGCGCGATTACAAAAACAACGCATCCCCCAAGGATCACAGTCAGGACAGCGATCTTGACCACGTCCCTGCCGACAGCGGCTTTTCCCCGGAACTCGAACGCAGCCGCGACAACGCCGATTTTCGCCTGACCTTGATCCGCGCAATGATCGCAGCAGCCAAATCCGACGGACATATTGATCAGACGGAACATAAACGCATCGCCAAACAGATTGAGGCCCTTAACCTCGGCCCAAACGAAAAGGCATTCCTGTTTGATGCTTTTTCCGCTGATTCCGACCCGATGCAGACCGCCAAGCTGGCACGTACTCAGGAACAGGCCGCAGAAATCTATCTTGCGTCCTGTCTGGCAATCGACCCGGATGATCCAGAGGAAGAACGCTATCTTGAACGCCTTGGTGACTGTCTCGACCTTGCAATGGATTTACGCCGGCACCTTGATCATCAGGCCATCAGCGTCCGTCAGAATATGCTTGAAACCACCCCGGTCAGCTAAGCCATTTTGCTTTAAAGCAGCCCAACCCATAGTGGCCCAACCCGGAAGCATTCCAACGCTTTGAACCTTTTGTGATACGCCCACGGCAATCAAACCGATTACGTGCATCATCATAAAAAAAGCAGCCCCGCACGAACACGTGCGGGGCTGCGTTGCTTAAATGGCCTGCGACTTACATGCCCGGCATGATCACGGTATCAATGACGTGGATCACACCGTTATCGGCCTCAATATCGGCCGAGGTAACAGTTGCACCGTCAACCATCACGCCGTTCATGGCATTCACATCAATCGTGTCGCCCTGAACGCTTTCGACCATCATTTCCTTGCCTGCGATATCACCTGACATCACTTTGCCCGGCACAACGTGGTAGGTCAGAACGGCCACAAGCTTGTCTTTGTTTTCCGGCTTGAGCAGATCCTCGACCGTACCGGCGGGCAATTTGGCAAAGGCCTCATCGGTTGGTGCAAATACCGTGAACGGACCTTCACCCTTTAAGGTATCGACCAAACCTGCGGCCTTCACTGCGGCAACCAGTGTCGTGAACGATCCGGCAGATACCGCCGTGTCGACAATGTCTGCGGCCTTGGCCGACATTGCGCCAAAGGTCAAAGTCGCACCGGCAACAACTGCAAGAACGGTTTTTTTGAACGCACGCATCTCTCAAACTCCTGTAAGTTTGTTATGTTGAACATTGCTGTTCGAAATTACGCTGTCGGGATGCTTACGGGGCCGTCATGACGATCAGTTCATTCATATGATTGTGATCATCTGCTAGTAATCCGTTTGCACCATCGGACCGTATCTGCGGCCTTGCGATCGCGGGTATAATTATCACTGCATGTCGGGCGACTGCGATGATATGCTCAAGCTTCGCCACTGCCCAAGCGACCTTGAATATGACGGAGATTCTCAAATGAATGCCAATGCGCGGATCACCATTTCCTGCAATGACCGGGTCGGTCTTGTGTCCGACATCTCTGGCCGTATTTTTGACATCGGCGCCAATCTGGGACCGACATATTTTGCCCTTGAGGATGGCACGGCAAAATTCGAAACCAGCTGTGAGTTGCCTGACGGCTGCCCGGTAAGCGAATGCGCAACCGCACTGAACGCGCTGTCACTGGAAAATGCGGATATCAAGGTGGAAGAAATCGCCGCCATCCCGGCGCTCACCACAGCCCCCGGCGCGACCCACATGATCGAATGTTCCGGCATTGATCAGCCCGGCCTAATCGCGCGTCTGTCGGAAATCTTTATCGAATACAACGCCAATATCGTGCGCCTTGCCGCCTCAAGCACCGATGAAAAGGACGCCCGGATTTACACCACGCGCTTTGCCGTTACCATCGCGCCAGAACGCGCTAGCAACTGTCTGGCAACGCTGGCCAATACAGCCGGATCGATGCGGCTGGTGTTTAAGTTTGACGAGCTTTAAAGGGCACGCCCCGGCTCAGCCAAGAACATCGTCATCAGCAAAGTCGAAATTGCTGCTGTCCAAATCGGATTTTTCAACACCATCAAGCACCACACCATATGTGTGGCCGCGACCATTGCTAAAATCGATATAGACACCTTCGTCCGTCTGCTGGGCATGCGCCAGCACGTCACTAATATCGTGAATGCCGCTTTTGTCCTGAAACTCGGAACCAAGTGCGATACGGTCGCCATAGCGCCCCGCCTGAAAATCCCCTATCCGGTCGCGCTCAGGGCCGTCTTCGTACTCATTCCAGACGAATGTATTGGCCCCGCCGCCATCTTGGCGCCATTCGGTTCCGCCCAGAAGATAATCATTCCCGTCACCACCTTCGATGGTATCCGCGCCATAAGCCCCGATCAGGAAGTCGTGTCCGCCACCGCCAGAAATAACATCATCGCCAAACCCGCCATATAGTTCGTTGCGGTCCTGATTTCCAATCAGGACGTCATCTTCTGCTGATCCGATGATGTGGGTGAAATTGGAAATGACATCCCCTTGCGCATCCCCGCCAGACACAACGCCGGTCTCGATATTGGCATAAACACCCTCCGAACCCGTGCTCAGTGTCTTTTGATACACCAGCCAGTTTTCGCCATCTCCACCATCAAGGACATCCGCACCGACACCGCCTTCGATCCGGTCGTCATCCGCCCCGCCAAGCAAAATGTCATTTCCGGCACCGCCGTTAATCCAATCCTTTCCGTCACCGCCAAGGATGGTATCGTCACTGATGGTGACACTTACCGGGGCAGGCCCGTAGTAGCCGTCACCGGCCAGTTGATCATTACCATCGCCACCAATGATCAAATCATCCCCGGCATAGCCATAAATATCGTTGTCCGTATCACTGCCAATCAAAACGTCTTCGAAAGACGACCCGTAGACATCTTCAATGCTTGAAAACACGTCCCCGTCCGCCTCAGCACCACTGACTTGCGACGTCGCAAGATTGACGTAAACCCCCGAAGACGCGTCGCGATAGTCGATCCGGTCCTGCCCGTCACCACCGATCATAACGTCCCGGCCCGGCCCGCCATTGAAATAGTCATTCCCGCTGGTGCCCAGCATCGTGTCATTCCCGGCATCCCCGTGCAGCGCACTACCGTCACCGCGCGCCTCAAGCAGGTCATCCCCGTCCCCGCCATGCAGGTAAACGTCATTATAAAGGCCACTTGCCCCCACCAGATGATCGTCATGGCTTGAGCCATGAACGGTAAGGCCACGCACAGTTAAAAATACGTCGCCATCGGCATCCCCGCCGTCAAAAAGGCCGGCATCGAAATCAAGATGTACAGCTTCGGGCGAATGCGCATATGTCACCGCCCCCGACGTCAGATCAAACTGATCTGCACCAGCCCCGCCTTCCACCAGTTTCCAATGACCACTAAACGCGTCGTCATATCTGGTTCCGGTGATGCTGATGTTCGCAAAATCGGCCTGAACATCGCTCCGGTCAATATCACCCGCACCGTCACGAACATAGGTTGTGCCATCCCGGTACAGATATGCGCGTCCAATCGCCACATCAGAATCAGCGTAATCAAGCGTCACATCCTGCCAGTCTTCGGTCAGAACAAACGTATCCGATCCCGCTCCACCGATCAGGGTATCGCCAACACCAACCGCCTCAAGACGATCATCGCCCGCAAGCCCGTATATCTGGTCAACATCGGCAGTCCCGATCAGGCTGTCATTCGCATCTGTTCCGATGATCTTGGCCATGGCGTCCTCCACAGGGTTGATCGGGCTTAACACCCCACCGATTACAGATCGTCAATCGGCAGTTCACCATCATCGTCATCATCAAAAACGACATGCTCCGATGTCAGTTCATCAAGCGTCACACCGTCAATCTGCACGCCATAGCCATAGTGACGGCCATCGGCGAAATCGACATACACACCTGTTTCATTTTCACTGGCGTGGTCCAGAAAATCATCGAAACTTTCAATCCCGCTTTTTTCCTGAAACGTTTTGCCAAAAACAAACCGATCGCCCTGTTCACCGGTGTCAAAATCGGTAATGCGGTCGCGTTCGGCACCGCCTTCAAAAACCGTCCATAAAAATGTATCTGATCCGGGCGCACCATAGGCATCCCGACCATCACCGGTCAGAAGATCATTGCCATCCCCGCCTTCAAGGGTGTCGTTGCCCCCGCCACCGGTCAGGACATCGTGGAAATCACCGCCGCGCACATGATCGTCACCGTAAAATCCGTCCAGATGGTTGCGTCCGTCATCGCCGACAATCACATCGGCGACACCCGAACCACGCACATTTTCAAACCCGTCAAACACATCCCCATCGGCGGTGCCACCCGATGCGGTCCCGGTCGCAAGGTTAATTGTCACCCCTTCGGTACCGTTATCATTGTAATCAAGGGTATCCACCCCGGCCCCGCCCGACAGGATGTCGCCATCGGCCCCGCCGCTAAGGCGATCATTCCCATCGCCGCCAATCAGAACATCATTGCCGTCCCGCCCGGTCAGGGTGTCATTGCCATCGCCGCCCAAAACGGTGTCGTCGCCCGACGTATCGCCAAGATAATCGCCATACAGAAAATCATCCCCGTCCCCCCCGATAAGAAGGTCACTACCGCCCCGCCCCCAAAGCACATCGCTTTGATCACTGCCAATCAGGGTATCGTCAAATTCCGTGCCATAGACGACTTCAATGTCGCGCAGCACATCCCCCTCTGCCTCACCGCCAAACCCTGTGCCGGTTGCAAGATTGACGTGGACCGCATCCGTGGCATTTTCACCCTCATAAAACACCGCATCGCGGATGCCCGAGCCACCGTTCAACACATCCGCCCCGGCCCCGCCGGTCAGCCGGTCATTTCCGCCCCCGCCAATCAGTGTATCGTCCCCGTTTCCACCAAACAGGGAACTGATGCCATCATTGCCAATCAGCGTGTCATCGCCATCCATGCCATACAGCGTACTGTTTGCCGTGGTTTCATACAGAACGTCGTCACCATCTGTTCCAATAAGCGGCACGATCATGCCCTCCGTCAAAGGTTCGCAAATAGGGGGTGGATTGGAATTTCGATCTGGATCAATGCCCTCGCCTGACCGCACAGCTATCCAAGATAATCGGCGAAAATGACATTGTCGGGCGTCAGTTCGTCAACGGTCATGTCATCGATTTGCACCCCATAGTCGTAATGACGACCATTGGCAAAATCGATATAGACGCCGTCTTCATTATCGCTGGCATGTTCAAGGAAATCATCGAAGTCCTCGATGCCGCTTTTTTCCTGAAACGTTTGACCAAACATCAAATGGTCGCTGTGTTCCCCGGCATCGGGATTGAAATCGACGATGCGGTCGCGTTCCGCCCCGCCTTCAAACTCACGCCACACGAACGTCCCGCCGGTCAGCAGGTCGTTGCCATCGCCCCCTTCGACCCAATCGTCTTGACCACGCCCACCATTAAGAACGTCATGCCCGTCACCGCCAAAAACATGGTCATCGCCCGTGCTGCCATTGATTACATCCCGGCCAGCACCGCCCGACATGTAATCATCGCCGAACCCGCCGTTCATAACGTCATCACCATTCCCGCCAAACAGAGCGTCATTGGCGACATCGCCCTTAATCACGTCATCACCATTCCCACCCCACATAGAGGTCGCGTCAGGTTCAAAGAAATCATCGTAATAAATGTTACTGGCGATCAGCGTATCATTGCCTTCACCGCCATAAAGGTGATCCCCCCCGTCATTGCCATACAGGGTATCGTCGCCATCCCCGCCATCAAGCGTATCGCGGCCACCCATGCCGTGCTGCTGGCCATGCAAGATGTCGTCACCGGCCTCGCCATAGACGAAAGTGCCCGAAAGGGTGTCGTTGCCCTCCCCGCCATAGATCGAATCAAAACCATAAAAGCCGTCGATCACGTTGTCGCCGTCATTGCCGATCAGGACGTCTGAATAGCGCGACCCGAATATATCCTCGACGCCGGTAATGACGTCACCCTCGGCATGGCCGCCACTGACAATCGCCGCACCATCCGTCAACTCGACATGAACACTTTCGTTGGAATGGATGAATGTGGCTTCATCCTGACCGTCTCCGCCATTGATGAAATCGGCACCCGACCCGCCATTCAACGTGTCATCACCGCCATGACCCAGCAGTGTATCATTGCCCCACTCACCCCAAAGTTCATTGGAACGCTCGCTCCCGACAAGGAAATCATCCCCGCCAGCGCCCATCAGGATACCGCCGCGCTCTTCACCGGCAATCAAGGTGTCGTCATGATTGGAGCCACGCACATTAAGATCGGGGGTTTCTTCCGTATCATCGAGAATTGAAATCTGGTCGCCGTCGGCATCACCGCCAACACCGGTCATGCTGTCCTGATCAAAAATGACACCTTCTGGTGATCTGACGTATGTGACTGTTGCCTCATAAGGGCCGAAATTTCTGACATCCCGATAATCAAATATGATCGTATCGGCACCGCCGCCGCCATCAACGGAATAAAATTCCCCCTGAAGATAATCATCATGATCGGAACCGGTGAGGTCGAACTCCTGCTCGTGGTAATAATCGTCGTTGTAAAACTCTAACGTATCGCCCTCGGCATCACCGCCATGTCCGGTAAGCTCGATATCGCGAGTCTCGCGGTCGTCATTAAAATGATTGTAAAACTCGATATGAACCGGATCGTCTGACAGTTCATAGGACAGCGTATAATCCTGGCTCGTCCGGGCAATAAAGGTATCTGCCCCAGGACCACCGATAATGGTGTCTCCACTGCCGAAATAGATGGTGTCATCACCTTCCAGACCATAGACAGTGTCATTGGTCCATTCGTCCCAGATTACGTCGTCTTGATTTGTACCGATGATGCGCGGCATTGGAATCCTCCACAAACAATGAAAAGACTCCAAAAGACTAGCACCAGAAAACTAATCGTAAAACGATAATAACAATAAATATATTGAACCAATAATTGTGTATTTTTACTTCAAATTTGAATTAATATTCTTCTAAATTTAATTCAAATACTGAATTTTTATTTATACTTAGGCCGAAATTCGATTACGCCCGGCCTGTTTGGCCTCGTAAAGCTTCTGATCGGCGCGCTTCAAAACCGCCCAAGGGTCTTTTACATCCTCGTCAATGTCCGAAAGGCCGACTGAAATCGTCACCGATACGGTTTTATTCTTTTCGGGTACGGTGATTTTATTCTCGGCAATCCGTTTGCGCAGGGCTTCAAGCGGTTCATGAACTTTTTCTGCCGTCCGCCCGGCAAAGACAACGGTAAATTCCTCCCCACCATATCGGAACGCCTTGCCTCCCCCGCCAACACGGGCCAATTCGCGGGCAACCTTTTTCAAAACGATATCGCCAACATCATGGCCATAGGTATCGTTGAACTTTTTAAAGTGATCCACATCAAGCATGGCAATCGCATACTGGCTGCCAAGTTCCGACATGGCATGGCCAAGCGCACGCCGCCCGGCAAGGCCGGTCAAATCATCGACAAATGCCATTCGCCACGCTTCCTGTGCCAATCCGGCCAGCACCACGGCAGTTGCTGCCAGATAGCCATATTGAATGGCACCGGGGCCCATCACCGTTGCCACCGTGATGGCAATGATTGCCGCAGCAAAGCTTGTCTCAAGCGGCTTATGACGGATCAACAACAAGACCACCGCAACCACAGACAGGATCATGGCCGGATGCGGCATGACCGACAGAAAACCGCCATCATTTATGAACCGGGTATCGAGTATGCGATAAAGTGCCAAGCCAACATCAGGCTGCCCTGCCAGCATCAACATGACAAAAATCTGCAACCCAAGCACCAGCATCCGTGCAATGCCACGCGGGTTTAAAACACCGCGCTCGGCGGTAAAACCAAGGATCAACAAATTGGCCGGGATCACATACAGGGTCGCAATGCGTAAAAAGGCCATCCCATCGGGCGAGAACCCGCCACCGTTGCCCACCAAAAGCCAGTAACACACCAGCAAAAGCAGCATGACAAAAACCGCACGCCCACGGTTGAACCACCATGCGATGGCCCCGCCCAACCCCGCCAGAAGAAACGGGCCATACCGCACCAGCCCCGAAAATTCAGCCGGCACAAGGCTCGGTGATATCGCCAGCACCAAACAGGCCCCCATGATCAACAATGGGGCCAGTCCGACGGAAACAAGGGTGGAATAAGCGCGACGCATGGGTCGTTTGATACTACCTGCAGATGGGGCAACGCGTGTTGGGAAACGATCCCGAACCATGATATCGGCGGTAATCTAACGGCTGTTGGGTTAAGGGGCTATTGCTTTGTCCTTCGTAGTTGCAGTTTTTCTTATTCAGCATCGGTCTGCACCCAAAGCACAATACGACCCGGTGTTTTTAAGCTTGCCAGCATTCGCATCTGCACCATAAATTGAAACCCAGCCTACTGCGGCGCACAATGATCGCAGAAAAGCAGACTGTCACGGCGGCCACGGTACGATCCCGAAAACGGGACGCAATAACACGCCACAAGAATACGACAAAGGCATCGCACGGCGAACTTGCCGACGCGTTGCCGTCTTGAAATGACAGGTTTTGGAGAAACGTTATCATGAGCTTCACAACACCGACCCCGGCCCCCGCGCGCCTGAACCGGTCCGAACTTGCCGTTCCCGGCAGCCGCATCGAACTGTTTGAAAAGGCCGCCAAATCAAAAGCCGACGCCATTTTCCTTGATCTGGAGGACGCGGTTGCGCCCAGTGACAAGGAACAGGCACGCAAAAACATCATCGCTGCGATCAATGACATTGATTGGGGCCACAAGGTGCTGTCGGTGCGCATCAACGGACTTGATACCCATTATATGTACCGCGATGTTGTTGATGTGCTTGAACAGGCTGGCGACCGGCTTGATCTGATCATGATCCCCAAGGTCGGAACGGCCGCGGATGTTTATGCGCTTGATATGATGGCGACCCAGATTGAAACCGCAAAAGGGCGCAAAAAACGCATCGGGTTTGAACTGATCATTGAAACCGCCCTTGGCATGCAAAACATCCACGAAGTCGCTGCCGCTTCGCCGCGCAATGAAAGCCTGCATTTCGGGGTGGCTGATTACGCCGCCTCGACCAAGGCCATGACAACCGGCATTGGCGGCCCGAACCCGCATTATGGCGTTTTGACCGACAAGGACGGCGACACACCACGCGATTATCATTGGGGTGACATGTGGCATTACGCCATTGCACGCATGGTCGTCGCGGCCCGTGCCAATGGTTTGCGCCCGATTGATGGCCCGTTTGGGGACTTTTCCGACCCGGATGGCTACCGCGCACAAGCCGCACGCGCCATGGTGCTGGGCTGCGAAGGCAAATGGGCCATCCACCCCAGCCAGATCACCCTTGCCAACGAAGTCTATTCCCCGTCAGACGCCGAAGTCACCAAGGCCAAACGCATTCTTGAAGCCATGGCAAAGGCTCAGGCCGAAGGCGCGGGTGCCGTTGCACTTGATGGTCGCCTGATTGATATCGCCTCCATCAAACAGGCCGAAGTCATGGTCAGGCAAGCAGACGTCATCGCCGCACTTAACGAAAGCTGACGACCAAATCGTCCCGCCAGAACACCCGTAAAACTCAAAGGGGCACCATTATCTGGCGCCCCTTTGTGATGTCTTGCATCAGGTCCGGCTGTCACACCGCGAAGTTTCCGATTACGCCGGAATGGCCTCAAAGGTGATCTTGCCAATCGCCTTGCCGCTTTCAAGCAGCGCATGCGCCTTTCTCAGGCTTTCCGGCGTCAGCGGACCAAAGTTTTCGGAGGCCGTATTTTTGATCACACCGTCGTCAACCAGTTGGGCGACGGTGGCCAACAATTTATGTTGTTCGATCATATCGGGCGTTTCAAACATCGACCGGGTAAACATAAACTCATAGGAAAAGCTGGCCGATTTCGCCTTGAGCAAATCCACATTATGCTCTTTCGATGCTTCGGTAATCGTCACGATCCGTCCCTGCGGGGCAATGATTTCGGTCATCACGTCAAAATACTGATCGGTTTCAGATGTGCAGAAAATGTAATCAACCGCAGCAACCTCAAGGGCGGCCAATTCATCCTTAAGCGGACGGCGATGATTGATCACCTGATCCGCACCCAGTTTTTTGACCCACTCAATGGTCTCATCGCGCGATGCGGTGGCAATCACGTTTAGCCCGGCCAGTTTGGCAAGCTGGATCGCGATGGAGCCAACGCCCCCCGCACCACCAATGATCAGGATGGTTTTGCCCGCATTGGCATCGGTTGCAGTACGATCAATCAACAGTCGGTCAAACATCGCCTCCCAGGCGGTGATCGTCGTCAACGGTAAGGCCGCCGCCGCTGCGAAATCAAGCGATTTGGGCTTTGGCGCAACAATGCGTTCATCGACAAGCTGAAATTCACTGTTTGACCCGGAACGGGTTACATCGCCCGCATACCAAACCTCATCGCCCGGACGAAACAGGGTGACGTCTTCGCCAACAGCCTCAACCACGCCGGCCGCATCCCAGCCAAGCACGGTAAATTCACCTTCCTTGGCCCGACCTTTACGTACTTTAAAATCAACCGGGTTCACCGCGACACCCTTTACCCGCACCAGAATATCGCGACCTTCGGCGGTCGGCGTGTCGGTTTCAATCTGGGTAAAAAGGCCCGGCGTCTCGACCGGGGCAGGTTTGTTAATACCAATGGATTTCATATTTGTATTCCTTGTAACGCACGTTTGATTTGTGAATGCGCCGAAGATACCTCATAATGCCCCCAATAAGAAGTACGCACAATTTCGACCCATAGTGTCATTTTGTATACTAATGGACTTTACTGCGGCTTTCAGAGCATCAGGAGATTAAATATGGACCGTTGCGCACCCAATCGCAGCCCCGGCTGCCCGGTGGAAGGCGCACTTGATGTCATTGGCGGCAAGTGGAAAGGCGTTGTGATGTACCATCTGCTTGATGGCACCAAACGCTTTAACGAACTGCACCGCATGATGCCGGGTGTCACCCAGCGGATGCTCACCCGTCAGCTGCGTGAGCTTGAGGCAGACGGACTGGTGCATCGCGAAGTCTATGCCGAAGTTCCGCCCCGGGTTGAATACAGCCTGACGGCAAAGGGCGACACACTCCGCCAGATCATTCTGGCCCTTAAGGCATGGGGCGAAACCCATGTGCCCTATTACGCGTACGACAAAAAACAGAACCCCGAACGCCTCAAGGCATGATCGGCGACACCCGCCGTAATGATCCCGGTGCGGCCAGATAATTGCGACCAGATAGTCGGCTGCGAACGACGTCGCCCACTTGATGAATTTTAGGATCCGCTCATCCTGTCAAGGTCGCGCGCCATTTTCCAGAATGTCGCACGATCATATCCGTCGTGCATACCTTCGCCGACGATCTCGAATCCGCGTGACTTGAAATAGGCAACATTGTCCGTCAGTTCGACACGCACATGCAGACGCATCTTTTCCTTGCCGCGCACCGCCGCATCTTCACATGCCGCAGTGACCAATGCCCTGCCAATTCCGCCTCTCTGAATGGCGGTATCAACGGACAGTTTATACAGATAGGCATCCCTGCCAGTATCCTCGACCCAGACTTGCCCAACAACCGTCCCTACCTCATCGGTTGCCAAAAACAGTCTGTCTCGGGCGAAACGCCACTGAAGCTCGGATACCGTGACCGATTTTGCCGAACTTGGCGGATTAACAATGCCATCTTGCGCGGCAAACGCCGCCAAAAGCATTTCCGTCAGGTGCTGAAATGGGACTTCTTGGGGGTTTGAGGGGCAAATAATCTGAATACTGGACGTCATGGGGCAACCGTGTGCAAAATGTCATTATGTTTTGTGGAACATACGCCATAATTCTTACGTAAACGGAAAATATGTGTAACGGCTCCCTCAACGCTTGACGTAGCGGGCCGATATACTATGTTCCGGCCCATTGTTTCCCAGTCGGATATGATGCCCTGATGCATAACTTCCTCGATTTTGAAAAACCGATCGCCGAACTTGAAGGCAAGATCGAAGAACTCCGTCATCTTACCGGTAATGACGAAGTCAATATCGCAGATGAGGTCGCACGCCTGCAGGATAAGCTGACCAAACTGCTGCAAGGCACCTATGGCAAGCTGACCCCGTGGCAAAAGACGCAAGTTGCACGCCATCCTGATCGGCCGCATTTCACCGACTATATCGGTCATCTTTTCGAAGATTTCACCCCGCTTTCCGGCGACCGCCTGTTTGGCGAAGACGAGGCCATCATCGGTGGTCTTGCCCGTCTTCAGGGTCGCAGCGTGATGGTGATTGGCCACGAAAAAGGTCACGACACCGAAACCCGTGTAAAACACAATTTCGGCTCGGCCCGCCCGGAAGGCTACCGCAAGGCGGTGCGCCTGATGCGCATGGCAGAACGGTTTAACATCCCGGTGGTCACACTGGTCGATACCGCAGGGGCCTTCCCCGGTGCGGATGCCGAAGCACGCGGTCAGTCAGAAGCCATCGCACGGTCCATCGAAACCTGCCTTGATATCAAGGTACCATTGATTTCGATCGTCATCGGCGAAGGTGGATCGGGTGGTGCCATTGCACTCGCTGTCGCAAACACCGTGCTGATGCTTGAAAACTCGATCTATTCGGTGATCTCGCCAGAAGGCTGCGCATCCATCCTGTGGCGTTCGGGTGACGAGGCCAAAACCGCCGCCGAGGCCCTGCGCCTTACCGCACAGGATTTGCTTCAGCTTGGCGTGATTGATGACATCATCCCTGAGCCGCTTGGCGGCGCACAGCGCTCACCAGCCGAGGCCTGCAAACGTGTCGGTGCTGCCATCATCAAGGCCCTTGAAAGCATGGATGACGTCGAAGGCGGCGTTCTTAAAGCCCGCCGTCGCGACAAGTTTCTTGAAATGGGCCGCAAAGGCCTGAACTGATTTTTCCATTCAGGACGCAGATCATCTTCGGGTGACTGCGTCCTGTTGTTATTTCATCCGGCGCTGTCTGCCGTCGGTGATATCCGGCAAGCCCGCGCCAATTTCCGACCCTGTCGGGAGGCACCAGACCATGTTGCGCCGGTTTATTGAATCCAGCCGTTTTCAGAACTTCATTACGGCTGTTATTGCCCTTAACGCCATCATTCTCGGGCTTGAGACATCCTCAACAATCATGGATGTGGCGGGACCGTTCCTGCATGCGCTTGATCAGATCGCGGTGGCAATTTTTGTCGTCGAATTGGCGATGAAGCTTTTTGTTTACCGCCTTTCGTTCTTTAAACGCTCCTGGAATGTTTTCGATTTCACCATCGTTGCCATTACGCTCCTCCCCGCCGGACAGGGGCTTTCCGTGCTACGCGCCTTGCGTATTCTGCGCGCATTCCGCCTGATATCGACGGTTCCCTCCATGCGCAAAGTGGTCGAAGCCCTGATGCGTGCCATTCCCGGTATGATTTCGGTTCTGACCCTATTGTCGCTGGTGTTTTATGTATCCGCCGTCATGGCGACCAAACTGTT
Source organism: Thalassospira lohafexi (assembly GCF_002844275.1). GTDB lineage: Bacteria > Pseudomonadota > Alphaproteobacteria > Rhodospirillales > Thalassospiraceae > Thalassospira > Thalassospira lohafexi. The sequence goes on from NZ_NXGX01000005.1 coordinate 14,253, forward strand.
TGGCGCAGGCTTCCCTGAATGGTTCGGGTCCATCGGAGCGTCGCTTTATTCCCTGTTCCAGATCATGACCCTTGAAAGCTGGTCGATGGGCATTGTCCGCCCGGTGATGGAATCCTATCCGCATGCATGGATGTTCTTTGTGCCATTCATTCTGGTGACAACATTTGCGGTTTTGAACCTGTTTATCGCGATTGTGGTTGATGCCATGTCGACCCACGTCGATGTCGAAGGGTCCCAGACTCGCGACGAGATCGAAAGTGATCATGGTGAAATCATGAATGAACTTCGCGAACTGCGCCACGAACTCGCCAAACTCAACGCCCGCGTGGAACGTGACGAAAAGGCACCCGAGATAAAATAACGGTCCCGGCCCCCACCTTAACCGACATCGGGTCAGCCTTTCCGCCGCCGAAAAACTTCAGGCTTTTCTGATAAAGCGCGTGTTTCAGCTATCCTGCGGTTTTGATCATTGCACTGAACTTGAAAATTTCTGCCATGCAGCCCCCGGTCCGGTCGGTGACGTTGCCAGATATCTGATTTTTTGCATCACGTGATCACGGGCGATTGCGCGTCTGATACTGGCTGCTTTGTGCGACGCCATGGCATTTTCCAAACAAATTAATTCATCTTTCTGGAATGTTGCTCTAGTCTTTCGACAAAAGGTCGGGAGAACGGGGAAAATGAAGCTTACTTTTGCGGGGACAGGGTCGGCATTTTGTATGGCAGCCGACAACTTTCAGAGCAACATGGTTCTGGAAACCACCCCGTCGGGTGACGAACAGCCAAAACGCCTGCTGATTGACTGCGGTTCAGATGCGCGTCATTCGCTGCGTAAACTTGGCTGTATGCCAAATGACTTTGAGGCCGTCTATATCAGCCACCTGCATTCAGATCACATTGGTGGTCTGGAATGGATGGCGCTTGCCAACTATTTCATCTTTGACGGGCACCGTGTCGATCTGATCACCGCACGCGAGCTGATCGAACCGCTATGGGAACATTCGCTTCGCGGTGGTCTGGAAACCAGCGACCACGGCAACAGCACGCTGTCCTCCTATTTCGATGTTATCGCACTTGAACCCGAAGACGGGTTTGAATGGCAGGGCCTGAAGTTTGATGTCATCCCGGCGGCCCATGTCGTGACCGAGGAAAAAACCATGTTTTCCTTCGCGCTGTTCGGGCACGCAAAAGACAAAAGCTTTTTCCTGACCACAGATGCGATATTCGATCCTGATGCACATATGCCCTTCTACAAAAAGGCAGATATCATTTTTCAGGATTGCGAATTAGGCCCACGTCGTTCAGGTGTACACGCCCATTATGATCAACTTGTCACACTCCCTGCCGAGGTAAAGGCAAAGATGTGGCTGTATCATTATCAGGCATATGATAAGCCCGATGCCAAAGCAGACGGTTTTTGCGGATTTATCAGCCCGGAACAAAGTTTCGACCTTGGCTAATTCCACGTCTGGTTGGTAATCTGCGCGATAACAATAAACAGCGAGCAACCGGAACAATTTGTTCCTGACCAACAAAACGGGACGCGCGAATGCCAAAATCGGTTTTTGCCTATATCTGGCGATATAGCCGCCTGCAACAGATCATCCTGACTTTGGTGACGCTGTTTTCATTTCCGTTTCTGTATTATTCCCTCGACCTGCCCAAACTGATCGTCAACGAAGCGATCGGCGGCGCGGGATCACCCTATGACGTTCTCGGGGTCGAACTCGATCAGATCGAATATCTGTTTGCCCTGTCGGGGATTTTCCTTGCCCTTGTTTTCGTCAATGGCGGGTTCAAATACTTCATCAACGTCTATGTCGGCGTGATGTCCGAAAGACTGTTGCGCCGGTTGCGTTATAACCTGTTTGAACGGGTATTGCGGTTCCCGTTACCGCATTTTCGCAAAACCAGTCAGGGCGAAATCGTCTCGATGATCACCGCCGAGGCCGAACCGCTTGGCGGTTTCTTTGGCGAGGCCTTTTCCCTCCCCCTGTATCAGGGCGGTATTCTGGTTACGATTTCGGCCTTTATCTTTATCCAGGACCCGTTGATGGGCTTGGCGTCCATCGCGTTCTATCCATTGCAGGGATATTTGATCCCGAAATTGCAAAAACGCGTCAATCTGCTGGGTAAGCAGCGGGTACAAAACGTCCGCCGGATGTCCGAACATATTGGCGAGGCGGTTGGCGGTGCTACCGACATTCGTGCCAACGAAACCCACGGGTTCGAACTCACCCACTTTACCCAGCGTTTGGGCCGGATTTTTGAAATCCGCAAGGAAATCTATTTCCGCAAATTCTTTATCAAGTTCCTCAATAACTTCATCGCCCAGATCACCCCGTTCTTCTTCTATTCGATTGGCGGTTATCTGGTGATTATCGGGGACCTGAGTTTCGGCGCACTGGTCGCAGCCCTTGCCGCCTATAAGGATATGTCCGCCCCGTGGAAGGAACTTCTGGCCTATTATCAACGCCTTGCCGACGCGCGGATTAAATATGACCAGCTCCACGAGCAGTTCGAACTGCCCGATCTGTCATCTGAACATCAACTGACCGTGCCGCTGTCACCGCGCCTGAATGGCCCGCTTGATGTGACCGCCCTGTCATGGACTGACGATGACGGAACTCGCGTTGTTGAAAATGTGTCGTTTAACATGCCCCTTCCGGGAACGGCCCTTCTGACCGGCTCTGCCGACAGTGGCAAATCACAAGTCGCCCGATTGCTGGCACGGATTCTTGACCCGACAAGTGGTCGGATCCAGTTCAACGATATGGATGCCACCAATCTTCCGGCGGCCATCATCGGTCAACGTCTGGCCTACATCGGCAGTGATGCCTATCTGTTTAACGGCAGCATTTCAGATAACCTGCTATATGGCCTGAAACATCGTCCGATCATTGTCGATCAAACAGCCGCCACCAGCGACGAAGCCCCCCAAACGGGTGACAATGATAATGCGGTGACACGTGCGGACGAAAAAGACAAAGCCGTTGCCAGCAAGTCCAAAGCATATAACGACATGGTCGAGTTCCCATTGCCGAACTTTGTCGATCAGATTGATACTTCCGACCCGGCAGACCTGCCATGGCAATTAACCCGCGAGATGTATGACGAGGTTCAGCGATCAGGCAACATTCCCTATGACCCGTCGGCGAACTGGATTGACTATGTCGGACCGGGCTTCTCATCGCGCGAAGAATTGCACGGCGAACTGATGCGTCTGCTTGAGGTCGTCGGTCTGGACCGCGACATCTATCGCATTGGTTTGCAACGCCGCGTTGATCCGGCCGCACATCCCGAACTGGTTGCATCGGTCCTGACCGTCCGACCACGCCTAAAGGAAATTCTCGATCAACGGCAATTGTCCGACCTTGTCGAACCCTATGACATTGAAAAATACAACGACAATGCACCGGTGGGCGTGAACCTTGTGTTTGGCACACCGTCACAAACCCACTTTGAACGGTTTGAGTTCCTGTCTCATCCGTTCATGCAGCAAACCCTGCGCGATACCGGTCTTTATGAACGCATGGTCAGAATGGGCCGCGAAACACTTGATCTGATGATCGAACTGTTTACCGGCCTGCCCGCAGGACATGAGTTCTTTGACCGCTACAGTTTCGTGTCGGCCGATGAAATTCCCGAAGTTAAAAACATCCTCAAACGGACCGAAGGCGTTGCCTTTGACGACATCCGCAAAGAAGATCAATTGCATCTTCTCGACGTCGCCATGCAGTTGACACCGGCTCGTCACCGTCTTCGGGTGATTGATGACGATTTCCGTCAACTGGTGTTGTCTGCACGTCCTAAATTCCACGAAAACCTGCCAGAATCACTGGCACAATTCATCGACTTCTTTGATGGCGATGGCTACACCCCGGCCGCACCGATCCTCGATAACTTGCTGTTTGGTCGCTTTGCCTATGGCCGTGCAAATTCCGAAGAACGCGTTGGCGAAGTCCTGTTTGAAATCGCCCATGAAGGCGGTCTTTACGAAGAACTTGTGGCCCTTGGCCTTGAAAGTCAGGTCGGCGTTGGCGGCAGCCGCGTCTCACAAACCCTGCGTCAGAAAATCGCCCTTGTCCGCGCCCTGATCAAAAATCCTGATCTGCTGGTGGTTGACGAAGGCCTGTCTGCGCTGGACCGTGAAACGCGCGAAAACGTCATCGCCTATCTCACCGGACAGAATGACAACACCAGTCTTCTGTGGGTGGATGGTGATGATAACGATAATGAAAAGTTCGATGCTTTACTGCATATGTCGAACGGAAAACTGGTTAAGCGCCGTGGTCAGTCATCAGACGATCAAACGCCTGACATCACCGAATCCGACGAAGAAACGACTGTCGCCGATGGTGACATTGATCAGGAAGTCCGCCTGCTTCGCACCATTCCGCTGTTTGCCGGGCTTGATGCAAGTGTGGTCAAACTCCTCGCCTTTACCAGCCCGCGCCTGACCTTCAAACATGGTGAGGTTCTGGTCAAACAGGGCGATCCCGGTGATGCCGCCTATATCGTCATTTCCGGTCGTGGTGAAATCTGGCTGACCACCGACGAAATGCAAACCGTAAAACTGCGCGATGTGAACCCCAAGGAAGTCATCGGCGAAATCGCCCTTCTGGTCGATGCCCCCCGGTCCGCAACCATTCGTGCGGTCGAGGACATGACGGTGCTGAAACTCGACAAGGCGGAATTCCTTGGTCTGGTCAGACAGGATCAGGCGGTTGCCATTCAGTTGATCCGTGTTCTCGCTGACCGTCTCGACCAAACCACCAAACAGCTCAGCAGCAAAAACAACGATTAGGGCTCAACACGTCACGTCAGAGCCAAACACCAGATAGACTACATTTATCATAAACCGGATCGGCACTTTGATCCGGTTTATTGCTTTTCACCCAAAGAAACACATCTGTCATTTCATGAATAAAATCGCATCCATCCTGATTGCCGCCCTGTTTGCCATCGTCATGCTTGGCGGGTTTATCGCCCTACTGGGCGGCAGTATCTTGGGCGGATTGATGTTTCTGATCGGCATCCCCTTTGCCTTTCCGATGTCAACCAGCATCGTCGTGCTGTTCTTTGCCGTGATCATTGTCCGGACTGTCATGGAAAAACGCCGTCAGAAACGCGAAATGCAGAAATACCTGAAATCCTCAGACGACTGATTCCCCTGTGTTTCACGCCTCTGGCAGAAGAAACATTCCTATTTCACCGGCATCAGCCAAAAAAAACGCATCATTTGGCACGCACTTCGGACACCTCCTCTTGCCACGCCCTGATAGCTTCCTTGCAGTTCAACAAACAAGCTGGTCGCAAATGCGTCAGCCCGTTTCAAGGAGGTTCCGATGTCGGCACAATCAAAAGAACAGCGTTGCGTATCCCTAAGCCAGCTCGCTGATCTGCGCCTGCTGCGTGAACATGCGTACATTGATGGCCGCTGGTGCTCGGCCGACAACCTTCAGGTTATCGAAGTCACCAACCCGTTCGATGGCAGCTTCATCGGCACCGTCCCGAACATGAGCATCTTTGAAACCCGCAAAGCCATTGCCGCGGCCAAGGAAGCCTTCCCGGCATGGTCGGCCATGCTGCCACAGGACCGCGCAAGCGCACTTCGCCGCTGGCATGATCTTCTGATCGAAAACAAAGAAGACTTGGCCCTTCTGATGACGCTTGAACAGGGCAAACCCATCAATGAATCGCGCGGCGAAATTGACTACGCCGCAAGCTTCATCGATTTCTACGCCGAAGAAGCCAAACGCGTGAACGTCGAAAACATCACGTCCCACCTGCCGGGCCGCAACATGTCGGTCAAACGCGAAGCCATCGGTGTGACGGCTGCCGTCACACCATGGAACTTCCCGTGCGCGATGATCACACGCAAAGCCGCCGCCGCCTTGGCTGCGGGCTGCACCATGATTGTCCGCCCGGCAACCGAAACCCCGTTTTCCGCAACCGCCTTGGCCGAACTGGCTGAACGTGCGGGCATTCCGGCAGGCGTCTTTAACGTTGTCACCGGTGATCCGAACCCGGTTGTTGGCGAACTGTGCGGCAGTACAGATGTCCGCGCCCTGTCGTTTACCGGCTCAACCGAAGTCGGCCGGCTGTTGCTGTCACAAGGGGCCCAGACGATCAAGAAAATGTCGATGGAACTCGGCGGTCATGCACCGTTCATCCTGTTTGATGATGTCGATCTTGACGAAGCCGTCGCCCATGCGATCAACGCCAAATTCGCCACCAGCGGTCAGGATTGCCTTGCGGCAAACCGCATCTTTGTCCAGCGCGGCATCTATGACGAATTCCTCGACAAATATGCCAAGGCAATTGGGCAATTGCGGGTTGGCAACGGCATTGAAGAACATGTCGAAATCGGCCCGCTGATGCATGACCGTGCGGTTGGCAAATGTGAAGAACATGTTGCTGATGCACGTGCCAAAGGTGCACGCGTTCTGACCGGTGGCAAGAAAATGGGCGGACTGTTCTATGCCCCGACCCTGCTTGCCGATGTCACCGATGACATGCAAATATATCGCGAAGAAACATTCGGCCCGGTCGCACCTGTCATGCCCTTTGACACCGAGGATGAGGTCATCGCACAGGCCAATGACAGCGAATATGGTCTGGCGGCATATCTGTTTACCAACGATCATGACCGCGCAAACCGGGTATCAAACGCGCTTGAATACGGTATGGTTGCGCTTAACTGCGTAAAAATTACCGGCGCCCCGGTTCCGTTTGGCGGCGTCAAGCAATCTGGTCTGGGCCGCGAAGGGTCGCGCCATGGCCTCGAAGAATTCACTGAACTCAAATACGTCTGCGCTGCGTTTAAACAGTAACGCGCGCCTCAGACACCACCGCATTCACATGGGAGAACAACAATGAATGTCATCAAAAACACCACGGCCGACCTGCAGGAAATGGACCGGGCGCACTTCATGCACCCGTCGACCCACATGCGCCAGCATGCCGATGGGGAAACCCCCAACCGCATCATCAACGGCGGCAAGGGTATTTACATCCATGACACCGAAGGCCGCGAAAGCCTCGATGCCTTCGCGGGCCTTTACTGTGTGAACGTCGGTTATGGCCGAACCGAAATTGCCGATGCGATCTATGCCCAGGCCAAGGAACTGGCTTATTACCACACCTATGTCGGGCACGGGAACGAGCCGGTCATTCGCCTGTCAGAGCGCATCATCAAAAGTGCGCCCGAAGGCATGCAGCGCGTCTATTACGGCATGTCCGGATCGGATGCCAACGAAACCAACATCAAACTGATCTGGTATTACAACAACATCCGCGGCCTGCCGCAGAAGAAGAAAATCATCTCGCGCTGGCGCGGCTATCACGGCTCCGGGATCATGACCGGCAGCCTGACCGGCCTTGCTGCCTTCCACAATGCGTTTGATCTGCCGCGTGCGCCGATCTTGCACACCACCTGCCCGCACCATTACTGGAATGCAGAAGCCGGTGAAACCGAGGCCGAATTTGCCAAACGCTGTGCAGACGATCTGGAAAAAATGATCCTGCGCGAAGGTCCTGAAACCGTTGCTGCCTTCATCGGCGAGCCGGTCATGGGCACGGGCGGCATCATCACCCCGCCAGAAGGCTACTGGGCCGCCATTCAGGCCGTCCTGAACAAATACGACGTGCTTCTGGTCGCTGACGAAGTTGTCACTGCCTTTGGCCGTACCGGGTCTTACTTCGGCTCCATGCATTACGACATGAAACCGGACCTGATCACGATTGCCAAGGGTGTCTCGTCGGGCTACCTGCCGCTGTCGGGTGTGATTGTTGGCGAACGTGTGTGGAAAGTACTCGAACAGGGTTCCGACAAAATGGGCCCAATCGGCCACGGCTGGACCTATTCGGCCCATCCGGTCTGTGCCGCGGCTGCCAATGCCAACCTTGATATTGTCGATGGTGAAAACCTGACCGGCAATTCGGCCGAAACCGGTGGCTACATGCAAAAACGCATGCGTGAAACCTTTAGCGACCATCCGCTGGTCGGCGAAGCACGCGGTGTTGGCCTGATGGCTGCCCTTGAATTCGTTGCCGATAAAACCAAAAAAGAACGGTTTGATCCGAATGCGAAAATCGGTCCGCGCGTCTCGGCCGCCTGCCTTGAACGTGGCATGATTGCCCGTGCGATGCCGCATGGCGACATCCTTGGCTTTGCACCGCCGCTGTGCATCACCAAGACCGAAGTCGACAAAGTCATCGATATTGCCAAACAGGCTGTTGATGCGGTTGCCGACGAAGTTGCCGCAGGCAAATAATCGCGCCGCAACGTGATGTGACATAAACGTCCACGATTTGAAGGGGCCGGTCATCTGATCGGCCCCTGTCTTTATGGATTAATCGCAGGTTGACTGATACACCCGGCGGCGATTATCGCCTTTCCCAATTTCGACATCCAGCGAATACGCATGGCACGTTTTGACATACTCATCGTTCTTCCAGACTTCGACGGTAATATGTTGCCATGTGCTATCAAGTGACGAAGTACCGCCCTTGTGCCAAAACTTGGTTACCAAGAGTTCCGTATTTCCAACACCATTATAGGCATTCTGGATGGATAGCTCCCGTGAATTGGAAAGCGTCTCAGCCACAGTTGTTTTTTCGCTATCGGTTGATTTCAGTGCAAGCTGTGTCGCACTAATGGCCTGATAATCCGTTGCCGTACCAACATGTACGTTGCTGAAATCTCCGGCCTCAGCCGGGACCATGAAAACCCCGAAGACCAGAAAAAATATCGACGTCGCTACAAATTTTAGCATCCTGCTTCCTTTCAAAATGGAACTCGGATTACTGACGCCAACTGTGTTTGATTGTGAAACTTGGCAGATGAGTTTCCGCCGACAAACAATCGGAAATTTCATCGATAAAAAAGCAAAGGCCGACTTTTAATCGGCCTTTGTTCTGTGCCTGAGCAAGATCGTTATCGGCCTTTCTAGCAATCAGTAACGTATTTACCGTTTTTGCCTTTGGTCGACGAAACCGTGCAAGACCCGATCTGGCTGCCCGATGAATTGATGATATTCAGCTTGATCTCGGCACCATCGCCCTCAGACCACCAGATACCGCCCCCGGAACCAATAAGGTTCAGCGTGGTCGAAGAACTGCTGGGGATTGCGGAAACGATTGTCGCATTGTCGGCATTGCTGAGCGCTGATTTGACGGTAACGCCTGCTTTATCGGGCGACTTCTCGCCCCATTCAGCCGGGCTCATCGACACCCCATTGGGCGACAGAACCTCGGCATTCGCCGACGTCATAAACGTCCCCAACAGCACGAACGCCATCATCACTGCGGGGAACAGAATATCCCGCAGCGCTTGAGAAAGATTAAAATCATTCACAGCCATTTCCTTTCCTATGTGGTGTGACAGCACCCGATCACATGACGTAAACAGGTGGCTCCACATCTGACGTAAGGCGCGCCCGGCTGTGATAAGTGTGCGCCGTTACAGGCGACCAAAAGACGGCAAATCAGGGCGGAAATCCAAATGCGGTAACGGCATCCTCGATCCGTTGCCCCATATCATCTTTTTCCAGGACAACCGGCCCTTTGCAGAAATAACCAAGCTGAATACTGCTGGTCAGCATATTTAGGAAAAGCTCGGCAAACTGGCGCGGCGCAATCACGCGCAGATGTGCCGGCAAATGGATCTGCGTGACCAGCTTGGTTGCCGTTTGATACGTCGCTTCTGGCCCGGCATCCCAAAAAATTTCTCCCAGCTCCGGATGGGTCGGTGTGCGTGCAACCACATAGCGATGCACGTTCATCACCGGTGCCCGCAAGATACCGTCAGCAAACGCCTCGGCAATGGCAAGAAGGGTCTTGCGCGGATTGTGCGGCCAGACCATCACGCCCTCAAGCGGATCACGGGCGCGTTCACATAACCACGCCACCATTGCGCGTTCCAACCCCGTCTTGTCGCCAAAATAGCGGTAAATGGTCGCCTTCGAAGTTCCCGCCCGCGCCGCAATCCGATCCACCGCCGTACGGTCGTCGCGCATATCGAGCATTTCATGTGCTGCGGCCTCAAGAATCCGGGACCGGCGTTCGACCTGTTTTGGTGTTGGGTTTTCTGGGGACATATGGCCGACTTCCTTGTCTGTGGCATCGTTCAAGTACATTGATCGAATATTTTCATCTTACGACACAGCATTCCCCGCCCAAAGACTCTGCTTTCGGCCAGGCGAAACCAGCGACTTTCGTTTTCCGGGCCTATCGTTTTGGTGTGCCATATAGATGGTTCAACCATAATTTTTCATTTGTCAAAAAATAAACTGTACCGTACAGTTTCGTTTTGTGGGATTACAATTAACATATATTGAGGGAACCGCGATGAATAATTTGCCACGCCTTTGCTGGACAGTTTCTGCCTGTTTGGGACTTGCAGGCATGGTTTGGGGGATGCAAATGGCCGGAAGCGAGGATCACAGCAACCTTGCCGCTCATGCTCATCTGAATCTTCTGGGTTGGGTCAGTCTGGCACTATATGGCACCTACTATCGACTGATCGGACTAACCCGGTCGATTGTGGCCAGCATTCAGGTTGCCTGCGCAATCGTCGGATCGGTCGTGATGGGCATCGGCATTGCCATCGCCCATCAGGGCGGGACAGAGGCATTTGCCATTACCGGGTCGCTTTTAACACTGGTTGCCGGCGTTCTGTTTGTCGTGATCACGTTCCAGCGCCCGCTTCGCATCAACACCGTAAACTAGGGTCTGATCTCGTTCTTTGGATCATCTCGACCGTGGCACAAACAAAAACCCCCGCAGAAAAATCTGCGGGGGTTTTGTGAAATCGTTACGTGATTAAGGCGAAAGCCTTACATCGCGGTACCGAATTCCTTACGAAGCGCATCAAGAACTTCCTGGGTGTCGCCACCAACTTCGTCGACAAGGCTTGCGCCAATGCCTTTGGAAGCTTCTTTAAACGCGGCACGCTGTTCGTCATCAAGGCGAATGACCTTGATGTCCGGCTTGGCTTCCTTGATACGGTCAAGGGCTGCTTCGTTTGCCTTGGTCTGCGCATCATAGATGAAGTCATCAAGCTCGGCCTTAACCTCGGCAAGCATCTCTTTACGCTCATCTGACAGACCGGCATAGAAGTCAGCATTCGAAACCACGGTGGTGGTGTACTGCTGCTGACCGGCATAGATCAGATAGTCGGTAACTTCGTAGAACTTTGCACTTTCAACGAAGAAGATCGGGTTAACCTGTGCGTCGATAACGCTGGTCTGAAGACCCGAATAAACTTCACCCCACGGCAGGGCAACCGGATCAGCGCCAAAGGATTTATAGCTCTCGATCAGAATCGGCGAGGTCATGACACGGAATTTCACACCGTCGAAATCAGCCGGTTTTTCAACTTCTTTCTTGGTGGTCCAAACCATTTCCCCTTCCGGGTACATGGTATAAAGCTTGAGACCCTTAGTGTCGAAATCCTTGCTCAGGCCGTCATAAATGGTCGGGCTGCCCGACAGGACTTTTTTGTTGACCTCATTGTCCTGCGACAACAGGTACGGTACGCCAAAGACCTGAATTTCAGGCACGAACGTACCCAGATGACCCGGCGATGCGTTCGAGAACTGAACTGCACCCGCAGCCGTCAATTCGGTGATGTCATTTTCCGTACCGAGCTGACCATAGGTGTAAATGGTCACGCTAACGTCGCCATCGGTTTTTTCTTCAACCAGGCGTTTGAATTCCTGTGCATAAAGGTCCTGAACATCGCCCGGGCTTTCTTCGTGGGCAAATTTCCATTCTTCAGCATGGGCGGCGGTTCCAGCTACTGCGAACAAAGCGGCAGCAGACAGGGTCGCCTTGAGGAGTTTGTTCAAACTCATATCGAAGTCTCCCTTATTGTACGCACAACGTCCGGGATCTGCCCGGTTACGGCGGCGTTATGATTGGCACATCAATTTTATGAACGTGCGAAGTGTTGAAATGTTCCTGCATCAGGTCAATGCTAGTTTTGTATCAGGACATAATAACTTTGACGTCTACACATTTACCCGCAGGTCATGTTAGGGTCAGGCCAAATTAAAGGGTGGAAAAGCATAATGTGGTTGCCAGACATCGATCTGAGTGGCGAAACCGGGCCCAAATACAAGGCACTGGTAGAAGCGATCATCACCGACATCGAATCGGGAAGACTCCGACATGATGTCCGCATGCCCACCCACCGTGAACTGGCCTACCGCCTCAAAGTCAGCGTTCAGACCGTCAGTGCCGCCTACAAGGAAGTCGAACGTCAGGGATACCTCAGATCCGAACGACGACGCGGCACATTCGTTCAGGCCCGCCTGACCGACCGCGCGTCCTCCTTTATCCTTGATAACCGCCAACCCGACCTGATTGATCTGTCGATTGTTCGAACCGCCTATACCGATTTTCACAATGATCTGTCGCGCCAGATGCATGCCCGCCTGGCCGAGGAAACGATGCATGGCTGGATGGAAAGTTGCCGCCCGGTTGCCGGATTCGAATATCACCGCGAAATCGGCTCCAAATGGCTGGCAACCATGGGGATCGACTGCACCATCCCCAACCTTCTGATTACCAATGGCGCCGCACAGGGGGTGTTCACCGCCCTTGCCACCATTGTGCAGCCTGATGATGTTGTCCTGACCGAAAGCCTGACCGACCATGGGGTGATCGGCACCGCCAGCATCCTTCGCTTCAAGCTGGGGGCGCTTCCCACCGATGAACAGGGCATCCTGCCCGAGGCCTTTGAACGCGAATGCCATCAACGCCAAGTCCGCGCCCTTGTCGTCACACCGATTTTCACCAATCCGACCAATTGCCTGATGGGGCTGGAACGGCGCAAAAAGATTGCCGAAATCGCCGAACACTACGGGGTTTACGTCATTGAAGATGACGTCTATCGCCCGCTGCTTGAACAAAACCTGCCACCAATCACAAGCTTCCTGCCCAAGCTTGGCTTTCACGTTTCAAGCCTGACCAAGATCGTCATGCCGGGGCTTCGCACCGGTTTTTTGACCGTCCCGCAGCACCTTTCAATCCGCGCCAGCAGCGTTTTGCGCGTCACCGGCTGGATGGGGACTCCATTGATGGCCGAGATCGGCGCACGCTGGATTGCCGATGGAACCGTCGATCAGGCCGTCACGGTCCAGCGCGCCCTGATGCGTGAACGACAGGCCCTTGTCGCCGAAATCCTTGGTGATGCGGTTGTCCGTCATCACCCGACATCGCTGAGTGCATGGGTGCGTATCCCCGCCCATTGGCAGGAAGAATGGTTTGCCTCCGAACTGCGCAAAAATGGCGTGGCTGTTACGATTTCCGACCCGTTCATGACCGTTAAGGTCCCCCGCCCCAACGCCATTCGATTGTGCCTTGGCGGGGCTGTCGATACCCCGGCATTGCATCACGGTTTGATGCAGATCCGTCACACAATGGATCAAATGCCGGGTGTCCATGCCTTCGACGTTATGTATTGATTTTTGTCTCATGACAAAAATGTGATTGAACCGTCACAAAGCGTTTTTATTCTGATCCTTCACGCGTGAAGCGAAGACGACATGTGCGGGAGGGAACCGATCACTGCACAAAGCGTTTTTCAATAATGTCTCGCACGCGCATCAAGGAGGTCGTATGTCAGCTTCAAATGGGGAAACCCCCGCCCCGGGTGGTGGGGTGTTGGGTATTCTAAAACGACTTGATGACGGGTTGTCCGTGATCGAGCGTCAGCTTCTTGGCTGGAGCATTGTGATCATGGCGGTCAATACCGTCGCCAACGTGATCATGCGTCTTGTCTTTAGTTCGAGCATTTTCTTCTCCGAAGAACTCAATCAATTTCTGATCATTCTCGTGACATTCGTCGGCATCAGCGAGGCCGCCCGGATGGGGCGCCATATTCGCATGTCGGCCTTTACCGATATGCTCGGCCCCAAGGCCAGCAAGGTCATGATGATTATCATCACACTTGGCACAGCATCGCTGCTGTTCCTGCTGGCGTGGTATTCAATTGATTACGTCTCGTCTCTGATCCAGTCCAACCGACTGACGCCTGCGTTGCGTATTCCATACTACTTCACCGTCCTCTGGGTTCCATTCGGCCTGACCGTTACGGGCATCCAGTTCGTCCTTGCCGCAGCAACGAACATCTTCAGGCCGGGGACACATCTGTCCTACCGGGTCGAAGATACGTTCGAAGCTGAAGACATTCACCTGTAAGGAGAACGGAAAAATGGATCTTGGAACCACAATCCTTCTGGTGATGCTTGTACTTCTCGTACTCGGCTTCCCCATGATGGTCCCGCTTGCCACCGCCAGCGTCGTGGCATTCATGTTTTACATGCCCATCCCTGAACGCATCCTCATTCAGCAAATGGTGACGGGCATATCCCCGGTCGCCCTGATCGCTGTACCGATGTTCATCTTTGCTGCTGACATCGTGACAAAGGGGCATACCGCCAATCGGCTGATTGACCTTGCCATGACCTTTGTCGGTCATGTGCGCGGCGGTCTTGCCGTCACCACAGCCCTTGGCTGTACCATGTTTGGCGCGGTCTCTGGCTCGACACAGGCCACCGTGGTTGCCATGGGTGGCCCGCTGCGCCCGAAAATGCTCAAGGCCGGCTACGAAGACAAATTCGCCATGGCCCTGATCATCAACGCCAGTGACATCGCCTTTCTGATCCCGCCATCAATTGGCATGATCGTGTTTGGTGTTGTCGGCAAGGTCTCCATTGGTGAGCTTTTCCTCGCCGGTATTGGTCCTGGCATTTTGATCTTGCTGATGTTTTCGGCCTATTGTGTCTATTACGCCAAAAAGAACAATATCCCGACCATCCCGCGCATGAACTGGACCGAACGTGGCAAGGCCGTCGTCAATGCCGGCCCGGCGATCATGTTCCCGGTTTTGATTGTCGGGGGCATCTATCTGGGGTGGGTCAGCCCAACCGAAGTTGCCGCTGTTGCCGTGATTTATGCCATCATTCTCGAAGTCTTGATCTTCAAATCAGTCAAATGGTCTGAACTGCTTGATATTGCGCGTTCCACCGGGCTGATCACCGCTGTTGTGTTTATTCTGGTGGGTGCGGGCACGACATTCTCGTTCGTGATCTCCTTTGCCCAGATCCCGCAGCATGTGATTGGTGCGCTGGGGCTCGAAGGGGCGAACCCCTATGTCATTCTGGCCGCGATCAGTATCGCCTTCTTTGTCGGCTGTATGTTTGTCGATCCGATTGTGGTGATCCTGGTGCTGACCCCGATCTTCATGCCGCTGGTGAATGCCGCTGGGCTTGACCCGGTTCTGGTGGGGACACTTGTCACCCTTCAGGTGGCCATCGGCTCGGCCACACCGCCATTTGGCTGCGATATCTTTACCGCCATCGCAATCTTCCGACGACCTTATGCCGAGGTCATTCGCGGCACGCCACCCTTCATCATCATGTTGCTGCTTGCGGCGGTGATCCTGATGTTTGTTCCGCAAATTGCATTGTTCCTGCCTGAGCTTGCCTTCCACTAAGTCCGGCAAATCAGCAAGAACCGGGTTCGCCCGAACGACCTAAACACGAAACCGAAACAGGGGTGGTCCAAACAACATGGTTTGGACCACCCCGCCTCTTGGAGTTCAGGATGATGTCCGTATCCCCAGCGGTCACGCCAGAGCCGGTAAACCTGTCCTATTCGCCAGATCCTGTCGGACCGGCAGGGCGGATCGGATTGATTACACTTGCCACCGATTTCAACAGCGAGGATGACCTGCGCGGCATCCTGCCTGCTGACGTGCGCCTGTTCACCACCCGGATTGAAAATGCCAACCCGGTTACAGTCGATAACCTGCGCGCCATGGCCAATGATTTACCCCGTGCTGCACGCACTTTACTGCCCGGCTACGGTGTTGATGTTGCCATATTTGGCTGCACATCGGGCACTGCCGTCACCGGATCGGACAAGATCGCCGCCCTGATTAATCAGGGGATGCCGGGCGTCTCCGTGACCAACCCGCTTCTGGCTGGCGAGTTGGCCTTAAAGGCAGTCGGGGCGCAAAAAATTGCCATCGTCACCCCCTATCTTGCCGATGTGACCCGCTCGGTCGCGGATGGCTTTATCAATAAGGGGTTTACGACAACCCGCGTGATGGGCTTTGGGCTGGACAATGATTTCGATATGACAGCCCTTCCACCCGACGCCATTCTTAAGGCCGCCCTTAACGCTGATACGCCCGATGCCGATGCAGTGTTTATTTCCTGCACCGCCATCCGCTCCGCCGAAATCGTGGCCGAGGCCGAACAAAAATTGGGCAAGCCCGTAATCACCAGCAATCAGGCCCTGATCTGGCATGCCCTTCATCTGATGAAATACACAAAGCCGGTCACAGGGTTCGGAACCCTGTTTGACCATGCCCCACAACCTTAAAAATAAGTCGAGGTCGCCATGAAAGACCCCATCACATTTGCTGATGTTCTTTCTGCCCGCAAAACCATCGCGGGCCACGTGATCCATACGCCGTTGCGCCCGTCCACGTCGCTTTCCGACCGGATCGGAAGCCCCGTCTGGCTGAAATGCGAACAGCAACAATACACCGGCAGCTTCAAGCTGCGCGGGGCGGCCAATGCTGTCTTGCGCCTGACCGACGCGCAAAAGGCCAAGGGCGTTGTCGGTGTCTCCACCGGCAACTATGGCCGGGCGCTGGCCTATGCCGCGCACAATGCCGGGGTCCGTTCGGTCATCTGCATGTCTGAGCTGGTCCCGCAAAACAAGGTCGATGGCATCCGCGCCCAAGGGGCCGAAGTCCGCATCATCGGTCAGTCACAGGACGAGGCTCAGCACGAAGTTGACCGTCTTGTCGCCGAAGAAGGCCTGACCATGCTCCCGCCCTTTGACCATGCGCACATCATCGCCGGTCAGGGTACGCTCGGCCTTGAAATCATCGAAGCCCTGCCCGATGTCGATACCCTGCTTGTGCCCCTGTCGGGTGGTGGTCTTTTGGCCGGTGTTGCACTGGTGGCAAAATCGATCAATCCAAACATTCGCGTGGTCGGCATCACCATGGAACGCGGCTGTGCCATGATCACAAGCCTGCAAGAAGGCAAACCAACCGCGGTCAAGGAACTGCCAACTTTGGCTGACAGTCTGGGCGGCGGCATTGGCGAAAACAACCAATACACCTTTGATATGTGCGGCGATCTGACCGATGATTTCGTGCTGGTCAATGAAGCCCAGATCGCCGATGGCATCCGGGCGGCCTATCACGATGATCAACAGGTCATCGAAGGATCGGGTGCTGTGGGCATTGCCGCCCTTCGCGCCGGGTTGATTGATAATCCGGGGCGCACGGTTGCCCTGACCACGGGCTGCAATATCGACATGGCGCTGCATAAACGGATCGTTGGCGGCGAAGACGTCGACCTGATGGCGGAGTAACCCCTATGCCAAACATCAGAATCCTCACCGAAACCGATCTTCGCAAGGTCATCGACCTTGATCACGATGCCATTGATTGCGTGCAAAACGCCTTTGTTGCACTGGCGACCAAGGATGTCCGCATGCCGCCGATCCTGCGTCTGGACATTGACGACTATAATGGCGAGGTCGATGTCAAAACCGCCTATGTTCCGGGTCTGGACGGCTTTGCGATTAAAATAAGCCCCGGCTTTTTTGACAATCCCAAACTCGGCCTGCCCTCGGTCAACGGGTTGATGAACCTGTTTTCATCGAAAACCGGCATGCTCGAAGCCGTCCTTCTTGATAACGGCTACCTGACCGATATCCGAACCGCCGCCGCTGGCGGTGTTGCCGCCAACCATCTCGCACGCAAGGATGCCAAACATGCCACGATTTTTGGCGCGGGTGTTCAGGCCCGGTTGCAACTTAAAGCCCTGACACTGGTGCGCAACATCACATCCGCCACCATCTGGGCGCGTGATCTGGCAAAGGCCGAAACCTGTGCCAAAAAGGCATCGCTTGAACTTGGCATTCCGGTTTCCGCCACCAGTGATGGCAAGGATGCGGCGGCCAATGCCGACATCATCGTCACCACCACGCCCGCACGCGAACCGGTTTTGATGGCCGATTGGGTCAAACCGGGCACCCATGTCACCGCCATGGGGTCGGACGCCGAACATAAAAACGAAATTGACCCTGCCCTGATCGGGCAGGCCGATCTTTATGTCTGCGACAGTCAGGCACAAACCCGCATCCTTGGTGAACTTCATCACGCCATTGATGCCGGCATTGTGACGGCTGACGCGACATTCCCCGAACTTGGACAGGTCATTGCCGGAAATGCTTCTGGCAGAACATCCGATGATCAGATTACCATCTGTGACCTGACCGGGACTGGTGTTCAGGACACCGCAATCGCCACCCTCGCCCGAAGCCGCTGTGACAAAGCTGCTGCCGGTGTCGAGATCACGTCTTAATAACACAAGGAAAATGGGTCAGAAAAAACTGAAACCCGCCTTTTTTGGAGGCCTGCGATGAGCCAGGTTGAACTGAATTTCACGCGTGAGGAATATGCCGAGCGTCTGGAGAAAACCAAAAAAGCCATGGTGGAGAAAGGACTTGATCTGTTGATCGTGTCCGATCCGTCAAACATGGCCTGGCTGACCGGCTATGACGGCTGGTCATTTTATGTCCATCAATGTGTGCTTGTTCCGATTGAGGATGATCCAATCTGGTTTGGACGTTCCCAGGACGGAAACGGGGCGAAGCGTACGGTCTATATGACCCATGATCGCATCATTCCCTATGCCGATTATTATGTCCAATCGACCACACATCATCCGATGGATTATCTGTCCGAGGTGATCGAACATCGCGGATGGGGCTCGCGCAGAATTGGCGTTGAAATGGACAATTACTATTTCTCCGCCAAGGCTTTCCTGCAACTGCAGGCCCATTTGCCCAATGCAACGTTTTCCGATGCCACGGCCCTTGTAAACTGGCAACGTGCGATCAAGTCGGAAACCGAAATTTTCTATATGCGTCAGGCCGCCCGCATTGTTGAAAACATGCACGAACGTATTTTCGAAATCGTCGAACCGGGCATGAAGAAAAACGAACTGGTCGCGGAAATCTTCCGTACCGGCATCGCCGGTGTGGACGGGATCGGGGGTGATTACCCGGCCATCGTGCCGCTTCTGCCATCGGGTGCGGATGCCGGTGCACCGCATCTGACATGGGATGAAAAACCCATTCCGGGCAATTCCGGAACGTTTTTTGAAATTGCCGGATGTTATCGCCGCTATCACGCGCCACTGTCGCGCACGATTTTCCTTGGCGATCCGGACCAACGGTTCCTTGATGCTGAAAGTGCCCTGATCGAAGGCCTTCAGGCCGGGCTTGAGGCCGCCAAACCGGGCAACGTCTGCGAAGACATCGCACTGGCCTTCTTTGGCGTTCTGCAAAAATTCGGCATCGAAAAAGACAGCCGCTGTGGCTATCCAATCGGGCTGTCCTATCCGCCCGACTGGGGCGAACGCACCATGAGCTTGCGTCCCGGTGATAAAACGGTTCTTGAACCGGGCATGACCTTCCACTTCATGCCGGGTCTCTGGTTTGATGACTGGGGGATCGAAATCACCGAAAGCATGATGATCACGGAAACCGGCAGCAAAACACTGACCAGTTACCCACGGCAGCTGTTCGTGAAGAACTAGCCACCGGCGATCACACCAACACCGCACCGGGCCAACGTGCCAAACAGCAATGTGCCAAACGGCAATATGCCAAGCAGTACGTCCCCGGTGCAACAGTACCAATGCCGAATTTCGACGGTCGCGACATTCGGCCCTTCAAGGATACGACCATGACAAAAGCCTCCCCCATCAGCCCGACGATCCCGCTTGATCGCGATGGCATCCACCACGGCTTTTTAAAGCTGCCCTATTCGCGTGACGATTCCGCATGGGGGGCTGTGATGATCCCCATCACGGTTATCCGCAACGGGGCTGGCCCCACCGCCCTTCTGACCGGCGGCAATCACGGCGATGAGTACGAGGGCCTCGTGTCCCTTTTCAAACTGGCGGGCTCCCTTACCCCGGCCGACGTCACCGGGCGCGTGATCATTCTGCCCGCGATGAATTATCCGGCATTTCGCAACGCATCGCGCACATCGCCAATTGATGCGGGCAACATGAACCGGTCCTATCCCGGCAAACCCGATGGCACGGTTACTCAGAAAATCGCCGATTACGTCCTGCGCTATCTCGTGCCCGAGGCTGACATCGTTCTCGACATCCATTCGGGTGGCAAGACGCTTGATTTCATCCCCTTTGCCGCCGCCCACGTCCTACCCGACAAGGAACAGGAAGCCCGTTGCGTTGCGGCGATGAAGGCGTTTGGCGCGCCCTATTCGATGATGATGCTCGAACTCGATGCGGTTGGCATGTTCGACACCGTCGTCGAGGAAGCGGGCAAAACCTTTGTCACCACCGAACTTGGCGGCGGCGGCTCCACCACGGCGGAGCGGGTGGCAATTGCTGATCGCGGTGTGCGCAATGTTCTGATCCATGCCGGAATTCTCGCCGGTGAACTTGAACCCGCGCCGAATGGTACCGCCATGCTTGATATGCCCGGCGATGATTGCTTTGTCGCATCCGAGGACGTCGGCCTGTTTGAGCCCTGCGTTGATCTGGGCGACATGGTCAAAAAAGGTGATCTAATCGCCCGCATTTATGATGTGGAGCGCACCGGAACACCGCCGCGCGACTATCATGCCTCGCGCGATGGCATCATTTCATGCCGTCACTTCCCCGGTCTGATCAAGATGGGTGACTGTCTGGCCGTGATTGCAAAGGTGCTGTAACCATGATCAGGCTTGATGAGCTGGATCTTAAAATACTCAAAACCCTGCAACGCGAAGGGCGCATCACCAAGGTCAAACTGGCCGAGGCGGTCAACCTGTCGCCAAGCCCGTGCTGGGAACGCCTCAAACGCCTCGAAGACCTCGGCGTGATTTCGGGCTATCACGCCCATATCAATCTTGAAAAGCTGGTCAAACCGACCTTGGTGTTGACCGAAGTCACCCTGCGCCATCATCAACATGGCGATTTCCAGATTTTCGAGAAAGCCGTGCAGGACATCCCCGAAATCGTCGAATGCTACGCGCTTGGCGGCGGGGTCGATTACATGCTCAAGGTGCTCTGTCATGATGTTGACGCTTACCAACGCCTGATCGACCGCCTTCTGGTGTCTGATATCGGTATTGATCGCTATTTCACCTATATCGTCACCAAAAAGGTCAAAACCACCGCCATCACCCCGATTGAAAATCTGGTTGAGTCCCCCGAACGGAAATAACCGCTGTTCTTGTCGTGGTGTTGGGCTTTCAATGGTTATGTGAACGTCACGGGCCGGTCTGATTAAGTTCAGGCTGGCCCGCGCTATAATTCTTTTCTTTTTTTTGAAACTGTGGCGAAATCAGCTTTCGGGTTTTATCGCGCAGGGGGCGGGAATGACGGTTGGCAATTGGGGCGCAAAAGCCCTGCTGATTGGCGTGTGCATGGTCGGGCTGATTGGATGTCAGACAACAACCGGCGACACATCCATCCCCCCCGTTCAAGGCACCGCACCCGCGCTTTCGTCCGCCCCGTCATCCGCCCAGTCATCCGCGCCGCAACAAACCGTTGCCAACCTCTCCGAAACCGCCCTGATCAGTTTCGAATTGAACAATTCCGGCATTGGCGGATATTACGGCTGGCAACTTCAAGTCACCCGTGCTGCCAACAATGCCGGGTTCATCCCGTTTATATCGAACCAATTATCATCGGGCCAAATCCAGCGTTTTGAAGTCTGGCCTGATCGCTATGCAATCAATGTCTATCGACTGGGTGATCTGCAATATAGCGGCTGGGTCGATGTCCATCCGGCACAGATCACTGTCATTTACGCCGACTTCGGGTTGTTGTTTGACGATGTGAAAATCAACAATATTGCCGACCCTGCACTCTATCAGCAGGCAAAAAACATCCCCGCATTGCTGACCCCGATATCATCGACTTACAGTCCCCAGACCATTCAGGATACCGGTGGCTACCGCTTTGACTATCGCGGCCCACAACAGTATGGCAAGCATGTCGGCACCGGGACTGTCACGATATCAAAAGCCGGAAAGGAATTTGCCACCATCGGCAATGCCGCCCTTGAAGATACCGGCATATCGGGCCGCATACAGTTTGCCGACAACCGCACGACGGACGGCACCATCGTTCGTCTAAACGGCATCTATCAACTCGCACCGGAAACACGCACCTTTTGGCCCGACGGTCAGGAATTTACCGGCCGTTATCAGGTTTTCACCCCGGCTGACGGTTTGCTGCGGATGGTTGACGGAACGTCATGGAAAGGCGCTTTGCGCAACGAGCGTCCTTTTGGAGCCGGACGGGTTATGTTCGCAGCGGATGGCTGGATCGATCTTCCATCGGGCGAAATGTTCCCGAACCAAACCGGGACATTTTCCTGCGGCGGCATAACCGTGCCCGTCGGCGAATGTTATTACCATGCCGGGACAAGATTGGCTTCGGCGGCAGAACTTGATCTCTTGATCGAAAGGGATCGTCAAATTGCCGCCAAAGACGTCAAACAGCCCCGGCAACAAGCAACGGATGCCCCTCAGGCGACCGAAACCGGCTGCAGACAGGCAAGTGGAACATTTCACGACACGACCGGTAATTCGACATTGACGCTAGACACGCCCGGCCAGGGACGCGGTAATTTTATCAGCTACACCTTTGGCGGTGCCGCAAAATACCGGTTTGAAATCGATTTCACTTATACCACCACCCCCGACAGCATTTCCGTGACCTATGAGGGCATTGGAACCTATAGCAATGCTGCAACCGGCGAGGTTCTTCAACGTATGACGATACCGTCCGGCACCGTACCTTGCCAGTTTGACCGTGACGTTCTGGTTTTTGACGGTGTGGAATACCGAAAATAAAGCACATTGCGAATGCGTGAACAGTCAAAATGACGGCGAAACTATTTAACGCCATCTTCCTTGGCCAGCAACGAACCATGGCAAGCTGGCCGGGGGCTGAAATGGTCGGCAGCGGTGACACGCAAATCGCGTGGAACGGATAAAATGCCTCCGCCCTCAATCGTTAAGACAATCAGCCAAAACCATACGCGAAAAACCATATTTACCATTCACGTTTAAGGCGAAACGGCGACAAAATACCGGCCAAAAAGCCACAATCATCGGAAAAATGGCCGCAAATTTGCCTGTACTGGCCCGTAACCTCCGTTTCAAATGATATGGAGGTTATGCGTGTCTGGTTCCGATCAAGAAGATCAAACCGCCGCCAATAATGGCGGCGATCGCGTTTTTATTTCTGCCTTTTTTGTTGGTATTGCCGCGATCAGCTTTGGTCTGGGCGCGTTTGTCGTGCTGGCAGAAGTGCCACCGTATCAATCGATGAAAAATGCGTGGCGTGCCGGGACGGCCCTTTGGGAACAGCGCACCAAATACACCGATGTCGAACGGCTTGATTTCTGGGCCGAAGCCAGAACCGATCAGACCGGCGTTACCATCCATGATGTCAATCGCGCGCAAAATGGCCTGACACTTTATTCATCGGGCGATGGTCCCCATGCCGTGCTGATCGATATGGATGGCAATATTGTCCATGAATGGCGCATGCCCTTTAGCATGATCCACGATGAAACATCCCCGATCCCCAATCCGCAAAAAGACGACTTCATGCATTGGCACACCGCCAAGATGGCACCCGATGGCGGGTTGATTGTCCAATACACGGCGGCGGGCGACACCCCGTATGGCTATGGTATGGCCAAGATCGACCAAAATTCCAACCCCGTCTGGAAATATCTTGGCACCGCCCACCATGATTTTTCCATTGCCGATGATGGCCGGGTCTATGCCCTGACACAGGAATTCCGGTTCAACACCTATGCCAACCGCAAACAGCTGACCCCGCCGCGTCTTGATGATTTCGCCGTGATCCTCTCACCCGAGGGCAAGGAGATCAAAAAGGTCTCGATCCTTGATGCGCTGATCAATTCAAGCTACGCGAACATGGTTGATTTTGCGCCGTATTTTGCCAATGAAGACATTCTTCATACCAATACAATCCAGTTGATTGACGCCGACACCGCAAAGAACTTTGCCTATGGCAAGGAAGGCGATGTTGTTGTGTCCTTCCGCGATCTTGGCATCATCGCCGTGCTTGATATGGATGTCGAAAAAATTGTCTGGGCCACCCGTGGTTCATGGCTGGGGCAACATGACCCCGATGTCCTGCCCAACGGCGATATCTTGCTGTTTGACAATCAGGGCCAGCTTGCCGACCCGGATGCCGGACAATCACGTGTTTTGCAAATTGATCCAGAAACCAACGCCATCACGTGGCAGTACAAGGGCACAGCAACCCATAAGTTTGACAGCAACATCCGTGCTGATCAGCAACGCCTGCCCAATGGCAATACACTGATTACGGAATCAAGCGGCGGCAGACTGTTTGAAGTCACCCCGACCGGTGACATCGTGTGGGAATTCCACAATCCGATCCGTCGCGATGATCCTGATAATCCCGATAAAAAACTGATCCCCGTTGTGTCGCAGGCCGAACGCATCACCGATGCGCGTGCGGCCCTGTATCGCGACACTGTCCCTGCCTCCAACACCGGAGACGCACAATGAAACAGACCCGAAACGCAATGACGCATGCCCAACGCATGTCCGCGCCCAGCTCAAAAATGCTCACCATCGGCACCACGGCGGCCCTTTCCTGTGCCATGCTGCTGACGGCCTTTCCGGCCCATGCCTATGTCGGACCGGGTGCGGGGTTAAGCCTTCTGTCCGCTCTTTGGGCGGTCTTGGCCGCGATCCTTGTTGCGGTTGGCTTCGTTCTGATGTGGCCCATTCGCAAAATGATGCGCAAACGCAAAGCCAATCGCACGACGGCGCAAAACAGCACGACCGAAAGCACAAAACATTCAAGTTCGTGAACACACCGCATCATTGACGCACAACAGGACGGCACATAATGGGACTTTTTGACTGGCCCGCCCCGGCATTCACAACTCTGGACGACTTGATGGGCGACGCCATTGGCCCGTTTGGGCGCGTGCTGATCTGGGGGCTGCTCTGTGCGGTGGTCTCCATGGTTCTGTATCGGGTTTTATCGCCGCAAACCCGGATCAAACAGATCAAGGCCGATGTCAAAACCGCCCAGAAAGCCATGACTGATGACGATGGCGAGGACTTCGCCCACGGCATGCGTCTGGCCAGGGCACAGCTTGGGCATTCCTTCAAACTGGTCGGCTTTGTGATCGGTCCGGCGGTTCTGGCGTCCATGCCCGCCCTTGCCATGATTGTCTGGCTGGACGGGCAATATGGGTATCGCTGCCCGGCCCCCGATCAGACCGTGACAATTTCGGTCGAGCCACAAGGCACCCCGATTGAGCAAGTCGGCATTAACTCCGACGCCCAAGACAGCAGTTGCCCAACCGTCCAGATCCCCGGAACCCTTGACGGGCAAACCCATGTCATCGCCCCGGCCGCGGCCATTCCGGTGATGCACCAAAAAGTCTGGTGGAACCATTTGATTGGCAATCCGGCGGGATATCTGCCCGACGACACACCCGTAACCCAGCTTCGCTTTGACCTGCCCGCGCAGGAAATCATCGCCTTTGGTCCGGGCTGGGCACGTGGTTGGGAACTGACATTCTTTGTCGCCCTGTTGTTGGCGTCCCTTGGGATCAAGAAAGGATTTCGGATCGAATGACCAATCCAACCGGCACCACATCTGACAAGGTCGTCTCGCAAAAATCGCCAAAACCCGAAGCCTTCCACGTTTCGGGCTGGGATCACTGGCTCAGCGGCCTGATCGCCCGTCACCCGGCCAAATGGATCCGGCTTGGCAATTTCGAAACGAAAATGGCCGCGGACGCCATCGCAGATATCAAAATCGAAAAACCGATTTTTGTTGCCGGTCTGGCACGGTCGGGCAGCACAATCCTGCTTGAAACCCTCGCCCGGCACCCCGATGCCGCCACCCATCAGTATCGCGATTATCCGCCTGTTTTTACCCCGTGGTTCTGGAACCGCTTTGTCGATCTCGCACCGGGCAAAAAGAACGTGGCGGTCGAACGCACCCATGCCGATGGCATCAACATCACCCCCGAAAGCCCCGAGGCGTTCGAGGAAATGATCTGGATGGCGTTTTTCCGTCATCTCCATGACGTTGGGGACAACAACACGCTTGATGAACACATCAGCAACCCGGCGTTTGAGGCATTCTACCGTGACCACATCCGCAAACTGATCCATGTCCGGGGCGGCACGCGCTATGTGTCAAAGGCAAACTATCTCGTCACCCGGATGGAATATCTGTTGTCGCTGTTTCCCGATGCGCGCTTTGTGTTACCCGTGCGCGATCCGGTTTGGCACATTGCGTCCCTGATCAAGCAACACACTCTTTTCTGTGCCGGGGAACAGAACAATCCCCGTGCGGTTGCCCACATGCAGCGTGTCGGGCATTTTGAATTTGGGCTGGATCGCCGCCCGATCAACACTGGGGATTTGCACGCAACCCTCGACATCATGAATCTGTGGAAAAACGGCAAGGAAATCGAAGGATGGGCGCACTACTGGTCCAACCTGCATCACTATCTGGCAGACCGTTTAACCGTGAACAAAGCACTTGAAAAGGCAACGCTGGTTGTGCGCTACGAGGATCTGGTGGCCGATCCGGCGGGCAAATTGCGTGCGCTGTTTGATCACACCGGGCTTGCCGATGCCCAACCAATCATTGACCGCGTGGCCCCGACGATCCATGCGCCAAGTTACTATCGCCCGAATTTCGGTGACGATGAAATCGACCAAATCCGCGACATCACCATGATTGCCGCCAAACGGTTTGGCTATGGCGACAGGCCCGCCGAAACACGGCAGGCCTGACGTTCTTAAAATCAGTGATGGTCGCTTTTGTTGCCCATCGCCATATGCCAGAAATCCCACCCGGCAAGCACAAGCATAATGATCGACATGATCGCCAGATCCCAACGTGGGACATACGCAATCAAAATAGCGACAAATCCGGTAAGGATCACAAAAGCCAGAAGCGCCATCGCGCGGTTTAGAGTATCACCCGTCATCAGGCATCTCCCTGCGTGCTGAGGTATGTTTTCAACCAGTTTGCGGTCCGCAGCAAACGTGCGTCATTGCCAATCTTCCCGACAAGCTGAACGCCCATCGGCATGCCGTTTTGCGACCACAGCAACGGAATGGTGATCGCGGGCGTGCCACAAAACGTCCAAAGCCCGTTAAAGATCGCATCCCCCGTGGTGTTTAAATTCGCCGGTGCTTGCCCGGTGGCCGCCGGTGTGATGATCACGTCACACCGCTGGAAAACTTCCTCCAACCCGGCATTAAACAATCCCCGCCAGTCAAGGGCGGCAAGGTAATCACGGGCCGTCACATCATTGCCCTTATCGATGGCGGCAACGATTTCCGACGACAATTGCGCCCGGCCACGCTTTTCATAGGAATAGTAATGCTTGGCCATCTCGGCGAAATTGATCTTGGCCCGCAAGGCCGCCGCATCATCAAACGCCTTGGGCAGCGGTGCTTCAAAGCACTGATCGCCCAAAACACTGGTGATTTCGCGAAACGCCATCACGGTTTCCTCATCGGCCAGTTCATCAAACTGTGGCGGCCGGATAAAGGCAAACATCGGGGTGACCAACGGATCGCTTTTGGCCACATCAAGCAACCTTGGCGTCGGGCTTGGCGATGTATAGGGATCGCCCGCGTCATAGCCAAACAGGCTTTCGGCCACCATCGCCGCCCCATTGATCGAATTGGCAAACACACCAATGGTATCAAGGCTCGGACTTTGCGGCAGAACCCCGGTTCGGGCAATCGCACCAAAACTTGGCTTGAACCCGACCACACCGCAAAACGATGCGGGCCGGATCACTGATCCCCCGGTTTGTGTCCCCACCGCAAGTGGCACCATGGCCGCAGCCACCGCCGCCGCCGACCCGGCAGACGACCCACCCGGTGTATGCTCGGGGTTATGCGGGTTGCGGGTTTTGGATGGATGCATAAAGGCAAGCTCGGTCGAAACCGTCTTGCCCATAATGATCGCCCCGGCGGCTTTAAGCCGTGCCACCAGAACCGCATCTTCTTCGGGCACACGCCCTTCGTCCAACGGTGTTCCGTTGGACGTTGGAATGCGTGCGGTATCAATGACGTCTTTCAGCCCCACCGGCAAACCATGCAACGGGCCAATAGCGGCCCCGGATTGACGCCGCGCATCAAGGGCCCGGGCCTGGGCAATGGCAAAATCACTATCAAGCCATGCCCATGCCTGCACCTGTGGTTCGATCTCTTCGATACGCGCAAGGCACGCCTCGACATATTCGACCGCGCGCACCGCCCCGCTGGCAAGGCGGTCGCGCAGTTCGACAACATCAAGTGTCAGGAGTGGATTGATATTACTCATTACAATTTCCCCAGAGCCTTTTGCATTTAACGGGCGCCATAGAACAGATCAGGCAGATGGAAAACGATCTGCGGGAAAGTGTACATCAACACCATGCTGACAATCACCATGAACAGGAACGGCATGATCCCCTTAAAGATATCGGTCAACAATATCCCCGGAGGCGACACCCCCTTAAGGTAATAAGCCGACATCGCCATCGGCGGGGTCAGGAACGAGGTCTGCAAGTTCAACGCCACCAGAATACCAAAGAACAGTGGATCAATATCAAACAGCGGCAGCAGTGGCAGGAAGATCGGAACAAAGATAATGATGATTTCCGACCATTCCAAAGGCCAGCCGAGCAAGAAGATGATCAGTTGCGCCAACAGCAGGAACTGCAATGGTGTCAGATCAAGCCCACCAACAAACTCGGCAATCACATGTTCCCCGCCAAGGTATGAAAACACCGAGGAGAACGTATAAGACCCGACAAACAACCAGCACACCATCGCCGATGTCCGCACCGTCAGGTAAACTGACTCACGCAGCCGATCAAACGTCAACGCACGGTAGGCTGCGGCCAAGATCATCCCGCCAAGTGCGCCAATCGATGCCGCCTCGGTCGGTGTTGCCAAGCCAAACAGGATG
The DNA here is from genome assembly GCF_002844275.1 of Thalassospira lohafexi. Classification (GTDB taxonomy): domain Bacteria; phylum Pseudomonadota; class Alphaproteobacteria; order Rhodospirillales; family Thalassospiraceae; genus Thalassospira; species Thalassospira lohafexi. Next base: position 43,343 of record NZ_NXGX01000005.1, read on the forward strand.
GAACCCAAAACCGACAGGATCAGGAAAGCCAACGGGAAGAACGAGGTTGCCAGCATCCACAAAACTTTGGGCAGCGGCACTTCAGGAACTTCTTCCTTGGTCGGACGCGGGGCTGCTTTGGGCTGCAACATCGAACGGCCAACGATATAAAGAAGATACAAACCAACCAGTGTCAGGCCCGGCAACAGCGCCCCGGCATAAAGCCGCACAATCGAAACACCCGATGCGGCGGCATAAACAATCAACATGATCGACGGCGGGATCAGAATGCCAAGTGTTCCCCCGGCACAAATAATCCCCGCAGCAAAGCTTTTGTCATAACGCGCCTTAAGCATTGCCGGCAGCGCCAGCATCCCCATCAGCGTCACAACAGCACCCACAATCCCGGTCGCGGTTGCAAACAATGCACAGGTCACAAGGGCGGCAACACCAAGCGATCCGGGGATATTGCGCGCGGCAATATTGAGGGTGCTAAACAACCGATTGACGATGTTTGACCGTTCAACGATGTAGCCCATAAACAGGAACAACGGGACCGCTGTCAGGACCTCGTTGGACATCACCGTATAGGTTTGGTTGATAAATAAATCGAATATTCGGTTGTTAAACGCCCCTTCAAACCACGTAATCGCGGATGTCAGGGTGTCACTGTCTTCGGCAAGTCGGTTAAAGGCCCGCCACATCCGACCGTCATCGAAATAGGCGTAATATCCAAAACCAATCCCCAAAGCCATCAGGGTAAAGGCCACCGGAAAGCCCAGAAATACGAGGATAATAAAGATGCCCAGCATCATTAGGGCGACATGTGCGTCAATCACTTTGGCAGCTCCGTTCGGGGGCAATCACTGTTGGGGTCCAAGTCAATCCGAAGTTCAGGACCCATCGCTTTTGGCGACACCCTGCTTCATCAGAAGTTCTTCGGTTTCCTGGACATCGTCTTCTGCATTGCGCCAGTACCCTTCACGGATACACATGATGCAGCGCATCACCTGTGCGATGCCCTGAATGAACAGAAGAATGCCCGCGGCAACAATAACGGCCTTGAATTGAAAGATCGGAACGCCCGCCGGGCTGTTCACACTGACCTCGCCATATCCCCAGGACCGGGCGGCATATTTCCAACCCGAAAAGATCAGCGCGATCACACCGGGGAAGAAGAAAAACAGATAAAGAACCAGATCAACCATGCCCTGCGTTCTGGGTTTCCAAAGACGATACAGGAAATCCCCCCGCACATGCCCACCGCGTGACAGGGTATAGGCCCCGCCCATCATGAACATCGTGCCATACATGATAAATGACACATCCAGCGACCAGGTCGTCGGCGCATTAAATAGGTATCGCGAAGCCACTTCATAACTCATGCCAAGCGTCATCAGGATGATAAGCCACCCAAACGCCTTGCCAAACCACGCCGACAGCTTGTCCGCAAATTCGATAAATCTGATCATGAAACCTTGTCCGTTCGCATCTTGACCACCCCGCCCGCCGAACCGGGCAGACGGGGTGGTCAGGGTCATCTAAACACTGAAAAACCTATGGGTTGATCAGAGTTTCAGTTTGCCCGGGAAGTAGTGTTCGTATGCGAGCTGATAATCAGGTGCGTTCATCAGTTCGTAATAGGTCACACGTTCCACCCATGCACGCTGGCTATCGAGAACCCGTTTCATGAACGAATCTTCTTCAAGCGTCGGGATCAGTTTGTCCCAGGCGTCAAGCTGTGCTGCCAGGATGTCTTTTGACGTCCGGTGAACTTCCACACCTTCGTCTTGCAGTTTCTGCAAGTCGGCGGAATAGTTGTCCATGGCAAGGGCGGTGTTTGACGTCGAAGCCGCCTCAACACTGTGCAGCAAGATCGCCTGAAGGTCCGGGTCCATGTCTTCAAGAAGTGCCTTGTTAAACAGGAACTCGAAGCTTTCAGACGCCTGATGGTATGACGACAGATAGTAGTTTTTCGCCACATCCTGTGCGCCAAAACGCATATCAGACGACGGGTTGTTAAACTCGAACGCGTCAATCACGCCACGTTCCATCGCCGGCACAATCTCACCGCCCGGAAGCTGGGCAACGGACATGCCCATCGACTGCAGAAGGTCTGCTGCCAGACCCACGGTACGATATTTAAGGCCTTCGATATCGCTAACCGCATTAATCTGATTTTTGAACCAGCCAAAAGGCTGTGCTGGCATCGGGAAGCCCAGACGACCAACAATATCAAGTCCCATAACGTCCTGGGTCAGCTCGCGATAGAACTCCTGACCACCCCCGGCATAGTACCAGCTCAGCATGGTGGTTGCAGAACCACCAAACACCGGACCAGTCCCAAACAGCGATGCGGCCTTGTTTTTGCCGTACCAGTAAACCGGCACGGAATGGGCAATATCAATCACGCCGTCATTGACACCGTCGAGAACCTGAAACGCGGCAACAACCGCACCAGCAGGCAGAAGATCGATTTTCAAACGACCACCCGACATGGCTTCAACACGATCAACATATTGTTGGGCAAACGTCATCCAGATGTCAGATGACGGCCAGGACGTCTGCATTTTCAACACCATCGGTGCTGGCTGTGCATGAACAGCAGGGGCTGCAAACAGCCCTGATGCTACGGCACCACCGGCAACCACACCGGTCGCACCCTTGGTCAGGAACGAACGACGCGACACTTCGACGGACTTCTTGCCTTCAGATTTATCTTTCGTATTCATTACTTCCTCCCAGAAATACCGTCATAAATCGACAACCATTGCCGACAAACGAACGGTAAATTCAGCCTTCAAAAGCCCCTGACCTTTTTGTTGAAGATCATGTCGATGCGCTTTCCCCGTTTCGGGACCAAAAACCGGCACGCATTTTGTTATTGTTAAAGCTTTGAATTCACTGATATTTGACGGTTAACCCGCCTTGTTAGGCCACCCGGTCACCCGGTTCACGACCCTTAAAATAAGCATCAAGATTATCAAGCGCGCGATACCCCATCGCATCGCGCGTTTCCTCGGTCGCGGACCCTATATGTGGCAACAGGAAAACGTTTTTCAACGCGCTAATCCGTTGATTTCCACCCGGTTCATCGCAAAACACATCCAACCCGGCCGCAAACAGCTTACCGCTTTCAAGCGCATCTGCAAGGGCCGCCTCATCGACCAGATTGCCGCGCGCCGTATTCACAAGGATCGCGCGATCGGGCAGTAATGCAATCGTGTCTTTGTTAATAATCCCGGTGGTTTGCGGCGTCGCCGGGCAATGCAGTGACAGCACATCGGAATTGGCAAACAATCCCTCGACCGTATCGTGGAACACGGCCCCTTTGGCCAGATGCTCGGGAACGGGTTTGCGATTGTGATAGTGAACTATCATTCCAAAACCGCGCGCACGTTCGGCCGCGACCTGCCCGACACGTCCCATCCCAAGAACGCCAAAACGCTTGCCGGTCACTTGCCGCCCAACCATAAAGGCTGGCGACCAGAAATCCCATTTCCCGGCCCGGATCATCGCATCGCCTTCCGCCCCGCGCCGTGCGGCACCCAGCATACATAGCATGGCAATTTCGGCCGTCGCATCGGACAAAACGTCCGGCGTATTGGTCACAACAACCCCGGCATCCTTGGCGGCCACCAGATCGACGTGATCAACCCCCACCGAATGGTTGGCGATGATTTTTAACCGTTTGGGCAATGCACTGATCACATCGGCAGAAAAATGCTCGGAATGACACGGAAGTACCGCGTCCACATCCTGGCATTTGGCAATCAGCTCATCGGTCGCAAAAACGTGGTCGTCGGCATTAACAGTCACATCGTAATCGCGTGCGGCCCGCATCAAAACAGCATCGGTTAGTTTGCGTGTGATAAGAAGCCTTGGCTTGTCGGGCATTAAAACGCTCCCGGTGTTTCCCTGACAGGACTGGTTTATTTATTATTTTCCAAGCAAACACCTATACGGAAATTCCATCAATAGGCGATCAATCAAACGGCTATTCTTTTTCACTTCGTGGAAAACCAACACGCGCCATCCTGCGTCTTTGCCAAAAGATGGCTGTCGCGCACGGCCCGGAAACCATGATCAAACAAGCCCTTAGATCGCCTTATCCGCCCGAGTCGGGATAATTTTCCTACCCTGTCCCATCGGCAAAGCTCGCGATGAAAACCGCCCATGACCGCGAAAGACGCCGTTAAATCGGCCCAAAAGCCACAAAAAAAGGCCGTTGCTTGATAAAAGCAACGGCCTGCAACCGACACACGTCGGCGGGAAGAACACGGTTAAGTTCCTTGTGTGGTCACAGGTTTCCCCAGAAAACCTGCCCCCTTAAAGTCGAACCCACGTTGCCCCTTCCCGTCCGGAACGCACGACGGCTTCGACAAATTTCATGCCGTTTAGACCTTCCTGGATGCCCGGCACCAAAAGCGACGCGGCATCTGGCGCGGTGCCATCTAAAAACGCACCAAGTTGGTCGGCAAAATCGGTGTAAAGGTTGGCAAACCCTTCAAGATATCCTTCCGGATGCCCCGGCGGCACACGCACACCGCGAAGCCCCTCGGCACCGATGCCCGCCCCACCGCGCGTCATCAATTCCGGACGGCCATCAAGTGGGCGGAAATGCAGATGATTGGGGTGCTCCTGCGCCCATTCAATCCCGCCTTTATCGCCGTAAACCCGCAATTTCAGCCCGTTTTCATGGCCCACGGCAACCTGACTGGCCCACAACATCCCGCGCGCACCATTGGCATAGCGCATCAGGATTTGCACATTGTCGTCAAGCTTGCGGCCCGCGACAATCGCATCCACATCGGCACACAGTTCGCTGATTTCCAAGCCCGAGACGAAATTTGCAAGGTTATGCGCATGGGTGCCAATATCGCCCAGCGCACCACCCATGCCCGCCTTGGCCGGATCGGCCCGCCAACTGGCTTGTTTGTTGTCGGTATCTTCCACACGGGTTGCCATCCAGCCTTGCGGATATTCAACCTGTACAAGGCGAATATCGCCAAGTTTGCCATCGGCCACCATCTGGCGGGCTTCGCGCACCATCGGATAGGCGGTGTAATTATGGGTTAGCGCAAACAGAAGACCCGTTTCCTTGACCTTGGCGGCAAGCTGCTCGGCTTCATCCACGGTCAAGCAAAGCGGCTTGTCACAGATGACATGAATACCGGCATCAAGCATCGCCATGGCGGCGGGAAAATGAACATGGTTTGGCGTGACAATCGCACACACATCAATGCCATCGTCGCGCGCGGCTTCCTGTGTGGCCATCGTCTCAAAACTGTCATAGCTGCGATCGGCTGCAATAAACAGTTCCTCGGCCGACGCACGGGCAACATCTGGCTTGGACGATAACGCGCCTGCGACCAGTTCATAACGATCATCAAGCCGGGCGGCAATGCGATGCACCGCCCCGATAAATGCCCCGTGGCCGCCGCCAACCATACCCAGTCGAATGCGACGGTTAAGGGGGGTCGTTTTGCTCATGTCTGCCTCCAAATATCGTGTTGCCTTTTGGTGTCTGATCACACCAGATCAGACACCATATGACCGGACCTTAACTTAGTCCAAGAATACGGCGATTGGCCGCCTCGTCCGTGCCACCATCGGCAAAATCGTCAAATGCCTTTTCCGTCACGCGAATGATATGGTTCTTGATGAACTCCGCCCCTTCGCGCGCGCCGTCTTCGGGATGTTTAAGCGCACATTCCCATTCCAGCACGGCCCAGCCATCAAAATCAATCGCGGCCAGTTTTGAGAAAATCGCCCCAAAATCAACCTGACCATCGCCAAGCGACCTGAAACGACCCGCCCGGTTTGCCCAGCCCTGATAACCGGAATAAACGCCCTGGCGTCCGGTCGGGTTAAACTCGGCATCCTTGACATGGAACATGCGAATACGGTCGGCATAAATGTCAATGAAATCAAGGTAGTCAAGCTGCTGAAGCACAAAGTGGCTTGGGTCATACAAAATGTTCGCGCGGGCATGATTGTTCACCCGCTCAAGGAACATCTCAAACGTTACCCCGTCAAACAGGTCTTCGCCCGGATGAATTTCATAGCAAACATCAACACCGCATTCCTCGGCAACATTGAGGATCGGGGTCCAGCGTGCCGCCAATTCATCAAACGCGGTTTCAATCAAACCGGCCGGGCGTTGCGGCCATGGATAGACATATGGCCAGGCAAGTGCGCCCGAAAATGTTGCGTGGGCATTGATGCCCATATTTTGTGATGCCTTAAGGGCTGCTTTAACCTGATTGACCGCCCATTCCTGACGGGCTTTGGGATTGCCGCGTACTTCGGGTACGGCAAAGCCGTCAAACATTTCATCATAGGCCGGATGAACCGCAACAAGCTGACCCTGCAAATGGGTCGAAAGTTCGGTTACTTCCACACCGTGTGCGCCAAGTGTCCCTTTGACCTCGTCGCAGTAGTCCTTGCTTTGTGCTGCGCGTTCAACATCAAACAGGCGTTTGTCCCAGCTTGGGATCTGCACCCCTTTGTAGCCGAGTGACGCAGCCCATTTTCCGATGGAATCAAGACTGTTAAACGGGGCGTCGTCACCTGCGAACTGCGCAAGAAACAATGCCGGTCCCTTGAGCGTTTTCATCGATAACCTCTTAGCGCTGTGGCAGTGTTAAATGGGAAAGGTCGGGACCGGGCAACCATCATGCCACCCGGTCCCGTTTCCAGTTCCAGCCTTAGAACGGGCTGTCAGGGAAATAGAAGTTCTTGGCGTTTTCTTCGGTAACGACAGTCGCACCAAGGATATAACGGCCTTCAACCGGCACACCGGACGCAAATTTAAGTGCGGTCAGTTCCATCGCGGTTGCGATCATTGCCGGCGGATACAGAACGTCAATCGGCGTCAGTTTGTCGCCATCCATCACGCGTTTGATGATGTCTTTCATGCCAGCGCCGCCAACGATGAACATCTCGTCGGTACGGTCAGCCTGTTTGACAGCTTCGATCACGCCAAGCGCGATGTCATCATCCTGTGCCCAGACCGCATCGATTTTCGGGAAACGCGACAGGAAGTCCTGCATGACTTCATAGCCATCATCGCGGTTCCAGTTCGCGTGCTTCATATCAAGCACTTCGATGTTTGATCCTTCGATGGATTCGATAAACGCATCCACACGTTCGGTATCAACCGTGGTCGGAATACCGCGCAGGATAACGATCTTGCCTTCGTCATCGAGGCGTTTACGGATGTATTCACCCGATACACGGCCCAGTTCCGGGTTATTACCCGCAACATAAACGTCCTCGATCCCCGGCAGGGACAAACCACGGTCAACCACGGTGACGAATTTGCCAGCTTCTTTAACCTGCTGAACCGGAACGGTCAGCGGATCAGACTCAAACGGCAATACCACAAGTGCATCGATGTTCTGAACCGACACCAGATCTTCAAGATCATTGGCCTGCTCGGTTGCGCCATTTGCCGAAACAACGATGACATCGATGTTCGGATAGGTGGCTTCAATCCGTTTTTCGGCCTGCTCGGCATGCCAGTTCAGACCACCGGCCCAGCCATGGGTCGCTGCTGGAATGGAAACACCGATCTTAATTTTTTCCTGTGCCATCGCACCGGTAGACACAAGTCCAAGGCCAAGACCCAGAGCACAGGCGGCCCCCAGATATTTTGTAAACGTTTTCATCAACGCTTCCTCCTGATCAAAAAAAATGATGCATTTTCACATTCATCCCGGACGTTGATCGCCGGTTATTTGCTCTTTTTGCGTCGCCAGTCCCCGCGCTGCAGGAACACGGCAACGATGATAATCAGCCCCTGAACTGCTCCGTTCAGATAGTTACTGATCGCATCCGTCAAATTCAGAATATTACCAATCGTGGTCAGCATGATCGCACCAACAACCGTGCCCCAGATGCGGCCATAGCCACCCTTAAGCATGGTGCCGCCAATGATCACGGCCGCAATCGCTTCAAGTTCCCACAGAACCCCGGTTGAACTTGATGCCGACCCAAGACGCGGCACATAAATGATCGTCGCAATCGACACACAAAGCCCCTGAATGACATAGGTCAGGGTCTTGATACGGTCGACATGGATGGCGGAGTAACGGGCAACCTGCTCGTTCGATCCAATGGCAAAACATTTGCGGCCAAACGGCGTCATGTTCAGCAACACATACCCGGCCACCGCGACGGCAAAGAACACCAGAACCGGGATCGGAATGCCAAGGATATCGCCGTAATAAATCGGGCGATACACACCGCGGATATCAAAATCAAGCGACAGGGTCCCGCCATCGGCCATATAGGTCACAAGGGATCGATAAATCCCCATGGTGCCAAGGGTAACAATGAACGCTTCGATCTTGCCCTTGGTGCTGACAAGCCCGTTGATCGCCCCGGCCCCGATGCCAAGGATCACGCTCAGCACGACCCCCAGCAGCACGGTTTCAACCCCGGCCCCCAGTGTCTCGACCAGACCGTTCATCACGACAATCATGGCCCCTGAAATAAACGCCGCCATCGACCCGACCGAAAGGTCAATGCCGCCGGCGGTAATCACGAATGTCGCCCCCACCGCGATGATGCCGATAAAGGCCGCACGGGTGAAGATGTTCGACAGGTTGCCGCCGCTTAAGAACGCGTCATTAATCGCCGTCCCCAAAACAAACAGACCAACCAGCGCCAAAAACGGGCCCAGCGCTTTAAAATCAATGCTAAAGCCGCCCGAAGTCTTCTTTGTCGGTGCTTCGTTGCGCTCAACGCTACTCATGAACAGACGCTCCCTGCTTGCCTGAGATTCCTGTCGCGTGCCGCATGATCTCATGCTCATTGCGGCCATCCCCCATGAGAATGCCGGTAATGCGCCCCCCTGCCATCACCGCAATACGGTCAGACAGGCCAAGCATTTCGGGCATCTCGGACGACAGAAGAATGACGGATTTTCCGCGATCGGTAAGATCGCCGATGAAATGATAAATCTCGCTTTTGGTGCCGATATCGATGCCGCGTGTCGGCTCATCAATGATCACGATGTCCGGGTCGGTTTCCATGACCTTGGCCAGAAGCAATTTCTGCTGGTTGCCACCGGAAAAATCACCGACCTTTGATTTGCGATCAGCAGCCCGGATATCAAACGCCTCAATGGCGGTCTCAAGGGCGGCTTCCTCGGCCTTGCGGTCAATGAACACCCGCCCGAATTTCTCAAGGGCCAGCAACGTCAAATTGGGCCGCATATCCATATTAAGCAGCAACCCGCTGCCTTTGCGGTCCTTGGTCAAATAGGCAATGCCGCATTTCTTGGCATCTTGCAGACTGTTGATTTTGACAGGCGCACCGTTGCGCTCAATGCGCCCGCTGCTGCGCTCACGCAACCCGATGATCGCTTCCATAAGCGCTGTTCGCCCCGCGCCAACAATCCCGGCAAAGCCCAGAACCTCGCCGCGCCTCAGATCAAAGCTGGCGTCACGCACCTGCCCGTCGACACAGACATCGCGCACCGACAATACAATTTCCGCACTGTGATCGGGCACCCTGTCGGGGAACATCTGTTTGATATCGCGTCCGACCATAAGTCGCGCCATATCGTCCTTTTCAAGCTCGGCCACGGTTTCGGTCGTGATATGGCGGCCATCGCGCAACACCGTCACCCGGTCGGCAATCGCCTTGATTTCATCAAGCTTGTGGGAAATATACAGGATCGCGACACCTTGTTCGCGCAGGCGCCTGATCTGATCAAACAGGATCTCAACCTCGCGCCCGGTCAAAACCGCAGTCGGCTCATCCAAAATCAGGATATCGGCCTTTTTGCTGAGCGCCTTGGCGATCTCAACCATCTGACGGTCCGACACCGCAAGATCGCGAATGCGTGCGCGTGGATCGACATCACATTGCAACTGATCCAAAAGCTCCTGCGCCTGTGCGCGCATGGTTGCCTTATCAAGGAACCAGCCGCGCTTGATCTCACGGCCCAGAAAGATGTTTTCTTCGACGGTAAGCTGCTCGGCAAGGTTCAATTCCTGATGGATCAGGATCACGCCGTGGCCTTCGCCAACTTCGCTATCAACGAAACTGACCGGCGCCTGATCAAGGATCAACTCGCCACTGGTTGGCTGATGATAGCCCGAAAGAATTTTAACCAGTGTGGATTTGCCCGCACCATTTTCGCCCAAAAGCGCATGGACCTCGCCCGCATGCAGATCGATGGAAACATCGAAAAGCACCTGTGCCGATCCGAATGACTTGCAAATCTGCCGACCGGACAGGCGTACGCGCCCCTCCTGATCGGGATCAACGGCGTGAACGGCCGCATCCGTCATGAATATATCCTCCCTAGCGTCGCATTTTCGCGATCATCTGTTGGTTACCTTCTCTGTAAACGTTTTCATTTTTCATGTAAACCTTTACATTTGCGTTACAGTGACCAAAATCACCCAGCGCACCACCGTGTTGAATGCCGCTGGACAGCCTGTGACCGGCGGAGTAGGAAGAAGCATGCACGAAAAAATCGCGACGATTGAAGATGTTGCCCGCCACGCAGGGGTATCGATTGCCACTGTCAGCCGGGCTTTGCACAAACCTGATGTGGTTTCCCAAACCACACGCGAAAAAGTGCAGGCCGCGATTGCGACCACCGGCTATACCGCCAATGTCATGGCCCGAAACCTGCGTTTGAACCGCTCGGGCATGATTCTTTTGCTGGTGCCAGACATCGGAAACCCGTTTTTTTCAGCAATCCTCTCTGGGATTGAACAAGGGGCGAGCAAGGCGGGCTATAATGTCCTGATTGGCGACACCCAAAACGATCCCGACCGCGAAGCCACCTATGCCGCCTATCTACGCAGCAATCAGGCCGACGCGATGATCCTTTTGAACGGGCGTCTGCCCGCACCACTGGCCAATTCCCCGGCCAATGCCACCCCGCCGGTGGTGATTGCCTGCGAACGCATCCCCGGTTGTGGCCTGCCCACGGTGATTATCGACAATGAACAGGCCGCCTTTGAGGCCACCACCCATCTGATTAACCATGGCCACCGCAAGATCGCCAATGTGGCCGGGCCGGGCAACAATATCCTGACCGTGGATCGCACCGCCGGATACCGCCGGGCGTTGAGCGAACATGGCATTGCAATTGATCCCAAACTGACCTTTGTCGGGGATTATTCAATCGATGCCGGGATTGCGGCGGGGCGCAGCCTTCTGGCCGATGCCAAAACCCGGCCGACCGGGCTTTTTTGCGCCAGTGACGGCATGGCCATCGGCGTGATTGTTGCTGCCAAGGAACTTGGCCTGCGCGTGCCGCAAGACGTCTCGGTGTTTGGCTTTGATGATATTCATCTGGCTGCGGCCTATGACCCGCCGCTGACCACCGTGCGCCAACCGCGCCGCCGTCTGGGCGAACAGGCCATTACCCTGTTGCTTGATCGCCTTGATCCCAAGACTCCGAACAAAACCGGCAAAACCGATCCGGTCATTGTCCCGACCGAATTGATCATCCGGCAAAGTACAGGCCCCTGCCCCCAAGGCTGACATCCAGATGAGCGACCCTGACGCCAGGTTCCTTACCCGTTGCCGATGTTACGCCACTCATCATAAACCGCCCGTGCGCGGCCTTCGTGGTCCTCGTCGGACTTGGCACTTTCAGATGCAAAAATCTTAAACCGGATGCCATTGGGATCGCGCACAAAAAGCCGGCGTGACGTGCCATCATCTTCGTTATGATAGACAATCTTGTGCTGAAACAGGTGGTTCTGCCACGCAATCACATCGCGCGCCGACCGACACCGCAACCCGATATGAAACACATCATCGGGCATCTGCGGATCATCGGCATACGGCCCGTTATCGGCCGGCCAGTCATAAAAGGATAATCGCGTGCCGTCGCTCAAGGCATAGGTGATCAGCAGGTAATCGCTTTTCCATGACGGGCTATAGCCACTTTCCGCATGCACAAGCGTTGCCCCCATGACGTTCGAGTAAAACGCGTCTGTCGCCGCAAGATCACGGGTTGGAAATGCAAGATGATCGACACTGACTGGTGCAGCTGTCATGTATGCCTCCGTTGGTCTTATGTACCCTTCTCAACAGATGGTGAATTTCGCTCCAAAATCAATCCGATGTCCTGCTTTTGAAATCGTCATGAAATCACAACATGCAACGAATGATAAAATCACAGTACATATGGACCGATTACCGTATTGACCCCCTTGCCCCCCGCTGCTATTGGGTCGCCTTGCGGAACATACCGGCAATCGCGCGCGTTGTTACCCATATTCAAATGACGCGCATTTGGCATCACCGCCCTTGATGGGGGACATAAACGATGAATGACCATAGTTTATCCGTCTCCGGATCATGGATGACGCAGCGTTTCGCCGACCATTAGAGGATCGCACCACATGCTGGTGCGCCTGATGGACCGTCCGGCTTTGGCGTTTTAGGCCAAAGCCCCCAATCATCCCACATCCCCGTGACATAGTTGTAGAGAGCCGCCCATGCCCGCAACGCCATATTACCTGATCGACAAGTCGAAGCTTTTGCGCAACATGGAAAAGATCGCCTATGTGCGCGAACATTCCGGGGCAAAGGCGCTTCTGGCACTCAAATGCTTTGCCACATGGTCGGTATTTGATTTCATGGCCGACTATATGGACGGCACCACGTCGTCATCGCTGTATGAAGTCAAACTGGGCCGCGAAAAATTCGGCAAGGAAACCCACGCCTATAGCGTCGCCTATTCGGACGGCGAAATTGGCGAGGTGATCGAAAATGCCGACAAGATCATTTTCAATTCCATCAGCCAGCTGACCCGCTTTGGCGATAAGGCCTCAAACATCGTGCGTGGCCTGCGCCTGAACCCACAGGTTTCCACCTCAAGCTTTGATCTCGCCGATCCGGCCCGCCCGTTTTCGCGCCTTGGCGAATGGGACGTTGCCAAGGTCGAAGCCGTGATGGATCAAATTTCCGGCTTTATGATCCACAACAACTGCGAAAATGACGATTTCGATCTGTTTGATCGCATGTTGGGGAACATCGAACAAAAGTTCGGCGCGCTTTTGTCGCGTGTCGAATGGGTCAGCTTGGGCGGCGGCATTCACTTTACCGGTGATGATTACCCGCTTGATAAATTCTGCGCGCGCCTTCGGGCGTTTTCGCAAAAATTCGGCGTGCAGGTCTATCTGGAGCCGGGCGAAGCCTCGATCACCAAAAGCACAACGCTTGAGGTCACCGTGCTCGATACCCTGTTTAACGGCAAAAATCTGGCGATTGTCGATAGCTCAATCGAAGCCCATATGCTCGACCTTTTGATCTACCGCGAAAATGCCAAGGTGCTGCCCAACACCGGCGACCATGCGTACATGATTTGTGGCAAATCCTGCCTCGCCGGTGACGTTTTTGGCGACTTTAATTTTGAACATGAAATCAAGGTCGGCGACCGCATCTCGATTGACGATGCCGCGGGCTACACCATGGTCAAAAAGAACTGGTTTAACGGGGTCGGCATGCCGTCCATCGTCATCCGGGAACTCGACGGTACAGAACGCGTTATTCGCGAATTTGACTTTACTGACTTCGTCTCAAGCCTTTCGTAACCCGAAAGGGCTGTTTTCATAGCGAACCGGGGCAGAACAAAACCTGCCCCCACCTCTCAAACAAGGGAGTTTTTGGCCCGACATGAAAAAGAATGTTCTGATTATTGGTGCCGGTGGCGTCGCCCAGGTGGTTGCCCATAAATGCGCACAGCATAACGACGTGCTGGGCGATATTCACATCGCCTCACGCACTGCTGTGAAGTGTCAGCAGATCATCGACAGCATCCACGAAAAGAACGCACTCAAGAACCCCGGCGTTCTTGAAGGCCATGGCTTGGATGCCACCGATATTGATGCGACCGCAGCCCTGATCGAAAAAACCGGAAGCCAGATCGTCATTAATGTCGGCTCTCCCTTCGTCAACATGTCCGTCATGTCGGCCTGCATCAAAACCGGCGTTGCCTATCTTGATACCGCCATCCATGAAGAGCAGGACAAAATCTGCGAAACCCCGCCGTGGTATGCCAACTACGAATGGAAACGCCGCGAAGAATGCGAAAAGGCCGGTGTCACCGCCATCCTTGGCATCGGCTTTGATCCGGGTGTTGTGAATGCCTATGCCAAACTGGCGGTCGAGGATTACTTCGATAAAATCAGCTCGATTGACATCATCGACATCAATGCCGGCAGCCATGGCAAATATTTCGCCACCAACTTCGACCCGGAAATCAACTTCCGCGAATTTACCGGCACGGTCTATTCCTGGCAGGACAGCAAATGGCAGTCCAACAAGATGTTCGAGATCAAGAAAATCTGGGACATGCCCGTGGTTGGCGAAAGCCAGACCTTCATGACCGGCCATGACGAAGTCCATTCCCTATCACAGAACTTGGACGTCCCGAACGTCCGCTTCTGGATGGGCTTTGGCGATCACTACGTCAATGTGTTTACCGTACTCAACAGCATCGGCCTTCTGTCCGAACAGCCGGTGACAACCGCCGAGGGACAGGAAGTCATTCCGCTGAAACTCGTAAAGGCCTGCCTGCCGGACCCAAGCTCCCTTGCCCCCGACTACACCGGCAAAACCTGCATCGGTGATCTGGTCAAGGGGACCAAGGACGGCAAGGAAACCGAAGTCCTGATCTATAACGTCGCTGACCACAAAGACGCCTATAACGAAGTCGGCAGCCAAGGCATTTCCTACACCGCTGGCGTGCCGCCGGTGGCGGCTGCCATGCTGATTGCGACCGGCGAATGGGACGTCAAAAAAATGGCCAACGTCGAAGACCTGCCCGCCAAGCCGTTCCTGAACTTGCTCAACGGCATGGGCCTTCCGACCCGCATCAAAGACGCCAATGGCGACCGGGCACTGGATTTTAGCTAATCGGCCAAATCCACACCTCCTGATTAAAATGGCGGACCCTTGTGTCCGCCATTTTTTATGCCGAGTCCTGACCTTCTGGTCAGGAAAGCGACTTTTTAACGCACAACCGGGCGTTTATCCCTTTCCCGTGTGACACACATCAGCGCCCTATACCTTCGGTCGCGCAAGACGTGAAAACGTTGGGTTCCCTTATGGTTTCGCCCAAAATAATCCCCTCCTTATGAATAGGATTCTGGGCACTTCGCACACGCAAAAATAAACCTTTCAAAATCAACGGTTTGACAACCGAAACCGCTTTCGCTAGCGTCTCAAACTCTTTCCGAAAGCGGTTTCGGAAAAGAAGCAAACATCCCCACAAAGGTGATGAAGAAAAGATAAGGGAGGTTCCGTGCCACGCGCGCCACAACGTAGCGAGACCATGTCTATTGCCCGACTGGCAAAGCACCTTGGCCTGTCCGAGGGTACGGTTTCGCGCGCGCTGAACAACTATCCCGACATTGCCGACAAAACCATCGCGCGTGTGCGCAAGGCCGCCGATGAACTGGGCTATCGCCCGTCTACCACCGCCCGGCGATTGGCGCGGGGTGTGGTTGAAACCATCGGCTTTGTCCTGCCCGCCCGTCATGGGCATCAAATTGATCCATTTCTGGCCGAAATCCTTGATGGGCTGGCGACCGAGCTGGCCCTGTCGGACTGGGATTTGCTGGTTGCCGCCGTCCCCGAAGGCCATGACGAAGTCGAAGTCATGGACCGCCTGATCCGGTCTGGCAAGGTGGGCGGCTTTGTCATTGCCCGCACACGGCGCCACGATCCGCGCATCGACTATCTGCGCAAATCGCATATCCCCTTTGTTGTGCAAGGCCGCACCGAAGACTGCGACGATTATGCGTGGCTCGATATCGACAATGAAAAGGCCTTTATCGATGCCATGGGCCATCTTGTTGGTTTGGGCCATCGCAAGATCGCCTATCTCGGCGGCGATCCCGACCTGAACTATGCGTGGCAACGCCGGTCTGGATATCTGAGCGCGGCAAAAACTCATGGCTGCGATGTTCTTGATGGCTACCTTCATGACGGCATCACCGATGAAATGGCCGCCCGGCACGCCGTTGCCGACCTCCTCAAACATCCCGACCGCCCCACCGCCATCCTGTGCGTCACCGATGCGGTCGCCATTGGTGCGATCCATGCGCTGGCCCACGCCGGGATTACGGTTGGCGAAGAAATATCGGTTATCGGTTTTGATGGCCTGCCCATGGGGGAGGCCATCCACCCCGGCCTGACCACCATGAGCCAGGCCAGTTATCAGGTCGGCCGCGCGGTTGGCCGCATTGTTGTCGAACAGGCCAACGCGCCTGCATCCGAGTTTTCCCAGATTCTATGGGAAGCAACGCTGACCATCCGTGGATCAGCCAATCCGCCAGCGCCAAAGCTGGTTACCAATGCCAAGGGAGGCATCTCATGAAAACAAGGTTTACGCGTGCATTGACTCTCGCAGCCGTCGGCCTGCTGGTTTCCACCAGCATGGCAAGTGCGCAGCTGCGTTTCTGGACCATCGAAGAACAGCCAGACCGCCTTGCCAAGCAACAGGAAATGGCCAAGGCGTTTGAGGAAAAAACCGGCACCGCCGTCGAAGTCATTCCGGTCACCGAATCCGAACTCGGCACACGGGCCACGGCCGCCTATGCCGCCGGTGATTTGCCCGACGTCATTTATCTCACCCTGCAATATGTCCTGCCATGGTCCGAAGCCGGTATCCTTGATACCGAAGCCAACAACGAAGTCATCCGCGACCTTGGGGCCGATACCTTTGCCCCCGCCGCCTTGTCGATGGCCGATTTTGACGGTGAAACCGCCGCCGTTCCGTCCGATGGCTGGACCCAGATGGTGCTGTACCGCAAGGATCTGTTTGACGAAGCCGGGTTAGAGGCCCCCAACAGCTACGCCAACATTCAAAAGGCGCTGGAAAAACTGCACAATCCGCCGGAAATGTATGGCTTTGTCGCCGCAACCAAGATCGACGACAACTTCATGAGCCAGGTGCTCGAACATGTCCTTCTGGCCAATGGCGCAACCCCGGTTGCCAAGGATGGATCTGTCGGATTTGACAAGGCCAAACTGGTCGAAGCACTCGAATTCTATAAATCCATCGCCAAGGCATCGCCCCCCGGTGATCTGTACTGGAAACAGTCGCGCGAAGTCTATTTCGCCGGTCAGGCGGCGATGATCATCTGGTCGCCCTTCATTCTGGATGAACTGGCGGGCCTTCGCGACAGCGCCCCGCCCACCATCAACGATGACCCGACATCGGGCGAACTGGCATCGAAAACCGGCATCGTCACCCGTCTGACCGGCCCGTCCAACCCCGATGGTGCCGCATGGGGGGACATCAACTATTTCGGCATCACCAATGACGCCGATACCGATGCCGCCGAAGAATTCGTCAAATTCTCGATGGACGAAGGCTACACCAACACGCTCTCCATCGCCCCCGAAGGCAAATTCCCGGTCCGCCGAGGCACTGCCGAAGACCCGAAAAAGTTCACCAAAGCATGGGCGACCCTTCCGGTCGGGGTCGATCGCAAAAAACCACTGTCGGAGTTGTATGACCCGGCTGTGATCGACGAAATCGTTTCGGGGCTTGAAACGGCCAACCGTTGGGGCGTTGCTGAGGGCCAATTGGCCAAGGCATCGCGCATCATCAACAGCCAGATCATCAACACGCTGGTCCGCGAATATATCGACGGCGAACGTGATGCATCGGCAACGGCTGATTTGATCAACGAAGAAATCGCCGCCGTCGAATAAACGATCTTGAATTCGGGGCGGGCTGATTTTGGGCCGCCCCGGATATCTGGTTTTCACAACGGACCAAAGACGATGACAACGTCCCACAGCACCCAGACACCATCCGCAACAGCACCGCCCAAAAAATCAAAACTCGGCCCCATGGCCCGGCGCGAAGCAAAACTTGCGCTTTGGATGCTGGCGCCGACCTTTTTGATTGTGATGGGCATTGTCCTGTTTCCGCTGCTGGCCAACTTCTGGATTTCGGTAAAGCCGGTCAAACTGTCCGACTTGCGCCCGCCAACCCCGGTGGTATCGGAACGGGTGCGCGGGGATATGGATGTTGCGGGCGAAGAATTTCGCATTCAGTACCGCATGCGCAATTCATCGCAAACCGGGGCGATTGATGACGTTGTTCTGACCGATACCCTGCCGTCTGGCATCACCATCACCGACATTGACCCGGCCTGTGAAATCACCGGTCAAAATGTCACCTGCCGTCTCGACCGTCTTGAAGGCGGGGACCGTCAACGCCTTGAACTCAAAGCCACCGCTAATACCGATTTTGCCGCCAATCCGGTGTCGCCCCGCGACAGCGAACCAACACTGACCGGCACTTCCGAAAATATCCTGACCAACAACCAGTTCACGCTTGATAACTTTGCACGCATCTTTGATTCCCGCGAATTCTGGAGCGTGCTTTGGGTCACCATTGCCTATACCGTCTTTGGCACCTTGGGCGCACTGGTCCTTGGTCTGTTTGCCGCACAGATTTTAAACAAGCCCTTTAAGGGCCGCTCGATCATTCGCGGCCTTTTCCTGTTTCCCTATGTCGCCCCCGTGATCGCGGTCGCCTTTACATGGGTGATCCTGCTTGATCCGTTTAACGGCACGTTCAATGCCATTTTACAACGCATGAACGTCACCGATGCCGGGGTAAACTTCTTTGGCCAACGCGCCCTGCCGATTGATATCTTTGGCCTGACCATTGAATTCCCGTTGGCCCTTGCGACTGTGATCGCCTTTGAAGCATGGCGGTATTTCCCGCTGTCGTTCCTGTTTATTCTCGCCCGGATGCAGTCGATATCCTCAGACATGTATGAGGCCGCCGAGGTCGATGGTGCGTCCCCGCTGCAACAGTTCTGGCACATCTCCCTGCCGCAGCTTCTGGGCATTCTATCGACCCTGTTTTTGCTGCGCTTCATTTGGACGTTCAACAAATTCGACGACATCTTCCTTCTGACCGGCGGGGCTGCGGGCACGCGGACCTTGACCGTCGATGTCTATGAACAGGGCTTTGCCCTTTCAAACCTTGGCGCCGGGGCGGCCGTGGCCGTCGCCATCTTCATCCTGCTTCTGGTCTTTGCCGTGTTCTACTTCAAATTCGTCCATCGGGAGGATCAGTAATGCGTATCGGTACGGGTCTTCTACTTTCCCTGATTTCGGGCCTGATCTGGGGCGTGATTGCCATTGTCATTACCGGCATCTCACTGACCCTGATCACCGGGCTTGCCGCCACCCCGATCATTTCGGCCGGTGCGCTTGCCGGGGCGGTCAATGCCGCGATCATTATCTCGCGCGCGCCTAAAAACCGCACACCGGGATTGTATCTTGTCGCCTTTGCCGCGGTGGTGATTGCGATGATGCTGGTGTCCTTTGGCATGCCGTTCAGTCTGTCATTCTCCCAAAACTCTGCCACTCAGGCCTTTGGCGTTGGCCTGATTGCACTGGCCATCACCTTTGCCAACCGCATGTGCCTGATGGACGCCCATGCGGGGATGCTCAAACGCTACAGCTTTGATCTTGTCATTGTGCGCGTGTTCAAGGGGCTTGGCTTTGTGTTTTTCAGCGTGATCGTCATCCTGCCATTCTATGTGATGGTGATGACCAGCCTGAAAAACCAGCAAGACCTGTTTTTGAACCCGCTTGATCTGTCGATTGATCTCTCGCAGGGTTTTGCCAGCCTGACCGACAGTTATGTCGAACTGTTTACCCAGTTCAATTTTGGCAGTTTCCTTCTGACATCGACCATTGTCTCCGTCTCGACCGTCCTTATCACGCTGGCCTTTTCCATTCCCGGTGCCTATGCGGTGGCGCGTCTGAAATTCCCCGGCCAGACCGTGCTTTCAAGCTCGATCCTTCTGATCTATCTCGTGCCCATGATCGTTCTGGTGATCCCGCTTTATGCGGTGTTTAGCCAGCTTGGCCTGCGCAACTCGCTGGTTGGCCTTTTGATTGTCTATCCGGCCACCACGGTTCCCGTCGCCCTTTACATGCTTCAGGGATATTTTCGCGGCATTCCCGCCGAACTCGAAGAAGCCGGTTTGATGGATGGACTGTCGCGCCTTGGTGTAATTTGGAAAATCACCCTGCCGCTTGCCCTTCCCGCCCTTGCATCGGTCTCGCTTTATGTCTTCATGATTGCGTGGAACGAGTTTCTGTTTGCCTTCATGTTCCTCGATGATCCGGGCATTTTCACCCTGTCACGCGGGGTTGTCTCGCTCAATTCCTCCGAGGTTCCGCGCCAACATCTGATGGCCGGTGCGGTGATTGCCACCGTGCCGATATTGGCGATTTTCCTGTGGTTTGAACGCTTCCTTGTTCAGGGCCTGACGGCCGGGAGTGTCAAGGGATGATCATGTCACCAATCCATCAAATGCCCGTACGGCATTGCGCACCATCCACACCATTCATAAAAAAAACGCCCACCGCCAAAGATCAGGAGGCCAAATAAAATGGGTCAGATCGAACTCAAAGACATCCGTAAATCATTTGGCGGTGTCGAGGTTATCAAAGGCATCGACCTTCAAATCGACGAGGGCGAGTTGGTGATTTTCGTCGGCCCGTCAGGCTGTGGGAAATCCACCTTGCTGCGCCTGATTTCCGGTCTGGTCGAGGCCAGCGACGGTCAGATCATCATTGATGGCGATGACGTGACGGGCAAGCCCCCCGCCGAACGTGAACTATCCATGGTGTTTCAGTCCTACGCGCTTTATCCGCACAAATCGGTGCGTGAAAACATGGGCTTTGCGCTGACTGTGGCTGGCATGCCCAAATCCGACATCACCGCCAAGGTTGATGAGGCCGCCGCGACCCTGAAACTCGAAGACTACCTTGACCGCAAACCAAAGGCCCTGTCAGGCGGGCAACGTCAACGCGTTGCGATTGGCCGCGCCATTGTCCGCGAACCGCGTGCGTTTTTGTTTGATGAACCGCTCTCGAACCTTGATGCCGCACTCCGGGTCGAGATGCGTCTTGAAATCGCCCGCCTGCATCGGAAACTCGGCGCGACCATGGTTTATGTCACCCATGATCAGGTCGAAGCCATGACGCTTGCCGACAAAATCGTTGTGCTGCAAGCAGGCCAGATCGAACAAATCGGCTCCCCGCTTGATCTGTATCGGAATCCCGGCAACCTGTTCGTCGCACAGTTTATCGGCTCGCCGAAAATGAATGTGGTGGATTGCACCGGTGTTGGCACCACGCTGACCTTTGGCAATCGCAACACATCCGATATTGCGCGCAATGCCGACGGGGCGACCAAAATGGGCATCCGTCCCGAACATATGTCGCTGTGTGCCGAAAAGGACGGCATCCTTGTCGGTCAGATTGATGTGATGGAACATCTCGGCTCGGACAGCTTTGCCTATGTCAATGTCACCGATGTCGGACTTTTCACCGTGCGCATCGTCGGCCATTCCGAGGCTGTCGTCGGCGATGTGGTCGGGCTGACGTTCGGATCGGAAAATGTGCATCTGTTCGATGCCGCCGAAAAAACCATTCCGGCCTGATCGATGATGCACTTTAATCCTCATACAATTAAAATGCGGTCAAATGTCACCCAAATGGCGGGCCATGATCGGGTCCCTGGTTCGCCATTTGGTCATTTTCTTAAAATGAATAATAAAGATGATTATTCAAAATAATTGAAGAATAAAAACAGCCCGAACCGCTACTTCAGCGACCCCAGAACCGCCAGACTTTCATAGCGTTTGATATAGGGTTCATGAAACACCCGATCGACAAATGCGCTGTATTCTTCCATGTCAGTGACTTGAATTCGCAACACAAAATCATGTGCACCCGTCACATGATGACATTGGACAACTTCGGGCATTTTCGCAAAGGCCTCACGCATCAACATATACCGATCCGGCCGGTCGCGCTCCATGGTCAAAAGCACGATAACCATCATCTTTTTGCCAAAAACCTTAGGCGATACAATCGCAACATCGCGCTCAATCACGCCAGTTTCGCGCAACCGCTGAACCCGGCGCAAACAGGCCGCCGACGACAGCCCGACACGGTCGGCAAGCTCGCTGCCCGTCAAACGGCTGTTTTCCTGCAACAGTTCAAGCAGGCGATGGTCGAATTTATCAAGCTCCGCCACGGTTCAGTCTTCCTGGTTCATCATGATGTAACACCCTGTAAACAAGGATGACCCAAGCCGCCAGCGAAAGAAAATCGTTTTTATAAAATTTTTGCGGAAATCTCGCACCGAATTGCGAAGTTTGCGCGCCAAACAACATATCGCAGGCGTAGTTTATCTGTGGGTTCAGAGGAAACTCTAACCCCTTATTAGCAAACAAACTAGCGAGCCAGCATCATGCCAGCACATGTTACGACTGATCCCCTCGTCGCCACCACCAATGTTGCGCCGACTTCGGCCGCATCTGTCTGGCGCTGGCTCGTCCTTTTGCCGCGCAAATGGGCCCACGCATACAAGATCGCCCGCGACACCCAAATGCTGCGGTCGGCCCCGCGCGAAGTTCTTGACGATATCGGCATTGCACGCCGCGACGTTCAATTCGCTTGCGAACATGGTCGTCTGCCGAACTGAGACCCATTCCCCATCGACAAACAGGCGCCCCACCCTGTTTGCTGATGTGATGAAAAGCCTGCCGGTACATATCCTGTATCGGCAGGCTTTTTTCTTTTCGGGGTGGTTACCCGTCGGTTACCTGCGCCCCCGCAATGATGCGCCATAACAAGCCAAAAGAGAGAGATGAGGCGGTCATGCAATATCAGCTTAAAATCAATGGTGAATCCCGAACCGTTGACGCCGAACCGGGCACCCCGTTGCTGTGGGTTCTGCGCGACGAACTGCAACTTACCGGCACCAAATTTGGCTGCGGAGTTGCCTATTGCGGCGCCTGTACGGTGCATGTCGATGGCTATCCGACCCGGTCCTGCCAGACCTTTGTCGAGGATGCGGTCGAAACCGAAATCACCACCATCGAAGGGGCCACCGACAAAGTTGCCGAGGCCGTTCAGGCCGCTTGGCGTGAAAAGGATGTGGTGCAGTGTGGCTGGTGTCAGTCAGGTCAGATCATGTCGGCCATCGGTCTTTTGACCGAAAACCCCAGCCCGACCGATGCAGACATCAAGGAATACATGTACGGCAATGCGTGCCGGTGCGTGACCTATGTCCGCATTAACGAAGCCATCAAGCTCGCATCGCAAAAGCTGGAGGCCTAAGCCATGACAATCAATGTTTCACGCCGTGGTTTCCTCAAAGCAACCGCTGCTGGCACCACCGCCCTTTTGGTCGGTGTAAACGCCAAGGGTGTTCTGGCCGCGGGCAGCACCGCATCCGCCGCCACCGATTTGAACCCGTTTGTTAAAATCGATGCCGATGGCACGGTCACTGTCATCATCAAGCATTTTGAAATGGGTCAGGGCACGACAACCGGACTGACCACGCTGGTCGCCGAAGAACTTGATGCCGACTGGGATGCTGTCGCCATTGATTTCGCACCGGCCAATACCGAACGGTATAAAAACCTGTTCTTTGGCGCACAGGGGACCGGTGGGTCGACCTCAATCGCCAATTCGTTCATGCAATACCGCGAAGCCGGTGCAGCCGCACGTGATCTTTTGGTCCGGGCCGCCGCCCAGAAATGGGGTGTGGATGCCAGCAGCATTTCGGTTGAAAACGGCATGCTGACATCTGGTGGCAATTCTGCGCATTTCGGTGAGTTTGTGGCCATCGCCGCAACGCTTGAAGCAATCGAAAAACCAACGGTCAAAACCCCCGATCAGTTCAAACTGATTGGCAGCGAAAAACTGCACCGCAAGGACAATACCGGCAAAACCAATGGCACCGCGATGTTTGCCATGGATGTCAATCTGCCCGGCATGATTTATGCCGCGATCATGCGCAGCCCGAAATTTGGCGGCACGGTCGTGTCGTTTGACGATAGTGGCGCCAAAGACGTTGGTGGCTTTATCGCCGCACAGGTTCTGCCCAACAAGGCCGGCGTGGTGGCGTTTGGCAAAAACACGTGGGCGGCGTTTCAGGCCCGTGATGCGCTGTCGGTTGAGTGGGATTTCAGTGCGGCTGAAACGCGCAGCACCGATGCCATGATCGCCGATCACAAGGCGATGCTTGATGCCCCGCAATTTGACGTCAATCACGAAGTCCCACTGGCCTCCGTCGCCCCGATTTTGGCCGATGCGGCCACAACGATTGACGCAGAATTCGATTTCCCGTTTCTGGCACACGCGCCGCTGGAGCCGGAAAACTGCACGATTGAACCCACCGAAAAGGGTGTTCGCGTCTATGACGGTTGCCAGTTCCCGACCTTTACCCAGCCAATGGTCGCCGCCATCCTTGAACTTGACCCGTCACAGGTCGAGGTCAAAACGCTTTATGCCGGTGGATCATTCGGACGGCGCGCCAATGCCACGTCTGATTACAATACCGAAGCCGCGATGGCCTTTGCCGTTTCCGGGCGCAAGGTTCCGGTCAAA
Source organism: Thalassospira lohafexi (assembly GCF_002844275.1). GTDB lineage: Bacteria > Pseudomonadota > Alphaproteobacteria > Rhodospirillales > Thalassospiraceae > Thalassospira > Thalassospira lohafexi. Next base: position 67,766 of record NZ_NXGX01000005.1, read on the forward strand.
CTGGTCTGGAGCCGCGAAGACGATATCAAAGGCGGTTATTACCGCCCCATGGCCGCCCATCGCGCGAAAATCGGTCTTGATGCCGATGGCAAGATCATAGGTTGGGACCACCGGGTTGCGGTTAAGTCCATCGTCAAGGGCACACCCATGGCCGGTATGGTCCAGAACGATGTCGACCCGACATCGGCCGAAGGGGTTTCTGAAAGTCTTTATAACGTGCCCAATTTCGGCATTGGCCTCAGCGATTTCCAAACCCCGGTTCCGATCAACTGGTGGCGTTCGGTCGGGCATAGCCATACCGGGTTTGTCATGGAAACCCTGATGGATATGGTCGCAACCCAAACCGGGCAAGACCCCATTGAGATGCGTCTTTCGATGCTCGATGGTGGTACTGCCAATCAGGCCCGCATGATCGAAGCCATCAAACTGGTCCGTGACATATCGGGCTGGAAAAAAGGCGATAAGCGCGGCTTTGCCAGCCACCTTTCGTTTAATACATGTGTTGCGGTTGTTGCCGATATCACGGTTGAGGAAACCAGTGTGCACGTCAACAAACTGTTCATGTCCGTCGAATGCGGGGTTGCCATCAACCCCGATGTGATCCGGGCACAGATGGAGGGCGGGGCCGGATTTGCGCTGAGCACCATCTTGCGCAATCAGATCACACTGACCGACGGGGAAGTCGATCAATACAACTTCCCGGACTATGAGCTTCTGCGCAACGAAGAGATGCCTGAAATCGAAGTCGCAATTGTTCCGTCAAACAATGCACCAACCGGTGTTGGCGAACCGGGCGTTCCCCCGACCGGACCGGCTGTCGCCAATGCCATTTTTGCACAAACCGGAAAGCGGATCATGGATCTTCCCATGACCAAGGCCGGTTTCGACTTCGTGTAAGGCATACTGCCCGGAGAACCAAATTTCTTCCCCCCCCCCTCCCTTGTGTTCTCCGGGCAGCCCCTTTTCCCTTGAAGGGAACAGATAATGAGCAACCAACTTTCTGCGATGCTAAACGCCTGGCATGCGAACCGTGACGCCACCGAATGGGTTTTGGGCACGGTGTATCGCACCGACGGCTCGGCCTATCGCAAGGCCGGGGCGATGATGCTGATCAATGGTCATGGACAGCAGTTCGGCCTGCTTAGCGGTGGCTGCCTTGAGGCCGATATTATTCGCAATGCCCGCAAGGCCATGATCACCGGCAAGGCGGTGATGCTGGTCTATGATGGCAATGACGAAGATGATCTGTCGTTCAAGCTTGGTGTGGGCTGCGGCGGCACGGTCTACATCATGTTGCAACCGGTCACCGCCCAAAATGATCTCGGCCTGTCCGATTTGCATCACGCTTTGACACAGCGCGAAAGTGGTCGGTATTTTCAGAAAGTCGGCGACGTTGCCGGACATTTTGAAACCGGCGATATCACCGGACACGACAGCCCACAACAGTCCGCCCATATTGAAAAGCGGACCGATGGTGACTGGCTGATCACACCGATCCGCCCTGAACCCCATGTTCTGGTGGTCGGGGGCGGGCTTGATGCGCGCCCCGTGATTAACATCGCCCATGAAATGGGATGGGTGACGACACTTGTTGATCCGCGTGCCGCCAATGCACGCGCCGAACATTTCGCACATGCAGATACGATTTTGCGCAAGATTGACGATGATCTTACCCGCCATGTGTTTGAGGCCAAAGTCGATGCCGTTATCCTTATGGCCCATAGCATCAGCATTGATGGCGATGCCCTTGCGGTCCTTAAAAACACACCGATCAAACATCTGTCGGCCTTGGGCCCCAATCATCGCTTTGCCGAGGTGTTGAAGCACGCCGGGATCAACCGTTCTGATCTGGCATTTGATATCTCCAGCCCTGCCGGTCTTGATATCGGCGGACAACTGCCAGAAAGCATTGCCCTTTCGATGCTGTCGGGCATTCATGCCGGACTGTTTAAACAAAGTGCCGTGCCCGCCGTTTCCGCTGTTCCCGCCATGGCGCGTGCCGCAGAATGATACCGTTAGCGTGATGAACACATCTGCCAAGGCCAAGCCCCCGCCCCACCCTCTTGCCGTGCTGCTTCTTGCCGCAGGTGAAAGTGCGCGGTTTGGCGGACGCAAACAGCTTGCCGATATCAACGGCAGCCCGATGATCTGCCACACCATCGAGGCATTAAGCACGATTGCCGGGGCAGATTTGTTTGTGGTTCTGGGTGCCTTTCAGGATGACATCGCGCCTGTGATCAACGCGCCTGCCCATATTATCAAAAATGACAGTTGGGCATCGGGCATGAGCAGTTCCATCGCGGCCGGAATGGCCAAAATCCAGCATCACGGGTCTTATGATGGCGTTTTGATTGCGCTGTGTGATCAGGTCCGTCTTGGCCGTGCCGATTATGATAAACTGATTGCCGCGTTCGACGGACAGAATATCGTGGCCACCCGCCATGATGACGGATTTGGTGTTCCGGCGATTTTCCCGGCACATATGTTTAAATCGCTCGCGGTGCTCAATGGGCAGGCCGGCGCACGCAAGGTTCTGAATGGGGCGCACCATGAAGTGATTGGCGTCGATCTGCCAAATGCGGCAGATGATATCGATACACAAGATGATCTGATCGCAATGCGCGCGCAGAACACCTAAGTAAGCGATTTGGCGACGACATGAATGTTTCGGGCAGCCCCCCGATTGGAAGTGCGGCATACTTGACCGCCGCAGGAAAAGAGACGACGTGAATGAAAGCAACTGCAAACATCATGGTCCTTCTGGTCGAGGACAACATGGATATCGCCGCCACCATCAGTGATTATCTGACGATAGAAGGCGTTGAATGCGACCATGCCTATGACGGGGAAACCGCCTATCAACGCGCGTTGACCGGTGAATATGACGTCATCCTGCTTGATGTCATGTTGCCGTTTCGCGATGGGTTGAGCATTTGCCGGGCCCTGCGCGATGAAGGCATCGACACGCCGGTCTTGATGCTGACCGCACGCGATACCCTTGAAGACAAGGTCGAAGGGTTCCATGCCGGGGCGGATGATTATCTGGTTAAGCCGTTTGAGCTTGAAGAACTTTTGCTGCGTACGCGGGTCCTGTCACGTCGGCGCAGTGGCGAGGTCAAACGGTTTGCGCTGCGCGATTTGATGATTGATTTTGAAAACCGGTCGGTTGTCCGGTCAGGTCAAAACATCAATGTATCGCCAACCGGCTGGACCATTTTGGAGGTGCTGGCACAGAACAGCCCACGGGTTGTCACCCGGTCGCGTTTGTCGATGGCGCTGTGGCAGGGGGACCCGCCCGATACCAATGCGCTGAAAACGCATCTTTACAAATTGCGTCATCGGATCGACAAACCGTTTGAGCAAAATCTGATTCACACCATTCCGGGCCAGGGCGTGGCCCTGCGCGAGTAACTGTTATGAACACCACCTGTTGTGCCCCCAAAACCCGATCCTTTTCGCGCTTTGTGCGCAATTACGTCTTGCTGGGATTGGTGGTCACGCTGGTTCTTTATACTGCGGTGCTGAATTTCTACATGCTCTATGGCAAGTGGATGGTCGCGGCCTTTCAGCTTCAACTGATTGCCGAGCAATATGACGATCAGCTTGCCCGCGACCCGGATGCTCCGTTGCCCAAGGGGTTCAACATTGAATCCTTTGAACGTTTTGACGAACTGCCCGCAGAGCTGCGCGCACATGCACGCCCCAATGACCTCGAACTTAACGAACTTTTCTATATCAACACGGATCAATATGCCGACCAGAAAGACCCAGAAAATCCGATCTTTCTGGTTTTTCCCCATCAGCTTGCCGATGGTCGCGAAATCCTGATTTTGCAGACCTATCATGTCGGTGATGGCGAAAGCGTCTTTTTTGAACGCCTGCACAACCTCGCTTTGCTTTCGATCCCGTTTGCCATGGCGGTTATTGGCATTTTTGCATGGTTCCTGTGGATCATTGGCAAACGCCTGACCAAGCCATCTGAAAACCTGCAAGACTGGGCCAACAATTTGACAACCGAACGGTTGGCCGATCCGATCCCTGATTTCGGGTTCGAAGAGCTGAATGACGTTGCGCGTGAATTGCATCGGTCGGTCAATCAGATTGACCAGTTTGTTGCGCGTGAACGTGAATTCCTACGCCAAGCCAGTCACGAATTGCGCACCCCTGTGACCATTGTGTCTGGTAATGTTGAATTGCTGGAAAAAAGCCCGCTTAACCAGACCCAGTCGCGGGTGATGACGCGGATCAAACGGGCAAACCGGAATATGCAGCAACTGCTGGAAACATTGTTGTGGCTGGGCCGGGACAACGCACCGGTCGGCAGCACCGAACACATCAGTTTCGCAGCCTTCATCGAACAGGAAATCAGTGACCTTTCCTATTTGACCGACGGCAAGCACGTCACATGCAGCTTTATCCCCGATAGCGAAGACACCGTGATTGCCACGTCACGGGCGGCCTTGATGATTGTCATATCCAACCTGATCCGCAATGCGTTTCAACACACCCCCAAGGGGCAGGTAACCATCACGCTAAACGGGACGGCATTGACCGTCAAAAACACAATTTCGACCTGCACGGGTGAATATACCACCCCGCAGGGTGAGGGCATCGGCCTGCAACTTGTCCGGCGTATTTGCGCGCGTCTGAATTGGCATTGCACGCCGACCCACCTTCAAAATGGTGGCATGTCGGTGACCTTTGACCCCGGTGCCGATACGCTGGTCAAACCAGAACCGGAACTTGTGACAAGCTGATCACGGATGGAATATGGTCGCCGCCGGATGGGTAAACGTCACCCGGCCATCCTTCATCCCCCAGATCGGACGACTGATTTCCGAGATGACCTGTGCGCGGCTTTTGGCGGGCAGGACAATAAAGCTTGCGGCCTCACCAACCGCGATTTTGCTGGATCGTCCCAGCAATTTGGCCGGGGCATCGGCCACCATGGCAAAGCAGGTTTCAAGTTCCGCCTCGGTCGAAAGTTGGCTGACATTGGCATAAAGATTTGCCATGCGCGACAGCGAACAATCGCCATAGGGCGTAAACGGGTTCAGCACATTATTGGTCGCAATCGTGCAACACACACCCTGTGCGGCCAGTTTGTGCGCCGGTGCGACCCCGTGTGGTACTGAATGGTCATGATCACGCCCGGTCAGGAAAAGATCGGTTGCAGGCAAGACCGTCAAACCAATCCCGGCGTCGCGCATCAGCGCAATCGTGTCATCAAGTTGTACCTTGGGCAGGACGGATAATTTGGTCACATGGCCAATCATCACCCGCCCCTGCCAACCAAAGGCGATGGCTTGTTTGGCAACTTCGTCCAAATGCCGCCAGCTGGCATCCAGATCGAAATCAAGATGGAAATCCAGATCAACGTCATAGTCGCGCGCCATTTCAAACAGGCGCAAAATCTGACCTTCGGGATCGGTATCCATATAGGGACACCCGCCGAGCAAATCCGCGCCGTTATCAAGGGCCGCGCGCAGTAATTCTTCGGTCCCCGGATAATTAAACAGGCCTTCCTGCGGGAAGACGCAGATTTCAATATCCATTGCCCAAACGTAATCGGCCTTCAGGCGCTTGATCGCGTTAAAGCCCGCAAGCCCGATGCCCGGATCAATTTCAACATGGGTGCGCACCGCATTGGTGCCCTCGGTAATTGCCTTTTTGATGACGCGTGCGCCGCGTGCGTAAATGTCATCTTCGGTAAAACCGCTTTTGGCGTTGGCAACCGCACTGATCGCCCCTTGGAGCGTGCCGGTTTTGTTTTTGGCCCGATCAAGGATACAGGCCTTATCAAGATGCAGGTGGCTTTCGACAAAGCCGCAACTGATCAACTGACCGTCCGCGTCAAAAACCGGGGCATCGCCGGTTAGTGACGTGGCAATTTCGATAATCTTTCCGTGGCCAACGGCAATATCAACCAGCGTGTTTTCACCGGGCAGGCAGGCGTTCCTCACCAAATAATCAAGCATCTTACTGTGCAACCTTTTTGGGTTCTTTTGTGGTTTGTTCGGCACCGCCAAGATAGGCGGCAATCAGGCGTTCATCGCGGCGAAGTTCGGACGCCTTTCCTTGGGCGACCACCTGTCCCTGTTCAAGGACATAGGCGTAATCGGCCACGGAAAGCGCCATGGTCGCCATCTGATCGACCAGAAGGATCGTCACCCCGTCATCACGCAGCTCACCCAGAATGGCATAGAGTTCCTCGGTCATGGCCGGGGCCAGACCAAGGGATGGCTCATCAAGCAAAAGTGCCTTTGGCTTTGCCACCAATCCACGCGCAATCGCCATCATTTGCTGTTCACCGCCCGACAAATGTCCGGCCAGACTGTTGATGCGATCACGCAGGCGCGGGAAGCGTTTCAGGATCGCTTCGAGTTCGTCCTTACTGACCGGTTTTGGTTGTTTATAGGCACCCAGTTCGATGTTTTCGCGCACGGTCAGTTCGGGGAAGACCTGCCGTCCTTCGGGGACAAGGATCAAGCCCTGTTCGACGATCTGATGGGGGGCCAGCGTATGGATATATTCGTTGTTTAAAACGATCTGGCCTTTTACCGGGCGCAACAACCCGGCAAGGGCGGTCAGGAAGGTTGATTTACCCGCCCCATTTGCCCCTAAAAGCGCGACCATTTCGCCCTGTTGGACTTTTAAATCAACCGATTGCAGGACCGGTGCGGCACCATATCCCGCCGTCAGACGCAGGGTTTCAATCACCGGGGAAGCACCGGGTTCGAACGGAATGGGACGCGGGCGGGCCTTCATTTCACCATCGCCAAGATAGGCCGCGATCACCTGTGGATCGTTTTGGACCGCCTGCGGCGATCCGAAAATGATCGGGGTTCCGGCATCAACCGCCAGAATATGGTCGGAAATGCCCATGACCATTTCCATGTCATGTTCGACCAACACAACCGTAATTCCGGCATCGGCCAATTGCCGCAACAGTTTGGCAAGCGACACCTTATCGGCATGCATCAAACCGGCTGCCGGTTCATCAAGCAACAACACGCCGGGTTTGGTGGCAAGTGACCGGGCAATTTCGACCAACCGGCGATCCACATGCGGCAAATCACCGGCCCGGGCATCAATATCACCAGCATAACCGCAAAATGCCAAAAGTCCTGCCGCGTGGCTGCGGTTTTTGTCCGATGCAATCACCGAAAACGGTGCACCAAACCGCCCGACCGGAAGGCCTGCAATCACGTTGTCGATCACGGACATGTTTTCAAACAGACGGGTTGCCTGATAGGTGCGCGCAATGCCACTGCGTGCGGCAAAGTCGGTGGGGCGTCCGGCGATATCCTGATCACCGATGCGCACCGCCCCTTCGGTTGGTTTGTAAAAGCCGCTGATGATGTTCAAAAGCGTGGTTTTCCCCGCCCCGTTTGGACCAATGATCGATGTTACCTGCCCCGGTTTGGCGGCAAAGGAAACGCTGTTGACGGCCTTTACCCCGCCAAAGGCAATCGACACATCATCGACGGTTAAGCCATCGGATTTTGGGTATGCTTTGAGACCCGCCTCAATCTCGGCAGGGGGAATGGCCGTGACACCGCGTTTGGCAATCGGGATGAAGCGTTCAACAACGCCAACCAACCCGCGCGGTGCGATCAAAAGCACCACAATCAAAAGGGCACCGAAAATCAGCAGGCGATATTCGGCAAAATCAGACAGGAGTTCTGGCAACAGAACCGAAACAGACGCCCCGACCAATGGCCCCAGCACCGTCCCCGCACCGCCAAGAATGACGGCGAAAAGATACAGGATCGACTGGCTGATCGGGAAGTTTGAAGGTGCGATAAACATCATCAAAGGTGCGTACAACGCACCCGCCAGACCGGCCATGGCAGCCGCAATGGCAAAGCCCGATGCCTTGACCGCAAAGGCGTTATAGCCAAGGGAACTTGCGGCGATTTCGGCATCGCGCATGCTGGTCATGGCCATGCCCCAGCCACTGACGGCCAGACGCCGGAACGCCAGCAAGCCAATCCCGCCGACAATCACACACAGCATCACAAGATCACGCTCGGCAAAGACATAAGACCCGATTTGCGGCATCGGAAAGCCCATCAGGCCATTTTGCCCGCCGGTCAAAGACCGCCATTCAATTGCGCCATGTTCGACAATGAAGGCGAAGGCAATGGTCACCATCGCCAAAAACGGCCCGGCCATCCGCACCGCCGATATGGCCAGCACACAGCCCGCAATCGCGGCAATTATGGTCGCGGCAAAAAGCGAGAACCAGAAAGTCAGCCCGGCCAATGTCAGGATCGCACTGGCGTAGGCCCCAATGGCGAAAAAGCCAACTTGGCCAAGCGACACAAGGCCGGTCAAACCATACAGAACATTCAGCCCCACACATAAAACCGTGGTGATGGCGACAAGTCCGATGATGAACTGGGTATATCCGCCGGTGATCGAAACGCCGATCAGACCACCGATGACGGCGAGAATGATCGTGCAATCGAGTGCCACGGGTTTGTTCAATTTCGGGATGGGATTTTTGAATTTGGGAAGGCTTTTCATCATCAGACCTTTTTGATCGCAGCACGGCCAAACAGGCCACTTGGTTTGATGGTCAGGACCGCGATCACCAAGGCAAACACGACAATGAAGGTATAGGACGAGCCGAGATAGGTGGTGACACCGGCCTCGACCAGCCCATAGATAAATCCGGCCAGCATCACCGCATAGGCCGATGTCATCCCGCCCAGAATGGCGACTGCAAATGCCTTAAGACCAAACAAGGTGCCCATATCGGAATGCACGGAAAACAGTGGCGCGATCAAAAGCCCGGCACAGCCCGCCAGCATGGATGAAATGGCAAATGATCCGGTCACCATGACGGTGGTGTTAATGCCCATCAGCTTGGCGGCCTGAAGGTTTTGCACCACGGCCAAAAGCGCGCGTCCTTGCCGGGTATGGCGAAACAGCGCGTGCAAGGCCAGCGCGACACCAATGGCGGCAATCGGGATCAGGATTTGTTGCGGATACACCCCGGTGCCAAACACATTCCAGCTTTCACCGACAAGGTTTGAGGGCAATGTGCGCGGCTCATTGCCAAAGGTGAACAGGACCACGTTATCAAGCAGGATACCGCCCGCAACCGTTGCCATTAACCAGGCTTCGGAATTGCGAATGGCAAATGGGCGGACAAGGAAAAACTCCACCAGAATACCGGCAACACCACAGCACAGGATCGCCAGCGGATAACCAATAATAACCGGAAAGCCATATTGTTCACAAAACACAAACCCCAAGACCGCACCCAGCATCACCATGCTGCCTTGCGCGAAATTGACTTTTGAGGACACCGAATAGGTGATCTGAAATCCGAGTGCGACCAGTCCGTACATACTGCCAAGACCGATACCGGTAATCAGGGCTGCGATTAAGAGTGTCATTGCCGGTTACCTGCTTGTCGATTGCACATAGGTGCAGCGTTCAAAGGGATAAAAACCCTTGCGGCACGAAGCACCGCAAGGGGTGAAAAAGATCGATTATTTGATCGGAATGATCTGACCTTCGACGAAATGCGCGAAGGTGTAATCTTCGGGACCAAGCGCGTCCTGATCGTCCGGGGTGAACGGCATGTCATAGGTTTTGATCATGCCTTTGATGCCAGAAATCTCGTACATGGCTTGGCGAATGGCCGCACCATCGGTCGAGCCGGCCTTTTCAATCGCAGCAGCCGTCAAAAGGGTTGCGTCATAGGCATTGGCAATGCCGGTTGCCGGGGTAACATCGGCCAGCGTTTTGATCTCAGGGAACTTTTCCTGAAGTTTGACAAACATCGGGTCGGCCGCATCGGTAAACAGATAGGTCTGAATGAAATGGACCTTTTCGCCAGATTTACCGGCAAGTTCGGTGAAACGACCACCGGCCGGGCCCCAATGCGAAGAAATCGGCACATCCCAACCCATGCGATCAAGCGACTTGATCACCTGTGCGGTCGGGGCCACGTTGGCCACGACAAACAGGGAATCCGCACCGTTTTCTTTTAGGCGGGTCAGCTGCGGGACAACATCAACGTCGTTTGATTCAAACTTTTCAATCCCGGCATGTTCCATGCCGCGTTTATCAAGTGCCTTGAGCAAACCCTTTTCATTGGACTCGCCCCACGGGTTGTTGATCAGGATCATGCCCGGTTTTTTCGCACCGTAATTGGCAATCAAATATTCAGTGATCGCTTCGTCGACATATTCATCCACGGCCGAAACACGAAAGACATAGTTTTCATCCGCACCGTTTTTGGTGATCCCGGTGCCTGCTGCCCATGGGCCGATGAACGGAATTTTCTGCTGATTGACGAACGGGACAATGGCAAAGGAAACCGGCGTATCAAGCCCCCCAATGATCGCAGCAACACCTTCGCGCTGGGCCAGTTCACGCGCTGCAACCAGACCTTTGCCCGGGTTGCCTTCATCATCACGCGATACAAGTTCAAGCGGTTTGCCAAGAACGCCGCCGTCGGCATTGATCTTGTCAATCGCAAGCATAATACCACGCGTAATCGCCTCACCCGATTTGGCCGACTGACCACTTAGCGCAGCAACAAGGCCGAGCTTGACGGTATCTTCGGCACGGGCGTTATGGGCGGGCAAGACGGCGGAAAACATCAGTACCGCCGCAGCACCCAGAAGGGCGGCACGGCGCGTGAGTTTCGGGATAGGCGAAGAAATAGGCATGTGAGACTCCCTGATTATATGACTTTTACAGTTGGTCGTCGCAGTTTCACGGTGCGCGCCAAATGACCTTCGCACTGCAGCAAGGGGCGTGCCAAAAACAGGAATTCAATATAATCAGATAGTTACGCGATTTTTGACCGCGTGAGATTTGTGCATTGCCTTATGTATACGCAAATTGCATGCAATTATTGCATAAAATTAGTGCATGCAAATTTTCTGCCCACGTATTATGCTCATCGCAGATCAAATGCCGTGAATGAGGATTTCCAAATGACTGAGACACCCGCACAAAACGTGCTTGATACCCTGCCACCAGAAGCCCAGACCGTGCGCGATTTCCTGGATGCATCGATGAAGCCCGACCCGGATCTGGCCGCGACATTCATGTCCGATGATGTTGTCATCACCTTTACCGATGGTCAGAAATACGACCATCCGGCAGGTACAACCGCGTTTAACGCGGCACGTTATAAATGGGTGAAAAAGAAGTTCGGTCAGTTTGACGTCGCCAAGAATGACGGCGAAACAGTGGTTTACAGCACCGGCTGGCTGTATGGCGAATGGCCGGATGGCACTGCGTTTGACGGCAACCGGTATGTTGATCGCTTTGTGATCAAAAACGGCAAGATCGTCAAAATGGATGTCTGGAATGAAAGTGCCGAACGCATTCTGGTGCGCAAGGGCATTCGAGCCTAATCACAGCTAGCTGGTGACACGGATGCAAAGGCACCCCGATATCCCTGATAACCGACTGATCTTGCGGACGGGTGGTTATGCGTACAGCGGTTTGCGTATATCACGCGCCGCCGTCACGCACCTTTTTGGCATAGGGTTCAAGCGCATCAAGATACACAAGCGGCCCACCCTCATCGGTGGTGAAAAGGGCCCGGTCGGCAACGGCATTAAGATGATGGCGCATCAGTTTGCGTGCGGCGTCCTCATCGCCGGTCGCCAGGGCTTCGATGATCTGGCGGTGTTCGGCAATGCCGCAATCAGTCGAATGGGGCCGGGCATACAGCGACAGCGTCAAACCACAGCGATAGCCGATTTCTTCGACGTAGCGCAGCAAAACCGGGCTTCCGGCAAGTTTTGCCAGCAGAATATGAAACTCCGTCGCCAGCCGGATCGACTTTGGCTCGGCCGCGTGTTCGGCCTCGACTTCCTTGGCAAGGTGGCCTTCAAGTTCGGCTATGATGTCCGGCGTCATATTCTTGATCACCCGGCTGATCACAAGGTCTTCGATCTGGGTGCGCAATTCAAACAGATCACGGGCTTCTTCAAGGCTAGGCTTGGCAACCATCGCCCCCTTGTTACGGCGAAGTTCAATCAGGCCTTCGGCGGCAAGCCGTTCAAGCGATTGGCGGATCAGCGTGCGGCTGACGCCAAACCGTTCGCCAAGCGAATCTTCGGGCAGCTTCATACCGGGCATCAATACCCGTTCAAGAATGGCCGACCGCAATGCCGAACTGATCATGTCGGTGCGATGTTTTACCTTATCAGATGCCTTCATGCCGATCCGTCACGTTTGATACGCCATACAATTTACCCGTCTCGTTTGTATAGTTGATTGCATACAATTTAGCCACCACAGATACCCCAATCTGAATTTACAGAAAGAAACCGCTGCCATGACCGACATAACGGCCCCTTCCACCTTCCGCGCCATGGTCACAAGCCCCAGTACCGCCGCCAGCCAAGCCGGGGCAAACGTGCTGCGCGATGGCGGCACTGCGATTGAGGCGGTCGTCGCCACTGCCGCGATGTTAGCGGTAACATGCCCGCATTTCTGCGGTATTGGCGGGGATGCGGTCTGGATGGTGTCGGACAAATCGGGCAAGGTTCAATCGTTCATGGGCATTGGTCAGGCGGGTGAAAAGACGCCTGAGACCATAACACCGGGAACGCCCATTCCCCTGCGTGGCCCAGCATCAACATTAACCACCGCCTGCACTGTTGATTCATGGCAACACGCGCTGGATCATTCCGCCCGCCATTGGGGTGGTAAACGCAGCCTGTCGGAACTCATCACCCCGTCAATTGAACTGGCCGAAAACGGGTTCCCGATCAGTGCATCGCAGTGCTTCTGGCTGAATTTCCGTAAAGACGAATTTGAAAACTGGCCGGGATTTGCCGCCATATTCGCCCCCGATGGCCGAATGCCAACGCCCGGCGAAACATTCAAACAACCCGACCTTGCCCGCAGCCTCAAACAGATCGCGGCCAAGGGGGCGCGCGATTTTTACGACGGCGACCTGGCACAGCGCATTATTGCCGGCCTTGCAAAGGCAGGATCCCCGATCACGGCAAATGACCTTGCCCAAACACGCACCCGCACAGTGGATGCGGTGTCGCTTGCCTATGGCGATGTCACGCTTTATGCCCCGCCCGCCCCGACACAAGGATTGGCGACCCTGATGACCATGGGGATCTTGCGCGAACTGGGGACAAAGAACTGGGCCGAAGGCACGGCCGATCATTACCATCTGGTGGTTGAGGCGATTAAACGGGCGTTTCTGGCGCGCGACCGCATTGCCGACCCGGATTTCAATCTTGATGATCTGAGCAATATGTTGACCGATGAGGTTTTGACATCCGCCGCCGACGATATTTCAACCGCCCACGCAATGGATTGGCCCCACCCGTTCCGCCGTGGCGATACAGTGTTTTTGGCGGCAACCGACGCACAGGGCAATTGCGCCAGTGTGCTGCAAAGTACCTATTTTGATTGGGGCAGCGGAGTTGTCGCGGGCGATACCGGCATCATCTGGCAAAACCGTGGGGCTGCCTTTAGCACCCAGCCCGGTCACCCCAACGAACTCAAACCCGGCAAACGCCCGTTTTATACCCTCAACCCCGGCTTGGCACTGAAACACGGCAAACCGCATTTGCTGTATGGGACGCAGGGTGCGGATGGACAGCCGCAAACATTGGCGATGCTCCTTACCCGATTGCTTGATTTTGGCCTGTCGCCTGCGGAGGCTTTGGCAAAGCCGCGCTTCTTGCTGGGCAAGACGTTTTCGGATGCCAATGACAGCCTGAAACTTGAGGCTGATGCCGGGCCGGACGTGTTTGATGATCTAACCCAACGCGGGCATGTTTTGCGTGAGATCGAAGCCCAAAGTGCGCTTGCCGGTCAGGCCGGGATCATCCGCATTGATGACGACGGTTTTGTCGATGGGGCGCATGACCCGCGCAGCGACGGCATGGCCATCGGGGTTTAAAGCGGGCTATCGCGGGCAATGATCAGGATGGGCGTTTTCAAACGCCTTGATGGCAGAACAGCGCTCGGCAATGGCGTTAATACGTTTAAACCCGCTGGTATCAACGCCCCAGCGATGGGCATTATAAAGCTGCGGGATCAGGCAGATATCGGCCATGCCGGGCCGATCCCCATGACAGAAATCGCCTTGGGAAGCTTCCGGACCTTGGGCCAGCATGGCCTCAAACCCGGCCAAGCCCGATCCGATATACTTCGCCATCCATTCGGATCGCACCGCATCGGGGTCCTCGCCATGGGTGGTTGCCATATCCATGACATGGCGCACCACGCCAAGGTTACAAACGGGGTGAATATCCATCGCGATCACGTGTGAAAGGGCGCGAACCCGTTGGCGGGCCAAGGTATCGTTGGGCAACAATCCCTGCCCCGGTCGGGTTTCATCAAGATATTCAAGGATCGCCACCGACTGGGTCATCATGATCCCGTCAATCTCAAGCGCGGGGACCAATCCTTGGGGGTTATGCTGCCGGTATGCGGGGGACTTATGCCCCCCGGCGAGCAAATCTACTGGCACCGTGCGGTACGCAATGCCCAAAAGCCCCAAGGCAATCCGCAGCCGATAGCTGGCTGAGGATCGCCAGTAATCATATAAAACGACCTCAGCCATGATCGGTCACCTTAGCCCTTATATTGCGTTACGGTCTGATCGATCGCGCCAAAGATCGATGTGCCGTCTTTTCCCAGCATCTCGATCTTGACCCGATCACCGAACTGCAAGAACGGGGTTTTGGCCGCACCGGTTTCAATGGTTTCAATCATGCGGATTTCGGCAATGCAGGAATATCCCGCCCCGCCTTCTGCGACAGGCTTGCCCGGGCCCCCGTCCAATTTGTTTGAAACCGTGCCCGACCCGACCACACTGCCCGCGCCAAGGGGGCGTGTGCGTGCGGCATGCGCCACCAGTTGAGCAAAATCAAAGGTCATATCAACACCCGCATTGGCCCGGCCAAACGGTTTGCCATTCAAGTCAACGTTCAAAGGCAAATGCACCTTGCCCCCATCCCATGCGTCCCCAAGTTCGTCGGGGGTGACGGCCACCGGGGAAAAGGCGGATGACGGTTTGGACTGGAAAAAGCCAAATCCCTTGGCCAGTTCGCCCGGAATCAACCCGCGCAGCGACACATCATTGACCAGCATGATCAGGCGGATGGCATCGCGTGCCTGATCAAGACTGGCACCCATGGGGACATCGTCGGTGATGACCGCGATCTCGCCTTCCATATCAATGCCCCATGCGGTATCGGCCATTGCAATATCATCACATGGTCCCAGAAAACGGTCCGATCCACCCTGATACATCAGGGGATCAGTCCAGAATGTTTCGGGCATTTCCGCACTGCGGGCTTTGCGCACCAGTTCGACATGGTTGACATAGGCCGACCCATCCGCCCACTGAAACGCGCGCGGCAGGGGGGAATGGAGCTGGGTGGCATCAAGGGCTTCGCGTTTGGCAATCGATGATCCGGCGGCGATTTCATCAGCCAGTTCGATGAGGCGTGGCGCAACAATCGCCCAGTCATCAAGGGCGGCCTGCAAGGTGGGGGCAATCGCACTGGCATCGACATAATGTGAAAGATCACCTGTCACCAGAACAAGCTGGCCATCACGTGTACCGTTTTTAAGGGTTGCAAGTTTCATTGGGTTTCATGCCTCCGGCATTCTTGTCGTTAAGTCCAGAAAATCGTCTTTTTATCGGCTGACCGTTACGTTCGACCGTTACGTTTGGGCTTTAAATTTGGGCTTCATGGGCGACCTTGCGGGGTGCCGTCAAATTTGCGTTCAAGCCCATCCCAGCATTCAAGATAATCATCCTGAAGGGTTTCAAGTTCGGCGGCGAATTTGGTCAGTTGCTGCGGGAATTGGGTTTCGAACATAAAGGCCATGGTGCCTTCGAGTTTTTCCGGGCCGAGGTTGCTGTTCGATGCCTTTTCAAAGCCGAACGCATCGGGGCCATGGGCCAGCATCATGTTGTGCAAACTCATGCCGCCGGGCACAAAGCCCTTTTCCTTGGCGTCATATTGCCCGCAAATCAGGCCCATGAATTCGGACATGATGTTGCGGTGATACCATGGCGGACGGAAGGTGTTTTCGGCGACCATCCAGCGCGGCGGGAAAATGACGAAATCGATGTTCGCAGTCCCGGCCTCGCCCGACGGGGCGGTCAGAACGGTAAAGATCGATGGATCGGGATGATCGAACAAAATCGCCCCGACCGGTGAGAAGGTCCGAAGATCATATTTGAACGGTGTGTAATTGCCATGCCACGCCACCACATCCAAAGGCGAATGGCCGATGTTGGTTTGATGGAACTTGCCACACCATTTGATCAAAATCCGGCACGGGGTTTCTTTATCCTCATAAGCCGCCACAGGCGTTTTAAAATCGCGCGGATTGGCAAGGCAGTTGGCCCCGATGGGCCCGCGTTCGGGCAAGGTGAATTTCGCGCCGTAATTTTCACAGACATAGCCCCGCGCCCCGCCGTCAATTCCGGCTTTGACGATGGATACCTTGAACATCATACCGCGCGGGATCAGGGCGACCTCAAGCGGTTCAACATCCATGATGCCAAGTTCGGTAAAAATCCGAAGCGTGCCACTTTCGGGCACGATCAGCATTTCACCATCGGCATTGAAGAAATAGTCATCGACCATATCGGTGTTACAGACATAGACGTGGCTTGCCATGCCGCTGAGCGTCATGGCGTCCCCGGCCGTTGTCACCGTGCGCATGCCCGTCATAAAGTCGGTTGGTTCGGACGGCATCGGGACCGGGTCCCAGCGCAATTGCCCAAGGGCCAGACTATGATCGCCGACACAAGGGGCGGTTTTCCAATCTGGCAGGGACAGGGATTTAAACCGGCCATTGTGGCGGACACTGGGGCGGATCCGATACAGCCATGACCGTTCATTGGTGCCGCGTGGTGCGGTAAAGGGCGATCCAGAAAGCTGTTCGGCATACAGGCCATACGGGCATTTTTGCGGGCTGTTCTGCCCTTGGGGCAGTGCACCGGGCAGGCATTCCGTTTCAAAATCATTGCCAAAACCGGGCATGTAAGACAAATCGCTGCTTGCGCCGTTTTGGGCGGTTTTGCTGGTTGCGATATGATCGGTCATTGCCTTTTCCCTAACAATATTTGATATAGTTACATTCGTAACCATTATTTTTGTAACTATCAAACGGCCTTTTCCAGCCATGAAAACCGAGTTCGATTTACACAGCTTTCTGCCGTTTCTGATGCATCACGCCAGCGAAAAGGTCAGTTTCGGTTTCCGCGATATTTATCGCGATCAATACCGGATGACCCGATCCGAATGGCGCGTTCTTGCCACCCTTGGCCAATATGGCGCATTGACTGCGACCGAAATCGTTACCCATACCGGGCTTCATAAAACCAAGGTTTCGCGCGCAGTCTTTTCCATCGAGCAGCGCCGCTGGTTAAAGCGTCATCAGGACGAACAGGACCGCCGTATTCAGCGCCTTGAATTAACCTCCCAAGGTCAATCGGCGTTTGCGTCGCTTTGCAAAGCAGGCATTACCTATGACCAAAAAGTCCGCGACTTTCTGGGTGAGGATGATTTCAGTCGGCTGTCTGCCCTCCTGACGAAGCTGAACGATCTTTGATCAGCATTCCTTTTCCACCTCACTCTTCACCACGCGGATCACCGCCCCAACTTTGGGTGAACGCATCAATTTCAGTGCGGAACGCATCGAAAGCCGGGTGTCCGGGCTGAAAATAATCGGCCTTGGGGTTCATCAGCGTCACACAGCACGCCACCGCCCCGTCCAGATTGTAAACCGGCGCACTGATCGCCGATAAGCCGGGCACAATATCGCCTTCGATCACTGCCGCGCCGCGCGCCCGGGTATCGGTAATAAGCCGATCCACCGTCGCATCATCCCAATGCAGGATGTCTTGTTCGGCGTGAATGACATGTTCGATGGCACTTCTGGGCATGGCCGACAAAAAGGCCTGCCCGGTGGCCGAGCGCAAAAGCGGCATGACCGTTCCCAACCCCATGGTTGATATGATCGGCGGACCACCATGTTCGGTACGGATCAGAACCGGGCCGCGTTCACCCCAGATTGCCAGATGCCCGGATGAGCGTAATTCAATGGCCAATTTTCGCAATAAACGCCCGGCCCGCATGACAACGTCATTGCGCTCAATCGCCGAAATTCCCATACGAAGCGCCATCGGGCCCAACCCATAAAGCCCGGTTTGGTCATCCTGCCAGGCAAGACCGATCCTTACCAGACTTGCCAGATAACGATGCACCTTGGCCGGTGACATATCGACCGCGGCGGCCAGGTCCTTTAGCGGGACCGGGAATTTGAAATCGCATAAAGCGGCAATGATGACGCCACTGACCTCAACCGACTGGATGCCTTTGCGCGTATCCGCCGCATCGGTTGCACTCATTGCGTCTGGTGCATCCAAGTCAACCTGATCGGTCAAAAGGTCTTTTGTCGGAAACTGGGTCAAAAAATTACCTTTATAAATTTCATATTGCGTAATTCATTATATATATCATAATTCCAAAGCAAAGAGGAAATCACATTCGGCGTCGGATCAAACCCGATGGACTGGATGCGCAATCCCCATCCACCGGCCAGACTCAATAAGACCGGAAATGCCGACGCCCAAACAAACAACAACCCCATGATCAAGAAAACAGGGAGAGGAACATGAAACCGATGAATTTACGCAAAACGGTGATGAGCATTCTGGCCGGGGCCACCATGCTTGCCGGGGCTGGTGTGGCACAGGCCGCCGACATCACCCTTAAGGTCAGCCACTATCTGCCGCCAAGCCATGGTTTTCAGGTCGATTTTCTTGAAAACTGGGGCAAGCAGCTTTCGGAAAAGACCAATGGCAAGGTTGAGGTGCAAATCTTTGACGCTACATCCGCCTTTGGCAAGATCGACCGGCAGGCCGATCAGGTGCGCGCCGGTGTGATGGACATGGCCGTGGGCCTCAATGGCATTCCGCGTGATCGCTATCCTGCTGCGTCGGTCATTGAAATGCCGTTCCTTGTAAAATATGCCGATTCCGGGTCCGAAACCCTGTGGCAGCTTTATAAGGAAGGCCTTCTTGGCAGTGACTATCAGGATTTTAAGGTTCTGGGTCTTTTCACCCATGAAGGCGGGCTGATCCATACCCTTGATACCCCGGTAAGATCGCTTGACGACCTTAAGGGTCTTCGTCTTCGCACCCCTAGCCCGGCGATTTCGGCCATGCTTGAATCGTTTGGCGCATCGCCGGTTGGGCTGCCACCATCAGCGATTTACGAAAATCTGCAAAAGGGCAATATCGAAGGTCTGGTAACGACCTGGGATCTGGTCAATGCGGTTAAGGCCAATGAACTTTTGAAATATCATACCGATGCGGCAGCCTATACCGCCGGGTTCTATTTTGTGATGAACCAGAAGAAATATGACAGCCTGCCCGAAGATGTCCGTGCGGCAATTGATGAAATTTCCGGTGATGCACTGGTGAGTAAATTTGGTGACTGGTGGACCAAATGGGAAGCGGTTGGCAAAGCAGCCGCCGAAGAACGCGGCAATGAAATCATCGTAATTGATGATGCGACGCGCGCGGAATGGCAGGCATCGGTCCAGCCGATGATCAAGGATTACCTTGAAAGCCTGAAAGAAAAAGGCGTTGCCGATCCCGAGGCGATTTACAAGCGTGCGCAGGAACTGGTCGCGGAATTTGACGCCAAATATCACGCTGGCGACAAATGACACAACGCGCTTACAAATCTGGTGGATCGCGGCTTTATGCCGCGGTCGACCACCTTGACCGCGCGATGAATAGGCTGACCGACATTCTGGCATTTGTCGGCATGTCGGCCCTTATTGGCGCGATTGGCATTGTGGTTGTTGATATTGTCTGGCGACGGATCGGCGGGCAATCGATGGTTGGCGCGGTTGATTTGACCCAGTTTTGCGTCATGGCTGCCGCCTCATGGGCAATCCCCTATGCCTTTAGCGCGCGTGCCCATGTCACGGTCGATCTGATCGGTAAAAACCGTCTTCGCATTCTTTTCAACACCATCGACAGGTTGATCCCGCTTTTGTGCGCCGGGGTCATGGCATTTTTGCTGTATCTGTCGTGGGGGCGGGCGATGGAGCAATGGGATTACGGCGATGTGTCGCAAAACCTTGCGATCCCGATGATCCTGTTCTGGGGCTTTTTGCTCAGCGGCATGGCGATCTCGACACTGGTGTGTCTGGTGCATTTTCTTAAAACGCTTTTAACCAACGAGACTATTTGATGGCCACCGAATGGGCAGGATTAATCGGGTTTGTTGTCGCCCTGACACTCGCACTTTTGCGTGTCCCCGTCGCGATTGCGATGGCGGTTGTCGGCATTGGCGGCTCCTTGCTTTTGACCGACTGGATGTCGGCAAGCTATGTGATGGCGAGCCTGCCGTTTGAAGCGATTTTCCCTTATGGGCTGTCGGTTGTTCCGCTGTTTATTTTTATGGGTGTGTTTGCATCCCATTCGGGATTATCGGGCAATCTGTTTCGCGGCATCACCGCGTTTTCCGGTCATCGTCCCGGCGGTTTGGCCGCATCAAGTGTTGGCGCCAGTGCGGTGTTTGGCGCGATTTGCGGATCGTCGCTTGCGACCTGTGCGACCATGGGCCGGGTGGCCTTGCCCGAAATGCAAAAACGCGGATACGCCAAAAGCCTTGCCGGAGCGTCAATTGCGGCGGGTGGGACACTGGGCGTTTTGATCCCGCCGTCGATCCTTTTGGTGATTTATGCCCTGATGACTGAACAATCGATTGGCGCCCTGTTTGCGGGCGCGATGATCCCGGGGATTTTGGCGACCATTCTTTATATCGCGTCCATCCGCCTTCAGGTGATGCGCAATCCATCCTTGGCCCCGGTCAGTGAGTATGTGCCGTGGTCGAAACGCTGGGGTGCTTTGCTTCAGATGTGGGATGCGATTGTGCTGATCGTCCTTGTCATTGGCGGGATTTATGCCGGGCTGTTTTCCCCGACCGAGGCGGCGGCTGTTGGTGCGGGTGGGGCACTTTTGTTTGCAGGCATTCGCAAAAAGCTTAACTGGGCAACATTACGCGCGGGCATTCGCGAAACGGCGGGCATGACCGGGATGATCTTTTTGATCCTGATCGGGGCGGCGCTTTTCAATTTCTTTATTGAAACCAGTGGGCTGACCCAGACACTGGTCAACTGGATCACCACACAGGGGTATTCGCCACTTGCTGTGCTGATAACGCTTTTGGCGTTTTACATTGTTCTGGGCTGCTTTATGGACAGCCTGTCGATGATCCTTCTGACCGTGGTTCCGGCCTTTAACGTGATTACCGGGGTTGGTTATGACCCGGTGTGGTTTGGGGTTTTGCTGGTGTCGGTGGTTGAAATCGGCCTGATCACCCCGCCGATTGGCATGAACCTGTTTATCATTCAGGGCGTGTCATCGGATATGACGATCACCACGCTTTCGCGCGGTATCCTGCCGTTTTTGGCGGCGGACATTGTCCGCGTGGTTTTGATGGTGGCCATTCCCGGTCTTATTCTTTGGCTGCCGCATCTTTTGGGGTTTGGTGCCTACTGACCCTGATCAACAACGTCCCAGCAAAAAGGCCCGAAACAGCATCACCTGTCTCGGGCCTTTTTCATGAGGTTTCGCTTCAATCCCTATTCGGCGGCGTCGACTTTGAGAACACCGCGGCGAATTTGGTCTTCTTCGATGCTTTCAAACAGCGCACGGAAGTTGCCCTCGCCAAAGCCTTCGTCGCCTTTGCGCTGAATGAATTCAAAGAAGATCGGCCCGATTACGGTTTTTGAGAAAATTTGCAGCAGGATTTTGGTCATGCCGCCATCAATCACCCCTTCGCCGTCAATCAGGATGCCGTGCTGTTTCATCCGCTCAATCGGTTCATCATGACCGTGCACGCGCTCGTGGGATTTTTCGTAATAGGTTTCCGGCGGACCGGGCATGAATTTAAGTTCATTGGCGGCAAGCTTATCGGTGGCATCGTAAATGCCGTCCGTGCCGACGGCGATATGCTGAATGCCTTCGCCTTTGTATTTGCGCAGATACTCTTCGATCTGGCTTTTATCGTCGGTCGATTCGTTCAGCGGGATGCGGATTTTACCGCAAGGTGAGGTGATTGCGCGGCTGACCAGCCCGGTGATTTTCCCGGCAATGTCAAAGAAATGGATCTGGGTAAAGCCAAACAGATCACGATAGAAATCCCACCATTTATCCATGTTGCCGCGATAGACATTATGGGTCAGATGGTCGAGGTAATAGAAGCCGACCCCTTCTGGTTTCGGGTCGCGGTCGCCCAGCCAGTCAAATTCCGCGTCATAGGCCGATCCGGTTTCGTCATATGTGTCGATGAAATAAATGATGGAGCCGCCGATCCCGACAATGGCTGGCACATCGAGTGTTTTGTCATTGCCGACATAAGGTTCCGCCCCCTTGGACACCGCATGATCAAAGGCATGCTTGGCATCAACCACGCGCCACGCCATCGAGGGCGCACACGGGCCATGCTTTTGCACAAACGTCATTGCGTGGCTGCCCGGTTCGGCATTGAGGATGTAGTTGATATCGCCCTGACGCCAGACGGTGATGTTTTTGGTTTTGTGCTTGGCCACCGGCACATAGCCCATGCGGGTAAACAGGGCTTCAAGTGTTGCGGCGTCTTCATGGGCAAATTCGACAAATTCAAACCCGTCCGTACCGGCGGGATTTTTGTCGGTGATGGTGGCGCGCGGCGCATCATGGGGGAACGGGCCCATATGAAGTCTCCTCTGACTGGAATTATTCAATTTCTGATTAATCCAATCGTGCGCCAAACCACGCGCAAAGTGCATGCATTTATGGTTGATTCTGACCCATTAATGCACACATCATGCATAGTTCATCAAAATAGCGCGGATATCATGCAACTTGATAAATTAGACCTTAAATTGCTGGCCGAACTGCAAAAGGACGGCCGCCTGACCAACAATGACCTGTCTGAGCGGATTGGGCTGTCGGCATCGCAATGTTCGCGCCGTCGTGCGCGGCTTGAAGATGACAAGGTCATCCGGGGATATCGGGCCGATATCGACCGTCAGAAAATGGGGCTGGGGTTGCTGGTGGTGATATCCGTCACGCTTGCCACCCATAACCGCGACAATGCCAAACGGTTTGCAAGGCTTCTGGCCGATTTGCCTGAGGTCCTTGAGGCCTTTTCGCTGACCGGGGAGATGGATTATCACCTTAAGGTCGCAACACGCGATCTTGCCGCATTGTCGCATTTCGTCAATGAGGTGCTTTTGCCCCATGACTCGGTCCAGCATGTCAAAACATCAATTGTCCTAAACGTGCTCAAGGATTTCGAGGGGGTGGCTGTTGGTGCGCAAATCTGAAATTTGACCCGCACGCCCACACGAAAAAAGACCGCACCCGAAGGTACGGTCTTTTCTGTTTCGAAACTCCCCCTATCCCTGAGCTTCGAACTCCCCCCAAATCAAATCGTTAAATCGCAAGATACTGGTCACGCAGTTCTTCGTTATCGAGAACCTCTTGCGCGGTGCCATCAAAGACGATTTCGCCGCTGTCCATAATGATCGCGCGATCCGCAAGCTTGAGTGCCGCGATGGCATTTTGCTCAACAATGATCGTGGTGATGCCCAGTTTTTTGACGTTTTGTAGCGTCTTTTCAATTTCCTGAACAATCACCGGTGCCAAGCCTTCGTATGGCTCATCAAGCAACAGAAGCTTGATATCGCGGGCAAGTGCCCGGCCAATTGCCAACATCTGCTGTTCACCACCCGAAAGCGTGATGGCTTCCTGTTCCGCCCTTTCGCCAAGACGCGGGAACAGTTCATAGATGCGTTCAATCGACCAGCCAATCGGCTCGGCAATCTGGGCCAGTTCAAGGTTCTGCTCAACTGTCATGCCCGGAATGATCCGACGATCTTCTGGCACAAGCTGAAGCCCAAGCTGGGCTGCCTGCCATGCCTTCATGGTGTGAAGCGGCTGATGGTCGAGCCAGATTTCACCTTGCTTGAGTTCCGGGTTCGCCATGCGGGCCAGGGCCCGCAAGGTCGAGGTTTTACCCGCCCCGTTTCGCCCCAAAAGGGCCAGGATTTCACCTTCGCGGATGTCGAAGGAAACCCCTTGCACGATATAGCTTTCGCCGTAATAGGCATGCAGGTTATGGACCGAGAAAAACGCCGGGTCACCGCCCTGATTGCGAACAGGTTCCGTTTTTGGCACTGCGTTCATACCGCTTCCCCTCCGAGGTAGGCTTCTTTTACTCTGGGATCATTGCGCACTTCTTCAGGGGTGCCTTCGGCAATAATCGCCCCTTGCGCCAGAACACTGATGCGGTCGGCCAAACTGAACACAACATGCATGTCATGTTCAATAATCACCTTGGTCATGCCGCGTTCCTTGATCCTTTGCAGCAGTTCAATCGTGCGGTTGGTGTCATGGCGCGACATACCGGCAGTCGGTTCATCAAGCAGGAACAGTTTTGGATGCTGGCCCAAGCACATTGCCAGTTCAAGCCGGCGTTTATCGCCGCGCGACATCGAACTTGCAATCTGATCCTGATGATCAATCAACCCGACATCCTCAAGAAGATGTTCGGCTTGCTCGCGGATTTCATTTTCCGCAAACAGGCTTTTGAGGAAGCCCATTTTGAATTCACCATCGCGCTTGGCAAAGGCCGGGATCATCACGTTTTGCAACAATGACAAATCCGGGAAGATTTCCGGTGTCTGAAAGACACGCGCAACCCCAAGCTGGTTAATCTCGTGGGGTTGTTTGCCCGTCAGAACCTCATCACCAAGCAAAACCCGGCCCCGGTTGGGGGCAAGACGCCCGACGATCACGTTCAGAAGCGTCGATTTTCCCGCACCGTTCGGACCAATGATAGCATGAACTGTGCCTTCCTTGACCCGAAGATTGATGTCAGACAACGCACGCAAACCGCCGAAATTCTTGTCCACATCGGTTACATCAAGAATGTATTCAGACATCGGTCAGGCCTCCTTCGTCGAAGGTTGTTCTTTTTCTTTGTCCTCTGCGGAGGATGACGAACGGTTGCTCACAAGACGCCAAAGGCGATTGATCCCTTCCATAATGCCACCGGGCAGGAAGATCACGATCAGCATGAACACCAGACCAAGTGTCAGATGCCAGCCATCACCCACAAACAATCCGAGAACCGATGCAACCCCATTGGCCAACCAGTCCGGAAGGAAGGAAAAGGCATTCACAAGAACCGTGTCGTTAAAGGCCGACAGGATGTTTTCGAAATACTTGATGATACCCGCCCCAAGCAGCGGACCAATCAGAGTGCCAACACCGCCAAGAATGGTGATCAGGACAATCTCACCCGATGCGGTCCATTGCATGCGTTCAGCACCGGCCAACGGATCGGTGACCGCCAGAAGCGATCCAGCAAGCCCGGCATACATGCCCGAGATAACAAAGGCCGTCATCAAATAGGGACGGGTATTATACCCGGTGTATCCCATGCGGCTCTGGTTTGACTTGATCGCACGCAGTTTCAGGCCAAATGGGGACCGGAAGATGCGCAAATAGATGAAGAACGAAATCAACATCAAGGCCGCACAAATATAGAACCCGGAATAGCCGATACCTTCAATCCCAAACAGGTTCGGGGTCGGAAGCGACGCATCAGCCTGAATACCAGCCGCACGATCCAGAATACGCGCATCCCCCTGGGTTAACTGCAGACCGGTTTCACCATTGGTGATCGGGGTCAGAACAGAATAGGCCAAGTTATAGGACATCTGCGCAAACGCGAGTGTCAGGATCGAGAAGTAAATCCCCGAGCGGCGCAACGAGACAAACCCGATGGCCAGCGCAAACAATCCTGACAGCACAGTTCCGAAAATCAACGCCGGAATAACGTTCATCGACAGCAGTTTAAACGACCAGACAGCGGTGTAAGAACCCACCCCGAGAAAGGCCGCATGGCCAAAGGAAAGATACCCCGTAAGACCAAACAGAATGTTGTAGCCAATGGCGAAGATGCCAAAGATCATGAATTTCTGCATCAGGTCAGGATAGGCCGCCCCAAAGGGCTGCAGCCAGATCGGCATGGTCAGGACCACTGCCGACAGAATGACCATGTAAAGGATATCCTGCTTTGGCGAGACGATTTTTGTGTTTGTCATTTTAGCTCTCCATCACACCGCGACGACCCATGAGACCACGCGGGCGGGTCAGCAGAATAACGACGGCAACAAGGTAAATGATGACTTGGTCAATGCCCGGGAAGATATCTTTTACCTCGGTCATGGACGAGAAGGACTGCAAGATACCCAGCAGGAACCCTGCGAGCACCGCACCGGGCAAGGAGCCCATCCCCCCGACAACCACCACGACAAATGACAGCACAAGGAAGTCCATCCCCAAATGGTAATCCGGGGGCAGAACCGGCGTATACATGACACCAGCAAGGCCCGCGACCACCGCAGCCATGCCAAACACAATCGTAAAGCGACGTTCGATGTTAATCCCAAGAAGCTCGACCGTTTCCCGGTCGGCCATCCCGGCACGCACAACCATCCCGTAGGTGGTAAAATGCAGGAACGAGAAAACAAGCCCGATGGTCATCAGCGAGAACGCCAGATAAATCAGACGCCACCAAGGATAAACAACCGACTCACCAAGTCCGAACACAGCCCCGATTGCAGCGGAACCGGCAACAATATCCGGTGCCCCCTGCGGGATCGGGTTGGCGCCAAAGAATGCCTTGATCAGTTCTTGCATCACAATGGCCAGGCCAAAGGTCACAAGGATCTGGTCGGCGTGTGGACGTTTATAGAAATACCGGATCAGACTGCGTTCCATCACGATGCCGATCAACAACATCACGGGTATCGCAAGAAGGATCGACAACGGTACCGACCAATTGATAATCGCACTACCGGTATCGCCGAACCAGACTTCAAGGTAAGGCGTTTCCTTGTAGGCGTCAAAGAAGGTCACAGACTCATCTTTGACTCGGACCGAAAGGGTCAGAATTTTTTCGAGTGTTACCGCACAAAAGGCGCCCATCATAAAGATGGCACCATGGGCAAAGTTCACCACGCCAAGCGTGCCGAACACCAAAGTCAAGCCAAGTGCGATCAGTGCATAAGCACCGCCCTTGTCCAAACCATTGAGAATTTGAAGAAATATAGCGTCCATCAGTTATCCGCCGCGTATTCGTAAAGGACTTAATGAAAAGACCAAAGAGACCTGCGTGCTGGCAAATGGGCCGACCATTGGGAAATGGTCGGCCCTGCTTGCATTATTTGGACTGTATCAAACCTGATACGGACCCAGT
Source organism: Thalassospira lohafexi (assembly GCF_002844275.1). Lineage (GTDB taxonomy): Bacteria > Pseudomonadota > Alphaproteobacteria > Rhodospirillales > Thalassospiraceae > Thalassospira > Thalassospira lohafexi. Next base: position 95,086 of record NZ_NXGX01000005.1, read on the forward strand.
TCCCCACCGAACATGTCGGCCGGATACTCAACCTGTGCACGCGGCACTTCCTTGACGACTTCAAGAAGGTCAAAGTTGGACTGTGGTTCTTGTTTACCACGTACAACCAGAACGTCTTTGAAGCACTGATGGTCTTCTGCACGGTACAGGGTCTTGCCGTTACCAGCGCCATCGAACTCGAAACCTTCGAGCTGTTTGATGACTTCCCAAGGGGCAAACGTACCGGCCATTTCACAGGCATTTGCATATAGCAAAGTCTGGACGTAGCAGGTGTGCGCAGCCTGGGACGGCGGGAAGCCGTATTCCTGACCAAAGGATTTCACAAAGGCCTGTGAACCTTCATCCTGCAGCGACCAATGCCAGTTGGTGGTACCCAAGATGCCTTTTGCAGCATCGCCAGCACCCTGTGCCATCAGGCGGGAATACAGCGGAACGACAACTTCGAACTGCTTGCCATTCACCATCTTGTCACGCAGACCAAACTGAACAGCCTGCGTCAGGGAGTTGACCATGTCCTTACCATAGTGGTTCAGGATCAGGACATCGGCACCAGAGTTCAGAACCGGCGTGATATACTGCGAGAAGTCACCTGCACCAACCGGGGTACGGACCGTGTTCACAGTTTCCCAACCGATATTCTCGGTTGCGGCTTTGATCGATTCTTCCTGAGTCCAACCCCAAGTGTAATCGGCCGTCAGGTGATAGGCGCGACGATCAGCACCATATTCATCCAAAAGAACCGGCGCAATTGCCTGACCAGACATGTAAGCGTTGAAGAAATGGCGGAAGCCATAACGCTTTTTGTCTTTACCCGTTGTATCGTTCGAGTGGGTCAGACCGGCCATAAAGATCACGCCCATTTCCTGGCAGAGACCCTGAACCGCGACAGCAACGCCCGAGGACGAACCACCGGTAATCATCGCAACGTTGTCTTTTTCGATCATGCGTTTTGCCGATGCACGTGCCGCATCGGATTTGGTCTGCGTATCGCCGGTAACGAACTCGACTTTCTTGCCGAGGATGCCGTTGCCTTTGAGCTCAAGCGGCTTGATGGTATTAAGCATCCCGCCGTCGCCTTCACCATTGAGGTGTTTGACAGCAAGCTGATAGGCACGAAGTTCATCCGCACCCTCATCGGCATACGGACCCGACTGCGGTACGTTAAAGCCGAGTTTTACGCTGCTTGCGCTGCCCGGGTCGCCGCGGAAAGTCTGGGCGTGGGCATTCTTGATGAAATGCATCGGGAAAGTGCCGCCGATAAGGGCTGCACCTGTGGTTGCCGCGGATCCCTTAAGGATCGTACGACGTGATACATTCAGGATATTCTTGGTCTCCGACATGGTTTTCCTCCCCAATGTCTTGGGATTTGTTTCAGAGAAATCTGAGGCCTATTTTCTGGTTTGTTTTTTTCACGACCTGCTAAAACAATGGGGGTGCGTTGAAAATGAATCAACACCTAGTTGATATAGAAGAGTTTTTTTGTAAATATATAGATGGATGCTGTGAAAATTTGTAAATTTTGTCAAAAATGAGACTTTAGTATGACCCGTCAGGCCCCCATCGGACATCGCATTCGCGGTCGCCGCAAAGATATCGGGATGACCCAGAATGCACTGGCCAAGACGGCCGGGATTTCGCCGTCGTATCTGAACCTTATCGAACATAACCGACGTTCGATTGGGGGCGGATTGCTGATGCGCATTGCCGAAGCGCTGAACATTCAGCCCCATACACTGTCAGGGTCGGAAGAAAGTCGTCTCTTATCGGACCTCAGCGAAGCCGCGTCTGATCCGGTGTTTCGCACAACCCCGATTGAACGCAGCGAATTTCCATCCATGATCGCCGCCGCACCGGGCATGATTGCGGCTTTTCTGTCGCTGTATCGCGCCTATCGCAGCGGGCTGGACAATGTTGATGCCCTGTCCGAGCGCCTCAGCCACGATCCATTTTTGACCGAAGCCAGCCACTCAATCCTGACACGGATTACCTCGATCCGATCCGTTGCCGAGATTTTCAACGATTACGACGACCTTCCCAATGAACAACGCGCGCGCTTTAACGCGACACTGGTGCGTGAATCACAGCGACTGGCCGAATCTGCGACCGAGATTTTCAACTTTCTTGAACGCGGTGATGCCGGGCGCCCGGCAACAAGCCCGGCCGAAGAAGTCGATGATCTGCTTAATGACAATGCCAACTACTTCCCGTCGCTTGAGGATCAGGCCGCGAATATGCGCCCGGCGATTGACCCGGACGGTGGATTGTTCCTGACCGACCTGATCAACTACCTTGAAAGCCATCACAAGATCAGGGTTGAACGTTTACCTTCTGAAGAATTCCCCACCGGCGGGTTTGAGTGGGATCAGAAAACCAAAACAGTGCGGTTTTCACGCGCACTGCCGATCACGTCCGCACGGTTTCAGGCGGCACGCACCATCTGTAGCATCGAGGCGATTGATGCCATCAACGGTGTTCTTGATAAAGCGTCGATCAGCAGCGATGCCGGGCGACATCGCGCGACCGAGGCTCTGGTGTCTTATTGTGCCGCGGCCCTCTTGTTCCCCTATGAACAGTTTCTTGCCGATGCGCGCACGTTCCGCCATGACATTGAATTGCTGCAGCAACGCTATGCGGCAAGCTGGGAACAGATTTGCCATAGACTAACAACCTTGCGGCGCACCGGATCGGAAGGCATTCCCTTCCACCTTTTGCGAACCGATATTGCCGGTAATATTTCCAAACGGTTTTCAGCATCGGGTTTGCAACTGCCGCGCTATGGCGGGGCCTGCCCGCGCTGGGCGGTGCATGAAGCATATCTTGCCCCCGAACGGGTCATTCCACAATTTGTCCGTCTGCCTGACACAAGTGAATATTTGTTTGTCGCGCGTGCACTTCGCACAGGGGCGGGCGGATACGGGGTTCCGCAATCGGTTTATTCGGTAATGATTGGCTGTGATACGGCCTTTGCCCATGACGTGGTCTATGCCGATGGGTTACCGCTTGAGCGGGCAGATTCGGCAATTCCCGTCGGGATATCATGCCGACAATGCCCGCGCGCAGACTGTCGACAGCGGGCGTATGAAATGTCGGACACGGCACTTGTATCGCCCGGCGCATAACCACACGTATTTGGCAGGATCCTTGCAATTTTAACGCACATTTACCCCCTGACTGATCGCATGAACCATACCACCCCAAAGTAGCATTATAATTCGATCAGTTAGCGGTTAGGATTGGCCTCATAAAATGCGAAGAATCGGGGAGAACGTCCTTTGAACAAGAGACCCAAGGTCCTGATCGCCGAAGATGAGGAAACCATTGTTGAATCGCTTAGCTTTCTGATGGAAAAAGAAGGCTATGATGTCAGTGTGGCCACAGATGGCCAAACTGCGATTAAAATGATCGCCCGCGACATTCCCGACATGGTGCTCCTTGATGTCATGATGCCCGGCTGTGACGGGTTTGAAGTCGTGCGCGCCGTGCGCGCCGATCCGAAAACCAAACCAATCCCGATCATGATGCTAACGGCCAAAACACGCGAAGTCGACCGGCGCAAGGGATTGGAACTTGGCGTTGATGACTTTGTCACCAAACCCTTTTCGACCCGCGATGTCGTATCACGGGTCAAGGCCCTGCTTGAACGAACGGAATGCTAACGCACCCTTCCCCCGATTGGCAGGAGCCCCATCATGACCCCACCACGCAGATTGACTGAACGGGCATTTGTTTTGGTACTTGCCGCGTTTTTTGCATGGATACCGCCCTTGGTGGGGGTCTTTTCCCTTGATGGGCAAATCTTTGGTCTGCCGATCCTGTTTGTGTATTTCTTTGCCGGATGGGCTGTCCTGATTGCACTTTGCGCCATTCTCACCCGCTCGTTGCGTAAAGTCGCCCAGTCAGAGAGGCCATAGACTATATGCTCTCCTCTGAACTGGTCATCTTGGTATCGATCGGATATGTCGGCTTGCTCTATACCATTGCATGGTGGGGCGACAAACGCGCGCGCGACGGGCGATCATGGGTTCGCAACCCAACCGTCTATACGCTGTCTATTGCGGTATATTGCACATCCTGGACCTTTTACGGGGCGGTCGGCACGGCCGCGCGTAACGGGCTTGAATATCTGACCATTTACCTTGGCCCAACGGTGATCTTCCTTGGCTGGTGGTTTTTGCTGCGCAAGATGCTGCGCATTTCCAAGGCGCATCGGATTACCTCGATTGCCGATTTTATCTCGTCGCGTTACGGCAAAAGCACACAACTTTCCGTGCTGGTCACCTTGATCGCGGTGATTGGCACCACGCCCTATATTGCCCTTCAGCTCAAAGCGATTGCCACCAGCTATACGGTTCTAACCGTCTGGGATTACGGCATGACCCAACCGGTTGTCGAAACCATAAGCGTGTTTTCAGACAGTGGGTTCTGGGCAGCCGTTGGGCTGGCGCTTTTTGGTATTCTGTTTGGCACACGCTTCATTGATGCCGATGAACATCACGAAGGCATGGTTGCGGCCATTGCCTTTGAAAGTCTGGTAAAGATGTTTGCCCTTCTGGCGGTTGGCATCTTTGTTTGCTTTGTGATGTATGACGGGATTGATCACCTGTTTTCACAGGCACTCAACACGCCTGACACCGCCAAGCTTTTGCAACTGCCCGAAGATGGCAGTGCGCGCTGGATGACATTGATGATGCTGTCGATGGCCGCCATCCTGTGCTTGCCGCGACAGTTTCAGGTCATCATTGTTGAAAATGTCGATGAACGCCATTTGCCCACCGCAAGCTGGGCCTTTCCGCTTTATTTGCTCGGTATGAACCTGTTTGTCCTGCCGATTGCCTTGGCGGGGCTTGGCGCCCTTCCGGCATGGTCGGACCCGGACTTTTTTGTCATATCCGTGCCGCTGTTTGAAGGCCAGTCGCTTCTGGCCCTTTTGGCCTATGTCGGCGGGTTGTCGGCGAGTACCAGCATGGTGATTGTTGCGACCATCGCGCTTTCTACCATGGTGTGTAATGACCTGATCGTTCCGGCCTTGCTGCGCATTCGGCCATTTCGCATGACCGAACGCGATGATTTGACGGGGCTTTTGATTTTCATCCGGCGCGCCTCCATCGTCGTAGTCGTATTTTTGGGCTTTGCTTATTACCGGTCCGCCGGGGCCAGTGATGCCCTGGCTGAAATCGGGCTGATTTCCTTTGCGGCCACGGCACAGTTCATCCCAATCATGATTGGCGGGCTGTATTGGAAAGGAGCGACCAAATCGGGCGCGCAGGTCGGACTTGTCGTCGGCTTCCTGATCTGGGGCTATACCCTTTTGCTGCCGTCGCTTGCCGATAGTGGCTGGATGAACCCGGACCTGATCCTGAATGGCGCATTCGGGCACCCCTGGCTGCGGCCCGAAAGCCTGTTTGGCCTGTCAGAGTTCGAACCGTTAACCCATGCGCTGATCTGGTCGATCTCGCTTAATACCGCATTTTACGTTCTGATCAGCCTGTTCACATCGCCAAGTGCGCTCGAACGCATTCAGGCCACCTTGTTTGTCGATGCCTTTTCGCGCAAGGGTCAGGATACCGTTATCTGGCGGTCATCGGCCTCGGTCGATGATCTTTATGAACTTGTCGAACGGTTTTTGGGCCGTGAACGCGCGTTTCATTCGTTCCGTGATTTTGGTTGGGAAAAAGACACCCCATGGCGCGGCAAGGGGGAAGCAAATGCCGATATGATTGCCTTTACCGAACGGCTTTTGGCCGGGTCGATCGGGGCCGCATCGGCACGTGTGATGGTCTCATCGGTGGCCAAGGGCGAAATGGTCAGCCTTGAGGAAGTGTTGGAAATCCTTGAGGAAACATCGCACGTTATTGAATATTCCCAGCGCCTTGAACAAAAATCGGCGGAGCTTGAAAAGGCTGCTGCCGAGCTGCGCGCCGCCAATGACCGGCTCAAAGAACTCGACCGGCTTAAGGATGAATTCCTGACCATGGTCAGTCACGAATTCCGAACACCTTTGACCTCTATCCGGTCATTTTCCGAAATTCTGGTCGACACCCCGACCCTTGACCACGAACGGGCTGAACATTTCCTCAGCATCATTGTACGTGAAAGTGAACGCCTGACCCGCCTGATTGATGATCACCTAGATCTGGCCCGACTTGAAGCCGGTCATTCCGATTGGCGGGCGATTGATGTTGATCCGCGCACCGTGCTTGATGAAAGTGTCGATGCGGTCAAAGGGTTGCTGGATCGCAAGGGGGTTGCACTTACCACCGATCTCGCCGCACAGACCGTAATGCTGCATGTCGATCGGGACCGCCTGACACAGGTGTTCATCAACCTGTTGTCGAATGCGGCAAAGTTTTCGGATCCGGAATATCCCAGCGTTTCTGTCCGGGGCGAGGCCATGGACGGTGGGTATCTGGTATCGATCACCGATAATGGCCGCGGCATTGCCCCCAACGAGCTTGAGATCATTTTTGACAAATTCTCACGCGGGGGAAAATATGCCGATGATAAGCCCAAACCATCGGGATCGGGATTGGGCCTGGCGATTGCCAAACATGTTGTTGAACATTGTCAGGGCAAAATATGGGCCGAAAGCCCACCGGGTAAAGGCGCGACATTCCGTGTCTTTATCCCCGGTCATGTGTTTGCCCCAAGCACATAACGACCCTTCAGGCACCAATCATGAATCGGGACGATCGCCTGTCAATGCGTCCGTCATTCTGCTGTGTCCAACCGCATCCTGACCACAGGCGCACGCTTTTTCGAGGACACTTTCGTCCACTCGGTCCCCAGCAGATATTTATATCAGTTTTTCAATATTCTATCGCAAATTTCACCCGTGCTTTCACCATAGGAACCCTATCCCATCAGGGATAATGGATAAATTTTAACTCGACTCACAGGATCGGTTCGATTAACACTGACGCACTTGGTTAATCGTTTAATCACGTCATTTAACTTGAAACAGTTTCACGTTTCTGCGGAGGCCCCCTTGGCTGCATCGCGTATCGGACCGAACATGACCCAGATCGCCAAAGCCGTTGGCGTGTCGTCGGCGACTGTGTCCAACGCGCTTTCTGGCAAGGGCCGCGTGTCGGCCGATCTGGTTGAAAAAATCCGCGCGACAGCCGCCGAACTTGGCTATGTCCCCAGCAATGCCGGGCGCGCGCTTCGCACGGGGCGATCCAATGTTTTGGGGCTGGTCCTGCCAGATATTTCCAATCCGCTTTTTCCCCAAATCGCACAGGCGATGGAAGTCGCCGCATCCAATGCCGGATACGGGGTTTTGATTGCCGATTCACGCGGTGATGTCACCACCCAGACACAGGCCATCGCACGGCTGATTGAACGCGGCGTTGATGGGCTGGTGGTTATTCCACGCCGCGGGACGCGCATCGGGTCGGTAAGCTGCCCGGTTGCCATGGTCGATACCCCGTCAACACCGGGCAACACCGTTTCAGCCGACCATTGGGAAGGCGGGGCCGAAATCACCCGCCACCTTCAGGATCTTGGCCATCGCAATTTCCTGTTTGTCGGCCATGATCAAGCATCAAACGTGCAAAATGACCGCATTGGCGGCATGAAAGCCGCCCTTGGTTCCGATACACGCCATCAGACGATCTGGATTGAAACGCTGCTCAATGCGCAGCCAGACCGCACATCGCTTGGCCTGATGGATCATGTAAAATCCGGCGTTACGGCGATTGCCGCGGTTTCGGATTTGCATGCCTTGCGCGTTCTGACCGAACTGCAAACAGCGGGCATCAAGGTTCCGCAACAGGTCAGCGTCACCGGTTTTGATGATCTGGTCTTTGCGCCGGTGGTTACTCCGTCGCTTACCACGGTGCATATGAACATGACGCAGATCGCACAAATCGCGATTGCCGCCCTGATCACAGAAATCGAAACCCCCAGAACAATTGATCCCAATATTGAACACAAGAACGGTGCAGCGGTTTCACACACCGTCAAAGCCGATACGTCCAAGGTTTCCATGGAACTGATGGTGCGCGCCTCAAGCGGCCCGGCAGTTTCACCCGCCACACCAAGCCCGAATGGAGAAATTCTATAATGGCGATTAAAAAGCTGATGATGGCATCTGCCGCGCTGATCCTAAGCGTTACCGCTGCCAAGGCCGAAGAAAAAACCCTGACCATTTCCGTTTATGGTTTTGCACAGGATGCCTTCAAGGAACACCTGTATGAGCCGTTCGAAGAAAAATGTGGCTGTGAACTGGTTGTTGAAACCGGAAACTCCGTCGAACGTCTAGCCAAAATCGAAGCCAACAAGGAAAACCCGGTCATTGATCTGGCGGTGATTTCCATGCGCGATGCGCTTTCTGCGGCACGCAACGGCCTGACCGACAAAATCGACAACAGCAAGCTTGCCAATTTTGACAAGCTTTATGACATTGCCAAAGACCCCAATGGCGATGGCATGAGCATCGGCTACACCTTCTATGCAAGTTCGATTGCCTATCGTTCTGACAAGGTCACCATCAACAGCTGGGCCGATCTTCTGTCTGACGATCTTGCCGGGCGCGTGGCATTGCCAAACGTCACCACGACGCAAGGCCCGCTGACCCTTTATATGCTGGGCAAGGCGCTGGGCGATGAAGACCCGTCGCTTAAAACTCCGATTGCCAAAGTTGGCGAGAAAAAAGACGACATCGTCACCTTCTATGTCCGGTCGTCCCAACTGGTTCAGTTGATGCAGCAAGAAGAAATCTGGGCCGCACCGATTGGCCGTTTTGCATGGGCCGGTTTTTCCAAAATGGACATGCCGATCAAATGGGCCACCCCCAAGGAAGGCCAGTCTGGCGGCATGAACGTTATGGTCCTGACCAAAGGCAGCAAGAACCGCGATCTCGCACTTGAGTTCATGGATTTCTGGTTGTCGACCGACATTCAGACCGCCCTGGCCGAGAACCTTGTCGACAGCCCGGCCAACAAGGATGTCGTGGTATCTGATGAGGTTGCCGACAATCTGACCTATGGCGCGGAAACGGTTAAGAACCTCCATCTCATCCCATCTGAAGTTGCACTTGATAACCGTGAAAACTGGTTATCGCAATGGAACAACAAGGTCGGCCAATAAGACACTGGATCTGAATTCGGGGCTGGTGACCGCACCGGCCCCGATGATTGATCCAAGACGCTAAACGCGACGCCCCACCTCCCCGTCGCGCCACCATTTACTTAACTTATCGACGACAAGGTTGCTGAGATGTTTCAGAACCGGGCCGAGGCCTTTGCGCTGGTCCTGCCTGCCGCGATCTTTGCCGGTGCCATCTTTTTGGTGCCCGTGGTGATCCTTCTTTCCGAGGGATTCCGATCCGGTGATAGCTGGACAATACAAGCCTATATCGACTTTTTTGCGCAGCCGCTTAATCAGGCGGTGTTTCTGCGTACCCTGAAACTCGCTGCCATGGTCACAGCCGCCTCCGCAGTCATTGGTTATGCCGCAGCCTTCGCAATTGTCAATTTGCCCCCCAAAGGCAAAGGCCGCATTACCGGGCTTGTGGTCCTGCCGTTGATGATTTCGCCGGTTGCCCGGACATATGCATGGATCGTCATTCTGGGGCGTACCGGCATTGTCAACGAGGCCCTAGTTGCTGTGGGCTTAAGCGATGAACCGATCCGGTTCCTGTTTACCGAAACCGCGGTGTTTATCGGGCTATTGCAACTGTTCTTGCCGTTGATGATCATTTCGCTGATCAGCGCGCTTGAGAATATGCCGCGCGATGCGGTCCCCGCCGCACGGGTTCTGGGTGCGAACTGGCTTCAGGTGTTTACCAAGGTCATCCTGCCACTAACCAAGGAAGGTCTGGTTATTGGCGGAACACTTGTGTTTACCGGCTCCATGACCGCCTATATCACCCCGGCCATTCTGGGTGGATCGAAGGTCTTGATGCTTGAAACGTTGCTGTACCAGCGTGTGACGATGGCCAATGATTTTGTCTCGGCCTCGGTCATTGCCCTTATCCTGATTGTGATGGCGTTTGCCGCCAACCTTCTGCTCAAACGACTGGCAACTGCGAGGAACAAGCGATGAGTAACAAGCTTTATGCCCCGATCATCCTGTTGCTGGTTCTGGCCTTTTTGATCGGCCCATTCATCATCATCATTGCCGCGTCGCTGTCAGCGGGTGAAACGTTATCCTTCCCGCCACAAGGATTGTCGCTGCGCTGGGTGATCAAGGTGTTTGAGGTCGAAAGTTTCCGGGCCAGTTTTGGCATTTCGATGTTTCTGGCGATTGGCGGTACGATTGCCGCCCTGATCCTTGGCATCCCGGCAAGCTATGCGCTGTCGCGCTATAAGGTGCCGGGTGCCGAAACCATCCGCACCATCGTGTCATCGCCGATCATTGTGCCCGGTATCATCGTTGGCTTGGCTTTGCTGCGTTATTTCGTGGTGCCGTTTAATTTCGGCATACTGTTTGCGCTATTTCTGGCCCACACCGCGTTGATCCTGCCCTATGCGGTGCGGGTGGTGTCGGCCAGCCTGACCAACCTGCGCTCCGACATCGAAGAAGCCGCCGTGCTTTTGGGCTGTTCGCGCGTTGGGGCCTTTTTCCGGGTGGTGATGCCCAATATCCGGGGTGGCATTCTGGCCGCCTTCATTCTGGGGTTTGTCACCAGCTTTAATCAGGTGCCCGTGTCGCTGTTTCTGTCTGGTCCGGGTGTGCGCACCCTGCCAATCGACATGCTCTCCTATATGGAGATCACCTATGACCCATCGGTCGCAGCCCTGTCTGCGCTGCTTGCTTTCATGTCACTGGGCATTGTCTTTCTGGCCGAACGTTTCCTAGGATTTTCCCGCTATGTCTGATTCCCGTTTTCTATCACTTGAAAAACTGACCCTGTCCTATGGCAAAAACGTTGCCGTGCCGGAAATGGACCTTGATATCGCCAAGGGCGAACTTGTCGCCCTGCTTGGCCCGTCAGGCTGTGGCAAAACCACAACCATGCGCGCCATTGCCGGGCTGATGGAACCGGCATCGGGCGCCATTGTTCTGGACGGCGCAAACATCACCCGCGTTCCAGCCAACAAACGCCCGGTCGGGCTGGTGTTTCAATCCTATGCGCTTTTCCCGCATCTCAACGTTTATGAAAACGTCGCCTTTGGCCTGAAACTGATGGGGGTTAAGGGCAAGGACCTTGAAACACGTGTAAACGATGGCCTTAAAACCGTTGGCCTGTCGCAATATGCCACGCGCAAACCCGCCGAACTTTCCGGTGGCCAGCAACAGCGCGTGTCCCTTGCCCGATCCATGGTGATGGAACCCAAGGTCTTGCTGCTTGATGAGCCGCTTTCGAACCTTGATGCGCGCCTGCGACTTGAAATGCGCACCGAGCTACAGCGCGTGCAAAAAGAAAGCGGCGTGACGATGATCTTTGTCACCCATGATCAGGTCGAAGCCCTTGCCATGGCCGACCGCATCATTGTGATGCTGGATGGTCATATCGAACAGATCGGAACCCCTGAAGACATCTATAACAACCCGGCGTCCGATTTCGTGGCCGACTTTGTTGGTTTTGAAAACGTCTTTGAACGGGTCGGTGACACCATCAAAACCGCAAATGGCGACGTTGCCATTTCGGGCGACATTGATGATGCGACCAAGGGTCTTGCCTGGCGTCCGTCCATGGTGACCTTGGGCGAAGGCCCCTATGAGGGAACCGTGCGCGGCACATCCTTTGCCGGGGGCACGCGCGAATATCTGCTTGATACCCCGCTTGGACAGATCAAGGCCGAATGTGATGCCGCCCTTCCGGCACATGATTTTGGCGCAGTGCTTAAATTTGATCTTCCGGTCGCCAAAGCCGCCCAGCTTGCCCGTACCGGGAGCCTGTAATGGGACTTTGGATCGACACCGATATGGGGTTTGACGATCTGGCTTCTGTGCTGGTTCTAGCCCATGCCGGACGCCTGATTGACGGCATGTCTTTGATTGCGGGCAACAGTCCGCTTGAAACCGTGCGCAGCAATGCGGCCAGTGCGGCAAAACTGTTTGGCTGGGATTTTCCGATCTTTACCGGACGTGAAAAGGCTGTCCTAGGGGGGCTTGAAACCGCACAGGCCATCCTTGGCCCACGCGGCATGCAAAGTGCAGGCGCACATTTACCTGAATGTCGCCCCCTTACTGAACGCTGTGCCTTTGGCGCCCTGTGCAAGTGGCTTGAACAACCTGCCCTTGGGGATGACAAGAAACATATTCTGGCCCTTGGCCCACTTGGCAATCTTGCCGCTTTGGCCTTGGCCCGTCCTGATTTGGCCCGCAAGATTGATCAAATCACTTGGATGGGCGGTGCGGCGGGGCGCGGCAACCATACTGCCCTTGCCGAATATAATGCCTTTGCCGATCCCGAAGCGCTGGCAATTGTACTGGCCCATGAATTGCCTGTTCGCATGGTTGAACTTGATCTGTGCCGCAAGGTTATTGCGACCCCGGACGATGTCCATGCCATCCGCATTGCGGGCGGCCAGAATGCAAGCCTTTTGGCCGATCTGACCGACGGCTACATCAATATCGGGATTTCACGTGGACGCAGTGGCATGGCGATTTTTGATCCGGTTGCCGCAATTACACTCCTTGACCCTGACGTTGTGCAATTTGCCAACACCCATGTCGCGGTTGACACGAGCCATGGTGTCGCGCGGGGGCAAACCCATATTGATCCCACCGCAACCGCCAAATTCAATGCGCAATATGGTGTCACGGTTGATGCTGATCGTGCACGCACCATGATCTTTGACGCGCTAAAGGCAGAAGCCGCAAAATGACAGACCGAAATTCAGAACCCCTTGACCTGCATGACGATGCCTTACGCGCGCGCGCGGTTGCTGCTGCCCGTGGCGATGCCCCGTTTGACGTGCTGATCGTCGGTGGAAAAATCGTTGATATGGTCACCGACGAAATCCGCCTTGCCGATATTGGCATTGTTGGAAAAATGATCGCCAGTGTCCACGAACCCGCCACCCGAAGCGACACCCGCACCCTGATCAGTGCACGGGGCAGGTTTATCAGTCCGGGCCTGATCGACACGCACATGCATGTTGAAAGCTCGATGACGACGCCTGCGACCTACGCCGCAACCGTCGTGCCACGCGGTGTCACCACCACGGTCTGGGACCCGCATGAATTTGGCAATGTGCTGGGGCTTGACGGGGTTCGATGGGCAACCGATGCGGTGCGTGATTTGCCGTTGCGCGTCCTTACCCTTGCGCCGTCCTGCGTTCCCGCCGCACCGGGGTATGAAGTATCAGGGGCTGATTTTGATGGCGATGCCATGACCGAAATGCTGTCATGGCCAGACATCCACGGCGTTGCCGAGGTCATGAACATGCGCGGTGTCATTGACCGTGACCCACGCATGAGCAGCATTGTCCAAGCGGGCCTGACATCGCAAAAACTGGTGTGCGGCCATGCACGGGGACTGGAAAACAGCGACCTTGCCGCCTTTATCGTTGCCGGCATCGGATCCGACCATGAGTTGGTGTCAAACGACGATCTGATGGCAAAACTGCGTGCCGGGCTGACGATTGAGATGCGCGGATCGCATGACCATTTGCTGCCGGGGTTTGTGCAAACCCTCAATGAGCTTGGATTCCTGCCGCAAACCGTCACACTTTGCACAGATGATGTTTTCCCCGATGATCTGGCCAACGCAGGCGGGCTTGATGATGTTGTGCGGCGTTTGGTGCGTTATGGTATGAAAGCCCAATGGGCCTTGCGCGCCGCAACGCTGAATGCCGCCACACGTCTGGGCCGCAATGACTTGGGGCTCATTGCGGCCGGACGACGGGCCGATATTGTCATTTTTGATGACCTTGACGGCTTTGTCGCCCACACCGTTATTGCCAATGGCAAAATGGTCGCAAAATCTGGTGAACTTCAAACACAGCCAACGGCCCTTGACCCGGCCCCGCTGACCGACACCATGAAGATCGACACACTGACAGTCGATGATTTCCGCATTGCTGCGACCGGTGACAAAGTTCGTATCGCCACCATTGATCGCCCGCGCTTCACCCGCTGGGGCGAGGTTGAGGCAGACGTCAAAGACGGTTTTGTCATCCCGCCCGATGGTACGACTTTGATCGCAGTCGCGCATCGCCACGGCAAGGTTGATGGCACACCACGTGTTGGCCTGTTGGAAAACTGGGGCACTTGGCGCGGTGCGGTTTGCACCACTGTTTCACACGACAGCCACAACCTGACTGTTTTTGGCGGCAACCCCAAAGACATGGCAATTGCCGCCAATGCGGTCATCAAGGCCGGTGGCGGAATGGCGGTTGCGTCAAACGGTAGACTTGATGCGATCTTGCCGCTGCCGCTGTGTGGTCTGGTGTCCGATGCCCCGATGGATCAAGTCGCCGAACAATTCTCCCACATCCGGGCGGCCACCGATGCCATCGTTGACTGGAACCCGCCGTATCTGGTGTTCAAGGCGCTGTTTGGCGCGACCCTTGCGTGCAACGCGGGGCCCCACCAAACGGATCGCGGCATTGGCGATGTCGAAATCGGTAAACTTCTGGAATCGCCGGTGCTGAGTTCCCAGTAATCAACGACAGAAATTTCCGCACAATCGCGATGAAAAGGGCGATGAAAAGGGGCGGGTAATTCCGTCTCTTTTCATTTTAAATGTCACTCCCGTTGGGGATGCCCAGATGACGCAATCGCGTTTTTCTTGAAGTCTTCAAGATTTTTGGCACCTGCGAAAATCAGGTTGCTGTGCATTTCATCCATCAGCATTGAAAGCGCGTCAAAGGCCCCTTCCTCACCCGCCGCGGCCAAACCATAAAGCGGTAAACGCCCGACCAGAACGGATCGACTGCCAAGGGCAAGGTATTTCAAAACATCGCTGCCACGGCGCACGCCGCTATCGGCCATGATAGCAATCTTTTCGCCAACTGCAGCGGCGATACCGGGCAGGACGTTTGCCGGGGCCGGGGCGACATCAAAGTTCCGCCCGCCATGGGCCGAAACCACAATGCCATCGGCACCAGCCTTCACCGATTGCACCGCGTCCTTCTCCGACAGGATGCCTTTGATGATGATCTTTCCAGACCAGCGATCACGAATTTGCGCAATGTCATCCCAACCAAGGCCGCTTTCAATTTGAACGTCTTGAGCGACGGCATCGCGGGTGATTGCCGTTTTGAATTCGGCAGGATAATGCGCGTAGCTGGGCATGCCGCTTGTCATTGAATACCGCATCATGACCGATCCTAGCCAAGCCGGTCGGGATAGAACATCCACCACCCCGCGAACTGACGGCACGAAGGGAACAGAAAACCCGTTATGCTGGTTATATTCGCGTTTTGGCGACAGCGGCGTATCCACCGTAATTACAAGCGTTGACACCCCGGCATTGCGCGCACGATCAAGCAATTGCCACGTCAGCTCCCGGTTCTTCCAGACATAAAGCTGAAGCCAAAGTTCAGAATCTGGCGCACCTTTGCGAATACCCTCAATGCTGGTGACCGATTGGGTCGACACACAAAACGGTATCTGCAACCGGCTGGCCGCGCGCGCAAGTTTAACTTCCCCGTCATAGGAGACCAATCCGGCCAAGGCCGTAGGCGCCACGATTAACGGTGTGGGATAACTGCGATCAAACAGCTCTGTTGTCATGTCACATTGCGACTGGCCGGAAAGAACGGATTGCTTGAATTTGATACGGTCAAGTGAATGGCGAATATCGGCCATGGCCAGTTCGGCCTCCGTGCCGCGGTCGATATATTCAAACAATCCTTTGGGAAGGCGTTTGCGCGCAGCCCCCCGAAAGTCTTCGGCATTCAAGAGTCTGGCCATCGATCAGCTCGTTAATACCCACAGTACAACTGCTTCTTCCGGGCCTTTGCGGGTCCAGACATGTTCGGCACTGGCGTCATAATACATCGAGTCACCTTCGTGCAGTTCCAGCGGCTCGTAAATCTTGCTGTGCACGACGACGGTTCCACTCAGGATGGTCATGAATATTTCGGCATCGGTTTTGGGCCAGACGTCGTATTCCTCAACATCGCGTGCAACCACACGGGTCTTTATCGGCGTGATCCGCTTGTTTTTAAGATCCGCACATAAAAGCTTATTATCGCAGTTGCCTGACAGATGCGGTTTTCCTTCTTCTGCCCGTGTAACACTGCGACGGCCAAGCAGGGTGGGTTGGGTTTCCGGATCGGCCAGCAGGCTTAGCACATCCATTTCAAATCCGCGTGCAATGCGCTGGATCGTTGAAATGGTCGGCGAAAGCTCACCGCGTTCAATTTTGGAAAATGCGGATGCCGAAATTCCCGATGCCTTGCTGGCAACCTGCAAGGTCCAGCCACGCCCTTTGCGCAGTTGATGCAACCGTGGTCCAATTTCGTCGGATTTATTGCTGGCGGGATTACCCTGCCGACGGTTGGACTGGAAATCTTCCAGATCGACGTTCATTCCGTAATATTCCTTTTGCAAACATCGTCACTTATGTGTCCGACCCCATATAGCCTGACAACCGTTACTTGAATCCACTGCGATTCCAATGAACCAACAGCAGCATATCCCATCTTGGGAAATATGCCACATTTGATAAAAAATATACTATAGGAAAATTTTTATCGTATTTTGTTGACATCAGTCATATCGGATATATTCTGATTTCACCGGATGCAAACCGATTTTGCGATGCTCTTCTCGCCCAATCGTCGCTGCACAACCTTTCGGATGCATCCGGTAACAAAGCCGTCAATTGCAGCCCGGCATGAATGCCCGGCGCAACTGATCATAACTTTATCAGGGAAATACCAGGCCACCTTCGAAGCGCCACTGCTTTGTCCGTTGCCCGGTAAAGGAGAAAGAATGACCTTCATTCGGAAACTTCGGCATGCCACCCTCGCCGCCACCATCGGCCTTGGCACCGTACTGTCCGCATCCGCCAATGCACAAACCATTGTCAAATTCGCCCATGTTGATGGCGAAGGCGACCTTTTGAACAATCCCTACTGGACCTTTACCGAAGTTTTCGACAACGTCCTTCAGAACCAGTCTGGCGGACGATACAAGCTTGAAGTCTTCCCGAATGGTCAGCTCGGCGATCTTGAATCCCTTGCCGAACAGAACGCTATTGGCGTCGTTGACATGGTTGGCGGTTTGAATGCGGGCCATCTGGCGGCCTATTACCCACCCGCACAGATTCTCGAAATGCCCTACACCTTCCCGACCACCGAAGTCGCCCGCAAAGTTCTCAACGAAGGGCCATTTGGCGACAAACTGGCGGACATGATTGCAGAAGGCAGTGGTGTACGCATCATGAGCTACCTGACCGGTGCATTTCGTAACTTCTCGAACTCGGTCCGCCCGATTCACACCCCAGAAGACATGAAGGGCCTGAAAATTCGTACCCAGACTGTCCCGCTGCACATGGAAATGGTCAAGGCACTTGGCGCATCACCAACCCCGATTGCCTGGGCGGAACTTTACAGCGCACTTCAGACCGGCGTTGTCGATGGTCAGGAGAATGCCCCTTACACCATGCTTCTGACCAATCTTCAGGAAGTACAAAAGTACTATACGCTCGATCATCACCTGATCAACATGCCGCTAATTACCATCAATGATGATTTTTATCAGGGCCTGAGCGACGAAGACAAAGTGATTTTTGACAATGCCACACAGGAAGCAACCTTTGCGATGCTTGGCATTATTGCGGCCAAAGAATCACAGGACCTCAAGATTATTCGCGATGCCGGCGTCGAAATTTATCAGCCGACCCCGGCCGAGTTCCAGCAATTCGTTGACGCCACCAAAGAACCAATCCGTGCCTTCATGGAAGAAAAGGTTGGCGCCGAGTTGATCGACGAACTTGAGGCAGCCGTCAAAGCCGCACAGGAATAAAATGACAAGGCCCGGGAACCAAGATTTCCGGGCCTTTTCTATAACCTTGCATTTCCTGACTGTTCTGGCGCTTTCTTAGACATTGAGCCATCGACAGCCCATGCGGTGCAAGTTGCGCTCGACCAGTTCGCACGCTGTTCTGATATCCGTGTTGCCATCCGCAGAAAACACGGTCCGAGAGAGGACCTCCAATGCTTCTGTTCCTTGAAAAACTATCGACGACCATCGCAACCCTGACGTCGATTGCTGCCAGACTGATGCTGGCATCGGTCGCGGTTGTCCTGTTCGTTCAGGTCGTTCTACGTTTTGGTTTCAGCTTTTCGCTCCCTTGGCCCGAAGAAGCATCACGCTTTTTGATGATCTGGGTCGTCATGCTGGGCGGCAGCCTGCTTGTTCGCGATGAACAACTGGTCTGTGTTGATTTCTTCGACGCCTTCTGGCCGCGCCGGTGGCTTGGCTATCGCAATGCCTTTTTCCGTTTGCTGCTCGCAGGGCTATTGGCTGTCCTGCTTGTCAAAGGCTTTGATTCGGCAATCTTTGGCCTGCGTCGCACCTCCGCTGCACTGAACCTTTCATGGTTCTGGATTTATCTTGCCGTTCCGGTCGGAGCCGCCTTGATGCTTTTCCACATGGTTGTTCTTGCCCTTCGCGACATCATTAAAGGTCCGGACGCAGAACAGGAAGCATCACTTTTACGCGCAGAGCTGTAAGGGCACACTATGGATTACGCACTTATCACCATGATCGGGTTGCTGCTGCTGCTGATGTTCCTCGGCAGCCCCGTGATCTTTGCCATCGGCTTTGCCGGTCTTTCCTATTTCTTCGTCAAACCCGGCATGACCGACATGCTGCACATGTTTTCCCACAAGTTCTTTACGGGAATGGATGTCTTCATCTGGTTGTCGATTCCACTGTTTATCATCGCCGGCGAGATCATGACATCTATCGGGATGACTGACAGACTTGTCCAGTTCTCGCGCCTTCTCGTGGGGCGCTGGCGCGGTGGTCTTGCCTATGTCAACGTTGTCGGGTCGATGATGTTTTCAGGTGTCTCGGGCTCGGCACTTGCCGATATCTCCGCCTTGGGTCCCGTCGAAATCGACATGATGAAAAAGGACGGATATGACGCGGACTTTGCCGCCGCGGTCACGGTAAGCTCGGCCATTCAGGGGCCGATCATCCCACCGTCAATCCCGTTGATCATCTTTTCAAGCCTGACCAACACATCGGTTGCCGCACTGTTCCTTGGCGGGGCTATTCCAGGTGCCTTGATGGGGATCGCGCAGATTATCGTGATTTATTTCATTGCACGTAAAAACAACTTCCCGGCCAACCCGATCAAAGCCCTGACCCTTGGTCTGGCATTTAAGATTTTCTACAATGCCTTCTGGGCGTTGTTCATGCCGCTGATCATTATTGGCGGGATCATTTCAGGTATTTTCACAGCCACCGAAGCCGCATCCATCGCGGTTGCCTATGCCATTGTTGTGGGTATCTGTGCATATCGCAGCCTGTCGCTGAAACAGCTTTGGGCCATCCTTGATCGCGCGGTGCGCACCTCGGCCTCGGTCTATCTAATTGTTGGCTTTGCCAGTGTCATCAGCTGGATTTTGGCCAATGAACGGGTGCCATCCGAGCTGACCATGCTGGTCGAAACACTCGACCTGCAACCCTGGATGCTGTTGCTTTGTCTGAACATCTTTTTCCTGATCAACGGTCTGTGGATCGGGGATTCTGTTCAGCTGTTGCTGTTTGCCCCGCTTTTCACCCCGATCGTTGCGGCGATGGGTGTCGATCCGGTGCAGTTTGGCGTGATCATGGTGGTCAACGTCATGATCGGCCTAATGACACCGCCCTATGGACTTGGCTTGTATCTTGGATCAGCCATTAGCGGACAGCCCCTCGCCAACATTGTCCGAAAAAGCTTCCCGTTCCTGATATCGAACCTGATCGTCTTGATGATCGTGACCTACATCCCGGCGGTGTCACTGACCCTGCCACGACTGTTTGGCTTCTTGAACTAATCACAATATCGCCACCACCCAAAAGACAAGAGACTTCACATGACGCTTACCAAAAACGATATCAATGGTCTTTATACCGCCATTGTAACGCCCTTCACCGAAGACAAATCCGTCGATCACAAAGCGTTATCTGATCTGGTAACCCGGCAACTTGCAGCGGGTGCTACTGGCATCGTTCCGATTGGCGGGACCGGCGAATACCCGGCCCTGTCACGTCAGGAACGCAAGGACATTGTCAAAACCTGTGTCGATGCGGCGGGTAGCGCCCCTATCATTCCCGGCGTCCTTTCGACCGGCTTTCCCGATGCCATCGAAGCCGGCAAGGATTTTGAAGACGCCGGTGCGGCCGCAGTCATGACCGTGACCCCCTATTACGCAGCGGGCACACAGGATGGCATGCGCGAATATTTTGCCAATTACCGCAATGAAATCGGTGTTCCGGTTTTGCTTTATGAAATACCGCGCCGCACGACTGTCGCAACCAATGCCGAAACCATTCAGGCCATGGCAGAAGACGGATCGATCATTGGTATGAAATGCTCGAACTACGATATGCCAGCGTTCATCAAAACCATGAAACTGGCCGGTGACAAAATGGCCATACTTAGTGGTGAAGAACCCCTGTTTGCCACCCATGTCACCATGGGCGCGAAAGGCGGGGTTTTGGCATCTGCCAACGTTTACCCAAAAATCTGGATTGAGGTCTTTAACCTTGCACGCCAGGGCAAGCTGAACGAAGCGCTTAAGCTTCAGACAAAGCTTGATACAGCAATTGATGCGATCTTCCGCGAAACCAACCCGGGGCCGCTTAAGAAATACATGGAAATGGCTGGTTATTCTGCAGGTGGCGTTCGCTTGCCGCTTGAAGGCCCGTCAGCCCCGACCATCACGGCACTTAAAACCGCATTCGATGCCGCATCACTTGCAAACGTAGCCTGATTTTTCTTTCCAAGGACCAGCCATGATTGATCGTCTCCAAAAAATCCTCGGCGATAAAGGTTTGATCACCGATCCTCAAGAAATGCACCCTTACTTGATCGATTGGCGCGATCGCAGGAAAGGTAACGCCGTGTGCGTTGCGCTTCCAGCCAATGTCGAGGAGGTCTCCCGGACGATGAAGGTGGCTGCCGAGGAAGGACAGCCGGTATTTCCCCTTGGGGGGAATACCGGCCTCTGCTATGGCGGGGTTCCTGAAAGCCCGTCACCCGAAGACAAACCCGGTATCGTGATTAGCCTTCAGCGGATGAAACAGATCCGCGAAATCGATGCAGCGGCCAATATCGCAACCGCTGATGCTGGTGTGATTCTGGCTGAATTGCACGAAAAATGTAAGCCCTACAAACGTCAGTTCCCACTGTATCTGGGCAGTGAGGGCAGCGCACAGATCGGCGGCCTGATTTCAACCAATGCCGGGGGAACCGGGGTTGTAAAATACGGACCGATGCGCGATCTGGTGTGCGGGATCGAAGTCGTTTTAGCCGACGGGCGGATTCTGACCGACCTTGAAGGGCTCAAGAAAAACAACACCGGGTATGACCTCAAACACCTGTTTATCGGGGCCGAAGGCACCCTTGGTATTGTCACCGGTGCCGCACTTCGCCTGCATCCGGAAAACACCAATGATGCCCATGCTTGGGTGTCGGTTGACAGCCCCGAAACCGCCGTGCGCCTGTTTACCGAATTTCAGGATAAATGCGGCCCTTATATCGAAGCCTTCGAACTGTTATCAGGCACTGAAATTGACGCGGTT
This sequence comes from Thalassospira lohafexi, assembly GCF_002844275.1. GTDB lineage: Bacteria > Pseudomonadota > Alphaproteobacteria > Rhodospirillales > Thalassospiraceae > Thalassospira > Thalassospira lohafexi. The sequence continues at coordinate 116,734 of NZ_NXGX01000005.1, forward strand.
ATCCGCCACATTGACCGCATACATGTGCCGTTTGACGCCGTGCCCGATTGGTCCTTGATGATTGAACTGACCTCAACCGACACCTCCGTTGACCTCAATAGCGTCTTTGAGGAAATTCTCGGCGAAAACCTTGAAAACGGATCGGTTCTTGATGCCTTTATCGCCAGCAACTCCACACAGGCCGAACAGATCTGGCATGTGCGTCATTCTGTGACCGAAGCCAACAAACTCGAAGGTATGGGCCTTGTCCATGACGTTGCGGTTCGAGTGTCCAAAGTCCCGGCCTTCATCGCCAAGGCCAAGGATGTCACCGCAGAAAAATTCCCGATGGCGACACCAATTTTGGTCAACCATCTTGGCGATGGCAATGTCCATTACATCCTGATGTTCCCGCATGAGTATTGGAACAATCTGGCCGACCCCGATGCTGTGACCCACGATGTTCAGGCGTGTGTCCATGATATCGCCGCAAGTTTCGGTGGCACGTTTAGCGCCGAACACGGTGTCGGACGTAAACTGACCGACGAATTAAAACGCCTGTGTGATCCGCTGCGCTATGAACTGATGCAGACCGTCAAACGCAGCTTTGACCCGGACAACCGGATGAACCCGGGCGTACTGTTTGAACAGAAAAAGTCAAACTAACGCCAAACACACGCTACTAAACAGACAAAGGGCAGCGATCAAGCTGCCCTTTGCTTATTTATCACCTGATTTGATGCATCATCTGGCCAGATCAGGATCGAATACCGAGTTATCAAGGAAACTGTCCGGTCCGACAAACGCGCGGTCCTCGGCACCATTCGTGCCTTCTACCCGCCAATCATGTGCCGGGACTGCAACATCAAGCCCCTTAACTGCCGTACGATACAAGTCCGGGCGATAGACTTGCCGGATCACCTGATTAAGGTCGGTGTTGGCGGGCACCTGCCCCCATCGTTTCATCTGTGCGCCGACCCAGCTTGCCTGTGACAACCACGGGAAGGTCGCGGTATAGCGATAAAAAACATGCCGATCGGGCACCTCAGTCGGGGCTTCGCCGGGGCGCAGAACCGGACGCCCGTCAAGTGACGCCTTAAGCACATCATAGGGTGCACCGACATTTGATTCTTCTGACAACATCTGCGCAAGTTCCGCGCGATTGCCCGGCTCATCGGCCCATTCCGCCGCCCGGACAAGGGCGCGAACAAGGGCCGAAACCGTATCAGGATTTGAATCCACCCAGTCCTGACGCACACCAAGGACCTTTTCCGGACTGCGCGACCAGATGTCGTCTTTCAACGCGACAATGACCCCGTCACCATGAAAAACCGCCCGCTGGTTCCACGGCTCCCCGACGCAATAGCCATCCACCCAGCCATTGCGCAGACTGTCAAACATGCGTTGTGGCGCAATCACCCCGATATTGACATCCTTGTCCGGATCAATCCCGGCGGCTGCCATCCAGTAGCGCAGTTCGTAATTATGGCTTGAGAACGGGAAAACAGTTGCAAAAGACATGACCGGGCGGCCCGATGCCCGGTCTTCGTCGATGACTTTTTTCAACGCACGCGCCGATAAGCCACGTGGCCCATGCATCGCCGCAGGATCGGCCTCAAGCATCCGTTGATATAGCCGCGTGGACACCGTGATCGCATTACCACCCCGGCCAAGCGCCATCGGCACAACAAGATGCTGCACCGGAACGCCACCCAATCCAAGGCGCGCTGCAATCGGGATACCGGCCAAAAGGTGGGCGGCCTCATAAACGCCATATGACAGCTTGTCACGAATGGCCGCCCACGACATTTCGCGTATCAGTTCAAGTTCGATATTTTCCTGATCGGCAAATCCCATGGCGCGCGCAACAACCGGGATGGCGCAATCAACCAATGGCACGAAGCCCAGACGAACCTTGTTCCCCATCCCCTAAAACTCCAACTGAAACGCGGTGATGACGCTTTGCGCGATCTCATAGATCTTGCGGTTCTGTTTCATGGCGTTCTTTCGAAGAAGGTTATAGGAATCTTCTTCTGTCAGACCCTTTTCCTTCATCAAAATACCTTTGGCCCGCTCAATCAGTTTGCGCTCATTGAGTTTGGCTTTTGCTTCGTCGCGTTCACGGCGCAACTGATCAAAAACATTAAACCGCGAAATTGCCATTTCAACAATTGGACGAATGCGGTCTTCGCGCAACCCGTCCACCACATAGGCACTGACCCCGGCGGCAACCGCTTCGTGGATCATGCTTGAATCACTTTTATCAACGAACATGGCAATCGGGCGCGCAATGGCACGCGACACCTGAAACATCTGTTCGAGCGTATCGCGATCCGGGTTTTCCAGATCAATAATGATGATATCGGGTGCCAGTGCCTGAATACGTTCGACCAGATTGTGAGACGTCCCGATCCGGGCCACACGGGTATAGCCACTTTCAACCAGTCCGCGCTCGACAATCGCCGCACGGTCAGGATCTTCGTCAATCACCAGAATATTGAAGTCTTCTGTCCTTACCAAGTTATCCCAAACTCCCTGACGGCCGAGGCCTCTCTGTCTGTGTTATCTTCTCCGGCATTTTTTTCGACCGGTTGAAGGACCGGGATGCGACACAGGCCGCATCCCGAAAAATCATTGTTATGCGTTTATTCCGCAGGTACCGGCTGACCCGATCCAGATGTGCCCATGCGTTCTGCATGCGCACGATCAAACCGTTGCTGTTCTTCGGCCTGGGTTGCTGCCGAGAAACGGACAGCCAAGGCCGCAAAAGAGCACACAATCACGGCACAACCGAGATAAAAAAGCCCTTCCTGATAGGTAAGCGCCTCGGACTTGAACAAAAAGCCTGCGGCAACCGCACCGGCATTTCCACCGGCACCGACAATGCCCGCAACCGATCCAAGTGCCTTGCGGTTAACGAACGGCACAATACCGAAAGTCGCACCTTCTGACATCTGAACAAACAGCGAGAAGACAATCATCACGGCAACGGCAATGACCAAGGCATCCATCATCGAGAAGGCAACAAGAGCGATGCCTTCGACAAACAATGCGAAAAACAGGAATTTGACCCGACCCGAAAGGCCGCCTTTGGCGGCAAACTTATCGGAAAACACGCCACCCAGCGTCCGGGCAAAGATGTTCATCAGGCCAAACAGACCGGCAATCACACCCGCCGTGGCAAGGCTCAGATCAAAACGGTCAAAGAAGTAGATCGCCGCAATATTATTGATGGTCAGCTCAACGCCAAAGCACGCCCCATAAACAAGGAACAAGGCCCAAACGCGGTAATCAGACATCGCGGCCATCATGCCTTTGGTCGCCCCGGCATGATCATCCTCGGCTGACAGCGCACCGCTTTTGCGCATTTCGGCATAGTTGCCTTCCGGGCAGTCGGTGGTGAAGACCCAGTAAAGCACTGCAACCACAAGCATGATCGCGCCCGGGAAGACCATCGCCAAACGCCAGCCCATGGTTTCGGAAAGCCCAAACCCGAGGATCATGGCAAGGATCAGTGGCATGACCATCTGCGTCACACCACCGCCAAGGTTCCCCCAGCCTGCTGTCGTGGCATTGGCCGTACCGACAACATTGGGCGCAAACATGGTGGAGGTATGATACTGCGTGATCACAAAGGATGCGCCGATTGAGCCAATCGCCAGACGCGCAAGCAGGAAGGTTTCATAGCTGTCGGCAAGCCCGATCAGCATCACCGGCAGCGACCCAAGCACCAGCAAGCCGGTATAGGTTTTGCGCGGACCGATCTTGTCACACAGTGGGCCGATCAGAAGTCGCACAAGAACCGTGATGGCAACCGATGCAATGATCGTACTGCCGATTTCACTTTTGCTTAAGCCAAGATCATCGCGGACCAGCGGCATCAGCGGTGCGATCCCGAACCAGCCGAAAAAACACAGGAAAAATGAAAGCCAGGTCAGGTGAAAAGTGCGCATCTGGACAGTCTTGAGACTGAACAGGTTTATGCGTGTAGCCTTGTTCTTGATTTCCATAACGGTGAAGCCCTTCGTTTTGGCCGAACAGAGCATCTTGAGTGCCGTGAACAACCGACGGTTTTTGCTATGGGCCTTCATGCTTCATCAGATGGATTCCGCAGGCGGCCCGTCATTCGGATCGAACGCGCTGCGCGGTCATCGCGCGGCAGTTCCAAACGTCTGATCGTCCGCCGTTGGACGAAGAACTGTGAGCCACCCGTCATTGGGCCTGCTTTCGTCAAAGCTGCTCACACGGAAATAGGATGTGCAAACACCGCGCCAATTTTTCCGCGATGCGGGATAAAACATTCAACATACTGAAATATAACAATTTTAACTGATCGCGACTGCAACGTAAAAAATGGAACGTCTGAAAATCAGGCAAATATGCACAAAAATAAATCACTCACATTTTGTACTGTTTATTTTTTGTGCGATTTAGGGCTTTGCTCGAATATCAGGCAATCGCTACTTCCCATGATCCTTCATATATCTCAGTTGCTTACGATATAATTTACCGAAATTCACATTCTGGCACGGCACTTGAATACAGAAACATATGAGCGCGGGCAGTGTCGCCTGCAGCTCCGGCCAAGATGCCGATCCTATATATAAAGAATCCAATGACGGGTTCCCCGGATAATGACGTCCGTTGCGACATGCCTTTTTCGAAGGCAGACCGCATCGGGCGTTTTTTTGTGCCAACTTCGCATCCCGCGACGAGGAGCCAGAGACAAATGAACCACGTCCCTGCCGCAATAAAGACCGCAAAAGCCCGCCTGGTTGTCATCGGCAACGGCATGGCCGGCATGCGCACCGTAGAAGAAATCCTGTCCCGCAATCCGGACAAATACGACATCACCGTTTTCGGCGCAGAGCCCCGGGTTAACTACAACCGCATCATGCTGTCGCCGTTGTTGTCAGGTGAAAAGGGTTTCGATGAAATCGTCATCAACACCCCGGAATGGTACAGCGAAAACAACATTCACCTTTATTCCGGTGATCCCGTCGTTTCGATTGACCGCAACCGTAAGGTTGTTATTTCCAAAAGCGGAACGGAAACCGAATATGACCGACTGCTGCTGGCCACCGGTTCCGATCCGATCATTATTCCGGTCCCCGGCCACAAACTGAATGGCGTTGTCACTTTCCGCGATGTCGATGATGTCGATACCATGCTGGGTGCTGCCGCCAAAGGTGGCCCTGCGGTCGTGATCGGCGGCGGGCTTCTTGGCCTTGAAGCAGCAGTTGGTTTGCAGGCACGCGGCATGAACGTAACGGTCCTGCATCTTGCAGGCCATGTCATGGAACGCCAACTTGATCCGTCGGCGGGTTATCTTCTTGCGCAGGAGCTCGAGCGCCGCGGCATCAAGGTTATTACCGCTGCCGATACGGGCGAAATCGTTGGCACCGAAAACGTTACCGGCGTTCGCCTTAAGGACGGCACCATGATCCCGGCGGATCTGGTGGTTATGGCTGTTGGCATTCGCCCCAATGGACGCCTTGCCACGGATGCCGGGCTTACCGTTGAACGCGGCATTGTCGTTGATGATGTGATGACCACCAGTGACCCAGCCGTTTTCGCGGTTGGTGAATGTGTACAGCATCGTGGTCAATGCTATGGCCTTGTGGCCCCATTGTTTGAGATGGCCAAATCCTGTGCCGATCATTTGGTTGAAATCGAAACCCTTGGCTATGCCGGTTCGGTCACCTCGACCAAGCTGAAGGTGACCGGCGTTGATGTTTTCTCTGCCGGGGATTTTTCCGGCGGCGGTGACACCGAAGAAATCGTGTTCCGCGATGCTGGTCGTGGCGTTTACAAGCGTATCGTTCTTGAAGACGGCAAGATCAAGGGTGCGGTCCTTTATGGCGACACATCAGATGGTGGCTGGTACTTCCAGCTGATGAAAGACGGGCAGGACGTCACCGAATTACGTGACACGCTTGCCTTTGGTCAGGCATTCGCCGGGGGTGCTGCCGGAAACCCGCTTGATGCCGTTGCCGCCCTGCCAGATGATGCAGAAATTTGCGGCTGCAACGGCATTTGCAAAGGATCCATCGTTTCGGCCATCACTGAAAAGGGGCTGACCACCCTTGATGAGGTCAAGGGCCATACCAAGGCATCCGCGTCCTGTGGATCATGCTCCGGTCTGGTTGAAAACCTGCTGGCAGCGACCTTGGGCGGCGATTATCAGGTCGCAGCCGTCAAACCGATTTGCACCTGCACCGAACATGATCATGACAGCGTGCGCCGTCTGATCGTTGCCAAGAAACTGAAATCCATGCCCGCAGTCATGCAGGAGCTCGAATGGGCATCATCGGATGGGTGCCATGTCTGCCGTCCGGCGTTGAATTACTATCTGCTGGCGGCCTGGCCGAACGAATATGTTGATCACGGTGCATCGCGCTTTATCAACGAACGCGTTCACGCCAACATCCAAAAAGACGGCACCTATTCGGTTATTCCGCGCATGTGGGGTGGCTTGACCAACCCGCGCGAATTGCGCGCCATCGCCGACGTTGCCGACAAGTTTGAAATCCCGACCGTCAAGGTCACCGGTGGGCAACGCATTGACCTTCTGGGTGTGAAAAAAGAAGACCTTCCGGGCGTTTGGGCCGATCTGAATGCGGCGGGCATGGTATCGGGCCATGCCTATGGCAAATCACTGCGTACCGTCAAAAGTTGCGTTGGGCAGGAATGGTGCCGCTTTGGTACCCAGATGTCGCTCAGTATGGCGGTTGAACTTGAAAAAATGACATGGGGATCATGGATGCCCCATAAATTCAAGATGGCCGTCTCGGGCTGCCCGCGTAACTGTGCCGAAGCCACGATCAAGGACTTTGGTGTGGTTGCAACCGATGGCGGCTGGGATCTTCATGTTGGCGGCAATGGCGGCATTCACGTCAAGGCGACCGAGCTTCTGTGCAAGGTCACCACTGACGAGGAGGTCATGGAATATTGCGGCGCCTTCATCCAGCTATACCGCGAAGAAGCCCGCTATCTTGAGCGCACCGCACCGTGGATCGAGCGGGTTGGCCTGAAGCACGTTCAGGACCAGATGGTCGATGATGCCGCCAACCGCAAGGCGCTGTTTGACCGCTTTAAGGTCAGTCAGCAAAAAGCACAAATAGACCCATGGGCAGAACGCGCGAGCCAAGGCGTTGATGCCCATGAATTCACACCCCTTCCCATGGTCGCAGCGGAGTAGGAAAATGACAGACATTCTAAGCTGGATTGATGTCGGGCCTGTTGCCAACATCCCGCGCCAAGGTGCCCGCACCCTGCAAACCGAAACCGACCGGATTGCCATTTTCCGCACTCTTGATGATCAGGTCTACGCGCTGCTCGACCGTTGCCCGCACAAACAGGGGCCGCTGGCACAGGGCATTGTCCATGGTCATTTCGTGACCTGCCCGCTCCATAACATGGTGTTCTCGCTTGAAACCGGCGAGGCACAGGGGCCTGATGATGGCTGTGCGGCCAAGGTCGAATGCAAAATCGTCAACGGGACCGTGCGTGTCGGACTAACCGAACTGCAAGCCGGACTGCGCCATGCGGGATGAGGTCAAAACAACCTGCCCCTATTGCGGTGTTGGCTGTGGCCTGATCATTTCGCCAACCCGTGATGGATTTGCTGTCGGCGGCGATCCCGATCACCCGGCCAACTTTGGGCGGATATGCTCCAAAGGGGCCGCGCTGATTGATACGATCACGGCGGAAACCAAACGTGATTTCCGCTTGCTCGACCCCGAAGTCGACGGCGCAAAAACCGATTGGTCCACCGCCATATCCGCAACCGCCGACCGCCTACGTGACACCATCGCGCAGCACGGGCCAAAATCGGTGGCGTTTTATGTTTCCGGTCAACTTCTGACCGAGGATTATTATGTCGCCAACAAACTGATTAAGGGCTTCATCGGATCGCCCCATATCGACACCAATTCGCGCCTGTGCATGGCATCGACAGTGGTCGGGCACAAACGTGCGTTTGGTGCGGACGTGGTGCCAGGCTGCTACGAAGACCTTGAAATCGCTGATCTGGTCATTCTGACCGGATCAAATTTGGCATGGTGTCATCCGGTGCTTAATCAGCGCCTGCGCGCGGCCAAGGAAAAGCACGGCACGAAGATTATCGTGATTGATCCACGCCGCACGGCAAGTTGCGATATTGCCGACTTGCACCTGCCGATCAAACCGGGCAGCGACGTTGCCCTGTTTAACGGGTTGCTGGCATGGCTTGATCAGACCGGCAATACCGACCTTAAATACGTCGCCCGCCATGTTAGCGGCTATGAACAGGCCGTGGCAGAGGCCCGTGCCGACTGCCCCGATCTCGAGACAACCGCAAAAAAATGCGGGCTCGACACCCATGACAGTGCTGATGCATTCGGCTCAGGTCTGGGGAAATTGGAAACGTTCTTTAGCTGGTTTGCCGCCTTTGATCGCACCGTGACGGTGTTTTCACAAGGGGTCAACCAATCCTCAAGCGGATCGGACAAGGTCAATTCGATCCTTAATAGCCATCTGGCAACCGGTCGTGTCGGCAAACCGGGCTCCAGCCCGTTTTCCGTCACTGGCCAGCCCAACGCCATGGGCGGGCGCGAGGTTGGCGGCCTTGCCAATCAGCTCGCCGCCCATATGAACCCAAACGATCCGGTTGATGTCGATCGCGTCAAACGGTTCTGGAAATCAGACGTTCTGGAACCGGGCGAAGGCCTTAAAGCGGTTGATATGTTTCGCGCGATTGAAACCGGCGAGATCAAGGCCGTCTGGATCATGGCCACCAATCCCGCCGTCAGCCTGCCCGATGCGGATCGCGTGCGCCTGGCCCTGTCGCGCTGCCCGTTGGTGATTGTATCGGACGTGGTCAGTGATACCGACACATTACGCCATGCCCATATCAAATTGCCCGCATCCGGTTGGGCGGAAAAATCGGGCACCGTGACCAATTCCGAACGCCGTATTTCACGCCAGCGCCCATTCCGTGATGCTCAGGGCAATGCCAAACCCGACTGGTGGATCATGTCCGAAGTCGCCAAATCCATGGGATACGGCAAATCGTTCAAATATAGCGGTCCAAGTGATATTTTCGCCGAACATGCCGCCCTGTCAGAATTTGAAAATGATGGGCTGCGCGCCTTTGACATTGGCGTCTGGCACAAGGCAAAAAAATCCGCCTATGACGCAATGGAGCCCTTCCAATGGCCCGCATCGCGCAAGAACCAGCCTATTACCGGCTCTGAACGCCTTTATGGCAATGGCATTTTCACCACATCAAGTGGCCGTGCGAAAATGATCGGGGTTGAACATATCATCCCGCAATCACAAACAAGTGCCGATTTCCCGTTGGTCGCCAACAGTGGTCGCTACCGCGATCAATGGCACACCATGACACGCACTGGAACGGCAGCACGCCTGTCGGCCCATCGCCCCGAACCGCTGCTTGAAATCTGTGCTGAGGATGCCGCCCGTTACCGGGTCAAAGATGGCGGCCTCGCCCGGATCAACAGCAAACACGGCACATCGCTGATGCGTGTTGCAATTACGGACGCACAAGCCCCCGGACAGGTTTTCGTTCCCATGCACTGGAACGATGTCTACTCGGCCGCGGGTGGGATTGGTCGGCTCACGCCCCCCAATGTCGACCCCCACTCCGGCCAACCCGAAACCAAATATACCCCGGTATCCGTCGAACCATTTGTCGCGAAATGGCAAGGTTTGCTGTTCTCCAACACCCCGGTTGATCTTGGCAACCTGCCCTATTGGGTCGGGGCAACCGGACAAGGCAGCATGATCTATGAAATCGCCGGCGAACAATCATGCATGTTCAAATCACTTCTACCCATGGCGGCCAACACCAACGATGAACAGATCATTGAATATAGCGACAGCAAAAAAGGCATTCACCGTTACGCCAGATTGAGCGGCAACCGCATCACCGGTGCGCTGTTCATCGGTCCAGACCGCCCGGCCCTTGGGCGCGACTGGATATCAAACCTGCTGGCGGCAGATGCCCTTGCAACGCCGGAACGCAACTCCTTGTTGGCCGGACGCATGCCCGATGCCGGTGCAATTAATGACCGTCTGATCTGTTCATGCTTCTCGGTCGGGTTGGCCGCGATCAGCAAGGCCATTGTCGACCAAAACGCCGTTTCCCCAACCGATATCGGCCGCTTGCTTCAGGCTGGAACGGGATGTGGTTCCTGTTTGCCGGAAATAAAGGAGATTCTCGATGACGCATTACCGCGCGCCGCTGAATGATCGCATCCGTGATCCCGGCATGGGGACCACCAACCCTGACCGGACCGAAAACTATGCCTATTTCCCGGCTTTCATTCATGTCACCGGCAAGAAGGTTCTTGTTCTTGGTGGCGGTGAAGTCGCCACCGGCAAACTTCGCATTTTAATTAAAAGTCAGGCCAATATCACGGTCGTCGCACCCGAAATCTGTGACGATATCGCCGTGATGGTGGACGAAGGGCGCATTGTTTGGGAAAGCACGCCCTTCGTTGACACCATGGTCAATGGCGCCGCGATGGTGTTTGACGCCACCGACGATCCCTATCTTACCGCACGCGTAAAGGCGGCAACCAAACGGCGCAACATCCTGTTGAATGTCGTCGATAAAACCGCACAGTGTGATTTCATTGTGCCTGCCATCCTTGATCGTTCGCCGGTGATGATCACGATCTCGACCGGGGCCTGTGCCCCCGCACTGGCCCGCATCATTCGTCAGCGTCTTGAAACGGTTCTGCCGACAACCATGTCGCAGCTTGCCCGGATCGCGCGCGATGCCCGGCAAAAGGTTGCAGATCATTTGCATGACAATGTATCGCGCCAACGGTTCTGGACGCATTTTTTCCAGCGTGGATTACAAACCCACTCTGCACGGTCCATTTGCCCAGAAGACGTCGATCTTGCCCTTCGTCAGTTCGTGCCCGATGGCAGTTCGGCAACCGTCCCCGGCGGCCAAACACTTATGGCGGATGTTCATGTTGATAACGCGTTTGACCTGCCGCATGGCATTGCGCGTGCGATTGAAACCGCCGACATCGTCTTTCACGAAGATCACATTGCCGATGACATCCTGACCCTTGCGCGTCGCGACGCCACCGTCATCCCGATTGGCTGCATCACGCTTGACGAACACCCCGAACGCAAACGCGAAAGCATTTCCCAGCAATCAAAAATCTTCGCGCGACAGGGTTTTAATATCGTCACCCTGACCCAGCCGATCACGCATTAGCCTTTCTTGCCGTGGACTTATGGCTCCCTGTCATCCACGCAAACTAAAAGCCGCGTAAGTTTCCTTACGCGGCTTTCTTTCTGCAATCAGCCGATTGCTTATTTCATCGTCGGCATCACAAACTCAGCACCCTTGCGAATGCCGGTCGGCCAGCGAGACGTGATGGTTTTAAGCTTGGTATAGAACCGAACACCTTCCGGGCCATGCATGTGATGATCGCCAAACAGCGATGCCTTCCAGCCGCCAAACGAATGGAACGCCATCGGAACCGGGATCGGTACGTTAATGCCGACCATGCCGGTCTGGGTACGTGCAGCAAATTCGCGGGCGGTATCGCCATCACGGGTAAAGATCGCAGTACCATTACCGTATTCATGACTATCAACAAGATCCGCAGCCGTTTCGAAATCATCGGTACGAACAACCGACAGAACCGGGCCAAAGATTTCTTCCTTGTAGATGCTCATATCCGGGGTGACATCATCAAACAGGGTGCCGCCGACGAAATAGCCGTCTTCGTAGCCCTGAAGATTGATACCACGGCCATCAACAACCAGTTTGGCACCTTCTTTGACACCCTTGTCGATATAGCCAACAACCTTGTCCCGATGCATCGCGGTGACCAGCGGGCCCATTTCAGCCGCCGGATCGGTGCCCGGTGCGACATGCAGTTCATTGATGCGCGGTACGAGCTTCTCAATCAGGGTATCGGCGGTTTCCTTACCGACCGGCACTGCGACCGAAATCGCCATGCAACGTTCACCTGCCGATCCATAAGCCGCGCCCATCAGGGCATCAACCGCCTGATCCATATCGGCGTCGGGCATGATGATCATATGGTTTTTCGCACCACCCAGCGCCTGACAGCGTTTGCCCTGCGCGGTTGCGGTTTCATAGATGTATTTCGCAATCGGGGTCGACCCGACAAAGCTGATCGCGGTGACGTCGGCATCGAACAACAACGCATCAACCGCTTCCTTGTCGCCCTGAACAACGTTAAACACGCCGTCCGGTAAACCGGCCTCGGTCAGCCATTCCGCCATCAAAAGCGACGCCGACGGATCACGTTCTGACGGTTTGAGGATAAAGCAGTTACCGCACGCAAGGGCCACCGGGAACATCCACATTGGCACCATGGCCGGGAAGTTGAACGGGGTGATACCGGCAACGATACCCAACGGCTGACGCACCGAATGGCTGTCGACCTTGGTACCGACGTTTTCGGTGAATTCACCTTTCAAAAGCTGCGGCGCGCCGGTGGCGAATTCAACAACCTCGATCCCGCGGGTGACTTCGCCCAGCGCGTCGGACAACACCTTGCCGTGTTCGGCGGTGATGGCTGCGGCCAGTTCTTCGGACCGGTCTTCGAGAATGCCAAGAAATTTATTGAGGATACGCGCCCGACGCAGCGGGGTTGTATTCGCCCACTCCGTACGCACAGCCGCCGCCGACTCAACCGCCGCCCGGACTTCGGATTTTGACGCAAGATCGACGGTGCCGCTTTGCGCACCGGTCGCCGGATTGAAAACAGCCGCCGTACGGCCAGATGTTCCGGCAACGCGTTTGCCGCCAATATAGTGGGTAAGCTGGTTGGACATGGGGGTTCCTCCCGATAAACCTGATTTGTTGATTGCGTGACGATACCATCCGCAAAGTGGCGACATTATGGGTATGCACATCGATGCACATCAATTATCATTTATGCAAATTCGATGTGCAATTTTTAAAGTCGACAGTTCTCATAAGGATTTGATCATGGATTGGGATCGCTTTCGCATTTTTCTTGCCGTCGCCCGGCAGGGACAAATCCTTGCCGCTGCCCGTCAGCTTGGCCTCAACCATGCCACCGTCGGGCGGCAGTTGACCGCGCTTGAACATGACCTTGGCACGAAGCTGATTGAGCGGCGCACAACCGGGTCGGAGCTGACCACGGCCGGGCGGGAACTGATGATCGCGGCGGAGACAGCTGAATCTGCGTTTTTACGTGCTGGCACGGCAGTGTCGAACCAGACCGAAACCATCAGCGGCACGGTCCGTGTTGGCGTTCCTGACGGGCTGGGGAACTATTTCCTTGCAAGCGAAATGGCGGCATTTGCCGCCCAACACTCCGATCTTGTCATTCAGCTTGTGCCTCTGCCGCGCACTTTTTCCCTGTCCCAACGCGAAGCCGACATAGCCATTACCCTTGACCGCCCCAAACAGGGCCGTCTGGTGATCAAGAAACTGACCGATTACACCCTTAGCGTCTATGCCACACGGGCCTATGTAGACCGATTCGGCTCCGTCGAAACCGAAGCCGACCTGACCGACCGCCTGTTTGTCACGCACATCGAAGATTTGATTTACAGCCGCGCTCTTGATTATGCTGCGCGCCTTGGCAAACTGATGCGCCGTCGCTTTGAATGCGGCAGTGTGGTCGCCCAGATGGAGGCCGTGCGCAACGGTCACGGCATCGGCATCCTGCATGATTACGCCACCCAGGGCATCCCTGACCTGATCCGTTTGCTGCCTGAAATCCGGTTCACCCGCAATTACTGGATGCTGCAACATCCCGACACCAAAGACACCAGAAGTGTCGCCGCCGTTGCCGAACATCTTACCCGTGTTGTGCGTGCGGCGCGTGATCGGTTTGTTGTTGCCTGACAGCATGCAAAAACAGGCGCAAGGATATCATTCCTTGCGCCTGTTTTTGTGTCCCATCTTTTATCAAGCGGTCGCTGCCCTGTTAGGGCGACAGCAGAAACTCACTTGATCAGATGACTATTGGTCACATTTTGCGCCAATCAAATTCAATGGCTTTTTCAGCCGACATCTTGCGTAAAGTCTGTTCAAAATAATCGCGGATCTGGTCAAGCCCGGCGTTGTCAGACGCCGACATGGCAACCGTCAGGAAAGACGAGCTTGCGGTGATTTCACACACACCCTGCTCGAACGCAAGAAGACCCTTGTTGCTGTCACGCAACTCCGCCTGCACAGAACCATCCGGCTCGCCGGTAAAGCCCTTTAAATAAACGGGTGCATTACGTACATAGATATCTGCAAAACAATAGTTGGCGTCCATATTCTGATCCAATCCGACTTCAGACAACTGTGTATTCCCAGACGTATTCTTGCCTTCCTGATCCACCAAGCCGGCTTCCTTGTCATCCGTGTCGACCGCAGTCTTTACGTTGATGGAACCCTGATCATCACCTGACATCACATCGCACCCGGCATGGTTTGAATTATCGCTTAACATGAATACCATGCTTCGTATGCGCGCAACAATAGTGACCGATGGTCAATAATATATGAAAGCATTACGCCGAAATTGATCTCGATTAAACAGAAAATGTTGCGAATTTGCGCCACCGCAAGTCAGACCGCGAAAATAACTTGCTGCACCGCGCCCATCATAGCTGAATTGTCGGTCAGTTGGCCGGGAATTCAGCACGCCCAAAAAATCCGATTTTTTATTTTATTATTTAGTTACAGCCAGATAGATCACATCAATTGGCACGCGCCAAAAACCACCGCCGACAGGCAAAAGTCAGACGAATGTAATGTAAACTTTTTGTGAAATCAGCTGTCTAGCGCCCAAGTTCCGCTGATCACTCACGGCGACACACAGGGACACTGAGAATTTGCAAGACGATGCGGGTTTAACCCTACCTATTAATCGACTCTTGATGCGACTTTTCCCTAGCTTCTAACTAGCGTCTACCATGACCAAACTGCTGGCAAAATCCGCTGGCACGGGCAGCACGACCGGGGATAAATCAAGCTGAACAACGGGGTCACTTTCCCCCGTCGCCTTAAAGATCGCCTCATACCGGCACCAGGCATCGTAAAAGTCAGAGACGGACGTCGTGCCTGGCAAACCAAGCTGTTCTGCCATTTGGGGAATAGAACGGCCTTCATCGCGATATTCAAGATCAATTCCGATCAAAAGCCCCGGATCAATCGCAACCGCCACCACCACCCAACCGCGACTATGGCTAATGCTTACGCCGTGGCGATGACCGGAAATTTCTGCCCAAGGACGACCGTCCTCGTCCTTAAGGCATGTTGCGTCGTTACCCTTTGCGACATCGGCAACAAGGTCGCACAGCATATCCCACGCCAACAATGACGACGCTTGGCGTGCTGCACTTCGTTTCAACGGCATATCTTCAAGTTTGTGAATGGCCGAAACAACCTTGCCATTAAAGTGGGAAAAGCGCCTCGTGTCCGATGAGTTACACTTCCCAAGAGTGGTACTTGCCGCCACCTGCACAATCCATTATTGCTGAATTACAATCACGCGCCCTGCATCGTCGGTAAAATCGTTCCAAGAACGGCTTTTGGGCGGTGCCTGGACGCCCCCGCACTGGTCACGGGGCAATTTGACCCAAACCGACATGATTGAGTCAGTTTTCCACCCATTAATCAAGGCAGATCAAAATGCGTAGTTTGAAACTTGCTTCTGTTTTTGTCGTTGTCGCAGTGCTTGCAGCATGCTCGGCAACCGTTCAGAACTTCTCCAATCAGCCCTTCCCCGCCGATGTCGCCAAACTCAGCATGGCCGAGATTGAAGAAACCATCATTGAAACCGCTTCGACACGCGAATGGATTGTTCAGCGCGAAGGCGAAGGCCAGTTGACCGCGACCTATGCTCCACGGTCGCACAGTGCAAAGGTTGCTATCTCGTTTAATCAGAAACAGTACTCAATCATTTACGCCGATAGTAGTAATCTCCAATATAATGGTACAACGATTCATCGGAACTATAACCGGTGGGTCAATAACCTGAGACAGGACATCCTGCGCGCGGTTTCGGCCCGTGCGGCACTTGCCAACTAGGACACCAAATGACTTTGCTGTGCGCCCGACTGTCACGTTGGGCTTTGTGGGAAGATACCAACGGTCAGGCCAGCCTGACCTTGCACACATCCGAAAACACGTCGGCTGTATCCCACCCGTCGGTCCAGAACGATCTGGCGCGCAGCATTAAACCCGGTTGGCGGCGGCGGCTTGACCTGTTTGGTCGCGCCGCCGCCGAAACGCTTACCCAGATGATCACACCCGCCGACAACCCGCATATTGTTTTCTGTTCCCGGCACGGCAACATTAACCGCACGGTCAAGCTTCTCCATCAGGTCGCAACCAACGAGGCCCTGTCCCCGGCGGATTTCAGCATGTCGGTGCATAATGCCTTTGTCGGTATTGCGTCGATCAACTGGTCGATCACCCAAAGCCACACGGCCATTGCCGCGGGCAATGACAGCCTGATCGCCGGACTGACCGAAACCATATGTCAAATGATGGCAACGCAAAGCCCCGTTATTCTGTGCTATGTCGATTTGCCGTTACCCGACGTCTATACCAATAGTTTTGCAGAACCCCAGACCGGGGTTGCCTTTGCCATGCGCCTTGATCCCGATAAAGCCATAACCCCTGAGCCGCCGGGCATAGGCAAAGCCCTCACATTCTCATCCTGCGGAGCAGATCAGGCACAGGCCACTGCCACATCTCCATATGATCAGATCAAAAACCTGACGGCCTTTTTTACATCCCCCTCTGCCCGCCCCCTAACTCTTGGCAGCAGCACCACCGCATGGACCCTTTCGCGTCATGACTAAGCCTGCCTGCGCCGAAATAGTGCAAAGCACCCAACACAGGAACCTGAACTGGTACTGGCGTCTTGTTGGCACCGGCTTGGCGTTTTCCATCTTCGGGCTGGGGGGCCTATTTATGGCTCTGACCATTTTCCCGGCCCTGATGGTGATTTTGCGCGACCGCGCAAAGCGGCGGAAATATGCCCAACTGGTGATTTGCCGAGGGTTTCGCCTGTTTGTCTGGATGCTTGATGTAATCGGCGTTGCAGAAGTCAAAACCCAGCATATAGACCGTCTGCGCAATGCCAGCGGTGTTTTGATTATCGCCAACCATCCGACCTTGCTTGATGTGGTGATGATCCTCTCGCAACTTGATCGCTGCCAATGCGTGGTTAAACATCAACTGTTTCGCAATCCGTTTTTGTTTGGAGTTGTCCGTGCTGCCGGGTTTATTCGCAATGATGACAACCCGGAAAACCTGATCACGCAGGCCCGGCAACATTTGCGCGAAGGGGCAAATATTATGATCTTCCCCGAGGGCACCCGCACACCCAGCAAAAAAAGGCTTGGAAAATTGCAACGCGGCGTCGCAAACATTGCGATAGAGACACAAGCCGACTTGATTCCTGTGGTTGTGCACTGTAATCACGATACCTTGAAAAAAGGGGTCCCGTGGTATCGCATTCCACCGTCAAAAATTCGCTACCGACTGGACGTCGATCATCCGTTATTATTTAAAGACATTAATGATCCGGACTTGCCGCGCGCCAAACAGTCCCGCGCCTTAACCCGGTTTATCAAAGATTACATTCTGGACAGACTTGAAAATGACTTCGCTGGAAACCGAACTTAAAGCCTTCATCATAGAAACCCTCAATCTCGAAGATGTTGACGTCAACGATATCGACAGCGAAGAAGCCTTGTTCGTTGACGGTTTGGGGCTGGATTCAATTGATGCCCTTGAACTGGGGGTTGCCCTTCAAAAGAAGTATGATGTGCGCATTGATGCCAAGGATGAAAACGTCAAAACCCATTTTGCGTCCGTCCGTAATCTTGCGAACTTTATTCAGGCATCGGGGAAACAGGTCTAGTCATGCATAGCCGCGAAGAAATCTACAACCAGTTGCATACCTACCTCGTTGACCTGTTTGAAGTCCCGGCAGAAGACATCACCCCGGATGCGCACCTGATGGAAGACCTTGATCTTGACAGTATCGACGCCGTCGACCTCATCGTGAAGTTTCAAGAACTCACAGGCAAAAAAATTCCGGCAACAGAATTCAAATCGGTTCGAACGGTCGATGACGTGGTCGAGAAGATTCATGCCCTGGTCAGCCCCTAACCGCATCGCTACAATCGTCCTGTCAGTGCTGGGTATCGGCTATCCGGTGCTGGTCTATTTTGGACTATCGTCGTTCTCGCCGCGCGTTATCCTGTTTTTGCTTTTGGCCGCCGTTGTAGTTCGCGCCATTTTGTATCTGATCAACCGTAAATATGCGCAAGCCGGGTTGGCCTTGCTGGTCGCTGCAATCCTGTCGGTCGCTGGCATTGCAAGTGAACTGGTTGCCATCCGCTTTTACCCGGTCATTGTTGCTGGCTCCCTTGCGGCGGTCTTTACCGTCTCGCTGTTTTCGGGCATGCCGATCATTGAGCGGTTTGCCCGCATGCGGTCGGCAGAACTAGATGGCTTTGCCCGTGCCTATACCCGCAAGCTAACCAAGGTCTGGATCGGGTTTTTCATTGCGAATGGGCTTATTGCCGGATGGACGGCCCTTTATGCCAGTCTGGAAACATGGACGCTCTATAACGGGCTGATATCCTATGTTCTGATCGGCATTTTGTTTGTTGGTGAATGGCCCGTGCGTCGGTTTCTGCGCGCCCGTCACGACCGTCACACCCAAAACCGTCCCCGTCAGGAACCGGTATGAGCGTTTTTTTCGAAAATCTATATGACGACAAAAACGCGCAGACGCCCCTGTGTCTGGAAAACGGCGTGACCTATTGCGTTACGGATATCGTTCGCGACATTGATCATTTGGCTGCGTCCATCTCGACCGGGCAACGCATCGCAATTTACTGCCAATCCGCACGCCGGTTTCTGATTGCGCTTGCCGCGATCTGGCGCAGTGGCGGTACAGCCATCCTGCCCGCAACCGACAAACCCGGTTACCTTGATGAGATCAATCAGCAGTTCGATTTGTATCTTGATGATGATGCCATTAATGCCCGTCTGACACGCGATGCGAAGGTTTCCGCCTTTGACATGCGGTTACCAACCAGCACCGCATGCGCGGCCATCTTCTTTACATCAGGGTCGAGCGGACAGCCCAAGCCTGTCATAAAATCACTCGCCCAGATCGAAGACGAAATTCAAACCCAAATTCCCCTTTGGCACCCCATAATGCCACAGGGTGCCCGCATGATCGGGCTGGTGTCGCATCAACATATTTACGGTCTGATCTTTCGCATCATCTGGCCTGTCATCACCAAACAGACCTTTAGTGCAGACCCAACGCCGTTCTGGGACATGATCATTCCTGACATGGCACGGGGTGATGTTTTGATCACAAGTCCCGCCCAGCTAAAAAACTTGCATCCCGATCTTGAGACTGCACCGCGTCCGTCGCTGGTTCTGTCATCGGGCGGGCCGCTTGATCTTGCCACTGCACAGGAAGCCACCCGCGTTCTGGCCATTTGTCCGACCGAGATTTATGGCAGCACGGAAACCGGCGGGATCGCATGGCGTCAACAAACCGGGCCATCGTCTGCATGGACCCCATTACCCGGCCTGCAAACCAGCCTTAATGATGCAGGATGCCTGCGCGTTTGCGCCCGTCATATTGCCGGGGATGACTGGTATCAAACCGAAGACCGCGCAACAATTGACAGTGATACCGGATGTTTCACCCTGCATGGTCGTGCCGACCGGGTGGTGAAGGTCGAAGGCAAACGCATATCCCTTGGCGCGGTTGAACAACATCTCCGCCAAAGCGATCTGGTTCAAGACGCCGTTGCCTTACTAGCCGACGAAAATGATCGCCGCTTGGCGGTTGTCGCGGTCCTGACCGAACCCGGCAAGGATCACTTGCAAAAACGCGGCCCATTTCGCATGGGCCGGTTGCTGCGCCGTGAAGTTGCCCGATTTGAAGACGACGCAGCACTGCCGCAACGCTGGCGCTTTGTCGACCAACTCCCGACCGACAGTCAGGGCAAACGCCCCTTGCATCTTTTGCGCGCCCTTTTCACCAAAAATGCCGATCTTGGGCCGGTCATTCATAGCCAAACCCGTGATGGGCAAAAGGCCATTCTTGGCTTAACCCTTCGTCGCGATATGACCTGTTTTCAGGGACATTTTCCAGATCATCCGATCCTTCCCGGTGTTGTTCAACTGCACTGGGTGGTTCAAACCGCCGCCACCCTTTTTGGCAGCTCGAACACGGTCGGCGAGGTCAGCCAGCTTAAGTTCCGCCGACCAATATCGCCCGAGGACGATCTTAAACTTGATCTTGATTTTGATGCCACCGGGCCAAAGGTGCGATTTAGCTATCATTCCGACGCGGTTGGCGTTCATAGCTCCGGTACAGTCAAGTTTCGCATCGCCAGCCAGGATCAGGAAACCGCACCGTGAAAATATGCGCCCTGATCCCGACCCATAACCACCATCAGGTTTTGGCCGATGTTGTTGAGCGCGTACGCACCCATGACCTGCATGTGTTCATCATTGATGATGGCTCCGACATTGCGACCGAACAAAAAGTCCAATCCCTGCACGATCCGGAAAACGGGGTAACCTGCCACCGCTTGGCAATCAACAGCGGCAAGGGTGTTGCCGTCATGCAGGGGATGGCACATGCCAGTGCGGCGGGATTTACCCATGCGGTTCAGATTGATGCCGATGGTCAACACGACCTCGAGCAGCTTTCGGAAATGCTGACACAGGCCCGCCGCCATCCAAACGCGCTGATCACGGGCCTTCCGATCTATGACGACACCATCCCATTGGGTCGAAAAATCGGCCGTTGGGTCACCCATGTCTGGGTCTGGATCGAAACATTGTCGACCACCATCCGCGACAGCATGTGCGGGTTTCGCGTCTATCCGGTCGAGCAAAGCCTCGCGGTTTGGCACGACGAAGGTGCGGGTAACAAAATGGATTTCGACACCGAACTGATGGTGCGGATGTATTGGCGCGGGGTTCCCATCATTCATATGCCGACAAAGGTCACCTACCCCGAAGGCAATACGTCAAACTTTCGCATGTTCGAAGATAACCTTCTGATCAGTGCGATGCACACAAGGCTGGTGTTTGGTATGCTTGGCCGCCTGCCCGGCTTTATCTGGCGCGGTGGAAAATTTGCCAAGCCCAGCACAGATGCCTCAAACCATTGGTCCGAAATCGACGAGCGCGGCATGTATTTTGGCGTGCGGTTTCTTGGCTGGGTTTACCGCATTGCCGGACGGCAGGTTTGCCTTGCCATCATGCTCCCCGTCATTACTTATTTTTATCTTACCGGCGGCATTGCACGGCGGGCATCGCGTGCCTTTCTGACCCGCGCACACCAAAATGGTGCACCCGTTACTCCCACCCGTTGGAACAGCTTCCGTCATTTCCTGCGCTTTGGCGAAAGTGCGCTTGATAAAATTGCCGCATGGTGTGGCGAGCTAAAAATAGATGATCTCGAATTGCCCGACGACGCCGACAATCTGTTTGCCTATATGCCCCGTGATCAGGCCGCAGTGCTGCTGGTATCGCATTTTGGCAATATGGAACTGGTGCGTGCCATTGCCAGCCGCGACCGCGATTTCCGCGTCAATGTCTTGCTACATCAAAAAAATGCCGCCCGGTTTGGCCGCGTGCTGCAAAAACTGGCCCCGGAAAGTCAGGTTGACCTGATCGAGGTCACCGATATCGGCCCCGATACCGCCATCATGCTGCGCGAACGGGTTGAACGTGGAGAATGGATTGTCATTGCCGCTGACCGGGTTGCGATTGGCGCACGCGATAAGTTCGTCTCGGTTCCCTTCCTTGGTGAAGATGCCAATTTCCCGCAAGGACCATTTGTTCTGGCGTATCTGCTACAATGCCCGGTCTATATGGCGGCGGCCTGGCGCACGGGAAAACGATTTAAAATCGAATGGCAAAAACTGGCCGACAGCTTGACCCTGCCGCGCAAGAACCGAACCGATGCCATCGCAGGCTACGCCAGCCAATATGCGCAATGGCTTGAAAAGATAGTTGTTACTGAACCGCTGCAATGGTTCAATTTCCATGACTTCTGGGCAAAGAAAAAGGACGGTGATGACCGATAACCGCATCAATGTAATCTTTGGCGAAAACGATCTTACGGTCGAAGATGTCATTGCCCTGTCCGAACAACGCGCCCAGCCTGTGCTGTCAGGGGATCGCGATTTTCGCGCCCGCATTCAAAAGGGTGCTGATTTCCTGGATCAGCAACTGCGCGACAAGGGCCATATTTACGGTGTGACCACCGGCTATGGTGATTCTGTTTCACGCCGCGTGCCACCCGAACTGGTTGCGGAACTACCACTTCATCTGAGCCGCTTTCACGGCTGTGGGCTCGGCGATATTCTTGGCCCCGAACAGGCACGCGCCGTTTTGGCCGTGCGTCTGGCATCGCTTTGCACCGGCTATTCCGGTGTCAGTGTCGACTTGCTCAATCAACTGGCAAACCTGCTTGCCCATGACATTACCCCGCTGATCCCCGAAGAAGGATCGGTTGGTGCCAGCGGCGATTTAACCCCGCTTTCCTATGTTGCTGCGGCCTTGATCGGCGAACGTGACGTTCTTTATCGCGGTCAGAAAACATCCGCTCAAGACGCCTTGGCAACCGCCGGATTAACCCCACTGACCTTGCGCCCCAAAGAGGCGCTTGCCATCATGAACGGCACGGCCGTGATGACCGCGTTGATGTGTCAGGCCTTTGTCCGTGCCAATTATCTGTGTAAACTGACATCGCGTATTACCGCCCTTGCCAGCATGGGGTTACTTGGCAATCCCGCCCATTTCGACAAGCGTCTTTTTGCCGCCAAACCCCACCCCGGACAGGCCCAAATCGCCGCATGGATCGAAGACGATCTGTCATCACTGGGCGATGACTATCAACCAGCCCGGCTTCAGGATCGCTATTCGCTACGCTGCGCACCGCATGTGATCGGGGTTCTGGCCGACATGATGCAGACCTTCCGCAAAACGCTCGAAATTGAGCTCAATAGTGCCAATGACAACCCGCTTCTGGATGTCACGGAAAACACAATCCTGCACGGCGGGCATTTCTATGGTGGGCATGTCGCCTTTGTGGCCGATGGCATGAAAACGCTGGTGGCCAATCTGGCTGATTTGATGGATCGCCAGATGGCGCTTCTGGTCGATACCAAATTCAACCATGGTCTGGCATCGAACCTTTCGGGGGCTGATCCCGACCGCGCATCGATTAATCACGGACTTAAGGCCGTGCAAATCGGCGCGTCCGCCTGGACGGCCGAGGCATTGAAACAAACCATGCCCGCCAGTGTTTTTTCGCGTTCCACCGAATGTCACAATCAGGACAAGGTCAGCATGGGCACGATTGCCGCACGCGATTGCCTGCGCGTCCTGCAACTGACCGAACAGGTCGTGGCGGCAAACCTTTTGGCGGTTGGTCAGGCCATCGCGTTGCGCGAAAAATCTGGTGAATTAACCAAGGAACAACTCGGCCCCAAGGTTTCGGCCTTTATCGACAACCTAAAGGAAGACATTCCTTTCATCGCCGAAGACCAACCGCTTGAAGGCACCTTGCGCCTTCTGGTGTCGCGCATTCAGAACCGCCACTGGGCGCTCTATGATGAAGAAATCGCATCATGATCAGTGCATCTGTCACCGAAACGATCCAGTTTTATCATCTTGATCCGATGAATGTCGTCTGGCATGGCAACTACGTGCAGTTCTTTGAAAATGCGCGCTGTGCGCTTTTGGAAAAGATTGACTACAACTATCCGCAAATGGATGCATCGGGCTATGTCTGGCCGATTGTTGACATGCGGGTCAAATATGTTGGCCCGTGCACCTTTGGGCAAAAAATCACCATCACAGCAACCTTACGCGAATTCGAAAATCGCCTGAAAATTGATTATCTGATCACGGATGCAAAAACCGGCACCAAACTGACCAAGGGCTTTACCATTCAGGTCGCCGTGGAAAAAGACACCGGCGAAATGCTGTTTCGCAGTCCCGACTTCCTGATTGAGAGGCTGGAGGCCATGACGCAATGACCCACCGCTGGTTTGCATCATTGGCAGTATCCGCCTTGACCCTGTTCCTAGTCGCAATGCTGTCGGTAATTCCAGCACGCGCCGACGGAACCGCGCCCAAGGCAGATTTGCCGTCCGCCGCCACGCCGACCCCGATCAGCGATCAGCAATATCTGACCGGCAGCTTCACCCTTGAACGCCATCTGGACGGCTTTGACGCCCCGCTCACCTCGACCGGTGAATTTGCCCTGTCGCCCCGCAAAGGTCTGATATGGCAAAACCTGAAACCGTTTCCCGATACCACCGTGATGAACGATCAGGGGATCACCCGCAAACATGATGACGGCACATTTGAAACCATTGCATCTGGTGCCCGGTTTCATCAGTTCATCGCGCTGATTTCAGCCGTTCTTGCCGGAAACTGGGACCCGCTGTCTGATCAATTCACAGTAACGCCTACCAAAACCAAGACCGCACAAGACGACCCGGGCTGGCAGGTCACACTGGCGCCAAAAGACAACAATGGATTGTCCGAACAGGTCAGCCAGATCGTTATTAAGGGCGATGAGTTTGTCAGCCACGTTACCCTGCATAAATCATCGAGTGATCGCGACGAAATCACGTTGAGAAATCAAAAACGCCACGACCTGCCACTTCCCGATGATCTTGCCAATCTGCTTTCGGGAAACTCTGATTGATGGCAGTACGCGGGGGCATATGGGGCATTTTGCTTTTGATCATGGCGACCTTTGCCATCTGGCAGGTCACATCGGGCAAAGCCCGGATTGATGGTGATGTCCTGTCCCTGATCGGGTTGGAAAAAACCGACGACACTGCCCGCAAACCCGATATCGAAACCGTGCGCGACTTACTGGCAAATGATGCCAATCAGGCTATCATCATGGTGTCGGCCAACCAGCAAGATATGCTTGAAACGGCAACCCGTGCGTTGGCTTCTGACATCACAAACATTCCGGGCACAAAGTCGGTTTCACTACCGGGATATGACGCGGGAAACCTTGCGCGGCTTTCAGATTTTTACCTGCCCCATGCTCAAAGCCTGCTGTCGGACAGGGACCGGGCACTTTTGCGTGACGGCAACGGTGAAGCGGTTTATCAAAACGCTGTCAAAACGCTGTATGCGCCGGCTTCAATGCTCAGTGCGGCATCGCTCCGTGCTGATCCGTTTTCCCTGCTTCCCGTTTTTCTGGCCGAGCTGGGCAACAAACTTGGCTCTTCCGGGATCGTGCAGAGAGACAACCACTTCCACACCCCGATCATCATATCCCTGTCCCCGGACCTTCGGCGTCAAGGACCGGACATCGCATGGGTGGGCAAGGTCAATGACGCCATCGCCAACGCCCAAAGCACCGCAGATCAATCTGACGGACTCACCATCGCGAAAACCGGGCAAGTCTTTTTCGCCGTGGCCGAGGCAACTGCGGCGAAATCCGATGTCCAGCGCATCGCCATCATTGCGACCCTTGGCATTTTTGCCATGGTGCTCAGTGTGTTTTTCTCCCCACTCCCCCTGATCGGCACCTTGATCACGGTCGGCAGCGGCTTGATCGCCGGTATTGCTGCCGTCACCCTGATTTTCGATGGCATTCATGCCATTGCGCTGGTCTTCGGGGCCAGTCTGATCGGGATATCGGTCGATTATGCGCTGCATTATCTGGTGCTACCCGCCGATGGGAAATCACCAACGGCCCGGGTTGCGACGATCCGTTCCGGCCTAAGCCTTGGCCTTTTGACCTCGGTTTGCGGCTTTGCGGTTTTGGCCATCAGCCCGGCCATCCTTCTGGCCCAAATCGCGGTTTATTCCATCGCCGGGCTTATCGCGGCCTATGTCACCGTGCTTTTCATCCTCCCACTTTTGCCGGTGCGAAGCGTCAAGCACCGGTCGCTCATCCCGCGTGCGTATCAGAAATTTGATGATACCTTGCGCCGCCTACAACTGCCCCGGTTGGTCCGGGGGGTGGGTGCGCTTGCCATCCTTGGTGGATTTGCGGTCTGCGTTCTGTTCATACCAACCGATGATGACATCCGCCATCTCGGGCATGGCAACGACACCCTGACAACGCAGGCGCGCCTGATCGGCGACACCATGGGCATGGGCGGTAACCCCGTCTTTATCCGGATTGATGGCGCAGAC
This sequence comes from Thalassospira lohafexi, assembly GCF_002844275.1. Classification (GTDB taxonomy): domain Bacteria; phylum Pseudomonadota; class Alphaproteobacteria; order Rhodospirillales; family Thalassospiraceae; genus Thalassospira; species Thalassospira lohafexi. The sequence continues at coordinate 142,931 of NZ_NXGX01000005.1, forward strand.
AGCCAAACCCGCCTTCAAACGGGCGAGGCCGTACAAAACGCACTCCGCCCCCTGATCAAAGACGGCACTGTCGGGTCTGGCTTTGGCTTGTCGGACATGATCCCATCAATCAAACGGCAGGACGAAAACCGTACCCTGATCAAAGATCAGCTCTTTGAAACTTACGCACCAAAACTGGCACCGCTGCTTCCGATTAACATTCAAACGCCCAACCCCGACGCCCCTTATTTACACGCCGACGCAGATGCTTTTGCCCAGTTCCCGGAACTGGCAAACCTGCATGATGGCATGACCGATATCGTCCGGCTAAACGCCGTGACCGATGCCAATGCCGTTGCCACGGCAATTGCCGACATCGACGCCGCCCGTTTAATCAACCCGCGCGCCACCATCACCGACCAGTTCGCCCATTATCGCAACTGGGCAACCGCGGGATTGGCGATTGCCTTGTTGATTGCCGGGATTCTTGCCATGGCACGCTATGGCGTGATCCGTGGGCTATGTGTTTTAGGAACGCCAGCAGGGGCGATGCTTGTTGCCCTTGGCGGGGCGGCTGCAATCGGGATCACAATCAATTTCTTTACCATCATGGCACTGTTTCTGGTGTTTGCCATCGGGGCCGATTACGTGATCTTCTTTTCCGAAAGCCAAAAGCACGGCCAACAGGATGCGACCCGGTTTGCCGTGTTCTTATCGCTGATCAGCAGCATTTTGGCCTTTGGCCTGCTCGCCAGCAGTTCTGTTCCCGTGGTCAGTGCCATCGGAACCATCATGGCCATTGGACTTCCAACTGCATGGGTGCTTTCCTATGCCATGTGCCCCACATCTGTGAAAGCCGACCAATCCGATGCCTGACAATCATTCTGAAAGCCACCTCATGACCGATTGTGACATCGCCATTATCGGTGCCGGACCGGCCGGAACGGTTGCCGCCAAATTTCTTCGTGATGCGGGATTAAGCGTGATTGTGCTCGAAGCGCAAACCTTCCCGCGCTTTGTCATTGGCGAAAGCCTTCTGCCTCACTGCATGAATGTGCTTGAGCGGGCCGGTTTGGTTGATGCGGTTGAAAAGGCCGGTTTCCAGCACAAAAACGGGGCCGTCTTTGAACGCGGATCACTTTATCAATCCATTGATTTTCGCGAAAATTTCGAAGACAGCGGATGGGGCACCACCTTTCAGGTTCAACGCAGCCGGTTTGATCACATCCTGGCCCAAACCACCATCGATGCCGGGGTCGATATCCGTTTTGGGCATAAGGTCACCGATGCGGTCTTATGCGATGGTGACTGTACTCTCGACTATGAAAATGATGCGGGTCAAACCGGTCGGATAAGATCGACGTTTGTTCTCGACGCCAGTGGTTATGGCCGGGTCCTGCCCCGAATGCTCGGCATTGTAAAATCAAGCCAATCGGCCGAACGGCGCGCCCTGTTTACCCATCTGCGCGACCACATCTCCGACCCCAATTATGACCGGGAAAAAATCCTGATCACGGTCCACCCGACCCGTTCCGAAATCTGGTACTGGCTGATTCCGTTTTCCGATGGCACGTCCTCTGTCGGGGTGATTTATCCCGATCTGGACCCGGAATTTGATGGTCTTGATGATCAGGCCATCTTTGATCGGTTGATTGGTGATACCGGCCTTGGTCCCCTTCTGGCCAAGGCCGAACCGACCCGGCCTCTTAATGCCATTGCCGGATACAGCGCACAATCGGACACCCTTTTTGGTGACGGTTATGTCCTTCTGGGCAATTCTGCCGGTTTTCTTGACCCGGTTTTTTCATCGGGAGTGACCATTGCCATGCATTCCGCCGAACTGGCGGCAAAGGCGCTTATTGCGCGTCACAATGGTAAGGCCGTCGATTGGGATGCGGATTACGCCATTCCGCTTAACCGGGGTGTGGAAACGTTCCGTTCATATGTCGATGCATGGTATGACGGACGTCTACAAACGATTATTTTCAATCAGCCCGATGATGATACAAAACTCAAACGTATGGTTGTTTCGATCCTTGCAGGATACGCTTGGAACCTCGACAATCCGCTGGTAAGCAAAACTGACCGTTATCTGGAGATGTTGCACGACCTATGCGATCCATCCTGATCCTATTCATGACCCTGTCTCTGAACGCCTGTGTTACGGATCTTGCCGACTTGTCGGTCCCGAACCCGTTTGCGTCCAATCCTGCGTATACGGTTGCACTGACACCGGATATCGCCATCGAGTTACCGGAAAACCCGTGGGAAACGGCCCAAAGCCTTGAGGCAACCCAACAGGTCACTGCACAATGGCGCCCCCAAAACGGTCAGCCGAGCACGGCCACTTTCCTCGCCCGAATTTCGGCCCAGCCCGGTCAGGTCAGGATTGCCGTGCTTGATGATCTCGGTCGCCGGGCCATGACCATTGACTGGACCCTTGATGGGCTCAACATCGTCAAGGCCGACTGGGTGCCAGATGCCCTTGACCCTGAACGGTTGCTTGGCGATATCGTCATGACCTATTGGCCCGACGATGTTGTCAGTGACGTGGTCGACCAATCCATGACCGTCGAGGAAACCATGGGTCAACGCACCATCCGCACCAACGGTGATGGATTGGTGTTTGTTACGATTGAAAAACCGATCCGCGACCCGTGGCAGGGTGTGGCAACCCTGCGCAATATGAAACTGGGCTATACCCTGACCATCAGATCGCAAAGACTGGGGTCCTGATGATGTCGGTGACTTCGACCTTTCTGTCGGCCCTTGGTATTGTCTCCGCCCTTGGACAGGGGATAGAGCAAACATCGCGCACCCTGTTTGGCGACCGCCCGGCGGACATGATTTCCCATGACGATTTTCTGATTGATCGCACCACCATGCTTGGCACCGTAACCGGGCCGCTTGCCCCCGTGCCCGATCATCTTACGCAATATGATACCCGCAACAACCGCCTGCTATGGACTGCCACGGCTCAGATTACCTCTGAAATTAACGATATGATCGCAACCTTTGGCAAAGACCGCATCGGCATCATTCTGGGCACCAGCACCTCGGGCATCGAAGAAGGCACCACCGGGTATCAGGACATGCTGCAAACCGGCACATGGGCCCCCGGTTTTCGCTATGAGCATCAGGAAATCGGATCGCCTGCCGCGTTTTTGCGCGATGCGCTGGGTCTGTCGGGTCCGGCATATGTGATTTCGACCGCCTGCTCCTCAAGCGGTAAGGCCTTCGCATCCGCCCTGCGATTGATGGATGCGGGCATGTGTGATGCCGTGATTGTTGGCGGGGTCGACAGTCTGTGCCGTCTGACCGTGCGCGGATTTGATGCGCTTAATTCCATCTCCGAGGGCGTCTGCAATCCGCTCAGCAAAAACCGTGACGGCATCAATATCGGTGAAGGTTGTGCGCTGTTCACGCTGCGCCGGGACGCAGGCGACATTGCCCTGATGGGGGTTGGCGAAACATCCGATGCCCATCATCCCAATGCCCCGCACCCCGATGGGACCGGGGCAATCGCCGCGATGAAATCCGCACTGGTACATGCCGGTCTGACACCTGATGATATCGGCTATATCAACATGCACGGCACCGCGACGCCACTTAATGACAGCATGGAAAGCACCGCCATCGCACAGATATTTGGCCCATCCGTCGCGGTCAGCTCAACCAAACCCATGACCGGTCACACATTGGGTGCGGCAGGCGCGATTGAGGCCGCCATTCTTTGGCTTTCACTACAACAGTCGCATGATGGCGCGCCATTGCCCCGCCATCATTGGGATGGTGTTACTGACCCGGCTGTTGCCAAAATGAATCTCGTCGAACAAACGGGGCAGCGACTTGCAACGAACGATAGGCTTGCCATGATCAGCAATTCCTTCGCCTTTGGCGGCAGCAACGTATCAGTCATTCTCGGACGTGGTTTTATCCCTGCAGGGACACCTTCATGACCAAGGCATCCCATACGCAGATCACAACCATGCCCGCCATTGCTGAACTGGTCCTGCATGCCGCCCCGATGCTGTTGATTGATCGGGTCTGCGATGCCGGGCCTGATCACCTTCGGGCTGAAATCACAATTCAACAAACAAGTATGTTCTTTGAAAAAGACCACGGTGTGCCCGCCTATGTCGGGATTGAATATATCGCACAGGCTGTCGCCGCCTATGGTGGCTGGCGTGCCAAATCTGCCGATCCTGCCGCAGCTCCGCGCATCGGCTATTTGCTTGGCACCCGCAAAATGACCATGACCCGCGACTGGTTTGAACCGGGCACCCGATTAAACATATATGTCGAAAATGTTTTCGAAGATGGCGAAATGGGCGTCTTCAAAGGCGAAATTCGCGATGGAAATGATGTGATTGTCGCTGCCCAGATCAACGTCTTTCAACCCGGTGACACAGACGCCACTCTTGCCACATCCCACACGACCCACAACCAAGAAACGACAACGCCATGACAGAAACCATTCTGGTAACAGGTGCCAGCAAGGGCATCGGGGCCGCCACCGCCAAACGCCTTGCGCGCGATGGATATGATGTCATCGTTCATTATCATTCCGACCGCGATGGCGCGCAAAGGGTCCTTGATGACGTCACTGCAATGGGACGCACCGGGCGTCTTATCCGCTTTGACATTGCTGACCGCGATGCCACCCGCACCGCACTTGAAGCCAACATTGCTGAACATGGCGCGCCGTTTGGTGTGGTGCTGAATGCGGGCCTGACTCGCGATGCCGCCTTTCCCGCCCTTGAAGATGATGACTGGGATGCCGTACTGCATACCAATCTGGACGGGTTTTATAACGTCATAAAGCCCCTCATCATGCCGATGATCCAACGGCGCAAGGGCGGTCGTATTGTCGCACTGACCTCCATCGCCGGATTGGCTGGCAACCGCGGGCAGGTCAATTATGCTGCGTCCAAGGCCGGGATCATTGGCGCGGTCAAATCGCTGGCACTTGAACTGGCTAAACGCAAAATCACCGTCAATGCCGTCGCGCCGGGGGTGATTGAAACCCAGATGACCGATGAATTGCCCGCCGATGAGGTCAAAAAAATGATCCCGATGCGCCGCTACGGTACGGCCGATGAAGTTGCCGCGACCATTGCGTTTTTGTGTGGGAATGATGCGGCCTATATCACCCGTCAGGTCATCAGTGTAAACGGGGGCATGCTATGACCCGGCGCGTCGTTGTTACCGGCATGGCCGGAATTACGGCCTTGGGCGATGATTGGCCCACCATTTCAGCGCGGATGTATGCGGGCGAGACCGGCATTCGCCGCATGGATGACTGGGATGGGCGCTATGATCTGCGCACCCGCCTTGCGGGCCCGGTCGAGGATTTCACGCTTAAGGGCAAGCTTACCCGCAAACAATTGCGCAGCATGGGCCGCGTTGCCCAGATGTCGGTTGCCGCCACCGACAAGGCGCTTGAAATGGCGGGGCTTCGTGATGATACCGCCACCTTGCAGGGCGGTCGCCTTGGCATTGCCTATGGGTCATCTTTTGGCAGCACCCCGCCGGTGATGGGCTTTACCAAACTGATGGAAACTGGCGATAGCAACGCCATCACCGCGACCAGCTATATTCAGATGATGAGCCACACCTCGGCGGTCAACATCGGCGTTTTATACGGCATTTGCGGGCGCATCATCCCAACATCGACCGCCTGCACATCGGGCAGCATGGGGATCGGTTATGCCTATGAAGCCATCAAATACGGCATGCAGGATTTGATGATTGCCGGCGGGGCCGAGGAACTTTGCCCAACCATGGTCGCGGTGTTCGATACCCTGTTTGCCACCAGCGACAATAACGACCACCCTGAAATCACCCCACGTCCCTATGATGCCAATCGGGACGGGCTGGTGATTGGCGAAGGGGCTGGGACGTTGATCCTGGAAGAATACGAACATGCCAAGGCGCGCGGGGCGACCATTTATGGTGAAATCGTCGGGTTTGCGTCGAATTCCGATGGCGCCCATATCACCCAGCCACAAGCCGGCAAAATGGAAATTGCACTGCGTAAATCGCTTGAGGATGCGGGCCTGAGCCCATCTGACATCGATATCGTCAATGGCCATGGCACCGCCACCGACCACGGCGATCTCGCCGAAAGCAAGGCCACCCGTGCCGTGTTTGACCGCGCCATTCCGATCCATACCCTTAAGGGCCACTTTGGCCATACGCTCGGTGCCTGTGGTGCGATTGAGGCATGGCTGGGACTGGAAATGATGCGCGACGGAAAGTTTGTTCCGACCGCAAACCTTAAAACGCCCGACCCGGCCTGTGCGGAGCTTGATTATATCAAGGACACCGCGCGCAGCCTGTCGGCCCGATATATGATGAGCAACAATTTCGCCTTTGGCGGCATCAACACATCGCTGATTTTCACGCTGCCATAGGCCTCAACCACCAGCCCTCACCTCACGGGAAACGCCTGACAATGCGCATTGCGATCCTTGATGACTATCAAAACCTTGCCCTGGCCTCTGCCGACTGGTCCGGTGTCAAATCGCATGGCGACATTACCGTGTTTCATGACACGCTTACCAATGGCGCGGCTTTGGCAAAACGCCTTGAACCGTTTGATGTTCTCTGTGTTATGCGCGAAAGAACACCCTTGCCCGCATCCCTGCTGGAAAACCTTCCCAACCTCAAACTGATTGTCACCACCGGCAAACGCAACGATGCGATTGATGTGACCTATGCCAACTGTCATAGCATAACAGTCTGCGGCACCAATTCACCCTCTACCGCAACACCGGAACTGACATTCTCGCTTATGCTGGGTCTCGCGCGCGGAGTTGTGCCGGAAAACACGTCCATGCGCACCGGCGGCTGGCAGGTCGGGCTTGGGCAGGACCTTGCCGGATCGACCCTTGGCATCATCGGGCTTGGTCGGCTGGGTGCAAAGGTTGCAACCATCGCCAAGGCCTTTGACATGCGCATCACCGCCTGGAGCCAGAATTTAACCAAGGAACGCTGTGCCGAACTTGGCGTCGAATATATGCCAAGTAAGGATGACCTTTTGGCAGATGCCGATTTCGTCACCATTCATCAACGCCTGTCCGAGCGAACCGCTGGCATGATGAGCACCGATGAATTCAAATGCATGAAAAAAACCGCTTATCTGATCAACACATCTCGTGGCCCGATTGTCGATGACGCGGCCCTGATTGAGGCGGTTAACAATGGCGAGATTGCCGGAGCCGGACTGGATGTCTATGACATCGAACCCCTTCCTGCATCCCACCCGCTACGCACATGCGATGGTCTTTTATTGACCCCGCATCTTGGCTATGTCACACGCCATACGTGGGATGTGTTTTACGGCGAAACGGTTGAGGCCATCCTCGCATGGCTTGCGGGAAAACCGGTCCGTGTGATTACGGCCTAATGCCCGCCTGCAAATTCCATCACATCGAAGTCTTGAAGGAGCCTCACCTTTCTAAAAACACATGTCGGCTGATGTAATCATGCTCACAGTTTGGCGGCACGATCGCCAAAGGAGCTTGCTATATGTGCAATCTTCGCCCACCGTCAAGGATCGCTCAAATCACGGCTCCAAAGCAGACGGACCAGTGGCTTGTCTGCGAAATTTCTAACGTCTGATTTCAATCGTCGTCACCATCTTTGCTACCGCCTACGTCATGCCGACAAGGAGCACACGATGAAACGTTTGACTGCCAAGGATTTTTCGCCAAAGCTTCTGGAGCTTTATGATTTTTACGCCCACGGGATTATTTCCCGGCGCGAGTTCCTTGACCGAGCCGGGCGTTACATGGTGGGTGGCATTACCGCTGCGGCGGTTCTAAGTGCCATGAGCCCGGATTACGCGCTTGCCAATCAGGTTGAATTTACCGATCCCGATATCGTCCCCGAATACATCACCTATCCATCGCCCAACGGCCACGGGGATGTGCGCGGGTATATGGTCAAGCCCGCCAACGCGACCGGCAAACTTCCCGGCGTTGTCGTGGTGCATGAAAACCGCGGTTTGAACCCCTATATCGAAGACGTCGCGCGCCGCGTTGCCAAGGCGGGTTTTATCGCCCTTGCCCCCGATGGCCTGACATCGGTCGGCGGCTATCCCGGCAATGATGACAAAGGCCGCGAACTGCAACGCGAAGTCGACCCGACCAAGCTGATGAACGACTTTTTCGCCGCCATTGAATTCCTTACCGCCCATGATGCCACCACTGACAAAATCGGCATTACCGGCTTTTGCTATGGCGGCGGGGTTGCCAACGCCGCGGCGGTGGCCTACCCGGAACTGGGGGCTGCTGTACCGTTTTATGGCCGTCAGGCAGACGCCGCAGACGTGCCACGCATTCAGGCCCCAATATTGCTGCAATACGGCGAGCTTGATGAACGCATCAATGCCGGTTGGCCCGACTATGAAGCGGCGCTCAAAGCCAATGATAAGGTCTATGAGGCCCACATCTATCCCGGTGCCAATCACGGGTTCCACAACGATACCACCCCGCGCTACGACAAAGACGCGGCCGAACTGGCATGGCAACGCACCATCGACTGGTTCAACAAGTACCTGACTTAACGCAGGCTGACAGAAACCGGCGATCCTGATGGACCGCCGGTTTCTATGTTTAACATCAAAGCCGATTGTCAGTTCAACGGACAGCCACCGGATTAATGATCATCTGTACCGCACCTTTAAGCTTGGCCTGACCCAGTACAAACAGGAACTCATGCGCACGATCCGCCGCAAGGTCGCGGGTGACAATGTTTTCAAGGATATAAACCCCGTTTTCGGCCAGAAGTTTGACGTGAACCGGGAAAAACGCGTCCGGGTCTTCATGCGGGACGGCTTCAAGCCCCCATGTATCGGCCCCAACGGCGACGACACCCTGATCAGCCAGCCAGGACGCGGCGGCAAGCCCAAGACCCGGTTCGGTACGGCCATAAAGCCCATCATCCTTGCCCACCAGATCAAGCCACCCGGTATGGATCAGGGCCACATCGCCTTTGCGGATTTCCGTTCCAGCCGCTTTTTGCGCTTTCATCAAATCATCAAGGGTAATCACATACCCGCCGTCAAGACGATCTGTTCCCTTGATCGCTGCGATATCAAGCAACACCCCCCGCGTCGCAATCGGTGGCACATTTTCAATGCCGAGCTTTGTCAAGCCGGTGGCCATGACAAAGTCCTCGGCATGGTTGTTGTTATAATAGGTGTGATGATCGCCAAGATGACCAAGGCCATCAATCTGGGTCCCAACGCCGAGCCAGCCCGTGAACATATCGTCGTTATATGTTCCGGAATTGCTGCCGATGGTTTTATTCCCGCTTTGACTGGGCGAGAATACTGTTACCGCAACACCACGCGGCGCAAAGGCCGGTGTTTCGCGTGATATTTCCATCCCCAGTGAATAGACCTTTCCCGTTGAGATCAGCTTGATCGCCGCCAGGGTTGTTTCTGCACTTAGATTATTGGCCGCCCCGATCTGGTCATTCGGACCAAATTTTGAGGCAAACCGGCCTTCGGCATGAACAGCATTGGCACAGGCCATGCCCAGAATAACCGACGCTGCGATCAGGATTTTTGATTTCTGCATTGTTTCCTCCCTAAGTTGATAAGGACTCAAGGATGGGCAACTAACATGCCAAGAAAACAACAAGGGAAACCGGGAAAAATTGCGTTATAAAGAGCGAAATTCGATCAACCTTGAATTTAGAATGATCGGTTATCGCTCAAGCGCGAAATCACTCACAACAAACATAAATCCGGCGCGCAGAAGGTCCCTTCCTTTCAGCGAAATTACCGCCCAACCAAAAATTGCATAACACCATTAAACTTTAACAGTTTTTTTTTCATGTACCACTTGAAAACCATGCTTAAACAACGTCATATTCCAACCTCAAGGTTTCGGGGGAAATCAAAAAGTTCAACGCAAAAAAACACCCAAAGACACGTTTCTTGAGCGAGCATTTTGATTTCAGCACCAACGTTTGAAGGGCCAGACGTTGCAAAAAGAACAAGCAAATATTATGGCTGGGAAGGATAAGGACCATTATCCTCTTACATCGCCACAAGCAGCTATTTGGCTGGATCTGGCCAAAGGCCGTGATCCCGTACAATATAATATCTGTAATGTTATTGAGTTCGCTGGAAAACTCGATATAGACCTTTTGCACCGGGCCATTGTCCAGTGTGACGGTGAAAATGATGCCCTGCGCCTGCATTTTTCAAGTCATCAAGGCGAGGTCACTCAGTTCTTTGTTGATGAATGCCGACCAACAGACTTTGGTGTCATTGATCTGCGCTCTGAGGACGATCCAAAGGCAGCCGCCTTCGTCGAAGCCAAAGCCCTTCAAACCCGCCCTCTTGCATTTGAGGTTGGCGAGAACTGTCGTCATCAGGTCCTGCAGCTAAACGACGACCTTTTCTGGTGGGTCCGTGTTTATCACCATCTTGTGTGTGACGGATACGCGGGTCACTTGATCGCCGAACGGACAGCATCGATCTATAACGCGCTAAGCGCAAAAACCGATATTCCCGAATGCCCATTCCATTCCTACCGCGCGTTTATTAAAGCCGACGCTTCCTATTCTGATGGGCCTGCATATCAAAATGATCTGGTCTATTGGCGCGAACGCCTTACACCCGACAGGCCACCATCCACGTTTTCGGCCTACCCGGTTGGAGAGGCACAGAAAAGCGCACAATTTACCGACACACTTGATGACGCGACGCTAAAGTCATTACAAAGCGTATCACGCGCATGCGGCATGTCAGCAACCGCGATGACAACGAGCATTTTTGCCATCCTGCTCGGGCGGATTACACATCAAAATCATCCGGTCTGGAATATGCCGATGCTCAATCGGCTTGGTAAAGCTGAGCGAAACACACCCGGCACATTCACATGCGTCGCCCCCTACGATACAAGTTTAAGTGAACATAAAAGCATATCGGAACTGGGCAAAAACATCTTTGCCACATCCCGCCGAGACGTGCGTCATGCCCGCATAACCCCGCTGCGTTTACGGATGGCCAGTATTGGCGCAAAAAGCCTTTCGGCGTCAGGTGCTAATTTCAACAGTCTTGATTCTGCAACACCGATTGCATTTTCCGGCCTTTTAACCCGACGCATCAACATTCAGGTTGGCCCGGCCAACGACCTTAGTCTGGCATTTTTCAGCGAAGCAATATCCCCCACGCAATCAAGAGCAGAACTGATCTGGCAATTTGACGCCAATCGCATTGATGAGCCTGCCGTCAGACAAATTGCAGATCAGTTTGAACTGCTTCTTAAAGCAGTTTTGGCCAATCCCGATCAGGATATCGTGGCCCTTGGCAATCTTGTGACGATTGACCAAGAAAGCCTCGGTCTGAACAAGAACACGCCAAATAGCCAAAAACTGTCCGCCAGCTCGCATGAAGTCCCGGTTCTCGCATCAGAAGATGAAAAGCAACTTGCAACAGACATCACCCGCATCTGGACCGGGTTGATCCAGAATGACGATATTGGGCCAGATGACAACCTGATTGAAGCTGGCGCGCATTCGCTGCTGCTGCCCCGCGCGCAATATGCACTGTCGCGACTTGTAGGTCATGATCTTTCCCTGCTTGAGATTTTTGAACACCCAACCATAAATGGCCTCACACGTCATATCTGCGATACCTTTCCCAATGTTAAGGTGGCCTCGGCTAACCACGGTCAAGGTATCGACGGCGCACCAGACACAAACACCGTTGTCGGGACGCACCAAGGCACTCCTGAGCCGATCGTTCAGGATAGACAACAGATCGTCGCTAACATCACCCGTATCTGGGCCGTGTTGCTTGAAAATGACGATATCGGGCCGAATGAAAATCTGATCGAAGCGGGTTCTCATTCGCTGCTACTGCCCCGCGTGCAGTACGAGTTTTCGGAACTCTTCGGGATTGATATGTCCCTGCTTGAGATTGCCGAGTGTGCATCAATCAATGCCCTTGCTGACCGTATCTGCGAAACCTGCCCCAATTTCAAGACGGTGCATGAAAACGCAATCACCACCCCCCCCTTGTCAGAAGAAACAAGTGCCCCCGTTCGATCTTTACCAAAAGAAATCCCGGTTATCTGGCAAAATGGCCTTCACATATTGCCGTTCAGCGCCCCGACCCGTAGCGAACTCGACGCAATTACCGCACATGCTTCCGCGCAACTAAGCTATGATGGCTCAGCTAACCATCTCTCCCTTCTGGCGACGGAACTGGCAGTAGCCGAACCTCATTCAGAACGTGCCGTGATCCTCGCGCACGATACGGCATCAGCCATTGACGCACTTACGTCTAACCATTCGCCAATGCGCATCGACGCAACCCTTTCGGGCGATCCAATCGAAACCTTATTGCTATTTCCCGGCCAAGGATCGCAACGTCCGGGGATGGCCCGTGCCCTGTTTGATGCGGACCCGGAGTCCGCCGAACTGATCAATCGCGCCTGTAAAGAAGTTATCGGCTTTTCCGGCCCGATTGACCTGCGGGATTTGCTTTTATCGACCGCCCCCACGCATGCCGAAACAGAACAACTTGCCAACACCGACTATGCTCAACCGGCTTTGTTTATCTTTGAGTATACACTTGCGACCTGGTTGATGCGGTATGGCGTCACGCCATCAGGTTTGGCTGGACATAGTATCGGTGAATATGTCGCAGCTTGCATCGCAGGCGTCATGTCCTTTGAAGATGCCCTGCGCCTTGTTGTGATGCGCGGCAAACTCATGCGCCAAACCGCCCCCGGTGCGATGTACGCCCTTTCCATGCCCGAAGACGACGTTACCGATATTCTGACGCATTTTGGCTCCAAGCTGTCCTTGGCGGCGAAAAACGGACCGCGCCAGCATGTGGTTGCAGGTGATATCGCGTCTATTGATCGCCTTGAAAGTCATCTGAAAGCGACGGGTAAATCTGGCAGGCGTCTGGTGGTCTCACGCGCCTTCCATTCTGATCTGATGGATCCTATCCTTGCGGCATTCCGTGATGAAGTTGCCACAGTTAGCCTGCACGCACCAAACATCCCGATCCAGTCGAACTTGACCGGAAAATGGCTGACCGATGAAGACGCGACAAACCCGGATTATTGGGTGCGCCATTTGCGTCATGGTGTCCGGTTTGCCGACAATATTCATGGCCTGTTGTCATCCGCCCCCACAGGTCTGTTTATTGAATGCGGCCCGGGCCAGACGGCAACCCGTCTGGCAGCGGTGAACGGGGTCAAGGCAGAACACTGCATTGCCCTGCAATCTGCCTCACCGCCCGAAAGCACATTAGAGAAAACGCTTCGGGGACAGGATGCACTCGCCCATGGCCTGGCAACCATGTGGGCACATGGCGCACAGCTTGCGTTTCGCTCTGAAACAACCGGCTCCGCAGAAACACAACAGAAACCGGCTCAAACCTCAAATGACGAGGAAGATCTAAAACCCGGCCCCATCGTGTCTGCGTTTCCGGCCCATCCTGCAGTCGAGGGGCAATGGCTGGCCCGTCGCGATCAGCCAGCAGACAACAGCCATCACATTATTGTCAGCTTCCGCTTGCCTCAAAACACCGACTTTAAAGACGCCAAACGCGCCATTGAACAAGTCATAGAGCGCCATGACGCCCTGCGTTCCACATTTGACGAGCACCAAGGTCAGCTGCAGCATCGCGTTCACGCCACTATGCCGGTCCCGGTTAGAGAACTTGATCGCGTTGAAGACATCCGAATTGGCCTGTTTGATTTGCGAAACGGTCCGCTGGCCCGAGCTGGCTATGTTGCGCAAAATAGCTCCCGTCCGCCGATCCTTGCACTTGCCATTGATCACATTTGCTTTGACGGACAATCCGCCCCCACCCTCGAACGCGCGTTTCTCGACGCCCTACATGGTATCAAGACACCCCGTCCCGAAACGGCAGAATCCATTGCGAGGCGCGGGCATGAGGATTTGGCTGGTAACCGTGGGAAAACAGGAAATAATTTCTGGAAAGAACGCAGTGAATTGCTGCTAGCAACACCATTGCCTGCCGGATCAGATGCGACACATCCTGGTCGTTCCACACGCCTGTTTAAGAAGCTGAGCAGCCAGCAGGTTGACGCCTTTACGACGCTATCGCGCCATATTAAAACCGCGACGCCGACCGCCATCTGGAACGCACTCATTCTGGCTGTGATTGCACGCCACAAGGAACATGGCGTCGCGGTTCTCGGGCAACCGTTTTCCGGGCGACATGGTCGCGACAACCAACATATCATCGGTTGTTTTGCCAACGTTTTGCCAATCGCGATCAAGGTCGACCTGCAGGCAGGCTTTGACGTCTTGGTCGGCACTGTCGCCCACGAAATACTATCGATGCTCGATATCCAGGATTATCCGTTATCGCGTTTGATCAAAGATCTGTCACAGATGGCAAAAGCGCCGGTCGACCTGCCGTTTGATGCGGTCAGCACGATCGAAATCAACGAAGATATTAACGACATCAACGATATTGATTTCGGTGCGGGAAAATTCCCGCTGATGGCAACACTTCTCAAATGCGGTGCCGGAACATTTATCGCAATTGAATATAAAACATCAATTTATGGCCCCCACTGGGCGGAGCGCTTTGCCGAACGCTTGCTCTCCTTCCTTGGCAGCTTGGCCACAGAACCGGATAAACCACTGGGTGAGATTGATATTCTGCCAAGTGACGAACGGCAGTTTTTAATCGAAGACCTTAACGCAACACATTCCCAATACCCGCGCGACACGGGGCTTGGTGAATTACTTGCGTTGCGCATTCAAGATCCCGCCTGTGCCAATCGCATTGCAATTAGCGATGGCAAAACCAGAATCAGTTACCGCGACCTTGGCGTCTTGCTGTCAGAACAATCAACCAAACTCGACGAGATTGGTGTCCAACCCGGCCAAACCGTCGCCCTTGCCACAGAGCGAAATACCGATGCGATTATCGCCATTCTGAGTTTGGTCTGGCATGGCAATGCCTACCTGCCAATCGACAAATCCCTACCGGCAAATGCAATTGCCGATTTGATGGACGAATGCGGCGCAAATACGCTTCTTTGTAGCCCCCACGAGCAGGATCGTCTGGCGGAACTGGCTGCACGTTTTAATGTTGCGCCTTTGCCAACCGCACAGACCAATGGGGCCACCGCCAAATTCAAATCCCCTGCGAAACGGTCAGGTGATGATCTTGCCTATGTCATGTTCACATCCGGATCAACGGGCAAACCAAAAGGCGTTCTTGTACCCAATCGGGCCGTTGCACGCCTTGTTTTGAACAACCCCGCCCTTCCGTTTGATGAAAACGACGTAATTGCACAGGCAGCTTCTCTTGGCTTTGACGCCGCTACACTTGAAATCTGGGCACCGCTTTTGAACGGCGGGCGCTTACATGTCCTTGACAATGAGGCCCTGTTTAACCTCTCGACACTGAGCACCACGCTTGCCGATGCCGGTGTCACGACAATGTGGATGACAGCCAGCCTGTTCAACCTCATTTCTGACGAAACACCAGAATCGTTCAAATCGCTCAAACGTTTGATGAGCGGTGGCGAGGCCCTGAGCCCTGCCCATTTGCGCAAGGTCCGTGCGGCCTGCCCTGACGTCATGCTTATCAACGGCTATGGCCCAACCGAAAACACAACATTTACCTGTACACACTTGATCACTGAAAGTGATCTTAGAACAGGTCACATTCCGATTGGGAAGCCGATTGGCAATACCCGCATCTATGTTGTCGATGGCGAGGGCCAACTGGCCCCGGTCGATGTCTGGGGTGAACTTTACACCTCTGGCGACGGGCTTGCACTTGGCTATACCGGTGCCCCCGAACGCACCGAAAAATCATTTGTAAAGATTGATGGCATTGACGAAGAGCGCCTTTACAAAACCGGGGACCGGGTACGTTGGCGCCAGGATGGCACCATCGAATTTGGCGGGCGCCGGGATGGACAGGTCAAAATCCGCGGCCACCGCATTGAACTGACAGCCATTGAACAGAAACTCTCAAGCCTTGCGGGCATTCGCAACGTCTGTGTCTTACCGATTGGTACCGGTGCAAACGCGTTTCTCGGTGCCGCCATTGCCGCGGACAATGATGACAGGGACGCTTGGGTATCCGCCCTTGCACGCGATTTCCCCGACTATATGGTCCCCGAACGTTTCGTTGTTTTCCCGCATCTTCCCGTGAACGCAAATGGCAAGGTCGACCGTAAAAATCTGCAAGCGGCCATTGCCCAAGCCGATCATGTTCGTGCTGTCGAAAAAACGCAAAGCACTGCATCCGAAGACCTGATCGCGGGCCATTTTGAAACACTGTTCCCCGGCAAGGCAATTACGCCATCGTCTGATTTCTTTGCCCTTGGTGGTCATAGTCTTCTTGCCATGCGTCTTGCTGGCATGATCGAAACCCACACAGGCCAGCGCCCGAAAATTCAAGACATCTTTACCGCACGCACGGTCGCAAGTATCGCCACACTGGTCGGGGATGTAAAATATGCGTCTGCACAGGAAATCCTGCCCCGGACAAACGCAGACCGCTTTGCCCTTTCAAGTGGACAGGCGCGCTTGTGGGTCTTGCAACGCATGCAGCCCGAACTGGCCGTTTACTCGGTTCCGATCACGTTTGAGTTGACCGGCACAATCGACGCATCCGCGTTACAGCGCGCATTCAACCACCTTGAAGACCGCCAGCATGCTTTGCGTTTACGCTTTACATCCGACCCGGACCACCCGGACGGCGTTGTTCAGGTCCTTGCACCATCCGGATCATGGGTGTTGCGCCATCATCATATGGATGAAGCAACGGCCAACAACTTTGTCGCAGCCGAAACCGCTCGCCCGTTTGATCTTGAGGATCAGCCGCTGGCACGTGCTGATCTGATCACGCTTACCCCGGACCATCACCTGTTGATGATATCGCTGCATCACGCCATATGCGATGGCTGGTCGATGCCGGTATTGCTCGGCGAATTGACCGCCTTTTACCAAGCCGAACTCAATGGCGGCACCCCGTCACTGCCCCCGATTACCCATCATTATGAGGATTTCGTAAGCTGGCAACGTGCCTATCTTGCAACGGACGCCGGCAAAGCTGCCCTGACGCGCTGCAAAGATCGCCTTCTTCCGCTGGCAGAGCCCCTAAACCTGCCAACAGATTATCCGCGTCCGGCCGAACGGCGCTTTGCCGGTGATTTTCAGGCCGTCGCATTTAGCAACACGACATCGCAACTGATTGACCAAGCCGCCGAACGGTATGGCACAACAGCCTTTAGCATCCTGACCGCCCTCACACAGGTTCTGCTTTATCGTCACTGCGGGCAGACCGATATCCCGATGGGTATGCTGGTCGCCGGGCGGGATAATGCGTCGCTGGACAATGTCATTGGCTTCTTCGTCAATACGGTCGTTCTTCGACAGAAGGTCGATCCGGATGCGCTGTTTGACGACCATCTGGCCACCACCACAAAAACCATCATGCAGGCCCTGTCCGATCAGGCTGTGCCGTTTGAGGACGTCGTCAATGCCGTCAATGCGCCGCGTGATTTGTCACGCAATCCGCTGTTTGACGTGCTGGTTGCCTGGCAGGACGACATGCCCGAAATCCGCACCTTTGGCGACATGGAAATCTCGCTGCGCGAAACCGAATTCCCCTTTGCCAAATTTGATCTGGGTTTCTATTTTTTCCGCAAAAACGCAAAGCTTTCCGGCCATATCGAGTTTGATACCGCACTGTTTGACCGCGCAACGATCGTCGCCTTTGTCGAACGGCTTGAAACGCTGTGCCATGCTGCTCTGTCTGGGATGGTAAATGCGCCGCTATCAGCTCTGTCGATCCTGCCTGATGCAGAACACGCCCGGATTGACCAGTTCAATGCCACCCAAAAACACCTGCCGATAGATCGCAGCATTTCCGAACCGTTCCTTGATCAGGTTGCAGCAACGCCCGATACCATCGCCGTTCGCGACGATACTGATGCGCTCAGTTACCAACAGTTTGCCCGACGTGCAGCCGGGATCGCCGAAATACTGCGTGGTAAATCAATCAAACCCGGCGATGTCGTCGGCGTTGCGGTGCGCCGTTCGGTTAACATGCTGGCCGCCATTCACGGGATTCTTCTGGCCGGTGCGGCCTATAGCCCGCTTGATCCCGATCATCCCGAACAACGCCGCAAAGACATGCTTGATGATCTTGGCGACGGGTTCGTAATCACAACGCCCGATCTGACCGATCTGTTTGACCCAGCCAAGACCATTGTTCTTGATGGCAATGAAGATGCCGATGTTCCCGCCCTGACAAGCGGCCCGGATGATCTGGCCTATGTCTTATTTACATCCGGTTCAACCGGCCGCCCCAAGGGGGTCGAGATCGCCCATCGTGGGGTTCTGAACCGTATCCTTTGGATGCAGGATGCCTTCCCGCTGGGTCCCGATGACGTGATCTTGCAAAAGACACCGATCACCTTTGATGTATCGGTCTGGGAACTTTTCTGGTGGTCATGGACGGGTGCGCAAGTTGTCTTGCCCGCCCCCGGTGCTGAACGCGATCCCCGGCAAATTGCCGATGCCATTTGCCAAAACCGTGTAACGACAATGCACTTTGTGCCGTCGATGCTGGCAACGTTCCTGTTTGCCATCGAAAGCGGGATGGTTGATATCGAAAAGCTGGCAACGCTCAGGCGTGTTTTCGCCAGTGGCGAGGCCCTTGACGCGGCTGTTGTGCAACGGTTCAACGCTTTGCTATTCGATAAATTCGGCACCGAACTTCACAACCTTTATGGCCCGACAGAGGCCACGGTTGATGTCACCTGGCAGGCATGTTCGCCTCATCACACAGGTAGTGTCGTTCCGATTGGCAAACCGATTGCCAATACCACGGTGCATATTCTGTCTGGCGATTTCAAACCGCTTCCCATCGGGGTTGCCGGTGAAATCATTCTGGGCGGCCCGCAAATCGCACTTCGGTACCGCAACCGCCCTGAACTCAGTGCAGAAAAATTCCCGAGCGATCCAACATCACCGGGAAGCCGCCTGTATCGCACCGGCGATCTGGGGCGCTGGCGTCGAGATGGCACCGTCGAATATCTGGGCCGCATTGATCATCAGGTCAAAATTCGTGGATACCGGATTGAGTGCGGCGAAGTCGAAGCCGCCCTTGAAAGCCACCCGAATGTCGAACGCGCACCGATCAAGGCCGTCAAGGTCGCGGGCCTTGATGAACTGCATGCGTTTGTTCTGGGCACGACGGATCTTGACGTTGCAACATTGCGCGAACACCTGCGCAAATGCCTGCCCGAATACATGATCCCCGCACGTTTTTTTGCGATTGATCATCTGCCTCTGACCAGCAGCGGCAAGGTTGACCGTAAGGCTCTTGCCGGTAAACCGATCCGCGCCAATTTGGCCAAAAGCACCGCACCTGCAAAATCTGCTGCGCAGCCCGCCCAAAAGACCCAGGCTGCAACCCGCACCATCGAAGCCGACATTACGCGGTTGTGGGCAGAAGTTCTGCCCGACGTGACCCCGACGCGGGACGACGGGTTCTTTGACGTTGGTGGTAACTCGCTGTTGCTACTTCGTCTGTTTGAAAAAATTGATGCCCGCTGGCCCGGCAAAATCGCGATTGTCGATCTGTTTGCCAATCCGTCGATTGCCGGTCAGGCCGGCCTGATTACCCGTGATGCAAACATCCCGACCGACAGCGGATTGACCAAATCCGAAAGTGCCATTCTTGCCAATGATGAACCGATTGCAGTGATTGGCATGGCGCTTCAGGTTGCCGGTGCAGACACGCCAGAACAATTCTGGACCGATGTCGCCGCCGGGCGTGATCTTGTCCGCCCATTGCCCGCCGCCCGCGAAGCAGATGCGCGCGAACTCTATAGCGCAATCGGCAAACCCGTCCCGGCACGCTTCCGCGAAGTCGCCTATCTCGACACCCTGTTTGAATTTGATGCGCAACGCTTCCGCCTTGCCCCAATAGATGCCGGACTGCTTGATCCCGATCAACGCCTGTTCATCGAAACAGCCTTAATGGCGATGGAAGATGCCGGCTATGGCGGTGCAGCACTTAAGGGCCAAAAGGTCGGTGTGTTTGCCGGTGGTGGCACCAATCCGGTTTGGCGTATGGCCATGGATCGCATCCCGCCCGCCAAGGCCGAACAGGCCTTTGCATTGAACGTGCCGTCAAACATTGTCACCCGCCTGTCGTTCTTAAAGGATTGGCACGGTCCGGCCAATGTCATTGATACCGCCTGTTCGTCTTCACTGGTTGTCGTCCATCACGCTTGCCAGAACCTGCGCAATGGCAGTTGCACGGTGGCCATTGCCGGTGGGGCCAAACTCCTGCCCTGTCCGCCGGATGCCTATAACGGCTTTACCATCGACTCTTCCACCGCCCGCACCCGTGCCTTTGATGCTGGGGCCGACGGTACTGGCATGGGCGAAGGCAGCGTTATCTTCGTGCTCAAACCGCTTAGCAACGCACTAAAGGATGGCGACCCTATCCACGCGGTTATTCGCGGCAGTGCGGTCAATCAGGACGGCACCTCAAGCGGGGCTGCCGCCCCCAATCCGGTGATGCAGGCCGAAGTTATCAAGGACGCGGCACGTTCCGCCGACATTGATCTTGCCAGTGTGTCGTATTTTGAAGCCCACGGAACCGGCACATCCCTTGGTGACCCGATTGAGATTGATGGCCTGACACGCGCCTTTGCGGGAATATCGGGTCAAAAATATCTCGCCTTTATCGGATCGGGCAAGGGCAATTATGGTCATCTTGACGGCACCGCAGGCGCACTTGGTCTGGCCCGCGCCATCATGGCCCTGCGCCATGATCAAGCCCCACCACAGCCCTATTTTGAAACCCCAAATCCCAAGA
Source organism: Thalassospira lohafexi (assembly GCF_002844275.1). Classification (GTDB taxonomy): domain Bacteria; phylum Pseudomonadota; class Alphaproteobacteria; order Rhodospirillales; family Thalassospiraceae; genus Thalassospira; species Thalassospira lohafexi. The sequence goes on from NZ_NXGX01000005.1 coordinate 163,788, forward strand.
TCAATTTTGACCGTGCCCCGGTTCAGGTCGCGCAAAAACGCGCGAAACTTCCCGATCAGGGTACTGCGCGCCGGGCTGGCATCAGTTCGTTCGGGCTTAGTGGCATTAACGCGCATATAGTGATCGAAACCGCACCAGAGCGGACGAACCGTCCGCAATCAGAATTCAAACCCGATACGGTGTTTGTCTTTGCCCTGTCGGCAGGTAGCGTTGATGCCCTGCGCCAATATGCCGCAAACCTTCATCACCGTATCAGCAACGATCCGTCATTGGCCCTATGTGACATTGCCCTGACACTCGCATCCGGGCGTGATGCGTTAAAACATCGCTTTGCCTTTATCGCGCAAACCCGTACAGAGCTTCTTGATCATTTGCTTGGACTGGCCACCGGGATTGAAACGCCAAGCAGTGTCAAAACCCCAACAGACGACAATTGCGAGGTCGTACTTAACAACCCGGCGACGGCACAAAGCCAAATTGATTGCTACCTTAACGGTGGAAACTTGCTATGGCCCGCCGATGCCAAGGCACGGCGCGTTTCGCTGCCTCCGGCCCCGTTTGTCCGTAAGACATGCAAACCTGTTTTCGAAACACGCCCCCAAACCACATCACAAGGCATCCTGCAGGGGCCGGTCGAAACACCAACCACGCGCGTCTTTAGCATCGCCATCAATGATCCTGCTTTCTGGCCTTTGCACGAACACAAACTCAATGGCCATCCGACACTGGTCGGCATGGCTGTTCCGGCTCTGATGGCAAAGGCCGCGGCCAGCCTTGCCTCCACGCCAAATCAACCAATCTGTCTGTCCAACCTTGTCTGGCACTCGGCACTGGTTGAAAACAGTTTACCAGACGGCAAAGTGACCCTGTCGTTTGACGATGATGGTAAGGTTGAGCTCGCAGGACGCCTTAAAAATGGTACTTGGCGCGTCTTTGCCACCGCCTCTTGGCATGCGGCCCCTGCCATAACAATGGCACCCACATCATCGCTTGAGGACATTCGCCTTCGCACCATCAATAGCGTGCCTGATTTATCATTTTCCAATCAGTTTGGCGCGATCAACGTCAGTGACCGTTGGGATTGCACCCTGTCGCTACAGTTCGACAGCACCGAAACAGTCGCACTGAAGCACCTGCAACTTAAGCCCGCCTATCTGCACGATATCAACGACTGGCTTTTGCATCCTGCACTTGGTGATGTTGCGTGCAGCATGCCCTTGATGAAACTGGGAACCGGATATGTCCCGGTCGACATTGATCAGATAACCCTCCACGGAATTCCAACCGGTGACGTTTATGCCTGCAGCGAAGAACGCGCTGATGGCATCTTTGAAATTGCCCTGTATGACGCCAAAACCAGTCAGCTTGTTCTGTTGGCCACCGGTGTTAACTTCGTCAAAACCGGGCAGGCCCAAACGCAGGGTCGCCCCGAACTTCTTGCCACTGTTTGGCAACAATCCCCCTTGCCCGCTGCCCCCATTCCATCGGACAGCCTGTTCATCAGCAACACTGACTTCTGGCCTCTCCCCGATGGATGTAAACACATCCACCCCAACGCCTTGTCCAAGGATGATCTGGCAACGCGATCACATGCTGTATTGGCCCTGTCCGCAGATGAAAACAGCGCACGCCGAACCGCCGATACCCTGCGCACCATTCTGCACAACATGCAGGGTCGGTTACGGTTGGTTGTTGTTGGCAGCGGCGCCTTTACCATTGCCTCCGATCCGATCACGCCAAACCCGGATCAATCGGCGGTGGCGGGGCTCATCCTTGCGATTGCCAAGGAAGAACCGCAGCTTGATATCAGCTTTGTCGATCTGCCCGCCCATGAGGCCCTCGAACACCTTGGCGCAGAACTGTCCAACAGTGCCGCACAGGATCCAGTCAGCGTCTATCGCAATGGCGCGCGCCATGTGCGTGACCTTGCCACCCCGATAATCGACCAACAAAGCCCGGCGGGCACATGGCCAGATCACGGTGTTTGCGTTGTCACCGGCGGAACAGGTGGCTTTGCCATCGCACTGGCCAAAGAATTCGCTTCGAACGGAAAGGTGCAGTTGGCCTTGCTCGGCCGGCGCGGCGAAACCATGCTTGATGACGCCACCAAGTCCGAGATCGCGGCCCTGCGCGATCAGGGCTTCACGCTATCGGTGCTCCCCTGCGATATCACAGATCGCGCATCACTCAGCACGACCCTTGACGACATACGAAACCGGATGGGACCGATCACGGCCATCGTTCATGCTGCGGGTATTGCTGATGGCGGCTTCCTTGCACGGCGCGATATGGCGGATTTTGATGCCGTCCTTGCGGCAAAGATGATCGGGGCGCGCAATCTTGATCAACTTACCCGCGATGATCCCCTCGAGGCCTTCGTCATGTTTGGCAGCCTGACCGCCATCACGGGTGCCCCCGGTCAAACGGCCTATTGTGCGGCAAATGCATTCCTCGATGGGCTTGCCCATTATCGTGCGGCAAACACACGCCCGGCGCTGACTATCGACTGGTGTGCGTTGAGCGAACAGGGCATGGCCGCACGCCATAAGGTCCGGCTTGAAGACGGTTCATGGATTTCTCCCAAAGACGCCATCCCATTGTGGCGTTCGGCAATTTCGCATGCCACCGCACAGCTGACCGTTCTGGATCCCGCGGTCCTGCACAAGGCGCCGTCCTCTGTGGCCAACAGCAATGACATTGCAGCAGCTTCCAAGAATCAAACGAAGGTAGATGCCCCCAATGCCCAAACGGCCAGCGAAATTATCGCGTCAATCTGGGCCGAAACCTTGGGCTATGAACATATCAGCCACGATGATGATTTCTTTGCCCTTGGCGGTGACTCCATCACCGGCATGCAAATCGTAGACCGGGTGAACAATGATCTTGGCGTTTCCCTGACCATCTCGGACCTGTTTTCCGCACCAAACGTCGCATCCATTGTCGAACTGGCCGATCTCCAACCGGCCTCAAAACTGGTACCCACCTCAATCCCCCCGACGACAACGGCACGTACCGACATCTCTATCGATGTCAGCGATCCGAAAACAACCATCTGTAAAATCTGGGCAGAAACGCTTGGATATACCGCTGTTGAACCGGATGACGATTTCTATGCACTCGGCGGTGATTCCATTACCGGCATGCAAATCATTGATCGCATGACCAGTGAACTTGGGCACAATCTCACGCTAACCGACCTGTTTGAACATTCCAGCGTCGAAAAGCTCGCCCAAAAATTGCACCTGACACCCAAACCAGCCACAGGATTAAACGAGGCCTCATCCCACTTCACACCAGAGCCGAAAACAGCTCCTGCCGGTCCGACGGATGACCCGCGCCGCGCGCCAACGCTTGACCGCTATCCGCTTGCAGCTGAACAAACTTCGGTCTTGAACGCCGCGCAGAAAGGCAACATGGGAACCGCCTTCAACCTGCCCCATGCCTATATCCTTAGTCCGCAGTTCGATATCGACAAGCTTGCTGCTGCAATCAGAAAACTGACCGAGCGCTATGATCTTCTGCGGACCCGGATTATTTCCGACAGCACCACGGAAAGCTGGCAGATGGAAATCTTGCCCGTGGATCAAGCGCTCCCGGATTTGACCGTGCGCACCATCGCCGGATCACTTGAAGATGCCAGCACTGCACTGGTGGCGCCCTTCGATCTTGATACTGAATTCCCTGTCCGCTGGGCGTTGCTGCAAGATCAATTTGGGAAAACATTATTGTTCTTTGATATTCACCATGTGCTGGCCGATGGTTTCACCACCGAACGTCTTCTTGGGGAACTCTTTGGACTTTATACCGGCACCGAATTGCCGCCACTTAAATATCAGTTAAAAGACTATGCATGGTGGAGCCAGACCGACGACAGCCGCCAACGTCTGGCGGCGGCCCGGAACTATTGGCAATCACTTTACACTGATCACCTCCCAAAGCTTGACTTGCCATCAAACCGTCCGCGACCCGCCTATCACACCTTCAATGGTGAGATTACATCATTCGCTGTTGACGCAGAACTGCTTGGCAACGCGCGCAAGTTCGCTGCCAGTAACCGTGTCACCATGTTCACACTTGTCATGGCAACGTGGTTTACCGTGCTGGGCCGGATGGCAAAGACCGATGATCTCGTCATTAGTGTCCCGGTCAGTGCCCGCGATGCCGGCGGTTTCCGCGATGTCGCCGGGATGATGGTTTCGCTTCTACCCTTGCGCATGCACCTTGATGGCGATGAAACCGTCTCAAACCTTCTGGCACGCATGCAAGAACATCATGTCAGCGCCATGCGCCACCGCGCTTACTTCCTTGATCAATTGCTTGATGATCTCACGCCACCTGCGTCACCAGATCGCACATTGCTTTCGGAAGTATCACTTTCCTACATGAACTACGAAGCAACCACACATGCGGCTGGCCTGAACGACCAGGCGCCGCAACCGGTGATCGTCGACCGCCATCATTGTAAAAATGATCTCGGTATCTTCATACGCGACCTGCCGGGTAAAATGACGGTCGCCTTTGACTATTACGCCGACATGTTTGATCGCGCATCGATCGACGCCCTTGGTCAGGTCTTTGCCGCCACCCTTGAACGCCTGATACAATCGGGAACGCAGCCCATTGGCGGCATTGACCTTCTATCTGGCACCCCAATTGAAGCGCTTAAACACTGGCATCATGATGCGGCCAAACCGAAAGCATCGACCGAGGTTTCTAGCTCCCAGTCGGCGGAACCGTCTGGTACAGAAATTGTCGTTGCGGACATCTTTACCGAGGTTTTCAAAAAGCCGATCAGTGATCCTGCCACCAGCTTCGTTACTCTTGGTGGACATAGTTTGCTGGCGATCCGCATTGTGAACCGTCTTGCCGACAAAACCGGCACACGCATCAGCATGGCTGATTTCTTTGCCACTCCAACCATCGCCGGGTTGGCAAGACTGATCGACCAAACGCTGACAACCGACACAACGACACAAAATACGACAATACCATCCGCGCCCGAACTGGATCTTTATCCGGCCAGCCACGCGCAAAAACGCCTTTATCTTCTGTCACAGATGGCCGGCGATACCGGCGCATATGGCATGTTGTTTGTGCTGCGCTGTAGCGGTTCATTACAACGTCCAATCTTGGAAACAGCACTTCGAAATCTTGTTGATCGCCATGAACCGCTGCGCACCGCATTCGAAGAACATGACGGTGTTATCAAACAGCGCGTTCACCCGACATCGACTCCCGACATCATCAACAGTGATGTGTCGACCCTTGCTGATCCGGCACGTGAAGCTCTGCGCCTAACCCGTGAGGAAGCGGCAAAGCCGGTCAAACTGGACCAACCGCCACTGATCCGCGCCCACATGATCAAGGTTACTGATGACGAATGTTTGCTGTTGATCGCAACCCACCACATTGTCGGCGATGGCTGGTCATCGCGTATTCTGACCCAAGAACTGGGCGTTCTGTATCAGGCGGCCCTCACTCAAACATCGCCCGATCTGGCCGCCTTGCCCATCACCTATAAGGACTTTGCCCATTGGCAGTCGCAACAAGACTGGACCGATGCCGCAACCTACTGGCGTGAAAAGCTTAGAAACGCGCCGGACCAAATCATGCTGCCCACAGATTATCAGCCACCCGCTGTGCAATCCTATCGCGGGGCACATGCCCATATGATGATCGACGATGATGTCCTGCGCGGATTGCACGCGCTGGCACGCGCTCACAAAGCAACATTATCATCTGTTGGTATGGCGCTGTTTTCCGCCATGCTATATCGTCTTACCCGACAGGATGACATGGTCATCGGCATGGGTGTTGCCGGTCGCGAGAAAACCGAAACGGAGGGCCTGATTGGTTTCTTCGTCAATGTTCTGCCGATCCGGGTCAAACTTGATGCCGATACCGAACTCGATACATTGATTGACGAAATCCATCGCGATGTTACCGCCGCCCTTGATCGTCAAGACTATCCGTTTGACGAACTTGTGCGTGCCGTAGCCCCCAAACGCAACGCCAACCGCCAGCCACTTGTGAATGTCGTTTTCGAATATCAGCGGTTCGGCGCATTGACCAGTACGGATGACACCAGCGGCGGGCTGCCAATCGCAAATGCCGATCATGACAGCCTCCTGCCTGACAACATGGATGCCTTTGTCGATAACACGACGGCAAAGCATGACGTTATCCTGTTCCTGACCGAGGACGGCGATCAGGCCCGTTTTACACTGGAATACGACACCGATCTTTTCGGGGCGGAAACAATGCAGAAATGGCTTGGCTTCCTGACAAAATTTGCCGCAGCAGCGGCACAAAACCACACGAACAAAAACGCCCAAAGGGATGCATAAATGAAAATCGCCGACTTTGACTTCGACAGTTTGGAAACGCCCAATCCCAACGGCGAAACTGCGTCCACGGCATCCCTTGGCAGTATCGTTGCACAGTTTGCGACCATTGCGTCTGAGTATCCCAACCGCATTGCGATTGAGGACGAGGAGGACAGCGTCTCCTTCGGTCTGCTTGATCGCCAAAGCAATCAGATTGCCAATTTCATCGTTGGGCTAAAATTGCCAGACGCGGCAATGATTGGTGTGATGACCGGGCGCAACCGCCATTATATTGCTGCCATTCTTGGTGTTTTGAAATCCGGCCATGCCTTTGTGCCCCTTGATCCCAATGTTCCGTTAATACGGCGCATTGCCATTGCGCGCAATGCCGTGACCCCGCTTATTTTGGCTGATGCCAAACATGTTGGCGATCTTCATCAAATGCAGTGGCGGTGTGATTGCGTCAAACATGTCATGTGTCTTGATCATGATGCGATTGACAGCATCTCCGAAATGCCCGGCTCCCTGATGTCGACCGAACTTTGGGATCACCTTGCCGGGGATACGGCCGATAACGTGCTCGCCGGTGGCTGGAAAAGCGCCTTTACCGGTCAGCCGATTGCCCCAACGGCAATGGATGCGTTTGGCAACAATGCGCGGACCAAGGTGTCCAGCCTTGTTTCAAAGGACGCCAATGTCCTTGAAATCGGCTGCGCATCTGGTTTCACGATGAAACATATTGCCCCGGTTGTCGGGCATTATGTCGCAACCGACCTGTCTCGTCGCAACGTCGAACGCACCGAAGCACTGGCAATTCATTCGGGCATGACACATGTGATGGGCCGTCAGCTTGCCGCCCATGACATTGACGTGTTTGAGGAAGGCTCCTTTGACCTGATCATCCTTAACAGTGTGATTGAAAACTTCCCGGGCTTCGGCTATTTGCGTCAGGTTCTGGCCAAGGCGGCAAAACTTCTGGCCCCCGGTGGCGCGATATATCTTGGCAACATCTGGGATGCGGACCGCCGCGATGCCTATCTTCGCGATCTCGCGCAATTTGCGTCTGATAATGTCGGTATGGGATATGACACCCGGCTTGATTTCCTCGAAGACCTGTTTGTCCCTGAGGCCTTCCTGACCGACTGGGCTTTTGAACATGGCGGGTTCAAGGTAACCCGGTCCGCCATCGATGCCCCCGGCTTTGATCCGGCCCCCTACACCTTTGATCTTGTGCTGTCGCCAGATAACGACGTCACATCGTCTTCGGGTACTCGCATGCGCCATGACCTTTCCAGTCTTACGGCCATATCGGATGACGCACCGGCAGTCTCCACCAACACCTCGGACCTTGCCTACGTTCTGTTCACCAGCGGCACGACCGGCATGCCCAAAGGGGTCATGATCGAACATGGATCGGTGGTCAATCTTGCCCAGTCGGTTCTTGAGACGCAGCTCAAATTGATCGGTGCAGATAATTCCGATACCTGCCTGAACCTGACCTGTGTTGCACCCTTTGCCTTTGACGGATCGGTCGTTCAGATTTTTGCTGCCCTTTTGCACGGTCACAGCCTGCACATTCCCAGCCTCGAAACCCGAACCGATCCCGAAGCCCTGCAGGGCTTTATCGCTGACCACAAAATTGATCAGCTTGATGCCACGCCAAGCTTGTTTTTCCTGCTGGTCAACCATTGGCAGCAAACCGGCCAATCCTGCCCCGCACAGATGGTGGTGCTTGGCGGTGAACCGGTTGCATCGGATTTGGTCGAACGGTTTTTTGCCTTACCCGGTCATGGCAACATTAAGCTGGTCAATGCATATGGCCCAACCGAATGCTGCGTTTCAGCCGCCCAATATGTCATGACGTCCAACAACTTCCGCCAAATCCTGCCGCCACCGATTGGATCACCGATCAATGGTGTCACAATCAACATCTGCGATGATAAAAACCGTCCCCTTCCTGACGGCGTTCCGGGTGAAATCCTGATTGGCGGGGCTGGCGTTGCGCGGGGGTATCTCAATGACGATGCTCAAACCAATCAAAGCTTCATCACCCGCCCCGACGGAACGCGCTGGTATCGCAGTGGTGATATCGGCCGTCGGCGCAATGATGGCGAAATCGTCTTTGTCGGGCGCGAAGACGGTCAAGTCAAAGTGCGTGGCAACCGGGTTGAATTGGCCGAAATTGAAAACACCATCACCAAACACCCGCTCGTGCGCCACGCTACGGTGATCCTGCACAAAGCAGTTGGTCAGGGGGCCGAAAATATTGTCGCCTATCTCACCACCGATGCCGGTTTTGACATTGCCTCTTGCCGCATACAACTCGAACAATCGCTACCGCCCTATATGGTTCCGGGCTACATCATCTGTCTTGATCAAATCCCGCTGACCTCAAACGGCAAGGTCGATAAATCAAAACTCCCGGCCCCGTCGACCACCCAATCAACTGTAGCCGACAAGCCAAAAGCACCGTTGCAGTCCGATCTCGAACGCACCGTCGCCGCGCTGATGGGCGATGTGCTTGATTGTTCGGTCGATGATGCCAATGCCGATTTCTTCGAGCTTGGCGGCCACAGTGTTCTGGCGGTTCAATTCTTGTCCAAACTCACTCAATCGGTTGATGTCAAAATCCCGCTCAGCGATTTGTTTGCCGGCGCAACTGTTGGCAGAATTGCCGCCCGCATTGAAGGCCGTCTGCGCGATGACAAGGCCAAAAACCCGATTGTCTCGGTCAACCCCGAAGGTAAAGACATTCCGATGGTTTGCTTCCATCCGGTTGGCGGCAACATCCTGTGTTATCAGGAACTCGCCCGCGCCCTTGGCCCGCAACAACCGGTCTATATGGTTGAATCACGTGGCCTTGACGAAGGACAGGGCCTGAACGCCACCGTAGAGGAAATGGTCGCATCCTACCTTCCGGCCATACGTGAAGCCGTTCCAACCGGACCAATACGTGTCACCGGTTGGAGTTTTGGCGGATTGCTGGCCTTTGAGGCCGGGTACCGTTTGGCGCAAGCAGGCGTTGATGTGCGCAGCATCAGCCTGCTTGATGCCATCGCCGTCCCCGATTCTGTGCGCGAAATGCTGCGTAAGGACGAGTCTGAATATCTTGCCGATATCTTTGGCGAACTTGGCATTGTTCAGGCCGAAGACCTGCGCCCCCTGACCCCCGAAGAACGCATCGATTATCTGCTTGAACACGGCAAAAAATCCGACCTTCTGCCTCAGGAAGCCGACCGCGATACCATGCGCCGCCTGCTCGCTGTTTTTCAAAACAACGCCCTTGCGGCCGTGCATTACATTCCGCCGAAAATCGACGACATCGATATCCTGCTGATCCGCCCGGAAACCATTGTCCGCGGTGCACCGTTTATCGAGGGGGATGATTTTAATGGCTGGCGCAAATTTACCGCCGAAAACCTGAAACTGTCCATGGTGCCGGGCACACATGGCACCATGATTACGGGCCCCGACATCAGCCATGTCGCACAGGCCATCCAAGAACAACTCAAACGGACAACCTGAATGGTTTAATCACACTTCAACCAAAAACAATCAAAGCCTAGCTCCGCTGTTCAAAGCTCCCGGTATTACCGGAAACTTACCGCCAGCTTGGACCAGAACCTTCAAACTCGGTCCGGGCGGGCATGGTCAGGGCAAGCCAGGCTTTTGCCCCCGGCCAGACATGGGTTTGATACTGCCCAAAGTTTTCATATCGCAGTATGAAACAGGCGTCCTTCTGCGTAATCTCTGATGGCGTATAAAGAGCAAGCGGGCTCATCATCGCGGTCGTCAATGTCTTTGCCAGACTTTCCCGCGCCACCCAAAGCAAACTGGCCGCCTGAAAATCGGATAAGGCTAGTCTGTCACACTGCGAACGGGTTTTCTGGTCAAGTCCCGCAAGTACGGGCCCAACATCCTCTTGTGACGGTACATCAACATCAATCCCCATCGGATGGGCACGATGAAAAATCAGTGCCGCGCCATAGCTTTGCGAATGTGAAATTGATACGCCCAGTTGCGCGATATCACATTTCCCACTTTCACTGATCATTATTGGTTGATCAAATACGCCGTTTTCCACCGAAACATCGGATGGATCTAAATCCGGACAATAGTGCTGTAACGCCAGCTTGGCGGCCAACCGACCTGCCACAAAGCTATCGCGGCGGCGGGCATGTTTAAAACCTTCAAGCCGATCTGTTTCGCGCATGTGAAAAGATGACGTGATCAACCCGGCCCGATCTTCTGGCGTCAACACGTCAAGATCAACCACCGCGAGCGTCGCACGCAGGATTTTATCCGCGTCAAAGCTGCCCGACTGTGTGGGGCGCAGCAGGTCAAACGATTGCAGTTTCACGGCATCAGACGCAGTCACGTCGCGGCCTCATCATAGCAGGGCGGGTAGATGGGGCAAAATACCCTGCCCCACAAACAAAAGGAATGCCCAAAACATGCTTTGGGCATTCCAGAAAAGATATCGGCAATCTGGTCCGAAAACCCGATTACGCTTTGGCTGTCGACGCATTGCCAGCAGGTTTTGCTGTCGTCTTACTGCCGCCCTTAACAAATTCCGACGCTTTGCGCTTGCCTTCGGCAAACTCGTCCTTGAATTTTTCAGACGCTTCATCCGCGTCAAAGTCGGCAACCGTCCCGCCCTTGGCAAAGTGCCATGCAAAGACACGCCCCAGCCCATAGGTGCAGGCCGCGGCAAAGGTCGGCATCGCCACAACACCAAAGATCGTCCCGACAACCGGAACACGACGGATCAGGCGCGCCGTCGCATAGCCGACACCCGTAACCGGCAATACCGTTGCCACCAGTGTTGCGATCGAACTTTTAATCGCATTTTCCGAGAACGGCACACCATAAGCATCACACAGTTTCGCAACCATGCGAAGCTGGATGGTGCTGCTTGCTGCCATCTCAAGGAAAGGAATTGGAACAAGCCCGCCAACCGCCGCATAGGCAGCATGGCGATGAATGCACCCACGCACGACAGCGCGGAGCTCAGCTTCTTCTTCTACGGCAACTTCTTCAGTCTCGTCGACTTTATCTGCTTCGCTCATCATGGCCTCTTTGCAATTATCTGTTGGCTGGCAAGGTTACAAAACGAATACCTAATTTATCCGCAGCTTAACCCAACTTACGGTTTATCGCAATAAACAGAAGTTGTTACTGTTTTAAGTCCGATTTCATTTCCGGCACGGCTGCGGGCTCGCGCCCGGCCGGTGCCTCGGCACGTGATCCACTTGGATCGTAAACCGGGGCGATGGACTCCATCACCTTTTGCATCGTGCCCGGTGCGGTTGCTTCTTCAACATCTGGTGTTGCCGAACCGGCTTTCGGTGCATCCGGTTTCATCGCCGGTGTCGGCTGGCCGCCCGGGGCATTCGGATTTTGTGGTTTGGCCTGGCTTGATGACGGCCCCTTGCCATCAGGGTCACGAAGCCCAGGTGAAATGGCATTCTGCGGCGAGATTTCAGTACCGCGTGCGTTAAAGTCATTCGCCGACGGCAATGTTTCCTGCCGATCCCCGGTCAACTCGGCACCGGGTTCCTCAGACTCCCGCGACGCCCCCGGCGCATCGGCTGTATTCAAAATCACCGGAAGCCCGTCTCGACCCCCGATAATAATCGTCTTGCTGTTGCGCGACGTCGCCAGCGACATGGTCGCTTCAATCCCGCGCAGACGCAGATATTCCTCGGTAATCGTTTTGGCGACAATATCCTGGAATTCACGGATACCTTCGGCCTCGATCTTCTTGCGCTGCTTTTCTTTTTCTTCGCGTGCCAGACGGAAATCATATTCCAGCATCGCCTGATATTGTTCGGCCTTGCGTTCAATCGCATCGGCAACACGCTGCGGAAGCTTGACCGACCGGATCAGAACATCTTCAACCGTGACCAACCGCCCCTGAAAACTCTGATTAACCAGGGATGAGCCAAGCTGATTGACCATCCGTTCAAGGATCTCCGCCTGAATGAACGCACGGGTTTCGGTATAAAGCTGTTCAGGGGTGTAACGTGAAATCAACTCACGCGCATGCGATCCGATTTCCGGGTAAACAAGAACTTCCGGGTAATCTGGCCCCACAAGTTTATGCAGCATCCCGGCCGCTTCACGGTTAATGCGATAACGCACCGCAATGTCGACTTCCATCGACAAACCGTTGGACGAAATGGTGTCATAGACGCGCGCCTGATTTTGCAAACGTGCATCGTAAATAAACATTTTATCCCACGGGAAGATCAGCTGAACGCCTTCGCCGTAGCTCCGTTCGACAACTGTTCCGCCAAAGAATCGATACCACATGACCCCGACATGCCCCGACGGGATGGTGATAAAGATCTGCGGCGCCAGCGCGATCATCCCAATCAGGACGAAAAAGATCGTGATCAGAAAACTGGTCTGATAGCGCTTTACAACGCTTTGCAACCCATAAACGATCCGCCCGGCAATCCCGCGTGGACGCCCGTCGTCGTCGTCCCCTCTATCGGGACCGCTTGCGGACATTGTGGTGCCATCAACCATTCGTTATCTCGTTCTCGTATGCTTTTTCTGAAAAGTCGATTGCACGTCAGTAGTCTTCGATATCTTTGATTTTTTCGCGAACTTCGCGCGACGGACGGGCGACAAGCTGCACCAAAAAGTCCCCAATCGGCGTAATCACAACCGCCAGGATGAAATGCCCCAGAAACCCGAACGAGGTTTTACGCCCCAAAAGACCGCAAACGATCGCGGCAAGTAAATAAAGTATGATAATCATTAATTGCATAACTTTGGATTCCGACGCCCGAGTTTACCCTGCTGGATCGATCATGCCGCTTTCGCGTCTTTAACGACCGTGAAGCCTTCTTTGAATTTTTCTTTAAAGTATGGCTCTGCCTGTTTCGGATCGAAATCCTTCAAGGTCCCGCCTGCCGCATAATGCATCACAAAAACACGGCCCAGCGCATAGGTAAATGCCGCATTGAAACCCGGCATGGTCAGAATGCTCAAGGACGTACCAAGCACCGGCAAGGCCTTGGACAACCCGGAAAAAATACCCGTCGCCAAAAACGATTTACCTAAAACACCACCGGTAATACTGGTCATCATCGTCGCGATGACAGCCTGTCCACTGCTCTTGCGAAAATCGACATTATAAAGACTGCTCAGTTCCGCCAGCATTTTAAGCTGCACGGCAACCACCGCGGTCGAGTCCAGAACGGGAATGGGAATAAGGCCGGTGCCCGCAGCCCAAAGCATATTACGCCGAACAATGCCGCCAGCAAGCCGCTTCTGCTTGTTGCGCTTCAACTGTTCTAACCGTGCATTGCCCATATCACCCCCCGGTTTTGTTAAGTACCTAAAGCATAAACGCTAAATTTTCACACTGCAAACCGATTCAGGGGCTTATACGCACTTGACCGCAGCACTTAGGCAACCGACGATAGCCTTTTAAGACTAAAACGCCTGCCACAAAGGACCATAATGTTGGATTGCCCTTTTCGCGCTTTCGCAGGAGCATTGTAGTGAGCCTGGCAACAAAGATCGGTGTTGCACTTTTTCTCGTGCTGGCAGCTGCACTTGGCATGACAACCGTGCTGAACTACCTGCGCTTTGATCAAACGCTAAGAACCTTGGTCACACAGCGGATCAACGTCGTCAGCAATGAAACCAGTCAGGACCTCCTGGCCGGGATTGATCTGGGGCTGCGTCTGGAAAATATGGAAAACCTTGGTGCGATTCTGGATCGCCGCCTTGGCATGTCGCGCGAAGTCACCCACATCGCTGTACAGAACTGTCAGGGAACGATCATCACCCAGACAGCTTCCGATACGGCCACCAAGACCGCCCAAGGTGCCGGTACCACGGCAGCACCGCCGGACGCACAGGACAAAACATCATGGACTCGCTTTACCGATCAGGGCGTCATCGCCGTGACACCCCTGCGCGATAGTCTGGGCCAATGTGCCGGTATGCTGGTAATTACCGCCGACAGCGGCGAATATTTCCGTAAACTCGATGGCGCCTTTACCGAAATGTGGAAATCGGCCGCGATCGGGATGCTCGCCATCATTCCGGTTCTGGGCCTTCTGGTGGTTTTAATGCGCCGCCGCCACCGGGTATTTTCCGAACTCCACGAAGACATCGAACGCGCCCTCGCCGGTCAGGCCGGCACCAGCACCGCCCATGACAAGGATGTTCTTACCGAAAGCGAGATGGACCTGATCGCGCTGTATCGTGAAATCCGCGATCAGTTGCCAAATGATGATCCCCAGACAGATCGCGATACATCGGTGGAGAAATCCACATGACCCAGAACACCAAACCAAAATCTCCTCTGCCCGGTGCGGCGAAAACATCTCATCGCCGCATCGTGCCAAAGGGCACGATCTGGATTTTACTGCTGTTTAGCACCTTGGCACTATGTGTCGCGCTGATCGGGATTTCATGGCGCGCGGCTGATCTTGCGCGTGCCGACCTGCAATCGGAAATCCGCGAAAAGGCTGAAATCGAAGCCAGAACACTGGCCGAAAAAATCGAACATGCCTTGGAACTTGGCATCCCGCTCGATGCGATTGTCGGGTTCGAAGACGTCGTGCACCAACTGCAATCTGGCGATCCGGATCTAAGCTTTGCTGCAATCGTTCACGGACAGGACCTGCTGCATGTCGGCGGCATGGCGCGTGATGCTATCAAACAGGCACTTGCCAGTGACAGTGATGCCGGCACCGACACACACCCCAGCATCATCACCCGTGTCACGCTTGGTCATGACGCCCACAACGATCATGTCGAAAATGATCTGGCAATTGTCATTGGTCATGACCGCGCCGCCCTGATGCGCCCTGTCACCGACAATCTGTTTGATATCGCGATCATTTTCATCATCACGCTGGCACTGTCGTTTGAACTTGTCTTACTGGTTCTGACCGTCAATGTCGCCCTGCCCGCCCGGGTTGCCCGACGGGTTTTGACCAATGTCCGTGAACGTAAATTCACAATCCTGCATGGTCAGTCGACACGCGATGAAATCGGCAGTTTCATGGAACATATCAACACCGTGATCAGCCGCACGGCGCAAAAGGTCGGCACCCGACCGCACCGGGAACGCGAAGTCAAATTGATCGGCGTGCGCTTGCTGGCCTTCATGTTTGTTCTGGCCGAAGAACTCGCCCGTCCAATCATGCCCGCGTTCTTTAGTCAGGTTACCGCACCGACCATCGACGGGCAGCTTGGTGCGGGGATCGTCATGGCAACACATCTTCTGATGGTTGCCATTGCCATGCCACTCTGCAGCCTTTTTCAGGAACGGATCGGGTCGTTGCGCATGTATCTGGCCGGGGCCCTTCTTGCCACCATTGGCCTGTGCGGAACGGCCTTTGCCACCGGTCTTTGGGATCTGATCCTGTGGCGCGCATTATCGGGCATCGGCTACGCCACAACCTTTGTCGCCTGTCAGTCCTATGTCCTTGATGCGACCAATGACAGCAACCGCACACAGGGGACGGCCATGATGGTCAGCGGCATTATGCTTGCCGATATTTGTGGCCCGGCGGTTGGCGGTATTTTTGCGGGTCACTTTGGTGACGCCATCACCTTTGTTGCCGGGGCCGCAATGGCCTGTCTGGCGGTTGCATTGGCCTTCTTCCTGATGGACAACACCGTGCGTGGCAAAACATCCCCCCCTGTCCCGACACGCAAAGCCTTCAAGGCCATGCTGGGCAATCGACGACTGCAAGTCTTGGTCCTGTTTGCCGCCGTCCCGGCCAAACTGATCCTCAGCGGGTTTCTTTATTACCTGACCCCTTTGATCTTGTTGCAATCAGGTGCCACCACCGCCGAAACCGGGCGTGTGATCATGCTCTATGGTCTTGTTGCCCTTCTGACAGGTTGGGGGGTCGCGCGTTGGACCGATAGCAAACAAAATGAAATTCGGGCTGTGGGCATTGGCGGCGGACTAACCGCAACCGGCTTGTTGCTGGCAGGCTTCATGCCACAATATGCAACCTTTGCCGTCGCAGTTGCCATGCTTGGTCTTGCACAGGCGACCTCAATCCCGGCCCAACTTTCTGCCAGTCTGAAAATCAGTGCCGATTTCACCCGCGATCATGGATCGGGCCCGGTGCTTGCCGTTCTGCGACTGGCAGAACGGCTTGGCGGCGCCTTGGGACCGTTGCTGGCCGCTGGATTAACCTTGTGGGTTGGCACCGATGCCGCCGTCTTGTGTTTCGGGGCGATTGCCGCGGTTGCGGTGATTTTCTTTGAAATCATGTTCGGTCACGTGCCCGCAGATCAAAAAACCAAACCCTCCGTGCAGGAGGACGCACCATGACCCATCTGATCCATTTTTTGCGTATTCTCACCGTGCTTGTGCTGGCCGTCACGTTTTCCACGACCAGTGTTTTGGCGCAAACCAACAGCCCCGATCCGTTGAAAATTGCAATGATCCTTTGGCGCGGCGAAACACGGGTCGAAAACGGTTTTCGGGGCTTTTTTGCCGACCGCGGCATTCCTGTCGATCTTCAGATTTATGATGTTGAACGCGATCTTTCCCGCATCCCGGGCATCATCGCCACCTTACGCAAAAACCCGCCTGATCTTGTCTATACCTGGGGTACCGGGATCACATCCAACGTTGTTGGCAAATATAATCAGGTCGATCCCGATAAAAACATCACCGATCTTCCCGTGGTGTTTGTCATGGTGTCATCTCCTTGGAAAACGGGCATTGCCGCGCCGCCCGGACAATCGCGCCCCAACATCACCGGGGCCACCCACATTGCCCCGCTGCCTGCACAAATTCAGGCCATCCGCGCATATCGCCCGATGAACAAACTGGGGGTTGTCTATAATAACGGTGAAGACAACTCGGTTTCCAACGTCGAAGAACTGACCGCACTTGGGGCCGAAATGGGGTTTGACGTTCTTGCCGCCCCGCTTGGCCAAAACGGCGATCCGTCGTCAAGTGACATCGCGCCCGCCGTTGCCGATCTTGCCAAACGCGGTGCGGATATCCTCTATATTGGACCCGACAACTTTATTGGCACGTACCGCGACGCCCTGACCGATGCGGGCTTTGATAACGGTCTGGCCGCCTTTAGTGCCACGGAACTTGAAGTCCGCGACGGTCAGGCAATGCTGGGTCTGGTCAGCCGCTATGAACTTGTCGGACGGTTAGCCGCAAGCAAGGTCGAAGACATCCTGATCAATGGCCTTTCACCGGCAGATATTCCCATTGAAACACTTGACCGGTTTTCTTATCTGATCCGGCTGTCGTCGGCGCGCAGGCTGGAACTCTATCCACCCCTTTCGTTGCTTGATTACGCTGAAATTATCAAATGACTGTAATTGCCCGCCTGAATGAAACCCATCTATCCGCCGTCATTGCGTTGCATCACGATGTGCTTGCCGATGCCGACCCCACACTCGTTGCCGGTGAAACAGACATCTTTTTTCAGCAGCACCTGTCTGACTGCGGCCAGATATTTGGCATCCTTGATCAAGATACCCTGCTTGCCTATGGCGTCTTGGGGTTACCACGCCCCGGTGATCTTAATTTCGGAGCCGATCACGGCTTACCGCCCGACCAACTAAAATCGGTGGCGCATATCGACGGCGTTGCGGTCAGACGCGATTGTCGTGGGCAGAACTGGCAATATAAATTGACGTGTCATCGTCTAAACGCGGCACGCACTGATGGACGTGAAATTGCACTGACCACCGTCGCACCAGGCAATGTCGCAAGCCTGATCAACATTCTGTCTGCCGGAATGATCATTCGTGGTCTGAAGGAAAAATATGGCGGCCATCGGTTTTTGATGCGCGCTGACCTCGGCAAAAACCCCATGCCCCACCAAACCAATGAAATCACCCAATGGTGCCCGGCAACAGATTTTGAAAACTGTCATCGCTTGCTAAAGGCGGGCTATGTCGGCGTGACTTTTCGCAAGGCCACCTCGCAAAGCGCCCCAGACATCGGCTGGTTGCCGCTTGACTGCACGTAGGTGGTTTCACTGCATATAGGTGTAAGGCGTGTTTGCCGCGTTTGAAACGCTATCTGGCTCATTATAGAATTGCTGCCAGTCGCAGGCATGCAGATCAGTTTCCCAATAGCATGCCGCCCCTTTATGGAACGGCAGGAAGTTGCCCTTCTCATACATGTCATCGGCCATAACACTGCGAAAGGTTGGAAACTCGGTTTTCAGCTGTTCGATATTCTCATGGATGATGCGGGTCACCCAATAGACCACATACGGATCCGCCACTTCATAGGCCAGCAGTGACGCCTTGAAACCATATGAGTTAATTGCCTGTTCCTGCCGGTCATATGTTCTGGCCGGAAGGACCTGATCAAAGAAATAATGGTTTGCCGACACCAGTTTCTGGGTCAATGGTCCGCCCATGCCAATCACTTTGGCATCACAGGCAAGGCTGTCTTCAATGATGGATGCCGGATGGCCGATCCACAGACCAAACGCATCAATATAATCTTCGCAAATACCAAGCCGGTTATAGTCCTGCGCAACGCTGTAGACAGTTTTCATATCGTCAAGCTTGATGCCGTATTGCCCGAGCAATTCCAGCCACAACTCGCGCGATGCCGATCCTTCCGGGCCAATATTGATCCGCTTGCCGCGCAAATCGGCAATGCTTTCGATATCGGAATCCCGACGCACAATCAAAAGCCCCATCTCGTCATGCAATGACATGACAGACCGCGCGCCAGGGATCGGGTTAACCCCGGCCTGAGCTTCCCAGTTGTTGTTTGATTGCACAATCGCCAACTGAACCCGTCCTTCTTTCATCAATTGGATATTGCTGCCAACCCCCTGGGATCGAAGCGGGACGCAATGAACTCGATGACGTTTGTAGCTGCGACGCATCATGTCGCAGATTTTCGCTGCCACCTGAAAATACACGCCATTCGTACTACCGCTATAGATCGCAGCGTAATAGGACCGTTCGCTTTTGCCATCGCCCATAATTTCTGTAGCGTTCGACAATGCAATCAGACTGTCAGGATCGCGCGACTTGCGCCGATATTGCGACAGGGGAATGGCATCGGGTTTATAAAGCCACCCATCAACCATATCGGGGTTACTGTCGCTGATCTTGATATCAT
Source organism: Thalassospira lohafexi (assembly GCF_002844275.1). GTDB lineage: Bacteria > Pseudomonadota > Alphaproteobacteria > Rhodospirillales > Thalassospiraceae > Thalassospira > Thalassospira lohafexi. The sequence continues at coordinate 183,228 of NZ_NXGX01000005.1, forward strand.
CTGCATCATACTGGTCGACATCAAAAGCCTCGGCTTGGGCCGGCATGGCAACATCGGCGTCTTGACCTTGCGCGGTACCGACTTGGGGTGCACTGGCCTGCGCGGAATCCGCCGTTGTCGCGTCTTGCGCATAACCAGCAACCGACATCCCGCAAACAAGATACAGGGATGCAATTGTCCATCTTATTGGTTTAGCCAGGCCGTCCGATGAAAACCACAAGGTCAATTCTACCACAACCAGTTTGCGCAACAGGCTTTACTGTACTGGATTTTATCGCGCACCGTCGAGATTCAATCTTGCGCATTGCAAAGTTTCTCAGACATTTAACCTGTATTCTTAAGCAAATTGTATTTGACGATCCAAAGAGCCCTTATCATAACCATTAGTATGTATATTCAGACACCACCCTTGCCACTCAGGATCATACAGTGACCGGTTTAAACGCCTTTGTCCCCGGACGCGACGAGGTTTATCAGGCCTTTGATCTGATCTCGTCCTGGCTGGACTACAGCCAAAGCCCCTTGCTGTCATGCCCGGGTTTGGCCAATGAGCTTGGCATTGGCAAGGTCTGGATCAAGGATGAAAGCAAGCGGTTTGGCCTTGGCGGGGTTAAGGCCCTTGGCGCGCCATATGGGCTGAAACGTCAACTCCTTAAACGCGGCATCGAACCCGGAAGCCCTCAGTGCCGCGACTATACCGCCATCGCCGCCACCGATGGCAACCACGGCCTTGCAACTGCGTGGGCGGCGACGAAATTCAATTGCCCAGCAAAAATCTATGTCGGAAGCGACGTTGACCCGGCACGCATGCGGCGTATCCGCGATAATGGCGCGGAACTGGTTTATGTCGATGGCACCTATGATGATGCAGTCCTTGCCGCCAGCGACGCGGCAACCGCATCGAATGTCCTATTGATCACCGACACCGATTACAATGGCGATCTGGATGTGACGCGCGACATCATGGCGGGCTACGCCGTGCTGGGTGTCGAATGCGCCCGTCAACTTCGTGCCCGAAATGAAACCCTCGACAGCATCTTTCTGCAATGTGGGGTCGGCGGCATGGCGGCAGGATGTGCGATTGGCATGTGGCATGAAACCGGGCAAAAGCCGGTGGTCTGTTCTGTAGAACCTGAAACTGCTGCCTGCGTTAAAACCAGCATCGAACGCGGCACATTGACCCGTGTGCCGGGAAAACTTCTGACCCGCATGGTCGGGCTGTCGTGTGGTTGTCCCAGTCTGTCGGCATTTGAAATTCTTCAAGACGTTTGCATTGGCAATATCGTGATTAACGATGCCATCGCCAAACGTGTACAGGACCAGATGACCCTCGGTGTCCGCAACGATCCACCGCTTGATACATGGGACACCGGGATATCGGGTATTGCCGGGTTGTGGCATGTTGCGCAAAACCCGGAACTGCGGGATCGCTTTGCGATCACAAGCCAAAGTCGCGTGCTTGTGATCAACAGCGAGGGTGCCATTCCCGACCAGTATCTTCAGCCAAATGTTTAATGCGTATTTGATGGATATTTCACGAAACATATTTGGGCCGCTGGACAGTTCATCAGGCCATGCTACAGTTGATCCATCAACGCCGGGTTTGTTTTGGGGGCCGTTAACTAAATGAAGTTGCTGGAATTGTTATCTTGGGGCGATAACAACCTTGTCATCCGGCTTGGCGTTGCGGGTGCACTTTCGGGTGTCGGCAGCGCAGCACTTCTTGGCATCGTCAACACGGCCGCCGAAGAAATCGCCGATAACGGCATTGACGAGGTGAACTGGGCACTTGCCGCAACCTTTATCGTGCTGGCCGTTGTTTACTTCCTTGCCGAAGTATTTTTGATCAGCACCATTGCCCGGCAAATCGAAAACGGCATTGACCGGGTCCGCAAAAAGCTGTTGTCGCAAATCGCCGTTGCCGACTTCGCCCAGATCGAGATTTTCGGCCAGTCCCGCCTTTTTGACAGCATCACCCAAAGCACACAGAATATCTCGCAAAACTCCCACATGATCGGCATGGCTTTCAGAAGCCTGCTGCTGCTGGTTGCTGTCATGGCCTATGTGTTCTGGCTGTCGATGCTGGCGTTTTTCATCATTGTCGTCGTGGTCGGGGTCGGCATTCTGATCTATCTGCGGATGGGCAAAACGCTTTCGATGTGGTTTGGCAAACTTCATCAGGTTGAAACCATCCTGTTTGACCGGGTGTCCGATTTGTTTGCGGGCATCAAGGAAGTCCGGATGTGGTCCAAACGCAGCGATGCCTTCAAGGTCGCCTTTGACAATGCGTCTGACAACAAGGCCGAGATTGGCAAAAAAGCCCAAACCATGATTTCGCGTCAGATGATCATGGGCATTTCGGCCTTCTATATCCTGCTGGCCATCATCGTCTTTATCGTGCCGGTATATTCCGACAGTTTCGATGCCGACGTTGCCAAAATCAGTACTGCCGTCCTGTTCATGATCGGCCCGATCAGCATCATTGTGCAGTCAATGTCCGTACTTGGCATGGCCGAACGATCGGCCGTTCGCATGATGCAACTGTCAAAGGACCTCGAAGACATTCGCGAACCGATTGCCGAAGACGGCATGCCGCTCAGCGATCCTTTTGATCACGTCAGTTTTGAAAATGTTGTCTTCACCTATCCCAACCGCGATCCGCGCCACGGGTTTGAATTGGGACCGATTGATTTATCCGTCAAACGCGGTGAGCTTTTGTTTATCACCGGCGGGAACGGGGCAGGTAAATCGACGCTGATCAAAATCCTGACCGGTCTGTATCGTCCTGTTTCTGGCAAGGTCAGCATCAACAATACCCAGCTTGGCCCGCAAAGCATGTCGGCGTATCGCAATCTGATCGCGACCGTTTTTTCAGACTCTCATCTGTTTGAGGAACTGTTTGGCACAACCGACATCGCGGTTGAGGATGCGCAATACTGGATCGAACGGTTTGAGCTTGCCCACGTGACCGGCATTCGCGACGGGCGGTTTATCACCATCGCGCTATCGGCTGGACAACGCAAACGCTTGGCTCTGATCACGGCTATTCTTGAAGATCGACCGATCATTGTGCTTGATGAATGGGCCGCGGATCAGGACCCGTATTTCCGTAAAAAGTTCTACCGCGAAATTCTGCCTGAACTTAAACAGCGCGGCACGACCATCATCGCCGTCACCCATGACGATCATTATTTTGATGTTGCCGACCGTCGATTGCACCTTGATACCGGCAAGCTGAGCGAGCTTGATCTCACTGACCCGCGCGGGAGGATCTGACATGATGCTGTTCAATGTCCTGCGCACGCGCGCGAACATCAATATGCGCACTGTTGTTGCCCTCCTCGTCATGGCGGCCGTCTCGACCACCATGGTTCTGGTCATCGTCAATATGGCCTCGTCTCAGGCCGAAGAGGGCACCATCAGCGCGCGGCTTCTGGCCTTGATGGCGCTATCATTGATCGGCTTCATCTGGTCGCAGCACACCGCAGACACGCTTGTCGCAGGCGAGGTCGAACGCATTCTGCATCAATTCCGCTTGTCCCTGTTTGACGAAGTTCGCACATCCTCCCCCGAAACGCTTGAAACCGTTGGTCAGGGCCCGATACAGGCCGCTATGACCCAGGAAATGCAGACCATCTCAAACACCCTGCCGATGCTGATGAACGGCATACAGCAACTGGTTCTGATCGTGTTCGTCAGCCTGTATCTTGCGTGGTTGTCGCTGTTTGCCTTTGCCATGATCGCCGTGCTTGCTGCCTTGGCTGTCGGCATTCACCTCTATCGCATCAAACGCATTAATGCCGCCGTCCGCGAAGCCGCCGAGGACGAAGGCAAACTGTTTGGCGGGCTGACCGATCTGCTTGATGGGTTTAAGGAAGTGAAGATGAACAGTCTTCGCCGTGAAACCCTGCTGTCGCGGCTCAAAACCCGGTCGGAACGCACCCGCGATACCAAGGCCACCATCAAACAACAATGGACCCGTGAAACCGCCGCCGTACAACTTGCGTTTTATATCATGATGGCGGCCATGGTTTTCATCGTGCCGATGTTCACATCCGACTATCATGACGTCGCGGTGCAAACCACCACGGCCACCCTGTTTTTGTTTGGCCCCATCGGCTCGACCATCATGACCTTGCCGGCCTTTAACGACAGCGAAGCCGCCCTTGCCAAAATCACCAGCCTGCAAGAAGAACTCGGTGATGCGCTTAGCAAACAGCACCAGCGCGAAGCCAATGCCACCGACAGCAAAGACACAAGCGCACCGCTTACCGACATCACGGAAATTGCGCTGAACGATGTGCGTTTTACCTATCCCGGCCCAACTGGCGGGTTTTCCGTCGGCCCGCTGAACGCCAGCTTCAAACGCGGTGAAATTACCTTTATCACCGGGGGAAACGGGGCGGGAAAATCAACCATGATCGCGCTTTTGACCGGTCTTCGCGCCTTTGACAGCGGTGAAATTACGGTCAATGGCACGCCTCTGGGTATTGATCAGCTCCAGAACTACCGCGATCAGTTTGCCTCGGTCCTGGCGGGCTACCATCTTTTTGACGCCCTTTATGGCATTGACCCGATTGACGAGGATAAGGTCAACGCCCTGCTCAATCAGATGGAAATCGCCAATAAGGTAACGCTTGAAAACAACGCCTTTTCAACAACATCCCTGTCACAGGGCCAACGCAAACGCCTGGCCCTGATCACCGCCCTTCTTGAAGAAAAACCCGTCCTCGTACTTGATGAATGGGCCGCGGATCAGGACCCGCATTTCCGTTCGGTCTTTTATGAAAAAATTCTGCCCGACCTGCGCGCACAGGGCAAAATCCTGATTTGCGTCACCCATGATGACAGATGGTTCCACCTTGCGGATCGCATCTATCATGTCCGCGATGGGCAGTTTGACGAGACCAGCACCTAGGCCCAAACGTCGATCAACCGCCAAACGCCTCCGCAACCAACGCTGTCACCGCATTTTGATGGTCGGTGATAAAGAAATGTCCGCCAGCATAAACATGCTTGGCAAACCCACCCGTGGTTGCCTTCTGCCACCCCTCAAGGTCGTCTGGCACCGGGCTTGTATCCGCATCCCCGCCAAACACGGTAATCGGGCAGGATAGCTTGGCAAGATCACCGGAACATGCGGTTTCCGAAAGCTTGAAATCGGCGCGAAGTGGCGCTTCAAACAGGTCCCGATATTCCTGATTTTCAAGAATTTCATTGGGTGTCCCGCCATATTTGGCGATCTCTTGCCAGAATTGGTCGGACGACAACCCATGTAAGGGTGAGCGTTTCATCGCAATATCGGGGCTGCGCCGTGCCGCCAGAAACAAATGCTCTGGCCCGCACTCCCCTTCTCTAGCCTCCGCAACGATCTTACACGCCAGATGGTGCGAAATGATCGCCCCCATCGAATAGCCAAAAAATGCATACGGCTTATCGGTCAGTGGCCCTATGGCCCTATGGATGGCCGCAACCATGCCATCAATTGTATCAATCAATGGTTCGCCAAACCGCTGCTCGCGGCCCGGAAGGCAGACCAGCACAAGCTCAATATCGGCGGGCAAACGGCTGCGCCATGACCGGTAAAACGATGCCCCACCGCCAGCAAACGGAAAGCAAAACAGCCGCCGCCGCGCTGTCATCTGCCCCGGTAGGGATACGAACCATTTGCTCTGCGTCATCGGGTTCCTTCTTTTCCTATCGATCCGTCTGATAATGCGCCAACCAGAAAACGACAAACCCCTTGTTATCATCGTTTTAGCCGTAACTCCAACGCGCACGATTTTCACGCCTGTCATGGTCCAAAACAAAGCGCCCCCGACAGTTAGTTATCGGGGGCGCTTTTAAACATATCTCTTTGCAACCTGATCAGAAAACCACACTCGGCAACCAGTTCGCCAGTGACGGCCAAAGCCAGATCACGAAAATGCCAAATACCTGAAGCGCGATAAACGGCACCACACCTTTGTAAATCTGGCCGGTGGTGATTTCCGGTGGGGCCGCACTGCGCAGGTAAAATAACGAGAACCCGAACGGCGGGGTTAAGAACGATGTCTGAAGGTTGATCGCAATCAGGATCGCCAGCCACACCGGATCATGCCCCATCATGATCAAGCCGGGCGCAATAAGCGGCAGCAAGATCACCGTGATTTCAACGAAATCAAGGAAGAAGCCCAGAACGAAAATCACCGCCATGCAAAAAAACAGCGCCCCCGTAGGGCCTCCGGGCATGGATTCAAGGATTTCCGCCACATGGTCTTCACCGCCCAACCCGATAAACACCAGCGAAAACATGCTGGCCGTCAGGATGGTGGCAAAAATCATCGAAGATACCGTCATGGTCGATGTCAGTGCGGATTTCAAAACATCCGCCTTCCACGCCTGTTTCAAACAGGCGGCAATCGCCATAATCCCGGCAATCGACAGCACGACGTAGCCCGCCCCCAGCACATAATCAAACCCGGTCAGGTCACTGCGCTGCAAACGGACCGGTGCGATACCGGCCATGATCGCCAAAATCAAAAGGGCAACTGTGCCCAGAAGAACCAGATTACGATTAGCCCCCTGACGCACACCCGCCATCAGGATCGCACCAATCGCGCCCACCGATGCGGCCTCGGTCGGAGTGGCAATCCCGCCAAGGATCGCACCAAGTACGGCGATAATCAGCAACACCGGTGGCAACACCGCGCCGAAAACCTCCCCCATACTGGGTCGGCCATCGTCACTTTGAACCGGCGGCATGTCCTGCGGGCAAAAATATCCGCGCAGCAAAATATAGATGATGTAAATCGCCACCAGCGTCAGGCCCGGGATCAAGGCCCCGGCAAAAATCTGCCCGACGGAAATGGTTTCAATCGTGAATTTGCCCTGCTCATACTGCGCCTGCTGATAGGCCGATGACATCACATCCGACAGAATAATCAGCAATGTCGATGGCGGGATAATCTGCCCCAATGTCCCGGCCGTGCAGACAAGCCCGGATGCCAGTTTCGGGTTATATCCCGTGCGCAACATGGTTGGCAGCGCGATCATGCCCATGGCGATCACCGTCGCCCCAACAATCCCAGTCGATGCCGCCAAAAGCGCGCCGACCAACACCACCGAAATGCCAAGCCCGCCGCGCAACTGGCCAAACAGCCGCCCCATGGTATGAAGCAAATCCTCGGCAATGCGCGATCGTTCAAGAACAACGCCCATCAGGACAAACAACGGAATGGCGATCAAAACATCATTGGTCAGCGTGCCAAAGACCCGCTGTCCGAACGCCCCCATCAGACCGATGTTCATTGTATCGGTGACCCAGCCGAGATAGCCAAACGCCACCGCAACACCGGCAATCGAAAATGACACCGGGAAACCCAGAAGGATGCAGCCCATCAGGGCAACAAACATCAATAAATCAAGATATTCCATTAGCTTTGCGCACCCCTGTCTTCAGCACCGCCGCGCAAAATAATGATTTGCCTGAGCAAACAGGCCACAGACTGAATAATCAAAAGAAGACAAAACGCCGGGATCAGTGATTTCAAAAGCCACACGGCGGGAATACCCCCAACCGAAATCGCCCCTTCCATCATCGATACGGAATTAACCACCGATGGCCATGTCCAATACAGTAAGGCCGCCATCGACGGGATTGCCAGAAACACATAGCCAAACGTATCTATGCGCGCCTTGGTGGTGTCCTTGGCCGCAGCATAGAAAATATCGACCCGCACATGCCGATCCACCAAAAGCGTATAACCCGCACCAAGCATGAAAAGCCCGGAATGCAGGTACAAAACGCTTTCATTCAGCGCAATAAAGCTGAACCCGAAAACATAGCGCAGCAAAACCACGGAAAACTGCAAAAGAACCATCAACAGCGCAAACCAGCGCACCGTCATCCCGGTCCAGTGGTTCACAAGATCAAGCCGATCAGCAAGGCGTTGCATCAAATCCCCCCGAAAGCAAAAACCGGCGCAAGGGCAACCCCTTGCGCCGGTTAGCATCTTTATCAGAAGCCAAGCACCTTGGCGCGTGCATTCATCTGACCATTATCGGCATAGGTCATATAACCGCCAATCAGGTCACGATAAGACACAAAGCTTTCGGTTACTTTGCGCGTCAACGCATCGTCGCTTTCGCGCAATTCGCCAATCACTTCGGCCGCTGCTTCACCCATGGCGGAGATCACTTCTTCTGGCAACATACGGACTTTGACGTCCTGCTCGGCCACCAGTTTCTGCAACGCCATCGCGTGTTTGGTCTCATACTCGGTCCAGACTTCATTATAAAGACTGTCACAGGCAAATTTGACCACGGCTTTAAGATCATCGGGCAGATCGGCAAACGCCTTGGCATTAACCGCACATTCCTCGGCTGAGGACGGCTCACCAACACCCGGCCAGTAGTAATTTTTGGCAACCTGATAGAAACCAAGCGCACTGTCGGACCACGGACCAATGAACTCACCGGCATCAAGTGCACCTGACTGCAACGCCTGGAACATGTCGCGCCCGCCCATGGCCTGAACCGCCATACCAAGTTTTGAACACATCTCGGACGCAAGGCCCGTGGTGCGGAATTTAAGCCCCTTAAGGTCATCAACCGAATTGATTTCATTGCGGAACCAACCCGCCCACTGCGGGCCAGAGTTCCCGCACAGGAACGGTTTCAACCCGAACTGACCATACATTTCATCATACAGGTCCTGACCGCCACCATGGGCAAGCCAACCGGCTTGCTCGTCGGCACGCAGGCCAAATGGCTGCGACCCGAACAGAAGGATGCCTTTGGATTTTGACCCCCAATAGGCCGGAACTGCGTGATAAATTTCTGCTGTGCCTTCAGCCACCGCATCAAACACACCATTGCCCGGAACAAGTTCACCCGCAGCATGCAGTTTGACTTCAATCCGCCCGCCCGAAAGGGTGGTGATACGATCAGCCAGTTTCTGTGCCGCAACGCCCGGCCCAGGAAGATTTTTCGGCCATGCGGTGACCATATTCCACTGGCGTTTATCCTGTGCAATGGCAGGGGTTGCAAAAGTTGCGGCCGCGGCCGCTGCACCAACACCGGCAACACCGGCGGTCAGAAAATCACGTCTTTTCATTGTTAAGCCTCCTTGATTGAACCCTGATCAGGGGCGGGGAGCCCCCGCACCTGTCGTGTAACGTATCGAATTTATTTGCCGAGAATCCCGGGCAGATTAAGCCCGTGTTCACGTGCACAATCGAGTGCAATGTCATATCCCGCATCGGCATGACGCATCACACCGGTTGCCGGATCATTCCAAAGAACGCGTTCGACCCTACGTGCGGCATCTTCTGTGCCGTCACAACAAATCACCATGCCTGAATGCTGCGAAAAGCCCATTCCGACACCGCCGCCATGATGCAACGAAACCCATGTGGCCCCCGATGCGGTATTCAGCAGCGCATTAAGCAACGGCCAGTCACTGACCGCGTCCGAACCATCTTGCATGGCTTCGGTTTCGCGGTTCGGGCTTGCGACCGAACCACTGTCAAGATGGTCACGACCGATCACCACCGGGGCTTTCAACTCACCATTCTTGACCATCTCGTTAAACGCCAGCCCCAAACGATGACGCTGCCCCAGCCCGACCCAGCAAATACGCGCGGGCAGACCCTGGAACGATATCCGGTCACGGGCCATATCCAGCCAGTTATGCAGATGTTCATCATCGGGGATCAATTCTTTGACCTTCTGATCGGTCTTGTAAATATCTTCCGGATCACCCGACAACGCGGCCCAGCGGAACGGACCAATCCCCTTGCAAAACAGCGGTCGGATATAGGCCGGAACAAAGCCGGGAAACGCAAATGCGTTTTCCAGACCTTCTTCAAGCGCGACCTGACGGATATTGTTGCCGTAATCGACCGTCGGGATACCGGCATCATGGAAGGCGACCATCGCCTCGACCTGAACGCGCATTGATGCGCGGGCGGCCTTTTCGACTGCTTTGGGATCTGATTCCTGCTTTTCGCGCCACTGCGCCACCGTCCAGTTTTGCGGCAAATAACCATGCACCGGATCATGGGCCGATGTCTGATCCGTCACAATATCCGGACGTACGCCGCGCTTGACCAGTTCCGGGAACACATCGGCCGCATTGCCAATCAGGGCAACCGATTTGGCCTCTCCCGCCTTGGTCCAGCGATCAATCATCTCCAGCGCCTCATCCAGCGAATGGGTCTTGGCATCGACATAACGGGTCCGCAGGCGGAAGTCAGCCCGCGTCTCATCGCACTCAACCGCCAAACAGCACGCCCCGGCCATCACAGCCGCCAACGGTTGTGCGCCGCCCATACCGCCCAAACCACCGGTCAGAATCCATTTGCCCTTAAGGCTGCCGTCGTAATGCTGACGCCCGGCCTCAACAAAGGTTTCATAGGTGCCCTGCACAATGCCCTGCGACCCAATGTAAATCCACGAGCCCGCGGTCATCTGGCCATACATCGCCAGACCCTTTTTATCGAGTTCGTTGAAATGGTCCCAATTGGCCCAATGGGGGACAAGGTTGGAATTGGCAATCAAAACACGCGGGGCGTCCTTGTGGGTTTGAAACACCCCAACCGGCTTGCCCGACTGCACCAAAAGGGTCTGGTCGTCTTCCAGTTCTTTGAGGCTGGCAACGATCTGATCGAAATCCTTCCACGTCCGGGCCGCCCGGCCAATCCCGCCGTAAACCACCAATTCATGCGGATTTTCGGCAACATCGGGATGAAGGTTATTCATCAGCATGCGCATCGGCGCTTCGGTCAGCCAGCTTTTTGCGGTGATGTCGGTTCCGGTTGCCGGATAGATATCACGCTGATTGTGACGCGGGTTGTTGGTCATGATTTGCCTCGTAGTGCTGGGGCCAATGCGGCCAAAGTTGTCAAAATTTCAGAAAGATGCGTGCGCAGTTTTGCAGCCCGCGTCTCGTCATAGGTCCAAGGCGCTGCCTCGGCCGACAAATACGTCGATTGTGCCAGTTCCATCTGAATGGCGTGCTGATTGATGTCCGGGCGGCCATAATGGCGCGTGGTCCAGCCGCCTTTGAAACGACCATTCAAAATGGATGAATATCCTTCGGCCTGCGCACAAATATCCTGGGTCAGCATTTCGATCGTATGGTCACAGGTCGTGCCCAGATTGGTACCAATGTTGAAATCAGGAAGCGTACCCTCAAACAAAAACGGAATGTTTGACCGGATCGAATGGCAATCATACAGGATCGCAATCCCATGCTTGGCGCGCACCCGCTCCAGTTCCGCCCAAAGAGCCGCGTGATAGGGGGCGTGGAACTGCTTTGCGCGCTCTGCGATGTCGTCTTCGGTCGGGGCAACATCCCAGATGTTTTCACCATCAAAATCGGTCAGTGGCACCAAGGTTGTCGTGTTCTGACCGGGATACAGGCTTTCCCCCGCCGGATCGCGGTTGGCATCAATCACGTATCGATGAAATGTCGCACGCACCGTGGTTGCACCGTCCAAAACACCATCATACAGGGTATGAATATGCCAATCGGTATCGGCCAGTTCGCGTCCGCGATTATTGAGCTTGGCGGCAATCTCATCGGGCACATACGTCCCGGTATGGGGCAGCCCCAAAACAATCGGGCTATCGCCGCGCTTGATTTCAACCGGATCAATCATGATTAATCACCTCCGCCAACGACAAAACCCGAAAGACCGGCGGTATTGACAAGCGTTCCGTTGGTCACCAGTTCCCCCGCCTTGGCCAGATCGGGCGCCATGTAACGGTCCTGTTTGACGGTCGCGATATCCTTGCGCACCGTCCCCAGCACATTCTGCAAACCGGAACTGGTTTTAAGCGGGGCTCTGAACTCAACACCCTGTGCAGCACAGATCAGCTCAACACCCAGAATATAAGACAGATTGGCATTCATCCGCGCCAACCGGCGTGCCCCGTGGGCCGCCATCGACACATGGTCTTCCTGATTAGCACTGGTCGGCGTGCTGTCGGTCGAACACGGGTTTGCCAGATGCTTGTTCTCACTCATAAGCGCCGCTGTTGTGACCTCGGCAATCATCAGGCCAGAATTAAGCCCCGGTTCCGGCGTTAAGAACGGCGGTAAATCATGCGAAAGCGTTGGATCAACCATCAAGGCGACCCGGCGCTGGGCGATTGCGCCGATTTCGGCGACCGCAAGCGCGATCTGATCGGCGGCAAAGGCCACCGGCTCGGCATGGAAATTCCCGCCTGATACAATCCGCCCGTCTTCTTTCAGCACCAGCGGATTATCGGTCACCGCATTGGCTTCAATCTCCAAGGTCTGCCCGGCAAAGCGCAGCAAATCCATCGCCGCCCCGGTGACTTGTGGCTGACAGCGGATGCAATAGGGGTCCTGAACGCGGGTATCACCTTCACGGTGGCTTTCGCGGATTTCCGATCCATCCATCAAATCGCGCATCGCACGTGCGACATTGATCTGGCCCGGATGACCCCGCAATGTATGGATTTCATCGACCAGCGGCGCGGTTGACCCCATGATCGCATCAGTCGAAAGCGATGCCGTCACAATCGAGCTTGCCGCATTGCGCCAGGCTGAAAACAGCCCGACCAGCGCACAGGCGGTTGAAAACTGCGTACCGTTAATCAGCGCCAAGCCTTCTTTGGGCCCAAGCACCACCGGCGTCAAACCGGCTTTGGCCAGCGCGTCTGCGCCGGGCATGGTTTCGCCGTTATAAATGGCTTCCCCCGCCCCGATCATGGCAGCCGCCATATGCGCCAATGGCGCCAAATCACCCGATGCGCCAACCGACCCTTGTGATGGCACAACCGGGGTTACGCCGCATTCCAGCATTCCTTCGATCAGGTCAATAATGTCCCAGCGCACACCCGATGCCCCACGACCAAGTGACAGCAATTTCAACGCCATCATCAACCGCGTGGTCGCGATATCAAGCGCTTCCCCCACACCGCAACAATGGCTCAGGATCAAATTACGTTGCAGGGTTTCGGTATCTTGCGATGCAATCTTGACCGATGCCAGTTTGCCAAACCCGGTATTAACCCCATAGACCGCATCCTCGCCATCGGCAGCGGCGCGCACCATCGCATGTGCCGCCTCAACCCCGGCCTTGGCCGACGGATCAAGTTTAACCGCGCGCTGATCGCGCCAGATGGCTTCAATATCCGCCAGTTTTGCCGATGCAGGAACGAGCGTCAGAGGTGCGGTGTTGCCTTGGGTCTGGTTATGGGTCGCGGTCATTATGCATCCCTTTAGAATACAGCGTTGTGGAGCGGTGTTTCGGCGGTTGGGTATTTGGTCAACTGCGTTGCTTCGGTGTCGGGCTCGGGTCTTAAGGGCGATATTAAAGCTCGATGTTAGTGCGCAATATTGAGGTTAAATCAACACCTCAAATCAATTGAGTTAGCCAACTAACTCTTCATCGAAACCCCGCCAAAAATACGGTCAAAAAGCGGGTTAAATCCGATGCGATATGAAAGCTCGGCCGGATGGCTGACATCCCAAATCGCCAGATCAGCCCGCATGCCTTCCTTGACCTGCCCGGTATCATCCAATCCAAGCGCACGCGCAGCATGAGCCGTCGCCCCGCACAGGGCTTCTTCGGGCGTCAGGCGGAAAAACGTGCAGGACATGTTCATGGTCAGCAAAATCGACATCAATGGCGACGTCCCCGGATTACAATCGGTGGCAACCGCCATCGGAACCCCATGTTTGCGAAACGCCTCAATCGGTGGCAACTGGGTTTCATGCAGGGTGTAAAACGCGCCGGGCAGCAGAACAGCAACCGATCCGGATGCCGCCATCGCTTTGGCGTCATCCTCATTGGCATATTCGACATGATCGATGGAAAGCGCGCCGTAACTGGCCGCCAGCTTGGTGCCGCCAATATTGGAAAGTTGCTCGGCATGCAGCTTGACCGGAATGTCCAACTCACGGGCGACATCAAACACCCGTGCGATCTGATCGGTGTTAAACGCAATCCCTTCGCAGAACCCGTCCACCGCATCAACCAGCCCTTCGGCGTGTGCTGCACGCAATGTCGGGATGCAAACCTCGTCAATATAACGGTCCGGTTCGCCCTTGAATTCTGCCGGGGTGGCATGCGCACCAAGGAAGGTGGTCTTGATCCGCACCGCGCGGACTTCTTCGATCTTGCGCGCCGCGCGCAGCATGTTGAGTTCCGTCTCGCGGTCCAGCCCATAGCCGGACTTGACCTCAATCACGCAAACACCTTCGGCCAAAAGCGCGTCAACCCGTGGCAGAGCACTTTTCAGAAGCTGATCAACATCCGCCTCGCGGGTTGCGGTCACGGTCGAGACAATGCCGCCGCCCGCGCGCGCGATCTCTTCGTACCCTGCACCCTCAAGACGCATCTCAAACTCAACCGCCCGGTTGCCGCCATGCACCACATGGGTGTGGCAATCAATCAGTCCGGGAGTAATCAGGCGACCTTCAAGGTCATGGTAGGGGAATTTTGCGGCGTCTTTATATTCGGCCGGGATGGCATCGGCATCGCCGACCCAAACGATCATATCGTCCTTGATCGCGACGGCACCGTTATTCCTCATACAATAAGAAAACCGGTCCCCGTCGGACGTTTTATCGATGGTTGCGATTTTTGCATTTCCCAGCAACATGCGAAGCATCACCCCTTGATAAGTTTGTTATTAACGATAATATGTACGTACATAATAACTCTGTCAAGACGGGTATAGGCAATGACGGTTCTTTGGGCAAAACAGGCACTTACGACAGCGGGCTGGGAAAACAACGTCCGGGTTGAAATCGACCAAACCGGCAGAATATCGGGCATTCAGGCCGATTCCCCCGCGACCGGAACCCATGTTGGCACGCTTTTGCCTGCCATCGCCAACCTGCACAGCCACGCCTTCCAACGCTCCATGGCCGGATTGACCGAAAAACGCGGTCCAGACCCGCGTGATACCTTCTGGACATGGCGGCAATTGATGTTCCGGTTTCTCGATCAATTGACCCCCGATCACGTGCAAGCCATTGCTTCCTTTGTACAAATGGAAATGCTGGAAGCCGGTTACGCCAACAATACCGAGTTCCATTACCTGCACCATCAGCCCGGTGGCGCGCCCTATGACAACATTGCCGAAATGGCCGAACGCATTGCCGCCGCCGCCGATATCACAGGCATCGGCCTCACCCTTTTGCCGGTCCATTATCAATATGGCGGTTGCGACAAACGCGCGCTCGGCGATGGTCAAATCCGGTTTGGCAATGACCCGGAACGCTTTTCTAAATTGTATGAGGAATCCGCCAAGGCTTTGAAATCCCTGCCATCTGATACCCGCATGGGTGTTGCCCCGCATTCGCTGCGCGCAGTTGGCCGCGAAGATTTAATCGCCACGACGAAGCTTTCCAAAGACGGTCCGATCCACATGCATCTGGCCGAACAGATCGCCGAGGTCGATGAGGTCAGCGCATTCTGGGGCAAGCGTCCGGTCGAATGGTTGCTGGAAAATGCCGATGTGAATGAAAACTGGTGCCTGATCCATTGCACCCAAATGGCTGAACACGAAACGCTTGGATTGGCCAAAACCGGTGCGGTTGCGGGGCTTTGCCCGATTACCGAAAGCAGCCTTGGCGACGGGATTTTTGATGGCGTGCGCTATCTTGGTGCGGGTGGCACGATTGGAATCGGATCAGACTCCAACATCCGCATTTCGCTGTCCGAGGAGATCCGCACCCTTGAGTACAGCCAGCGCCTGCGCGACAATTCACGCGCCGCCCTCGCCACCCCGCACCAGTCAACCGGCCGCCGTTTGTTTGACGCGGTTGCCAAGGGTGGTGCACAGGCTTCTGGTCGGGATGCGGGCCGGATAGAGGTTGGCGCATTGGCCGATTTGATGGCTCTTGATGGCACGGCTGTTGACCTGATCGGTCGAACAGGCGATACGATCCTCGATACATATATCTTCGCCGGAGATGATCGCATGGTGCGTGATGTCTGGTCGGCTGGTCGCCATGTTGTGACCGATGGCCACCATATTGCCCATAACGCCATCACGGATGAATATCGCAAGGTCATGGAACAACTCAAGGCATCGGTGTGAGCACCAAGACCCAGACAACGCCGCAAACAGCGCATGATACAGCCCCCAAGTCATCGACCGGGGGGACTGTACCCGCAGTGAACGGGATGCCGACTGTAACCTCGGACAAGAAGACAACCGGGGATGCGGCAACGTCCACCCGTGCCCCACGTCGTCGCGCAGCACTGGCAGCCCAGACAAACTGGCAAAGCGTGCATGACGAGGTTTTGCGTCGCATTCATACCCGACAATGGAAACCGGGCGATTTGATCCCCAAGGAAGTCGAACTGGCCGAACAGCTTGGCTGCGCGCGCGCTACTGTGAACCGTGCGCTGCGCGAGCTGGCAACTGAAGGATTTCTTGATCGCCGCCGCAAGGCCGGAACGCGCGTTGCCAGCCATCCGGTGCGCCGGGCCAAACTTGATATTCCGGTCATAAGGCTTGAGATCGAAGGCCGGGGGCAAAAATATGCCTATGGCCTGCTGTATAGCGAACGCCGTACCCCACCGCCGGAAATCTGCACCAATCTGGCCGTGACACCCGACAGTGACATGCTCCATATCACGTCGCTGCATCTGGCAGACGGCAAACCCTATATGTTCGAAGAACGCTGGGTTTCGGTTGCGGCCACGCCAGCCATCGCCGAGGCGGACCTCTCAAAAATCAGTGCCAATGAATGGCTGGTGCTGCATGCGCCCTATACCAAGGGCGACATTTCATTTTCCGCTGTGCTGGCATCAGAAACCGAAGCCAAAATCCTGCGCACCCACAAAGACGCGCCCTTATTCCTGATGGAGCGCACGACATGGAATGGCGATCACGGGATCACATCCGCACGCCTGCTGTTCGCACCGGGATATCGGATGCATTCGGCGATTTAGCGCGATCAGCCGCTCACCTTGACACCGTCAAATAGCAATTGAGATCATCAAGGTGCCATCGACAATGAGCGATTATAAAACTAAATTTGTCCCCTTTTTTCTAATTGATCAGGGTTTCATCAGGCCAGTTTTTGATTGAGAAATCTATGAATATTCCGAATGAAATACTCACAACGTATCGCCGCTTAAGCGAGAAGATGAACGGCCAGCCCAGTGATTTCCCACTAGGCACTGCTCCAGATAACTTTGGAGGAAGGCATCTGGAAGTTTCTGAAGATGGCAAAATGGCATTAGTTGCAACGGATAGAGGAGTGGAGACCAAAAGGCTTGAAACTTATTCTGTAGATGAGTTGATGTATTGGATATTCAAAAGCTACGCGAACTCAAAGGCTTTCTATCGCAAAAATGCTCAATATGATTATGTGAAATCTCAGGAAATGGCCCTTGAAGAAATTGGAAAAGTTTCTGTGGAATGGCGTGAACGCTTGCGACAAGAGCAATCAAACGATCAGAGCTGATTTTGAGCCGAAGAAAAGGGGACTGTCCCCTTTTCTTCCGGGAAAAGTAATTTTCCGCGAAATGCGCCAACTTCGAGATGCTGGCTACCATCTTGAAGGTGACTACATGGTTCCAAAAAGTTAGAGAATTTATATGTCTAATCTTGAATTGTGTTTCGGATTGTTGATGAAGTTAGATGATCAAGCGCGAAATTGGGGCGAAATCGCCAATGACTTCCTAATACATTACAAAATACTAACAAATGTTGAGCAAGCTAAATTACTGACCAGCACCTCCAAAAGCATACGCTTCAAATTCATGAATCAGTATTTATCCCATGTGGTCAGAACATTGGACACATTGGATAATGAAGAGTTATCTTTGGCTATAGAGAGATCTATCCATATGATTTCCTTAGATAATTTCGAGCATGACTATCGAGAAACAAGTTTGCGGGTTCAAGTTTTTTTGGAGAGGCTGGCCGACTATGAAGCAGTTTTTCACAAGATTTGGAGCCAAAATCAAGATTTGGTATCAACTGAAATGAAGAAAAGAATTAATTGGTTGGTATCAATTACGTGAAATACTGACGTTTAACCTTCTAGTCTACAATCACGATAGAGTGTAAAATTTTCCAAAATGCGTCTACTGACAGAAAAATAGCGAAAAAGGGTACAGATTTATTTTACGGTGACATCGCTGCAAGAACAGCATCACTGAAGAAGTTTAAGAAATAAATCTGTCCCCTTTTTTTGGTTTTGAAATCTCTTCGCGCAGATGAAGTAACCATTAAAACTGTTGAGGACTTGTTCGATGGCCTATGAACTACCCACCGGATATTGGTTCAAAGATTCCAATGAAATTTCGGAACCAAACCTTTTGAGAATAGGCTTTCAATTTGGCGGGCACATGGGGGGAGAATGCGAAATACTACTCCCAACAAATAAATTTGATAAGTTTTGCAAGAATACCGAATGGAGAAAAGAAACCATAAAAAATTATTCTAAAATTGTCTTTCTAGCATAGAAAGAATTAAATGTAGAAATAAGCGCAAATGAATTGAAAAAGAGCGGAATAGTACCCGACGAATGGGAGTAGATCGGACATCAAAAAAATTAACAGAAATATGGGACAGATTCATTATCCGCGCTCCTCAAAACTTATAATTTACCAACATTCCAATACTAATAGACCTACACATTGTGTTAAGGAAACGGTCCTCTTCTTTACTTAATCGCATGAATACCGACCTGTATAGCGGCGATGGCGATGTGCTGCTTCAAAAATGAGATAGTTCCCATTGTTTCCACATTTGAAATGTCTATTTTATCCGACGTCGAAACGGCCATTCCTCTAAAGAAACGTCAATCAAAAATGAGGCTGCACCCTTCCATTTCGATATGAAATGACATTTGGGCAAACCATGGCTTGCGAGCTTTGTCTTACCGCTTTGTCCGAAACCCGCCAAAACAGATTGCAAGGCAATAAAAGCAACCGTCATTCTGTTCGCAGGGAACGCCCGTGTCTGCCTTTCATTGGTCGCGTAATCAACGTCTGAGCCTTGTTGCCCGATATACGTTGTTATCGGTGGGGGTTGTTGTGCGCGGGATGAAAAGGGGACAGATTTATTTTAGGACATCACAAACCGTGCCGAGTTTAACACGTGGCGTCGGAATTATTGGAAAAACAGAGCAAGTGATTTCTAGGGAGTACTAGGTGAAGTCTAATATTGAAGAAGTATTCGAAGAAATTAATCAGCTTGATCATCCAGATGGGAGGAATCAACCGTTACCGAATGACGCTATTATTGAGCGATACGAGCGAAAAACCGGTTTTAATTTTCCTGAAGATTACAAGTTATTCTTGAAATCTGTCAGCAATGCCTTTGTTGGCTACATGTCTCCCTTCACATTGAATGAGCGAGAAGAAGAAAATTACGGCGACCTTGCGGTTGGGGTTCGTGAGGCTAGAAAAGTTGGAATACCGCAAGATTGGCTGCCAATCTGCGAAGATAACGGTGACTATTATTGCATAGTACCAGATGGACGGATTCGTTTTTGGGACCATAATGGCGCGACTGAAGAATCTTGGCCTGATTTAGCAACTTGGGCGAAAAAAGTTTGGTTGGAAGGAGGCTGAGAGTTTTTGGGGGACGTAGGAAAAGCAAGAAAAAGGGGACTGTCCCCTTTGTTTGCGGTCGATAATGTTGTTGATTTTACTAAATTAGATAATATTCATACGATATAGCTAGAGACCGGAGTCGCGACAGGACCAAGTCCAAAGGGCTTGAACCACATTCTTGCGGGTCATAAAACTGATTTTGCGAACATAGGGAATCTCTGAAGCAGACATTCCAGATGCTTTATTCACCGCCTTGAAGCATGGAAAGGTTGTAAGCTATCAAGGTGCCCGCGCAGGCCGCACTTGCCTATTCACTGAACAAATCAAGTTTTGACGGCGGCGTTGGCGGAGAGGTTCTGGACCGGATGGATCCATCCGATGCAGCAACAGAAGCCTCCCGTCGGGATGCGTTCCTTGAAATAGCAAAAGAACTGAAAGCAACCGCCAGCCTTGCGCAGGGTCTAAGGCGTGATATCGAACAGCAAAGACATAACGCTTTAAGCACCGTTGGGGAACTTGAAAACACGGTTGATACTCTTCAAGACCTTTATGAAGAGACCCCGACAGATGCAAACCGTCTTATGCTTGAGCAGGCACAGGTTGATCTGGGTGAAGCCCAAAATGACCTTGAGGACCTGACCCAACAGAGCCAAGTCATCGCGGGTTTCGAAATTGATGCCACCGGCGGGATGCAAGCAGCAGTAGTAGAGGTCGGCAATGCCGTTATGCGCGGCGCACGGGCAAGCCTAGGAGACGCTGCTTTTGCAAGACCGGCCGAGGGATTGGCACTTATCGTGCTTGCTATGTCGGGCGACGACGCTTCGCAGACTGCACTTGGAGACACAGCAGAAAGCCTGATGTGGCTGGTCAGCAATCTTGATCAGCTTCCTTCTGCGATGGCCGCCTCTGTTACTGACGCATTGGAGCAAGCACAAGCAGCGTACGAAGCCGGTAACTTTGAAGAAGCCGGGGAAATTGCCGGGCAACTTCAGATTCAGCTACTGGCCACAATCAACACCGGCGTAGGTGTTAGCGAGGCGGTTGTAGCTGCTGGCAAGAAGCTTATCCGGACGGCAGACATTGACACCACAACCGATACCCCTGCAGGCACTCTCAATCCAGGAGAAACCGACATTGAGGCTGGAGGCTTGTCTTACTATGATCAATTTAAGAAAGCGGACGGTAGTGGTTGGGATTGGCCGGATAATTTTGGGTTTGCATCTACCCCCGCAGAAGCAATTCTGCCTATAGGAACTCGTATCGATAGATATGGCTCACCAAAGGGAGCTTTTATGTCACCCGAAGGTACTCCATTCGAACAAAGAGCTATGGCACCGGGAAGTAAATCAGAGACCTTATACGTATATGAATTAAAGAAAGAACTGCCTATTATCCAAGGAGAAGTTGCACCTGCATTTGATCAACCGGGAGGCGGAGTACAAATTTTGCCTAACCTCGGTGAAAAAGTGAATGTGCAATGGTTAATCGATAACGGTTATTTGAAAAGGGTAAACTAAAATGGGCACCTCAATAAAAGAAATACAATTACTGGTTTTTCAACTTGGTGATAAGATCGACGCCCCTCACAATTCAACTAGAATATTTGATTCATCACCACAAAATGGCAAACCTCACTTGGAAATAAAAGGTGAAGAATTTCACTATATTTGCGAAGAGAGAGGCTTAGTTATATGTAAAAATAAAACGAATAACATAGATGAATTATTATATTGGATATTCCAAGATATTTCATTTGAAATGGCACTCGATTACGAATACAAAAATAGAATAAAAAATCAAGATTCGCGTATAATATTATTCTCAAAGCAATTAGAAATATTGCAGAAAATATCAGAAAAATGGAAACTAAAAAGACAGCATGAAATAAATGAAATATTAAAATTTAATCCATTCAAGTGAATATTTACAAAGAAAATTGAGGAAGGTTTATTTTGCAAACTTTTATCAATACTAACATTGCCGATGACGACTCGGTTCGCTATGGCGACAGCGGTGATGACAGCATTACAGCCCGCCGCCTTGCCGCGGAACAAGCCGCAATTATTCATGCTGGCGGCAACCTGTCGCTTTGGGCCGCGCAGAGAACCCATAGCTGCGGTGAAATCCGCAAGGAAGAAACCGGACTTGTCAGCGCAATCGGTTCTGCATCAGTGTGGAAAAGAGGATAGTCCCGTTTATTTCCATATCTTAAGCGTCCATTTCATCGCGCTTTAAAATGACTGCCCCTCAAAAGAAAACTCAATCAAAAATGACGCTACACCCTTCCATTTCGATATGAAATGACGTTTGGGCCAATCATGGCTTGAGAGCTTTATCTTGCCGCTTTGCCCGGAATCCGCCAAAACAGATTGCAAAGCAATAAAAGCAACCGCCATTCTGTTCGCAGGGAACGCCCGTGTCCGCCTTTCATTGGTCGCGCAATCAACGTCTGAGCCTTGTTGCCCGATATACGCTGTTATCGGTGGGGGTTGTTGTGTGCGCGCTGATTGCGTTGAGTTTTTTGTATCAACGCTTTTCCAATGAACTGATTGATCGCCTGACCGGGGAGCGGCTGAGCGCGCAAGTTGCCGCGACATCGAATAAGCTTTCAGCATTTCTCGATGCACGTATTTATCAGCTGGTCACGCTTTCCAACCACCCGGCCCTACCAGCGTTTATTGACGCACCCAATACGCCGCAGGCCGAAGAAGCGCTGACCCTGTTGCGGGTTGAGGCAGACTCCCCCGATTTGTATGGCGTGCTGTTTTTTGACCGGCAGGACAATCTTGATCGTCTTGTTGCCGGGCAGGCCGCATCCGGTCCGCCCTATTGGTCGAAAACCGATTGGGACATCAGCGGACTTCCGCGGGTTACCCATGAAGGGGTCGAGTTTATTGGGCCGAAATTGCCCGAACATGGCAATTCCGGCTGGCTGTTGATGCGTCAGCAAATCCGCGATTCCGGACTTGGTCAAAACGTATCGGTGGCCCTTCATATGCGTTTGTCATCCTTGACCGAATTGCTGGCAAGTGCCGGGGTTGCCGGGGTGATTGAGCCACTACTGCGCACGCCGGGTGGCGTAGTACTTGACCCGACGGGGCGCCCGGCCGAGGTCACCGGCGAACTGGTCGAGGGGCCCAGCATCCTTCCGGGCTGGAACATCGTCATGAGCGTTCATCCGGGCACCATTTTACAGCCAATTGATGAAACGCGACTGTGGCTTTATGCCACCGCCATTCTGATTATTGCGGTGATTTTGGCGATCTTCTTTGCCCTGTCGCGCAGCCTGCGCCGCCGGGTGGATACATTGGTGCAAGGGGCCAACAGCATCGCATCGGGCGACCTTTATTACCGCCTGCCCGAAGGCCGACGGCGCGATGAAATCAGTACAGTTGCCAAGGCGTTCAATACCATGGCCTGGCAGCTAAAGGATTTGATTGACCGCACGGTGCGGGCCGAAAAGCTTGCGGTTCTCGGGCAGTTTGCCACCGGGGTGGCGCATGAGGTTCGCAATCCGCTGGCGACAATGAAAACCACGGTTCAGGCATTAAGCCGGCGCGAACAAGATGAAGAACGCATCACGCTTTTGGATGATATGGGCAGTCAGATCGACCGGTTATCCCGTGTGGTCAATGATTTGCTATCCTATGGCCGTCCGGGTGAAGCCGCCCCACAAGCCACCGCGATCCGCGAGTTATTCCGGCAAACATCGATCCTGCTTGAACCGGTTGCCGATGAGGCACATGTCCGGTTCTTTACCAGCGGGGATTCGCGACTTAACGTTTACGTTGATCCCGAGCAAATCTTACAAATCCTGTTAAACCTTGGCATTAATGCCGTGCAGGCCTGTAATGCGGGGGGAACGGTGAGTTTGCGGGCCGAGGATCACGGCGACACGGTTGAAATTCGGGTTACCGATGATGGGTGTGGCATCGCGCGTGAGCATTTACTTGACGTCACCCAGCCATTTTTTACCATGAAAAGCAAAGGTACCGGATTGGGACTGACAATCAGCCAGCAATTGGTTGATGCCAATCACGGTACGATCAACATCGAAAGCGCCCCGCAAGAGGGCACGACGATAATATTGACGTTCCCGGCCAGTGGCCCGGGGATTGGTCAGGAGGAAATAACAAAAAATGTCCAGGCAGATCAGAATACTGATCGTCGACGATGAAGAATCTTTCGTCCGGTCATTAAGCTTTGCGCTTCGTACAGAAGGCATGGACGTCACCGGAGTACATTCGGGCGAAGACGCCTTTTTGGCGGTGCGCAAACAGCAATTTGATATCATCCTGCTTGATCTGCGTCTTCCGGGTGCGGATGGCATGGAGGTGCTTGCCAGCATCCAGAAATTGGATATCAGCATTCCGGTCATCATGATTTCGGCCCATGGCGATACGCGTGCGGCCGTTCAGGCGGTTAAAAACGGGGCTGCGGATTATCTGAGCAAACCGTTTGAGCTTGATGAGTTGATCCACACCATCAAAACCACGCTTGATCAAAGTCAGGTCGCGCTGGAACTTGATTATCACCGACGTCGTGATGCTGTGCCCGCCAACGGGTTAATCGGTGATTGTGCCGCCATGAGCGCCCTTCGCACCACCATCGACCGGGTCGCACAAAGCAGTGCGAGCCGTATTTTGCTGTTGGGCGAGTCTGGTACCGGCAAGGCATTGGTCGCACGCGCCATCCACAGCCAAAGCCCGCGCCAAGACCGCGCCTTTGTCGAGGTCAATTGTGCCGCATTGCCCGAACAACTGATTGAATCGGAATTGTTCGGGGCGGAAAAAGGGTCCTATACCGGCGCGCATCAAAAACGCACGGGGTTGGTACGACTGGCCGACAGCGGCACCTTGTTTCTCGATGAAATTGGCGAATTGCCCCTCGCCCTTCAGGCCAAGTTTTTGCATTTCCTTGAAAATGGCGACTATCGCCCGGTCGGGGCAGAACGGTCTGCATCGGCGGACGTGCGGGTGATTGCTGCGACCAACCGCGATCTTGCCGAACAAGTCCGGCTTGGCCAGTTTCGCGAAGACCTGTTTTATCGATTGAACGTCATTACCATCGATATTCCCGCCCTTCGTGCACGCGGCGAAGATATCCTGAGCCTTGTCAGCCATTTCGCAGATCGACAGGCACAGGCCGAAGGATGCCGCCCGATCGAGTTTGACAGCGAAACGCAAGGTATATTGCGCACCCACCCTTGGCGCGGCAATGTGCGTGAGCTTAAAAACCTGATTGAGCGTCTGACGATCCTGTACCCGGGCAAAACCATCAGTGCAGATGTGCTGCCCGGTGAGTTTCATCAAACCGATGATCCGCATTATTCCGATGGCACGAACCGTTTATCAAATGCTGCCCACCCGCAGTTACAGGACCGCCTTGATGTCACCGAACGCCACATTGTGCAGGACGCCCTTGAACAGGCGGACGGGCACAAAGGCCGGGCGGCAGAAATTCTTGGCATTTCGCGCCATGCCTTAAAACGCCGTTTACAGCGACTTGGCCTGCAATAATCCTTTTTGCCACTGACCGAATTGAGCCCTTATGAGCGATAACCGCTCATAAGGGTTTTTCTTTTGGAGCGAAAGCCGCTCAACCACGCGATCATAACCAGCCGCCCAAACACCCAGAAACGTTCAAAACCGCGCCCTGACGGGCTTCGCGACGCACTCCTCCAAACTGGCACAGCCTTTGCGCAATAGCCCAACAAAGGTACAAACACGAATGGAACAACCATTCGTAGGGAGGATACGTCATGGAGATGCTCAAACACCCGGTTTCCGGGTGCATCACCATAATTGTCGCAACGTTGGTCTTGTTGGCGGGGACACCCGCACAGGCAGAACGTTTTGAGCTTGGCGCCACATCCGCAGAAGCGGACGCGGTTGTCGGCTGTTTGTACCCAATGACCGGACGATCGGCGACCTATGGTCGTGACAGCATCGCCGGGATCAAGATTGCCCTTGATGACCTTGCCCAAGAAGCCAAAGCCGGGTTACCCGCGCCAAAACTGCGCGTCATTGCCGACGATCCACGATCAAAAGCATCCTATGCGGTGCGACTGGCGCAGGATTTCATTGCCAATGACAAAGCGCAGTTCTTTTGCGGCATTGTCTCATCGGGTGTTGCGCATGCGGTCAGTGACCTTGCCCAGCGCGAAAAGATCATCATGGTCGGCACCGATCATGCGTCTTCGCGGCTCAGCATCGAGGCCGGGCATAAATATTATTTCCGTGTGACCAATGACAGCTGGACGTCGATGGCCGCCGGTGCGCGATACCTGCGCGATCTGCAAAAACAAACCGGTTGGCGCAAACTGGCGTTTATCGGCCCGGATTATGATTACGGTCATGTGTCATGGACCGACCTTCAACTCGCCCTTTCCGATCTTGGTGTGGCGTATGAAACCGTCGGGTCACTTTGGCCAAAGCTGTATGAGCCAGACTACTCAATCTATATAAACGCGCTTCAGTCGGCCAAACCCGACATCGTTGTGACCGCACTTTGGGGCGGAGATTTCATTGCCTTTATCAAGCAGGCCGCCACCACGCGGTTCTTTGAAACCACGCGGCTGGCCAATTTTGATACCGGGGCGAATTACGATGTGATGACCGCCCTTGGCGATCAACCGTATCCGGGGCTGATCCTGTCGGCGCGCCATCATAACAACTGGCCCGATACCGGACGCAACAAGCGGTTTGTCACCCAGTTCCATGAAATGACCGGGCGTTTTCCGACCTATGCCGCCGAAGGTGCCTATACCGGGATTATCGCGATTGCACGCGCGATTGAAAAAGCCGGTGGAGCCAATGACGACGCGGCGCTGATCAAAGCGCTTGAGGGGTTGCAACTGGCCCTTCCGGAAGATCCACCCGGTTTCGCATCCTACATCGATCCAGATACCCACCAGATTGTCCAGGCGCAAGCCGTGGGCACGGTCGTCCATAACGAAGATTTTCCGCCATCAAAACTGATGGTGGGGAATTGGGCGATCTACGACGCCGAAGACCTCAAGCCGTCAAAAGAGATGGTCAAACGCCGCCGCGACGCGGTAGCGGGCGGGTCGGAGGCAGTACCACCGCCAACACCATAGAGCTTTCCTAGGGAGGAAAACGTGAAGAATAATAAAGCAACTTTCAGCAAATATCTGGTTTCGGGCGTCACAGCCCTTGCCCTGACTGCCGGTATGGCATCGGGTGCATCTGCGGCCGAAAACGGCAAATTCCGCGTTGGTATCGTGACGTTCCTGTCAGGTGCCGCAGCGGGCCCGTTTGGTGTTCCGTCTGCCAATGCTGCCAAGGTTCTTGTTGAAGCACTCAACAAAGGCGAACTACCGGCCCCTTACGACAAAATGGGCATCAATGGCGTCGAAATCGAAGCCGTGATCATTGACGAAGCCGGTGGTGCCACCAAGCAGGTTGAAGAATACCGTAACCTTGTACAGCGTCAGAAAGTCGATGCGGTTATCGGGTATGTTTCATCAGGTGATTGCCTTGCGATCGCCCCGGTTGCCGAGGAGCTTAAAACCTTCACCATCGCATATGATTGCGGCACACCGCGCCTGTTTGCTGACAATGCAGATGCCCAGTACATGTTCCGTACCGGCCTTGACGCATCGGTCGATAACATCGGTGCCGTCCGCTATCTGGCCGCGACCCGTCCGGATGTCACCCGTCTTTCGGGCATCCAGCAGAACTATTCCTGGGGTCAGGACAGCTGGGCCGACTTTACCGCAGCGGCTGCGAAACTTCTTCCTGAGTCAGAAATCGTCGAAGAACAGTTTCCGAAAATCTATCAGGGCCAGTACGGCGCAGAAATTTCTGCCCTGTCGGTTAAACGCCCGGAAATCGTTCACTCCTCCTTCTGGGGTGGTGACATGGAAGCACTTGTCTTGCAGGCAAATGCCCGTGGCCTTCTTGAAGATGCAACCGGTCTTCTGACCTGTGGTGAAGCAAGCTTTGCCACCTATAAGGATCAGGCCCCCAATGGCATGATCATTGGCGCACGTGGTCCGTTTGGCGCATTTGCACCGGACAACGCGCTGAACACCTGGTTCAAGGGTGCATACACCGCAGCCTATGATCTTGATCCGGTCTATCCGGCAACGAAAATGGCGCAGGCGATCCTTGGCCTGAAGTTTGCTGCTGAAAATGCAGGCGTTGCCGACAAGGAAATCCCGACCGCTGAACAGCTTGCATCCGGCATCAAGGGCGCAACCTTTGAGTCAGTTTCGGGAACCGTCGAAATGGCGCGTGCCAATGGTCATCAGGCCATGCAGGGCATCACTTACGGCGAGTACCACTATGAAGACGGTGAAGCATCCATCGTGAATAAAGTCTCGTTCTCTGGCGAGTGTGTCACACCGCCAGAAGGCGTTTCTGCTGCGGAGTGGATTGCCGAGGGTTTCCCGGGCGCTCAGTGTAACTAAGCGCATTCTCCCTGTGACTGCGGGCATCCCCATTGCGGGATGTCCGCCCCTTTTCCTGCACATTGGATATTTGTGATGACAAGTCTTCTTGCCGTCCTGATTGATGGTTCGATCTATGCATCGTGGCTGTTTCTTGTTGCCGCTGGCCTGACCGTTATTTACGGCGTGATGCGCATTCTGAATATGGCGCATGGCAGTTTTTACGCCATTGGCGCCTATTCTGCGGCGTCATTGGTTGGCTGGTATTTCAACAATGGCATAGGCCCGGCATGGATCAGCTATCTGTTGCTGGTTGGTGCCGCACTGGTTGCCGGCCTGATTGTTGGTGTGATTGTCGAACGTGGATTGCTGCGCCTGATGTATGGCCGCGACGAAATCCTGATGGTGATCATTACCTATGCGCTTTTGCTGATCCTTGAAGACACGATGAAAATCGTCTGGGGGGTTAGCCCGTATTTTGCCTATCAACCCTATACAGAACTTGGGCGAACGGCGTTCGGATTGCTTAAGGTGTCAAATTACGATCTGGCACTTGTCGGTGTGTCGGCCGTTCTTGGCCTTGGCCTTTGGGCGTGGCTGGAACGCACCAATCAGGGCAAGGTCCTGCGTGCAGTGATCCATGACCGCGAAATCGCGGTTGCCATGGGTGTCAATGTTCGCCTGATGTTTACCATCACCTTTGTTCTGGGCACCACGCTTGGCGCACTTGCCGGTGCGTTGACGGCACCTGCCATTTCGGTTGTGCCGGGCATCGGGATCGAAGTCATCGTGCTGGCCTTTGCCGTGGTCGTCATCGGCGGCCTTGGCAGCATTGGCGGAGCAGCCGTTGGTGCACTTCTGGTTGGGCTGAGCCGTGCCGCGGCCGTGCATTACGCACCGGAGTTCGAACTGTTCGTCATTTACGGCGTGATGTCGCTGGTTTTGGCGTTCCGCCCCGAAGGCCTGTTTGGCCGCACCATGGCGAGGAAAATCTGACATGCGATTTGATAAAACTGAAATCTCGCTTGCGCTGGTCGCAATCGCCTGTGTCCTGTTTGGTTTCGTATCCCCGGGCTGGCTGATCTTTCTTTTGACCATTGCCCTTGCCAAGGCACTTGTTGTGCAGGGTGTCGTCATGCAGATGCGGTCGGGCCTGGTATCATTTGGGCAGGGCCTTTTTTACTGTATCGGCGGCTATACCGTCGGCATGGGCGGGCAGTTCTTTGGCATTCATGATGCGATTGCCGCCCTTGCGCTTGGCATGGCAGTTGCCATTGTTGTCGCCATGATCCTTGGTCTGCTTTTGACGCGTTACCGCGATATTTTCTTTGCGATGCTGTCACTGGCGTTTTCCATGATCCTGTTTGGCATTCTGGTCAAAAGTCAGGGCCTTGGCAGTACGGATGGCTTTAACGTTCATAACTGGACCGTGTTTGGCTGGGCACCGGACACCGGTGCCGATAGCCAGCAAACCGTCTTTACCATGACCGTTCTTGCCGGTTTGCTGATCGCCGTTCTGATCCACCGTTATACCAAGGCGGGGATCGGTGTGATCTGCGAGGCGGTGCGCGAAAACGAAGTCCGGGTGGAATATCTTGGCCTGTCACCGCGTTGGCTTTTGTACGGCAACTATGTTGCAGCCGCCTCTGTGTCCGCACTTGGCGGTGGTTTAACCGCCCTTGCCACCGGTCACGTTGATCCGGAAATGGCCTATTGGACCACGTCGGGCGAGTTCATTTTCATTGCCCTTCTGGGCGGGCTTGGCCATGTCGCAGCCCCCTTTATTGCCGCCATCGTTTTCTCGGTCGTTCGGACATACTCAATCGAATTTGTCCCCAATACCTGGCAGATGATCCTTGGTTTCACCCTGCTTGGCGTCATCGTGTTCCTGCCCAAAGGTCTTTGGAGCCTGGTCTCACGTGAAAAGTCAGGAGAACGCACATGACCACCATTCTTGAAACCCGCTCCCTGAACAAAGAGTTCGGGGCCGTGATTGCGGCCAAGGATTTGAACGTGAAGGTCGCCAAGGGCGAAGTTGTCGGTGTTATCGGATCGAACGGGGCGGGTAAAACCACCTTTATCAATATGGTTACCGGTTACCTGAAACCAACACGTGGCGAAATCCTGTTCAATGGCAAGTCGATCCTTGGACATTCACCGCGTGCCATTACCCGTGCGGGCATGGCCCGATCATTTCAGGTAGCACAACTGTTTCCTGATATGTCGGTGATTGACAATCTGATTGTCGCACTTGCCGCAGCAGAAAGCCCGCGGCCCAGTTTCCTAAGTCCGCTTCGAAGCGATGCCCGCATTGCACGGGCCGAGGAAATTCTGGCAGAATTCGGTATTGAGAATTACCAAAACTCAAAGGTCACTGCCGTTCCGCAAGGGGCACGGAAACTGGTTGATATCGCCATGGCGCTAATTGGTAATCCGCAGATGTTGCTGCTTGATGAGCCAACAAGTGGCGTCAGCATGGATGAAAAAACAGGCCTTATGGATACGGTGATGAATGCGGTGCGCCAACATGGTGTGACGGTTTTGTTTGTTGAACACGATATGGACGTTGTCGAACGCTATGTCTCGCGTGTGTTGGCGTTTTACAGCGGCGAAATTATTGCCGACGGCAAACCCGCAGCAGTCCTTGCCGATAACCGGGTCCGCGACCTTGTGACCGGCCACCGTCCAACTCATAAAAAAGGGAATGGCGCATCATGACCCTGGAAATCAAAAACCTGAATGTTTCCATCGGCAATATTCCGATCCTGCGCGATGTGTCGTTGTCGGTGCCATCGGGACAGATGTTTGGTCTTATTGGTCACAACGGTGCGGGTAAAACCACATTGATGCGTGCCATTATGGGGTTGCTTGAAGTTGACGGCGGCGACGTCAGCTTTGACGGCAACGACCTTCGCAAAATGGCGGATCACGCGCGGGCCAAAAACGGCATCAGTTACATGCCCGAAGACCGTCGCCTGATCCCGTCGCTTACGGTTGAGGAAAACATCCTGATGCCCGCATGGACAAACGGCATCACCGATGCCAAGGAACGGCTTGAGTGGGTTTATGACCTTCTGCCGGAAATTGCCCAGTTCCGGCAACGCCGGGCTTTGCAGTTATCTGGTGGGCAGCAAAAGCTGGTGTCGCTTGGCCGGGCGTTGATGCCGGGTCGCAAATTGTTGTTGCTTGATGAACCGTTCGAGGGTGTCGCACCTGTTTTGTCGCGGCGTCTGTCGGAAGTCATCGCCAATCTGGGCCGCAGTGGCCTTTGTGTTCTGATTTCTGAATCAGATGACAGCCATTCTTCCGATCTGGTGACGGGCAGCTATCGCATTGAACGCGGCACCGTTCACCCCGCCGACATGCAGCCCGCATAAGCGCCCCAAACAAGACGAGGTTTTCCATGTCCGACTTTACGTTTGAAACAACGCCGCGCGTGATTTGCGAATTTGATGGTGCGCTTAAGCTTGGTGCTTTGTGCAACGAGCTTGGTGCAAAACGCGCTGTTCTGATTACCGATCCCGGCCTGCAAAAGGTCGGGCTGATTGACGCCCCGTTTGATGCGCTTAAGCAGGCCGGGATCGAAACGCTGCTTTGGACGCGGGTTGAAGCCGATCCACCCGAAAGCACCATTCTTGAGGCGGTCAAAGGGGCCGCTGATTTCAAGGCCGATATCATCATCGGACTTGGCGGCGGGTCCTCGATGGATACTGCCAAATTGGTGGCCCTTTTGTGTGGTCAGGAGCAAAAGCTTTCTGACATTTACGGTATCGGTCTTGCCCAAGGGCCGCGCCTGCCGCTTATTCAGGTCCCGACCACGGCGGGAACCGGATCGGAAGTTACCCCGATTTCAATCGTCACCACCCCGACACAGGAAAAGAAGGGGGTTGTATCCCCGTTGCTTTATCCTGATATCGCCCTTCTTGATGCCAAACTGACGATGGGTCTTCCGGCATCCATCACGGCCATGACCGGCATTGATGCCATGGTGCATGCCATTGAGGCCTATACCACCAAATATAAGAAAAACGCCCTGTCGGATGGTCTGGCCATTCGTGGTCTGCAACTGATGACCAGCACGATTGACGATGCAGTTTCGAAAAATCCAAGCCGGGCTGCGCGCGAAGCCATGCTGCAAGGATCGATGATGGCTGGAATGGCATTTGCCAATGCGCCTGTGGCGGCCGTTCATGCACTTGCCTATCCGCTGGGCGGGCATTTTCATGTCCCGCACGGGCACAGCAATGCCTTGGTCCTGATCGAGGTCCTGAAGTTTAACCGTGACGCTGCATGCCGCCAGTATGGCGAACTTGCCCGTGCGGTTTTACCGGGTGAACGGTTTGCCGATGATAATGCGGCCTGTGATCGGTTCATTGCGTTCATGACCGACATGGTCGAACGCATGCCATTTGCCAAAACACTGCGCGAAGTTGGTGTCAGCGAAAGTGATCTGGATATGTTGGCCACCGATGCGATGAAGGTCGAACGCCTTTTGA
Source organism: Thalassospira lohafexi (assembly GCF_002844275.1). Classification (GTDB taxonomy): domain Bacteria; phylum Pseudomonadota; class Alphaproteobacteria; order Rhodospirillales; family Thalassospiraceae; genus Thalassospira; species Thalassospira lohafexi. Next base: position 215,684 of record NZ_NXGX01000005.1, read on the forward strand.
TCAACAATCCGCGTGAGATGACCTTTGACGCGGCGCGCGCAATTTACGCCAGCGTGCTTTAAGGACGGAGCCCACACAATGCTTATGTTAAATGATCCTGGCCTTTGGCAAACCAAAGGCCACATCAACGGTGCATGGACAGATGCAACCAGCGGCAATACCTTTGCCGTGCTTGATCCTGCCACTGGTGAGCACCTTGCAAATGTGCCCGATATGGGGACGTCTGAAACTCGTCAGGCAATCAACAGTGCCAATGATGCACTTCCGGCATGGCGCGCACGCACCGCCAAGGACCGCGCAGCTGTTTTGCGCAAATGGTTTGACCTGTGCATGGCTGCCAAGGACGACCTTGCGCTTTTGATGACCCGCGAACAGGGCAAACCGCTTGCCGAGGCCGCAGGCGAAGTTGCCTATGGTGCGTCCTTCATTGAATGGTTTGCCGAAGAAGGCAAACGCATTTACGGCGATGTCATTCCATCGCACGGGGCTGACAAACGCATCATCACCATCAAACAGCCAATTGGTGTTGTTGCCGCCATCACGCCGTGGAACTTCCCGATGGCGATGATCACGCGCAAATGTGCCCCGGCACTGGCTGCGGGCTGCACGGTTGTGATCAAACCGGCGGAAGACACACCACTTACGGCATTGGCATTGGCCGAACTGGCGAAACGTGCCGGGTTCCCCGACGGGGTGATCAATGTCGTTACCGCATCGCATGGGGCGGAGATCGGCAATGAACTGACATCCAACCCGATTGTGCGCAAATTGTCGTTTACCGGATCAACCCAGGTCGGCAAACTTTTGATGCGCCAATGTGCAGACACGGTCAAAAAGGTCAGCCTGGAACTTGGCGGCAACGCGCCGTTCATCGTGTTTGATGATGCCGATCTTGACGAGGCCGTTGCCGGTGCGATTGCCTCAAAATACCGCAACGCCGGACAGACCTGTGTTTGCGCCAACCGCATTCTGGTGCAAGAGGGTGTCTATGACGCCTTTGCCGAAAAACTTGCCGCAGCGGTTGCAAAGCTACGTGTTGGTAATGGCATGGAAGATGGCATTACCCAAGGTCCGCTGATCAATACCAAGGCCATCGAAAAGGTCGAAACACTGGTCGCCGATGCGATTTCCAAGGGGGCGACAGCCATTCTTGGTGGTGCCCGCCATCAGCCTAACAGCAACTTTTTCACCCCGACCATCTTGACCGGGGTGACCGATGACATGCGGATGTTTTCCGAGGAAATCTTCGGCCCGGTCGCACCGCTGTTTAAGTTCAGCACCGAAGAAGAAGCCATTCGCATGGCCAATGATACGCCGTTTGGGTTGGCAGCTTATTTCTATGCCCGTGACATTGGCCGCATCTGGCGTGTTGGCGAAGCGTTGGAATACGGCATTGTCGGCATCAATGAAGGGATCATTTCAACGGAATCCGCCCCGTTTGGCGGTGTCAAAGAATCCGGGATTGGCCGCGAAGGATCGAAATACGGCGTCGATGACTTTGTTGAAATCAAATACATGTGCCTCGGCGGTCTTGCCGGAAAAGCCAACTGATCTGCGATCAAGGAGCCCCACCATGAGTTTCATGTTTCGAAGTGTCCCGCGCATCGTTTGCGAGGCCGGTGGCATTGCCAATGCCGGCCCGATGATGAAGGAACTTGGTGCCACCCGTGTCACCATCATTTGCGATCCGGGCATTGTCGCCCTTGGTTTTGCCGATCAGGCGCAACAGTCGCTGGAATCGGTTGGTATCGCCGTGCAGGTCTTTTCCGACGTTGCCGCCGACCCGCCCCAGCATATTGTGCAACAGGCAATTGACGGGGCAAAGGACTGGAAAGCGGACGGGGTTATTGGCCTTGGCGGCGGAAGCTCGCTTGACAGTGCAAAGCTGGTGGCACTTTTGGCCAATAGTGACCAAACCATCGAAGAAATTTACGGCATCGACAAAGCGACGGGTGATCGCCTGCCGCTGATCCAGATCCCGACCACGGCGGGAACTGGATCAGAAGTGACATGGGTGTCGGTAATTACCGATCCAGATCACCTAAAACAGGTTGTTTATACCCCGCAATTGATGCCCGACATCGCATTGCTTGATGCGGAACTGACCTATGGCTTGCCGCAAAAGGTCACGGCGGCCACCGGGCTTGATGCGATGGTGCATGCGATTGAAGGTTACACCAGCCGGACGCGCAAAAACCCGATTGCCGATGGCATGGCCGTCACCGCCCTGTCACTGCTGGGCAAAAACCTGATGAAAGTGATTGAAAGCCCGGGCGATAAGGATGCGCGGTCTGCAATGCTGCAAGGGTCCCTGATTGCCGGGATGACATTTGCCAATGCGTCGGTTGCCGCCATTCATGGGTTGGCTTATCCGCTTGGCGCGCGGTTCCACATCCCGCATGGCCATGCCAATGCGTTGGTGATGGCGCAGGTTCTGCGGTTTAACCTGCCAGCGGCACGCACACTTTATGCGGAGCTGGCCCCTTGCCTGATTGAGGATGCCGATTTCGCATCCGACGATGAGGCTGCCGAGGCCTTTGTCCGCCGGATTGAAGAAATGGTGCCCGCAAGCGGTCTTGAGACCCGGCTACGTGATCTTGGCGTTACCGAAGATTCGCTTCCTGAAATGGCAGAAGAAGTCTTCACCAAGATATACCGCCTGATCGAAAGCAACCCACGCGACATGACCGCCAAGGATATTGAGGCAATCTACCGCGAGGTTTACTAAAGACGATCACATATAGAACAAACAAAACCGGCGTTCTGAAAAGGACGCCGGTTTTGTTTTCGCCAAAGCAATAACATGACTGTTCTGAAGCTTCCGATACAGGTCAAAATGGGCAAGCCCATGAACGAAAAGCTCAACCTGACCAAGTCATCGCCGGGAAAATACGTACCTTTTATTGCATTATTTACTCAGTTGTTCGAACAATCGGGCGACGGCTTCAGCACCCGGATCGATATGCCCTTCGAGCTGTTCCGCATTGATATAGGATGCACGTCCTGCCTTGGCCTTAACGATGGTCGAGGTATGCACCGCCCCTTTGCGCGCAGCACTGGCAGCATCGGCCATGCCATTTGCCTCAAGCGCGTCGAGAGCCGGTTTCAAGGCATCGACCATGGTCCGATCCCCCAATTGCGCACCGCCGATCTGCTGCATGCGTTCAAGTCCATCTTTAAGGGCAGCGACCATGGCCCGACCGCTTGATGCCGCGTCGCCTGCCGCTGTAAAGAAAATGGCGAGAAGAACGCCCGAAGACCCACCCATTGTCTGGCTAAGTTCCTGCCCGATCGCACGCAAAAGCTGGGTGTGGTCGGCCAGCGGAAGACGGTCGAGTGCGCCGATCAAAGCACGCGCAGCCCCGGCCAGTGTAGACCCTGTATCACCATCGCCTGACTTGGCATCAAGCCCATTTAGGTCAACTTCGGCATCAATCAGGATTTGGCAGCATTTGGTCAGAAAGGCCGCCGTTTGTGCATGCTCGGACGGGATCGGCTGGATCGGTGTCAATCCATCGGGAAGTTCGATGATGCTGACTGGCTTGATTGGTGTACACCCCGGCCAAGCCGATGGCGCACATGGGGCCGATAGCCATGCATGGTCCTCCGCACTCAGCGGATAGACCGAGACCGAGAACCCGCGCATGTCGAGGGATGTCATCATCGCTGCAGGTCCAACAATCATCTTCAGGTTCTTGGCAATAGATGATTTGATCAAATCGTTTGTCAGGATCGCCATCTCAAGCACAGATGTTCCACCAAGATTGTTGAGCAACACCACATGCGGTTTGTTTTCCATCACTGCGGCAAGCTTGGCCGTCACCGCTGCCATCGCCTGTTCGGCGTTGTGATAATCGATCTGCTGCGCACCTGCTTCACCATGGATGCCAAGCCCCAACTCGGCCTTACCTGCTCCAATGCGGTTTTCCTTTGGTGATCCTGGCACCGTACAGGTGTCAAGCGACATGCCAATCGACTTTGTGCCGTCAATCACGCGTTCGGCCGTCGCCGTGATATCCTCAAGCGATGCACCGCTTTCGGCCATAGCCCCCGCGATTTTATGAACAAAAAGCGTACCCGCAAGACCGCGCGGCTGCGGCAGGTCGGGAAGCGCAATGTCATCATCGACAATAACAATGCTGACCTTAAGTCCAAACGCACGCGCACGTTCGGCGGCCAGTCCGAAATTCAACCGGTCACCCGTATAGTTTTTGACAATCAGCAAGCATCCTGCCGGTCCCGTCACTGACAGAATCCCGGCAAGAACCGCGTCAACCGATGGTGATGCAAAGACATCGCCGCACACGGCTGCAGTCAACATCCCCGCCCCGACAAACCCGGCATGTGCCGGTTCGTGTCCCGATCCACCACCGGAAACAAGCGCCACTTTGGACTTGTCCCAATCGTTGCGAACCACAACACGGATGTGCGGATAGCCGTCAATCCTTGCCAGCTTGCCGCCAGAAGCTTTGATTACGCCGTCTATGGCCTCGGTAACGGTTGCGTCTTTGTTGTTTATGAATTGAGCCATGGTCTTCTCCGTCAGGCCACCCGAGCGCCATCGGCGCCAAAGTAGAATGGTTTATTGGGGCGGATCTTTACGATGTCGCCCGTTCTAAGCTCGGTATGTGCATCGGTAACAGTGATGATGTCATGCGACTTGAAGTTCAGATGCAGGCGCGTCTGATCGCCCAAATGCTCAACCCTTTGCACGAAACTATCCTCACCCTCGCCTTGCATGATTTGTTCGGGACGCAGCCCAATTTGGTTGGCCCCCGCAGGTGCGCCCGCAAAAACGTCCGCCGGCAACACATTGATCCGCGGCAGCCCCAAACGACTGGCCGCATAGATGCTGACCGGGTCTTCATAAATTTCACGTGGCGAGCCAAACTGAACCAGACGTCCCTTGTCCAGAACCCCGACATGGGTTGCCATGGTCATGGCCTCGATCTGATCATGCGTGACGTACAGAAGCGTTGCTCCCGAGTCCGCCTGAATGGATTTCAACTCAACCCGAAGGTCTGCTCGCAACTTGGCATCGAGCGAGCTTAGCGGCTCATCCATCAAATAGACTGACGGTCTGCGCACCAATGCGCGCCCGATGGAAACGCGCTGCATTTCCCCGCCCGAAAGCTCGGTCGCCTTGTTGTCGAGTTTATGAGAAATCTGCAAGATCTCTGCGATTTCTCCAACCTTTTGATAGATCACATCTTTTGGTGTTTTCAGGATCGGAGATTTCAATGGAAATTCCAGATTCTGGCGCACAGTCATATGTGGATACAGCGAGTATTGCTGAAAAACCATCGCGACGTTTCGCTGAGCCGGGGTTAAACCGGCCATGTCGCGCCCATCAATACAAATCTGGCCACGATCAGGCTTATCAAGGCCTGAAACCATCCGCAAAGTTGTGGTTTTACCAGCCCCTGTGGGTCCTAAAAGCACCACGAAGGAACCATCAGGGATCGTCATCGTGACATCGTCAAGTGCAACGTCCGACCCAAAGTTTTTGGCAATGCCCGCCAATGTTACCTCAGCCATGGTTTAGCACCCCTTCATTTGCCTCTGAACGCAATGCGCCGCCATGTGTGGCATCAAACAACGTGATCGTGCGGGGATCAAACCGAAGTCCAATTGCCTGTCCGGTATTGATCACTTCGTGACTTGCAACTCTGGCCTTAAGAAGGCCATTGGGCGTGTCAAAGGTAACGATCTGGGTCGTACCAAGATATTCCGTCGCAATGACCCGGCCACGATAGGCGGCACTGTCATCAAGCGTCACATGCTCGGGACGGATACCAAAGGTCAGCTTGCCATTGGCACCTTCGATACTTTTGGGGACCGACATGACCACATCGTTTAGCCGCACCTCAGTTCCGCCTGTGCCAATCATCCCGTCAAAATCAAGGAAATTCATCGGAGGAGACCCGATGAATTGGGCAACAAACTTGGTCGCAGGCCAATCATAGATATCTTGCGGAACACCAAATTGTTCGACCACACCATGGTTCATCACAACAATCTTGTCGCCCATCTGCATAGCTTCGAGTTGGTCATGGGTGACGTAAACAGTGGTCGCCCCCATTCTGTCATGTAAAGCACGCAGCTCTTCGGACATATGTTCGCGAAATTCGGCATCAAGAGCGCCAAGCGGTTCATCCATAAAGAACGCCTTCGGATCCCGTACAATTGCGCGACCAAGGGCAACACGCTGACGATCACCACCCGATAATCCGCCAACAGGCCGATCAAGGATATCGGTAATGCCAAGGATTTCAGCGACCTCTTCGACCTGCTTTTTCACCGCAGATGATTTCATCCCCTGACTTTTCAGCGGGTAGCTGATGTTGCCACGGACATTCATGTGCGGATAAAGCGCAAACATCTGAAAAACAAACGCAATATCGCGCTGACTGGCTGGCTTCTGACCAACTTCCTCACCGTCGATATAGATCTGTCCGCTGGTCGGCAGGTCAAGCCCGGCCATCATCCGAAGGGTCGTGGTTTTGCCACAACCCGACGGCCCCAACAGCATAAAGAACTCGCCATCTTCAATGGTGAAACTTGACGACTGAACAGCGGTAAACGGCCCGAATTCCTTGCGCACGTTTTCAATTCTAATCTGTGCCATGGGTCACTCCGGGAAGTGGCTGACGACGATGAACATGACTGTTCCTGTCAGCGTGGTGATGAACGAATAGGTATAGAGCGTGATGGCAAAGGGCTGCATCAGCATGACGACACCCAAGGCAATAAGGGCTGATGCCACCATTTCCCATGGGCCGCGGCGCAGCCGCAACAATCCGTTGATGAAATCACTCATTTGCGTACTGCTCCAAATGTGATCCCGCGCAGCAAATGTTTACGTAGCAAGATGGTAAAGACCATAACCGGCACGAGGAAGATCGTCGCACCCGCCGCGACAGCGGGCCAATCCTTACCCCCGACCCCGATGATCGTTGGAATAAACGGCGGTGCGGTTTGTGCTGTGCCCGATGTCAGCAAGACGGCGAAGGCATATTCGTTCCACGCAAAGATCAGACAAAAGATCGCGGTCGATGCGATACCCGTTGCCGCCTGCGGCAGGACCACTTTGTAAAAGGCCTGAAACCGCGTGTAGCCATCAATCAGAGCGGCTTCTTCGTACTCCACCGGAATTTCATCGATGAAACCTTTAAGCAACCAGACCGACAGCGACAGGTTAACTGCGGTATACAGCAGGATCATCCCCAAGTGGGTATCGTTAAGTCCAAGATTGCGAAACATCAGAAAGATCGGAATGGCCACCGCAATGGGCGGCATCATTCGGGTCGACAGGATGAAGAACAGCAAATCATCCTTAAGCGGCACGCGAAAACGGCTAAAGGCATATGCCGCTGCCGTGCCCAGCACCATACAAAGTGCGGTCGACCCAAAACCGATGATGATCGAGTTCAGGAAACGCTCGCCATAGCGTGAAGGGCCGCTGATGATGGTCCCCTGATCACGTGCGATTTGCTCGTACCAGGTTTGCGGCTCCCCCTTGGCTTCAAGCATGTCGTCCGTTGCGCGGGTACGATCGGTGAAAAGATTGACGTATCCTTCAAGCGACGGATCAAAAATAACTTTAGGCGGATAAGAAATGGAATCGGTCGGGGATTTGAACCCGGTTGCGATGATCCAGAGCAGCGGTGCAATGGTAATCAACGCATAGCCAACAACAAGGACCCCGGCGAACCACTTGGTCCCCTTTTTTGGTTCTGTAATCGAAAAACTCATCTTTCTTTTACCTTGTTCAGGGCTTTGACGTAGATTGATGCAAGGCCGAAGACGGTGACAAAAAGGATGACGGCATAGGCCGACGAATATCCGGTTCGCCACTTCTCGAACGCTTCACGTTTCAAGTCGATTGACGTGAGTGTTGTCGTGTTTCCCGGCCCCCCACCGGTCAGTTGAACGACAAGATCAAACATCTTGAAGTTCTCAATCCCGCGGAACAAAACGGCCAACATCAGGAACGGTAAAACCATGGGAATGGTGATCGTCCAGAACTGCCGCCACTTGGACGCACGATCACATTCTGCAGCCTCATAGATACTGTTTGGAATGGATCGCAACCCAGCCAGACAGATCAACATTACGAACGGCGTCCACATCCAGGTGTCGGCAATGACAATCGCCCAAGGTGCCAAATTCACATCGCCGATCATCGAAAAGCTCGCCGGGTCCACCCCGGTAAAGAAGGCAATCACGTAATTAAACAGGCCAATTTGCGGCTGATAGAGAAAGGTCCAGAAATTGCCGACAACAGCAGGCGACAACATCATTGGGAAGACGATAATCGTCGTCCAAAGATCATTCCCCCGGAATTTCTTGTTAATCAGGAACGCGAGGAAAAACCCGATCAGAACCTGCAAAACGATGGTCCAGATCAGGAAATGCGCTGTTGCCTGCATCGTGTTCCAGATATCGGAGTCTGACAGAATGCGTTCGTAATTACGCAAACCAACCCACTCAACATCCCGGTTAGGACGGTTTACCCGGCTGTTTGTAAAGCTCAGCCAGATGGTCCAGATCAATGGGAAAATGTTAATCGCCAGCAACAGGAAGATCGTTGGTGCCACGAAAATCCACGCAATACTTCGGTCAGAGAGACCCCGAATGCGTTGGGCTACGGTTTCCGGCGTAGCCGCGGCGATCTTTTCGATCGGAATATTCTTCATTATTGACGCCCTTAGCCTTGCAGCAGATGCCACGCGGTCTTCACTCGGTCGGAAGGTTGACCCCGACCATCCATTACAGCATGGACGGGGTCGGTTCAGAGCCAGTCATTTCTGACAGTGATAAAGGCTTAGAGCTTGCCTTCGTCTTCAAAGACCTCGGTCCAATCTTCCACCAGACCGTCAAGCGCTTCCTGTGCGGTACCCTGACCCGCAACCACATAATTGTGGATGCGTTCTTGCATCGACAAAAGCAGATCGGCATAGGCCGGTTCAGCCCAAAAATCCTTCACGATGGCCATGCTATCAAGGAAGGTCTGTGCGTAGGGCTGGCTATCGGCAAAGCCCGGATCCTCGACCACCGCACGCAGTGCGGAATACCCGCCAAGTTCCCACCAGCGTGCCTGAATTTCAGGCTGTGCGAACCATTTGATATATTCCAGTGCGGCTTCCTGCTTTTCAGAATACGCAACAACCGAAATTCCCTGTCCGCCAAGCTGGGCAAACTGCCCTGCGGGACCGCCTGGGTTCGGGAAGTACCCCGACTTACCGCCGCCAACGTTCGGGTCAGCTTCAACGCCCGGCCAGATGAAGGCAAAGTTCATCTGAAGCGCAACCTGCCCGGATTTATAGGCATCAATATTTTCGCTCATGTACCAGTTTGATGATCCCGGAGGCGTCGCGGTATCATAGAGCTCCTTGTAAAACTCCAGACCTTCTGCGGCACCTTTGGAATTCACAAAACCGTCAAGATCATAGGGCTTGTCAGGGTTTTCATACTGAAAACCATAGTTATAGAGCGCATTCGTCACCCCCATGGTGATGCCTTCAGACCCGCGCTCGGTATAGATCGCAGCCCCGTAGACGGTCGTGCCATCAATGTCGCGTCCCTGGAAGAATTGCGCGATATCCTTTAGTTCCTCAAGCGTTGCCGGCTCGCCGAGTTCGCGACCATACTTTGCCTTGAAAGCTTCGCGAATTTCCGGGCGCTCAAACCAATCCTTACGATACGTCCAACCGACCACATCGCCAAAGGCCGGAAGCGCGTAGTAATTTGGTGTATTCTTTGGCCATTCAGCGTAACCGGTCACAGTTGCCGGAATAAAATCGCCCATGTCGATGCCATTGGCATCGAAGAAATCATTCAACTTCACATAGTGACCGTTCTCGGCACCACCGCCAATCCACTGGCTGTCGCCAATCATAAGGTCACATAACTGACCGGCGGAGTTTAGCTCATTGAGCATGCGATCAGCAAAGGACGTCCATGGGACGAACTCAAAGCTCATGCTGTGACCGCTTTTGGTTTCGAAGTCTTTGGAAAGTTCGACCAAGGCATTCGCTGGGTCCCAAGCTGCCCAGCACAGCGTTAAATCTTCTGCGGCTGCCGCATTCGGAAGCGAACCGGCAACGATTGCCGAAGCCACTACCGCCATCAAATGTTTCGATTTCATTTTATTTTTCCTCCCTTTGGAACGTCGCGGCTTCCCAGCCACAGAAGCACTTCTACCACAAGTTTTTGAGGTACGCACCTCAAAAAGAGTATTTTCTGAGTTACGCACCTCAAATTTCTTGCAGTCACGCGCCAAATAGTTGAAAGTAATCTAAGAAAACCCAAGTGATTTAGGCCTGAAAAACCAATGAGACCGACCACCAAAGACCTTGCCAAGGCGGCTGGCGTCAGCCTTGCAACGATAGATCGGGTACTCAACGGACGTTCCGGTGTGCGACAGAAAACAGTCGATGCCGTCAACGAGGCGATTGAACGCACTGGCTTTCAAAGAAATCAGGTCGCCGCCACCCTGGCCCGCCAAAAAGGATATCGTTTCGGCTTTGTCCTGCCCCGATCGGGCGATGAATTTCTGGATGTGATTATCAAGCACATATCGGAATTTGATCAGGCCAGCCGGGCAGAAATGATCGCGACCAAGGTTGTTCGCATTGATGACCATGATCCGCATCGCGCAGCCAAAACCCTGTCGCGATTATCAGCAGATGATTATGATGGCATCGCCATTATGGCCCCGGAAACCCCGCAGATTCGCGATGCGCTTTATCGCATGAGGGAACGGGGCATACAAACCGTGGCCTTCATATCCAACCAGCAAGAAGAAGGCAGTCAGTCGTTTGTTGGCATAGATAACATTGCCGCAGGTGCAACCGCCGGGCGCCTGATGGCGCGGTTCCTTGGCCATACCGCGGGTTCAATTCTGGTTCTTGCGGAAACCATGCAATCACGCGATAGCCTTGAGCGACGCCTTGGTTTTGATAAGGTGATGAGCCGCGAATATCCGCAATTTGATGCCCTGCCGACGCTTGAAACACACGGGACAGCAGAAAGAACCCGACTTGTTTTGGCAAACGCCTTTGCAGCCCATCAGGATATTGTCGGGCTGTATATCATGGGGTCCGAAGCACGCGTTGCGATCGACCTTGCGCAAAATCTCTGTGGTGAAGAAAAAATCATCACCATCGCCCATGAACGCACACCGTCAACAGAACACGCACTTCGGGCAAAGACCCTTGATGCACTGATTAACCAAGACCCGGGACACATCATCCGCAGTGCCGTGCGAACACTCAGAGCCCAATGCGAAAACCGCGAGACACTGGCGTCCCAAGAACGCATCCGAATAGAAATCCTCATCGCGGAAAACCTGTGAGTGTCTCCACAAAAAGGATCAACTGACAAGGCAATATGGACTAATCACGTGCGTCTAATGCCTGCCCTCAAGGATCATTTCACTGGCTTTTTCGGCGATCATGGCCACGGGGGCGTGGGTATTGCCCGAGACGATGGTGGGCATGACGGATGCGTCGACGATGCGCAAATTGTCAAATCCGCGCACGCGCAAACGTACGTCAACAACGGTCATCTTGTCGTCGAGCCTGCCCATTTTTGCCGTGCCGACCGGATGAAAGATGGTGGTTGCGACGGCACCAGCGGCTTCTGCCAGGGCTTCGTCAGAGGTAATATCCGGGCCAGGTGCAAATTCGTTGGGATGGAATTTTGCCATCTGTCTGGTGGCCATCAATTTACGGGCATGACGGATGGACTGGATGGAGACCAGACGGTCTTCCGGGGTGCTCAGGTAATTGGGCGCAATGAGCGGCGAATGCATCGGATTATTTGATGCCAGCGTTACCCGCCCCTTGCTGGTCGGGCGCAGGTTACAGACTGATACCGTGATGGCCGGAAAGTCGTGTAACGGATCGCCGAACTTATCCAGCGACAATGGCTGTACATGGTATTCGATGTTCGGTGTTATGTGACTGTCATCTGAGCGGGTGAAAATGCCCAACTGACTGGGTGCCATCGCCATCGGCCCGCGCCGACGCAGTGCGTAATCAAGGGCAATTTTGGCTTTACCCAACAGGGTTGATTGCATTTCATTGAGGGTCTTTGCCCCCTGAATGCGAAAAGCGGTGCGGATTTGCAAATGATCCTGAAGGTTTTCGCCGAGCCCGGGAATGTCATGTTTGACTATGACCCCATGATCGCGCAGTTCCTGCGCCGGACCAATCCCCGACAGTTTCATGATCTGGGGCGTGCCAATCGCCCCGGCAGACAAGATAACTTCGCGGTGCGCCGTCACATGGCCAACCTTGCCAAACCGTTGATAGTTAACGCCGCGTACAACCCCACCATCAACATCAAGGCCGGTCACGGTGGCCTTAGTCAAAACGTGAAGGTTGGGACGCGCCATGGCCGGTTTTAAAAAGGCGCGCGCGGCACTCCATCGGACACCTTTTTTCTGGGTTACATCGAAATAGCCTGACCCGGCATTATCGCCATCATTGAAATCATCGGTTTTGTGAATGCCGATTTCTTCGGCACCATCACGCACCGCATCAAGTACATCCCAGCGCAGACGTTGCTTTTCCACCCGCAATTCGCCCTGCGTTCCATGCTCGTTTGACGGGGTGTGATAGCGTTCGGATTTGACAAAATAGGGCAAGACATCATTCCAACCCCAGCCGGTCGCACCATCAGCCTGCCAACGATCATAATCGGCCGCCTGCCCGCGCATATAGATCATGCCATTGATCGAGGAGCAGCCTCCCAGAACCTTGCCACGCGGATAGGCAATTGCACGCCCCCCAAGCCCCTTTTCCGCGACCGTTTTATACAGCCAGTCGGTTTTGGGATTACCAATACAATACAGATAGCCAACAGGAATATGGATCCACGGATAGCTGTCCTTTCCACCGGCCTCAATTAGCAACACACGGTTTTTCGGATCGGCACTGAGCCGATTGGCCAGAACGCAGCCCGCCGACCCGGCCCCGATAATGATGTAGTCAAAGGATGATTGATCGAGCGACATCTGTTTCCTCAGCGATGGCAAAATCGGCGCGACACCTTAAGCCCGCCCGAACCGTTGAGCCGATTGGACAGATTTTGACCCCGTATCGCGTATGTGTCTGAAGCCCCTGTCAGCGGTCTGCTGACAGGGGAAGAAAGATGAATCAGATCACAGAACTTGCCGTGGCAAACCGTGACCAGAAGGGCACCATCGCCTGTTCAAGTTCTCCCCAAAGGGCAAACCGTTTGCGATAGATCTCGCTGGCAACCGGGTTCGGGGTGTAATGACGATCAGTTTGGACCATCCTGTCGGCAGCCTGTTCGTAGTCATGATACATTTCGACACCGACAGATGCCGCCATCGCCGCACCAAGGGCGCCGGTTTCCTGACATTTCGCCACAGTCAGCGGCAATTCCAGAATATCAGCGATGATCTGTGGCCAGATGTTGCTGCGTGCCCCACCGCCCGACAGGATAATGGTGTCAAACGTCACACCGGTCGCACGGAGCTTGTCCATGTGACGCAAATGGGCAAAAATCACACCTTCGTAAATTGCGCGCAACATATCGCCGCGCCCATGCCAGCCGCCAACCCCAAAGAACCCGGCCCGCGCCATCCCGTTGCCCGGGGCACCATACAGATACGGATGATAGAATGGTGCATCGAGGCAAAGCGTGCTGTTGGTGACCAATTCATTGGCCAGTTCGAACGGGGATTTCCCGGCGACGACTTCGCCATCATGTTCGAGAAATTCGCGCACCACCCATTCGAGATTGACCGCCGAAGTTGCCGAACTTTCAATCGACATGAAACGGCCATCGGCATAGCCCGACGACATGAAAATCTCGTTCTCGTTTTCAAAGTCGATGTTTTCGACGACGAGCTGATTGATGCTCCAAGTGCCGACAATCATCGATGCCTGCCCCGGTCGCGCCACGCCAGAACCAAGCGCACTGGCAATCACGTCAAAGAAACCGGCAACAACGGGGGTGCCTTCGCCAAGACCGGTTTGATCGGCGACGGCCTTGCTGACATGACCAACGATTTCGCTGGGATGGGCCAGACGGGGCAATTTTTCACGCGCATCGCCAATATCAAATGCCTCAAGCAAGGCATCGTCATAGGTATTTTCAGGCATGCGCAACATGCCGCACCCGCCCATATCGGAAATGTCGGACACCAGTTCACCGGTCAGCGCATGCGTCACCAGATCCTTGCACAGCAGAACCGTTTGCGTCGCCTGATAGATTTCGGGCCGTTCGCGTTTAACCCATGCCAGCAATGTCGGTGTTTGCGATACCCACGGACGTTGACCGGAAATCGGATAGGACACATCCCCAACCCCCTCGGACTGGAGCTGATCAACCAGCGCATTGGCCCGTGTATCAAGCGACTGAATGCCAAGAAGGGCCGTCGCATTATCACCCAAAAGATACAAGCCGTTGCCGTGACCCGCACTGCCAATGGCGGCAATGTCAGTCGCATCAACGCCGGATTTTTTGACGACTTCGGCCACAACGGTCAGCAAATCATTCCGCAATTGATCAATATCGCGCTCGACAAAGCCCGGCGCGGGACAATGCGAAACGGCTTCGCGGCTGGCATGGGCAATTTCAGCCCCGGCCGCATCGAACAGCACGGTCTTGACGACCGTGTTACCCGCATCAATGCCAAGAAAATAACGTGCCATCAGCCTTAACCTTCAAACCCGCTATAGATGTCCCACGCGGCCTGTCCATCCGCACCATCGTGGATCATCGCCATGAGGGCCGCGACCACCGCCTTGGGATTGTCGTGTTGATAAATGTTTCGGCCATAGACCATACCGTGCGCCCCTTGCGCCATCAAAGCCGCCGAATTATCAAACACAGTTCGAAGGTCGGCCTTGCCACCGCCGCGCACCAGCACCGGACAGCGTGCGGCCTGTACCACATGATGGAAATCATCGGGATTGTCGGTCGGGTCGGCCTTGATGATATCAGCGCCCATTTCACGCGCCAGACGGACCAGTGTCGTGACTTTTTGCGTATCGCCATCCACCAGATAGCCACCACGTGCACTGTTAGGCTGCATGACAAGTGGTTCGATCATAAGCGGCATACCGTATTTTTCGCAGTCATTGCCCAGTTTTGAGATGTTTTTTACGCACTGACGGAACAGATCCGGCTCATCGGGCAGCATGAAAAGATTAACGACAACGCAAGCCGCATCCATGCGCAAGGCAGGCAAGATCGGGTCGGTTTCATTTTGCATGACCGCCCACATCGACCGATGGCGTTCCTTGTTATAAGGATTGCCCATATCAACGCGCATGACCAATGCCGGGCGGTTTTCACCGGGAAGTTCCTGTAACAGGTCCGACTGGCCATAGTTCATCTGAATGGCATCAGGCCCCGCATCGACCAGCGTGTTAACCACCGACTGGACGTCTTCCAGACCGACCATGAAACTTGGTTCGTTACAGACACCGTGATCAATGGCGACATCAAGACAACGGCCGTTTTTCATCAAACGATTAAGACGGACTTTTTTCGATACAAACATGTTTCCTCCTCTGGCCGGGGTGTTCCCGGCACTTCATTCAGACAATGCTGTGTTTCTTGCCCATTTCGTCGGTGAGCAAAGATTTATGACGATCAAGGTCGGCGTTGGACCACCCCAGAACCGTGGCCATCAGGTCCCCGATTTCGTCGATCAAATTTTGGGAAATGCCGCCTTCAAGCCCGATGGCGGTGCGGCGCAATACAATGTCAGACAGGCTGCGAACATTTTCATTGCGGATCAGGAATTCGATTTCACGCTGGCTGTATGTTGGCACCGCGTTTAACGGTGCATCCTTTTCAGCCTGACAGAACCGTGCAACGTCAATGGCACGACTGCCATAACGTTCGACAAGACGTTCAAAAACCTGACGATCCATCGTCAGATCACCAAGGACGGTATCCAGCCAGCGTTGCTGATCCTTCCCGACCGGTGGGAAATTGCGCCCCCCACCAATGCAAAGATCAGTGGTCCGGCAACGACGTTTCCGCCCCAAACGTTTTAAGACAACATCGGTGATTTCTTCGCCAAACACCCGGAACGTTGTCCATTTTCCGCCAATCAGGCTGATGACCGGAAAATTACGTTTTTCGTCGGGTTCCTGTTCGCGGTGTGAATGATCACGGCTGATCCGTCCGGTGGCATCGGCATCACTGACCGGCAAGGGACGCACACCGGTAAAGACATGAACAATATCATCGCGGGCGACATCAATATCAGGAAAGACAAAGCGCAGCGCACTTAGCATGTAGTCTTTTTCGCTGGCTTCGCAGCGGGCCAGTTCGGGATCATCAATCAGGATATCGGTTGATCCGACCAGCGACACCCCAAGATAGTTAAACGCAATGCAAATCCGGCCATCGGCATTTTCGTAATAGACCATCTGATCGCCAAGAGCGTTGGCCAGTTGGGCGTTACGGATCATCAGATGTGACCCCTTGGTCCCGCGCACGAAACGCGGGGTATTGTTGGCCTGATCACCGGCCAATGCCTGATTGGTGAAATCAACCCAGGCCCCGGTGGCATTGACCACCAGATCGGGGGTGATGGTTCCGACCTCGCCGGTCAGGCGATCACGCCAATGGATATCAGCCCCATCGACCTTTTCGACCCCGACATAGGAAAAAGCACGCGCATCCGGACAGGCTGCCTCGGTATCAAGGATCATCTCGACACCGAGCCGTTCGGGATATTTTACCCACGCATCGTAATAGATTGCCCCAAATCGGGCATCGGGGGTTATCGACGGCGACATCGCGCGCAATTTCCGACCAGATACGAATTTATGTGCGGGCATGGAACGACTTTTGCGCGACAGCCAGTCATAGAGCATCAAACCGATCTTGATCATGACAGCCGACCGGCGTGATGGTCCCTTTCCCAAGCCGATAAAGCGTTTTAGTGACGCAAAAGATCCGTGGAAAAGATCAAAAATCGGCACCAGTGTTGGTAACGGGAACACATAGTGCGGCGCATTACGCAGCAGGAAATCGCGTTCCTGCAAAGACTGACGCACCAAACGAAATTCACCATTTTCAAGATAGCGCAACCCACCGTGGACCATCCGCGACAGTGCGGCACTGGCCCCAGAACAAAAATCCCCCTGTTCAAGCAGCACAACATCAACCCCCTGAAGGGCAAGATCCCGGAACACACTGATCCCGTTGATCCCGCCCCCAATCACCACCACCGTGGTGCGTTTGGGTATGGCAGTAACTTGTGAACTATGCGTCATCACACAATCAATCAGGCTGCACGCGCAACAGGACCAAGATGGGCCTCAATTGCACTGTCAATGACCGTCAGTTCATCTGTGGAAAGTGTGATTTCACCCGCACGGGCGTTTTCAATGGCCTGGGCCGGATTACGGGCCCCGCAGAGTGAAAACGTGATGCCGGGCTGGGCAATGGTCCAGGCAATGACAACCTGCCCCGGTTCGACATTATGAGCCTCCGCAATGGGTTGCAGGACCTTCATGAAGTCGGCAATCCGTTGACGGTTCTCAACAGAAAATTTTGGATTTTCGCGGCGGAGGTCGTCGCCTTCGAACACGCGGTCGGGTCCGATTTTGCCCGACAAAAGCCCCAGCGCCATCGAGGAATAGCTGAGTACCGCGACATTATTTTCAAGACACATCGGTACGAGCTGATCTTCGAGCTTGCGTTCCAGCATGTTGTAGCATTCCTGAATGCAATCAAGCTGGCCGCTGGCGAGGTATTGCGCCATTTCATCGGCATTGACGTTGCTGATGCCGATTGCGCGGATTTTGCCTTCGCGTTTGAGGTCTTCGAGCACGCCCATGGTTTCGGAAATCGGTGTGGTCGGGTCCTGCCAATGGGTAATGTAAAGGTCGATATAATCGGTGCGCAGACGTTTCAGGCTGGTTTCCAGCTCGGCACGAACCGATTCCGCACCAAGATAACGATGAATTTTTTTGTCATGTTCATCGACAAAATAGTTCCCCTTATCGGTATCCCAGACCATACCGCATTTGGTGGCAATCACCACCTGATCGCGGCGGCCCTCAACGGCCTTGCCGACCAGTTCTTCGGCGCGGCCAAGGCCGTATGCCGGGGCAGTATCAATCATGGTAATCCCGGCATCAACCGATGCCTGAATGGCCTTGATGGAATTGGCATCATCATGCCCGCCCCACATCCAGCCCCCCATGGCCCACGTGCCAAGACCGATGGCCGACGCAGATACACCGGATTTTCCAATTTCACGAATAAGCTGTGCCATTAGGCATCTCCTTTTAGAATGTCGGTCACCGCATAGGCGGTTTGCTCGTCTATTGCCAAAGTGGTCAGGAAGTCGCCGCGCAGGATCGAGGCAATCGGTTCGGCCTTGTGTTGCCCGCTGGCAATCGCAAAGCGGTGGGGTATCTGCCGCAATTCATCAAGTGACAGGGCCACCACCCGCTCATTGGCCGGATAGTCACAGGGTTTGCCATCTGCATTGATCAAATGGGCCAGCAATTCCCCACAGGCCCCGGCCCCCAGAACGTCGTCGCGGTCAATATCGCCATCAAGCGACAGATAGGTCGATGTGGTTTCACGCACCGACCCAATCCCCATCACCGCGATATCGGCGGTACGGGCCGTATCAAACACGTCGCGGATTGAGCGCACATCAAGCAATGTGTCACGCGCTTCACGCGATCCGGCAATGATCGGCGCATGCAACTGCAATGCGCGGCCGCCAAGCTTTTCGGCCATCGCCATCGAAACGTGATTGACGTCGGTGTAATATTTCCCCTGAACCCCGCCGGTCGCCGGAACGACGGTGACGTCATAGCTGCGTTTGGGTTTCATCGCCTCGACAATGGCGCTGACACCGACCCCGCCGGAAATGGCAATGGTCATGCCATCTTGCAGCGTTTCAAACAGGGCAGCAACGGCGGCATCGGCGGTCGATTTAATGGTAATCTGTGGATCGGTGGAAACTTCGGGCACGACAATTGCATTTTCGATCCGCCCCAGTTCGGCGATGATCGCACCAAGGTCGGTCATATTGCCAAACGGCGATTTCACCGTAATTTCCACCAGTCCACGTTCCTGCCCTTCCTTGACCAACCGGTTCACGGTGGTGTGTGACAGACCGGTCATTTCCGCGATCTTTGCCTGTGAAATGTTCTGTTCATAGAACATCACAAGGACCTTATGCAGACGTCGCAGGCGTTCAAATTCTGTGCTGTTGGTCATGATATTTGTTCCTGACGCCATTACGATTTGGTCGATGTGCTGCGTTTGCGCTTGTTAAGCAAATGATCCGCAGACACCGCCACCAAAAGGATCAGGCCACGAATGATGTCCTGCCAGTACACCGGCACATCAAGAAGGATCAGCGAACTTGTCACCAGCGACAGCAACGCCGCCCCCAGAACCGCCCCGAAAATCGTCCCGGCCCCGCCATTGAGGCTGGCGCCGCCAATCACGGCTGCGGCAATGACACTTAGCTCCATGCCGATGCCAAATTGCGGGGTTGCGGCCCCAAAGCGCGCCATATAGACAACCCCGGCCACCCCGGACAACAGCCCGCACAGGGTCGAGCAGACGATCTTGATGCGTTTGGTCTTAATGCCTGAAAACAGGGCGGCTTTTTCATTACTGCCGGTGTAATAGACTTTTCGAAACAGTGTTGAGTGGCGCAACAGCAAGTCAAAGAACACCACAATCCCAAAGAACAGGATGATGACAAACGGCATGCCGGCAATGTCGCCCTGACCGATGAACTTAAAACTTGGCGGCAGCGAAAACAGCGACTGCGGGGTGCCCTTGGTAATCAACAGTGACAGGCCGCGTGCAATCACCATGAACGCCAGCGATACGATAAAGAAATGCAGTCCGATCCGGGTCACGCATTGCCCCATCAGATACCCGATAAAACCACAGGCAAGCACGGCAATCAGGCTGGCCGACCATGGATCAAGCCCCATCAAAAACAGCTTGCCGCCAATCACCATCGCCAGACAGACAACCGAGCCGACAGACAGGTCAATTCCCCCGACGATCAACAAAATGGTCATGCCGACAACGACAATGCCCTCAATCGAAAAGGACAGCAGCATGGCGCGGAAATTCTGCCAGGTCAGGAAATAGGGCGAAGCAAAGCTCATCGCGATGCAAATGATCAGGATGATGGCAACAAGACCGGCTTCGCGGGCCTTGAAAATGCCAAGCATCCGGTTATGCACACCGTTCTGCACTGCGGTTGCCTCCGGTTTGTTTGTTTCAGATTTGGTTTCGGTTTTAAGTGCCTTGGCCGACGTCATGACGCCATCCCCCCTGTGGTCGCGTTCATGCTTTGACCGATGTTTTGTGACGTGCTTTGGCATGCGATGCCCGACGCCAGCTTCATGATTTCTTCTTCGGTCATCAGGTCATTTTCGACCTGGCCGGCGATCTTGCCTTCGTGCAGGACCAGAATGCGATCACACAGGCCGATCAGTTCTGGCATTTCCGATGAAATCACCAGAACACCGACACCATCGGCGGCCAAATTGCGCAAAATTGTATAGATTTCGCTTTTTGCCCCGACATCGACACCGCGGGTTGGTTCATCAAAAATGATGATCTCGGGATGGACCGACAGCATTTTCGCAATTGCCACTTTTTGCTGATTGCCACCACTGAGGGATGAGACCGGCTGGCTGACATTTTCACAGCGTAGCGATAATAACCGCCCCAGTTCCTCGGCCCGTGTGGTTTCGGCCTTATGCCGGACAAAGCCATTTGCACTAACGTGGCGAAGATCAAGGGCGGTGATGTTTGCTGCAATCGAAAGATCAAGGAAAACACCTGATCCCTTACGGTCTTCGGACAGATAGACCAAACCGTTTCGAATGCTGTCTGA
The DNA here is from genome assembly GCF_002844275.1 of Thalassospira lohafexi. Classification (GTDB taxonomy): domain Bacteria; phylum Pseudomonadota; class Alphaproteobacteria; order Rhodospirillales; family Thalassospiraceae; genus Thalassospira; species Thalassospira lohafexi. The sequence continues at coordinate 236,583 of NZ_NXGX01000005.1, forward strand.
ATAGTCACCGACTTCGAACGGTTTGCCGTGCATGGTAATGTCGCCATTTGTTTTACGGCCAAGACCGCAAATCGCGTGTGCGGTTTCGCTGCGCCCCGCCCCAATCAAGCCGCCAAGGCCAAGGACCTCGCCTTTGCGCAGGTCAAAGCTGACATCACGTAAAACCCCGCCATCCGACAGATTGCGCACTGACAACAAACAGGATGTTTGCGCCGTCAGATCCGGGTTCTTTGCCGGAAACTGATTAAGGATTTCACGCCCAACCATCTTGGTTGCGATTTCATCGGGATTGGTTTGCGCCGTCATCAGCGTGTCAACAAACGCCCCGTCCCGAAATACGGTGATGCGATCCGAAATTGCAAAAATCTCGGCCATGCGATGACTGATGTAAATGATGCCGATGTTGCGCGATTTCAGATCGGCAATGATGCGAAACAGCGCCTCGGCCTCTGTATCGGTCAGCGCCGCGGTTGGTTCGTCAAAGATCAGAACATCGCAATCAAGTGTCAGGGCCTTGGCAATTTCGACAATTTGCTGGCTGGCAATCGGCAGGTCGCCGACCTTTTCATCAACCGGAATCGGGATCAGGTCGGCCAGAACTTTTTCGGCCCGTGCGCGGACTTCGCGATCGTTCATCAAAAAGGATGTGCGTGCATTTGTTGCCGCCATCAGGATGTTTTCGGCCACCGATATATCAGGACATAGTGCAATTTCCTGATGCACCAGGCCAATGCCATGGGCCTGTGCCTTTGCCGGGTCGGGCAGGACGATGTCGCGTCCCTTAAAATGGATCCGCCCCTGATCGGGGGGGAAAACACCGCTTAGGATGTTCATCAGTGTCGATTTACCGGCACCGTTTTCGCCCATGAGGGCATGAACTTCGCCGGGCATCAGCGATAGATTAACACCCCGCAGGGCGTGCACCGCGCCGAATGATTTATGGATATCGTGGACTTCAAGAATGGGCTGCATTGAACGAAATGCCTTACGCTGGAAAGAAGGGCACCCCTTCCTTTCGGTGGAAAATACGTGGGAGTAACCGAAAGGAAGGGTGTTCTGACCGCCATGGGCATAGCGGTCAGATGCGTGTGTCCTTTTATTCTTCGATACCTTTGGTACCGCGACGTTTGAGATAGGCTTCCCAATAAAAATCATCGGCGTTTTCAGCCGTGACCACCGCATAGCCATTATCGATATAAGGCACCATCATCGGGTTGGTGCCCGAACGTTTGTAGTCGTTCATCGGATCAATCAGATCAGGATGGGCTGCCAGAAAGAGCGAAATAAAGCCCATATAACCTTGAATACCCTGGTTCGGGTTGATTGAGCCAAACACTTCGCCTGCTTTGATCATGTCGAGAATTTTGGCATTCACATCGGCGGTCATGACCTTGATATCGGCCTTGGTTTCAATGGCGGCCTGTGCGGCACCAAGGGCACTGTTGGCTTCGGGCATAAAGACCGCACCAAGATCCGGGTGGGCCTGATGCATGGTCAGAACCGCGTTATAGGCCTTGGTCGGGTCCTGATTGGATGCCGCGCGCGCCACCAGTTTCATGTCCGGGTATTTTTCTTCCATGCGGGCAATGAAGGCCGATACACGGCGGTCATGGTTATCCTGTCCCGGGTTTTCCAAAACGGCATATTCGCCCTTACCACCCATGGCATCGGCAATGGCATCGGCGGCAGCCGCACCTTCGCGGTCGTTGTTAGAGGTGATGTAGGCGGACCGTTTCGAATTCGGGGAATCCGCGGCAAAGGTCACAACCGCAACACCCTGCTCAACCGCGCGGTCAATCGGGGCGATGAACGGGTCAGAGTTCATCGGATGCACCATGATGCCGGCTGGCTGACGGGCCAGAACCTGTTCAAAGGTGGCGATTTGCTTGTTCACGTCATATTCCGGGGTGCCGGTATATGCCGTTTCGCAGCCCATTTGCTGGGCAGCCTGTTTGAACATCTCATAGACCGGGAACCAGTACTCAACGCCGCTGACCATGACGTTCATGACGTAAAGCTCGCCCGGCTCACACTGGAATGCACTTTTATTGCCGTCCTGGGCCATCGCCGACGACGTGGTAAGAGTCATAAAAGCAGCCGCTGCTGTTCCCAGCAGCATTGATTTGATTTTCATGTTATCCTCCCTAATGCGTAACCAAATCCGGGCTCTTCACAACGCGGCACGGTTCGCAAAATGTTATTTATGGTAGATATTTCATTGATCGAAATATCTACCATCCATTTGGGTTGATCCCATTTCGGGAGTCAATATGAAATATATTTCAACCCATTGGTTCGACGTGTAACCGTTGATTACCAATGGTTAACTCTGCCTGAGAAAAATTTTCCAAAGCCTTCTTTGCCAAAGTTGATGGTCTTAAATTCGGTGTGATGTTTCGACGACGCGGCCCGAACTAATGCCTTCACTGTGTTTTTCAAACACCATGAACAAAGCTTTCCACCGTTTGCAGCCCGGCTCTCGGTATGATCGCACGTCGATCAAATTGATCGATCAAAACCACACAAACCCCAGAAACAACAAAACCCAACCTTTTCAGGTTGGGTTTTGAAAGTAATGCTGCCCGTGGGAAAAACGAACTCCCACTCACTGAGCAAAACAGATTTTGAGCACCCCGAATGTTCCGCAAAACAGGCCGCACACAACGGGCAACTCACCTGTCATTTTCTGACGTCAGAGCTCCGGCGTTTTAAAAATTTCTGACAGAGTTGACGTCATGAATGGCGTTAACCACAGATATCAGAACAAATTGTCATTGGTCATTTGCCACAACAGTCTGTCGCTGTGTGCCAAGCCCCTCGACAGACAGTTCGACAATATCACCAGCACTCAAAAAGCGCGGCGGTGTAAGGCCCAGACCGACACCTTCCGGCGTTCCGGTTGCAATAATATCGCCCGGCATAAGACGCATGAAGCCAGACATATAAGATATGATTTCCGCCACAGAGAAAATCATGTCGGCGGTTGAGCTGTTCTGCACCGTCTCGCCATTGACCGAAAGGCTTAAACCCAGATTTTGGGGATCGCCTGCTTCGTCGGGCGTGACCAGCCACGGGCCAAGCGGGCCGAAATTCGGGGCTGATTTTCCTTTGATCCATTGGCCGCCGCGCTCGATCTGATAGGCGCGCTCGCTGACATCGTTGATCGTACAAAAACCGGCAACGTAGTCCAGCGCTTCTTCTTGGCTGACATAACTGCACGGGCGGCCGATGATGATGCCCAGTTCGACTTCCCAGTCGGTTTTCTCAGAGCCGCGCGGCAAAATGATAGGATCATTTGGCCCGCAAATGCTTGATGTTGATTTTGAAAAAAGAACGGGTTCTTTCGGCTCGGGATTGTTGGTTTCGCGCGCATGGCGGGCGTAATTCAATCCCACCGCATAAAAGTTGCGTGCCGCACCAACGCACGGACCGATGCGCGTGGCGGGATCAATGATCGGCAAATCCGATAGATCGCGCTCCGCCAATGCCGCCAGTTGTTCGCAGGTCACGGTTTCTGGTGTGAAATCGGCAATCACGGCGGAAAGATCGCGTATGTTGCCTTCATAATCAAGGCATCCGGGCTTTTCACTTCCGATGGGGCCGTGGCGGAGAAACTTCATACTTCAGTCCTTTCAAAATGGTCTTTTAGGTGTGCGCTCAGGCAGAGCGCAAAATCATGTCGGCGGCTTTTTCCGCGATCATCACCACTGGTGACGCGGTGTTGCCCGATACGATGCGCGGCATGATCGACGCATCAACAACGCGCAGACCGGTCACACCGCGCACCCGCAATTGCGGGTCAACCACCGCAGCGTCATCAACGCCCATGCGGCAGGTGCCAACGGGATGGAAAATGGTTGTGCCGATATCTCCGGCGGCACGCGCCAGACTGGCATCGTCTGTGATGTCCGCCCCCGGAAGGTTTTCGTGCGGGGCATATTTTTTCAATGCCGGCATGGTCATCAAGTTCCGCGCCTGACGCAGCGCGCAAACCGCAACCTCCACATCGCGACGGGCACTAAGATAACGCGGTGAAATCTCGGGGTGTGCTGATGGTCCGGTGCTTGATATGTGGGTCGAACCACGGCTTTCGGGGCGCAGGTTGCACACCGATACCGTCACCGCCGGATAAGGATGAAGCGGCTCTCCCAGCTTGTCGGTGGACAGCGGCTGAATATGATATTCAAGATCCGGCGTTGCGATTTCCGCACTGCTTTTGGTGAAAATGCCAAACTGGCTGGGCGCCATGGATAACGGGCCCGACCGGTTCCACAAATAACGCGCCCCCATGCCGATTTTACCCGCCCATGAATTGGCGACCTGATTAAGCGTGCGGGCATTTTCAACCCGGAAAATCATCCGCAGCTGTAGATGATCTTGCAGGTTTTCGCCAACATCGGGCATATCGCGATGCACATCAATACCTGCATTTTTAAGGCGTTCACCCTGACCGATGCCCGATGCTTCAAGCAGTGCCGGGGAATGGATTGCACCAGCGGCAAGAATGATCTCCGATTTTGCCGTCGCCTGAAAAACAGAACCTTTATGCGTTATTGTCACGGCATTCGCGCGGCCATCCTCAAATGTGATTTTTTGAACATGGGCATGGGTTAGAAGGCGCAGATTGGGGCGTTTGAGAGCCGGTTTGAGAAAGGCCCGTGCCGCACTCCAGCGGCGCCCGGCATTCTGGTTAACCTCGAAATAACCGGCCCCCTCATTATCACCGCCGTTAAAATCATCGGTCGGTGGCACGCCCATTTCTTGAGCGGCACGCTGAAAATCATCGAGCAGATCCCATTTAAGGCGTTGGCGGGCGACTTTCCATTCGCCACCCTTGCCGTGGATTTTGCCATCCCCATCGGGCCGGTCCTGGGATCGGATAAAATACGGAAGGACATCATCCCAACCCCAACCGGTATTTCCGATCTGTGCCCAGCCGTCATAATCGGCGGCCTGCCCGCGCATATAAATCATGCCGTTGATTGAGCTGCATCCACCCAGAACCTTGCCGCGCGGATACGCCAGCTGGCGCCCGTTCAAGCCTGCCTCTTTAGTGGTTTTCATCATCCAGTCGGTGCGCGGATTGCCCATGCAGTAGAGGTAGCCGACAGGAATGTGGATCCACGGATAATTGTCTTTGCCGCCTGCCTCAATAAGCAAAACGCGGTGGGCCGGGTTGTCGCTCAGCCGGTTTGCCAATACGCATCCAGCCGTACCCGCACCAATGATGATATAATCGTACTCGCCGTCTAAAGTGCGTGTCATGTCGGTACCTGGGAATTAGTAAATTGCGATTGCCGGAAACAGGATCAGAAGGCCGACGGCCAGGACCTGAAGGCAAATGAACGGCGCAAGCGATCTGAATATCTCGCCAAGCGTGATGTCGGGCGGGGTCACGCTTTTCAGATAAAATGCGGCGGGCCCGAACGGCGGTGTCAGGAAAGAAACCTGCATGTTCATCGCAAACAACACACCAAACCAGACCGGATCATACCCAAGTTCAAGAATGATCGGCACGAAAATGGGCATGGTCAAAAGCGCGATGCCGACCCAGTCAAGAAACATGCCGAGGATGAAAAGAATCAGCATCATGAATAGGATGATCATCATGGGCTGATCTGAAACGCCGGTAATCAGCTGCGAAATAAAGCGGATGCCGCCCATGAGATTATAAACGCCGACGAGTGCGCTTGCGCCGATGCCGATCCACATGATCATTCCGACTGTTGCCAAGGTATGCAGTGCAGCATCCAGCAGCATGCGGAACGAGAATTCCCGGCGCAAAATGGTCGAAACAATCACACCTGCAACCCCGATGGCGGACGCCTCAGTGACCGAAGCAATGCCACCATAAATCGATCCCAGCACAGAAAATACGACTAGAAATGGTAAAACGAGACCACGCAGCAGCGGGAGGTTCTCGCGGAAAGATACACGCTCCACCGGCGTCGGCGGTGCGGCGTTCGGATCAAGATAGGAACGCAAGAGAACATAGGCGACATAAAGTCCGGCCAGCATGAAACCCGGCAGGAAAGCCGCGGTGAAAAGATCACCGACCGAGATATTGGCCGTCAGGCCGTAAATGATCAGGACGATGGAGGGCGGCACCATTGTCCCCAGCGAACCACCGGCGCACACAACACCTATTGCCAGGCGCCGATTGTAGCCAAGGCGCAGCATCTGTGGCAGGGCGACAAGGCCGAGTAGTACAATTTCACCGCCGATAATGCCGCTCATTGCCGCAAGAATGACAGCCACGAAAATCGTCTGGACGGCAACCCCGCCACGAAGGCGGCCGCCGACGAGTTTCATCGCGTCAAACAGGTCACGCGCAATGCCCGAACGGTCGAGGATTGCCGCCATCAGCACGAACATTGGCACCGAGACAAACACAAAGGATGACACGAAACTGTAAACGCGGCTGGTAATCAAAGGCACCGAGTTTGGGCCGAACCAGCCCACCGCAAAAATCAATGCGACAAACAGGGTCACCATGGCAAGCGGCGTTCCGGTCAACAACAGCACAACCAGAAGGGCGAACATCAGCAATGTTCCCCAACCGATCCCCAGTGCCTTGAGGTTCAGTCCAAGATCAAGAAGGTCAAACATTGTCATGCCCTTTTGGCGCTTTGGTGCCGCGTGCGTAATTGAACGTCAGGATGAGAAACTGGAAACTCATGGTAACGAGCACGCATAGCAGGAACATTTTCAAAACGGCGGGTGCCGGTGAGTTCCAGGCACTTCCGCTGGTTTCCAGAGCGAAGCTACCGTCTGGGCGGAACATCGCCTTTTTAACCATCAACCACGAGGCCCATGCGAAAAACAGGCTGGCCCCCAGACAGGCGATTGAAATGACCACATCGAGCACATGGCGCACAGGCGACCTGACAACATCATAAATCAGGACAACGCGGATATGCGTATTGCGTGCAACACAGTAAAGCCCGCCAAAGATAAAGGTGAGCGCACTTAAGAATATGGTTGTCTCATGCGCCCATATCGTCGGCCGATTGAACACGTAACGCAGGAAAACCTCGGTTACGAGAATCGCCATGGCCGCAAGGATACAGACCGCAAATACGCGGGCGGCGACTGTTATGGCGCGTCCAAGCCATCCGGCCTGCGACAGGGCTTCTGGTTGAGGCGCATCGGTTTGCAGCATATCGGGTACGGTAGGTTTATGATCGAGGGGCGCGGACATGGCTGGCCAATCGTTTCAATCGGAGTGATGATCGGAAAATATCCGGGCGCGATCAACGCGCCCGGAAGCATTGTGTCAGTCCAACAGACCTTGCGATTCCAGATATTCGGTCAGCAAATCGTAGACCTTTTGCGCATTTTCAGAGCTCGCAGCGACTTTTGACCACTGGTCCATTGCAATGGTACGGAATTTTGCGCGTTCTTCGGCCGGCCAGTTGTGAACGGTGATGGATGGATCTGCTTTTGCTTCAGCCACAGCTTTCAGATCATTCATCGACAATTGGGCAACGGCGTCCTGCGCAAAGTCACGCACGGAAACGGTCATGATCTCCTGCAGGTCTTCGGGCATCGAATTCCATTTCTCAAGGTTCATCGCCACCTCAACCAGCGGCATGGAATGGAATCCTGGATAAACGGGGTGAACGGCAACCTTGTGCAGGCCCTGCTGATGGTTGGTTGAAAACACCGTGGAATCGGCGGCATCAATCACGCCCTTGTCGAGCGAGGTATAGACTTCCGAATAGGGCAGGTTCACGGGAACGGCACCCGCAGCGGCAAAGACTTCCTGAATGAGCCCTTCGGGTGCGCGCACTTTGAGGCCTTTAAGATCGGCAACCCCGTCAAGCGGGCGGTCAGACACAAAGCCTTCAAGGCCGGTTGTGGTCGCGCCGACAAAATGCAGGCCGTAAGGTTCTTCAAGTTCGTTCATCAACTCATAGCCACCGCCATAATTGATGAAACGGAACATTTCATCAGGCGAGGACCATGCGCCGATCGGATTGGCGACAAGGCCAAATGCCGGGTCCTTGCCTGAAAAATAGCTCACATCGGTGATGTGGCCATCGAGAATACCGGAGCCGACAGCTTCCTGTGTCTCGCTGTAATTAACAACCGCGCCAACCGGCAGAAGTTCGATGGCAATACGCCCGCCCGACATTTTATTAACGCGTTCGGTCCACTCTTTTTGAATGGCGAAGTTGGGGTTTCCGGCCGGATCAACCGACTGGAATGTAAGATCAAATTCCTGTGCTGCGGCTGTGGTGCCACTCATCAGAAGTGCTGCAAAAGCAACGCCGAGATATGTTTTTTTCATAATATTTTCCTCCCTGATTAAAGCATGTTTTAGCGATCCCATGCCTTTGGACCATTTAGCAAGTCAGTTCGTAAGTCAGACTGTCTGCCTGCGCCAAGATTAGCTAGCTTGGCTCAAACGGGTTTGCGCCGGTGCGTTAACCAGATTGCGTAACGTACCGTCGCGCAGATATTGCATTGCGGTTTCAACCGAGAGGCGGCGCGCGTCCGCCACACTTTCAGGGCTCGACCATGCCGCATGCGGTGTCAAAAACAATCGCTCGCCGACAATTGGATCCTTGCCATTGGCATAGGCCAGCGCGATTGCATCTTCGGCGGCAGGCGGTTCGACCGGCAGCACATCAATACCCGCACCGGCGATCGTGCCGTTTCGCAAGGCATCAAGCAGTGCCTCAATATCGATAATCGCGCCGCGTGCGGTGTTGATCAGTATCGCATGGGGCTGCATCGCGGCCAGCCTTTCGGCGTTGATCATCTTGTGGCTTTCAGCAGTCAGCGGGCAATGCAGGCTGACAACATCACTTTGCCCTAAAAGGTCTTCAAGCCGGTCACAGCGGTCGACACCGGCGGCAATTTCAGTACCTCTTGATACCAGCGGGTCATATGCCAGGACGCGCATGCCGAATGCTTTTGCCCGAAGGGCCGTGGCAATACCAATGCGGCCAAGACCGACTACGCCAAATGTTTTGCCACGAAGCCGGGCCAGCAGCGGGGCGCGGGCATGGTCAAATCCGCCGCGTGGCGAGTCCATCAGGTTTCTGTGGTACGAACCGATACCACGGCGCATCGTCAGCATCAGCGCGATGGCATGATCGGCAACCTCGCTTGTGCCGTAGTCCGGCGTGTTGCACACAGGAATGCCCGCTTCGGCTGCGGCATCCAGATCAATATGATCAAATCCGACACCGGCGCGCACAATGATCTGGCAACGGGCAAGCTTTGCAATCACCTCGCGGGTAACCGGCATTTCATGCCACACCACCATCGCATCGCATGTGCCCAGCACATCGGTCGGAATATTTTCCGGCAAACGTTCCCGGAAAATATTCCAGTCGACCTGATCACCGGCCGTGCGGCGCTCAATCTGCGCGTCGTCTGGATATTGGGCATCGGGTGTGAGTAGGCGGAAGCGTGACATAAGGACCTCTTCGGGGTTCATCGGCATCAGGTATCATCAAATCGTCATTCTAGAATTCTAGAATTTTAATGACTTGTCAACTGTGATTCTTTGGTGTTTGATAGCTGAGCAAAATCAGGGGATTGATGGCAATTGTTGCCCTCACGGAACTGATCTGAAAATGCGAAGGAGAGTGCTGTGTCGCTCACTCAAGAGGCTTGTGAACGACTTCGCGGTGCGATCGTGTCGGGCAAGCTTGAATTTGGCGAGCGGCTGTCCGAGGAGCAGATTGCCCGTGCGCTGGGCATGAGCAAAGCACCCGTGCGCGCGGCGTTCACAGATCTGCGCGATATGGGGCTGGTCAGCATTGTGCCGCAGGCCGGGACGTATGTTTTTACGCCCACGCCGCAGGACGTCAAAGAGATGAGCCATTTTCGCGCAATGCTGGAGCGCGAGGCACTCGGCAGCGCGTTGGTGCGTGACCCGGACGGTCTTGTGCAAGGGCTTTCAGCGGCGATCGTGCAAATGCAGCACGCGATTGATGTTCAGGAATTCACGCTCTATAGCCGTGCGGACAGTGCATATCACCGTGTGATCCTGCGTCATGCTGGCAACCGCTATCTGGAAAAAGCCTATGATCTGACGGCTACGGCGCTGGAAGCTCTGCGCGCCCATTTGCAATCGGGTGCAGGGGATTTCTGGCAGCGCTCCTTTGCCGAACACACGCAGATGCGCGATTTGATGGCGAAACGCCAGTTTGATGACGCGCAGGCCTTGCTCGAAGAGCACATTCTGGTGATCAACCGGTCGATTTCACTGCCGTCTGCGAACATCAACCAGCGGACCAAAAGCCGCCGACGCTCTGATGAAGAGTATGCAATGTTGCTGTCGTAATCACTTTTATCGCGCTCGTGGGAGATAATGGATACTCGCGTGCGCTCTGCTATCTGCGGCTTGTGCAAAAAAGGCTTTGAGATTTCGCGCCGAAGGTCACGAAGGTGAAGAAAACCTTGAGACAGTCTATGCAATAACCGACAACAATGGCTCCAGGTAAGCAACGAACCGTCGATATCACCTCAAATGCCAAGACTAAACACCTAGAGTATCAGCGTATTATTTCACTACGAAATGCGGGAAATTTAAGCCCCGTCGAGCCATCTTTGAGAAAGCGCCCCGAAACACCGATACGGAATGAGCGTGTCTGGCGCAATTATCACATCGCTGAAAGCAAGGGAAAGTGTGATGGTGCCCCCGGGGAGAATCGAACTCCCACTCTCAAAGAGAAACAGATTTTGAGTCTGCCGCGTCTACCAATTCCGCCACAGGGGCAGGCTATATGGGTGCATGCTGCACCCCCATCAACGGGCGGGATAATAGCTGTAATTTTCGTGGGGTCAATGGGGGTTTATGCAAAAATGCAAGGATCCAGTCCACAATGAACTGCAGCGTTGCGATTAGGGGCAAAATACGCTTTGATCGGCGCGTATTTGGCGGGTAAAAACCCGGCACATGTCAAATTTCGATCAACTCATAAAATAACACTTAGATTTAGAAGGCGCACCCGCCGTGCTTCGCAGCCTGTATGACTGGACCATGAATCTTGCCGCCCACCGCCACGCGGGGTTGGCATTGTTTTTCATCGCTGCGATTGAAAGCTCGGTCTTTCCGATTCCACCCGATATTCTTTTGATCCCCATGATTATTGCCGCACCGACCAAGGCATGGCGCTATGCGCTGATCTGTCTTGTCGGGTCGGTTCTTGGCGGGATGGTTGGCTATGGCATAGGCTACTTCCTGTTTGAAGCCGTGGGCCAGCCCGTCCTTCAGCTTTATGGTTATGCCGCGAAGTTTGATCAGTTCCGAGATTATTATAATGAATGGGGTGCCTGGGCGGTATTTATCGCCGGTGTGACGCCGTTCCCCTATAAAGTCATCACGATCCTGTCGGGGGTTACGGCCCTTGATCCTGTTGTCTTTACCGTTGCCTCGATCTTTGCGCGTGGATTACGGTTCTTTGTCATTGCCGCCCTGATTTGGAAGTTCGGTCCGGCCATTCGCGATTTTATCGAACGGCGATTGGGCCTCCTTTTCACCATATTTGTTGTGGTTCTTATTGGTGGCTTTGCCGCGATCAAACTTGTGCCGCATGGTTAAGGCCGTCCCCGCCCCAAACAGCATCCACGCAATACGGACATCCTAATAATGAAACAGCACCGCACCCGCACTATGTCAGCCTTTCCACCGGTCGCACTTTTTCTGGTATCGGTTGGCAGCCTTGGCTTTGCCTTTTATGCGCAATATGTCCAGAAGCTTCTGCCGTGCGTTTTATGCCTGTATCAACGCGTACCATTTTATGGTGTCGCGGGACTTTCGGTTATTGCCTTATTGCTGCTGCGCTTTCCGGCTGCCGCGCGGTTTATTGTTTATCTGTGTGGCATTACGTTTGCAGTCGGCACCGCAATTGCGTTTTATCACGTCGGCGTACAAGAACTTTGGTGGCAGGGACCAGCAATGTGCGGCGGCGTTGCAAGTGGTGCCAGCTCAGTTGCCGACCTTAAGGCGCAACTCATGGCGCAGCCGATTATCCGCTGTGACAAGATCGACTGGAAACTGTTTGGTATCACCATGCCAACGGTCAATTTGTTCTTTTCTGCGGCATTGACGGTCTTTTGCCTGATCGCACCATCGCGCTGGATGAAGAAATAAACCACCCAAAATCACACCTTTAATGTGATAGCGGTATACGCACAGTCAAAACCCGCCTGACACCTCAGGCGGGTTTTTTCACAACACCACACACCTAAAAAGCGAACAATCCCTCGCAAAACGAACAAATACTCGATTGATAATGCGAATTGTTATTGTTTGCAGGATATTCCCGGTTATATTCAGTCAGCGATTCTTGGCGGTTTCGCATAACATTGTTTCACACCACACGGACCTGAGCTAAATTGCACGACAGCACGTTCCATCCACACATGACCAGTCAGATCGAAGGTATTTCCCTTCGTGATGATCTGCGTTTCCGTCGCTGGAATGCAGCCATTACCGATCTATGGCATGTGGAATGTGAACAGGAAGCTGGCGGGACATACGTTTCGCAAGCGCCGCGTCTGGTTGCCTTTCTTGACTGTGTTGGCGACGCCCGCGTTCAGGTCAAGGCTGCGGGTAATGAACTTCGTCAGGATCAGCATGGGCAGGGATGCCTGTCCTATATTCCGGCGGGCATGGAAGTTTCTTCTGAAATTCTCGGCAAGTGCCGGCTGCGTCATCTTGATATCCATCTTGATGTCGACGCGATTGAAACCTGTCTTGGCACAACGGTTGATCGTACCGCACTGGAAACCCCGCGCATCGGGTTTTGCGACCCGCGCATCAATGCATTGGTCCGGCTGATTGCCGATGATCTTGAAAACGGCATGTCCGGGCCGCAGATTTACGGCGACGGGCTTGTAACCGCCCTGACCGCTGCCTTGCTTGAACCGCGCAAGCCCGAGACCTTGCCGCGCAAACGCGGCAAACTTGCCCCGCATCACTTGCGCAAATCGGTTGCCTATATTGAACAAAATTGCGGTCGTACCATCCGTCTGGATGAACTTGCCCAGTTGACCGGGCTTTCCCAGTCCTATTTTTGCTCGGCATTTCGCGCCTCAACCGGCATGCCCCCACAGCAATGGCAGATGAAGGCACGGGTCGAACGTGCCATGGACCTTCTAAGCCAGAGCAGCACATCGCTTGCCAATGTTGCCGCCAGCGTCGGCTTTGCTGACCAAGCCCACCTCACCCGTGTTTTCCGCCGGATCGTCGGAACCACCCCCGGTGCATGGCGCAAAGAAACCGCCGCCTGAAATTAAACCAAAATTCGTTCAATACACCCAAATCCAGTTCAATATTCACACCCCTCTGACGTGATACCGAAAGGCCATCATGGAAGATGGCCCGCAGGTTCCCGCCAAGCAGGTCGTCGTAAAAGACAACCGACACAGGGAATTGCCAAATGCGTTTTACACGACAGAAACTGTCTTCGACCCTAATGCTCGGCACTGCAGTCGCGCTTATTTTTGCCGCCCCGAATTATGCACTGGCGCAGTCCGCAGATGACGCGACGGCAAGCGAAGGCGAAACCACCGAAGCACTCATCATTGAAGGCGAAGCCGTACTCGAGACCGGTGATCCAACCCCGCCGGTCTATGCCGGTGGACAGGTTGCCACAGGTACCCGACTTGGCGCCTTTGGCAACAAGGACATCATGGATACACCGATTGCTGCAACCGGCTACACCAGCGAGTTGATCAAGAACCAGCAGGCACGTGATATCTCCGATGTCATGGATAACGACCCATCGGTAATCAACAGCAGCGGCTTTGGTGCATTTTCAAATCGCTTTACCATTCGTGGCTTTGATTTAAAGGCCGACGAAGTTTCGGTTGATGGCCTTTATGGCACGGCGCCACGCCAGTCTGTTGCTCTTGAAATGTTTGACCGCGTGGAAGTCATCAAAGGGGCTTCGGGCTTTTTGAATGGCATGACCCCTGATTCTGGCGGATTGGGAGGTAACATCAACTTAGTCCCGAAACGTGCCGGTGACGATCCGGTCACCAGCTTCACTGGCAGTTACGGTGCTACCAGCGAAGTTGGTGGTCATTTTGATTTTGGCCGTCGCTTTGGTTCCAATAATCAGTTCGGCGTCCGCACCAACATCATGCACCGGACTGGCGAGGCCTCCATCGAAGATGAAGATCGCGAAACGTCGCTCGGCTCAGTAGCACTCGACTATCGCGGCGAAGATACCCGAATCATTTTTGATGCGGCGATTAACAAGTTGCATGTCGAAGAAGGCCGCCCGACGGTTACGGTGGGCTCTCTGACATCCATTCCCGATGCTCCTTCTGGCTCACATAACTTTGCCGCAGCTGGGACATATAGCGATCTTGAGGATAAGTTCGCACAGTTGCGCTTCGAATATGACGCAACCGACAGCACGATGATCTATACCGCCATAGCCGCGCATAACTCCGATGAGGTCGGCGATTACTCTTCTTTCACCCTCAACGGAGCGGATGGCTCAGGCACCTTTAGCAATTTGGCCGATTCGAGCTACGTGCGTGATGATGTCAGCGGTGTCGCGGGCATCCGTCAGAAGTTTGAGACCGGACCTGTTCAGCACGAAATCAATGCCGGAACCACAGCAATGTGGCAGGAAGTCAGGGCGCACTGGAACTCTTCCGGCTCGTCGGTGGCCGGTAATATCTACAACAGTGGCCCATCTACCGTTGTCTTTGGCGATGCCGGGGATCCCCGTCTGAGTGCACATACCATTCTGACCAGCTATTTCCTCTCAGACACCCTGAGCTTTATGGATGATACGATACACTTGACCGGTGGTGTACGTCGCCAAAATGTCAAATCGCGTAACTACAGCAACTCGACCGGTGCGAAGACCTCCAACTACGATTCCTCAGCCAATTCGCCGATGGCAGGCATTGTTGGCAATGTCACCGATCAGATTTCGGTTTATGCCAACTATATCGAAGGCTTGTCTGCGGGCCAAAATGTAACGGAAACATCAGCTACGAACTATGGTGAAACACTCGCTCCCTACAAGACTGAGCAGATGGAGATCGGTGCAAAGTTCGACTTTGGCACCTTTGGAGGTGGCGTTGCTCTGTTTCAGGCTGAGAAGCCATCGGCCTTCCTGAATTCCAGCAACGTTTATACTACCGATGGTAAACAGCGGAACCGTGGCCTTGAACTGACCGCCTTTGGTGAACCTGTCATTGGCACCCGCATTCTGGGTGGTATCACCTTTGTCGATGCTGAGCTGACCAAAACCCAAAACGGCACCAACGATGGAAATACGGCAGCGGGTGTGCCTGAGTATCAGGCAACCTTGGGTGCAGAATATGACCTGCCGTTCCTTGATGGTGCAACGCTGGGCGGTCGCTTGATCCACACCGCTTCACAATACGTCAATACCGGCAACACACTTGAAATCCCGTCGTGGACGCGTTTTGACGTGAGCGCGCGCTATGTGACCGAGCTCTATGAGTATCCGATCACCTTCCGCGCCAATGTCGAAAACCTGACCGATAATGACTATTGGGAAACCGCTGGTACCGAGTGGGGCTACATGACGGTCGGCAAACCACTGACCGCGACGTTCTCCCTGACCGCGGATTTCTGATTATCTGACGGTTCCTTGGTCCGTAAGAAGCCCAAAAATACCAAAGCCGACGGTGATATCGCCGTCGGCTTTTTTTCTGGATCTTTTGTAGGCTGAAACCAGTTGCCTAGAAATCGTAGTCCAGTTCGGTATCCCAGTATAAAAAATCCCGCCAACTTTCATGAAGATAGTTTGGCGGGAAACGGCGTCCTGTATGCTGGAGTTCGTGCATCGTGGGCTGTCCCGGCGTCCTGCGCAGTCGCAGGCCTGCCTCGCGCACTGATCGACTGCCCTTAAACAGGTTACATGTCGAACAGGCCGTGACGATGTTTTCCCAATTGGTACGCCCCCCACGTGACCGCGGAATGACGTGATCAAATGTCAGCTCATTGGTCGGCAGACGATCATTACAATACTGACAGGAAAACTGATCACGTAAGAACACGTTAAATCGTGTGAAGGCCGGGCTGCTTTTAAGCGGAACATATTCCTTGAGCGAGATAACGCTGGGAAGCTTCATTGTGAAGGATGGCGAATGAACTTCGCGATCATATTCCGAGAGAACATTGACGCGATCAAGAAAGACCGCCTTGAGCGTATCCTGCCAGGACCATAGAGACAGCGGGAAGTAACTCAACGGCCGGAAATCGGCGTTAAGAACAAGTGCAGGACACACATTGGGCGATAAATGCATACCATTCGCTCCACCGTGTTTACCGAGTCGCTTCCTTTATTTAGCAGGTTCGGGAATCTTGGAAGATGAAGATATCGTGACGTTCCATAAACCTAGCGCGACGCGGCCACATAAACCACTGATAGAGCAAAGTATAAACCAATTTCACAAAAGCGCAAAGACCGTGTTCCGCCGAGTCGCGATTACGTGTTCGCACACCGGCTCAAGCCAAGAAAAGCCGGACGACAGCGCGGATATCGCAGCCACAAAAAAAGCCGCCCATCCATGATGGTGCGGCAATTCATGCAGCTTAAAACCAAGCCGGATATATTCAGAAAAAACGAAGGGCCCGCCAGAAGCGAGCCCTCGTAAAATCTATGCGTAAAGCAGAAGCCTGATTAGGCAGCTTTTGCTTCAACAGCTTTGGCAACCTGGCGTTTGATTTTCACCAAATCAGCCGGAAGCTTTGCATTTGCAGTGCTGAGCAAAAACGCATCCAGACCACCACGTTTTTCGATGGTGCGGACAGCATTGGTGGTCAGACGCATACGCACCGAACGACCGAGCGACTCGCTAAGCAGCGAAGTCGGCTGCAGGTTCGGGAGGAAACGACGTTTGGTACGATTGTGGGCGTGGCTCACATTCATGCCGACCAAAACGCCTTTGCCGGATACCGGGCAGCGACGTGCCATGACCTGATCTCCTGGTCTATAAATTCGCAAAAGGACGCTTGGCCTGAACACGCAGGCCCGCGCTTGGAGCCGGGTTATTACCGCCTCTGACCAATGCCGTCAAGCCTTCATCAACGCAATTACGCGACAAAAACGCCTATCTGGTGTGTTTTGCCACCAATTTTGGGTATGGGCCGTATTTTCCCCAACTCAACCGCAAGGAATCAGCCTCTTTTCAAACCAGCGCGACAATATCACAGCCATGTTTTTAGGGGAAATCGACCGAATTGGATGCCCTCACATGCCGATTCTCCCGCCTGAAAGCATATATATAAAGTCAGACATCGCAATTCGCCGGGCCCGACTGGAAATTGACACGGATCAAAGTAACGACGCGTATGTGCTGATAGCTTTATCCTCACAGAATTAAAGATTATCTTTCAAAGCAAGGTGCGAAATGAAAACAGATAGCAATGTGTCCCTTCCCCTTTTGGGAATTCTGCTGGTCGCGGTTATCGGGCTGGTGTTGTATCTGGTTGGCTTTGTTCTGGCCCATTTCGGCATACCGATCGCATCGGCCTGGATTTATGTCGCACTGGCACTCGTGCCCGTTGTCTTCGTCGTCCTGTTTGATTTCAGCCGCTAGCACCGCGCACTTAGCGCACGACATAAAAACGGCCTGCCGTGATTTGTGGCAGGCCGTTTTGCGTTGTACAGATGCTTTAGACTGGTGACTTTTTGGTTTGCCAATGCGGATCTACACAGGGACCTTTGTCTGGCCGGGCAAAGAAATACCCCTGATAGGCATCAACCCCCATGCTGGCCAGTTCTGCGCGCTGCTGATCGGTTTCGACACCCTCGGCAATGACGTTAAGACCAAACCGATGCGCGATCAAAATCGCGCCTTCAATCACCACGCGGGCATTTTCATCCATTTTCAGGACAAAGGACTTATCGATCTTGACCGCATCCACCCGGATTTGATGCAAACGCGACAAGGAGGAATACCCCGTTCCGAAATCGTCAATGTGAACTTCAATACCCATGTCATGAAGAACCGATAAAACATCGGCAATCAGCATGATCTGGCGTTGGTCAAAAATGGATTCCGTGACTTCAAGAATCAGACGGTTTGCCGGAAGTCCTGTTTCACGCAGGATACCTTCGACCATCCGTGCAAAGTTTGGCACAACGATCTGCCGAATGGAAACGTTGACCGCAACCTTGGTTGTCGGTGAAATGTCCTGCCAACTGTTAAGCGTCGTGCAGGCTTCACGCAACACCCACTCACCGATCCCGACGATCTGAGCCGATTCTTCGGCAATTGGAATAAACTCATCCGGCGTGATGGTCCCAAGCTCAGCACTGTTCCAACGAAGCAGCACCTCATACGAGGTGATGGCGCCGTCCTTCGCACTGACCACGGGTTGATATGCAAGATAGAACTCATTTCCCTGCACAGCCCGACGGAGTGCCTGATTGATGCTCAAACGCCGTTCCTGTTCAAGCAGAAGCGTGCTGTCATAGTTATGGACGTTGCCGCGGCCTTCGCGCTTAACCTCGGCAGCAGCCAGATCAGCCCAGTGGATCAACTCGGAAATGCCCGGATTATGGCCGGTGGCAAAGGCGACACCGGTGCTAAAACCAACATGCAGGGTATGACCGGAAATATTGATCGGTTGATTGACCGAGTCACGGGTCTTTTTGATGGTTGCCATAACCAGCGAGTGAAGATCATCAATCGGGGCTGCCAGCACCATCAGGAATTCATCCCCACCCCAACGGCCAACCGCATGTTGTGGCCCACCAAACTGACGCAACCGCGCACCAACGACGCGAAGCACTTCATCGCCGATTGCGTGGCTTAGCCCGTCATTGATTTGTTTGAAATGATCAAGGTCAATAAACAGAACGGCAAAATCAAGATCCCCTCCCCGGCCACAGACCTCGTCAAACCATTCGACAATTCCGTCACGATTCAAAAGCCCCGTTAACGTATCGTGGACCACCAGATTGCGGAGTTCCTCCGTACGCTGTGCCACGCGGGCTTCAAGCTTGGCATTCCAGTCTTCGGTAATGCGGTTCTTGTGCCGTAAATCTTCGACCAGCCCCTCGTTGCGGTGATGGAGGACCAGGGACCGAAACAGAACCACATGGTTGTTACGATGGGTAAACAGCATGACGAACAGGAATATGATCGCCAAAATGGCCAAAATGTAATTGAGCCCCGACATCGCGAGCAAAAGAATGGCTGGAGGGAGCAACAAAATGACCAGATATACCCGTCCGACAATGAAAATCGGCGCAAGTATGCCGGTGGCACCACCCGCAAGACCGGAAAAAATAATCAGAGTCAAAAACTGGCTTTCGCTGCGTACATTGGGGATTTGCAGAACCCCAATCACCGCCCACAGCACAACAGCAACCAGCACACCGGCGACATATTCTTGATACCAGTGTTTATAATCCCGATCATCAAGTTCAGGCGTTTTCTGACGTACCTTATAGTACCGGAAACCCGACCATAAACGCACAAGACACACGGCCAGAACGGCGGCGAACCAAAGCAAGGTGTTAAGGACAACTTCGCCCTGCACCCAGAACATCACCAAGAGCCCGGCCCCTGCGGCAAGGTTGACCAGAATGTTCGCCCAGCTATTGCGATATGCAAGATCAAGCTGATCCCGGCGCACCTTGCCGATCAGATCTTTATCTGCTTCGTGACCGACATCCGGATCGACAAAGCGCTTTGCGAACCTTTTGACCAAACTGGTGGCTTTTTGACCCATCAGTACTTTTCGCCTCTGCTTCATCGTACGTATCTATGATCCTATACATAGGTACTAAATCAAGCCAGAGCGAATATACAAACAACGCACGCGTAAAAAGAGCGGAAATAGCGACTTCTCACCAAAAGTCATAGGGTTTTGATTTCATTCACGAAGAAACCCCGAACAGCCCCGCTGTAGCGCAACTGTTCGGGTGTAATTAGGGTCTGAACCCAATCAATCATCAGAAGATTTCAAAAACCTGGCCGGTCTGAAGTCCTTCAACAGACTTGGCATACCCCAACGCAGCACGGGCGGCTGGCACCGGATCATGCCCACGGAAATAAGGAGCATAACCTTCCATCGCCTCGAGGATCACACCTGGACTTACAGCGTTGATACGCTGGCCCGGCTTCATTTCAATTGCCGCGGCTTTGACAAAGGACTCGATTGCACCATTGACCATTGATGCCGAACTGCCATAGCGGATCGGGTCCCGGGACAAAATACCGGTGGTCAGGGTGAAAGACGCATTGTCGGCAACATAATCCCGCCCAATCAGCACAAGATTAACCTGCCCGAACAGTTTGTCATCAATCCCGATACGGTATTTTTCCTCGTCCATGTCGGCAAGGTCTCCGAAATGGACTTTGCCGGTTGTTGACACCACTGCATCAACCGCACCGACTTTTTCAAACATCGCACGGATCGATGCCGTGTCTTTGAGGTCAACTGTCACATCGCCACTGTTGCGCGATGCACGAATAATATCATGGCGTGCGGACAGTTCGGCATCAACGCCTTTGCCGATGATCCCCGATGCCCCGATCAATAGTACCTTCATCATCTATCTCCATATGTGGAATTTCCAATGAATGAAGGATTTCACAAAACAGTTCGGTCGATAATCTGGCAATTTTCAAACATGTTGTTTAATATATTAAACAATGAAAGATTATCTTAGCGAAATGCGCAGCTTTGCTGCGGTGATTGAACAGGGCAGCTTTACCGATGCCGCCCGTGCAACCGGCACGTCCAAAGGGCTGATCAGTCAGCATGTCAAACGGCTTGAGGATGTGCTGGGTGCACAATTGCTGTTTCGCTCCACCCGCAAACTCGAACTGACCGAAATCGGTGGGACTTTTCTAACCTATTGTCAGAACATCACCCAAAGTGCCGATGCCGCGTTTGAAGCGGTCGAAGCACTGCGCGGTGAACCGGTTGGCAGCGTGCGCATCACGGTGCCGGTATCGTTTGGCGAGATGTTCTTGCAGGACATTATTGTCGAATTTCAAAAGATTCATCCGCGCATCCAGATCGAAATGGAACTGGAAAACACGTTCCGCGACTTGCAGGCGGCGCACATTGATATCGCCATTCGCGCCGGACTGACCGACGATCCCGATCAGGTTGCCATCCCGCTGGGCCAACTATCCGAACTGGTGTGCGCCAGTCCGGCATATTGGCAACACCACACCAAACCGCAAACGCCGGATGATCTTTCCGATCATAATTGTCTGGTCAACTTTCAATATTATAAGGACCGGAAATGGGTGTTCTTTTCACAAAGCGGTCCGCAGTCGATCACCGCACAGGGTAACTTGCGGTTAAACCACTACCCGCTTATCCGAAATGCCACCGTGCAGGGGCTGGGTGTTGCCCGCCTGCCCCGCTATGTCGCGATGCCCGAAATCCGCGCAGGGCGGCTTGAAACCGCGCTGGAGGAGTATCATTCACCCTTGCGACCGATCTACCTTGTGTATGCTTACCAGGGCAACCTTCCGGTCAAGAACAGGCTGATGATTGATTTCATTCGAAACTGGTTTACCGAGCGCCCTGACCTTCTGGAAACCAATGGGCTAAACGGCGTCTAAAAGCCGTTTGCTTAAACCAGATCGGTCATCGCGATAACATCTGACGGTTCAAGCCCCTCTTCACGCATGGATCGCAAGGTTTTGGATTTATCTCGTTTGGCAAACCGCTTCCCGTCCGGCCCGGTCAGAAGTCCATGATGGTGATATTCCGGCACGTCATAGCCCAGAACTTCTTGTAGCAGCCGATGCAGGTGGCTGGCAAAGAACAGGTCCTCACCACGGGTAACAAGGCTAATACCCTGCAAATGGTCATCATGGGTCACCGACAAATGATAGCTGGTCGGGGTCTCTTTGCGGGCGAGGACAACATCGCCGAAAATTTCCGGTGTAGCAATTTGACGCCCCGCCGCACGGTCAAACCAGACAAGTTCGCGACCGACCCGACCAACTGCGGCCGTCATATCCAAACGCAGGGCATAACTTTCACCTGCGGCGATACGGTCACGACGTTCTTTGGCAGAACAGGCACGGCAGGTCCCCGGATAGAGCGCTCCATCCGGTCCATGCGGTGCATTGCCAATCTGGGCGACTTCCGCCTGAATGTCTTTACGCGTGCAGAAACACGGATACAGCAGCCCCATATCCGTCAGGCGATCAAGAACGTTTTGATAATCCGAAAAATGATCCGACTGCACACGAACGGGTTCTTCCCATTCAAGCCCCAGCCACGCGAGGTCCTGATAAATCGCATCAAGATATTCCGCACGGCAACGGGTTTGATCGATGTCTTCAATCCGCAACAGGAACCGGCCATGTGGCCCGGACTGTTTGAACGAAAACAGTGCCGATGCCGCATGACCAAGGTGCAAGTAGCCAGTTGGGCTTGGCGCAAATCGGGTAATTGCTGTCATAGCGTCAGCACCGTCCCCCAAGAAGTTTACCAGCGGTCGCGATCACCTGCGGCACGATCACGCGCCTGCCCGGTATCAGCTGGAACGTGGCGGATTGGGCGTTTGGGCTGGCGCGCACCTTTTTCATCGAACAGATCGGAGAGTTCGCGCAGCATCGCGCCACCCAGTTCCTCGGGATCGTTGATGGTCACGGCACGCTGGTAATAACGTGTGACATCATGACCAATCCCGATCGCCATCAGTTCGACCGGTGACTTGGTTTCGATCCAGTCAATCACTTCGCGCAAATGCCGTTCAAGGTAATTTCCCGAATTGACCGACAGGGTGGAATCATCGACCGGCGCACCGTCGGAAATCACCATCATGATCCGGCGTTGTTCAGACCGGCCCAACAGGCGTTCATGCGCCCACAGAAGCGCCTCGCCATCGATGTTTTCCTTAAGCAACCCTTCGCGCAGCATCAAGCCAAGGTTCTTGCGCGCACGACGCCACGGCGTATCGGCCGCCTTATAGATGATATGACGCAGATCATTGAGACGCCCCGGTTTTGGCGGCTTGTCCTGCTCGACCCAGCGTTCACGCGACTGCCCGCCTTTCCACTGACGGGTGGTGAAGCCCAGAATTTCGACCTTCACCCCGCAGCGTTCAAGTGTTCGGGCAAGAATATCGGCAGAAAGGGCCGCAATCGTAATCGGACGCCCGCGCATCGAGCCGGAATTATCAATCAGAAGAGTGACAACCGTATCGCGGAAATCAGTATCCTGTTCCTGTTTGAACGACAGGGACGTGGATGGCGTCGAGACAATCCGGGCCAGTTTGGCAGCATCGAGAATGCCTTCTTCAAGGTCGAAGTCCCAGCCACGGTTTTGCTGCGCCATCAGGCGGCGTTGCAACCGGTTGGCCAGACGCGACACCACGTTCTGCAAATTCGCCAGTTGCTTATCAAGCATGGCTCGCAGACGGGAAAGTTCCAGCCCTTCGCACAGCTCATCAGCCGTGACGATTTCAT
Organism: Thalassospira lohafexi; assembly: GCF_002844275.1. GTDB lineage: Bacteria > Pseudomonadota > Alphaproteobacteria > Rhodospirillales > Thalassospiraceae > Thalassospira > Thalassospira lohafexi. The sequence goes on from NZ_NXGX01000005.1 coordinate 260,001, forward strand.
CGAACTCACGCGTGAACGGCTCATACCCACGTTCAAGCGGCTCATTGCGACCATCAAACTCGGGTTGTTCACCCGGTCCGGCAGGCTGTTCTTCCTGCGACATGGCTTCAAGTTGCTGATCGTCGATATCGCCTTCACCGGCTTCGGCGTCTTCGGTGCCAGCGTCCTGCTGATCATCACTGCCATCGGGTTCAGAATCGTCGTTCTGCCCCTGCTGGCCGCCCTGACTTTCCAGATCCTCCTGATCAGGATCGTTTTCGCCACCTTGTTCCTCGTCATCCTCGCTATCCTGATCAGGCGGGGAATCATCGCCAAGGTCATCTTCAAGCGACAAATGATCGAGCAAACGGCGCATGCTGCGCGCAAAAGCGTCCTGATCATCAAGAACATCGCGCAGATCGCCAAGGTCGGCTCCCGCCTTGTCTTCGATATGCGACCGCCACAGATCAATCAGTGGCTGTGCTGATTCAGGGGCTTTTTCGCCCGTGAAGACTTCACGGGCGAGCATACCGATGGCATCGGCAAACGGTGCATCTTCGCGTGCCGTCAGCCGGTGATATCCTTTGGCGTGACAATCCTGTTCGAAATGTTCATGCAGGTTTTTACGCACACCGGGAAAATACCGCGATCCCACCGCTTCGCAGCGCGCAGTTTCAAGTGCGTCATACACAGCCTGTGCTTCGGCGGTTTCGGGCATACGCCGGGCGTGCAATGCCGCATCATGATGGCGCATTTTAAGCGCCCAGCCATCTGCAACGCCGCGTAAATCAGCAACTTCGCCCTTTGGCAGGGCTTGCTTGGGCATTGGCAGGCGGACGTGTTCACCATATCCGCCGGGCCGACCACCTTTGACAAAGCCTACTTCCAGATCATTACGCCCGGCAAGCGCGCGAAACGTCGCCGCCGTGCCGCGCAAAAACCCGGAAAGAGCCTCATCATTTTTCATTGTCTCACCCGCCTTGGGAACCAACTCGCCGATCTGCTTTAATGCCATGGGATCGCTGCTTAACGAACCATCACATTAATGGCTTCTTCGGGCAGTTCTTCGCCAAAGCACCGTTGATAGTATTCAGCCAGGATCGGACGTTCGACTTCATCGCAACGGTTCAGGAACGTTACGCGGAAGGCATAAGACATATCACCGAAGATCTTGGTGTTTTCCGCCAGGGTGATCACGGTACGCGGGCTCATCACGGTTGAAATATCACCCGCAACAAACCCGTGCCGTGTCAGGTTGGCAAGCGCAACCATGGCTTCGATTTTCGAACGGCCTTCCGGCGTATCAAAATCTGGCACCTTGGCGGCGATGATGTTGGTTTCATCTTCGACCGACAGATAGTTCAGGGTCGCAACAACCGACCAACGGTCCATCTGTGCCTGGTTAATCTGCTGGGTACCATGGTAAAGGCCCGTAGTGTCACCAAGGCCAACCGTGTTCGAGGTTGCGAACAGGCGGAAGTGCGAATGCGGATGGATCACCTTGTTCTGATCAAGCAGGGTCAATTTACCGTCCACTTCCAAAACACGCTGGATCACAAACATCACGTCCGGGCGACCGGCATCATATTCGTCAAAGACCATCGCGACCGGGCGTTTAAGCGCCCACGGCAAGATGCCTTCGCGGAATTCGGTAACCTGTTTGCCATCCCGCAGAACAATCGCATCCTTACCGATCAGGTCAATACGGCTGATATGGCTATCAAGGTTCACGCGTACACACGGCCAGTTCAAGCGTGCCGCCACCTGTTCGATATGGGTCGATTTACCCGTGCCGTGATACCCTTGGATCATCACACGGCGATTGTGGGCAAAGCCTGCTAAAATCGCCAATGTGGTATCGCGGTCAAACCGATAGGTCGGATCAATCGCGGGCACATGTTCGCTGCCCTGACTAAAGGCAGGGACGTCCATATCGGCATCAATTCCGAACGTATCACGGACGGAAATGGTGGTATCAGGCGTGTCCAGCGGATGTTCGGCTGCTGCACCTGTCGCTTCGTAACCTTGGCTCATAAGTACTCGCGCATTATCTTGGACCGACGCTGGTGGCGCGGTCGTTTCATTAAACTTGCTCATTAATAGCGGCTAAGTCGCATCACACAAAGGGAAGATGCGCAAAAAATCTTTATTACCGCAAAAGGATTAATCGATAAGCCATCCTACGGGCCGGTTCGACAATCGGATTTAACAAAAATCCACTCAGGATCAAAGTGAAACACGCGATTCAAGATCGCGGATATAGCTCATCAAGGACGAATAAGCCGCACTGATCATTTTAAACCGCTCCTCTGCCACTTTATCCCCGCCATTTGCGTCCGGGTGATACTTCTTTGACAGGGCCTTATACTTGGTTTTCAACTCGTCTCGGGTAAACGGCCAGCCAAGATCAAGCGTCGCCATCGCCTGTTGTTGTTCGGACGGCATGCCAAGCGCACCTGCACGGCGCTGAGCTTCTTCGCTTTTGCGTTTTTGCTCTGCGCGCGCCCGGTCATCGGCCCCGGGACCATGATGGGTTTGATCGCCGTCTTCATTGAAAAAGCCGAACCCGTCCCGGAATTTGAAATTGAACGGCTTTTTGGACCCGCGAATGTGACCGAACTGCCAAGTGGGGCGCTGCCAGTGCGTATCACGGCGCATGTCACTTTCAATATCTTCGGCCTTCATGCCGGCATAGTAGTTCCAGGATTTGTTGTATTCGCGCACATGCTCGAGGCAGAACTGATAATACTCACTCAGCTTGCGATCTTTGGGCGCACGAAATTCCCCATGACCGTCACAGTCTGGCCAATCGCATTCGGGCAAGACCGGTTCGTCATGATAAAGTGTTCTGCGCTTGTTGCGGTGTCCTCGGTTCATGTGCGTCTATATGTTCTGGATATCGCTGCTCGCAATATCATACGGTTCGATTAAATGCGATAAAAGGCTTGAAAAACTGCCGTCGCATGACAGAACGTCACCCTACGTTTCGTTTTTTGCAGTGATCTGCAAACATCCAATGGAAATAGAGGCTCTTATCATGCAGGTTGCCAATCAGATTCGTGACATCCTGACCAAAGAATTTACCCCGGCCAAACTCGAAATCATCGACGATTCGTCGAAACATGCCGGTCATTCGGGTGCAGACCCGCGCGGCGAGTCCCATTTTTCAGTTCTGGTTGTCTCTGACAAATTTGATGGAGAAAACCGCGTCAGCCGTCAGCGACTTGTTTATAGCGCCCTTGACGAGCTTCTCAAGGACCGGGTCCATGCGCTCGCCCTGAAAACCATGACCCCGGCCGAGTACGAAGCAGCAGCGGCACAAAGAAACACATAAGGCGATTTCCGCATTGTGAAATCAACCTAGACGATCTTTCCGTTTAAGCGCATTGCTTTAAGAACAAGCCACGCCTGCAACCATTGCAGGCGTGGCACAGATACCGGTCAATGGTATCTGGTTTAAACGGGAGGACTATGTAATGAACAAGCGCCTTATCGGGGCGACCATTGCCCTTGTCTTATCTGGCACCGCACATGCGCAAGCACCTGCGCCGGACAATCTCGAAAAGCTCTCAAACTTTCAATCAACCGGAACGACAGAATTCACCGTCATTGAACAGGGTGGCAACTATGCCGCCGGGATCAAAAAGACCCTTGATGGCATCACATTACCGCCCGGGTTCAAGATTGGTCTCTATGCCATTGTTCCCGACGCCCGTCATATTGCCGTTGGACCACAAGGGGTTGTTGTCTTTGTTGGCACCCGCAAAGACAAGGTCTGGTCGGTCACCGACCGCAACAAGGACCGCGTTGCCGACGAGGTGAAGGATTTTGCCCCATCACTTCGTTTTGCCATCCCGAACGGTCCATGTTTCTCACCTGACGGCATGCTGTATATCGCCGAGCAGAATCGCGTCCTGACCTTCCCTGCTGCGGAATTTTTCTATGAAAGCCCGGACGTCGCAGCATTCAATGTCGTCAAACAAGGCGATCTCATCCCGCCAGCAGAAGAAAGCTACAATCACACCGCACGTGTTTGCAAAATCGGTCCGGACGGGAAACTTTATATCTCGCTCGGTCAGCCGTTTAACGTGTCTCCACCTGAAAAACTTGATCTGTATCGCGACCACGGGATCGGCGGCATCATCCGCATCAATACCGATGGTACCGAGCGTGAGGTGTATACTTACGGGGTGCGCAATTCCGTCGGTCATGATTTTCATCCGGAAACCGGCGAATTGTGGTGGACCGATAATCAGGTCGATGGCATGGGCGATGAAATTCCGCCCGGCGAAATCAACCATCAAACTGCCGCAGGCCAGCACTTTGGCCATCCATGGTATGGCGGCGGCGATGTACGTACCAATGAATATGCAGGACAGGACGTCCCATATGACGTCGTGATGCCCGCGGTCGAAACCGTTGCCCATGCCGCCGACCTTGGCATGAGCTTCTATACGGGCAAGATGTTTCCGGCCAAATACAAGAACGCCATATTCTCGGCCCAGCACGGGTCATGGAACCGCACGACACCGGTTGGTGCGCGTGTGATGGTGACCTTTATTGATGCCGAAGGAAACGCCAGCATCGAACCCTTTGCCGAAGGCTGGATTGACGAGAATGACGAATATCTCGGCCGTCCGGTAGATGTCGCCCAACTGCGCGATGGTTCGATCATTGTTTCAGATGATCTTGCCGGGGCACTGTATCGCATCTGGTATGAGGGCAATTGATGCGTATTCTGATGATCGCACTCCTCGGCGGGCTTTTGCCCGCCGGGGTTCTGTTCGCTCAAAACACCGACCTCCCCGCCTCTGACGCCACCGCCAACCAAATCACCGGTGACTTGAAGGATGGCCGCAAGGTTGCGGGCATGTGCCGAACCTGTCACGGGCTGGATGGCAAGGCCCGCATTCCGATTGCACCACATATTGGCGGGGAAACCGTTGACTATCTGATGGCGCAATTGCACGCGTTCAAAAGCGGCGAACGCGAACATGAAATGATGACTGTGGTTGCGCGCGGATTATCCGACGACCAAATCAGGGATGTCGCAACATGGTTCAATCATTTTGACGTTGTGACCACCTTACCTGCAGGCAAGACAGAAGACGACGCACCGGAGCTGTGTGTTGGCTGTCATGGCGTAAACGGTATTTCGAATTTGCCCGATGCCCCCAATTTGGCCGGCGAAACCAACATTTACATCGAAACCCAGATCAAGGCATTCCGGACCGGTAAGCGCACACATGACGTCATGACCCCGATTGCCAAAGATCTGACAGACGCCGAAATGCAGCAGGCATCAGACTGGTATAGCCAGATCGACATCAAGATCACTGATCCGTCGGGGACATAAATCACCGCCAACAGCGTAGACCGGGAAGTTTAGCTTTCGGGGCGCAATGCGGCGGACACATCCAAACCAACGGTGAGTGCCGCCATGACGTTGCCGGTATCCGGATCAATTACAGGAACGGTAATCTGCGACAGGAAAGAACGGGTCGAGCCATCAAAAAGGATGTCATCAATCTGGGCATGGCCGCGATTTAGGTTATCGGTCATTTGGAATTTCGTCTCGTCTGACTGATCAAAATCAGACGTCACCCGGTTCATGCCGATCACTTCACCACGAAGATTGAAAACAAAGGCTTCCGCGACGTGACCACCCGATGCCTGTTGGAATTTCCGCAAATATTGCGACAGGTCGTTTTCCAAGATGTTGGACGCCGCAAGACTAATGTCACCGTTTCGCACTTTGGCGATCCATTCAACATCAAGCAGTTTACGGGTTTCTGTGTCGTAGGTTGCGCCATCCAGTTCGGTGCGAATTTTTGTGATCAGCTCCGATGCGCCCGCCAGCTTTTCTATTGATGGCAATTGATCGCGTTCAATCGCCGCCCTTTCCCATGGCTCCAGATTCATCGGAACGGTTTCACAAAATTCCAGATTGTCGTTGAGATCATTCAACATATGGGGGAATTTTTGCAGATACACTTTTGAAAAATAAACGACCAACGGTGCATAGCGTTCAAAGCGCAGTTCGAAATTTTCCGACCCTAAGCCAAGCTCATTACGGGCAGCTTCGAAACTTTGTTTATCAACCAGCGCATATTCCACATGACCTGCCATCACTTGGGAAACCAATGATGAGAACGATGGCGCACGGTTAATGTCAGCATAACCTTCTTCTAGGAGCCATTCGGCTTCATTCGACCCAAGAATGGCACCAACGGCAGACATATTAACGGGCTTAGTCTGCAAGCCAGAACGGGGATCGCTTTCACTGAACCGCTTGGAAATCCAGACCCATTTTTCCAGTGCCAGCGGATAGGATGGCACAGCGTATTCGTCCATAAACGGGCTAAGGCGGGCAAGGAAAAAGCCATCGGCCCTGCCGCTTCGGACCATTTCGCGATTTCGCTGACGCGGGGCAACTGCAAGCCCATACCCAATGCCAATCCGGTCAAACGCGCAATTAAGTACGGCAATGGAATAACCGCTTAGCATCCCGTCCTGCAATTCCTGATACGGCGGTTGAAGATTGGTTTGCAGGATCAAAAACGTATCCATCCCGTCGCCGATAGTCTGGCCAACTTCTTCGACCGGCAAGGCAAGTTCTTGTGCTGATGTGACCGGTATTTCAACAGTAGCGCCCACCCCACAGCCAAGCAACACCGTCAACAGCCCGCGTATGAACACATCGCGCAAACCAATATCCTTAGGTCGCATGGCTGCCTTTTTGCATCGGGAACACATCATCTGTCGCCTGACAATTGCAGTGGACGAATACTTAAGGGGGCAGAACGCAATAAATTAGCAGCCCCTAACCTTAAAGATATTGGAAATCTGCAAGGGACTTGCAAGACAATGCCGGCTTTGTTTTCAAAGCTCCCGCAGGCTGTCGTCATCTTCGTCGATGGGTTCATCGCCGGTATAGAAATCTGGCGCAATGCGCTTAACCGCCGCACCATCACTGCGCCAACCATGACATGTATTAATCAGCGGCATTTTTCGTTTATTTGGCGCGGCATCACTGGCCGGATCGGAACCGTCACCAGACGTTAATTGCGCCAAACGCTTTTCTTCCGCCTCACGTGAACGGATCGGAAAGATTGTCTGAAAGGCAGTGGTCGCCACTGGCCCCATCAATTCGGTCAGATGCGTGCAACCGTGAATGCCGCCGACCCGATCTCTGATCTGCTTTCTAAGCCCCGGCCCGAGTTTCAACCCAACCAGATTTTCATATGCCGGTGCAATCGCATCACATGCATTGAACGGTGCATGATCAGTGACGGCTTCGACCGCACGGATCACAAGATCATCGCCAACTGTCACCCGCAGCCACATTTCATGAACCGGCACACCGGGCGGGATTTCGCCACGGTCGTTGTTGGCAAATCCGTATGTTTTGGTATCGGTGATATGGCCTTCGATATCCCACAAACCATCTGCGCGGCGAAAACCCTGACAGGTCACAGTGCGGGTGTGAATATGTTCGCGGGCGGCGGGGCTGGATAATGGCATGGGGCTATCTCTCCTTTACGTAAACGTAAAGTCCTTCACCCATGTGATGTCAAGTAGCAAAGTCCTGACTTGCCAAATCATTCCACGCGATGACGGGAACCATGCCCCCGTCATCGCGAAAGAATTCTGATAAAAGATTAAGCTAAACAAACGTGTTAAGGCGCCTATGCCACGCCGTAATCCGACCCGAAGATGAACTTTTCACGTTCGCGAACATCTTCTTCGAGCTGGGCTTTCACCACGTTGAACAGATCGCGGATCGAAACCATGCCAACCACCGCATCCCCGTCGACAACCGGCAGGTGGCGATAACGACGTGCACTCATAAGTTCCAGCGCGTTCATCGCAGTATCATTTGGCCCCAACGTATCGGGGTTTGCCGTCATGACTTTCGAAAGTGGTGTGGTGGCAGGGTCTTCTCCCTTTGCAACAACACGGTTCACAAGGTCGCGTTCGGTGAAAATACCGGCAAGCTTTGCCGCGTTATCGACAATGATAACCGCGCCGATTTTTCGTTCCGACATCATGTTCACGGCATCCATCACGGAATCGGCGGGGTTCAGGGTCGCGATGGATTGTTCCTTGACCACGCCTGGTACGATTTTCGTATCCATGCTTCTCTCTCTGCGGATTGCTGTTGCCACATGTCCAAACCCGATCAGATCATCTGGTGCTGCGCGATGAAACGCAGTGGACCTTATTTTAAAATGGTCCTGCGATCTTTTGGGTCAAGAGCTCAAACCTGATTTTAACCCATAAGTCGAAAAACTTAAAACTGTTTACGCCAAAATGGGAAATCAAAGCACGGCAACGCCACCGGCAGAGAACGACCGCCTATTCGCGGTCGTCGGTGGTAAGGTCGGTCACTTCACGCATGCGGATTCGGGTGACCTGATTGCGAATTCGGCGCAGGACTTCGAATTCAAATCCGTGGAAACGGAACTGCTGACCAACATCGGGAATGCGCCGGGTTTCATACAGCAACAATCCTGCGACCGTTGCGGCCTCTTCGTCTGGGAGACGCCATGCGAAACGACGATTGAGGTCCCGGATGGTCACGTCACCGCGCACAATAACCGATCCGTCGGTTTGTGGCTGTACACCAATCACTTCGACATCGGTCTCATCGGCGATATCACCCACGATTTCCTCAAGGATATCTTCGAGTGAAACCACACCTTCAAACGCACCGTATTCATCGACAACAATTGCGAAATGTTCGTGACGTTCCTTAAACGCCTTGAGCTGATCGGCAAGGGTCGTTGAATCGGGGATGAACCACGCCTCGGAACTCAGTTCACGGACTTCTTTTGCCGTCGCCGGTTTGGCGCCGCGCACGACCGCCTTTAACACTTCACGGGCATGCAGAACGCCAACGATGTTATCGGGGTCTTCCTCATAAATCGGGATACGGGTGTGCGGACTGGCCAGAACCGTATCAAGGATTTCGTCCATAGGGCGGGTAATGTCGATCATCTGCACCTTGCGGCGATGCACCATGATTTCCCATACGCCAACGTCTTCAAGATCAAGCACACCGTGCAACATCGTGCGTTCGGCATGATGGTCACCAACAACCACATCATCGGCGTGCAGTTCAATCGCACCACGCAATTCGCGTTCGCTGTCCATGCCGGGGCCTTCGCCGCTGCCAAACAGCCGCAAGGTTGCCTGAACAATCACCTGAATGCTTTGCGTGATGGGTGCAAAAACAACCACCAGAATGCTCATCGGGCGGGCCACACGCAGCGCCATGGTATCGGCATGCTGAAGCGCATAGGTTTTTGGCAGAATTTCTGAAAACACCAGAACAAGTGCGGTCATGGCGATGGTGGCGTAAACAACACCGTTTTCACCAAACAGTTCAATCATCACCGAAGTCGCAAGGGCAGAGGCCAGAATGTTGACCATATTGTTGCCCAGCAAAATCGCCCCAAGCAAACGTTCCTGATACTGGCGCAGCCTGTTAACCGTCGCGGCTCTGAGGTCGCCATCCTGTTCCTTGTGATGCATGACCGGACGCGACGCTGCCGTAAGCGCGGTTTCCGAGCCAGAGAAAAATGCCGACAACATCAGCAGGAAAAAAATCACGACAATCGTGATTGTCATTCAGGGCCGTCTCCAAAGAGTGATCGCAACCGGACAACTTTGTCCGTAAATCACTTGTAAGGTCAATTGTCGCTACGTCAACGACTTCACAAGTCCGGTCGCTAAAAACGACCAGACATAAACAATCAGATTAATATGGATCGCACGATGCTCAGCCGCGGCATGACCGGGTAATTGCCGCGCGCATTTTATCCACATCCATCGCCTTGGACGTAAACGCCTTGCCAATACCACGTGTCATGACAAACGTGATCTCGCCGTCGCGGACCTTTTTGTCACGCGACATATGACTGATGACCTTGTCGATGTCCCAGTGCATGCCCGAAACTTCCGATGCGCATACCGGCAAACCGACCGATTTCAAATGCGCGACAATGCGGTCTTTTTCACCTGCGGGTGCCATGCCCATGGCACCACACACGTCATGCGCAATCACCATGCCCATGGCAACTGCTTCGCCGTGCAGAAGTTTCTGGCCATAACCGGTTTCGGCTTCAAACGCATGACCGAATGTATGACCAAGGTTAAGCAAGGCGCGTTTACCGCCTTCGCGTTCATCTTCGGACACGATGCGGGCCTTTGCCGCACAGCTTTTAATCACAGCCTGACGGCGCTCAGGCCCGTCGGTATCGATAACCGCCTGCCCGTTTTCTTCAAGCCACGCAAAGAAGTCCGGATCATCAATCAGGCCGTATTTGGCAACCTCGGCATAGCCAGCGCGCATTTCACGTGGCGACAATGTGTCGAGAACGGCGGTATCGGCCAGAACAAGACGTGGCTGATGGAACGCACCGACAAGGTTCTTGCCCGATTTGGAATTGATCCCGGTTTTCCCGCCGACCGAACTATCGACCTGCGACAAAAGCGTCGTTGGGATTTGCACGAAATCAAGCCCACGCAGCAATGAAGCCGCCACATATCCGGCCAGATCCCCGACAACCCCACCGCCCAATGCGATGATCACGGTCGACCGTTCAATTCCCATCGCCAATATCTGTTCGACGACATCTGCGAACGTGGCAAAACTTTTGGATTTTTCACCCGACGGCACAACAACTTCGCGGTGCGCGATGTTTGCACCATCAAGGGACGCCAGAACCGTGGGCAGATGTTTGTCGGCAACAACCGTATCACTGATGACGACAACCCCGGCTTTACGCACGAAGGGGGCGATGTATTTGGCGGTATCGGCCAAAAGGTTGCTGCCCACAAGGATGTCATAGCTGCGCGCGCCAAGTTCAACGCGAAGAGTGTCGTGATTGCTCACTGTGTTAGCTTCCTGTTCTGATCAAATTGCCGTCATCGTCAAAGGACTTGGCCATCAGTTCGAGAACTGCGTCACAGGTTTCTTCTTTGGACGATTCATCACAATCAAAGATGATGTCGGCCCCGGCATAAATCGGGTAACGGGTCTCAATGAAATCTGCGAGAATCTTACGCGGATTGCCCCGGTTCAACAACGGACGATGTGTCCGTCCACTGGTCCGTTGCAACAGCAATTCAAGATCGGCACGCAGCCACACTGATACAGATTTTTCGAGAATGAGTTTTCGAGTGCGTTCACGAATAAACGCCCCGCCGCCAGTGGCCAGCACGAGTTGCTCACCTTCAAGCAAGCGGGCAATCACACGCTCTTCGCCGTCGCGAAATGCTTCTTCGCCATACAGCTTGAAGATATCAGCAATCGAGCAGCCAGCGGCCTCTTCTATTTCGCGGTCGGCATCGACAAAATCCAGGTTCAGTTCCTTGGCGACCATACGGCCAATACAGCTTTTTCCTGCACCCATAAGGCCAATGAAAACCAAAGGGTAACCCTTAAGGCCCCGGCGGATTTTGGCAATCACGTCTTCGTGCAAACCCGACTCGGCAATGTTGCTCTCCATGTTCGGTTTGCAGTCCTGTAGTTCATCCGGTTTCAACAAAATTTACCTAATTCTTTAGGCCAGCTTAGCCTCGAACGCAAGCGAACCGCACGCTCTTTACGACAATTTACCGCGTAAAATTGTTCTCGCACGTTATATGCCGCGATTACGAATGCGGATCAGACAATTGTTCGTTGCGACTTTGCTGTTAACGCTCTGTGAGGAACCGACACCTATACTGCCTTGAAGTTGCCGAAATAGAATGTCATCCAGCCCGTTGAACATAAACCTGTATCACGGCACGGATGAGGCAAAGCCAAACAGTCCCAAGCGGGATTTTGCCCGATTGGGTATATCGCTGTTTGCGTATCTTGCATCTTTCTGCTTCGTCAGCATACTGGTAGACGCGTCATTCGCACAAACGCATCGAAGTCTGGATAAAAATGAAGATCTTATCGCGTATTATTCTGTTGCTGGTCCTTGCTGTAATCGTCGGCGGCGCCGTTTTCCTGGTCACCTGGGATATTCCGGCCCCAACCAGCCAAATCGAAGAAACCATCCCGAATTCGAGGTTCAATTAAGATGACATTGCGTTCCCGCCTGTTACTGCAGACCTGTTTGCTGGCAATGATGACGGGAACCGGACTTGCGCCGGGAACCGCAAATGCCCAGAATTCAGCACCTGTGCCCTTGTTTTTAAAACAGGAAGCACAGCAAGATGCAGTAACTCAACCCGGGAACGACATGCCTGCCAACAATGGCACAACCGGGTCAAACCCCGGTGGATTTGGGTCGGGTTCAACGTCTGTTAACAGTTTCCCGTCTGATCCAAATGCGGTTCAGTCCGTGACCCTTCAGGCTATTGATGCCGAAGCAGTCGGCACCCTTGATCCGTCGCAAGGCGGTCTTGGTGTTGATATGTGGAACGGCACGACACGTAAATCAGCAGCCAAGCTGGTTTCAGAACTTCCCGCCACCCCGGCCACACATACCGCACGTGATTTACAACAACGGCTGCTACTGTCGGTAGCCGCCCTGCCGCAAGACACGCCCAAGGTCAGCCTGCTTGAGGCACGCGTTGCCAAACTGATCAACATGGGTGCGCTTGACGGCGCAATTGATCTGGTCCGCGCAACCCCGCAAGGATCGCGTGGGGCCATGCTGGCACAGGCCGAAGTTAACGCGCTTCTGATTGCCGGACGCATCGATGATGCCTGTGCCACGATTGAAAGCTACAGCGCCATTTACGATGAAATGTTCTGGCTAAAAGCAGCAGCCATGTGCGCGCTTCATGCCAATGATCCGACATCTGCCGCATTTTCGGTCGACCTTGTCCGTGAAATGGACGGGGAAAGCGACGCAACATTCTTTGGTCTGGTCGCGGCCATTCGCGGTGGAACGGCGGTTGATGCCGATCTTCTGACTGATTTACGCCCGATTGATATCGCGCTTTTATCTATCGCCAAACAATCCATCCCGGAAAGTCAGCTTGAAACCGGAAATGCGGTGTCCATCATTGGCCTCACCAACGCGGTTGCAACCCCGACCGATGTACGCCTTGAAGCTGCCCACAAGGCCGAAAACCTTGGCCTAATTAGTGCCCAACAGCTTGGCGATATTTATAGCGCGGTCAACTTCGATCCGGCCGATCTTGAAAATGCCCTAGATGATGCCGCCGAAGGCGTTCAGGCGCGTCAGTACGCCAAACTTTATCAGGCTGCCGCAAAAAGCGATGTGCCTGCCGTACGTGCAGAAATACTCGCAGCCCTTTTTGAAACCGCCCAGATCGAAGGCGATTTCCTTCAGGCCGCGCGGCTTTGTGCTCCACTGGTGGAAGAAATTCCGATAAATGGTGATTTCTCCTGGTTTGCAATCACGGCCCTTAAGACATCGATCGCGGTTAACAGCATCGAACGTGCGGCAAGCTGGCTTCAGGTTGCCAAGTCTTCGGCAAATCCCGGCAATGATATTTCGTCGCGCTTGAGCCTGCTTTACCCTGTTCTCGCGATATCGGGTCTCGAAGACACCGGCGCGCCAAAACCAAACGATGATGCCGTTCAAGTCAATCAGGACGTCATGAATGGCGCGACCACCAACCAGCCACGTTTTGGTCTGGGTGGTGCAGTAACACCGGCGCCGACACAACCATCGCAAACGGTCGATCTACAGGCCTTAACCGATCATCGGTCCCGCATGACCGAATGGCAGGAAATACAAGCAGCCAGTTCCGATCAGGCAGCAGCGAGACGTAATGCCGAACTGGTTTTCAACCTGTATGATGGATTTGGCATCGAGGTTCCCGAAGGGGCATGGAACAGCTTGCTGATTGCACCTTATGCCGAAGAACGCACAACCATCAGCAGTGTGGTCAATCATTATCTGCGCGTTGGCGCAACCGGAAATCAAAAGGCAAAAACCGTCGCAATGGCCATTCAGGCACAACAGATTGCAACCATGCCAAATGCCGATCCAAAGGCACTTGCCGATACGGTTGCCGCCCTGACCATGGTTGGCCTTCAAGCAGATGCACAGCACTTGGCCGTTGAGCTTCTTCTGGCGTCTGACCGGTAACGGCACGTGCAATGACAAAGGCACCTGCAAGCGCGTTGATTTCGGCCTTTCTTGAAATGATGGCGGCTGAACGCGGGGCCAGTCCACATACGCTTGATGCCTATCGCCGCGATCTTGACGATTATGTTGGATCGTTAAAGGCAGGAAAATCTGATCCTGTGACGGCGGGTGATGGTGATATGCGGCGCTATATGGCCGAACTCGGTGCGGCCGGGCTTGCGCCGCGCACACAGGCACGGCGACTTTCAGCCGTTCGGCAATTTCACAAGTTCCTGTATTCCGACGGGTATCGCAACGAAGACCCTTCGGCCAATATCGACAGTCCCCGGCAAGGCCAGACCTTGCCAAAGTTCCTGACGATCGATGAAATTGATCGCCTGATTGCGGCGGCATCCAATCATTCCGGGATTAAAGGCAAACGTCTTTTGGCGATGGTTGAATTGATGTATGCCACCGGCATGCGGGTATCCGAACTGGTTGAACTGCCCTATGCGGCGGCGGCACGCGATCCCCAAATGCTGATTGTAAGGGGCAAAGGCGACAAGGAACGTCTGGTGCCCTTATCCGATCCGGCCCGTGATGCCCTGCGTGACTACATTGCGGTGCGCGATGCTTTTATTCCATCAGACAAATCCGACGGCCATACAAACCGCGCCGGGCAATCCTCATACCTTTTCCCGTCACGTGGAAAAACCGGGCATCTGACCCGGCAAATGTTCCTGAACATGATCAAGGATCTGGCGGTTGATGCGGGTGTGGCACCGTCACGGGTATCCCCGCACGTTTTGCGTCATTCCTTTGCCAGCCACCTTTTGGCCAACGGGGCCGATTTGCGCAGTTTGCAAAAAATGCTGGGCCACTCGGATATTTCAACCACCCAAATTTATACTCATGTTCTCGAGTCACGGTTGCGCGGGCTGGTGCAGGAACATCATCCCCTGGCACATATGGGTAAACCAGAGTAACGCTTACAGCCTCGTAAAATTTGTCCAAGCCGTCCGTATAGGTAAACGACCGTCATTTTGCGAAAAAATGCACGTTTTCTGCGGTTGTCATATATTCGTAACCGTACTGTCATCAAGTTGTTGCCAAACCTGAGCTAGAGCAAATCAAACAAAAACTGTCTTGATCGTCTTTCTCAGGGAACGCAAACATTTTGGCAAATCGGGGAACTGCATTGGCCCATAATGCAGACACTGCAGTGACAACCAACAGACCCACCGCACAGCCTGTCGTGCTTCGAAACTGGCAACAGGTTGTCGACAAAGTCGACTTTGCCTTCCAGCCGATTGTCAGCCCGCACACCGGGCATGTTTTTGGCTATGAAGCGTTACTACGGTGTTGGGATAGTGCCGGGTTCGCATCCATTCAGGCCCTGTTTGATACGGCTTGGGAAACCGGCAATCTGCACAGCGTTGATATGATGCTGCGTGAAAAGGCGATTAAAAAGTTTGCCCGCCTCCCCGGTGCCACGCGCCTGAAACTGTTTTATAATTTTGATAACCGTGTCATTAAGACCGAAGATTACCAACCCGGGCAAACGGCAAAGTTACTGTCAGATGCCGGGCTTGAGCGTGACACGATTTTTCTGGAAATTTCCGAACGTCACGACATCAGCAACGCCCAGTATCTTCAGGATATTTTGGTCCGCTATCGCAGTCAGGGCTTCAAAATTGCCATCGACGATTACGGCAGTGGCTTTGCCCAATTGCGTGCGATCTATGAATGCGAGCCTGATATCATCAAGATTGACAGGTTCTTTATCGACGGCATCGACCGCGACCGTCGCAAGGAACTGTTTGTCACGCAAATCAATGCATTTGCCCATATGATTGCCGCACAAGTCGTCGCCGAAGGGGTCGAAACACGCGAAGAATTCCTATGTTGTCGCCGACTTGGCTGTGACCTGGTGCAGGGCTTTTTCCTTGCCCACCCGTCAATAGAATTGCCCGAACAAACAGACACCATCAAGATCGCGGCTGACCTTGCCGCCGACAACCGCCGGCAAACTGAACGTGACGACGATGTTGTTCGATCTTACCTTCTCGATACACCCGCCCTGCCAAGCGACATCAACCCGGTTGATATTCTGACCTATTTTCAGCACAACCCGGATATTTCGCTGGTGCCGGTGGTTAATCAGAATGGCGAACCGCTTGGCGTGGTGCGTGATTCTGAATTCAAATCTTTCATCTACACCCCGTTTGGGCGCGAGTTGCTGCAAAATCCGGCCAACCGCACCAATATCAAACGGTTTTTGCGCCGCTGTCCGGTTGCCGATATCCGAACCAGCCTGTCTGAACTGCTTGAGACATTTGTGAACACCAACGCAATTGACGGCGTCATCCTGACCGAGAACGGTCGATACCTTGGCGTGCTTGACCAAAGTGCGCTTTTGCATGCGGTGAATGAACGCAACACGCTAAATGCACGTGATGAAAACCCGCTCACGCGTCTTCCGGGCAATAGTGCGATTTATCGTTATGCGGCAAATGCATTGTCGAACACGCGCAAACGTCGCTTTGCTGTCTATTTTGATTTTGACAACTTCAAACCGTTCAATGACCGCTATGGGTTCCGTCAGGGCGACCGGGCGATCCTGTTATTCAAGGATATCCTTGGCAAGGTGCTAAGCCAGAATGACTGGTTTGTCGGCCACATTGGCGGCGATGACTTCTTTGCCTATGTTCAATCAGTCGATTTCGAAGAAGCCATCGCCGCAGTTAAACGTGTTCAATCCATGTTCGATGAACAGATCAAAAGCTTCTATGACGCCGAAACGCGCGAAGCTGGCTATCTGACCGGTAAGGGACGCGACGGTATTGAAGCGCGGTTTGACCTGATGAGTGTCAGTGCGGCGATGGTGCGCATCCCCCCGGAACGCAGCGACATTACCCTTGATCATATTTCAATCGCGGCCGCCAAACTCAAAGCAACGGCAAAAAGCAGTCCTACGCGGTTCGCCAGTGCCTGTTATGAAATGCCGGGTACAAACGATGAAATCGCGCAGATACCTGCCTAAAGCCGTTTGGGTTTATCGGTCTTTGATCGGTATTTCTTGAATATCACGCGATATCGGAGACGCAATAGGGCTTTGAAAACAACAAAATAATGCTTTTATTTATCTACGCTGCGTTTAATATCCCGTCAAAATAACACCACCTTAAACGAGCATTTCACGTCGATGGTTAGCGTTTCTTCTTCATCCGACCTGCAACAAGTCATTCCGGTTCGTCCAGCGCGGCCAATCGCACCGCGTCAGCAACCCCAGCAGGATCAGCAACAGCAAGACCAGATTGTCGATAAGAACAATCAGGCTGCCGTTACATCGGACGAAGAAATTGAACGCGCAGTGCGCGCCTTTGAACAGGACCGCAATCAAAAGCAAAAATTTGTCCGCAATGACGCACGTGACATCGTTCTTGAAAACGATATCGAACAATTTGGCGCCACCGGATATGATCCGTCCGGCACAGCGAATGCTGGTGCAAGCCCATCAAATGGCCGTGGTCAGTATATCGATATCTATGCCTGATTCTCAGGCATCTCCAAACGGCTGCGCTGTGCTGAATACCGTAAAGATCAGTCGATCAGACCAACCGCTTTTTGCCAGTCATTCCAATCCCAGATCAAATCAGCCAACCGGTCATAGCCGGTCTTATCTGGATGATAACCGTCGCCACGGCGCAATGCGCGCTGCCAGATTTCATCGGCTAGCGTCGTGCCAAGCAGATCAAGATAGGGCACATCAAACCCACGCGCGGTTTCCAGATAAATCTGGTTAAGCCCTTCAAGCCGTTCGTTGATTTCCTGACTTGATTTACCGCCATCAATCACCGCCTGCGGCCCGATCCACAGTGTCGGTGCCAGTTTGGATGCTTCGCCGATAATCTCGGCGGCATTCACGGCTGATTTGGCGGGAGATACCCGCATAGTGGTTTCCTCACCCCGGTCTTCGGCATGATTGGCATCATTAACACCAAAACTGAACAACAAGAGCGACGGAAATTCAGCCACCATGCGCAGTTCGGCTTCAAACTTCCAACGTGCTTTCAGGCCCTCGGTCGTTTCAGCGCGAATTCCAAGATTGTAAATGGTGGTTTCGCGCTTTGCCTCGCCCAGCAAACGGCGGCCCAATCGCATCGGCCAGCCACCTTTTTCCCCATCACGCACACCATTGACCAAACTGTCACCAAAACAGCAAATGCGATGTCCAGTAGTAGCTTTGCTCATTATGCTTCCTGTTCGTCCGTCATCGGGTGACTGGCAAGGTATTTGATCAATTCTGCGCTGTCGGGTTCACATCCACGATCCAGCCAATATTCTTCGGCCTGCTTTAACAGCATGCCGATTTTCGGGCCCGCCGGGGCAAGCTTGGCGGCCAGAATATCGCGGCCTTGGATTGGCAAGTGTCTTGGCTGCCAATCAGCGGCAGCTGCAATAAGGTTTTGCCAGCCTTTGTTTTCGTCTTGGGTACACCGCGGCGGGACAGAAGCCCGCATGCTCCATGCCAACAGAACCGCATCCCGAAAACGATCAGCCCCAATCCGATACAAATCACGTCGAACGGTATCGGCATCAAGGTCGGATTCAATCAGCGGCGCATCAGAAATCATCGCACTGAACCGATCTACTTCGGTGTTTGACAAACGTAAGGACCGGGCGAATTCTTCGGCGATGTTAGCGCTAACATCGTTGTCATCTGTGGGCTTAAACAGTGCTGCCAAACGTCGAAGGGGATCGGGTTGAATGGCCGGATCGGCCAATGCGGTACTATCAAGCCATTGCATGATGCGCAGGGTCGCTGTCTGGGTCAGTTGCGGCAAGATCAGGGGTAAAATATCAAATCCGATCATCTCGCCAACGGTGCCCGCCGGGCTTTTGGCCAGCAGCAGCTTTAACATTTCATCGCGGATGCGCTCAGGGGAAATATCAAGTAATCCACGCGCCCCCTTGCGGCAGGCTTCGGCACCAACCGGGTCAATCGGGGGGCGTCCAAACCACGCCTGAAACCGGAAAAACCGCAAAATGCGCAGGAAATCTTCTGCGATGCGATTTTCCGCCGTGCCAATGAACCTGACACGCCCATCGCCCAGATCGGTTTGACCATCAAACGGGTCATAAAGAGTACCGTCCAGATCGCAATAAATCGCGTTGAATGTAAAGTCGCGCCGTTTGGCGTCTTCAAACCAGTTGTCGGTAAAGGCAACTTCGGCATGACGACCATCGCTTAAGACATCAACCCGCAACGTGGTAATTTCATACGCACCGGCATCGGTGATTGCAGTCACTGTACCATGCTTGATTCCTGTCGGGATTACCCGGATGCCAACCTTTTCAAGTGCGGATGTGGTTTCATCCGGGCCAAGATCACAGGCGATATCAACATCATGCAGATCACGTCTGAGCAACGCATCGCGTACGACACCCCCAACAAAACGGGCACGCCCGCCGTGCTGTTCGATGGCGTCAAACACGCGTGCCGTATCTTCCGCGACCATAATGCCATAGGGCCGCAATCTGCCTGTTGCTTCCATTCCTGTCATCGCACAGTCTTGATGTCCGTCGGTTGTCTAGGGGCAGGACCTAAGTTCAAAGGTCGTGGGGTGTTATTTTTTGGGTTCGAAATAGCCCGGTTCGACAACACCGTCACGCAATGAAGGCGCATGATAAATGGAATCAGGCGGCGCACCAGTCCCAAGTGCGGTGTAAATAAGGATTGCTGCGGTTAACGCAACACCCGCACCAAACAGCAACAGCCACGGACCTTTGCTCCAGGGTGGCACGATATCGTGGCCTTCGCGGATGGCTTTGGCACGTGCGAATTTCAACCAGATGCCATAGAGGACAAACGGCAGTATCAGGGGCAGGCCAATCTGAATGATTTGTCTTAGCATGAAGCTTTTTCCCTGAACGTCATTTATGTGTGCATCTCGGTGCGCGATGCCCGCAGGACTTCGCTGAAATTAACCAGCATCCCGGCGGTCGCACCCCAGATATAATATTCCCGGTACGGGATGGCAAAATATCGCCGCCGTGTGCCTTCAAAGGTCACGGTTTGCAGTTTCTGGTTGCCCGGATTGAGGATAAATTCCAACGGGACTTCAAACACTTCGGCCACCTCGTGATCATCTGGTACCAGATCAAACGGCGGTGTCACAAGCCCGATCACCGGGGTCACCTGATAGCCCGTCACGGTGTAATAATCATCAATGCGACCAATCAGTTCAATATGGCCCCGGTTCAGACCAATTTCTTCCTCGGTTTCGCGCAAGGCCGTTTCTTCGATGGTGACGTCGAATTTTTCCTGTCGGCCGCCGGGAAAGCTGATTTGTCCGGCATGATCACTTAAATGATCCGTCCGACGGGTTAAAATGACATGTAATCCATTGGTCCGTTTGACAAGTGGAACCAGAACCGCCGCCGGACGGGCAATCAAATCCCCGTCAGCAAAGGCGCGCGCGCGTGATTTTGATCCGGGATAATCGACAGCGTGATCACCACGGCGCTGCACGGCATCACCGCGCGGGGCATTCAGTGCGGCAATGATTTCAGCTGGCGTCATTAAACGGTCTCCATACGGCCAATCTCAAAAAACTGTCCGTGACTATATACACCTATACTCGTCATCCCGGTGTCAGGTTCAATGATTTCCTCAGCCAATTCTACAAGTTGATAAAATACCGCCCGGTTCAGGCGCGCCTCAAGCCCGCGTTCAAGCGCGATATAAGGCGATGGTTCATCGGTTTCAGGATCATGTTCAACCCGCAACGCATGATCCCCGTCCAATTCGACCCATTGATCAATATTGGTGCGGAATCGAAGGATCTGATCATGGCCTGTACCCTTGTTTTCCATCTCAACGGCAATGAATGCAACGTCTTCAACGTCAATACGCGCCATTTCAGCAGGGGTCACAAGCCAATGACCGCCTTCTTCATCACGTTGCAGGACAGAAGAAAAAAGTTTCACTAACTCAATTCGGCCAATGGGCCCACCTTGATAGAACCATGTGCCATCCCGACCTATAGACATAGGGATATCGCCGCAAATCTGCGGATGCCGTCCGGTGTCGGGCTTTTGCCCGCGCAGGCGCGACCAAAGTTTTTCGGCGAGATCGGTGGTTTTTTCGTTATTGCTCATGCTGTACAGTTAACTCCGGAACCAAATGTTTTCCCGTAGTGATTATGTGAATTCTTTTGCGTTCCCTAATCTGGTCAGCGATTGCACTGCAACAGAGGAAGCAAAGTCTCCCGCCATGACAAACGCGCCACGTTTCCCCGAAGAGATGGGGTTTTCCCAAGATAGCAGTCTTGAACGCGACGCCGCGCGTTTGGACGAATGTGTCGGTCGCCTGGCCGAAGCCCGCAAAATGGTTTCATCCATTATATTTGGGCAGAATGAGGCAGTAGAGCAAACACTTATCGGTATTTTATCTGGCGGCCATGTCTTGATGGTTGGTGCGCCGGGGCTTGGGAAATCGTTACTCGCCCATACATTGGGCAAAGTACTGGGCCTTTTGGACAAGCGCATTCAGTTCACCCCTGACCTGATGCCTGCCGATATCCTAGGGTCCGAAGTCCTTGAAGAAGGCACGGATGGCAAACGCGCCTTTCGCTTTATCAAGGGGCCGGTGTTCTGCCAGCTTCTTCTGGCTGATGAAATAAACCGTGCCAGCCCACGAACCCAGTCGGCCCTGCTCCAAGCCATGCAAGAACACGAAGTATCGGTGGCGGGCTATAGTCACAAACTTCCTGAACCGTTCCATGTTCTGGCAACCCAGAACCCACTGGAACAGGAAGGCACCTATCCGCTGCCAGAAGCACAGCTTGACCGGTTTTTGCTTGAAGTGCGTCTAGCCTATCCCAATGCGGATGAAGAACGCAAAATCGTCACCGAAACCACCGGGCGCTATCCAACACGGCCAAGACAGGTTCTTCAGGCCGATGATCTGGCCGAGGCACAGGATTTTGTCCGCCGCCTGCCGATGCCCGACCGCGTGCTTGATATCATCATTGCATTGTGCCGCGAATGCCGCCCGGAAAGCACATCAATGGTCGACATCCGCGATAATGTTGCATGGGGTCCGGGCACACGTGCCGCACAATCGCTGTCACTAGCCTGCCGGGCGCGGGCGATGCTTCATGGCCGGTTTGCGCCATCGCTTGAGGATGTCTCTGAACTGGCTGTTCCCATTCTGCGCCACCGGTTTGGCCTGACCTATGGTGCGCGTGCCGAAGGATATACTGCAAA
This sequence comes from Thalassospira lohafexi, assembly GCF_002844275.1. GTDB lineage: Bacteria > Pseudomonadota > Alphaproteobacteria > Rhodospirillales > Thalassospiraceae > Thalassospira > Thalassospira lohafexi. The sequence continues at coordinate 282,299 of NZ_NXGX01000005.1, forward strand.
AAGCCTGATCACAGATGCCCTCGCCCACCTTCAGGAGAGCTGAGAATTGGCGCTCAATGCCGTGCATGATCATGTTGCTGCTGCCCGTGCGCTGGCGGCACGACTGCCCCAACTGATTGATGAGTCCCGCCGGACAGCCATCAGTCTGCGCGGGGGATTGCATGGCAACCGCAAGGTCGGGCCGGGCAGTGATTTTTGGCAATTCCGGCCATATGTTCCGGGCGATCCAACCAATCAGATCGACTGGCGCCGCTCCGCACGCAGTGATCATACATTTATCCGTCAAACGGAATGGCAGGCCAGTCATAATTACTGGATCTGGCCGGTGTTATCGCCGTCGATGTATTGGTCATCTGCACGCGACATTCCAAGCAAGGCCGAACGCACACTTATCATATCGATTGCCCTGGCCGACCTTTTGATCCGAAATGGTGAAACCGTTGGCACGTTTGATGTCGAACGTACCCGGGTTACATCCGCCGAGCATCTGGAAAAACTGGCACATGCCATGTTGGCCACTCCACCAAGCATCGCCGAGCAAGGCCTGAACATGCACCCGGGACGCAAACATTCTGTTTTGGTGTTGGGCGATTTTCTGGAATTTGCCGAGCACGGCACCCAGACACGAAATGCCCTCCGTCATTTGGGGCAATATCAGAATGACGGGGCACTGGTTCATATTCTGGACCCTGCTGAAATCTCGCCGCCGTTTCAGGGGCGGGTCAATTTCCTTGATTCCAATGACACCCTGATTTTCAAAAGCGAGAAATTCGAAGACATCGCCGAGGGTTTCAAAAGCCGGGCACAAAAATGGCGGGCCGATGTCCGTGATGCTGCGCGCCAGAACGACTGGCTGTGCGACCGTCACGTCACATCGGAAAGTGCAAGCCCGACCCTTCTGGCACTGTATCAACATCTTAGCGAACGTCAGAACCAAAGCGGGTCAAACGGGCGTGGACGCCCCAACCTGAACCGCCCCATCCCGGACGGTCATAAAACGCAGGAGACGTCATGAGCCTTTCGGCCATCACATTCCTGTATCCGGCGATGCTGGCAGGCCTTATGGTCCTGCCGATTGTCTGGCTGTTAATCCGGTCTGCCCCACGCGCACCAAAGCAAATCACGTTTCCCGCGGCCCGATTGTTGCGCGGCTTAAAAAGCCAGCGCCGGGATGTTCAGCGTGCGCCAATCTGGCAAACCATTCTGCGCTGTCTTATTCTGACCTTGCTGATTGTCGCAGCAGCCCGCCCGGTGATGAACAGAAACGAATTTGTTCAAAACAACGGCGCGATTTTGATCATTGTTGATAATGGCTGGTCGAGTGCATCCGAGTGGTCACAATACCGCTCGGCCTTGGATCAGATCATCAATAAGGCACGGTTTGATCTGCAATCGGTTTATATCGCGCGCACTGCCCCCGAGGCCGCCGGTGCAACCACGTGGAAACTGCCCGACATTGTCGGCCCACTTTCGCCGCGCGGAGCGCAAGACCTTATTGGCCGGTTACAACCGCGTCCTTGGGCAGCTGATTATTTCGCCCTGTCTGATCTGATTTCCAATCAACAGGAAATGAACACAACGATTGGCAGCGTACTTTGGCTCAGCGACCAGATGGCAAACCCCGGCAAATCCGAACTTGCCGAGGAGCTTCTTCAAATCGCCCCGATCACGGTGATCGAACCGACGATTAATGATCGGATGGCGGTACGATCCCTGATCCGGTCACGCACTGGCTTGATCGCCACACTTTCCCATAATCGCAGCGACACGGCCCGCACGATCAATCTTCTTGCACGCGGCGAACGTGGATCGGTCCTGTTGCGCCACAATGCCGAAATTGCTGCCGATACTGAACAGACCGAACTGACCGTTCTTTTGCCAAGTGATATCGCCAATGCCATTCAAACCGTCGGCGTTGAGGGACGTGAAAGTGCCGCGACGGTGTTTCAAACAGGTGCGCGTTGGCAACAACGCCGCGTGGGTGTGATTGTCAGTTCCGGGGACAGTCCGGCGGTTTTATCGGATCGGTATTTCTTCCTTGATCGGGCGCTGTCCCCCTATGCCGAAGTCATCTATCAGCCGCTTGGCAAATTGCTGGAACAGAAAGTAGACATTCTGGTGGCAACCGGCCCGATTTCAGGATTGGGCAGCCAACATAAAAACCTTGAAAGGTGGGTCAACGACGGCGGCATGCTGGTGCGGTTTGCGGGCGACAGTTCGACAGAAATCGGCAATGAGTTTTTGCCCGTCACCTTGCGTTTGGGCAATCGCGACTTTGGCGGTTCCATGTCATGGGAAAAGCCAAAACGATTGCTTGATTTCCCCGAAACCAGCCCGTTTTTTGGCATTACCATTCCACCGGAAATTACCATTACCCGGCAATTGCTGGCCGAACCAGACCCCGATATCCTCAGCAAAACCTGGGCGCGCCTGACGGATGGCACCCCATTGATTACCAGCTCCGCGCAAAATGCCGGACGCCTTGTGCTGTTTCACGTCACCCCATGGGCCGATTGGTCGAACTTGCCGATGTCGGGACTTTTTGTTGAGCTGTGGCAAAGAATCCTGCCACTTGCCAGTCCGAGCAATCCCAACAGTGGTGAACTGCAAACCAGTTTACCGCCGCAATCGGTTCTCGACGGGTTTGGACAGGCCCATCAACCCGATGCGATGATCCTGCCCCTTCGCGCACCACTCGCCACACCGACACCACGTCATCCGCCCGGCATTTACGGCGAAAACGGTCAGGCAGTTGCCCTGAACCTTGGTCCGTTTCTGGGATCACTTGCCAATGATGTGACGTGGCCATCCGGGATTGATAAACGCAAAATCACGGATCATAACCAGATTGATCTTGCCGCCTTGTGCCTGATTGGGGCGTTGCTTTTACTGCTGGTCGATGGGCTTACCTTATTGGCCGTGCATCACGTCAGTCTGCGCCGCAACCGGCAAAGCAATGCGGTGACATCCACCCTCATCGCACTTGCGATGCTTGGCACGTCGACCATCACCGTGATGCTGTCATCGACGACCGATGGTAATGCCGCAACCCTTCAGGAAGCAGCCTTATCGCCCCGACTGGCCTATTTTGAAACCGGGGTTGCACCGGTGGACCGGCTTAGTCAGGCGGGCATGGCGGGATTAACCGAAATCCTGCGCCGACGCAGTGCGGCCGATCTTAGCAGTGTCGACGGGGTCAATCCGGAAACAGACGAACTGAGTTTTTATCCCTTGATCTATTGGCCGCTTGTCGATGGTCAGAAACCATTTTCTGAACGGGCACGTGACCGGTTGAACAAGTACCTTGAAAACGGTGGCATGATCCTAATCGACAGTCGCGACCGCGAAGTTGAACCCGCCCGGTTGCGTCGCCTTCTGGCCGGTCTTGAAATCCCGATCCTTGATCGTGCACCGGGCGATCACATCGTATTTCGCAGTTTTTATCTGCTTGATCATGCCTATGGCCGGTTTTCGGCCCCCATTTGGCTTGATGCCCGCCCGGATCAGCGATTGGATGGTGTGGCATCGGTGCTGTTTGGGGGCAATGACTGGGCATCGGCATGGATGTTACCCGAAGGCCGAGAAGAAATGCGCGCCGAGGATATTTCACCAAGACAGCGCGAAATGGCGTTTCGATTTGGCGTTAATCTTGTGATGTATGCGCTTACCGGCAGCTACAAGGGTGATCAGGTACATTTACCTGCCATCCTTGAAAGGCTTGGCCGATGACCCAAGACTGGCAGAACCTTCAGATATCGCCGTTGCTTGATATCGGTATTTTGCAAATTCTGGCTGTGCTGTGCCTGATTGCGGTGGTGGTTTTTGCCCTGTTTCGACTGCGCGGCACCATCTGGCGCGGGGTGGTGATGGTGCTTGTGCTGCTTGCACTGTTGGCACCGCAGTTTGCCGATCAGGACCGTGAAAAATTGAGCGACATTGTGCTGGTCCTTGTGGATCGCAGTGCAAGTCAGGAAATTGGTGATCGGTCCGCGCAAACCGACGAAACGATCAAGCAACTACGCGACCGTTTTGCCGGTAATGATACGATTGAACTGCGGTTTGAGGATGTCACAGGCCAATCTGATACCCGCATGTTTGCGGTTGTTGACCGCTTGCTTGGTGGCATTCCCCGTGAACGGCTTGGTGGGATAATGATGATCACCGATGGTCAGGTGCACGATGTGCCCGCCCGCCTTGATCTGGACGCGCCACTGCATGTGTTGATCACCGGACATGAAGACGAACACGACAGACGATTGCAAATTCGCCAAAGTGCCGATTACGGCATTGTTGGCAAGGACGCGGAATTCATGGTCGAGGCCATTGATCATGACCTTGCCAAAGGCACACCAATTGCCGTGCGCATGTTGCTTGAAGATGGCACCGAGAAAGAAATCTACCTGCCCGCCAATGAACAACACCGCATCAACATCCCGGTTCCCCATGCTGGACCGGTTTTGGCCGAACTTCGCATGGACGAGATTGAAGATGAAACCGATCAAACCAACAACCGCCTGATCCTTGAAACCACCGGGGTTCGCGACCGGTTGCGGGTACTGTTGTTATCGGGGGAACCCCATCCGGGTGAACGTGCATGGCGTAATCTTTTACGGGCTGATCCGGGGGTTGATCTTGTGCATTTCACCATTCTGCGGCCACCCGAAAAGGGCGATGACACCCCGATCAATGAATTGGCTCTTATTCCTTTTCCAATTCGTGACCTGTTTGAAGTGCGCCTTCGCCAGTTTGATTTGATCATTTTTGATCGTTATCAAATGCGCGGTGTGCTGCCGGCTCATTATCTGGAAAAGGTTGTCGACTACGTAAAGTGGGGTGGTGCGGCGCTGGTGGTCGCCGGGCCGGAATATATCGGGCCGGACGGGCTTTCGAGTACGGTGTTAAATGACCTGATGCCTGCGGTTGCGACCGGCCGGATTATGGAACAACCGTTTGTGCCGCGCGTGAACGATGCCGGCCGGTTACATCCCGTCACAGCCGCAATTGCCGGCTCGCCAAGCACGCCCCCCAAATGGGGTCGCTGGTACCGGCAAATCGAAACCAGAACATCCGATCCTGATGTCATGACATTGATGACAGGTGCGGATGATATGCCGCTTTTGACCCTTCAAAGGGTCGAAGAAGGCCGGGTTGCGATGCTCAGCTCCGATCAGATGTGGCTTTGGCAGCGTGGTCATGATGGTGGTGGCCCGGTGGCGGAACTTCTGCGCCGGTTATCGCATTGGTTGATGAAAGAACCGGCACTCGATGAAAACACCATCACGAGCGTGCGCAGTGCGGATGGTGAAAGCCTGATCCTGAACTGGCGAAAAATTGGGGCAAATCCCGAAATTGGAAGTGTGATCAACCCCGAAACCGGTGAACAGGTAAATGCCGCCTTTGAAAAACAACCCGACCAGACATGGCAGGCGGTTGTTCCCATGGCTGAACGCGGATTGATCCGGGTAAGAGGACGGGACCTTAGTGACCGAACCCAAACGGCCTTGCATGTTGATCGTGATGTTTTGACCGCCGAATCACGCAATACAAATTCCACCCCCGAAATCCTTGCCGGATTGGTTGCGCAAAATGATGGATATATCGGGCGTATTGAAAACGGGCTTCCCGATTTCCGTCATATCCCAAGCGACCGGGTTCGGCATGGATTGAACTGGGCAGGTTTTCTTGAAACAGACAGCTATCGCACCATTGTTGGTGGCATCACCAATCTGTTGCCGATCCCGTTGATTGCGCTGTTGATCGGCGCGATTTGTCTGGTCGGCTGGCGGGTGGAAAGCAAATAGGTCGAACTGCCATTTTGCCTTTGGGTCACTATGACGAACGAATGGGGCCTTTGCCTTGGGCCACTTCAGCGCAGGTTTGTTGATGGAACGAACATAATCCGCCCCGGAATTTCTCCACCAGAAAATCGATAAAGACCCGAACCTTTGTCGGCAAATGGCGACGTTCGGGGTAAACCGCATAAATGCCCCCCCCGCTATCGGCATTAAAGTCCTTTAGGATCGACACCAAACGTCCATCCAAAAGGGCTTGGGCGACAATGAATTCCGGCTCGCGCGCGATACCCAGCCCACGAATTGCAGCGGTTGAGGTAAATTCACCATTATTGCACGATAAAACCGGGTCAACGCGCACGCTGACCTGTCCGTCCGGTCCGTTGAAATCCCAGATATTCGGGCTGGGAAGGTTGGTGTAGGACAGTGTTTTATGCTGGGTCAGGTCTTGTGGCGTTTTCGGTTCGCCATGTTCTTGCAAATACGATGGTGCCGCAACGATGTGACTGGAAAAATCAGCCAGCTTGCGCGCGATCAGACTAGAGTCCTTTAGTCTGGTAATACGGATCGCCATATCAACACCTTCGGCGACGAGATCAACCATATGATCGGCCAGATGAATGTCGACATGCAGACCGGGATACTGTTCCATGAACTCTGTGACAAGGGCAGGCAAATACATCTGCCCGAACGTCAGGGGCGCCGATATTCTCAGTGTGCCGCGCGGAGTACCGCGTAAATCGGTCAGGGCATGCTCGGCGGTTTCGATTTCTTCGACCACGCGCGCGCAATGCTGATAAAATGTTGATCCGGCATCGGTCAGGCTCAACCGTCTTGTGGTCCGGTTCAAAAGCCGGATGCCAAGATTGTCTTCAAGCTTGGTGACATGTTTGCTGACGGCGGATTTTGACATACCAAGCTTTCGCGCCGCTCCTGAAAAACTGCGTTCTTCAACCACACGGGCGAAAACAGTCATCGCATCAAGATTTCCGATCAACATTACTTTGCTCCTGCCTGCCGCCAAACTGTTGCCTGTTTGGAAACAAATTAATGTCACATCACCTAATTGTCTTCAACGCGGAAATGACGACAATAGGAACAGGATCGCGTAAAGCAGATCCCCTAAATCCAAAACGACGACGCCGGAGGAAACAAGATGGGACTGTTGGTCGAAGGACGCTGGCAAGATAAGTGGTACGATACCAAAAGCACGGGCGGAAAATTCAAACGTCAGGATTCTGCGTTTCGCAATTGGCTGTCCAACGATGCCGATGCCCGTTTCCCCGCCGAAGCAGGCCGTTACCATCTGTATGTTTCCTATGCCTGCCCGTGGGCGCATCGCGCATTGATCATGCGCGCCCTTAAGGGCCTTGAGGACATGATTTCTGTGTCTGTGGTTCACTGGCATATGGCAGAAAACGGCTGGGAGTTTTCGCGCAAAGACGGTTTGGCTGACGATCTGGCCGACCGCGACTTCATGCATCAGGTCTATACCGATGCGAAACCGGACTATACCGGTCGTGTCACCGTGCCGGTCCTTTGGGACAAGAAAACCAACAGCATTGTGAGTAATGAATCGTCCGAAATCATCCGCATGCTAAATAGCGCGTTTGACGATGTTGGAGCAAAGCCCGGCGACTATTACCCGGAAGATTTGCGCGGCGAAATCGACCAAGTAAATGAACGCGTTTATCACGAGATCAACAACGGCGTTTACAAATCCGGCTTTGCCACAACACAGTCTGCCTATGAAGACGCCGCCAAGACGCTTTTTAACGCGCTAGACTGGATTGAAGACCGTTTATCAACCCAGTCTTACCTTGCGGGCGATCGCATCACAGAGGCCGATTGGCGGCTGTTTACGACACTGGTGCGGTTTGATCCGGTCTATCACGGGCATTTCAAATGCAATCTGCGGATGCTGCGCGATTATCCAAACCTTTGGAACTATACCCGCGCGCTCTATCAACATCCCGGGATCAAAGAAACGGTCCATTTTGACCACATCAAAAACCACTATTATCAAAGCCATCCGACCATTAACCCGCACGGTGTGGTGCCAATTGGGCCTGCTCTTGATTTCGATGCGCCCCATGACCGCGACAGGTTCAAAGGTTCATAACAGCCCCAAGCAGTCATGTGATGGTTTTCATAGGATAAACAAAAAACCCCGCAGCAGTGCTGCGGGGTTTTTAAATCCGTAAAACGGAAAATCTTAGTTCAGGCGCCCCTTGATTTCCGCGATCGCGTTATCAACCAGTTCGTCAGCCTTGGCACCAGAAACCTTGTCAGAAACAAGGGCCATGGTCGCCTTGGTTGCGATTTCGGCGACATGCGCACGAACTTCGGCAACCGCCTGGCTTTCGAGATTGGAGATACGTTCCAGAGCCTGCTGTTCACGGCGCTTAAGTGCCGCTTTGAGCTCAGCCTGGGCGCTTTCCAGCATACGGTCGGCTTCTGCCTTGGCATGCGCGCGGATCTCGTCAGCTTCCTTCAGGGCTTCGCGTTGTTTGGCCTGATAATTGGCCAGAAGCTCCTGAGCTTCTTCGCGAAGACGCTGAGCTTCGTCAATGTCGTCGGAAATCTTCTTTGCACGTTTATCAAGTGCAGCAGAGATCCCTTTGACGGCTTTGAACCCGCCAAACCCAACGACCAAAACGAACGAAAGCGTGGTCCATGTGTATGGATCGGTAAGGAAAGTAACCTCATGGGTTGCCATTATCTTACTCTCCTACAATAGCCGAAACAGCCTTGTCGGCAGTTTTGGCCTGAACCTTGACGCCGATAAGTTTGTCGGTTGCTTCGCGGGCGATTTCAGAGGCTGCTTCCGCAACACCTTTCATCGCATCCGTTTTGGCATCCACAATTGCCTTTTCGGCATCAGATGTCTTTTTAGACAGCTTCTTGACCAGTGCTTCGGTTTTTTTAGCCTGCTCTGCAGCAGCCTTTTCCGAAGCTTCACGAATATCTGCTTGCGCAGCATCACGAGCTTCTGCCAAAGCAGCCTCGTACTTCGCGATAGCGGCATCGGTTTCGTCTTTCAACGCCCGAGCCTTGCCAAGATTGTCTTCGATGTTCTTTTGACGGCGTTCAAGAACTTCACCAACTTTTGGCAGCGCAATTTTCGACATCAAGAAATACAAGATGGTGAAAATAACAAACAGCCAGAAAATCTGTTCTGAGAACGTCGCAATATCAAACTGCGGCATAGCCTACTCCCGAATTCAACGACACCGGCGAGGGCGTTCCTCGCCGGGCCGAGTATTCGCTCAAAAGGCGCCGATTATACGAAGAGAACGATCAGCGCAACGACAAGTGCGAAAAGCGCAATAGCTTCGGTAACGGCAAAACCGATCCAGCCATAAAGTTCTACATCAGCTTTGGCAGCCGGGTTACGGCCAACAGTGGCAATCAGGCTTGACCAGATGTTACCGACACCGATACCGGCACCAATCATACCAATAGCAGCCAGGCCAGCACCGATCATCTTTGCAGCATCGAGTTCCATAACTTCACCCTTTCGAATTTCTTAAAGGCAATCAGAAGAGATCACACCAAACCACACACATCAGTGCATGTGGATTGCATCATGGAGATAGATGCAGGTGAGAATTGTGAACACATAAGCCTGAAGCGCAGCAATGCCGAACTCCAGAACAGTAATCCCCGTCAGAAGAGCAAACGGAAGCACGCCAAGAATGCCAATCAGGCCGACGAACCCACCGATAACCTTCAGCATGATGTGGCCAACTGTCATATTTGCAAACAGTCGGATCGCCAAGCTGAACGGACGAGAGAAATAGGAGATGATTTCAATCGGGATCAAGATGATCGCGGTCGCAATCGGCGCGCCTTCCGGGAAGAACATCCGGAAGTAATGCGTACCATGACGCATAAAGCCGATGACCGTCACACCAATGAAAATCACCAGAGCCAGCGCGAAGTTAACCGCGATGTGGCTCGTAAAAGTAAAGCTGTGCGGGATCATGCCAAGCAGGTTCCCGAACATCACAAACATGAAAAGCGTGAAAATGAACGGGAAATACTTACGTCCCGCACTTCCAACGTTGTCTTTGAGCATATTGGCGACGAATTCATACATCACCTCGGCAGCACCCTGCCAGCGTCCGGGAACCAATGCACCACGACGCATAGACATCGTCATGAAGCACGTTACCAGAACGGCTGCGATCACCATCCAAAGTGCGGAGTTGGTGAAGGAAACGTCAATACCGCCAACCGAAAGATCGGCCAATGGTTTGATTTCAAACTGCTCTAGCGGTCCAGCCACCGTAATCCTCGCTCAATATTATAAGGTTTCGAGGTTAATCCTCGTCGCCCTGCTTGCTGCGCTCCCTCATCGCACGCCCAAGTCCGACAGCACTGTCGTATCCTTTGGCAACGCGATAAGCGTTTAAACCTCCAGCCCCTGCTCCGAGAAAGACAAACAGAACAATAAGCCAAGGCGTCGTATCAAGCACCCGATCCAGCGCCCAGCCAATCAGCAAACCAACAAGAACCGCAGCGATCATTTCCGCCGAAATCCTCATGCCGATCGCCATCCCTTGGGATGGTTTACCAGTCGCCCGGTTCGGGCTGTGCTTTTCTTCGCGTTTGTGCGCGACTGCCGAAAGCTTCGTCTCAAGCTCTTCTAATGAAGCGCGATCTTTGTCATCGCTCATTGTCGTGAACCCCGCTTTAGCAGCCTTGCAAACGTCGCAAGGAAATGCGCGGGCAACATACTTAGCACCCCATGGGCTGTCAAGCTGTAAAACCCCACCTGACAGGGCACTCAATAAGTCACCTAAGCATATGAAAAATAAAGACTTATCCACCATAATGTGAAGGAAAACACATTTGACGTTAGGCGATAGTTGCAGACGATTATACTGCTCTGTCACGGGCAACATCCGCTGCAACCGGCGGTTTTCCTTGTTTCTTACGCATTTAAGCACAGTGAGTGCCCAAGATCACAGTTAATCTTAATTTCAATCTATTCGGGCGTTTTCAACCAAAGTGACCGATATTTCACCCGCCAAAGGCAATTTGAAACCAGACAGTGCAATTTTACCAATGCCGATTCACCGACAGCGCACACCGCGCCGGGGCGTCCGATGGATCAGTAATTTACAGCTTACGCACCGAAAGTGTTCTTTGCTGATCAGCCTGTTGCCATCCATTAGGAAGTGCGGCGAGCATCCAGTCGAACTTGTTAAACAAGGCCCAGACAGCGCCAAGGGTGTTTGCGGCAATCTGGTTCATGTCGATGGGTTGGCGATCCAGAATTTCATCACGCAGAACGGCAATAAGCTGTTCAACAGTTCTGGTCCCGTCAAACACAGAAAGCAGTTTTGCCAAATCAGGCCCGCCGGTCAGGTCAATTGCATTCCCGCTGCCATCTTCGATCAAAACCGGCTGCCCCGAAAGCGCGATCAGATCGTCAAAAAACGTCTCGTTCGGCCGGACAAAGAAATAAGGCGCCAAATCTGCGTCGGGCAACACGCCACCGGCACCTTGTGCATCGTCTGCATCCTCAGCTTTGGCTTTGGTCAGATAAAACGCATGCAGCGGCATCGCCCCGCTAAACCGTTCACAGAAGGCCTGCTGATCGCGTAGTGGCTTGGTCGCCAATTCGCGCAACGTTCGTTGATCGCGCACAAGGTTTTCGATGGCGTAATGCGCCTTGCCTGTGCCGCCAAAACCAAAGAACCCGGTAAAGGCCGCAACCTTCAATCCGGCCGAGGCGGCAAAGTCATACACCCCGTGAACGTCATAGGCACATTCCACAGGGTGAAGCAGCAAATCGACAATTTCCGGATCGTTTTCAAGCAACCCTTTGATAAAGCCCGGACCGCCGCCCATTTTTAGCAACATGTTGTCTTCGGGAAGGTCGGCCAAGAGTGCTCTGGTCATGGACAATTGCGCCCCCAGATCCTTTTCGGGCAAAAGTGGTGCGACCATTTTGCGCCATTCTGTAACCGCCAGACGCCCATGTTCGCCGTAAACCATAACCCCCATCACCCCATCGGGTTTCAGGACCATCGTCAAATCGCGCAGGCCTTCTTCGGGATCTTCAAGGTGATGGAGCACACCCGCACAATTGATGTAATCAAATCCATCGGGTTTTGACGCGGCAAAGTCGGATATCGTCGCATTGACGTAGGTAACGTTTTCAAGCCCGCGTGCCTCGGCGCGCGCACGGGCAACCTTGGTACTGGCAAGCGACGGCTCAAGATAGGTCACCGTGCCCCCGGCGTCGCGCAGTTGCTCGGCAAGCCAGATCATGGCATCGCCGGTGCCGCCCCCTGCGACAAGCGCCCGGAAGTTGTTATCGATCACTTTGCGCCCGGCAAAACCATAATGATTAATCCGTGACAAGCTATCCATCGGCGGCATGAGCAAACGGTCCTTTTCCTGCTGCGGGTCGCGCAGTGGATAGGGATACTGTTCATAGAGTTCACGCACTTTTTGGGACATTGCCACCTTCACCTTCATTGAATTTCAAAGAGGTGTAACATTCCAAGCCACCATAGGAAAGTGACCTAACCGGTGAAATCAAGTTCGGTTTGTTCTTTCTTGGAATAGACTTCTGCCTGATGCAGATCGACTGAAACCAGCGATGACACACCGCGTTCGGCCATGGTGACACCAAACAGGCGGTTCATGCGGGCCATGGTCATACGATGGTGGGTAATGACCAGGAAGCGCGTGTTGGCATGACGCCCAATCGCTTCAAGCAACTTACAGAACCGGTCAACGTTGGCGTCATCAAGCGGTGCGTCAACCTCATCAAGCACGCAAATCGGTGCCGGGTTGGTCAAAAACACCGCGAACAAAAGCGCCACCGCGGTCAAGGCCTGCTCCCCACCTGATAGCAACGACAGGTGCTGCAATTTCTTGCCCGGCGGGGATGCCATGATTTCCAGCCCGGCTTCGAGCGGATCATCCGCATCGGTCAGCATCAGATGCGCGCCACCGCCGCCAAACAGGCGAACAAACAGCTGTTGGAAATGTTTGTCGACTTCGTCAAAGGCGACTTTAAGCCGCGCACGTGCTTCGCGGTTAAGCTGATTGATGCCATTGCGTAATTTGTCAATCGCGGCGGTCAGGTCATCACGCTCAGACACCATGGTATCTTTTTGTTCTTGCATCTCGGCAAGTTCAACTTCAGCCCTGAGGTTGACCGCACCAAGATTTTCACGCTCACGCGATTGGCGTTGCAGACGGGCGTCGATATCACCCTCGCCGGGGAGTTCCTTGGTCAGGTCAATTTCACCCAGCTCAACCAATTGGTCTGGCGTCGCATTGATCCGTTCGCGAATGCGTTCGATCAAGTCGCGACGATGCTGTTCGGCCTGCTCCAGAAGGGCTTCACAACGTACGCGCCCTTCGCGGGCTTCGGCCAGTTTCTGTTCGGCTTCTTTCAGGTTGACGTCGGCTTCGCGCTGAGCATTTTCGGCACGCTGTAATGCGTCGGCCGCTTCCTTACGGGTTTGATCAGAAAGATCAATCCGGTCAGACAGGATCGCGCGGCGTTCTTCGATCTCTTCGGGCTTGAGTTCAAGCTCCTCGATCTCCATCCGGGCTTCTTCCTGACGTTCGCGCAGTTCCGAAATCCGTTCCCCCGCACCGGACGCCCGTTCATTCCATGACGAAATTTCGTTTTCAACAAATTCAAGACGCTTCCGTCTGCCCGACATATCACGCAACATGCGATCAAGCTGACTTCTGGCTTCCATCTGATCGGCACGCGCATCGGCCAGATTGGCGCGTTTTTCGATCAGTTCGGCCTTGATTTCCATCAGCCCTTCGCTGCTTTCTTCTGGCAGAGCTGACAGCTCGTTGTATTCGGCGATGACTTCATCAAGGTCCAGTTTGGCGCGCTTTTCGGCTTCTTCTGCGTTTTGCAGACGGCCTTCAATCGCGCTGGCATCGCGTTTTATGTTGGCGATTTCTTCGCGGGCACGCGACAGAGTACCTTCGGCCTCACGCACCGCACGATGGGTTTCCTGTTCGGCAGTACGGGCCGTTTCGATTTCTTCTTCGAGGCGTTCGACATTTTCGTTGGCGATTTCCGAACGCTCGCTTGCCGTTTCGACGATGGCCTCGGCTTCTTCAAGTTCGCCACGCAATTCTTCAAGGCGGTTACGCTGACGCAATCGAACAGCAGCCGGCAATTCTGCCCCCGCCAAAATACGATACCCATCCCAGCGCCAAAGCGCGCCTTCGCGCGAGACAAGCCGCTGCCCTGCCTTCAGGTTTTTGGCCAACCAATTGCCGGTTGCCTCGTCATCAACAACCCCGATCTGCCAAAGACGGCGGTTCAAAAGGGCCGGTGCTTCGACAAACTTGGCAAGGGCATCAACACCGTCGGGCAAGGCAGGATCATCCGTGGCCGGATCAATCACCGACCAATGCATCGGCGCGTCATCGGCATCGGGCGCATCAAGGTCTTCGCCAAGGGCAGCCGCCATCGCGAGTTCAAGACCACTTTGCACCGAAATATCTTCGATCACGGCGCGGTGTTGCTGATCGGCGTTGCCTTTAAGCAGGCTTTCTAGGGCTTCTATTTCCGCCTGAAGGCGCGACTTTTTGCTTTCAGCATCACGCAGAGCATCCCGGGCGTCGTTTTCAGCCGTTTTCAGATTGTCTTCGCGGTCGCGCAATTCGGCCAAGCGCATTTCGGCTTCTTCGGTTGCCATTTTGCGCTGCTCACACAGCTCTTCGCACTCTTCAAGATGCATGCTTGCTTCTTCAAGGGCCTCGTCAAAATCTGCCTCGATGCGAATATCATCAAGTTTGGCAACGGCTTCGTCATGGCGCTCGGTCAGGCGATTGCGCCGTCCATTGAGTTCACCAAGACGTTGCTGAACCGATTTCAGGCGTGCTTCTTCGTCGGCAACCTTACTGGTCAGGACTTCGGCCTCGGCTTCAAGCTCTTCGACAAACAGCGCCTTTTCAGCAGCCGTTTCCTTGGCCATATCAAGCTCGTCATCCTCACCACCCTGCGCATCACGCAGTTCTTCGCCCTCGGCTTTCAACTTCTCAAGCGCGCCATGTGCATCGCTTGCCAGTTCGGCTTCGCGCGATAGATCGGCATCAATTTGCTGAATGCGCCCACGCAGCTGGCTCATCTGGGTTTCGATCTGCGCTTTGTCTTTATCCAGACCTTCACGCTCGATCAAAAGACGTTGCAAGGCGGCGGCCGCATCGGCTTCTTTTTTGCGAAGGTCGGGCAGACTTGCGGCAATATGGGCCTGAACGGTGGTGGCTTCGGTGACTGACGATGTCAGGTCACGTACAGCACTTTCACCGGCCACCAGCACTTCACGGGCGTCTTCCTGACGTTTCTGCGCGTCCGTCCACCGGATATGAAACAGCAGTGCTTCGGTCTGGCGGATGCCGATGCTGAGCTTGCGATACCGTTCGGCTTGTCGCGCCTGTTTTTGCAAGGACGCAATTTGCCCATCGAGAGTCACAAGGACGTCTTCAAGACGTTCAAGGTTCTGTTCGGCATTTTTCAGTCGAAGTTCGGCTTCGTGGCGACGTGAATGCAGGCCGGTAATCCCGGCGGCTTCTTCCAAAATCAGGCGGCGCTGACTTGGTTTTGCACCAATCAGCGCACCAATTTTACCCTGGGAGACCATGGCCGTGGAACGCGCACCGGTCGCGGCATCGGCAAACAGCAATTGTACATCGCGCGCACGCACATCCTTGCCGTTTACGCGGTAATTTGACCCACCGCCGCGTTCGATCCGCCGGGTCACTTCGAGCATTTCGAAATCGTTGAACATGGCGGGTGCCTTGCGCTCGCTATTATCGAGCGTCACAGACACTTCGGCCACGTTGCGGGCAGGACGCGACGATGTCCCGCCAAAAATAACGTCGGACATGTCCGAGCCGCGCATTTGTTTGGCCGAGGTTTCCCCCATGACCCAACGCAGCGCTTCGACAAGATTGGATTTGCCACAGCCGTTCGGGCCGACAACACCTGTCAGCCCGTCTTCAACCAGAAGATCTGTTGAATCGACGAAGGATTTGAACCCCGTCAGCCGTAACGATTTAAACTGGACCAATCATGTCCCCCGGTCCGCACCTTTTGCCCCTGTCGCCGGACACCGTCCCAGACGGTACCCGGCAGATCTTATTTTGTCAGTCGATAAGGTCTTCGACTTTGTCGATAAAGAATTCAGCTTCACGTGCACCAGCAATGGTTTCACCATCAATGATAAAGCTTGGCGTGGATGAAACGCTGTATTCCTGCTCACCCCTCATGCGCGATGCAACAATCGCGTCAATCATGGCTTCGTCGGCCAGACACGCATCAACCGCATCACCGTTCATGCCGCCAAACCGCACAACCTGTTTGATGCCCTCAATCGGGTCTTCCGAACGGGCCCAGGTCATCTGCGATTTAAACAGCATGCTCAAAACACCGAAATAACGGTCATCACCGGCACACTGCGCAACGGCTGCCGCGCGAAGGGCGATACCATCAAGCGGATAATCACGGAAAATCATTTTCGCCTTGCCGGTATCAATCAGCTTTTCCTTGATTTCAGGCAGGACTTCATTGTGGAACGCAGCACAGTGCGGACAGGTCAAAGAAGCATATTCAATAATCGTCACTGGCGCATCGGCATCGCCCAGAACATGTTCTTTCCATTCTGCTGCCTGTGACGGTTGTGCGCTAACAACGCCGAGCGCCAACAAAAACGCGCCAGCAAAAAACTTAACTGCCTTTAGCAAGGAAACCTCCGTTAAAACAAAGTTTTGTGATTACAAGCCTGTTGCAGCGCGGGAGTCAACACGCGCGCCAAAACAGCTATCGCACCAACGAGTCGCCAAGCTGCCGGGAAAATGCGGCAACTCCGTGATCGTACATTCCAATAAAATGATTCGATATCTTCCGACGGGCCCAATGCCCATCGCGTGTCAAAACAGATCGCCTGTTTGGGACGGATCGTCCTGTTTGTGCAAGGTTATTTTTTGCCATCCTTGGGCCGAAGACCGCCGGTTGCCCCGGCGATATGACGCCCAAGCCGGGTCAGGACTTCGCGCAAATGCGGATCTTCGATTTTGGCGATGTTGATTTCACTGGCCTTGGCAATATTGCCTTCGGGAACCGATGTCGGCGTGTGAACCGTGCGCTCAGGGCGCGATATATCGCCTTGCATCATTTTGATCCGTTCAACAGCACGATACCCGAAATAGGTATTCACCCGATCAATGATCTGGGGCATGCGATGCTGAAGTTCGATCGCGACCGGACCACTGACCCGAATGACCAATGTGCCGCCACCGGCATTTTCGCCGCGTGGCTGGATATATTTGACCGGCATCGTGAATTTTTCCAAATCACGTCCGACGATTTCAGCCCAGTGCAGGATAATTTCAGTTTGGAAAAAACCGCGCTTACGCACCAACGGACGTGTTAGGTTGCCGACAAGCGGCGCAACATTGCGAAGGCCATTGCGCCGTTCGGAACTGCCCATTGGGGTGATATTCTGTCTCTTTTTGACGGCGTTTTTTGCCGCCAAGTCGCCCGACACCTGATCCGCTGCGGACCCTGCATTCGTATCGGTGATATCTTTTTTCTTGCTCACGCCCGCTTCTTTCGTAGGGTCAGATCAAAATTACCCGTCATTCAACCCGCAACATAACACGGGAACGCCGTGCATTTCACCAATCAGGAAATACATCGCCTCAACCGCAGCATGCTTGAATGGTATGATCGCCATCATCGCACCCTGCCGTGGCGATCAGAGCCGGGCGATTTGCCCAATCCATATCATGTATGGCTCAGCGAAATTATGCTGCAACAAACCACCGTGCAAACGGTGGGTCCATATTTTCATGCGTTTTTGCAGCGCTGGCCGACTGTCAAAGACCTTGCCCGTGCTGAACTTGATGATGTTCTGCATGGTTGGCAAGGGCTTGGCTACTATGCCCGGGCGCGCAATCTGCATAAGTGCGCCAAAGTTGTCGCAGACGAACATGATGGCATCTTCCCCGATACCGAGGAAGGCTTGCTCAAATTGCCCGGTATTGGCCCCTATACCGCCTGCGCGGTTGCCGCCATTGCCTTTAACCGTCATGCGAGTCCGGTCGATGGCAATATCGAACGGGTGATTTCGCGGTTGTTCGCGCTTGAAACGCCGCTCCCCGATGTAAAGCCGGAAATTAAGGAAAAATCATCAGCCCTGACACCGTCAGACCGACCGGGCGATTATGCTCAGGCGTTGATGGATTTGGGCGCGACCATCTGCACCCCGCGCAATCCGGCCTGTGGCATCTGCCCATGGCAGGCCGATTGCGAAGGCCGCAAATCAGGCATCGCCCCCGACCTTCCCAAAAAACGTAAAAAAGCAGCCAAACCAACGCGGGTTGGCTATGCATTCTGGATACGCCGCGAAGATGACGGTCGCATTCTGGTCCGGCGCCGCCCGGAAAAAGGATTGCTGGGGGGGCTTTATGAGGTTCCGGGCAGTGACTGGCGCGCCATTGAGACACCCGACGACGTCATGCTGTCCGAAGCGCCGATAACGGCAAAATGGTCAGAACTTGAAGGTACTGTCGGGCATACCTTTACCCATTTTCACCTGAACGTCAGCGTTCTGGCCACGACCCTGCCCGCTGATCAGGCTGACCAGATGGACGGCAGTTGGACAACCATTGACGGGTTGGCCGATTTTGCCCTGCCGACCGTGATGAAAAAAATTGTCCGACATGCTCTGACGTATCGTTAGAGCCCCCAGTCAAGACGACATGTCTTTGAGGTAACCAAAACAAAGGCCCGTGATTAAAACCACGGGCCTTTGTCATTTTGTAAACTCGCTCGGCGCGATCAGGCGTAGATATCGATAACCTGTCCTCGGCCCTCGGTGGGCGTTGGCGCAGCCTGTTGCGAAGTTTCTGCTTCTGCTGTTTGCTCGACACGTTGTGACGATGGGGACTGCAAGTCATTGCTGCCGGTTTCAGCAATCGGTGCTGTCGCCTGCTGAATTTGGATCGGGTTTGGTGCGTATCCTGCACCACCTACTGGTCCTGCCTGCATTTTCGCCTCCGTCTATCCTTACGGATAAGTTCAAGACCTAAGATATAACAACTTTCGCCTGAAAATGCAAAAGCCGACGTGTTTTTAAACCACGTCGGCTTTTAGGCATCATAGATTTAACCGGGAATTCCCGATCAGGATCAGGCGGGGACCTGACCCATTTCCTTGCGAAGCTGGCTGCGCAGATTGTCGATCGAAACCAATCGGCCATCACATTTGTAATGCCAATAAGTCCAACCATTACAAGCTTCTGCGCCTTGTACACGGGCACCAATCTGATGAATGGAACCCGCATTATCCTTATGACTGATGGAGCCATCAGCACGGACCATCGCGGCAACATTGCCACGGTTGTCATAAATTTTCTCGCCCGGCGACAGCAGGCCACGTTCGATCACTGCACCAAACGGAATCCGCGGGAGCGACCGTTTCGATTCGGTAACTTCAAGGCTATCACCATCAAGCATCTGCACTTTGGCAATCCGTTCACGGGCTGCTTCGGCGTAAGTTTCTTCGCGCTCCAGCCCGATGAAGTGACGTCCAAGTCGGCGTGCCGCAGCCCCCGTCGTACCGGTCCCAAAGAACGGATCAAGGACAACATCGCCCTGACGGGTGGTTGCCAACAAAACACGTTGCAACAAGGCTTCGGGTTTCTGGGTCGGGTGGACTTTCTTGCCGTTATCGTCTTTGAGACGTTCCGAGCCAGAGCAAATCGGCATCAACCAGTCCGAGCGCATCTGCAAGCCTTCATTAAGCTGCTTCATCGCTTCGTAATTGAACGTGATTGCTTTTTGCTCTTCGCTTTTCGAACACCACAGAAGCGTCTCATGCGCATTGCAGAACCGCTTGCCACGGAAATTCGGCATCGGGTTGGTTTTACGCCAGACAATGTCATTGAGGATCCAGTACCCAATGTCCTGAAGCGTATTACCAACGCGGTAAATGTTGTGGTACGAACCGATCACCCAAATCGCACCGGTGTCTTTAAGCACACGGCGCGCTGCTGTCAGCCAGTCACGGGTAAACTCGTCATAGTGACGAAAACTGTCAAACTGGTCCCAGTGATCATCGACCGCATCAACCTTGGAGTTGTTCGGACGCAAAAGATCACCGCCAAGCTGAAGATTGTAGGGCGGGTCGGCGAAAATCAGATCGACGGATTTCTCTGGCAGGCTGTTCATCATTTCGATGCAGTCGCCAACCAAAACCTGATCAAGTGGTAAAGATGTCTTTTTTGTCATGATGCCTTCTAGGTTCCCCCTTGAAACTTGACCAAAGCATCAACCGAAATAGTTAATGAAAGAGTTAACCGACTCCGAAATTTTTCAAGGATTCGCATTGTGTTAGAAAGTGCGCTGACTGTTTAGACAATCTTAACCGGTCTGCTTCAAAAACCGGAAGATTTTGGATCGTGTCCCGCCAAGGCGTCTTTCACCGGTCAGACCGGTCAGACTCCGCAGAATAGCCCCCCTCTTTGCCGTGCAAAACATTCATTCAGAACAATGCGCATCATCTTAAAGACGCAAGGCCATAGCCTTCTGCACGCCAGACACATCCTCAAAACTGAATGTCATCCCAAATACTTAGCGTAACAGGCGAAAACTGACCATTTGGACAGAACTTGCCTTGCCTCTTTTCTGATCGCGTATACAATCTGCTCACAAACTGACCATAAAAGTTGAACTTCGCACAACGGCAATAACCTTCAGGGGGACATAATGAAGTCTGGTACATTCGGCCTTTCCCGCCGTGCACTGCTTTCGGCCATGGCGGCCGCAGCAGCGGTGGTGTCATTTGGCTTTGGCGCGCCGGCACAGGCCGCTGATCCGATCAAAGTTTCGGCAATTTACACCGTTCCGGTCGAACAGCAGTGGGTCTCGCGTATCCACAAGGCGCTGAACGCAGCCCAGGAACGCGGTGACATTTCCTATGAATTTTCCGAAAACGTTGCCAATACCGATTATGAGCGCGTCATGCGCGAATATGCCGAAAATGGCTCCAACCTGATTTTGGGGGAAGTTTTCGGTGTTGAACGTGCCGCACGTAAAGTCGCTGCACAGTATCCGGAAACTGCGTTTCTGATGGGCTCAAGTTTTGGCCCGGAAGGCGAAAACTTCTCGGTCTTTGATAACTACATCCATGAGCCAAGCTATCTGGTTGGTATGGCGGCCGGTGCGGCCACCAAAACCAACAAAATCGGCATGGTCGGTGGCTTTGCCATCCCGGAAGTGAACCGCCTGATGAATGCCTTCATGGAAGGTGCCAAATCGGTCAATCCGGATGTTGAATTCATGGTGACCTTCATCAACAGCTGGTACGATCCGCCCAAGGCCAAAGAAGCATCCTTTGCCATGATCGATAAAGGTGCCGACATCATGTACGCGGAACGCTTTGGCGTTTCCGATGCCGCCAAGGAACGCGATATCCTTGCCGTTGGCAACGTGATCGACACCGCGGCGGATTATCCGTCGACCATTCTGGGCTCGGCCCTTTGGCACATGGAAGCCACCGTTGACCACGCGATTGAGGCGGTCAAAGCCGGTGAGTTCAAAGCCGAAAATTACGGCAAATTCAGCTACATGGAATATGACGGCGGCAGCGTCGTGCTTGACCCGGCACTTCTGCCCGATGGCACGGTTGCAGACGTCGAGGCCAAGAAAGCTGAAATTCTTGATGGCAAGTTCACCGTCACGGTGAATGACGAAGAACCGAAATCTTCTATGTAAGATTTCCTTAAAATGCAGGGCAGTTCGGTATAAAAGCCGACCTGCCCTTTCTTTTTGGGCCAACAGGCCACGCACCACATTATCGCCCCACAGCGTGACGCATAAAAACCAAACGGATTACCCGGATGTCATCTGCTGCGCACTCATCACATAAAACGTCCCCGGAACTGCTGCTTCAGCTTGCAGGGATTACCAAGAAATTTGGCCCGCTGATCGCCAATGATGCCATCGACCTTAAGGTCCATAAGGGCGAAATTGTCGCCCTTCTTGGCGAAAACGGTGCGGGCAAAACCACATTGATGAACATCCTGTTTGGCCATTATGTCGCCGATGAAGGCACCGTCACGGTCACCAATCGCGATGGCAATCTTGAACAGCTTGAACCCGGCGCACCGCAAGCTGCCCTTGATGCCGGGATCGGCATGGTTCATCAGCATTTCACCTTGGCAGAAAACCTGTCGGGGCTTGATAACATTGTCCTTGGCACCGAACCGATTTTCAGACTGCGGCGCGACCGGACGGCGGCGCGCGCCAAGCTGGCGGATCTGATGTCAGGATCAGGCTTGAATGTCGATCTTGATCAGCCAGTGCACAAACTGACCGTCGGCGAAAAGCAGCGCGTTGAAATCCTAAAGGCGCTCTATCGCGACGCGCGCTTGCTGGTTCTCGATGAACCCACCGCAGTACTGACGCCGCAAGAAGCCGACAGCCTGTTTGTCATCTTGCGCCAACTGGCCGCAACCGGCCTTTCGGTCATCATCATTGCCCATAAACTCGCCGAAGTCCTTGCCGTGTCGCACCGTATTGCGGTTTTACGCGGTGGGAAGAAAGTCGGAGAAATGCAAACAAGCGATGCCGATCATCGCTCGATTGCCGAACTGATGGTCGGTCGCGAGGTCCCGGTCAGCCGCCGCACCGAACGCGTACCGGGTGCACCTGTGTTGCGATTGTCAGATGTGACGATTGATCGCGGCGATGCTCGGCGATCCCTTCATGGTGTAAACCTGACCGCCTGCGAAGGTGAAATTCTTGGCATTGCTGGTGTATCGGGCAATGGACAGGCCGCACTGGCACAATTGCTTGCTGGTCTTGATAAACCCGATAGTGGCATTGTGGAGATTTTTGAAGCAATCGTTACAAAATTCGATGCCCATAAATTTGCCCAGAACGGCATTGCCCGTATTCCCGAAGACCGCCATCACGATGGCATGGTCGGATCTATGAGTGTTGCCGAGAACATCGCCATCGAAGACGTCCGGTCAAAGGATTATCAAAAATTCGGTTTCCTTGATTTCGCCGCCATTCGCAAACGCGCCGAACAGGCAATCAAGGATTACGATGTACGTTGCCCCGGCCCGGGCGCACCGGCAAGATTGCTGTCAGGTGGCAACATCCAGAAGCTTATTCTGGCCCGGGTCTTGGAAAAATCGCCAAAACTGATTTTGGCCAATCAGCCATCACGCGGCCTCGACGTTGGCGCACAGTCCGAAGTCCACCGCCGCTTGCTTGAAGCGCGGCAAAATGGTGCTGCCGTCATTCTGATTTCCGAAGACTTGGACGAACTTTTGACGATCTCGGACCAGATTGTCGTTATTCACGCCGGTCATGTTTCAAAGGCCATTCCAACCGATGCCATTGACCGATCCGAGCTTGGCCTGATGATGGCCGGACAAACCAAAACCTATACACAGCAAGCACAGACCAGCAACACCATCCGTCAGGGAGAAACGCCATGATCCGGTTCGAACCCAGATCCAATCCCGGCCCGATCCTTGTCTATGGTGTTCCGGTTTTCGCTGCCGTCTTTGCCATCCTGCTTGCCGCCATTCCGCTGGCCTTGGCAGGCGCCCCGATTATGGACGCCTATGGCCTTATGATCACTGGTGCATTTGGTTCGGTCTTCTCGACTTCCGAAATGCTGACCCGCGCCACGCCCTTGATCCTAACCGGGCTTGCCGCTGCCATCGCGTTTCGCGCCAAGCTTTGGAACATCGGTGCTGAAGGACAACTTTACATGGGGGCCATGGCGGCCGTTGTCGTTGGAACCGGCGTGATTGACGGGCCAAGCTGGGTGATGATCCCGGTGATCATGATTGCGGGCGCATTGGCCGGGGCCTTGATGCTGATCGGGCCGACGCTTTTGAAAACCCGCATGGGTGTTGATGAGGTCGTTACCACCCTTCTTTTGAATTTCATCGTCCTGCTATTTGTTCAGATGATGCTGGAAGGGGCTTTGAAAGACCCAATGTCGATGGGCTGGCCGCAATCAGAACCGATCATTGATAGCGCCATTTTGCCCCCGCTTCTGGAACGCATGCGCGTGCATTTGGGGCTGATCATTGCGCTGGTTGCCGCAAGTGGCTTGGCAGTTTTTGTCAAACGTACCGTCTGGGGGTTTGAAATCCGTGCCGTTGGTGAAAACGCTGCTGCGGCGAAATTTTCCGGTATTTCAGTGACCAAAACCATGATCCTCGTCGCCGCCCTTTCCGGTGGCTTGGCCGGACTGGCTGGGGTTTCCGAAGTTGCCGGGACGCGTGGATATCTCGCAACCGATTTGTCACCGGGATATGGCTATGCCGGGATTGTTGTTGCCATGTTGGCGCGCCTGTCGCCCGTGGGGGTTATTATATCGGCACTTTTCGTTGCATCGGTATTTGTCGGGGCAGATTCCATGAGCCGGGCGATTGGTGTTTCAAGCTATCTGGCCGATCTGATTGTTGCGATGTCGTTGCTGTGCGTTTTGATCGGCGGATTTTTGACCCGGTTTAAAGTCCGGTTCGACCGCAGAAAGACAGCCGGTTAAGGGGAAAAGACATGGAAATCATTGATATCCTTTTGGCCGCAAGTTTTTGGGAAGCCGCCATTCGCATTGCCACTCCGCTAATTTTCGGGGTACTGGGCGCACTTGTTTGCGAACGGGCCGGTGTACTGAACCTTGGGATCGAGGGCATCTTTACCGCTGGTGCCATGGCGGGCTGGATGGCTGTTTGGCTGGGGGCTGGCCTTTGGGGCGGCGTTCTGGTTGCCGCCCTTGCCGGGGGATTTTTCGGACTGATCCATGCGATCCTGACCGTGCCGCTTGGCCTGAGCCAGCATGTATCGGGCATCGGGGTAACATTGCTTGCGACCAGTCTGTCCTATTTCACCTATCGCACCGCATTGCCCGATGTGTCATCGCCACCGCGGATCATCCCGTTTCAGCCGCTTGATATCCCGATACTGTCTGACTTGCCGTTTATCGGGCAGGCTTTATTTTCACAAACCGCGATGACGATGCTGGCTCTTGTGCTGGTGTTTGTTACCGGCTGGGTTTTATATCGCACCCCACTTGGCCTCGCGATCCGTGCCGTTGGCGATAACCCGTCGTCGGTTGAAGCACAGGGACTTTCGGTTTACGGATTGCGCATTGGGGCTGTTGTGGTCGGCTCGGCCATGATGGCGCTGGGCGGCGCCTTTTTGACCATGTCGGCCTTTGACGCATTTTTCTTTGGCATGATCAATGGACGTGGCTGGGTCTGCATTGCGCTGACCGTCTTTGCCAGCTGGCGACCGGGCAAGGCGCTGATTGGTGCACTTTTGTTCGGGGCGTTTGATGCATTTCAGGTCCGCCTGCAAACCGAAGTCGGTGCGTTTTTCCCATCGCAAGTGTTCTTGATGATGCCCTATATCCTCTCGATCATTGCGTTGATCGTGGTTGCGCGCAAAGCTGATTACCCCAAAGCACTTTTGGTCCCCTGGTTTAAAGGGCAGCGCTGATCTGACAGCAGACCTCAAACCCGAATTCGCCACCACCAACCAAGGACGACATCATGCAGCCCGATCTGATCCTAAAAAATGCCAACATTGCCAATGGTGCAACGGGCGTTGATATCGCAGTTGTCGATGGCAAAATCGCCGAGATCAGTGAAAATCTTGATGTCCCTGCGCTTGAGGTGATTGATTGCGGCGGCATGCTGGTCAGCCCGCCCTTTGTCGACAGCCATTTCCACATGGATGCGACGCTGTCGCTTGGCCTGCCACGTATGAATGAGTCTGGCACCCTTCTTGAAGGCATCGCACTTTGGGGGGAGCTTAAACCGCTTTTGACCCCCGATGCCGTCATTGAACGCGCCCTTAAATACTGTGACCTTGCCGTGTCCAAGGGCCTGCTTGCGATCCGGACCCATGTTGATGTCTGCGATGATCGGTTGTTGGCGGTTGATGCGTTGCTTGACGTTAAAAAGCAGATCGCCCCGTATCTTGATCTGCAATTGGTTGCCTTCCCGCAGGATGGCTATTTCCGGAGCCCAACCGCCAAGCAAAACGTCATCCGTGCGCTTGATAAGGGTGTCGATGTGGTGGGCGGCATTCCGCATTTCGAACGCACCATGGCCGATGGGGCAGCCAGCGTCACAGAGCTTTGCGAAATGGCCGCAGACCGGGGTTTGCGGGTCGATATGCATTGCGATGAAACAGACGACCCGATGTCGCGCCATATTGAAATGCTGGCTTATGAAACCCAGCGCCTTGGCCTTCAGGGCCGTGTGGCCGGATCGCATCTGACCTCGATGCATTCGATGGATAATTACTATGTATCCAAACTGATCGCCCTGATGGCAGAGGCCGAGGTTTCCGCCATTGCCAACCCGCTGATCAACATCACCATTCAGGGGCGCCATGACACCTATCCCAAACGCCGTGGCATGACCCGTGTGCCGGAATTGCGCAGCGCTGGTCTGACCGTCGCCTTTGGCCATGATTGCGTTATGGACCCTTGGTACTCGATGGGGTCGGGGGATATGCTTGAAGTCGCGTCCATGGGGCTTCATGTTGCACAAATGACATCACGCGACGACATCAGGGCCTGCTTTAACGCCGTGACCACCGAACCGGCCAAGATCATGGGGATTGAAGGATACGGTATTGAAGTTGGCAACAACGCCGACTTTGTTGTCCTGCAAGCCCGCGACACCATTGAGGCCATCCGCATTCGGGCCAATCGCCTGTTTGTCATCCGGCGCGGTAAAATCATCGCCGAAACCCCGATGGCACAAACCCGCCTGCATTTGAATGACCGCCCCGACCATGTACGTGAACATGAATATGCACCGGCCCTTTGATCCAAAGCCCGGTGATCGACATATCAAGCTGATCGGGGCATAACCGCCGACCGAATAGAAACCATTACCCTCTGAACGGACGTCTCATGTTCTACGAACCCGGAAAAACCTCCCACAATCTTCCCCACGATCCTTTTAAGGCCTGCGTGGCACCACGCCCGATTGGCTGGATTTCGACGGTGGATAAAGCCGGGCGGCCAAACCTTGCACCCTATTCATTTTTCAATGCGGTGCATGGCAATCCGCCAATGGTGATGTTTTCGTCGGGGGGATCGGTCGACAGCCTGCGCAACGCACGCGATACCGGCGAATTTGTCGCCGCCGTCGCACCAAAATCCATGCTGCGTGAAATCAATTTCTGTTCGGCACCATTACCGCCGGGAGAAGACGAATTTGAATATGCCGGTCTTGAAAAAATGCCTGCTAAATGTGTGAAACCACATTTGATCAAGGGTGTTCCGATCCATATGGAATGCGAAGTATTTCAGATCGTCGAATTGCCCAGTGCCAACCCGGAGAAGCCCTGCGCGATGGTGATTGGCACCGTGGTTGGTTTGCATATTGATGATGCGATCATTCGCGATGGCATGGTTGATATTACCCTGTTCGAACCGCTTGCCCGGCTGGGGTATCAGGAATACGCCAGCATCTCGGAAACCTTTACCGTCAAACGCGAAGATTTTTGGAAGTAACCCCTGTTACTTGATCGCCGGTTTGTTTCATGAAAGCGACGCGCAAGCGCAAACAAACTGTCACAGAAACTCTCTAATGTGAAAAGCAACACAGTTCGCTCGAACATCAACCGGGCTTGAGCTGGGCTTTTTTACGTTTCTGATGATTTTTCTGGGGGCACTTTTATGAAACATACATTTGCGGCCGGCGTTGCCGGCATCGCAGCACTGCTTCTTGCCGGAACGGCAATGGCGGGCGAAGCCAAGATTTTCGAAACCAAAAGCGCAATCAACAATCTGTCGACGGTTATGGTTGATGGCGGCAAGGCACGTGATCTGACCGTTGGTCTGGGATCGGGTGCGTATCGTCGTCCGGGCGATCCGGCCAATATGTTTTATGCCGTGTCTGACCGTGGCCCGAACTTTGTTTGCGGTGATGTTGAAACCGTTCTTGGCGTTTCAGAAGACGCCGTCTGCCATGGCAACAAAGTCCGTGTCTATCCGACCCCGGATTATTCGCCGTCGATCTACACCATTTTCCTCAATGACGATGGCAGTTTTGACATCAAGGATGTCATCACCATCAAGGATCAAAACGGTATTCCACTGACCGGCCTTACCAACAAACTGACCGTTGCCAAAACCGAAAAGCCGGTTGATGCCAACGGTAATGCGCTGGAACAGTCGGTATCATCCATCGACGCCGAAGGCATCATTCGCCTGACCGATGGTTCCTACTGGATTGGTGAAGAAAATGGCCCGTCTGTTCTGCATGTTGCCGCCGACGGCACCGTGATCAACCGTATTGTCCCAGCTGGATCTGAAAAAGATTTCGACGGTGCAGCCTATAAGGTCACCGGTGGTCTCCCGGCCATTCTGGTCAAACGCCAGACGAACCGCGGCATCGAATCGATGGCCGTATCGCCAGATGAAACCAAGCTGTATTTCATGGTTCAGAACCCGCTGGCAAACCCGAATGCCGATGCGTACAAAGCCGCCAAGAACACCCGTCTGTTCGTCTATGACCGCATATCTGAAAAGCTAAGCGGCGAATATATCTATCAGCTTGATGATCCGCAGACCTTCCGCAACGATCCGACGGACAAACAGAACTCACCGCGCATTTCCGAAGTGCTCGCACTGGGCAATGACCGCCTTCTGGTTCTTGAACGTACCGACAAAACCACCAAGCTGCATGAAGTCAAACTGGCGGGTGCGACCAACATTCTGGCAAGCCGCTGGGATGACATGTCTACCAACCCGACACTTGAGCAGGAAAACGATCTTTCCAAGCTTGATCTGATCGCGGTTCCCAAAACTCTTCGTTTTGACAGTGCCGATTACCCGATGGCCCCCAACAAACTTGAAGGTCTGGCAATCATGGGTGATGGCGCATTGGCCATGATCAATGATAACGATTTTGGCATCAAGGGCGACCCGACCCAGGTTATCCTGATCGACGGTCTGGTTCAGGCGGATAAATACTGATTCTCAGCCTGTCTTTTACCGTACATCATTGCGGGAAAGCTGCCATGCGGCTTTCCCGCTTTTTTATTGCGTGAAATGGGCGTAAAAGCAGGCCCATGATGACAGAAAAACAGATATTCGATACGCCCGACGGCGTAGAATCCGTGATCGAGCCAATGAATGAAACGGGTTACCTTGCCCCTGTCGGGTTTGAAGACCAGTTGTTCAATGAACTTGGCGATGTCACCGAGCGCCACGACCGTTTGATGTTTGCACCCGGTCCGGAACGGCGTGTGTTCTGGGCCCAGAATGTCTGGCGCAACCCGGTACGGATTGCGATTCCCTCGATCAAGGGTGCTGCCAAAATCCTGAAATTTAATCAGCGCAATTGGGCAATGTTCAAGTTTGACCATTTTTCCCGCGCCAAACTGATTGAGGCACACTTGCCCCATGTGTCGGCCAAACGTCAGATTTTTGGCGAACCGGCCCCAACGGCACCGCTTGGCTCATGGACCCTGATTGATCCTGATACCATCATCGCGTCTGCTGATTGTTCCAGCCCTTGGAAAAACGGCGAGCTCGAGTTTGAAGAAGACAAAGTAACACCGCCCAACCGGGCCTATTTGAAATTGTGGGAAGCCTTTACACGCCTTGGTGTGGGACCGCAGGCTGGTGATCGCACCATGGACCTGGGCGGAAGCCCCGGCGGTTGGACGTGGGTTTTGCATGAATTTGGTACCGATGTCATTTCCATCGACAAAGCCCGCCTTGACGCCAATATCGCCAAATTGCCGCGTGTTGATTTCCGTCAGGAAAGTGCCTTTGGCCTTAACCCGGAAGAAGTTGGCTATATCGACTGGCTGTGTTCGGACGTGATCTGTTACCCGGATCGCCTGTATCAGTTGGTCAATCAATGGATGGATGCCGCTATGGCAACCAATTTCATCTGCACCATCAAACTGCAAGGTGACACCGACTATTCCGCCATCACCCAGTTTGCAGATATCCCGGGATCAAAGGTTGTGCACCTTTATAACAACAAGCACGAACTGACCTGGCTGAAAGTCCCCGGCGTGACCGATCAGGACTAGGGTTTGAACCCAATCATCATATCAAATTGCGGCGTTCAAATCAGGACGCCGCAATTTCCTTGATTGATGGATCAATCGGATAATAATCGCCTTTATCTGCACAGAAAATCTGCCCGCCGGTTTTAAGACCCTGACTGTCATCAAGGGTACCGGGCATTAGTGCCATGTGATCGGACTTGACCGGGCGCCAGAAAATCCCTGAACCACATTCCTTGCAAAACCCCCGATCCGTCTTTGGCGATATCCGATACCACCGCAATCCGGCATCACGTACAAGCGTCAAAGCACTTTTATCAAAACCGGCATACGAACTGACATGGCCGTGTAATTTACGGCATAGTTGGCAATGACACATCACCGCATCTTCAAGCGGTGCCATCACGCTGTAACGCACCGCACCACAATGGCATCCACCGTCGAAAACGACGTTCGTGTCCGCTTTCTTGATCATGACAATGCCCCCAAATTACAATTGATCCATGCGATTTAATTTATCGGGTGATCAGCATATCGCAAGGTGTTAACGCCGATCAAAACAGCCGCAAATCAATTTCAGGCACGGGTTTCAGACAAATATGTTTGAGATTGGCGAAAAGCAGTCCTATTCTGCGGCTTCTGATAAGGGCAGGATGAAGACGCCACCGCGCCATTCCCCGCCATCCAGTCCTGCCCAAATGTGATGGGATAACATGTCCGAAAACTCTTTCAATTATGACGTGCTCGTTATTGGCAGCGGTGCTGCTGGGCTGTCGACCGCCCTTAAGCTCGCCCCCCACGTAAAAGTCGCGGTTCTTTCCAAGGGAAAGATCGACGATGGTTCGACCAATTGGGCGCAAGGTGGCATTGCCGCAGTGCTTGATGCCGCTGACAGTATCGAAAACCACGTGCGCGATACGCTGATTGCCGGGGCTGACCTGTGCAAGCGTGAAACGGTCGAATATGTTGCGGCCAATGCACCGCGTGCCATTGCATGGCTTGATGAACTTGGCATTCAATTGACCCGCGATCCGGCAGGCGGGAATGATCAACCTTTTCATCTGACGCGTGAAGGTGGGCACAGCCACCGTCGCATTGTCCATGCTGCTGATGCCACCGGGCGGGCTGTTCAAACCACGCTTCAAGGCCAGGCCGCCAATCACCCCAACATCAAGGTTTTTGAAAACTTTCTGGCAATTGATCTTGTCACCGACCGAAAGTTTGGCGGCGAAGGCCGGCGTTGTATCGGGGCGTATGCACTTGATCTCGAAACCGGGCAGGTAAAATCATTTAATGCCCGCACCGTTGTTCTGGCAACAGGTGGCGCCAGCAAAGTCTATCGTTTCACGTCCAACCCGGATGGCTCGACCGGCGATGGCATTGCCATGGCATGGCGTGCCGGGTGCCGGGTGATGAACATGGAATTCAGCCAGTTCCACCCCACATGCCTTTATCATCCGCAAGCCAAATCATTCCTGATTACCGAAGCCGTACGGGGCGAAGGCGGCAAACTGCTATTGCCCGATGGTACGCGTTTCATGGACCGCTTTGATGAGCGCGGCGAACTGGCCCCGCGTGATATCGTTGCACGCGCAATTGACCATGAAATGAAGCGCCTTGGTGCCGATTGCGTTTATCTTGATATCACCCACAAAGGCGAAGATTTCATTCGGGAACACTTCCCGACCATCCATGAAACCTGCCTGACCTATGGCATTGATATGACCAAGCAACCGATCCCGGTTGTACCCGCAGCACATTACACATGCGGTGGGGTTTTGACCGACCTTCGCGGTCGAACCGACCTTACCGGGCTTTATGCAATTGGGGAATGTGCCGGTACTGGTTTGCATGGCGCGAACCGTTTGGCATCCAATTCGCTGTTGGAATGTCTGGTGTTTGGCGAAGCCGCATCAAAGGACATTATCGAAGCCCTACCGGTCGAAGATCATTTCAAACCGATCCCCGAGTGGGATGAAACCGGCATTACCGACTCAGACGAAGAAGTCATTGTGGCCCATAACTGGGAACAGTTGCGCAACGTAATGTGGGATTTTGTCGGCATTGTCCGCACCACAAAACGGGTTCAGCGCGCCCAGCACAGGGTTGATTTGTTGCTGTCGGAAATTGACGAATATTACGGAAATTTCCGCGTCACCAATGACTTGCTCGAACTACGCAACCTGTCGGTTGTTGCCAAACTCATCATTCAGTCGGCCCTGTGGCGCCGCGAAAGCCGTGGCCTGCATTACACCACCGACTATCCCGAACTCGACGAAAGCGGCTCCCCGCGTCAGACCATTCTGGTGCCAGAAAACTTCGCCGGTCGCTGGGTCATTTCCGGTCAGTGGAAAACCTGATCCATCGGCAACATCAGCAAACAGGAACAAGAAGCATGACCGGGCAAGCCAAACTGATCGGGATCGCGCGTAAGGCAAAATCGCGCGCCCCGATGGAGACGCTCGAAAAGGTCGCATGTTCGACGGCATTGGGCGTTGATGGCGATTATCGGGGAAAATTGCGTAAACGCCAGGTCACCATCCTGTCGAATGAAGACTGGCAAACAGCCTGCGCGGTTATTGATCGAGCAGATCTTCCCTGGACGACCCGGCGCGCAAACCTTCTGGTCAGCGGCATTCCCCTTCCGCGTGACATCGGAGCCAAAATTTCAATTGGCTCAGTCGTGTTTGAAATCA
The DNA here is from genome assembly GCF_002844275.1 of Thalassospira lohafexi. GTDB lineage: Bacteria > Pseudomonadota > Alphaproteobacteria > Rhodospirillales > Thalassospiraceae > Thalassospira > Thalassospira lohafexi. The sequence continues at coordinate 314,874 of NZ_NXGX01000005.1, forward strand.
CCGGGGAGACCGACCCGTGTCGCCGGATGGAAGACGCCGCAAAAGGCCTTGAAGAAGCCCTTCGTCCAGATTGGCGCGGCGGTGTGACATGCCGTGTCATCAAAGACGGCACCATTCAATGCGGTGATGCTGTGCAGATCACATCGATGGCCGATTGACACCTTTGGTAGATTATACTTAGGGTCTACCTTTAAATACGGGATAATCGAACCAACCTGATTAAGGGATATCAATTGCCTGGGTTGGGATGGGTCATTACGCCATGAGCCCATAACGCGTCGCGGTGCAAGCTGGTTTCGAGTTGCTTTAACGCACAACCGACTTGCTGATGAAACGTGTTGAGACTGTCCCGTATTTTCTAAATCTCGGCTGAGAAAGCTAGGAGATCGATTTGTGAAACCAGCGCCCGTTCCTTCTGACGAAGTTGATCGTCAAAAATCACTCGAAGCAATGGGATTGCTCTCAACGCCGCGCGATCCGGAACTTGATCGCATTACGCGGCTGGCCGAACGTTTGTTCGGATCAGATATTGTTGCGATATCCTTACTCGACAATGATCGGCAATTTTTTAAGTCGCGTGTCAATCTTTCCGTTTCAGAAACAGGTCGCGACATTTCATTTTGTGGGCATGCGGTGATGCATGATGCACCACTTGTTGTCTCCAACGCGCTTGATGATGATCGGTTTCACGACAACCCACTTGTGACAGGTGGTCCGGAAATCCGATCATACCTTGGCGTTCCGATTTCCAATCAGCAAGGATACAAGCTTGGCACGCTTTGCGTCATTGATAGCAAAAAACGCGATTTTACAAAGGACGAAATCGCAACGCTTCAGGACCTTGCCCATTGGGTCGAAACCGTAATTGCGCTGCGCTATAGCGAACGCAGCCAGAAACAACTTCTCGAAGACCTCAATACCGCACAACGTGACGTTCTGATTGATACGCTGACAGGTATCTGGAACCGGCGCGGGCTTGAAGAACTTCTGGGGCGCGAGATTTCATCGGCACAAATCAAAAGCGCGCCGGTTGGTATTTTCATGCTTGATATTGATCATTTCAAACGGGTCAATGACACCTATGGTCATTTGGTCGGCGACAAGGTGATACAGTCGATCTCTGAAATCATGGCGTCGAGCATGCGCGATCAGGACATCATCGGGCGGTTTGGCGGTGAAGAATTCGTCTGTATTCTGCCCGGGTTGCGTCTGGAACGTATGATGTATCTTGGCTATAAGCTTTGCGAAACATTCCGCGAGCAATGCAAGGTCACCAACAAAGACGGCGAGTTGGTATCGGTGACGGTAAGTGTCGGGGCGACATGGCTATCGCCGCACGCGACGACGAAATACAGCTCTGATCAGGTATTACAAACGGCCGACGATGCCCTGTACGAAGCAAAAAAAGGCGGCCGCGATACGGTGCGTTACATCCCGCTTGATGAACATGGCAGCCTCGAAACGCTCGAAGAATAATAAACCGACCACGTTCAGACAGGATACAACAGGCACCTGAAGCCCGGGCGAAAACACGTCTTAATCAAAAAATGCTGACTTGATCCTGTGTCCAAAATCCCTAAAACTTCACGGCAAAGGGGCTTTGGAACATCGGGGGATGCACAGTGAAATCCGCACAGCGGCCAGATAACGAATATGCCCGTCAGAAATCCCTTGAAAGCATGGGTATTCTGACCAGCAAAGCCGACCCGGAACTGGACCGTATCACACGTGTTGCACAGCGTATCTTCGGCTCGGAAATCGTTGCGATTTCACTGCTCGACAATGATCGGCAGTTTTTCAAATCCAACATCAATCAACCGACAACCGAAACCCCGCGTGACATTTCATTTTGCGGCCATGTGATTAATGACGATGTCCCTTTTATCGTCGAAGATGCAACAAGCGATCAACGTTTCACCGATAATCCATTGGTCACTGGCGTTCCGCATGTTCGGGCCTATGCCGGTGTGCCTTTAACCAATCCGGATGGCTTTAAAATCGGCGCCCTGTGTGTTGTGGACAGCGTCGCGCGCACATTCTCTGCGGAAGACATTCAAATTCTTGAAGACTTGGGGCATTGGGCCGAAACAACCATCGCCATACGCTATGGTGCGCGCAGTCCACAACAGGTCCTTGATGATCTTGAACCGGCCAAACACCGTATGCTGATTGATCCATTGACCGGCATCTGGAACAAAACCGGTATTGTTGAATTTCTTCATCGTGAACTGATCAATGCCAGACTGCAAAACACACCGCTTGCAATATACCGGTTTGAAATTGATCAATTTGATAAGCTGGAACAGAACTACGGCGATGAAACAGCCGAGAACATCATTCAGGCAATTTCTGCGGCCATCACATCAAGCCTGCGTGACCGCGATGTCGTCGGGCATATTGATGGTTCCGATTTTGCCTGTCTGATGCCAACAGTCCGTGAAGAACAGACAAGCTTTCTTGGCTTCAAACTCTGTGACACCGTCCGCGAACAGTGCCGGTTCTATGATGCTGACGGCAACCCCACCCGCATTACCATCAGTGTTGGTGCAACATGGGCACCACCAGTGGCAAAACAACATTTCACGGCAAATCAAATTCTTGGCGTTGCCCAAGAAGCCCTTGGATCGGCAAAATCACAAGGCATTGAAAACGTTGTCTATAAGGCGCTGAATATTCCCGCCACATAGGCTAAATTTCCTTTCAGCCAACCACAAACAGGCCCTTGCGGTTAACAAACGCCGTCATTTCATCCATTGACATGTTTGCAAGTTCCGCCACCCCAATATAGGGGTCACCCGAAAGCCTTAACAACTGCGCAAATGCGGGTTCGGTTTTCACGTTCTGGCGTTTAAGTGCGCGAACGTTCTTTGCGAAATCGGGTCCAAGCAGGGAAAGAATTCTGGCCTCTGCCAGCATATGGATAAATCCGTATTGGGCTGTACTCGGGCAATCAGTTGCAAAAATCTCGACTTCAAACCCGTCACAATCACCCCCGGCGCACTCAAACCTTACAACACTTGCCACCCCGACATGGTTTGTCGGCGCGCGCTGGTGACGACGATAGTGTGGGTAACTCGAAAATGTGCTGTCGACACAGTCATTGAACCGTGACAGATCGACCGCATGGCACAGGATATCTATATCGGACTGTTCCGTGTTGATCGCTATTGGCAAGGTTCCCGCGATCACCGGATCAAATTCCGCCAAAAGGCCCAAAACATCCGCCTGCTGCAACGCCAAAGCCACATTCGCACCAATATCAGATGCCTTCTGTAACTTTTCCAGCCCGCGAAAGGCCGCCGCACACAAGGGATCGGGCCAATCTATTACCGTTTGGTTCATGATCAAATCCGTTCTGTTTCTTGACCCTGTGCTACGCAAGGCTGATACCTGAGGCAATGGATCACGCCCCCTCTGTCCGCACGCATCTTTCACACCTTGTAGCACCAGCCAACTCATCGGGATCTTCTATCAGATGATTGATATTCTTGCCGTCACCACACCGATTTTCCTGATTATTGCGGTTGGCTATTTTGCTGTTTACCGCAACATTGTTCCACAAACCATTGTGCGTGGCATGGGCGCCTTTGTTATGAACTTCGCCCTGCCGTGCCTTTTAATCCGGGCTTTGGCACAACGTGACCTTTCAGAAGTCATCGAGCCGATTTATCTGCTCGCCTATGGCGGTGCATCGATCATCCTGTTTTCATCGGGGTATTTTTATGCCCTTGCGGTCGCGAAGAAAAGACAATCCAACGCAATGCTACAAGGCATGGGCATGTCGTTTTCCAACAGTGGCTTTGTCGGATATCCAATTGTATTACAACTGTTGGGACCAGCTGCTGAAATCGGTTTGGCCTTATGTGTCATCATCGAAAACCTTGTGATGATGCCTATGGCGCTTGTGCTGGGCGACAGCAGCCAGAACGAAGACCAAAGCAAAGGCCGCGTTCTAGCTAAAGCATTCCTGAAACTTGGCAAAAATCCGATCATCATCGGCATTGTCCTGGGCCTATGTATTTCGCTTTCAGGGTGGACCATCCCAAGCCCGATTTTCAAGGCCATTGATATGCTGGCATCCGCATCCGGACCGGTTGCGCTGTTTGTCATCGGTGGTGGGCTGGTTGGGCTCAAACTAAAAGGCCTGCGTACCGATGTGGCGCGTATCATCACCGCAAAACTGATTTTGCATCCGTTGATCGTCTTTGCACTGGTCTGGGCGTTGCCCGATATCGATCCGGTTTTGCAAATCGCCTGCGTTGCTTTTGCCTGCTCACCGATGCTCAGCATCTATCCGATATTTGGCCAACGCTATGGTCACGAAGGACTGTGCGCCGCATCGCTTATGTTTGCGACCTCACTATCCTTTATTACCATCAGCACCGCCTTGTGGTTGCTTGACCTGACACAGATTTTCGGGCCACTACCCTGACAGAGCGGCCAAGCTCATATCAACGCGGCGGCTTGCCAAGTGGAGGGCGTTGACCGGGGAAACCATCTCGACCCGGCTTGGGGCGTCCACCAGGACCACCCGGGGGGCCGCCATTTGGGCCACCAGCTGTTCCACCGGGTGGCATGCCGCCCGGTCCCTTGTCAAAACTCGGATCTGAAATGCCGGCCAACATGCGCGGAATAAACGGGAAGGACTCGGTTACAAAATAAGCATATGTTCCGTTTGGATATTCCGGGGTGACCGTTTCGCGGCCATTGGCTTCATCCAAATCACCAAGGCCCGGAATAAATTCAAAATCCTCGCCATACGTGCCGTCATATTTTCCACCTGGACCACCCGGGCGCGTACCGCTTTTTACCTGCCATGAACTGCGCAATGGTGTGATAGGCGAATTCGGATCATTGGGATTTTCATAGCCAAACATTGCATAAATCGGAAAACCGTCGGCGGCAAAACCGATGCGAATGGAATGCTGATCTGGTGACCAGCTTTTGATCAATCCCTTAGGGACACCGTGATAATGATACGTGCCGTTTGGCTGCACATGGGCATTGTTCTGATCAAGCCCCAAATCCAATGTCGGTGAAATCGCCTCGTAGCGCCAACCCGATTTGCGGTCTCGTTGCCAGAACTCCGCCGTAAACGGATCAAAGGGCACACCATTTACCGCGACACCAAATAAATTGCGCGGGTTGGGCATGAACCGGCCACTGCGTTCAGGATTAATCGGCAACCGAAATTCGAGCGACTGAGCCTTGATTGAATTCGGGTTGCTTCTATTGGGGAAACTTCCCATGGAATGGTCCGGGATCGCATTGGATGTGATGTAACGATACCGACTGTCTTCGCGAATGCTGACTTCGTTGCTGAGCGCCCATGCCTGATGCATGGGATTTAAGACCATCCCCGCCAACGGCAACATACCCATCCCAACCAGAACATTCCGACGCATGCGGTCAACGTCATCACGATTGTCACCGGCATATTGCCCCTCATCCATCGGTTCATGGATATGGGAATGTGCGTTATGGCGATGCGCATGATGATGACCATCATGGTCTTGATGTGTTTGTAATGCGTGAAGCTGACGACGTGTGATTTTAGACAACAGACTTTCCCCCAAAGAATGTGACGTCACCCATTATTTGGGGATGACGTCACAAGGGTCCAGTCCAAATTTGACCTAGCCGGGAATTTCCCCAGCATGGGCAAGGAGTTCCTCGGCCTCGCGGAGCTCCTGTTGCTGCGCCCACATCTCGGCATAAAGCCCCTCTTGGCTCAAAAGGTCCTGATGACGACCGCGCTCGGCCACCTGACCATCGCGAAGAACGATGATCTCATCGGCGTCAATCACGGTTGAAAGACGGTGCGCAATGATCAGGGTCGTGTGCCCGCGTGACACGTCGCGTAACGCCTGCTGGATATCCTTTTCGGTTCGGGTATCAAGGGCCGAGGTTGCTTCATCAAAAATCATGATTTTCGGACGTTTCAACAACATACGTGCAATCGACACCCGCTGTTTTTCGCCACCCGACAGCTTAAGACCACGCTCGCCGACCTTGGTTTTGAACCCTTCGGGAAGGTTTTCGATAAAGCCGTCGATGCTGGCAAGTTTGGTAACGTCTTCAATTTCAGACTGCTCAGCCCCCGGACGCCCGTAGGAGATATTATAGGCAATCGTATCGTTAAACAGAACGGTGTCCTGCGGCACGATCCCGATTTCCCGACGGAGCGAGTTTTGCGTCACATCGCGGATATCCTGCCCGTCGATGGTGATCCGTCCTGCCGACACGTCATAGAACCGGAACATCAGCCGTGTCAGTGTCGATTTACCCGCCCCACTTGGCCCGACAACCGCAACCGTCTTGCCCGCTGGCACCTCGAAACTGACACCCTTTAATATCTCGCGGTCCGGGTTATAGGAAAACTTTACATCCTCAAACCGAATGGCCGCATCGCTGCATGCCAGTTCAGCCGATCCCGCCTTGTCTTCAACTTCCTTATCGACGTCGAGCAACGAAAACATCCGTTCCATATCGGTCAAAGACTGTTTGATCTGACGATAGACAAATCCAAGGAAGTTAAGTGGCATATAAAGCTGCAACAGGTAGGTATTAACCAGAACAAAGTCGCCAACCGTCATGTTGCCATCCTGAACGCCCTTGGCCGCCAAAAGCATGTTCAGAACCAACCCAACGGCAATGATCGCACCCTGCCCGATATTAAGTTTGGACAACGACACCTGTGACAAAACAGCAGCCGTTTCATACCCACGCAGGGCCGCATCATAACGCCTTGCTTCGTGCGGTTCGTTGTTGAAATATTTGACCGTCTCGTAATTGATCAGGCTGTCGATGGCCTTGGTATTGGCCTCATCATCGCGCTGGTTCATTTCGCGGCGGAACTTCATCCGCCATTCGGTGACGATCAGGGTAAAGGCAATATAAATCACGATGGTGACAAACGTGATCAGCGCAAACCAGAAATCATACAGCGCCCACAGAATTGCCGAGACCATGAAAATCTCAAGCAGGGTAGGCAAAATATTGAACAGCATGAAGGACAACAGGAATTCAATCCCCTTGACCCCGCGTTCAATCGCGCGCGAAAGCCCGCCCATCTGTCGATCCAGATGGAACCGCAACGAAAGCCCGTGAAGATGTTCAAACACACCAAGGGCAGATGTGCGAATGGCACGCTGTGCCACTTTGGCAAAAACCGCATCACGTAATTCGCCAAAGGCCGACACCAGAATACGCACCATCCCGTACCCGACAATTAGGGCAACGGGGACAACAATCAATGATGTGGTATCTGTGCCACCAGACGCGGCCTGGCCAGTTTTCTGTCCCGCACCGCCCAACGCATCGACGGCATATTTATACAGCACCGGCATATAGACATTGGCGACCTTTGCCCCGACGAGAAACAACAGGGCAATGACGACGCGCGCGCGAAGCTCAAACTCGCCGCGTGGCCACAAATACGGCAAAAAGTTCTTAACAACGCCAAGCTCTGCGCGCGCAGTTGACTGGCCGGAACCCATATTTTTCAAAATCTTATCCCCAAACGGTCACCGGCGGCATTGCGGTATGCTCTGACGGTGTGCCTTTTCATTCTGTCATCAACAAATGGAACGGCACACCCGGTTTGGCAAGCTTAAGTCGACTTGACCCCGTCGGAGCAAACCGCACTGTTCTGAGGAGAACCGTCGCAGGCTCGATCACGGATAAGTATTTTGATCCCAAGATCATTGCGGATAAACGGTTTGCGGTCTATTTTGTCAATTTGTTGATAAAATCACAAAAAGAACGATCCATCATGCGGATCAAAGACGCACACGCTTAAAGGAACGGAAACAGGACCATGACGGCTCTTGCCAGTATCAAAAACCAGGATATCGCAGCACTGATGCGCGATATGGGCATCAATGCACGCAAAGCAGCGCTGGAACTTGCACAGGTCCCGTCAGAACCAAAAATCTCTGCCCTTAAAGCCGCCGCTGCCAAGCTGCGCGACAATGCAGATGCGATCATTGCCGCCAATGCCAAGGATATGGAAGCCGGTCGCGCCAAAGGGCTAACCGACGCCCTTCTCGATCGTTTGGCCCTTGATCCGGCCCGGATCGAAGGCATGGCAGCAGGTATCGAGGCCGTTGCAGAACTGCCCGACCCGATCGGTCGTGAACTGGCACGTTGGAGTCCCGAACATAACGGGCTTGATATCGCGCGCGTTTCGGTACCGCTTGGCGTCATCGGGATCATTTATGAAAGCCGCCCGAACGTCACCGCCGACGCCAGTGCGATGTGCATCAAATCTGGCAATGCTGCGATCTTGCGCGGTGGGTCAGAAAGTTTTCATTCGTCACGCGCGATTTTTGACTGCATGGCCGAAGGCATTGCCAAAGCAGGCCTGCCCGACAATGCCATCCAGATGATCCCGACGACAGATCGCGCCGCTGTGGGCGAGATGCTGAAACTGTCCGAATATATTGATGTGATTGTACCGCGTGGGGGGAAATCCCTGATTGCCCGCATCACCGATGAAAGCCGCATTCCGCTGTTTAAGCACCTCGAAGGACTGTGCCATACCTATGTCCATGCCAGCGCCAATCCGCAAAAGGCTGTCGACATTGTCGTCAATGCCAAGATGCGCCGTGTCGGTGTATGTGGCTCAACCGAAACCATCCTGATCGACAGTTCTGTTGCCGGTCGCCTTCTGCCGCGCATTGCCGAAGCCCTTGTCGCCAAGGGGTGCGAGTTACGCGGCGATGACATCGCACAGTCAATTGACGGCCATATCAAACCGGCTACGGACGAAGACTGGGTGACCGAATATCTTGATGCAATTGTTTCGATCAAAGTCGTCAACGGCGTTACGGATGCGGTTAATCACATCAATACGTATGGCTCTCACCACACGGATGCGATCATTGCCGAAAATGCCGCCGCGACCACGACGTTCATGAACGGAGTTGATTCGGGGATTGTGATCGTCAATGCATCAACCCAGTTCGCCGATGGTGGTGAATTTGGTATGGGGGCGGAAATTGGCATTTCTACGGGCAAGCTGCATGCACGCGGCCCGGTCGGAGTCGAACAGCTAACCAGCTATAAATACATCGTGCGCGGCACGGGCCAAACGCGCCCATGATTGCGGCTGCGCCAAGATCACATTTGGCCCCACCGCGGGTCGGCTTGCTGGGCGGGTCGTTTAATCCCGCCCACGAAGGGCACCTGCATATCTCGCTTGAGGCATTAAAGCGCCTGCAACTTGATGCGGTATGGTGGCTTGTGTCACCGCAGAACCCGCTGAAGTCGCGCGATGGCATGGCTGACCTCGCGGATCGCTTTGATTCTGCACGAATGATGGCAAAGCATCCCCGCATTGTGGTTTCTGCAATTGAAACCGAACTCGGAACCCGTTATACGGCGGATACTCTTGCAGCTTTGCAACGTCGTTTTACCCAAACACGATTTGTTTGGCTGATGGGAGCAGACAATCTGGCCCAGTTCCATAAATGGAAATGGTGGGACAGGTTGATTTTGCATGCTCCCATTGCGGTTATCGACCGTGAAGGGTATTCTAACAAGGCATTGTCCGGGACCGCTGCGCGCCGTATGGAACGTTGGCGCATCCCGATGGACAAGGCGGGTTTGCTGGCCGATCTAAATGTTCCGGCCTGGGTATACCTGCCAATCAAGCGCCATCCGGCATCTTCGACCGCAATTCGCGCCGAAGGCAGATGGCAGGTGTAAGCAACGCGGTGAATTTTGCTGTCGGCGACATGCCGGGGCATCCCGCGGAAAATTAAGGTGGCGACCATAGGTACCGCAAAAACAACTCTGAAGCCGAGCGAAATGCTTTCGCTGATCCAGAGTACTCTCGCAGAAGACAAGGCCGAAGACATTGTCACCATCGAACTGACCGACAAGACGTCGATTGCAGATCATATGATCATTGCAACCGGTTCATCGTCACGTCGTGTCGCTTCCATGGCAGAACATATTGTCGAAGCCATCAAAGCCGCTGGACAAGGCCGCGCTGCCGCCGAAGGCAAAGAACAGGGTGACTGGGTGCTGGTTGATACCGGCGACGTCATTGTTCATCTGTTCCGCTCGGAAGTACGTGCGTTCTACAACATCGAAGAGATGTGGGGCGTTGAAAATCCGGCACTCAAACAGCAGGCCGCGCGACTGTACTAACAGTCAGCACCCTTTGTTTGGGCATGTCGCTGGCCTGCGTGCAATCAGGCGGTTGCACGCAGTATCGGCCTCATACTGCGCGATGTTGTAAAGACGACACTCAAGATAACGGCCCGGTCAAAGGTCTGGATCAAACGTATGCAAATTACTCTTGCTGCTGTGGGCCGCATGAAATCCGGCCCGGAAAAAGACCTGTTTGACCATTATGCCGCCCGCCTTCGCTGGCCATTCGTTGTCCGGGAAGTCGAAGAAAAGAAAAAACTTCCCCCCAATCAGCTTAAAGACCGCGAAGCAGAACTTCTGCTGGGTGTCATCCCTGACAACGCGTTCGTTGTCGCCCTTGATGAACGCGGCAAGGAATACGGATCGATCGAGTTTTCCCAAAAACTTGAAGGCTGGATTGACCAATATGCCGGCAATATCGCATTCGTGATTGGCGGCGCAGACGGGCACGGGCCCGCCTTGAAATCGCGCGCCAATACGCTTTGGTCACTGGGTAAAGCCACGTGGCCTCATATGCTGGTACGCGCCCTTATTGCCGAACAGCTTTTCCGCGCCCACGCCATTCAGACCAACCATCCCTACCACCGCGAATAACCCACCCCGGCGGATTAAACTTCGCTCATTACACTCGCGAAAAGAAAATTGCGGCGGGTGATGAAACAGGCATGCCTGAGCAAAGATCATAAAACAGGAATCGCACCAGAGCGGCTTGGCTCCGGCGCGATTTTTCGTTTTTTAATGCAATCCGTATTGGGAACGGACAACCCCTGAGTTATAGCGCTCGGTGGCCAGCAATTTCGGCTTAATCCCACCCGCATCTTGCCCGAACAACGAAATCCCCTGTCCGAGAACTTCGGGAACCGTAAAGATATCAAGCTGGTCGGCAAAACCACCAAACAGGAACTGTGTCACCACAGATCCCCCACCAACGATCCAGATGTCACCATCATCAGCCCGGTTGCTCCGCAACTGATCAACCAGTTCGATGATGCTGCCACCATAGGCCTCTGTATTGGCCGGGCGGTCTTTTGGCAATTCACGGGATGTCAAAACAATGGTGCGACAGTCCTCATATGGCCAGTCGCCAAATTGCATGACCTGATCAAAGGTCTTCCGGCCAATAATCAAGGTCCCGACGGTGTCCAGAAAGCTATCAAAATCGAATTCCGCCGGATCATATTGATCCAGCCAGTCGACCGCACCATTGGCACGCGCGATAAAGCCATCCAGACTGACCGCAATGTAAATGCGGAACAGCTTTTTGCTCATGTGTTTATATCCAACCTTTGGTGGGGTCTTTGCCCCTTTTCCCTCAATCAACCATAACAGATTGCCAACCAACGATGGCAATAAAGAGGCCAGACACATCAATGCCTCCGAACATCACATCCGAAGGCATTGATTTCACACCCTATTCTTCCGAACAGCTTTTAGCACTCAACAACGTTCACATTAACCGCAAGACCACCCTGGCTGGTTTCCTTGTACTTACTTTGCATGTCGAGTCCCGTCTGGCGCATGGTTTCGATCACCTTATCAAGTGACACTGTGTGCTGCCCATCACCGCGCAGCGCCAGCCGGGCTGCATTGATCGCCTTAACCGCCCCCATGGTGTTGCGTTCAATGCAGGGCACCTGCACAAGCCCGCCAATCGGATCGCAGGTCAGACCAAGATTATGCTCCATACCAATTTCGGCGGCATTCTCAACTTGTTCTGGCGTTCCGCCCATGACCGCACACAAAGCCCCGGCAGCCATTGAACAGGCAACCCCGACCTCCCCCTGACAGCCAACCTCGGCAGCAGAAATCGATGCACGCTTTTTATAGATCGATCCAATCGCCGCCGCCGTCAGAAGGAATTCACGAATTTTAATCTGGCTGGCATTGGCCCCGAACCGTTCGTAATAGCGCAGCACCGCCGGAATAACCCCGGCCGCCCCATTGGTCGGTGCGGTCACAACCCGCCCACCCGCAGCATTTTCTTCGTTCACCGCCAGCGCATAAAGATTAACCCAGTCGATCACGGTCAGCGGATCGCGAAGGCCCGCTTCGGGTTTATCGGTCAATTCATGATAAAGCTTGCTGGCCCGGCGTTTGACTTTTAATCCACCAGGCAAGATACCATCGGTTTTGCAACCCCGATCAATGCAGGCCATCATCGCGCCGTGCACCCGATCAAGAAATTCAATGGTTTCCTCAGCCACCCGCCAGCTTTGCTCGTTGGCCATCATGATGTCGGAAATCGACTGTCCTTCACGCTTACAGATCTCCATCAGCTCATCGGCTGATGAAAACGGGAATGGCAGGGTAATGTTATCGCCGGAATATTCCGCCCCCCGGTCATCGCCAGACACAATAAACCCACCACCGACTGAAAAATATTCCTGTGCGTGGATTTTAACCCCATCACCGTCAAAGGCGGTAATGCGCATGCCGTTGGGATGCTGCGGCAGAGTTTCGGTAAAATGAAAAACCAGATTGGTATCGCGGTTAAACGCCACCGCATGCTGCCCATACAGTGAAAGCTGCTTATTGGCGTCAATCGCGGCAATGGTTGGGGGGATTTGGTCGGGATCAATGCTGCGCGGTCGTTGCCCGCAAAGCCCCATGATCACCGCCGTATCGGTCGCATGGCCCTTGCCGGTCAGGGCAAGTGACCCATACAAATCGACAATCACACTGCCTGTTTTGATCAAAAGATTGCGCGCTTCAAGCTCAAGACAAAACCGGTACCCCGCCCGCATCGGGCCAACCGTATGCGAACTCGATGGTCCGATCCCGATGGTATAAAGATCAACAACAGACAGGTTTACGTCATGTGACGATCTGTCTTGCGACCCCGAAGAGGGATCGGTGGCGGGAACATTGGTCATAAAGGGCCTCCTTCACGGCTCTTGAACGCGCGAAAAGTCGCGCCGTTTGCGAACCGGTGTCTCGCCCCCTCTGTCCCTTGACCTGAGATTGTACCCCTGTTTGCAAAAACACTGTTTCTGCCAACCGGATTTCATCCTTCGGTGGAATCCGAACATCGCCCTGATATGTTAGATGCGACTTTCTTTTTCTCTCTCCAGAGCCTCAATCCGCGACGGTCCATCTGCCTGAGAGTTTTTTGGGGCAATTGCTCCTTCGGCGCCGACCATGGCAATGGTCGAACTCTCCCGTCACGGTACGAGATGCCATAAATGTCACCTCTGAGGATCACCGTTGTCGGCAAGAGTATCCGTGCCATGCCCCCCTGTCAAAAAGCAGCTTTGCACCTGCAAAAAATTCACCTGTCGGGTGGCTGTTATCACAGGGGTTTCATGCTAAATTGCCGATATCGAACATTTTCCTGATGTGATTGACGGCTGTCCCACCCAGTGCGCACAACAGGATTTCTGGCGAACCATCCTGTAAGTCACCATATTTACAGGAAATTCAGCCTTTATCTGTATCAGTATTCTTATCTGTGGGGTTTATGAACGTGACTGAGTTGAATTCCGTAAAGCGCCCGCGTCCTGTGGTGCTGTGCATTCTGGACGGCTGGGGATATCGTGAAGAAACCAAGGACAACGCTGTTGCCTTGGCCAACACGCCTGTCTGGGATGAACTTTATGCCACCTATCCAACCGGTTTTTTAAAGGCCTGTGGTCTGGATGTTGGCCTGCCCGAGGGTCAAATGGGCAATTCGGAAGTCGGTCACATGAACCTTGGGGCTGGTCGTGTTGTCATGCAGGAATTGCCCAAAATTGACGAAGCCGTCAAAACCGGTTCCATCGCCAACACCGATGCGGTCAAAAAAATCATCGCCAAACTGACCGACAGCAAAGGCGTTTGCCACATCGCCGGTCTCCTGTCGGACGGTGGGGTTCATTCCCATCAAGTCCATATGGCAGCCTTGGCAAAGATTATTGCGAGGGCTGGGATTCCAGTCAAAATCCATGCGTATCTTGATGGGCGCGATACCGCGCCTAAAAGTGCCGCCAAGTTCCTTGAAAAATTCCGCACCCTTCTTGGCGATGCCAATGTTGAAATTGCCACTGTGACCGGTCGCTATTACGCGATGGACCGTGACAATCGCTGGGAACGTGTCAGTCAGGCCTATTTTGCAATGGTGCAGGGCAAAAATTACGCAGATGGTCGCACCGCGCAAAGTGCCGAAGCTGCGATTAAGGCCGCTTATGACGCCGACACCACCGATGAGTTTGTTCTGCCGACTGTGATTGGTGATTTTGACGGAATCAAGGATGGTGATGGTCTGTTGATGACCAATTTCCGTGCGGACCGCGCGCGTGAAATTCTGGCCGCCCTCTGTGCGCCGGAATTTGACGGGTTTGATCGTGGCACGCCGGTCAACTTCGCCGTTGCCGCGGGCATGGTCGAATATTCATCGGCCCATGCGGCCTATATGGATGCGATTTACCCGCCGCAGGTTCTGCCAAATATCTTTGGCGAAGTCGTTTCCAAGGCGGGGCTCAAACAGCTCCGCATTGCGGAAACTGAAAAATATCCGCATGTGTCGTTCTTCTTTAACGGCGGTGAAGAACAGGTATTTGAAGGCGAAGACCGCATTCTGGTGGCATCGCCCAAGGTCGCAACCTATGACCTGCAACCTGAAATGTCCGCCCCGGAAGTGACCGAAAAACTGGTTGCCGCAATCAAGGCGGAAACCTATGACGCGATCATCCTCAATTTCGCCAATCCCGATATGGTTGGCCATAGCGGCATTCTGAGCGCCGCGATGAAAGCCGCCGAAGCAGTCGACACCTGCCTTGGTCAGGTGATTGACGCGATCAAATCGGTTGGCGGAGTTGCGTTTGTGACCGCCGACCATGGCAATTGTGAAGTCATGGTCAATCCGGAAACCGGCGAACCACACACCGCCCATACACTTAATCTGGTGCCGACCATTCTTGTTAACGGTCCAGAAGGGGTAACGCTTGAAAATGGGCGTCTTGCCGATGTCGCACCGACATTGCTGCAACTGCTTGGTGTTGCCCAGCCAAATGAGATGACCGGCACACCCTTGCTTAAGGGTCTGAAAGGACATGATGCGCTTCTTGCGAGCTAAAACAGCTTCAAAGATGTCCCTGCCTGCGCTGGCTGCTTTTGCAGTTCTGGTTGCAGGCGGGGCAGCGCCTTCTTTTGCCCAATCGCTGCAAAAGGTTGATCGTAAACTCGATCAGCTTGAAAATCAGCTTTCCGAACAGCAAAAACAGGAAGAATTCCTGTCGCGTAAATCGCGTGAGTTGTGGACCGAAGAACAAGCGCTGCAATCCGAAGCCATTTCGGTTGCACGCCGTACCCAGCGCCTTGAAACAACCCTGACCGACCTTGAAGATCAGCTCGAAACGCTTGAAGCACGTGAAAAACGCGCCAATACCAGCCTCGAAGACAAGGCCGGGCAATATGCCCGCATTCTGATGGCGCTTCAGCGACTTTCAACCACCCCGCCCGAGGCCGTGATTGCGCTGCCAACATCGCCGCAAGATACCCTGCGGTCTGCGGTTCTGTTAAAGGCCGCCCTGCCCGGTGTTGAACAGCATGCGCGTGATCTGCGCGACGAACTGCATGACATCTCGACATTGCGCGCTGATATCCGCGACCGCCGCGAAGAAATGGCAACCGCAACCGCCGCCCTGCAACAAGAACGCGGATCCCTTGCCGCGTTACTTGATGAAAAACGCCGTTTACGGTCGGAAACTGAGGCAGAGGCACGCGAAGCCGCCAAAGCCGTCAGCAAGCTTGCCGACGAGGCAAAGTCACTTGGTGACCTGTTGGCGACCTTGCGCACACGTGCCGAAGGGCTGCCGATACCGCGCATGCGCCCGGACGAGCCGATCAAACAACAGCCCGAACCACAATTAGCTAAGCGCACCGAACCCGATAGTGATACGCTGGGCTCCTCGACAATTGCGAAAAATGAACCACCTAAGCCACCCGCCGAAAAGGGCAATGCCTCCAGTGCGGAAAGTGCCGATGACGAAAAGTTTGCGGTTGGCAGTTCCATCACATTGGCGCGCGGCCATTTGCGCATGCCCGTCAGTGGCAAAGTCGTCACACTGTTTGGTGAAAAATCACGTGGGCCCGACGGTTTAACCGTCGCCCGGTCAAAGGGGATCGAGATCAGCACACGCGAAAATGCGCAGGTTGTCTCGCCTTTTGACGGTAAAGTTGTCTTTTCTGGTCCTTTCCGCGGTTACGGCCGCCTCTTGATTATCGAACACGGCGAAGGATACCATAGTCTTATCGCCGGTTTTGATCGGCTCGACAGTGTGGTAGGACAATATGTGTTGGCTGGCGAACCTGTTGGTATTATGGGTGAAACTGCGCCAAAACTGTATCTGGAGATGCGTCAGGACGGAGAAGCGATTAATCCGCTTCCGTGGCTGGCCTCGAAAAACGGCAAGGTAAGTGGATGAAAACCTCTCGATTGGCAGTACTCGCTCTCGCGACCGGCATGACTTTCGGCCTTGCGTCGCCTAGTTTGGCGCAGTCTTCAAGCTCCTCGGCCGAGACCTATCGCCTGTTGAACCTGTTTGGCGATGTTTTTGAACAGGTCAAAACAAAATATGTCGAAAAAGTCGATGATAAGCAGCTTATAGAAGCCGCCATCAACGGCATGCTGACATCGCTTGATCCGCATTCCTCTTATCTGAACATGGATAATTTCGAGGAAATGCAGGTCGACACCCGCGGCGAGTTCGGCGGACTTGGCATCGAAGTCACGATGGAAGAAGGCTTTGTGAAAGTCATCTCGCCAATCTATGACACGCCTGCTGAGAAGGCCGGTCTGCAACCGGGCGATTTCATCACCCATATTGATGGCACCGCCATCCGTGGTAAAACACTGAACGATGCCGTCGAGATGATGCGTGGCAAGGTCAATACCGACATCATTCTGACCATCATCCGCAAGGGTGAACAGGCCCCGTTCGATGTCACCCTGACCCGGGCCGTGATCAAAATCCAATCGGTCCGCGCCGAAGTCAAAGAAGACATTGGCTATATCCGGATCACCAAGTTTAACGAACAAACCTTTAGCGGACTGCAGCGCGCCATTGGCGACATGCGTGATCAGATCGGCCCTGAAATCAAGGGTCTGGTGATTGACCTGCGCAACAATCCGGGCGGTTTGCTTGATCAGGCAATTTCGGTTTCCGATGCGTTTCTTGATAAGGGTGAAATTGTCTCTACCCGTCCGCGCGACACGGAAAACACCGAACGCTATAATGCCCGTACTGGCGATCTGGCCGAAGGCCTGCCGGTGGTTGTTCTGATCAATGACGGGTCTGCTTCGGCATCTGAAATTGTTGCCGGTGCGCTTCAGGATCATCGCCGTGCCGTGATCATGGGCACACGCAGCTTTGGCAAGGGATCGGTGCAAACCATCCTGCCGATGCCGGGCAACGTCGCCCTTCGCCTTACGACAGCGCGCTATTACACACCGTCTGGAAAATCCATTCAGGAAGTCGGTATCGTACCTGACATCATCGTCCCGCAGGCCCGCGTCGAAAGCATCGAAAGCGATGTACGTCGCTCCGAAGCATCACTCAGTGGCGCATTGCGCAATGAAGATGAAGGCACCTCAGATGCGGAAAAGGATGCAAATTCCCGTCGCGATGATGCCGAACAGCTTGCGATTGACGATTATCAGCTGTCGCGTGCGCTGGACATGATTAGGGGCATTTCCCTGTTTGGTCCGCGCCCGCAAGGTTAAGGACCAGAACGGCATCGTGAGAGACTGACAAGTCGTGTTCAGGAAAATCCTAAATTCTTTGCCGTTCGGTAAGAAAAAGAACGGCGATTTCGACGAGGACATGGCCGATGATATGGCTGATGACCTCGACGATGGGATGAACGACGCCATGTCGGATGCGGATAACGCCGCATCCGACGGCGTTGACGAAGACGACCTTCTGTTCAGCGAATTGCCGATTGAAGTTCAGGTCAAGAAAATGCCAAAGCGCCCGAAATCGCGGCGCAGCTGGCTGTCTAAACTTCTGATCATCACACTTTTCATATTCCCCTTTGGGGCAACAGCCGTTGCCATGATCCCGGTTCTTGATCCTGAAACCGGATGGCGCCTGTTCCATCTTGGCGGTCCCAAGGCCACCGTTGCAGTGCCTGGATCCGAACGTGAACTTCAGGAAGAAATTTCGCGCGGCGTTCAGGATGTTCAGGATCGTGATCGCGCAGCCCAAGACGCAACCGCGCCGGACGGCACACCTGAAAACGGGCAAACTTCCGACGATATCGCCAATCAGCTCGAGGGGGTGTCTGATCTGATCGGCGCTCCCAATCAAGGTGGCACTACAGGCGACAGCACGCAGCCAACCCCCGAAGAACTCGCAGCCCTGATCGCAGAAGAAGGCGCAATTGACGATCCGATTGAACCTGATCCCTTGCGCCCAGCCCCTGTGCCTGGCCTTGACGAAGAAGGCAGCTTTGGCCGAATTCCACGGATTGGGGATGATGGGACCACCCCGTTTGACGCCTATAAACGTCCCTTTGAAACTGTCGAGAATCAGCCTTATGTCGCCATCATCCTGACCGGTGTGGGTTTGAATACAGCCCGTACAGAAGCTGCCATCAATGATCTGCCACTGAACATCTCTTTGGGGATTTCACCCTATGCCCGCGACATTGCCAAGGTCGCAATGGATGCACGCGCCATGGGCCATGAAGTCTTCTTGCAAGTGCCGATGGAACCCAATGATTTCCCGCTTTCCGATCCGGGACCGCGTGCGCTTCTGACCTCCTTGTCCGAGGGCGAAAATCTTGTACGGCTTGAATGGTTGCTGGCCCGGTTCCCGGGATACGCCGGACTTGTCAGCCATCAGGGATCAAAGTTTGGCAGCATGGATAGCGCCATCCGTCCGGTGCTTGAAATCATCACCCGGTCGGGTCTGATGTATGTCGAAGGATCCAACAGCGGCATCGCAAGCTATGGCGCGCAACTGGCCGCAAATGCCAGTTCGCCAAATGCCGTTGGCAACATCGTGATTGATGACGTTCCCAGCCGCCGCGAAATTGATGCTCGGTTAAATGAACTTGTTGAACTGGCCAAACGCAATGGTGCTGCCATTGGCTTTGCCCAATCCTATCCTGTGACCATTCAACGGCTTAAAAACTGGGCTTTCAGATTACGTCGGCAAGGCGTTGTTCTCGCGCCTGTAAGTGCTCTTGCAAACCGTCAGGTCACCGCCCAGTCCGCCGACGAAGCCGAAGCCGCAAGGCGTCAGGCAGAACAACTGGAAAACGAAGCTGCCGCCGCGCAAGAAAATGGCGACGAATCTGCCGAACCAACCAACACCATTGAAAACTAGCTGGAAAAAGTGCCAGTCTTGTCTGGTACTTCCGTAGTCAGGAGCCATCATGGCGCGCAAGACCAAAACCACCACCCCGGCAACCGACATGGATACCCCAATACCCAACACCCCAAAGGTTCAGGCCGAAGACCTGCCCTATCGCCCCTGTGTCGGCATTGCCCTTTTTAATGCCGACGGTCTGGTCTGGATGGGCAACCGGCTTGGATTTGAAGGGGCATGGCAACTGCCCCAAGGCGGGATTGATGACGGTGAAACTGCCCTTGATGCCGCCATGCGCGAACTTAAAGAAGAAATCGGCACCGATAAGGCTGAAGTCGTTGCTGAAACACCTGACTGGTTGACCTATGACCTGCCGGACCATTTGATCGGCAAGGCGTTCAAGGGTGCCTATCGCGGCCAAAAACAAAAATGGTTCGCCATGCGCTTTACCGGCAAAGACAAACACATCAAGATTGATGTGCCCAATCCGGAATTTGATGCGTGGCGCTGGACGGACTTTGTCACTTTGCCCGACCTGATTGTACCGTTCAAACGACCGGTTTATTTGCAAATTGCTGAGTCATTTCGTGATGTACCGCAAAGAATTCGTGAAATGAAGGGTCTATAACCCCACCATCGCGGCTTGATTGCGACGTGTTTTTCACCCAATTTCATGACATACAAAATACCAGTGGTTTAGAGGAGTTCCAACATGGGTACGGATCGGGTTATCTTTGGTGTTCTGACCATCGTGGTCGGCATTTTCGGCCTGTTTTATGCGTCGGGTTCGCAGGACGGCTATTCTTATTTTGTCGGTCTGGCCCTGTTTATTGGCGCTGTCTTGTTCATGTTCCACCTGATCAAAGGTTATTATGATCAGCTTGAAGAAGCCGACCACGCGTAATCAGCATACAAACCCTTGCAACTAACAGGTTTCAATCTGGGTCGATGCGCGTTAGGGATAGTCTATGAGCAATACACATTGGGATCCCGCCCGTTACGGTTTGTTTGGCAATGAACGCCAACGACCGGCCATCGACCTGATTGCCCGCTTACCCAAAGCGGTCGACGGATTTTCACCGCGTCACATCGTTGATCTGGGCTGCGGCCCGGGCAATGTCACCGCATTGCTGGCCGCGGCCTATCCGGGCACCGCAACCGATGACGTTAAAATTGTCGGTGTCGATTCATCTGATGAAATGATCGACACCGCCCAAAAGCGCGACGAAAACATCGACTGGCAAAAGAGTGATATCGCCAGTTGGGAACCAGAAGAGAAAGTCGACCTTCTGTTTTCCAATGCCGCCCTTCATTGGGTGCCTGACCATTCGAAACTGTTTCCACGTCTTTTAAGTTTCGTGCGCCCCGGTGGGTTGCTGGCCATTCAGGTCCCCAATAATTTCCTTGCTCCCAGCCACCAATTGATCGGCGAAGCCGGTCTTGATTGGCCCAAGGAAGTGGCCAAGGCCATGCATGCCGCACGCATCATGCGCCCCGGCGACTATTTTGATGCGATGGCACCGGAATGTGACGACATTGATCTTTGGCAAACCCAGTATTGCCATGTGCTGACCGGCGAGGACCCGGTGCACAACTGGGTCAGTTCAACCACACTGCGTCCGATAATGGCGGCTCTGCCCGATGATGAAGCCCGCGCAAAGTTTACTGAAAAATACAAGGCACGGCTGTCTCAGGTTTATCCCCCGCGCGATGATGGTCGCACCCTTTTTCCATTCAACCGGCTTTTCATGATTGTGCGCAAACGCCCGGCATAAATCCGACCATAACGCCCAACTTATGACAGGAACATTCCCATGGCTGACTTTCGCGAACATTTCGTCAAAGCTTGCGGCTATGAAATGCATGTCCGAAGCTGGGGCGATCCGTCCAAACGCCCCCTGATCATGAGCCACGGGCTTGCCCGTCTGGCAGATGATTTCGATCATGTCGCACCGCATTTTACCGATCAGTATTACGTGCTGTGCCCAACCATGATCGGACGGGGTTTTTCAAGCTGGGCAAAGAACCCCGATCAGGAATACACCGTCCCGTTTTATGTCGCCCAGACATTTGAGATGCTTGATCACTTCAATGTTGATACGTGCGACTGGATTGGCACATCAATGGGCGGGTTGATTGGCCTTTATGCCACCGCCGAAGTCGCCGGGCGCATTGAAAAGCTGGTTCTCAATGATATCGGCCCCGAACTGGATCAAGGTGCCGTTGACCGTATTAAATCCTACGTTGGTGCTGCACCGGAATTTGAAACAATCGACGAGGTCGAAAAGATCGTTCGGATGATCTATGCCCCATTCGGGGTCAAAGATGATGCAACCTGGTCGTTTTTGGCATCGCGTTCAGTTCGGCGTCTACCCAATGGTAATTTCATGATGCATTACGATCCCGAAGTCATGCGCGTCTTTGCCGAACATATTGATTCTTTTGATGCATGGGACGTTTTTGATGCGCTTCCCTGCCCCGTTATGCTGATCAGCGGTGAACAATCCGACCTGATACCGCGTCGCATCGTCGACAAGATGAAACAAAAAAAACCACAAATGCCGATTTTCGCAGTAGCGAACTGCGGGCACGCTCCCCATTTGAATGACAGAGCACAAATAAACGCAATCAGGGCATTTTTGACCGGCCAATCGCAATAGGCATTCCCAAACGAATGCCGCACCATACAAAACCCGGCCCAAAATAGCATGATGCCTGACTGTTCGCGAAACGTTGAGCCAAAATAATTAACGCCGCGAACAGACATCGTTGGTATGGGACCGACACCGATCTTGCCCAAGTTGGCCAGCGTACAGGCTTTGTCCTGAACCTCGCGTCGAATGTTGTGCTGTTTCTTACTGCTTGGGAACAAGCCGCATGACGAACCCGCATTTGTCGATCAACTGGCTGCTTGCAGCGCCGCTGGCCACCGTATTCGGATTTGGCCCGCTGGATGCTGCCTATGCGCAGTCAACGACGACATCAACCATGACAGATGCACCCTCGTCTTCATCATCCTACCTTGTGCCGGGTGGCAATCTCATGTCAGGCATTTTACCCCCGGCTGGCCATAACAGTTTAGGGCGCTATATCTCCGGCCGCACAACATATGGCATCCAAATAAGCCCCGATGACACCAACAACACTGATGATGCTGGGCAGGTCTGGCTTGAACTTAACGGGCAGACCACCGACAGAAACGGTATGAGTGCGCAAGTTGGCCTTGGCTATGCCCCAACCCCGGATGTCGGCATTGCCGTCGGACCCTTTGTCGACCTCAGCGGTTCAAGGGCGGATAATTTCGGTGCTTATGAAGCCGGAAGCTATGAGCATCAAACGCGCTCATCGCGTATTATGCTCTCGGATGGCAGCAGCGGCTTTGATGATGCCGGGTTTGCCGCATCCTTATCCTTCATGCCGCTTGAAGACATCTGGATCGGGCTGCACGGCAGCGTATCGCACAGCCTGACACCTTCCGAAACGCATCAGGGTACACTTGATGGTATTGATGCCATGCTTGGCCTGACCGCACGCTACCGGATCGAGTTTTGATCCATCTTTGCCGTTGTGTCTTTTGGCCGATCAACCATCAAATACCTTGTTGCGTCACCTTGCTGTCCTGTATGACTCTTGGCAGGAAACACAGGGACATATAAACGCGCATGAGCACTCCGCACCAGCCCGAACAAGTCATCCTTGGCGCACCATTTGACGCCTGCAATGCACTTGCTTCGGCCAAAAATGCCAATCTTTATCGCGCAGCCATGCGGCTTAGCCCGGAACGCCAGCGGTTCTTTTTGGCAAGTTACGCCTCCATGCGCGTGATTGACGATATTGTCGACGACGGTTTTCTCGAACTGCCAGACACCGAACGTCAACTCGACCGTGAAAACGTCCTTGCGACCCTTGATAACTGGCAAGCACAGATTGTTGCGTCCAAGGCTGACAAGCCCAATCCACTGCCCGAAACCGGCCCTCTTGATGAAAATGTCTATGACGCCTTGCGTCAAACACTGGGACGCAGCGATCTTGCAACCGATCCATGGATCGAACTTGCCGACGCCTTGCGCCGCGATATTGCCGAAGACCCGATGGATGAATGGGACGATTTCATTTCCTATTGCGAGGGGGCGACTGCCGCACCGGCATCGATTTTCGTTTATCTGCTGTCGGCACGGTATGATGAGGCAATTGGTTATACGTCGCCGCTGACGAACGCACCGCTGTATCATGCGCGCGACATGGCGATTTTCTGCTACATCATCCATATCCTGCGCGACCTTCCCGAAGACATCAAAGGCCCCGACCGCCTCGTCACCATCCCGTCCGAAGTTTTGATTGCTGCCGATATTACAATTGGCGAAATTCGCAATGCTATCGGTCAGGGCCGATATAGCGATCTTGACCTTCTGGGCTCGATCCTGATGGAACATGCTTGGGAACATTTTGAAACTGGTCAGGCCCGCTCTGGCGAATTGCTGTCCGTTCTTGATGCTGACGAAGCCGACACCCTGTCGCGCCTGTTTACGGTTTATATCGAACTGGGTGGGGCGATGATGGAAAATGGATATGCTGCGTTTCTGTCGGACCGCGACGAGATCATGCAAATCACAGCCCAAAGCAGCCTGCCGGACGTTAACGAACAATAAGACGGGCTTTTGGATCGAATTCACAAAGAGGCTCGACCTTCGAGCTAACCTCAATCATGATGTTTTTCGCCACAACTTAGCAAAATAACGGCCGCAACGAATTTGACTTTGCCAAACTCGTCCCAAATGTCGGAAACCAGACTAAAAGAGCCAAAATTCACGAAAAGACTTCCCTGCGGCCTCTCTCTCGTTCGCAAAAGAGGTTAATTGATGTTTCCGTTGCTAAAAAAGGTGGAATCCTGGATCCGCAACCAATGGGTCGATGCTGCTGTTGGCTTCATATTACTGTTCACCGCCCTGAATGATACCGGCGACACACTTTTTGATGATGTCATGTCTGGAAATGTTGGCACATCACATGGCGTGCTTGTTTTGGGGCTGGCCCACATCATTCGATCGGTCCCGCCAGTTTTGCGGAGCATCGGGCTCATTTTCTATCAAGAAAAAGCTGAGTGACCACGGCAACCAATCCGGAATGCTCCTGATCAGGCCTTTTGCGCCGACTTTGCTTCTGTCGAGCAATGCTGCACCACTTCGGGATGCAAAAGAAAACCCCGCCAAATTGGCGGGGTTTGTCATTGTAGCGTTCTGTGTGGTGCGACAGGGTTAACCGCGCAGGGCCGCAACACCCGGAAGAACCTTGCCTTCCAGCCACTCAAGGAAAGCACCGCCAGCCGTCGAGACATAGGAAAATGCCTGATCAGAATTGGCATGGCGCAGGGCTGCAACCGTATCACCACCGCCAGCAACCGAAAGAAGTTTGCCTTCCTTGGTCAGTTTGGCTGCATGCTGTGCAACCGAAACGGTTGCCGTGTCAAACGGGGTGATTTCAAACGCACCCAGAGGTCCGTTCCACACCAGCGTTTCGCACGATTCCAGACGCTTATTAAGGTCTTCAATCGTTTTTGGACCGGCATCAAGGATCATACCGTCATCCGCAACATCATTGATGTCAGAAACATCATGCGGCGCATTGGCGGCAAATTCCTTGGCCACCAGACCATCGACTGGCAACACAATCTCGCAATTGGCGGCTTCGGCCTTTTTGAAAATTTCGCGTGCTGTTTCAAGAAGATCATGCTCGCACAGCGATTTACCAACATTGACACCCTTGGCGGCCAGGAACGTATTGGCCATGCCACCACCAATGACAAGCTGATCCACCTTGGCAACCAGATTGCCCAAAAGATCAAGTTTGGTCGAAATCTTGGCACCACCAACAATCGCCATCACCGGATGTTTCGGCGCTTCAAGCGCCTCGCTCAATGCTTCGAGTTCGACCTGCATCAAACGACCTGCATAAGACGGCAACGCGCGTGCCAGTCCCTCGGTTGAAGCATGTGCACGGTGCGCGCATGAAAAGGCATCATTGACATAAATATCGCCAAGCTTGGCCAGTTCGGCGGCAAATGCCGGATCGTTTTTTTCTTCTTCTGCGTGATAGCGCAGATTTTCCAAAAGGGCGATCTCACCGTTTTCAAGGCTGTTCACAACACCTGCTGCCGTATCACCAATGCAATCATCGGCAAACTTCACAGGACGACCAAGCTGTTTGGCAAGTGCCTCTGCGACCGGTTTGAGCGACATTTCCGGTACACGTGCACCTTTCGGACGGCCAAAATGGGTAATCACAACCAATTTCGCACCGGCATCGGCCAGTTCGATCAGTCCGGGAACGGTTCGGTCGATACGGGTAGTATCCCCGACAACACCGTCTTTCATCGGGACGTTAAGATCAGCGCGCAGCAAAACGCGCTTGCCAGCGACATTGACACCGTCAAGCGTATTAAAGTCAGCCATTATCTGAACCTGCTTTTGAGTTTTACAAAAGACGGGATGGGGGATGTCCCGACATGGATTGGACCAAATCCTGATGCGCCCTGTTTTGCCCGATCAGCACAACCGACGCAAGGCCAGATGGGGTCCGTAAGAATACCTGTCAAAAAAAACCGGCCTTCACAATTCGTGTGGGCCGGTTATCGAAACCTGATCAGTGATGGGCCAAAAGCGACGCATGCACAAAGCCCGAAAAACTGGTCGCAACCGGCCCGGTCATCAAAACATGATCATCGGGCAGCCATTCGATGGTTAAATTGCCGCCATCCAGAATGATTTCGGTTTTGCGCCCGGTCAGTCCACGGCGTGCTGCGGCGACACCCGCTGCACAGGCACCTGTCCCGCACGCGCGTGTCACACCGACACCACGTTCCCAGACTCGCATGCGCAACTGGTTTTCACCAATGATGCTGCATACTTCGATGTTCGCCCGTTCCGGGAACATTTCATGATGCTCAAGAACCGGACCAAGCTTTTCAATATCAATCGCCTCGGCATCATCGACAAAGAAAACAGCGTGCGGATTACCAACATTTACCCCGACCGGGTCCGAAAGCGGCCCCAGCGACAGCGGAATATGGTTGCTATCAACCGCACTGCCCAACGGAATATCGCACCAGTCCAGTTTGACCTGTCCCATATCAACCGTGATCTGCCCATCTGCCAAACCATTGGCATCAAGCAACCCAACCACGGTTTCGATGATCACGTCTTTGCGGCCAAGTTCACCCATCACAATATTGGCAACACAACGCGCCGCATTGCCACAGGCCTCGACCTCGCCGCCGTCATTGTTGCGAATGCGCATAAACGCATCGGCCAACTCGTCACGGGCGGGCTCAATAACAATCAACTGATCACAGCCAACACCGGTTTTACGATCCGCGATACGGGCAGCGGTTGCGTGATCAAGATCGAGCACAGCGGGATCACGTCGTCCGTCAAAGACAACGAAATCATTTCCAAGACCATGCATTTTGACAAAAGGAATACCGTTCATACCTGCCTTATAATCATGATTTCACCCTGCGTCCACATGCGGCTTATCACGACATATAAGTGCCCCACCTGTTGGTCAGGCTGAGATTGCTGGCTTGAAAGGTGTCGCTGGTGCGCAATAGCGTACTTTGCGTGGTGTGAAACCGGCCGCCTTGAAATAATCGCGCTGGCGTTGGTCCATTTCACCAAGCGAGACATAAACATTCCCACATTGATGTTCCGCTGCCAATCGGGTCATGGCTTCGCGCATGGCATCGAGCACATAGGGCCGCGAAACAATTTCCACCGTCATCACATTATCAAGATGAAGAACACGACCATCGGCCATGTCATCATGCACCTGATAGGAAAACAGCCCGTGGATGTACCCACGCTCGTTGGCAACCACGATAATACCGCGCGACCGCAGCCAAAGAATGTCTTCGCATCCCTCGCCGGGCACGATCTCGGACGTGGGTGAACAACATTCGGCGACGAATTCACACCACCGATCAAACGTCAGATCAGCCTGCAACATCTGCACCAGCGGATACGTCATGTCGGCTGTGTGCGATGTAAGGGGACGTGCGTAATATGTTGCTGCCATGGCCCTAATCCTTGGGAATTTTCCCGATCATGGCGCAAATAATTCGGCCCAACCTTGATGTGCATCAACACCTTTGCCCGGCCAACCGCGCATAAACACTCTCAGCACTGAAGAGTCCTTAAAATATGCAGGCCCATATTTTCTTATGATTGAGTAGCAGGAAGGTTTTAAGCGCATACATTGATGCACATCAATGGCGTGACCATCACAATCCCGCATAATCGCTCAAGACTTAAGAAAACCTCGCCTGTGACGATGTCGCCCATCCGGGACGACACCGTATGGGTGGGGCTTTTGGTGCAGGGGAATGGCAGCTTGTAAGCAGCATGCCGTTCACCGGGACAGATTGGAACCGGCCAGCCAAAGGTTGACCAGTTCCCCGAATACCTTGAACGGGAGTCGAGCATGAGCCAGGGGAGCATGGCACAGACAGCACCATCATCTGCTGCTGTTAATTACAATATGGACGTTGTGCGCTGGGGCGCACTGGCGACCGTATTTTGGGGTGTGATTGGTTTTTTGGTGGGCGATGTTCTCGCCTGGCAATTGGCGTTTCCGGCCCTCAACTTCGATATAGAATATCTCAACTTCGGACGTTTGCGTCCGTTGCATACGTCTGCGGTGATTTTTGCCTTTGGCGGCAATGCGCTGTTGGCGACATCATTCTATGTGGTTCAGCGGACCTGCCGCGCCTCGCTTTATGGCGGAAAGGCGCTTCCGGCATTTGTATTCTGGGGATATCAGCTTTTTATCGTCATGGCGGCAATCGGCTATGTCACGGGCGTTACTCAGGGTCGTGAATATGCTGAACCAGAATGGTTTGTCGATCTTTGGCTGACCATCGTTTGGGTGTGCTATCTGGCAGTGTTTGTCGGCACGCTGCTCAAACGTCGCGAGCCGCATATTTATGTCGCGAACTGGTTCTATCTGGCATTCATCGTCACGATTGCGATGCTCCATCTGGGCAACAACCTTGCAATCCCGGTTTCGCTGTTTGGCACCAAATCCTATTCGATGTTTTCCGGCGTGCAGGATGCCTTGACCCAGTGGTGGTACGGCCATAATGCGGTTGGCTTCTTCCTGACGGCTGGCTTCCTTGGCATGATGTATTACTTCATCCCCAAACGTGCCGAACGTCCGGTCTATTCATACCGTCTGTCGATCATTCACTTCTGGGCGCTGATCTTCCTCTATATCTGGGCCGGTCCGCATCACTTGCATTACACCGCCCTTCCTGACTGGGCGCAGACCCTTGGCATGACCTTCTCGATCATGCTGTGGATGCCATCCTGGGGCGGGATGATCAACGGCCTGATGACTCTTTCAGGCGCCTGGGACAAACTGCGCACTGATCCGGTCTTGCGGTTCATGGTGGCGGCTGTTGGTTTCTATGGCATGTCGACCTTCGAAGGTCCGGTCATGTCGATCAAGGCGGTTAACGGTCTTTCGCATTATACCGACTGGACCATTGGACACGTGCATTCCGGCGCACTTGGCTGGGTCGCATTCGTATCCTTCGGGGCGATCTATCATCTGATCCCGGTCCTTTGGAACCGTGAACGCCTTTATTCCATGCGTCTTGTGTCGCATCACTTCTGGCTCGGCACCATTGGCATCGTTCTTTACATCACCTCGATGTGGGTATCGGGGATCATGCAGGGTCTGATGTGGCGCGCTTACGATGAACTTGGTTTCCTTCAGTATTCCTTCATCGAAACGGTCGAGGCAATGCATCCCTACTACATCATTCGTGCAACCGGTGGGCTGCTGTTCCTGCTCGGCTCGTTCCTGATGGTCTGGAACGTTTACAAAACGATCCGCGGCGATCTGCGCAACGAAGCACCGATTGGCACACCCGCAACCGTTGCGGCCGAATAAGGGGGACGAAACATGCTTCTTAAGAAACACCATATTGTTGAAAAGAACGTCTTCGTTCTGATCCTTGGCATTTTCCTGACCATCATCATTGGCGGCATTGTCGAAATTGTGCCGCTGTTTACGATGGAACAGACCATTGAAAAGGTCGAAGGGGTGCGCCCCTATTCGCCTCTCGAACAGGCGGGTCGCAACATCTATCTCCGCGAAGGGTGCTATAATTGCCATTCCCAGCAGATCCGTCCGTTCCGTGACGAGGTCGAACGCTATGGCCATTACAGCCTTGCGGCCGAATCGATGTATGACCATCCGTTCCAGTGGGGGTCAAAACGAACCGGTCCCGATCTGGCACGTGTTGGCGCGAAATATTCCAATGCCTGGCATGTTGCCCATATGACCGATCCGCGTTCTGTGGTTCCGGAATCTATCATGCCGGGCTACCCGTTCCTTGCGAACCGTGCTTTGGACTTCGATGACGCCAAGGCGCATCTCGAAACGCTCAAAATGGTTGGGGTTCCCTATACCGACGAGATGATCGAGGCCGCCAAGGCAGACCTTTACCTGCAAGCAAGCGAGGACGCCGCCTATGACGACGATTTCCTTGCACGCTATCCGAAGGCGGCGACGGGTGATTTTGACGGCAATCCGCAAAAACTGACCGAGATGGATGCACTGATTGCGTATCTGCAGGTGTTGGGCCGGATGGTCGACTTTACCACTTACAACCCGCAAATGAACCTGCGCTAGGAGGAGGGAAAGTCATGGAATTCTTTACGCAACTTGCTGACTTTTTCCGCCCTCTCTGGGGTTTGTGGCTGATGCTGCTGTTTAGCGCGATTATTGCCTGGGTCATGTGGCCAAGCAAAAAACGCAACAAAGACATGGAAGCGCATGCCCAGATTCCCTTGCGGGATCAGGATTAAGGGGAGAACAAAGCAATGCCGACAAACGTCGAAAAAGACCAAGTATCCGGGCGTGAAACAACCGGCCACGAATGGGATGGCATCAAGGAGCTGAATACGCCCCTGCCATCCTGGTGGGTTTACGTTTTCTGGGTCACCATCATCTGGTCTGTTGGCTATTGGGTTGTTTACCCATCATGGCCAACCGCGACCGACTATCTCAAGGGGACGTTTGGCACGACCAACCGCACCCAACTGCACGAAACCATGGCCAATGTTGCCGCCGAACGCGCCCCTTACATGGAACGTCTGGCTGCACTTGATGTCAGTGAAGTTGTCAACGATCCGGAACTTCTGAATTTCTCGATGGCCGGGGGCAAGGCGATCTTTGCTGATAACTGTGCGCCCTGTCATGGTACGGGTGGATCGGGCAATCCCGGTTTCCCGTCGCTTCAGGATGATGCATGGCTTTGGGGCGGTTCGCTTGATGCGATCAATGAAACGCTTCATGTCGGCATTCGCTGGGATGCAAACGAAGATACCCGCCTTAACGACATGCCTGCCTTTGGCCGTGATGGATTGCTTGAACGCGAAGACATCAGCGATGTCGTGCAGTTTGTCATGGGCTATTCCAATCGGGCGACCGACGGGGATGCCGCCCAGCGTGGCGCGATTGTTTTTGAAGAAAACTGTGCTGCCTGTCATGGCGACAACGGCAAAGGCATTCAGGAACTCGGCGCACCAAATCTGACCGATGCCATCTGGCTATATGGTGGCGATCAGGCAACGCTGACGGACACCGTGACAAATTCCAGGCGCGGTGTGATGCCTGCTTGGGGCGACCGACTGGACGAAGAAACCATCAAAATGCTGACCGTTTATGTCCACTCCCTTGGGGGTGGTCAGTAAGGCCCACGCAAATAGAAAGCCCGTCGCCCCGTCATATGAATGATCCTGTCAGCAATTGACATGCATCATGGTGACAGCGGCGGGCTTTTTGTACTTTCAGTCTAAGATTTGAATAATTCGAGCCTGCCCCACAAAGCTGTCAAACACATCAAATGTTTATGGCAGCGCCGCCGCAGAGCCCGGCTGGTGGTTCCACCACAGAGAGCAGTCGAAGTTGTGCGGCGTAAAATTCAGGTAGCGAACATGGCCATGTCCGATTTGCAGCATCCCGACCCCAACATGATCGCCACCGACGGTGAAGATGATCGTGACCAACCGCTTTATAAAACCCGCGACAAGGTCTACCCCAAACGTGTTTCCGGGTATTTCCGAAACCTCAAATGGTTTGCCCTGATTGCCCTTTTGGCAATCTACTGGGTTGTACCGTGGCTGCGCTGGGATCGCGGGCCAACCGCCCCCGATCAGGCGGTTTTGATCGATATGGATCTGGGGCGCGCTTATTTCTTCTTTATCGAGATCTGGCCCCAGGAAGTCTATTACATCACCGGGCTTTTGATCCTGGCCGCCATCGGACTGTTTTTGGCAACGTCACTGTTTGGTCGCATCTGGTGTGGCTATGGCTGCCCGCAAACTGTGTGGACCGATCTTTTCATGCTGGTCGAACGCCATATCCAAGGCGACCGCAATGCGCGTGTGCGTCTTGATAAATCAAAATGGACATTGGAAAAAATCTGGAAAATCGGCGCCACGCATTTGGCCTGGATCGGCATTGCCATGGCAACCGGCGGCGCGTTTGTATTGTATTTCAACGATGCGCCAACGGTTGTCGTCGATGTATTCACCGGCTATGCGTCTCTTGCGGTTTATGTCACCATCGCATCACTAACCTTTTCAACCTATCTTCTCGCCGGATGGGGCCGTGAGCAGGTCTGCACCTATATGTGCCCGTGGCCGCGGTTCCAGTCTGCGATGCTTGATGATGAAAGCCTGATCGTCACCTACGAAGACTGGCGCGGCGAAACACGCGGCCCGATCAAGCGCAAAAACCTTGTGCGCGGCGAAGTCCCCGAAACCGGGCACTGCATTGATTGTCATGCCTGTGTCAATGTCTGCCCGACCGGAATTGATATTCGTGATGGCCTGCAGATGGAATGCATTGGCTGCGGGCTGTGCATCGATGCCTGTAACGAGATGATGGACAAGGTCGGCTTCCCGCGCGATCTGGTCCGGTTTGACTCGATCCAAAACACCCAGCTTCGCGCCATGGGCAAAGCCACCCATACACGCATCATTCGCCCACGCACGATTTTCTATGCCGTCATTCTGACCCTTGTGGCATCGGTGATGATGTTTGGCTTGCTCAATCGTTCTGTCCTTGAACTGAATGTCTTGCGCGATCGCAACCCGCTGTTTGTTCGTCTGTCAGACGGGGACGTACGCAACGGTTACACGATCAAGGTCCTGAACAAGGAACAGGCAACAAAAACCTATGCCCTGACGGTCACTGGCATCACCCCGACACAAATGCAGGTCATCGGACTTGAACCCAATCAGGACGGTAGTTTTGATCTTGATGTGGCACCCGACCGGGTGGGTAGTTTCCGCGTCTTTGTTTCCGCCGCCCCCGATAGTCTGGACGGTGATGCAACCCCGTTTGAATTCAAAGTCACCGACCGAAAAGATGCCAATTCCATAACCTATGATACAGTATTTGCCGGCCCAAAGACCGCGCATTAGTGACACACCGCGTTCTTGGGCACAGGAGATAAACCCATGGCAACACAGATGACCTCACAATCAACAAACACAAACGGCCCGCGCAAATCGGACCGCTGGATCCCGTGGTACTTTGTTGGCGGTTTTGCTGTCATGCTGATTGCCAATATCTCGCTTATTACCTTTTCCATGACCAGCTGGAACGGGCTTGTCACCAAACACGCCTTTGAAGAAGGCAATAATTACAATGCCGCCATGTCTGGTGCAGCCCGCCAACAAGAACTTGGCTGGCGCAGCAAGCTATCGGTTGCAGGCGTCATAAACCAAAACGCGACCATTTCCGTACTGTTTCGCGATCGCGACTCCAATCCGATTACCGGGGCGAAAATGTCTGTCGTGCTGAACCGTTCAGACCGTGACGACCTTGATCAGACCGTACCGATGGTCGAAATCGCACCGGGCGAATATCGCGCCAGTGCCAATTTCCCGGTTTATGGCCGCTGGCAATTGCGTACCATCGCACATGCCATGGGGGATGATTACCAAACGGTCGAGTATGTCGTCGTACAGCCATGAACCAATCTGCCACCTGTCGCCATTGCGGAGAACGCGTCACATCCATGTCCCCTGCCGCGCCAGATTTTTGCTGCACGGGCTGTGAAGGTGCCTACGCGCTTTTGGGTGAATTGGGCCTGTCGTCCTATTACAAACGCCGCGCAATTGATCCCAAAGTTAGGGCCCTTCGCCCGGATGAAGAGGATTTCGGCCATTTCGATTTCACCGATCTTGCCAGCACAGATGCCAACGGCACGCATCACCTGCATCTGATGGTGGATGGCATTCATTGTGCCGCCTGCGTCTGGTTGATTGAAACCCTTTTGCAACGAAATGCTTCCGTCGTGGCGGCACGGGTCAATATGACCACACGCCGGTTGCGCCTGTCTTGGACGGGCAAGATTGAAGATGTCGATAACCTGCTGCGTCCTGTTCTTCAAATGGGCTATCGGGTTATTCCATTTGACCCGGCCGCCCTTGAACAGGCCACCCAGTCGCGCAACAAGGAACTGCTGCGCTGTCTCGCAGTTGCCGGTTTTGCCGCCAGCAACGTCATGCTGCTGTCTGTTTCCGTCTGGGCGGGATATTTTCAAGGCATGGGCGGGGCAACCCGTGATCTGTTTCATTGGATTTCCGCCCTGATTGCCGTGCCTGCTGCGACCTATGCCGGGATGCCGTTTTATCGGTCTGCCTTGGGGGCCATCCGCCATCGTCGGGTCAATATGGATGTACCAATCAGTCTGGGCGTGATCCTTGCCTTGGGCATGAGCTTGGCACAAACCATCCAAAGCGCGCCACACGCCTATTATGATTCGGCCATTACGCTTTTATTCTTTTTGCTGATCGGGCGTTACCTTGATGGCCGTGCCCGCGGGCAGGCCAGATCCGCTGCCGAACATCTTTTATCCCTTGGCGCGCGCTCAATCACAATCATTGAAGATAACGGCACCAGACGCCTTGTTTCTCCGGAAAAGGCAAACCCCGGCATGACCGTTCTGGTCGCTGCTGGCGAACGCATTGGCATTGACGGCGAAGTATCCGACGGCCAGTCAGATGTCGACACCAGTGTGATTACCGGTGAAAGCATCCCTGCCCAAATCAAGCCCGGCGCAACGGTTTTCGCCGGAACAACCAATATATCGGCCCCCTTGCGCATCCGTGTAACGGCAACAGGCAACAGCACGCTTCTGTCTGAAATCGTCCGCCTGATGGAAAATGCCGAACAGGGCCGGGCAAAATACGTCGCCATTGCCGACCGGGTGGCCAAGGCCTATGCCCCGGTGGTCCATCTATTGTCGCTCCTCACCTTTGTTGGCTGGTGGCTTGTAGGCGGCGTGCCGTGGAATGACGCGCTGATGAATGCCATTGCAGTGTTGATCATCACCTGCCCCTGCGCACTCGCCTTGGCCGTCCCCGTGGTCCAAGTCATTGCCACGGGCCGTTTGCTCCGTGCCGGCATTCTTGTCAAATCGGCAACTGCACTGGAACGGCTGACAAAAATTACCGGGGTGATTTTCGATAAAACCGGCACACTGACCACCGGCAAACCCGAACTATATGGCCCGGCTGATCCGGATGCACTGGCCCTTGCCGCCCAAATTGCCGCCAACAGCAACCACCCGTTATCCCGTGCGCTGGTGCGCGCTGTCGGCGATGTTTCACCACTCAAAAATGTGGTTGAAAAGCCGGGGCTGGGCCTGATGGTTGAAACACTTGCCGGTGAAATTCGTCTTGGCAGTCGACGTTTTTGCGATGTCGCCGAACAGGCCGATCTTCCCAGTGACATTTACGGGCCTGAAATCTGGATGACGCAACCGGGCCAATCCCCGATCCGCTTTGTCTTTCGCGATACCCCGCGTGCTGATGCCAGCGAGGTCATCGAACATCTGCGCAACGACGGGTTTGACATCAGCCTTCTTTCCGGCGACCGCGAACAAACGGTGCGACAATTTGCCGAAAGACTTGGCATTACCAAATGGCGTGCCCGTCTGACACCAACCGACAAGGCCGCCCATATTCAAAAACGACGTGACGCCGGTATGTTTGATCTGATGGTCGGTGACGGCATCAATGATGCCCCGGCCTTGGCGGCCGCCCACGCATCAATGTCCCCCGCCAGTGCGGCCGAAATTAGTCAGAATGCAGCCGACATTGTTTTTCAGGGCGACCGTCTTGGCGCAGTGATCGAAGCCCTTGATATCGCGCGTAAAGCCGACCGGCTTGTCCGGCAAAATTTCGCCATCTCCTTTACCTATAACCTGATCACCATCCCGCTTGCGGTATCGGGATTGGTCACACCGTTGATTGCGGCAATTGCCATGTCCTCGTCTTCGCTGGTGGTGATTGCCAATGCCTTGCGCCTGCACGCAAATGGCAAACAAACCCACAATCCGTCTTACCCGCAAACCTCGCCTGCCCCTCAACACGCCGGAGCCCCAATCACATGAGCAACCTTTTGCTGCTGATCCCGATTGCACTGTTTCTTGGCTTGCTTGGCTTGGGGGCGTTTCTATGGGCGCTTAAATCCGGACAGTTCGACGATATGGAAGGGGCCGCCAATCGCATCCTGTTTGACGATGATGATGACGATAAAACCCCACCACATAAGAATCTCGATCAAACTACACAAGATAAGAGTTAGAATAGCTTGAAACATACCTGCCTAATCGCATAGATTGTCATAGTCTGAACGTCTTGGATTACAAGCAACGGAGTTTGCAATGGCAGTCCGCCCCCAACTTTGCGAAGCCTGTTCCATTAAGGACCTGACGTTCTGCTCGTCTTTGCATGGTGCTGAGCACGACCATTTGCGCCAAATTCTGACCCATGTTCAGTTTGACGGACATAACACCATCTTCCACGAAGCCGAAGACGCCGACTATGTATTCAACATCACGTCGGGCTCGGTAAAACTTTACAAGCTTCTTGGCGATGGCCGTCGTCAGATCACCGGCTTTCTGTTTGCCGGTGACTTTCTGGGTCTGGCTCTCAATACAAATTACCGATACACCGCCGAGGCGGTTGAGCCTGTAACCGCGTGCCGCTTCCCGCGTCAAAAGCTTGAAAAACTGTTTGATGACTTCCCGCAGCTTGAAAAACGCATGCTGGGAATGGCTGTCGACGAACTTGCGGCCGCACAGGACCAGATGCTTTTGCTCGGCCGTAAAACCGCCAAGGAAAAAGTGGCATCCTTCCTGTTGATGCTGGCCCGCCGTCAGGAACATCGCGGCGAAGACAGCGACATGATCAGCATCCCCATGAGCCGTTCAGACATTGCCGATTATCTTGGCCTGACCATTGAAACCGTGTCGCGCACCCTGACCCAACTGCGCAAGGAAGCCACGATTTCACTAAAAGACAACCGACATATTGAAGCCGTCGGTCGCGAGATGCTCGAAGATCTTGCCGAAGGTTTGTAATTTTACTGTGCGCTTGCAACGCAATTTGTCCAAATCGGTCAATAACCTTCGAAAAGCACGGGAAAACATCGCTTAATTGCACGCTATTGGCCGAATTACTTATTTCGCGATTGCGAAAAAACATTTCCCGCGAATGGTCATCATATTGTAAACATGACCCCTCGCCTGACATAGATCGGGCAGCAAATTCCGGTAGGACCGGGGGAGAAACGTCATGAGTGCCACCAGCAAAAAGACGGGGCGGGTTTCCGTTCCGCAACTCCGTGCCCGCAAAGGCCTTGAACCGATTGTCTGCCTGACGGCCTATACAACACCGATGGCTCAACGCCTTGATGAACATTGCGACCTGCTTTTGGTTGGCGATTCACTGGGCATGGTTGTTTATGGCATGGAAAGTACCCTTGCCGTCACCGTCGATATGATGGTCAACCACGGCAAAGCCGTCATGCGCGGATCACAAAACGCCTGCGTTGTTGTTGATCTGCCCTTTGGCAGCTATCAGGGATCCAAGGAACAGGCGTTCCAGACCGCATCCCATATTCTGGCCGAAACCGGCTGTGCTGCGGTGAAGCTTGAAGGTGGGGCTGAAATGGCTGAAACCATCGAGTTTCTTAATGCACGCGGCGTTCCTGTCATGGCCCATATCGGCCTGATGCCCCAACAGGTCAACACCATGGGCGGGTTTAAAAGCCAGGGACGCGGCGATGATGCCGCCCAGAAAATGATCACCGATGCCAAGGCTGTTGCCAAGGCCGGTGCCTTTTGCGTCGTCGTCGAAGGAACGGTCGAAGGCGTCGCACGCCAGATCACCGAAACCATCGATATCCCGACCATCGGCATTGGGGCATCGGTTGCCTGTGACGGTCAGGTTTTGGTGACCGAAGATATCCTTGGCCTGTTTTCCGATTTCACCCCGAAATTCGTCAAACGCTATGCCAACCTTGGGGATTCCGTATCCGAAGCAGTTGGCAAATATGCCGAGGAAGTCCGTACCCGGAAATTCCCATCGGATGAACATTGCTTTGGCATTGCGAAAAAAGGTAACTTGCGCGCGGTTTAAGGGCTAAACCTGCCCATATGACCGCCGCAATTTCTGGAAATTTTCGGTTCGACGATAAAGATGTCCCTTACGACTGTTCACACTGTCGCTGATCTGCGCGCGACTGTCGCCAGTTGGCGCGCCGAAGGTCTTCGTGTTGCCTTGGTCCCGACCATGGGCGCGCTTCATGACGGCCATATCAGCCTGACGAAACTGGCCCTTGAACACGCTGACCGCGTGATCGTCAGCATCTTTGTCAATCCAACCCAGTTTTCCCCGGACGAGGATTTCGGTGCCTATCCACGCACCCTTCCTGACGATCAGAAATTGCTTGATGGAGCCGGGGTCGCCTTGTGTTTTGCGCCGTCGGTTGATGAAATGTATCCCGATGGCTTTGCCACCAAGGTTCATGTCGATGGTGGCATGACCAACGTTTTATGTGGTGCGGCACGTCCGGGCCATTTTGACGGGGTTGCCCAGATCGTCACCAAGCTTTTGCTGCAAGCCTTGCCTGATTGCGCAATTTTCGGCCAGAAGGACTATCAGCAACTGATGGTCATTCGCCGGTTTAGCGCCGATCTCAACATCCCGGTCGAGATCATAGGTGCAAAAATCCTGCGCGAAAAAGACGGCTTGGCCATGTCATCACGCAACCGATACCTGACACCCGATGAACGCGCGATTGCTCCGACACTGAACCGCGTTCTCGCCTCTATCACCGCTGCGGCGGCCTCCGGGGCCGACATTGGCCCGCTTTTGGCCAAGGGACGCGAAGATATTTTGTCGGCGGGTTTTGATCCGATTGACTATCTTGAAATCCGCGATGCGCAGACACTTGACCTTGTCACGCAAACCGTCACCAAACCGGCGCGAGTCTTCGTTGCCGCCCGTCTTGGCAAGGCCCGTTTGATTGACAATCACGCGATTGAGCCTTCTCATACTGCGGGTTAAACACCCGGTTGGGCTGGCAGAATCACTGATTGGGGCGTAATTGACTCAAAAAGCGCGATGTTCTGCGCTTTTGCGCCCAATAGCGCTTGACTCCCGACAGCCGATCCCATAAACCCTGCCTACCAAAGGTCGCCCCAGAGGTGACTCCCCCAGTCCTCGAGTTTTCGAGCACTGGGTTTTAGTTTTTTGTGCGCACACGGTGGAAACACCAGCAACACAGACGGGATTTGGAATGTTTGAAGGACTAAGCGATCGCCTTGGCGGGGTTCTTGATAAGCTGCGCAAACGTGGCGCGCTCAAGGAATCTGACGTCAAGGAAGCCATGCGCGAAGTACGCGTCGCCTTGCTTGAGGCTGACGTGGCGCTGCCGGTCGTTAAAACCTTCATCTCCAATGCAACCGAACGTGCGATTGGCGCGGATGTTCTGCGCTCGGTAACACCGGGTCAGATGGTTGTTAAGATCGTCCATGACGAACTTAAAAACATGCTCGGCGAAGGCGAAGAAATCAATCTTGCCTCCACCCCGCCCGTTCCAATCTTGATGGTCGGTCTGCAGGGCTCGGGTAAAACCACCAGTTCCGCCAAAATCGCGCTGCACCTGACCAAAAAACGCAACAAGAAAGTCCTTCTGGCATCACTCGATATTTACCGTCCAGCCGCCCAGCAGCAGCTGAAGGTTCTGGCCGACGATAATGGTTTGGGTATCCTTCCGATCGTTATGGGCGAAAAGCCGGTCTCGATTGCCAAGCGCGCCATGGATATGGGTCGCAAAGAAGGTTACGACGCGGTGATCCTTGATACCGCTGGTCGCCTGCATATCGACATGGAACTGATGAGCGAAGTCGCCCAGGTCCGTGATGCGGTCAACCCGGTTGAGACCCTGCTTGTTACCGATGCGATGACCGGGCAAGACTCGGTCAATGTCGCCAAGGAATTTGCCGAAAAAGTCGGCATCACCGGGATTGTTCTGACCCGTGTTGACGGCGATGCACGTGGTGGTGCAGCACTTTCGATGCGTCAGATTACTGGCTGCCCGATCAAGATGCTGGGTGTTGGCGAAAAAATCGACGAGATGGAAGCCTTCCATCCAGATCGTATTGCCAACCGCATTCTCGGCATGGGCGATGTTGTCAGCCTTGTTGAAAAAGCCGCGGAGAACATCAAGGCCGAAGACGCCGAGAAAATGGCCAAGAAGCTTCGTAAAGGTCAGTTTGACCTCAACGATCTTCTGTCCCAACTCAAACAGCTTCAGAACATGGGTGATCTTTCGGGCATCATGGGAATGTTGCCGGGCATGGGCGCGCTGAAAAAGCAGATGTCGCAGACCAAGCTCGATCCGAAACTTCTGACCCACCAGGAAGCCATCATCCTGTCGAT
Source organism: Thalassospira lohafexi (assembly GCF_002844275.1). Classification (GTDB taxonomy): domain Bacteria; phylum Pseudomonadota; class Alphaproteobacteria; order Rhodospirillales; family Thalassospiraceae; genus Thalassospira; species Thalassospira lohafexi. Next base: position 355,138 of record NZ_NXGX01000005.1, read on the forward strand.
GACGCCCAAGGAACGTGAAAACCCGGCCCTGATCAAGGCATCGCGCAAAAAGCGTATTGCCGCAGGTTGCGGACTTTCGGTTCAGGATGTGAACAAGCTTCTGAAACAATACCAGACCATGTCCACCATGATCAAAAAGATGGGCAAGATGGGTAAAAAGGGTCTGTTTGGCGGCATGCCGAAAATGGACCCGGCAATGCTTGAAGGCGGGGACATGCCCGACCTGAATAATTTGCCAAAAGGATTAACCGGTAGCGGCGGCGGTTTACCGCCCGGCTTCCCGGGATTAGGGGGCGGCGGTGGCATGCCTCCTGGATTTCCGGGGTTCGGCAAGAAGAAATAGCCAGACCCCAGATACTCGAACGTGTTCCTGAAAGTGTTCGTACCGAATTCTGATCAGGAACCAAACCGGCCCATAAAGCCGGCGCCCATAGACTAAATGAATAGGCCCCTCGGGGCCATGATGTAGAAGACTACAAACCCAAGCTGAAAGGAACTTATCCGAATGGCTGTTAAGATTCGTCTTTCCCGTGGCGGTGCCAAAAAGCGTCCGTACTACCGTATCGTAGTTGCTGACGTTCGTGCCCCGCGTGACGGCAGCTTCATCGAGCGTGTCGGTACTTACGATCCGATGCTCCCGAAGGATTCTGACACCCGCGTAACCTTCAAAGAAGAACGCATCAAATATTGGCTTTCAGTTGGCGCACAGCCGACCGAACGCGTTGCACGTTTCCTGGGCAAAGCTGGCCTGGCCGAAGCGTTCAAACCGACCGAACAGCCGCAGAAGTCTGCTCCGAAAGCGAAAGCTCAGGAACGTCTTCGCGAAAAAGCTGAAAAAGTTGAAGCTGCTGCTGCCGCTGCTGCGGAAGCCGCTGCCGAAGCAGCAGCACCTGCTGAAGAAGCTGCTGGCGAGTAATCGCTGAACGTACGCTTTGATCAGATACCGGAAACTTGTGAACCGAAATGGCTGATACCCGCAAATCCAAAAACGACGACGCTTATGTCTGCGTTGGCATGATCACCGCTCCACACGGGGTGCGTGGTGCTGTCCGCGTCAAAAGCTATACCGTCGACCCGGATAACCTTGTCGGTTACGGCCCGTTGTTCGATGCCAAGGGCCGCTTGAAATACAAGCTGTCCCCTGTCGGACATGTCCGCGACCAGTTGATCGCAAAGATCGAAGGTGTGGACGACCGGGACGCCGCCGAACGGCTGCGGGGAACCAAGCTACATGTACCGCGGACGGCACTGCCTGAAACGATAGACGAAGACGAATTTTATCTTGCTGACCTTGTTGGTCTGACCGCTTACCACATTGATGGTTCGCTGTTTGGCACTGTACGGGGTGTGGCTGATTTTGGCGCGGGCGATGTTATCGAAGTCGCGCTCGAAGAAGTCCGGGGCAAGGTTGTTGTTCTTCCGTTTACCAAGGAAGCTGTGCCAGAGGTGGTTCTGTCGGAACGCAAGCTGGTGGTAAATCCGCCCGAGGGGCTACTGCAAGATGAGGAAGGACCGGGCAATCGCGCACGTCGTCCGAACAAATCTCGCAAAGACTCTCAGGCCGACCGCGATTCTGATGCCGTCTCTGCTGATGCAGTAGGCGCGGAAAACGCGACCGGCAGCGGGAAGGAGGCCTGATCGATGTCTGTGTGGCAGGCAAAAGTTGCAACATTGTTCCCGGAAATGTTTCCGGGCGTTCTGGGTCAGTCCTTGGCTGGCCGGGCGCTCGAAAACGGGATCTGGTCGCTTGATGTCAAAGACATCCGCGATCATGCAACCGACCGCCACCGCACTGTAGACGACAATCCTTTTGGGGGCGGGGCCGGTATGGTCATGCGCCCGGATATTGTCGACGCCGCCCTGTTGGAATTGCGTGCATCTGCACCGCAGTTACCGCTGATTTACCTCAGCCCGCGGGGAAAAGTGCTGAACCAGAAACGTTGCCGTGAATTGGCAATGGGTCCGGGTGCCATCCTGCTTTGCGGTCGTTACGAAGGTATCGACCAACGGGTTCTGGATGCACATCAGGCCGAAGAGGTCAGCATCGGTGATTACATCCTCATGGGCGGCGAACTGCCGGCCATGGTCCTGATTGAATCGTGCATTCGCCTGATCGAGGGAACGGTCAATACGACCGCCTCCGTTGATGAGGAAAGCTTTGAAACCGGGTTGCTTGAATATCCGCATTACACGCGCCCGGCCAATTGGAACGGGCGTGACGTGCCGGAGATTTTGCTTTCCGGTCATCATGCCAAGGTACAAGCCTGGCGGCATGCTCAGGCAGAAGAAATTACCCGTGAGCGGCGACCCGACCTTTGGGACGCGTATGTTGCAAACGGGCACATCAAAGAGGGTTAAACCATGACCAATATCATCCAGCAGCTCGAGACCGAGCAGCTCGACAAAATCGCTGCAAAGCGCGAAGTCCCGGAATTCGACGCAGGTGATACCATTCGTGTACACCTGAAAGTCATTGAAGGTACCCGCGAACGTATCCAGATGTTCGAAGGCGTATGCATTGCGCGTAAGAACCGCGGCCTGAACTCTTCCTTCACCGTGCGTAAAATCGCATCGGGCGAAGGTGTTGAGCGCGTATTCCAGAACTACTCCCCGGCCATCGACAAAATCGAAGTCGTTCGCCGCGGTGACGTTCGTCGCGCAAAACTTTACTACCTTCGTGGTCGTACCGGTAAATCTGCACGTATCGCCGAGCAGACCACCGGCCACAAAGGCAAACTGACCGCCGCAGAACGCACCAAAAACAAGAAGTAATTCTTGGCGTTCCGATGTGTCGGAAGAATAAGCGGGCTCACCTTCGGGTGGGCCCGTTTTATTTTGTCAGACCCACGGGCAAATCCGACCTGATGACGTGATCACCTGAAAGCCAAAGAACTCCGGGCCGGCCACCAAGTGATCAAGCACACAGAAATACATCCTATGCGTGCATTATACCGAATCGCATGATTTCCACCCGATTTCCCAATGCCCGCAGAAACCATACGATATTTTCATCAGCTTTCATTATATCAGATATCTCTTACCTATCTGGATTCTGTCGCATTTAGCTACTATGGGATGCTGTTTTTCCCACGACTCTATTTAAGGGTGTGCCGCACGGAAAAACACCCGCCCGGCGGCTTGCGATTTAAGGACCGAGGTGTATAAAGGCACTCCCGCGGCAAAAACGATCAAACCCGCGCGGTTCTGGATAATAATATTTCGCAAGCCGGGATAAACCCGGATGCCCGGAGGAACAGGCGACCAAGCGCGCCAAACCGTATCGCACCCCACGGGTGTTATTCGGTCGAAATCCCCGGTTTAATGTCCGATCTGCGCACCAAAGTCTGATCGTCGCTGCATATGAGATCGATTTTAAGAGGAGGTCGAGATGGGTGCGCCTAAAACCCTTTTTGACAAGATTTGGGAAAGCCATGTGGTCGACACGCAGGATGATGGAACCTGCCTGATTTATATTGACCGTCATCTTGTCCATGAAGTGACCAGCCCGCAGGCCTTTGAAGGCCTTCGTAATACCGGTCGCAAAGTGCGCCATCCTGAATTGACCCTTGCCGTGCCCGATCATAACGTTCCGACGTCTGATCGCTCCGAAGGCATCAAGGAAGAAGACAGCCGCATTCAGGTTGAAACCCTTGATAAAAACGCTGCCGATACCGGCATTCATTACTTCCCGATGTCTGACCTGCGTCAGGGCATTGTCCATATTGTCGGCCCCGAAGAAGGCTTTACCCTTCCTGGTGTGACGATGGTTTGTGGTGACTCGCACACCTCCACCCACGGCGCGTTCGGCGCACTGGCCTTTGGCATCGGCACGTCCGAAGTCGAACATGTTCTCGCCACCCAGACGCTGGTTCAAAAACCGGCCAAAAACATGCTGGTCAAGGTCGAAGGCGATCTGCATCCCGGTGTGACCGCCAAGGACATCACCCTTGCCATTATCGGCCGTATCGGCACTGCTGGCGGTACCGGTTATGTCATCGAATACGCCGGTTCTGCCATCCGCGCCCTGTCGGTCGAAGGCCGCATGACGGTTTGCAACATGTCGATCGAAGGTGGCGCACGCGCTGGCCTGATCGCACCGGATGAAAAAACCTTTGAATACATCAAAGGCCGTCCGATGGCGCCAAAGGGTGCCGCATACGAACAAGCCGTCGAATACTGGAAGACCCTGCCGTCTGACGAAGGTGCGCATTACGACAAGATTGTCGAACTTGATGCAGGCGATATCGTTCCGCAGGTCACCTGGGGCACCAGCCCCGAAGACGTCGTTCCGGTCACCGGCAAAGTCCCGGCGCCGACCGATGTTTCCGATCCGGGCAAACAAAAAGCCATTGCCCGTTCGCTGGAATACATGGGTCTGACCGCAGGAACACCGATCGAAGACATCAAGATTGACCGTGTCTTTATTGGCTCTTGCACCAACGGCCGGATCGAAGATCTGCGTGCTGTTGCCGTTGTCGCAAAAGGCCGCAAGGTTTGCGAAACCGTCAATGCCATGATCGTTCCGGGTTCTGGTCTAGTCAAAGAACAGGCCGAGGCCGAAGGCCTGCATGAAATCTTTATCGAGGCTGGTTTTGACTGGCGTGAACCGGGTTGTTCGATGTGTCTGGCGATGAACCCGGACCGTCTGGAACCGGGTGAGCGTTGTGCATCAACCTCGAACCGTAACTTCGAAGGCCGTCAGGGCCGTGGGGGTCGCACCCATCTGGTCAGCCCGGCCATGGCAGCAGCGGCTGCGATCACCGGTCATCTGACTGACATTCGTAAACTCGGTTAAGAACAGGTTCCCATGGCAGAACAAGCCCTCATCAATTTTCGCGAAAGCGCGCCCCGACTGGGACGCGCCCCGGTGCTCGAACATCTGTTGCCGCAACTCACAGGCATTAACCTGCCCGATTTTGTCGCACAGGAAATTGACGCAACCGAAGAATTGATCGAAGCACTTGGTCTCGCGTGGGAAACCGGAAGCAAGGGATAAGACAATGGATAAATTCACCACACTGACCGGCGTCGCCGCTCCACTGCCGATGATCAATGTCGATACCGACATGATCATTCCCAAACAGTTTCTCAAAACCATCAAACGGTCCGGCCTTGGCAAGAACCTGTTTGATGAAATGCGCTTCGATGACAATGGCAACGAAATTCCTGATTTCGTTCTGAATAAGCCAGCCTATCGCAACGCACAGATTCTGGTATCGGGTGACAACTTTGGCTGCGGCTCTTCGCGTGAACACGCCCCGTGGTCACTGCTTGATTTTGGCATTCGCTGCGTGATCGCGCCAAGCTTTGCCGACATCTTCTATAACAACTGCTTTAAGAACGGCATCCTCCCGATCCGTCTGCCGCACGAAGATGTCGACAAGCTGATGTCCGATGCCGAACGCGGTTCCAACGCCACCGTGACCATTGACCTTGAAAAACAGGAAATCACCGGTCCGGACGGCGGCTGCATCAAGTTCGAAGTCGAAGCCTTCCGCAAGCATTGCCTGCTCAATGGCCTTGATGACATCGGACTGACCTTGCAAAAGGGCGACGCCATCAACGCATTCGAAGCCAAGCGTGCTGCAAGTCAGCCCTGGCTGTCGCTTTAATTCAAAAAGGGGTGGCAAGCCCGATGTTTGCCGCCCCTTTTTTATCTCTACGGGGTGAATGGCCCCGATATATTCTGGGAAGGATTCATTTATGACCATCACCAAAAAAGTATTGATGCTGCCGGGCGACGGTATCGGCCCGGAAGTCATGCGTCAGGTTCAGCGCGTCATGGACTGGATGGCGAAAAAGCGCGATGTGAATTTCGAAACCACCGAAGGCCTGATCGGCGGCGCTTCGATTGATGCGCATAACAATCCGCTGACCGACGAAACGCTTGCCAAAGCCATGGCCGCAGACGCCGTTCTGCTTGGCGCTGTTGGTGGTCCGAAATGGGATGATATTCCGTTTGATATCAAACCGGAACGCGGGCTTCTGAAAATCCGCAAGGAAATGGGCCTGTTTGCCAACCTGCGCCCTGCCCTTGTGTTTGATGCGCTTGTCGGTGCCTCAACGCTTAAGGAAGACATCGTTAAGGGTCTTGATATCATGATCCTGCGCGAACTGACCGGCGGCATCTATTTCGGTCAGCCACGCGGCATCGAAGAACGCGATGGCGTTCGCTTTGGCTTTAACACGCTGGTCTATTCCGAACCCGAAGTCGAACGCATTGCCCGCGTTGCCTTTGACATGGCGATGAAACGCAACAAGCGCATGTGTTCTGTTGATAAGGCCAACGTTCTCGAATCAACTGTTCTGTGGCGTGAAGTTGTCGAACGCGTTGCCAAAGACTTCCCGGAAGTCGAGGTCAGCCACATGTATGTCGATAACGCCGCCATGCAGCTGGTCCGCAATCCGAAACAGTTCGACGTGATGGTCACCACCAACATGTTCGGCGACATTCTTTCTGATTGTGCGGCCATGTTGACCGGCTCGCTCGGTATGTTGCCGTCCGCGTCCCTTGGTGCGGCCGATGACACCGGCGCGCGCAAAGCCCTTTACGAGCCGGTACACGGTTCCGCCCCGGACATCGCCGGGCAGGACATCGCCAACCCGCTGGCCACCATCCTGTCGTTTGCCATGATGCTGCGCTACTCGTTTGACATGGGTGACGACGCAACCATGATCGAAACTGCTGTTCAGAACGTGCTGAAAGGTGGTCTGCGCACCGCCGACATCATGCAGCCCGGCATGGCCAAAGTTTCGACCACGGTGATGGGCGAAGCCTTGATCAACGAACTCGACAAAATGGCCTGATCAACGGATCAAATTGCCTCGATGATACCCACGGGCCGGGCTACTTTGTAGTCCGGCCCGTTTGCTTTCCTGTTCCTTAGGGTGGGTTGACACCGCATCGCGCACGCCAGAAGGTGTTGAAATACAATCATCCAAATAATGCATCTTCAAACGCACCCAGGCAGGGCCACATGAGCAAAACTAAAATCATTATTGGCGGCGTTGCTGTCGTTGCAATCGCGGCCACCGCTGCGCATTTTGCCGCCCCTTCTTTCTTTGAAAATCAGTTCCGCAGCTATCTGACCAATCCCAGATCAGAACTGCACGGCGAGTTTGATAACTTCGCACTCTCGCTGTTTGGCGGCACCATGTCGGCAACCGATGTGTCGCTGCGCACCGCCGACGGCGCCACCATCACCGGAGATGCCGTAAAGTTCGAACAGGTCAATTGGCTGACGCTGCTGAATGCCAATCCGTTTGGCGATACTCTGGCGGGATCGGTCACCGTCGACAACGGACAGATCGAAAACAAAGACGCGCGTCTATCGTCCCCGGCTCCATCCTTAATTGATCTTCGCATTATCCAGAAGGATGGCACCATTCACTACGCCGCCAAGGCTGCCGAACTGCCCGGAATTCACGTCGAAGACGGTTTAGGCCGCACGGCAAAGGCCGATCTGATCGCGCTTGAGGACATTACCGAAAGCCGACTTGGGGGATTAACCTTACAAAACCTTAGTCTGGTGCTTCCGTCTGAAAAACAAAGCTTTTCTGTTGAAACGGCTTCTTTTTCAGATTGTGACATCACCCAATCGTTCGAAACAGCCTTCGACTTATCTGAAAAGCCTTTCGATCTTTGCTCTGCCCTGTCGGGAACCGGCGTGCTGCTTGAACGGGCTGACAAGGAAAAAATCACCCTTGCCAGCTTTGGCTTTGATGGTCTGAGTTCATCTGGCGCACAGGCCATAAGCCTGACCGAAGTGACAGCCTCCAAAGACGACAAACCGCAAATCAGCTTTGGCGAAATTGCGCTGACCAATTTGAAACAATCCATTCGCTCTGACGCATTTGATAGCAACAATAAATTGGATGCCCGCGAATGGCAGCATCTGATTGATAACCTGTCGGTCGATGCTTTCTCTGTCACCGAAATGTCGAGTTCTCAGGACGAATTTACCACCAAACTTGGCAGCGTTGCCGTCAACGGCCTGAAAGACGGCGAGGTTGCTAAACTGGCAGTTTCAGATTTTCAGTTCGACCTGATGGACCATGAAGACAAGCCGGTTTTCAAACTTGGCCATTTCGAAATATCGAAAGTGTCTTTAAGCCGTATGCAACAAATTGTTGAAATGTACGGCACCCCGACAAGCAACGATCCGATGGCACAGATCGAAAAGGCTCAAAACCAGACACTTGGCGATCTTGGCATTCTGCTGTCACCGATGGTCTATGAAAGCTTCCTGGTGTCCGACCTTTCGCTATCAGGCAACACTGATGCCAACAAGAACCTTAAGTTTGGCATTGATCGTGCGTCGGCCAGCATCGGTGATCCCGTCCGTTTTGACGGAAACGGCACCACCTTTGCCAAAAAGGGCCGCAGCGCCGTTCAGGGAATGTATATCGAACTACCCGACACCTCACCGGTGAAAGACCTGATCGCCAGTATGATCGGCCTGGAAAACTTTGACCGTCTCAGCCTCAATGGCAAAATCAATATCACGTGGGATGATCAAAGCGGTGTCTATACCTACGACATCGAAGAAACATCTATCGACGACATTGGCAGCATCAGCCTTTCGGCAAGTGTTGGTAATCTGACACCTGAAATCATGGGCGAACTGACTTCAACTCGCCTTGATCAGACCGAAAAACTACGCCAAATCGCCTTGACCAAAACAAGCTTCAATGCTGCCCGTCTTGAGGTTCAAGGTGAAAAACTGGTGAAAATATTCCTCAGGCTGGCGGCACAGGGCAATGGCCAAACCGCCGAGGACTTGCAAATGGTTGGTGCAATGGTCCTGATGCAAACGCAGGAAAAATTCGCGCAGTATCCTCGCCTGTCAAACGCACTGACCGAGCTTGTCGATTGGTTTAGCAATCCACAGCACCTGATCATCACATTGGCACCCGATGCACCTGTTCCGTTTGGCGTGCTGGCGGCGGGCGGCATGCAACCACCTGCGATAGCGGACCTTTTGGGACTGACCATTCAGGCCAATGAAAACGCAAAATAGGCGTTTCGAAAAAGAGACTTTTGCAAAGGCCGGGTTAAATCCCGGCCTTTGTCTTTGGAACGGCAACGGCTTCCTCTTGACGTATCATCGGGGCAAAAAGAGCCAGTTTGTCCGGATTGCGATGCACAAAAACATCAACCAGCAAACCATCGCGTTCTGATGCGCTGATTGCGGTGACAACCTCGGCCCCCTCATACATCAAAAGCCAGCATTCGCGTTGATTGGTCACATAACAAATTTGGGCATCCGGGCTGCGTTTGCCCCAGACACCGGCAAAGAAGCGCGCAACGTTATCATTACCAAAGACAGGATTAAGGGCGGCTGATGCCTTGCCCCCGCCATCAGAATGCATAATCACATCCGGGGCCAACTGGCTCATCAACTGCCCAACATCCCCCAGACTAAGGGCATTGATGAACGCCTCGATTTTCGACTGGTCGCAGGCTTTTGCTGCAACAGCGGGCGTCGGATCCCTGTCGTTCTCACGCGCCATCTTGCGCCGGGCACGAAACAGTATCTGACGGGTATTATTGGCTGTGCGTTCAATTACCGGGGCAATATCGTCATGGGTCCAGTCAAATACTTCGTGTAAAACAAGCGCAATCCGTTCAACCGGCGCCAGCCGTTCGAGCATCAGCAAATACGCCTGCCCCAGACCATCCTGTTCGATCAGCATTTTTTCGGCGTGGGGTTGCTCGGGCGGCAACCACGGTTCGGGTAGCCATTGCCCGACGTATTTTTCACGCTGCCGCCGCGCAGACTTCAAAACATCCAGACAAATGTTGCTGCAAACCCTAACCAGCCAACCCGTGGCATCCTTGATCATTTCATGATCCTGCGCCCGCCACCGCAGCCAGACGTCCTGTACCGCGTCCTCGGCATCGGCATGACTGCCCAGCATGCGATACGACAGGGCCATTAAACGGGGGCGATGTGCCTCGAAAATCTGATCTGCCATCTTGGGTCCATCAAACGCATGAAGCGATACGGGAAAATCCCGTATCGCCGATATGAAAGTCATTTTGCCCGAAAGGGGACGGGGACGCAAAGGCGCAGGGTCACCCCCGTCCTCAGGATTTGCGCAAACGGATTTACGCAAACTCATGCTGCGCAATGCCCAACCGGTTCCAGGCATTCATGGTTGATATGATGCAGGTAAGTTCCGAAACTTCGTCTTCTTCGAAATGTTCAAGCAACGCACGGTGGCTTTGCGAAATACGCGACTGGCTCTCGACCTTGGTCAGGCATTCCGCCCAGTCAAGCGCCGCACGCTCCCCGTCATCAAAGCCCTTTGAACTGCGCCACAGTGGCAGCATCGCAAGTTTGACCGGGTCGCCACCTTGCTCGCCATAGCTTTTTGAATGCATCCGGAGGCAATGGGCACATTCGTTGATGTGCGATACACGGCATTCGATCAAGCTGCGCAGTGCGGGCGAAATTTTCGCGTCTTCCGCAAGTTTGCTCGCAAGCTCAAACATGGCTTCAAACAGTTTCGGGCTGGCTTTGGGAAATGCGAAACGGCTCATGATGGTTCTCCTTGAAAACAGCAGTGAATTCGCCGGGCAAAATGCCCTTTCTGCAAACAAGGACGAAATAAGGGCGGGCCGTGTTACACAGCCCGCCCGATTATTTTCAAAAGGATCAGTTTTTTCGAAACCTAGACAACGCCAGCTTCTTTCAGCGCATCGGCCACCGCTCCATGCATCACCCATGTCCAGTCTTCACCGTCCGTCGGCTTCCCATCGGCAAGGGTAAAGATCGCGGCCAGATAATCACTGACATCGCTGTCACACATTGGAAGTCCTGCGGCCTGCGAAATTTTACGCGCCAACCGGCCATATTTCTTATTGCCAATCCGCGCGCCAAAATGTCCCACCGTCTGGGCCAACTTCAATCCGCTAATCTCACGGCCCGGTGCATTGGCATGGACCCGCAGCATATCGCGTTCACAGCTCGATACCTCGATAGATGCAAGTGCGTTGACGTAATCTTCCACCTGACCAATATGGGGCGCATCACCGGCATTGATATCAGCAGTGCGGTCCGTACCGTCGTCCCAGTTCAAAACTTTCAACATGTCGTTTCCTCCCGACAAAATGACCGGTTTAGAACCGTTCGCATGCGTCACATCTGACGTGCCGGTCGATCACGCGATGTGTATCTTTTTGGGCAACAATGCCATTTCTTGTTTTTGTCGCCTTTGGTGTTCCCCAATGTCTCGGGGTTCATCACCGATATTTTGCATATGGGGACTAAAATCAAACGGGGCGGGAAACTTTTGCTCCCCGCCCCGTCATATTACGCGTAGTCAAATCCCGGCTTGGTAAAGACAAACTGGCCAACCCGCATGCCACCGCCGCCCTCGGCCTCGTCAAAGGCATTGATGCAACCTGCCAGATAAAACTCCCACATCCGTTTGAACTCTGTGTCGTATTTTTCCGGATCAAGCTGATCGGCCACATCACGAAACCGGTCGCGCCACGCCATCAGCGTCTTGGCATAGTTGCGTCCGGGATGGAAATGCGATGCGTCCACCATCAGACTGGCATGTTCGGCCGCTTCGATCACTTCATGCACTGCCGGGATATACCCGCCGGGGAAAATATATCGATCAATCCACGGCGAGGTAAATTCAGCACGCGGCTTGATGATCGTGTGGATCACCGCTCGACCACCCGTTTTCAGAAGCTCACCAACCTTTTCGAAATAGGTTTTGAACTGATGGCGGCCAACATGCTCAAACATGCCGACCGATACTACCCTGTCGTATTTTCCCGCATTGGCCTGGGAAAACACCCGGTAATCAAGCAGATGGTAATCAAGGCCGCGACTGGCATTGTCGCCCAATTCCAGACGCTGTTGTTGTGCCCAGTTGTATTGTTCAGTCGACAACGTGATACCGTGCACCTCGGCCCCGGTTTCACGCCGAATAAAACGGCTTAACCCGCCCCAGCCGCACCCGATATCTACCACCCGCAATCCGGGTTCATTGATCTTAAGCCGCTGGGTCGTCAGGCTCATTTTACGGTGCTGTGCTTCTTCAAGCGTTTGCGCACCATCATCCCAGAACGCACAGGAATACTGCATATCCGGATCAAGAAACCGGGTATAAAGATCATTGCCGATATCATAGTGATGGCGCACCCGGCGTGATGCCGCCTTGATGCTGGTAAACTGGGCAATCTGGAATTTCAGGGCCTGCAGTTTTTCAATGAAACTGCCAAACCCGTTGGCGGAATGACCGCCTTCGAAATTCAGGCGCAATACTTTGATCAGATCTTCCAATTCGCCAGAAACAAGATCAAACCCACTGCGCATGAACGCTTCGCCAAAACCGGGATCAGGACTTAACGCCATTTTCAGCGTATTGGCCCAGTCGGGTATGGTCATGGCGGCTTTTGGTTCCTGGCCGTCACCCAGAACCACCTCGTGTTTGTCATCAACGCGGAATATCAATGTTCCACGCGTCACATGTTCCCGAAAGAAATCGAGAACCTTTTTTTGTGTCCAATCCAAACTCATCGGGTACGTCATCGCCCTTCCTTCTTAAAAGTCGGAAAATTGATCGCCCCATGCGCGGTGCCACCCACGCATACGTACCAACCCTAAATCAGGATCATGTCTTAAAGACGTTCGGAAGGAAGCCAGAACATGACACCACATGACACGCACAACGCGTTACGCCCATGCCAAAAGCAGAAATCAACCAAGCAGGACGCCGAACGATTCTGATCTCGGGCTCAGTACGTGAACCCCGTAATAATTCTGCCAGAATTTTCTACGATCTCAAGTAGTAATCGTGGCTGCCCTGCCAAGGATACGCTTGCGCAATTGCCCCGAAAGCCTTACATCTCGCCGCAGATCATCGAAAACTATCCACAGGTATGTTTATCGCGCCGTTTGCCCGGTCTTATGGTTGCAATAAGGTCAGCATTGGGGGCGCGACATGCCATACAGACTGAAAAGAGGCATCTGATGGGCTATAAAATCGCTGTTGTCGGTGCGACTGGTAATGTCGGGCGTGAAATGCTCAACACCCTTGCCGAGCGCAACTTCCCGGCTGACGAAATCTTTGCGCTGGCATCTTCAAAATCAATCGGCCGCACGGTTTCCTATGGCGATGACACCGATCTCAGCGTTCTGGATTCTGCGACCTTTGATTTTTCCAAGGTTGATATCGCGCTGTTTTCCGCTGGTGGTGAAGCGGCCAAGAAACTGGCGCCAAAGGCTGCCGAAGCCGGGTGTGTCGTAATTGACAACTCCAGCTACTGGCGCATGGAACCGGGCGTGCCACTCGTCGTGCCCGAGGTCAATGGCGCAGCACTTTCGGGCTACGCCAAAAAGAACATCATTGCCAACCCGAACTGCTCAACCATCCAGATGGTCATGGCGCTTAAACCGCTTCAGGGCATCGCCCCGATCAAACGCATCGTGGTGTCGACCTATCAGTCGGTATCGGGTGCTGGCCGGGCTGCCATGGACGAACTGTTCAATCAGACCAAGGGCATTTATGTGAACGATCTTCCGCAAAAGGAAGAATTCACCAAGCAGATCGCCTTTAACGTCATTCCCCATATCGATACCTTCATGGATGACGGTGCCACCCGCGAAGAATGGAAAATGGCGGTCGAGACGCGCAAAATCATGGCCCCGGCCGAAATTGCCGTTCACGCCACCTGTGTCCGTGTCCCGGTCTTTGTTGGTCATGGCGAAGCGGTCAACATCGAATTTGATGGCCCGATCACCGTCGAAGAAGCCCGCAAGGCAATGAAAGCCTTCCCCGGCGTTTCGGTGGTCGACTACCGTCAGGACGAAGGATATGTCACCCCGCAGGAAGTGCAGGGCGAGGACAATGTCTTTATCTCGCGCGTGCGTAAGGACCCGACGGTTGAAAACGGTCTGTCGCTGTGGTGTGTCGGGGACAACCTGCGCAAAGGGGCTGCCCTTAACGCGGTTCAGATCGCCGAAGCACTGGTCGCGGAATATCTGCCGAAGAAATAACGTTTCACGTCTTTCCACGATGCAAAACCCGCCTTCTCGAAGGCGGGTTTTGTCGTTTATGAAATCAAACATGCTGGTCAGATGCGCAAAAAGGCGCTAGGCAATCAGTCTAAGGGATGGAAAATTCCACCGCCTGCCCGGCACGTTACGAAGAAAAATAATTTCGGGGAAATCGGATGGTTAAACGCACACGCAAGGAAGCCGCACGTCTGGACGAAGCCGCCCGCGCGGGCTGGCTGTACTATTGTGCTGGCAATACGCAGGACGAAATCGCTACCAAACTTGGCGTCTCGCGCCCGACCGCACAGCGTCTTGTGTCCGCTGCCGTCAGCGAAGGTCTGGTCAAGGTCCGCCTTGATCATCCGATTGCGCATTGCATGGAACTGGGCAAGGCGATTTGCGAAAAATACGAACTTGCCGCCTGTGACGTTGTCCCGACCGACCCTGCCGCCCCCGAGGCGATGTTTGGCATGGCCCAGGCCGCAGCCACCTATCTTGAACGCGCCCTGCAATCACCCGATCCGCAAATCATAGCACTGGGCACCGGGCGTGCCATGCGCGCCATGGTCGATGAGGTTGGCCGGATTGATGGCCGCCACCATAAGATCGTCTCGCTTGTCGGCACCATTGCCCATGATGGTGCTGCCAGTTTCTATGACGCGGTGATCGACCTTGCCGACCGCACCCGCGCACCGCATTATCCCTTGCCGATTCCGGTCATCATCGAAGATCCGCAAATGCGTCAACGCATGCAGCAACAGCCCCCGATGGACAATATCCTCAAACTCGCTGCTGAGGCCGACATTCGCTTTATCGGGGTCGGGCATCTTGGCGATGACGCGCCGCTTCATATTGACGGCTTCATCAGCAAGGATGAACTGACGTCGCTGCGCAAAAGTGGCGGCATTGGCGAAGTCATCAGTTGGTCGTTTGATCAGGATGGCACCATCCTTGATCATGCGGTCAATCATTGCGTTACCAGTGCCCCGGCCCAGTCGCCGACCACCAATACCATCGCGGTTGCCAAGGGCACGAAAAAGGTCAAAGCGATTCGCGGTGCGATGCGCGGCAAACTGATCTCGACCCTGATCACCGACGAAGCCACCGCAGAATCTTTATTGCAGTAGCATCTGCAACAACCCTCGAAGAACCAAGCCCCATCCCCCCTGTCAACCCGTTTGGCAGGGGTTGTTTTTGTGCACCGCAAGAACGATTTAATTTGACAAGAGACCCAGTAATTGAGTGAATGCTCACCACCTGAACAAATGATCAATACGAGCAAGAATTTGCTTACCGGGTACATAGTCCTTTAGGGAGGAAACATGAAACGCGTTATGGGAGCCGCGCTTTGCGCGCTACTAGCAGGCGGTGTTGCATTCACCGCCAATGCCGAAACCAAACTGACCATCGCAACCGTCAACAACGGTGACATGATCCGCATGCAGAAGCTGACGGATGATTTCACCTCACAGAATCCTGATATTTCGCTTGAGTGGGTCACCCTCGAAGAAAACACCCTGCGTCAGCGCGTCACCACCGACATCGCCACCAAGGGCGGTCAGTATGACATCATGACCATTGGCACCTACGAAGTGCCAATCTGGGCTGAAAAAGGCTGGCTGGCACCGCTTGATAATCTCGGCTCCGACTATGACGTCGACGATCTGATGCCTGCCATCCGGGCGGCCGTCTCCAAGGATGATGCGCTTTATGCTGCACCGTTCTACGGCGAAAGCTCGATGATGATGTACCGCAAGGATCTGTTCGAAAAAGCCGGCATTGAAGTCAACGGTCGCCTGACCTGGGATCAGACCCTTGATATCGCCAAAAAGCTGCATGACCCGGACAACGGCGTCTATGGCATCTGCCTGCGTGGCAAAGCCGGCTGGGGCGAAAACATGGCGCTGATCTCGACCATGGGCAATGCCTATGGCGCACGCTGGTTTGACGAAGAATGGAACCCGACCTTCGACGGGCCGGAATGGAAAGCCGCCCTGGACATGTATACCAACATCCTTGGTAACTACGGTCCTCCGGGGGCAACATCGAACGGGTTTAACGAAAACCTGTCGCTGTTCAACTCCGGCAAATGTGGCATGTGGATTGATGCAACCGTTGCAGCATCCTTTGTCACCAACCCCAAAGAATCCAAAGTTGCCGATCAGGTTGCCTTCACCGAGGCTCCTTGCGCTGTAACCTGCACCGGTGCCAACTGGCTCTGGGCTTGGAACCTTGGCATTCCGATGGGATCCCAGAACGTCGAAGCCGCTCAGAAATTCATCGCCTGGGCAACGTCCAAAGAATATCTCGAACTGGTTGCCTCCAAAGAAGGTTGGGCAAACGTTCCCCCGGGAACCCGTATTTCGCTGTACGAAAACCCGAAATATCTTGAGGCTGCACCCTTTGCAGACGAGACGCTTCTCGCCATCGACAGCGCAGATCCGATCAACTCGACCCTCAAACCGAAACCCTATGTTGGTGTTCAGTTCGCCGCGATCCCGGAATTCCAGGGTATCGGTACGACTGTAGGCCAGCAGTTCTCGGCAGCTCTTGCCGGTCAGTCCACGGTTGAAGAGGCCCTTTCGGCCGCACAAGCCAGCACCGACCGCACCATGCGCAAAGCCGGTTACTACTGATGCACCACAGGTCGGATTTCAGATCATCGCACATCATGAAATGATATCCGGCCTGACCTCCTTGACCTGATGAACTTGGGGTGGCGGCCACAGAGCAACTTGCTCTAACACCGCCACCCTCTTTCCATCCGGATCGGGACATCAACATCAATTTCGGGGAGCACATCATGTCGACACGTGCCTCGACCCTTACCGGGCGCATCATGTCCGCGCCATCGATCATCGTCCTGTTCTTATGGATGGCCGTCCCGCTGGGCATGACAATTTACTTTTCCTTCCTGCGCTACAATCTGTTGTCGCCAGGCACGGAAGAATGGATCGGCACTCTCAATTACGAATTTTTCCTGACCGACCCGGCGTTCTTTGCCTCCCTTGCAAACACGCTGCTGCTTGTCGGTTCAGTTCTGGTCATCACCGTGATTGGTGGCATCCTGCTGGGATTGCTGCTCGATCAACCGATTTTTGGGCGCGGCATCCTGCGACTTCTGGTGATTGCACCGTTCTTCATCATGCCGACCGTCAATGCACTGGTCTGGAAAAACCTTTTGATGGACCCGGTTTCGGGGATGTTTGCCTGGCTTGCCAGTTTACTTGGCCTGCCTGCCATTGACTGGTTTACCAATGCGCCGCTGACATCCATCATCATCATGGTGTCATGGCAATGGCTGCCCTTTGCCGTGCTGATCCTTCTGACCGCCCTTCAGTCGCTTGACCGCGACCAAAAGGAAGCCGCCCAGATGGATGGCGCCGGTCCGGTATCGATCTTTTTCTATATTACCCTGCCCCACCTCAGCCGTGCGATTACCGTGGTTGTGCTGATTGAAACCATCTTCCTGCTGACTGTCTTTGCCGAAATCTTTGTCACCACAGGTGGTGGCCCGGGTCTGGCAACGACCAACATTGCGTTCCTTGTCTATACACAAGCACTGTTGCAGTACGACGTTGGCGGCGCATCAGCCGGCGGCATTGTCGCGGTCATTCTGGCCAATATCGTGGCGATCTTCCTGATCCGCCTCATCGGCAAGAACCTGGATAATTAGGGGCGCGATATGGAAAAGAAACAAACACCTCTTGGCTATATCAGCTTCTCGGCCTTTGCCTGGGTTGTCGGCCTTTTGATTTTCTTCCCGATCTTCTGGATGGTTTTAACCAGTTTCAAAAGCGAACTTGAAGCCGTCAGCATTCCGCCAAGCTTCATCTCCTTTGACTGGACGCTTGAAAACTATGTCGAGGTTCAGGAACGGTCGAACTATTTCAAGTTCGCCATGAACTCCGTCATTCTGGCGGTCGGCTCCACATTGGTTGGCTTGGTCTTTGCTGTCACCTGCGCATGGGCCATGGCCTTTAACCCGACCAAACGCACCAAGGACGCGCTTCTCTGGATGCTGTCGACCAAGATGATGCCACCCGTTGGCGTTCTTGTGCCGATCTATCTGATGTTTCGCGACTGGGGACTGCTTGATACCCGGTTTGGTCTGATCATGGTTCTGTTTTTGATGAACCTGCCGATCATGGTCTGGATGCTCTACACCTACTTTAAGGAAATCCCGACCGACATTCTCGAAGCCGCCCGCATGGATGGCGCAACCCTGCCCAAGGAAATCATCTTTGTGCTGTTGCCCATGGCCCTGCCCGGCATTGCATCGACCATGCTCTTGAATGTGATCCTTGCCTGGAACGAAGCCTTTTGGACACTCAATCTGACAACGTCCGATGCGGCACCGCTGACAGCTTTCATTGCCTCGTACTCAAGCCCCGAAGGCCTGTTCTGGGCAAAGCTTTCAGCCGCTTCAACTCTGGCAGTTGCACCAATTCTTGTCATTGGCTGGTTCTCACAGAAACAGCTGGTTCGTGGTCTGACATTTGGCGCGGTCAAGTAACCGCTGCCCTATTGAAATCTAGAAAGAAGGAACACCGCAATGGGTGCTATCCGACTGGAGAAAGTCAAGAAAACCTTCGGAACGCTGGATGTGATTCCGGGTGTCGATCTTGACATCAATGATGGTGAGTTTGTCGTCTTTGTCGGCCCGTCGGGCTGTGGCAAATCAACCTTGCTGCGCCTGATTGCCGGGCTTGAAGATGTCACCGACGGTAAAATCATGATTGATGGTATCGACGTTGCCAACGAAGCCCCGGCCAAGCGCGGCCTGTCGATGGTCTTTCAGTCCTATGCGCTTTATCCGCATATGACCGTTTTTAACAACATTGCCTTTGGCCTGAAAATGGCCGGTGAAAGCAAGGAAGTTATCAACGAGAAAGTCCAGAGTGCGGCCAAAATCCTCAATCTGACCGACTATCTCGAACGGCGCCCCGGTGCCCTTTCGGGCGGTCAGCGTCAACGCGTTGCCATTGGCCGTGCGATTGTCCGAAACCCGGCCGCCTTCCTGTTTGATGAACCGTTATCGAACCTTGATGCCGCCCTTCGCGTCAACATGCGTCTTGAAATCACCGGTCTGCATCAGGACCTCAAAACCACGATGATCTATGTCACCCATGATCAGGTCGAAGCCATGACCATGGCCGACAAAATCGTTGTGTTGCAGGCTGGCCGTGTCGAGCAAGTCGGCAAACCGATGGACCTTTACAGCAAACCGGCCAACAAATTCGTCGCCGGTTTCATCGGCTCGCCGAAAATGAACTTCCTGGGCGGCGAACTGGCGGCAAAACATGGTTGTCATGAAATCGGCGTTCGCCCTGAACACCTCGTGGTCAGCACCGAAAGCGGTGTGATCCCGGCCACGGTCAAAATCGCCGAACACTTGGGGGCGGAAACATACCTCCATGTGCAATCGGATGAATTTGGCGCAATGACGGTGCGGGCAACCGGTGAAATGCCGCTGAGCGGGAATGACAAAATCTTCCTCACCCCGGAACAGGACCGCATCCATCGTTTTGACGCCCACGGTCTGGCCCTTGGATAATTTCTAAACCGTGCACACCGGGTCGCAATGCCGCACACGCGTTGCGATCCCGCCTTACCAAATCAAGAAAACTGTGAGACCCAAATGTATCTTAAAAAGTTCGATCTTACCGGTCGCCGTGCCTATGTCACGGGCGGCGGTCGTGCAATCGGCCTGTCCTGCTGTGAAGCACTGGCAGAAGCAGGCGCACATGTCATCATTGGCGATATCAGCGAAGCTGTCGCCGAAGAAGGCCGTGATTACCTGAAATCCAAAGGGTACTCCGCCGACATCGACATCATGGATGTCACCAACACCGATCAGGTCCGTGCCAGTGCCGAAAAAATGGCCAAGCAGGGCGGCATCGACATTCTTGTCAATAACGCCGGCATCGCACGGTCGGAAACCCCGGCCGAAAAAGTTGCGGATGAACATTGGCTCAATGTCGTTGACGTCAATCTGAACGGCACATTCTGGTGCTGCCGCGAATTTGGCAAGCAGATGCTGGCCAAGAAAAATGGCGTCATCGTCAATGTCGGCTCGATGTCGGGCGTCATTGTCAACAAGCCACAGGAACAGGCATATTACAACGCGTCCAAGGCGGCTGTGCATCAGTTGACCAAATCGCTGGCGGCTGAATGGGGCGGACGCGGCGTGCGCGTCAATGCGGTTGCACCGACCTATATCGCAACCCCGCTGAATGAGTTCGTGAAATCCAAGCCGGAAATGTACGACGCATGGATCAATGGCACTCCGATGGCCCGCTTGGGCGAGACCGATGAAATCGGCTCGGTTGTGCTGTTCCTTGCCTCAGACGCATCCAGCTTGATGACCGGATCCATCGTTCTGGCTGATGGGGGTTACACCTGCTGGTAAGGCCAGGTGGAACTGTTGACTGTAATCTCCTGAAGTTATTTACAGTCAGGCTGGAATGATGGTTAAAACGGGGCGCGGTTGTGGGACCTGCGCCCCGTTTACCTTTTCAGGCCACGCGAACACTGGCCAGATACCGCGAAAAGTCATTCGCGGGCATCACCACAACACCCGACAGGCCAAGGAACGCCGACAGGCGTTCAAGATTGGCCATAAGCGCCCCGGCAACATCACCTGCGGCAAAACCATCTTCAAGATGCGCGCTTTGCACCAAAAGCACCCCGGCCTGCCGATCTGCTTTCAAATCGACACGCGCAACAAATTCGCTGTTTAACATAAACGGCAGGACGTAATAGCCGTATTGGCGCTTTTCGGCCGGAACATATATCTCGATCCGGTAGTTAAACCCGAAAATGCGTTCCACCCGGTCGCGCTCCCACATCACCGGATCAAACGGCACCATCAAGCATGTCGGCTTGGCCCGTGACCGTGGATTGACGTTCGGGCACATATAGCCCGGCTGTTTCCACCCCTGAACGTCTGCTGCCAACAACCGTCCTTCTTCGACAAGACGCACAAGGCATCCTTTCACGTCCGCTGTTGGCAGGCGGAAATATTTACGCAGATCCGCCTCGGTCGCCACCCCCATCGCGGCAATCCCCTTACAGATCAGATCACATTGCGCATCCTGCCTGTCGGGGGCGGCAAGATTGGCCGCATCGCCAATGATCCGTTCGGGCAAATCATAAACCCGTTCAAAACTGCTGCGGCGTTTGCGCGACATGACCTGACCGCTCCAGAACAGATATTCCATCGCGGTTTTGGTGTCCGACCATCCCCACCATGCCGAACTGTTGGCACGCTTGTCTTCAAGGTCACTCGCGCCAATCGCACCTTCACGCTCAATCCGGGCCAGAATGCCATTGATCAGATCGGGCTGTTCGCGCTGCATCCGGGCAATCCGGCCCCATGTCCCCTTTCCATTGCGCGCATCCTCCATCCGCCAGCGATACAGCGGGTAATCCTCAACCGGGATCATCGATGCTTCATGGCCCCAATATTCAAACAATTTGCGCTGCCGGTCCGTGCCCCAGACCACTTGATCAAGCAAGGCGGCGTCATAGACCCCCAACCGGCTGAAAATCGGCATGTAATGCGCGCGCGTCAAAACGTTGACACTATCGACCTGCAACATATTGGTTTGACGGATCGCCTTGATGATCCGGCGTTTGGTCACCGGGCGATTGTCATCGCAATCAAACCCCTGCCCGACAAGCGCAAGGTTGCGCGCCTGCTTGATGGAAACGGCAACGGATCGCATCGGGATATGAACACTGTCATCTGGCATGGTTAAACATTCAAATTGGCAAATAAAAACAGCATGATGTTAGCATATCCCCCTGACAAATACGGCAGGAGGATTCCATATGTTTTCGTGTATGATTTCTTGACGGGTCACACCCTCTGCCAAGTCTGCCAAGGGTCTATGCCCGGATGATCATCGCGCACACCGCAACACAGGACACGAACGCAAGATGGAAATCGAACAGATCATGATCCTGAGCGTCCTTGTCGGGACGGTTGCCCTGTTTTTATGGGGGCGCTGGCGTCATGACATGGTGGCGATGGCATCGTTATTGGCCTGTGTCGTCTTGGGACTGGTGCCGACCGGCGATGCCTTTGTCGGGTTTGGCCATCCGGCGGTCATTACCGTGGCCTGTATTCTGATCCTGTCATCGGCCCTGCAAAAATCCGGGGCGGTCGATACATTAACCCGAACGGTTCTGCCGCAATCGGCCGGTCCCTTTGTCACCATGGCCGCCCTTAGTCTGCTGGCTGCCATCCTGTCGGCCTTTATGAACAATGTCGGGGCCTTGGCTTTGCTGATGCCAGTGGCACTTCAAATTGCCCGAAAGCAGAATTTGCCCCCCGGAAAAATCCTGATGCCACTGGCCTTTGGCTCAATCTTGGGCGGCATGACCACATTGATCGGGACACCGCCCAACCTGATTGTTTCGGGCTTTCGCGCCGAACTGAACGGCTCGGGCTTTTCGATGTTTGATTTCACCCCCGTAGGGGTCGCGATTGCCGCATCCGGACTGGTGTTTGTCATTCTGCTGGGTCGATTTCTGGTCCCCACCCGCGAACGTGCCGGGGCCGAGGGATTTGAAACCGGCTCCTACCTGACCGAGGCCCGCATTACCGAGGGCAGCAAGGCCATCGGCATGCTGTTGCGCGACATCAACAATGAACTGGAAAAAACCGACGCACAGGTTATTGGGCTGATCCGCAATGAACGCCGCATCCCCGCGCCAAACCCCTTTCGCGAATTGCACCAGAACGACGTTCTTCTGATCGAAACCGAACCAGAAGGCCTCGCCGCCGCCCTTTCTGCGGTTGAGCTTACCCTTGAGGCCGAATGGAACGATGCGCAGGCCAAACTCAAGGCACTGGACAGCGACGAAGAAACCCTTTCCGACACCGAGGCTGACGACAGCACAAAACCCGAAACCACCGGTGATGCAGAAAACCCCTCCGATGCAGATCAGAATGACGCGCCCAAAGACGCCGATAAAACCGCCCTGCAATCGGATGATATTTCGCTGATTGAACTGGCTGTCCTGCCAAATGCCGCCTTTATTGGCCGGTCTGCGACCGACATACGGCTGCGCAACCGCTATGGCATCAACCTGCTGGCCGTTTCGCGCCAAGGCCGCCGTTCGATGGCGCGTTTGCGCACCATGACGATGCAGGCCGGCGACGTTCTTTTGATGCAAGGCCCGCCAGAAGCTATCTATGACTTTGCCAGCCGCCTTGGCTGTGTGCCACTCGCCGAACGGTCCCTGCATCTGGCCGATAAGGCACAGGCCCTTAAAACCACCGTGATCATGGCCATCGCCATCCTGCTGGCCGCCTTTGGCATTCTACCCGCCGCCATTTCCTTTGCCCTTGGCGTTTTGACCGCATTGCTGGTGCGCGTGGTATCACCCCGAACCCTCTATGATGCTGTCGATTGGCCGGTTGTCGTCCTGCTCGCCGCCCTCATACCCGTGGCCAATGCCATGGAAAGTACCGGCAGTGCCGACTTGATCGCGCGCTTCCTGCTGCAATCGGTGGCGCAGGGCAACGCGACCATTGCCGTTGGCCTGATCCTTGTCGTCACGATGACCCTGTCGGACTTCATGAACAATGCCGCCACCGCGGCCGTGATGTGCCCGATTGCGATTGGCAGTGCCGCCCAGCTTGAGGCCAGCTCCGACCCGTTCTTGATGGCGGTCGCGATTGGCGCATCCTGTGCGTTCCTCACCCCAATCGGCCACCAGAACAACACGCTTATCCTCGGCCCCGGCGGCTTCCGCTTTGGCGACTACTGGAAACTCGGCCTCCCGATTGAAATCATCGTGGTGGCGGTTGGCGTGCCGATGTTGTTGTGGGTTTGGCCGCTTTAAAAAACATCTTGTATCGACTGATGCTGGGGAGCACCCCAAACGCTTGTTAAGGAGTTTGGCTAAATATGGGTGAAACAGCTAATCAAGAAAAATGTTGCGAAATCGTTGTGAGAATATTGGAGAAAATCACGCATTCAAAACGCACCAACGAATCTTCGCCAGATAAAGAAGACCGCAATAACAAAGCGACAGAACTGCACGTAGAATTAAATAAAAATTCTTATTGGATTGAACATACTCAAATTGAACCATACGAAAATGCGCTTCGAAGTAACTCAAAATTTTCAAAAATACATGATGAGTTAGAGAAACAAAAATTCGCGAATGTGCCCTCACATGCATCGGTACAAATATCATTCTCACACAAATTGTATGAAGTTTCTGACCGAGAAGTAGGTCAGTTTGCAAGAAAGTCCGCTTTATGGATCAACAGTATCCTGCCACGGAGTGAAGACTTGGGCGATCACAAATTTTTCGAAGATTCTACCATAATTGACGAAATTGAGCTGAAAGTCTTAATAACGACCAAGGGACTCGGCGGCAGCATGCTATTCTCAAGATTCCCACCTATGAATCTAGAAATCTCT
The DNA here is from genome assembly GCF_002844275.1 of Thalassospira lohafexi. Lineage (GTDB taxonomy): Bacteria > Pseudomonadota > Alphaproteobacteria > Rhodospirillales > Thalassospiraceae > Thalassospira > Thalassospira lohafexi. Next base: position 379,604 of record NZ_NXGX01000005.1, read on the forward strand.
CGTTTAACGCGAACTAAAAGAGCCTTCACGGAAAAGAGTAAGAAGTTTTCTGCTTTTACAGCCTCAAAAGACAAATCAGTCCTTGTACTAGAGTTTAATGATATTGCTCTGTCGGAACCAAACCTTATTATAAATAAAATTGAGCAAGTATATCAGGCTAAGAATATAAACAGAAACGAGGCACCTATCTTGGATGAGGTCTTCCTAATTGACTCAGATGAAGATCGCTGGATGGTTTGGCATGTCATCCATGACCAAAAACTTTGCTCCAAACGTCGAGAACCCATCCCCAAAACCTGGTACCAATAGGAATAAAACCGTTTGGTCTACTGAAGTTGTTGTAAGTTGCGGGCCGCTATCATACACAAAAAAAGGCGGCCCAGTGGGCCGCCTTGTTGCATATTTCGATTAGAAGCTTTGCTTAGCCGTCAAAACCAAGCTTCGGCACCGCAACGCCATTGGCACGGCAGGCCGAAATCAGGGTGTTATTGAGCAAGCACGCGATGGTCATCGGGCCGACACCGCCCGGCACCGGGGTAATCGCCCCGGCCACCTTGGACGCGGTTGCAAACTCGACATCGCCGACCAGCTTCATTTTGCCCGCATCACCTTCGATCCGGTTGATACCAACATCAATCACCGTGGCCCCCGGTGCGATCCAGTCGCCCTTGATCATGTTCGGGCGACCCACGGCCGCAATCACGATATCGGCCCGGCGAACTTCATCGGGCAGATCGCGGGTGCGCGAATGGGCAATGGTGACGGTGCAGCTTTCTTTAAGCAGAAGTTGCGCCATCGGTTTGCCGACGATGTTTGACCGTCCGACAACCACGGCGCGTTTGCCCGACAAATCACCCAGCGTATCTTTGAGCAACATCAGGCAGCCATACGGCGTGCAGGGTGCAAAACCTTCGCCCCCCGTGGCAAGGGCCCCGGCATTGACCACATGAAACCCATCCACATCCTTGGCCGGATCAATCGCGGCCAGAATGGCCTGCTCGTCAATATGGTCGGGGACGGGCAACTGGCACAGGATACCATGCACATTTGGATCGGCGTTCAGTTTGGCAATCAGTGCCAGCAAATCTGCCTGCGGGGTATCGGGGGACAATTTGTGTTCATAGGAATTCATGCCGCATTCAAGGGTCTGTTTGCCCTTGTTGCGCACATAGACCTGACTGGCCGGGTCTTCGCCGACCAGAATCACGGCCAGACCGGGGGTAACGCCGTGATCGGCTTTCAGCTTGGTTACTTCGGAAGTGATGTCTTCGCGCAGTTTGGCTGCGAAGGCTTTGCCGTCGATGATTTTTGCGTCACTCATCTGTCTGTCCGCCCCGTAAGTTGGGATATTTGCACCATCAGCTCGTCGGGATCGCCGTCTATCCGCAGCTTTTTGTTACGATCAGTCAGCCCGGAGACGATCCTGATCGAGGACTTAGGACATTTGGCCGCTTTTGCCAAAAGTTTTATCAGCGCCTGATTGGCTTTGCCGTTTTCCGGCACGGCGGTCACTGACACCCTAAGCTGCATTTGTCCGCTGGCGTCGGCCACCACATCACCAATCGCGTTGCGCGATGCCTTGGGTGTCAACCTGACAAACAGACTTATCCCTGTTTGATCAGAACCTATCACGCAGACAGCATCAGACATTGTCTAAATGAGACGAATGAATAGGCGAAATGAGACATCAATAGCCGACAAGCGCCATCCGGACATCGGTCTGGATCAGCATATTGGCAAATTGCAGCACCAAAATCAGAATGATCGGCGAAATATCAATGCCGCCAAGATCGGGAATGATGCGCCGGATCGGCCGCAATGCGGGCTCGGTCACCCGGTACAGGAAATCACCGACCATATAGACAAACTTGTTGCTGGTGTTGACCACATTAAACGCGACAAGCCACGACAGGATTGCCGACCCGATCAGCATGAAAATGTAGATACCCACAACCGTATCAATAAGCCAAAAAATCGCCAGCATTGCTGCTCCTTACCTGCCGCCCGGGTCGATGTGCAAAATCGGCCCCGAAATTATGTTTTTACGCAGCAAAACCTAGTCGGCAATGCCCGACAACGCAAGCGCAGAGCATTGATTTAACCGCCTATTGGGCCGATTTCCCCCGATTTGTGATCCCAATCACGACGCGGCACACCTCAAATTTCCGCCTCACCATATTCCTCATACTATTTAAAACACCCAAAACGATACCTGTGCATACAAAAAACTGTCAGGAGATGTCAGTCTGCCCGTGATCATCCCTTGCCCATGCCGTCACTTCGCGCCACAACAGATCAGTGGATCATCGGGAAAGGCAAAACATGACCAACAGCGTGCAAAACAGCGAAAAAAAACGATGCGGCTGGGCGCTAAGCCATGTCGACAAACCGTTTTACGTCGAGTATCACGACACCGAATGGGGTGTGCCCGTGCATGACGACCGGCAGTTTTTTGAAATGCTGATCCTTGAAGGGGCGCAGGCCGGGTTAAGCTGGCTGACCATTTTGGCCCGGCGTGAAACATATCGGGCCGCATTCGATAATTTCGATGTCCATAAGATCGCGGCTTATGACGAAGCAAAGCAACAAACGCTTCTGGCCGATCCGGGGATTATTCGAAATAAATTAAAAATAGCCGCGACTATTCAAAATGCGCGAATATTCATCGCCATCCAGAAAGAGTTCGGAAGCTTCGATTCCTACGTCTGGAATTTCGTCGGCGGCACCCCGATCATCAACCATTGGCCGACCATGGGCGACGTTCCAGTCTCCACCGATCTCAGCGACGCACTGTCCAAAGACCTTAAAAAACGCGGCATGAAATTCGTCGGCACCACCATCATCTATGCATTCCTACAAGCCACCGGCCTTGTCATGGACCATACAGTTGACTGCTACCGTTACAAAGAACTGGTGAAATAGTCCTCTGTTCGGATGTCCCAAGGCGGTTAGACAACCTTGGTTGAGCCGCGCACCAGAAGACCGGTTTCGAGGATGATGGTGCGACCGGTGTCTTCGCCAAGGGCCATTTCGGCGGCCAGGCGGCCCTTTTCAACCGAATCCTGACGTACTGATGACAATGGCGGGTCGGTGCGTTCGCCGGCCACAATGCCGTCAATTCCGATGACTTTAAGGTCATCAGGCACCTTGCGGCCCAACTCGCGCGCCGCATCCAGCGCCCCAATTGCGATCACGTCGGACATGGCGAGGATGCCGTCGATTTCAGGATGCTGAACCAGCATCTCGACCGTCATTTTGGCACTGTGTTCGGAATGGTTGTCACATTCGACATGGATGATGTCGGTCGGAGCAATGCCCGCCGATTGCAGGGCATCGTGATAGCCCGCCATGCGTTCACGCACGACACGGTGGCTTGCCGCACCGACACGGTTGGCATTCATCGGGCCGAAATGATCATGTTCGGTTGCCTGTAACGACAGAATGGCAAATTTGCGCGCCCCGCAATCGAGCAAATGCGCCCCAGCCGTTTTCGCCGCCGCATGATCGTCAAGCAATACTGTCCCCGCCGCACCGGCGATGTCGGTATCAATGCTGATCAGCGGTTGGTTGCGGCGCTGGATGGCGGAAATGATATCGTTATTGTCCGAATAGCAATGCACCAAAAAGGCATCGACCGCGGCATTATTGACCGCGGCAATCGCCTGCTGCGGGTTTTCGGCCGAAATGATCATGACATTGATGCCATGGCGCGCACATTCGCGCCCGATCCCGCGCAGCAATTCAATCGCCACCGGATCGGAAAAGGCATATTCAAGATTGTCGGGAAACACAACGCCAAGCGCCCCGGCCTTCCCCGTGCGCAACATCCGCGCCATAACATGCGGCCCGCGATAGCCAAGGTCCTTGGCCGCAGCAAAAATGCGGTCGCGGACTTCGCTGCGGACAAGATCAGGTTTGCCAAACGCATTGGACGCCGTTCCTTGCGAAACCCCGGCCGCCTTGGCGACATCCAGAAGTTTTACGCGTTTTGCAGCCATTGCGTTTTGCTCTCCCAGTCCGTGCGTTTTTAAACTGCCCCGCCCAACGGCGACGACGGCAGATGTTTTTTCCTTAAAACCACTATAGCCAGAACCAACACTGTCTTGCCACAAGACATTGACGTTACAGAAAACCGCCCTTGGTTTTAACGGCTTTCGGGGCTGGTATTGCGGAAGGTCAGGTTGATCCGTGGCCCGACCTGCTTGGCGGTTTTGGGCAGTTGATGCAGCCAGCTATGCTGGGTTTCGCCGCCCATGATCAGGGCTGAATTATGGGGCAGATCGATGCTGATGCGATCCCCGGTTTTCTTGTGACGCAGATGAAAGCGGCGTTCCTCGCCAAAGGACAGGCTGGCAATCACAGGATTTTCGCCCAGAACATCTTCGTCATCAGCATGCCAGGATACACTGTCGCGGCCATCGCGATACTGGTTGAGCAGCACCGTGTTAAAGGCCGTACCGGCAAGGTTTTCGGCCAGATCACGCAACGGGGCGACCTTTGCCGGAAAAGGAGATGCCGGGTGATAGACGCCGCTATAACGATAGGCGACCTCACCAAACCATGCGGTCAGGCGTGGAACGGGGATTTCCTTACCAGCCATCCGGGCGGTTTCCTGTTGCCAGACAATGCCACTGAGCAGCCGGTCAAAGGTCCGGTCGGCATCGTCATCAGGCATAATGCCACGCAACAGCAAAACCTGCCCGTCAAAGGGCAGCAGATTGCGTGGTGGCTCGTTGGCAAACAGATCGCCGGTCATGATCATCCCCGGAAGTCATTCTGACAAACACCTAGGACGAACGTGGGCGAAACTCAAGACACAGTTCACTGATATAGTTGTTTCCACAGTGACTTGGCACACATCAGTTCTGACCCTAGCCGTTGACCAGATCTATCCCTTCCTGATTGGCATACCGTTCGACATCCTCAACGCTTAGGCCAACCGCGCTATAAAGATTGATGGTTTCAAGTTCGAGATCGGTCTCGGCATCGGCAAGGGATTGCTGTGACGTTGTCAGGCTGCGTTGAGAATCAAGCACATCAAGAAAGTTCGAAAGCCCCTGAACGTAGCGTACCCGCGATTGTTCAAACGCATCGCTGTGATAGCTCACCGATGCAATCAGCGAATCACGTTGCTGCACGGCACCGACATAGCCGTAAATCGCACTTTCGACTTCTTCAATCGCGGCCAACAGCGTCTTGCGATAGGTCAGAAAGGCCTGCTCGGCTTCTTCTTCGGCCACGGTTATGTTGGATCGGCGCAGCCCACCATCATAAAGCGTCGCATCAATCAGTGCGCCAATGGCCGCCATTGCAGTGCGAATAATCGGCCCAGTGCCATAGCCCGTCACGCCAAAGGCCAAAGAGCCATCGAGTGAGAGTTCAGGATAAAGGGTCGCGGTTTCGACCCCGATTTGTGCCGTGGCGGAAATCAAGGCCAGTTCGGCAGCACGCACATCGGGACGGCGGCGCAGAAGATCGGCTGGAATACCAATCGGTGGCGCACTTTGAAATTCCGGCAAGGGTGACACATCAAGCAACACATCACGATGGGTTCCCGGCTGTGCACCAACCAGAATGGAAATCGCATTGATCGACCGGTCTATGTCGGTTTGAAGAGCGGGCAAACTTGATTCAATATCGGACACTTCGGCACGCGCACGCGATAGATCAAGTTCGGACGCAAGACCGGTTTGCTGGCGGACCTGCACGATGTTGCTGGTCTGGCGTTGCAGATCAAGTGAGCTTCGCAACAGTTCCTGACGTTTTTGAGACCCGCGCAGTTCGATATAGTTACGGATAATGTCGCCGATCATCACGCGATAGACATCCTCGCGCAAATAAACCTGTTCAAGATAATCGGCCTCGGCAGCCTGTTCTTCGCGGGCTTCGCCGCCCCAAACATCCGCCGTCCAGGAAAGATCAATCCCCGCCCCGTATCCAAGGTCATCGACCCGATTGCCATCTACCCGGCTGGACGTTCTACGTTCAGCCGATCCATCGACGCTGGCACCGACTTCAAGACCATTTTCCCCGCGCACACCACGCGCGGTTGCCGCCGCCGCACGAATGCGGCTGATCGCGATCTTAAGATCAATATTGTTGGTGATACCTTCTTTGATCAGGGCGTCCAAAACCGGATCGGTTGTGGTTTCCCACCAGCGGGCCTGATCGGCAGGGTTATTCGCGATAACCGGAATTTCCGGGGTATAGGCCCCGATCAGATCAAATTTCGGTGCGGCATAATCTGGCCCCACCGATTGGCACCCGGCCAACCCGATCAACATGACAGCGCAAGAAAGTGCCGAAAGTCGTTTCACCTGCATGTTATTTCGCACTTCCCTGAATCTTGCTGTCGTCCATTTCGCCGGTATCAGGAATGGCTTCAGCCGCACGCAACTGGCTTTGCAATTTAAGCCCGCCGTCCGCACGCGCGGAGACCAGTGGTGCCAGCAACAGATACAAAACCGGGGTCAAAAACAGCGTAAAGACCGTGGCAAAACCAAGCCCGCCAAACACAACCCAACCAATTGCCGCCCGGGCCTCGGCCCCGGCACCCGAGCCCAGCACCAGTGGCAATCCGCCAAGAACCGTTGAAATCATTGTCATCATGATTGGCCGCAAGCGTACCATGGCCGCATCATGCACAGCATCACGGACCGATTTCCCGGAATCGCGGAGCTGATCGGCAAATTCGACGACCAGAATACCGTTTTTGGCCATCAGACCGACCAACATCACAAGCCCGATCTGGCTGTAAATATTGATTGATGTCCCACTTAAGCCCAGCGCAAAGATAGCGGCTGCCAGACCAAATGGAACTGTCAGGACAACCACCAAAGCGGACATGAAACTTTCAAACTGGGCAGCAAGCACCAGCAACACCACCAGCACGGCAATCAGGAAGGTCAGTTGTACATCATTGTTGGTTTCGCCAAGGGTCGCAGCATCGCCGGTCATCAACACCCCGATCCCGGGGGAAAGAACCTTGTCGGCGGCTGCGTTCACATCATCGACCGCCTGTTGCAAGGTATAGCCGGGCGCAAGATTGGCCGAGACCATCACAGCGCGCTGCTGACCTTCGCGTTCGAGCTCCGATGCGACCGCTTCTTCGCTTAGACTGATCACGGACGATAGCGGCAATACCCGCCCGTCCGTCCCGGTCACAAACAGATTTTCAAGATCGGACGGATCATTGATGCTGCCAAGGCTTGAACGCAGTTTCACCGGGACGTTCTGGTCATCGACATTGATTTCGGTAACTTCATATCCCTCGATCATCGTGCGCAGCGTCACATTGAGGCTTTCAACCGGAATGCCAAGGTCAAATGCCCGTTCGCGGTCGATATTGACCAGAAGCTGTGGCTGTGTGGTCTGATAGGAGATCCGTATTCCCAGCAAGTTGGGATAGTTTTCTTCGAATTCGCGCTGCATGTCGCGCGCCTGTGCGGCAAGTACGCGATAACTGGTTCCGGTCAGGGCAAATTCCAGCCCCTCGCCACTGCCGCCGCGCAGACCAAGGCTGTTCGGCTGATAGACAAAGGCCTGCACACCGGGAAGAGCGTTAAGCTGATCCTGAATGGTGGCGGTAATGTCCTGCTGACTGCGGTCGCGTTCATCCCACGGGATCAATGGCGCAATGACCAAGGCCCGATTGGGGTCCCAAAGTCCGACAATGGTGTAAATATTATAGGCATCCCCGGACTCAACGACCGGACGCAAAATACTTTCTACCGTCTCAACCTGACGGTCCATGTAATCAATGCCGACCCCATCGGGCCCGCGCAGCGACACAAGAATGCGCCCGCGATCTTCGTCGGGCAGCAATTCCTTGGTGACGCTGTTATAGACACCAAATGCCATTGTCCCGACAAGAATACAGCCGATCAGCGTGATATAGGGAAACCGCAAAACCCATTCGAGAATGCTTTTGTAAATATCGGCAAAGAAATAACCGACCTTTTCCAGCATATTGGGTTTGGCATTCGCATCCCCGTCATGCGGATCAATATGTTTCAGGCGCGACGCCAGCATCGGACACAGGGTCAGGGCGACAAAAGAAGACACCGCCACCGAAAATGCCAACACAAAACCAAATTCCCGGAACAGACTTCCGGCGGTGCTTGGCAGGAAGGAAATCGGCAGGAAAACCGAGATCAGGGTCAATGTGGTGGCAATCACCGCAAAGAAGACCTGACGTGAGCCAAGAACAGCCGCCGCCATAGATCCCAGCCCCTGATGTCGGCGGCGTTGAATGTTTTCAAGCACCACAATCGCATCATCAACAATCATGCCGGTGGCCAGAACAAGGGCCAGCAAGGTCAGGATATTGATCGAAAAGCCCATCGCCCAAATCGCCGCAACCGTGCCAATCAGCGCGATTGGAATGGTCACCGTCGGGATCAGGGTTGCGGTAAAGGAGCGCAAAAACAGATACAGCACGCCAATCACAATCACGATGGCAAGGGCGAGACTGTAGACCACCTCGCTTAAGGCACCTTCGATAAACACCGCATCATCAGAATTCACGAAGACATCAACATCATCATATTGCGCGTTCAGTTTTTCTGCTGCCTCGCGGATACCGTTTGAAATTGCGATGGTGTTTGATTGGGCCTGACGGGTGACACCCAGACCGATAACGGTGCGGCCATCAAGTCGGACATAGGAGGTCGCATCATCCGGGCCGTAATAGACATCGGCAACATCACCAAGCCGGATGCTGTCGCGGACCATCATCTGGTTCAGGCGCCCAACTTCCCAGACAGAGGCGTCGGCGCGGACAAACAGCTTTTGATCATTTGATTCAAAACTGCCCGCTGGAATATCGAACTGTGCCGTTTCCAAAACATCGGCCACGTCCTGAACCGACAGGCCATAGCTTGCCAGACGCAGCGGGTCGACCCGGACATGAAGGACACGTTCACGATCACCGTTAATCGAAATTTCGGCAACACCGGGGACGGCCAGCAAAGCAGGCTCAATCTGGTCTTCGACGATATTGGCCAGTTCTTCCTCGGTCAGACTTTTGCTGACCACGGCAAGGCGCATGATGGCACTGGCATCGGCGTCGGCCTTGACCACACGGACGTCTTCGACGTTATCAGGCAGGCTGCGCGAAGCGCGACTGACAGCTTCGCGGATGTCATTGGCCGCATCATTGACCTCAACATCGGGATAGAACCGCACACGGACGCGCGCGCTGCCTTCTTCGCTGTTGGAGCTGATTTCCTTAACACCGCTGACCCGTGATGCGGCAGCTTCGAGGATGCCGGTGACTTCCGAGTCCACCGTTTCGGGGGATGCCCCGTCATATGTGGCATAGACGGTTACAGTTGGTTGATCGACATTTGGCAATTCACGGATTTCAACGCCCAGCATGGCGGCAAGTCCGGCCAGAATGATCAACATCGCCGCGACGATGATTAAAACCGGTCGCCGGATGCTGAGCGACGCAAGATCATTATGGTTTTGATTACCGGTTTCCATCGCCATGGTCAGGAACCTTCACCAATGCCATCGCGGGTGGCAACACCCGTATCGTTGTTGTCGCGGATGACAGTCGCAACCTTGCGACCGGGACGCAGGCGAAGGACACCTTCGACAACGATCAGATCGCCTTTTTCGATATCGCCATCCACAAGAATGCGCCCACTGGTCCGTTTGACAACGCGGACGGGTACGCGCGACACCGCATCATCCTTGATCCGCCAGATGTAAGTTCCCTCGTCCCCCCAAAGGACCGAGATTTCGGGCACGGACGGGTATCTTTTGCCTTCGATATCAACATAAACCGCAAACGACATCCCGGCCAAAAGACGGCCTTTTGGGTTGGGCACGCGGGCACGGACACTAAACGTCCGGCTGACCGGGTCAATGCGGCTGCCGATGGACTCAACGGTTCCTTCGAACAGCTCGCCCGGCAGGCTCCATGTTTCAACCCGGACCTTTTGGCCCGGCCTTACATTGTCAAACCGGGTTTCGGCGACTTCGAAATCGACCAGAATGCTTTCGATGTTATCAAGGGTGACGATCACGGTTGAACTGTCAACGCGGTCGCCTGCCTCAATTTCAGAAATGCCGACGATGCCGTCAAACGGGGCCAAGATGGTGCGATCAGCCAGATTGACTTCGGCCTGATCGAGCTGAATTTTGGCTTCGGCCAATGCAGTGCGTGCCGTATCGACTTCGCTGTCGGCAACAGCCCCAAGGGGGCGGGCCTGCTCGTAACGGCCAAGAAGCTGCTTGGCGTCTTTGACCTGCACGGTGGCAAGATTGCGCGCAAGGCGTTCGCGATCCGAATCAAGGATGACCAGAACCTGATCCTTGGTCACTTTGTCACCAGCGCGAAACAGAACGTCTGACACTTCGCCCGACACCGCAGGATAGATCGTCACACCCAGTGCTGATTTGCCTGTTCCGACGGCTTCAACAACGGTTTTTTCATCCATCAGACTGGCATATTCGGCAATCACCGGCAGGCCGCGATCCCCGACGTTTTCGCGCGCCTGCGGGGCTTGTTCACCGGGGGTGACAAGCGCCACGATGTCGTCTTTGGCAAAAATATACGCAAGTGCTGCCATCGCGATGATAGCCACACCTGCGATCAGAAGCGTTGTTTTACGCGTCATCACATCCATACTTCCAAGTCGGGGCAGGTTTCACCCACCACCCTGAGAGGCCTGTTCCCGTCCGGGAAACATTTTGTATTTCAATTCTTTACCCGGCAAGGGTGATTGTTTTTTGGTGAAATACATTATGGGGCAAAAGCTACTGCAACCCGTCGGCCAGAACCACACAAAAAGTGTATCAGAAACGTCGCAGCTTGTATCAAGACACCAACAAAACCAAACGTTTCACAGCCATTCAATTTGCAAACGCAAACCGGCCTGCATACACGGTACGGTATGCAGGCCGGTTTCGTTCACAAAGAAACGATCAAATCGCCAGAAATTGTAGGGGTGTTTAAGCAGCCCCTAACATGCTCGATTGTGGAAACCGCACAAGGTTGCCCTCATCCCAGTTCTGCGTATCTGATGACGTTTGGTCCTTGTCTGATCCGTCTTCGGTCGCATCCTCGTCACTTCCGGCAGAGGCCACCGCCCGATCCAGCGATGCGGTCAGTTCCGTGACATTTCGTTCAACCTCGTCAGCACGACGGGTTAGATCGACGCTGAGTTTACGGGTCGCTTCGATGTCGTTCGAGACTTCAAAGATGGCCGAACTGACGTTATGGGCCGCATCCCCGGCAAGGGCGATCGCGCCTGTGATTTCTTCGGTTTCAAGGCGTTGTTGTTCAACATCCCCTGCGACCTCATCGGAAATCGACATCATGTCGCGCACAGTCACACCGACGTCTTCCATGGATGCCACACACCGATCGGTTACAGCGCCCATGGCATTGACGTGTTCGGTGATCTGTTCGGTGGCCTTTTCGGTTTGCCCGGCAAGGTTTTTGACCTCGGCGGCGACCACGGCGAACCCTTTGCCGGCATCACCAGCACGGGCAGCCTCAATCGTCGCATTAAGGGCCAGAAGATTGGTTTGACCGGCAATACCGCGGATCAGATCGACAATCTGTTCGATGCTGGTGGCGACTTCGCGCAGATCATCGACCGCCTTTGCCGATTGCTGGGTCGACCCAACCGCGTTCTGGGCAATACCGCGTTGACGTTCAACCCGGTTGGCGATCGAGCCGATGGCATTGGTCAGCCGCACAGCAGCATCGCCAATCGCGGTTGCATGCGACTGGCTTTGTTCGGCGGCATCGGTTGCGGTTTCGGTCTGGGTGGTGACACGTTCGGCGGCGGCTGCGACCTCGGTCACGGCTTCGCGCATGCGGGTGACCTGATGGCTGACCGATTGGACCAGACCAGTGGTTTCGCCTTCGATGGTGTTGGCCATCGCGCCGAGAGAGGATCTGCGTTTTTCTTCTTCGATGCGTTGCAGGGTAATGCGTTCTTCGGCCATGGTTTCGATCTTGAGCGCATTGTCGCGGAAGATCGAAACGGTGCGGGCCATGGCGCCAAACTCATCACGACGATTGATATCGAAAAGATCAATCTCGGTGTCATTTTCACTTAAGCGGGTCATATCGCCGTTCACACGCTTAAGCGGGCGCAGGATGCTCATGGTGATGCCAAACGCCAGTGTCAGCGCGATCAGCACGCCAATCGCCGCAACAATGATGTTGGTTAGTGCCGAATTGGTTGAGTCCGCATGGGCGGCATCGACCAGTGCGGCCTGACGGGCCATGGCTTCTTCGCGGATGTTCTGGGTGATGGCCTGTACACCGCGTACGGCCGTTTTAAAGTCATCCATTGATTGACGGAAACCGCCGATGGAGCCTTCAAGCTGATTGGCCCCTTGTTTGAGCAAATCATTGTCGCGCACAGCATAGGAGAACAGCTTTTTCTCGTTGCGCTTAAGCCCGTCAAAGGCCGATTTGATTTCTTCCTGAAGGTCGGTGAGCTCGGAGGTTTTGGCGCGTGCGGCCTCAAGGGCCTCTGGCGTGCGCACAATGGGGTATTGCAGGCTATTGACGATGGCGGCCAGATTAAACGCGCCCAGTTTATCGCCATATTTTTCAGCCATTACCGGATCGCGCTTGGCGATGAATTCTTCGAGTTTGGCGGCCGATTGCCCAAGCTGACTGGCACCCAGCAACATGGTATCGGACGCAGCCGTCAGGTTTTCAGCGCGCAAGACAAGGGGTTCAAGCGTTGCGATGTAATCAGCCGTCAGGCTTTCGAGCGCGTCGGCACGATCCCCATCCCCGGCATCACGCAGGGCATCAACCAGTGTCGCACCGCTTTGTTCGGCAGCAGCGCGGATCGTGGCGATGCCTTCACGGTCCTGAATATCCACTGTCTGGGCAAACAGCAGGACCTGATTGGACAGGCGTTCAAGTTTGAGGGCGTAGTCATTGGCAAGGCCGACAAGGTTTGTGCTTTTGGCGATGCGATCAGCATGACCGCCAAACCCCAGAAGATAGGTTGAGGACAGCGCGCTTAAGCCCACAAGCAGGACAACCAGAACAAAGAAACCGGCAAAGATGCGCGATCCGATGCGAATACGATCAAGGAACATGAGATATCCAAACAGACAGATGAAGCGTTTGGCGCGATCCTTACCCCGTGCAGCCGGGCCGTTTTGTAACACTTAGATGAAATCCGCATTCATCCAGTGCTTTTTGGTCGTGACGATGGTTTTGCAAACTCACATCAACAATAATCACCCGATAAAATGTTCAAATGAACCTTTCCTATACAGAGATAGGGGGTCTTCCTGACCATTTGGAAAAGCCATAATCACACCAACTTGCCACGACATTCCGCCCAATGGTGCGAATCGGCGATTTGGAATGCCAGATACGGATGTTGATCGCGCACGCGACATATGATGCGACAAGACAGATCAAGGGCCCTAACAGGCGACTGATTGTCGCCATGACAATATTGTCCAAGCTGGAATGTTGTTTTGGCGGTATAGTTGGCAAATGTATCAGGCTCCGCAACATGGCCGGGCAGCAGGCCGTTTATCAACGGTCGCGACGCGCCCGCGCAAAACAGCCCCCGAGACTGCCCGTCACTGGCGGGTGGCTGATGGCATTGATTTGTTTGAAGCTGATTACAAGCACTTCACCTTTCCCAAGCACAGCCATGATTACTATGCGTTTGGCACCATCCTGAACGGGGCGGAACGGTTCATGACGCGCGGGACAAACTATGTCGCATCGCGCGGGCAGCTTTTGATGATGAACCCGATGCAGGTCCATGATGGCGGCCCGGCGTCAGATGACGGTTATAACTACCAGATCATGTTTATCGCCCCGGAAATCTTTGGCAATCTGGTCAGTGAGATCTCGCCCAAGGATGTTGGTCTGCCATTTTTTGGCAATTGCGTGGCCAACGACCCGGACCTGCATTTGCAGCTTCAGGGGCTCCATCGCATGTTCCGGCCCGAATTTGAACAGACCACAAGCCTTTTGGAACGCGACAGCCAGATGCTTTATAGTGCGGCGCGCCTGGCACTGCGTCATGCGGATGCGCCCCCCTATGTCTATCACCCCGGATCAGAAGACAAACGCGTCAAGGCGGTGATTGACTATATGGCCGCCCATCTGGATGCCAACATATCGCTTGATGAACTGGCCACCTTGACCGGGCTGAGCCGGTTTCACCTGCTGCGGGTATTTCGCGCGGCCACTGGCCAGCCCCCGCATGCCTATTTCAACCACATGCGGTTGCGCCGCGCCAAACGGATGCTGTTTGACGGATCATCCATTGCCGATGCGGCAGCGGCCACCGGGTTTTCTGACCAAAGCCATTTGAACCGGCATTTCAAAGGCATGTGGGGGGTCAGTCCGGGGGCGTTTATTGCCAATCTTGATCAGACATCGTCCAAAATTCCGAAATAGCTTTCCGGTCGGCGATCGCGCAAATACGGGAATTCCTTGCGTGATTTTTCAAGTGCGTCAAAGTCGAGATCGGCAATAATCAGGCAATCCTGATCGCCCGCACGGGCCAGATCGGACCACGGCGCACAAATCACACTTTTACCGACATAATTCAGGTCACCTTCCTGATCACAGCGGTTGGCATAGGCCAGAAACAGCTGATTTTCCATCGCGCGGACCGGCACCATCATTTCAGCAATCCGGTCAAACGGCGCCATCTGGGCGGTTGGTACCAGTAAAAGATCACATTCCTTAAGTGCAATGCTGCGCACCAATTCAGGAAATTCAACGTCATAGCAGATCAGCATCGCGACCTTGATACCATTCCAGTCAATCACCAGCGGCATGTTGTTGCCCGGCGCAAAACAGGTGCGATCAAGATCACCAAACAGCTGAATTTTCCGATGGAGCAACCGCCGTTTGCCGGTTTTGTCAAACAGGGCACAGGCATTGTAATTGCGCCCATCCTCGCCCAATTCGCCAAAGCCAACCACAATCGCAATGCCAATGTCCCGGGCCATATCGGCAACCGCCGACAGGCTTTCGCCCGACAACCGTTCGGATTGCTGGATTATCCGGTCACGTCCGATGTTATAGCCGGTCAGATACATTTCCGGCGCAATGATCAGATCGGCCCCGGCATCGCGTGCCTCACGCGCACGTTGCGCAAGGCACGCAATCCGGGTCGGTTTATCAATGACTGCGTCGGAGCCTGACTGATAAACCGCGATTTTCATTGATCACGCCCTCGCCTTGCGCCGTTTGAGCGCATCGGTGACAAGGCAAAGTTCCTCAAACAGAACTTGTGCGCCGGCATGAGCAGTATTGGTGGTGGCGTCATATTGCGGGGCGACTTCGACCACGTCGGCCCCGACAAAATCAAGCCCCCGAAGACCGCGCAAAATCGCCAGTGCTTCACGTGATGTCAGACCACCGATTTCCGGCGTACCAGTCCCCGGCGCAAAGGATGGATCAAGGCAATCGACATCAAAGGACAGATAAACCGGACCATCACCGACAACTTCGCGGGCCTTGGCAATGACGGCCTCAACCCCCATTTGCGGCACTTCTTCGGCGTGGATGACGGTCATGCCGCTGTCATAGGAAAATTCCCACAGATATTCCGCGCCGCCGCGAATGCCGATCTGGATCGTGCGTTCAGGGTCGAGAACCCCGTCCATCACCGACTGGCGGAACGGGCCGCCATGATGGAATTTGGCGCCTTCGTATTCGCCGCTGGTATCGCAATGGGCATCAAGATGGATCATGCCAACCGGACGATCCTTGCCCACCGCACGCTGGATCGAATAGGTGATGGAATGATCACCACCAATGGCAATCGGGATCACACCGGCATCAACGATTTTGGTAAAGTAATCCTCGATATCCTGATGGCAGCTTTCCAGCGAAAAACGGCTGCGAAACGGAACGTCGCCGATATCGGCAACCTTGCATTGGGCGCCGGGCACCATGCGCAACACATGTTCATACGGGCCAATGCGTTCGATATTACGCACCGCACGCGGGCCAAGCCGCGCCCCTGCCCGGTTGGTCACCCCCAAATCCATCGGCACCCCGACAAGCGCAACGTCAAGACCGGCAAAGTCATTCTTGGCCGCGTCCGGCGCAAAGGGTGCATCGAGGAATGTCGGCACACCGGCAAACGGCCATTTGCGTTCGCCACTGGCGGAAAACTGGGTTTCGGCCACTTCCCTGAAGTGCGGGTCGAACATATCGCCGCCTTTGGCGTTGCCGTATTTTTCGCGCAGTTTTGCGAGTTTTTCAGTGTTGACCATGGTGGCCTCCTTGATCCGTGTCGGACGTTATTGTTTCTTGGGATGCGTGCATATTAACTGTCATCGTCATGGCGCCACGCGCCAAGCAAACGAGGCAAATCACCAAACCGGGCAATCAGGCCAAACACCACCACCGCGATGGCGACAAACAGGACGGTGACCGACGCCATGGTTGGCGTGTAGCCATACCGTAAGGAATTGAAAATCTTGATCGGCAGGGTTTCGACCGTGAAGCCGACCGCCATATAGGCAACAATGTATTCATTGAGCGACAGCACGAACGCAAACGCCATGCCCGATATGATGTACGGCAGGATCAATGGCAGGATGATGGTGCGCAAAATGGTACGGTCATCGGCCCCCATGGTTGCGGCGGCCTCGACCAGACTGTCATCGACGGCCTCAAACCCCAGCGTCAGGGTCACCAGCGGCAAGGTCACAAAGAAAATCCCGTGGCTGATCACAACCGTCCATGCCTGACCATAGGCCCCGGCCGTGGTCCAGAAACTTAAAAACCCAAGGGCAGTAATCACCGGCGGCAAGATAAAGGGCGCCAGCCCAAGAACCTGAACAATCCGGGCCCACGGGGCATGAAACCGCCACAGGAACCACGCCAGCGGAAAGGCAACCACCACCGCCAGACTGGACGCCCCAACTGCAACACCGACACTGTTGAAAAGCGCACTGCGCCAACTGTCTTCGGTAAAAATCTGCGCGTACCAGTCAAGTGAGAAGCCTTCTGGCGGGAACGACAGCGATTTGCGTTCATTGAACGAAACCCCGGCCACCACCGCCAAGGGGGCGGCCATAAACAGTGCAATCGTTCCAAGGAACAGCCGCAGGATAAAGGTGTTGATCATGCGGCGTTCTCCTTCTTGCCATAAAGAAGCGAGATCGCCACCAGCGACAGGCTGACCAGTACAAGAAACACCGCCATTGCGGCTGCAAACGGCATGTTCGACTGATAGATCGCCTGATCGGTAATCAGAACCGACAGCGTCCAGTGCGACGGTTTGCCCAACAGTTGCGGCAACAGATAACAGCCAAGTGCAAAGACAAACACCATGATCAGTGTCGAGACGATGCTGTTGCGCAAGGCTGGTACAACCACATTGAGGAAGCTGCGCACCGGCCCGGAACCCAGTGTCCGGGCGACTTCGACCAAGGATGGGTCAAGACGCGACAGGGCCGGAAACAGCACAAGAACGGTGTAGGGAAACGTTTGATACACCATGCCGGTCATGACAGCACCGAAACTGGGCGATAACGACATGGGTTTATCGAGTATCCCAACCGCAACCAACAGGTTGCTTATGCCCGCTGTGCGCGACAGAAGCGTTGACCAGCCAAAGCCGATCAGAACTTCTGAAAGCGATAAGACCGACAGCAAAAACACCAGCCAGACCACCTGAGTGCGGCGGGCCATCCGGGTCAGGATATAGGTAAACGGGAAAGCCAGCAGAACGGAAACGACCGCAACCAATGCCGCCAACCCGATCGAAAACCCAAGAATCCCGCCAAAGAACGATGTCAGGAACCGGGCATAGTTATCAAACACGAACGCCGGTTCATAAAAGGCCCCCTGAACGCGTTGGAAAAAGGACACCGCGATCATGATGCCAAACGGGATCACAAAGAAAACCATCAACATCCCGGCCGGAAAGCCGATGGAGGCGTAATCGGAAAACGTGCGCGGTTTGATTTTCATGCGTCCCCCAGCACCACACAGGCGTCTTTGGGGAAATGCACCGAAACGGCGTCACCCGCGGCAATGTCGGGACGGTCCGACGGGGTGGTTATCGCGGTGATCTGCTGACCGGCGACCGACAAATACATCTCGATACTCGCGCCGAGGTCACGGATGTAAGACACCTCACCAGCCAAACACCCCGGTGTATTGTCTCCACTGCCAGCTGTTACCCGGATATTTTCCGGTCGCACCGACACTGTCACATCCCCAGTGGCAGGTAGGTCATCGGCCAGCAATGTGCCCCCGGCCACGGCGAGTTTCCCCGAACCACTGATGCGCCCGGAGATTAAATTGGTTGAGCCGATGAAATCGGCGACGAAGGCATCCTTGGGTTTGCGATAAATTTCGACCGGCGGGGCAACCTGATGGACCTTGCCCTGAGACATGACGACGACAAGGTCGGCCATGGTCATGGCTTCGCGCTGGTCATGGGTGACAACAATGGTCGTGATACCCAGTTTTTGTTGCAGTTGCTTAAGCTCAATCTGCATGCTTTCGCGCAACTTGGCGTCAAGGGCCGAGAGCGGCTCATCCAGCAGAAACAGTTTTGGTTCCAACGCCAGAGCCCGGGCAATGGCCACCCGTTGTTTTTGTCCGCCAGAAAGTTTTGAAACCGGACGACCCGCCATATCAGGCAGTTGAACCAGATCAAGCAATCGCTTGACCGCTGCCAAGCAGTCGGCCTTGGATACCCCCCGAATGCGCAGCGGATAGACGATGTTTTCGCCAACCGTCAGATGCGGGAAAAGAGCCAGGTTCTGGAACACCATCCCGAAATCGCGTTTGTGGGTTGGAATGCGTGTTACATCATCCCCATCCAGCAAGATACGACCCGCTGTCGCGGCTTCGAGCCCGGCAATCATGCGAAGCAAAGTTGTCTTGCCACAGCCCGACGGGCCCAACAGACAAACAAACTTGCCCTGCGGGATTGTAAGGCTGGTTTCGTGAACGGCGGTGAATTCGCCGAACTTTTTAACAATGGACTCAAAGACCAGACCGGACATTGGCGATCCTGTATGTGACGAAAGACGGGGCAACTAGGAAAATGTCAGACAGCATGCCGGTGCAAGACCATGCACAGTGCAACAGGTGACATGCTGCCTGACAAAATCAGCGATACGTGCGCGAAACCTGTGTCAGGTTCAGCTTACGATCAGTTCGGTCCATTTCTGCGACAGCCAGTCAGCGCGCTGCTGATACATGTCGTACCGCGGAATGATCGGTTCGATTTCCGAGGAAACAGATGCGAATTCAGCATCGGTAAGGCTGGTTTTCGCCCGCGCCACGGTTGGAGAGGTCCCGACCTTGCGTGACAGAAGTGTTTGAATTTCTGGCTGGCTCATGAAGTCGATAAAGACATGTGCCAAATCAAGCTTTTCGGATGCCTTGGAAACGGCCCAACTACCGGAATCGTTGATGCCACCTTCTTTGGGGAAGGTCGAACGCACCGGATACCCATCCGCCGCGGCAAGACCGGCAACATCGTGGTAATACTGACCCATCGGGATTTCACCCGATTTAAGTGCCTGTTCAAACTGGGCTTCGTCCCGGTACCAGAGTTGGACGTTGTCCTTGAGCTCGGCCAGCTTGTCCATGACCTTCATGATACCTTCTTCGGTGTCGAGGATTTCCTGACCCCCGAAATAGGTCTTGGCCGTCACATCAAGCAGGAAGGAATTTGTCACCAGTGCGAGCAATCCAAGCTGTCCGGCGCGGTCGGGCTTCCACAGCTCTTCCCAGCTGGATGGTGCCTGTGCAATCACATCGGAGTTGGAAACAAGGGTGATGTACCAGGTTACCGCACCAACGCCACAAACGCTGCCATCGTCATATTTATTAATGAAGGACGGCATGACGTTTTCGATATTCGGCATTTTTGCCGGATCAAGTTTTGCCCAGATGCCTGCGGCCGAACCACGCAGCATACTAACTTGCGAAATCATCGACACATCGGCAGGAGCCTGACCTGCACGGGCCGCCTGTTCGAGCTGAACCAACCATGCCTCACCTGTCGGTTGGGCAATTGATTCAACCGAAATACCGGTCGCCTTGGTGAATTCCGGGAAGATGTGTTTATCGAAACTGTCTTTGAAATAGCCGCCATACGCACCGATTTTCAGGCTTTTTTCCTGTGCGCGCACGACGCCGGGGAAACCGGCAATACCCGCCATCGCCACTGCAGAACCGCCTGCAATCCCGGCTAAAACAGAACGGCGACTGATGCCCTTTTTGATGTCGTCCATGTGATCCACCTCTGATACTTTGAACGCTGTTTGGGCGTCCGTTTTTGATTTTTTCCCGTCGTCGTTTTCCAGTGCGGCGACGTCGTATCAGCAGCAGATCAAATTGCGGCGGATTGAAAAATCACGTATTGCTGAAACTTACTTTGGGAATCTTCAAAGTAATGCACAGGGAGCACCCATCACATGGCAATGGACCAAACCGATCTGAAGCTGCTTCGGATCTTCCTGACGATTGTCGAAGTGGGGGGATTTGCCGCCGCACAAAGTGAACTCAACCTGTCGCTTTCAACGATTTCAAGTTATGTCACCACCCTTGAAACCCGGCTTGGCTTCACGCTTTGCAAACGCGGGCGCAGCGGGTTTTCGCTAACCCGTGAAGGACAAATTGTCTTTGAGGAAGCCCACCGGCTTTTCAAATCCGTGTCGCAATATGAAACCAAGATGCGGTCACTGCGCGACAAACTCAACGGCACATTGACCATTGGCCTGACCGACAACACCATCACCGATCCCGGTGCGCGCAAGATTGAAAAAACCATTGCGCGTTTTGTAAAGCAGGCCCCGGATGTGACGTTGAATGTTGTGACCTATCCGCCCAATGATTTGTTGCGTGAAATTGTCACCGGGGCGGTTCAGGTGGGCATTTGTGCGTTTCCGAAAACCGTACTGGGGTTAAGTTACGTTTCACTCTATCCAGAAATGCACCGATTTTATTGCAGTTCCGACCATCCGCTATTTAACCAATCCGATGACGGAATTGATATCGACGAAGTAAGACGATATCGCATTGTCGGGCGTAAATTCTGGCTTGGCCGGGACCTTAAGGATTTTGCCATCGCCAAGCCGCATGCGATGGTTTCCGACATGGAGGCCGAAGCACGCCTGATCCTGTCAGGTGCATTTTTGGGATATCTGCCCGAACATTATGCCAAACAGTTCGTTGAGGCAGGCCGCATGCGCCCGATCCGCCCGGATCAGTTTTATGTTGAGGCAACCTTTCAGGCCAGCTTTGATGACAGCAAGCAACTTGATCCGGTGGCCGAGCTGTTCCTTGATATCCTGATTGATGATTTTGGCGCCAAACGCGATTGAGCATTGCGTAACAGCAATATTGTCCAATATTCCGAGTTTGATTTCAGCCATGATCGGTGCAGGCTCCTCGCCCACCACATAAGCGTCAGGTCAACTGACACACAAATGAACAAGATTTGGAAACGTTGGAAATGTCACGCCCCACACCTGCCCCACCCCCAACAAAGATGGGGCATTTTGCCCCGGAAACCATAAGGCGCGGTGCAATCGCCTGTTTGCCGCTTCTGCCCAGCACCATCATTTTTGGTGCGGTGCTTGGTGTGCTTGCGTCCCAGCGCGGATTGTCACTTGGTGAACTTCTGTTCATGAGCCTGACGGTGTTTGCCGGATCAGCACAATTTGTATCGGTCGATCTGTGGCGTGAAACGGTGCCTGCGGCAACAATCATCATCGCAACGGCGGTGATCAATATGCGCTATATCCTGATCGGGGCGTCGCTGCGCCCGGTGTTTCGCGGCCGTCCTCTTTGGGTCAAGGTGTGCGGCATGCATATGGTCGCCGATGAAAACTGGGCCGTCACCATGACGCAGGAAAACCTTGCCAATCCGGGGTTCTTGCTGGGTGGTGGTATCTTCCTTGGGGTCGTTTGGGCGACGGGCAACAGTGTGGGCTACCTTTTGGGCGGCGGCATTCCCGACCCGGAGGTTTATGCGCTTGATTTTGCCTTCACCGCTGTTTTCGCAGCCCTGACCATTGGCATGTGGAAAGGCAAGGTCGATTTACTGCCATGGGTAGCAGCCGCCATTGGATCGATCATCGGGCATTATACCCTGCCCGGCACATGGTCGATTTTGGCTGGTGCCGGGGCCGGGGTTGTCATCGCCGCCCTGACATGGCGCGACGATATGGACGACACCAGCCCCGAGGCCGAATATGCCGTCGATGGCCGACAAGCCTATGGTGCGCCCGAAGGCACGCTTAACCCGGAGGTTGGCAAATGAACAGCTTTCCTGATTTGACCAGCTTTAGCCTTGAGTCTGTCCTGACCATCCTTGGCATGGCCGCCGTTACATACGGCATGCGTCTGGGGGGCCTTATGATGGCCGATCGTTTACCCCAACATGGGCGCTGGGCACATGTTCTTGAACGGTTGCCCGGTGCGGTTTTGATTTCCGTCTGGGTGCCCAGTGCGCTTTCGGCCGGTGCGATTGGCATTGCCGGGGCCGCCGCCACCGTGATCACAATGGCACTGGCCCGCAATCTGTTTGCCGCCATGGCGGTTGGGATGATTTTGGTGGGGGTTGGCCGGTATTTTATCGGCAGTTGATTGACCAAGCACGCGAAAACAAAAAGCCGCCTTCAAACGAGAGGGCGGCTTTTTTATGTGGCTTGCAAAACGTAGTACTACGCCACAACCATATTCTGTTCGCGGGTGGATTCGAACCGCAGGTTCGGCCAGTCGCGTTGTGCGGTTTCAAGATGCCAAGCGTTACGCGCGATGAAAACGAGCGTTTCATCGTGGTCTTCAAACAACGCCGACTGATTGGTATCGCGGAATTTTTTGATTTCGAGCGGGTCATCGCCCATCACCCAACGTGCGGCATAGGCCGGGGTTTGTTCGAAATGCACCTTGATGCCGTATTCCGCCGAAATGCGTTCTTTGAGAACTTCAAACTGAAGTTGCCCAACCACGCCAACAATCCAGTCCGCCCCCATCATCGGTTTAAACACCTGTGATGCGCCTTCTTCGGCGAGCTGCTCAAGGGCACGCTGAAGATGTTTGCCTTTCAGCGGATCATCAAGACGGACCTTTTGCAGCAATTCCGGTGCAAAGGCCGGAACACCGCGGAAGCGCAAGTCTTCGCCTTCGGTCAGGGTATCGCCAATCCGCAAGGTGCCGTGGTTCGGAATACCGATGATATCGCCCGGCCAGGCTTCTTCGGCAATGTCACGTTCATTGGCAAAGAACAGCATCGGGTTATGCACCGCCATCTGTTTGCCCGCGCGCACATGTTTCAACTTCATGCCACGTTTGAAATGACCGGAACACAGACGGATGAAGGCAATGCGGTCGCGATGGTTCGGGTCAATATTGGCCTGAACCTTAAACACAAAGCCAGACACCTTGGTTTCAGATGATTCAACCGTTCGCGTGGCGGCTTCTTGCGGGCGCGGGGTCGGCGCATTTTCGCCAATACCGCGCAGCAATTCACGCACACCAAAGTTATTAATCGCCGAACCAAAGAACACCGGCGTCAGGTGACCTTCGCGGTAGCTTTCAAGATCAAATTCAGGGCACATCGCGCGGACCATTTCGATGTCTTCGCGCAGCTGTGCGACGAGGTAATCTGGGACCAACTCATCAAGTTTCGGATCATTCAGGCCATTGATTTGAATCGAATCCTTAACAACATTACCGCCCTTTTCCATAAACAGGATGCGGTCGTTGATCAGATCATAGCAGCCCTTAAAATCACGGCCAGAGCCAATCGGCCAAGTGACCGGCGACACATCAAGGGCGAGATCCTGTTCGATTTGATCGATCAGCTCAAAGAAATCGCGGGTTTCACGGTCGATTTTGTTCACAAACGTCGTGATTGGCACATCGCGCATCCGGCAAACTTCAAACAGTTTGCGCGTCTGGGTTTCAATCCCCTTGGCGGCATCAATCACCATGACGGCGGAATCAACTGCGGTCAGAACCCGGTAGGTATCTTCGGAAAAATCTTCGTGGCCCGGCGTATCAAGCAGGTTGTAGATGTTATCTTCAAACTCGAACGTCATCACAGCCGAAGACACGGAAATACCACGGTCCTGTTCGATCTTCATAAAGTCCGAACGTGCGCCGCGCTGTTCCTTTTTCGCCTTAACCGCACCGGCCATCTGAATCGCCCCCCCGAAAAGCAACAGCTTTTCCGTCAGGGTCGTTTTACCCGCATCCGGGTGCGAAATGATGGCGAAGGTACGGCGACGCGATACCTGATGGTCAATCGTCGACATTCTTGATCCACTAATACTGATTTCGATTTGGCGCGCACTGTACCGATTTTTTGCGTGCGCGCCATCCCGAAATCGTCATGACGGGTATGAATTCTGCCCGTCACGACCGGTTCAGTGCACAATCTGGAACACCAGCCCGACAGCGAATGACCCGATCAGGGCATAGGCAAGATACAGCGCGAAAACCGGTTTCTTGACGAGTGCGAAGACCGCAATCGCAGCAGGAAGGGATGATACACCCCCCGCAACCAGAAATGCCATGCCGGCACCGGCCTGCATACCCTGACTGATCAGTCCACCGACCAGCGGCAGAGCGGCATACCCGTTCAAGTAAGCAGGAACACCGACAAGGGTCGCGATCAGGACGGGCAGAACGCCATCCCCGCCAACAGCAGCCGAAACTGTTTCAGCCGGAATATAGGTAACCATCAGGCTTTCCAACAAAAACGCCAAGGCCAGCCACTTCCCCAGAAACAGGGTGGTTTTGATGGCATCCCGGCGAAATCTGTCCGTACGGTCCGGGTCGTGCCAGAAACGCCATACCGGCGGCTTCGGGGACCGCATCTTACCCCCGCCGCAGCCACCGTTTCCTATCCCTTCGCGCAAGGGTTCGGTCAGGAAACCAAGCCGGGTCAGCCAAAGCGTGGCAAAACCGCCAATCAAACCAAGTGCAATCGCGGCAAGCAATTTACCGACCGCAAATTCCATCCCAATGGTGCCGACAGTCAGCATGAACATTGCCGGATCAATCACCGGGGAAGCCAACCAAAACGCCATCACCGGCGCCAATGGAACGCCCATCGACAACAGGGCAGCAATCAACGGGATCACGCCGCACGAGCAGAAAGGCGACAATGCGCCAAATGCAGACGCCATCAGGACCATCTTCACAGGATGACCACTGAAAGCGCGCGCAATCAGGCTATCTGCCCCGGTTGCCCCGGCCCAGGCGGCAATCATCACCGACAACAGCAGGAACGGCGCAACCGACGCAAGCTGCTGCCCGGTAAAGACCAGACTGCCGGGTAATTGAGCAGGCACGACCACGGCCAGTGCCAACAATATTGCGACAATGGTGACCCAAACCCGGTCAAGGGCCCTGCCGGTTTCGGCAAACCGGCGAAGTTTCAATGCAATATCTGACATATCCATATCCCTAGTATAATAGTTATGTTTAGGCAAAAAAAGGGATGGCTCACACCACCTCTTCCGCCTGCCCGACATCAACCCCGATGCAGCATTCATCAATCAGAGTTCCCAGCACGTTGCGCACCGCCAGGATCTCGGCGTGATTAACGACCTCGCGACCGTGTTTTTCCTGCCGAACCAGCCCAACCTGAACAAGCGCACCCAAATGGTGGGCCAGTGTCGAGGCCGGAAGACCAGTATGGCGACCGATTTCACCGATATTCAATCCGGTTTCTCCCGCCCGCACCAGCAGACGGAAAATGCCCAGACGGGCCGAATGGCCCAATGCGGCCAGAATAGGGGCAATGTCTGTTTCCTTCATGTCGCCAATTATAACTATATTTCTAGTTATTTAAAGATGTTTTCCCTCTCCATCAAGATGCTGATAATATTGAACATTCTGAAGGATCACGTCCCAGAACCCGCTTTGAAACAGAATTGTCACTTGTCAAACAACAATTGTGTCGATACTTCTCGACATATGGACACAAATAATGCAATTGCCGCCCTTGGGGCTCTGGCACAGGAACACAGACTTTCGGCTTTTCGCTTGCTAGCCCAAATGGGTGAAACCGGCATGGCTGCAGGCGAACTTGCCCGCAAGGTCGGCATTCCGCACAACACCATGTCGTCGCATCTGGCAACATTGAGCAATGCGGGATTAATCAGCGCAACCCGTGACGGTCGATCCATGATCTATCGCATCGTGCCCGAAGTGATGCGCGGTCTTCTTGGGTTCCTGACAGATGATTGCTGCCATGGTCGTCCGGAATTATGTGGACTGACCGCCCCCTCCAAGGACTGCTGTTAATTCATTCTTTCCCTGCAAAGGACAATGCGACATGTCTGGTGGAACCAATAACGTGCTTTTTCTGTGCCGAGCCAATTCCGCGCGCAGCATCATGGCCGAAGCCATCCTGAAAAAAGAGGGGCAAGACCACTTTTTCGGGTTTAGCGCAGGTTCCCACCCGCGCGGTGAAATTCATCCCTATACGGCAGATCTTCTGCAATCGCTTGATCATGACCCGTCAGAATTTTCATCCAAGGAAATGGAAGTTTATTCCCAGAAAGACGAAGTCAAATTCGATTTCGTTTTTACCGTGTGTGACACCATGAACAACGAAGATTGCCCGATTTTTCCGGGATCGCCGATGACAGCCCACTGGGGCGTTCCTGACCCGGCAGCCGTTACCGGCACCGAAGCCGAAAAACGTCTGGCCTTTGCCGATGCCTATCGGATGTTGCGCAATCGTATTTCGATTTTTACCAGTCTTCCGTTCCAGTCACTTGATCGGCTGTCATTGCAGCACAAGCTCGATGAAATCGGCCAGACCACATCAAGCGAGGACGCATGACCACCAAAGAAGATGCCCCGATGAACCTGTTTGAACGCTACTTAACCGTCTGGGTCGCGGCAAGCATCGTGGTTGGCATTGCCCTTGGTGAAATGCTCCCTGACCTGTTTCAGACCATTGGCAATCTGACCGCCTATGAAATCAATTTACCGGTCACCATCCTGATCTGGTTGATGATTGTGCCGATGTTGATGAAGGTTGATTTCAAGGCCCTTCATGAAGTCGGCAAGCAATGGCGCGGCATTGGCGTCACCCTTGGGGTGAACTGGCTGATCAAGCCCTTTAGTATGGCGGCCCTTGGCTGGTTATTTATCGGGGTCCTGTTTCGCCCGCTTCTGCCAGAGGCCGAAATTGAAAGTTATATCGCTGGCTTGATCCTTTTGGGGGCGGCCCCCTGTACTGCCATGGTATTTATCTGGTCAAACCTGACCAAGGGGGATGCGAATTTCACGCTCAGCCAGGTTGCGCTGAACGATACCATCATGATTTTCGCCTTTGCCCCGATTGTCGCACTTTTGCTGGGGATTTCAGCGATTACCATTCCGTGGGAAACACTGACCATTTCTGTCGTTGCTTTCATCGTGATCCCGGTCATCGTCGGTCAGTTTTTGCGACAATTTGTCATGTCAAAAGGCATGACGGCGTTCGAGAAATTTGACGCCAAACTTAAACCGGTTTCGATGCTTGCCCTGCTTGCGACACTGGTCCTACTGTTTGCCTTTCAGGGACAGCAAATCCTTGCCCAGCCGGTGATTATTGTGCTGCTGGCGGTGCCGATCATTCTGCAAACCTATTTCATTGCCGCCATTGCCTATGTCGCCAACAAGGTTTTAGGCGTTGAACATAAAATTGCGGCCCCATCAGCGATGATTGGCGCATCCAACTTCTTTGAACTGGCTGTTGCCACCGCCATTGGTTTGTTCGGCTTCTCATCAGGTGCGGCATTGGCAACCGTGGTTGGCGTGCTTGTCGAAGTACCGGTGATGCTGTCGCTTGTCGCCATCGCCAACCGGTCACGTCATTGGTTTGCGGATGCAAAAACCACCACATCCCAAACTTCCGAGGTTTCAAAATGACCGGAAAAATGCGCATTGGTATCAATGGATTTGGCCGCATGGGACGCCTGACCCTGCGCGCTGGTTTCGGGCATCCGGACCTTGAATTTGTCCATATCAACGAAATCAATGGCGGGGCAAAAACCGCAGCCCACCTTTTGGAATTTGATTCCGTGCATGGCCGCTGGACCAAAGGCGTTGAATGCATTGACGATCAGGTCGTGATTGACCAGACGCATAAAATCTCGTTTAGCGACAACCCGACACCGGGCGACACCGACTGGGTCGCATCTGGCTGTGACATTGTTTTGGAATGCACCGGAAAGTTCAAAACACCAGAGACCATCCAGCCCTATTTTGATCAGGGGCTCAAAAAAGTCATCGTCGCCGCCCCGGTCAAGGAGGGTGCGCTTAATATTGTCTATGGCGTGAATGACGATCTGTATGATCCGGCACAGCATGACCTTTTGACCGCGGCAAGTTGCACGACCAACTGTCTTGCACCGGTGGTCAAGGTCATTCACGAAAATCTTGGCATTGTGCATGGTTCAATCACCACCATTCATGATGTCACCAACACCCAAACCATTGTCGATTTACCGCACAAGGATTTGCGCCGTGCGCGGTCCTGCCTGCAGTCACTGATCCCGACCAGCACCGGATCAGCAACCGCCATCACCATGATTTACCCAGAACTCGCCGGAAAACTGAATGGCATTGCGGTGCGCGTGCCGCTTTTGAATGCGTCGCTTACCGATTGCGTGTTTGAAGTGGCCCAAGATACCGATGCCCAAACGGTCAACCGTCTGATGCGCGACGCATCGGAAACCTATCTGGCGGGTATTCTGGGCTATGAAGAACGCCCGCTTGTCAGTGCGGATTACCTCAACGATTCGCGGTCTTCGATCATTGATGCCGGATCAACCATGGTGATCGACAAACGTCAGGTCAAAGTTCTGGCGTGGTATGACAATGAATGGGGATATGTCTGCCGCATGATCGATCTTGCCGCCAAAGTTGCCCAAAGCATGCCCAGCCATAGCACCAGTGGAGCATAAAATGTCATCCGCGATCCGAAATTATGCACTGGTTACGGGTGCCTATTGGGGTTTCACCCTAACCGACGGTGCATTGCGGATGCTGGTTCTGTTGCATTTTTACGCACTGAGCTATTCGGCATTCGAGATCTCGCTTTTGTTTGTTCTCTATGAATTTGCCGGAATCATCACCAATCTGGTGGGCGGGTGGCTGGCACAGGCGCGTGGATTGCGCTTTACACTATTTGCCGGATTAATCTTGCAAATCGCATCGCTCACCGCACTGTCGTTTACCAATCCTGATTGGCTTCCTGCTGTTTCAGTCGCCTATGTCATGGGACTTCAGGCGGCATCGGGTGTTGCCAAGGATCTAACCAAAATGTCGAGCAAATCGGCAATCAAGGTTCTTGTCCCGACCGAGGCAAAAGGTGCGCTGTTTCGCTGGGTAGCACTTTTGACCGGATCGAAAAACGCGTTGAAGGGCGTTGGCTTCTTTTTGGGCGGCGCGCTTTTATTGTGGTTGGGATTTTCGGGTGCCCTTTTGGCCATGGCTGCCGGACTTGGCATCACGCTGATTGCCGTCGCTCTATCTCTTGGCGCGGAAATGTCGGGTCCGACCAACGCTCTCAAACCTAAATTTCGCGACGTCTTTTCCCCGGACCGCAAGATCAACATTCTTTCAGCTGCACGTTTGTTTTTGTTTGGCTCACGCGATATCTGGTTCGTTGTCGGTTTACCGGTATTTTTGGCGGCTGAACTTGGCTGGAGCCACATTGAAGTCGGGACCTATATGGCAGCATGGGTGATCGGGTATGGTTTCATCCAGGCAATTGCCCCCAAGATGCTCCGCGCACAAAGCCATGAACCCGATGGCCGAACCGCACGGCTGTGGATTGTTGCCCTGATCGCTGTCACGGTCGCGATTGCAAGTGCCGTTCAACAAGGTTTCGCTCCAGAATTTGCGGTTCTGGCCGGGCTCTTGGTCTTCGGGGTTGTCTTTGCGGTAAATTCATCGCTGCATTCCTATTTAATTCTCGCCTATGCCGATGGCGACAAGGTCGCGATGAATGTCGGGTTTTACTATATGTCCAATGCCATGGGACGCCTTGCCGGAACGATCCTTTCCGGGGTGGCTTACTTTTATGGCGGGCTGGTTGGATGTCTTGTGACCTCAATTGCGTTTTTAACCATCAGCTGGATCATCAGTGTGGCTCTACCGATCCATCAGCCCCCCGCACCGCAGAGTTGAATAAAAATCTTCTTCGCAGATGCAAGATAAGCATATGAAAAGACTCATTTTCCAAATTCATCGAAATTTCATCATACAAAAACCCGTGACAAGACACTGCATATAGGGGTACGATTCCAATTAACGGTCAAGAACTAGACCGCAGGAGGAGTTCCCGAGTGCCGCGAGAAAGCGTCTTAAAACGAGAATTTTCGCCCCCCGGATCGCACATGCAACATGATGTGTCCGGCGGAAACTCCTACCGCCACTTCCATCTGAATATGAAAATTGATTGCGCGCCCTTCCATGATGGAACGGCGCGTTTTGCTTTTTGGCACAATTGATGAGGTGATCGTAATGGGTAAACGCGCAGCACGCCGTCGTAATCGTCCGCAACAGTCAGACAACAATGTCCATGACCTGTTTGATGAAAAAAACGCCGATTGGCACCCTCTCGAAACTTCCGAAGAGAAAGGACAACGCGACCAAAGTTTCCGTCGTCACATCCGGCCAAAAAGTGAAAACCAAGCAGCCCTGATGACGGCAATCGATGACTTTAACCTTGTGCTGGCACTTGGCCCTGCAGGAACGGGCAAAACCTATATCGCGGTATCCAAAGCAGTTGAAGCGCTTGATAAAGGCGAAATTGGCCGCATCGTTCTGGCCCGCCCGGCGGTTGAGGCGGGTGAAAACATCGGGTTCCTGCCCGGTGATGTCGAAGCCAAAATGGCACCTTATCTGCGCCCGCTTTATGACGCGCTGAATGATCGTCTCGGCACCAAACGACTTCGCACCTATATCTCGGACGGCACAATTGAAATCGCCCCGATCGGCTACATGCGTGGCCGGACACTCAATAACGCCTTTGTCGTGATTGATGAGGCCCAGAACTGCACATACGGGCAGCTCAAGATGCTGGTTACCCGCCTTGGCTGGAATGCAACCATGATCCTGACCGGCGACCCGGACCAGACCGACCTTTTGCCGGAAATGTCGGGCCTGTCGGAAATGTCAGACCGTCTGGAAAATGTCGAAGACATTGCCTGCGTTCGACTGCGTGACAAGGACATTGTCCGTCACCCACTGGTCGCAAGCATGTTGACCGTTCTTTAACAAGATCCGACGCAGCAAACCAAAGAAGAAAAGGCGGGCCCGAAAGGGTCCGCCACTTTTTTTGTCCATCCCGGTTTCGCAGAAAATCTTGGCTTCGCGGCATTTCGCCGCCATGACCAAATGCTGTCAATAAAACATATATATTGACGAATGCTGCCCACCACACCCAATATATAGACATCACGGTCCTTCACTTTGATCCCTGATCAGAGGAAGGCTAAGAGGGAATTCGGTGCGTTTGCCCTTACGCAACAATGCCGGAGCTGCCCCCGCAACTGTAAGCGGTTAGCTTGCATCCAATGATGGTCACTGAAACGAATTTGCGTTTCGGGAAGGCCGGATGACAGCGCCATAGCCGCGAGCCAGGAGACCTGCCGTGATGGAAATTAACGTTCTCGGGCGGGGTGTCCCGGTGGAGCGCTTGTGACGCGGCATGCCGGATTCCGGCTATTTTGCTTTCGTCCTCGCATGCATCCGCTTGGCCCTTGCCCCAACATTTCGGGGTTTAAGATGTCAGTTACTCAGCACGCGGAACGACCAGCCGTTTCCGATCCATCACATTCTTCTACAACAGGCTATCAGGTGATCCGGCGCACCGGATCAGTCACCGCATTTGATCCGGCCAAAATCAAGGCAGCCCTGACCAAGGCGTTTCTTGCCGCCGAGGGCGAAACCGCATCGGGATCACACCGCGTTCATGACAGTGTCGACGGCCTGACCGAACAGGTGGTTTCCGTCCTGCACCGGCGCGCAGCACCCGGCCATACGCTTCAGATCGAAGACATTCAGGATCAGGTCGAACTGGCCTTGATGCGCAGCGAACATCACAAGGTCGCACGCGCCTATGTTCTATACCGCGAAGACCGTGCGCGCGAACGTGCCAAAGCCGATGCACGTAAGAAAAAGAAACCATCCGACACACCACAGCTTTCCGTCACCCAGCCCGATGGCCGCAAAACACCGCTTGATTTTGACCGTCTTTCAACGGTGATTAAAGAAGCCTGCGGCACGCTTGCCGATGTCAGCCCCGATCCGATCATGGCCGAAACCCGGCGCAATCTGTATGACGGGGTCACCCTTGGTGAATTGGCGTTGGCCCCGATCATGGCTGCCCGCACCCTAATTGAACGCGAACCCAATTACGCCTTTGTCAGTGCACGGTTGTTGCTTGATAAACTACGGACCGAGGCCCTTGGTTTTGTTTCCGGTCGCCCCGAGCAGGCAACGCAGGCCGAAATGCAGGATCGCTATGCCACCTATTTCCCAGCCGCCCTCAAAGCCGGGATCGAGGCCGGGTTGATTGACGCGGAACTGGCAAAATTTGATCTGAAGAAAATCACCGCCGCGATCAAACCCGACCGTGATTTAAACTTTCAGTATCTTGGGCTGCAAACCCTGTATGACCGGTATTTCCTGCATGTCAAAGGATCTCGGTTTGAACTGCCCCAAGCGTTCTTTATGCGGGTTGCCATGGGACTTGCCATCCGTGAAATTGACCGCGAAGTCAAGGCGATTGAATTTTACAATCAGCTTTCGACCTTCGTCTTCATGGCATCGACCCCGACCCTGTTTAATGCTGGCACCTGCCGTCCGCAGCTTTCATCGTGCTTCCTGACCACGGTGCCCGATGACCTTGACGGCATTTTCAAATCGGTCAAGGACAACGCGCTTTTGGCGAAATATTCCGGCGGTCTTGGCAATGACTGGACCCCGGTGCGTGGCCTTGGGGCACATATCAAAGGCACCAACGGCGAAAGTCAGGGCGTGGTCCCGTTCTTAAAAGTTGCCAACGATACCGCCATTGCGGTCAATCAGGGCGGCAAGCGCAAGGGTGCTGTCTGTGCCTATCTCGAAACGTGGCATATCGACATCGAAGAGTTCCTTGATCTGCGCAAAAACACCGGCGATGACCGGCGGCGCACCCATGACATGAACACCGCCAACTGGGTGCCTGACCTGTTCATGGAACGGGTGATGGCAGACGGTCCCTGGACCCTGTTTTCGCCAGACGATGCACCCCACCTGCATGATCTGTATGGCCCGGCCTTCAAAACCGCCTATGAAACGTATGAGGCGCGCGCCAATAGCGGCCAAATCCGCAATTTCAAAACCGTGCGGGCGGTTGATCTGTGGCGCCGCATGCTGACCATGCTGTTTGAAACAGGGCACCCATGGATCACGTTCAAGGATCCGTGCAACATCCGATCCCCACAGGGCCATCGCGGGGTTGTCCATTCATCCAATCTGTGCACGGAAATTACGCTTAACACATCACATGATGAAGTTGCGGTGTGTAACCTTGGCTCGGTCAATCTGGCGGCGCATGTCACGAAAAATGGCCTTGATCACGACAAGCTTGCACAAACGGTCAAAACCGCCATGCGCATGCTTGATAACGTGATCGACATCAATTTCTATACCATCCCCGAAGCCCGCTTTTCGAACCTGCGCCATCGTCCGGTTGGTCTTGGCCTGATGGGGTTTCAGGATGCGTTGCAGATCATGAAAATTGCCTATGCGTCCGATGCGGCGATTGCGTTTGCCGATGAAAGCATGGAAGCCATTTCGTTCCATGCGATTTCGGCATCGGTCGATCTGGCATCCGAACGTGGCCGTTATGAAAGCTTTGACGGGTCGCTATGGTCACGCGGGATTCTGCCGATTGACTCACTTGACCTTCTGGCCGAAACGCGGGCCGAATTTGACGTTGACCGTACAACCCGCCTTGATTGGGAACCGTTGCGCGAACGGGTTAAAACCATTGGGATGCGCAATTCCAACACCATGGCAATTGCCCCGACCGCAACCATTTCCAACATTTGCGGTGTGAGCCAGTCGATTGAACCGGCTTATCGCAACCTGTTTGTCAAATCGAACATGTCGGGCGATTTCACCGTGGTCAATGCCGCCCTTGTCGCTGATCTGAAAGAACGTGGTCTGTGGGACGACGTGATGATATCGGACCTGAAATACTACGACGGCAGTGTCGGACAAATTGATCGCATCCCCGATGAGGTCAAAACACTGTATGCTACCGCGTTTGAACTGGACTCATCGTGGCTGATCGAGGCGGCATCGCGCCGTCAAAAATGGCTTGATCAGGCACAATCGCTTAACCTTTATATCGCCAATCCGTCGGGCAAAAAGCTCAATGACCTATATCGTCTGGCGTGGTTGCGCGGGCTTAAAACCACCTATTACCTGCGGTCCAGTGCCGCGACCCATGTTGAAAAATCGACCCTGAAGGGTACCGATGGACGCTTGAATGCGGTGGCCAACGCCACCGTTGCATCCGCGCCGACACCATCGACCCAGACAGCCTCACCTGTTCCTTCGCCTTTGCCGTCTCCCAACCAGACATCATCCCGACCGTCGGCTGTGATCGATACCGCACCGGCAGTTGATCCGATTGTCGGCGGGGAAGTCTGGGGCAAGGCGTGTTCCATCGACGACCCGGAATGCGAAGCCTGCCAATAGGCAAAATGCACCTCAAAAAACCTCTGTGTGAACAGTATAAATTCGGGAACGAGAACCATGCTTGACTGGGTTGAAAACGATACGTCTTCCGCCTCCACCGATACCGCTCAAAACGCTTCCCCGGCATCACATGATGTCGGGGCAACAGATCACGTACATACCGCCGATGCCACCGGCCTTGGTGACATTGATCGCGGGGCGGCCCGTGTCACGGTCAGTGACAAGGCCATGATTAATTCACGTGCGGATGTGAACCAGCTTTTGCCGTTGAAATACGGCTGGGCGTGGGAAAAATACCTTGCGGGCTGTAACAATCACTGGATGCCGACCGAGGTTTCCATGCAGGCCGACATCGCGCTTTGGAAATCGCGTGATGGCCTGACCGAGGATGAACGCAGAATGCTCAAACGCAATCTGGGTTTCTTTGCCGCGTCTGAAAGCCTTGTTGCCAATAACATCGTGCTGGCGATTTACCGCCATCTTACCAACCCGGAATGCCGACAGTATCTGCTTCGGCAGGCTTTTGAAGAAGCTGTCCACAGCCATACGTTCCAATATATCGTCGAAAGCCTCGGCCTTGATGAGGGTGAGCTTTTCAATATGTATCGCGAAGTGCCGTCGATCACGGAAAAAGCCGCATGGGCGCTACGCTATACCAAGCATCTCGATGACCCGGATTTTGCCACAGGCACCCCGGAACGTGATCAGGATTTCCTGCGTGATCTGGTCGCCTTTTACGTCATTTTCGAAGGCATGTGGTTCTATACGGGTTTTGCGCAAATCCTGTCGTTGGGGCGGCGCAACAAGATGGTCGGCATTGCCGAACAATATCAGTACATCCTGCGCGACGAGAGCATACATCTGAATTTCGGCATTGATGTCATCAACCAGATCAAGGCCGAAAACCCGCATCTCTGGACCGCAGGATTTCAGGACGAAATTCGCGGCATGATCCGCGAAGCCGCAGAACTTGAAGCCGCCTATGGCCGGGATACCATGCCAAACGGCTTTTTGGGGCTGAATGCGGCCCTGTGCGAGCAATATATGCATTTCATTGCCAATCGCCGTTGTGGCCAGCTTGGTCTGACCCCGGTCTTTGCCGAGGTCGAAAATCCGTTCCCATGGATGTCTGAGGCCATGGACTTAAAAAAGGAAAAGAACTTTTTTGAAACCCGTGTCATCGAATATCAGAATGGCGGCGCGCTAAGCTGGGATTAACCCCCACTGGCCCAAAAGACAGAACGGCTGGCAAGTTACCTTGTCAGCCGTTTTTGGCTCCGAACGATCTGTGTGACGCGCGGGATAGTTTGGCCTATCGGCCCATCGCAGCGATTTCGCCGCTGTTTGAAACAGGGATATCGTGCTGTCCAGCACGTTTAGCGCGGCCAGTATGCCAAAATTCGGGGTCTTCGGTATAGCCGCTGAACTCATCAAGGTGGATGTCTTCGGGCGGCTCAGGGTGAATGGTGATATCAACGTCGGGATATTCAGCACGGATGCTGTCCATCACCTGATGGCAAATGGTGTGCGATTCACGCATCAACATGCCGCCATCCATGATCAGCTCAATCTCGGCAAAACGATGCACCCCCGAAGAACGAGTCCGCAAGCGATGAATACCGATCACAGCCGGATTTTTCATCGTTAACTCAATGATGCGCTGGCTGTCAGACTCGGGCAATTCGGCATCCATCAGAAGCTCAACAGAGCGGCGACCAACCTTGACCGCGGAATACAGCAAAAACGCTGCGACCAACCCACCAATCGCGGGATCGGCCCAGTGGAAACCAGCCACCCCAACGCAAAGGGCAACAATCACCGCAAGGTTTGAAAAAATATCGCTGCTGTAATGAATAGAATCGGCATCAACGGCAAGCGATCCAGACATTCGAACCGCTTTACGTTGCAAAAGCACAAGCCCGATCGTCATCACAAGTGACACACCCATGATCCAAACGCCTTCAACCGCAAAGGAGATCGGCTTGGGTTCTGCTAGGCGTGATGCGGCCTCGGCCAGAACAAGAATCGCTGCACCAGTCATAAAGGCCGATTGAAAAAGCCCGGCCAACGGTTCGGCCTTGCCATGACCAAAACGGTGATCATGGTCGGCCGGTCGCCATGCGGACCGCACGGCCATGAAGTTAATCACAGATGTTCCGACATCAAGCATGCTATCAATCATGGAAGACAGCAAACTCACAGAATCGGTTAGGAACCAGCCAATGGCCTTAATCAGGATCAATGTTGCAGCAATGACAATGGAGGCCGTCGTTGCACGACGCGCCCACATTTCTTTTTGTGCAATGTCAATGACGGGACATTGACTCATATAAACTGACCTTTAGCATTCAATTTCCGCAGCCTAACAGCCATTTTATAGCCTGTTTGGAAGCAATATGTAATGTCTATTGCCATATTTTCCGAGTTCACTGTGCCGCAAATAGCGCATATTTGATATTCCGCAAGGTTTCCAAGCCACATTCAAGCGATTATATCTCGCGTTCAGGCACATAAAACACAACCATAGGCCAACTGATGATTGTAGAGATCGGACATTACGCGCTGATACTGTCCCTTGTGATGGCAGTTGCCCAGTCGACCATCCCGTTTGTCGCGGCATCGCGCCGTGATCCGGTGTTGTTAATGATTGCGCCGCGTTTGGCCATCACATGTTTTGCACTCGTCGCGGCAAGCTTTGTTGCGCTGACCTATGCTTATGTGACCTCCGACTTTTCTGTTTTGAACGTTCTGGCCAACAGTCACACGTCCAAACCAATGATCTATAAAATCACCGGAGTCTGGGCCAATCACGAAGGGTCCATGTTGCTTTGGGTGATGATCTTGACCCTGTTTGGTGGGGCGGTTGCCGCCTTTGGTCGGAATTTACCGCCGACATTGCTTGCGCGTGTTCTGGGCGTTATGGGGCTGATCGCGGCCGGGTTTATTTTATTCATCGTTCTGACCTCCAACCCGTTTGAGCGCGTTTTGAACCCGCCACTTGATGGGGAAGGCATGAACCCGCTTTTGCAAGATCCGGGCATCGCCATCCATCCGCCCTTCCTGTATCTCGGCTATGTCGGGTTTTCTGTCGCCTTTGCCTTTGCCGTGGCTGCCCTGATTGAAGGCCGGGTTGATCCGGCGTGGGCACGTTGGGTGCGGCCCTGGACACTGGCGGCATGGGTCTTCCTGACCGCAGGTATTGGTCTTGGATCGTGGTGGGCCTATTACGAGCTTGGCTGGGGCGGCTGGTGGTTCTGGGACCCGGTCGAAAACGCATCCTTCATGCCTTGGTTGGCAGGAACGGCATTGCTGCATTCCGCCATCGTTGTTGAAAAGCGCGATGCGTTGAAAAGCTGGACGATCTTTCTGGCAATTCTGGCATTTTCCTTCTCGCTGCTTGGCACCTTCCTTGTGCGGTCGGGTGCGCTGACATCGGTGCATGCCTTTGCCACCGATCCGACACGCGGCGTATTTATCCTGTTCTTGCTGTTTGCCGCTGTTGGCGGGTCATTAACATTGTATGCGTGGCGCGCACCGACCCTTAGAGGCGGCGGGCTGTTTCAGCCGATTTCGCGCGAAGGGGCCTTGATTTTCAACAACGTGTTGCTGTCGATTGCCGCGGCCATGGTGTTGCTTGGCACGTTGTATCCGCTGTTGCTCGAAACCCTTACGGGTGAAAAGATTTCGGTTGGCGCGCCGTTCTTTAATGCGACATTCGTTCCGATCATGACGCCGGTGATTATTGCCATGGCATTTGGTCCGATGATGCCATGGAAACGGGCCGATCTGTTTGCCGTGATGGGCAAACTCAAGATTGCCTTGTCGGTTGCTGCCGTGGTCGTACTGGTTACGCTTTGGCTTTCGGGTGGTCCGGCCTTTGCCCTGTTTGGCATGGGGTTGGCTGCGTGGCTGTTTGTTGGCTCCATCCTTGAATGGGTGGGACGGATCAAACTGTTCCGGGCGCCTTTTGCCACCAGCCTGCGCCGCATGCGCGATTTGCCGCGCTCTGCCCATGGCACCATGCTGGCCCATGCCGGGGTCGCGATTGTGGTTGCGGGGATCACCGGATCACAGGCATGGACGCAAGAATCGGTGCAATCGCTTGGCATTGGGGAAAGTGCCCATATTGCCGATCATCGCTTTACACTGTCTGATATTCGCGAATATCAGGGGCCGAACTTTGTTGCCCGTGAAGCCACAGTGACCATTACCACGCCGGGCGAACGCACCATTGTTTTGACACCGGAAAAACGTGTCTACACGGTCGAAGGCATGCCAACCACCGAGGCAGGAATCCGTTCGGGCTTTACTGGTGATATCTATGCCGTCATCGGCGATCAGGATGAAAGTGGCAAATGGATCACGCGCTTTTACGTCAAACCGATGATCCCATGGATGTGGGCCGGTGGCCTTGTCATGGTGTTTGGCGGATTGATGTCATTGTCTGATCGGCGCTATCGCATTGGTGCGCCGGTTCGATCCCACAAAGCATCCGCCAAACCAGCCCCCGCAGAATAAGCGTCACGACAGGAAATATTTATGACCATCGCAATTGTTCTTGGCGCAGTTACCCTGCTGGTGGCGGGTTTTGTCTTGTGGCCGATATGGATAAACAGAAAACAAGCTCAGTCTGTTCGCAGTGACGCGAAAGAAAATCCGAGCGATACGAACATCGACAGCAAGCCGGATACTGCACCCGACATACTCAGGGCTGATGATGAAATTCTGCGCGACCTGGCAGTTTATCAGGACCAGCTGTCTGAAATTGATCGCGATATTGACCGTGGTGTCCTCACGACCGAGCAAGCCAGTGCCGCACGCATCGAAGTGCAACGACGTATCCTGAACGCAGATCAGCGCATCAAAGAACAATCGGCCGCCCAGATAAACATCAAAGGATCGCCCCGCCTGCGCCCATTGATTGCCGGGCTCGTCGCGCTGTTTTTGATCGGCGGGGTTGGACTTTATCTTGATCTTGGCAGCCCTGCCTTGCCCGATCGCCCGATTGCCAGTCGAACGGCAGAAATCAATGCCGTCCGTCAGGCCGAAGCCATGGGTCAAGACAGAAATGACGTCCTGAACCGGGCCGTAAGCGATCTTTCGCAAAAGCTTCTGGAAAACCCCGACAACATTCAAGGATGGGAATTGCTTGGTGCCAGCCTGATGGCGCTTGGCCGACCGGCGGAGGCCCAAACCGCCTTTCTTGAAGCGGTCAAGCTGTCAGGTCGGGATGGTGATTATCTGGCGATGTATGCCGAAAGTGTCATTCGCGCCGATAACGGCCAGATTAATGCCATCGCACGCGGCGCGTTGACCGAGGCGGCAAAGACAGACAGTACCGACCCCAGAATTCAGTATTATCTTGGCCTTGGCGATATTCAGGACGGCAATTACCCAGCGGCCATTGACCGGTGGGTCGTCCTTGCCAACAACGCACCGGCCGATGCGGGATGGCTTCCAATGGTGGTATCGCGCATACAAGATGCCGCATTGGCGCAAGGAATTGATATTGAAGGACGACTTGATGTCAAACCATCTCCCCCGATGATGGCCGGGCCAACCGAGGATGACGTCAAAGCTGCCGAGGAAATGACGCCACAAGAACGTCAGGAAATGATCGCGTCCATGGTTAACAATCTGGCCGAGCGCCTTGAAGCCGAGCCAGAAAATCCGGAAGGCTGGGCGCGTCTGATACGGGCCTATAGCGTGATCGGGGACATGGATGCAGCGCAGGCCGCCTATACCCGCGCGACCACCCAATTTGCGGACCGTTCGGAACTGGTTGCACGCTTCACAACACTGGCTGACGAGCTTGGTCTTCGCGTCAACTAGGGGTTTATGACGGGGTGCAATTTGATCATAAAAATTTTCAAATCCCCCCTTCTAACCGCCCTTAATGGATATTATGTATCATACTCACGAATAGGGATTTATACCCATACAGCACCCAAGCGCATTGATTTTTGCGTAAAAATGTGAGAATGAAACTTAACACCAGCCCAACCTAAATTAGGAACCACACATACATGAGCCAATTATTGCCAGAAACTGGTGGTTTTTAGTTGTTTCATTGACTAAAAAAACAATCGTAATATGCCGTAGAGATGGGATTTTCTTTGAAAAAACCCCTCCAAAAGGATAATCGGGACAATGTCACCTGCGACAAGCGGTAAGGCAAATAACCTGCTTCTGATTGAAGACAATCCGGGCGACGCACGGCTTGTTCGCGAAGCACTAAGGGAATTCAAACACCCGGTCGAATTGCACCACGTTAAGGATGCAATGACAGCGCTGCAGTTCCTGCAACAAGACGGCCCATACCGCAATGCCCCGCGCCCACGGCTCATCCTGCTTGATCTGAATATGCCGCGTAAAGACGGGCGCGAAATGCTGCACGATATCCGCAATGACCCAAACTCCGCGTCCATCCCTGTGATCGTACTCACAACATCCGGGGCGGAACACGATGTCGACCTATGTTATGCTGCCGGGGCAAACTGCTATTTGCGCAAACCTGTCGATGTGACAGAGTTCATTGATCTTATGAAAATGATCGAATCATTCTGGCTGGGACTTGCCTTAACCCCCACGCCGTAAACCACGCGTGCCAGCGAGACTGCCTTGTCCCTGCAGACTTCTCGATATTCCAGACATATCCCGGCAAGCTTACGCTTTTGCTTTCGCGAGTTGCGCCAACCCGGCATCGGGCTTTGGTCGTTATTCGCGACATTGGTCTTTGCCATCACGGTTCTTGCTGTTTGCACCAACCTGACTCAGACCATCCGCGATGCCACCTTGCAATCGGCTCAGCAAACCATAGGCGGGGATATTTCACTGCGGTTGTTTCACCGCACCCCAACCCCGGAAGAAATCGCCTTTCTTGAACGTTTTGGTCAGCTTAGCCTGACGGCAGAACAACGGATCATGGTTGCCTCCGAAAACGAAAGCACGTCAATCCTTGCCGAGATGAAGGCAGTTGACGGCACATATCCGCTGTATGGTGATCTGGTGCTGTCGTCAAATTCATCAATCAAGACGGCACTCGCGGTGCGAGATGGTATGCCCGGTACGATCGTCGCCAGCAGCCTTCTGGACACATTGCATCTGCGCCTTGGTGATCAGGTTACGCTTGGCGGGCAGGCTTTCATCATTCGCGATGTGATCAAAACCGAACCTGAACGCAGCTTCCGGCTTTTCTCACTCGGCCCACGGATCATCATTTCAAGTAACGCCTTTCAGACAACCAACCTTGGCACGACACAAAGCCAGGTTTACTGGTATGCCCGGCTGCGCCTTGATCCAAACAAACGCGCCCAAAGCGGTCAGATCATTGAGGCAATAGAAACAAAATTCCCCGACGCGGGATGGCGAATTGTCAATGCCGCCAATGGAATTCCGGGGATTGAGCGCATCAATGATTTTGCGATGGCGTTTGTCAGTTTGATTGGCATTGCCATCTTTGTGATTTGCGCAACGGCGATGCAAAATGCCCTGCGTGCTGATCTTGACCAACGCCAGCCGCGCTTTGCCATGTTGCGCAGCATGGGTGCAACACGCCAACAGGTGTTAGGTGCCATTGCCGCGCAGATCGGGTGCGTTACCCTCCTCGCCTTGGTCACTGGCGGCGTGCTTTCGCTGATGATTGAATATTTTGCTATGCCTGTTTTTGCAAATATGGCGGAGCTTGATATTGCGGTTTCTGTACCCGCATCCCTAAGCCGCTTTGGCGCAGTGGCGTTGTTTGTTGTCCTTCTCATCGCCCTGATATCTATAAGCCCGCTAACCAAGGCCAGCATCACATCGCCAAGCGCATTGTTTCGCCATCAATTGGCGCGACACATGGCATTGCCCCAAACCAGCACGAAACCACGTCAAACAGCGATTAGCGCACTGCTTTATGGCGGCATCCTCACTGCACTGCTGTCGATTTCCAGTAAACTAATCGGGTTTGGCTGGTTTTCTGTTGTCCTGATCGTTGGACTGATCTGTTGCCTGATACTTTTTGCGGTGATTTCTGTCGGGCTACGTCGGGGCTGCCGATATCTTTCGACCCGATCTTACAACCTGCCGCCGTCAGTTCGTTTGGCGTTGCGCAATATTGCGAGGCCCGGCGCGCCGACATTGACCGTCATGACATCAATCGGGCTGTCCGTGACCTGCCTGATGGCGGTCGTTTTATTTGCTATTCAGGCTGGCCATCATCTGACGTCGACATTGCCAAGTGACACACCTGATCTGGTGTTTTTTGATCTGCCGCCAGAAGATGGCCCGTCTTTTCGCGCGACGGCAGAAGCCATGGCAGCGGTCACTGGCGTTGATCAAATGCCGTTTATGCATGGACGGGTCACCCATATCAATCAAACCCCGATCAGCCAGATGAATGTTCCCCGGCGATACCAGTGGTTCGTACGGGGCGACCGTGGTCTTTCATGGACGGATCATCCGCATAAGGCCGCACAGGACAATCGCGTGGTCACAGGTGAGTGGTGGCGCACGGGGCATGATGCAGGGCGTCTCGCATCACTGGATGCGGATATAGCGCATGCCCTTGGCATTACCGTCGGCGATCAGATCACCCTTAATATGCTGGGCAAACCACAACAGGTCATGATTGCAAATCTTCGCAAGATCGACTGGACACGCCTTGCGCTTGATTTCCCGATCGTCCTGTCGCCACCGACAGAACCAATACCGCACGGGTTGATCAGTACCCTTGACCTGAGAAAGGTCGCCGATACCGGGCTAGACAAAGCCAAGACAGTCACATCTGTTCAAAGCGCGCTACAGCAACAGTTTCCAAATGTGCCGACGATCCGGGTGAAAGACGTTCTGGTTAAGCTTCAGATGCTTTTTGATCAGGTGGTCATCGCGATGATGGCGTTGACCCTGCTGGTAACGGCGGGGGCATGTCTGGTGGTGGTCAGTGGCCTTATTGCGCTACGCCAAGGCACGGCACAGGAACTTGCAATGCTGCGTGCCCTTGGCGTGCGACCGCGTCAAATAAACAGTATTGCCGCATGGGAAACCGGCATTTCGGTGGCTGGCAGTGGCTTTGTCGGCATTTTACTGGGCGGGGGGATCGCAACTTTGGCTGCACATGCCATTGGGGCAGAGGTCATTGCGTTTCCGGGCATGGCGGCAGGGGGTGCTATGCTGATGGTCACGCTGCTCGGCTTTGGTGCCGGGGGACTTTTGCAGCGGGTGGCGCTTAGCAGGCAACAAGGTTGGCGCGGTTAACCAACCGCCCGCTTATCTTGCAATGATCATTCCGAGCACCAACAAACAAAAAGGCCGCCTGCAAAAACAGGCGGCCTTTTTAAAATCGTAGAACCGACGCTTAGTTCGACAGGGCGGAAATCTGTGCCCGCGCAATTTCGAGCTCACGCTCGGCATTGGCTTTGTCGTGTGCCGTGCTGGCGGCCTTAAGAGCAGCATCTGCTGCTTCAAGACGTGCCTGCGCGTCGTCGGCTTTCAAATCGGAAACCGCAACCGCTTCTTCCGCCAGAATGGTGCAACGCTCGGGATTAACCTCTGCAACACCACCGGCGACGAAGATACGCTCGGAAACCTTACCACCTGCATAGATGTCGATGACACCCGGACGAATGGTCGAGATCATTGGTGCATGCTTTGGCAGCACACCAAAATTCCCTTCCATGCCCGGAACAACGACCATCTCGACCGGCTCGGATTTGAGCAGGGCAGACGGCGAAACAAGTTCCAGTACAGTCGTATCAGTCATGACAATCCTCGCTCCTTAGCCGGAGG
Organism: Thalassospira lohafexi; assembly: GCF_002844275.1. Lineage (GTDB taxonomy): Bacteria > Pseudomonadota > Alphaproteobacteria > Rhodospirillales > Thalassospiraceae > Thalassospira > Thalassospira lohafexi. Next base: position 424,101 of record NZ_NXGX01000005.1, read on the forward strand.
GGGACCGAAACTGCCTTAGGCAGCTTCGGCCATCTTCTTGGCTTTTTCGATGGCTTCTTCGATGGTGCCGACCATGTAGAATGCCTGTTCAGGCATATGATCGTATTCACCAGCGCAGATCGCCGCGAAAGCTTTGATGGTGTCTTCGAGCTGAACGAACACGCCCGGGCTACCAGTAAAGACTTCTGCAACGTGGAAAGGCTGCGAAAGGAAACGCTGGATTTTACGGGCACGTGCCACGACCAGTTTGTCTTCTTCCGAAAGCTCGTCCATGCCGAGGATGGCGATGATGTCCTGAAGACCTTTGTAGGTCTGCAGAATACGCTGAACTTCACGTGCGGTTTCGTAGTGTTCCTTGCCGATGACACCCGGGTCGAGTGCACGCGAGGTAGAATCGAGCGGATCAACTGCCGGATAGATGCCGAGCTCGGCAATCTGACGGTTGAGCGTCGTGGTCGCGTCAAGGTGAGCAAACGAAGTTGCAGGTGCCGGATCGGTCAAGTCATCGGCCGGTACGTAAATTGCCTGAACCGAGGTAATAGAACCTTTTTTGGTCGAGGTAATACGTTCCTGCAGCGCGCCCATGTCGGTTGCCAGCGTCGGCTGATAACCCACAGCAGACGGGATACGACCGAGAAGAGCTGACACTTCCGAACCAGCCTGGGTAAAGCGGAAGATGTTATCGACGAAGAACAGAACGTCCTGGCCTTCTTCGTCACGGAAGTATTCCGCCAAAGTCAGACCGGTCAGAGCAACACGTGCACGTGCTCCCGGGGGTTCGTTCATCTGGCCATAGACCAGTGCAGCTTTTGAATCGCCTTCGAGATTGATAACGCCTGATTCCATCATCTCGTGATAGAGGTCGTTACCTTCACGGGTACGTTCGCCAACACCGGCAAAGACCGAATAACCACCATGGCCTTTGGCCACGTTGTTGATCAGTTCCATGATAAGGACGGTTTTACCAACGCCCGCACCACCGAACAGACCAATTTTACCACCCTTGGTGTACGGTGCGATAAGGTCGATGACCTTAATGCCGGTAACCAGGATTTCGGTGTCGGTTGACTGATCGATGAAAGCCGGAGCTTCGCGGTGGATCGGTGAGCGTTTTTCGGTTTTGACCGGACCACGTTCATCGACCGGCTCGCCGATCACGTTCAGGATACGACCAAGGGTTTCCGGACCAACCGGAACCGAGATCGCGTCACCGGTATCGATGACTTCCTGACCGCGCTGCAGACCTTCGGTGGTGTCCATCGCGATCGTACGGACCGCGCTTTCACCAAGATGCTGTGCAACTTCAAGAACCAGACGCTGACCGTTGTTGTCAACATGCAGCGCATTCAGAATGGGAGGCAGTTCGCCGTCGAATTTAACGTCGACGACGGCGCCCATTACCTGGGAAATTTTCCCCGCCTTCTTGTTCGCCATAGGTATTGTCTCCTGCTCGGACAAAACTATCCGTTAACTTCCTGCGACCCGCTTACAAAGCCTCGGCGCCGGAAATGATTTCAATCAGTTCATTGGTGATCTGAGCCTGACGTGAGCGGTTGTATTGGATGCTCAGTCGGTCGATCATGTCGCCGGCATTGCGGGTTGCGTTATCCATCGCGGACATACGCGCACCGTGCTCGGATGCACTGCTTTCCAGCATGGCACCGAAAATCTGGACGCCAACATTACGCGGCAGCAAGTCAGCCAAGATTGCTTCTTCGGACGGCTCATACTCATAAACCGCAGAAGAACCAGTGACTTCTTCTTCCTGCTCTTCAACATCTGCTCCCGCGAACGGAACCAGCTGCTGCGCTGTAACAACTTGCGAAATAGCCGACACGAACTTGTTGTAGAAGATCGTGCAGACGTCAAATTCGCCTTCTTCGTAAAGCGCCAGAACCTTGTCAGCAACTTCGGAAGCCGAAGAGAAATTAATCCCCTTCTTACCTTCGATGCCGATATACCGGGCGACAATGTCGCCACCAAATTCACGCTTAAGCGCATCTGCGCCTTTACGGCCAACACAGATCAGCTTCACGGTTTTGCCTTCGGCCTTAAGGGCACGAATTTTAAGACGTGATGCTTTTACGATCGATGCGTTGAAACCACCGCAAAGGCCGCGGTCCGCGGTGAAGACGACGAGCAGATGCACGTCATCCTTACCAGTACCGGCCAGAAGCTTTGGTGCCCCTTGCACTCCACCTACCGCAGCTGCGAGGCGGCCCAGCATCGTCCCCATGCGATCAGCATAGGGACGCGCTGCTTCCGCTGCATCCTGCGAACGGCGGAGCTTGGAGGCAGCCACCATCTTCATCGCCGAAGTAATTTTCTTCGTCGATTTGACGCTGGCAATGCGCGAGCGCAGATCCTTCAAACTAGCCATTGCGTTTCCTCCTTCGCCTAAAGTTCAAACTTACGCGAAGGTTTTCGCGAACTTGCTGAGGAACGCTTTAAGCTTGGTTTCGCTGTCATCAGACAGAACCTTCTCGGTGCGGATCGCATCAAGGATGTCAGCGCCACTCGAACGGATGTCCGACAGGAACTGCTCTTCGAAGGCGCGAATCTTGTTGATTGCAACACCGTCAAGGTAGCCTTTAACACCAGCGTAGATCACCACAACCTGCTCTTCGACTTTAAGCGGCGAGTACTGCGGCTGCTTGAGCAGCTCGGTCAGACGTGCGCCACGGGCCAGAAGTTTCTGGGTTGCCGGATCAAGATCCGATGCGAACTGTGCGAATGCTTCCATCTCACGATACTGAGCGAGTTCCAGCTTGATCGAGCCAGCAACCTGCTTCATCGCTTTGATCTGTGCGGACGAACCAACACGCGAAACCGACAGACCAACGTTCACAGCCGGGCGTACACCCTTATAGAACAGGTCGGTTTCAAGGAAGATCTGACCATCGGTGATCGAAATCACGTTGGTCGGAATAAACGCGGAAACGTCGTTGCCCTGGGTTTCAATAACCGGAAGTGCGGTCAGCGAGCCAGCGCCGTTTTCGTCGTTCATTTTCGCAGCACGTTCGAGCAAACGAGAGTGCAGATAGAAAACGTCACCCGGGAATGCTTCACGTCCCGGCGGACGGCGAAGCAGGAGCGACATCTGACGATATGCGACTGCCTGTTTGGACAGATCATCGTAGAAGATCGTTGCGTGCATGCCGTTGTCACGGAAGTACTCGCCCATTGCGCAAGCAACAAACGGTGCAAGGAACTGCATCGGTGCCGGATCAGAAGCGGTCGCAGCAACAATGATGGTGTTTTCCATCGCGCCACGTTCTTCAAGGACCTTAACAACCTGTGCAACGGTCGAACGTTTCTGACCAACAGCAACATAGATGCAGAACATCTTTTCGCTGTCGTTTTTCGCAGCATCGTTCACCGGCTTCTGGTTCAGAATGGTGTCGATGATGATGGCGGTTTTACCGGTCTGACGGTCACCAATGATCAGCTCACGCTGGCCACGGCCAATCGGGATCAGGGAGTCAATTGACTTGATACCGGTCTGTACTGGCTCGTGAACCGATTTACGCGGGATGATGCCCGGTGCTTTGACGTCAGCAAGACGACGTTCTTTTGCACCCAGATCACCTTTGCCGTCGATCGGGTTACCCAGTGCGTCAACGACGCGACCGAGAAGTTCTTTCCCAACCGGAACGTCAACGATGGCGCCAGTACGTTTAACCTGGTCACCTTCCTTGATCGTACGGTCAGAACCGAAGATCACGACACCAACGTTGTCTTCTTCGAGGTTAAGGGCCATGCCCTTAATACCACCTGGGAAGTCAACAAGCTCACCAGCCTGAACATTGTCCAGACCGTAAACACGGGCAATACCATCACCGACGGACAGAACCTGACCGACTTCGGCGACTTCGGCATCAGCACCAAAATTGGCAATCTGATCCTTAAGAATAGCGGAGATTTCCGCGGCGCGGATTTCCATCACGCAACCCCTTTCATAGCGAGCTCGAGCTTCTGAAGTTTAGTCCGAAGCGAGGCATCAAAAACCCGGGAGCCGACCTTGACGATAAGACCGCCAAGAACCGCCGGATCAATTTTAAGGTCCACTTTTACAGTGGCGCCGACAACTTCTTTGAGAGCGCCGGTAACGGCTTCGATTTGCTCTTTCTTCAGCTCGGCTGCCGAAGTCACCTGAGCGGTCACTTCGCCATTATGAGCTGAGAGCATGGAAAGGTAGGAATTGATTACGCCCGGCAGGACAAACAGACGACGCTTCTGACATAGAAGCCCAACTGTCTTCTTGGTCACCTCGGAAACACCGAGCTTATCAAGAAGAGCAGCCATCGCCTTGGCCTGCATATCCCGGGAAATCACGGGACTACGGAGAACATTCCGGAGCTCATCGCTTGTTGCGATGGCTTGGTCGAGCAATTCAAGATCACTTTTGACAGCATCAAGCTGCTTGGCCGATTTGGCCAAGTCAAATAGTGCTGTGGCATAGCGCCCTTGGAGCCCGGTCGCGGCAGTATTTTGGGACACCGGTGAAAGCCCTCAATTCTGGTTATGAGAACGACTCGGATACGTATAAAAAAATGGTTCCACGAAAGGGTTTCCTTCCGAGAAGCGAGCGTTTGGTATCACATGTCCTTTGCATGGGCAACCCCCGCGCAACCCCATTTGGACGGACTTTCTCATTCTTGCCTAAAGTTGTGGCAAAACCGCGCCTAATCACTGACGTTTCGCGACTTCTTACGACTATTTTATAACAAGCTGTTTCCCGCACTCCGTGGATTTCCTCTTGGCAAAATCGCTTTTTAGGTACGATTCCCCCGACTTTCTGATGGGGGCTCCCAACATCCGCCTCACTTAAAAGGTCAGATTCCCCAAAAAATGTGTAATCGACTTCACATTTTAACGGGCAAAGCGTCTGTTTTACGGATCAAGGCGCTTGCTCTGGGATCAAAATGAAGACGCCCAGACGAATAAGCCAACTGGTTTGCGACGTTGCCGACCGCGTCCACGGAAATGCAAATACCGTTAGCTTGGCCATCCCGAAAGACCTTCGCGTACATTCACCTCAATATAAGACGGCAGCGCGCAGATGCGATTGATGTAGCTGCGCAACACCGGTCGGGCAGTCGCGGCACATCCCATATGACGCGACCACCGCATTAACATGATCGCGAACATGTCGACCGTGCCAAATGTCGGGCCCATCAAATATGTTTGGCCCCGCAAAAGCCGTGCTTCGAAATCGTCCCACACCGAACTGATCCGTTTTTCAGCCAATGCCTTGACCGCAGCCGCACCTTTGGGGTCGCCGTCCTTGGCCGCATATAGCCAGTCACGCATCGCTGGCATCAATGTATTGGCAATATAAAGTGTCAGCTGCAGCCATTCAGCGCGTTGCGCGGTTTCTGGTTCTGGCAACAAGCCCGACCCCGGATGCCGCTCGGCCAGCAACATCATCAAAGCAACGGATTCACCGTATGGTGTATCATCTACGACAAGGGTCGGTACTCGACCCGTCGGATTGAGACGCAGATAGTCCTGATTGCGTTGCTGATTGCTGTCAATGTCGACCAGTACCGCCTCAAACGGCACATCCAGCTCAATTAACATCCAGTGCACTGCCATGCTCGCAGCACCCGGCGCATAAAAAAGCGTGTAACTCATAATGTATGCCTGAAAGTGATAAGGAAGGTTAGGCTCAGATATGTGACCCGGTACCGTCGCCCTTTTGCACCCATGTCCGCGACCGATTGATCGCCATTTTTCCGGCGACCTCCTGATCAAGATCAAGGCCAAACTGATCGGCAAGCCGATAGAGTAGAATTAAGACGTCGGCAGCTTCCTTGCCAATCTCGGCGTGATCTTGCGCGACAACGGCTTCTTTTAGCTCTTCCATCTCAAGCATTGCACGATCAACCAATGAGACCGGTGCGCTGACCGAACCAAACGTTGCTTCGGCCCAGTCGCACATGCTGCGCTGCGTTTCTGCCTTCGATGAATTTGTTTTGTAATTATTCACAAGAATTCATCCCATATAAAGTAAGTTGGCTGACGATGCTTTTAGCATAATTAATGAGAAGCACATGATCCATAGGCAGGACAGCAAAACCCATTGGCCGCTTCGCCGGGCGGTGCAGCTGCTTGCCATCATTGCGGGATTGATCATGCCCCAAACACCCGCACACGCCCGCACGCTGCTGATTGAAGGACTATCAGAGCCGCCGCTTAAATGGCTTTCGGGTAAGAACCCGCGCGGCATTGATGTCGATATCATGCGCGAAGTTTTGCGCGAAATGGACATCAAGGATTACGAGTTCCGCTTTGTCGATAGCGGCAAACGGCTGCTTCACAATGCAAGGCTCGGTTACTCCGACATCGTTCTGACACTGTCACAGAATGACGAAAGGTCGGCCTATCTGCTGTACCCTGATGAAAATCATCTGCTGCTGGATTGGCGCTTTGCCATTCGCGCCGACGACGTGCACACCATTCACTTTGATCAATATTCCGATTTGCGCGCCTATCGGGTTGGGGCCGCTGCGGGCTATTCATATACCCCGACATTTTGGAATTCAGATCTGGATATCGAAACAGTTGCCCGAAATGATCTTTTGATTCCCATGCTGCTCGAGAACCGGTTTGATATTGTCCCGGTCAATTATCTCAGCACCGTCTATGAGACGATCCAAAACGGATCCCGCGCCAAAATCGCCTTTTTGAACAACCCACTTCGGCGGGCTGCCTATTACAATCCATTTTCGCGCGCATCCGACTATCCGGACAAAGAGGTCTTTCTGGCCCAGTATGACGAAATCCTGCGTGACATGCGCCATGATGGCAGGCTGCTTACGATTTTTCGTCGCTATCTTGGCCCGGACGGGGTCGACTGGTGGAAATCGCAATACGGCAACTAAGCAACCGTAATAGAAGACATCTCCCCACATTAAGCCCGGCTACATGAAGCTATAGGGATCGATGTCGACCTGCACGCGCACACTGCCGGGTGTTTTGACCTTCGACAGCCACTCATGGATCAAGGCCTGCATTTTCACCGTTTTATCCGCACGTATCAAAAAGCGCCGGCGATAACGCCCACGCAACAAGGATAACGGGGCGGGGGCAGGCCCAAGTACCATCAAACCATCCCCGCGCGGGGCCGCCCGCCCGATCCGCCATGCGGCTTCATCGACTTCGTTTTCTTTTTTGCCACTTATAATAAGGGCTGCCAGTCGCCCATGCGGCGGCATGCCATGGGTCATGCGTTGCGATAGCTCGACCTCGTTAAAGGCATTGCGATCACCCGCGGCAATTGCCTTGATCACGCGGTTGGCCGGATCGGCGGTTTGCAGCATCACCGTACCCGGACGATCGCCACGTCCGGCACGCCCTGCCACCTGGGTTAGCAACTGATAGCTGCGTTCAGCTGCGCGCAAATCCCCACCCGCCAAGCCAAGGTCCGCATCAACCACCCCCACGAGGGTCAGCATAGGAAAGTGATACCCCTTGGCCAAAATCTGGGTGCCAATCAAAAGATCGACCTCGTGATTATGAACCCGCTGGACAAGCTCGGCAGCCGCCTTTGGCCCCATGATATTATCGGATGTCGCAACCTCGATCCGGATATTGGGGAATGTTTCGACCGCTTCTTCATAAAGCCGCTCAACCCCCGGCCCACAGGGCGCAAGCTTGCCTTCCGCACCACAGGCCGGGCAGGCATCAGGTGCCTTTGCCTGATAACCACAATGGTGACATTGCAATTTGCCCCATGCACGATGCTCCACCAGCCATGCTGTGCAGTTCGGGCATTGGAACCGATGCCCACAAGCCCGGCATAGGGTCAGCGGCGCATAGCCACGCCGGTTCAAAAACAGCATCGCCTGTTCGCCATTGGCGAATGTTTCCGCCAGTCGCTTTTTTAAGGTTGGCGTAATCCAGCGCAGACGTTCAGGTTTGTCTTGGCGAATGTCGATAACTTCAACACTTGGCAAGACGGCCGCCCCATGACGGCTGCCCAGTTCGACCCGGCAATAGCGCCCGGCATCAACATTGGCCAAGGTTTCCAGCGACGGGGTTGCCGATGCCAGAACAATCGGGATATTGCCCAGATGCGCACGGGTGACTGCCATGTCGCGGGCATGATAAATCACGCCATCTTCCTGCTTAAATGCATGTTCGTGTTCTTCGTCGACCACAATCAGCGCAAGATCGCGAAAGGGCAGGAAAAGTGCAGACCGCGCACCAACAACCAGTTGCACAGAGCCATCCGCCACCGCACGCCATGTATCACGGCGGCGCGCCTGCCCGACTTCGGAATGCCAAAGGGCTGGCACCACGCCAAACCGGTCGCGGAAACGTTGCAACCATTGGGCCGACAGGGCGATTTCCGGCAGCAGAACAACCACCTGCTTACCTTCGGCCAAGGCCGCACGGATCGGTTCAAAATAAACTTCGGTTTTGCCCGACCCCGTGATGCCATCGAGCAATGTGCAGGAAAATCCACCTGTATCGACCCGATCACATAATGCATCGGCTGCGATCGTTTGTTCATCGGACAGGTTCGGGCGCGGGATGGTCAAATCAGGCAGATCAAATGGCGATGGTGGTTTGACCATCAGGCGTCGCACAGCCCCGGCTTCGACCAGCCCCTTGATCACACTTGCCCCGGCCCCGGTTTCGCGCAGGACATCACCTTGCTCCATCGCAGGATTTTCGCCCAGAAATGCCAGAACACGTTTGCGCGGCGGGGTCATACGCAAACCTGATGCGTCGAAATCAGCGTTCAGCGTAAAACGGAAAATCGGTTTGGGTTGCTCAAGCGCGTCAGGCACGCTCATGGCCATGCGCAGCACCGCGCCTTGGGGTGCCATGGTATAGGCCGACACCCAATCAATGAATTTACGGGTGACATCGGGCATCGGCTCGGCGGGGAGAACACCATAAATTTCGCGCAGCTTACTTGGTTCGACGTCGCCCTTGGCATCGCCCCAGACCACCCCGCGCTGGGTTTGACGACCGAGCGGGATTTCCACAAAATCGCCAAATTGCACCGATATGCCTTCAGGCACGATGTAGTCATACGGCCCGGCGAGCGGCAACGGCGGAAGCACGCTTATGGTCTGGGCAGTCACCTGAAAGGCCGGATCATCAGCAAACAGATTTCCAGATGTGGCCTTTGCCGCGCTCATATATTATAAACCCCGTCGGAATGCCTGTCGGGCTGCTCGAAAAAACACCCTCGATGGCCCATGGCATAATAGAAAACGGTCCCACAGCTTGGATCTGGAACCGTCCATTGGATGGAGCCCGAACCTAGCAGCTAACCGCATCATCGAACAACGATCTTCAAACGACGATCTTCAAAAGGTCCGAATAGGAAATCCAATGAAGTTTTTCATCGATACTGCTGACATTGACGCAATCCGCGAAATCGCCATGTCTGGCCTCGTGGATGGTGTCACCACCAACCCCTCGCTGGTAGCAAAAACAGGCCGACCGTTTCTCGAACTGATCAAGGAAATTTGTGACGTCGTCGACGGCCCGGTCAGCGCAGAAGTTGCTGCGACCGATTACGACACCATGGTCGCAGAAGGCCGCAAGCTGGCAAAGATCGCCGACAATGTCGTCGTCAAACTGCCGCTGACCTCTGATGGCCTTAAAGCTTGCCGTACCTTTACCGACGAAGGCATTAAAACCAACGTCACACTTTGCTTCTCGGTTGGTCAGGCCATTCTGGCGGCCAAAGCCGGTGCAACCTATGTTTCGCCGTTCGTTGGCCGTCTGGATGATATTTCGTCCGATGGTATGCAGCTGATTGCTGACATCGTTGACGTTTATGGCAACTACCCGAACTGGACCACCGAAGTCCTCGTTGCTTCGGCACGTGGCCCGCAGCATGTTGTCGACTCGGCCCGTCTTGGTGCCGATGTTGTCACCATCCCGCCGCAGGTTCTGACCCAGTTGACCAAGCATCCGCTGACCGACAAGGGCCTTGAAACGTTCCTTGCTGACTGGGAAAAAACTGGCCAGTCGATTCTTTAATCTGGCCTGTCATCCCCCTGTTATCAGGTCATTGTCCTGATGGGCGGATAAAAGCCGACATTGCGTTCGGTTTTTAACATGCATTTAACCCGGCTGCCCGCATTGTGGCAGCCGGGTTTTTTATTTCTCACTGTACAAGCCGGAACCGATGGAAAAGACAGCACTGCGCGCCGACGATGTCGCGACCTTTCTCGCCGAACATCCTGATTTCTTCACTTCGCGCCCCGACTTGCTTGAAAGTCTTGCGTTGCCTGTCCGGGAAATGGGATCAGGTGTCGCCGATATGCAGCAATATGTCGTCGCGCGGTTGCGCGATGAACGCGAAAAGCTGCGCGGTGCGACCAGCGAACTGATCAATATTTCCAAATCCAACCTTGAAACCCAAAGCCGCATCCACCGCGCTGTTTTGGCCATTTTGAATGCACGCGGGTTTGAAACCTTTGTCGAAGCGCTTCAGGACCTTGTGCCCGAACTGCTTGATCTTGATGCCATCGCATTATGCTTTGAAGAATGCGACGAAGCGCCGGTGCCAAGCTGTGATGGCCGCGTGCGCCGCCTTGTTAAAGGCGCGGTTGATCAGGTTCTCGGCGACGAGCAGGACGTCTGGCTTTTGCCCGACGATGCCGGGGATGAGGCCATTTTTGGCCCGAAAGCATCCGAAATACGGTCGGCTGCCATTGTGCGACTTGCGCCGTTTTATGGCGATCCGGTTGGCATTGTTGCCTTTGGCGTTAAGGAGCCGGGATATTTCAGCCCGGCACAGGCCAATGACCTGATCATGTTTTTGGCATCCGTGATTGAATTTGGTGTGCGTCGATGGCTCACCCAAACGGTTTAACCGCCCTCACCGTTCCGAGCGATGTGCGCGAAGCCATCGCAGATTGGTGCACGTGGCTTTCTGATGAGCGACGTGCGTCCGATCACACGACCGAAAACTATCTGGCCGATCTTTATGCTTTTCTCGGTTTTATCGGCGGTCATCTTGGCGGTGTCCCGGACCTGAACGCGCTTCTGCGCTTAAACCCGCGCGATTTTCGAAGCTGGCTGGCGCGCCGCAGCATGGATGGCATGGCCAAAACATCCACCGCCCGCGCCCTGTCATCGTTACGCAATTTCTATCGGTTTCTTGATCGGTCAGGACGCGGACAGAATGCCGCCGTCAGTTCCATTCGCAATCCACGCCTGCCCCAAACAGCCCCCAAACCACTGTCACCGGTCGATGCGCTGGCCGTTCTTGAAAATGCGGGTGTCTGGCAAGATGAACCATGGCTTGCCAAGCGTAACCTTGCACTTTTCACGCTTTTATACGGCTGTGGTCTGCGTATATCCGAGGCCCTTGATCTGAACGCCAATCAAAGCCCAACAGGGGATTCGATGGTCATCACGGGCAAAGGCAACAAACAACGCCTTGTGCCGGTTTTGCCGATTATCCGCGATGCGATTGAAGATTACCTGCGCGCTTGTCCCTATGCACCGCATGGCAATGACGCACTTTTTGTCGGCGCGCGTGGCAAACGATTGGTCGCCCAGGTCGCCCAACGCGAAATGCGCAAGGTTCGCGATCTTTTACAATTGCCTGATACCGCAACTCCGCATGCGCTGCGCCATTCCTTTGCCACCCATCTTTTGGCAGGCGGCGGTGATTTACGCACCATTCAGGACCTTTTGGGCCACGCATCGCTTTCAACGACCCAACGCTATACGGCCGTGGATAGTGAACAATTGATGGCGGTGTACAACGGCACCCATCCACGCGCCCGGCGATAATTTCGGCACATTATCGTCGAATGGAAACCATCCTGCTTCCGATGCGTTGGGACAATCATCACACAAAGCAGCAAGGACACCTTATGGCCCTAAACCCGATGAAACTGTTTCGAACTCGCCGCTTTGATGCCAGTCCCAAACACCGGTCGGTCTACAGCGCCTATGAGATCGCCTATTCAGTGATCGACCTTCTGGCGGCGGTTTTATTCATTGTTGGCAGTATCCTGTTTTTGGATGATGCAACGGTTTACGCAGGCACGTGGCTATTTATCATTGGCTCGGTGTTTTTTGCGGCACGTCCGGCCGTAAGGCTGGCGCGCGAACTTCATCTTGCCGGGCTTGATGATAACGATGAAAGCCAAGGCTCCCATAAAAACGTCCCTGCCAAAACCGCGACGGATCAGGCCCGCACCCCCGCCGGGTAGAAGGGTGAAGACGCTGAACGACCTGATTTGGGAAAAATTCACTTCGTCTTGCCGTTCTTTCCCCCTTACACTGCGCGCAAACAGTTAAAATACCCGGAGAAAAATCATGATCCTGCGATCCAGCGACCCGTCGCCTTTTGGCCGGAAAGTCAAAATTGTTGCCAAGATGCTTGGTGTTTACGACCAATTGTCGGTCGAACTGTCAAACACCAACGATCCGGCCGACAGCCTTCGCACGCAGAACCCGCTGGGGAAGATCCCGATCCTTATTCTTGATGATGGTCGCAAGATTTTTGATTCACGCGTGATTTGTGAATACTTGGATGCGCAGGCCGATGGCGTGACCCTGCACCCGACCGAAAGTGATGCCCGCTGGGATGCCCTTACCTTACAGGCATTGGGCGACGGCATTATTGATGCCTCAATCCTGCAGGTCTATGAAACCCGCATGCGTACCGAAGACAAACGCGATGATGGCTGGATGTCCTATCAGGCGGACAAGGTCAAACGTGCACTGGATCAAATTGACGCAAACCCACCGGCATTTGGTGCTGACCTTCATATCGGCCATGTCGGCATTGCCTGCGCATTGGGGTATCTTGACCTGCGATTTGACGGAAAATGGCGACAAACATACGGCAACCTCGTCACATGGCTGGATGAATTCCGGTCGCGTGTGCCTGCATTTGATGCGACCCAGTTCAAAGGCTGATTTTGCAAATCAACGCCGGGCGTCATGGCGTTCGGCGTTTTTAGTGCCACATACGACCCATTGACCATCTTGATCCAACAAGCCCCGGAGATCCGATTAAATGTCACGTCTAAACAGTGTTATCCGCCGCCTGCAGGCCCAACGCGATTGCCTGAATGCAGCGGCTGAAATGATCAAGGATCAGGACGGGATCGTGCTGGAAGTTGGCCTTGGCAATGGTCGCACGTTCGATCATTTGCGCGAAATCATGCCGGATCGGGAAATCTATGTGTTTGACCGGCAGATTGCCGCACACCCGAAATGCATTCCCGATGATGACCATCTGTTCCTTGGCGATATTTTCGAAACCCTGCCAATGGCCGCAGAGCGTTTCAAAGGCAAAGTTGCCCTTGTGCATTCCGATGTTGGTACCGGGGATGAAGACCTGAACGCCAAGATCGCAGCCTTTATCGGCCAGACCCTGCCGACAGCCCTTATGACTGGTGCCATTGTTGCGTCTGATCAGAAAATTGATGTTCCCAACACCATCGCAGAACCGCTGCCCGAAGGGGTCCCTAAAGACCGCTATTTCTTCCGCCGGTATCAAGGTTAATCCTTTAATGGGGGCATGACAGATCAAATGGAAAAGTATCAGCTCTTTGAGCAATTGCATCTGCGTACCGGGGCGTTTGTCATCCCCAACCCATGGGATGCAGGGTCCGCCCGCATCCTTGCCGCACTTGGTTATGAGGCATTGGCAACCTCCAGCGCCGGGCTGGCCTTTTCCATTGGCCAACAAGATTCTGCGGCATGTATTTCACGCGAAGCCATCTTGCAGAATGCACAAGATATCGTCAACGCAACCAACTTGCCTGTTTCCGCCGACTTGGAAAACGGTTTTGGTCCTGATCCAGAATCCTGCGCAAAGACGATTTCACTCGCAGCAAAAGCCGGACTTGTCGGTGGTTCAATCGAAGACGCAACAGGTGATCCCAAGAACCCGATTTTTGATTTCAACCTTGCGGTAGAACGCATTGCCGCCGCCGTCGAAGAATCCCGTAAACATCCTTTCATGTTAACCGCGCGCGCAGAAAACTTCCTACATGGTAAACACGATCTGGATGATACAATTCGTCGTCTTCAGGCTTTCGAAAAGGCGGGCGCAGATGTTCTTTATGCACCGGGTCTGCCTGATATCGCGGCAATACGCACGGTTTGTGCATCTGTCACGCGCCCGGTCAATGTTGTGATGGGGCTGTCCGGTCCGACCTACAGCGTCAGCGAATTAGAACAGGCAGGCGTTAAACGCATCAGTGTTGGCGGGTCCTTTGCCAGAGCGGCACTTGGCGGCCTCATGCGTGCCGCGCGCGAGGTAAAAGACCATGGGACTTTTACTTACGCCAAAGATGCGCTGTCTTCGTCAGAAGCTGAAAAATACATATTTACCCCACCCAAAAATTGAATAACCCCTTCCTCGACACGGGGCATAGCGTTCAAGGCAAACAATGAGCACACCAGAAACACTTTCGCCAAGCGGTTCACAAATTTCCGAAGCCGAGGCCTTCCTTGCCAAATACCCCGATGTCGAGGCCATCGACATCATCCTGACCGATTTTCACGGCATTGGCCGGGGCAAGACAATCCGGCGTCATGAACTTGAATCCATTTATAAATCCGGGCGCGGATTGCCAAGTTCGATCTTTGGACAGGATGTGACCGGCGAGGACGTTGATGATTGCGGGTTGGTGCAAACTGGTGGGGGCGGTGACGGTCGGTGCTGGCCTGTACCCGGGACGCTGGGTTATTTGCCTCATACGGGGCGCGGGCAACTTTTGATCAGCATGTATGACGAAGACCGCACGCCACATGATGTGGACCCGCGCAATGTATTTGCAGCACAGGTAACCCGTGCCCGGAAACTCGGCTTCACCCCGATGGGGGCGTTTGAGCTTGAATTTTATTTGGTCGATCGCGAAGCCGACGCAGACGGGCTTTATCACCCGGCGTCCTATGCTCTGACCAAACGCCGCAGCACCTTGCGCAATACCATGTCAGTTGATGAAATTGATGAGATGTCGCCGCTGTTTGACGCGATCTATGAAGGTGCCAAGCATCTTGATCTGACACTCGAAACCCTGATTTCGGAATATGGCCCCGGCCAGTATGAAATGACGATCCGTTACCGCAATCTGATGCGGGCGGCTGATGACGTCATCATTGCCAAACGCCTGATCCGCACCGTCGCGCGCCGGTTTGGCACAGAAGCCGTGTTCATGCCAAAACCGTTTGGTACTGAAGCCGGATCGGGCATGCATTTGCATCTGTCACTGGCCGATGATGCGGGCAACAACCTGTTTGCCGATCAGGCAGATGGATCGTTAAGCCCACTTATGCTGAATGCAATTGGCGGCATTCGCGGCACGATTGGCGAGACGATGTTGCTTTTGGCCCCGTTCATGAATTCATGGCGCCGGTTTGCGTCGGCGATGTATTCACCGGCATCCGATGACTGGGGTGTTGAAAACCGTACTGTGGCATTGCGGGTTCCCGGCACGCCGGGCAAAACCCGCCATTTTGAACATCGCATTGCCGGTGTGGATGCCAACCCCTATCTGGTGGCAGCCGTCACGCTGGGCGCAGCGCTTGACGGTATTGAAAGTAAAATCGATCCGGGCACGCCATGTACCGATGAAATCGGTCAGGCCAAAGCCCCAAATGACCTGCCGCGCCACTGGCTGGACGCGATTGACCAGTTTGGCGCCTCTGACTTCAACAAGCGTACGCTTGGCCCACGCTTCCATACCGCCTTTACCAAAATCAAGCAGGCGGAATATGAACATATGGCACTTAAGGTATCAGCCGCAGAATGGGAATATTACGGATTTTCGATCTAACCTATGTTCCCAGAAAGATAGATCTGTCCCCATTTCCCATTTTGGGTGTCTTTGCGATGCAATCATCAGTAGCTCAGGTTCAAACCGAGCGACCTGCTAAGGAAGAATGTAACGAACCCCAAGCATAGTAGCGCTAGCACGAAGATTGCGGCAACTTTGGCCCCCGCGAGCAGTACCGCGCGCGTCCCGCCCTTCTCGCCTTGATCGTAATGCCACTTGATGGCGAAGAACATGGCCGTCAGCAGTGCGACAACTTTAAACGTACCGAAGACGATAGGGACCCAATCCATATTAAAGACTCTCATTTGCATCAGCTTGATGCGTTATGATCTCATCTTGGGCAAACGTGTATTTCTCATTCTGCAACGCTGACATGTAACAGCAGGAGGCAGCTTTCTGGCCTGTGTGTTTGGTTCGGGAATGACCGCTTAGGGTCGGGCCACGGGAACGAGAAATGGGAACTGAAGTCTGGGGCGGGAGTGGGAATACTACGGCTTTACGATTTGACCACCGTTCCGGTCAGGGTACCCTGACCGGGAACAGGATCATCGGGAAACCCGATTAAAAGACGCGCTTGGCCCGGGTGTTTGATCCTCTGGCGGAAAAGGCGACTTTGGGGCGGGCATCGATCATTTTCTGATCACGCAAATACGCCACTTCCAGATCGCGAGGATCGACGGTCATAAGACGTGCGTCGTCGGAGCGATCCGAGTTGGTGTTCAAATGCATCTGTGTGGAAACCCACTGCCACGTCGGATATGTGACTTTTTCGTCCTGCATTTCTTCGGTCATGACTTTATAAGACCCGGCAGGCAGAACTTCGGCCAGACCGCGCAAGCTAAACGGTCTTACAAAATTCAGAATTTTAGATGTTGTACGGTTTGTCAAAGTAGCTCCTACCGCGCAAAAGCGCGTTGGTTAGAAAAAACGAAAATAATTATTTCCGTCATTAATCAGGCGGGATTTCATTTCAGCCATGTGCAAGTCCGCGTCACCTTTTAGGTGCTTTAAAAAGGATGCTTTATTCCGCGACGATCAAAATAAAAATATCTGCTCACATGTGAAATACTAAAAAAATATCCAGTATTCACTATATGAATATTTATCGATATTTTACAACGAACATATTTTTATATTTTGTTGCGTTGCGAAATTTATCAACGTTTCTGCCGAAAAGCCCGAATACATCCCAAGCACCAAAACAATGCAAACAGGGCCATGCGCCTTTTAAAGTTCGGGAATCCGTGCGCGACGCCCCATTTCCTTGCTATCGCGGCCTAATGGCGATATTCAGGTTTCAAACTGTCATTAACTTGCAATGCCGGGCCCCACTTCTTATCTCCGGCTTGCAACAGGCGAGATGAGACGACGCCATGAATGAAATGATTACAATTGCCGAAGCTTCGGTGGACGCAATGTCGGAAATGCAGATTGATCCGACTTTGGATCTTGAGGCGGAAATAGCCCGCCTTAAGAAAGAAAAGAACGCGATTATTCTGGCCCATTACTATCAGGATGGGGAAATTCAGGATCTTGCCGATTTTGTCGGCGACAGCCTTGATCTGTCGCGCAAAGCCGCCGAAACCGATGCAGATGTCATCGTGTTTTGTGGCGTGCGCTTCATGGCCGAGGTCGCCAAGATTCTGAGCCCGAATAAAACCGTTCTGCTACCCGATTCCAAAGCGGGTTGCTCGCTCGAAGATTCGTGTCAGCCTGAACCGTTCCGCAAATTCCGCGAACAGCATCCCGATCACGTATCGATCACCTATATCAACTGCTCGGCCGAGGTAAAGGCAGCATCGGACATTATCGTAACATCGTCCAATGCCGCCGAGATCATTGATCAAATCCCGGCAGACAAACCGATCCTTTGGGCGCCGGACCGCCATCTTGGGGCATATCTTGCCAAGAAGACCGGGCGTGACATGACGTTGTGGAATGGATCATGCATCGTGCATGAACAGTTTTCAGAACGCGAACTGATCCGTTTGCAAACGCAAAATCCGGACGCCAAGGTTGCCGCCCACCCGGAATGCCATGATGGCATTCTCAAACATGCCGATCATATCGGGTCCACCCGTGCCATTCTGGAGTATGTGATCAACGGTCCGGATCAGAAATATCTGATCGCGACTGAACCACACATCATCCACCAGATGGAAAAAGCCGCCCCGCACAAGGAATTCATTCCCGTACCGGGTGCCGACGGATCGTGTGCATGCAACAATTGCCCGTTCATGGAGCTCAATACGCTTGAAAAACTGTATCTGTGTCTGGTCAACAATGGCCCGCAGATCATCATGCCGGAAGATTTGCGCGTCGCAGCCGTCAAACCGCTTGAACGGATGCTGGAAATGTCAAAAGGCATTCCGCTGAAAAAAGACGACGCGGCCTAAGCCGAACCATTTAACAGCCCCGCACATTTTGCGGGGCTGTTTTCATTCCCACACGACTTCAAAACGGCTGCCCATCATGACCGTCCTGACCCAAGCTGAAATTTCAGAATTCATCGACCGCGCTTTTGCCGAAGACATCGGCCCCGGTGACATCACATCTGATAATGTCGTGCCCGAAAATGCGCGCCTGCGTGTCGCGCTTGAAACTCGAGAGGATATCGTCGTCGCCGGACTTGATATTGCGCTGGACTGTTTCCGGAAACTGGTTCCGGATGCCAAAATCACAAAACACTGCGAAGACGGCGATTCCATCAAGGCAAAGGACGTTTTGGCCGTGGTTGAGGGCAATGCGCGTGGCATCCTGACGGCGGAGCGCACAGCCCTTAACACCCTGCAGCACCTATCTGGGATTGCCACCACCACGCGCAGCTATGTTGCTGCTATGGGTGACACGACGACAAAGCTGCTTGATACTCGCAAAACATTACCAGGCTGGCGCAAGCTTGAAAAATACGCAACCCGTATGGGTGGGGCCCAGAACCACCGCATGGGGCTTTATGACGGAGTGATGATCAAGGACAACCATATCGGCGTTGTCGGATCGATCACCAAATGTGTTGAGGCCGCACGGGCCGCCAACCTGCCGAAAATCGAAGTCGAATGCGACACGCTTGATCAGGTCCACGAAGCAGCAAGTGCCGGGGCAGATATCATCCTTCTTGATAACATGGGCCCGGATATGCTGCGCAAAGCCGTTGCCATCGTCGATGGCCGTTGCAAAACCGAGGCATCGGGCGGTGTAAACCTTCAGACCATTGGCGCCATTGCCGCCACCGGGGTTGATTATGTCTCGGTCGGTCGGATCACCCAATCGGCCCCGGCGGTTGATATCGGACTTGATGTCGCGATCCTGTAAATCACGCGAGATGCTGGAATGACAAAACCGGACATCGTTAAAGTCATTGAAACGGCAAACTGGATTTTGCGTGACGGGGCAAAAATCCTGTCGGTACGCAGCAATGGTCGGGATCGATTTTACCTGCCGGGTGGCAAAATTGATCCGGGAGAAACCGCACGGGATGCGATCATGCGCGAAATCAACGAAGAACTTGGCGTTGATCTGGTCCCCGAAACCATCCGCGAACTCGGCACCTTTGCCGGACAGGGGCACAAACAGCCCGACGGGGCAATTGTGCGCATGACATGCTTTGTCGCCGACTATCGCGGCACACTTTCCCCGGCACGCGAAATTGCCGAGCTGCGCTGGCTCACCCCGCGCGAGCGGAACCTCATGGCGCCAATGGGCCAAAAGATCACCGCTGCACTGTTTGACATCTAGGTTTTCAACCTCACAAGCCAAGTACGCCTACTAACGCGGCGCATCGCCGTCGGGCTCTCCGCCCGCATCGGGGATCGACCGACCGGCCGCATCGGCATCGCGCGAAACATCCTTTGCCGCAGATGGTGGGGTGGCCTTCTTTTCGGCCCCTTCGCCAATCTCGCCCGCATCATTCCCGTCATCCGATGATGGCGTCGACGGCGCAGGCTCATCACGTTTTGGGGCCTCAGGTTCGGGCTTCTTGCGTCCTTGACCAGCTTCGCGGATCGCGTCGGTTAATTTGTCGATATCGCGCAGATTAAGATCACGCTGCGGGAACGGCACCTCGACACCTTCGTCGCGGAACCGCTGCACCAGTTCAAAGCGGATCGAACTGGCAACCGCAAGGACATCGCCAATATCGCGCAGGAAGTAACGCAGTTCGAAATCAAGCGAACTGTGCCCGAAATCCATAAACACCACCTGTGGTGCCGGATAACTCAGGATTTCACGGCGCTTGTCGGCCATTTCCAAAAGGATTTCACGGACCTTCTCGACATCCGAGCCATAGGACACCCCGATCTTGATGATCCCACGCCCGGACCGCTCCTTAAGCGTCCAGTTCAGAACACGGTTGGAAATCAGTTCAGAGTTCGGGATCACGATGGAGGATCGGTCAAAGGTTTCGATCTCTGTCGCACGCACCCGGATGTCTTTGACAAACCCTTGATCAGCCCCAACCACAATCCAGTCACCGACCTTGATCGGGCGTTCGACCAGCAAGATAAGGCCAGACACAAAGTTATTTACGATACTTTGCATGCCAAAACCGATACCGACGGAAATCGCACCGGCAATGATCGCAAGGTTGGATAAATCCATGCCAGCCGCCGAAATCGCCATCAGTACCGCAAGGCAAATACCGGCATAGCCAAAGATCGCCGAGACAGAATGCTGCAAACCCTGATCAAGCTTGGTATTGGGCAAAACCCGTGTTGAAAGCATCCGCTGGAAAAACCGCATCAGCCCCAGCACGATGACAAACATCAGAACGGCCAGCAGGATGGCACGCAGCGAGAAGTTGATCCCGCCGACCTGAATGCCGATAAATGCCTGCTCACCAGCACTGAGCAAATCAACCCAGGCAATATCGGTAAAGACCATCACAGCGGCAGGGATTGCAATGGTAACCATCACGACATCAATCATCACCCGGAGCCAGAAATAAAGCGTCCCGTGAACCGTATCGGGTGCCGTGTCATCAACGGTTTCTTCCGGCTTAACCAGATAGGTGTGCATCAAGGCCCGGAAAAGTCCGCGCAGCAGCCAGTAACAGGTCAGAAACGCCGACGCCAACATCAGGTTTTCAAGGATGAAGCGGGCCAGCGCGACATAGCCAAGAACCATCAGCACGGGCAAAAGGATCGCGATTGCCTTCATGCCCCGGCGACTGCGCCGTTCCAGTTTGGCCCAAAATTCATGCCGCACGCGCTCGTCATGCACCCAAAACACACCAAGCGAGCAAACATACAGCAGGATCGAAATGATCAGGACGTTGGTAATACTTTGAATCAAAGCGACATTTAACGAGGTGCCCAATGTGGTCGCACCCTGAAGCAAGATCATGTCCACCGCGAAGATCAATGCAATCGCCAGTGATGAAATCCCGACAACCCGCGCACCGCGTTTGGTCGTCCCTGACCGACGCAAGGTTGGGGCAAACGGGGAATGCACACTGCGTACCGCAGCGCCGACAAACAACAGGAACAATGCGGCCGCAAAACATTGATGGACAAAATCGCCCATGCTGCCTTTAAGCAGGGCCTCCTGAGAATCAAGAATGCTGTAGGCAATCAAAAGGGCAATGCCCGGCACCAGTGCGGTAAAGACAAAACGCGTCCCCGACACCAGCGCAATTCGGTCTTCTTTGGGCGTTTCTTTCCAGCGCGACGGAATGTATCGCAGAACGATCACTTCCCCGCCGATCAATGCCGCCAGCACGATCATCGCCAGAAAAACCAGTCCAGGTGCAATCTCGCTCAGTTCATCGGCAACTTTGCCGTCAAGTTCCAGATTGGCATAGCGGGCCTGAACCATACTTGGAAAGGCCAGAACTTCGCCACCAGATTCCAGCCAAACCGACGGATCAAGCGGCACATCTACGCGGCCAAGAATTCGGCGTGTAAACCGTTCACGCGCCAAACTTGCCAAACGATCAGACAATTCAGCGGCCTGAAAATCGATCAATTCGATCTGTTTGATCAGCCCGCTTACTTTTGCAATATCCTGATTAAGCCGGTCGCGTTCATGCGCAACTGCGGGGACTTCATCCTGCCCTTCGGCAGGGGGATCGCCAAGTTTACCCTTGGCGGCCTGAAAGCGTTTCAGGCGGTCGGCGGCCAGATCACGTAGCGCCGTTGTCGCATTGAGCATCTGCTCGGTTGTTTTTCGGCCATCGGCAATAACACGGCCAGCAACTTCACTGCTATCAAGGTTATCTTCAAGCTCACCAAGCTGGCTGTCCCATTCCGCAATGCGTTTCTGGGCATTTTCCAGTTCAACTTTTTGGACCGCTTCCTGTCCCAGACGGTTTGCCTCGCCTGAACCGGCATTCTGAGCCTGCAACTCGGCGGTTGCCACAAGTGCAAAAATGCAAATAACAAACCCGACACATAAACGACGCATTGAACTCATGCCTGATGTTCCATCATGATTTTTGACCAACGGCATTTGACCGTTTTTCCCAATTTGTAAACAGGTTACACTGAAGCCCATAACGAATCACGAAACGTTTCGTTCCCGGTCACGACCAACCACCATTCAATGTTCCACGCCATACCCCGCGAAGGAAAACAAGATGACCACATCGGGCCTGATCAACGCATTCGATATCGCCTCAAATGGAACTGGCGTGGCGATGGGCTGGGAAAACATTTCAACCAGAATTCCCAGTCTCGACGAAGGTCATTATCTTTGGGTTCATCTCGACTGGATGACCGATGGCGTTCACGATTGGCTGATGGATATTGCCGGGATCGACCCGACGATTGCCACCAACCTGGCCACACGTGGCACACGTCCGTCTGTGTTCTTCTACGATCATGGTTTTTCCATGAACCTGCGCGGGGTGAACCTGAATGCCGAAAATGATCCGGCAGACATGATTTCGGTGCGTTTCTGGCTGTCGGGAAACATCGTCATCACACTGCGCAACCAGTCGCTTAAGGCCTTTGACGATATCCGCACTGCAATTGCGGCCGGCAAAGCCCCCCATAGCCCCGATGATTTCATTCTTACGGTTGCCGAACGGCTGGCGTATCGGGTTGAGAATGTCGTACGTGGCTTGGAAGAAAACGTCGAAGCGATTGAGGATGATCAGGAAGGTGTGACCGAGGGCAAAACATTGCCACTGCGCATGCGCGGCTCAGACATTCGCAACCAGTTATCCCGACTGCGACGACATCTGGCACCGCAACGTGATGCGCTCGTTATGTTTGTCGAACAGAAACCAAGCTGGGCCGACAAACGGTTTAAACGCCGTGCGCGTGCGCTGACCGACAAAACAATACGACTGGTCGAAGATTTCGATTCCTTGCGCGAACGCATTCAGATCGTGAATGAAAACCTGATGGCGCTTGAAACCGAACGGATGAACAGAACCATGTATTGGTTGACGGTCATTGCCGGGCTTTTCCTGCCGATCAGTTTTGTGACAGGGTTGCTGGGCATCAATGTTGGCGGCATCCCGGCGGCAGACAGCCCGTGGGGATTTGCGACAGTCGCCCTTATTCTGGCCGCGATTGTTGGATTTGAAATCTGGCTGTTTAAAAAAATGCGCCTGATTTAAGGACGAAAACCAGGGCCGCTAAGCACAGAACGCCAAACAGTCTTGCAAAGCAGCTTGTTGCAATGCGGCACTGCTTGGCGCTATGACTTTGCCAACGCCCGCGTTTTTTTCACTGCAATCGAGATATGTTGATGACTGACGGCCCGCTTTCACGTTACCGCGCCAAAATCACCAATGATGAGCTGTCTCATGACCCGATGCAGGAACTCTGCGCGGAAAAGCTACAGAGCCTGAAAAACGCCCTGTCAAACTATGAACCGGCAACAGGATCAGGCGGCTGGCGCGAACGGTTTGGCCTGACGCGCCGCCGCGATGAACCCACCCCGCCGTCCGGGCTTTATATCTACGGCGAAGTCGGGCGGGGCAAATCCATGCTGATGGATCTGTTCTATGAAACCATCGAGATTGAACAGAAACGCCGCGTTCATTTTCATGACTTCATGCAAGACGTCCATAACCGCATGCACCGGTATCGTCAGCAAAAGAAAAAAGATGACGCTGACGCCGACCCCATTCCGCCGATCGCAAAAGATCTGGCAAATGACGCATGGCTTTTGTGTTTCGATGAAATGCAGGTCACCGATATTACCGATGCGATGATTCTCGGTCGACTGTTTGAACATCTGTTCGAACATGGTGTGGTGATCGTTACCACATCAAACCGGCAACCTGATGACCTTTATAAAGATGGCCTGCAGCGTCAGAATTTCTTGCCGTTCATTGAGATGATCAAGCAAAAGCTTGATGTCCTAGAACTGGCCAGCGCGACCGATTATCGGATGCGCAACCTGACGGCGGCGGACGTTTTCGTCTATCCGATATCGCACGATGATGCCCTGCCCAAAATCGACGCGATGTTCACCACCCTGACCGAAGGCGCACGCGTCGCCCCCGATAGTCTGACCGTCAAAGGTCGCAAGATCGAAATCTCGGCCGTCGGGGCCGGTGTTGCCAAGTTCAGCTTTGAAGAACTTTGTACGCGGCCGCTTGGGCCGGGCGACTACATTGCACTGGCAACCCATTTCCATACCATTGTCATCGACTTCATTCCGAAATTGCCTGACGCCCGCCGTGATTGGGCAAAGCGTTTTGGCACCCTGATCGATGCGATGTATGAACATAAAACCAAATTGATCTGTGCGATTGAATGCGACCCCACCGAGATTTATACCGATGGCGATTATTCGTTTGAATTTCAGCGCACTGTGTCGCGGATGACCGAAATGCGCAGTCAGGAATACCTCGATATGGCGCATCTGACCTGATCTGGCGCGCTTGGCAATCACACATGCGCGCAGGTGCAAAGTTGATGAGCAGCATCCCCTGCTTTACCGGATACTTTCATCGGGCAGTTTCACGGGGAAATCACAACGGATTAACCAGCCCCGCGACATGATCGGACACCATATTTTCGTATGGGAAAAACGACTCCACCCACCTGAGTTTAAAACGATTGCAATTATTCGCCACGCAGTAGCTTTTCGGGCGGCGATTCTTGCGTGAGCACGATCACAAACGCACAAATGCGCAAAATTCACCGAACGCGCGATTTTTCGAATACAGCATCACCGCATGGCAGATAGCAGTTTCATGCAATGCTACGCGGATCAGAACATCATCTCGCGCCCGAATTCGCGGCAAAAGCCCGCACTGCCTTTCCTTTAGGCATCGCGCAATCGCAAACTGGCTTTGGTTTTGCTGCATATTCTGACTTGTTCGCAATCGCAGCATGACCGGTTTTTGAGCGTTTAGACCATAGTTGCAACAAACCGGGAACCGGCGGTTTTCCTCGTAAAAACAGCGGCGTTTCCCCTTGTAAATCAGGACAAATCAGTTTACGACACTTGATGTTTACGAACGAATATTTCGCGTTCGCAGGTTTAAATTTTCAATCGCGCTCCCAACTTGAGTTTCGACCCCCAGGAAGTGCAATAGGGAAGAAGGTAACGGAATGGCCCGCAACAAGATCGCGCTCGTCGGTGCTGGCAATATTGGTGGCACGCTTGCTCACCTCGTCGGACTGAAAGAGCTTGGCGACGTCGTCCTTTTCGACATCGTTGATGGCATGCCACAGGGCAAGTCGCTCGACATTGCTGAATCCTCCCCCGTCGACATGTTTGATGCCGACCTCAAGGGTACCAGTGACTACAAAGACATTGCAGGCGCTGATGTCGTCATCGTCACCGCAGGTGTCGCCCGCAAGCCGGGCATGAGCCGTGATGATCTCATCGGCATCAACACCAAAGTCATGACCCAGGTTGGTCAGGGCATCAAGGAACATGCTCCAAACGCATTCGTCATTGTCATCACCAACCCGCTTGATGCGATGGTTTGGGTGATGCAGCAGGCAACTGGCTTCGATCCGAAGAAAGTTGTTGGCATGGCAGGCGTTCTGGATTCAGCACGCTTCCGTTACTTCCTCGCAGAAGAATTCAAAGTATCGGTCAAGGACGTCACCGCGTTCGTTCTTGGCGGTCACGGCGACACCATGGTCCCGTCGATCCGCTATTCGACCGTTGCAGGCATCCCGGTTCCTGACCTGATCAAAATGGGTTGGACCACGCAGGAAAAGATCGACGAGATCGTTCAGCGTACCCGTGATGGTGGTGCCGAAATCGTTGCCCTTCTGAAAACAGGCTCTGCATTCTATGCCCCGGCTGCTTCGGCAATCGCGATGGCAGAAAGCTACCTGAAAGATCAGAAACGCGTCATGCCGGTTGCTGCTTATCTGAGCGGTGAATACGGCGTTGATGGTATTTACGTTGGTGTCCCGGTTGTTCTGGGCGCTGGCGGTGTCGAACGCATCGTCGAGATCAATCTCGATGAGTCCGAAAAAGCAAACTTCGAGAATTCCGTGGCAGCTGTCCGCGGCCTTGTCGAAGCTGCCAAGGGCATGCTCTAAGAACGCGAAGCGGGCTGGTCACTGACCGGCCCGTTTTTCAATCATTGTTGTTTTTCAAACTTCAATGATCGCGGGCCTCGCAATAAAGTCCCTCCCGCAAGTTACGGGGACATTGAAATCCCGATTTCTGACCCACAGGAAATCGTACGGAAGGCAAGAAAGCGACCTAACATGAATATTCATGAGTACCAGGCGAAAGAAATTCTTCGCAAATACGGTGTGACCGTGCCGAACGGCAAAGTCGCCTACACCGCCGAGGAAGCCATTGAAGCTGCCCAGTCACAGGCTGGTCCAGTTTATGTGGTGAAATCCCAGATCCATGCAGGTGGCCGCGGTAAGGGCACCTTCAAGGAAGACAAAGCCGGCGATAAAGGCGGTGTTCGTGTTGTCAAAAGTGTCGAAGAAGTCGGCACCAACGCTGAACAGATGCTCGGCTCGACCCTGGTTACCCACCAGACCGGTCCAGACGGCAAAGAAGTCAAACGCGTTTACATCGAAGAAGGCTGCGATATCGCACGCGAACTGTATCTTTCGGTTCTCGTTGACCGCGCCTCCTCACGCGTGATCTTCATGGCATCCACCGAAGGTGGCATGGACATTGAAGAAGTTGCAGAAGCAACCCCGGAAAAGATCGTCACCGTTGACATCGACCCGGCTGCTGGCTTCTCGGGCTTCCATGGCCGCAAACTGGCGTTCGCGCTTGGTCTTGAAGGCAAGCAGGTTTCCAAAGCTGTCAAATTCATGTCAGCAATGTACCAGTGCTTCCTCGACACCGATGCTGCAATGGTTGAAATCAACCCGCTGGTCGTGACCGGCGATGGTGACATCATTGCACTTGATTGCAAAATGAGCTTCGACGACAACGCGCTGTTCCGTCATCAGGACATCGAAGACCTGCGCGACGAAGACGAAGAAAACCCGGCCGAACTTGAAGCTGCCAAGCACAGCCTCAACTACATCAAGCTTGATGGCACCATCGGCTGCATGGTCAATGGCGCAGGCCTTGCCATGGCAACCATGGACATCATCAAACTTTATGGTGGTGCACCGGCAAACTTCCTCGACGTTGGTGGCGGCGCAACCAAAGAACGCGTTACCACGGCCTTCAAACTGATCTTGTCTGATCCGAATGTCGAAGGCATTCTGGTCAACATCTTTGGTGGCATCATGCGGTGTGACGTGATTGCAGACGGCGTTGTGGCAGCAGCCCGCGAAGTCAGCCTGAACGTTCCGCTGGTTGTTCGCCTCGAAGGTACCAATGTCGAACTTGGCAAGAAGATCCTCGAAGAATCGGGTCTGCCGATTGTTTCGGCCGATAACCTTGCCGATGCCGCCGAGAAGGTGGTCAAAGCTGTGAAGGAGGCCGCGTAACTATGGCTGTTCTCGTCGATAAAAACACCAAAGTTATCTGCCAGGGTTTCACTGGTTCGCAGGGTACCTTCCACAGCGAACAGGCTATTGCCTATGGCACGAAAATGGTTGGCGGTGTTACCCCGGGTAAAGGCGGCACCAAGCACCTTGACCTGCCGGTTTTCAACACCGTTGCCGAAGCGAAACACGTTACCGAAGCAAATGCCTCGGTCATCTATGTTCCGCCGCCCTTTGCTGCTGATGCAATTCTTGAAGCCATCGATGCGAAAATCGAACTGGCTGTCTGCATCACCGAAGGCATTCCGGTTGCCGACATGGTCCGCGTCAAGCGTGCGCTCGAAGGTTCTTCGACCCGCCTGATCGGTCCGAACTGCCCGGGTGTCATCACCCCGGATGAATGCAAAATCGGCATTATGCCCGGTCACATTCACCGCCGCGGTAAAATCGGTATCGTTTCGCGTTCAGGGACCCTCACCTACGAAGCAGTTGCACAGACCACGGCCGCTGGCCTTGGTCAGTCAACCTGTATCGGTATTGGTGGTGACCCGGTCAACGGCACCAACTTCATTGATTGCCTCGACCTGTTCCTGCGGGATCCGGAAACCGAAGGCATCATCATGATTGGTGAGATCGGTGGTACTGCAGAAGAAGAAGCATGTGAGTTCCTGAAAGCTTCGGCTGTCAAGAAACCGGTTGCTGGCTTCATCGCGGGTGTTACCGCACCTCCGGGTAAACGCATGGGCCATGCCGGTGCGATCATCTCCGGCGGTCAGGGCACTGCGGATGCGAAAATGGAAGCAATGCGCAGTGCTGGCGTACTTGTAGCTGATTCGCCTGCGAGCCTCGGTTCGACCATGCTGAAGGCGTTGAAGGGCTAATCTGGGTAGTCAGAGGAAAGGCAAGGGGGGGCGTGGTCCTTCTTGGGGACCATGCCTTCCAAGACCACAAATGAAACCTCAAGATCTCGATACGATTCTGAACGAGTCGAACGCAACCTACATCGCTGAACTTTATGCGCGCTACACGGAAAGCCCGACTGCGGTTGACCAAAGCTGGGCAGAGTTCTTTGACGGGTTGCAGGACGACGCCTCCGCACTCCTCGCAGAAATGCGTGGGCCAAGCTGGCAACCACGGGAAACCACGGTTGTCGGCGGCATGGAGGGATACGACGTCTCACAAGGGTATGCCGAACGTCCGGTCCAAGCGGCCTATGCGCCGGCATCCTATTCCGCACCTGCTGGTGGGTCGGTTAATTCCGATGCCATTCGTGCGGCTGCCAATGACTCTATTCGCGCACTGATGCTGATCCGATCCTACCGTGTGCGCGGACATCTGGAAGCAAATCTTGATCCGCTGGGCCTTGCCCCGCGTGAACCACATCCGGAACTTGATCCCAAGACCTATGGCTTTACCGAGGCCGATCAGGATCGTCCGATCTTCATCGCCAATGTACTTGGCCTTGAGACCGCGACCATCCGTCAGATCGTATCGATGGCACGCAAAACCTATTGCGGGTCCATCGGTATTGAATTCATGCACATTCAGGAACCTGAACAAAAAGCATGGATTCAGCAGCGTATCGAAAGCATCGGCAACCAGACGCAGTTTACTGCACGTGGCAAGGAAGCCATCCTTGACCGCCTGATTGCTGCCGAAGGGTTCGAAAACTATCTGCACACCAAATATGTCGGCACCAAGCGTTTTGGTATTGATGGTGGTGAATCCCTGATGCCGGCAATGGAACAGATCCTCAAACGCGGGAGCCAGCTTGGCATCCGCGAGGTTGTGTTCGGTATGCCGCACCGTGGTCGCCTGAACGTTCTTGCCAACGTTATGAGCAAACCGTTCCGTGCGATTTTCTCGGAATTCATGGGCAATCCGTCCAAGCCGGACGACGTGATGGGCTCGGGGGATGTTAAATATCACCTTGGGACATCTGCCGACCGCGAATTTGATGGCAATGTTGTTCACCTCTCGCTGACGGCAAACCCGTCACACCTTGAGGCGGTCAACACGGTTGTCCTTGGTAAAGTCCGCGCCAAACAGTCCCAGCGTAAAGACACCGAACGTGAGCAGGTTATGGGTATCCTCCTGCATGGCGATGCGGCCTTTGCCGGTCAGGGGCTTGTTGCGGAAACCTTCGATCTGTCGCACCTCAAAGGCTATCGTACCGGTGGTACGATCCACTTTGTGGTCAATAACCAGATCGGTTTCACAACCAAACCAACAGATTCACGTTCTTCGCCTTATTGCTCGGACATTGCCAAAGTCGTTCAGGCTCCGATCCTGCACGTCAATGGCGACGATCCCGAAGCAGTGGTCCATGCGGCACGTATCGCGACTGAATTCCGTCAGGAGTTCAAACAGGACGTCGTCATCGACATGTTCTGCTATCGCCGCTTTGGCCATAACGAAAGTGACGAACCGGCATTCACCCAGCCTAAGATGTATGACGTGATCGGCAAACATCCGACCACCAAGGACATCTATGCCAAACAGCTGATCAAGGAAGGTCTTCTGACCGAAGATCGCATCAAGGAACTGGACAAATCTTTCCAGGATTATCTTGATGACGAATTCAAGGCGTCGGAAAATTACCGTCCGAACAAGGCTGACTGGCTTGAAGGTAAATGGTCGGGTCTTGCGTCCTCGCACGGCGAAGATGCGGACTGGACCGGTGATACCGGTGTTGCCGACGATCTGCTGGCCGAAGTTGGTCGTGCATTGTCGACCGCCCCTGCTGATTACGACATCAACCGCAAAATCCTTCGTCAGTTGAAGGCCAAAGCCAAGATGTTTGAAACCGGCGAAGGTATCGACTGGGCAACTGCCGAAGCCATGGCATTCGGAACTTTGATGTGCGAAGGCACACCGGTTCGTCTGTCTGGTCAGGATTGCCAGCGCGGGACGTTCTCGCAACGTCATGCCAAGCTGATTGATCAGACCAACGAAGCAAAATACACCCCGCTCAATAACATCCGCACCGGTCAAGCCGAACTTGAGGTTCTCAACTCGCCGCTGTCCGAAGCAGGTGTTCTTGGCTTTGAATATGGCATCACCCTTGCAGAACCGCATTCATTGGTTCTCTGGGAAGCCCAGTTCGGTGATTTTGCCAACGGCGCACAGGTCATCATTGACCAGTTCATCAGCTCGGGCGAAGCCAAATGGCTCCGTATGTCGGGTCTGGTGATGCTTCTGCCGCACGGTTACGAGGGCCAGGGTCCGGAACATAGTTCCGCACGTCTGGAACGTTACCTGCAGCTTTGTGGTGAAAATAACATGCAGGTGGCGAACGTCACGACACCGGCAAACTATTACCACATCCTGCGCCGTCAGATCCGCCGTTCGTTCCGTAAACCGTTGATCCTGATGACGCCGAAATCGCTTCTGCGTCACAAACTGGCTGTATCCTCGCTGTCTGAATTCGGCACGGGGACCAAATTCCTGCCGGTGATCAGCGAAAGCGGAAAAATGGTCGCTGACAGCAAGGTCAAACGTGTCGTTCTGTCGTCGGGTAAGGTCTATTACGACCTTCTCGCCGAACGTGAAAACCGTGGCATCGAAGATGTTGCGCTTGTGCGTGTTGAACAGCTTTATCCGTGGCCGGAACAAGAACTTGCCACGGAACTGGCTAAATATCCGAATGCTGATGTTGTCTGGTGCCAGGAAGAATCTGAAAACATGGGTTCGTGGTACTACGTTGATCGTCGTATCGAAGGCACACTTGCCAGCATCAAACACAAGACGGGTCGTCCCGTCTATGTCGGTCGTGCAGCATCCGCTTCGCCGGCAACGGGTCTTCTTAAGGCTCACTTGCGTGAACAGGCCGAACTTGTCGATGCGGCACTAAGCGTCAAATAACTTTACCGGACGGGCGAGCAATCGCCCGTCCGATACGTTCATTTAGAATTCATTCGCATCACGGCAGGCCCACACTGCCTGATTGAAAAAACGGTCGAGGAAAAAATGGCGACTGAAGTTAAAGTTCCCGCACTGGGCGAGTCTGTATCCGAAGCCACAGTGGCGAAATGGTACAAAAAAGTTGGTGATGCTGTTGCAGCCGATGAACCGATTGTCGAACTTGAAACCGACAAAGTGACGGTTGAAGTCAACTCACCGGTTGCCGGCGCGATTGCCGAACTGGTTGTTGGCGAAGGCGACGAAGTTGAAGTTGGCGCCCTGATCGCCATGATCACCGAAGGCGCTGAAGGTTCGGCTGCGGCGGAACCAGCCAAGGACGAGGCACCAGCCGAGAAAAAAGAAGAAGCACCGGCGAAGAAAGAAGAAGCCAAACCGGCTCCTGCTGCTGCGCCTGCTTCGACGACCGCATCAAACAGCGACCACCCGTTGGCCCCTGCTGTTCGTAAACTGGTCGAAGACAAAAATCTTGATCCGTCAAAAATTCCGGCTTCGGGTAAAGACGGTCGCCTGACCAAGGGCGATGTTCTGAACTTCCTTGAAGGCGGCGGATCGGCATCGCGTTCTGCTGCCCCGGCGGCGGCTCCTGCCCCGGCAGCACCGAAGCCTGAGCGTGACCTGCGCGACGGTGAAGAACGTGTCAAAATGTCCAAGCTGCGCCAGACCATCGCGCGCCGCTTGAAAGAAGCCCAGAACACCGCGGCCATGCTGACCACTTATAACGAAGTGGACATGACCAACCTTCTGGCATGCCGTAACAAATACAAAGAAGGCTTCGAGAAGAAACACGGTGTGAAGCTTGGCTTCATGTCCTTCTTCATCAAAGCCTGCACCACGGCTCTCAAAGAGTGGCCTGCTGTTAATGCCGAAATCGATGGCACCAGCTTCATCTATAAAAACTACTGCGATATCGGCGTTGCTGTCGGCACCCCGCAGGGTCTTGTTGTTCCGGTTATCCGTTCGGCAGAAGAAAAGAACTTTGCTGATCTGGAGAGCACCATTGTCGATTTCGGCAAGCGTGCGCGTGACGGAAAACTCGGCATGGATGAAATGAGTGGCGGTTCGTTCACCATCTCGAACGGTGGCGTGTTTGGATCGCTTCTGTCGTCCCCGATCCTCAATGCACCGCAGTCGGGCATCCTCGGCATGCATAAAACCCAGATGCGCCCGGTCGCAATCGACGGCAAAGTCGAAATTCGTCCGATGATGTATCTGGCACTGTCCTATGACCACCGTGTCATTGACGGCCGCGAAGCGGTTTCGTTCCTGGTACGCGTCAAGGAATGCATCGAGAACCCAGAACGCATTCTGCTCGACATCTGATCAGACAAAAGGATCAAAGAACTCATGAGTGAGAACTACGACGTTGTCGTGATCGGTGGCGGTCCTGGCGGTTACGTTTGCGCCATCCGCGCCGCACAGCTTGGTCTTAAGGTTGCCTGCGTTGAAAAACGCGGCACCCTTGGCGGCACCTGCTTGAATGTCGGGTGCATTCCATCCAAAGCCCTGCTGCATTCCTCGCACCTGTTTGAGGAAGCAACCGAGCATTTCGATACCCATGGCATCGAAGTCAGCAAGCCGAAGGTCAACATCGAAAAGATGATGGCCCGTAAGGACAAGGTTGTTGACGGAAATGTCAAAGGCATCGAGTTCCTGTTCAAAAAGAACAAGATTACCTATGTCAAAGGTGCTGGCGAAATTACGTCGCCGACCACTGTTAAGGTTGCTCTTCTCGATGGTGGCGAAGAAACCATCACCGCCAAGAACATCGTGATCGCCACGGGTTCGGAAGTTACCCCGTTGCCGGGTGTTGAAATCGATGAGAAAAACATCGTTTCGTCAACCGGTGCACTGGTTCTTCCGAAAGTGCCGAAAAAGATGGTTGTCATCGGTGCTGGCGTGATCGGGCTTGAGCTTGGTTCTGTCTGGCGTCGTCTTGGTACCGAAGTGACCGTGATCGAATTCCTTGATCGTATCCTGCCGGGCATGGATGGTGAGTTGGTCAAACAGACACAGCGCATCTTTGCCAAACAGGGTCTTGAATTCAAACTGGGCCATAAGGTTACCGGTGCGAAATCAACCAAGTCTGGTGTGACTTTGACTGTTGAACCATCCAAGGGTGGCGACGCAGAAGAAATCAAAACCGATGTCGTTCTGGTCGCGATTGGTCGCCGTCCGTTTATCACTGGCCTTGGTCTTGATAAAGCTGGCGTCGAGCTTGACGAACGTGGTCGGGTTAAAACCGACGAACACTTCCAGACCAATGTTGGTGGCATCTTTGCCATCGGCGATGCAATCGCCGGTCCGATGCTGGCCCATAAGGCCGAAGAAGACGGTGTAGCCCTTGCCGAAATGCTGGCTGGCGAAGAAGGCCATGTCGATTACGGCAAGGTCCCGGGTGTTGTTTACACCTGGCCAGAAGTGGCCGCTGTTGGCAAAACCGAAGAGCAGCTGAAGGAAGAAGGCGTTGACTATAAAGTCGGCAAATTCCCGTTCACCGCCAATGGTCGCGCCAAGGCAATGGAAAACACGGAAGGTTTCGTCAAAATCCTCGAAGACAAGAAAACGCACCGCGTTGTCGGCGCGCATATTGTCGGCCCGGCTGCTGGTGACCTGATTGCCGAAGTGGTTCTGGCGATGGAATACGGCGCATCCGCCGAAGACATCGCACGGACCTGCCACGCCCACCCGGCTCTTGGCGAATCCGTCAAGGAAGCGGCGCTGGACGCGGACAAACGCGCAATCCACATGTAATCTATCCGTCATCGGATGATCGAAACGGTCGCCCTTGCGGGCGGCCGTTTTATTTTGTCTGATGGATAAATTGGCCCTGCCAAACACCGGCTTATTTTGTATGATGATTTAACTTTTCCAGCCTGAGGATCGCATCCCATGACTTTATCGATCGGACTTGTTGCCCACGACCGTCGAAAACGCGAAATGGCAGATTGGCTGGAAACTCATAAGACACAGTTCGCGGGCTCGCGGATTTTTGCAACCGGCACCACGGGTCGCGTTCTTCAGGAACGGTTTCCCGATCTTGATATTGTCGCCTTGAAAAGCGGGCCTTTTGGCGGGGATCAGCAACTTGGATCAATGATTGCACATGGCGAATTGCAAGCAATGTTCTTTTTCACTGACCCGATGACGCCCCAACCCCATGATGTCGATGTGCGCGCCTTGATCCGGCTTGCCAACATGTATGAAGTCCCGATTGCGTGTAACCGCAGTACAGCCGACCTTCTGATCAGCAATCCGAAGTTTGAAGAAATCTGCGAACAATATCGCGGTCATTCCCCAGAACAGGCTTTTGCCGATTACACCAATCGCAAGGTCTGACTGATCCCAAAAGATTTTCGCAAAGCGCCGCGCCACCCGCTGCACAACAGCAAACAACTGTGACCGCCCCATGCAAGTCGCCTATGAACTGATCGCCGCCATCTTTCCGATCTTTGCCGCCATTTTGGTCGGGGCCGCCTTAAAACGCTATCTGATCACCGGGGCGGATATCTGGGCCGGAATTGATCGGCTGACCTATTATCTATTGCTGCCGTCGCTTTTGATTGTCGAGATTTACCGGGCGGATTTCTCGAGCGGTAATGCTGGTACAGCTGTTACCGTCACTCTGTTTGCGACCCTTGGCCTGTCAGCAGTATTGTTGCTGTTGCGCCCAGTGATTACACGCAATACGCCCCTGTTCACGTCGATTTTCCAAGGATCAGTTCGCTATAACAGCTATGTGCTGCTCGCCGTTGCCGATGCGTTTTACGGCAGTGCGGGGCTTGCACTGGCCATTGTCTTTATCGCGGTGATGGTGATTGCCACCAATATGCTCGGCGTTGTGGTTCTAAGCGCGTTTAGCGGGGGCAAAAGCAACCTGAAACGCATCTTGGGCGGGATTGTCAAAAACCCGATCATTCTGGCTGCCGGGGCCGGGGCCGTCCTGAATATCAGTGATATTCACGTGCCGGTTCCAATCGAAAATACGGCGGCTCTGTTCAAGACCGCAGCCTTGCCGCTTAGCCTGTTATCAGTTGGTGCGGGATTGCGCTTTGTGCTGGACAAGCAGGCGTTAGGCGCAATTGCATTGGCCACCACCATCAAGCTTGCCGTCCTGCCGGTGATTACCGGCGTTTGCCTGTATCTGGCCGGTATCGATGGCATGGTTTTGGCCATGGGGGTTCTGTATGCCGGCATGCCGTGTGCTGGGAATGCCTATATCCTCGCACGTCAGTTGAATGGCGATCCTGATGCCATGGCGTCCATCATCACGCTTGAGACGTTACTCTCCGCCTTCAGCGTCGCTGTCATCGCCGGTGTATTGAGCATCAATTGAGGCGGCATGCGCGGCATACTCGCCGTCATAGCCACACGCCGCCAAACCAGCACGCATCAATTCCGGTGGTGGCGCATCGACAATCACCGGATCACGTTCGGCATGGAACGGTACGATGATCTGACGCGACAGCAGCATGAGCGTTGGGGGTTCACCAAAGATCGGCGGTTCATCACCACGACCATAAAACGGGTCGCCAATCACCGGATGACCGATGTGGTCGAGGTGGACGCGCAGCTGATGGGTACGCCCGGTATGGGGTACAAGTTCCAGCCATGTGATATCTGCCCCATCGGCGTCCTTGCCACGCCCAAGTACCTTGTACTCGGTCTTGGACGGCTGACCGTCTTCGTGGACCAGCATGGTCCAGCCGCTTTCATCGTTGGTTTTCCCAATCGGTGCATCAATGAAGCCATGATCATCGGCCATCGCACCACGCACCACCGCCCAATAGGATTTACCGATCAGTTTCTCGGTAAACAGGCGGGTGATTTTTTTCGATGATTTTGGATGACGGCACAGCAACAGGCAGCCCGCCGTATCACGGTCCAGCCGATGGGCCAAAGTTGGTTCGGGCTGAATGCCAAATTTCAAATCAGGCAAATAGGCATCGACATGGAAATAGGTCTTCGGCCCACCATGAGACGCCAGTCCCGGCGGCTTGTTCAACACAATGATGTTTGAATCACGATGCAATACATGCGCGATGAGGTCTTCGGCGATCGGGTGAAGCATGGCGTGGCCTTTCATATCTGCCCCTGCTTTACCCCATCCAGACATTTGCAGCAATGATCATGACGTTTGATCCACACTCCCCTGATGTGCGTAACAAGAACAGATCACCAATACCGTGTGACACCAACATTTGTCGGGAAACGCCATGATTGCGGTCCGTAAAACTTTGCCTGCCTCTTTGACTGTTACCACGATCAGTCTCCTGACCGGGCTGCTGATCAGCGCCAATGCCCGTGCTGATGACATTGCCGGCCCAAACGCAACAGGGAAGGTCGCGGAAATCTCGGCACTGACGTCTGCATTTGACAGTCCACAGACCTGTCGGAACTTTGACCCGATTGAGCGCTACGGCAATGAACTGCGGTTTCAGATCAGACGTAATGATTCCCCGGTCGGTAGTCACATCGTCCAATTCCATCGCGGTACCGACGGCATTCAGGTCGTCGCCCAAAGTAACATCGATATCTCGTTCCTTGGCTTTAACGCATACAGTTTCCGCTACCGATCTGAAAGCCTGTGGCAGGATGGCAAACTTGCAGCACTTTCGGTCAAGGTTGACGACGATGGCGAACAGACAACAATCAACGCGAAACAAGACAACGGACAGTTGCTGGTAACCGGCCCTGACGGTGAAAAGGATCTTCCCGACGGGATTTTCCCAACAGATCACTGGAACTGTGGTGTTTTAAACAGCACATCTGTTCTCAACACGCTGACCGGCAATGCCAACGATGTGACAATTCAGGCCAAAGACCGCGAACAATTGCGCACGACCAGCGGGACGCTCATGGCAACGCATTTCACCTATAGCGGCGATCTCATCACCAACGCGTGGTACGATCAGGACGGGCGCTGGGTCGGGTTGCAGTTTGAGGCAAATGATGGATCGACCATCATCTATCGCTGTATGAATTGTATGACCAGAACCGGACAAAAGGATCGGGGATGATAAAAAGCTTCAAAACCATCTGGATTATCGGCGCATCTGCCGGCATTGGCGCGACCTTGGCGGAAAAGTTCCAGAATTCCCCAACAGATTCCGACCAAAAGGTCATTGTTTCGGCACGAAATGCAGACTCCTTGCAAAAACTGGCCGACGGCAAACCTGACATGAAAGCCGTGCCACTAGACATCACAGACATCGATGCGGTCAAAGCGGCCGTGGAGGCAATCGAAGATGAGTTTGGTCTGCCCGACTTGGTCGTTCTGGCAGCGGGCATCTATTCGCCTATGGCGGTTGACGCATTTAGTGCGGCAACCATAAGGGATCATGTTGAAACCAACTATATGGGCATCGTGAATTGTCTGGAGCCGTTACTGGCCAAAATGCGTGCCCGCAAATCGGGTGAAATTGCGGTTATGGCATCTGTTGCCGGATATCGCGGGCTGCCAAATGCCGGGGCCTATGGCCCGACCAAGGCTGCATTGATCAATTTATGTGAAACACTGCATGCCGAGCTGGAGGGAAGTGGCGTTTTATTGCGTCTGGTCAATCCGGGTTTTGTCAAAACGCGCCTGACCGAA
The DNA here is from genome assembly GCF_002844275.1 of Thalassospira lohafexi. GTDB lineage: Bacteria > Pseudomonadota > Alphaproteobacteria > Rhodospirillales > Thalassospiraceae > Thalassospira > Thalassospira lohafexi. The sequence continues at coordinate 462,236 of NZ_NXGX01000005.1, forward strand.
AAGAATGATTTCGACATGCCCCATTTACAAACACCGCAGCAGGCTGCCGATTTCATGTATCGTGAGCTCTGTGAAAACAATGATTTTGAAATCGCTTTTCCACCGGCTTTTGTGCGTCAGTTAAAACTAGCGCGTATTTTGCCCTATCGGATGTATTTCAAACTGATGCGCAAAATGGTGAAAAAATGACCGACACAACCGACCGTCAACGCCACCTGATCGCGGCCTATAGTGCCTATTATGAAAATCTGTCGCCTGACACTGTCGATCAGTTATCAAGTATGGTGACGGCCGATTTCGCGTTCACAGATCCATTTACGACCGTGATCGGCCCCGACAAGGTTTGTGCCTATTTGGCCAAAACCTTTAGCGAAACCGAAAACCCGAAATTTGATGTCACACACACGGCCTTTGACGGCGACATGGCCTTTCTGCGCTGGACATTTAGCGCAAGAATGCGGGTGATTGGTCAGTGGGATATCACCGGGATGACAGCGCTAACATTCAATGAAGACAAGAGCTTACTAACATCGCATGTCGATCATTGGGATGCTTCGCAAAATTTCTATGCCAAAATCCCGGTACTGGGCTGGTTTATTCGGCGGCTTGCACGGCGGGTTGCGGCTTTGTAAAGAACAGCGTCACTTCGCCAATCTCAAACCCCCACTTTTTCACCCGGGCGCGGTTCACCAGAACGCCGTCGGGCTGCAAGAACATCCAGTCATCAAAACTGACCCGCCACGCCCCGTCACCGACTTTTAAATCCATGTCATATGACCAGTTAAGCGCATTGCCATACTGACTGCCGATGGCATCGCCAATAATGTCGTCAGCCTGACCCTGATAGGAATGATCGCCTGTTTTGCGAATGGTCCAGACGCGCTGGTCTTTTTCGCCGTCGTCATAGAGAAACCGCTCGTCGAGTGTCAGAACATCGTTTTCGATGGTCCCGGTAATGTCGACGGTAAATTGACGGCGCAATTTCCCAAACCGATCCTCAAAAATCCCCCAGGCCCGGCTTTCGCCTTCGAAATAGTCGAACACATCGAAGCGGGGTTGTTTTTGCGCAAAATCCTGCGGTTTCATCGACCCACATCCGGTTAGCACCACGATAAAAAACAGCACCATAGAATTTCGCAGCATCAGCTTGCTCCTGTTGTTTTTAAAGACCCAAGATCAAACGTTGCGGCGTAACAGGCGCCGACGAATGGCAACCTGATGTGATGCGTCCAACGGAAAACCCCACATCATCCCGATTGCTCCTGCTTTCAATACGATAGGGATCACCGCATAGATCAGCACCAGAACAATCAATGCCAAAGAATTATCAGAACGCCCCTCGGTCAAACCAAACGCCCCCAGAATGGGCAGGGCAATGCCCGCAGCCAACGCCATGGCAAGCTTGTTAGTCATGTTCCAAAGTGCGAACAAAAGGGCCGTGCGACGCTTACCAAACCGGAAGCGATCCCAGTCATCAACATCCGCCTGAATGGCGGGTGGCAAGGCAAGATCTGCCCCCAATGCCGCCCCGGTAAAAATACAAATCACGGCAAAGCCAATCGCATCACCGGCATCAAGCATAGGGACAAACATAAACGCCACGATCGCAAGCACCATTGCGGCACACCAGATACGGTGTTTCCCCATCCGGGCGGCCAAGACCACCCACAGCGGAATGGCAAAGATGGCGGCAGCAAAATAAAGCAGGATCAGAAGGTTTTCGGTTTCCTGATCAAGTTTGAGGTAGTAGCGCACAAAAAGCGGGAAGCAGACCGCAGGCAACCCGGCCGCCAGACCATTGATCATCCATGCAGACAAAAGACGTACGAACAAACCGTTCTGACGCAGGCTTCTGATTCCAAGGCGCACTGTAACCTGAAGGCTGTCAGGGTTGCCGCCATCAGATGTTCTATGCTGCGCAACACGGTCAGGAACCCGCCAGATCATAAGGGCAATAAAGATCGCCCCAAGAATGATTGTCACGATGGCAAGCGTTTCGATTTCACCCGCCCGACTGGAATGGGTCATCACAACGGGTATTCCGCCCGCAAGGACAATGCCCAGCAATCCCGCCCCTTCTCGCATGGCGGTTATCGAGGTCCGTTTTTTATAATCACCGGAAAGATCTGCCCCCCATGCAAGATAGGGCACCTGAAACAAGGTCCAGCCGAGAAACAGGATACTGGCCCATAAGAACAAGTAACCCGCACTCGGGCTTGGCGGCGGTGTAAACAGGAACCAAAGCCCGATGCCCGCAACCACCGCACCGATGCCAACCCATATTTTGCGTTGGCCACTACGGTCCGAAAGCCACCCCGCCAGCGGGTCTGTCATCATGTCGATAATGCGCACCAACAATAAAACAGCACCCGTAATGCCAAGCCCAAGACCAAGATCGTCGCCATAGTAGCTTGGCAACAACACGTAAGCCGGAATTGTCGGCACGGCTGCCGCCATCGCCGGAAGTGCATATAAAACCGATGAAAGTCTACTGGTATCAGGATGGGGCATTGTTGGGGTGCTCAATCACAAACAAACCAACGTTGATCGAACCCTGCTCGAACCCGGTTTCGCAGTAGGCGAGGTAATATTCCCACATGCGTTTAAACCGCTCGTCAAACCCCTGTTTGGAGATGTCCTGCCATGCGTGTTGGAAACGGCGCTGCCATTCTGCCAAGGTGCGGGCATAGGACTGGCCAAAGAATTCAGAATGTTGCAAATACAGACCGGCATCATTCACCGCTTTTACCAGTGCGGTCGGGGACGGCAACATGCCGCCGGGGAAGATATAGCGCTGAATGAAATCAGCCCCCTTGCGGTAGGTTTCAAACCGGTCATCATCAATTGTGATGATCTGCAAAACCGCCTTGCCGCCGGGGCGCAGTCGTTTTCGGATCATGTCGAAATAGCTTGGCCAGTGTTCTTCGCCAACGGCCTCAAACATCTCAATCGAAACGATTTTATCGAATTTTCCTTCCTGCTCACGGTAATCGCGCAGGACAATGTTTGTGCGGTCATTAAGCCCCTGCATCAAAAGACGGCGGCGGGCATAGGCATGCTGTTCGTTCGATAAGGTCAAACCGGTCACATTGCAGCGGTATTTCGCCGCTGCCAGTTCGGCAAACCCACCCCAGCCACAACCAACTTCAAGTACAGTTTCACCCGGTTGAAGACGCGCCAAATCGCAAATACGTTCGTATTTCGCATCCTGGGATGCTTCAAGCGTCATGTCGGATTTCGTGGAATAGCCAGACGAATAGGTCATGCCCGGATCAAGCCACGCCTCATAAAACCGGTTGCCCAGATCGTAGTGATAGGAAATGTTGCGTTTTGAGCCTTCAAGCGTGTTGCTGTTGCGTAAATGGCCTAGGCGGGCAATCGTGCGCGACAAGAAACCACCCGCAAGCCGGGCCTGAACGATGGCCTCATTGAGCATCGCAACACGCATCAGACGGGTAATGTCCGGGCTGCTCCAGCCACCATCCATGTAAGCCTCGGCAAAGGCAACGTCACCCCCCGTTGCCAACCGGCGCAGAGCATCCCAACGGTGGACCTGAATAACGGCCTGAAGGTCGGTTTCCTGTTCGCCGGTAAAATGCAGACTTTCACCATCTGGCAAAATGGTCGTCAGTCGACCGTAATGCAGATGCGCAAGAACATGGCGTAGCATCGATTTCAAAATACTGCGACTGCCCGTCATGCTGCCAAGCATCGGGACGAGACGATCACGCAGGGGATTACCAAAAACAGAAGCAGTACGATTGCGGTTGGGCATTTCTTGTTATCTCTTTCCTGCTTGGGCCGCCTTCGTCCCAGTTGCCAGCACGTATGTCACCGGATGTGATGGTGGGGCTGGTCGTTTGTGGAATGTCATCCCTTTGCGCCACAGAAGGAGGGCCTCCCAATGGATTCCCGCGACAACTTTTAATGTCATCAGCGGATAGCGGATGAACGCTCCTAATAGTTTACGGTCAGACAATTCATTTCGATCACCCGCAAACACCGCATTTAGAAACGCCCCCTTGGCATCGGTTTCGCGAATACCAAGGGCAACATTGTCACCCGGCATACGAATGCGGAAATGATAATCGGCCTCCATATCGATAAAGGGCGATACATAAAATCCCTTGGCACAGGACTGACGAAGCACACCTTTTTTATCGATATCGTTTTCCCCGACCGGGATCAGATAGCTATGACGATCACCAAAGGTGTTTGACACTTCATAGATCACGGCCCCCACCGATCCATCAGACCGGTGACAAAAGTAAACAGACAGCGGATTAAACACGAACCCCAGCAATCGCGGATAACACAGCAACTCGATCTTGTGCGCGCAACCGCCCAGATCATTGGCGGTTAAAACCGTCTCAAGCCGGGTGCGCAAATCGGTTTTCGCGCCTGCTGCTGTGCCGCCGCCTTTGATGCTGCCATGATCGCTATCGTGAAATGAAAACAAGTTGAACCGATTACGGCTGAACAATCGAAGTCGTGCCGCGATATCGTCGATTTCATCAAGATCAAGCAGGAAGGAAAACACCCGATACCGCAATTTATGCTTTTTGGGGCGCAGGCGGTGATGGGTGACGACACCCTCATATAAGGCAGAGGCAAATTTTTGTGTCATGCGGCCTCGCTGCCTTGCACAGGGGCGCGTTCGGTAACGTGAATGCGCCCGCTTTCATTTTCGACCGTCCAGGGGCGGCGCACGTTACCAAGGGCCTCGGCAACCGCAAGGCCCGCCTGAAGGCCATCTTCATGGAAGCCATAGCCAAAGTAACTGCCGCAATACCAGATGTTATCCACCCCCTGTATCGACCAAAGGTCTTTCTGGGCGGCCATCGCACCGGCATCAAACAACGGATGATCATACAGGAAAGACCGGATGACACTTCCGTCACGCGGATGCTGGGCCGGGTTCAGTGTGACGAAAAGCGGTTTTGCATCATCAAGATGCTGTAAACGGTTCATCCAATAGGTCACGCAGACTTTTTGTTCACCATCCTGTTCTTCAGCCAGATAGTTCCAGCTTGACCAAACCTTGTGATTTTGTGGCATCAGGCTTTCATCATCATGCAGGATCGCCAGATTACGTTCGTACTTGAAGGCCGACAGTAACCCACGCACCCGAGGGTCCGGGGCATCTTGCAGTGCAAGTGCCTGGTCACCGTGGCAGGCTAGAACAACGTGGTCATATTCATCACGTTTGCCGTATCGGTCTTCGACATATGCCCCGCCCGATGCGGTGCGCCCGACCTTTGCAATTGCACGATCAAGAACAACACCGCCGGAAATACCAGCGGTCATGCGTTTTACATATTCACGCGATCCACCAACAACCGTGCGCCATTGCGGGCGGTCCTTGATTTGCAGAAGCCCATGATTTTGGCAAAACCGCACGAAAGCCGCGAGCGGATAGGCCATCATGGTATCAACCGGGGTTGACCAGATCGCGGCCCCCATTGGCAAAAGGTGATCGTTGATGAAGGACTGCGAGTACTTATTGTCACGCAGATAATCGCCAAGACTGGTTGTTTCTGCGGTGCCATCCTCAAGTGCGGCCGGGGCTTCACGGTAAAACCGTAAAATGTCACGCACCATTTTCCAGAAACGCGGGCGCAGAATGTTGCGTTTTTGCGCAAATAGCGCGGCCAAATCTGCCCCGCCATATTCAAGGCCGCCATTATCCATGGAGGCGGCAAACGACATATCGGTTTCTGTCGTTTTCACATCAAGATAATCAAACAATGCGCAAAGATTGGGGTAGCAACGGGTGTTATAAACAATGAAACCGGTATCAACCGGCGTATCCCCGGCATCAACAGTGTTGGAATGGCCGCCAGGGCGGTCATCCTTTTCATATAACGTCACATTATGGGACTGGCTTAACAGCCACGCGGCGGAAAGCCCGGATATACCCGACCCGACAACCGCTATATTTAGTTTCCCCGACGTGACGTTGTTCATATGCGTTTGGCCCGCTTGCAGTGTTATGATTAAAACTACATATAACTACGCAAGAGACCAAGTTCTGGATCACTTGTTCGTTTGCCTCAACCAAGTTTGTAAGTGACTGGCAAAAAACGTATAATTCGCAGTGATCCGATAGTTCGCGGCCGCCGTAAGATTTTGCATGATGAACATGATCTTGGCGCGGCCCCAAGGGGGACCTGAAACCAGAATGAGCGGCACCGTTACCAAACGCCCCGGTCCGGCCGACCCGGCCGAGGCAAAAAAATGTGCCGATTGGATCGTTTCCGTTGCGGCAATACGTGACCGGGAGGCGTTTGCGCGTCTGTTCGCGCATTTTGCCCCACGGGTGAAAGCGTACATGTTCCGGTTTGGTGGCAATTCCGAAACCGCCGAAGAACTGGCTCAGGAAGCAATGATGCAGGTTTGGCGTAAAGCACACCTGTTTGATCCTTCAAAGGCCGCCGCAAGTACATGGATCTTCACAATCGCCAGGAACCTTCGCATTGACAGGTTCCGGCAACGCAAACATATCGAGGTTGATGATTCTGACACGGCATTGATTGTTGATACGGACCCGCTGGCAGACGAAGTTGTCAGCCGTGATGAGCACGCGGTCCTTGTTAAAGCTGCAATGGAAGAATTACCAACCGACCAAAAGATCGTTGTTGAATTGTCGTTTTTTGAAGATTGCTCGCACAGCGAAATTGCTGAACGCCTTGATATCCCGCTCGGAACGGTAAAATCCCGATTGCGGTTGGCTCTTGGCAAGATGCGTGGCGGACTGGAAGATCTCGCATGAATATTAAACATCATCCAACAGACCAAACCTTGATGGATTACGCCAGTGGCACGATGTCGCAGGCGATGGAACTTCTTGTGGCAACGCACATGACCGTGTGTCCGCACTGCCGCGACAAAGTTGCCGAATTTGAAACCATGGGCGGGGCTGTTCTTGAAAATGTGACCCGCATGGAAATGGCCGATCATTCGCTTGATCACGTGATGGCAATGCTCGAACGTGAAACCGCCAATGAAAACCCGGCAGTGCAAGAATTACCAATGACGCGCAGGATTGCCGTTGGGGAAAGCATCACCGGCAGTGCCATGCCGTCCATCCCCACTCCGTTGGTCAAATTTTTGCCTGACAACGTGCTGTCGCTTGAAGATGTGCCGTGGAAGACGCTTGCACCGGGTGTTAAGCATTTTCAGCTGAAGTCGGTCGAAAGCAAAGGCACGGTACGCCTGATGAAAATCGCACCCGGCGTTTCGATCCCTGACCATGGCCATCACGGTCATGAAATGACTTTGCTGCTTAAAGGGTCCTATATCGATGATATCGGGCGGTTCCGGGCGGGTGATGTGGCCGATCTGGATGATGATGTTGATCATCAACCGATTGCCGATACTGCCGAAGAATGCATTTGCCTGATTGCCACCGATGCCCCAATGAAATTCAGCGGGTTTTTGCCAAAATTGCTACAACCTTTCTTTGGCATTTAAGGCACGATTACCAAATCCAACTGCGTCCCAACGCAGAAAGCCCCGTTGGCAAACTTGCCAACGGGGCTTTTGTTTTAAAGCATGTTTACGATTTTATTCCGCGGGCACCAACCAGCGTGTTGTGTGATGCCCCGGTCCCGGCAGTTTGCATGTTTTTGCCAGCCAGCTTCCGATGACATCAAGGTCCTGATCGAACTGCCACGGCGGATTGATCACCAAAAGTCCAGCCCCGCGCATGCGTCCTTTGGCCCCACCATGGTCGGCGGCAAGTTCGGCACATAAAACCCCGCCTTGCGATTTGATCGCGCCAATCGATTTGCGAAGGTCTGCATCAAAGCCATCTTCAAGGATCGGGTACCACAGCATAAAGGTGCCCGTCGGCCATTTATCCCATGCGCTTTGCAGGGAATGGGCCGCCCGTTGATAATCCTGTTTTACGTCGTAACTCGGATCCATCAGAACCAAACCACGCCGGATGGCGGGCGGCATCATGGCAACCAATCCTTCGTATCCATCGCGTTTATGCAGATGAATGCGCGGATCGCGTTTCACCCGGTGATACAGGGTTTCGTTTTCACGCGGATGGAGTTCCATCAGAACCAGTTCGTCTTCATCACGCAGCATTTCGCGCACAATAAACGGTGACCCCGGATAGAACGGACCGGCATATTCATCCGTGTCGCGCACACCGTATTCGCGCCCGTGGGTAATCGGATCAAAGCGGCTGACATGATCCATGTAGTCTTGCAGCATTTCAGGCGCGTTTTTGCCTGCCTGTGCGGCACCAATACCACCATGCCACTCGCCGGTTTTTGCGGCCTGGTCGCTGCCAAGGTCATACCATCCCGAACCGGCATGGGTATCAATCACGCAGAACGGTTTTTTCTTTTTGCGCAGATGCGTCAAGATCAACCAAAGGGCCGCGTGCTTGTGCAGATCGGCAAAATTTCCGGCGTGATAGCCATGCAGATAACTCAGCATCGCGGCTTATCCTTTCTTCGGACGTGACCGGTGGCGACCGGGTTTCTGGGATTTGGATTTGTTTGGCACCGCATCAGCCTTGCCACCCGATTGATGTTTACGCGGCGGCTTGGCCGATCCGGGGGACAGGCGGCGATGGGTTGCGGGCGGTGCATCAACTTCGATCACGCGATGTTCGCCCGGCGCAATGCCTTCAAGCGTCCAGTCGCCAATTGCATGCCTGATCAGGCGCAAGGTTGGAAAACCAACCGCTGCGGTCATGCGGCGCACTTGCCGGTTGCGGCCCTCGGTAATGGTCAGCTCAATCCAGCTTGTCGGGATTTCCTTGCGATAGCGCACCGGTGGATCGCGTTCCCAAAGATTTGCCGGTTCATCAATCCGGCGCACCTTTGCCGGAAGTGTCATGCCATCTTTAAGCTCGACCCCGTCGCGCAGCGCATCAAGCGCCTCATCGGTCGGCTCCCCATCGACCTGCACCAGATAGGTTTTCGGTTTTTTGTATTTGGGGTGGGCAATCTGCGCATTGAGCGGCCCATTGTCCGTCAGCAACAGTAACCCTTCGCTGTCACGATCAAGGCGGCCGGCGGCATAGACACCGGGCTGTTGGATATAGTCAGCCAATGTCGCCCGACCGTTTTCACGGTCGGTAAACTGGGTCAAAACGCCATACGGCTTGTTAAAAAGGATCAGTTGCGCCATGGCGCGCATAAAACCAGCTTTGCGGCGGCTGTCAACATATCCCCATATGCCAAATGCTAATTTGTCGGCAAAGGATCACGTTCCAGTCCACCGCGAAACTCGCAAACATCAGTCGCGGATCAGATATTCCATGGTGGTCACAACCCGAACGGTTTTATTGATCTGGCTGGCTTCATTCATATTCGGTGCACCGTCCGCTGCCAAAATCTGAAACAGTCCTTGTGTCGCGCGGCGGATCCCGCCCAACTGACCACCAGAGTCGGCGGCAAACTGCAAGGCGGCTTCGCGGGCATTGGCCGTCGCGGCAGCAATCATTTCGGGTTTGATGTCATTCAGTCCAGTGAACATATAACTTGGGCCGGGGTTATAGCCCTGCCCACCCAGAACGATCCCGCCCTGAAGCAGTTTGCCAATATCCTGAGATGCGGCAACAACCGCCTTCACATCGTCGGTTCGGACCTGAATGGTCTGATTGACGATATAGCGGCTTTCAATTGGGCCGGAACGATATGATTGGGCGAGCTGATCGGTGACCTGAAGGTTTTGCAGTTCGGTCATTTCCTTTGAAATGCCGTGGCTTGCCAGAAAATCGAGCAGCGTTTTGGTATCGGACTCAATTTTGGCCTGTGCTGTTTGCAATACATCATCGGTTGCAACAAAGGTGATTGGCCACACCGCCCGGTCTGCCTGCACATTCTGCTCGGCCAATCCCTTAACAGTGACATAGCGGTCAAGCGATCGCATGTTTGCGATACCGTTACCAACAAACCACCCCGCCCCGGCAATTGCCACACCGACGATTACGGCGGCGGCGACCTTGACCAAACCAGACGACTGAACCATGACTTTGCCTCTTCCTAATCCAATGCGCGCCGAAATGAATTATATCTGCGCAAATCATACCTTTAATTATGATCTATCAACATAAAAAGCGGCAACAGAGAGGCAGTGTATTCGCCGGAAATTCATCATCAAAGCAGACTTTGAATGCATTCAAAAACTATCGCATTCTTTGATTGCCCATGATAAAAGCGCCGCATACCGTCAGGGGTAGGATATACTGCCCCGTCACAATCACACGTCACAAGAGGTCCCCATGCTGCGTTCGGAAATCAACGCCTGCATCGAGCATGCAAAAGAACTTTACGCGTCCATTTCCTTTAAACTTCCTGTTTGGGGCCATTACGGCCCGGACCAGTGGGCCGCAGAACCCGATCTGGCAAAATGGTGCCGCGGGCATCAGATGGGCTGGGACGTGACGGATTATGGCGAAGGTAATTTTGCCAAGCGCGGTTTGATCCTGTTTTGCCTGCGCAATGGCATCCTGCGTCAACCCGGCGAAGTACCCTATGCCGAAAAGATCATGATTGTCGGTGAGGATCAGGAATGCCCATGGCATTACCACAAGGTCAAAATGGAAGACATCATTGTGCGCGGCGGTGGCAACCTCGTGATTGAGCTTTGCAACCTGACCGAAGATGGTCAGATGGACCGGGTCAATGACGTACATGTCCGCACCGACGGCAAGCTCAACATCCTGCCCGCGGGCGGCAAGGTTGTGCTCGAACCGGGGCAAAGCGTAACCCTGCCGCGGACCCTTGTGCACCGCTTTTACGGCGAAGTTGGCAAAGGTCCGGTTATTGTCGGCGAAGTTTCACAGGTTAATGATGATCTTGCCGATAACTATTTCTTTGATTGTGATGCGCGCTTTACCAAGATCGAAGAAGACGTCGCACCAAACCACCCGCTTTGGAATGAACTGCCTGCGCAGTAAGACCGCCTCATAGAGCAAGCAAACAAAAGCCCCGCAATTTTTCTTTGCGGGGCTTTTGCAATTTTAGTCGATCCGATGACCGTCCAAAGCCCTTGCTTATTCAGCAGGCGGCAGGTCATTTTTGTCGCCAAGAATTTCGTTAAACTCCGGCATGTCACGCAGGGGTTCGAATTCTTCTTCTGTCCAGGCCGGTTGACGCATGGATTCAGAAAGTTCGATCGCACGTTGCAAATCGGCAAGAGCGGCTTCGCGGAACCCAAGCCCGGCATTTGCGCAGGCCCGTTGATAGTGACCATTAGCACTTCCGGGTTCTTCGGCCAGCAACCGATTGCACAGGCTCAGTGCCCAGTCGCGATCACCAAGTTGAAGGGCGGCATCTGCCTTATAGGCCATGACTTCCGGGTCACCCGGTGCCAGTTCAAGAATCTTGTCATAAGTTTCGATTTTTGAACGCGGGTTCGTGACCTGATTGGCTTGCAGCCACAGTGCATGGATTTCCTGAGTCCGTTCGATTTCGTGCTGATGCTCGTTGATCACCTTGGATTTCAAACGCAATTCATCCTCAAGCGAGGTCAGGCGTCGTTCGAACTCTTCGGACAAACGTTGCAATTCCGTATTGGCAAGATTGCGCACGCTTGATTTCAACTCACGCAACGACTGCCAGCCCAGCATGGTCAGAAGCGCACCAACAGCGGCCACGAAATAAAAGAAATACGTCACAGTATTGGATGAATAGGAAATCGCCTTGTCGATGGCTTCAAGCTGCCGGTTGACGACTTCGCGCATCAATTCCGCACGCATGCCCTGCATTTCAGTACGCAGGCTTTTCAGTTCATCAAGAACATAGCGTTCCATCAATGGCGGCATGTTGGTGCGTTCTTTGGCGTCCAAGGGGCTGAAATCGACATCTGGTACTGCATCGAATGCATCGCCCGATTTGGTGTCCTGACGTGTTTCAGGCTCCGACGTTTGGGCAATCCCCGGTTGTGCGGTGAAAATGCCTGCCAATATCAAAAGTGATGCAACAAAAGTTGCCCGTCGTAAAGCCCATCGCAAAGACAGTGTCACCATCCCCGTATTCCTCTTTTTATGATTTGGTCACGTTACCCGCGTAACGCTTAGAATCCCATAGAAAGCGTTTCAAAAATGCAAACAGGTATAGTCAAACAACCAAACTATGTTGCAGCATGATTGCAGCCTTGCATGTATGCGCACTGACAACGGGTACGTTTATCCGTATAAGCGGTTCGGTATTTAAAAATTCAAACGGGTCGGTTCTGCGTGAAAAATGTTGATGTTCTTGTAATCGGTGCGGGTGCTGCGGGCCTGATGTGTGCCATCGAAGCTGGCAAGCGCGGCCGGTCTGTTGTGGTGGTCGATCATTCCGACAAACCCGCCGAGAAAATCCGTATTTCCGGCGGGGGACGGTGCAATTTCACCAACATCCATACAAGCCCGGAAAACTTCCTGTCGCAGAACAAGCGGTTCTGTGTATCCGCCCTGAAACGCTATACCCAGCATGATTTCATCGAAATGGTGAACCATCATGAAATCAGTTGGCATGAAAAAACGCTGGGCCAGTTGTTCTGTGATGAAAGTTCGTTTCAGATCATCGATATGTTGCTTGATGAATGTGACGCTGCAGATGTCACCATTCGCCTGAACACGGAAATTTCCAACATTATCCGCCGCGACGATGGCGGATTTGACGTCACTACACGCACGGGCGCGCAATGGACGTGTGCATCGCTTGTGGTCGCGTGTGGCGGGCTTTCAATCCCGAAAATCGGGGCAACCGGATTTGGCTATCAGATTGCCCGTCAGTTCGGATTAAACATCATCCCGACCCGGGCGGCTTTGGTGCCGCTGACGTTTGATCCTGAGTTGCGCGCGCAAATGGGCCAGCTATCGGGCATTTCGGTTGATGCGGTGGTTCAATGCAACAAAAAGCAATTCCGCGAAGGATTGCTGTTCACCCATCGCGGTCTTTCAGGCCCATCCATTTTGCAGATTTCATCTTATTGCGATGAAGGCGACGGTATTGTGGTGAACCTCAACCCCGAAGAAGACGCCTTTGATCTTTTGAAATCGGCCAAAAGCGAAACCCCAAAACAAGCCGTTCACACAGTACTGTCACGCATTCTGCCCAACCGGTTGGCGCAGATGATAACGGCACGTCATGACCTTGAACGCCCGATTGGCGAAACCGGTGACAAGGCGCTTCGCAAGCTGGCGATGGATGTCAATCAATGGGCCGTCATGCCAAACGGAACCGAAGGATATCGCACCGCCGAGGTCACCATTGGCGGGGTAGATACCAACGAGCTGTCATCAAAAACCATGGAATGTCGCAGTGTGCCTGGCCTGTATTTCATCGGTGAAGTTGTTGATGTGACAGGACATCTTGGCGGATTTAATTTCCAGTGGGCCTGGTCATCTGGCTGGTCTGCCGGGCAAGTTGTCTGAGGTCGAAATTCGTTTACACACCCCAACCATTAGGCGCATATATAATGTGTGTGTTTCCTCATGCGGGAACAAATAGAGTCCTTGGCCGTTTCATGATCAAGCGCGGTGTCAAATAGCCGCAGCAACAAATTAATGAGGTTTGGACATGTTTGAATATGGTGGAATACTTGGTTTAATCATTTTGATCGCCGATATCTGGGCGGTCATTAATATTTTGGGCAGTGGTGCGAGCACCGGGTCAAAAGTTCTTTGGATTGTACTTGTTCTTGTTCTGCCGGTCTTGGGCCTGATCATCTGGCTGTTTGCCGGTCCGCGTAGCGGGCGCGCCTAAGCCCGAAAGATTTCAGCTGGAAACAAAAGCCAGCATCTAAAACAACAAAGCCCGACAGTTTTCTGTCGGGCTTTGTGCATTCTCAAACACCTGCCACGAAAATCGCAATCGCACCAGCCAGCGCAAGCCCAATCCGCACAATCAATGGCCGCGGCGATATCAGGCCATACGATATGGCGGTCAAACCAATGGCCACCTTAAGTCCTGCTGCAATCGCCCATACGGGGTCTGACCCAAGATCAATCAGGGATGCATTGGCCACCATCGCCAACGGCACGATATACAGCCCAATACCCAACGCCATGGCCGAGCCCGCAACCTTGAGCCAGTTTTCTTCGACCATGCCCGCAGCAATGAAAACCGCACCACAAACCGGTGGTGTGATAGTCGAGAGAAGTGCGAACCAGAAAACAAACAGATGTGCCTGCAAAGGATCAAGGCCAAGCTCGATCAAGGCAGGACCGGCAACCGAAACGCAGATCACATAGGCTGCTGTTGTTGGCACTTCCATGCCCAAAATCAAACAGGCCAATGCGGTCAGAAGCAAAGCTGGCCAGAGCATCCCGCCCGAACCGGATAAAAGCAGCGATGTGATTTTCACCCCAAGTCCGGTTAGCCCAAGCACACCAATCACAATCGATGCACATAGAATGATCGAGCCGATCATCGCCACCTGACGCCCCGCATTCAGACAGACATCGGTGAAACGGTCCTTGGTGCGCGCCAGATCAAACGACAGATTTCCATCCAAGAACAGCAATGCCGCCCCGACAACAAGGGCCAGACAGGCCGAATATTGTGGCGTATAGCCCCCACCAAACATACCCCAAAGCAGAATGGTGAAGGGAACAAGGAAAAAGCACGATGTGATGATAACCGCACGCATGGTTGGTCGGTCTTCCTTTGGCACACCGGGAAGATCAAACCGCATGGCAAAGGCGTTAATTCCAACCCATACCGCAAGAAAATAGAGGAATGCCGGCAAGGTTGCAGCAACCATGATATCGACATAGGGTCGCCCGGTGAGTTCAACCATGACAAAGGCGCCAGCGCCCATCAAAGGCGGCATGATCTGCCCGCCAGAAGACGCCACCGCCTCAACCGCAGCCGCAAGGCGTTTGGGATACCCAAGCCGCGTCATGGCGGGCAAAGTAATCGCACCAGTTGATGCGACATTGGCCGATGCCGATCCCGAAATTGAGCCAAACAGAGCAGATGAAATAACCGATACTTTTGCCGCACCGCCCTTAAGACGCCCTGCAGCCGCACCGGCAACATTCATGAATCCCTGCCCGGCTTCGCCAGCATTTAGGACCGCACCGAAAATCACAAAAATCGCAACAATGCTGACCGATACACCGGTCAGGCTGCCCCAAAGGCCACCTTCGGCAATGGTCAATGTGCCCAGCATGCTTTCAACCGGAAGCCCCGCATGGCCAAATTCGCCCGGAACATATTCGCCAAACAGCGCATAAAGCAAGGCAATGCCCGCAACCATCGGCAAGGGCCAGCCAATGGCGCGGCGCGCCATTTCCAGAACAATCCCTAAAAGGACGGCGGCAATGGCGATCTGGCCATTGCCCATCAGGAAACCATACTGATCAGCAAGACTGCCATGGTTGAAAACAATCCAGCCACACCCGATCAGGCCAATCACAGTAAGGATCGCGCCAGATATATTTTGCGCCCGTGTTTTGGCAACAAAGATCAGTGCCCATGGCAAAGCCAGCGCCATGTGGATCGGACGGCTGACAAGATTGGGGACGAGGCCGGAAAAAATCAGCCAAAGGTGAAATGCAATTGAAATTGCACCAAGCATAATCCAGATGGGGCGAGAAATGGCCGACATGTTTATTCAGTTTGTTGGATAAAGAAGGGCCCGGCAGGTGCGCCGGGCCTGTTGTGTTTTTGAGCAATCAGGTGTTAGCGCTGATCATCGCGGACCGGGAAACCGGCCTCGGCATAATAACGCAATGCACCGGGATGAATTTTGCCCCCGATATTGCCCAGCATGTCTGGGGAAACACCATTCCACCAAGACGAGCTTTCACCCATTTTGGCTTTTTGCTCCCAGAATGTCTTGGTCAACTGATAGGCGGTTTCGTCATCCATCTCGGTCGTTGCAAAGGCCACAACCGACAGCGAAGCGGTTGTGATGTCTTCGTCCTGACCGCTATAGGTGCCCGCTGGAATAACCGTTTTGTCACGTTTGGTCAGTGCAAGTTGCTCATCGGAAAGTGACAGGACATTGACGTCCGTTCCGGCCGCTGCTTCGATCACGTTCGGCGCAGGCCAGGATCCCGCGGTAACGAAACCATCAATCTGACCGTTTTTAAGTGCGGCAACCGCGTTGGAAAGTTCGGCATCAGCCAGTTCAACTTTGCCGCCCAGACCAAACAGATCGAGGTATTTTTCACCTTCTTTTGCCCCGAAGGACCCCTTGCCCAGAAGGATGGTTTTGCCTTCAAGACCGGCGAAGTCGGTGGCACCAGAATCACTGCGCATCACAAAATGCATGGTCAGGGACGGGATCGGGAACAGGGCACGAACCGCTTCGAATTTTTCCGTCGGGCGCCCCTCAAACGGGCCTTTGCTGTTTTGTGCCAGTCCGACCAAACCGGGCGGGGAGGTAAACACATAGTTGCCCGAACGGACCATGGCTTCCATGACGTTCTGGACCGAACCCTGGCTTTCTTCAACCGTAATAATCACGTCACCATTGGTGCCGGTTTTCATCGCTTCGGAAAGCTGTGCGGCCATCTGGTAATAGGATGACGCAGCTTTGGCTGATTTCAGAGTGACACGGGTTTCGGCCTGTGCGGCAGACGCCGCAGACAGTGCCATAATACCGGCGGTAATTACGCCAAGTGTACGCAGAATATTCAAGGCTTCCTCCCCTTGTATGAGCAGTCCGCGTGCCGGCTTTGAATGCCGAACTTCGCAGCGAACCTTTCGTTGGTGGCAATAAGCGCAAAATACAGCCCCGTTTCAGGAGCGTTTTGGCAAAAATGACCCAAATTCACGGCCATAGAAAGCATGAAGTACATGAAGGTCAAGCTGCTTATGCGATTTCACAGCCTGTCAGAGATGTAAACCTTACGCCAAACGGGTCAGTTTTCACATGGCAGTTGTGCAAAACCGACGCTATTCGCGGCCAGGCTTCACGCTTAAAGGGACACAAGCATTCCCAAGGGAACATAACGCACAGAGCAGCGTTGATCTCGGGAACAGTTGTAAATCGTTTTAGCTCAGTACGTTGTAATGATTGACAGCTTTCCCACCCTTGCCGCAGGGTAGTTCCTGCATCACCAGAATTCAGTTGAGGATTCCATGCCGCGTTCGCCGGTTGCCCTGATTATTGCATTGTCTGCGACGCTGTTTGCCGCCTTTGCGCTTAACAGCGGGTCATCTTTGCAATCATCCCTGTTGGCGCTACGCGCTTCGGCAGAAGGATTCTCTCCGGTTTATACTGGTATCATCATGGCATCCTACTATATCGGCTTTGTCGCCGGGATTGTCTGGGGTGCCAGCCTTGTGAACCGGGTGGGTCACATCCGGACCTTTGCCGCCCTTGCATCAGCCGGTTCGGCGATCACGTTGCTCCATGCTGTGTATGTTGATCCGCTGACATGGTCGCTGTTTCGTGCCATGACCGGTCTTTGTCTTTCCGGCCTCTATCTGGTGGTGGAAAGCTGGTTGAATGCGCAGTCCGACAACACGTCACGCGGCAGCACAATTGCGATTTATATGACGGTGTCACTCGGTGGTCTGGCAATTGGCCAATTGCTGCTGAACATGTCACCAATCAGCAGCTTTGAGCTATTTACCGTTGCTTCGGTCTTGCTGTCGCTGTCGCTTGTTCCACTTGCTTTAACCCGTCAGCCACCGCCTTCCGCGGTTAGTGGCGAACGCATGACGTTTCGTCGTCTTTACAAAATCTCACCACTGGGGTTTGTCGCAGCATCCGGTGCCGGGGTCTTGTCCGGGGCGATTTACGGTGTTGGGCCGGTCTTTGCCGCCGAACTTGGTTTAAGCACGCAAAACGTCGCCTATTTCATGTTTTTTGTCATTCTGGGCGGCATGATCATGCAGTTCCCGATCGGCAAGCTTTCTGACATTGTGCCGCGCCAATACGTGATGATTGTTGTCTTACTTGGTCTTGCTGTTTGCGGGCTGATCCCGCTTGTCATCCCCGACGTGATCAAAGACAACCTGACACTTTGGGGCGGGATCACCGGGGTTTTCATCATGCCGATCTATGGATTGGCTGTAGCCTATGTGAATGATTACCTCGAACCCGAAGACATCGTACCTGCATCGGGCGGCCTTTTGATTATTTATGGCGGCTCAGCCGCAGCGGGTCCATTGCTAGGGTCGAGCGCAATCGGGTACTTTGGCCCTTGGGCACTGCCATTCCTGTTTTCCGTGATCGGGATTCTGGTTGCCGGATTTGCCATTTACCGTGCTGGGTTTGGTCGTCGCATCTCTCTCGAGGAGCAAGGTCAGTTCGTTGCTGTTCCGCGCACAACCCCTATGGCGTTTGAGCTGTCATCGATTACCGATGAAGTTCCCGACGACGGCGCGGACGGCTCCACAAAAGGCTCTTCGCAAGAGACCGATGAGGTCAGCGACCTTTTGACGCCGGATGGCACAGCACATCCCGACGACTATGGGCATGTCGCAGTCGATGAGGATGACGAAAGCGCGAAACCAGAAGCGAAATAAGAACGAGATTTATCAGGCTGCAGTCCCAAATCGGGATGCAGCCTGAATTATAATTGGGGCATCACCGCTATTTGGTGTTCACACAACCATATGTAATGGCATGTTTAATACGTGCCCGGCTGCCGTTCGATCATGGCGCGCCACAGGCCGTGCCCCTGCTTTGTGCGCGAGAACACGTCGGCCTTTTTGAGCCAATGTCAGGAAAATCAACGTTCTTTCGCCACTGCCGCATCTTATGGACAGCATTCCATAATGCGGAAAACATCCCAAAATAATAAAACCTGCTGTGGACCCACTGCGGTTTGAGACCATATGTTGTCTCAAACGTTATCGCGGGGTTCAGGATTTTCATGCCGGTTCCCGTGACGGTTCCAAGTCTGGTGAGAGTAAACATGACCCAACGCATCCAAAAAGGTGGCCTTCAGATCGCATCGGTTTTGCATGATCTGGTTGCCAACGAAGTCATTCCGGGAACGGGGATCAGTTCTGATCAGTTCTGGGCGTCGTTTGAAAAACTTGTCACTGAACTGGGGCCACGCAACAAAGCACTTTTGGCAAAGCGTGATGAGCTGCAGGCCAAGATCGACGAATGGCATGTGTCGCGTCAGGATCAGGCACGCGATCCGGTTGCCTATAAGAACTTTTTGATCGACATCGGCTACCTTCTGCCGGAAGGCGACGATTTTTACATCAGCACCACCAATGTCGACCCGGAAATCGCCCGTGTCGCAGGGCCGCAGCTTGTTGTGCCTGTGATGAATGCACGATATGCGCTTAATGCGGCCAATGCCCGTTGGGGCAGCCTTTATGACGCGCTGTATGGTACCGATGTCATTGACGATGCCGATGGCAAAGAAAAGACCAAGGGTTTTAACCCAAAGCGTGGGGCTGCTGTGGTGGCCTATGCGGCAAACTTCCTTGACGAAGCCGCACCGCTTGCAACCGGCCATCATGCCGACGTTACAAAATATGAAGTACGCGATGATGGATCGGGCTGGTGGACGCTGGTGGTGACCCTGTCTGATGGCAGTGAAAGCGCGCTTGCTCAGCCATCCCAGTTTATTGGCTACAACGAAAAGAACGGCGCACTTTCCGAAATTCTGCTGCGCAAGCACAGCCTGCACATCGAAATCTGCATTGATCCGACCCACCCGATTGGCAAAGAACATGCCGCGGGTGTCTCTGACGTGATCATGGAGTCGGCCGTTACGACCATTCAGGATTGCGAAGATTCAGTCGCCGCCGTTGATGCAGAAGACAAGACCCTTGCCTACCGTAACTGGCTTGGCCTGATGAAGGGTACACTGGAAGAAAAGTTCGAAAAGGGTGGCAAGACCGTAACCCGTCGCCTGAACCCGGACCGGACCTATAAGGGTGTTGACGGTCACGAAGTCGTTCTGCCGGGCCGTAGTTTGATGCTGGTGCGTAATGTAGGCCATCTAATGACGTCAGATGCGGTTCTTGATGCCAACGGCAATGAAGTGCCCGAAGGCTTCCTTGATGCCATGATCACGGGGCTGATTGCCAAGCATGACGTTGAAGGCAAGAACGAATTGGCCAATTCACGCCATGGCAGTGTCTATATCGTGAAACCGAAAATGCACGGCCCAGAGGAAGTCGCCTTGACCAGCGACCTGTTTGCCTTTGTCGAAAATGCGATTGATGTGCCCGAGCACACGCTTAAGGTCGGCATCATGGATGAGGAACGCCGCACAACGGTAAACCTTAAGGAGTGCATCCGGGCTGCCAAAGACCGTGTTGTCTTCATCAATACCGGTTTCCTTGATCGAACCGGTGATGAAATCCACACCAGCATGGAAGCTGGTCCTATGGTTCGTAAGGACGCGATGAAAGATCAATACTGGATCGCGGCCTATGAAAACTGGAACGTGGATGTTGGTCTTCAGTGCGGCATGAAAGGCGTTGCGCAGATCGGCAAAGGCATGTGGGCCAAACCTGATCGCATGGCCGAAATGATGGATGCCAAAATTGGCCATCCCAAGGCCGGTGCAAAATGCGCATGGGTTCCTTCACCGACCGCCGCCACCCTGCACGCCATTCACTATCATCAGGTTGATGTTCGGGCAGTACAGGATGAAATCGGCAAACGTGAACGGGCCCACCTTGATGATATCCTGGCGATCCCGCGTCTTGGCGATATCAAACCAATGCCAAGCGAAATTCAGGAGGAGCTTGATAACAACGCACAAGGCATTCTGGGCTATGTCGTTCGCTGGATCGACAGTGGCGTTGGTTGTTCCAAGGTGCCTGACATCAATGATGTCGGCCTGATGGAAGACCGGGCCACTTTACGTATTTCGAGCCAGCATATCGCCAACTGGATGCATCATGAGCTGTGCACCAAAGAACAGGTCATGGAAACCCTCAAACGTATGGCTGCGGTCGTTGACAAGCAGAACGCCGGGGACCCGACCTATCGCAATATGGCCCCGAACTTTGATGACAGTGTAGCCTTTGCAGCAGCCTGTGATCTGGTCTTCAAAGGCCGTGAACAGCCAAATGGCTACACCGAGCCGGTTCTTCATGCCCGTCGCCGCGAAGCCAAAGCGAAATACGGCGCATAAACACCGCCTTTACAATCGATCCCAAAACAAAAGCCGCCCACATCGTTGGGCGGCTTTTTATTGCACAAAGTGCTGCAGCATAAATTGCAGCATTTTAATCACTACGCACTCAGTGTCATGATCTCATAGCCTTTGTCGGTGACGACAAGCGTGTGTTCATATTGCACCGTGGCGTCGCCAGTATCAGAAAACAACGTCCAGCCATCATCACAATCCACCGCCCATTTTGCGCCAAGCGACAGGAACGGCTCGATGGTGATCACCTGCCCTTTTTTAAGGGTCCGGCGTTCTTTAGGATCATCCCATGTCGGGATGGTATGAGGATGTTCGTGTAGTGATTTACCAATACCGTGGCTCGCGAGATTACGGATCAGTGTATAGCCGCCCTTACGCGCGAAGTTTTCGACCTTAAGCCCGATTTCGCGGATAGGTGCCTTGTCGCGGACAACCTTGATCCCGGCCCACATGGCTTTTTTGCCATCGTCGCACAATTTGATCAGTTCGGGTTTTGCCGCACCACAGATAAAGCTGGCTCCAGTGTCGGAAAAATACCCATCAAGGGACGCGGAAACATCAATGTTAACCAGATCCCCATCCGCAAGAACCTGATCCCCGGGAATGCCATGGGCAACAGCTTCGTTGACACTGATGCAGGTCGCACCGGGGAACTTATATTCGCTTTCCGGGGCTGAAACGGCACCGGCGTCTTCAAGGACCTTTCGCCCGATGTGGTCAAGTTCTGCTGTGGTGATACCGGGTACTGCCGCAGCTCCCATAACGTCCCGGGCGCGTGCACAAATGCGGCCAATACGACGCAGATGGTCGAGTTCTTTATCCGATGAAATTGTCATTAAATGGTTATTGCGATGCTGTGCTGCGAAGTCAAGAAAACCTGCCATTCCACGATGCGATAACAGCCATCCACCGACTGGATTGTATCCTCCTGCCTCCCAAAGACGTCAGGCACGTGATGACGCGTCATTGCCAATCATATCTTGATCAGAATAAAGAACATATCCGTTCTTGCCGCGCGCCTTTGCAGCATAAAGCGCCTGATCTGCCTGATTGAGGAGGCGCTCAGGTTTTTGGGCATGACGTGGATAAAGGCTGATGCCAATGCTCATACAGATCGAAACGCGACTGCCACCGGTGATAAAGGGCATCAGGATTTCTTGCAGGATTCTTTCGGCCAGTGTGATTGATTGCGACTTTCCGTCACCCTCAACGTGAGACACAATCACCATTTCATCCCCGCCCAAACGCACGACAAGATCCCCGCCACGCACACAACGACGCAACCGTCTTGCGACCTCGCAAAGGACTTCGTCACCCGCCGCATGTCCCAGTTTGTCGTTGATCTGTTTAAAGTCATCGAGATCAAGCATCAGAACGGCCAGTTCGGATTTTTGACGGTCGGCCTGTGCAATGGCGTGCTCAAAATAAACATCAAGCGCCATGCGATTACCAAGTCCGGTCAGGGTGTCATGGTGAGCAATCCGTTCCATTTCACCAAGTGCCACATCCTTCTCCGTCAGCTTGGCCAAAAGGGCGCGCAGGTTCGACGAAAGAATGTTGATTTCACGCGCGCCCCGAATATCAGGCAAAACATCCAGATCGCCGCGTTTCATCGCTTCAATCGAATTTGCCATGCGGGTGATTGGCCCAACAAAGAAACCGGCCCCCCACCAAGCAATTGAACTGAACACAACCGCAAGCACCAAGCCCCAGATCAAAATATCGCGGCGCAGCAAATAAACAGGCTGAAGGGCATCCTCGACCCGTTGACGTACCAGAACAGACCAATTGAGCCCCTCATAATCAAGATGCCCGTCGGCGGGCGCATACCCCGTCAGATATTCATGCCCATCGGGCCATGTGCTGATTTTCCAGCCAATATGATTGCGGCGCGCCTCGTCCAGAGCGTCAATCGACAGGGTTTCCCCCACCATTTCCTGATCCGCACCCAGAAGGATTGTACCGTTCTCTGCGATCACGAAAATATCGACATTGTGATGCACGCCCTGACCGCTAAATAACGTGCGCCGAACCGTATTTGCCCATTCCCAACTCAGGTGCGCTGCAAACACTCCGTTCAGTTCATCATTCTCGCTGGTCAGCGGTACGGCGATATCAACAAACTGGATAGGTTCGCCTGTTGAGGATGGAAACTTGTCGGCAAGCAATTTTGCCTCATGCACATCACCAATAAATTGCCCGACCCGACCATACTGAAACACCGGTCGCTGAGCAATATTCGCACCCAGAAGAATATCCCCGGTCGAGGCGACAACTGTACCTTCGCGATCCAGAATTCCGATCCAGGTGAAAATTGGAATTTCCTTACGCAACCGGTTGATGATCGAACTCATTTGCTGCGTATTGGAAAAATCCTGAAAAGCCGTAAGCGTACTGAGAACAGAAACTTCGCCCCGATGGGTCCACATCGTGCGATCAAGTTCATCGGCCATCTGAAGCGCAATGTCGGAAACCCCAATACCGATCTGCTGTCGCAGGTCGGCACCGGACCGCTTGCCAATCACAAAACTCATCAAAACCGCCAGCCCGACAACAAGCAATGCCGTCGCCAAAGCAATCTGCACGCGGATTCCGACCTGCAGAAACTTTTTCAAGGTTAGTCCTCTCACTCTCCAATACTGTCAGCCATTGTTTTTTAATTTTGGTGGCCAACAGGTCACGGCTTTTTATAATTTCCGCTTATTTGATCGTAGATGTAGGGATCCTCAAAGCATTTTTTTAGAAGCGCTACAAACAAAATTAAACTGCAGCTGTTTCACTGAAAACCCGAATAAAGCCACGAACTTTAGTACTCTCCAGATAAGAGCCAACCCAGAACTCTCGATTCAAAACACCTGCCTTTGACAAGGAAATAATCGCACCTTTGTATTTGATGATATGCTTGAAAATCAGCGTATTAATCGTACCATCACGTGGTGAGATCAAAATGGAAAAGGTCGCCCCGCGCGGGCCAAATCACATAACCACTACCGAACGCAACCGACAACCTGACAGGGTGCTATGACCATTACCCAGATTATTTATTGGCTTGAACTGGCAGGTGTTGCGGTCTTTGCGATCACAGGCGCACTTGAAGCATCCCGACGCCAGATGGATGTTGTCGGCTTTGTCCTAATCGCGACCTTTACCGGCATTGGTGGCGGGACAGTGCGTGATGTGATTACAGGAGAAACGCCGGTATTCTGGATCAAGGACCCGTCATGGATTATTACCTGTATCGGCGCGGCGATCTTTACCTATTTTACCGCCCATCTTGTCGAGCGCCGCTATGTCGCGCTGATCTGGCTTGATGCACTCGGACTTGCACTTTTTGGCGTAACCGGGGCGGCGATTGGATTAAACCTTGGTGTGTCACCACTTGTTGCCATCATCCTTGGCATGATCACGGCAACATTTGGCGGCATGGTACGCGACGTGGTTTGTAATGAAATCCCGCTTATCCTGCGCCCTGAGATTTACATCAGTTGTGCTCTTTTAGGTGCCAGCATTTATGTGGTTGGCACGGATATTCTTGAACTTCCCCGCGGCCCGATTGCCTTCATCGCATTCTTTGCCGCCTTTATCCTGCGCGCCAGCGCAATCAAGTTCAAACTGGGGTTCCCAGTATATAAGGCGCGTCCGGGACGGGAGTATTGATCAGCATCATTTTGGTTTTTACGAAATATGCGCTTTGTAAACCCAAACGAAAGACGTTGGAAAATAAACTTATCTTCGAAATCATTCAAAACAGGCAAAAAAGTGTCCGATCCGGTTCAGGCTATATTGCAAGCAGCAGACGGTTTTTTTGCGAAAGGCGACTTTCGCGAGGCTTCAAGAAAATATCTTGAGGTGTTGCGCATACAATCTGATCACCCAGTTGCCTTGCATCATCTCGGACTATGTTGCTATCGGACGGGTTCGCACGAACAGGCAAGAAACCTGATATTCGAATCCGTTTCTATTCAGCAAAACAATGCGGTAGCTCACGACCATCTCGGCGTTGTTTTGGTTGCCTTAAACGATTTTATACACGCGGAGGCCAGCTTCAAAAACGCTATTGCTATTCAACCAAGCTATGTTGATGCCTATCATAATTTGGGCGCGCTTTTGATAAAGCAGAAACACTATTCGCGCGCGCTTGCGATACTCGAAAATGCCCCAAGCACACCCAAAGGCGCGTTCAGTAGACATAAACTTCTCGGCCAAACGCACTTGCTTCTTGGGAACACGGATCAGGCGTTAACCCATCTAGAACAGGCACTGATGCAGAGATCATCAGATCCCGACGTATTGTCTGATATCGCAACCGCACTTGAAAAACAAAACCAGTACAATGAGGCCTTAAAGTTTCACAGCCTCGCCATTAGCCGCCGACCCGGCAAAAATCGCCACTGGCAACTATTTTCTGACTGTCTGAAAATATTGACCGCGTCGGCACCCTCCTCTGCGGGCGTCGAAATTAGGTTACAACATCTGATTCGCTCCGAAACTCTACCGATGCAGGATCTTGTGCAAACCGTGATTGTCGCAGCAGAGCACGATACGCAAGTCGCCGAAATACTCAGCCGTTGGGCCAAGACGGACGCAGTTAGCATTTCAGAGCCTTGGTTAGACATGACCACATTGGCCAAATGCACATCCCTGATGATGCTGATGTCTGCGACCCCAATCGACAACATTGCTTTTGAGAGAATTCTGACACGGTGCCGCAGGGAAATACTTACATCGGAAACGCCACGTGATGATGAAATACTACCCCTTGCGATCAGCCTTGCTCTGCAGTGCTTTAATAACGAGCATGCTTATGTCGTTTCCGAAGCAGAAAAGCAGGCCATAAGCCAACTTGAAAGCAAACTGGCGAAAATTGTCGCGGATGGCAAAAGTCCGGAACCTTTGGAATTGGCTATTCTAGGCGCCTACGCGCCACTATCTTATTATGCGTGGTCGCGCAAACTGGCCGCACAAGATTGGCCCAGTTCGCTCCTGCCGGTTATAGAAAGGCAGATAAAAGAGCCGCTGGAAGAAAACGAGATTAAATCTACTGTTGGGCACCTGACAAAAATCTCAGATGGCGTGTCTTCTTCTGTACGCGACATGTATGAGCAGAACCCATACCCAAGGTGGATAAACGCAGCAGTTCGCAGATACGATCTGTCAATCGCCGACGTCCTGACATCCCCCCCTATTTTACTTGAACTTGGCGATTATGTTGCGCCAAACGCACCAGAAATACTGGTTGCGGGCTGTGGGACCGGGCAACATTCCATCCAACCTGCAACACGCTACAAAGCATCGAAGGTAACCGCAGTTGACCTTAGTCTTACCAGCCTAGCTTATGCCAAACGGCAATCTGCAAAACTCAACATAGACAACATTTCCTTTTTCCAAGCCGACATTCTGCAGCTTGATGAAATAGAGAAGCAGTTTGATGTTGTTGAATGCGTCGGCGTTTTACACCATCTCGAAGACCCGCTTGCGGGATGGAAAACACTTGTACGACGCGTAAAGCCCGGCGGCCTCATGAAAATTGGTTTGTATAGCGAGGCAGCCCGACAGGACGTTCTGGCAGGGCGCAAAATTGTTGCCGAACAAAATTTCAAGCCAACAGCGGATGGCATTCGTGCATGCCGACAATATATTATCAACGCCGCCGCCAAAGGTGATCCGACCTTAGCTCAATTATGCCGCCGATCAGACTTTCATAGTTTAAGTGCTTGTCGCGACCTGATCTTTCATATTCAGGAACACCGCTTCACCTTGCCAGAAATCAAAGAATATTTGAAAACCCTTAATCTGGAATTTCTCGATTTCGAAATGAATTTCGCAGGTCAACTTGGCAATTTCCGGAAGGAACTAAGTGGATTTTCTGCTGGAAAACGTCTTGATAAATGGCACGCGTACGAAATTGATAACCCCGACACATTCAGAGCAATGTATCAGTTCTGGTGTCGAAAGCCTGCCCAGTAAACGCATCTGCACTATTCGACAATCAACTGCACCCGGTCACTGGAAAAGGCGGTAACGCCGAACTCGATTGGGACACCGGCCGAATCGACATCGATGCTTTCGGTCGAGATTACCGGACGGTTTTTGGCCTGCTTTAGCAGGCTTGCCACACGTGACGAGGGCAGTGCTGCTGAAATACGGGTGGTTTTGCGGGTATAATCGTCAATTCCGAACCGTTTGAGTGCTTCGGTCAGGGATTTCGTTTGTATGAAAATCTCGACAATGCCGTCAAACCGGGCTGCAGGAAGATAGCTTGTCGCCACCGCCAGAGGCACCCCGTCGGCTTCGGACACTGAAAACAGCTCAATCACCCGTGTACCCAGCTTTACGTCCAGACATTGCGCAACCAATGCATTTGCCTTGAGCACCTCGGACGATACCAAGCGTTTGTCCGGCAAGCGGTGACGCCCGGATACAATCTGGGAAAACCGGGTTTTAGCGCCCAGCGGGTAATCAAGAATCTGTTCCTGAACAAAGGCCCCACGTCCCTGTTCGACCCGCACCACGTTGGTATCGACAAGTGCTGCCATCGCGCGACGCACCGTGTGCCGATTCACCCCAAAACGACGCACCAGCTCCATTTCCGTCGGCATCTTATCGCCCGGGGCAAAGACCCCTTCGGCAATATCGCTCAGAAGCTGTTTTTCGATTTGCTTCCAGATAGATAGCCCCGGCTCCCAATCCATAACTTTCCCCGTTCACAAAACTTTCACCGCAAGACCTTTGCCAAGGTCGATGGATCGGCTTATAACGTAAATATGTATAGACGTCTAGACAAATTTTGAATTTGTCGATGCGCAGGAAAGAAGGATCAGAAAGATGACGGCCCATACCGCCAACGCCACCGCAACAGACCAAAGTCAGAATACAGAAGAAGCCATACAGGCGCGTCAACGCTGGATGGCTGTTCTTGCCCGTACCGAGCGCAGCGTTCTTGAAACCGAATGGTCCAATAAATACGGCGACATTATCTGGAACAATTTGCGTGAACCCCAAATCGGCATGGTGATGGTCCGCGGACGCGCTGGGGGGGCAGGCCAGCGGTTTAATCTTGGGGAAATGACCGTCACCCGCTGTGCGGTAACGCTTTCGGACGGCACGGTCGGTCATTCCTATATCAAGGGGCGCGACCGGGTTCAGGCGCAATATGCGGCCCTGTTTGACGCTGTCATGCTGCGTGATGGTGCCGCCAGTGATTTTATCGATACCCTTGCTCAACAACAGGCCGCAGCCAAACGCGCCCATGCCCATAAGGTTGCCGCAACCAAAGTCGATTTCTTTACCCTTGTCCGCGGAGAAGACGAATGACCCTGCAGCCCCAGACAAGTAACTTACTGCCCGGTTTCGAGCACGCAGCATTCGATTCAAACGCTGTTTTCCGTGTGCTGCTTGATGCCATGTCCCGTCCCGGCCGCATTTACGACCTGCCGATTAATATCACGGCACCAGATGGCCTAAACACATCCGCCACCGCAGCACTCCTTGCAATGGCGGATATGGACACCACGGTATGGTTGTCTCCCACTTGTGCGACCAACCTGGCCACCACGCATTTGAAATTTCATTGCGGCAGCCCTATCACACCCGACGTCTCGCAGGCCGATTTTGCCGTTGCGCGCAGCGATGAAGACCTGTCCTTTATCGCACAGCTTCCGGTTGGCACAGCCGAATACCCCGACCAGTCGGCAACATTGATCCTGATGGTCGATGACATTACCGACGGGCCAAACATGCGCCTGCGCGGTCCGGGGATCAAGGATACCCATAGCTTGGATATCAAAGGTCTTCCGGTGGCGTTTCATACGTGGCGGACCGAGAACCATCATCTTTTCCCATGCGGAGTGGATGTCATTTTCGCGTCCAGCACCAAAATCGCCGCCCTTTCACGCACCACCCGGATTGAGGTCAAGTAACCATGTATGTTGCTGTAAAAGGTGGCGAACGCGCCATCAACAATGCCCACCGGCTTCTGGCAGAACAGCGCCGTGGCAACAAAGACATCGCCGAAATCGAAACCGACCAGATCGAGCAGCAATTGTCGCTGTCGGTCACCCGGGTTATGGCCGAAGGATCGCTTTATGACCGCGATCTGGCCGCCCTTGCGATCAAGCAGGCGCGCGGTGATTTGATCGAAGCCATTTTCCTGATGCGCGCCTATCGCACGACCTTGCCACGCTTTGCCTTTTCCAAACCGATCAAAACGGCTGAAATGGACGTGTCGCGCCGTATTTCCGCAACGTTCAAAGACCTTCCGGGCGGGCAAATTCTTGGCCCGACGTTTGACTATACGCACCGACTTTTGGACTTCACCCTGATGGCCAATGACGAAGATCCCGCCGAAGCACCAAGCGGTGAAAACCCGGTTGATGAGCATATGCCGCGTGTTTTGGATGATATCCTGAACTACGAAGGACTTATTCAAGATGAACCAACACCGGTCGATGAAAATGCCCCGGTTGCCGATTTAACCCGCGAGCCGATCAAATTCCCGGCCGGGCGTGACTTACGTTTACAAAACCTGTCACGCGGGGATGAAGGCTTTGTTCTGGCCCTTGGGTATTCCACACAGCGCGGCTATGCCAACAGCCATGCTTTTGTCGGTGAAATCCGCTATGGCACGGTCTCGGTTGAAATAGAGCCCGAAGAACTTGGCTTTGCTATTGATATTGGCGATATCGAACTGACCGAATGTGAAACGGTTAATAAGTTCAAAGGATCGAAAACCAAACTGCCGCAATTCACTCGTGGATATGGCTTGGTGTTTGGTCAAAACGAACGCAAATCCATTTCAATGGCTTTGGTTGATCGGGCCATGCGCGCCAACGAAATGGGCGAACAGATCATGGGCCCAGCACAGGATAGCGAGTTCGTGATGGAACATAGCGACAATGTGCAATCCACCGGCTTTGTCGAACATATCAAACTACCCCATTACGTCGATTTCCAGGGTGAATTGGAACTGGTCCGCCGCATGCGGGCCGAAGTCGAAGCCCGCCTTTCCAAGCGAGATGCCGACGAAGCTAAATCCCAATCCAAAGCTGCGGAGTAATCGCCATGGAACAGACTGTTAATAATCCGGCAGATAACACCTCGGCCTATAATTTTGCCTACTTGGATGAACAAACCAAGCGCATGATCCGCCGTACCTTGCTTAAGGCCGTTGCGATTCCGGGGTATCAGGTGCCCTTTGCCGGACGTGAAATGCCAATGCCCTATGGCTGGGGCACCGGCGGGGTTCAGGTAACGGCCGCTGTCATTGGCCCCAAAGATACCCTGAAGGTCATTGATCAGGGAGCGGATGACACCACCAATGCGGTCTCCATTCGACAGTTCTTTGCCAAGACCGCCAATGTGGCGACCACTGAAAAAACCGCCGAGGCATCGATCATTCAAACTCGGCACCGCATTCCCGAAAAGGAACTGCGCGAAGATCAGGTGCTTGTCTATCAGGTGCCCATTCCTGAGCCGCTTCGTTTCCTTGAACCGCGTGAAACCGAAACCCGGAAAATGCACGCGCTTGAAGAATACGGCCTGATGCATGTGAAGCTGTATGAAGACATCGCACGTCATGGCCATATTGCAACCACCTATGCCTATCCGGTGATGGTCGATGATCGCTATGTGATGGATCCATCACCGACGCCAAAGTTCGACAATCCAAAAATGCATAATATGGCGGCGTTACAGCTTTTCGGAGCCGGTCGTGAGAAACGTATCTATGCCCTGCCACCCTACACCAAGGTCAAGAGCCTTGATTTTGAAGATCACCCGTTTGAAGTGCAATCATGGGACGACGAATGCGGCATGTGCGGTGCGCGTGACAGTTACCTTGATGAAGTCATCCTCGATGACAAGGGCAACCGGATGTTTGTTTGCTCTGACACCGATTATTGCAGCGAACGACAGGACGCCGGCCATCGTGGCCAGCAACATCATGACCAGCCGCTTGGCGGCCCCAAAAGCAGCCCAAGCAGCGAAAAGGCAGCAGAGTAATGACCAAGATGAATGATCCGCTTCTGCGCGTTGATAACCTGACCATGATGTATGGCGACCGGATTGGCTGCAAGGGTGTCAGTTTTGAACTCCGCCCAGGCGAGGTTCTTGGCATCGTTGGTGAATCCGGCTCGGGAAAGTCCACTTTGCTGCGCAGCATTTCCGCACAACAAGAACCAACCAAAGGCCGCGTTGAGTATCAAACCCGGATTGACGGCACCCGCGACGTTTATGAAATGTCAGAAGCCCAACGCCGGTTGTTGATGCGTACCGACTGGGCGTTTGTCCATCAGAACCCACGTGATGGCCTGCGCATGAATGTCAGTGCCGGGGCGAACATTGGCGAACGCCTGATGGCGGTTGGGGATCGCCATTATGGCAATATTCGCAGTTCTGCCGACAACTGGCTGGGCAAGGTCGAAATTGCGTCCGAGCGCCTTGATGATTTGCCATCAACCTTTTCGGGCGGCATGCAGCAACGCTTGCAGATTGCCCGCAACCTCGTAACCAGCCCGCGCCTCGTCTTTATGGACGAACCCACGGGTGGTCTGGACGTTTCGGTTCAGGCGCGTTTGCTCGATCTGCTGCGCGGGCTGGTTCACGACCTTAACCTTGCGGTGATTATCGTCACCCACGATCTCGCAGTGGCCCGTTTGCTGTCTCACCGTTTGATGGTGATGCAACAGGGCAAGGTAATTGAAAGCGGCCTGACTGATCAGGTTCTTGATGATCCGCAGCATGCCTATACCCAGCTGCTTGTTTCTTCCATCCTTCAGAACTGAACCCGGGGCAAAAAAATGTCTGAAATGCTTCATGCTCAAAACGTTTCAAAAAGCTTTACCTTGCACACGCAGGGCAGCGTAACGATCCCGGTTTTTAATGACATAGAGTTTAGTTTATCGGCAGGGGACTGTATTGCGCTGACCGGCGAGTCCGGATCAGGGAAAAGTACATTCATGCGCATGCTTTACGCCAATTACACATGTTCAAACGGATCAATCAACGTCAGACACGATGGCGGATGGCTCGACATCACGACGGCCAGCCCGCATGCGATCCTTGACATGCGCAAACGCACGATGGGCTATGTCAGCCAGTTTTTACGTGTTATTCCGCGTGTGCCGACGCTGGAAATTGTTGCCGAACCACTGGTCGCACTAGGCACATCACGCGCCGATGCAACAGCCAAGGCGCGGGGTCTTTTGACCCGCCTGCGTATTCCTGAACGTCTTTGGCAGCTTTCGCCATTGACCTTTTCAGGCGGTGAACAGCAAAGAGTGAATATTGCACGTGGCTTTATTGCCGATTATCCGGTCATGTTGCTTGATGAACCGACCGCATCGCTTGATGTCGACAATCGTGCAACGGTTCTGGCATTGATCGAAGAAGCCAAATCCCGTGGGGCGGCAATTGCCGGTATTTTCCACGACCATGAAACCCGTGATGCAGTCTGCACCGGGTCATTTGATGTGACATCGTTTAAAGTTGGGGCCAATGACTGAACAGATTTTTACAAACGCCAAAATTGTGTTGGCGAACGATGTCATTGATGGCGCCGTGCAGATAAAGGACGGGATCATTACCGATGTGTCGGATCGGGCATCCAACTTGCCCGGCGCCGAAGATATGGGCGGGGACTACCTGATGCCCGGTCTTGTCGAACTGCACACAGACAATCTCGACAAACATCTGACCCCACGCCCGAAAACCCGCTGGCCAGCCACTGCTGCGGTTATTGCGCATGACAATCAGGTTGCAAGTGCCGGGATTACGACTGTTTTTGACGCCGTATCGATTGGCGATGTCAATGAAGGGTCAGAACGTATTGTCCGGCTGGTTGAATCGGTCGAGGCCCTTGCCCATGCGCAGGATAACGATCTTTTGCGTGCTGATCACAAATTGCATCTGCGCTGTGAGACCTCCTTCCCCGGCATGATTGAGGCTCTTGGCACCTTGGTTGAGATGCCACTGGTGAAAATGTTGTCGGTCATGGATCATACCCCGGGCCAGCGCCAATTCGTTAGTCTCGAGGCCTATTACACCTATTATCAGGGGAAATATGGCCTGAATGACGAGGAAATGCGCAAATTTGTCGCAACGCGCAGACGCGATTCCGAACTCTATTCCGCAAAGCATCGCCGCCATGTGGTCGAAACGGCGCATGCTAAGGGGCTTGCGCTGGCAAGCCACGATGACGCCACCAATGCCCATGTGGCCGAAGCCGTCGCGGACAAAATGACGGTGGCTGAATTCCCGACCACGCTTGCGGCCGCCAAGGCATCACATGAGGCCGGACTTGGCGTGATGATGGGTGGCCCCAACCTTGTGCGCGGCGGATCGCATAACGGCAATGTCGCCGCGGGTGATCTCGCCAAGAATGGTTATCTTGATATTATTTCCAGCGACTATGTCCCGCACAGCCTGCTGCATGGGGCGATGAAGCTGTTTGATGATTTCAACGAATATGATCTGCCACGTGCCATTCGCACCGTTTCGCTTAACCCGGCAACCCAGGTCGATCTGACTGACCGTGGTGAAATCGCCGTTGGCAAACGCGGTGACCTGATCCGTGTGCATCATTCCCCCCATCATCCGATCGTGCGCGGTGTCTGGCGCGAAGGTGTACGGGTATCATGACCGAACATGACGACCGGCATCATCCGTTGGATGATGCCCCCAAACGCGGGCTGTTGATTCTTGTTGTCGGTCCCAGCGGTGTTGGAAAAGACAGCCTTCTTGACGGTGCCCGTGACCGACTTTCCAAAGAAACGCATTGCTGCTTTCCACGACGCTGTATTACCCGCCCGGCCGGGACCATCGGTGAAAATCATATTCCGGTGCGCCCGGATGATTTCCCGTCAATGGCAAAACAGGGCGCCTTCCTTCTGAGTTGGCAGGCGCATGATATGTGTTATGGCGTGCCACGCCACGTGCAAGATGATGTAACCAATGGCAAAACAGTAATCGTCAATGTGTCGCGCAGCGTGATTGACGATGCACGCGCACTTGTCGGCGAAGACAATGTCCGTGTCATCAGCATCTGCGCCAATTCAGATGTTTTGCGTCAACGTCTTGAAGCACGGGGACGCGAAGACCGGTATGAAGTTGAAAAACGTCTTGCGCGCGCATCGGCCTACCAAGTTAATGGGCCAAACGTCATGCAGGTGCATAACGACGCAGATTTGCAAACCGGGATCAGCCGATTTATCGAGGCGATCCGCGCACCTCAGCTAAACTCGGAACCTGTCTGAAGCAATATTGAAGAAACTATTCCATGAGAAATGCTGCAGTAAACTCTGCAGCATTTTCTTATCCGGCCAAAGCGAAACGCTTTAACAAACGAAACGGCTTTCCGTTTCCGGGATCGCCAAAAAGACAGATATCATCAATCTGAAACGGCGCATCACAAAGCGGTGCGACAATTGGCCCGAGGGATTCTTCAAACCTTGCCAATTGCTCAGGGGCAAGTTTGTTGCTGAGCGTCAGGTGGAAGCGAAATTCTTCCATAACATAGGGATAGCCCCAAGCGACAAGATAGTCTTCCTGACGTTCTGTCAGCCCGGCAGCACGGCGTTTGTTCATGGCCGCCATATCTTCAGGCTTGCGAAAATCATCAAGACCACGCACCAGCATTCCAGCCAGATTTTCAAGTGGTGCAACCGGCTTGGTCGGTAGCAATGCTAAAAACTGACCAATGGATTTCAATGTCAGCGGACCACATGTAATCGGCGCAGCCTCTGTACAAAGACTTTCCACCGCGGCCTCAAGCTCAGCACGACTTTGCCCATCTTTTAAGGCGAATGGCGGTTTCAGCGTCCCGTGAAAGCCATATCGGGTTGGCGATGTGGTTGCCGCGATCACGTCATCCGCATCAATCCGTGAAACAGCCGGGCGGGGAAGCTCATCATCCGTGACCGGATCCCGACCAAGCCACGCATTACCAAACTGGCCAAGGTCGCTTTGGGCAGACGGAGCATAATAAAGTGCATAGCGTTGATAGTCGGTCATGGGGGCTCTTCGAACTGCGGTCTTGATACAGACAAGTATCTTGGGAAGGCAGTAAGGGTTACGCAACAAAGAAGTTACCAGCCGCCAACAAGAATTCATCGGCTGGCTTTGCGTGTCATGTTGGGCGCGATCAGACTGTATCGAATTTCAGGCAAAAATCACGGACAGGAAGTATCCGGAAATCATTCAGGTTCTCCGACAGCATGTCGTGGCTCCAGTCCCACCAGCAGATGCGCATTAAGGCATCGACAATGTCTGTGTCAAACCTTGGGCGCAGCGGCTTTGCCGGTATGCCTGTCACTATCGTATAGGGTGCCACATCCTTGGTCACCACCGCACCTGATCCGACAACAGACCCGATCCCGACGGTGACACCACCCTGAACGATGGCGCCATGACCGATCCAGACGTCATGTTCAAGTTTGACCCGCTTTTCACGACGCCAGTCAAAAAACGCCGGGTCATCATCGCCCAGCTCATAGGCACTGGATCGATACTGGAAATGATGCATGGACGCCCGATCCATAGGGTGTTGCCCCGGATTGATGCGCGTATGAGCCGCTATATTGACGAATTTTCCGATGTCCGAATAGATGATTTCACTGTCATTGACGACATAAGAATAATCACCCATCACCGTTTCGCGTATGCTGGTCCGCGGGCCAATCTCGGTCCAGGCGCCCAGTTCGCAATCAACAACAACGGCAGTTTCATCAAGGGTCGGCTGTTCGGATAATTTCTTCATCGCCGGTTTGGTTTGCGTAATCTTGTATCCCATTGATCAGGTCACAAGCTTACGAAGACGCTGCGATACGATATCAAGCAGGCTGACAGAAATAATGATGATGATCATGACGGCTGCTGTTTCGGCGTAATAAAACGCCCGAATATATTCCCACAGAACCATCCCGATCCCGCCGGCACCGACAATACCAAGCACCGTGGCAGACCGCACATTTGATTCAAAACGGTATAACGAATAGGAAATCCAAAGCGGAAGAACCTGCGGGATCACACCGAAAATAACTTCCTGCAAACCATTGGCACCGGTTGCCCGAATGCCTTCGACCGGTTCAGGATCAATTGCCTCAACCGCCTCGGAAAACAGTTTTGCCAACACACCGGTTGTATGTATCCACAGCGCCAACACACCCGCAAACGGCCCAAGGCCCACGGCAACAACGAATAACATGGCAAAAACCATCTCGTTGATCGCACGGAAGGAATCCATCAGGCGGCGCACCGGCTGATACACCCAGAACGGCACAATATTTTCAGAACACAGAATGCCAAACGGGATCGAACAGACAATCGCAAGCGCGGTTCCCCAGATCGCAATCTGGATCGTGATCCACATTTCACTGACATAGGTTCTCCACATCAGAAAATCTGGCGGGAAAAATCCATCTGCGAAATCGACCATGTTGCCACTGTTTTCGATCAGGGCCATCGGGCGCATATCCGCCCCTTCCCACGACCATGCCAAAAGACCAAAAATAAAGGCCCAAAGAAGCATACTTCCCATCGACCGTTTAAGGTCGCGCGGCGGCAGGTCCGGTGCGGCAAGTGATGTCGAAGAAATGCTGCTGTTCATCGTATTAATCCCGGATGGTAAATGCAAACAGGGAGCGCACTTTTGGTGCGCTCCCTGCCAAAAGGCCAATTATTCGTAAGAAACCAGAATGTCGAGTTCAGCGAGTTTCTTGTCGATGAAAGCAACACGTTCTGCTTTTTCGTCAGCAGACAGTTCTTCGGTGTTCTGGATTTTCAGCTTGTCTTTAAACAGAGCGAGCTGACGGATCGGGTAAAGCTGCGCGTTGGAGCTTTCCATGAATTTGCCCATGCCGTCCTGAATGCCACCAAGAACCTTGTTGGCTTCTTCAACATTGCCAAGGCGACCGTAGCCCAAGAAGAAGGCCTTGATTTCGGATTTCAGTTCACGCGACAGGTCTTTGCGATACACCATCGGGTCAGACGGGATCAGCGGCGAGGTCCAGATTACTTTGACCTTGTCGGTGATTTCAGGCTTGACCATGTTGGTCCGTGCAAGCTGCTCGGAGTTGTTGGCAGCAACATCAACCTGTTTGTTGGCAGTCGCCATCAGATTGGTTTCATGGTTCGCATTGCGAACGGTTTTAAAGCAATCTTTCGGGTCAACGCCGTTCTGTGCAAAGACATAATAAGACGGTACGAGGAAGCCCGAGGTCGAGTTCGGATCGCCAATACCAAAGTTCAGTGAACCATCGCATTTAAGCATGTCGGCAAGCGTGTTGAGCTTGTCGTTATCGGCTTGCGTGATGATGTGGGAATAATACCCGTTCGTGCCATCGCTTTTGGACGTTTGAACGAAGACTTCACCGCCTGCACGGTCAACGGCTTCCATTGCGGATTTGTTGCCAAACCAACCAACGTGAACCTTACCAAAACGCATGCCTTCGATGATACCGGCATAATCAGGTGCAAAGAATGCGTCGACTTTTTTGCCAAGTGCTTCTTCCATATCGTCGATCATCGGCTGCCACTGAGCTTTAAGGTTTGCACTCGACTCAGTCGAGATAAAACCAAACACAATGGTATCGGGATCATTTTCAAGCGGTTTGAAATCAACATCGGCCTGGGCGAAGCCCGAAGCGAGCATGCTTGCTGCAAGTGCAACAGACGCAATTGTTTTACGGATCATAAGAAGTCCCCTGTCATATTTAATTTAGACATGAATTCAAAAAGGTAAGGCAGTTCACATCAGTGACCCGGCTAGCTTGTCGCCACAGCCAGATCCTTTTTCGCAACCGGCTCGGCCACGGGCTTTGCCGTGTCATCAGAACCATCCGCAAAAAGCTCGGAAGAATATTCACCATAGAGTTCTTGGAGGAACGCCGGTGTCAGTTGGCTTGACGGTCCGTCAAACACAACTTCACCATCGCGCATGGCGATGGTGCGTTTGCAATAATCCTTGGCGTAATCGACCTGATGAAGAGATACGATCACAGTCACGTTGTCTTCGCGGTTTACGCGATCAAGCGTATTCATCACCTTGCGCGATGATGCCGGATCAAGCGACGCAATCGGCTCGTCAGCCAGAATAAGGCGTGCACCCTGTGTAATCGTGCGTGCGATTGCCGCACGCTGTTGCTGACCACCGGAAAGATGGCGGGCTTTTTTAGTGGCATGACCATCGATGCCAACACGGGCCAAGGCAGTCATGGCGCGCATGCGTTCGGATTTTGTAAACATGCACAACGACCCGCGCCATGCTGGCACACGTCCCAGCATCCCCATCAGAACGTTGGTCAGAACCGTCAAGCGGCTCACAAGGTTGAATTGCTGGAAGATCACACCGATGTCGGCGCGCACCTTGCGTGCACCACGGGAAATCTTGCCATTTTCCTGAATGGTCTCGCCAAAGACGGAAATCTTTCCACCGTCACGGTCCCCGCGCAGCAAACCGGCAATATGGCGAATAAGAGTGGATTTTCCCGAACCGGATGCGCCAATCAGCGCCACCATTTCACCTTCCCGAACCTGGAGCCTGACATTATTCAGCGCACGCTTGTCACGGGAAAAGCTTTTGTTCAGTCCGGATATATCTACAACCAGCATCAAAGATTCGCCTGCATATGTTTCGCTGGAAGCTGAACCTACGCATGAACGGCGACTCTATGGTGACACTGATGTTACAGTTCGATGATTACGGGGGGCCAATTCCCCCAACAACAATTAAACTTGTCTATACATCAAGTAATTTTGAAATTAAAAATCAGCCATTAAAAAATGGAAACTGTCATATTCATATCTCTGCGCGAATGTGAACATAGAATATTGCAGAGTACAAAAACAATGACAGGAACAAACCCCGTAAGCATAAATAAAATTTACATTCCTGCTGCAAACATGACTGACTTCTATAATCTATTGATTGCATCCATGACGTCTTCTTCAATTTCTATGCCGTCGACTTCGGCTTTCAGTCTAATGGACTTACCGCGCCGCCCCGGAAGTCGTACACCTTCTTCGGCGGCAATTTCATTGGCAATGCTGGCAAGGTGATCTGCAATATCGGGCCCACCGGTTGCTACTGGATCAATGGCAATGATCATTTGTCCCAATGCAGGTGGCTTGCCCTTATCATCAAACAGCGATGATGACTGATGACCAAACTGTGCGCCGGTAAGACCCGCTGCCAAAAGTTCAACCATCATGGCAAGTGCCGCACCCTTTACCCCGCCAGCAGGAACCATGGTGCCCTCAAGGGCCTTCGCCGCATCGGTTGTCGGATTGCCATCTGTATCGACCGCCCAGTCATCGGGTATGGAAACACCTTTTTGTTTGGCCGCCATGATCTTGCCGCGCGCGACCTTGGACAAGGCAAGGTCAATCACAATCGGGTCACCGGCATTTCCAACCGGCACACCAAAGGCAATCGGATTGGTTCCAAACATTGGGCGACGCCCACCCCATGCCGCCATCGCAGCCGGTGCATTGGCAAACATCATGGCCGCCAGTCCCTGCTCGGCCAGTCGTTCAACCGTCAGCCCCATAACACCCGCATGATGTGATTTATGGATAGATGCAATCGCGATACCCTGACGACGTGCCATTTCGGGCAGATGTTTAACCATCAAATCCAACGCCGGATAGGCAAAACCAAATTGCGCATCAATCTGCAAAACGCCCGGTGTCGGCTTTTGCATTGTCGGCGTGGCAAAGCCATCGACTTTGCCTGCACGTGCCTGAGCACAATAGGCAGGTACACGACGAAATCCATGCCCACCCTGCCCGGATGCCTCAGCCGTTACCAGCGCCGTTGCCACGGATGTCGCGTTGTCTTTACTGACCTTTGATCGGATCAATGTATCACTGACGAGCGCATGCGCATCGGATAAGGAGATTTTCATAATGAGGTGACCTTGGGCTTGGACATTTTGTCATGATTGGCAGGAGCTATACCATAGCCAAATCCACCCACAGTGCGCAAAGGCGTTTTCATTCCAGTATATGGATAATGATTAGGATCAGGCCTTCCGCTAAAATGTTGCCTTAAACATATGCAACAGTGTCCCTGAGAATAGGGAACAGTCGGGCCATACTTGTGCGGTATGGATCGCGACGGAGATAAAAACGGAAAATCAACATGCTTACTGTCAAATCGACGACGCTTTCTTCCATTGCTTTGGCAAGTGCCCTGTTGCTGGCAGCCTGCACCACCACCAGCAGATCGGAAAACCCAGGAATGGCAAGTAACTGGTCGGCAATAACAGGCAAGGATTGGCAACTTTCAATGGTCATGGACGGAAGCAAAACCCTGACCCCAATGTCACCCGTTCTGGCAACTGCAAATTTCACCAAAGACAGCAAAGTTGTCGGATCAACCGGCTGCAACCGTTACTTTGGTACATATGAAGAAAACGATGGCAAACTGAAATTATCGCCACTTGGCGCCACGCAAATGATGTGCGTTGAAGATGCCATGGAGATTGAAAACGCATTTAACAATGCGATGGAAAAGGTCACCGATTGGCAGCTTGCCAAAGATGCGCTGGTGCTAAGCGACACCAACGGAAAACCAATCATGGAATTTGTCCCGATTACCCCGTGAAGACGACATTAGAGACAAGTGCACTTCAACAGCGCCAAATAGAAAAAGGGGTGCAAATTTGCACCCCTTTTTCACCATATATTTCTGCCTGTTTTCAGCAGGGCTCGATATCACTTGGTGCTATCGGTCGCCTCGGAATTTGCACCAACTGCCTTGGGCTCTGTACGCAATCCTTGAATGATTGAGTAACACGCCAGTAGCAGCACAATTGCAAACGGGAAGCCGGTTGAAACCGCCATCGCCTGTAATGACCCGAGACCACCACCCAGAAGCAGTGCAATGGCCACCAGTCCTTCGAACGTGCACCAGAACACGCGCTGCGGCACTGGTGCATCCACCTTGCCACCGGCCGTGATTGTATCGATCACAAGCGAACCGGAATCCGACGAGGTGACAAAGAATACAATCACCAGAACGATACCAAGGAAGGATGTAATTGCCTGCAATGGCATCTGTTCAAGCATCGTAAACAGCTTGATCGGAAGGCCAGCTTCGGCAATTGCGGTAACACCATCAGTAACCATGTGAACGGCAGTCCCGCCAAATGCGGTCATCCACAGAATGCAGACCAGTGACGGGATGATCAGGACGCAAGTGATGAACTCACGCACGGTCCGACCACGCGAAACACGCGCAATGAACATGCCGACAAACGGTGACCATGAAATCCACCACGCCCAATAGAACGATGTCCAACCTTGGCTGAAGTTGGTATCGGCACGGCCAACCGGATTGGAAAGTGCGGGCAGATATTCAACATAGGCCACCAGACTGGTGAAGAATCCCTTGATGATATCCATCGTCGGCCCGACCAGCACAACAAACAGCAACAGCAATGCGGCCAGCACCATATTGATTTCCGAAAGGCGTTTAACCCCCGCATCAAGCCCGGCCAGAACCGAAATCAGGGCAACGCCTGTGATCGCAATGATCAGGAAGATCTTTGATCCATCGCTAACCGGAATATCAAACAGGAAGTTAAGACCGGCATTGGCCTGCTCTGCCCCGAAACCAAGGGAGGTCGCCAAGCCAAACAGCGTGGCAAAAACCGCCAAAATATCGATGCAATGACCAGTCCAGCCCCAAACGCGTTCGCCAAAGATCGGATAGAAAACCGACCGCATGGTAAGCGGCAATCCCTTGTTAAAGGAAAACAGCGCAAGTGCCAGTGCCACAGTCGCATAAATTGCCCACGGATGAAGGCCCCAATGGAAAATCGTTGCTGCCATGCCAAGATCAAATGCGCCATCTGCGTCACCGGCCGCACCACCAAGCGGAGCCCAATCTGTCCGCATGCCATCATCGCCAAACGCAGTTCCGCCGAACGAGGACGTGAAATGCGAAATCGGTTCAGACACCCCATAGAACATCAGACCGATGCCCATGCCCGCGGCAAACAGCATCGCGAACCAGCCCGAATAAGAG
The DNA here is from genome assembly GCF_002844275.1 of Thalassospira lohafexi. Taxonomy (GTDB): domain Bacteria; phylum Pseudomonadota; class Alphaproteobacteria; order Rhodospirillales; family Thalassospiraceae; genus Thalassospira; species Thalassospira lohafexi. The sequence continues at coordinate 504,310 of NZ_NXGX01000005.1, forward strand.
TAATCAGGGGTCGCATCTGCCCCACCAAGACGCACGCGGCCAAGCGGTGAAACAATTAAGAACAGGCACAAAACGACAAAGACATTGGCAACCGACAGGAAGAACCAGTCAAAAGTCGATGTCAGCCAACCGCGGAGGTCGTTAAACATCGGCCCGACACTTTCCTGAAAGGCCAGTGTGAGAAAGACGAAGGCAACAATCGCCAAACCCGAAATCAAAAAGACCGGGTTATGTACATCAAGACCAAAGGGCCCGATTTCTTTTTGGATATTGTCCTGCCCGATTTCATAATCTGTCTGAATCGGGTTTGCCGCACCATCCGGGCTTTCAATGCCCGTGTCAGCTTCTGACCCCATTTTAAACTCCCTAAGTTTATTTGATTTACAGCTACCCCTAGCCGAAAATTCGATAAGGCAGTTGCTTAACGCACGAGCATCACAGAAAGATCCGAGTGAGAAGCAACATATCCTCCGTGCGAGGTAAAAACATGATCAGCTATACCGGGAACATGCGTTGCCATCACAATCAGATCGGCTTTGAGTTCATCGGCCTTTGCAACAAGTGCCTTACTCAGGTCAACAGCCGGATCGTGCGAGATATGTGCAATTGCTGTTGCAGTAACGCCAAATTTCGTACGGCAATCCTTGGCAAACTCAGATAATTTCTGTTCAAATTCCTTGGGCGTATGCGCCACATCCGAAGGTGTATTTACCCCCACCCCGAGGAAACAGATTTCCGCCTTGTAATGCAGAGCTAGATCGACGGCCGTTTGAATTGCCTTTTCCAATTTGTCGACGTGGGCCAAATCGACAGGCACGAGCATCTTTTGATACATCTATTCCTCCGTTATGTGCACCACCCTTACAATCAGATCCGTTACGATTAGCAGGACAGTTTCGAAAGCGTAACACCGACAGGCATCTAAATCAAAATCACCATTTACAAAGTCTGTCTTTCGCATTCGCAAAATAGTCGAGGAAATTTAGGAACCTGTCGTTTGACAGTAGTTGTTCATGAAACCTGTCTGGATAGGATTGGATCTCTGCAATCCATTTCGAATCGCAATTTCGAATATTTTTTGATCAACCCAACTGACTTTTGTCGGTTGGTTCTGGTCTTTTTCCTGTTGGAACATGAAAATTTCAATTTTTTTTAATCCGATAATTCACGCATATACCAATTGGCATTCGCACGGCATCAACCCCTTATTCTGCAAGGTGTTTCAAAGAAAAACATATCGGTTTTCTATGCTATTTTTTCGCGAAGATTATTGGTCGAACATCTATTTTCAGGTGCGAAAATCCTCTGACACATCCTGCCACGGCTTGATGCATACAAGGCACCCATGTCACCATGCGGCAGATTTGTGCACTGTCTGTCCCACACAACACGTGCTGCCACGCCGAGACATTAATTGGTTTCGGTGAGGTTGACCTGTTGGGTGTTTTTCCTTTTAGGAGTTGCATCCTTGGTAGTGCACACACCCGTAGGGGATCAATTTTGTGGCCAAAGGGGGGCTCATCAACTGCACAAAAGCAGAGGCATGACAAACAAGCAGAAATGAAAACTGCACCATGCCCGATGTGCCGAAACGGTACCAAGACCGGCTTTGAAGAACCAAGACCAATCGCTACGCCGGTACTGCCACAGCAATACATAATTCAACAAGTTTATGACATATCAGAGAAGGAACTGGGATGACTGATCCTATCAAGTATTTTGCGTCACGTGTCAGTGCACACGAAATGAACCGTCGTGAATTCATTGGCCGTTCCATGGCCGCAGGCCTGACCCTTGCGGCAGCGACCAGCCTTTATGGCAAATCTGCCATGGCACAGGAACCCAAGCGCGGCGGTCACCTGAAGCTCGGCCTGCAGGGCGGTTCTTCAACCGACGTCATTGATCCGGCGAAATCTTCTTCGCAGTTCACTTTTGCCATGAACCGTAACTGGGGCGACACGCTTGTCGAATCGCACCCGACAAGCGGCTTGGCTGTACCGGCACTTGCTGAATCCTGGGAACCGAATGCCGACGCATCGGTGTGGACTTTTAAAATCCGCAAGGGCGTTGAATTCCACAATGGTTCCGAACTGACCATTGATGACGTTATCAAAACCCTGAACCGTCACACCGATGAAAAATCGGAATCCGGTGCTTTGGGTGTTCTCGGTTCGATCAAAGGTATCGAAAACAAAGGTGGCGACTTGGTCATCACCCTTTCTGAAGGCAACGCTGATCTTCCACTGCTGCTGAGCGATTATCACCTCGTGATCCAGCCGGACGGCGGGTATGATGATCCAAGCTCAGGCATCGGTACCGGTCCGTTCAAAGTCGACAACTTCGAAGCCGGTGTCCGCGCGACATTTGTTAAAAACGAAAACGACTGGCGCAGTGACCGCGGCTATGTTGATTCCGTCGAAATGATCGTGATGAACGATGCCACCGCCCGTATGGCAGCCCTGTCATCGGGTCAGGTTCACTTCATCAACCGCGTTGATCCAAAAACCGTCAGCCTGCTCAAGCGTGCACCGAATGTTGATATCCAGACCACATCCGGTCGGGGTCACTATGTCTTCATCATGCATTGCAACACCGCACCGTTCGATAATAACGATCTGCGTCTGGCGCTGAAACATGCGATGGACCGTGAAACCATGGTCGAAAAGATTCTTGGCGGTTATGGCAAAGTCGGTAACGATTTCCCGATCAACGAAACATATGCCCTGTTCCCGGAAGGCATCGAACAGCGTTCGTACGATCCGGATAAGGCCGCATTCCACTTCAAGAAATCCGGTCATGACGGATCGGTTCTCTTGCGCACATCCGACGTTGCATTCCCGGGCGCTGTTGATGCAGCCGTTCTCTATCAGGAAAGTGCGAAAAAAGCCGGTATCGACATCGAAATCAAACGTGAGCCGGGTGACGGTTACTGGTCAAACGTCTGGAACGTTCAACCGTTCAGCACCTCTTACTGGGGTGGTCGTCCGACCCAGGATCAGATGTATTCAACCGCATATCTGTCGTCCGCTGACTGGAATGATACCCGTTTCTTCAACACTGATTTCGATAAAGTGTTGCTCGAAGCGCGTGCCGAACTGGATCAGAACAAGCGTAAAGAAATGTACCACGACATGGCACTGATGGTCCGTGATACCGGCGGTTTAATCCTGCCGATGTTTAACGACTTTGTGAATGCGACGACGACGAATGTTTCTGGTTTTGTTCAGGACATTGGTAACGACATGTCAAACGGCTATGTCGCAACACGTCTGTGGCTCAATAGCTAAGATCGAGATCGGGATTTATCCCAATTACGATTATGCGGGATCACGGTTTTCACCGTGATCCCCATCTCGTTGTTGGCTCACGTGATTGAATGACGGTCTGATCGAAAATTCCAGATTGGTTACGAAGATGATTCTTCGTTGTCCCACCCGTCTTGAATTTCCGCTCAGGCCCATACAGGGAGAATGTGTTTATGGCCAATCCCTTGGCCGGCGTGTACGCCGCGCGACACCGACTAAAAGAAAGCCATCCTTTGACGGTCTTGATCGTCGAACGGCTGGGTTTGAGTTTGCTGTTGCTTTGGGCTGTTTCAGTCCTGATCTTTGCAGGGATCGAAGCCTTGCCGGGTGATTTCGCCCAAACTTACCTTGGTCAATCGGCCACACCACAGTCCATTGCAAATATCCGGGCCGATCTTGGTCTCGACCGCCCGATCACCACGCGCTATTTCGAATGGCTTGGCGGGGTTGTGCAGGGGGATTTTGGCAACAGCTGGGCCAGTGGCGCCCCAGTAACCGAACAAATCACCAAACGCCTTGGTAACTCGTTATTCTTGGCGTTCTTTGCGGCGGCCATTTCCGTACCGCTGGCCGTTGGCCTTGGCATGGTTGCAGTCCATTATCGCAACCGTATTCCCGACCGTGTGATTAACATCCTCTCACTGGCGGCAATTTCATTGCCTGAATTCTTTATCGGCTATCTGCTGATTGTCTTCTTTGCTGTTCAGCTGGGTGTCGCGACATTTCCATCAACCGTCTATGACGGCATGCCGTGGTCTGAACGCATGGCGGCCATAGCTTTGCCAACGGCAACACTGGTTATGGTGGTCTTGGCCCATATGATGCGTATGACCCGTGCGGCCATCATTAGTGTGATGTCATCGGCATATATGGAAACCGCCGAACTCAAGGGCCTTGGCGCCTTTAAGGCAATTGTCAAACATGCAGCACCAAACGCCATTGCCCCAATCGTCAACGTGGTTGCACTGAACCTGGCTTACCTGGTTGTCGGTGTTGTCGTGGTCGAGGTTGTCTTTGTCTATCCCGGCATGGGGCAATATATGGTCGATGCCGTTACGGTACGCGACATGCCCGTGGTACAGGCCTGCGGCCTGATCTTTGCTGCGGTTTATATCCTTTTGAACATGGTGGCCGATCTTGTCGCCATTATCGCCAATCCGAGACTGAGGCATCCGCGATGAGATTACGTGAAATCCCGCTGACCGCCTGGATCGGTATTCTGGGCATTCTGTTTGCATTTTTCTGTGCTGTTTTTGCATCCCTTATTGCACCCTTTGGCGAACGTGAAATTGTTGCCGGCGTTTGGGAACCCGCCAATGAGCTTTACCTTCTGGGCACAGATAACCTCGGACGTGATCTGTTATCGCGCTTGATTTACGGTGCACAAACAACGCTGTTTGTATCGCTTGCGGCATCAATCCTGTCGTTTTCGATCGGTATTTTCCTGAGCTTCACAGCCGCCGTATCGGGCGGTCCGATTGATCAGGGGCTCTCACGCCTGAACGATTTGATGATGTCGATCCCGACATTGATCTTTGCACTGGTGGTTTTGGCGGTCCTGCCGCAAAATATCTTTATCCTGATTGCTGTTATGGCCATTTTGGATTCCACGCGGGTCTATCGTCTGGGCCGTGCCGTGGCACTTGATATCGCGGTCATGGAATTTGTCGAAGCCGCCAAGCTGCGCGGTGAAGGCCGGATGTGGATCATTTTCCGCGAAATTCTGCCTAATGCGCTCTCTCCATTACTTGCGGAATTTGGTCTTCGCTTCGCCTTCTCGATCCTGTTCCTGTCGACCCTGTCATTTCTGGGCCTCGGCATCCAACCGCCTGCGGCGGACTGGGGCGGCATGGTCAAAGACAACAAAGACGGTATCATTTTCGGCATTCAGGCCGCCCTTATTCCCGGCGGGGCAATTGCAGCACTGGCCGTCTGTGTGAACATGGTCGTCGACTGGTTGTTAAAACGTACGTCCAGCCTGAAAGGAGGACGCGGTGATGCCTGATCTTTTATCGGTACGCGATCTGCGCATTGGCGCGACCATTTTTCCACCGGGTGAAGACCCGCAGGATATCGACATTGTTCACGGGATTTCCTTTGACCTGCAAAAGGGCAAAGTCCTTGGTCTGATCGGGGAATCTGGTGCAGGTAAATCCACCATTGGTCTGGCTGCCCTTGCCTATGGCCGCGGTGGTGTCCGCATCACTGGCGGGGAAGTTTTGCTTGATGGCAAAGACATCCTGTCGATGAACAAAAAAGGCATTCGCAGCATCCGTGGCGCACGTGTTTGCTACGTTGCGCAATCGGCTGCGGCATCCTTTAACCCGGCGCATAAGCTGGGTGATCAGGTGATTGAAAGTTCGATTGAACATGGGTTGATGACGCGCGAAGAAGCACGAAAGCGCGCTGATTACCTGTTTGAAATTCTTGGACTTCCTGATCCCCATAACTTTGGGGACCGGTATCCCCATCAGGTTTCTGGTGGTCAGCTCCAACGTGCCATGACGGCGATGGCACTTTGTTCCAACCCGGAACTAATCGTCTTTGACGAACCGACAACAGCCCTTGATGTCACAACCCAGATTGACGTTCTGGCTGCGATTAAAAACGCGATTGAGAAAACCGGAACAGCAGCACTTTACATCACGCATGATCTTGCCGTCGTCGCGCAGATTTCTGATGACATCATGGTCTTGCGCAATGGCGATACGGTTGAATACGGCCCGGTCAAACAGATCATTGAAAACCCGCGTCAGGACTATACCAAGGCGCTGGTCAATGTGCGTCAGACCAAACTGGCCGAAGCCCGCGATCAATCCGATGCGTTGCTAAAGGTTGAAAACATCTCGGCGGCGTATGGAAATGGCGTGCAGGTTCTCCACGATGTGTCACTGCATGTGCCACGTGGCCAAACCCTGGCCGTCGTCGGGGAATCTGGCTCTGGAAAATCGACACTGGCACGTGTCATCACCGGCCTTTTGCCCCCGTTTAAAGGGAAGGTCACCTTCGTCGACGAAGAACTTTCTGCCGAACAAAAGAAACGGTCACGTGATCATTTACGCCGCATTCAGCTGATCTATCAAATGGCCGATACGGCAATGAACCCGCGCCAGACAGTGGGGCAGATTATCGGCCGTCCACTGCAATTCTATTTCGGCATGCGCGGTGCCGCACGCAAGGCAAAAGTCATCGAACTTCTTGATGAAATTGAGATGGGCGAAACGTTCTATGATCGTTATCCAGCGGAACTTTCCGGCGGCCAGAAACAGCGCGTTGCAATTGCGCGCGCGCTTGCGGCCAAACCGGAATTGATCTTGTGTGATGAGCCAACCTCGGCCCTTGATCCACTGGTAGCCGAGGGGATTTTGGATCTTCTGATGCGTTTGCAGAAAGAACGCCAGGTATCCTATCTGTTCATCACCCATGACATTGCGATTGTACGCGCGATTGCCGATTCCGTTGCCGTCATGCTGCAAGGCAAGCTGGTCGATTTCGGGCCACGGTCCGAGGTCCTGAACCCACCATTTGATGATTACACCGACCTCCTGTTGAAGTCGGTTCCGGAAATGAAGCTGGGTTGGCTGGAAAATGTCCTTGCCACACGTAAAATGGAAAGTGCCGGTCACTGATGAACCGGCCCAAACACTCATAACAAGGCGGCCCATGCCAACGGGCCGCCTTTTCTAATAAGTCACCCTGAACGACAACATTTAAGCCCCAAAGGACGCCCCACAATGTCCGAACGTAGTTTTACCGTTATTGAAAACACCTTTGTCACCCTAAATGACGGCACCCGCCTTGCCGCGCGCATGTGGATGCCAGATGGTGCAGATAGCGATCCGGTTCCAGCCGTTTTTGAATTCCTGCCTTATCGCAAGGGCGATGGCACCTGTTCACGCGACGAGTCCACATATCCCGAATTCGCCAAGGCCGGGATCGCCGGCGTCCGGGTTGATATCCGTGGATCGGGTGAATCAGATGGCGTCATCGACGGCGAGTATACCGAACTTGAACTGGCCAACGCGGTTGAGCTGATTGCATGGATTACCAAACAATCCTGGTGCAATGGATCGGTCGGCATGATGGGGATTTCATGGGGTGGGTTTAACTGCCTTCAGGTCGCAGCCCTTAATCCTCCGGCGCTTAAGGCCGTGATTTCTATTGCCTCTACCGTTGATCGATATAACGACGATATTCACTATAAAAACGGTTGTCATCTGGCTGTGCAACTTTCATGGGCTGCGACCATGCTGGCCTATCAATCACGCACACCTGACCCCGCACTGGTCGGTGATGACTGGCGAAACATGTGGTTACACCGGCTTGAGCAAGAACCGTTTTTCCTTGAAGAATGGCTGGCCCATCAGACCCGTGATGAATTCTGGAAACATGCGTCAATCTGCGAAGATTTCGACGCGGTCAAAATCCCGTCCATGGTGTTAGCCGGATGGGCCGATGGCTATCGCAATACGCCGATGCGCGCCATTGAAGGCATGCCTGATCGCTCCAAAGCACTGATTGGTCCGTGGGTGCACAAATACCCGCATTTCGCATGGCCCAAGCCGCGCGCCGACTTTACCGGTGAAGCAATCAACTGGTGGAACAAGTGGCTGCGTGACGAGGATAATGGTGCAGATGCCCTACCGCAAATGCGCGCCTATATCCTTGAAGGCATCAAACCGGCACCACGCCGCGATTTTGACCCGGGCTTCTGGATTGCCAAAGACAGCTGGAGCACGCCTGAAACCCGTTCAATGTATGTTGAAAACGGCAAACTATCGTTTGAGGCCGGTGACGATGAAATACCCGCTGCCGATGTCTATTTGAAATCACCGCTTGATACCGGCACGGCTGCTGGGGAATATTTCACCCTAAAGCCTGACGTTGAAATGGCCATTGACCAACGCGGCGATGATGCCGGATCGCTGGTGTTTGAAACCACCCCGCTGGACGTTGAGGTCGACCTTTTGGGGCGCCCGGTGCTGAACGTTGATCTTGAATGCGACGCAGATTGGTCAAACCTCTGCGCGCGTCTTGTTGATGTTCATCCTGACGGCACGGCAACCCGGGTTTCGTTTGGCGTGTTAAACTTGGCGCATCGCGATCCAGCCGCGAATTACGACAATCCGCAACCGATGCCGCGCGATAAGAAAGTCACAATCACGCTGACACTCGATGCATGTGGGTATCGTTTCAAACCCGGCCATCGTATTCGTATGGCACTTTCGACATCCTACTGGCCGATGATTTTGCCGCCGCCCTTTGATGCCGGGCTTACCATTGCACCATCATCAATCAAATTTGATCTGCCGCTTTTGGGCGATCATGAAAAAATTACGGTTAAGCAACCCGACAACCCCGATCCGTTACCGACCTATATCGAACATAAGCCAAGCCGCACTGAACGCAGTGTGCAGCGCAACCTCACACAGAACGAAACACGATACCGCATCTATGAAGATACCGGTTTATTCGAACATCCAGATTCCCGTCTTGCCACCCGTTCAGTACGCAGCGAAACTTGGACCATCAATCCGCTTGATCCCAATAGCATGCGCGGCGAGGCGGCATGGACATGCGATTTGAAGCGTGATGAATGGTCGGTACGCACAGATTGCCATGCCGAACTCAGTTGTGATCGTGACAACTGGTTTGTCAGCGCATGGGTCATCGCCTACGAGGATGATCAGCAAATATTTGAAAAGAAATGGGAAAAAACCATTCCCCGTAATTTCATGTGATCCCCAAACGCCAACTAAAAAAAAGGGCCGGTTATCCAGCCCTTTTTTATGCCTGATCAATCACCACACCAATAACTTTGCGCAAGTTTCAGAACTTCAGATCCAGCGTGATCAGAATATCAGCGCTGCGTGTGGCCGGATCACCGGTGACATTCAGTTTGCTGGAAAATCTTTCATCAAGGTCGGTCAGCGTTGCGCCAGCGGAAATTTCAGGCGTGCCGCTATCAGACAGGCTGGTACGGACATAAGGCGACGCAGTTCCGGCAAAGTTTCCATCCCGACCCGTAAACGAAATACCATAAGCAACCAAACCGCTCAGCGTGTATTCGCTGTAGTCATCACGCCCGACCATGCGCGTGCCTTCGATTGAGCCCGACAGACCTGTCCCGCCCGAGGCAAACCGCAGGCCACCGCCAAGATCAAAGGCCCCGGCATCACCATTGGTCTGGTCGGTAAAATCGTGGATATAGCCCGCCTTCACATATGGCGTCAGAGATGTCTGGCTTATCTGGAAAGAATAAGCCAGCTCGGCATTCGGCTTTAACTGAACGGTATTGACCGAGGATTCAGCAACCTCGCTACCGTCACTTTCGGTGTAGGCATCAAGCGTATTGCGCGACGTCAATACACCCAGCCCGCCCGTCACCCGAAACGGGCGATCTGCAATTGGCTGGAAAGTCTGGCGTGCATCGACCTGCAGATACCATGTCTGGCTGTCGGTGTTTCCCGTCACAGTGCTATTGCGGCTTCTGGCAACAGCCCCGAACGCATATCCCGCGATAGCCGAGAAGGTCAGCATGTCCGACGGTCTATAGATCACATAGGGCGAGAGGTTCCACGTATCCTCGTCATACGTGCCGCCATCAAAGGTGGTCGTAATGTCGGTTTGAGCGTAGCCAACGGACATACCCGCCACGAGTGCAGGCGAAAAACGATAGTCCGCACCGAGGTTGTACCCCCAGACGCTGCCGTCATAACGGCTGTCCTCACCCGTCCGGTTGCGCGTATTCTCGATATCGGTAAAGGAGCCGTGCCCCCAGATCGTAATCGGACTTTCGCGAGACAGCAGCGTGCGTTGTTCCGGCCCATCCGTTGCACTATCAGCGGTTTGCGCCGCCGCAAGCACACGCGACGTATCGAAAGACGCAAGCACCGCCAGCCCGCCTAGGGTTGTGCTCTCCGTGCGCGTTTTCTTAGCCATGGGATCATCAAGCAAGCCCGCCGAAGCAAAACCGAATTTCTGTGTCTGTGTCGTGGTATCTGGCACTGTTCCGAGATCTGGACCGGCCGACACATTGGCCACGCGCGCCCCAAAATTCTGGCCGAGGATCACGGATTGCGACCGTGTCACCGAACCCTGAACCGCGCGCAGCGCGGCGGTCGAGCTCCCGGAAGACGCCGCGTCAACGGTCGTGATGGTTACCGATGCACTACTGTAGGTCAGAGAAAGTCCGCCAGCGGAAATCGCATAATTGACGGTCATTCGGATCGTCGCCCCGTTCTCCCCATCAATGGTGACCGTCGCGGTTTCAGTGACGTTGAAACTGCGGGTACTTGAGCAAGCAACACCAGCTGCGGCGTTAAATTCTTCAATACGACATCCTCTATGCGCCGTGTTGCTCGCCGCAGCGCCGGTTCCGATCCTGAATAGCATCGCGACGGTGTTGAGGTTGCTTTCGAAGACGATGTCGCGCAATGCGTTGCTGGAGTCACTACCGTTTCCCGCGGCGCAGGTGCCAGCACTGTCGTCATAGGTCACATGAGCGATCGCTGCATTGGCTCCTGCGAGGTTGGTGCAGGTGATTGTCGTCGTTACCGCAAATGCGTCACGCCCATCACCGATCATAAAGCCACAAAAGATGATCGTCGCCAAAAGCAGCGACGATGGCAATTTAGCGATATTGATCATAAAGGTCCCCCCGAACCATTCCGCACCAAGGCGGCTTAACCACAAGCAACTATGAGTTGAATGGTGACCTCAATAGCTAAAATTTTAATTGAGATCAACATTTTATGCGAAACAAAGAACAACGCGCGGTTCGACCACGCGCAGACTTTAGGCCCTCTGTCGCTTTTTTGGTTGGGAGTGTATGTTCAACCCAAGGTGAATTAACCGGTATTCTATGCGATCTACAGCATGTCCGAAATGGCTTTGCACAGATGCCCGAACGCTGTTTTCGCCCCCGGGCTCATATGCCGGGCACGCAGCCAGCCATGGATCATTTGCGGTTCTTCGCGGTATTGCACATCGATCCCTGCACGGGCCAGTTGGGCGGTAAATTCACGCCCATCATCGCGCAACGGATCAAAATAAGCCGTGGTAATATAGGTTGGCGGAAGACCGCGTAAATCATCGACTGACAGCGCATGCGCAAATGGATCATCCATTGGGGCCTTAAGCACATCCCGGTAATAAATCACGTCATCCGTACTTAATCCCGGCGCATTCGCCATCTGACCATAACTTGGCCAGTTCAAATCGCCGCCAAGGGCGGGGTATATTAACACCTGCCCTAAAATCTGATCACCAAATCCTTCTTCCCGGGCACGTACCGCAAGACCCGCTGCCAACATGCCCCCAGCACTATCGCCGACCAAAACCAACTTATGGCCATCTGACAAAAAGCTTTGCGCCACGTTAAAGCAATCATCATGCTGTGCGGGCCAGACATGTTCCGGGGCCAGTCGATAATCGATTGCGATCAGTTCCGCCCCGGCAACTTGGGCAATTTCAGCACAGATTGAATCATGGCTGTCGCGTGATCCGACGACAAAACCACCACCATGCATATAAACGATCTTATTCGTGGATTTCATTTCTGCGGGACGATAATGACGCACCGGGACACCGGCAATCGCATCGTCATGGCCCTGCATTCCGGCAGGATGCGGAAAGGAAAATTGCGCACAAAGGGCATCGTACCATTTGCGTTGTTGATCAATGCCTGCCGCAACCGCATCAGGGGGAAAGAAGCCATCGCATTTGGCGATAAACGAACGAATGCCTTCTTCTTCGGGCATTGGGTCGTACATAACGCCTGAAGAAACCTGATCAGAATTCGACATCACCGGGACCTCTTTGGGGATAAGTTGCAACAGCGTAACGCGTATGCCCCCGCAGTTAAAGACTGCAGGGGCCGTGACGACATTATTGTTGCCCGTCTTAAACCGTTTTAAGGTTACCCAATGGCACGACCAAGCTCTTCAGGCTTGGGCAAACCATCGTGCTCGGCCGCGATTTCAGCCAGATTTGTCGCAACAATCCCACCCGGCTCAGACGTCCGGCGCGTTTTAAGATCAACATGCAGCAACATGGTCTCAACCGTTGCAGCAATCCGTCCATCTACTGTCATCAGGCGATGGAACAGATGTAATTTTTTGCCCAGCCCCTTAATCAACTGCGTCGTCACAGAGATACGATCCCCAGCAGTGATTTCCTGCACATAGCAAACATGGTTTTCAACCGTGAAATAGCTGCTTCCCGAGGTTATATACTCGGCATCTGCACCAATGAGCTCCATGAAACGGTCGCTTGCCTGTGCACTGATTTCAACATAATGGGCTTCGTTCATATGCCCGTTATAATCGGTCCAGCTTTGTGGGATTTGGCGATCTACTGTGACAGGAAGGTGATCAATTGACCCATGATTGTGCAGGGATGCTTCGTGATTATTAATCGTACCACCCGCACCGCTGCCAGATTTCTTAAGCGCACGCATCATGCCTACAAGATTGTCATCGCGCAGACGTTCAAGCTCGCGGATCGTCATATGACCGGACTGATCGTCCGATTGCTGGGCAATCCGGGCGGTCAGCTCAGGGGTCAGTTCAGGCACATCCATCAGTTTAGTCCAGGGCCATTTCAATGCCGGGCCAAACTGCCCAATGAAATGTTCCATACCGGCTTCACCTCCGGCAATGCGATAGGTTTCAAAAAGCCCCATCTGCGCCCAACGCAAACCAAAGCCAAACCGGATGGCATCATCAATTTCCTGCGTGGTTGCCACTCCGTCATGCACCAACCAAAGACCTTCGCGCCAAACCGCTTCAAGCAATCGGTCGGCAATATGCGCATCAATCTCCTTGCGCACGACAAGCGGCTTCAAGCCAACGGATCGCAGTATTTCACACCCGGCATCAACGGCTGCGGCATCCGTCGCCTTGGACGGTACAACTTCGATCAACGGCAACAGATAAACCGGGTTAAACGGATGGGCGACAACGATCTGACCGGGATTATCTGATTCTTCCTGTAGTTCGCTTGGTTTAAAACCAGATGTCGACGAACCGATCAGGCAATCCTTTGGCGCATGGGCCTGTATATCCGCCAGAATTTTGTGTTTTAGCACCAGTTGTTCCGGCGCACTTTCCTGAATCCAATCCGCATCTGCGACAGCACTCGCCATGTCATCATGAAAGGTAAGAATACCTTCTGCTGGCAGCGCGCGGTCATAAAGTGCGGGCAAGCTACGGCGCGCATTTTCAATAACTTCGCCGATTTTGCGTTCTGCTTGCGGATCCGGGTCAAACACAGACACGTTCCAGCCATTCAAAAGGAAACGCGCGACCCAGCCGCCGCCGATAACGCCGCCGCCAACAACTGCTGCTTTTTTGGGATTTAGATTGGTACTGGACATTAGCGTGGCTCCCGCTTGGTCAGACCAAGCCTTTTGCGTACCGCATCCGGACCAATCACCTTTGCGCCCATGCTCTCAACAATACCAACTGCACGTTCAACCAGTTGGGCATTGCTCGCAAGAACGCCCTTGGACAAATAGATATTGTCCTCCAGTCCAACGCGAACATTCCCACCCGCCAGAACCGATGCCGCAACATAGGGCATCTGATCACGGCCAATCGAAAAGGCCGACCAATCCCAGTCAGACGGTACATTGTTGACCATCGCCATGAAGGTATTCAGATCATTTGGTGCCCCCCATGGAATCCCCATGCAAAGCTGCACCAATGCCGGGCTGGTCAGGATGCCTTCAGAGACGAGTTGTTTGGCAAACCACAGATGTCCGGTATCAAAGGCTTCGATCTCCGGTTTGACACCAAGATCAGTCATCATCTGTCCCATGGCACGTAACATGCCCGGTGTATTGGTCATGACGTAGTCGGCTTCGGCAAAGTTCATTGTCCCGCAATCAAGGGTGCAGATTTCCGGCAAACAGTCCGCAATATGGGCCATACGCTCCGTAGCGCCGATCATATCGGTGGCATCTTTGTTGACGGGCAGCGGTGCCTCAGTTGATCCAAAAACAATATCCCCGCCCATACCTGCCGTCAGGTTCAGGACAACATCAACGTCCGCCGCCCTGACACGTTCGGTCAATTCACGATAATGCCCCAGATCACGCGACGGCGCGCCCGTTTCAGGATCGCGCACATGACAATGCACAACAGCCGCCCCCGCCTTGGCAGCATCAATCGCGCTGGCGGCGATTTGTGCCGGCGATCTTGGCACATGGTGGGATTTGTCCTGTGTCGCACCCGATCCGGTAACGGCAGCAGTGATGAAAACCTCGCGGTTCATGGTAAGGGGCATGACGGTCTCTCTTGCTGATCAAAATGATGAATTTAGCTTATCGAACCACATCCCATTTGATTTTGCTTATTCCGTCACTTATTTTGCATTTTATGCCAAATAAGTTTCATAAATTTGTTTTCGTCCTGTTTGACGGATTTTCCAACATGGTGCTGGCCAGTGCGCTCGAACCGCTTCGCGCCGCCAACGGGCTGCCCAATGGTCCGGCCATAAATTGGGAGATCTGCACAATTGACGGGGCACCTGTCACAAGTTCCAGTGGTCTTACAATCACCCCGCAAGCATCTCTGCCTGACACAGTCACCAAAGCAGATATTGACTATCTGGTGATCGTTTCCGGTTATGGCATGCGCGATCACACCACACCTAAAATCCGCGCACGACTTCAAAATGCTGCGCACCATGCCCGCAACATTATTGGCCTTGATACAGCCGCCTGGCTTCTTGGCTGTTGCCATATGCTCAGTGGAAAAACCGCGACCATTCATTGGCAGGAACTCGATCAGTTCCAGGAACAATTTCCAGATATTTCTGTCCGTTCAGATCGCTTTATTAAAGATGGTCGGATGATCACATCGGGCGGCGCTTCAACCGTGATGGAATTGATGCTGCATATTCTGGCACAACAATTTGGCTCTGCCGTCGCCTTTGATGTCAGCAATCTGTTTGTCTATGACGCGGAAAATCAATATCACCTGACCCGCGGTGCGGACCGGTTACACGGGGCAGGTGGGGACGATCTACGCCGCGCAGTTGGCGCAATGATGTCACGTATCGAAACACCGATACCGCTTAAGGATATTGCAAAACAGGCGGGATGTTCACTGCGTAGCCTCGACCGCGTGTTTCAGGACAACTTACAAATATCACCGGGAAAATACTATCAAATGCTACGCCTTGGTCGGGCACGTGACCTCGCGCGGGGAACCGACTTTTCGCTTAGCACCATCGCCCTTAAAACAGGTTTCACAAGCAGTGCAACACTAAGTCGGGCCTTTTCCAAAACGTTCGGCACCACCATCCGTGCCATCCGGAAAAACTAGGCGTTCCCGTAAAACTATTTACCCATGCCCGACATAGTAAGACACCACATGGTCGAATGATGGATGGGTTAGAGGATCTGGGACGCCGCAGTCTGCGCGCGGCTCCGCCGTGCTCAACCTTCAGCTTAAAATCGCTCCACTGGAGCGATTTCTTGACGTCCTTTCTCAGGACTTACGCGCACCCACTGGGTGCACGGTTCCTTCGAAACCA
>NZ_NXGX01000006.1 GCF_002844275.1 Thalassospira lohafexi
CTAAGATCCTCGAGTAATTTTTCTCTTGATCTTTGTGTGGCGGGCGGCTACATAGGCCGCCCGCTATACTTTTGCGGCAATCGTCAACTCCAGTTGAGGGGCCGGTGTCCTTTTGAGGGCTCCGGTACATAATTACATGGATAGTCAGAACATTCGCATTCGCCTTAAGGCGTTTGACCATCGCGTGCTGGATCAGTCCACGCGCGAGATCGTCAATACGGCGAAGCGCACTGGCGCAGAGGTCCGCGGCCCAATTCCGCTGCCGACCCGCATCGAAAAATACACTGTTCTGCGGTCTCCGCACATCGATAAGAAATCGCGTGAGCAGTTTGAAATCCGTACGCACAAGCGTCTTCTCGACATTGTCGACCCGACCCCGCAAACCGTTGATGCTCTTATGAAGCTCGACCTTGCTGCCGGTGTCGACGTCGAGATCAAACTTTAATCGGGAGTAAGCCGCAATGCGTAGTGGACTTATTACCCAGAAGGTCGGCATGACCCGCGTCTTTAACGACGATGGTTCCCACCTTCCTGTAACAGTTCTGAAGGTCGAAGATCTTCAGGTTGTCGCCAACCGTACCAATGAACTCGACGGCTACGTCGCTGTTCAGCTTGGTTATGGCAAAGCGAAAGTGAAAAACGTATCGAAGCCGATGCGCGGTCACTTCGCCAAAGCCAAGGTTGAGCCGAAAGCCAAACTTGCTGAATTTCGCGTTAGCGAAGATGGCCTGATCGAAGTTGGTGCAGAACTTTCTGCTACTCACTTTGTTGATGGTCAGTACGTTGACGTAATCGGCACCTCCATCGGTAAAGGTTTTGCCGGTGCGATGAAGCGTCACAACTTCGGTGGTCTTCGTGCGTCGCACGGTGTGTCTGTATCGCACCGTTCGCATGGTTCCACTGGTCAGTGTCAGGATCCGGGCCGCGTCTTCAAAGGTAAGAAGATGGCAGGTCACATGGGTGCCGCACGTGTTACCGTTCAGTCCTTGAAAATCGTCACTTCTGACGAAGCAAAAGGTCTGATCCTGATTCATGGTGCAGTCCCGGGTCACAAGGGCGCATATGTCCTTGTTAAGGATTCTGTGAAACGTGCTGCGCCGGAAGGTCTTCCGTTCCCAGCCGCGCTTAAGGGTGCTGCCCCGGCTGCTGAAGAAGCTGTCGCCGAGGATAAGGAATAAGCATCATGAAGCTCGACATTCTTAAACTTGACGCTTCCAAGGCCGGTAACATTGATCTCGCAGAAGAGATCTTTGGTCTGGAAGTACGTCGCGACGTTCTGCACCGTATGGTGAACTGGCAGTTGGCAAAACGCCGTGCTGGTACCCATAAGGTAAAAGAAAAGTCGGAAATTTCCGCAACCACGAAAAAGTTCGTGCGTCAGAAAGGTAGTGGCGGTGCTCGTCACGGTTCCCGTAAGGCAGCACAGTTCCGTGGTGGTGGGGTTGTGCATGGTCCGCGTGTTCGCGATCACGCACACGATCTGACCAAGAAATTCCGTAAGCTCGCGCTTAAAACCGCTCTGTCGGCTAAAGCAAAGGACGGTAAGCTTATCGTTCTTGATAATGCGGAATTCTCGGATGCTAAAACCAAGAGTCTGGTTGCAGTTTTCAACAAACTCGGCTGGAAGTCTGCATTGATCATTGATGGTACGCAGGTCAACGAAGGTTTTGCTCGCGCTGCGCGCAATATCCCGCAAATTGATGTGTTGCCTGAGATCGGTGCTAACGTCTATGACATCCTTCGCCGTGACACCTTGGTGCTCACCAAGGGTGCGGTCGAAGCGTTGGAGGCACGTCTCAAATGACGATCATCAGCAAAGAGCGGATGTACGAAGTCATCCGCGCCCCGCATATTACTGAAAAGTCGACGTTGATTTCTGAACACAACGCTGTTGCGTTCAAAGTCGCGATCGACGCCACCAAGCCGGAGATTAAGGCTGCTGTGGAAGGTCTGTTCGGGGTGAAGGTCAAGGCGGTCAATACCTCTGTGGTAAAAGGAAAGACCAAGCGTTTTCGCGGTATTTCCGGTCGTCGGAGCGATTTCAAGAAAGCGATGGTAACCCTCGAAGAGGGTCATTCCGTCGATGTGACTACGGGAATCTAAGACAATGGCTTTGAAGAAGTTTAAACCAACCTCTCCTGGTCGCCGTCAGCTGGTTCTTGTCGATCGTTCTGATCTCCACAAGGGCAAGCCGATTAAAGCGTTGACCGAAGGTCTTCGCAAGAAAGGTGGCCGTAACAACACTGGTCGTATCACCGCCCGCCGTATTGGTGGTGGTCACAAACGTCGTTACCGTATGATCGATTTCAAACGTACCAAGTTTGATATTGTCGGTACCGTCGAGCGTTTGGAATATGATCCGAACCGCACCGCGTTTATCGCGTTGGTTCGTTATTCTGACGACGAATTGGCCTACATCCTAGCACCACAGCGTCTCGCAATTGGCGACAAGATTGTTGCCGCTGAACGCGTAGATATTAAGCCGGGCAATGCCGCACCGCTGAAGAATATTCCGGTCGGTACCATTATCCATAACGTCGAACTGAAAGCCGGTAAAGGTGGTCAGGTCGCACGTTCAGCAGGTGCCTATGTGCAACTTGTTGGTAAGGATCAGGGTTACGCCCAGCTGAAGCTGTCCTCCGGTGAAGTACGTTTGGTTCGTGGTGAATGCATGGCTACCATTGGTGCCGTGTCTAACCAGGACCATCAAAACATCAACCTTGGTAAAGCCGGCCGTAATCGCTGGCTTGGCAAACGTCCTTCGGTTCGTGGTGTAGCCATGAACCCGATCGATCACCCGCATGGTGGTGGTGAAGGTCGTACATCGGGTGGTCGTCATCCGGTTACGCCGTGGGGTAAGCCTACCAAGGGCAAACGTACCCGCTCGAACAAAAAGACCGACGCGCTTATCATGCGCCGTCGTCACAAGAGCTAACGGAGGAGGCTAGACTATGGCGCGTTCCGTTTGGAAGGGTCCGTTCGTTGACGGATACCTTCTTAAGAAAGCCGATACTGTCCGTGCCTCAGGCCGGAATGAGGTAATTAAGACCTGGTCGCGGCGCTCGACGATTTTGCCGCAATTTGTAGGCCTCACCTTTGGGGTTTATAATGGCCAGAAGTTTCTGCCAGTGCTCGTGAACGAAGATATGATCGGTCACAAGTTTGGTGAATTCTCGCCGACCCGTACCTACTATGGTCACGCGGCCGACAAAAAGGCGAAGAGGAAGTAACGATGGGTAAGAAAGCTGACATCCGTCGGCTGGCGGATAACGAGGCTGCTGCTTCGCTCCGGGCTTTACGCATTTCCCCGCGTAAGCTCAACCTCGTCGCCGAGTCGATCCGTGGTATGAAGGCAGAAGCTGCTTTGGCAGAACTGACCTTCTCCAACAAACGTATTTCGCAGGACGTCAAAAAGCTGCTGGAATCGGCAATCGCAAATGCCGAAAACAACCATCAGCTTGATGTTGATCGTCTCTTTATCAAAGAGGCGTCTGTTGGTAAGGCCTTCGTGATGAAACGTTGGCGCGCCCGTGCACGCGGTCGTGTCGGCAAGATCATTAAGCCGTTCTCCAACATCCGCATCGTCGTTTGCGAACGTGAGGAGACCGAGTAATGGGTCAAAAAGTAAATCCGATCGGTCTACGCGTTGGGATTAACCGTACCTGGGATTCCCGCTGGTACGCCAACAAGACCGATTTCGCTGATCTTCTTCATGAAGATATTGCGATCCGTAATTTCATCTTCACCCGGCTTAAGCAGGCCGGTGTCTCGAAGGTGATTATCGAACGTCCGGCGAAAAAAGCCCGCATCTCGATTCACTCTGCCCGTCCGGGTGTTGTGATTGGGAAAAAAGGCCAGGACATCGAGAAGCTCAAGAACGATCTGCAGAAGATGACCAAGTCAGAAGTGCAGGTTAACATCATCGAAATCCGTAAACCGGAAATCGATGCCAAGCTGGTCGCTGATAACATCGCCCAGCAGCTTGAGCGCCGTGTTTCGTTCCGTCGCGCTATGAAGCGCTCGGTTCAGAACGCAATGCGTCTCGGTGCTGGTGGCATTCGTATTAATGCTGCTGGTCGTCTTGGTGGCGCTGAAATCGCTCGTACCGAATGGTATCGTGAAGGTCGCGTTCCGCTGCACACGCTGCGTGCGGACGTTGATTATGGCACTTCAGAAGCACACACCACCTATGGTGTTTGCGGTCTGAAGGTCTGGATCTTCAAGGGCGAAATCATGGCACATGATCCGTTGGCTTCAGAGCGTAAAGCGCTCGAGTCGGCTGGTTCCGGTCGTAAGTAAGGAGATCCCGATATGCTTTCTCCGAAACGTACAAAGTTCCGTAAAGCCTTCAAAGGTCGCCTGAAAGGGCAGGCCAAAGGTGGTACCGAACTGAATTTCGGCGCTTATGGCTTGAAAGCCTTGGAGCCGGAGCGTATAACGGCGCGTCAGATCGAAGCGGCTCGCCGCGCGATCACTCGCCACATGCGCCGTCAAGGTCGTGTGTGGATACGCGTTTTCCCGGATCTACCGGTTTCGCAGAAGCCTGCCGAAGTCCGTCAGGGTAAAGGTAAAGGCTCGATCGAGTATTGGTCGGCACGCGTTAAACCGGGGCGGATTATGTTTGAACTCGACGGTGTTCCGTTGGATCTTGCACGCCGAGCTTTCGAGCTGGCAGCGGCAAAATTGCCGATCAAGACCAAGTTTGTCACACGTCTTGGTGAAGGGGAGTAATTAGTGATGAAAGTTGCTGATCTCCGCGCTAAAAGCGCTGACGAACTAAAACAGATGCTGCTGGACCTGCGTAAGGAGTCGTTCAATATGCGATTCCAGCAGGCTTCTGGTCAGTTTGAGAACACTGCGCGGGTCCGTCAGGTCCGTCGTGATATCGCCCGCATCAAAACCCTTCTCGGTAACGAGAAGGGTGCGACCGCGGCCTAACAGGACACGCAGAGGAGTAAACACACATGCCGAGGCGTGTATTGCAGGGGACAGTCGTTTCTACAAAGAACGACAAGACTGTGGTGGTCCGTGTGGAACGCCAGGTCATGCACCCGCTGTATAAAAAGTACGTGCGCAAGTCGAAGAAATTCCACGCGCACGATGAAGAGAACCGCTTCAAGACGGGTGACGTTGTTCGCATTCGCGAATGCAAACCGATCTCCAAATTGAAGTCTTGGGAAGTAGTGGTCGAGGAGTGAGTCCTCAGCCCAATCATAGTCAAGGGGTAAACCCATGATCCAGATGCAGTCCAATCTGGACGTTGCCGACAATAGTGGCGCTCGCCGCGTCCAGTGCATCAAGGTGCTGGGCGGTTCGAAGCGCAAAACCGCTCACGTTGGTGATGTTATCGTGGTTTCCGTTAAGGAAGCCATCCCGCGCGGTCGTGTAAAGAAGGGTGCAGTTCACAAAGCTGTCATCGTTCGCACCGCAAAGGAAATTCGTCGTGCCGATGGCTCGGCGATCCGCTTTGACCGTAACGCTGCCGTTCTCATTAATGCGAATGGCGAGCCGATCGGAACGCGTATTTTCGGCCCGGTAACCCGTGAACTTCGTTCGCGTGGTTACATGAAGATCATTTCGCTCGCTCCGGAGGTGCTGTAATGGCTGCCAAGATTAAAAAGGGCGACCGCGTCATTGTTCTGACGGGTAAAGACAAAGGGAAGACCGGCGAAGTTCTCGCCGCATTCCCGACCGAGAACAAGGTTCTGGTTTCGGGCATCAACCTGGTGAAACGTCACCAGCGCCCGTCCGGTGCTGATGCCGGTGGCATTGTCGAGAAGGAAGCGAAAATTAACGTTTCCAATCTCGCGATTGTTGACCCGAAAGAAAATAAGCCGACCCGCGTCGGTTTTAAGACCCTTGATGATGGTCGCAAGGTTCGCTTCGCGAAGCTTAGCGGCGAAGTCATCGACAAGTGAGGGACGGAAAAATGACGCGCCTGCGCGAACATTATAAAGAAGTGGTGCGTGACGCACTCCTAGAGCAGTTCTCTTACGGGAACAGCATGGAGATTCCGCGCCTCGAAAAGATCGTGATCAATATGGGTGTCGGCGACGCCACCCAAGATCGCAAAAAACTGGATGGTGCAGTTGCGGATCTCGCGGCTATCACCGGTCAGAAGCCTATCTTCACGGTAGCGAAAAAGTCGGTAGCGGCTTTCAAACTTCGTGAAGGCATGAACATCGGTTGTAAAGTGACCTTGCGTCGCGACCGTATGTTTGAGTTCCTGGACCGTCTTGTCACCATCGCGCTTCCGCGCGTTCGTGACTTCCGCGGCCTGAACAAAAAATCCTTTGATGGTCGTGGCAACTTTGCCATGGGCTTGAAGGAACAGTTCGTCTTTCCTGAAGTCGAGTACGACAAAGTTGACTCGGTCCGCGGGATGGACATCATCATTTGTACCACGGCTAAGTCTGACGATGAAGCTCTTGCCCTTCTTAAGGGCTTTGATCTTCCGTTCGGAAACTAACTGGAGGTTGGCCCATGGCCAAGAAGAGCGCTGTAGAGCGTGAACTCAAACGTGAACGCCTGGCCAAGCAATTTGCTGCCAAGCGTGCCGCCCTTAAAGCGGTAATCGGCAACCGCGAAACGTCCCCTGAGGATCGTATCGTGGCTGTGATTAAACTCGCCCAGCTGCCGCGTAACTCGGCCCGCATCCGTCAGCGTATTCGCTGCCAGTTGTCCGGTCGTCCGCGCGGTGTGTATCGCAAATTCCGCCTGTCCCGTATCGCGCTTCGTGAACTTGCTTCACGTGGTCAGATCCCGGGCATGGTGAAATCCAGCTGGTAAGGAGGACATCACATGTCGATGACCGATCCCGTAAGTGATATGCTCACGCGTATCCGTAACGGTCAGCGCGTTGGGAAATCCAGCGTTGTCTCGCCGGCTTCGAAACTGCGTACCGGTGTGCTGGATGTTCTCCAGCGCGAAGGTTATATCCGCGGTTATAATGTAAGTGAAATTCGCAAGGGCATCAGTGAAATCAGCATCGAACTCAAGTATTTTGAGGGCGAAGGTGTGATTAAGCAGATCGACCGCGTCTCGACCCCGGGTCGTCGTGTATATTCGAAGATCAAAGATCTTCCGAAGGTATACAATGGCTTGGGCATCGCAGTCCTGTCCACTCCGCGAGGAGTTCTTTCGGATCAGGAGGCTCGCGAACAGAATGTCGGCGGCGAAATCCTCTGCAAGGTATTCTAAGGAGGGCCAACGATGTCGCGAGTAGGTAAAAATCCGGTGGTCGTGCCTAACGGCGTTACCATCACCCTGAACGAAGAGCAGATCAGTGCAAAAGGTAAGCTCGGTGAGCTTAACTTGTCTCTGACCTCGGACGTAACCGTTACCCAGGAAGATAACCAGATCTGGGTGAAACCGAAAAATGATAGTAAGCGCGCTCGTGCCCTTTGGGGTACCACCCGTGCGAACATCTCGAACCTCGTTTCCGGGGTTTCAGAAGGTTTCACCAAGAAATTGGAAATCACTGGTGTTGGTTATCGTGCGCAGGTTCAAGGCAACAAACTTGTTCTGCAGCTTGGCTTCTCACACGACGTGGAAATGGAGATCCCTACGGGTCTTAGCGTCGTTGCTGAAAAGCCGACCCTTGTCGCCATCTCTGGCGCAGATAAACAGCTTGTCGGTCAGTTCGCTGCAAATGCACGCGGCTGGCGCGGTCCGGAGCCTTACAAAGGCAAAGGTGTCCGTTACGAAGGCGAGTATATCTTGCGCAAAGAAGGCAAGAAGAAGTAAGGACTGGCACGATGAAAAACGTGAGAAGCCTTTTCGAGCGCCGCAAACGTCGCGTTCGTTTTGCGATCCGCCAGAAAGCGGCCGGTCGCCCGCGCCTTTGTGTTCACCGTTCGAACGCTCACATCTATGCACAGGTTATCGACGACGTCGCTGGCACCACCTTGGTGGCTGCTTCGACGGCAGAGAAAGCCCTTGCAGGCAAAGGCAGTAATGCCGAAGCCGCTGTTCTGGTTGGCAAAGCCATTGCTGAACGTGCAGTTAAAGCTGGTGTGAAAACGGTCGTTTTCGATCGTGGCGGGTATTTGTTCCATGGCCGAGTGAAAGCTCTGGCCGATGCCGCCCGTGAGGGCGGTCTAGACTTCTAAGGAGCACGACCATGGCACGTAACCAGAATCAACAGCAGCAGCAGGCGCCGAAAGCCCGTGAAGAAAACGAACTCGTCGACAAGCTGGTTGGTATCAACCGCGTCGCGAAAGTCGTTAAGGGCGGTCGTCGTTTTGCATTTTCCGCAATGGTCGTTGTCGGTGACCAGCGCGGTCGCGTCGGGTACGGCACGGGTAAAGCCCGTGAAGTTCCAGAAGCGATCCGTAAAGCCACCGAAGCAGCCAAACGCAACATGATCCGCGTTCCGCTTCGTGAAGGGCGTACCCTTCACCATGATACCAAAGGCCATTTCGGTGCAGGCAAGGTTGTCCTTCGCTCGGCTCCGGCTGGTACCGGTATCATTGCCGGCGGTGCGATGCGTGCGGTTTTCGAAACCATGGGCGTTCAGGACGTTGTGTCCAAATGTACCGGTTCGAACAACCCACACAATGTGATCCGCGCAACCCTTGATGCTCTGGTCAACGGTGCGTCTCCGCGTCAGGTCGCTGCTAAGCGTGGCCTGAAAGTCGGTGACGTCGTTGCCCGTCGCGATAGCGGTTCGGCTGCGGCCGCCGTTCTCGAAAAGGAGTAATTCGATATGGCTGCTAAGAAAAAAGCGACTGTACGCGTTACCCAGACGGGTTCGCCGATCGGACGTCCGGCAGATCAGCGTCAGACCCTTGTGGGTCTTGGCCTGAACAAAATGCACCGGACTCGTGAGCTGGAAGATACACCAGCTGTTCGCGGTATGATCGCAAAGGTCAAACATCTCGTCCGTGTGGACGAGGCTTGATTGACCCCAGATCGAAAAGGTGTTGAACGATGAAACTCAACGAACTTGCCGATAACCCGGGTGCGCGTAAAGCGCGTACCCGCGTCGGTCGCGGTATCGGTTCGGGCAAAGGCAAAACTTCTGGCGCAGGTCAGAAGGGTCAGAAGTCCCGTTCAGGTGTAGCCATTAATGGCTTCGAAGGTGGGCAGATGCCTATCTATCGCCGTCTTCCGAAACGCGGCTTTACGAACCTGTTCAAGAAACAGTTCGGTGTTGTAAACCTTGGTACCCTTCAGACCGCCGTTGATAACGGTGATCTTGAAGAAGGTGCGAATGTCACCGTAGCTCTTCTTGCAGAAAAAGGCCTTGCCCGTCCGCAGAAAGACGGTCTGCGTCTTCTTGCTAAAGGTGAACTGAAAGCGAAACTGAACATCGAGATTACCGGTGCTTCCAAAGCAGCTGTTGAAGCTGTTGAGAAAGCCGGCGGCTCGGTTAAGGTTCTTGCTCCGGTCGCTGAAGCAAAAACCGCAGAATAAGCCTATAATGACTTCGTGAGGGTCCGGTTCCATTAATTTGCGGGACCGGACCCTCCAGTTTTAGTGTATTGGGAGATGAGTGCATGGCATCGGCCGCCGAGCAGCTTGCCGCGAACCTGAACTGGTCGTCTTTTACTAAGTCGACTGAGCTTAAAAAACGTATCTGGTTCACGTTGGGCGCGCTTATTGTTTATCGTCTGGGGACCTATATTCCGGTTCCTGGTGTTGACCCGTCTATTCTTGCTGACATTTTCCGTCAGAATGCAGGCGGCGTTCTGGGCATGTTTGACATGTTCGCCGGTGGTGCGTTGGGTCGTATGACGATCTTTGCGCTCAATATTATGCCGTATATCTCGGCCTCGATTATCATTCAGTTGATGACGACCGTTTCGCCCTCTCTTGAGACTCTCAAGAAAGAAGGCGAGCAGGGCCGCAAAAAGATTAATCAATATACCCGCTATCTGACAGTTGTGATTGCAACGGTGCAGGCATGGGGCATTGCTGTTGGTCTTGAAAGCATGACCGGTTCAACCGGTGCTGCTGTTCATGATCCGGGCATGTTCTTCCGCTTTACCGCTGTTGTGACCCTTGTTGGGGGCACCATGTTCCTGATGTGGCTTGGTGAACAGATCACCCAGCGCGGCATCGGTAACGGTATTTCGCTGATCATCTTTACCGGTATTGTTGCCGGTTTGCCCAGCGCGATTGCCGGTACCCTGGAACTTGGACGTACCGGCGCCATTTCTGCCTTGGCGATCATTTCGATTATCGTTCTGGCGGTTGCAGTTATTGCCTTCATCGTCTTTGTTGAACGTGCACAGCGCCGCGTTCTGATCCAGTATCCCAAACGCCAGGTTGGCATGAAGGTTATGGAAGGTCAGAGCTCGCACCTGCCGCTCAAGATCAACACTGCCGGTGTGATCCCGCCGATCTTTGCAAGCTCGTTGCTCCTGATGCCGCTTTCTGTGGCACAGTTTACCACGGGTGTTGATGCACCGGCGTGGCTGACAACGGCGACTGCGCTGCTTGGTCGTGGACAGCCGCTGTATATCGCGCTTTATATCGGCCTGATCGTATTCTTTGCCTTCTTCTACACGGCGGTTGTTTTCAACCCGGAAGATACGGCAGACAACCTGAAGAAACACGGTGGCTTTATTCCGGGGATCCGTCCGGGGAAAAATACCGCGAATCATCTGGATTTCATTCTGACCCGTTTGACGGTGATCGGTGCAGCTTATCTGGCGTTCGTTTGTATCTTGCCAGAGCTTCTGATCGCAGAATGGTCTGTGCCCTTCTACTTTGGTGGGACTAGCTTGCTGATCGTTGTAACGGTTACGATGGATACCGTTGCACAGGTTCAGTCTCATATGCTGGCTCATCAGTATGAAGGCCTGATCAAGAAATCCAAACTGCGTGGTCGCCGCCGATAAAGAAGCGACCACGGATATCAGGGGGACGGACGAACATGAACATTATCCTTCTTGGCCCTCCCGGCGCGGGCAAGGGTACTCAGGCAAAGCGTCTTGAAACAGGACGCGGCATGGTTCAGCTCTCAACGGGCGACATGCTTCGTGCAGCGGTAGCAGCTGGCACGGAACTGGGGCAGAAGGCAAAGGAAGTCATGGACGCGGGGAAACTCGTATCCGACGATCTTATGATCGGTCTGATTTCCGAAAGACTTGACCAGGATGATACCAAAAACGGTTTCATCCTGGACGGGTTCCCACGCACAACGGCCCAGGCGGAAGCCTTGGACGATATGCTGGCAACCAAAGGATTGGCACTTGATTATGTGATTGAACTGCGTGTGGATGATGCAGCGTTGGTGGCCCGTGTTGTCGGTCGCTATACCTGTGCCAAATGCGGGCAGGGATACCATGACGAGTTCCAGAAACCGGTTGAAGAAGGTGTCTGCGACGTATGTCAAAGCGCTGAATTCAAACGTCGCGCGGATGACACCGCCGAGACGGTCACCTCAAGGCTGGAAGCTTATCACAAGCAAACAGCACCGATCATTCCTTACTATGAAAAGGTCGGTAAGCTGAAAACAGTTGACGGGATGGCTGAAATCGACGAAGTTACGCGCGAGATTGAAGCCATCCTGGGGTAATTTCCCGGGCAGGGCGTCTTTTTGCTGGCGGGTTGGCAGTAATGCTGGCCCGCTTTTGCAGCGCTCTACCCAACCGGATCTGCCGCAGGGTTTGTTAACAGGAAACAGGAGTCTCACACAGTGGCTCGTATTGCTGGCGTGAACATCCCGACTGCTAAACGCGTCGTGATTGCGCTTACCTACATCACCGGCATTGGCCCGGCGAAAGCTAAAGAAATTTGCGCTAAGGTTGGAATCGAAGCAGCAACCCGTGTTCATCAGCTCTCTGATGACCAGGTTCTCAAGGTTCGTGAAGTCATCGACGCTGATTACACCGTCGAGGGCGACCTTCGTCGTGAAACCGCAATGAACATTAAACGTCTGATGGATCTGGGCAGCTATCGCGGCCTGCGTCATCGTCGCGGTCTCCCGGTACGCGGTCAGCGTACCCACACCAACGCTCGCACCCGCAAGGGACCGGCTAAGCCGATCGCAGGCAAGAAGAAGTAAGGTAGGGGACAGAGACAATGGCGAAAGCTCCTCAGCAGACTCGTGTACGTCGTCGCGAGCGCAAGAACATTACGAACGGTATCGCGCACGTAAACGCGACCTTCAACAACACCATGATTACCATCACTGACGTTCAGGGGAATACCATCTCCTGGTCGACCGCTGGTGGTATGGGTTTCCGCGGTTCGCGTAAATCAACACCATATGCTGCACAGATGGCTGCCGAAGATGCAGGTAAAAAAGCTGCAGAACACGGCATGAAAACTCTTGAAGTACAGGTTAAAGGCCCGGGTTCGGGACGTGAATCTGCACTGCGTGCGCTTCAGGCTGTTGGTTTCACGATTACGTCGATCAAAGACGTAACGCCGATTCCGCATAACGGTTGCCGTCCGCGTAAACGTCGTCGCGTCTAATCGCGTCGATCTGCGGACGACCCCGCGTTTGGGCCCGGTGCACCCGGGCCCCTTCGCGTTTCTCATGAGGGCAAAACTTGCTCTCCTTATATTAGGCTCCAGTTGCGAAGGTGGGTCTCGTGATTCAAAAGAACTGGCAGGAACTGATTAAGCCGACCAAGCTTGATGTTACTCCGGGTACAGACGCCAGCCGCGTTGGTACGATCGTGGCGGAACCGCTGGAGCGCGGTTTTGGTCAGACTCTGGGTAACGCGCTGCGTCGCATTCTGCTGTCGTCGCTCCAGGGTTCAGCGGTTACCGCGATCCAGATCGACGGCGTATTGCACGAATTTTCGTCGATCCCGGGTGTCCGTGAAGATGTCACCGACATCATCTTGAACATTAAGACCATGGGCGTGCGTATGCATGCCGAAGGTCCAAAGAAAATGACCCTGAAGGCGACCGGCCCTGGTGCCGTCACCGCAGGTCAGATTCAGACCGGTGCTGACATCGAAATCCTTAACCCGGATCTCGAGCTGTGCCATCTTGATGATGGTGCGACGCTGAATATCGAATTTACCGTTGATAACGGTAAAGGCTATGTCGCAGCAAGCGGTCACAGCTCTTCGGATGCACCGATTGGTCTTATTCCGATCGATGCAATCTTTAGCCCGATCCGTAAAGTGGCCTACAAGGTGGAAAACACCCGTGTTGGTCAGGATACCGATTTTGACAAGCTGTCACTTACCGTTGAAACCAACGGTGCGTTGACCCCGGAAGATTCGGTTGCCTTGGCTGCTCGTATCCTTCAGGACCAGCTGTCGCTGTTCGTCAACTTCGATGAGCCGGAAGCGGTTGTCGAAGAGAAGAAAGAAGACGAACTGCCGTTCAACCGTAACCTTCTTCGTAAGGTTGACGAGCTTGAACTTTCGGTCCGCTCGGCAAATTGCCTGAAGAACGACAACATCATCTATATCGGTGATCTTGTTCAGAAGACCGAAGCAGAAATGCTTCGTACGCCGAACTTCGGCCGTAAGTCGCTGAACGAAATTAAAGATGTACTGGCTCAGATGGGCTTGCATCTCGGTATGGAAGTCGGCGGTTGGCCGCCGGAAAATATCGAAGAACTCGCTCGTAAGTTCGAAGATCCGTTTTAATAACGGGTCTTCGGCCTTCGGGTCGTGATCGGAGCATTTATGCTCCAAACCGGGAAAACCAAATTGTTTGGCGTTTCCGGCGGGCTAGTTGCCCACACCGCACGTGCATGACCTGGCTTTGATCAGGGTGGCGGCGCGGTTTTACAATCGGTTTCGTGAGCGAAGCCAGGTTATTAAGGAGAGTTACCATGCGTCACGGTATGCACGGCCGTAAACTTAATCGTACGTCGTCCCATCGTAAGGCGATGTTTGCCAACATGGCAGTTTCGCTGCTCACCCACGAGCAGATCAAAACCACTCTTCCGAAGGCCAAAGATCTTCGCCCTTACGTCGAAAAACTGATTACGCTGGGCAAGCGGGGCGACCTGCATGCACGCCGTCAGGCTATTTCGATCCTGCGTGATGACAAAATCGTTGCCAAGCTGTTCGGCGAAATCGCTGAGCGTTACAAAGAGCGTTCGGGTGGTTACACCCGTGTTCTTAAAGCTGGCTTCCGTTACGGCGATGCCGCTCCGGTTGCGGTGATTGAACTTGTTGAACGCAATGCCGATGCAAAGGGTGCAGAAGACCGCGCTCGTGTTGAAGCAGAGAGCGAAGGCGAAGAAGCATCTGCTGAATAAGCACCGCTTCGGCCTTTAAGAAATAAAAACGGGCGGCGCCATACGGTGTCGCCCGTTTTCTTTTGCCCTGACAACGTCCCTAGCCGGGCGAAAGAAAACGGGGTTTTGTGCTGTGCAACGGCTAAGGTTGCCTGCGAATTTAGCTTAAATCAGTATTTCGCAACTTTGTTCATATTTCTGCCAAGGTTGCGCGGCAGTTCTGAAAACCCTAATTCTTTAGCCTGCCTGTTCCGATGGTTTAATTTGGGGGCAGGGTGCGTTTATGGACTTCCCGCCAAACGCATTTCCAATCAGATTATCTGACAGCGATAAGAGAGATCGACGTGCAAGCAAGATGGATCCCGACCATTTTCACGATTGCGGTAACCTGCCTGATGGCGGTTTCCGGCCCCACCAGCATTGCGCACGCGCAAAGTGAAGACAGACGACTTCCGTCCAGCGAGACAGAAATCAAGATGTCGCTGTCGCCACTGGTCAAGCAAACGGCCCCGACGGTTGTGAACATCTATACCAAAAAGGTCGTGTCGGAACGCGCGCGTTCGCCGTTCTTCAATGACCCGTTCTTCAAGCAATTCTTTGGCGATCGGTTCGGCGGTGCCTTTGGAGCCCCGCGTCAGCGCGTTGAACGTTCGCTTGGTTCTGGTGTGATTGTTTCGGGTGATGGCACGATTGTCACCAACCATCACGTGATCGACGGGGCCAGTGAAATTCGTGTGGTCTTGCATGATAACCGTGAATTTGATGCCGATCTGGTTGGATCTGACGAACGCACGGACTTGGCCGTTTTGAAATTGCGTGATGTTGAAGCCGAACTGCCATCGATCACATTTGGCGATTCTGATGCGGTCGAGGTCGGTGACCTTGTTCTTGCCATCGGTAACCCGTTCGGGGTCGGGCAAACCGTCACCAGCGGGATTGTATCGGCACTTGCGCGTGCCGGTGTGACCGGACAGGACTACCAGTCATTCATTCAGACCGATGCGGCCATTAACCCGGGGAATTCCGGTGGTGCCTTGATCGATATCGATGGCAAGCTGATTGGTGTGAATTCGGCGATCTTTACCAAGTCGGGCGGATCAAACGGCATCGGGTTTGCCGTACCGGTCAATATGGTCAAGGTGGTCATGCGCGGCCTGATCAGTGGCGATTTACGCCGCCCGTGGCTTGGTGCCGCCGGGCAGGCGGTAACAGCGGATCTGGCGTCCTCATTGGAGCTTGACCGCCCGCATGGCGTTCTGATCAGCGAAATTCGCGACGGCAGCCCGGCAGAGCGGGGCGGCTTACATCCCGGTGACGTTGTTGTTGCCGTCAATGGGCTTGCGGTTGATAACCCCAACGAATTGAAATTCCGCATTGCGACCCTGGAGCTGACCGGCGGGGCGGAACTTTCGGTCCTGCGTCAGGGGGCGTCGGTGATGCTGACCTTGCCGCTTGAAGTTGCACCGGAACTGCCTGCGCGCGATGAGAGCATTATTGAGGGCCGCAATCCGTTTAGCGGGGCCAAGATTGCCAATATGAACCCGGCACTGGCCGACGAAATTGGGACCGACACCCTAAGTACTGGTGTGGTAGTGCTTGGTGTGGCGCGTGATAGCCTTGCACGGCGCACGCGGTTACAGCCCGGCGACTATATTGTGGAAATCAATGGCGAAGCAATTGACTCGGTTGCCCGCCTGAAGGAAGTTGTCACAGCAGGTGAACGCAGCAAGGACTGGAAAATCGCGGTCAAACGCGATGGCAAGGTCCTGACAGGCGAGTTTACCCTGTAAGCATTCTTAGGTTTTTAAAGGCCCCCAATGGTTTCCCTGTTTGAAAGTCAGGTGTCGCGCCCGTTGGCCGACAGATTACGCCCGGCGAAACTCGACGAAGTCGTCGGGCAGGGGCATCTGTTTGGCGATGACGGTCCGATCACCCGCATGATCAAGACCGGGCGCGTGCCATCCGTCGTGCTTTGGGGGCCGCCTGGTTGTGGCAAAACAACGTTGGCGCGCCTGATGGCCGATGTTGCCGATATGGCGTTTGAACCCCTATCGGCGATCTTTTCCGGGGTGGCGGACCTTCGCAAAGTGTTTGATCGTGCGCGCGGGCGTCGGTCGACAGGCGGGGCGACCTTGTTGTTCATTGATGAAATCCATCGTTTCAACAAGGCCCAGCAGGACAGTTTCCTGCCGTATGTCGAAGACGGCACCATCACCCTGATCGGGGCGACGACCGAAAACCCGTCGTTCGAGTTGAACGCCGCACTTCTGTCACGTTGTCAGGTGCTGGTATTGAAGCGCCTTGACGATCAGGGGCTTGAAGAACTTCTGGTGCGTGCGGAAAAGGAAATGGGGTTTGAGCTGCCGGTAACACCGGAAGCCCGCGAAACATTGCGTGCCATGGCCGATGGCGATGGCCGTTATTGTTTGAACCTTGCCGAAGAACTGTTTTCCATGCCGCCCAGTGACGAGGATGGTCCACTTGGCGTTGCCGAACTTGCCCGCACCGTGCAAAAGCGCGTGCCGATATATGATAAGGGCGATGACAGTCATTACAATCTGATCAGTGCGCTGCATAAATCCATTCGCGGTTCCGACCCGGATGCGGCCCTGTACTGGTTCAACCGCATGTTGGCGGGCGGTGAGGACCCTAAGTTCCTTGCGCGTCGTCTGACACGTATGGCGGTTGAGGACATTGGCCTTGCCGATCCACAAGCCCAGCAGTTTTGCATCAGCGCGTGGGAATCTTACGAACGCTTGGGCAGCCCCGAAGGCGAGTTGGCTTTGGCTCAGGCGGTCATTTATCTGGCCCTGGCGCCAAAATCAAATGCCGGGTACGCCGCCTATAAAAAATCGCTCAAGATTGCGCGCGAAACCGGATCGCTGATGCCGCCGGCCCATATCCTCAACGCGCCGACCAAACTGATGTCTGACATTGGCTATGGCACGGGATATGCCTACGACCATGATCAGAAAGACGGTTTTTCCGGGCAAAACTATTTCCCCGATGGCATGCGCCGTCAAAATTTCTATGAACCGGTTGAACGCGGATTTGAACGCGATCTGAAAAAACGGGTGGAGTATTTTGATCGCTTACGCCAGGAACGACAAAAGGGACGGGGCGAGAATAACTGACGGTTGGTTAGTTATCAAAATGGAAACAATTAAGTGAAAATTCGCAGGATAATCATTAAATCCGAAACCAAGTAGGGTGCTTTTATCAAATTGAGCACGGACTTGGAGATTGAAAATGACAAATATTCTGCACGTGAATGCATCTGTGAATGGTGAGAATTCCAACTCCCGCCAGATTGCATCGAAACTGATCGACCGTATTGTTTCCGCAAATGCATCAACCACAATCGTTGAACGCAATCTAAGCGGCACCGGTTCGATCCCGGCCCTGACCGGCGAAATCGTTGGGGCGTTTTACACCCCGGAAGATTCCCGTTCTGCCGAACAGAAACAGGTTATCGCAACCTCTGACGAACTGGTTGCTGAAGTTAAGGCTGCCGACGTTCTGGTCATTGGTGCGCCGATGTATAACTTCGCCGTTCCCTCAACGCTCAAAGCATGGGTCGACATGATTGCCCGCGTCGGTGTGACGTTCCAGTACACTGAAAACGGTCCGGTTGGCCTGCTTGAAGGTAAAAAAGCTTACGTGGTTGTTGCCACGGGTGGCGTTCCGGTCAACAGCCCGGCTGACTTTGCAACGCCTTACATGAAGCAGGTTCTTGGCTTTATCGGCATTACCGAAGTTGAAATCATTGATGCTTCTGGCTTTGCGGTGAACGCAGAAGAAGCCATGCAGCGTGCGATTGCCAATGTCGAAGCTGCTTCGCTTCCGGTTGCGGCCTAACCAAACCAATTAAAGACCGACCTGTTGCAGTGCTGATCTGATGTGAAATGGGGCATCGTTAACATCTCCCCCTCCCTCAACGCACGTTAACGATGACCTGTTTTAAAAAAAAATGCCCGACTGTTTTACAGTTGGGCATTTTGCTTTTGTGGGGTTTCGCGCTACGTTTGCTGAGGTTGGCGGGTAACGCGCCAAGTGTCATTTCAATCAGGTGCGCAGCGGGTGAGACGTTTGACAGCAATCATGATCTGGGGACTTCTGGTTCTGGCCGGGATATTTGCCGTTGTACGGTTTTCCGGATTGCTTGGCATGATGCTGACGGCGGGGGAGCCGCCGCAGTTTGTCTTTGATCCCAATTCGGAATTACCAGATACGCCAAACTATTTTCTATCCTGCCCGGATGGTCTGGCCCCGCGGGGTGGTCGACAGATGACAAGCCCGCAGTTTGATGCGTCCGTCGCAAAGTTGGGGAGGGCCTTTATCGCAACCGCACCAGATCACGGCATGAAGCTGACCGACGGCAGTGTTGGGGCGCATAGTTTGCAGTTTCTGGCCCGCAGCAGGGTCTTTCAGTTTCCTGATTGGGTCGAGTTAAAACTGATGTCAGTCCCGGATCAGGCTGGGGCGACATTCTGCCTGTTTGCCAAATCGGTCTATGGCCGGGATGATTTTCAGCAAAATGAAAAACGCACGCGTGCTTGGCTGCGGGACGTGCGGCGAAACCTTACATCTCCCTGATGCAAGCAACCGCCTGTCATTTGGTATGATCAAGCGGTTGCTTTTGTGCCACCGCGAGACGTCAGATCATTTTTCCACATCAAGCGATTTCCCAAGGAGCGCTGAGACAAACTGAGTTGTCGGCACCGGCAACAGATCAACAGGGTGATCGCTGCCAAAGGACGCCCACTTGCTGCTAGCGCTGAGCGTTGAGCTGGCCAACATCGTTTTGGTGTTTACGTTAAAAGCCTGATAATGAATAGTGATGCGATCAGGGCGACCAGACCATTCGGTTGCGCGGTCTTCCCAATGTAAGATTTGCAGATCAATCAGGTAATCAATGTTTTGAGATAATGCCTCTTCAAAGGCCTCGTCACGGGTTTTTATTTCGGTAGCATCAACAACTAGGCTGCTATAAGGGACAAGTTGTTTGTGGACTTCCAACAGTAACATTTGACCCGATCCAGCATAATTGATGTCCCCAAAAATACCGTCTTTGGGTTGCATGATATAAAAACTACTATCTGATGCGACGGCTTGGACAAGTTGGTGGTTGTCCGTGCGATACTTGCTGGAACATGCGCCAAGTGTGAAGGATGCAGCAATTACACACAGAACGCTGATTTTGCGAAAATCCATAAAATCCTCTATTTTGAGATGAATAAGTAAAATCATAATATGCAAAAGTTTAATGTTGGGCAAGGTTCTGAAATTCAACCATTTTTACAGTGTTTGTTATCGCCTTGGGCCCATGACGTTTTCACACGTGACTTTTGATCTTTGAGGGAATAGGTTCCGCGCCATGCAATTTTCACCGTTGTTTATCGCTTCGATTGCCTTGGGCGGGGCCATTGGTGCTGTCGCACGTCACAGTGTGTCGGTTATGATGGGCTCGATCATGGGCAGCGGCTTTCCCTGGGGAACCTTGACGGTTAATATCGTCGGCTCGTTCCTGATGGGGGCACTGCTTGAGATTTCTGCGCTTAAGCTATCGCTTTCGCCGGAAATACGTGCGCTGCTTGTCACCGGGTTCTTAGGGGCATTTACAACCTTTTCGACTTTTTCGCTGGATGTTGCGACCCTATATGAACGGGGCAATCTGGGGCTGACGGCCCTATATATTATTGTCTCTGTTGTGGTTGGCATTTCCGCATTGTTTGGCGCAATCGCGCTGGTAAGGGGTATTCTGCAATGAGTGGTGTCACTCTGCGCAAGGTCAAGGCTGAGGACGCCGACGTTCGGCTTGATCGCTGGTTTAAGCGCAACTGTCCTGAATTTACATTCGGACAGGTCCAAAAATTCCTGCGCGGCGGTCAAATCCGTGTCGATGGCAAACGTGCCAAGGCCAACCAGCGTGTTGAGCCGGGTCAGGAAATTCGTGTGCCGCCGGTTCCCGTGATGTCGGGCGGCGGTTCGGAGCCATGGACCAAAGACGGCGACTATAGTGCGTCCGAAGGTCCGCAGCGCAAGCACGACGGCCCGGCAAAATCCAATGCCAGCGAAGCGGAACTTCAGGCCTTGCGTGATTCCGTCATTTTCTATGACGAAGTTGTACTGGCCATCAATAAACCCGCCGGTCTGGCCGTGCAGGGCGGAACCAATACGTCCATTCACGTTGATGGCATGCTGGATGCGCTAAAACTCGACAGCAAGGAACGCCCGAAACTGGTTCACCGGCTCGATAAGGATACCAGTGGTGTCCTTCTGCTTGCGCGGTCATCGTCGGCGGCTCATGCCCTGACCAAGGCGTTCAAGGATAAATCAACCCGGAAACTGTATTGGGCGATTGTCACCGGCGCCCCGGTTGAGCGCGAAGGCCTGATTGACGCACCACTGGCAAAGCTTGCCGGTAAGGGCGGCGAAAAAATGGTCATCGACGAGAAGCAGGGTAAATCGGCACAGACGGTCTATCGTCAGCTGCACCGCGCCGGACGCCGTGCGGCCTGGTTGGCGCTGTCGCCTTTGACCGGACGTACGCACCAGTTGCGCGCCCATTGTGAAGCCATGGAATGCCCGATCTTGGGCGATGGTAAATACGGTGGGGCGAAGGCCTTCATTGATGGCATGTCCAACCAGATGCATCTGCATGCGCGTGCGATTGACTTCCCCCATCCGGTGACAGGCCACCGGGTTGTGATCGAAGCACCGGTGTCAGAACATTTTGCCACAAGCCTTAAGGCGCTTAACTTCGATCCGAAAACGCCGACCAAATTCCTCACCCCGGAAATCCACCGGGAAAAGGAAGAAAAGCCAAAGCCCAAGGCAAAACCGTCGCGTCTGCGCAAAAGATAAGTCAGAAGGTTCTTCTGCGACAGGTTCAAGAATGCGAAAAGCCGACGCACTGCGTCGGCTTTTTCGTCCCTGTCAGAGGTCAATACCAAAAGGCGTTGTAATGACATTGGTCGTCTTGGTTAATGGTGCCTCGCAGATTTGCCGAAACGCCCGACAAAGGCGTCATGAACGCGGCGAAGGTGCCGTGCGTGCACGGTGTTTCCCGTACGTTCACAAATAACGGCCTGGCTTTTGATCATGACCGCGATGCGTTTGCGGCCACGTGGTGTGTGCACCATGCTTTCGCCTTCCTCAAGGGCGGTTAGAATTGGAATATGCTCACATTCGGCTATGGCGAGTATTTCCTCCTCTCGAAGGTCGCTGAAATCTATGCAGTCCCTAAGCGTGAGCATCTTCTGTCTCCGCTGTTATCAGATACTGTCGATAGCCAGAAAAACAGTATACCGCGCGTTAAGGGCGTTCAAAAGCGATCCGAAATTTACCAGTGGTTTCCAATGCTTCCCGCAGAGCAAAAAATGCATCTGATTTGCATCTCTACGGGACTCGATCTTTGGGGCGGTATCGGCTAGGGTCTGAACCCAATCTGCGGCCATATAAAATGATAATGGATGATGCCTCATGGCGAATGACCCGCTTAGACTTGTTGTATTTGATTGTGATGGGACCCTGGTCGATAGCCAGCATGCGATTGCACACTGCATGGACCATGCCTTTGCCCAGCATGGGCTCGATTGCCCGGGACTGGAAAATACCCGCACCATCATTGGTCTGAGCCTGCCAGAAGCCATTGCCAAACTTGCCGCACCGCGCCGCGTTACCGACGAGGTGATTGATGCGGTGACGGCGGCCTACAAGGATGCGTTCTTTACCCTGCGGCAGACACCTGATTTCCACGAGCCGCTGTTTCCCGGCGTGCGCGAGGTCCTGACTGAACTGGACCGCCGCCAATGGTTGTTGGGTGTTGCCACCGGCAAGGCCCGACGCGGTCTTGATGCGGTCTTGGCGCGCAATGAACTTGATGGCCGGTTTGTTACCTTGCAAACCTGTGACAATCATCCGTCCAAGCCCCATCCATCAATGTTGATGGCGGCCCTTGATGAAGCCGGGGCTGATGCGCCCAATGCGGTGATTGTCGGTGATACCAGCTATGATATCGAAATGGGCCGTGCGGCAGGCATGATCGCCATTGGCGTTGCATGGGGCTATCATGATATTGAAACCCTGACGGCGTCGGGCGCACATGCGGTCATCCGCCATTTTGATGAACTGCCATCCGTGCTGGATCGTATTTGGGAAATTGATTGTGACGCCGCTTAAAAACCCGGAACTCGGACCGATTAACTTTGAACTGACCGTGGCCGTTGATCCCGATCACGCGTTTGAGGCCTTCACCGCCGAATTTGGGCAGTGGTGGCCAACCGATAGCCATTCGCTGTCCAAGAAAGATTGCATTGCGGTTGATATGCATCCCGGTCTTGGCGGTGCGATTGTCGAACGTGCGCGCGGACGTGAAAACATTTCATGGGGTCATGTCGAAATCTGGCAGCCGGGCGAACATCTTGCCTTTACTTGGCATCCGGGCTGGAATGCCGGGGATTATACCCGTGTCGCGGTGTCCTTTGACATGAATGATTTTGGTCGCTGTGTGATCCGGTTGGAGCACAAGGACTGGCATAACGTTGGCGATATCGCACCGGCCCTGCGTAAGGGATATGTTGCGGGCTGGGAATATGCCTTTGGCGAATGCTTTGCCAAGTATCTGCGGGAAAAACGCGGCTAAAACAGACCTGTGCGCC
This sequence comes from Thalassospira lohafexi, assembly GCF_002844275.1. Lineage (GTDB taxonomy): Bacteria > Pseudomonadota > Alphaproteobacteria > Rhodospirillales > Thalassospiraceae > Thalassospira > Thalassospira lohafexi. The sequence continues at coordinate 22,828 of NZ_NXGX01000006.1, forward strand.
AGATACGTAAAAGGGCACCTCTTTTTTAAAGGTGCCCTTTGTCATGTCGGGTGCAAATTTTAAACAAGCCGATCTTCGATCATTTCACGGCGCAGTTTGACCGGATCATTGAACCAATGGGTCATAAAGCCCATTTCACGCGCTTGCTGGATGTTCTTCTCGCTATCATCAATAAACAGGGTTTCGCGCGGGTTGAGTTTGAACCGCGCGCATGTCAGCTCAAAAATGCGCGGATCAGGTTTGGCGAGCTTTTCCTCGCCAGATACCAGAATACCTTCGAAGTGGTTGAGAAACTCAAACCGTTCGACTGCGAATGGCCAGGTTTCTGCCGACCAGTTGGTCAGGGCAAACAGGCGCACATTGCCGCGTGATTTCAAATCTTCGAGGATGTGAACCGTGCGGTCAATCTGGCCTTTAAGCATTTCCGGCCAACGATCCCACCATGCGGCAATCTGATCGGCATGATCGGGATGGCGGTGTTGCAAGTCAGGGATCGACTTGGCAAAGCTAAGCGCCCCCTTGTCATGCAGGAAGTTCCAGTGCGGATGGCAGATCTCGCTTAGGAAATGTTCCATTTCAGCCGGATCGTCAAAGATCTTGCGATATAAATGACGCGGGTCCCAATCAACAAGAACGCCGCCAAGATCAAACAGTACGGTTTCAATTTCGCGCATGGATACTCCTGCTTGCGGGGGCTCGATGGTCTGAGGTTAAATCAGGTGACGGGGCGAACCGCAAGCGGCAGTTTGTTGAAAATGTTGCATTGATCGAAGGTGCCCGACTGTCCGTATCAAAACAGGTCAACACATTATGGCGCCGATGACGGGAGTGTGATTTGCCTATGCCCCCGGTCATCGCGAATGATTGCACCGTAAGAAACTGTCATCAAAGGAGGCTTGAATATGTGTACGCTTGATGGATGTGGCTCACACGAGCATCTTGGACCACCACCCAAGGCAACAGATGAACAGCGTCGATTGTTTTTAAAAGGGGCGGTTGCCCTGCCGCTTGCGATTGTTTTGGCCGACCCTGTTCTGGCCCACGCCCAAGGGGCCATGCTTGATAAAGTCACCATCACCACACCCGAAGGCGCAAAAATGGTGGCCGAAATCGCTATGCCAGCGACCTTGCCGGCACCAACCATTATTCTGATCCATGAATGGTGGGGGCTTAATGATCATATTCGTGCCGTGGCGGCCGAATATGCCAAGCAGGGCTATATCGCGCTTGCGGTTGATTTATATGGTGAACCACCTGCAACCACACCCGATGGCGCACGTGCCTTGATGTCGGGGATGGACCCGGTTGCTGCTACCCGAAAATTGCAGTCCTCGGTCGAGTTTTTGAAAAACCACAAGGACTCAACGGGCAAAGTTGGTTCGGTTGGCTGGTGCTTTGGTGGCGGCTGGTCGCTTAATACCGCCCTTGCCACCGATGTTGATGCGGCTGTGATCTATTACGGCAATGTCAACAAAACCCCCGAACAGGTTGCGACCTTGAACGCACCGCTGATGGGCCATTTCGGAAAGCTTGATAAATCGATCAACAAGGAAATGGTCGAGGGGTTTGAGCAGTCGCTCGAAACGGCGGGTAAATCGCTTTATAAATTCTATTGGTATGATGCGGATCATGCCTTTGCCAATCCGACGGGCGGGCGCTATGACGCCGAGGATGCCCAACTGGCATGGACGCGCACACAGGCCTTCTTTGATCATCATCTGGGCTAAGCAGCGGTTGCTTTGCGACAAATGGTATAACGTATAAAGGCCGGGTCAAACCCGGCCTTTATATTTGTCTGATGATTGGGTTCAGGCCCTAAATTTTATCAATTCGTCGGATTGGCGCGGTTGGCCCATTTGGTTGACCGGCGTTCGATGACGTTAAAGATTTCATACATCGCAATGCCCATCACCGCGATGACCAGAAGTCCGGCAAACACCAGCGGCATGTTGAATTTCGACGATGCCGACAGCATCAAATAACCAACACCAACGTTCGATGCCACGGTTTCGGAAATAACCGACCCGACAAAGGCCAGCGTGATCGCGACCTTCAACGAGGCAAAGAAATAGGGCATTGCACGCGGGAAGCCGACCTTGATCAGAATGTCTTTGCGGGTTGCGCCGAGTGATCGCAACACATCGCGCAATTCCGGTTCAAGGGTGGCAAGCCCGGTTGCGACATTGACCACAATCGGGAAGAACGAAATCATGAATGCGGTGATGATGGCCGGCACCGTGCCAATACCAAACCACATGACCAGAACCGGCACCAGTGCCACCTTCGGCACCGAGTTAAACCCGACCAGAAGCGGGTTCGCCGCGTCATAAATCGTTCTGCTGGATCCTACCAGTGCGCCAAGCACCACGCCAAACACCACGGCAATGGCAAAGCCCACCAGTGTTGTATAAAGCGTGTGGGTCGCATGCATCCAGATCGCTTCATGGAATTGCCAGCCGACAATGACGCTTTCGGACGGGGTAGGCAGCACATAGGGCGGGATGTTGAAAATCCGGACAATCAGTTCCCACAAAACAAACAGGCTGATGGCACTGAGCCAAGGGGAGGCTTTGCGCAGGTTGAGTTTCTTGTTCATGATATCTGCCCGCCTTTCTATGCTGCACGCACGTCACGGATGTGACTGCGCAATTCGTGGACAAGATCGGTGAAAGGCTGGGTAAAGGTGACTTCCTGATCACGCGGCCGGGGCAGGGGGTTTTCCCGTGCAACGATGATTTTACCCGGACGTTTGGACATCACATAAATGGTATCGGCCAAATAGGATGCTTCGCGCAGATCATGGGTCACCAGAATAACCGTGAACGGGCGCACCATCCAAAGGTTCTGCAAAATGTCCCACAGTTCTTCGCGGGTAAAGGCATCCAGCGCGCCAAACGGTTCATCGAGCATCAAAAGATCGGGTTCATGAATCAACGACCGGCAGAGTGATGCACGTTGCTGCATGCCACCTGACAATTCCCACGGAAATTTGTCTTCATGTCCTTCAAGTCCGACACTGGCCAGAAGCTTGCGCGCGCGGTCTTCGTATTCAGCGCGATGTTTGCGCAGGCGGTTACGGTGCGGCTTGACGATTTCCATCGGCAGCAAAACGTTATCAAGTGTGGTCCGCCACGGCAAAAGGGTCGGGTTCTGAAACGCCATGCCGACAATTTTAAGCGGACCGGAAACTTCCTTATTATCAACAAGCACGATGCCATCGGTCGGGGGCATCAGCCCGGACACAAGTTTCAGCAAGGATGATTTGCCACACCCCGACGGGCCAACAACCGCGACAAACTCGCCCTTGTTGATCTTCATGTTGGTGGTGTCGAGTGCGAGTTCGTCGCCTTCGCTATAGCGCATCGTGACGTTATTGAGTTCGACAAAGCTTTTAGACACGGAAGTCATTCCCCCTGCTTGTCCGGATTGTTTTTTGTTATGTGTTATGGGTGGGATCAATGCATGCCGGGGCAGGCTAACCTGCCCCGGATGTCTGTATTGATTACTTGATCTGGCGGTCTGCTTCGCCGGGCATAAAGACATCGGTAAAGACATCGCCAACCGTCGGCTTGTTCTCAAAGCCAAAGGCCAGTGCAACCTGATCAATCGCCTTGGCCATACGGTCGGTTTTGACCATGCCCATGCCGTTTTCCAAGCTGTCCGGGGTGACGACGTTTTCGTCAATCGCCATCTGAAGGCGCTGCAGTTCAAGGGCCGGGTCAATCAGTGGATCGACTTCCTTAAGGGCTGCGATGGCTGATGCCGGGTCTTCAATCGCCGCACGCCAGCCTTTGACAACCGCACGCAAGAAGCCGCGCAGTTCTTCAGGATGTTTTTCCATCATTTCCGGCGATGCCAGAAGGCCGTTGCCATAAAAGTCCATGCCGAAATCCTTGTATTGGAAAACGGTCAGGTCTTCTTTGCCAATGCCTTGTGCCTGCAGGTTCAGGATGGATGTGAAATAGTGACCGGTAATCGCATCCACATCGCCGCGCACCAGCATCGGTTCACGAAGCGGCGGGTCCATGCTTTCCCATTTGACGGCATCGACATCAAGGCCGGTTGCCGATGCAAAGGCCGGGTAAAGTTTTCGCGATGCGTCAAACACCGGCGCGCCAAGCGTCTTGCCAATCAGATCTTCGGGTTTGGTGATGCCCGATTTTTTTAACATGAACAACGCAAACGGCGGGCGGTCATAGACCATGAAGATCGACTTCATGGCGCGGTCCGGGTTGGTGGCGTTAAATTCAACCAGCGAATTGATATCGGCCAGTGATACGTCATAGGCGCCGCTGGCAACCCGCGTGATCGCCCCGACCGAACCGTTGCCCGAGTCAATCGTGACATCAAGCCCTTCGTCGGCGTAATAGCCGTTCTTTTTAGCCAGAATATAGGGGGCAGCCGGACCTTCATATTTCCAGTCGAGTGAAAATTTAAGGTCCATCTCGGCCTTGGCCGACGTTGCGCCAAACGCAATGGCAGCACTTAGTGATGCGCCAAGTGCGGCGCTAAAAAATCGGGTTGTGAATTTTGTCATACGAATGAAGCCTCTCCTGATTTCGGACTGTTATTATCAGCCCTGCAACCGAAATAATCCCCTGACGACACAGCAAGGCACATGCCATGTCCATTATTGTCGCGCATTTTCGCGCTTTTGTCATATTCACGTCGCAGAGTAGGGATGTTTACTATTTGGTCAATGGGGTAAATTGATCAAAAATTATACAGAAATTTTTGATAATCGCCTAAATGGCGTTCTGATGACGTAAAACCGTCTGAAACCCCTTGCGCCGAACTCTGCTTTTAGGCATATGGCGATCATGGTTACACAAACGATCAATCGCTTCTATAAAAAGGCCGATGCTGCTGCTGATGACAGCGGTGCGGGATGGCGTGTACAGCTTGACGGACGCTCGGTGAAAACACCGGCCAAGGCAGACTTCCTGCTGCCGTCCGAGGTGCTGGCACGTGAAATTGCCGCCGAATGGGATGCGCAGGGCGAAAAAATCCTGCCTCATACCATGCCGATCATGCAGCGTGCGGCAACTGCCATTGACCGCGTTCGGCCCAACCGCCCAACCGTGGTGGCGGAGCTGACCGGGTACGGCCGGTCCGACCTGTTGTGTTATCGCGCGGCATTCCCCGAAGACCTGATCGAACGGCAAGCCAAAGCGTGGCAGCCGCTGCTGGATTGGGTGGCACAGGAACTTGGCATTGAGCTGGTCGTGACCGAAGGCGTCATGCCGGTCAGTCAAAACGAGGATGCGCTGGCACGTATTCAAGGCCTGGTTGACGGGTTTGATGATTATTACCTGACGGCATTGCACAACCTAACGACCGTATCGGGTTCCGTCATTATCGGCCTTGCCGTGATGCATGGCCGCATTAGTGCCCAGCAAGCATCCGAATGTGCGTTGCTTGATGAGGAATATTCGATTGAACAATGGGGTGATGACGCCGAAGCGGTCGAGCGTCGCGATCGCCACCGCGCCGAAATTCTCGCCACCGGCCGGTATCTTGAATTGCTGATGGCGCGTTAAGGCTTCTCTTGGTGCGGTGACTTTATCTCGAACGTGCCGCGGATCAGGCCACCAGATCGGGAAATTCATTCACCGATTTTGTGCCCTGGTTCACATTGCCAAGCCATGTTTCGATTTTGGTGACCTGTTCTGGTGTGTAGCCCCACGGCGAGAACCTGCGTCCTTCAAGGATCTGTGCTGTGATTGGTCGCCAATCAGGCGCAAGGATCGCCGGGTATTTTGCCGCCAAAAGAACCGCAAGCTGTGTTCTGTCCATGCTGTTGAAATTGATCGCAGATTGTATGTTGCCCGTTACCGAAGCCTGGAAGATCGCTTGCAGATTGGTCAGTTGCCTTTGGACAGGAGGTATCTTTTTAAGAACATCCTGTTGGTATCGTTGATTAAGGTAGCGCTCATCTGAGCCACTGAGCCAGCGGACTTCAAAAGACAATCTCTGTACGGCCCTGTTTATTTCAAATGCAAAGCGATCTGTCCGGAAACCCTCTTTTTGTAGCGTTTCACGCTCGTCTTTTGGCAGCCGTGCGATATATTCTGCGGCTGCATCGTTAACGGAATTGTCGACTTCATCAAAGTCATCTTGTGCGGTGGTATATTGCTCGACGGCCTCTTTCAAAGGCCCAAGGTCATTGGCTGTGGCTGGCTTTGGTAAGCCGTCGATTGCGTTTTTGATCTGCTGGCTGGCCTGCTGCAAGGCTGATGCCTTGACGATCCACGCGTGGGTATCAGTTGACGCTGCAATCAGCCCGAACCCGGTTGCCGCCTCGATCTGGTTTTTGACAACACCAAGCTGATCGGCGGCAAGAAGCGTTTGCAGATAGAGGCGTGGCAAAATTGCTGTCATGGACGTGTTAACGGCCGGAATGCTGTCTTGCGTGTTTAAGTAATCATACAGGCGCGACGCATGGGCACTGTCGTTCCAGCTGCTGTTCTGAATGGCTTTAAGGCAGTTGCCGATGTTTTGCTCGGGCTGGATGCTGGTATCGAGCGCGTTGTTGTAAAATCCGGCATTTTCAAAAAATGCTTGTTTGACATTGCTACCGCCTGAAAGGGCGAATGCCGCCGCGCCAAAGACTTCCAGCCCGGTATATGGGCTGTGATCCTTGTCTTTCAGGCCAAGGGCTGTTTCATACCAGTTTCCAAAGCGCTGATTGGTGTCATAGATCGGTGTGAGTTTTTCATTTGTCAAAATAGGTTCAAGTACCTTGGCTGGGCCAATGCGCGAGACAATGTCGTTCGGGCCGGACTTTTCGTCCTTGTCCGGTGCCTGACCGGTGGCATAGACGACACATCCCACTTCAATACTTGTGAATTTTGTATCTTCGTCGCTACGTTTGAAGACCTCATTTTGGCCAAACGATATGGTGTATGGGGCATTTTTGGGGGCGTTCGCATCGTTTGGAACTGCCGTGCCGACAAAGGATGGACGATCGCTTTTCGGGTAATTTACAATGCAATCGTTTGCATCATCGATGGCATCCTGACCCGTTTTGGGATTTTGATCATCACGTGTGGTCGTGTAGTGTTTGGTGGAAAGCCATGCGGGATTACTGTCCTGCGGGCCGGAAATCAACCAATAGAGTTCAAAGCCCTTGCTGATCGCTTTGACGGCGGCATCAACGCCGGCATTGGGTCCCAGAAGCGCGATCTTATTGTTCCCGTCTTGGGTCGGGACAATGTCGCTGCGCATGAAGCTATCGAGATCCATGAAGGTGGCTTTGTTGAACTTTCCCTCGTTGTAACGATCGATATGCGGGCCTGCGCCGCCGCAGTATACGACTTTGAGAGCCTTTGCCGTGCTTTGGGTGATATTGCCAACGTCCCATTCTTCATTTGCGGGTAAGTTTCCCCATTTATTGTATGTCACCTCGTAAATGGGTTGGGCGCTGTTGGCTTTGATCGCAAAGGGATAGATGTCGAGTTTGCCACGCTTAACAGGTTGGCCTCTGTTGATATCAGCCGTCGAAAGATAGTCCTTTTTACCGATTGCTGTTGTTATCCCTGCATCTTGGGTGACGGTGATGTTTTTGGCCTGTAACCAAGCTACGGCCTTGGCAATGATCGCGGCGTTTTCATCCTTAAGGGTTGTCTTGTTGCCCTCGGGTGCTTCGGGGGCGGGATTGATACGTGCGCTGGGATTATCGCGCGCATAGATGTAATTGGCATGATTGACGATACCATCCCCACGTACCACATGCTCCCACGCATCCGGCCCGGCAATGATCAGAATTTTCTGGCACCAGCTCAGATCAGCGGTGAACAGATAGGTCGATGCACTATAGCCGCGCCCGACGATGACAAGATCGTAAAAGTCTTGGCTGGTGGGATCTAAATTTGGCATCGGTGCTTTCCTTTGGCAAAAAGGGGGCTGTGCTGTGGTTGGTGCTTTCGTATGGGGGCTCGACGCCGTCACGCGGCGTCGGTATCTTCCCCGCCCAGGCTGCGTGCCCATTCGGAGAAGCGCGAAATAACCTCGGTCTCGGGGATGATTTCCGGCGCATACGGCCGGGGTGGGGGCGTTTCGGGATCTGTTGTGTCGTCTGGGCGCGTTTGGGGTTCTGGTGAACCCTCGTTGCTGTTTGGCTGCGTGTTGGGCTGTTCAGGATTTGTATCCGTGGTGTCGTCGACACTCAGAAGCGCGTTCAGGGACTGAATGTCGGCTTGTTCAGCAGAAAGGGTTTTGTTCTGTTCAAGTGCCAGAGGAGCCGAAATGGTTTGGTTCGTGTTGAGCTGTCCCATTTGCGATTGGGCGATATTGTCATGGATCAGCTTTTCGATATCGGGCAGGACATCGTTCTTGGACTGGGTGACCAAGGCTTCGCGCATGTCGCTTGAAAGCGTGCTTTGTGCCAGCGCATTAAGCAGAGCCTGATTATAGGCATTAAACCGCGTCACATAGGTTTTGAAATCGGGCTGTTTGCTGTAATCGGGGCGTTTTTGCAAATCGCGGATCACAAGGACAATGCCCTTCTGCGCGGTTTGCAGGCCCGAAACAAGGGAGGGATCAAGCGCCATCTATCTGCCTTTCACCAGGTGCCAAAACACTTTTCCCCGGCGAGGAGCCACAGCTTTGCTGCGTGCTCACAAGACGTGCAAAAGCGTTTCAATCTGTTCTGAAAGAAAGGACGTCACAAAGGCGGGTTTGTGACGTGTTTTGGTGTAAGCAGGTCGATGCGCGACTGTTTGAATGAGTCTAGCTCATCCATTTGGCAATCAGCCTGTGTTGAACAGCGGCCTGTGATGCCACGCGGTAATAGGACAGCAATTCACGCATCGGCGATGACATGCGGTCAAAGCCGGAAATAAAGGCGACAATGATGCCCACTGATGTTTCCCCCTGAATAACCAGATAGCCGCCGCCGACCAGCACACAGATCGGGGCCAGCGCATTGAGGAAATTGATCAGGGCCTTCATCCCGAATTTTAGCAAAAACAGCTTCATACGGTTATCAAACAGGCGCAAAACGCCGTCATTGATTTCTTCGACCGTCTGGGTGTTTTTCTTACCCGGCGCCAGTTGCGATAACTCATCGCTGACATCGCGCATTTTGGTCACACGTTCTTCAATCAGCGCATTGATCCGTTTTTGAATAACCGGGACAAGCGCGACCTGCGGGATCAGGGCGATCACCCCGATCAGGCCGACAATCGGCTCGACGCTGAGCATATAGCCAAGCCCGAAGATCAGCATGCCGCTGTTGACAATCGGCTGGGACAGCCCATCGCCAACAAACCCGCCCAGCTTTTCAATCTCGCCGCCAATGATCGATACCGCGCGCCCGTTGTTGTTGGCGTTTTTATCGTCGGGGTCGTGATGGCCGGTTTGATCTTCGGCATAAAGGCGGGTCAAATGGCGGCGGTTATGGGCGATCGCACTTTCACTCAGCCACCCTTCATACATGCGAAGCCCAAGCTTGATCACGCCTTGCAAGATAATGATCGCCCCATAAATCGATGCCAAGGTCACAAGCAGGTCGAGGTTTTGTTTGCTGATTGCGTCATCGACAAGTCGGCGCTGGAGCTCAAGCGGGGCGATCCCCAAAATGGCAACAAGAACCGCAAGGCTGCATACTGCAACCTGATGCCATCCACTCATGCGCCAGATATAACGCCAAAGCGATGAGGCAGGGGTATCGTCGCCAGTTGGTTCTGTGGTGCGGGGCTTGATTTTAAACATCAAATTTCTGGTCACTTAACGTTAACGGGGGCGATCATGTCGCGACGTATCACACATTATTCTTTGCATGACTGATAGCATTGATTGCGCAATAGAATAAGACAGTGAGCACGCAGCACATCGCGTTTGTGGCCTGTCGGTGGTGGTTTTCATCCGGTTTCACGTGGCCTAGACTTTAGTCCACAGAAATCAGGCATATCACAATGACGTTAGGGAAATCAGGTGGTTGCGGTATATTTTACCCCAAGGTAAAACTGTCAGAAATAATTGGCATTCCAGTACCGAATAATGCTATTTCATTCTTCAGGTTAAGCGGATGACGGGCCTGTGCGCCATTGGGCCGCCCACAGCAAGGATCACGCAGAATGCAAGATATTATCGCCAAACTCGAAGCAAAACGCGCCGAGGCCGCCATGGGCGGCGGGCAGCGCCGGATCGATAACCAGCACGCCAAAGGAAAGCTCACCGCGCGTGAGCGGATTGATGTGCTGCTTGATCCCGGCTCGTTCGAGGAATGGGACATGTTTGTCGAACATGATTGCGTGGATTTCGGCATGACCGAAAACCGCATTCCCGGTGATGGTGTCGTCACCGGCCACGGCACGATCAATGGCCGGTTGGTGTTTGTGTTCTCACAGGACTTCACCGTGTTTGGTGGTGCACTTTCCGGTGCACATGCACGTAAAATCGGCAAGATCATGGATCAGGCGATGAAGGTCGGTGCTCCGGTGATTGGCATCAATGATTCCGGCGGGGCGCGTATTCAGGAAGGTGTCGAAAGCCTTGCCGGTTACGCCGATGTGTTTCAACGCAATGTCGAGGCATCCGGCGTTATCCCGCAAATCTCCCTGATCATGGGGCCGTGTGCGGGTGGGGCGGTCTATAGCCCGGCCATGACCGACTTTATTTTCATGGTCAAGGACAGTTCATACATGTTCGTGACCGGGCCTGATGTGGTCAAAACCGTCACCCACGAAGAAGTCACCCACGAACAGCTTGGCGGCGCATCCACCCACACAAGCGTGTCGGGGGTTGCCGATCTGGCGTTTGACAATGATGTGGATTTGTTGCTGCAAACCCGGCGTTTCATGGACTTCCTGCCACTTTGTAACAAAGAAGACCCGCCCGCGCGCCTGTGCGAAGACCCGATCAAACGCGATGATTTCTCGCTTGATACGCTGGTGCCTGAAAACCCCAACATGCCCTATGACATGAAGGAGTTGATCACCAAGGTCGTTGACGAAGGCGATTTCTTTGAAATTCAGCCCGATTACGCCAAAAACATCATCGTCGGCATGGCGCGCATGGATGGCCGCACAGTTGGTATCGTCGCCAATCAGCCGATGGTGCTGGCGGGTTGCCTTGATATCGACAGTTCGAAAAAGGCCGCCCGGTTCGTGCGGTTCTGCGATGCCTATAACATTCCGATTGTGACTTTTGTCGATGTTCCGGGCTTCATGCCGGGCACCGCACAGGAATATGGCGGCATCATCAAGCATGGTGCCAAACTGCTTTATGCCTATGCCGAGGCCACAGTGCCCAAGGTCACTGTGATCACCCGCAAAGCATACGGCGGGGCCTATGACGTGATGGCGTCCAAGCATCTGCGCGGTGACGTCAATTATGCCTGGCCGACCGCTGAAATCGCCGTTATGGGGCCAAAGGGGGCGGTGGAAATCATCTTCCGCGCTGATATGAACGATCCGGCCAAGATCGAAGCCCGCACTGAGGAATACCGCGAAAAATTCGCCAACCCGTTTGTTGCGGGCCGCAAAGGGTTCATTGACGATGTCATCATGCCGCACGGCACGCGCCGCCGCGTCTGTCGGTCGCTTGCGATGCTGCGCAACAAGGACATCAAGAACCCGGAAAAGAAACACGGCAACATTCCGTTATAGGATCATAAACGATGAGAAAAAGGGAGGTACGAGAGTTTATCAGATTTGGTCAGCAAATCAGAATGTTACAGAATTTTGAGCCTGACCATCCCACGCATTTACTGCACTTGACTGTGCATGGAATACGAGATTTTTTGGAGACAAACAGTTATCTGGTCACATTAAAAGTTTCCGACGATATTCTTGAGCTTCTTGGAGATATCGAAGCTGATGGTCGCAAGAGTCTTACCAGTGATGACGCTGAGAAAATTGGCTTTCTTTATCGAACTTTATTTCGGGTGATTAAAGCTGAGGTGTCTGAAGATATTGTTTGGTCTTTTACAGAAAAACGGCTTGGTGTTGAAAAGTTGCGAGAAGATGTATCTGCGCTTTTTGCAGAGGGCGTGTTTTCAAGCTTGCCACAAGATACCCGATTTGACTTTAGCGAGGCCGGGAAGTGCATCTCTTTCGAAAGGCCAACGGCGGCAGCATTTCACTTAATGCGTGGACTTGAAGCTTTCATTCGCCACTTTTATGTAGTTTCCGTGCGGCGCGGCAGGTTGAAGGACAATAATTGGTTTCGAATTGTGCAGCATATGTCGGACAAAAAAGTTTTAGACAAATCAGTCTGTAATCACCTTCAGCATATTCGAGATAATTTCCGTAACCCAACAGCTCATCCGGATAAATTTTACGACATAGAAGAGGCACAAGACTTGTTTAGCCTGACTGTTGAGGTGGCTAACCGCTTGGTGGGGCACGAGAAATGGAGCAACGCGTAATGTTCAAGAAAATCCTGATTGCCAACCGCGGTGAAATTGCCTGCCGTGTGATCAAGTCAGCCCGCAAAATGGGTATTAAAACCGTCGCGGTTTATTCCGATGCGGATAAAAATGCCCTGCATGTCCAGATGGCCGACGAGGCGGTTAATATCGGACCCGCACCGTCCAACCAGTCCTATCTGATCATTGAAAAAATCATCGAGGCCTGCAAATCGACGGGGGCCGAGGCCGTTCATCCGGGTTATGGCTTCCTGTCGGAAAATCAGGCCTTCGCCAAGGCGCTTGATGCGGCGAAAATCGCCTTCATCGGTCCGCCAAATGGCGCGATTGCCGCGATGGGCGATAAAATCACATCGAAAAAGATTGCCGCCGATGCCGGTGTTTCGACCGTGCCCGGATACATGGGGGTCATCAAGGACACTGACGAGGCGGTCAAAATCGCCAATGATGTCGGCTATCCGGTGATGCTCAAGGCGTCTGCTGGCGGTGGCGGCAAAGGCATGCGCATTGCGCGCAATGACGCCGAATGCCGCGAAGGGTTCGAACGCGCAACGTCTGAAGCCGCAAGTTCCTTTGGCGATGACCGGGTCTTTGTTGAAAAATTCGTCGAAGAACCCCGCCACATTGAAATTCAGGTGCTGGCCGACAAACACGGCAATACGATTTATCTGGGCGAACGCGAATGCTCCATTCAGCGCCGCCATCAAAAGGTCGTTGAAGAAGCCCCGTCACCCTTTATTGATCCCGCCACGCGTAAGGCCATGGGTGAACAGGCCGTGGCACTTGCACGCGCGGTCGATTATTGCTCGGCCGGGACGGTGGAATTCATTGTCGATAAGGACAAGAATTTCTACTTTCTGGAAATGAATACCCGGCTTCAGGTCGAACATCCGGTGACCGAACTTGTCACGGGGCAGGATCTCGTTGAATGGATGATCAAGATCGCCGATGGGCAGGAACTGACCTTAAAACAGGATGACGTGACGCTTACCGGCTGGGCGATGGAAACCCGCATTTATGCCGAAGACCCGTTCCGCGAGTTCCTGCCGTCGACCGGGCGTCTGGTGCGCTATCAACCGCCCGCCGAAAGTGCCACAGTGCGTGTCGATACCGGCGTGTTTGAGGGTGGCGAAATTTCGATGTTTTACGACCCGATGGTCGCAAAGCTGGTGACATACGGCGAAACCCGCGATGACGCGATTGGTGAAATGCGCGCCGCCCTTGATGCCTATTACATTCGCGGTATTTCGCACAATATCCCATTCCTGGCGGCTGTTATGGCCAATAAGCGGTTTCAGGATGGCAACATCACCACCAACTTTATCGCCGAAGAATACCCCAAGGGGTTCACGGCCGATGATTTGCCCAATGATGATCCCGCCATCCTGATTGTGGTTGCAGGCTACATCAATCAACGTATTGCCGAACGCAACGCCGGGATCACCGGCCAGGTCAGCGACCATCCGCTTGAAATTGCCGAAAGCTGGGTCGCTGTATCGGGCGATGAGCATACCGCATTCGATATCGAATTTGATGGTGTTAACGGCGATTACATCGTCGCCATTGGTGATCGCAGTTACGGCGTTGTGTCGGATTGGAAAATCGGCGATGCGATGTTTGTCGGTGAAATCGATGGCACCCCGGTTTGTGTGCAGATCGACCTTGAAGGTATTGGTTATCGCCTGTCGGCCAATGGCATTCAACGCAGCTTTAAGGTGCTACTGCCCCGCGTGGCCGAACTTCAAAAACTGATGCCGTTCAAGGCCCCGCCAGACATGTCAAACTTCCTGCAATCACCCATGCCGGGCCTTTTGGTCAAGGTATCGGTCGAAGAAGGCCAGACGGTTCAGCCGGGCACAGAGCTTTGTATCCTCGAAGCCATGAAAATGGAAAACGTGCTGAAAGCCGAAAGCAAAGGTGTGGTCAAAAAAATCCACGCCGAGCAGGGCGCAAACCTGTCGGTCGATGCGATTATTATCGAGTTTGAAACCGAAGAATAAGCTGCCTGATCCCTCAAACGGCTTTGCTTGATAAAGGCGCTGGTTGTCATTGACCGGCGCCTTTAATTTTCTGACAGGTGCAAGGATGTCGGTTTCAACCCCTTTTACAAAGCGTCAGCGCATATTAAATACAGAAAACGGGGCTTTACCCACGATTGGCCGTACCATATGGTCGCAAATTGAGGCTGAACCCCTATGTATGCTTGCCATCCAATAACAAGAAACGAGGCGTCCCTATGTATAAACTGATTGCTTTTGACGGCGATGATACCCTGTGGCACAACGAGCCGCTTTTCCGTCAGGCCCATATCGAACTGCGCGAGATGCTTGGGCATTATGTGCCCGCCGATCAGGTTGATGATCGCCTGTATCAGGCCGAACTGGCCAATCTTTCGATCTATGGCTATGGCGTGACCGGGTTTACCCTGTCGATGATTGAAACCGCGATTGAGCTTTCAGATCGCAAGATCAGTGCCGAAGAAATTCACAGACTGGCCGAAATCGGAAAATCGATGCTGCGTGCGCCGACCCGGATTATTGACGGGGCCGAGACCGTGCTTAAACGCTATGCCGATGATCCCGATTACAAGGTTGTGCTGATCACCAAGGGGGATCTGATCGCCCAGCAGCTTAAAATCGACCGGTCCGGGTTTGAAAACCTGTTTGACGGGATTGAGATCGTCTCGGAAAAAGATCCGCTGACCTATCGCAATATCTTTGGCCGATATGGTGTCGAGCCGCAAGAAGCCGTCATGATCGGCAACTCGATGAAATCCGATATCCTGCCGGTCCTTGCGTCGGGCGGGGCCGCGATCCACATCCCTTATGAAATCACATGGGTTCATGAAATGGTTGATCAGACCGAAATTGACAACGACCAGTTTGTCACGGTCGAAACCATTGCCGATGTTCCCGACGTGATCGCCAAACTTGAACAGCACAGCAAAGCCGGGAGTATGGAGAATGTCTGATTGCGCAGGCTCGGAAATGTCAACAGAAGCCTCCCTTGCTAATGGTCCGGCGGCCGACCTTGATCCGCAGACCAAGCTCGAACTCGAAGCGGCCGCCTTTCGCGGACTTGTGACACATCTTCAGGACCGCAAGGATGTTCAAAACATCGATCTGATGAATTTGGCCGGTTTTTGCCGTAACTGTTTGGCAAAATGGTATCTGGCGGCGGCGCGCGAAAAGGGTGTTTCCATGGATTATGATGGTGCACGCGAAGTCGTCTATGGCATGACCTATGACGCATGGAAAGACAGCCATCAGGCCCCGGCATCGGACGCGCAGAAACAGACGTTTCAAGATACCGCCCATCTGCACGCCAAAATTCCCGGTGCAAAATAAGGCCGCCAAATAACGCCGCCAAATAAGCAAGTAGGGAGACGACGTTCCCATGACCGACACACGCCCCGATCCTGCAACCGGTTCTGGCAATATCGCCGTTCATGCCCGGATTGAAGGCCGCGTACAGGGCGTTTGGTATCGTGCCTGGACGGTGGAGCAGGCAACAAAGCGCGACCTGACCGGCTGGGTGCGCAATCGAAATGATGGCACGGTGGAAGCCGTATTTTGTGGCTCGGTCGATGCTGTGCGGTCAATGGTTGCCGCCTGCCACGAAGGCCCCACCCATGCGCGAGTTGATCGCATTCACGAGGAACCGGCACTTGAAGACGGCTTCACGTCGTTTGAAAAGCGTTCAACCGCATGAAACCCGCATGAGAACTGCCGCGTGGTGGTTTTATCAAAGTGTCATAAATGCCTTTTTCCGAGTGATTTTGGAAAAAGGCTTTTTCTTTGCCGCACTGCAATGGCATGCTGCTGAGATCCTGTCTGTATGGTCAGCTTCCAATGGGCGGGAAATCAACAGGGAGACTAAAATGACATTTATTGCAAAATCCTTCGGTGTTGCCGCCATCATGGCGACCAGTGCGCTTTGCGCATTTGGCGCAAGTGCGCAGGAACCAGCCCAGAATGATGGCCTGAACGGCACGCTTTGGCTTCAGACATCGGTTGAATATAAAACCACGGCAATGTCTGTTTATGCGGGTGCGACCCGTCTTCTGCCGGCCGCCATCGGCGATCACAGCTGGACCGCCGCCCTTGAGCAGGACGGTAATTTCATGGCCAAAAAACCGGCTGTGATTTTGGATGTTGATGAGACGGTTCTTGATAATTCGGCTTATCAGAGCTGGGTTGTGACTGAAGATACCAGCTATAGCTCCAAAACCTGGGCGGCCTTTGTGAATGATGCGATTTCGACCCCGACCCCGGGCGCGCTTGAATTCACCAAGGCAGCTGCCGCCAAGGGTGTCGAAGTGTTTTACGTGTCAAACCGTAAGGCCCCGGAAGAAGCCGCAACCATTAAGAACTTGCAGGAATACGGCTTCCCGTTCGCTGATGAAAAGCACGTCATGCTGCGCGGTGAAATCGAAACATGGGGATCGGCCAAGGCCCCACGCCGTCAGGCAGTTGCCGATGATTACCGCGTGATCATGCTGTTTGGGGATAACTTTGGTGACTTCACCGATGATATCGACGGTTCCATCGATGAACGTCTTGAGGTCATGGACAAATACGCGACCTATTGGGGCGAACGCTGGTTCATGCTGCCAAACCCAAGCTACGGCTCATGGGAATCTGCCGCCTTTGGCAATGACTGGAAAAAGTCACCAGAAGCCCGCCGTCAGGACAAGCTCGACAGCATGGCCCCTTGGGCAGGCCCGACTGAATAAGCCAGCGGTTTAAAACGATGATATCAAGGGCGTCCGATGGTTCGGGCGCCCTTTTTGTTTGGCGATATGCGGGGTTCATTTTTCGGTCGTAAGGGTGATAGGGTTTTATCGCCCAACGCGAACCGCGCTTTATGCTGGATGCCATGAAAAGCTCACCTGTCCCCGATTATCGTGACCGTATCCCGCTTGCCGTGGGAACGATCATTTTTACGGTTTTCGCCCTGTCACTGGGCGATGCGCTGATCAAGCAATCAAGCAGCACCTTTGTGATCTGGCAGATTTTTGTCATCCGCTCGGCCATCGCCATTCCGTTTCTGGTCGGCTATCTGGTGTTCCGGTCGCCTGCATCCCTGCGTCTTGGGGATGCGGTGGGCTGGACCATCTTGCGCAGTCTTTTGCTGGTCGTGATGTGGATCAGCTATTACCTTTCGCTGCCGCATCTGACCCTGTCTGTCGCTGCCGCGACCTATTACACGCTGCCGATCTTTATCACCCTGTTTACCGCCGCCATCACCCAAAGTACGATCAGCAAAAAGGGCTGGCTTGCCGTCATTTTGGGGTTTGCCGGGGTGGTTTTGATCTTGCGCCCGGATGCCGGGAGTTTTAACGGCTATGCCTTGCTGCCGTTACTGTCGGCCATGCTCTATGCGGTTGCGATGATCCTGACCCGGACCAAATGCCGGGCCGAACATCCGATCAAACTTTCCCTTGCGCTAAACTGTGCCTTTGTGGCGGTCGGTGGTGTGGCCGCCGCCGTGATCAGCATGCTCTCGGACGAGGTGCGAGATGGCTTTTTGCTTGCCCCGTGGAGTGCCATGACGCTCTCGGATTTCGGCATCATGGCGATGCTGGCGGCCTCGATCCTGATTGGCAGCATCGGGGCGGCGATTGCCTATCAAAACGGGCCATCGCCAATGATCGGCACCTTTGATTTTGCCTATGTCGGGTTTTCATTCATTTGGGGTGTGCTGTTCTTTGCCGAAACGCCCGATGCGCTGTCACTCACCGGCATCATGATGATTATCGTTGCGGGCATAATCTCACTCAGGCAATGACCCGAGGCAATGCCTGTAACCGGTCGGGCTTTGGTGTTTTGCTATTTAAGAACCCAGCGAAAGGCACGTTTGAGTTCAGAAACCGCATTTGTGTCATACCACCGTCCGTGGGCCAGAATGACACGTGTCGGGTTCCAATCGATCATGGTTTGAACGCATTTTCGCAGGCTGTCTTTATGCCCGATAAAGGTCGCCCGCATGTCGCGTGGAGCCGAGCCATGTGGATCCATGGTGCCAAACAGTCGAATGAAAAACCGCCATATCGGGCTTTTGATTTTATCGGGTTCAAAATTCTCGATCAGATCGGTCAGGATCAGGGTATCGGACGTAGTGTGGAAAAACACCGCTTCGTTGAGATATCCACCACGGACAAGAATCTGTTTGATGTCATCTTGCCATTCGGGTTCTGGCGTATCGGCAAGTTCACCGTCAAATTGCACGTCAAGCCCGACGGATTTTGCGCGCTTGATCACACCAGGGGCACAGAATGCCTTGGCATTTGGATATGCCTTTTGCCAATCGGGAACCTCGGCATAATGAATGGTGTTTGGCGCAATCAGAAAACGGACATCGCCAAGCGCGTCAATTTCTGCCCTTAACGGATCGCTTAGCCGAATGGGGGAGTGAATAAACAGTTTGTTGTTTGCCAGCCGCACGACCGTCATCCGGGTCGAAAACGGAAGTTTCATGCCCAGATACTGAAACCCGATAACCGGACCATCGACGATCCAGATATTGTCACCAACGGGTTTAAGCGTATCAAGCGGGGCATAGGTCTCAACAGAAAACATCGGGTTCTTTTCCTCCGCTAACTGGTATTTTCTTCACACGACCTTTCCGGGGTTCAGCCGGTTGTCCGGATCAATTGCCGCTTTAACCGCGCGCAGCAACTTCAGCTTTTCCGCACTGGCATAATGAGCCAGTTCATCGCGCTTAAGCTGCCCGATGCCGTGTTCGGCACTGATCGACCCGCCAAGACCGGCCACAATGTCATGGATGACGCGGTTCAGGTTTTCCCAGTGTGCAAGATAGTCGGCTTTGTCCATATCCAGCGGCTGGGTGAAATTGAAATGAATGTTGCCATCCCCGACATGGCCAAACGGGCAGGGGCGAATGCCCGGTATCAGGTCACGCGCCGCCGCCATCCCGCGTGTCAGAAGATCGGGGACCTTTGATACTGGTACGGACACATCATGCTTGATGCTGCCGCCTTCAAATCCTTGCGCCTCGGGAATGCCTTCGCGGATTGCCCACAGGTTTTTGCGTTGTGCGTCGGATTGCGCAAGGGTCGCATCACGCGCAAGCTCACCTTCCATGGCATCGCCCAAAAGGTCGGTCAGCAAGGATTGTAGGTCATCCGTGGGCCGCGATGACGTGAGTTCGATCAAAACATGCCAGTCGGTCTGGCTGGCAAGCGGGCGCGTCAGATTGGGCAGATGCGTCACCGACATGTCATGGGCAAAACCGCACATCAGCTCAAATGCGGCAATCGCATCGCCGGTCGTGCGCCGTGCGAGTGCCAGCAAATCAAGTGCGGCTTCGGGCGATGGTACTGCCACCCATGCGGTGGCAATATGTTTGGGGTGGGGGAACAGTTTCAAGGTCGCCTTGGTGATGATACCCAGCGTGCCTTCGGCCCCGATAAACAAATCGCGCAGGTCATAGCCGCTATTGTCCTTGCGCAGCTTTGATAACCCGTTCCAGATGCTGCCATCGGGCAAAACAACCTCAAGCCCCAGCACCAGATCCCGCGCATTGCCATAGCGAATAACATTAAGCCCACCGGCATTGGTCGCAAGGTTGCCACCAATCTGGCAACTGCCCTCGGCGCCTAAGCTCAGCGGGAATAAAAGGTCATGTTCTTCGGCCGCATCCTGAATGGTTTTCAAGATCGCACCGGCCTCAACGGTTGCGGTGAAGTCGCGGGCGTCAATCTCGGTAATTCTGTTCATCCGTTTCAGGTTCAAAAGAACCTGATCCTGACCGGCAACCGCCCCGCCACAGCGCCCGGTATTGCCACCTTGCGGGACAATGGCGATGGCGTGCGCGGCACAGATGGCAACTGCCTTGGCAACTTCATCGGTACTGGCGGGAAACAGGATAATATCGGCATGGCCTTCGAACTTACCACGCGCCTCACGGTTATGCGTTTCAAGAACATCGCGTTCCATGCTCCAGCCTTTTGGGCCAAGCAGGTTTTTCAGTTCAAGGATCGCGGCATCGTGCGGGCGGGTCATTGTGCCATTGCTCCGCTTATGGCGATGGGTGCGGGGCGCGCGGCGCACTGGCACGTTTCATGCGGTCATTGATCGCAAGTCCAAGCCCGGTAGCAGGGATCGGCGCAATGGCAATCCCGTCAAAGCGTTTCTGATCGGCTTCATGCAGGCGGGCAAACAGGTTCGCGGCCGCCTCAACGTCATTCCCGGATTTGGACAGCCACAAGACCGCATCAAACCCCTTGGTCACGCAATCGCCAAACCCCAAAAGGATTTCATGGCCGTATGTGGCCTTATCCGGGGCGGTCGCATCAAGGCGCACGGGCAAACCCGGTGCATAATGACTGGTCAGCATGCCGGGGCTTTTGGGCGCGCTATCATCGGTTTCGGCCATGATGACCTCAGTCCCCAGGACCTCGGCAATCTGTTCCTTGGTAATCCCGCCGGGACGGAGCATCACGACCCGATCCGTGGTCAGATCAATCACCGTGCTTTCAAGCCCGACACCACACGGCCCGCCATCCAAAATCATGCCAATCGCATTGCCCAGTGAATGGGCAACATGCCCTGCCGTGGTCGGGCTGATGCGCCCGGACCGATTGGCCGAGGGGGCGGCAACCGGGCGCCCCACCGCACGCAGCAATTCGCGCGCCATCGGATGGGCTGGAACCCGCACCGCAATGCTGGGCAGCCCCGCCGTGGTCAGTTCGCACACCGTGCTGTCGGAACGTTTTGGCAAAACCAGTGTGAGCGCACCGGGCCAGAATGCGGCGGCCAGCTTTTCGGCCCGCGCATCAAATGTTGCATGGGCGGCGGCGGCATCGCGGTCGGGGAAATGGCTGATCAGCGGATTAAAACTTGGGCGTTGCTTGGCGGCATAAATTCCGGCAACCGCATCGGCATTGGTTGCATCTGCACCCAGCCCGTAAACCGTTTCGGTCGGAAAGGCGACCAATTCACCTGCGCGCAGCTTTCCCGCCGCTTGGCTCAGCGCACCTTCGGAATAGGGACGAATGGTCAGGGCAGGGCACATGCAATACCACCAAAAGAAAAATCCAGTGTCTTGAAATACCTAGCGACGATCATTGACGATGACAAGGAAGAACACCCATCACAGATGTGATAGCAGCCAAAAAGGAATGGCATATCTGTGGGAAGTTGGCGAAAAAAGGCCCCAAATAGCGCAGCGCCGCCATACAGAATGGCGGCGCCAATTTACGCTCTAGCCCGACTTCGCCCCGCGGTGGTGAAGCTGGACCGCGTCGCCGTGATTCCGGCGGCTATTTACGTCACCTACACGTTGTGTGGCGATAAGACATGTGTAATTCAGATGCGTGAAAAAGTCAAGGAAACTGCGGATTTCAGACGATTTATTTTTGGCTAAATCACCTGCGGCCTGTGCCTTGTGCAGCGCACACAGCACAAGCTGCTGATCATGCTTTGAAATTCGTTTTCGGCCCGCTGTTGCGAAGGATTAATCCTGATATTTTACCGGCACAGATGGGCTGCGTGCGATGAAGAACGGGTTGCGAAAATCGGCCTTGCCGTAATCAAAACGCGATCCATCCATATTTTCAATCACACCGCCCGCGGCCTTTAAAACTGCATGACCCGCCCCGATGTCCCATTCCATGGTCGGGCCAAGGCGCGGATACAGGTCCGCTTCACCGGCCGCCACCAAACAGAGTTTCAGCGAACTACCCGCCGGGCGCAGTTCCTTGACCGGCAGATCACCGAGAAACGCCTTCATCGCCTCCGGGTCGCCGTGCGAGCGTGACCCGACGACAACAACCCCGTCTTCGGGCATGTCGCGCACCGTGATGTCGGTGATGGTCGGGGTGACGTCACCGTCAATCAGCTTGGCCCCACGCGGATCACCGTAATAAAGCTTTTCAATCGCCGGGGCATAGACAACACCCAGAACCGGCTGACCCTTGGCAATCAGCGCGATATTGACCGTGAACTCGCCATTGCGTTTGATAAATTCCTTGGTCCCGTCCAGCGGATCAACCAGCCAGAAGAAATCCGTTTCGCCATCAACATCGGGCACATCGCCCTTGGCCGCACTTTCTTCCGACACGATTTTAACGTCCGGGGTGAGGGCGCGCAAACCCGGTAAAATAACCGCCTCGGCGGCGTCATCGGCCTCGGTCACCGGCGATGCGTCGTCTTTGGAGCGCACATCGAAATCGGTTTTATAGATTTCCATCATCGCCGCACCGGCTTTGCGGGCAATTTCGATCAAACCGTTTTCAAGCGCATCGGCATCGGCGGGCAGGGCAATGGTCATTGCAATCTCGTCTGTTGGCGTGAAATTTATATGGCAAAGGGCATAGGGAATTTTGCCGCCAAGGTCCAGACCCTAAACGATGGGCAACTGGGGTTTGCTTTATTTCCCGGCGATTGCGGCCTTGAATGCGGTGATCAAATCATGGTGAAGCTGATCATGGCCAGGCACAATGGGCCCCGCATCCGGGGTTGGGGAAATACCGGCCACAATGTCATTCTTCGCCAAATCAGGCAGCAAACTTTCCATCAATTCCACCAGCGTAATCGCGGTTGGGACATAGCCGGTATTGGCCGCATCTTCCCAGTGTACTGCATCATCACGTGATGGGAAAAACGGACAGAATTTCTGCCCGTCATCGCCGGGACACAGCAGCCAGCCATTGCGATAAAGCCCCCAAACCCCTTCGAAGGTGGCAACGGCACTCAGAAAATCGGCATAGCGGTTGTTTGGGTCTGTTGTTGCGGTGATGGTCTTGGCCTCTTAGTCGGAAGTTTTCCAGAAATCGTGCGTCGTAATATCCTTACCCGAAATGCCGCGCGTGATAAACCGCTGGGCGCGCATGGTGGTCGACCAATGATCCATCGATAACCCCGCCTTGCGTTTCAAATGTGCAACGAAATCGGCCGGTTCGGGCAATTGTTCCCACACTTGCGGCAGGAAAAGCCCCCGGTTGTTGCCGTCCGACAGGATCATGCCATCCTCAAACGGGGTTAGCTTGGCAATCAGATCGGCCTCATCCTCAAACGGAAAATCACGTGCGGGGGATAAAACCGAAATCGAGATTTCCAGATCATCGTTTAAATCCGCTTCTTGGAGCGGCGGAAACCTGGGGTCGGCAAATCCGGCCTTAAACGCATTTTCGCAAAGGTCCGTCGCCAAATCGCGATGCGCCATCACCGATCCGATGCAGCCACGAAGTTGGCCTGATTTCTTCAAGGTCACAAAACACGCACCGGGCTCCAAAAGGGCCGGGGACACAGATGCTGTACTGGCGCTAAGCGGCCCGCCGTGACGAATACCGTGCCAGACCGATTGCCGCGCTAGATCAATCATCTCTGGCCCGTGTTGGGCCAAAAGCTGTTCGGTCGTACCGGTAAATCCTTCCGATGGTTCGGCGCGCGTATCGCGGTCACGCATCTTTTCCGATCCGGTGTAAATCGCCCATGCGCCATAGCCGACAACGCGCGATTTATCGCCGGTCACATCACCGGAATTGCGCATGCCAAGGGTCTTGATCCGCATGCCGCGCTTGCGCGCAGACATCAACATCCCCGCGACCGGCAACGCCCCGCAGGCATCATTGCTATCAATGCCCTCGGCATCAAACCGCTCGATCATGTCGCGCGTGCGGTTGTCCATGTGGCGTGCGGTCTCATAATCATGGAAATGCGACAGGTCCGATGAAATCACAATCAAGGTTTCCGGCCCGCCCCAAAGTGCTTCAATCAACTCATGCACCTGTCGCGCGCCACAGCGACTGACCAGCAATGGCACAATCCCGATATCGCTGTCCTCGCCAAACAGCCGCTGGATAAACGGCAATTCAATCTCAAGCCCGTGTTCTTGGCGGTGCGCATCATCCAAAATCTGAACCTGCGGCCACGAAAGGGCGGTCTGAAGCCCGGCCAGATCACACTTAACCGTGCCAAGCGGTGTAGCAAACCCATCGGCCTTGGCAAGGGCCACCCCCTGAAACGCCATGCGGTGTGCTGGGCCCACAATCACAATGCGTTTGATCTGGCCCTTAAGCGCGCGCACCGTGGCAAAGCCAAGGGCGGCAATGGCACCCGAAAACATCAACCCGGCATGGGGCACAATGATCGCCTTGGGCGTGACCCCATCATCCATGACATCGGAATGCAACGCGGCATCCATCAGCCCGTCGATCTCGCTTTGCAAGATATCGGGATCGGCCGGATAAAATGATCCGGCAACAGCAGGCGGACGAATGATGGTCATTGATGCTCCAGCATTAGGGCTTATTGTTTTCGTTCCAGATACGACTCAACGATATATAGAAGATTGGCTGTTGAATGATGTATCGCAAGGCGAACGGCCTTATCCGAAACTTTTTTGTCCGGTCCGCCGTGCCCGGCTCCTTTGTTTCGCATTTCTCCCAATGCTTTGAGCATATTTACGATAGGGGAGAGCTTGTCTTCTGCTATTCCGGGGAAAAGATCATTCTCTGCCGCAATCTGAATTAGGGGTGCGTAAGTTGCCTTTGGGCCATAGTCGATATCAAGAGCTGAAAATATAATCTTAAGCGCAGTTTCAACCGCTTTTACGGTATTATCTATGGCGCTCTGGGAGCTTTCGTTCGTTCCTTCTTTGTAGTCACTGAAGGCTTGCCGTAGATAGTTATATGAATCAGTAAATTCATCTCTGTTCAGTAGGCTTATGGCAGGGATGACAGCATCATTTGTGAGCTCTTCGTCATCAACAGGTACCAGTTGCCTATCTATATATTTATAACCAACGCCGGCTAATTTTAGTCGATAGTTGACAGTTTCAATGGCTCGTTCTGAATCGTATCCAGAGTTTTGAGCCATTAACTCGATAGTAGTGAGGGCATACTCAATATCTTGTGGAGAATTACCTCCATCCAATCCTTCGTGTAAAAAAGCTTGGAGCTCAGCCTTATGGTTGAATCTCCTGCTTGGCTGTCTATTCGGAAAACCTGCTTTGTTGAGGTGATATACACCGATGGCATGTCGCAAAATCTCAACAATTCTCGAGTACTCTCGGGTATGTGGTTCAAGTAATTGCCAGCATTGTGTTCTGGCATTATCGGGGAAATGATCTTTTTCAAATGTTTTTGGCCATTCTCCGCGTTGTGTCTTCATTCTCTCAAACAATAGCATAGGGCCGTTTCCTGATTTGTTTTAGCTTTCTGAGTGCCGCTCACTACATGATAGCCTAAGAGTTGATTCGGAAAATAAGGTTTTCTGCATTAATGCTGTTGAACAGTGGAAACGATACCGTCCCCGGACGCTACTGGCACCATCTCGACGATGGCCGGATTCAGTGCGATGTCTGCCCGCGCTTTTGCAAGCTCAAAGACGGGCAGCGGGGCTTGTGCTTTGTCCGGGCACGCCAAGATGATCAGATGGTTCTGACCACATGGGGCCGGTCATCGGGCTTTTGCATTGATCCGATTGAAAAGAAACCGCTCAACCATTTTTTGCCCGGCACCCCGATCCTGTCGTTTGGCACGGCGGGCTGTAACCTGACCTGCAAGTTCTGCCAAAATCACGAGATTTCCAAGGCGCGTCAGATGGATAAGCTGGGATCGCTGGCCACACCGGAAATGATCGCGCAAACCGCCAAGGATCACGGCTGTTCGGCGGTGGCGTTTACCTATAACGACCCGGTGATTTTCCTTGAATATGCCGTCGATGTTGCCCAAGCCTGCCGGGAGTTGGGGCTTCGGACCGTGGCCGTCACGGCGGGCTATATCGGAGATAAGGCGCGCGAAGAATTCTTTCGCCATATGGATGCTGCCAATGTCGATCTTAAGGGCTTTACCGAGGATTTCTATCACAAGCTTTGCTCGGCCCATCTGAGTGATGTTCTTGAAACGCTCAAATACCTCAAACAGGAAACCGGGGTGTGGTTTGAACTGACCAACCTTGTCATCCCCGGCGAGAATGACGGGGACGGCGAATTTGATGCCATGACCAACTGGGTGCGCGAAAATCTTGGCCCCGATGTGCCAATGCATTTCACCGCCTTTCACCCCGACTGGAAAATGATGGACCATCCGCGCACCCCGCCCGAAACCCTGATCCGGGCGCGCGACATCGCGATCAAAAACGGCATCCGCTATCCTTATGTCGGGAATGTCCATGACAAGTCGGCCAGCAGCACCTATTGCCATGGCTGTGGCGATCTTCTGATTGGCCGGGACTGGTATCAATTATCGGACTGGAACCTTGATGCACACGGATGTTGCGCCAATTGCGGCACAGGCTGCGGCGGTGTGTTTCAGTCAACCCCCGGAACGTGGGGACCAAAACGGTTGCCGGTCAAGCTGATCTAGGCCAGGTTTCAGTTTTCAGGTTCTTTCAGTAAGTGAATTTAATATTAAGCAGGGGGATTTCTGCTGGTGCTATCTAAAATCACTAAGGACAAAAGACATTTGGATCTAATATTCGCGATATTATAATGGTGAATACTTCGCTTTTTTTCTGGCGATTTATAATATCAATTATATTTTAATTTTACGTTTAATCCAGTTCAAAAGCGCTTTTGTAGTCTAGCTTGAGGTTTTCATCTTGATCTTCTTTGCGTAAAAAACAGTTTCCGATAACTAAATTATCAAGTTCCGTTCCCATGAAGCAACGAAAGGCATCTTCCGGGGTGCATACTATTGGCTCTCCGCGAACGTTGAAGCTCGTATTTACCAGAACTGAGCATTCTGTAATTTTTTTAAACTCTGAAATAAGTGCGTGATAACTTGAATTAGTCTGTGCGTGCACCGTCTGGATCCTTGCGGAATAGTCTACGTGAGTTACCGCAGGAATATCCGAACGTGGAATGTTTAGTTTTTCTATTCCAAATAGAGACCGTTCATCGTCGGACATTTGTCGCTGACGTTTTGTTACGATATCTGCGACAAACAGCATGTAAGGGCTGGTGCAATCAATATCGAACCAATCACTTACGTCTTCGGCTAAAACCGACGGGGCGAAGGGGCGGAATGATTCTCGATATTTAACTTTGAGGTTCAAGGTTTTCTGCATCCGGGCGGAGCGTGGGTCTGCAATGATCGATCTTCCTCCCAATGCGCGAGGTCCAAATTCCATGCGACCTTGCATCCACCCAATAGCTCGTTCATTTGACAGAGCATCAGCTGTTTTCTGAATTACTTCTGTGATATCAAACGTTTCAAATTTTGCGCCAACTTTTTTTAACCGTTCTTCAATGTCATTTTGATCGAACGATGGCCCCAAATACGAGCCTTGCATCGCATCATTGCCAGCTTGTGTCGTTCGTGGCATGCCGAGATGATGAAAATAGGCTGTTTGTGCCGCGCCGAGAGCACCCCCTGCGTCACCGGAAGCTGGTTGAATCCAAATATTCTTAAATGAGCCGTCTTTTACAATTTTACCGTTTGCTACGCAGTTAAGTGCAACTCCTCCGGCTAGGCATAGGTTTTTGATGTCAAATTCGTTTGCCAGCGAGCGAGTGAGTTTGAGTACAATTTCTTCGGTGACGGCTTGAACAGATGCTGCGATGTCCATGTGGAATTGTTCAAGCTCATCGTCTTCTTTAGTACGTGCAGGTCTTCCAAACAGAGATGCAAATTTATTGTTTGTCATCGTCAGGCCGGTACAGTAGTCGAAATAGCTCATATCCATGCGGAACGAACCATCATCTTTAATATCAATTATGTGTTTTTTTATTATGTCGGCATACTTTGGTGAGCCATAAGGGGCTAGGCCCATTACCTTGTACTCACCAGAATTAACTTTGAATCCGGTGTAGTATGTGAACGCTGAATATAATAGGCCTAAGCTATGGGGGAAGTGAATCTCTCTTATCATTTCTAGCTTGTTGCCACGACCAATAGCTAAAGAGGTGGTGGCCCACTCGCCAACACCATCCATGGTCAAGACTACAGCCTCGTCGAAAGGCGATGGATAATACGCTGATGCAGCATGACTTTGATGATGTTCACCAAATAATAGTTTATTTTGCCAATCGAAGTTTTCATCGTAGCGCTTCAGCAGTTTGCGCAACATATCTTTCTGGAACAGTTTTTCTTTTAACCAGATAGGTAACGCTCTTTGAAACGACCTAAATCCCTTTGGCGCAAAGGCAAGATAGGTTTCGAGGAGGCGTTCAAATTTCAGAAAGGGTTTGTCATAAAATGCGACATAATCAACATCAGCTAGACTTATTCCAGCTTCTTCGAGGCAGTAACTGATAGCTTGAACAGGAAAACCTTCGTCATGCTTCTTGCGTGAGAATCTTTCTTCTTGAGCCGCGGCCACGATATGACCGTCAACGATAAGCGCGGCGGCGCTGTCATGATAAAAGGCTGAGATGCCAAGTATGCGCATTCAAAGCTCCTGTTGCTTAAAATAGCGTGTAGATGAATGGAGCAACAGCGGAACCCTGAGCGACTATGAGAAGTCCACCAAACATAATCATCACGATGATGACCGGGAAAAGCCAGAATTTTTTGCGCGCTTTAAGAAACGACCATAATTCGATTAAGAAGCTCATTTGTCTAAATTTCTCTAATTAAAACTGGTTCTTCATAGTTTCAGGCGACGGGCCTTTCGGCGAGCGCGCAATCCAATAGGTCTTTGCATCTTTATCAAATTTGAGGTTTAGAGGATCTTTACCAAAAGCCCGCATTGCTAAGCCTGTTGTGCAAATCGTCACAATATACAGCAGTAACATCACTATTGGGTTTACAATTTTATGGAGTATCAAGCCAAGTTTCATCCATCCACGATTTAGTGGTGTAAGAATTCGAGGATATAGCACTCCGAGAGTTAACAGCGGCAATGATACGGTCAATAGTATGACGCCTGCGATATCGACAATATTGCTCTGCCAAAATCGATAAGTCTCAATCAAGAGAAAAATGCCGCCGACCGTAAGCCCAAAGCTTCTATTGGTTGGGCTATCAAGCGGTGAATGTTTTGAATTCTTATTTTTCATAGGCTTTGCACCAAAGATTATGTTCGTCTGTATATACGCAATCATACTAAGGGTCGCAACAATGGTATTATCTTCTCATCGAAAAGTTTTCATAACACCTAAAGCTTAAAGTCTATATCGAACTTTTAAACTATAATCGCGTGATGCAACGGCTTGGCCAAAGTGCCGCCCGATGAAGGTGACGCAGGATTTAAACACACATGGCCGGACTAAAAATTCGCAAAGCACGGACCGGCGATGTCGGGGCTATTTTCGCCATCCGAAGCCGCGTGCGCGAAAACCACCTGTCGGCCAGTCAGCTTGCCGAACGCGGCATCACCAAAACGGCCTTTGGCAAATGGTTGACGGACGGCTACGGCATCTGGATTGCCGATCTGGATGGCTCGGCGGCGGGTTTTGCCATCGCCATCCCATCTGAGTCGACATTATGGGCGCTGTTCGTCGATCCCGATTTTGAAGGGCGCGGTGTGGGGGCGGCATTGTTGCGCATGGCTGAGGACTGGCTGTTTGAACAGGGATGCGACGACATCTCGCTGACCACCGGGGCCGACCCCAAAAACCGTGCACATGGCTTTTACGAAATGCACGGCTGGATCAGCACCGGGGATGAAGATGGTGGCGAAGTCGAATACATCAAATCCAACCCGTCGATGTCGCTGTTTGACTTCACCTAACGCGTTTAGCGCACCGGAATGCCGCGCGTTTTCTTCTGCGACGGTCCGATCAGAACCGGCCCATAGCCAATCAAAAACGCCAGCCAGCCGCCAATCCACATCAATGTGGCAATTGCCAGCAGGGTGATGTAATGGCCATCACTTTGACCCGCGACAATCCGAAACACGGTTGAAACCCAGATCAGGGCAAAGGCAGCATTCAGCAACACACCTGCGCGCACCTCCCGCCCGGTATGGCCAAGGGCCGCACGGCCAGCAATGGCAATGATCATGCAGGCAATCGCCCCGCCGGTCAGCCCATGCAGGGCATCGCGGCTTGTGATGGCATCAGGCCAGATGACGGATGCGCCCAGAAGGGCAAGCCCAACCGGCACCCAGAAATAGCCCAGATGCAGCATGGCGACAATTGGCTCACGCCAGCTATGAATGCCGCGCCAGCGGATCAATCTTACGGTATGAAGGATCGCAGCCAGCAGCAGGGCAGAACCAAATGCCATGCCCGCCGGATCAATAATCCCGGCGATGATGCTGATGGCGACACTGGCAAGGCAGAGCATATCAAACCGGTTAAACATTTTGGGCATCAGTGCGTCGATATTATCGCGGGTCATCCAGTTGCGGGTAAAGGCCGGGATCACCCGCCCGCCAATCAGCGATATCAACAAAATGATCGTCAGAATGGCGGTTTGATAGAGCATCACCGCATCAAGGGCGACGGCATCAAGACAGGCCGCGATGAACAATCCATCAAACAGCGCAATCACACCAATCACCGCCAAAACCCGCAGGTTTTTAAAGTTGCGCGCCGCGACAAGTTCCCGCAGGCCCAGCGCAATCAAAAAGACGAAATAGCCAATTGCCCCAAGGATCACCAATGCAGCAGGCAGGCTTTCGCCAAAGCCAATCACGCCCCGACCCAAAACCCACGAAAATGTAAGGCCCATTAACATCGGCCCGGAAATCGCCGGGCGACCGGTCCAGTTGGCAATCGCGGTTAACAGGAACCCGCCAATCGCCGCCCCGCCAAAGCCAAAAATCATCTCATGGGCATGCCAGAAGGATGCGGTGCCAAGGATCGGTGTCGGGACGCCATGGACAAACCCGGCAACCCACCAGACAACGGCAACAATGGCAAGAATGCCCGCACACAGGAAAAGCGGGCGAAACGCAACGCTCCAGAATGGATGGGGTTGTGCTGCGGGTTCACGGATTGAAACGGGGGCAGTTTTGGCATTCATGATGCAGGCTCCAAAAGGCTGGAATGCGTCATAATAGCGCCTTTGTAAGGGGCGTCCTTGATGTTGCGCAATCGGCATCGGTAATGTTTTTATCGATCAAACCATTGCTATTGCGTGAAATCACGCAGCTTTTTCAACGATAAACCTTTTCATCGCCGTTTAACGCGCTAGATTAAGGGCAGTATTTCAACAACACAGCTGCTTTTGAAAAGGGCTGTGTGCCCCGAAACATGACAGGAGTCCTGTTCACCATGAAGATCACGTTTTCCGATCTTGCCCTTCCGACCAGCGGTGCAGTCATCGCTTTTGCCACCGAAGGTGCCGACTTGATGCCAAGTGCGGTTGCCCTTGATGAAGCCATGGGCGGTACAATCACCAAGGCGATCAAATCTTCGACTTTTAAGGGCAAGTCCGGCCAAAGCCTGCAGATTCTGGCCCCGGCCAATGTTGATCTGTCGCGCGTGATTGTTTTCGGGATTGGCAAGGAAGCTGAGTTTGACGTGATCGCCGCCCAGAAACTTGGCGGCACGGTGACCACCCGTGCGATTTCGACCGGGGAGAAAGACCTGTCGGTTCTGTTTGATATGGATGGTTTGGCCTGTGATTTCGCAACCGGTGCCATGCTGCGCGACTATCGGTTTGATAAATATCGCACCACCGAAACCAAGGACGACAAGCCGGTTCTTAAGGCCCTGTCGATTGCCGCGCGCGATCACAAGGATGCCAAGAAACAGTTCGATAGCGCCAAAAAGGTTGTCGAAGGCGTGTTCTTCACCCGCGATCTGGTGTCTGAGCCGGCCAATGTTCTCTATCCTGAAAGCTTCATGAAAGAAGTCAGCGCGCTGGAAAAGCTCGGTGTCGAGATTGACGTGCTTGACGAAAAGGAAATGAAAAAGCTTGGCATGGGCGCGCTTTTGGGCGTTGCCATGGGCTCGGCCCAAAAGCCTTATATGGTTGTCATGCGCTGGAACGGTGGCAAGAAAAAAGACGCCCCCGTCGCCTTCGTTGGCAAGGGCGTGACCTTTGATACCGGCGGTATTTCGATCAAACCGGCGGCTGGCATGGAAGACATGAAGTTTGACATGGGCGGTGCCGGTGTTGTGTCCGGCCTTATGAAGGCACTGGCCGGGCGTAAGGCGAAATGCAACGTGGTCGGGGTTATCGGCCTTGTTGAAAATATGCCATCCTCAACCGCACAGCGTCCGGGCGATGTTGTGACCTCAATGTCGGGGCAGACGATTGAAGTCATCAATACCGACGCCGAAGGCCGCTTGGTTCTGTGTGATGCGCTGACATACGTTCAGGAAAAACACGATCCGCGTTTGATCGTGGATCTGGCGACCCTGACGGGGGCTGTGATCATTGCCCTTGGTCATGAAAATGCCGGTCTGTTTTCCAACAATGATGACCTGTCACAGCAAATCACCACGGCGGGGCTTTCGGTCGATGAAACCGTTTGGCGTTTGCCACTGGGTGCTGGCTATGACAAGCAGATCAAATCTGACATTGCCGATATGAAAAACGTTGGCGGCCGTGCTGCGGGTTCGATCACCGCGGCCCAGTTCCTCAAACGCTTTATCACCAAGGATCGTCCGTGGGCGCATCTTGATATTGCCGCAACCGCGTGGTCGACATCTGACAAGGAAGTCACACCAAAAGGGGCGACTGGTTTTGGCGTGCGTCTGCTTGATCGCTTTGTGGCTGATAACTACGAAGCGTAAAGCCACACTGTCCCTAAGCCGCGCCGTCAGTCCCGCGCAGGCGAGAATCCATTGCATGCGTGTTCGGAGGCATGCGTGTTCGGGCATTTGCCAAGATGCATTGACGGGCTGAACGCATTGCAAATTAATCCGGGGCAGGGTGATGATCACCTTGCCCCGTTTTCGTCTTCGGGATAGAAATCCTCTATGGCTGATATCTGGTTCTATCATCTCACCAGCATGCCGCTGGAACGCGCACTTCCGACCCTGCTGTCCAAGACATTGGAGCGGGAAAAGCGTGCTGTGGTGATGACCGGGATTGAGCAACGGGTTGATGCCATCAATACCCTGCTTTGGACCTATGACGCGGCAAGCTGGTTGCCCCATGGGGCAAAATCGGATGGCGATCCGCAAATGCAGCCGGTCTGGCTAACGTCTGAGGATGAAAACCCCAATGGTGCCCAGTTCCTGTTTCTGACCGACCGGGCGATCAGCGAAAAAATCGCTGATTATGAACGGGTGATCATGCTGTTTGATGATCGCGATCATGACGCAGTGGCAGAAGCCCGCACGCGCTGGAAAGATTGGAAAGACGCTGGACACAAGCTGTCCTATTGGCAGCAAACCCCGCAAGGGGCGTGGGAGAAAAAGGCAGAAAGCTGATGCCTTCTGCCTTTTGCATGTTCGAGGTGATCAGATCGATTTAACCAGAAGTATCCAGTTTTCACCGGGGTTTTCCCACCCCTCCTTGACCATTTTACGCGTCGCACAGGCGGTATAGCCCATGCGTTCATAAAGACGCACGGCACCGGGATTGCCATCCGATGCGATAATGCTGACCGACTGTTTGCCAGCGTCACGTGCATCGTTTTCGGCGGCCTGCACCAAAACCGATCCCACCCCGCGATTGCGAAACGGCGGAAACACCGCCAGCACATTGATGTACCAGCTGCCCGGCGCGAGGCTTTCAAGTTCAAGGATTGGCACAAACATCGCCGGAATTTCATTCCGATTGACCGGCTCAGCCGTATCAGGCTGGGCATAGCCAATTACCGCCCCCATGATTTGATGTTCGCCAAAGGCAAATTGCGTGTTGCGGTATGAAAACCCGCCTTCTTCACGTTGTGCGCGTCTGCGGCCGACATCCCATGCGGTCTCACTGCCCTCGATCATGTTCTGCCACAGATACACCGGCAGGCCTTCGCCCGCGATATTGATCAGTTTGGCCATGGCATCGGCGTCATTTGGCGTGGCGCGCCGTATATCAAGGGGTGGTGTGGTCTGTGGCGCGTCTGACATGGGGGCTGGTTTGAAGCTCATATTCATTGCTCGTGTCCCGTCGTTTTTTGGGTTTTATGTGGGTTTTGTGGCTTAGCGTGCAGCGTGAAGATGCGGTAACGCATGGTCGGCCATGGCGGTAACGTGACGATGATCGGTCCCGCAGCAGCCGCCAATCACCGAAAGGTTCGGCAACACGCTGGCAAGATCACGATACAGACGGCCCAACTCATCAGGATTGCCATCGTCAAGATGTTCGCAGGCATCAAGCTCTGCATGGCTTTGGCGCGATGCATTGGCGCGCACCCCGCAAATGCGGTTTTTCCACGCCCCGTTGCCGTCAAGCTTGTCGCGGAAATGATCGGGATGGGCGCAATTGATCATGTAATAAACCGGATAGGCCCCGGTGTGATGATCGACCCGTGCAATTGCTTCCTCGATGGTTTCCCCGCTTGGCAAATGGCCATCGGTTTCAACGGTAAAGGAAATGACGCAAGGGATGCCCACATCCTTACACGCCAGCGCAATGCCAAGTGCTTCGTCGAGATAATTCATCGTAATGGCGGACACTATATCAACCGCTGTTCCCGCAAAGCTTTCGATTTGCACAGCGTGATAATCGCGGGCCTGCTGGGTGGTCATGCGATTTGACGGGGTATAGCCATCACCGCGTGGTCCAACACAGCCACTGATCAGGCATGGGGTATCGGCAGTTTGATACTGATCACGCAGATCAGCCATCATGGCGATTGATTTGACATTAATGTCGGCCAGTTCAGCGGCGGAATAGCCCGTGCACGGACCCCAGTCGCTGCTCGCACGCCAGGTTGGACTTTCAAGAATGAAGCCGACCTTGGCCGTGCGGGCAATTTCAAGGTAACGCGCGTAATAGGCATAAACCCGGTCGTAACCGTCCTTCGTCTTCAAAAGATCAAACGACGCGAAATAGGGGATGTCGATTCCGTCATGAAAAATCAGGGTCGTTTCAAGGCCGCCATCGGTGATGAATTTGGTGGGCGCGAGGGGCGGCAAGTTGTGATGGTGGTGGGTCATAACGTCGTATTTCACATTTTTGGGTTTTAAAAATTCTACCCTGACGCTATTTAGGCCGGGGCAAGTTGTGGGCGCGAAGTGTCGCTCTGGTTGGATTTTTCTTCTAGTGCGCACGCGGTGCGGTTTTGGGATTTGCTTAAAGTCATTCAAAAACAAATGGATACGCGATTGGGTCGGCAATCTGGCGCAATCGGGGTATGCTGTGCGACGAAAAACTGTACCGGCGGTAGGGTAATGTGATGAACCAGATAATAGATCGGCCCGGTGTGAACACCGATGCGGCCAAGGGCAAGGGCGAACGCACGCGCGAACGCATTCTTGAAATTGCCGAACAGGCTGTTTTGCAAAAAGGGTTCGGTGCGACCTCGATCGAGGAAATCATCTGCGAAGCCGAGATCACCAAAAGTGGGTTCTTCTATCATTTCAAGGATAAGAACGAACTGGCGCGTGCACTTTTGCTCCGGCACATCGATCAGGATGAAATCATCCTTGATCAGGTGTTTAACCGTGGGCAGGAACTGACAGATGATCCGCTCCAGCAGTTTCTCATCGGGCTTAAAATGCTGGCCGAGCTGGTGGAAGACTTGCCAAACGGCCATCCGGGATGCCTGATTGCCGTCTATTGCTATCAGGAACGGTTATTTGATCAGGAAGTCCGCCAGTTAAACCAGCAGGCAGTGTTAGGATGGCGTGACCGGTTTCGCACAATTCTTGACAGGGTTGTTGTACAATACCCGCCAAACGAACCGGTTGATCTTGATGAACTGGCCGATATGGTGTCCACCGTGGTCGAAGGTGGCATCGTGATGTCCAAGGCACTTGGGCGTCCGCAAATGCTGGCAAATCAGATCATGCTGCTGCGCAGTTTTGTTAAGTTGCTGTTTGCCAAACAGGCTGGCTGACGCTGGCTGGTTATACAAAAAATATTTGTTAATCAGGCGGCTATCATAAAAGCTATGCGTAAATTGCATGATCATTGCCATTGAAGAACCGGCTTTAGTCAATTATACCAGTCATATCGAACGCGCCGATTTGCTCCTCAGCTTGCGGGCGCGATAAAAATGCGGCTAAAGCGAGAGGGCGTATATGCTCCGTATGTACGACCGCCTCGGTTTCGCCGCGGCGGTTTTTTTGTATGTACGGAAAAGGTTGAGACCGATGATCAGGCTCTCGAACGTTCAGAAAACATATCCTGCCCGACGCGGCAACGATGCCCATGCGGCATTGCGCGGTATTGATCTTGATATTGCGGCGGGCGAGATTGTCGGCGTGATTGGCAGATCAGGTGCCGGGAAATCAACTCTGATCCGCTGCATCAATCTGCTTGAACGGCCGACTTCGGGCTCTGTGATTGTCGATGGGGCAGAAGTCACCACACTTTCCAAGCGCGACTTGCCGTTGTTCCGCCGCCAGCTTGGCATGGTGTTTCAGCACTTTAACCTTCTGTCGTCGCGCACGGTCTATGGCAACATCGCATTGCCGCTTGAACTGGCCGGTGCCAGCAAGGCTGAAATTGCCGCCGCCGTCGATCCGCTGTTGCCCCTTGTTGGGCTTGATGACAAACGTGATCGCTATCCTGCGGAATTATCCGGTGGGCAGAAACAGCGTGTCGGTATTGCGCGCGCTTTGTCGTCCAATCCCAAGGTTTTGCTGTGTGACGAGGTCACATCCGCGCTTGATCCCGAAACCACCCGTCAAATCCTGACGCTGCTCAAAGACATCAACAAACGTCTTGGCCTGACCATGGTGGTGATCACCCATGAAATGGCGGTGGTCAAGGCGCTGTGTGACCGGGTGGCGGTGATGGATCGCGGCGTGATTGTCGAAGAAGGCAATGTGAGTAGCATCTTCGCCAATCCGGTACATGCGACAACCCAGTCGCTTCTGGCCGATGAGTTTATGGAATTTCGGGCGGGTACCGATGCTGCTACGGATGCTGATGCATCCGCCACGATATCTGACGGGCAGGAGGGCTAAGCCATGCTAACAACACTCGCACCAATCCTGCTTCAGGCGACTTGGGAAACCCTTTATATGGTCGGCGTGTCGCTGTTTCTGGCGACTACCCTTGGCTTGCCGCTTGGCGTATTACTGGCAACTTCTGGTCGGGGTGAATTGCTTGAAGCACCGCTGTTTCAAAAGCTTATTGGCCCGATTGTCAATGCGACCCGCTCGGTGCCGTTCATCATTCTGGCGGTTGCGATCATTCCGTTTACCCGGCTGATCGTCGGCACATCAATCGGCACGTCTGCGGCCATCGTACCGCTGACCGTGGCGGCCATTCCGTTTATTGCCCGCATCATCGAAGGGGCGATCCGCGAAGTGGATAGCGGCCTGACCGAGGCCGCCCAAGCCATGGGCGCACGCCCGCTTCAGGTTGTGACCAAGGTACTGCTGCCCGAAGCCCTGCCGGGCATTATTCATGGTCTGACGCTGACGGCGGTGACCCTGATTGGCTATTCAGCCATGGTCGGCGCTGTCGGTGCTGGCGGGCTTGGTGATCTTGGCATTCGCTATGGTTATCAACGGTTCCGTCCCGATGTGATGGCGCTGGTGGTGGTGACCCTGATTGTTGTGGTTCAGGCGGTACAGATGTTTGGCGACCGGCTGGCGCGCAAGGCGGATAAACGCAACATCTGATCGCAAAATACAGAATTGACGCCCCACATTCGATTTTTCGAATTCCCGCAAAACACCAAAGAAAACAAAGCAACCAAGGAGCTTTATCATGCGGTTTCTACTTAAACTGACGGCTGCCGCCGTTCTGACTGCCGCCCTGACCGGGCAGGCAATCGCCAATGAAAAAATCAAGGTCGCAGTGACCCCGGGTGCCCATGAAGAAGTCATGGAACAAGTCGCCAAAGTCGCAGCTACCAAGGGTTTGGACATCGAAATCATCAGCTTCTCGGATTATGTTATTCCGAACCAGGCACTTGATGATGGCGATCTGGATGCCAACAGTTTCCAGCACAAACCGTATCTGGATAACCAGATCAAGGACCGTGGCTATGACCTTACGGTGGTTGGCTATAACATCCTGACCCCGATGGGCATTTATTCCGACAAAATCAAAAGCCTTGATGAGCTTAAAGACGGTGCGGAAATCGGTATTCCGAACGACCCGACCAATGGTGGCCGTGCGCTTCTGGTGCTGCAGTCACAAGGGTTGATCAAGGTTGATCCGGATGCAGGCTTGGTTGTCAGCCCGCTTGACGTGATTGAAAACCCCAAGAATATCAAGTTCATAGAGCTGGACGCCGCACAGCTTCCGCGCTCGCTTACCGATCTTGATGCCTCGGCGATCAACACCAACTACGCGCTGGAAGCCGGTCTGAATCCGGTCAAGGATTCGATTGTGATTGAAGGCAATGACAGCCCGTATGCCAACGTGATTGTCACCCGCACGCAGGATAAAGACAAACCCTGGGTCAAGACCCTGGTTGAGTCGTATCACGATGACAGCATCCGCGAATTCATCGAAACCAAATACGAAGGTTCGGTGCTTCCGGTATTCAAAATTTCTGAATAATCCCAGCTATTATTCAAAATAAGTGAATCGCCCGCCGCCTAAATCAGGCGCGCGGGCGATTTGCATTTGTCGGGTTTAGTGACAGCCCGAATCAGCTGATTTGTAATCCTCATACAAATCATGCAGCTTCACCCAACTCATCACCCCGTCCTCGTTGCGACCATATGGGGTCATGTCGAGGAATGTGTGCGCACCGATCAGCGCATCCCCGGCGCGGGCGTAGCTGGAATAGGTGTGGAAAATCTCGCCGGTGTCGGGATCGCGGACAAAGACGCTTTCGCCGTGCAGGTCTTCCATCTTGCCGGTATAGGGGCGGAAGTTATAGGTCGCCGTACCCGCCTTGACGTCTTCGGGGCGGAAGGATGCGTCAAAATCATAATTAAAGTCCGATCCGGCCGATGAAACCCATGGGAAATCCCAGTTCATGCGTTTTTGGAACGGCTGAAATTCGGCAAGCGGGGCGCGCGAGACCACAACCAGCGACACATCATGATGTTTGAGATGCAGGTTGGCGCCGTCAAAATGATCGGCAAGGAAGGAACAGCCAACGCAGCCTTCTTTCCAGCCCGGCCCGAACATGAAGTGATAGACAATGAGCTGGCGGCGTCCGTCAAACAGGTCGGTCAGCGATTTTTGGCCATCGGGCGTGTCAAAAACATAGTCCTTGTCGACCTTGACCCACGGCAAAGCCCGGCGTTCTTCGCACAGGCGGTCATAGGCCCGCATGTGTTCCTTTTCGCGGGCAAGTAACGTTTTGCGGGCGTCGAGCCATTGCGTGCGTGAGACGATTTCTGGACGTTTCATTGTATCCTCCAAATTGGACTGGAAAATTGCTCTGGTCGGTCGGCGGCGTTGATCCAAGGGGCGGCAAGGCTATGTAGTTTGGGCTGTTCTAAGTGTTTGTTTGGGCCGTCAGGGCCGCGGCTGCCGCGCCCCGGTTGAGGGGCGAACGGCAGAGAAGGCGTGCCTTTCATCTGCCTGGATGTCGGGCGCGCTTATCGGGGTTACTTCACGGGTCCCGTGGCGGAGACCGCCTGTTTTAAGGTCGGATCAATCACGGCATCGCCGTGTGCGCCGTCATCGTCATTGCTGTCACCGGTGTCGTTGGTGTCATTGGTCTCGCAGCGGGCATCGCGCAGGGCAATCAGGGTGCCGATGGCCGATAAAACCATCAGAATGGTGCAGATGATTGAAATCACCTGAAGCCCGTCGGTAAAGGCCGCACGGGCGATGGGCAGGATATCGGATGACAGGGCCAGAGGCAGATTGGTCAGCGCATTGACCGCCCCGCCCAGCGTGCTGCGAATGGCCTCCGCCGCCGTGGCATCAATGCCCGATGGCACGGCGTTGACCATGACATCGCGATAGATCGCGGTGCCGACACTGCCCAGAACGGCAATGCCAAGGGCACCGCCAAGCTCGGCACTGGTTTCAGACATGGCAGCAGCCGATCCGGCCCGATCCGCCGGGGCAGAGGCCACCACCATATCGGTACAGATCATCGCAACCGGGGTAATGCCGAGCGAAAAGATCGTCGCACCGGCAATCAGGATGTAAAGGCTGACGACACTGCCGGGCCATGACAACATGCCAAAGCCAATCCCGGTCAGGATCAGGGCGGCGGTCATCACCTGTCCGGGTTTATAGCGACCCATCAGAACCGGTGCGCCCATCGATCCGACAATCCCGGCGAGGGTGGCGGGCAACATGGAAAGCCCGGCCTGAATGGGTGTCAGGCCGATGACAAGTTGCAGGGCCTGTGACAGGAACATGAAATAGGCCATCCCGGCAAAGATCACTGCGGTCTGAATGACAATCGGAAGTGCGATGGTTTTCTGTTTGAGCAGATCAAGATCAAGCAGCGGATCGGCAAGTTTGCGCTGACGGCGAAAGAACACCCACGCGCCAAGCAGACCAAGCACAAGGGCGGCAAGCGCATCAATGCCAAAGCCGTAAGCGGCAAAGACCTTAACCCCGTAAATGATCGCAAGAACCGAGCACAGCGACAGGGCGGCACTGAACAGGTCAAGCCGGCCAAAGCGTTCGGCCTTATGTTCGGGCAGCAGGATCGGGGCGACCAGCAACAACAGCGCCATCACCGGCACATTGAGCAAAAACACCGCCCCCCACCAGAAGTAGCTGAGCACCACACCGCCCAGAAGCGGCCCGGCCGCCGTACCGACCATGAATGTGGTCATCCATGCGGCAATGGCAAAGGAGCGTTCCTTGTCATTGTGAAACATGTTGCGGATCAGCGACAGGGTAGAAGGCATCAGCGTCGCCCCGGCAATGCCCAGCACACCCCGGGCGAAAATCAGCATTTCCGGCGTATCGGAAAAGGCCGCAAGGACCGAGGCCGCACCAAAGCAGCCGCCGCCGATCATCAGAAGTTTGCGCCGCCCGATCCGGTCACCAAGGGTGCCCATGGTG
Source organism: Thalassospira lohafexi (assembly GCF_002844275.1). Taxonomy (GTDB): domain Bacteria; phylum Pseudomonadota; class Alphaproteobacteria; order Rhodospirillales; family Thalassospiraceae; genus Thalassospira; species Thalassospira lohafexi. Next base: position 64,074 of record NZ_NXGX01000006.1, read on the forward strand.
ATCAGCGATCCGGCGATGAAAAAGCCATAGATATCAACAATCCACAGCAACTGATCGCTGGTCGGGTTGAGGCTTGCGGTCAGATGGGGCACGGCAAGATGCAGAACCGTCATGTCCATGGCAATCAGAAGGCAGGGCAGGGTCAGGACCAGAAGGCCGATCCATTCCTTGCTGGTGGCCTTGGCACCGGGTTGGCCGGTGTTGGGGGTGGCTTGTGGGGCGCTCATGTCTTGTGGTTCCTCGGGTTTCTTTTGGTGGCGTCGTGGCGCGATAGATTGAGGCCAATCGCGCAAGTTCATGGGGCGGCATCGGTGTCCAGTATGCTGCGCGGTCTTAATTCGCGGCGATGCTCAGGCCTTAACCATGGTTGAGGTCAAGGGGGTTATTGCTCCTTGGCGCAAAAGGTTTCGAGTTTGTCCAATGTGCTGTTCCAGCCGTTTTGGTGGCCGTCGCGGGCGGCCTGATCGGCGAACTGTTCGTGATGCAGGACAAGGATGGTTGCCGTGCCGTTTGCATCGGGTGTCAGGGTCACTGTGACATGCGATGTGCGTTCGGGCGTGGTGATCCAGTGCCAGCTAAAGGATAGTTTTTGATCGGTTTCGACGATGTCATAGGTACCGCTGACGTCGTGAATTTCGCCGTCCTGTCCGGATTCCTTGAACCGGATGCGAAAACCGCCGCCCACCCGGACATCAAGATGGGCATCCATCATTTCGCAGTCATGGGGCGACCACCATTGGGCAAGTTTTTGCCCATCGGTCCATGCGGCAAAAACTGTTGCGGGCGGAGCGGCAAGGCGGCGCCGGATCGTCAGGCTTGGTTTTTGTTGTTCCATTACGGGGCCTTTGATGCGTTTGGATGGGGCGACTTGGCCGACTTGGCCGACTTGGCCGACTTGGCCGACGGGGCCGACTGGGCCGGTTCAGACGTGGTCTCGGCATCCGGGGCGGCTTCGACAAAGGCGGCAAGCCGATCGAGGCGTTCTGTCCAGAAATGTTCATAGCGCGACAGCCATTGCATGGCGTGGGCCATCGGTTCGGCCTGAAGGCGGACGCTGACCGTGCGCCCGGTTTTTTCACGCGTGATCAACCCGGCATCGGACAGAACATTCAAATGTTTCATCACCGCCGGCAGCGACACCTCAAACGGCTGGGCCAGCGCGCTGATGGACAGGGCGTCTTCGCCTTCGAGCCGGGCCAGCAATGCCCGGCGCGTCGGATCGGCGAGGGCTGAGAATATGTCGTTTAATTCGGCGTCTTGATACTTAACCATGGGGTTAAGTATTTGACCATTTAAACCAGCCTGTCAATCATAAGTTGTTATACCGAATGTGATCATGCCTTGCCACGCGGTGAGAAGGGCGACACCGATAAACAGCGCCCCCGCCGCGCGCCCGATGAAAATCGTTGCGACCGGATTGCCGGTCATGAGGGTGCGGCTGGTTCCGGCGGCAAGGGCAAGTCCGCCATATACGGCAAGCTGCACGATGGCGGTCATGATGCCCATGACAAGGGCCTGTGACCAAAGCGGGCCGTAATGGGGGCGGATGAATTGCGGGTAAACCGCAAAGATAAACAGATATGCCTTGGGATTGAGGATGCAGGTGATCATGCCCTGTCGAAAGGCGATCCAAAGCGATGCGGTTTTGGCCGCCCGGATGCGATCCACGGTGATCGCACTGCGCAAAAGCGTGATGCCGATCCAGACCATATAGGCGGCCCCGACAAACAGCATGACATTCAAAAGCCACGGGGCGATGGCTAAAAGCGCACTGATGCCAATCGCGCCAAGCAGCGTGTGATAGACCCCGCCCAGCATGATCCCGGCGGTGGCCGATAACCCGGCGCGTTTGCCGCCGGTCAGGGAATTGGCAATGACAAAAAACATGTCCATGCCGGGCACAATGATGATGCCCGAAAGCAGGATGAAGAACAGCCAGAGATTTTCAGCATATGTCATGGGGCGCTCACAGTTTATCAACCGAACCATTTGATCGGCGGAGATCAGACCCTAGCAAGATGCTGCTGACAGGCTCATGTCAGGAATGGATGTGGGGAGGTGGAAATGTTGATCAGGCGGCAATGGAGCGCGCACGGTCGATGCGTTCGCGGCGATCAGGGATGTTCAGGGCGTCCCACAGGTCATTGCGGGTTTGGGTGTTGATCCAGAACTCAGCGCTATTGCCAAAGACGCGGGCAAGAATCAGGGCGGTATCGGCGGTAATCCGGCGACGGTTGTTGCACAGTTCGTTCACATGTTTGCGCGGGACGCCCATGGCGTCGGCCAAGGCGGTCTGGGTCAGTGCCATTGGTTCCATGAACTCGGCGGTGAGCATTTCACCGACGCTGACGGGTTTTCTGGTTGTCATGATCATGGGGTGCCTCATCGATAGCTGTGGTTGTCGAGGTAAAGGTTGGTGGCTTCGCCTTTGGTATCGTCCCAACGAAAGATCAGCCGCCATTGGCGATTTATTCGGATAGAATGATAGTTCGCCAGTTTGCCCTGCAAGGCTTCGAAATGGTTGCTGGGCGGTATGCGTAAATCGTTGCTGCATGTGGCATCGTCGATTAACTGCAATTTGCGAAACAGCCGGGCGTCAATATCGGCCGGGATTTTCTTTCCCGATTGATTGAGGACGTAAAAGTCTTCAAGCCATTTGTCCCGAAAACTCCCGATCATCCAGCTTTCTCCTTCACATGTGAACCATTGTACCACTCTATGGTACAATCAGCAATGGTGATAACTGGAATCTATGCGATACGCTCGCACACAGCTTTTTCCGGTAATCGGGCGGGTATTGCATTTTGCCGCTCAGGCGCGGGTGAGCTGTTTTAGGATAGCTGTTTTAGAACAGCGGCAACAATGGCTTCTGGTCGGTCTTCCTGTACCAGATGTCCGGCACCGGGAATGGGGACGCAGGCGGTGTCAGAGATCAAACTTGCCAGTTTTGCGCCTGTTTCATAGGGGATCCAGTCGTCCTGTTCGCCCCAAAGGACTGTCACGGGGCATTCCATCGCGGCGTAAAGGCCCTGTACCTCATCGGTGAAACGCTGATCCATCTGGGCGATCTGGCGGTAAAAGGCGGGCTGGCCGACGGGGCCGAGCCACGGCGCGCAATAGATGTTCAAGGCATCCTCGGACAAGGGATTGAAGGCCGCGGTTTGCAAATAAGCCCGCAGAAGCGCGCGGTGCATGTAATCGGGCATCCCGGCAAAGGCGGCTTCGTGGGCACGCACATGCTGAACAAACGGGGAGCCCCACGGGGCCAGCGCAACCGCATCAAAGATTGTCAGGGACGCATAGCGCAGACCGTTGAGGTAATAGGCCCGCAAGGCGGTTGCACCGCCAAAATCATGGGCCAGCACATCGGGGCAGCCAAGGTCGAGTTCCTGAATAAACGCGCTAAGGACATTGTTCTGAACCGCCAGTGAGACATCCTGACCATCGCGCATTTCCGACTGGCCATAGCCAACCAGATCAAAATAATAGACGGTGCGGTGATCGGCAATTTGCGGTGCGATCCGACGCCAGACCTGCGACGAAAAGGGCGTGCCGTGAAGGGCAACAAGCGGTGGCCCGTTGCCAATGCAGCCCCATTTGACGGCATTTTCCGCGACGTTCAATGTGTTTGGCAGTTCCAGCATAACGATCTCATATTGTCATTTAGCTAAGTTACGATATGATTGATCGATGGACAGGTCAATACAGATCAAGGCGATGGCCAGCGAGGTTCGGATGTCGATCCTTCGGCTGCTGGCAGCACCGCAAAAGCATTTCAAAGATCAATGGTCAGCAGACCCGGTGGCATTCGGGGTGTGCATGACCCTGATTGCCAAGGCGCTTGGCGTGGCACAGCCCACGGCAAGCCGGCATCTTGATATCCTTAGGCAGGCGGGGTTCATCACCGTCAAGAAGCATCATAAATGGTCATATTGCCAGCGTGATGATCGCGCGATCCATGAGTATATTACGTGGCTTCACACCGAGCTTTCGGCCCAAATGTAAGCGGGCTTTGAGCAACATGCCGGTGATCAGGGCAGGACGCGGGATGACAGGCTTATGTCTTGATTGTTGATGATGACGTCGTATCCGCGCGGTTTTTCCGACTTACAGCTTTACACCGGGCAGCCCGATGGCCTGTTTGATCCAGTCGGTGAGTTGGGGTTCGTCAAGGGCATCATCCTTGTGGATGTTGAGATAGCGGGTGCCTTGGGTTTTTGAACTTACCGGGGGAACAGGGGTCAGGGATGTGCCCTGCATGAAGGTGATCTGGACGTATTTCTTGTAGCAATACATTGCCAGAAACCAGCCGTCATCCTTACCATAAAGCGGCGTGTTCCATTTGACGGCCTTGCGTACATCGGGAAATACCTGCTCGACGATATCGTCGATGCGGCGTCCGATGTCTGCTTTCCATTCCGGCATGGCGCTAATATAGGCTTGGACAGGTTCGTTGCCGTCGCCCTTGGGGATTTGCGGATTGCCACTTGAAAGCAGCTTGGGTTTATCTGGTGTGCTCATGACCGGAGACTATCAAACTTCATTTCGAATAAAAACCGCAAGTTGCATTGGCGGAGTGGTGTACCCCGGCACTTCATTTAAGGAGAACACGGTTTGCAGGAGGCGGGCGGTATCTGAACGGCGTTATGCCGTCAGCAGATGTCGTAATCTGCATGGAAATTACCTATATCTAGGTCCTTACCTTCAAATCATTCCAGAAACATCAGGATACGCTTGGCTGTTGAAATTGAAGTATTTTTAAGTGCTTTTTGTTTGGCGGGTCGTGCTGTGTGTTGTGTCTTTGGGATTTTGGGTATGATATAGCCAAACTATTCTTGCGCATTAGGGGCTTGCCCGACTGTGCAGGATGTCTGTTTGGCAGACTGTCCCATAACTCGACAGGATGAGCGATGATCAATCTCGGGCATATCAAGTCGTTTCTGGTGTGTTTTGCACCGTTAAGTGCGGTGTTTCTTCTTCTTGTCAGCTTGTTGGCGTGGGATGGCACGTCTGTGCGCGAACAATCGATTGGCGATGATCAGCGGTTCGCGCTCGATAAGTCGATATCGAGCTTGCAGGAACGGATTGATATCGTTGTTTCCGATCTGTTGATCCTGTCGGAAAGTACCAACCTTGAGGCGGTGCTTGAGGGGCGGGCGAGTTTCGAGCAGCTTGCCGACGAGTATAAGCTGTTTACGCTGCGCCGGGGCATTTACGACCAGATCCGTTATCTGGACAATGATGGCGATGAAACGGTGCGGGTGAATTACGGCAGTGGCATTCCCTATACCGTTCCCGGCCGGGATCTTCAGAACAAGGCAAACCGCCCGTATTTCAATCTTGCGCACAATGCACCGCGCGGCACTGTTTATATTTCCGGCATTGATCTTAATCAGGAATTTGGCGAGATCGAAAAGCCGATCAAGCCGGTGATCCGACTGTCAGCCCCGGTGTTTGACCGGTTTGGCGACCGTCAGGGGGTGGTTGTCCTGAATTTGCGTGCCGCCCCGATCCTGGATGACGTGATCGCGCCGCTGGCACTTGACGGGGCAAAACCGTTTGTTCTTGATCACGGTGGCAACTGGATCCTTGGCGGGCAGAGTGGTGAAAACTGGGCTATGGACCTGACGGGGACGGCGCGGGTTTTTGCTGATCGGTTCCCCAATGCATGGGAAAACATGCGGCTTGGCCTGCAAAGTTTTGAAACCGATACCGGGTTTTATTCGGTGCAGCTTCTTGATGCGTCTGATCTGTTTCTGGCGCGCAATACATCCCGTTCGCTTTCGGTGATATTTGGCGGCGACGGCGAAGCCGACAGTCGGTTGAACCTGTATGTCGGCACCTATTTGCCGCGCGATGTGTTTGATGTGCTTCTTTCCCCGCAACGCGGCACATTGGTTATTGTGACGGTCGCCTTTATCCTACTGATTACGGTGGGCAGTGCGGCATATGCCTGGACCCGGCAGCGTCAACTGGTGGCAAGTTTCGACGCGCGTTTGTCCGAACAGGTGTTGCGCGCATCGAAAAACAGCGTGGTGGTTGCCGATCAGGACGGGATCATCGCCAAGGTCAATCCGGGCTTTACCGCGATGACCGGATATCTGCCCAACGAGGCGATTGGCAAACCGTTGTCGTTCCTGCGTGCCGAACAGCAAGATGCCGAGAAGCTTGAGGACATGCTGATGGCGGCACGGGCCAACGGCATTTGGGAAGGTGAGGTGCGCAACCGCCGAAAAAGCGGTGACTTTTTCTATTCCAATGTCGTGATCAGCGCGATTACCGATCCGGGCGACAGCGAAGTCAATTTCGTTGAGATGGGGCTTGATATTTCACGCCATATGGAAAATGCGCAGGAACTTTGGCGTCAGGCCAATCATGATGCGCTGACCGGCTTGCCGAACCGGTTGCTGTTTGAAGACCGGCTTGAAGTTGCCTGTGGGCATTCCGAAACCGAAGGCCATTCGATTGCGCTTTTGTATATTGATCTCGACGGGTTTAAACCGATCAACGACCGATACGGTCACGAGGTCGGCGATCAGGTGCTGCGCAAGGTTGGCGAGCGGATTAAAAATACCGTGCGCACCGGCGATACCGTCGCCCGGCTTGGCGGCGATGAGTTTGCCGTCATTGCCGATGACGTCAAAAACAAGGAAGAGGCCGAGTGGGTCGCGCAGAAAATCGCCGCATCGGTGCAGCGTCCGATGGAGATGGGGGCTTTAAGCATTTCGGTCGGGGCGAGCATCGGCGTTGCGATGTTCCCGGAAGATTCAACCGAAACCGTTGCGTTGCTTGGGCTGGCGGACGACAAAATGTACAAGCAAAAGCGCATCCGTAAATCGGGCTAGGGGCTTTGCCTGACCGGGGAACACATTAAAAAACACAGGCTGGAAATCTCCAGCCTGTGTTTTTTTGATGGGGTCAATGCAGGGATAAAGATACCGGGTCAGGCGACCATGGCGTCGTATTCTTCCTGCTTGGCCATCCATTTGGTTTCGATCTGGGCCAGGTCGCTTTCGAGTTTGGCGAGTTCCTGACGCACTTTGGCAAGTTTGTCAGCATTGGCATCCTCATAGAGCGACTGGTCGGCCATATCGAGTTCGATCTTGGCCTTGCGCGCGGTCAGCTTTTCCATATCGGATTCGAGCTTTTGCACTTCGCGTTTGACCGGGGCAGCGATTTTGCGTTTTTCCGCCGCCTTTTGGCGTTCGGCCTTACGGTCGCGTTTGGCGTCCTTGCCGCCATTCCCGTTGCCGTTGCCGTCTTCGCCGCCGTTTTTATTGGCACGGCGTTCCATGCGGGCACGGTCGAGAAGATACTGGCGATATTCGGCAACGTCGCCGTCAAAGCTGGTGACTGTGCCATCGGCGACCAGAACAAGACGATCGGCACAGGCTTCGATCAAATAGGGATCGTGGCTGATGATGATGACCGCACCTTCGTAGGCGTTGAGCGCATGGTTCAGCGCATCGCGGCTGTCGATATCAAGGTGGTTGGTCGGCTCATCGAGGATCAGCATATGCGGGGCATCAAGGGTCATCAGCGCAAACAAAAGCCGTGCCTTTTCGCCGCCTGAAAGGTCCTTGACCTTGGTGTCGCCTTTCTGGCCTTCGAATGCAAAGCGACCCAACTGGGCGCGGACTTTGTGTTCGATGACATCAGGCATCAGCGATGCCATGTGCTGATACGGGGTTTCATCACCGCGCAGTTCATCGGTCTGGTGCTGTGCAAAATACCCGATGCGCAGTTTGTTCGATGAAGCCTTTTCACCCGACATCAGTTCAAGACGGTCGGCCAGAAGTTTGGCCAGTGTCGATTTACCATTCCCGTTTGCACCCAGAAGCGCGATGCGGTCATCCATATCAATGCGCAGGCTGATGTTGCGCAAGACCGGTTTGCCTTCGGCATAGCCAACATCGCCCTCGTGAATGTTGATCAGGGGCGGTGGCAGTTCCTTGGGGCTTGGGAAGTCAAACGAAATGCCGCGGTCTTCGACCACCGGGATCGCCGGGCCCATTTTTTCAAGCATTTTCACGCGGCTTTGCGCCTGTTTGGCTTTACTGGCCTTGGCGCGGAAGCGGTCGATGAACGATTGCAGGTGCTTTTGCTGGGCAATTTGTTTGTCGTAATGCTTGGATGCGAGTTCAAGCTGTTCACGCCGCGTCTTGGCAAACTTGTCGTAGTTGCCGCCATAAAGGGTCACGGTGCCGTCATGCAGATGGGCGATGGTTTTGACCACCCGGTTCAGAAGGTCGCGGTCGTGACTGATCAGGATGATGGTGCCGGGATAATTGATCAGATAGTTTTCAAGCCAGATGGTGGCTTCAAGATCAAGGTGGTTGGTCGGCTCATCAAGCAGCAAAAGATCAGGGCCAAGGAACAGGGTCGCGGCCAGGGCGACACGCATCCGCCAGCCGCCCGAGAAATCATCGCAGGCGCGTTTCTGGGCATCGCCATCAAAACCAAGACCCGAAAGGATCGATGCGGCGCGTGCCTCGGCGGTGTGCGCATCAATATCGGCAAGGCGGGTGTGAACCTCGGCAATGCGGTTAGGGTCTGTGGTGGTTTCGGCTTCTTCGAGAAGGGATGCCCGTTCGGTATCCGCGGCCAGAACGGTTTCAAGCAGGGAACGGCTTCCGGCGGGGGCTTCTTGCGAGACAACACCCATGCGGGCGCGCTTGGACAGGCGGACATCGCCGCCATCGGTCGCCAGTTCGCCGGAAATCAGTTTCAGCAGTGTGGATTTGCCCGCACCGTTGCGTCCAATCAGGCCGACCTTATGTCCGTCAGCAATGGTCATGGAAACCTGGTCAAGAATGACACGGCCGCCGATGCGATAGGTCAGGTCGGTAATTTGGAGCATTTTATCGGTCGTTCTCTTGAGTATTTTGAGTTGGGTTTGGTGCGGTTTTTATGCGATTTCGGAGAATCGCAAGGAATTCTGTGCCCTCAATAGGGCAGGAAGCGCTTGGACGCAAGGATTCTTGAAAATGTAACCATGTGTGTTCCAAGGGGAATGGGCGCAGCATAACCCGATAGAAAATCGCAGTTTTACGGGTTTTTGGGCGTTTTTGCGCCGCCACATGGGTGAATGCACCAACCGCAGGTCTGGATTGCGTGGGTAGAACTATGTGTTGCGTTGCGATCCAAGCCCGTTTATATAGCGCCAACCTTTGGGTCTGTAGATGATAAGGGAATTCTTATGTATAGTTCCTTTATCTTCTGCAGGCCCGATTTGGGTCCCATTTTTTATTAAGTAGCTAGGTGAAACCAATGGCTGTCGAACGCACTCTGTCGATCATCAAGCCGGACGCAACGCGCCGCAATCTGACTGGCAAAATCAATGCCGTCATCGAAGAAGCTGGCCTGCGCATTGTTGCGCAGAAGCGTGTCGCTTTGACCCGCGCTCAGGCTGAAGGTTTCTACGCAGTTCACAAAGAACGTTCGTTCTTTGGCGAGCTGGTAGACTTCATGATCTCTGGCCCGGTTGTGGTCCAGGCGCTTGAAGGCGAAAACGCTGTTGCCACGTATCGTGAAGTAATGGGCGCAACCAACCCGGCAAATGCCGAGGAAGGCACCATTCGCAAACAGTTTGCAGAATCCATCGAAGCGAACTCGGTCCACGGTTCGGACTCGCTTGAAAATGCTGCAATCGAAATTGCCTATTTCTTCGCGCAGACCGAAATCGTCGGCTAAGCGTCGAAAGACGAAATTCCGGTTCTTCCGGATACAAAAACGCCCCGCAGATTTGCGGGGCGTTTTTTTGTGTCTGTTTGGCAGGTTCGATCAATCGATCAGAAATGCGGCCATCAAAAGCAGCAGAACTGCGATGGAGAGCACGCTCCAGAGCATGAATTTGGTCCAGTTTTCCCAGCCGTGCTGATGGTCTTCGACCAGTTTGGTGTCGTAGTCGCTTCCTTGCATTGGTTCCTCCCAGTCGTTGTTTACGTCCGATTGTTTGATGCTTTGTGCGGACTTTATGCCCGTACGCCACGGTGATCGCGCACGGCACCTCGGAAACTCTAGCGTGATTTAACTCTGGGGTGAATATCTTTTGTATGAGTGTTCTTTTTGTGCGCTGCGCTATTATCTTTCACCCGTCACCATTTACCCATCACCTTGGGCCCCGCTGGACATGACAGAAGGGGTGTGCCATGATTTTGTGATGGAAAACGTTGTGACCCGTACCGATGCACGAATTTTTACCGCCAACCATAGGATGGCGGGGTAGGGACGTTTTGACCAAATGAGATCCACCCGCCGGAGAGGCGGGTTTTTTTATGGCTGTCTCCCGGCCTGTCGAACATGGGAGATGACCAATGCGACATTCCGTTTCAGAACCACACCGACGAACCGTAAACGGGCGACGCCCCTTAAACGGGGCTGATCAAGCGCCCGCTGTTTTGCATATGCTGTGCGGGAAAATTGCGGCGGGGAAATCAACACTGGCCGCTGAGCTGGCGCGAAAACCGGGCACCATCCTGATCGCGGAAGACGAATGGCTTTCGACACTTTTTGGCGATCAGATGCACTCGGTTGCCGACTATGTCGCGGTATCGGAAAAACTGCGCCGGGTGATGGGGCCGCACATCAGTATGCTGTTGATGTCAGGGCTTTCGGTGGTGCTGGATTTTCCGGCCAATACCGTCAAGCTGCGCTGCTGGATGCGCGATGTTTTTGACGAAGTTGGGGCCGATCACAGGCTGCATTACCTTAATCTGCCAGAAGACATTTGCATGCAGCGCCTGCGGGCGCGCAATCAGGCAGGCGCGCATCAGTTTGCCGCCAGTGATGCGCAGTTTCATCAGATTTCAGCATGGTTTGAGCCGCCATCTGATGCGGAAGGGTTTAAGACTGTCCCCTATCAGACCGACATCATGTGAGACACAAAAAAGCTGCCGGTAAACGGCAGCTTTTAAACATCTGGATTTCTGCCGGTGGTGGCAGATTACAGCAGGAAGATGGCCATCAGGATCAGAACGCCGATCACTGAAAGGGTGCCCCACTTCATAAAGACGGTGAAACCGTTATAGATATCAACGTGGGTTTCGGTCAGTTCGTAATCTTTACCCTGCAAACTTGCCTCCTGCGTTTTGGGATTTTTCAAATGTATATCCATCAAGTTGATGCAGTGCAAGATGTCAATTAACTCAAGATATCATTGCGTTGGTTGATCGGTTTGAAGGCCGCCTTCGCAGACAAAGGGCAGGAACGACCCGGTCGCGCCAGCATTCATCATTTTGATCGACATCAGGTTGGCGTAAGCAAGTTCAGCCTTGCTGTGCGGGCAGACGTAAATGCGTTCCGTGCAGCCCGATGCGATGAAGGCGTCTTCCTGCTGATTGAACGCATCACTGGTTGCGTTTGCGGGCATGGCCGCACGGGTTTGATCGCGGTTGTCCTGATAGAGCGCGCATTTGGTTTCGCGCCACGTTGCACTGTGGGCATCCGTGGTGGTCAAGAGGGTGGTTAACAGGGCGGTCGCGGGCAGGGTAAGCGATAGCAGCGTGATGCCAAGGATCACGGGGTAAGCGGGGGTCTTCATCGTGGGGCCTTTTGTTGATAGCCGTCCATACCGGTCGTTCTTGGTGGTCTGGAGTTTAGCGGGAAATTTAGCTTGGGATATCCCGGGCAATCCTGAACCCGATGTGGTTTGTGCTGAGGCTGGTTTCGGCCTGTTGGCGGGCGGCGGGGCGGTAGCGCAGGCAATAGGATGGCGCGCAAAGCCATGATCCGCCCTTAACCACATGCATGGGACCAAAGGCCGGGTTGGCATAGGTTGCCGCGGTTGCCTTATCGGGGCCTTGCGGGTTTTTGTTGCCGCCGGTCGCGTGGAACGGGACCCACCAGTCTGAAACATGTTCCCAGACGTTGCCTGCCATATCAAACAGGCCATAGCCATTGGCGACGTAGGAACCAACCGGGGCGGTGCCGTGATAGCCGTCATCCTTGGTGTCGGTGCTGGGAAACTTTCCCTGCCAGCTATTGGCTTTCCAGCCCTGAGACGGATCGTAGTCCTTGCCCCATGTATAGTCGGCATCATTCAGTCCGCCGCGTGCGGCAAATTCCCATTCGGCCTCGGTCGGGAGACGCCCGCCGGCCCATTTGGCGTAGGCCGCCGCGTCTTCGGGAGATATCTGAACAACGGGGTGGTTTTCCAGACCGTCAATCGTGCTTTTGGGCCCAGTGGGATGTTGCCAGTTCGCCCCGGCAACATAGCGCCACCATTTGCGAAAATCGTTGGTATCAACTGTGTCTGGCGGCTGGGCGAAGACCATCGAGCCTGCCTTGAGCAAATAGGCAGCTACCCCCGGATAGTTTTGCGGGTCGAGATCCTGTTCGGCGGTGGTGACATAGTTCGTTTCGGCGACAAATTCTGCGAATTCGGCGTTTGTGACTTCGGTTTTCTGGATTTCGAACGGCCCGACGGTGACCTGATGGGCCGCGCGCTCTTCGCGATAGTGGCGATCAGACCCCATCTGGAACGTGCCGCCATCAAGACGCACAAAGCTGTCATCGTCAGAGGAAAACCAAAAGGCGACTGCGGTCAGTAAAACTGCAGCCGCCAGAGCAGAACCTGCGTAGAGTATTTTCAAGGGGGCTTCTCCCAAACCGGCATCTTTGGCTGGTTGCGATGAGTGGTGGGGCGATCACTTTTCCGGTTGTAGCTTAGTCGTCGGGATAGATCTGTTTCCAGTCATTTTTCATGCTGACGATGGTCCAGCCCAGTTTCGGGCCGTCGTCCAGACCCTTGTCGAGTTTGCCAAAGACCGATTTGCGGTCATAGGCGACTTCGCGGTCGGCATCGTCATGATGGACAATAAGGCCAAACCGTTTTCCGTCCCCGGACGTCGTCCATTGCAGCATCTGAAAATCGCCATCCGAATTGCCAAAGGCGGCAATGGGGCGTTTGCCGATATGGCCAAGGATGCCGATCGGTTTTCCTTCCTTGTCATCAAGGAAGTTAAGGGCCGCCTGACGGGTGATGACCGGTTCGCCGTCAACCACCTTATATTCGGTTTTGATCGAGGAGCCGACAACCCGTTCGGACGGAATGCCATACACCTTTTCGGTCCAGGGGCGCATGAATTCAATGCCGCCGCCCGACACGATGAAGACCTTGAAATCATTGTCATGAAGATAGTCAATCAGCTCAAGCATCGGCTGATAGACCATGTCGGTATATAGTCGGCCGGTTTCGGGGTGCTTGGCCGTTGCGATCCAGTCAGAGGCAATTTTGGTGAATTCGTCGCTGGTCATGCCGGCATGGGTGACGGCGACCAGTTCGAGAACGCCCTTTTCACCGGTGGCGGCCAGACCCTTTAGATCCCCGGCAAGAACCGATTTATAGGGTTCGGTATCCTTCCATTCCGGGTGGTCGGGGGCCGTTTTCTTGACGCGGTCGAGTGCGAAGGCGAGCTGGACATACATCGGCTGCTCGCTCCAGAGCGTGCCGTCATTGTCAAAGGTGGCGATCCGGTCGGCCGGGACCACGTAATCGGCACTGCCGTCGGTGGTGACCGCGGTGACGAAGTCAACGATTGCCTGTTTTGTCTTGCCCTCATTCCATGAGGAAAGCGGATCGGATTGGGCCAAAGCGCCTGTTGCCGAGAGGCCGAGTGTCAGGATGGCAGTGCCCAAAATATGTAAAACTGACTTGAAACCCATGGGATAAGTCCTTTCAGAAACAAATTTTCACGGCAAAGCCCGCCCCGCTTTGCAACGGGGCGGACGTGTCATTTCATGAGATCAGTTTCCGCTTGGAAGGCCGATGTTGAAGCCTTCTTTTTCCAAGGCCTCGCGCACATAATTGAAGCGCTGATACTGGCTGAGTGTGATCGGGCCGGTATAGACTTCGCTTTGTGCTTTGCGTGGCGGATACTTGATGTAGGTCTTCATCAGTTCCGCGACTTCCTTGTTGATCACCGGCAGGTACCAGGTCCGTTCGGTGTAGTTGTTCATGAAGATGTCGTAGCGTTCCTGCGGATCCTGAAGGATATCAAAGATCTGCGGGACAGCGGCGACATAGCTTTCAGCACCTTTCCAGCCAAGGTTGGAGTCAACCGCCAGACCGCCGGTGGTGGCACCGTTATCGCCGCGGAGGTTGAAGACAGCCTTGTAGTGGCCAACGCGTGCGGCACCCGGGGTCAATTCATCTTCGGTGAAATAGAACCAGGCTTCACGGTCAGACTCACCAGTGCCTTCCCAGACCGGGGTCATGTCATAGCTGTCGAAAATGATCGGTTTACCATCGCGGTCATTTTCAGGCAGCTCAATATCGGCGACAGAGGCGAATGTTGCCATCAGGTCAAGACCGCCAACAACAGCGGCACTTCTGGTATCGGGTTCAACATGTCCGGGCCAGCGCACGATGGCCGGGACGCGGTTGCCACCTTCGCGCACGGTGCCCTTGGTGCCACGGAACGGCGTATAACCGGCATCCGGGTAAACGTCCTGCCATGCGCCGTTGTCGGTAGTCCAGAAGACGATGGTGTTGTCCTTGAGCCCCAGTTCGTCGAGCTTGTTGATGACGTTCCCGATGCGGGCATCAAGTTCGACCACAGAGTCCGCATATTTCGATTTGGAAATCGATTTGTGCTCAAAATCGGGATGCGGAAGGTTGGGCTGATGAACCTTCATGAAGTTCACATTGATGAAGAAAGGCGTATCGGGTTTCTTTGCCGCTTCTTCGAGGAACTCGATAGAGGCTTTTTCGACATAGCCGTCAAAATAGGGAATGCCGACCACACCCTTGTCCGGGGTATCAACATACTGGCCATTGATTTTGAAATCTTCGGTCGGTTTTTCACCGGCCTTGCCCGACAGTGAACCCTTGGTGACATCGATGAACATTTGACGAAGATCGTCAGGCATGTCGGGGAACCACGTCGTGTCGGCATAGGTGTAGGCGTTGAGATGGTAGAGCCCGACATATTTCATGATGTCGTAGCCCTGAGCATTGGGAAGGGCATAATCCTCTTCACCCAGATGCCACTTGCCGGTGAAATAGGTATCGTAGCCACCGGTTTTAAGGACAGAAGCAAGCGTCCATTCGGCTGCTGGAAGGCCGCCGCCCTGCCCCTGAAAGGCAACAGTCGTCATGCCCGAACGGTTCGGGATGCGGCCGGTCTGCATGGCGGCGCGTCCCGGTGTGCAGCTTGGCTGTGCATAGAAGGATGTGAACATCATGCCTTCGTCAGCCAGTTTATCGATATTGGGGGTTGGCATGCCGCGCGCTTCACCACCCAGATACGGGCCGGTATCGCTATAGCCGGTATCATCGGAAACAATAAACAGGATGTTTGGCTTTTTCGCATCTTGTGCGAATGCCAAGCCGGGCAGGGTGGTGCAGGCAAGACCTGCTGCCAGTAACCCTGCGGTGATTTTCGATTGCATAGCTGATTAGCTCCCTTTTTGTCCGCTTGAAACGGGGGCGATACGCCTCCCTTTTGCTCGTGCTCCCTTAAAGAGAGCGTTGAGTTTCCAATTGAGCGATGCGGTTATTGCCTGAATGCTGCGGGTCGAATCCCATTTTGGGTTCGGCATTCCCTGGCATGGTAGGTCATTGCAAAATCTTGGTAATATGTCCTGAAAGCGGGATCGGAGTTTCAGGAATACAGAACGGTTAGCCCTTGCCGATTGAACGGGAATAGATCAGGAACCGCTTACAAGATAATGTTTCTACCCCGTTGATCGTTGCAATTAATGGAGCCTCTTAGTTGATTATTGGGGCTCGGCAATAGCTTAGCAAGATGTAAACTGTAATTTGTAGTCGAAATTTTTGTTACAGCCTTTGCGGGAGGTCATGCTGTGTTTGATGGTTTGGCCAAAGAAAAAGGGGCAAACTTTCGTTCACCCCTTGCTGGCTAAAACCATTTGCGGATCGCCCGCCACGGGTTCTTTCATCCGGGTTCTAGCACCGGATTGATGTCGGCCATTTCAAGTGTTTTGGCGTCGGCAACCGTGACAATGCCCTTGGCATCGACAGAAACGCGCCCGTCAGCGATCCAGCGGATGACTTGCGGGTAAATCTTGTGTTCCTGTTTGAGGATACGCTGGGCCAGTTTGCCTGCATCATCGGTGGGAAGAACCGGGACGACGGCCTGTGCGATGATCGGGCCGCTATCGACTTCGGGCACGACGTAATGCACGGTGCATCCGGCAAATTTCACCCCGGCATCAAGGGCGGCCTGATGAACGCCAAGGCCCTTAAAGCTTGGCAGAAGGGATGGATGGATATTGATCAGCCGGTCTTTCCAGCGGGTGACGAAGCTGTCACTGACCAAGCGCAGATAGCCCGCCAAGACAACAAGATCGGCACCAGATTCTTCGATCAGGGTGCTGACCGCCGCATCGTAGGCTTCGCGACCGCCATCATATCCCTTATGCGAGATGGCCTCGGCCCGGATGCCCGCACGGCGGCCCCGGTCAAGCCCACCGGCATCAAGCTGGTTTGAAAAGACCAGCACGACTTCGGCGGGGTAATCGGGCGCATTGCAGGCATCAAGGATGGCTTGCAGGTTCGACCCGCCGCCTGAAATCAGAACGGCGAGCTTCAGCTTTTTGCCGTTGGTTACTTTTCCCATGAACGGGCCATGTTTTTGATCACGACCTGTGGACCATCACCGGCACGCGGGCCAATGAAACCGATCTGGCTGACAGTTTCGCCGTGCTCGCGCAGCAATGTTTCGGCTTCGTCGGCCTTATCGGCAGGGACCACGACGCACATGCCAATGCCGCAGTTAAAGGTGCGCGCCATTTCCATGGCCGGAATGCCGCCCTGTTCACCGAGCCATTTAAAGATCGGCAGATACTCCCACGTGCTGGCGTCAAAGACAGCCGTCAGGTTTTCGGGCAGAACGCGCGGAACGTTTTCGGTCAGGCCACCACCCGTGATGTGGGCAAGGGCCTTGATCAGACCGGCCTTGTGCGCGGCCAAGCAGCTTTTGACATAAATCTTGGTCGGTTCAAGAAGGGCTTCGCCAACGGTTTTGCCCGGTGCGAACGGGGCATCATCGGCGTAACCAAGGCCAGCCTTTTCAACAACCTTGCGAACCAGCGAATAGCCGTTGGAATGCACGCCACTTGAGGCCAGACCAAGGATAACGTCGCCTTCGGCAACGGTGCTGCCATCGAGAAGTTCGCCACGTTCGGCCGCCCCGACGGCAAAACCGGCAAGGTCGTATTCGCCGTCAGCATACATGCCCGGCATTTCAGCGGTTTCGCCGCCAATCAAGGCACAGCCCGCCTGTTTGCAGCCCTCGGCAATACCTGCGACAACATCCGCAGCATTATCGACGGATAGTTTGCCGGTTGCGAAGTAATCAAGGAACAAAAGCGGTTCGGCACCCTGCACGACAAGGTCATTGACACTCATGGCGACAAGGTCGATGCCGACGGTATCGTGTTTGTCGGCCAGAAAGGCGACTTTGAGTTTGGTGCCAACCCCGTCGGTGCAGGAGACCAGTACCGGATCGTTATAGCCCGCCGCCTTAAGGTCAAACAGCGCGCCAAATCCACCAAGGCCACCGGACACACCCGCACGCGAGGTTGCCTTTGCCAGTGGTTTGATACGATCGACAAGGGCATTCCCGGCATCAATATCGACACCGGAGTCCTTATAGGTAAGGCCATTGGAGGAGGTCATTTCAGGGATCCTTGGCAGCAAACATGCATGATAAACGGGCGGGCGACCCCGCGTTTTTCATCAGTACGTTCTGACTTCAGGCCCGATATTCAAGTGTCACTTGCGGTCCGGGTCGCAGTTTGCAACGCTGCTGTTTGACCAATCCGCCTTACTGACGCCTTTAACCAGATATAACTCAGTCCTACTGATAAAAAACGCGGGCTTGATAATTTCCGCTGGCCCGAAAATACTCAAACGCGGACAATATGCAATGATCACCTGCGCATGACAGAGTTTTCTTTGCAGAATGCGTTCAACATGCCACAAAGAGCGGCAATAAAGAATCACATACGACGAGATTAGGGCAAAGAGGCATAAGTGCTTACTTCATTGAAAAACATCAAGATGTTGGCTGGCGCTGCGACGGTTTCCATGATCCTGGCGTTCCCCGCAATGGCACAGGACATATTCACTGTCAGCGGCGTTCATGTCGATGAAAGTGCAGATACGGCCGCTGCCGCCCGTGAACAGGCGCTTGAAATCGGTCAGCGTCGTGCGTTCGAAGAAGTTGTGGCGCGCCTGACACTGCCCGAAGATCGTCAGGCCCTTTCGACACCCAATACGTCCGAGATCACCAATATGGTGCGTGACTTTGGTGTGTCGAACGAGAAAACATCCTCCGTGCGCTATATCGCGGATATGACCGTGCGGTTCAAGGATGACGAATTGCGCAACTATTTGCGTTTTCGCGATATTTCCTTTGCCGAACTGCAATCCAAGCCGGTGCTCATGGTGCCGGTTTATCGCACGCAAGGGTCCGTGACCCTGTGGGATGATCCCAATCCGTGGCGTGATGTCTGGTCACGCAATGTTGCCGCGTCCGGTTTGGTGCCGATCAAGGCACCGATTGGTGATTTGAGCGACATCGGGACGGTTTCGGCCGAGCAGGCGGAAAGTGGTGCTATGGAGCGGCTTTCGGAACTTGCCAAACGGTATGGGGCCAATGTTGCCGTTGTTGCCAGTGCCGATGTCAGTGGTCCGAGCGGCGGCGAAACGGTTGATGTGACCGTGACGCGCTATGACCCGAACGGTGCGCCGCAGGTTTTTGGTGTGCGTGAAGCCACCCAGAGCGGTGAGACGCTGGATCAAACTTTGGTACGTGCGGCCAAGTCGGTTGCCGATCAGCTTTCAGACAGCTGGAAACGCGCCAATCTGATTAATTTCAGCACCGGTGGCAGCCTGATGGTGTTTATCCCGATTACCGGTCTTCAGGACTGGGCGAAGATCGAAGACAAGATGGTTGGCTTGCCGGTCGTGCGCAGTGCGCGTGTTGTGGCGATGTCACGCCGTGAAGTTCAGCTTTCGCTTGATTTCGTCGGATCGACCGATCAGTTGCAAACCGCCCTTAATCAGCAAAATCTTAGCCTGACCCGTATGGGCGAGCTTTGGTTCATTCAGCCGGTTGGGACAGACCGGTTGGAAGGCCTGTCACTTGGCGGCTAATATCGGGGGAGTGGCAGGCCGAGGTTTGCCAACAATCCGATACATCGCGGTATCTCGACGATCACCGGTTTTGGGCGTCTGGAAAAACTAGGGGAAACCAGACATGACATTTCGGCAGCAAGCACGTTTCTGGCTGGTTTTCACCATCGGGTTCTTTTTCCTGGTGTGGTTGTTTTCAAGCATCCTGTTGCCGTTTGTTGCCGGGATGGCGATTGCCTATTTCCTTGATCCGCTGGCCGATAAGCTTGAGGCGCGCGGCATTAGCCGCACCGTGGCAACCAGCATTATTACAGCCCTTTTCTTCCTGGTTTTCCTGTTTGTCTTACTGTTGATTGTGCCGATGATCGGCAGCCAGTTGGCCGGGTTCCTTGAACGGTTGCCGGGCTATGTCGACACGTTGCAGACCAATGTCGGACCTTATCTTCAGCATATTCTCGACCGGGTGGCACCCGAAACGCTGCAAAGTGTTTCCGATGCGATCAAGGGGCAAACGGCCAACGCGCTTAAATGGGTTGGCAATGTTCTGACCAATGTTTTGTCGGGCGGGCTGGCGTTTTTGAACTTCCTCAGCCTGTTGTTCATTACCCCGGTTGTGTCGTTCTATCTTTTGCGCGACTGGGACAAGATCGTTGCCAAGATCGACAGTTATCTGCCGCGCCGTTCGGCCCGTGATATTCGCCAGTGCGCACGCGAAATTGACGATACCCTTGCCGGGTTTGTCCGCGGGCAGTCGACGGTGTGCATGTTGCTGGGGCTGTTTTACGGGCTTGGCCTGACACTGGCGGGTTTGGAATTTGGCTTTGTCATCGGGCTTATGACCGGGCTTGTCTCGTTCGTGCCGTATTTCGGAATGATTGCCGGATTTGCCGTTGGTTTCGGGGTGGCCTTGGCACAGTTCGGGGTCGGGCTTGACCTTGGGATTGTGGTCATTGTCTTTTTGATCGGGCAGTTGCTTGAGGGTAATTTCCTGACGCCAAAACTGGTGGGTGACAAGGTTGGGCTGCATGCGGTCTGGGTGATGTTTGCCCTGCTTGCCGGTGGTGCCGTGTTTGGATTGCTTGGCGTGATGCTGGCCGTGCCGGTGGCCGCCGTGATCGGGGTGCTTGTGCGCTACGGATTAAGACAGTATCTCGACAGTCGTTTATATGATCATGGTTCCCATCCCCAAGAGGGTGATGGGGTCGAGAGCACCGAGAATTGAGATCACAGTGACGCGGGCCAAAACGCCACCGGAAAAGGATATCAAGAACCAGAAGGCCAATCTGCCGGGCCAAACCGATGCCATTTCGGCCGAGGTCGCCCCGCAGCAATTGCCCTTGGCCCTAGAAATGCGTCCGGCGTTGGGACGCGATGATTTCATGGTGGCCCAAAGCAACAGCGAAGCGGTGGCGTGGATTGACCAGTGGCCAAACTGGCCTGTACCGGCCTTGTGCCTTTATGGGCCAAAGGGATGTGGCAAAAGCCATCTTGCCGAAGTGTGGCGGGCGAGGTCGGCTGCTTTGCGTGTCATGGCGCGTGATCTGGACGGGGTGCATCCCGATGATCTTTTGGGTGATGCCAAGGGATTGGTGATTGAGGATGCCGATAGCGGCCTTGACGAGACAGTCTGCTTTCACATTTACAATATGCTTAAAGAGCGCGGTGGGCATTTGCTGTTGACCGCAACCCAGCCACCGGCCCGCTGGAAAGTGGCGTTGCCTGATTTGAAATCGCGGTTGGGGGCGGCACTTGTGTGTGAAATTTCCCCGCCCGATGATGATTTGATGGTGGGGTTGTTGTTAAAGCTGTTTGCCGATCGGCAAATTCAGGCCGGGCCACAGACCATCAGTTATATCCTGCCCCGGATCGAGCGATCCTTTGTGGCGTTAAGCGAATTGGTGGCCGCAGTCGATCGGCGGGCATTGGCGGAAAAGCGTGCGGTGACCTTGCCGCTTGTGCGTAGTGTTATGGAAGAGCTTTAGATTACAACGGCTGTTAGTGGCGGGGACGATCCCCATATCATGCCGGACTGATGATGCCAGACGGGCTTGTAAATTTACGCGAAATTCATAGGTATCTTTTACGGTTGCAGGCTATATTCGCAGCAATATCAATTACCGGATAGCACGTGTGAGCCCACAGCAGACCAAAGCCAAACCGTCGTTAAAAATTCAAACCAATGCGCTGATTGACGGTGGTCACGTATTGGGGTGGCGCGAATGGATCGGACTTCCTGATCTGGGGGTGCCGTGGATCAAGGCCAAGGTCGATACCGGGGCAAGGACATCGTCGCTCCATGCGCTGTATCCGAAACTTATCACGCAAGACGGCAAGGATTTTGTCCGTTTTGTCCTGCCGCATTATCGTGGTGACGGGCATGGACGGATTGAATGTATCGCACCACTGGTTGAGCTTCGCGAGATTCGCAGTTCGAACGGAAATGCCGAAGAACGGTTTATTGTCTCAACCCATATCGCGGTTGGACATCACAAGCTCAGGGTTGAAGTATCCCTGGCAAACCGGTCAATCATGGGCTTTCCCATGCTTTTGGGGCGTACGGCAATGAAGGCGGGAAGATTTTTGGTTCTACCATCAAAATCTTATCTTGCAGGGAAGCCCGATCAGAGTTAGATGCGCAGAAGAACGATCATGTGCCGGAACAAAGTGTGGGCAGGGTCGTTTTTTCTTTCAGACAGTTTTATCGTTCCCGTAAACGAGATTTGATCGTTTGCGAGCCTTTTCATTCCGACCCTGGGAGCTCATTGCATGAAAATCGCGATGCTTGCGCGTAATCCAAATCTTTACTCCCACAAACGGTTGGTTGAGGCCGCCGAATCGCGGGGACATGAGATTGATATCATCAGTACGCTGCGTGTCACGATGAACATCACGTCGATGAAGCCGGAAATCTATTACGGTGGTCTCAAGCTGGTCGGATATGACGCGGTTATTCCGCGTATTGGTGTTTCGGTCACGTCATTTGGTCTGGCGGTGTTGCGCCAGTTCGAAATGATGGGGGTTTATCCGCTTAATGAATCGGTGGCGATCGGCCGTTCACGCGACAAGCTGCGGTGTTTGCAGATTTTGGCGCGGCGCGGTATCGGCCTGCCGGTGACGGCCTTTGCCCATGATCCAAAGAAAACCGACGAGGTTCTTTCGATTGTTGGCGGCGCGCCGGTGGTGATCAAGCTTCTTGAAGGCACGCAAGGCATTGGTGTGGTTCTGGGCGAAACCGAGAAATCGGCGAAATCCGTGATCGAGGCCTTCCGCGGGGCCAGTGTCGATATCATGGTTCAGGAATTCATCAAGGAAGCCGGCAACAGCGATATCCGCTGTTTCGTGGTCGGCGGCAAGGTCGTTGCCAGCATGGAACGCACCGGGGCGGCAGGTGATTTCCGGTCGAACATGCATCGCGGCGGGTCCTCGCGCGCGATCCGCATTACCCCGCAGGAACGCTCAACAGCAGTTGAAGCGGCCAAGGCAATGGGGCTAAATGTTTGTGGTGTCGATATTCTTCGGTCCAACCACGGGCCGGTGGTGATGGAAGTCAACTCGTCGCCGGGGCTTGAAGGCATCGAAGGGGCAACGGGCAAAGACATTGCCGGTATGATCATCGACTTCATGGAAAAAGATTTCCGTCCGGGCAAGGTACGGACCAAAGGCAAAGGATAAAAGCATGCATGAAACCGAAACAGCCGACGGAAAACGCAAGTCTTCCAAAACCCCTGATTTTGAAATTGGCGGGAAAAAGGTTGCTCCGGGGACACGCAAGATCGTTGATATTCCGATCTCGCTTTTATCCAATCACACGCCGGTTAATCTGACGGTCAATGTTGTGCATGGCAATCGACCGGGGCCTGTGCTGTTTGTCAGCGGGGCGGTGCATGGCGACGAGATCGTCGGGGTGGAAGTCATCCGGCGGGTTTTAAAATCGCCTGCGTTGCGCGGCATGCGTGGAACGCTTTTGGCCGTGCCCGTGGTCAATGCGTTCGGGTTTTTAAACCATACGCGTTATTTGCCTGACCGGCGCGACCTTAACCGCTGTTTTCCGGGACATGCGCGGGGATCGCTTGCGGCCCAGCTCGCGCATCTTTTCCTCAGTGAAATTGTTGAACGATCCGATTTTGGCATTGATCTTCATTCGGCGGCGGTTAACCGCGTTAACTTGCCCCAGATCCGGGTCAATGAAGACGACCCCGCCATCATGGAATATGCCGAGGCGTTTGGCGCGCCGATTATTCTGACCAGTCCGCTGCGTGAAGGGTCGCTGCGTCAGGCCGGGCGCGAATCGAATGTGCCGATCCTTCTTTTTGAAGCTGGCGAGGGGCTTCGGTTTGATGAAATGTCGATCCGGGCCGGTGTGTCGGGCGTTTTACGTGTGATGCGCAAACTTGGCATGACGTCACAACGCGCAGTGCGTGAACCACGTGCGCCAGCGTTTAAATCATCGAACAGCCATTGGCTGCGCGCGCCCGTTGGCGGGCTTTTGCGTACATTCAAACTGGCCGGTGAGTTTGTTCATGCGGGCGATGTGGTCGCCGCCGTCGCCGACCCGTTTGGCCAGACGGACGAAGAAGTCACATCGCGCGAAGACGGGCTTATTATCGGGCGAACCAACTTGCCTATTGTTAATCAGGGCGATGCGCTTTTCCATATTGCATCGATCAAGCGCCCGTCCGAATTGCAGGAACGCATGGACGCCATTGAAACCCACCTGCAGTCCGATCCGTTGTTGGATGAGGACGAGATTATCTAATCACTTACTTCTAATCACTTATTCTGATCACTTATTCTAATCTCTGGCGGTGTTTTTCGCCGTTTTGGTGGTTGTGCGTACCGTAGATCAGACCTGCGTTGCGGTACCGCATTGCCCACTGGCGATTTGTGGCGCGCAATGCTATAGAAAATCTTATGGAACCAATTACAACTACAGAAGAACTTCGCGTACTTTGCGAAAAGCTGCGGACGTTCGAATATGTCACGGTCGATACCGAATTTATGCGCGATTCGACCTATTGGCCGCAACTGTGTCTTGTGCAGCTTGCCAGTCCCGAACCGGGCGATAACGGTGCGGCGGTTGATCCGCTGGCCGAGGGGATCGACCTTGGCCCGTTGTTTGAGCTGATGCAGGATGAAAGCGTGATCAAGGTATTTCACGCTGCACGCCAGGACATCGAAATTTTTGTCCATCTGTCGGGCAAAGTCCCCCATCCGGTGTTTGATACCCAGGTGGCGGCGATGGTGCTGGGCTATGGCGATCAGGTTGGCTATGAAACGCTGGTCAATAAGGTCACGCGCAAAAGTGTCGATAAATCCATGCGGTTTACCGACTGGTCGCGCCGTCCGCTTTCAACCAAGCAAATCAGCTACGCGCTGTCGGATGTTACCCATTTGCGGGTGATCTTCGAAGAATTCCACGAACGGCTAGAAGCCAATGGACGTGCGATCTGGCTGCGTGAGGAAATGGACCGTCTGACCGATCCGTCGATTTATTCGATTGATCCGGCGGATGCATGGAAGCGGCTTAAAACCCGATCCAACAGTCCGAAATTCCTGGCGGTCGCCCGTGCGCTTGGCGAATGGCGCGAAACCGAAGCCCAGCGCAAAAATCAGCCACGCAATCGCATTTTGCGCGATGATACGTTGCTTGATATTGCCGCACGTCAGCCCATGACCGAAGGCGACCTTGATAAGACGCGCGGTGTGGGACGCAACTTTGGCAGTTCCAAACCCGGTCAGGCGATTATCGATGCCATCAAGGCCGCCCTTGATAGCCCGCAAGATCAGTGGCCCACCCCAAAGCAGCGGACCGAACTGCCTGCTGGTATTGGCCCGACGGTTGAGCTTTTGAAAGTCTTGCTGAAACTTTGTGCCGAGGAAAAGGGCGTTGCCCAGCGCCTTGTCGCATCAAGTGATGATTTGCAAAATATTGCCGCCGATGATGAGGCCGATGTTCCGGCCATGCGGGGTTGGCGCCGTGATTTGTATGGTCAATATGCCCTGCGGCTCAAACACGGGCAGCTTGGCCTTAAGCTTGAAAACGGTGAAGTGACGCTGGTTGAGCTGAGCTGACGCAACGGCTTTTACGCTTGGAGCGAGAACATGAAAAAGCGGGCCAATCGGCCCGTTTTTCGTTTTTGGATCAAGGACGATTTTTTTTCTATTTTAAGTAATTATTTCGCGTTAAAAATACATTCATAGTATTGGGTGGCAGAGAGTTTTTGACATGAAAATCATCAGAAGTTTTGGGGTTATAGGAATCTTGCTGCTTGGGGCCTGTTCAAGTTCAGGTTCTTCCGACTATCAGGCGCTGCTTACCAATCCGCCGCAAACCTATCAAACGCTTTCGGAGGCGGTTAAGAGTGAAGAGACGTTTTTCGTCGAGGTTGATGACTGGGAAACCTTTGGTGTCCGGATTACCGATCCAGCCATTCAGCAGGGCGATAGTCTGAACAATTTCAAGATTGGTCGCACGACACTGGAAGCCGATCACAAATATTGGATCAATGTCAGTAGCTTGTGCTACGAGTGCCTTGGTTTTCGTAAAAAGGTGATGCCGTTCAACGCATATCTTTTTGACCCCGATTATCAGCAGATTGAGACGATCAAAGGCGAAATCCAGGGCATGGGCGGCGGTGGCGGCGTGCATTTCGTTCCAACCAAGGCCGGTGATTACTATGTGCTGGTGGCGGCAGACAATTCCAGAATTGCAGAAAAGTTTGCCGGGCAGATTGATCTGACCACGTCTGGCGTTGAGGGCGTGAGCGCCATGAGCGGCGGTGGTCTGATAGGATATCCGGTCTATCCAAGCCCGGAAGGGAGTTTGATGTTGCATGTGTTGCCAGTCGAGGAAGAATAACCGGCGCGATGAAAACATGTTGCGATGAGCAATAAAAAGCGGGGCCGATTGGGCCCCGTTTTGTGATTCTGGACGTGGTTCTGTTGTCGCTCTGTGCGGCGGTTTAGGCGGGGAGGGCGGCGTCAAGCAGCCCGGTGGCAATTGTTTTCGCCACTCTGGCCGCTTCGGGCATCCCGCGGACATGTGCCGTGACGATGGCACCTTCCTTAAGCAGGGCGAGTTGTTCGGCCAATGTTTCAGGATCAGTCGCCCCCGCCTTGGTGCAAAGCTTGGCAAGATAGTCGACGATCTCTTGCTTGTGCTGTTTGGCGATACGATGGGCGGGGTGGTCGGGATCGGTAAACTCACCAGAAGCATTGATAAACGCGCAGCCAGAAAATCCCAAATCCTTGAATGCCTGCCCCCGAAACCATTTTTCCAGAGCGTCAAACAGCGACAGGAGCTGTGCGCGGGGATCGGGTGATGCTGTTTCCATCGCATTTGTCAGCCAGTCGCGAAATTGTTCATCGCGCCGGGTAAGGGCGGCCAAAATCAATTCGTCTTTCGAGCCGAAATGCTTATAGAGCGTCATTTTGGCGACGCCGGATTCAGACAGGATTTTGTCGATTCCAGTCGCATTAAAGCCCTGTTTGTAGAACAAACGCAGGGCTGTATCGACAAGTTCGTCGCGGCGCGATTTCAATTTTATATCTCCAGTAGTCAGACCGTTCTGTATATATATGTGCTATAGGGCGCAGAAAATCAACGGTTTTCCAGTGATGGAGTGACCGTTCAAAAATTAATTTGACAAATAGACAGATCGGTCTGTATATATGTTTCCATAGTTGAGAGCTTCTCTCCACACACAAAGGAAAATGACCATGACCCGTATTTCACTTCCTGCTTCTATCGATGCCGCACCGGAAGGTGCCCAGCCGCTTCTTGAAGCTGTTAAAAAGCAGATTGGATCTGTGCCGAACCTGTTTCGTCTGACGGCAAACAGCCCGGCCGGTCTTGAAGGCTATCTTGGTTTGAGTGGTGCGCTGGCAAAGGGCGCGCTTGATGCTCAGACGCGTGAGCGTATTGCCCTTGCGGTTGCCCAGATCAATGGCTGTGACTATTGCCTGTCGGCGCATACCTATATTGGTAAAAACCTTGCCAAGCTTGATGATGCCGAGATCGCGGCAAACCGGAATGGTCGTTCGACCGACGAAAAGGCGGATGCTGCTGTGCGTTTTGCCGTTGCGCTTGTACAGAACCGCGGACAGGTCGGAAAAGACGATGTCAAAGCGGTTAAGGCGGCGGGCTACGGCGATGCAGAGCTTGTCGAGATTGTTGCCCATGTCGCCCTGAGCACCCTGACCAACTACCTCAACGAAGCCTTTGATACGCCGATTGACTTCCCGGCGGTGCATGCCGCTGCTGCGTAGGGGTGACCCTGCGTTCGGGAATGCCCCGGTCGATGATTCCCCCAACCGCATTATTGCCCACAGTCGACCGGGGTATCTTTTTTCGCTTCAGCATCAAGGAAACCAAACAATGTCACGACCACCGTTGCCTCCATTCACCGAAGAAACGGCCAAGCAGAAGGTCCGTATGGCCGAAGATGGCTGGAACAGCCGCGATCCTGAAAAGGTTTCTTTGGCCTATACGCCCGACAGCAAGTGGCGCAACCGCGCAGAGATTTTTGAAGGGCGTGAGAATATTGTCTCCTTCCTGACCCGCAAGTGGCAGAAAGAAATCGAGTATCGCCTGATCAAGGAGCTTTGGGCATTTCATGAAAACCGCATCGCGGTGCGATTTGCCTATGAATACAGTGATGATAGCGGCAACTGGTTCCGGGCCTATGGCAATGAGAACTGGGAATTTGATGAGGACGGTCTGATGCGCCATCGCGTCGCATCGATCAATGACAAGCCGATCACCAACGCGGAACGCCTGTTCCACTGGCCGCTTGGCCGTCGCCCCGATGATCATTCGGGACTTTCCGAGCTTGGTTTGTAGTCGCCGAAGACCTCCCTCCGCCAGGTATTGATGCCCGACAAGCTAGCGGCGGATCTGTTTTTACACCGGCATGCACTACGGCGCGCCCCTGACGTTGCCGTGCCTGTCGCGCGCTAAGGATTTTGAACATGATTGTCAAATATGTTGTCTTTTCGATCACATCGACGACCGTGCTTTTTGTGTCGACCCTCCTGACCCTTACGCCCTGAGGTCAGTTTCGAATGCCTCCCTGAAAAACGCGAACGGGGCCGTAATGGCCCCGTTTTTGTTGTGCTATCACGAATTATTCCGCAATGGATCAGGCGGCCAAAGTCGTTTTCACGTAGGCTTCAACGGATTGTGCCGGACGTCCAAGCAGGCGTTCGATATCCTTGCTGACGGTTTCGTAATCGCCCTTTTTCGCACCGACATAAAGACCGGCCAAGGCTTCGACCAGATGATCGGGCAGGCCGAGGCTTGTGAGAATGCCACTGTGGATTTCTGCGGGCAGGTCGACGTGACTGACCGGTTTGCCGGTCGCCGCGGCGATGTAGCTTGCGATTTCGGCATGGGTGACGGCCTTGCCACCGGTCAGGTCATAGGTCGCATTGATGTGATTTTCCGGGATGGCAAGCACGACGGCGGCGGCTTCTGCCAGATCATTGCGCGGGATGTAGGTGATTTTTGCATCGCCCGCCGGGGCGCCAAAATCACCGGTTTCAAGTGCATGGGGAACACCGGCCATCAACAGATCGGCATAGAAGCTGTTGCGCAGCAGGGTGTAACGCAGCCCGCTTTGTTTGATGTAATTTTCGGTATCAAGGTGAATGGCCGAATAGGTGAAATCGGCATCGGCTTTGGGGTCGGTGATGCTGGTATAGACCAGATGTTTGACCCCGGCGGCCTTGGCGGCATCAACCGCAGTGCGGTGTTGGGCTATGCGCGTGGCATTGTCGGCTTCACCCGAAATGATCAGGGCGGTGTCAATATCCTTGAAGGCCGCGGTCATCAAAGCAAGATCATCAAAGTCGCCATGCCGGACGTCAATGCCCTTGGCCGCCAGATCATCGGCCTTGGATGGTGTGCGGACACTGACCGCGATGTTGCTTGCGGGGATGCGGTTAAGCAGGTGCGTGACAACGAGGCTGCCGAGTTGGCCGGTGGCGCCGGTAATCAATGTTTTCATTTTGTATTCTCCGATGGGTGGTGGTCAGGCTATCGCCTGTTCATGGGAGAAATCTGGACCGAATAACGCATATGATCAATTCGATGGATGTGATAATATATATGCATGAATATAGATGAATTGGACCTTGATTACCGGTTGCTGCGTTTGTTTCTGACGATCTATGACGAAGGATCGGTGACAGGGGCGGCAAACCGTCTTGGTGTTGGGCAACCGACGGTCAGTCACGGGCTGGACCGGCTGCGCCAGATTATTGGTGATCCGTTGTTTGTGCGGTCGGGGCGGAGCATTTCACCAACCGCCCATGCCGATGAAATGGCGGTGCGGGTTCGCGCCTTATTGCAAGACATGCGTAATCTGACGCGGGTGGGAGCATTTGATCCACAAAACCCGGATCATGGCGCACGGTTTGTTTTGGGCACCAATGATTACGAGGTGGCGGTTATCCTGCCGGCCTTAATAAAGCGCATTCGATCCTGTGCGGCGGACATAAGGCTTAAGGTTGTGCCGGTGACGGGTGGGGAGCAGGTCGTCGAACTACTGCGCGAGGGCAAGCTTGATCATGCGATTTGCCTTCAGCTTACGGGCAAGTTTGGCGATATCGCCCAGCAAGCCCTGCTGAGTGAGCATATGAGCTGTTTTTATGATGCGGCGTTTCATCCAGTACCGCCTGATACGGCTGATCGGTTTTGTGCCGCTTCCCACGCGCGCGTGATGCTGGGCAACAATGATACATCGGCGGTCGATGACGTGTTGCACGCCCAAGGCCGATCACGCCGCACGGTGTTGCAGGTGTCAAACTTTGCCAGTGTCGCCAGTTTGATGCGCGGCACAGATGTGATTGCGACCTTGCCGTCGCGTCTGGCCGGGGGCGTTATGCAGGGATTTGGCCAGTGCGATTTTCCGTTTGATTTCGCGGCCTATAAATTCAGCCAAATCTGGCACGTACGCAATGCCGAAAATGCCGCGCATAAATGGTTGCGCGGCGAGATTTTCAGAGCGACACGCAATTTGCCGTAGCAGGACTTGGGCGATGATCTGCTCTTTGACAGTGCAGTCCAGTCATCTTGGCAGTATCGATGGGGCGTCACGAACACTTAGTCGATGGTTACTTATCTTGAAATGCGTCAAGAAAATTTTGAACATTGCCGTAAAGCAAGGTTTCTTTTTCCTTTAAATCTTCGTCATTTAGCTCCCACCAACGAGTTTCCAGAAGTTTTTCGATTTTGTCATCGTCAAAACGCTTTCGGATCAATCGAGCGGGGTTTCCTCCTACAATAGCGTATGGTGGCACATCTTTTGTGACTATGGCGCCAGCAGCGACAACAGCACCTGTACCGATTTTTACGCCAGATAGAACGATGGCTCTCGCGCCAATCCACACATCGTGACCAAGACTGATTGAACCCTTGGTAATAGCGTCCTTGTTGCCCTTATCGGTATTCCACAACAGCGTTTTGAAGGGAAAGGTGCTTGGGAAATTCAGAGGATGATCCACTTTACACAAAAAAAGCACGTCAGGACCGATAGAGCAATAAGACCCAACGTTGAGCTGGGCGTCTATAGATGCCCCAGCGACCATATTCTTTTTCAGTCCGTATGAATGTCGACCGACCGATACATGATCCGGGAGTTTTGACGATTTAGGCGAAACGCCGAAAATCTTTCGCAAACGATCTTTAAATTTCATGGGCTTGCCACCAATCAACGCAGGTTTTTAGTGCAGCTTTCAGATCATACTTTGGACGAAAACCAATTTTTTGTTCAAGGAGGGTTATGTCGGCGACGAGAAAAGGCGGGTCATCCGGGCGGTCGGGCATACTGCCCGGAGCGAGCGTCCCTTGGCCAATAATTGCTCTGAGCAAATTTGCTACTGACAGTAGGCTATGACCTTCGCCACTGGCGATATTGACAATTCCTTTGAAATCGTTGTGTTCAAAGACTTGTGCAAATGCTTCACCAGCATCCGCGACATGCATGAAATCACGGACTTGGTTTCCCGAACTCATCTTTGCTGATTGATCATCAAGGAGGGCATTGGTGATCGCAGGCACAAAACGACCGGGGTTCTCATGCGGGCCACACAACAGGAACAGTCGGCCCCACGCGATAGAGGCCCCTTGTGTGTTCAGGTCGAGACAGTGATGGGCAAGACGGAGCTTTTCTTGCCCATATAATGTAGCGGGCAGGCAATTAGCACTTTCACCGAGCTTTTCGGTGCCGTTTTGCCAATCGTATTCGGCGCAGCTGCCCGCGATCGTAGCTCTTTTGCCGCCGTGATCATGAAAGCGGTTTAACAAGTCGATGCTTGCATCCCGCCAGTCCGGATTGTCTTTCGCATTCCAGAAATGGCCGTGCGTGGTTTGCCATGCCAGATGAAGAAGGCCATCGGGTTGTTCTGTGCGAATAACTGTCTTGCGGAATTCTGCGTCAAGAAGATCACCGACGATGTGGTGACTGGCTTTTGCATTTATTTCTGAACGGCTACAGGTGATCACATCATGACCGGCGGAGATCAAGGCCGCGCAGGCATGCGGTCCAATGAGGCCGCTGGCGCCGGTGACAAGAACCTTCATTTTTGAGGCTCGTAGTCGGGATAATTTGCATCGCGATTATTGATGATCGTCGGATTTTCCGGCCACGTGATCGCAAATGCCGGATCATTCCATCGAACGCCTGCAGCAAGTTCGGGAACGAATGGTGCACCCATGAGATACAGCACCTCGGTATCTGGTTCCAGTGTCAGGAAACCATGTGCGCAGCCCTGGGGAATGATGAATGATTTGCGGTTGGTCGCAGACAGTTCTTCTGCCGTCCATTTGCAGTATGTAGGCGAGTCTTTACGCAGATCGATCACAATATCGATAATCCGGCCGGCAATGCAGCGAACGATTTTGGGATCGCCTACGGGGGATTTTTGATAATGCATGCCGCGCAATGTTCCTGCCTTGTAGTTAAAGGACAGGTTGGCCTGCTTTATTTCGAAATCATGGCCGTTTTGGGATAATTCTTCTGCGCAAAACGTACGTGCAAAGAACCCCCGATCATCCTCGTGTTTTTCGAGATTGATCAGTTCGACACCAGGGATTTCTGTCTTGGTGATCTTCATCCCACAACTTCTACTTCTGGAACCGCCACAAGAAACTGTCCGCCCCAGTCCTTAACATAGGATACGTCTTTCATGATTTCGTTCTGAAGGTTCCATGGCAGGATCAGAACGTAATCTGGTTTGGACTCTTTAAGTTTGTCCGGGGCATGGACAGGAATATGGCTTCCCGGCAAAAGGGTGTTCTGTTTGTGGGGATTCGCATCGACAACGAAATCGATTAGGCTGTTATCAATGGCGCAGTAATTCAAAAGTGTGTTGCCCTTTGCCGCCGCACCGTATGCCGCAACGGTTTTCCCCGCAGTTTTTGCTTTTTGAAGGACGTCCAGAAGGTTTCTACGGATCGCGCGCACCTTGGTGTCAAAGCCGTCGTAGCACGCAAGCGTGGCAATGCCGGCCTTGGTTTCTTTCGCGCGAAGGTCTTGCAAGTTCTGAGTTTCAGAACGTTTGCCCGCTGCCTTTTGCGCCCAAACACGCAGGCTACCGCCATGTGTCGGCAGTTCTTCAACATCAAAGACCTTAAGGCCGTTCGCCTCGAAACATTTTTCAACAGCATACAGCGAAAGATATGAGAAATGCTCGTGATAGATCGTATCAAACTGCGTTTTCTCAAGCAGGTTCAAAAGGTGTGGGAATTCAAAGGTCGCAACACCGTCATCCTTGAGAACGGTTGCAAAACCCGACACGAAATCGTTGATGTCAGGGACATGCGCGAGAACGTTGTTGGCGGCTGTCAGGTCAGCATGGCCGTATTCTGCGACAACCCTTTGCGCAGTTTCCTTGCCAAAGAACGCAACAAGGCTGCGCACGCCTTTCTTTTCGGCTTCTTGCGCGACGTTTGCAGCAGGCTCGATGCCAAGAACACGTACTGACTTCTCTACAAAATGCTGAAGCAAGTATCCGTCATTTGAGGCGACCTCGACGACAAAAGACTGGTCATGCAGTTCCAGTCTTTTAACGGCTGTGACGCAGTAGTTCCGCGCGTGTTCTACCCAACTGCTCGAATAGCTTGAGAAGTAAGCATAGTGACTGAAAATTTCTGACGGCGGAACCACGTCGTCAACTTGAACCAGAAAGCACGTGTCGCAAACACGAGCGTGCAACGGATATCGTGGGTCTTCTGTGTCTGCGCGGTCATGGGAAACATATGAGTTGGCAAGAGGGCTCAGCCCAAGATCGACGAGGGTATGCTTAAGGTCAGTTCCGCATGCGCGGCAAGTTGGCGTTGTCATTTTATATCCATCATCGATTCAAACGAGGTGACTTGTGCCTCGGTTATTTCGCGCATATTCCGCCCGTCTACGTGTGCTTTATGCCAGTCAACAATCCATTGGACGCATGAGGGCAAATCAAGGCGTGGTTGCCAAGACAATGTCGACGCTGCCAGGCTTGAGTCCAATGCAAGGGTAAGCGCCTCCTTGCGGGCATTTGTCGTATCCTGCTGCGCAGTTCCCATGCGGCTGCCCCATGCAGTGAGTAGCAAACGTGTCACATGCTCAACTGTATGCGAGCCGTTCGGGCCGAAATTCAATGCGGGCAGAGATGTTTTGCCTTCGACAGCAGCCTGCAAATACATTAAATAGCCTGAAACAGGTTCAATTACATGCTGCCAAGGGCGGGTTGTCGCGGGGTTTCTGAGTTCAACGGCCTGATCATTTATGGCGGCCGCGATGATATCGGTCATTAACCGATCTTCAGACCAGTCTCCGCCGCCGACGACGTTGCCTGCACGTGCCGTAACCACAGGAATATGTCGTTCACGGAAATAGCTTTGCGCAAAGCTGCGCGCGACAATTTCCTGGCACCCTTTCGACGCGCTGTAGGGATCACGTCCGCCAAGTGGGTCGTTCTCGCGGAAAATGATCTCGCCGTTGGCCTGATCATAACTGTCGTTGTCATAGGCCTTGTCGCTTGTAACAACCAAAACGCCTGCCAGTTTTTTACAGTCACGTAAAGCGTCGAGCAAGTGTGCCGTTCCCATGATATTGGTCGCCATGGTCTCGACCGGCTCGCGGTAGGCGCGGCGTACGAGTGGCTGTGCTGCCATATGCAGAACAAGTTCCGGTTCAACTTTGTCGACCATCTTTTTGACAGCGGCGTGGTCTCGAAGATCGGCAATCGTCTCTGAGGCATATGATAGGTCAAGCAAATCGTGAAGATTTGGGGTTGTTTCGGGAGCAAGCGCAAAGCCGTGAACCTCGGCCCCCATCTGCATCAGCCACGTTGCGGCCCAACTGCCCTTAAAACCAGTATGGCCGGTCAGCAAAACACGTTTTCCGGACCAAAACTGACGAAGGTTTTTACTTGGCAGCATCTTTTACCAGACCTTCCAAGGTGCGTTGCCCGCAGACCAGAGCTTTTCCAGCAGCTGTTTTTCGCGCAGGGTATCCATTGGCTGCCAGAAACCATCATGGCGCCAAGCGGAAAGTTCATCACGCTCAGACAGGTTGCGCAGGGGATCTGCTTCCCAGACAGTTTTGTCTTCAGTGATTTCGTTCAGAACCGATTTTTCGCAGACAAAGAATCCGGCGTTGATTCGTGCGCCATCCCCAAGCGGTTTTTCCTGAAATGCAGAAACCCTGTCGCCGTCAAGGACAGTTGCACCAAAACGACCTGGCGGGGAGACAACCGTCATTGTTGCTTTTCGACCCTGCTTCTTGTGGAACTCGATGCTGGCAGAGATGTCGACATTTCCAAGGCCGTCGCCATAGGTCAGACAGAAAGGTTTGTCGTCATCCAGGTAATCACCAACGCGTTTGATACGCCCGCCTGTCATACTGTCTAAGCCTGTGTCGACCAAGGTGATCTTCCAAGGTTCGGCAGTGGCATTGTGATACTCAAGACTGTTTGAGGCCATATCAATCGTGAGGTCGGCGTGATGCAGGAAGTAATTGGCAAAATATTCCTTGATCACATAGCCCTTATAGCCAAGGCATATGATGAATTCGTTCACACCATGTGCGGAATAGATTTTCATCAGATGCCATAAAACCGGTTTTCCGCCGATCTCGACCATCGGTTTTGGCTTAATCGACGTTTCTTCGCTGAGCCGACTGCCGTAACCGCCTGCTAGAATTACTGCCTTCATAAGAAAAGGGTTCCACTCATTCAGTTTTATGCGCCAAATGCTGCTATCGAATATTTTCCGGGGGCAGCTTGGATGCTCTTACACCGATCACTGCTGCTAGCGAACCGGCGGATCTTGCCAAATCGCGCCAGCCTTTTTTACGTTGCAAAGTTAGTCCATGCAGTAGTGCCTTACCTGCAAAGCGGGCGCAATGTGTTACGCCAAGGTAACTGCCTGCCAGACGTCCTTTGTACTTGGTTTCAAAGTATATTCTCGACCAAGCAATGTTCCAGAACTTTTCCCAGTAGTACGCGCGGTTTGGTCTTACGGACCCGCCGTTCAAATGTGTTACAACCGATGCTGAGACGAGTATAAGGCTGTGGCCTGCCTTGCGTAAACGCATGCACATATCGTCATCTTCAAAGTAAAGGTATATCTCGGGATCATAGAAGCCAACCGTCGATAAAACGTTCATACGGACGAGGTTGACGGCACCCGAAAGAAATTCGACACAAGCAGGGCCTTCTGGTGCGCATTCATAGGCCAACTTGCCATGTGACCTTCGCTTCCACAGTTCTACATCGTGGCTGAGTTCAAGGTGGCCATTTGCATCCTTGTGGATCGGTCCAAACATCGCAGCTTCGCGGTAGGTGTCCGCGGCATCGACAAGTGCATCAATGGCGCCTTCGGCCATCACGGCATCTGGATTGGCCAAAAGGGCAAATTCAGTATCAACCTTTGCAAGTCCCTGGCTGGCGGCTGCACCGTAGCCAAGCCCTTTGCTGTTTCGAATGATCAGCGCGTCTGGTCGAATTTCAGAGACAATATCAAGGCTGTCATCTGTTGATGCGTTATCAACAACAATCAATGGAATGTCTTTGGGCAACGACTTCAAAAGGCCACCAATGACAAGGCCGCCGTTATGGGTAATCGTAACTAGTGTTGTTCTCGCTGCCATCAATATTCCCTGCAAAATGCTTATTTCTTGCCAATGGCGGTGAACATATTCAATCTGACAATAATGTCCAATGAGAGATTGCAGTCTGCTCCATAAATTGCAGCATTCCTTTGGTCATTCTAGGGTTTTCGATGTTTTTCCGGCATAAAATTATATGCAACTGCGCCCAACAACCGAAATACCGCCGACCCAGCGTGTGCCGGTGAAGTTATCCAGGTAGTTGCGCTGTCCGGCCAGTGTTTGGTGTCCGGTGTCGGTCAGGGTGAGAGTGCGTTCGGCCCAGTTCGCATCCCTGTCATCGGATGTGATGGTGAAAAGGGCATCGACGCACGCCATCATCCGTTGCACATCGGCCCAGAACATCAAATCACCGAGATAGGGTAAGGGGTCATAGGTGCGCATCAGGTGGGCAAAGGTCTTGCCGACGGTCAGTGGGCCGTGATCCGCAATGATTTGCAGGGTCAGTTTCTGTGTCAGGCCAAGTCCGGTTTTGGGATCGGGCAGTTCGGCATGGTGGCGTTGGAGTGCCGTGATCATATGAGGCAGGGGGCCGGGACCCGATGTGATGAAGTCGGTCAAAAGATCGGGGGTTGGGGATCGCACCGCCTGCCAGGCTTTGCTGCCAAAGGTCAGCATGGCATCGGTCACGGGGGCCCGATGATTTTCCCAGCACCAGATCAGAAGTTCGGGGGAGAGTTGCCCAAGCCCGATGAAGCGTTCAACGCCGGGGACGGTGCCGACGGAGATTACTTCAAGCCGGGTATCGGGTCGGGTGGTTTTGATGAAATCCATCAGGAAGGCCAAGATTAACTGGTCGTAACTGTCATGTTCGAACCACAGGACCACATGGTCATACTCGCCGAGCGTTGCCAGTGCGCCATATTCGCGTTTGGCCCGTGCCAGCGCGTCTTTGGGGACGATGTGATAGGCATCGGCGATAAAATCCGCGCGGGTTTGAACGAACTGGTCAAGGGGAAGGTCCGGGACCGGTCCCTGACAGAACGGATCGGCAAATTCGAGGAAGGCGCCTTTGAACCCTGCAATCTGAAGGCCGTGGCGGATGTCTGATCCGCAGCGCAGATGCAGGGTTTTATCTGTATCAAGAGTTGCCGGGGTGCCGTTTTTGATTTGACGATTGCGTTCGGCAGTCTGATCAATATGCGCCTTCATTTTCGGCCAGCTGGCAAAGCCGTTTTCGCGCGCGATGACCCATTGGGCATCGGCCAGTTTGATGTCAGAAATTGTCTGGGGCGTCGGGGTGAAACCGGCCTTTTCAAACCGTGCGACGGCATCGCCGGTTTTGGCACCAAGCGTGCGCAAAAGGTCCTTGGCGCGTTTGCGTTGCTGTTCAAGATTAAGGCGGCCATCAAAGACCGGGCTTTTGGCAGGTTTGGTATTTTTGGATTTCGATGTGCGTGATGCAGACATACGATTCCCCTGTTCTAATCGCCTGTGTCCGCCAGACAGGCAAGGAAACCGTGTGTTTCGTAATGTCGAACCGGGCGCAGCCCTTTCCGCGGACGGGGTGCTTGGAAAGCCCGGTTAATTTATCTGTTTTGCAAACGATTGCAAGCATCAAGCGGTGCGTTTACGCCGAAATCAGGACAGCCTTACTTCACTATCAAGGTTCATCAGTTTGGCCAGTTTTGACAGGCGTTGTTCAACCACTTCGCCGTACAGGGTCGAAATAGACTTGTCGAATTCAAGGATCATTTTGCCGTCTTCGAGTTTAAGCGCGGTTTTCGACAGGATGCCTTCAGCACCACCCGAAAGCGTGTGGCCCAGACGAATGACATGACCAAAAATGCGGCCTGTTACGCGGGTTTCTTCGTCCAGAATCCGGTCACTTGACTCATCGCCCTTGAAATTGCCGGTATAGCGCGACCCGATGGCATAGGCGAGAAACACCCGATCATGATGGTTTAGATCAAGATAGGGGTGACGCAAGATGCGGTTATAGCTTTGGATGGCGCGGTAATCAGGGTGTTCGTTCCAGCCGATATCGCCAATGATGCAGGCAGCAAGACGCAGACGTTCAAGGTTTTGCGGCAGGTCGGAGAAGATCGGCGCGCACCAGCGAAACAGTTCTTCGCCATGTTGATGGAACCGTTCGCCGTCCTCGGCAAAGCTTAAGCAGGCATCCAGCAGCGGGTCGCGTTGACGCAAGTCTTCGGGCAGGACCTCATACATCCAGCCTTCGCGTAGGCCGTGGCCGGAAAAGACCACTTCGCGCGGCTTCATGCGCGCCAGCAGCATATTCATGACAAGCGATGCATGAGGCAGGCTGTCGATACGGCGTTTGGAAACACCGCCGACTTTTTCCAGCGAGATGCGGCTTTGCTGGGAAATGATGTGGGTGAGTTCTTCGGTTTCGCCGCGCGGCATTGCCAGATTATGTACGACAGAAATCGGGTAGTCTTCCTGTGCGATGAACAGCTTGGCAATCGACCGCCATGCCCCGCCAACAGCAAAAAGCTGCTGGCCGGCGGCTTCTTTCAGCCAGTCGATGGTATCAAGGTGGCGATTGATTTCAGCGGTCAGGCGCGCACGGTCGGATGCAAAGACGGCATGAAGCCGCATGGCTCCCAAGGGGACGCTAACGCGTTTTTTGATTTCCCCCTGATCAAGCAAGACAAGTTCGAGCGACCCGCCGCCAATATCACCCATAATCCCGCTGGCGCGTGGGTCACCGGAAATAATCCCAAGGGCGGACAGGCGGGCTTCTTCAAGTCCGTCGATCACCTTGACCGTAAGGCCGGTTTCGCGATGGATACGGTCACAAAATTCCTGACCATCGGAAGCGGCACGGACCGCAGCGGTGGCCAGTACGTCGATGTGCGACACCTTCATGGCCTGAAGCAGGGTGGCAAAGCGCTGCATGGCGACAACGGCAAGTTCAACGCCCTCGGGGTTGAGTTTGCCGGTATCTTCGGGGTCGCGCCCCAGCCCGCACATGACTTTTTCGTTGAAAATCGGGGCGGGGGCACGGGTCATGCCATCGAAAATGACAAGGCGTACCGAGTTGGAGCCAACATCAATGATCGCGATGCGGTTGGATGCTCTTTGGTCAGTCAGCATGTCTTTGAGGGCACCTGTTGGTCGTCGGTCTTCAATTTGGCCACATTAGTCATCGAGCTGCAGCACGGGGACATTCGGATCCGCCTCGTTAAGCGCGCTTCCGCGACCAGACAAGGACGGGTTGGTCATGAAGTATTTGTGTGACGAAAACGCTTTTTCACCGCCTTCGCAGCGTTCATATGAACCATCGGGCTGCAAATACCAAGCCTGCGCTGTATCTTTAAGGTTTGCAATCATGATCTGTTCGATGATCTGGCGCTGACAGGTCGGGTTCTCAACCGGGACCAGCGTTTCAACCCGGCGGTTCAAATTGCGCGGCATCCAGTCAGCCGACGAGATGAACGCCTTGGCCTTGCGCGAGGGCAGCTTTGCCCCATTGGCAAAGACAACAATGCGCGAATGTTCAAGGAACCGTCCGACAATCGATTTGACCCGGATGTTTTCCGAAAGCCCCGGTACACCCGGACGCAGACAGCAAATGCCGCGAATAATCAGTTCAATGTGAACCCCGGCTTCGCTGGCGCGATAAAGTGCATCAATCACCACAGGATCGACCAGGCTGTTCATCTTGGCCCAGATGCCAGATGGCTTGCCGGCCTTGCTGTTTTCGATTTCCTGATCGATGTGGGCCAGAAGGGTCGGACGCATGGTGTGCGGGGCGATGGCGATTTTTTCAAGCGAGCGCGGAGTGGCGTAGCCGGTCATGAAATTAAAGATGCTGGCGGCATCACGCCCAAGCGCCGGATCACACGAGAAGAACGAAATATCGGTATAGAATTTTGCCGTGATCGGATGGTAGTTGCCCGTCCCAAAGTGAACGAACGTGCGAAGCCCATGGGTTTCACGGCGGACAACAAGCGATACCTTGGCATGGGTTTTCCAATCAAGGAAGCCATAGACCACCTGACAACCCGCACGTTCAAGATCGGCCGCCCAGCGCAGGTTGGCTTCTTCGTCAAAGCGGGCTTTAAGTTCGACCATGGCGGTGACGGATTTTCCGGCCTCGGCCGCCGCAATCAGGGCTTTGACGATCGGGCTGTTTTCCGATGTGCGATAAAGCGTTTGTTTGATGGTGACCACATCCGGGTCACGGGCAGCTTGCAGCAGGAACTGCACGACAACGTCAAAGTCCTCGAACGGGTGATGAACCACCAGATCCTTTTTGCTGATCGCGGCAAAACAATCGCCGCCGAAGTCACGTACGCGTTCAGGGTAACGCGGCGAATAGGGGGCGAACAGCAGATCATGATGCAGATCAGAATCAATCAGTTGTTTGACGTCCACAACGCCAAGAAGGCCATCGACCTTCACAACTTCTTCGAGTGCGACATCCAATTCGTCGATGACAAAATCAAGCAGGTCTTCGGGGATATGGGCGTTGACCTTAAGGCGGATGATGCTGCCGCGACGGCGGCGCTTAAGGGCAGTTTTAAAGACGCGGACCAGATCTTCGGCTTCTTCTTCGATCTCGACATCCGAATCGCGGATGACGCGGAAGAAACCGTGTTCGATCATATCAAAACCCGGGAACAGCTTGTTGAGATACAGCAAAATCGCCTGTTCGACCGGCAAATAGCGTTCATTGCGGCCCGGAAGGCGCAAGAAACGACCGATTTTTTGCGGAACCGGGATCAGACCACGCATGTTATGCCCGTCCGCCGGGTCAAACAGCTGCATGACGATGGTAAAGCCAAGGTTCGGGATGAACGGGAAGGGGTGGGATGGGTCAATCGCAAGCGGGGTTAAGGTCGGGAAGATTTCGCGCATGAAATAGCCATCAAGCCACTTGCGGTCGGTCTGGGTCAGATCGGATTGATCAATCACCGAAATGCCCTGCTGTTCCATTTCCCGGCTAAGCTGACGCCAGATGCGTTGTTGATCCTGCATCAACTGGTTGGCATCAAAGGTGATGGCGCGCAGCTGTTCAGACGGGCTCATGCCATCCTGACTGACCTTGGTCATGCCAGCACGCAACTGTCCGACGAGCCCGGCGACACGGACCATATAGAATTCATCCAGATTGCTGGCTGAAATCGACAGGAAACGCAGCCTTTCAAGCAGCGGATGACCACTGTTCTGGGCTTCTTCAAGTACGCGATTGTTAAAAGCCAGCCAAGAAAGTTCGCGGTTGATGAAGCGGCTTTCCGAATCAATGGTGATCGCGCTTGATTGAACTGCAGCGGCGTGTGACACGCTATGCCTCCTGCGGATTGAGGGAATGTCTTTGAATTTATGCGACATGGCCCGGTTGTAAATGGAGTATAGGATAACTGCTTACGCCCGTGCAATTTTCTTAAAGTTATGTGTCAGTTTTTCTGATGGCATCCAAGGCTGCGATATGGCATGGAAGAACACCGTCTTAAACCCTAGCGAAACGAAGACATGAAGACGTTATTGCTTCTAAGGCATGCCAAATCGAGCTGGTCTGATCCGAGCCGGGTTGATCATGACCGTGAACTGAACCGTCGCGGGGAAAAGGCAGCCCCCTTTATGGGGCGCTTTTTGCGTGAACATGATCTGATTCCAGACCTTATCTGGTGTTCGACTGCGGCACGTGCGGTGCAGACACTAGGCCTGCTGGGGCGTGATTTTGCCGGGCATGCGGATGTGATCTATAGCGAAGATCTTTATATGGCCAGCGAACGCACGTTGCTTGAATGTCTTCATCACACCCATGACGAAGCAAAACGGGTGATGATCATTGGTCATAATTCCGGCATCGAGAATTTTGCCAAAGCATTGTACCGCGATGGGGATGACGCTGCGCGCGCGATGATGGAGCGCAAATATCCAACCTGTGCCTTGGCGCATTTCGAATTTGATGTGGAAAACTGGGCCGATACCCAATTTGAGACCGGGCGGATGATGGGCTTTACCAAGGTCAAGGAACTGCAAGCAGCCAAGATCGGTGCGGATTGATTGCGCCCAACGGCGAGACCGCACTTGACGCGGTGCCCCCAGAAGCGTTTTATACCGCTGAAATTTTGATGCCGTGCATGATCGGCTTTGAACACACCCTACACAAACGCCCCGGATTTACTGTGGCGCAGGTGTTGCGGTGCGTTTTTTGTTTGACAGCGCGGGACTGGCATGCACCTTTGCGGCCAAATTTGCGGCCCAAAATATAAAGCAACCTGGAATGACAATGCATCCTTTTCGCTCACACAATTGTAATGCGCTGCGCGCGACCGACGCCGACGCGGAAATTCGCCTGTCTGGCTGGATCCACCGTAAACGTGATCACGGCAACCTGCTGTTTGTTGATCTGCGCGACCATTACGGCATCACCCAGGTCGTCATCGACATTTCAAGCCCGCTGTTTGAAGTGCTTGATAAGGCGCGCGCCGAAAGCGTGATCACGGTAGATGGCAAGGTGGTTAAACGGACCGCCGAGACCATCAACCCGAACCTGCCGACCGGCGAGATCGAAGTTTACGCATCGAACATCGAAGTTCAGTCGTCTGCCGATGTTCTGCCGATGCCGGTGTTTGGCGATGTTGAATACGGCGAAGAAGTTCGCCTGCGTCACCGGTATCTTGATCTGCGTCGTGAAAGCGTGCATTCAAATATCGTTCTGCGTTCGAACGTGATTTCGGCGATGCGTCAGAAAATGACCGCGCAGGGATTCTTGGAAATCCAGACCCCGATCCTGACGGCAAGCTCGCCAGAAGGTGCACGCGACTTCCTCGTGCCGTCGCGTATGCATCCGGGTAAATTCTATGCCCTGCCGCAGGCACCCCAGCAGTTCAAACAGCTTCTGATGGTGTCCGGGTTTGATAAATACTTCCAGATCGCACCGTGCTTCCGCGATGAAGATGCGCGTGCCGACCGGTCACCGGGCGAATTTTATCAGCTTGATTTCGAGATGGCGTTTGCCACTCAGGAAGACGTGTTTGCCGCGATTGAGCCCGTTCTCCATGACATCTTTGTCGAGTTTGGCGGTGATCGTGATGTGACGCCATTCCCGTTCCCGCGCATTCCGTTTGATGAGAGCATGGCGAAATACGGGTCGGATAAACCTGATCTGCGTAACCCGCTTCTGATCAGCGACGTTACCGAGCCGTTCCGTGGGTCGAGCTTTGGCATCTTTGCATCGAACATCGAAAAAGGTTCGGTCGTGCGTGCCATTCAGGCAACCGGTGCGGCTGCCCGCCCGCGCAGCTTCTTTGACAAGCT
The DNA here is from genome assembly GCF_002844275.1 of Thalassospira lohafexi. Taxonomy (GTDB): domain Bacteria; phylum Pseudomonadota; class Alphaproteobacteria; order Rhodospirillales; family Thalassospiraceae; genus Thalassospira; species Thalassospira lohafexi. The sequence continues at coordinate 107,571 of NZ_NXGX01000006.1, forward strand.
GAATAACTGGGCGCGCGACGAAGGGGCTGCTGGTCTTGGCTATATCGTCTTTGCCGAAGGCGGCGAAGCAAAAGGCCCGATTGCCAAAAATCTTGATGCGGAGCGCATAGCGCAGATTAAGGAAATTACTGGTGTTGCCGATGGCGACGCGGTGTTCTTTGTTTGTGACAAGGCACTGGCTGCTGCCAAATTCGCCGGTAAAGTTCGTGACAAGGTGTGTGACGAGCTGGAACTGCGCGAAGAAGGTATGTTCAAGTTCTGCTGGATCGTTGATTTCCCGATGTTTGAGGAAGACGACGACGGCAAGATCGAGTTTAGCCACAACCCGTTCTCGATGCCGCAGGGTGGACTTGACGCACTTGAGAACATGAACCCGCTTGATATCAAGGCATGGCAGTATGACATCGTGTGTAACGGTATCGAACTGTCATCGGGTGCCATTCGTAACCATCGTCCGGACATCATGTACCGTGCGTTCGAAATCGCCGGTTATGGCAAGGACGTGGTCGAAGAACAGTTTGGTGGCATGCTGAACGCATTTAAATTCGGCGCCCCGCCGCACGGTGGTTCTGCCCCGGGTGTTGACCGTATTGTCATGTTGCTGGCCGACGAGCCGAACATTCGCGAAGTCATTGCCTTCCCGCTGAACCAGCAGGCACAGGATTTGATGATGAACGCGCCGTCCGGTGTCGAAGACAAGCAGCTTAAAGAGCTTCATCTGCGTGTGCAGATGCCTGCCAAAGTCAAAAAAGACTGATTTTGGGCGTCATCCCAATCAGACTACATCAAACGGCCCGGTTTTTACCGGGCCGTTTTGTTTTGGGGGCGATGGTTTCCGCACATGTTTCACCAGGTCGCTTACCTAATATTAACTGCCCTTGATCCACAGTGCGGGTTGAAAACAAAATCGATCCGTCGGGGGATGGCCTTGTGAAGAAGATACTTGTTGTCGCGGCACCGTTGTTGCTTTCTGCGTGTGGCGGGCCGGTGGAATTGACCGTTGCCAAATTGGCCGGTGATTTAATCAGCTATGTGACCACGGGGAAAAGCACAACCGATCACGCCGTTTCGGTGGTCGCAGATCGTGATTGTGCCTTGCATCGTCCGCTGTTTTCCGACGATATCTGCAAGGATGATGACACAATCCTTGCCGAACAGGCATCCGCCCTTGCGGTGATGGGCGAGCCGGAAATCAAACAGGAAATCCGCACTGCACGTCCGGAAATCTATGCGGTGAACGCCCCGGCCGAAGACTGGTCACGTCCGGCATCGCCAAGCAGTGTGTCCAAGACCGTCGTCAAAACAGATTTGCCCCCACGTGCCCCAGAAACCAAAGCCGCAGAGACGGTATCTGCGCCGGTATCAGAGGTGAAAATTGCGGCTGCATCCGACGAACTGCCGTCACGCACGATGACGCAATATGCGCGCACCAACGATCCGCTTAATGTTGAGGCAGAAGCCAACGCCGCGATTGCCGGATATGTTCCGGCCGAAACACCGGCCGATGTTGTCGGTGAAACGCAAACGGCTGCCTTGGTTGATACCACCATCGTGAGCGACACTGTCGAACGGGTGACAAAGCCGGTTGAAACCGATGCCAATAGCGATGTGATGGCAGGGGATGTGTTGACCGTGCCGTTGCCCGGTGAGTATGTGGTGCTGGCAAGCTTTAGCAATCAGGCACGGGCGCATAGCGCACTGGAACTTTATCATGAATATCAACCGCGCCTGATCAGTGCTAAGGTCAAGGGACGTGATTATCTGCGTGTTGCGGTTGGTCCGCTGTCGTCCGAGCATGCAAATGATTTGCGCCTTCTTGCTGCCAAAAAGGGGGTTAAAGATCCCTGGATTGTTGGAATTGCTCCTACCGGAGAATAAGTTTGTCTGGGTTTCTTAAAAATATTGATCAACATCGGCGTTCCTTTGCAGGGACGCTGATCTTGTGTTTGGGCGTTTCGGGTTGTGCTGCACAGGCCGGAAACGTGACATCGGCGCAGTCTGCGCTGGTTTCCCATACGGCAGAATATAATTTCAAAATGTCCCGATCCGATCAGGGCAGTTCGATTGTCGATGCGACAGGTGCGCTTGGCTATCGGTTTGAAAAGGTCTGTGATGGCTGGATCACCGAGATGCAGCAAATCATGATCCTTCAGGGGACCGAAGGCACGCCGATCAATTCGGCATTTTCGATGACCCAGTGGGAAAACTTTGACGGCACCCGTTATCGTTTTCGCATGCGCGATTATCTGAACGGCACGAAGGTTGATGAGGTTGTTGGTGACGCGGTACGTGAAAGCGACGGCGTTAAGGTCACCTATGAACAGCCGGTTGAGGTGGTCGACGAACTGCCGGCTGATACGATGTTCCCGACACAACATTCTATCCAGTTGCTTGCACGCGCCGAAGAGGGCGAAAAGTTTGCCAATGATCTGGTGTTTGATGGCAGCGGCGATGCCCCGACCAATCGGGTGGCGGTTGTTATTTCGGACGCCAAAACGGTAGATAGCAGTGCCAACGACCAAAGCGGTCTGACCAAGGTGCCATTCCATCGCATGAACCTTGCGTATTACCCGCTTGGCGAGGCGGAAAATGGGCCGACAACCGAAATGGCGGTTGATCTGGCGCGCAATGGTGTCGCGCACGCATTACGATTTGACTATGGCGATTTTGCCGTTCTTGGGACGCTTGATAAAGTGACCGAGTTGCCGGCACCTGATTGCGGTAAATAAGGATTGCTGTTCGTTGACTGGACCGTTCAGGTTCGGGGCGAAACGAAGCCACAAAAAAAGCCTGCCATTTCTGGCAGGCTTTTTTTGTGGGGAGATCCCGCTATTCTGTCTTCAGGCTGCGGCAGCATTGCTTGTTTCGCAATACAGCCCATACAGTGTTTTGATCACGCGCAGTGCGTCATCACCCTGAAGAGAATAATAGATGGTTTGTGCTTCGCGACGGGTTTTCACCAGTTTGTCGCGACGCAGGCGGGCCAGATGCTGTGATAGTGCGGACTGGCTCAGTCCGACAATCCGTTCCAGCTCGCCGACCGATTTCTCGCCTTCGTTAAGTTGGCAAAGAATAAGCAGTCTGCTCTGATTGCTCATAGCCTTAAGCAGGGTGCTTGCCTGCTCGGCATTGTGTTCCAGATGGTTTAATTCCATTTGGCTTCCTTATAAACATGGCCTCAACGGGCCATTGTCCCAATGAAAATACCATATAGTTACCATTTACGCTGACGGCAACTTTTAAGAAGTATTTCCATGCTTTCTACAACCAATTATCCGGGAAGGTTTGGACAATTCAACCCGATCAAATCAGTATGCACCTTATTCTCAAGTATATGACGTTTCTGTCAAGATAGTGTTTTCACAGACGCTTGCGGAAAACCGCATTGCTTTGGTCATAAACTTGTTTTTGTTGTCCGTCTGTCGAATGCCGAAAATGTATCCCGACTTTCGCCCGGAAATGGAATTCTACAGATTTTCTAACGTATTACACTACTTTAGAAAGTTTTTGCGCCTATTTTAGGGCAATCTGTTGGTCGATTGATGGTGACGTGGTTTTTCGATTTTGTTCATCATGATTATCGAATATCACACGTTTATTATGTAAGGCTGTGCGATCCGTCACACCCGATCATAAAACAGTTCCAATTCGCAGACTCGGTGGATGACGAAAAAGCCAGAGACCTATCAGCGCCGGTTAAAGAACTTGCGATAACACGGTCTGATGTGCTGATTTAGAACAAAGTAGCGGTTCATTTCTGCTGCTAAAACAAAACCAGTCACAAGAGCGCGAAGCATCCCGTGTCATCGCGCCGTTATGGCCGTTCATATGCCGCTGGCCATACAGGGAAACCAAAACAGGAAGGCGATCCAGACCGTGGCGACATTGTTTGTGACCCATCACAATTGCATCGAACATGACACCGGGCCGGGACACCCCGAAAGCCCCGATCGGTTGCGCGTGATACAGCGTGTGCTTGAGTCTGAGGAATTCATGTTCCTGCACCGTGAAGAAGCCCCGAAAGCAGACATCAATCTGATCAAGTCGGTGCATGACCCCGACTATGTCGATAGCGTCATGGCATCGATCCCGACTGAGGGTATGGTCGCCCTTGATGGCGATACCTATGTGTCGCCGGGGTCGGGGGATGCCGCCCTTCGTGCGGTGGGCGGGGCATGTGTTGCGGTGGATGCGGTGATGGCGGGGCACGAACGCAATGCGTTTGTCGGCGTACGCCCGCCCGGTCATCATGCGGAATATAATCGTGCGATGGGGTTCTGCCTGTTTAACAATGCCGCAGTTGCCGCCCGTCATGCGCGCGATACATACGGGATCAAGCGCGTGGCGGTGATGGATTTCGATGTGCATCATGGTAATGGCACACAGGATTTGTTCTGGAACGATCCCGATCTGTTTTATTGCTCCACCCATCAATGGCCGCTTTATCCCGGCACGGGGGCGGAAACCGAACGCGGATGTGCCAATAATATCCTTAATGTCGGGTTGGAATCCGGATCGGGCACGGCAGAACTACAGCATGCCTTTACGCAAACGGTATTGCCGGGCATTGCTGCGTTCAAGCCGGAACTTCTGATCATTTCGGCCGGGTTTGACGCCCATAAAAACGATCCGCTGGCTGGACTGGCGTTTTCCGATGATGATTTTGTCTGGATGACACAGCAATTGATGGCACTTGCCGATGCACAGTGTCAGGGGCGGGTGGTTTCGATCCTTGAGGGGGGCTATGACCTGCCGTCGCTGGCGAAATGTGTGCTGATGCATGTGCGGACACTTATGATGGGCTGAGGGGCGGCTAAGGGGTTGTTATTGCGGTTCGCGCGAATGTTTCATGATGACGAAATTCCGTTCTGTCTGGTTGCCCTGAAACCGATCAGAGCGTAAACTCCGCGCCAATCAAATTAATGGAGCTTACATGTCCGAGGCTACTGCATCCCCCGCCATCCCCGAAGATATCGCCAAACTCAGCTTTGAAGAGGCATTGGGCCAGCTTGAAACCCTTGTCCGTCAGCTTGAGCAAGGTCAGGTCGGGCTTGATGACGCGATTGCATCCTACGAACGTGGTGCGGCGCTTAAACGCCATTGTGCGGACAAGCTGCGCACCGCCGAAGAGCGCATTGAGAAAATTACCCTGAATGCAGATGGCCGTCCGGCTGCTACCCCCACTGAAATTGAATAATCGGAGACCGCGTGGTGAGTTATGACCTGCTTGCCGGCCTGAGTGTTGCTGCTGCCGATCTTGGCGAGACGCTCGATGATATTTTGCCACGTCCCAATGGCCAGATTGAGCAACGCCTGTATCAGGCGATGCGCTATTCAACCCTGGGCGATGGCAAACGACTGCGCCCGTTTTTGGTGCTGAGCTCCGCATCCCTGTTTAAGGTGTCGCGCCGGTCGGCCCTTCGGGTCGCGGCTGCTGTTGAAATGGTGCACAGCTATTCGCTGATCCATGACGATTTACCGGCGATGGATGATGATGATCTGCGCCGTGGCAAGCCAAGCTGCCACAAGCAGTTTGACGAGGCGACGGCGATCTTGGCGGGCGACGCCCTGTTAACCCAAGCCTTTGAAGTGATTGCTGATGAGGATACCCATCCCGATCCGCGTGTGTGCACCGATCTTGTGCGGGCCTTGGCGCGTGCGGCCGGACCGAATGGCATGGTCGGCGGGCAGATGATTGATCTGGCGGGCGAGGGCCAGTCGTTTGATCAGGCGCAAGTGACCCATTTGCATCTTTTGAAAACCGGCCGGATGTTTGCCTTTGCCTGCGAAGCGGGGGCGATTTTGGGCAAGGCGCCAAAAAGTATTCGCATGGCATTGCGATCCTACGCCCATGACATGGGGCTGGCGTTCCAGATCAAGGATGACCTTCTTGATGTTGAGGCAAGTTCGGAAGAACTGGGCAAGACGGCAGGCAAGGATGTTGATCAGGACAAGTCAACCTTCGTCAAATTGCTCGGGCTTGATCAGGCCCGTGATCAGGCGCAAATGCTGTGTGATCAGGCGATCAATCATCTGGGGTGCTTTGACGATGAGGCCGAACCACTGCGCGCCGTCGCACGGTTTGTGGTTGAGCGTGGTCGTTAAGAGCGCCTAATATGACGGATCAGCCGCAGTATACAGCCGGTTTTCGCGACCGGCTGTTTGATAAAGACCCGTTCCCATTGGCGATCTGGTATCCGGCGGAGGCGCCCGAAAACCCGGTTCGGCATATGGGTGTTGCGTCAACTGCGGCGCGCGGTGCGGCGTTTGCCTCCGATGGGCCGTTTCCGATGGTGGTGTTTTCGCATGGGTCGGAAGGGCATCGGTTTAACCAGTTCTGGTTGGCGGAATATCTCGCACGGCGGGGGTATATCGTTGCCGCCCCGCAGCATGCCGGGGACAATTACCTTGATCCATCCGATGCGCGCCAATTGACGATCATTGAACGCCGTCCGCGTGAAATGGAAATCGCCCTTGATCTGTTGCTGGATCACGGCGATATCGCATCGCATATTGATCAAGATAAAATCTATGCCCTTGGCCATTCGGCGGGCGGGGCGACGGTGCTTAAGATGGCCGGATGGAATTTTGATGCCAGGGCGTGGAAAAGCTATTGCGCGGTCAATGCGGATAAAGACCATGTGATTTGCCAATATGCGCCGCAAGATCATCACATTGAAGGGCTACAAGGTCGATATGGTGAGCCGGTGGTTTCCGTACGCGACGAGCGGATTTCGGCCGTGATTGCGATTACGCCGGCCTTTGGGGTGGCGGCAACCGATGATGGATTGGCCGATATCAATGTGCCGATGTTGTTTGTTGAGGCGGATACAGATGAAATCCTGCTTGATCATGTCAATGCAGCGCATTTTCGCAAGCTGTTGAAGGGCCGTGCAAAATTTGTTCGGATCAAGGGCGCAGGGCATTATTCATTTTTGCCCAAATGTACGCCCTATATTGCCGAAAATTTCGGCTTTTTATGCCGGGATTTCGGGCGGGATCGAGAGGCCATTCACCGCACGGTCGAGCAGGTTGTTTATGGCTTTTTGCAGCATGTGAAAACAGGTGAAATTCAGGGTCGCTAAATCAGGTGAACCCCGCTATTTTACGCTGCTTGCAACATCGGGCTTAACACGTCACCCTGTTGTAACAATCGTCTTATAAAAAATTGAAAATTGAGATCGGTATGAGCACGACCTCCAAGACCCCGCTCCTTGATACGGTGAACACTCCGGAAGACCTGCGCACGTTGCAGCCTGCTCAGATGAAGCAGATTGCCGATGAATTGCGCGCCGAGGTGATTGATGCCGTATCGGTCACTGGCGGCCATCTTGGCGCGGGCCTTGGTGTGGTTGAGCTGACGGTTGCCATTCATTACCTGTTTGATACGCCCTATGACCGGGTGATCTGGGATGTCGGGCATCAATGCTATCCCCATAAAATCCTGACCGGGCGGCGTGATCGTATGCGCACCATTCGTCAGGGCGGCGGTCTTTCGGGCTTTACCAAACGATCCGAGTCTGAATATGACCCGTTTGGGGCGGGGCATAGTTCGACCTCGATCTCGGCTGGTCTTGGGATGGCGGTTGCCAACCAGCTTTCCGAAGATAAACGTAAAAACGTCATTGCCGTGATTGGCGATGGGTCGATGAGTGCGGGCATGGCCTATGAGGCGATGAACAATGCCGCCGCCACCGATCAGCGTTTGATTGTGATTTTGAATGACAACGACATGTCGATTGCCCCGCCGGTGGGCTCCATGTCGGGGTATTTGTCGCGCCTGATTTCCGGTAAGGGGTATCAGGGGCTGCGTAATGCGGCCAAAGGCCTGACCAAGCATTTGCCGCGTCAGATCGAAGAAGCCGCTCGCAAGCTTGAAGAATATACCCGTGGCATGGTCACGGGCGGCACGCTGTTTGAAGAAATGGGTTTCTTCTATGTCGGGCCGATTGATGGTCACAACATGGATCATCTGTTGCCGGTTTTGAAAAACGTGCGCGATGCCAAGGTTGACGGCCCGATCCTGATCCATGCGGTGACGCAAAAGGGTAAGGGTTATGGTCCGGCGGAAAATGCGGCGGATAAATATCACGGTGTTGCCAAGTTTGATGTTGTCACCGGCAAACAGGCCAAACCGACGCCCAATGCGCCCAGCTACACAAAGGTGTACGGCGAAACACTGGTCAAGCTGGCCGAAAAGGATGACAAAGTCACCGCGATTACTGCGGCCATGCCATCGGGCACCGGGGTGAACATCTTTGCCGATCATTTCCCGGACCGTGCGTTTGACGTCGGGATTGCAGAACAGCATGCGGTGACTTTTGCCGCCGGGATGGCGTGCGAAGGATATAAACCGTTCTGTACGCTCTATTCGACGTTCTTGCAGCGTGCCTATGATCAGGTTGTGCATGATGTCGCAATTCAGAATTTGCCGGTGCGCTTTGCGATGGATCGGGCCGGATTGGTCGGGGCCGATGGGGCCACCCATGCCGGGGCCTATGACATTGCGTATCTTGGCTGTTTGCCGAACTTTGTGTTGATGGCGGCGGCCGATGAGGCCGAACTGGTGCATATGACCACGACCGCATGGGCGATTGATGATCGCCCCAGTGCATTCCGCTATCCGCGCGGCGAAGGGGTTGGCGTTGAAATGCCGATCGAGGGACTGGTGCTTGAGATCGGTAAGGGCCGTATCCTGCGCGAAGGCGGCAAGATTGCCATTCTGTCGTATGGCACGCGTCTGGCCGAGGCCTTGATTGCCGCGGAAGACCTTGCCGCACGCGGATTGCCCGCCACGGTGGCTGATGCGCGCTTTGCCAAGCCGCTGGATCATCAATTGATTGCTGACCTTGCACGCAACCACGAAGTCCTGATCACTATCGAAGAAGGATCAATCGGCGGGTTCGGTGCGATGGTGTTGCAACATATGGCGGGCCAAGGGTTGCTTGATAACGGGCTTAAAATTCGCACCATGGCGTTGCCAGATGTGTTGATGGATCATGACAAGCCGGAAATCCAGTATGAGAAAGCGGGCCTTGATGCCAAGGCAATTGTCAAAACCGCCCTTGGTGCGTTGGGACTGAGCGAAAGCAAGGCGCGGGCCTGATCAAACTGGTGATGAAGATTGTTGACTGAAAACGCCGCCCGAAAAAGGGCGGCGTTTTTTATTCGGCATAGATCATTTTATGAGTCATGCCGCCATCAATCCGGATGGTTTCCCCGGTCATAAATCCCGATTGTGCAGGATCTAGCAGGAAGGAAACAGCCTGCGCGATGTCTTCTGGCGTGCCAACGCGCCCGACGGGATGTTGCGATTTGTCGGTTTCGCTGTGGTCGGGCGACGACTTGTTGGATTGTTTTTGCCAATCGCTAACCTCAATCCAGCCCGGTGCAATCGCATTGACCCGGACATCGCCCGATAGGCTGACCGCCAAAGCGTGGGTAAGGGCGACGATGCCGCCCTTGGAGGCGGCATAGGATTCGGTGTCGGGTTCAGACTGAAACGCGCGGGTCGAGGTGATGTTGACGATGGCACCGCTGGTTTTGCGCAGGTGCTGGGTCGCGTGCTTGGTCGTTAGAAACACACCGCCAAGATTGACATTGATCACCCGTTGCCAATCATCCCAGTCAAGATGTTCGACCGAGCCGGAATGCGGATTGGCAATGCCGGCATTGTTGACAAGCCCGTCGATGCGGCCAAACCGGTCAATCGTGCGTTGCACGGCGATGGCGACATCCTTTTCGTTGGAAACATCACCGGGGAAAAACAGGCACCGGGTCCGGGTTTCATCGTCGAGTGCGGCCATGACTTCATGCCCGGCTTCTTCATCACGGTCAAACATCATGACTTTCCACCCGGACTTCAAAAGGTGCTGGGTGATGCCAAGGCCAAGTCCCTGTGCGCCACCGGTGACAAACGCAACTTTGTGGTCGGGGTGATCAATCATGACGGGCCTTTGTCTGGAGTACGGGGATATGCCGGAAGTGGACATGTCATAACTGGTTTACGATGGGCGCACGCGCAAGGCCCAAAAAAAATCCGGCCAGAACGTTTCTGACCGGAAGTTGGGTGCTGCGTGTCCGGCAGCGGGAGATAGCGAGTGGTTTATTTAGGTCCTGTGGCAAAGGTGTCTTCGTAGGCTTTGCGCAGTTGGGCTTTTTGAATTTTGCCCATGGTGTTGCGCGGCAATTCATCCAAAATCCAGATGCGTTTGGGGACTTTGAATTTTGCCAGTTTGTCCTGTGTGCGTTTGATGATGGCATCGGTGTCGGGCGTGCTGCCGTTTGCGGGGACGATCACACCCGCAACGGCTTCGCCAAAATCAGGGTGGGGCAAGCCAAAGATCGCGACTTCATCAACTTCGTCATAGTCGGCGATGATTTCTTCGACTTCTTTGGGATAGACGTTAAAGCCACCTGAAATGATCAGATCCTTGTCACGTCCGACAATGGTGATGTAACCGTCTTCGCCGATGGTGGCGAGATCGCCGGTGATAAAGAACCCATCAGAGCGAAACTCCGACGCGGTTTTTTCAGGCATCTGCCAGTATCCCTTAAACACATTCGGGCCACGGACTTCGAGGACGCCAATTTCACCAGCGCCAAGAACCTTGCCATCCTTGTCACAGACGCGCGCCTCGGTACCCGGTAATGTCGGGCCAACCGCACCGGGGCGGCGTTCGCCGTCCAGCGGATTGGATGTGTTCATGCAGGTTTCGGTCATGCCATAGCGTTCAAGGATTTTATGGCCGGTCCGTTCAAAGAACGCATCATGGGTTTCGGCCAGAAGCGGGGCTGACCCCGAAACGAACAACCGCATGTTAGCGGTAACATCCTTGGTAAACTGCGGATGTGCGAGAAGGCGAGTATAGAAGGTCGGAACCCCCATCAGAACGGTTGATTGCGGCAAACGTTCAATCACATCATCAGCATCGAATTTCGGAAGCAGGATGACCTTGCCACCATTCATCAGCATGATGTTGATGGCGACAAACAGGCCGTGGGTGTGGAAAAGCGGCAGGGCATGCAGCAACGTATCGCCGGGTTTGAACCCCCACGCGGAATGCAGCGTTTTGGCGTTTGATCCCAGATTGTTATGGGTCAACATCGCACCCTTGGACCGGCCGGTGGTACCCGATGTGTACAGGATGGCAGCAACGTCATCCTTATTGGCATCAACCACATCAATAAGCGGGGTCACGTTTTTGGCCTGATCATTCAGGCTGCCATCCCCGGCACTGCCAAGCGACAGGACGGTGCCGACGTTATTTTTGCTGCCAAGTTCCTGTGCGATATCGATGTTTGCCGGGCGACAGACAAAGACACGCGGGGCCGCATCACCCAGGAAATAGGCGATCTCGTCACCGGTGTAGGCGGTGTTGAGCGGCAAATGGATGGCCCCAAGTTGCAGGCAGGCCAGATACAGTGCGAGGACATCGGACGATTTATCGACCTGTGCGGCGACGCGGTCGCCCTTGATGACACCATGGGATGCCAAAACGGCGGCATAGCGCCCGGTCTGGTCAATCAGCCAGGCAAAGCTGCGTTCCGTGCCGTCGCGCTCGACCAAAAAGGTCTTTGATTTGTCTGCCGGGAAGCGGTCAAGGAAGGTTTGAAATAGATTATCTGACATGGTCTTGTTCCTTAGATACCGGCAAGCTGTGCAACGGATTTTGATGTGGCGATTTTTCCGTCATTCATCAGTGCTTCGTGATTTTTTTCAATATCGTTCAGATGATAGGCATAATTCACCATCATGCCGCCAGCCTGACGCAATCCTTTGTCCGACGTATCGCCGAGCCAGTTCAGCCGTTCAAGCTGTGCGCCATTGCCAAGATGGAAACGTGCGGTCGGATCAAGCGGCGATTTGCCGCGCTTACACGTCGCAAGATATGTCGCACATAAGGTAAGCGTTGGTTTGCGCAGCTTTTCGACCTGAACCGGATCATCCATCCAGTTATCCTGGCTTAAGCCATCAAGAACGTTGCCCGCCATATTTGCATCGGCGGCTTTGCTTTTTTGACGGGTGCGCAGCCATCCGACAAAGCCCGGAATGGGTGACAGGGTGGCGAACTGTTTGAGTTTGGGGAATTCGCGTTTGAGTTCTTCGACAACCTGTTTGATCAGGAAGTTGCCAAACGAAATACCCTTAAGCCCGGCCTGACAGTTGCTGATCGAATAGAAAATCGCTGTGTTGGCCGTTTCGGGTGCGGCTTTGTCGATTTCGGGTGCCAGAAGCGCCTGCACACTATCGGCAAGACCATGGACAAGGGCGACTTCAACAAAGATCAGTGGATCATCGGGAATGGCCGGATGGAAAAAGGCAAAGCATTTGCGATCCGTTGCCAAACGGCGGCGCAGATCGTCCCATCCCTGAATTTCATGCACCGCTTCGTAGCGGATCAGTTTTTCAAGAATGGCGGCCGAGGTATCCCAGTCAATATGGCGCAACTCAAGGAAGCCGCGGTTAAACCAGCTGGTCAGCAAATGCTGCATGTCGGCATTCAGCGGTTCAAGATCGCGGTTGGTCTTAAGCAACCCGATCAGGGTTTCACGCATATCGACAATCGCACGCGTGCCGCCCGGGGCCATGTTGATTTTGCGCAACAGGTCCTGACGGACGGGTTCGGATGCGTGGGTCAGGACCGCAAGATTGGGTTCTGACGGGTCGTTGGCAAATGCTTCGGCGGCCTTGGTGACTTTGGCACGGTCGGCACTGAAGTCATTTTGCATCATCTTGAAAAAACGCAAATTGTCTTCGTCGGGCAGGTTTTCCCACATGCGGACCACTTCGCGGGCGATGGCCGTGCCACGGGCCTCACCCTTTTGCGAAACGAGGTCCTTGCACATGGCGGTCAGCTGCGCGAACTGGTCTTGCGGTGTGGACAGTGGCAGGTCAAGAAGTTCCCGCCCACGGTCCGCAATGCTGGAAATCCAGCTTCTGACAGAAATGCCTGACATTAGCGTCCTCCAATAACCGTTTCTGGAAGCCAGGTGGCGATTTCCGGGATGAAGCACAGAATGATAATCGCTGCAATCATGCACAGAACGTATGGGAACGCGCCCTTAAGGATGCTTTGCAAGCGAATGTCGGGTGCGATCCCGTTGATCACGTACAAATTCAAACCAACCGGCGGCGTGATCAGGCCGATTTCCATATTGATGGTCAGGATCACGGCAAACCAATAGGGATCAAATCCGGCGTTGATGATGACGGGCAGCAAGATCGGTGCACTCATCAGGATCACGGCAACCGGCGGCAGGAAGAAGCCACTGATCAGCAGGAAGATATTGATGAAGCCCATCAGGACCCAGCGATTGACATCAAGCATGGAGATCCACTGTGCAATCGACTGGGTAATGAACAGCGATGACAGCATGTAACTAAACAGGCCCGCCGCACCAATGATCAGAAGGATCATGACCGATTCTTTGGTGGTGTCGCGCATAACGTGCCACAGCTGTCCGGGCTTCCACATGCGATAGACAATCATCGCCGTGATCAGGCAGAACAGGGCACCAACGCCGGCCGTCTCAGACGGGGTTGCAACGCCGCCATAAAGGGCGAACAAAACCGCACCAATGATGACCAGGAATGGCAACACACGCGGAAGGATTTCAAATTTTTCCTTCCAGCTATATTTCACAGCACTAAGCGCGCCTTGCGCATTGCCCTGACGCCAGGTCGAATACAGCGACCACGCCATAAACAGTGCCGTCAACATTAACCCGGGCAACAGACCGGCAAGGAACAGACGTCCGATCGATGTTTCGGTTGAGATACCATAGACAATCATGGTGACACTTGGCGGGATCAGAATGCCAAGTGTTCCGCCCGCCGCAATCGATCCGGCCGCAACCGTATCGGGGAAGCCGCGTTCACGCATCGCCGGGATGCCCATTTTACCAATGGCCGCACAGGTCGCAGGTGAGGAACCCGAAAGGGCAGAGAAAATTGCGCAGGCGCCAAGGTTGGAAATAACCAGACCGCCCGGAACGCGGGTCAACCAGCGATCAAGCACGGAATAAAGATCACCACCCGCCCGGGAGGAGGCGACAACCGCCCCCATCAGGATGAACATCGGGATGGCGAGAACTTCAAAACTTTCAAGTTTACCAAACAGGATTTCTGGCAACAGCGGCAAGGAACCGGTGCCATCAAAGACGATGATAAAGCCAAGGCTTACCAGTAGAAGGCCGATGCCAACAGGTATGCCGGAAAACAGAACAACAGTGGTTGCGATGCCAACGATGGCCGCAAGAAGCAAGGGATCCATAGTGCGGCCTCCTTAGAATGCGTCGTCACGCAGATCGAACGGTGTCGACCGGCGGGTGATCAGGGACAGGAAATCGGCAAGGAACTGTAAAAACAGCAAGCCAAACCCGATGGGCAAAGCGGCATATGGTTTCCACAAAGGCACAGCCCAGATGGTTTCAGAAAGCCAACCACCTTCAAATGCCTCGACAACCAATTCCAAACCATAGACGGCAAACAGGGCGCTGATCCCCATGCCACACAGCAAGGTCACAACGGCAAGTGCCATGCGGGCCGTGCTTTTAAGATACAGCGGCAAAAGATCGACATTCACATGCCCGCGGATCAACTGGACATAGGGCAGGCCAACAAGTGTGGCGCCAATCATCATGAAAATAACGGCTTCGGTCTGCCAGACGGTGGAGGCATTCAGTACATAGCGCATGAAGACCAACTGACAAATGACCAGCATTGCCAAGGCAAACATGGCAGCAGCGGCAACACCGCAAATTCTTGACGCAAAATGAATGATGGCAATGAACGTATCAAGCGGCCCTTGGGGCGGTCGTCTACGATCTTCTGCCTGTGCATCTTGCGGATCGATCGGCTCGACATCCGGTGGGGGCGGCATATCGGATTTAACGGAATGCGACGCACTTGGTGTCTGCGCGAAATCATCGGGCAGATCAATCGGAAGTGTGTGCGGGGACATGGCGTTCGACACGCGCGTACTCCTCTGACGGAACCGTATTGTTCTGTTTGTTTATATTCTTTGGGAAATGATGGGGTGGTGCCGGAACGTCCGGCACCACCATCAAATCACATCACGGACGGATCACTTGACGGCAAGTGCCATATCAAGAAGTTCCTGACCGTTCGGGGTTTCTTCGACGAACTTCTTATAAGAAGTTTCCATGGCAAGTTTCTGCCATTCGGCGAAGTCCTCGTCGCTCAATTCTGCGATTTCAACACCGTTTTCTTTAAAGACCGCGATGCTGTCAGAATCCTGTTTGCTGCCTTCTGCGGTGTAATAGGCTTCTGCCTTTTTCGCAGCTGCTGCCAACGCTTCTTTTTGTGCGTCGTTCAGTTTGTCGTAGCTCGCCTTCGACATCAGAACCGGCTGATACATGAACCAGAGCGCATTGCCTGCGGCCGGGGTATAGCATTTTACCTGTTCGTAGATACGATAGGAAACGAAGCTTGATGAGCTTGTATTGGTCGCATCAAGAACGCCGGTCTGCATGGCTGGATAGATTTCCGAGCTTGGCATTGCGGCGATTGACGCACCGGCACCTTCAAGCATCTGCTCAAAGGATTTACCTGCCGCACGAATCTGAAGGCCTTTTACGTCTGCAGGTTTGCGGATGCAGCCTTTGGTCGATGCAAAGCCACCAGCGAGCCAGCCTTTGGCAACCGTGACAACACCGTCTTCGTTCAGGAGTTCTTCAATTTTCTCCATGAACGGAGATTCATTGATGCGGTTGGCATGGTCGTGGTTTTTAACCAGGGCCGGCATCAGGGTCAGGTTGGTTGCTGGAACGCGACCACCGGCATATGCCAGCGGGTAAACAATCATATCAAGCTGGCCACGTGTCATCGGGGTCCACTGTTCCTTCGCTTTAAACAGGGAGCCTGATGGGAAAATCTGGATTTCCAGATCAACGTTGGCTGCTTTGACTTCGTCGGCAACGATCTGTGCAACCTTGTGACGGATGTCACTGGTGGACCACTGATGCGACAGCTTCAGGGTTTCAGCATCTGCTGATGCAGACATACCAAAAGCGGCAACAGACATGGTAATGGCGGCGACGGACGCCGAAAGGGTCTTCTTAAAAATCTTCATCTTTTCCTCCCGGATGAAGCATGCGTTCTAAATGCATTTGAATGGGCTTTTACGCGTCTTTTTATTGATGCGGTTTTCGCATTGAGAGAAAGCGTTACAGATTTCTGGCATCCTGTCCATGCAATTTTGTATACCAGAGATGCGTTTCGCAGTGCCACAAACTCGCGCTTGAGTGTTTGCGCTGGAATCCCGGAAAACCGGGAAATAACTTTTGCAGTGCAGCACAAAAACACGTTGAGCAGACGTCCAAAAGGTTTTGATTAGTGCCAGATTATGTGTTCTGGTATACCAGTGAATGGTTGTTGAATGAGGGCGTTGATGGCGCAGAACGGAAAGCTTGCTACCGATTTGGTGCAGAAATTGGAGCGCGATATTGTCACCGGTGTTCTTAAACCGGGGGACAAACTTGATGAACGGTCGTTAAGCGAACGGTTCGGAGTTTCGCGCACGCCGGTACGTGAAGCGCTGCAAACGCTTGCCGGATCGGGGCTTGTCGCAACCATGCCAAGACGCGGCACCATTGTTGCCGCGATCACGGTCGGCGAACTAATCGAAATGTTCGAAGTCATGGCAGAACTTGAAGCCATGTGTACCCGTCTTGCCGCACGGCGCATGCCGCGTGTCGATATTGAAAACCTGATCAAGCTGGCAGCGGCGTGTGATGCGCTTCAGGAGCACGCCGACGCGGATGCCTATTACGAGGCCAATGTCAGTTTTCACGAAGCGATCTATGCCGGGTGCCGCAACA
This sequence comes from Thalassospira lohafexi, assembly GCF_002844275.1. Lineage (GTDB taxonomy): Bacteria > Pseudomonadota > Alphaproteobacteria > Rhodospirillales > Thalassospiraceae > Thalassospira > Thalassospira lohafexi. The sequence continues at coordinate 124,416 of NZ_NXGX01000006.1, forward strand.
GCTTTCTTGAACGCCAGACCAAGAATGTTCGCAACCGTTTGGCGCCGTATCGGCGTTTGCAGCTCCATCGGCCGGGCCGTGTCAAAAAATCAAATGCCGAGCACGAAGATATTCTGACCGCCATCTCGACCGGGGATGCGCAGACAGCCGGGAAACTCATGCATCAGCATGTTGCCGTTCAGGGCGAAGCGTTGAATGACCTTTTGGCGATTGTCCCGCGCGGGTATCTGGAGCCGTTGGCGAGCTGACCAAAATCTCAACACCGTGCGTGACCTTTTAAATCGTTTGCGCTAAAAACCGCGGATGGCAAAGAAACGTTTGGATCAGTTGCTTGTGGAACGTGGATTGGTGGAAAGCCGATCCAAGGCGCAAGCGTTTATTATGGCAGGCAATGTCTTTAGCGGTGAGCAGCGGCTTGATAAGCCGGGCATGCAGTGCAAGGAAGACATTGCGGTGACCCTACGCGGGCAACCGCACCCATGGGTATCACGCGGTGGGCTCAAGCTTGAAAAGGGCTTGTCGCATTTCGGGCTTGATGTGACCGGTTTTATTGGTGTCGATGTTGGATCATCGACGGGTGGTTTTACCGATGTCTTGCTGCAAAATGGTGCGGCCAAGGTGTATTCCGTCGATGTCGGGCAGGGGCAGCTTGACTGGAAGCTGCGCAATGATGACCGGGTGGTTGTCATGGAAAAAACCAATGCGCGACATTTGACCGAAGAACACATTCCCGACCCGATTGATATCGTTGTCTGCGATGCCAGCTTCATTGGCCTGCGCACCGTACTTCCAGCCAGTCTGGAGCGGGTCAAGCCCGGTGGTTATGTGATTGCACTGATCAAGCCGCAATTTGAAGTCGGCAAGGAACGGGTGGGCAAAAAGGGTGTCGTGCGCGAGCCTGAGCTGCATCAGGAAGTCTGCGATACCATTTCCGAGTGGCTGGGCAATTTGCCGGGCTGGGATGTTTTGGGGATCGCGACAAGCCCGATCACCGGACCGGAAGGCAATGTTGAGTTTTTGATTGGCGGGCGGAAATCGGCGTAAACAACGCCGATTTCGTAGAGATTTCCCGCTGAAATTCCGGGCCTTATTTGCCGATTTTTTTCAGGAAATGATCAATCCCGGCTTGTGCGCAATCCTGATCCTGTGGCGGAGTGCCGGAGCTTACCCCGATGCCGCCAACGCAATCGCCGTCAACCATGACAGGCAGGCCACCGGCAACAATTGAAAGCCGCCCACCAATTTCCGAATCAATGCCGTAGGCCGGTTTTCCCGGCTGGGCGGCGGCGGCATATTCATGGGTTGCCTTGCGCGCACCCGATGCTGTGAAGGATTTGTCCTGTGCAATTGTCGTGCTGGTGACCTTGCCGCCATCCATGCGTTCAAACGCGATCAAAACACCGGACTCATCGGTAATCGCGATGCACATCGGTACCCCGATTTCCGTGGCACGCGCACGTGCACCTTCAATCAGGATATAGGCGTCTTCGATCGACAGGCGTTTGATGGTCAACATAACAGCGTCTCCGGTGGATTGAGGGTTCTTCAGTTGGCGGCATCTTATGGGCAGCGCTGAAGAGTGATCAATCACATAAAACGTCTTTCCGTATGGTGGAACTGCGCGGTGGCGGCTTTGATGCTACGCGTCACAGCGTCACGAACCCCATCATCTAAAAATCATGAAATACAGCGCGCCAAGTGGTAGGGCGGTGGCGATGAAGCCAACAAGGCCCCAGAGCTTGCGACATTTATCGTAAGCCGCTGGCATGACATCCTGCCCTTTCGCAGCGGTTTGGGTCGCAATTCTGGACATATACAGCTGAAGGGGCAGTAACCCGACCAACCACAAAACAGCAGCCATACCAAACAGACTGATGCCAATCGTCAAATGCGGGGCGTCGGAAATGGCAATGCCGGTGGCATGAAACAGGCCGATCCCGCCGACGATGATCAGGGCGGCACCAAATGCGGTAAAGGCCAGATCGGTCATATTTACCAGACGGCACGCAAAGGCGATCACGACAGGATTTCCGGTCTTGTCAGCCTGAATTTTCCAAAGAGCGGAAACGATGATGTTGCCCATAAACAGGATAACACCCAAAAGGTGCACGAGCTTAACAATGGAATATTCCATGGTGTGTCCCAAGGTCAAAAATGTGTGCTGTAACTAGCAACATGAGCATTACGAGAATTTTGCGTTGCACGATCAGGCGGCGTCTGTACGGTTTAAATCCTCGGCCAATAATCCCAACACGAAATCATCAAGTTCGATATCTGCGGGGGGCGCAATCATGCCATCAATCACCAGCATGGCGATACCGTGCGCGCGGCTCCAGGCGGCAAGGGCGCGGTTATAGGCGGTCGCGGCCTCGGTCAGGGTCATTTCGGCTTTGCGGTCCACCGATGTCACCGCGCGTTGCAGTACATCAAAGGCGTTGTCGGCTGCATCACGCAGTTCGGGATATTGATCAAGCGGCGGGCGTTCGCGGCCAAAGATCAGGCGAAAATGTTGGGGGTGTTCGATGGCAAAGCCGACATAGGCCGCACCAAGCGCCATGATGCGGTCTTCATGCGTGTCAATGCGGGCGGCAACATCTTCGAGCTTTTGCGCAAAGCGTTCAAAAGCCGAAATCGCCACTGCCGCCAAAATGCCATCCTTACCGTCAAAATGGCGATAGGGTGCGGCTTCCGACACACCGGTCAGGCGGGCCAGACGGCGCAAGGAAAGCCCGGTGGGGCCTTCGTCGATCAGGATGTTCTCGGCTTTTTGCAGCAGGACATTGCGGACGTCACCGTGGTGGTATTTCCCCATAAGTTTGCATCTCTATTTTCTTATGTTAACTCTGTTTACATTATCTTGAAAAATATCCCGATGCAAGGGTGTATTTTATGTTTCTCACCCGGCTTTCAAACAAAAGCGCCGCCCAAATGGGCGGCGCAGTGCGTTTAGGGGGAGGAAGATTGTTGTCAAAGCTGATGTCATTTTTGGGCTGAACTTAGGTGTTTTCTGGCTTTGGTTCGGGTTGGGTTTCGTTTGGTGACGGCGGTGTGACCGGAGCTGTCGGTTGGGTTGATGGGGTGTTGGACGTGTTTGCTTCTGTGCTCGTGGTATCTGTTTGCGGCGCAGGAGACGGGGGTGTCTCTGTTGCGTGTTCTGTCGTTGCTTGTGCAGGATCAGACGCAGGTGCGCCTTGAGGTGCGTTGGCCGCGTCGGCGGATGGTGTTGGTTGCGGTGTTGGTGCCGGTGATGGCGTGGCAGGTGCCGCTGGTGGCGTTGGGGAATCGGCGGTTGGTGTGGCAGCATCGGGTGTGGATGCTGTCACGGCGCTGTCGGCATTCTTGGTATCGGTTGATGTGTCTGACGGTGGTTGTGCATTGGACGCAGGCGGTGTGACAGGTGCGACGTCAGTCGGAGTTGCCGGTGTCGATGGGGTTGTGTCGCCGTTCTGTATTGCTGCATCTTTGGGCGCACTTTTGTCTTTGTCGTCTGACGCAGCCTCGGGTGTGTTCGCAGCCAGATTGGCAGAGGGCGGGGTTGCGGGTTTTTCGTCTTTTGCCCGGTCCGGGCGGATCAAGAATTGATCGCCGAGTGTATCCTGTCCGATCAAAAGTGGCTGTTCGAGGCCAGCCATTTCCAAAAGTCCGATTTCAACGTCACGGTCAATGCCGCGCAATTGCATGCGTGTGCGGATGACGGGCGCGCGAACGCTGGCACTATTGGCACTGGTTTTAATGTCGCGATAGCCAGCAATCGGCATGGAAAGTTGCCATGTGATTTTGCGCGCGGTAAGCCCGCTTGTCTTATCCGGGGGGCTATCAAGTGCAAGCGAGAACGAGACGGTCTCACTGGCTTGGTCCGCATCGTCATGATCGGACATATTGTCCGAGCCAGCTCCGTGATCCGTGCTGGCAGAGCCAACAGAAAGATCATTCACAAACAGGCACGTTTGCGGCGCAGCCCCCAAGATCATCGAGGGTAGGGCGGAAATACCCCAGCGCGGCAGATCGACCGGTTCATCGGGATAAAGAACGGTGCGATTGCGCAAATTGGCATCCATACCCCCCGCAGCACGAGGGGCGCCAGAGGCGTTGGAGGATGCAAGTGACATCAATGTTTTGAGCAAAATTGGGTTCATGCCACCTAGACGTGGCAAAAACCCGTTTGTGATCGGAAATCAGAACAGGGAAACGTTCGGTTCAGGCCCTAGCTTGGGAAATGCTTGTTGGCGTTCCAGCCATCGCACTGTCCGCGATGGCGCAGAAGATGATCGGCCAGAACGATGGCGGCCATGGCTTCGCCCACAGGGACGCCGCGAATGCCAACGCATGGGTCATGGCGACCCTTGGTGACGATATCGACTTCCTTGCCGTAAATATCGATGCTTTTGCGCGGGGTGAGGATTGAGCTGGTTGGTTTGACGGCAAAGCGGATGACAACATCCTGACCCGATGAAATGCCGCCGAGAATGCCACCTGCATGGTTGGAGCCAAATACCGGTTTGCCACCTTCGCCAAGGCGCATTTCGTCGGCATTTTCAATGCCGGTCAGCTCGGCAGCTTCAAAGCCATTGCCGATTTCAACGCCCTTGACCGCATTGATGGTCATCATGGCCTTGGCCAGATCGGCATCAAGTTTGTCATAGACCGGATCGCCCAGCCCGACGGGAACACCCGAACAGACCACTTCGATCACAGCGCCAACCGATGAGCCATCCTTGCGCAAGCCATCAAGGTATTCTTCGAACACAGGCACCGCTTCGGGATCCGGGCAGAAGAACGGGTTGTTATCAACCTCGTCCCAGTCCCAGTTATCGCGGTTGATTTCCTTGGTACCCATTTTGACCAAGGCGGCACGGATTTTAATATCATCACCCAGGATTTTACGCGCAATCGCACCGGCGGCAACCCGCATGGCGGTTTCGCGCGCCGATGAACGGCCACCACCACGATAATCACGCGTGCCGTATTTTTCCCAATAGGTGTAATCGGCATGGCCGGGGCGGAACTGGTTTTTAATTTCGCCGTAATCCTTGGACCGCTGATCAACGTTTTCAATCAGAAGGCCGATCGGGGTGCCGGTGGTTTTGCCTTCGAACACACCTGAGAGGATTTTGACCTGATCAGGTTCGCGGCGCTGGGTGGTAAAGCGCGACTGACCGGGTTTGCGTTTTTCAAGGAATTCCTGAATGTCGGCCTCGGTCAGGTCAAGAAGCGGTGGGACGCCATCAACGACACAGCCAATGGCCGGGCCGTGGCTTTCGCCAAAGGTGGTGAAGCGAAAAAGCGTTCCAAAACTGTTGCCAGCCATAAGCCAAAATCCAGAATTCAAAGGGTACGGAAAAACGTATTAAAGTGACAAACGGGCCACCCCGAAAGGCGGCCCGTAAAATCATATCATGTTCAGATCAGGATTTCTGAACATTGATGTCAGGTGCATCGGCCTGTTTCATGCCAACGGTATGATAACCGCAATCGACGTGGTGGGTTTCACCCGTCACACCGGTTGACAGATCCGACAGGAAATAAAGCCCCGACCCGCCAACATCATCAAGGGTGACATTGCGGCGCATCGGTGAGTTAAACTCGTTCCATTTCAGGATATAGCGGAAATCGCCAATCCCAGAAGCGGCAAGGGTTTTCATCGGGCCAGCCGAAATGGCATTGACGCGGATACGATCCGGGCCAAGGTCATTGGCAAGATATTTGACACTGGCTTCAAGGGCGGCCTTGGCAACGCCCATGACGTTGTAATGCGGCATGACTTTTTCCGCCCCGTAATAGGACAGGGTCAAAAGCGATCCGCCGTCGGTCATCAGCTTTTCCGCGCGCTGTGCAACAGCGGTAAAGGAATAGACCGAAATGTTCATCGACATCGTAAAGTTTTCAAGCGACGTGTCGACATAGCGACCGCGCAGTTCGCTTTTGTCGGAAAAACCGATGGCATGAACGACGAAGTCGAGTTTGCCCCATTTTTCCTTGAGGGTGTCGAAAACGGAATCGATGCTTGCCGCATCGGTCACGTCACATGGCAACACGATGTCGCTGCCAACTGAGCTTGCCAAAGGACGGACACGTTTTTCCAGTGCTTCACCCTGATAGGTAAAAGCAACTTCGGCGCCAGCAGCAGCGGCAGCGCGTGCAATGCCCCAAGCAATGGATTTGTCGTTCGCGACGCCCATAATCAGGCCACGCTTACCGGCCATCAGGCCCGAGATGTTATCGGTGGACAGGCTCATTTTTCCTCTCGTTCCCACGATCTCTCTCTGTCAGGTGGAGGCCCTTTAAATAAAGCCACGACCGGTACAGGAGCTATTGGTCATTGGGCGCATCCTACACAAAGCAAGGCCAAGGTCAATCTGGCCTGTTATAACGTGTGCGGGCACGCTATCCTGTTGATCAATTACAGTATAACCGGAAAATGCGTAGGGATAAGCGTTTAATGGTGGAAATTCAGAAATTGATCGAAGATCGAACAGCATTCTGGCGCTATGCGCTGATGCGGTTTGTCTATGATAAATCGGTGCAGCGCGCGGCTGGCCTGTCTTATACGACTCTTTTGGCGATGGTTCCGTTTCTGGCTGTCGCGTTGACAGTGCTTTCGGCTTTTCCGGTATTTGATCAATTCAAAGATCAAATCATGAGCGTTGTTTTAAATAACTTTCTGCCAGAAACCGGTGAACAGGTAACCGACTACCTTGGAAACTTCTTGCAAAACACCGGCCAGATGACCGCTGTTGGCACCATGGTGCTTGGTCTGACGGCGGTGATGTTGCTCGGCGCGATTGAAGGGGCGATGAATGACGTCTTTCGCGTGACAAGCCCGCGCAAGTTGCTGTCGCGTCTTGTGGTGTTCTGGACGCTTCTGACTGTTGGGCCGATGTTGTTGGGATTGAGCCTGTCGTTGGCGTCCTATCTGTTTGCCATGCGCTATATGGTCGGCGGTGATTTGATCGGCGGGCAACTTGGTCAGCTTACCTTTGTTGCGCCGTTCCTGTTATCGGCAATCGCTTTTTCGTTGTTGTTCATTGGGATGCCCAACCGTTCAGTTGAAATCATTGATGGGTTTCTGGGCGGCCTTGTTGCGGCGGGATTGTTTGAGGCGCTTAAAAAAGGGTTCGGATTTTATGTTACCAATTTCCCGACCTATCAGACGATTTATGGCGCGGCTGCAATTGTGCCGATTTTTCTGCTGTGGATGTATCTGACGTGGATTGTGATTCTGCTGGGCGCACAGGTGGCGGCTGCACGGTCTGAATGGCGTGCGGCCCGGGCTGCGGGCCTTATTCCCGATCCGCGCGGGGCGGTGCCGGGCCACATGGAACGCATTATTGCGGTTCTGCGGGTGCTGGAATACCTGCAAAATGGTTTCCATAACGCATCCAAACCGCCGACCTATCGCCGCATGATGCGTGAGGTCAAGCTTGGCGGGCGTGACTTGAACTGGGCATTGGCCGCCCTTCGGCGGGAAAAGCTGATTGATCGGTCCGAAAGTCATCGCTGGTTGCTATCTGGTAATTTATCGCGTCTGACATTGAACGATTTGATGAGCCGTCTGGGATTGTTTCTCGATTATGACCGGCTGCTGGTGGTCAATACCAATGCTGGCTGGCCGGTGGTGATGCGTGAACGGTTGATCGCGCTTGAAAAGAAACGCCAGTCGGTTCTCGACGTCGAAGTTGGCGCCTTGCTTGATACACCTAAGTCCGAAGACAAGGTTCCTGAGGTGATCGAGCGAGCCGATGACGATGGTAATTCATCGGATATCGGTAATAAGGAAATGGTGCAAACCACCGATTAGAATGATGTTCTTCTGATGGAAAATACACAAGGCCGGGACATGTAATCCCGGCCTTGATGTTTGAGGAGACATCATGATGATGGTTCAGGCAATTGTTAGTGGGCCATTTCCGCGGCAATTTCGTTCAGTGCCTTGGCAATTTCTGCCCGGCGTCCGGTGTCGGCGGACGCGCGGCTTGGTCGGTCAGGGGCGCGAAGTGCCTTTTCCAGATAGGTTTTGGCGTCTTTGAAATGATCGTTCTGGCGCAGGAAGTCACCATAGAAGTAGTTCGGATCAATCCCGTCCGGATTGAGTTCGAGTGCCTTTTTGAGGAACTCTTCCGCCTTGGTGTCACTGCCAAAGGCAAGTGGCCATGGGGGCACCTGATAATACAACGACCCAAGGGACGTATAGGCCGATCCATCCATGGCAGTTGGATCGGTGGCAATGGCATGTTCAAACAGATCTCGTGCGTCACGTACTTTGCCAAGGGCTGAGATACCGCGCACGATCCCTGCATCTGTCGAAAGAATGATGCCTTGCCAGATCATGACTTCCGGGCTGTCGGGATAGCGGATCAGGAGGTTCTGGGCCTCGGTTTCAAGCAGATGGATGGCATCGAGTTGCTGTTCCTCGTCACTGATCTGATATTTGATGCGCGCCCATTCGGTTTGCAAATCGCTAACACCGGCCATGATGTCGTCATGTGTGGTGCCTGCGTTGGCGCCAAATGGCAGACCGACCGCAACGGCACATAAAAGGACAAAACGGTTGATTTTCATGCGTTGTGGCTCCTTGGGCTGGTGCCCCGATTGGGGGTGGTCAGGGTGGTTGGGGTATGTCTATGACCTGGTTTGAGGATTTCTTCGCCGATGGCGGCGTTCTTGCGCAGGCCCTTGTCGACCAGTTTGGGGAATACGGCGTTCAGAACCGCAAATAACCGTTCCGGCCAGCCGATCCGGATGTCGATTTCAGCATGCTCAATCGCTATCACAATCCGGTGGGCAACGTTTTGTGGATCGTCTTCGGTAACGCGGGTCTGACGGTTAAGGATACCGACTTTGCCGCTGTTCATCGATGTGCGAACTGCCCGTGGTGCAACGTGGCAGACCGTAACGCCGCTGCCAAAAAGTTCACGGCGCAGGGCGTCACTAAATCCCTTAAGGCCCGATTTGGCCGCAGCGTAGCCGGTGACGTGAGGAAGCGGGATCATGCCGACCATGGAGCCGATATTGACGATCTGGCCATATCCGCGTGCGCGCATCGTCGGGAGGACTGCCTGGCAAAGACGCATGGGCACCAGAAGGTTCAATGTCACGAGGGCGTCGTAATCCTGATCTTCGGCGTGGCCGAAATCATTGATGCCGGCCAGATTAATCAGAATATCGGGGGTGTCTTCACGCAATGTTTTGCAAGCCGTATCAATGTTTTCCATCAGGTTTCCCTGAGTAGCCCGGTTATAGGCAATGACACGTGCGCCGCGCGCAACCAGCAGGTTGACCAGCGGCACGCCAATACCGCCAGTTGCCCCCGTGACAAAGACGGTCTTTCCATCAAGCAACATTTTTACGTTGTCCTTCATGCGGGATCGCCGCGAACAAATTGGCAAATAAACGAAATGCATTTTGGGCGACTTCGATGATGGCGGCCTGATCGTCCGGGTCACTGATCTGATTGACGGTTTTCTCGAAGAATTTCATATGTTCGAGATCAAGGGTGCCGTGCGAAAACAGATAGGTGAAAGCCGATTTCGGCAGGTCAAGGCCGCTCATGACGGCATCGGCCCCCTGACTGGCGATCTGGGTTGATGTACTTTCGAGCATGAACACCATGCCCAAGAAACCAACCGGGTTCTTGCGGCTGATGTAATCGTAGTTATACGCAACCATCACTTGTGTTTCGAGATTGGGCTGCGCGTTGCGTGCGGCTTCTTTGTCACCACCGGCGGCCTCGATATCATTGAGAATCCATTCTTCGTGACCTTCTTCTTCTTCGAGGTATTCAATCACGGCCTTGTGCAGCCAGCGTTTGTCATCAGGCAGGCGCGATCCCATGGCCATCAGGAAGGGCACGGTATGTTTGACGTGGTGATAGGCCTCGGTCAGATAGGCGACATAGGTCGAGCGTGAAATGTGCCCCTGCAAGCCATCGACAAGTTGGGGAACGTGATACAGAGCCGCACGGGACTGAGCGGTTTCAGAGACAAGGCGATCATAAAAATTCATGGTTTTCTCCGGGACAGACAGGGGGGATGTGTACATTTTTGTGATGGTATCGCGCCGCGGACGTCCGGTGCCGGTGAGGCAGCCGTTATCAATGGTAAACGGCGATACGACGCGAATACGTTTGATCTGGGCGTAGTCGGGTAAAGTGGAATTGGCGGCGGCAACGGCAGCCGTGACGTCGGCATTTGGGCCGGTGGGAACGATCAGCGCGCCAAGTTCGGGTTCGCCATCCCCAAAAACCATCACCTGATAGATTCCGGGCTGTGCCAGCAGCGCAGATTCAGGCCATTCAGGTGATATGTTGCGGCCCAATGACGTGATCAGTACGTTTTTGCGGCGTCCGGTCACACTGACATAGCCATCAAGGTCAATCTTGCCAAGATCGCCAGTGGCAAATACCCCTGTGGCCGGTTCGCCGATATAGCCGAGAAAGCCGGGGTCGCGGATGACGATTTCACCGTTGGAAATGTCGGCGACGACATGGGGCAGGAGCCGCCCGGTGGTGCCGGGTTTATCCTTGCCCGGTATATTCATCGACACCACAGAGCCGCATTCCGATAATCCGTATCCTTCGTACACCGGAAGTCCAATCTGGCGTGCCTTGGCGATCAACACCGGGTCAACGCGCGATCCGCCGACAGCGATGAACTTAAGGTCGGGGAGGACGCCGTTCTTGATGACCTGCATCATCAATGCACGCAGGATTTCCGGTACCAAAATAACGGATGTCGCCCGCGTTTGGCTGAGGATGCCGTGTAGCCCCTGATATTGTGGGCCGAACTGCTCAAGCGGTGTCAGTACAATGGTACATCCGGCCATCAGACCGGCATATACCCCTGCAACGTTTTCCAGCAGAACGGCAAGCGGCAGCACGCAGGCATGGGTTTGAGTGACATCATCACCGAGCATTTCATGGATCGAGGATGCAACATTCATCATTGCCGATGATGGCAAGCAGACGCCTTTGGGCGTGCCGGTCGTGCCGGATGTAAAGGTGATCTTTGCTGTGCCAACGGGGATGTCGGTGGATTGTGATTGCCAGGTTTCAGTCATGCCGTCAGGCGTGAGCATATGGGTGATGCCCGCGGATGCGATGGTGTGGTTGATTTGGTCACGGGTGAAGAAAGGCGGGATCGGCACGCAGATTGTATTGGCGCTTAGCGCTGCCAGATCCCAGATCAGCCAGTCGATCCCGTTATCAAGGGCGATGCCCAAAACATCGACGCCCGCAAGTTCAAGGCACCGCGCGTCAATGAGATCATAAAGATCACCATAGGAAACCTCATCATTGCCTTCGCGCAGGGCAACTTTTTCAGGGGACTGGTTGAGGATGCGTTCAAACAGCATAATCAGATCTCGCCATTATGTTGAAGGTGGGGGTAAAGACGCGGGCGCATGTGGGTGTATTCCGCGCCAAGCAACATCTGAAGGCGGCGGTATCCATGCGATACAGAACCGGAAAGAACATGTGGGCAGGTGTCGTAATAACGGCCCCATTCGCCGTCGCCTGTGGTTGGAGTATCCAGATCACACGGGTTGGCTTGGGCATGGCGCGCTGGTTTTAGCCCCATCTTGCGCAATCGCTTTTCAAGGGCGTCTGTTCCGGTAACGACCGCCTGCTTAAAGCCGTTATGGTGCAAATAGGCCGATAGGGCTGCGAACAAAAAGGATGACGCCCCGCCACCCGAGGATGCCAGATTGCCGATTTCGACGATCTGATGACGCGGGATGCCCAAAATGATTTCGATCGGGGCTGGAAGATATTGTTCAAGGAAAAGCGGGCCGTGCCCGGCAGACCGAAAACCAAGGGCAGCAACAATGCGCCCGGCATCATCACGGACACTCATCAGGCTGCCATACTGGACCTTGATGGCGGCGTCATAGACATCGGCATAGATGTTGGCAATGAATGTTTCGACTTCCGGCCGTTCAGCAGCAAGAACTGTCAGCACCGAAATGGCGCAGGCGCGCATTTGCAAGTGGTCCAGAAAACCACGTTTGCGGAAGCTGAGCTTTGCAGTTGGGAAACCGTTTTCATTGTAATTCAGGTGCAGCATCAGGGGTGCCTTCAATTGCTTATGTTACGCAATTTGGCACGTTAACCTGACAGCAGTCTGAATGGCGGATAGGTGATCAGCTCTTGGGGGACGTGGGGCTCATTTCAACGCGAATGGTGGGATCAAGGCTGCGCAGATGCAGATCGCGTTGCGGGAACGGGATTTCGATATCGTTTTCCTTAAAGGCATCCCAGACGTTGAGCAGAACTTCGCTGATGATGTTGCCGCGCCCGTTTTGCGGGTCGGTGATCCAGAAGCGGATTTCAAGATCGACCGAGTTGTCGCCAAAGCCGCGCAACAACGTGTTGGGGCCGGGGTTGTCCTGTACACGCGCGCATTTTGCTGCGGCTTCGTTGCACAGTTTGATCGCGAAATGCGGATCGCAGTTATAGGAAATGCCAACCGGGATTTTCAGGCGTAGCTTGACGTCTGTGTGGCTCCAGTTTTCGACCTGTGTGGTGATGAGGTCTTCGTTGGGGATCAGGAATTCTGTGCCGTCCCGGGTGCGAACGGCGGTGTAGCGTGCGCCAAGGGACTGTATCCAGCCGAATGTTTCGCCAATGGCAATGACATCGCCGGGCTTGATCGACCGATCCAAAAGCAGGATCACGCCGCTGATCAGGTTGGCAACAATGCGTTGCAGGCCAAGACCAATGCCGACACCAACCGCACCGCCAAACACCGCAAGGGCGGTTAAATCAACGCCAATCGTTGACAGGGCAAATAGAACCGCAACGGACAGTAAAACCAGTTTGAGCAGTTTGGACATCAGCACCTGAACCGAGGGAGTCAGGCGGTGGACCTTTTTGATGCGTTGTTCAAAGAGTCGGGATGAAAAGGATGCAACCCAAAGCAAAACTGCCAACGACAGGATAGCTTTTATAACGCCATAGACCGAAACGCGGAATGAGCCGACTTGCATGGCAAGACTGTCGAGCGCTGCGATGGTTGGATCAAGCCAGCCAACGATATTAAGGGCAGCCAACCCCCACGCCACAGCCGCAATGGTGCGTGACCAGACCGGATCATTCACCACAGCCGCCGCCAGACGAATGACGATCCACGCGTTGAGCAGGCTGGCGACAAGGCGCAGGATATTGTGGCGATATCCCGTTTGAACAGCAATGGCCTCAAGGACCCAGACCAGTACGACCAGCAGCAGGGGAAACGCCAAGTCAGGCAGAACAGAAAACAGTCGTCTGAAACCGGCATAGTGCAAAAGCGGTTTCCAGTTTTGCAGCCGAGCAAGAAGGGAGGTCAATGTCGGACGCAGCAAAAGGGCCGGCAGCATCGCCAGCAGGCAGGCCGCAATTTGTATGAGGATTGGGCCGAGAAGAATATTGGCCTGTACCCAGTCTATGGCTTGGTCAATCCAGAGCAAATATTGATCCGGGTTGGTAAACTGTTCCATTGGTGCCCTGATGTGTTCCTGATTTTCTGTTTTGGCTCTTAACGGCAAAACGCTTTAAATCATATGGTAACACGAGAACGGATTTTCAGGCAGGACGTTGCATTTAAAAGCAAATTGGAACTGTAACCTGCCACGGTGAGTGCAGGTGTTTTGACAATTTGGGCACTAAAAAAGCCGGCGAGAAGCCGGCTTTTAAGCGGGATACTATCGGGTGCTGTAGGGGTGCTTTTCCGACCAGTCACGGATAAACTCGATCAATTCATCATCGCGTTCATCGGGAAGTTTTACCGTCAGATGGACATATTGATCGCCGTGTTTGGTGTTGCGATCATAGGGTGCCCCCTTACCGCGCAGGCGCAATTTTGTGCCGCTGTTGGCGTTGGCAGGCAATTTCATATTGACCTTGCCATTGACCGTCGGGACTTCGATGGATCCGCCAAGGACCGCCTCGGCCAGTGTGATCGCCAATTCACAATGCAGGTCATTGCCTTCGCGACGGAATGTTTTGTCGGGATGAACATGCAGCTTGATCAAGGCATCGCCTGCCTCACCACCATTCATGCCTGCCATGCCCTGACCTTTCAGGCGCAGGGTTTGTTCGTCTTCACTTCCCGGTGGGATGCGGACTTCAAGGCTTTTGCCGCTGGCAAGGTTGATCCGCTTGGTCGTGCCAATGATGGCCTCGGAAAAATCAAGGCTCAGCTCATAGGAGATGTTCGGGCCTTTGACCTTTTGCGGTTTGCGTTCACCGCCAAAACCACCAAAACCGCCGCCACCGCGACCACCCCGACCGCCTTTGCCGAAAATTTCGTCAAAGATATCTTCGGGGTTCGAGCCGGAAAAGCCGAATGGGTCGTTCTGACCAAATCCACCGCCCGCGCGCGAGTGACCACCGCCGCCACCGCGACCAAAAGGCCCGGTTTCGCGACCGTCGGCATCAATCAAGCCATTGTCGAATTTCTTGCGACGTTCAGGATCGCCAAGCAGGTGATAGGCGCTTGAAACTTTTTTAAAGCGTTCTTCAATCTTGGTATCGCCGGGATTGACGTCGGGATGGAGTTCACGCGCCAGTTTGCGATAGACTTTTTTGATTTCGTCCTGGGTGGCGTTTTTTTCAACGCCGAGTATTTTGTAGGGATCCTGCATGAATTAACCGGTTGGATGAACAAAATGGGCGGTGGCACAATTTAAGTGCATGATGCGCGCAATCAGAACCATTTCGTCACGATTTCGTCGGGCACGTTTTATATCAAGCAAGGACAAATCCAGTGAATGTAGCGGGGCTACGATCAAGGGCTTCGTCACATTGCTCTGCCGCGCTGTCTTTTGCCAAACGACATGCCAAAACAAACAAAATGGCGCTGATTGCGCGCTCCGTACTCTAGCCCGTCTTGGCGAAAACAAGAAAGGCTATTTATTGCTGTGTCCGGATATAAAAAAAGCGGTGCAGATCGCAAGGACCACACCGCCTTTTTTGAAAATCTGGTTTCAGATCAGACGGGGCTGATCAATTCACGACCTGCCAACTGCCATCAGGTTTGCGGCACGCTGTGCCATAGGCGGTTTCTTCCTGCCCACCAATCATGACGGTCTGCTGGTATTCGCGGCAATATTCCTGCGTTTCGGGTTTCTGATAGGTCCGTGTTGGTGTCACGGTGCCCTGAACGCCGGTATCTGGGTTCTGCCAGCTTGATGTTTTGCCTGTTGGCGCGCTTTCAAGGGTTTGCTGTGTGCTTTGTGCCATGATCGCGCGGTCCGCGTTATCAAGTGAACGCCCGACCTCGCTGCCAAGAAACGCGCCAGCCATGGTACCAAGTGCAACACCGACCAACTGACCTTTGCCTTTGCCAAACTGTGCGCCAGCAACCGCACCGCCAACCGCACCCAGCAAGGTGCCAGCGGTTTGTTTCTGGCCCTGATCCTGAGCACAGCCTGCGATGAAGGCGGTCATGATCAATGGTATGACGATATGACGGAATTTCATGTTACTTCTGCCCATCTTGTTTTTCCTGTCCCAACCGATATGCTCTGAATATACGAACGATGATCCTGTGTTGCCACCCCCGTGTTCGTCATCCGCTGTCACTTAAGCCAGCCGATTTTGGATAATCAGAGGAACTTTGACCCCAATGGACGAAAAAAATACGCCAAAAATGGGGCATGAACCCCATGTCGCCCCGTTTGAGATGTTTGACGATTGGTTCAAAGACGCCAAAAGCAACGAAGATGCCTATCCTGACGCGATGACATTGGCCACCGCGGACAAAGATGGCCGTCCTTCAGCACGGATCGTCCTGCTTAAGGGGTTTGATGATCGTGGCTTTGTCTTTTACACCAATTATGAAAGCCGCAAGGGCAGCCAACTTGCTGAAAACAGCTATGCGGCATTGTGTTTTCATTGGAAAACGGTCGAGAAATGCGTGCGAATCGAAGGCAAGGTCGCCAAGGTCGATGATGCTGAATCCGATGAGTATTTCGCATCGCGCCCACGTGGCAGCCAGCTTGGCGCCTGGGCATCGATACAGTCACGCCCGATGACCGGTCGGTTTGATCTGGAAAAACGGGTGGCGGAATTTACTGCCAAGTTTGGTTTGGGCAAGGTCGCACGCCCGGATCACTGGGGTGGTTTCCGCCTTGTGCCTGACCGGATTGAATTTTGGGCCGAGGGGAAATTCCGTCTTCATGATCGCAAACTGTTTACCCGTGATGCCGATGATGCGGGCTGGAATACGCAAAAGCTGTTCCCGTAAGGATTTGGCTTTATGCCCTGAACGATAGAACGCGCAAAAGAGTTGATCTTTTGCGCGTTTTTGATTGGGATGCCTGTTTCCCCGGTCCGGTTCGTCTGACTATTTAGTCTGTTCGGGCGGGCAGAATGTTTCCTGCAAGACGGCAATGATTTTCATGATGTTCTGATCTGCCAGCGAATAATAAATCGTCTGGGCTTCGCGCCGGGTTTTGACCAACCTGTCGCGCCGCAGCCGTGCGAGATGCTGTGACAGGGCGGATTGTTTAATGCCCAGTTCATTCTCAAGCGTGCCAACCGATTTTTCGGCATCGCCAAGGGAACAAAGAATCATCAGCCGCCATTCATTACCCAGCGTTTTGAGAAATTCTGCTGCTTCGCGTGCATTTTGATGAAGCGCTTCGTAATCCATCCGCCAGCAAACCCATTTCCAAATTACATACCAATCTACATCTACGGTCTGACCTTGGTTGGTATCGGTCGGGGTCAGCGTATTTTCGGTCTTGTCGTCAAACAGCCATCGTAATCGGAGCCATAAATGATACAATACACCTTGTAAGCTATTCTATCGGGCAGGTTTACGAAAAGCTGATCTTGTTTCTATACAGCGTTGAAAGAACAATTACAGCCGCAATATTTTTGATCTTGAACAAGGAATAGAGTGATCAAAAGTAGCAACATAATGGCGATCCTGCGTGATGATGATCGATCAGACGCGGGCACTGTTCACAAGATGACAGGCGGGAGTGAGTGCAATGGCAATAAGAACAATTCTGGCGCCAGTAGCCGGTTCGGAAATTGATCGCCGTGTGATGGATATGGCGTTCCGTACTGCAAAGCGGTTCGATGCGCATCTTGAGGCGCTTTTTGTCGCCGCCGAACCACAGGATGCCATTCCAATTGTTGGCGAAGGCATGTCGGGTCTGATCATTGAAGAAATGATCCGGGCGGCGGAAACCGAAACAGGAAAACGCGAAGCCAACGGCAAGGCTGCGTTTGAGGCCGCTGTCGCCACGGCCGGGATCGACATTGCAGAGGCACCGACGACCCAGTCCAAAGCAACCTGTGCGTGGCGCAAGGACAATGGCCGCGAAGACGAAACCGTTGCGCGCCGGGGCCGCCTGTTTGATCTGGTGGTGGTTGGCCGCGATCCCAAAGAAGCTTCTGCGTCACTGACCTTTGATGCTGCATTGATGGAAACCGGGCGGCCGATCTTTGTCGCCCCGATAGACCCGCCTGCGACGATTGGTGAAAAGGTCATGATTGCATGGAACGGCGGGGTCGAAGCCGCGCGTGCCGTGACGTCGGCCATGCCGCTGTTGCGCACGGCAAAGACCGTCACAATCGTCAGTGTCGGGGATGTTCCGTATGGCCGGGCCAGTGCCAGAGAATTGGCGGAACAATTCCGCTGGCACGGAGTCGAGGCGGGCGTTGTTGAACATACCGAAGGCGGAAATGTCGCTAATACCTTGATTTTGGAAGCAGAAAAATGCGCTGCTGATAGCATCGTACTTGGTGCCTATAGCCATTCACGGTTCAAGGAAATGATCCTTGGCGGTGTGACGCAAGATATGCTGGCAAAATGTACGTTGCCACTTTGGATCATGCACTGAGTGTTCCGCTGACCGGGCGTCAGCATAACCATATGATTTCGCGAAATTAAATTACCTATTCTTTTGAATGGGTCAGAAAGGCGCATTTTGGTGCGCCTTTTTTTGTTGCATCCGCGAACAAATAGAGGGAGGGTTACGGAAATCTTACAAAGACGGAACCCCGAAAAACGAGGCGTTCCGCATTGAGGAAGAAACGTCTGCTAGGGGAATTGCGATGTTATCACTTCGCGACATCATTGATTTTGCGGCCATGTCCGAGGATTTGGCTGACGAATTAAACAGTCTTAAAATTGGTTTGCCCGATCTTGGTGCTGCGGTTGTTGGCCAAGTTGGTGGTGGCGACAATTCCATTCGCGGCTGCGAAGCAACACCCTGTGCTGCCAACGAGTGTGACGGCAAATAAGCAGGCGATGCGGGGCGACGTGATAGTGATATATGCCCCAACCTGATGCTTCTTATGGTGCCGGAAGCACGCCTGCGCTGACAGCAGGTCCATTTTCCTATTTTGAGAACAGACTGATCTGATCCTCATCGCGTTTGGTTTTTTGCGTGATGGGTGGTTCTTCGCGCCATGACAAAACATGGTCGGGAAGTGGAGCCAGCATATGGGCAACCTGTGCGAAGTTTTCTGTCGGATCAAGCCACGCATCAAGGTGATTTGGTCCGATCACCACGGGCATGCGATCATGAATATGGGCAATCACACCCGATGGTGCACAGGTGATAATGGTCGCCTCTGACCCGTTTTCCAGTCCGGCAAATAGAAACGGTTGATGATCGGGAAGCGTGATCTGATTTTTACGCTTTGCCGTGCCGTCTTTGCGCCATTCATACCAACTTGTGGCCGGGATCAGGCATCGTCGGGTAAGCAGGGGGCGAAATGTGGGTTTCTGGTCAAGTGTTTCGGCCCGCGCATTGATCAGTGGCGTGTTCAGGCCCGAAACCGTAAGCCCCCAGTGGCGAATTGCGGCTTTGCGTTCCGGCAGCATGACGGCAATCGGATCGGTCGGGCGGCGCGTGCCGGTCAGGCCTTCAAACGCGGCATCAAGGTCGTTCTGGTTTTCGGCGGTTTGATGGGCAAGCTGCGCATCGTCAAACCCGTTGTGCAAAATGCTGCGCCGGATGTCTTCCATCTCCAGTCCCAATTGCGCCTGAAGGGCGTGGACGTTGCTGTTAAGATCAAATCGACTGCACATGTATTTGCCTGCACTGGTTCGGTCATCAGGATAATAGCTGCTGCGGGCTTTGCCAAATCCTGCGATGCGTACTACGTGAAACGAGGCCATGATCCAAGGCCGACAGAAATTTTAACGAAAACAGGGCATTTCCTTCAATGGTTTGACGGGGGATGTTATAACAGTGCGATCACATGCAGTCACGCATGCGCACGCCACATAAAGAGCCCGAATAATGAATAACCCAGCCCCGAAAACAGTCGTTCTGACAGGTGCCAGCCGTGGTATCGGTCACGTTACGGTTGGTTATTTTGCCCGGCGTGGTTGGCGGGTGATTTGCTGTTCACGTGAAGCACCGCCACCCAGTTGTCCGCGTGACCCTTCACTTGGCATTCATATCCGTGCTGATCTTTCCAAACCCGAAGACGTGGAGTCTTTCATCGCACAGGCCAATGAGGTGCTGGGCGATGATCCGCTGCATGCCCTGGTCAATAATGCCGGTGTGTCGCCCAAGACGCCCTATAAGGAACGGCTTGGCTGTTTGAACGGCGATATTGATGCGTGGCGCGATGTGTTTGAACTTAATTTCTTCACCCCGCTAACACTGGCGCGCGGGTTTGCATCGGCCTTGCACCGTGGCAAGGGGGCAATTTGCAACATCACATCAATTGCCGGGCACTATGTGCATCCGTTTGCCGGATCTGCCTATTCCACATCAAAGGCGGCCCTTTCCGGGCTGACGCGTGAAATGGCGGTGGAGTTTGCCGAACTGGGTGTGCGGGTCAATGCCGTTGCGCCTGGCGAAATTAAAACCGACATGATTTCCCCTGAATATGAAGCACTGGTGCCGCGCATCCCGATGAACCGGATGGGCACCCCCGAAGACGTCGCCGCCGCGGTGCATTATCTGGTCGGGGAAGACAGCAGTTATGTTACCGGCACGGAAATCTTTGTTACCGGCGGGCAGCATCTTTATTAATCGGCGGATCGCTACGTTCGCCGCAATTGATGGTGATGATGTAGCGGTTCTGAGCCGATATGCTTAAAAGACCAAAGGCAGCCAAGCTTGGCTGCCTTATGCGTTCTGGCTAATGTAAAAGGCCGGGTCGTAATCAACTTTTCCAGCCGGGATTTCATCGATCAGCGGGCGGGCCATGAAATATTCATCAGGCACACCTTCAAGCTTAAGATCGGGCAGGGGCGCAAAGCCAAACCGGCTGTAATAGTTTGGCTCCCCCAGAACAACACACCCGGCGGCATCATCGGCACGCAAATGACGGATGCCGCTTTGGATCAGTTCGGAGCCAACGCCGAACCCTTGACGGTCGGGCAGGACGGCAACCGGGCCAAGCCCGTACCATCCACATTCCAGGTTATTGATTTTAATCGGGGAAAAGGCAATGCAGCCAATAAGCTCGTCATCTTGTTGAGCAATCAGTGAAAGGGTGAGCTTCCCTTTTTGACGCAGGGCATCGACAATAAGGTGTTCTGTCTGCTGGCTGTGGGGTGCTGTTTCAAATGCACCTGCCAGAAGCGCGTGAATCGCCGCGATGTCATGTTCGGTTTCTTCACGAATAAGCATTTTCGTCCCTGCCTGTGACGTAGGGTCTGCTTCCTGCGGACCGTCACCCACGACTATAACGGGAAAACGTCGTAGGGCAAGGCTGTGTTAAACCAGCAGACTTTTCAGCCAGTCGTTTTTTTGTTCAAGGCGTTTGACTTCCATTTCAAGCCAGCCGGTGAAGTTTGATGCTTCGTTGGCGTGCTCTTCGCGCAGGGCCAAAACACGTTCAAGATCAAGCTCGCACACATCCTGAAGGATTTCGAGCTGCTCACGACGGATGTCATCATCAAGCAAATGCAGATAGCGCATCTTAAGCGCCATGATCAAACGCGATAGTTCACCCGATGTATCGCGCAGGTTGCCTTGCATCAGTTCGACGAATTTATCGTGGCCCTGTTGGGTCAGGATAAGCTGCCCGTCGGAAAATGCGGTGCTTCCACTGTCTTCCTTGACCAGTCCTTCAAGCTTCAAAAGCTGTAATGAACTTCCCATCATATCCAGCGACGGCCCCATCATATGGGACATGAAATGACGCACGGAATTGGCCAGATCAGCATAGCTGATTGGTTTATCCGAAAGGGCAAGTGTGCCGAGTGCGCACAGGCGCAGACATTCTTTGGGGAGCAAGGTTCTATCCGAATACATGGGCGGCCCCTGTTTGATGACAGGACCGACGTTAACGCGAACGGTTATTAATTGCAATATGTGATCTTAAAGGCATTTTAAATGCCCGCAATCATCATCAGCATGAATATAGGCCGCCCTATGGCGAAA
Source organism: Thalassospira lohafexi (assembly GCF_002844275.1). Taxonomy (GTDB): domain Bacteria; phylum Pseudomonadota; class Alphaproteobacteria; order Rhodospirillales; family Thalassospiraceae; genus Thalassospira; species Thalassospira lohafexi. The sequence continues at coordinate 145,758 of NZ_NXGX01000006.1, forward strand.
GCAAACATTCGGGTCCGATTTGAAGATGTTAGATCAGAACAGTTTCGTCGACGGATCAAAAAAGGCCAGGGTATTTGCCACTGGCCTTCGTTTTCTGATCCCTGACGCCCGATCAGGCGGCCTTGGAAATGCCCAACTGGCTCCAGACGGCCAGCAGCGAGTCGATCAGGTGATCCATTAATTCGTCATTATGCAACGGACCGGGGGTGAAGCGCAGGCGTTCGGTGCCGCGCGGCACGGTTGGATAGTTGATCGGCTGCACATAAATATCATGTTCAAACAGCAGGCGGTCGCTGGCTTCCTTACACATCGCGGCATTGCCAACCATCAAGGGGACAATGTGGGATGGGGCGTCCATAACCGGTAGGCCTGCCGCACGCATGCGTTCACGCAGCGTTTCAGCGCGTTCTTTTTGTGCAACGCGCTCTGCATTGCTTTCCTTAAGATGGCGCACAGATGCCAGCGCACCCGCCGCAATGCTGGGCGGGTGGGAGCTTGTGAAGATGAACCCGTTGCCAAAGCTGCGTACGAAATCGACGATTTCCGGTTTGGCCGCGATGTAACCGCCAATGACGCCAAATGCCTTGGCCAGTGTGCCCTGAACGATATCAACGCGGTGCATAACGCCATCGCGTTCGGCAACACCGCCACCGCGCGGGCCGTACATGCCCACCGCATGGACTTCATCAAGGTATGAAATCGCGTTGTATTTTTCGCAAAGATCAAGAATCTGGCCAATCGGGGCGATATCGCCATCCATCGAATAGACCGACTCGAACGCGACGATTTTGGCGCGCTCCGGGCCGAGGTCCTTGAGGATAGCTTCAAGATGTTCGACGTCGTTGTGGTTCCAGATGCGGCGTTCGGCCTTGGAATGGCGCATGCCTTCGATCATGGAATTATGGTTCTGGGAGTCGGAAATGATCACGCAATCGGGCAATTTGGAGCCAAGGGTCGACAGCGTGGTCCAGTTTGCGACATAGCCAGATGTCATCAGAAGGGCGGCTTCCTTGCCATGCAGATCGGCGAGCTCTTGCTCAAGCGCGACGTGCAGATGGTTGGAGCCGGAAATATTGCGTGTGCCACCCGCACCGCCACCCTGGCCGGAAACGGCTTTGTCCATGGCTTCAAGCACCTTGGGGTGCTGACCCATGCCAAGATAATCGTTGGAACACCAGACAGTGATTTCGCGCGGCGCTTCCCCATTTTCCGGATGATAGAGGGACTTGGGGAATTTGCCGACAATGCGTTCAAGATTGGCGAACACGCGATATCTGCCCTCAGCCTTAAGGCCAGAAATCGCGTCTTTGAAGAAGTTGTTATAATTCATCTTTGTTACTTTCGCCTGTCTCTTTGCGACGGAACAGTTTCGCACATCACAAAGCTCTGGTCTTGTCCTGATCAGTGATCTGATCTGGACATGTCGTCCGGCTTGACCGGGTCTTGATGTTTCCCTTATCGGACATGGCGTCCGACACGGCATTGACCCTTGTCAAAAATTAAAGCGATTCCAGTTTGTTTTGAACCGCACGGTCAGAGAAGGCGTTCCATCTTTCGTTTGTCGATCTCGCCGCAGGGTTGGTCCTGTTTCAAGGACTTGGCGTACCCCGTCTCAATTCAGTTGTCAATTTGGGGCCATTGGCGGCATTTGGCAAGGATTTGAACGCATTTCACCCCACAATTATATCAATTCAGGCCATAGTTTTAATCAATCGATTTGGTGTAATTTGGCATTTAAGGCTATTGGGTGCGATTTTAGGCGGTGTTTTGTGGGATCAGATGTGTGGTTTTAGAAAAAAAGCCCGGCGCAAAACGGATTTGAGCCGGGCTTTTTGATGTTTTGATCTGTGTCGCGACTTAAAGGCTGCTGTGCCACTCGGTCAGGGCGGCTTCGACCGCGTCAAACATCGTATGGATCTGGTCTTCGGTGATGATCAGCGGCGGGCAGAAGGCAACCGTATCGCCAAGCGCACGCAGGATCACACCATGCTCAAGACATTTGGCCGCAACGGCTTTGCCCGCAGCACCATAGGGATCAAACGGTGTTTTCGCACACTTATCAGAAACCAGTTCAAACGCCCCGATCAGGCCGTGGCCCCGGGTTTCGCCGACATGTTCGAACTTGTTAAGGTCTTTGAGGCGTTTCTGGAACGGCGACATGACACTACGGACATGCTCTATAATCCCGTCGTCCTCATAGATTTTAAGGGTTTCAAGTGCGACGGCCGCTGCCACCGGGTGCCCGGAATAGGTAAAGCCATGGCCGAATGTCCCGACTTCGTCTGATCCCTTTTTGACGGCCTGATAAATAGCCTCATTGATAAACAGGGCCGAAATCGGCAGGTACGCCGATGACAGCTGTTTGGCGACTGTGATCATATCGGGTTTAAGTCGGAAGGTTTCGCTGGCAAACATCCGACCGGTCCGGCCAAAGCCGCAAATCACTTCATCGGCAATAAACAGGATGTCATAGCGTTTGAGCACTTCCTGAATTTTTTCAAAATAGGTGCGTGGCGGCACAATCACGCCACCGGCCCCCATGATCGGTTCGGCGATAAACGCGCCGACGGTTTCGGGGCCTTCGGCCTGGATAAGGTCTTCAAGCTGTTCGGCCAGACGGGTGGCGAAATCTTCTTCTTCCTCACCCGGCAGGGCATCGCGCCAGTAATGCGGTGTTTCGGTATGAAGAATGCGATCAATCGGCAGGTCAAACAGTTTGTGATTGCCCGGAAGGCCGGTCATTGAGGCCGCCGCCACGGTGACCCCGTGATAGCCCTTCTTGCGCGAGATGATCTTCTTCTTTTCCGGCTGGCCAATAGCATTATGATAATACCAAACCATTTTGACTGCCGAATCAGTGGCTTCAGAGCCGCTGTTGGCAAAGAAGACCTTCGACATCGGTACGGGTACGATTTCCAGCAGCTTTTCAGCCAGATCAATCGCCGGGTTTGTACTTTTGGATGCAAAGGTATGATAATAGGGCAGGATGTTGAGCTGCTTGGTGGCGGCATCCACCAGTCGTTTCTCGCTAAAGCCAAGCGACGTACACCAAAGACCTGCCATGCCTTCGATCAGTTTGTGACCCGCATCATCGGTGACATAAATGCCGTCCCCGCCGGTAATGATGTGCGGACCGGTTTGTTCGTGGGTGGCATGATTGGTATAGGGATGCAGGTAGCTCGCGACATCGCGGCTGGCATCTGAATTGCCCGGAACGGTTGGGGCGACGGCTGGATTGACGTTGGTGGCGTCGATGGTCATGGCGAACCTCGTTTTGATGTGGGGCCCTGAAACCCGTAAATGCTTTTAAGGCACTTTAATCCCACTTTGATCGGGCGCAACCCATTCCTTTGCACTGCGATAACTTTGCGCGGGATTTACCGTAATGACGAAAAACCGGCGGGAATGATCCGACCGGTTTTGATATGGGGTTTTGATGCGGGTGTGCGCGATATTGGCTTAGTGTGACATCAGGACCGGAACGGTCATGTGGCGCAAAAGATGCTGTGTCACACCGCCCATCATCAATTCGCGCAGGCGCGGGCGGCCATAGGCCCCGCAGACAATCAGATCAGAACTTTCATCCGCGGCCCGCGACAACAGCAAGTCACCAACACTGATGCCCGATGCATTCATCGTTTCCTTGGTCGCACTAATGCCGTGGCGTTTGAGACGGTCCGCGATGTCGATGCCCGGCACGGGCAGGGTATCACGTGCGCCCTTGTTCGGATCAGCACACAGAACCACGGCCTTCTTGGCGGTTTCAAGGAACGGCATGCTGTCGTTTACCGCGCGAACGGCTTCGCGGTAAGGTTTCCAGGCAATCAGAACCCGTTCGCCGACGGTGGCAAACTTTCCGACATAGGGCACGATCAGAACAGGTGTGCCAGACGTCAGAACAACCTTGTCTGGCATTTCAGAGACAGAGCACGGATCACCACTTTCCGGGTCGTGCTGTCCTAAAATCGTCAGGTCATGGTGGCGGGCATACATTGCTGCCGTATCGGCAAGTTCGGTGGCGGCACAGGTTGTTTGCTGCCAGCTAAATTCAATACCGGCATCTGTGCAGGCGGTTTCAAATACGCCTTGCGCCACTTTGCCCTGATCGGCCATGGCCTGACGTTGCTGAGCGATGATTTCTTGTGGAATTTGGACTTCCATAAAACGCGGAATATCAGTCACAGGCAGCAGAAACAGACCAGTCAGATGGGCCTTCTGCGCCTTGGCAACCTTCAGGGCGACGGCAAGGCGTTCTGTGCAGGCAGGCGAATTGTCGATGTGAACAAGAATATCCCGATACATGAGACTGTCTCCATTGTACGGCCCGTCATCTTCACCAGAAGGGTGAGGATCACACGCGGGTCCTTTCGATATGGAATAAGCATAATCTCGGGTGCTTTGGGCGTCTTTGCTCTATCTCAAATTGAATAATTTAAAACGACTTTATGGGGCGTATGTGCCGCTAGCCATCCGTGCCCGGCTGGGTCATCGGGATGACTTTTTCCATTTCCGGGGTGTCGGCACCAGTTGACGGTGCCATGCCTTGTGGAGCTTGTGGAGTCTGGGTTGTTTGGGGTGCCATTTGGCCACCCACGTTGCTGCCGGGCATATTGCTCATGGTTGGGTCGGACATCGGGATGTTCATCGCATCGCCCGACAACATCGACAGACTTTTATGCAGTTGCTGGGATAGTGGGGCCCAGTTTTTCTGCAAGGTGGCGCAGGACGCGGCATCGCCTTGCTGAACACAGCGTTGCGCCATGCGATCCAGAATGCCGAGCGCAATGCGGGCCTCATCAATTTGCTGTTTCTGCATTTGATCGAGCATTTTTTGATTTTGGTCTTCCATCATCACCAGATTGTCAGACTGTGTTGCGACCGATCCGGCGGTTGTCCCGGTTGGGCGTGCCATGGTTTGGGGCGTGCTATTGGCTTGTGCATTGGATGGCCGGCCCCATGGGGTGACGATGGTTTGACTGTCATTGGCGACGGTGACGGGATCTTCGACCGGTGCCATGCAGGCAGATACAGCACATGTCAGTGCAATCATGGTCAGAGTCTTGGCTGTTGTATGCATCGACATGTCGTGCTCCTTGGACCTGTGGCGTTTTGCCGTGGTCACGCGATCGCGTTGTCCCTAAAACCGGTCGTATTGGATGCTACGACTTTGCTTTTGTTATGGAACATATTGGACTGACTTATCACGCCTGTCCAGATATGGGCCGATGAAAGCTTTTTGACCGACCGGCGATCTCCGGGCATTACGCTGTGTGTATTTCGGGCGTTGATAATTTCGGTTCGTTTTTTAAGGTGCTGGCGATCCAGCGCATTGTAAGTTTTATCCGTTCGATGTGTCTGAGGTCAGGATGGGTCAAAACCCACAATCTGTTTGGCGCGATATCCTTTAGCACGGTGATACGTTTCAAACCGGGAATGGCAAGATCGGTCGGCAAGCAGGCAAAGCCGCATCCCGAAAGTGCAAGTTGCGCCATTGCAATCAGGTCATCAGATTGCTGATGAATTTTACCCCGGTGGCATTTTTCCAACCATGTGAAAACGGGGTGACTGCGAAGCGTCCCGCACGCGCCGATAAAGTTCTGCTGCAACAGAACATCCAGATCGTCAGTCGCAACGTCATCAGAGGTGCCGTAAATGGCCCAACTGATTTTTCGGACCTCGCGACCGACCAGATGTTCAGGCGGATGGCTGGCGACCCGAATTGCGATGTCGGCATAGCGTTGTGTCATGTTGAATTCCTGATTGCTCGTTAGCAGTTCAAGCTGAATGTCAGGATGTTCTGTATGAAATCGCGCAAAGCAATCGGGCAAAAGGAAGTATGAAAAGCTTGTCGGGGCGGTAATGCGCACCAACCCGGACGGCGATACATCACGCCCGGAAATGTTCAGGTTGATCGCATCGAAGCTGTTCATGATCTGTCGGGCAGGGTGCAGCATATCTGCCCCAGCCTCGGTCAATTGATAATCGCCCCGAACCCGGTCAAACAGCCTCGCACCGGTTTCTTTTTCCAGAGCGTGAATATGACGGAACACGGTCGTGCTGCTGACGCGTAGTTTCTGTGATGCCTGTTCGAGCGAGCCTGTCTCTGCGATGGCGAGAAAGGACTTCATGTAATTCCAGTCCATCGGCGTAAATTCCAAATTTGCAATCATTGATTTCAAAATCGCGTATGTATTGCAAATTTGCAATTCTCTATTTCTGTTCCTGCGAAATGTTGAACGCACATAACAAAGGGAATTGCGATGATTGGCTACACATCCGTTGGAACGAATGACCTGACGCGCTCTGGCGCATTTTATGACGCACTGTTTGAGTGTTTTGGGGCAGGCCGCGTCATGGTTGTTTCCGATTTTATTGTCTGGGGACAGAGTACCGATAGCCCATGTTTTTCTGTCCATGTTCCGTTTGACGGCAAACCGGCAACCGTCGGAAATGGCACAATGATCGCCTTGGCCGCACAGTCGCGCCAGCAGGTTGACGAGGTCTATCAAAAGGCGCTGGCGTTGGGCGGTACATCAGAAGGCACACCCGGTCCACGCACCGACGACGGATTTTATGCCGCATATTTCCGTGATCTGGATGGCAATAAACTGAACGTGCATTTCATGGGATAGTGCGGCGTCATGATTTCCGTCGGCTGTTCGTCAGAATGATTTTCAGAATTTTCTAAATCTCGGGGATGTGTGATGTACCCTCATTTTCGTCTGGTGGGACATCGATTATGTCCCTATGTGCAGCGTGTTTCCATGGTCATGGCCGCACGTTCAATTGATCACGAACGGGTTGATATTTCACTTGAGAATAAGCCGGACTGGCTTTTTGATATCAGCCCGACGGGCAAAGTGCCGGTCTTGGTTGTTGATCACGGGCGGTTCCTGTTCGAGGCCGCTGCGATCTGTGAGTATCTTGATGATTTAACCGGCAAGATGTTGTTGCCACGCGATCCTTATGAACGTGGCCTGCACCGTGGGCTGATTGCACTTGGCGAACAGATATTGTCGTTGACGGCGATGCTGATTTATCAGGCGCCAACGGAGGATACGGTCGATGCAACGGTGGCACAGATAACCCAACGGCTTGAAATACTTGCCGACCATGTTGAGACAAAACCTTTGCAGGCGCCGGGACGCATTGGTCTGCTTGATTTTGTTTTCGCAACGGCTTTTCGACCGTTTCCATTGCTTTCGGTTGGGTTGAACCGGGATCTTTATGCCGGAATGGATTGTCTGAAAGACTGGTCGATCAAGCTTTCGGGGCACGACATTATCCAAAATGCCGTGCCCCGGAGCTACCTTGCGGAAATGCAGAAATTCATTGCGACGAAGGAAGGGTATCTTGCCCGCCGGTTGGCGGTGCTGCCGCCTGTGCATTTGGCTTACAGACAAGATGCTGGTTAGAGACCTGTGCCTGTTATGTCAGTCGGATACGTGTCGTGCCACCATGGCGACAATGGTGTCAAAAAGTTCGTTTTTCGCCTGTTCCTGTGTGATTTCACCGGTTGCCGCCGCGTAGGACAGGGCCTCTGCCGCGCCAAGGAACCCCCACAGGCTGACCGTTGATACGGTGCCGCTGGCACAAAAAGGGGCAAGAATATCGCGGCATTTTTCAAGGAACAGAAGGTTGTAGTCGCGTTTCACCTGCTCAAGCTCTGGCGACCCGGCAAGTGCGGAAATGACACCTGATATTTCACGCCCCTGAGACAATACGCAATCAACATAAGATGATGCAATCACCGCCGCCTTATCGTTCAGGCTGGGCGCACTTGCCTGAAGGGCAGCGTCAAGCACGGCGGACTGGCGCATATCGTAATCCTGATACAGGGCGATCAGCAATCCCGATCGGGTGCCAAAATGATCATAGACAACCGGCTTGGTCACACCGGCCTGCTCGGCAAGGGACCCAAGGCTGAGTGCCTCGGTTCCTTGCCCACGCACCATTTGCCACGCGACATCAACAAGTTGACGGTACCGATCCTCCCGCGAGAGCCGTTTGCGCGGTTTGTGGCGGGTTGGAGAATTATTTGCGCTGATGCTTGACATCTCTATATACCAAACGTAACTTACGGAAAGTAACTTACTAAAAGTATATAGAGATTGCCACCCCGAGGCAATCGGTTAAGAAGGAGATCTGTCATGCACGCACTTGTGGTTGTTGCACATCCAAATACCGGTTCGTTTACCCATGCTGTTGCCAGTCATATCGGCAAGGGCATCGAAGATGCCGGTTCGGACCACAGTTTCGAACTTGCCGACCTTACGGCAGAGGGATTTGATCCGCGGTTCAGTTTGGGCGATGTCGCGGGGTTTGGCCTTATCACGCCTTATCCCGATGACGTCATCGCCGAACAACAGAGGATCGACCGTGCCGATACGCTGGTTCTGGTTTTTCCGATCTATTGGTGGTCGATACCCGCCATCATGAAAGGGTGGATTGACCGTGTGTTTACCAATGGCTGGGCCTATGAGGACATAGACGGCGAAAAGGTCATTAAAAAGCTGACTCATTTGAAGGTTCATCTTGTCGCCATTGGCGGTGCCGGTTTGGGCACATTTGCCCGGCATGGGTATTTCGGCGCAATGAAGCTGCAAATCCATCAGGGCATTTTTGATTATTGCGGCGTTGAGGTCGCGTCATCCGAATTGATGTTGCTGGCCGATGGCAATGATCCGGTCGCGCATTTTAAAACGGCGCGTGATCTTGGTGCGGCGATCCCGGCCAAGGTTGTTCAACCTGATCTGGATATGGCGGGATAAATCCCGGTTCTTTTATCCTGGCCGTCACAAGGTGAAAAACAAAACGCCCGCCAAAATCTGGCGGGCGTTTGAATGTGTGCTGTTTGGCTTCGCTTAGTCGTGCTTGCCGCCATGTGCCTTGGACCAGCCAATCGGATCAGCAAGGAACGAGCGCACCCCTTCGATGGCGTCTTGACTGAAATATTCGCCTTCTTCGGCAACGGCCAGAACGTCCGCCCAGGTGGCAAGGTAATGCATTTCGATGTCGTCTTTGCGCAGTTCTTCAAGCGCACCTTCGAAGATGTCATAGAAGAACACGACAAAGGCGTGTTTGCATTCCCCACCGGCGTCCCGGATGGCATTGACGAAATTGACTTTCGAGGCACCATCGGTAGCCAGATCTTCGACCAGAAGAACGCGCTGACCTTCGTGGATGTCGCCTTCGATGCGGGCCTTGCGACCGAACCCTTTGGGTTTTTTGCGAACATACTGCATCGGCAGGTCCATTACATCGGCCAGCCATGCGGAATAAGGGATACCCGCTGTTTCACCACCGGCGACGGCATCAAATGCCTCGTAACCCGCTTTGTCAGAAACCTGACGGGCGGCAAGCTCAATCACCTTGCGGCGTGCGCGCGGGAATGAAATCAGTTTGCGGCAGTCGATATAAACCGGGCTGGCCCAGCCAGATGTCAGGATATAGGCTTCTTCCGGGCGGAAATTAACCGCTCCGATATCGAGCAAAATCTTGGCAACGGTTTTGGCAGCATAGGAACAATGCGCGGTCGGCGATGGGGTGGTCATGGCAGCTTTACCCTCTTTGGCTCGAAGATTTGCCGACCTCATAACGCTTTTGGCCAAAAAGCGCAAAGAAAAGCCGCTGTCCGGGTGGTCAGGATTGGGGCTGCGGCGCGGCGAAAACGAGAATTGGCAAAGAATGAGCGCGGCGTGAATTGTGAAATGAAGGTATAAGGTATCATAAGTGATATCTCAAATATCATAATTGAAGTTTTAGATGCGTTTTGTTAGGCTTTGGTTCGGTTCCAATAAAGGGTTTGCTTTATGATTACCGCAGGACAAATGCGCGCGGCGCGGGCCCTGTTGGGCATTGATCAAAAAACACTGGCTGAAATGGCCGGGGTTTCGGTGCCGACCATTCAGCGAATGGAGGCCAGCAAGGGCAATGTGCGCGGTGTGGTCGATACGCTGGCTAAGGTTGTCGAGGCGCTTGATCGTGCCGGGATCGAGCTGATCGGGGATAACGTGCAAAGTATCTCGACGGGCCGAGGTGTGCGCCTGAAGGATCCTGCAATACGTCCCGCCGAAAACACGACCAAACAGGACGAAGAATAAAACGCAACATCACTTGCGACGGAGACCGCCGACACTTGCCGACGATCCCGCCGCCTTTTCACAAGGCCGCCGGACAAAATGAAAACTGAAACGACCAGAACCAAGACGATTTCCGACCCCGGATATGTTGATCTTTTTACCCCGAAGCTTGTTACCGTCCTGCGCGAGGGATATGGGCTTGCGCAATTGCGGGCAGATGCGATTGCCGGACTGACGGTGGCAATTGTCGCCCTGCCGCTGTCTATGGCGATTGCGATTGCATCGGGGGTATCCCCGGCACAGGGGCTTTATACTGCCGTCGTTGGCGGGATTCTGGTGTCGCTGCTTGGTGGGAGCCGGTTTCAGATTGGTGGACCGGCAGGGGCCTTTATCGTTTTGGTGGCTGGCACTGTTCAGATGCATGGCATCGACGGGCTGATTATCGCGACGATCATGTCGGGCTTCATCCTGATGGGAGTCGGCGGATTGAAGCTCGGCACCTATATCAAGTTCATTCCCTATCCGGTGACGGTTGGCTTTACCGCTGGCATTGCTGTGATCATTTTCTCCAGCCAGATCAAGGATTTGCTGGGCTTGACCCTGTTTGGGCCAGAGCCGGGGCCGTTGCTTGAAAAACTGCCGGTAATCTGGGCGGCACTGCCGAGCATTGATCCGATCACGGTGATGCTGTCAGGCGGAACGATTGTTGTGATTGTTGGACTAAAACGGTTGCGGCCGCATTGGCCAGGCATGCTGATTGCGGTGGCTGGCACAGCCATTGTGACCATCGCGTTTGACTTTCAGGTCTCGACGATTGGCAGCATGTTTGGTGGTATTCCAAGTGAATTTCCACTTCCGTCTTTGCCTGCATTTTCAATCGATAAGGTCCAGGCGGTGATCCCCAATGCGATTGCTTTTGCGTTGCTTGGCGCGATTGAATCGCTGCTGTCGGCCGTTGTGGCCGATGGCATGACCGGACGGCGACATCGTTCCAACTGCGAATTGGTGGCCCAAGGGGTTGCCAATATTGCGTCAGGCCTGTTTGGCGGGATTTGCGTGACCGGCACGATTGCGCGCACGGCAACCAATATTCGCGCAGGCGCCCATGGACCGATTGCCGGAATACTTCATGCGCTGTTTTTGTTGATGTTCATTTTGATTGCCGCACCGCTGGCAAGTTTCATCCCGCTGGCCTGTTTGGCCGGGGTGCTGGCGGTTGTGGCGTGGAACATGATTGAAAGACATGCCTTTGCCACGCTTTTGCGGGCCTCGCGCGGGGATGCGGCGGTCCTGATGGCGACATTCCTTTTAACGATCTTCCGCGATCTGATGGAGGCCATCGTGGTTGGCTTTGCCTTAGGCGCGGTGCTGTTTATCCAGCGCATGTCAAAAACCACCGCCATTGCAAGCCATACGCCGTTTGTTTCTGAAGATCAGGCTGATCGAAAGGCGGGGGCTCCGATATCATCGGATGTCGCACCCGCAACTGATTCCAGTATTATTGTATACCGGATTTCGGGCGTGTTCTTTTTTGGGGCGGCGGCTTCGATCGGTTCGGTGCTTGACCAGATTGGCGATATTCATCGGGCCTTGATCATTGATTTCGCCGCCGTGCCGTTTCTGGACTCTACAGCGGCCAATACGCTGGCCAGTCTTGCCAGCAAGGCCGATGGGCGCGGTGTGCAGGTAATATTGACCGGAACATCCCACGACGTGCGACGGGAACTGTTTGCCCATGGCATCAAGCCGCCATTGGTGCAGTACGAACACACGATTGAAAAGGCTGTGGGCAGCGTACGGGGGTAAAGGTGGGCGCCTCACATTCAATATTACCGTCCATATGACGGCATAGCCGACACAAGCAAGATCAGCCAGATTTGTCGCGTTTGCTGGGGGATTCATGCCTAAAGTATTGGCAAATAGGGGTTTGGGCGTTATTTGGTATATGAATACCGATTTGTTGATTTGAAAGGCAGGACGATGGCGCAGGAAACCGGACTTGTTGTGGATACCAATGGCGGTGTTGCGACCATCACCATTTGCCAACCGGAACGTAAAAATGCCCTGACCAAACCGATGTGGGGCACATTGGCGCGCATTGCACAGGAATTATCTGATGATATGGATTTGCGCTGTGTGGTCATTCGCGGGGGCGACGGCGTTGGTTTTGGCGCCGGGGCGGACATTCATGAGTTTGTGCGCGAACGGGCCGGATTTGAAAAGGCGCGCGATTACGGAATGCTGCATGCCGAAGCCCTGCAAGCCATTCAGTCCTGCACGCATCCAGTGATTGCCGCGATTGACGGGCCGTGCATGGGGGCATCGTTTGTTTTGGCCGCCGTGTGTGATTTGCGCATTGCCGCCGACAGCGCCAAATTTGCTGTGCCGCCGATGAAACTGGGCGCAACACTTGGGTATCCGGAATTGCAAATTATGCTGGATTTGCTGGGCGAGGCGGCCCTGTTTGAAATCCTGCTTGAAGGACAGATGTTTGGTGCCGAACGTGCGCGTGAAATCGGCTTTGTTGCCCGCCATGTGCCGATTGCTGATTTTGACGGCGAAGTGGCGACAACCGCAAACCGTATTGCTGGCGGTGCGCCGATCACCCAACGTCTGCACAAAAAAATGATCAACCGGCTGCGTCAAGGCGGGGCGATTGATGCGCGTGAATTTGACGATGGATACCGCGCCTTTGACAGTGCGGATTTCAAGGAAGGTTACACCGCGTTTCTTGAAAAGCGCAAAGCGGTGTTTAGCGGCAAATAGACCGACCCATCAAAGCGGAAGGTCCGGCGTCAGCGGCACATCGGTGATGCCGTAATCAAGGCCCATCTTATGCAGTTCGCTGGTGATCTGGGATCTGTGGTGGGTTTGGTGATTGAAAAACTGGATCAGAAACAGTGGGCGGGGCAAATTGCGGGTGATGCCGTCAACCCCGGTGAATTCGCGAAACCCGTCCTGCCAGTCGTGATCATCGGATGTGACAAATGCTTCGATCTCTGCATCAAGGTCACGGCGTGCTTGGCGCAGGGTATCGAAATCATCGGCAACCGTGCCATGCGCATCATACACCGGGGCCTCACCGGTTTTCATGATGCCCAGAATGCGGATGTCGATATGGACCAGGTGGTTCAGAGTTGCATGAATTGATTTGAAAAACATGCCGCGATCTCGGCGGCGTTCCTCATCCCCGATCTGATCACAAAGCTTAAACAGAACGTCATTTTGCCAGCGGTTGTAGCGGGCCATCACATGGCCGTAATCATCAAACGTCATTTTCGCCATGTGCGTGGGGCTCCTGTGGGGCGGGTTATTCTGCGGATACCGGTTTGGTTTCTGTTTTGGGTTCTGGCGTGTTTGGCGTGTTTGGCGCGTTAAAGTCATAGGCAACTTCGGGCAGTTTCGCCTCGGCCACGAAATGCACCATCAGATTGGCAAAAATCGCAAAACAGAGCATTGAAATGGTGACGGGCAAGAGCGTGCCGTCATGAAAATGCCCAATCAACATCCCGGCAACCGCACCGGTGGCAAACTGAATGGTGCCCATCAAGGCCGTGGCCGTGCCACCGATATGGGGGAAATACTGCATGAAGGATGCGGTGGCGTTGGGGGCTGTCAACCCGATCATGCCAACTGACAGCATCACCAATGGCACGACACTATAAAGTGTCGGCTCAAACACGTTGATTGCAAAGAACAATCCAATGACGCTGGCAAGCTGGATGCCAGAACCAATCATCAGAATTTGATGACATTCAAGACGGCGCAGCAATGGATTGTTCAGCCGGTTGCAAATCACGATCACAACAACATTACAGCCAAACAGATAGGGGAAGACCGCCGGGGATACGCCGAAAAAGTCGATATACATAAACGGGCTGTCGGTCAGGAAGCTAAACATCACCGCACTGGCACCTGTGTGGGTCAGCATAAAACCAACTGCCTTGCGCGTACGCAAAACCCCAAGATATGTCCACCAGATGCGCCGTGCGGGTCCGGCATAGCGGGGGCGATATTTGGTGGTTTCGGGCATTTTGAACCAGACGACAAACAGCATAACGCTGCCATAGATCACCAATAAAACAAAGATCGCCTGCCAGTTAAACCAGACCAGAAGAACCGATCCGACGGTTGGCGCGACAAGCGGGGCAATCATCATGATCACGGCAATCAGCGCGAACATGCGCGCGGCTTCCTTGCCGTCGTACAGATCACGCACCGATGCGCCGACGACCACAAGGGCAAAGCCACCACCAATCGCCTGAATAAACCGCATGACATTCAGGGCGGTGGAACTTTCAACGCTGGTGATGATCGCACTGGTGATGATGTAAACAACAAGCCCGGTGAGTGCGATGGGGCGACGGCCAATACGGTCAGACACCGGTCCGCCAATCAACTGGCCCAAGGCAAACCCGATAAGAAACGTACTGATGGAGACCTCAACCGCGTGGGTTGTCGCGCCAAAATCATCCGCCATGGCGGGGATTGCTGGCAGATAGGTATCAATTGCGAACGGGGCCGTCGCAATCAACGCCGCCAGCAACAATGCCAGACGTTTTGGGTTTAACTCGGTGTTTGGCGCGTTGCTGGCCATATCATTCCATTCCGTTTCATGAGGTGGCAGGTGGAGAGCAGGTTTCCCGATGTCCAGATCAGAGCATGATTTCAACTTGCCAACGGAGGACGTTGCGAATGCCGTCAGCCTGAGGCAGGCAGGACGATGGTGACTGTGGTGTGGGGCTCTGGAAATTATAGGGCACCAGCAACCTGAAACGATTCAAGTCCTTCATTATCCACAAAAAAACCGTTCTTTCCAGAGATGGTAGATATGAACAGCAGTATGGCAGCCATGCAGGCCATTGATCGTAAACGCGCAAAGGGCGGCATCCGTTGGAATGCCGCCCTTTGCGTTACAATGTATTTGGCAATTTGAATTGCAGATCAGCTCACCCGATCAATGGGTCATGATCCGTTCAGGACCCATCAATGTATTTGGCAACCAGGTCGAGATGACCGGAACATAGGTGATCAGGATCAGGAAGCCGAGAAGGATCATCAACCACGGCAATGCCGCCTTTACAACCTTGAGCAACGGCATGCCCGTGATCCCGGATGTCACAAACAGGTTCAATCCAACCGGCGGGGTGATCATGCCGATTTCCATATTGACCACCATGATGATGCCCAGATGGATTGGATCGATGCCAAGCTGCATGGCAATCGGGAACAGGATCGGTGCCATGATCAAAAGGATCGCGGACGGTTCCATAAAGTTCCCGGCAATCAGCAGCACGATATTGACAACAATCAGGAAGCCCCATGCCGGAAGTCCCCAGTCGATAATGGTTCCAGCAATGGTATGAGGAATACGTTCCGAGGTCAGAACATGGGCGAACAGCATCGCATTGGCGATGATGAACATCAGCATGATCGTGACTTTTCCTGCTTCAAGCAGGACCTGACGGATGTCCTTGTCAAACGGGATCAGTGCGATTGCTTTGCCCATTTTCGGCAGGTTATAGGCAAGCAGGCTGCCAAAACCGGTGTTGCCGTTTTCAGGCACCCATGACTGTTCCTTGATCGGGCCCATGTCGCGGTAAAATACCACGGCAACGATCATGGCATAGAAGGCTGCAACGGCGGCGGCCTCGGTCGGGGTGAAAACACCACCGTAAATACCGCCCATGATCAGTACTACAAGGAAAAGTCCACCAGATGCCGACAGCAATGCACGACCCCATTCGCCAAGGGTCGGGCGTGGCTGGCTTGGCAGTTTTTTGACGCGTGCGACGATGTAAATCGCAATCATCAACATCAGGCCGACCATTATGCCCGGGATCACCCCGGCAAGGAACATGCGGCCAACCGAAACCTCGGTCGCGGCGGCATAAACCACCATAACGATCGATGGCGGGATCAGAATGCCAAGTGTTCCGGCATTACAAATCACACCAGCCGCAAAGCTTTGCGGATAGCCCGCGCGCACCATCCCGGCGATCACGATGGAGCCGATGGCAACAACCGTGGCCGGGCTGGAGCCGGAAACGGCGGCAAACAGCATACAGGCCAGAACCGATGCCATGGCAAGACCACCAGGGAACCAGCCGACCGTATCAATGGCAAAGCGGATCAGACGACGCGCGACACCACCGGTCGATAAAAACGCCGATGCCAGAATGAAATAAGGGATGGCAAGAAGGGTGTAATGTTCCATCCCGCCAAACAGCTTTTCTGCCAATGTGGCAAGGCTGTCATCGCCAAACAGCATAATGGTCGCAAGCGACGACACGCCAAGTGAAATGGCAATCGGTGCGCCCAATGCCATCAAGCCGAACAGCAGGATAAACAGGAATGCAATTGTCATGATTTTGTGTCCCCGCCTGACTTATGATTTAGACTTGGCAGAAGCATTTTGATCATCGTCACTGCCATTGGGGGCAATCTGATCAATCGCTTCGCGGGCTTCGTCAGCCAGATTGAAACCAACCTGCTTGCCGGTAATGATCCGCCAGCCAACCTGTGCCAGACGGAACGCCAAAAGGGTGGCACCAACCGGCATGATCAGATAGACGAACCACAGCATGACCGGGCTGTCTTCGGCCTCCATCTCAAGCATGTGGTTGAAGCTGACGAGTTCCCACCCGCCAATGATCAGCCAGCTTGAATAAAGGATGCCTGCGCCAACAACGATAAGGCCAATGACGCGCTGGACCTTATCGGGGAACAGGCGCACAAGCGCATCTACCCCGATATGCGATCCAACCTTCACCCCATAGGACATGCCAAACAGGATCAGCCAGGCAAACAGGAATTCGGTGATTTCCAGAGCCCATGTCAGGCCGGAATTAAACACGTAGCGCATGACGACATTCACAAAGGTAAGTGACGTCATGGCGGCGAGCAGGAGGGCAATTAAGCCCTCCTCCAGCCGGGTAACGACCGCTGAAATCATCAGAAACGGCCCTTTTCCAAATGTAGGGAAAGAAGAACGGATTAGTTACACGCAGCCGCCGCGTCGATGATGTCCTGACCGATGTCGTCGGAGAATTCCGCCCAAACCGGTTTGACAGCTTCCTGCCATGCGGAGAAATCGTCACCGGACAGCTGCAGAACTTCGGTTTCACCCGAATCAATGACGGCCTGACGCTGTTCGGCGGTCAGTTCAGCCGACAGGTCATTGGCGTAATCGGATGCTTCGTTCATGGCCTGGGTCAGACCATCACGGATTTCCGGGTCCAGACCGTCCCACCATTTGGTCGAGGTGACGACCATGTAGTCCAGAAGGCCATGGTTTGATTCGGTGATGTAATCCTGAACTTCGAAGAATTTCTTCGAATAGATGTTCGACCAGGTGTTTTCCTGACCATCAACAACACCCGTTTGCAGGGCGGAATAGGTTTCCGAGAACGCCATTTTCTGTGGCACCGCGTCGACGGCTTCGAACTGTGCAGCGATTACGTCAGACGACTGAATACGGAATTTCAGGCCCTCGGCATCGGCAGGATTGTTGAGTGGCTTGTTGGCCGAAAGCTGTTTGAGGCCGTTGTGCCAATAGCCAACACCGGTCAAACCCTTGTCGGACATGGCGCCCAGAAGTTCCTGACCTTTTTCACCGTTCTGGAAGCAGGAAACAGCATCCATGTCTTTAAACAGGAACGGAAGGTCATAGACCTGAAGCTTTTTGGTCCATTTGCCAAATTTCGCCAGCGACGGTGCGCCGAACTGAACATCACCCCGCAGGATGGCGGCAAGAACCTTGCTGTCATCAAACAGCTGCGAGTTCGGGTAAATTTCAATTTTAACTTTGTCGCCAAGGAGTTCCTCGGCGCGTTTTTTAAAGAATTCCGCACCCTTGCCTTTGGGGGTGTTCGGCGCGACCACATGGGCAAACTTGATGACTTCCTGTGCGGATGCCATGCCGTTCATGCCAAGGATTGCGGCCGTTGCAACACTGGCTGCGAGGATTTTCTTGCTGATAAGACGCATCAAAATGTCTCCCTATAAGTTTTGTGCGTTTTCCCGGTAGCGCGCCTTTTGTCGGCGTCGTTTTGAAACGCCGTGCGGCGCTGGCCTCTTATCAGCAAGGCGCGGGCCAGTTTTTACGGTTGCCTATAAACTGCATGAAAACAACCGGTTAGGGGCATTGATGCAAGTGTGCGATGCAGCATAAGTGACTGTTTTTGTTGGGGATTTCGCACATCAAATTTCACGAGTGTGTGAAAATCCACACACGTAAGTTGGGGGTGATGTGTGCGTATTTCTGCGATGATGTGGATGGACTGGGATAAACAAAAACCCGCCTTATCGGGCGGGTTCTGCATCGGTGGAACTGCGGGGTTTTCTGAAATCAGCGGGGGTAATGCCGTATTTTGTCAATTTGTCATAGAATGTCTTGCGCGGCAGGCCAAGGGTCATGACCGTTGCAGTGACATTGCCGCCATGTTCACGCAGGGCTTCGCAAATCACACCTTTTTCAAAGGCATCGACCTGTTGGGGCAGGGATGCAATTTCCGAGTTGCTGTCGTCCTTGCCGTTGGCCAGTGGATCAAGCCCCAGGACCCGGCGTTCGGCGGCATTGCGCAATTCGCGCACATTTCCCGGCCAGTCATGGGCGTTAAATGTTGCCTGTTCGGCCGGGGTGATCGGTTTTGTCGGACGGTCAAATCGATTGGCGGCATCGCGGGCAAAATGTTCAAACAACAATGGAATGTCGTCCTTACGATCGCGAAGCGGCGGGATATGAAGTTGCACGACGTTCAGGCGGTAATAGAGGTCTTCGCGAAATTCCCCGCGTGAGGCGGCATCGCGCAGATCAATTTTGGTGGCGGCAACGACGCGCAGATCAATCGGCTGGACGCGGTTTGAGCCCAGCCGTTCAAGGGCGCGTTCCTGTAAAACCCGCAAAAGCTTGATCTGAAGGGCGAGCGGCATGCTTTCGATTTCATCAAGAAACATGGTGCCCTTGTCGGCAAATTCGAATTTTCCGATGCGTTTGTGATCCGCCCCGGTAAAAGCCCCGGCCTCGTGGCCAAACAGTTCAGATTCAATGAGTTGTTCGGGCATTGCCCCGCAATTCACGGCAACAAACGGACCGCTGCGCCCCGACATTTCATGCAGGTTGCGTGCGATGACTTCCTTGCCAGAACCGGTTTCACCATTGATCAGCACATGTGCATTGGTCGATGCGACATTACCAATCAGGGTGCGCAGTTTTTCCATCGCCGGGTTTTGACCGATGAAGCCCGATACATTTTTGCTGTGGCGGGCCAGTTCGACCTTAAGCGTTCTGTTTTCCAGCACCAGTTTGCGGTGGCTGATGGCGCGTTTGGTGATGTCGATAAAAAGATCGGGATCAAACGGTTTTTCAATGAAATCAAAGGCCCCGTCATGCATGGCGCGGACAGCGGTTGCGATGTCACCATGTCCGGTAATCATGACGATGGGCATTTCGCCGTCAATTTTGCGGGCTTCGGTCAAAAATTCCAGACCATCCATTTTGGGCATTCGGATGTCAGAGACGACAACGCCCGACCAGCCTTTGCGCAGTCGGGCAAGGGCGGATAGCGCATCGGCAAAGACCTCAACCCGGATATCTGCCAGTTCGAGTGTCTGCTGTGCGGCTTCTCGCACATCGGCATCATCATCAACAAACAGAACGCAATGGGCGGTGGTTTGCACTGGCTTTCCTTCGATCCGTTTCAAAGATCACGCGGCCAAGGCATATCCAATGCGTGATCTGTTATGAACTCTCCGATTGATGCGGAGTTTCGATCTGTTTATCAGTCGAAGCGTTTTGCGTCGAGTGCCAGTTATCGCCACTGTCGGCGGTGACCGCATCGTAACGAAGTTCGATGATAAAGGATGCACCGCCATTTGGGCGGTTTTTCGCACGAATGGTGCCGCCAAAGCTTCGGATGATGCCATAGCAGATCGACAACCCCAGCCCCAACCCGTCGCCGAATGGCTTGGTGGTGAAGAACGGGTCAAACAGTTTGGGCAGATTTTCGGGCAGGATGCCGTGCCCATTGTCCTTGATGCTGACCAGCAGGCGGTCGTCGCCCTTGGTGATGTGGACTTCGATTTTTGCGTCTTCATCACTCGGGCAGGCATCGGCGGCATTATTGAGGATGTTGGTAAAGACCTGAATGAGCTGGTTGGGTTCTGCAATGACGGGTTTTAAGTCCGGGGCGTAGCTGAGCACGATGTTTGATGCGCCAGTGCGACCGGTTTCAAGTATCAGGTCAATGGCCTTTTGCATTTGTTCATGGACATCAACCGGCTGATTGTCCTGTTCGGGACGGCGGGCAAAGGTTTTAAGGTTGCTTGTGATCCGGCCCATGCGGTCTGTCAGTTCGGAAATGCGTTGCAGGTTCCGGTTGGCCGTATCGCTGTTGCCGCGCGATATGAATTTCAACGCATTTTCCGCATAACTGCGAATGGCAGTCAGCGGTTGATTGATTTCATGGGCAATGCCCGCCGACATTTGGCCAAGGGCGGCCAGTTTGCTTGTCTGGACCAATTCGGTTTGGGCGGATCGTAGGGCATCTTCGGTACGTGACCTTTCATTGATTTCCTGTGCCAGACGCAAGTTGGTGCTCATAAGGTCGGCGGTGCGAAGCCGGACCTGGCGTTCAAGTTCGCGCTGTGACCAATCACGGATTTCAAGTTGTTCAAGCATCGTGCGACGGCGTTGCAGGATGATGAAAACCAGCCCGGCAAAGATGACGTGGGCGGCCCCGGCCATTAGTCCGGCACTAAGCGTTGAGCGATCCAGAACCGACTTGTCGGTCAAAAGAAACATCCGCCACCCTTGCTTGGGAAGGGAACTGCTGGTCGCGAGATATGTCGTCTTGCCTAGGTTGGTCTTTGTTGACGATGGTTCTGCTTTTTCCGCACGCTCCGCTGGTGGCATGTCAGACAGGTCTTTGGGAATGGTCGACAACGTCAGAACAGAAAGTTCATCGCCCTTGGGCCATTGCCCGTCGGTCAGAGGCATCAGGTCAAGTGGAGAATCGCCGTATTTACGCGATGCGATGATGCGCGGACGATTTTTGGCGGGCAGGTCTTCGAGGGTGCGAAAACGCCATTCCGGACGTGCTGATATGATGACGACGCCGTTTTCATCCGTGACAAGCACGCTTTCTCCACCCTTGGTCCAGCGCTGCAGCAATGTATCAAGGTGGGTTTTAACAACCATCGCCCCGTCAAACGTCACACCATCGGAGCGCACCGGATGGGAAATATAGTAGCCCGGAACGTTCGATGTTATGCCAAAGGCAAAGTAATGGCCGGTTTCGCCACGGCGTGCTTGCTGAAAATAGGGCCGGAAGGAGAAATTCCGCCCGATAAAGGACGCGTCACTGTTCCAGTTGCTGGCCGCAATGGTCGTGCCGTCACGGTTCATGAAATAAATGTCGGATGCGCCACTGTCGGCAGCAAGTTTTTCCAAATAGACATTTACCTGTGCGGCATTGGCGGGATCGGCAAAGGTGGCAAGGTTGAGGATGCGGTTATCAGAAGCCAGCGTGATCGGCAGATATTCGTGTTCCTTGATCGCGCCTTGAAGGTTGGAGCGATACAATTCCAGTTTGTTGCGGCCATCCTGTGCTATATCGACAAGGCGGGTTTCGCGCCAGAACTCTGTCACAGTCCAAACCGTTACAGGCAGCAACAGCAGCAATATGCAAAGAACAGCACGCGATGTGCGTTTGACCGAGACTGATGTTCTTAGCATTTCCACCCATTCATTTTTACGATCATCCACCACTTAAGGATAGGTGGTTCCGGAGGATTAAATTACAAATTCATTTCAATTCCCAGATGAAATTTCACAAGTTCGGCCTGACGCTTGATAATCGCTTGATCAGATTGTACCTATCAAGGACGCGACTATGCTGGTCAGCACGGTTTGAAAGCAGGTTTGGCATCCGCCAAGATCAAAAAGCCGTTTACCGTATCAAGAAAGTTCCCCTTGAATGAGCGAACAAGACACACACCTGATTTGGGTTCTGGCCGATGATCGGGCCGGAAACATCAATCAGGCAATCGGCGTTGCCGAAGCGCTGGCACAGCCATTCAAGCGGGTTGATATCGAATATACAAAGCTGGCCCGGCTGCCCAACATCCTGCGTGGTGCGAGTTTGCTTGGTGTGGATGACGGAACGCGTGCGCGTTTGACCACACCCTGGCCCGATCTTGTCATTGCGGCCGGGCGCCGAACGGCCCCTGTTGCCCGCTGGATCAAAAAGCAAAGCCGCGGTCACACCCGAATTTGTCAAATCATGCGCCCTGATAGTGGTGAAAAGGATTTTGATCTGATTGCCGTTCCGGCCCATGACCAGATGCCTGCGCGTGAAAACGTTTTGGAAATTCCCGGTGCGCCGCATCGGATCACGGAAACGCGTCTTTTGATCGAAGCCGATAATTGGCGCAGCCATTTCAAAGGTTTGCCCGGTCCCCGGTTTGCCGTGATTGTTGGCGGCAGTTCAAAGAAAACGACGTTTACCGCAGACATGGCCGATGATCTGATTTCACACGCAATTGATGCGGCGAAGGCTGTTGACGGTAGCCTTCTGGTGACGACAAGCCGACGCACCGGGCGCGAAAACGAACAACTGATTGCCGACCGGTTGGCGCAGTCGGGGATTTCGTATCATTTGCATGACTGGACATCGGATGCCGAAAATCCGTATTTCGGGTATCTCGCACTGGCCGATGTCTTGATCGTAACAGGTGATTCGGTTTCGATGTGTTGTGAAGCCGCCGCCGCACCGGGGGGCGTTTATATCTATGCGCCGCAAGGACTGGCGGCGATACGGCATCAACGTCTACATCAGGCGTTATATGACGGGCAATATGCCCGACCGTTGCTTGATAGTACCGAACTCGTCCCATTCAAACATCCATCGTTGCAGCCCGCACGCGCGGTTGCCCAGCGGTGTCTTGAATTGCTAAGTGCGCCGGTATCCTGATCCGTTAATCTGGGTGACGCAGACCATTTCCCATCGGGTCGATGTGATCGACCAGAAAGTCGATAAAGGCGCGGATGCGCGTGGCAAGATGTTCGTGGCCGGCAAACATCGCATGAATGAGTTGTTCGTCCTGTGGCGTCCAGTCTGACAGGATTTCGACCAAATTCCCGGCCTTAATATCAGCCTGAATGTGGAAACGTCCCAGTCTGGCCAAGCCAAGCCCGGAAAGGCACATGCGCCGCATTGTCGGGCCGTTATCGCACATGAAATTCCCCGATATGGTGCGCTTGAGCCTGTCGCCTGTTTCGGGGCTGCGAAATGACCATTCATTCAAGGGCAGGGGGAAGTTAAACCGCAGACAATTATGGTTCACAAGATCGTCGGGATGATGTGGCAAACCGTGCTTGGCAATATAGTCGGGGGATGCCACGACCATGCGGTGGCTTTCGATCAGTTTGCGGGCCTTAAGCGATGAGTCGGGCAGTGCCCCCGATCGGATGGCGATATCGGCCCGTTCTTCGAGCAAATCAATAATTCCGTCGGTCAGTGAAAAATCCAGTTCGACGTCTGGATAGCGTTCCAGAAAGGCCGGGATCAGTGGCTGCACATACATCAGCCCGAAGGCAATCGACGCATTGACGCGCAAACGGCCACTTGGTGCGGCCTTGCCGCCACTGGCAACCGCACGTTCGGCATCGTCGATTTCATCAAGAACACGGCGTGCCCGCACCAGATACATGTCGCCTTCTGGCGTGAGTTGAAGGCCACGAGTGGACCGCACGATCAAGCGGGTCGACAATCGGTCTTCGATGCGCGTGACAAGCTTACTGACGGCGGATGGCGACAGATGCAGTTTGCGCCCGGCTTCGGAAAAGCTTTTGAGTTCGGCCACCCGAATGAAGGCTTCCATTTCCCCTGCACGATTATCCAACTGATCCTCCGCCTTTGAATTCAATTCAAAGGCATTTGTCGCGCATTCCCGATTATCGCGCAACCATTCCATCGTCATATTGGGCGGCAATGGACGGGGTCGAATGCCCCATCACCTTTTTAGCCCGCAGCGTAGTGCGCGCGGGCCGGAGAATGAAAATGCCGCTTGCTTTATTTGCGTTGACGATTGCGGCCTATGCAATCGGGACAACGGAGTTTGTCGTTGTTGGCTTGTTGCCGACCGTGGCAAATGATCTTTCCATTACGCTGCCGATGGCCGGGTTGATCGTCAGTGTCTATGCCCTTGGCGTGACGTTTGGTGCGCCTGTTTTAACCGCCCTTACCGGGCGGTTGCCGCGCAAAACTCTGATGCTTGGTCTGATGGGGGTGTTTGTGTTGGGTAATGGAGCCGCCGCACTCAGCCCGAATTATGAGATGCTGTTGGTGGCCCGGGTAATTTCGGCCTTTGCCCATGGTGTGTTTTTCTCAATCGGGGCGACGATTGCCGCCGATCTGGTGCCGGAAAATCGTCGGGCATCGGCAATTGCCATGATGTTCATGGGGTTGACGGTTGCGATTGTCACCGGCGTGCCATTGGGCACATTCATCGGTCAGCTATTTGGCTGGCGTGCGACGTTCTGGGGTGTTGCATCACTTGGCGTGATTGCCTTTGCCGCGATTGCCGTTTTGTTGCCATCAAACCTGACCCGTGCGGAACCTGCACGGTTGCTTGATCAGGTCCGCGTGCTGGGCAGTGGTCGTTTGTTGCTGGTGTTTGGCATGACGGCGTTTGGCTATGGCGGGACGTTCGTGACCTTTACTTATCTGTCCGCGGTTTTGCAGGATATTACCGGATTTAGCGAGGCATCGGTCAGCCTGATACTGGTGTTTTACGGATTGGCGATTGCGGTGGGGAACCTTGCCGGGGGCCGTATTGCAGATCGCAATCCGGTGCGTGCCTTAAGCGTGCTGTTTGCGTTGCAGGCGGCAACATTGGTTGTCTTTACCTTTACCGCCGTCTCGCCGGTTCTGGCATTGGTGACACTGGCGGCCCTTGGTTTCTTGCAATTTGCCAGTGTGCCGGGGCTTCAGCTTTATGTTGTGCAACTGGCGAAATTGCATCGCCCGGGTGGGGTTGATGTGGCATCGGCGCTAAACATTGCGGCGTTCAATCTTGGCATTGCCATTGGGGCATGGGTTGGCGGGCTGGTGGTTTCATCGTCACTTGGCCTGTCGGCAACGCCGTGGGTGGCGGCCATTCTTGTTACCTTTGCTGTCGGGTTGACACGGATTAGTGGTGCGCTGGATCGTCGGGCCAGTTCGGTTCTTTCGGCCTCATAACCGTTTCTGACACCCACCCCATCTGTTGCATCAGATGGGGTGGGTGTCAGAAAGGCTTGTTTTAATTGCCGTTTTGGCGTTGTTTGAACACGTGCCCCACAAAACAGGTTTTGTCCCTATGTCTGCGACCAATGGTGCGATGACTGCACCTGATCTTTTCCCACGCAAAACGGCGATCCTGCTGTTGGCGACTGTGGCGTGCTGTTTTGCCGCGAACCACGTTGCCGCGCGTCTTGCCTTTGAAAACGGGACGGGGTTGCTGTTGGCAATCTTGTGCCGGTCCGGGGTGGCGTTATTGATCCTGATCGCGATTGTTGTCGGACAACGCCATTCCATTCGTCTGCCGAAAAGTTCGGTGCGCTGGCAGATTCTTTTGGGCTTGATGATCACGATCCAAAGCCTGTGCCTGTATTCGGCGGTTGCGCGCATTCCTGTTGCACTGGCGTTGCTGACGGCCAACAGTTTCCCGATCATTCTGGCCCTTCTGACGTGGGGTTTAGGGGGCGCGCGTCCAACACTGAAATCAACTGCGCTGATGCTGTTTATTCTGTCGGGGCTGGTCTTGGCGCTTGATGTGCCCGGTAAACTCGATGGTGACGTTTCGGTCGGTGAAACCTGGTGGCAGGGAATTGCCTTTGCATTGACGGCGGCGACCGCCTTGTCCGTGGCGTTTTGGGTGACCGATCATAAACTTGCGGCCTTGAACGGGTCTGTTCGGTCAATGTTCACCATGGTCGTGGTTTTTATTTCCATGATCATTGCTGGTCTTGGCGATGTTTTACCCGGTGGCATGGCCTTGCCTGATGCAACACCGGGCTGGTTCGGATTGGCGGCCTTGGTTTTGCTCTATGGTGGGGCGTTTTCGGTTCTGTTCATCTCCGTGCCGCGTCTTGATATGGCGCGCAACGCGCCGGTGATGAACATGGAACCGATTGCGACATTGCTGTTTGCCTGGGTGGTGCTTGGTCAAATGATCAGCCCGATACAGATGGCGGGTGGCCTTGTCGTGATCAGCGGGATTGTGATCCTGAGTTTGCGCAAATCAGCCTGATTGTCGGGCATAGGTCAAAATGCAGAAAAGGGGCCAGATGGCCCCTTTTGTAATGCTTATGAGTGGAAAACTCAGACCGCTTGCGAATGCCTGACATGGGCATGATTGAGATAGGTATCAAACACGGCACAGACCGCACGAACCAACGGGCGCCCCGTATCGGTCAGTTTAATGTGCGTGCTGTTAACTTCCACGATATCATCATTGGTCATTGCACGAATGCGATTGAGTTCTGGTGCAAATCTGTCGGCAGATGTGCCGTGTGTGGCACAGATTTTTGCGACATCCACCGACAGATTGCACATCAGCTCGTTGATGATGTCACGGCGCAGGCGGTCTTCGTTTGAAACGGCAACGCCTTTTTCAATCGCACAGTCGCCGCCCTCAACCGCGCGCTGCCAACGGGCCAGTGCCGGATCATTCTGAGCATAGCCTTGCGGCAGGGACGAAATGGCCGATGGACCAAACCCGATCAGGGCCTCGGCGCGGTCGGTGGTATATCCCTGGAAATTACGGTGTAGTTTGCCGTTGTAAAGTGCGGTTGCCATCGGGTCTGCCTGATGGGCGAAATGGTCCAGACCGATTGCGACATAGCGGTGATAGGCCAGCCTGTTCTGGATTTCTTCATACTGTGCCCAGCGTTCCTGCGTATCTGGCAGGGTTTCGGTCGGGATCAGGTTTTGGTGTTTTTTCATCCATGGCACATGGGCATAGCCAAATACCGACAGACGATCCGGGCAGAGTGTGGCGGTCTGATCGACGGTCTGGCGGATGGATTGAACGGTTTGATTGGGCAGGCCATACATCAGGTCGACGTTGATGCCGCGAAGGCCGCGATGGCGCAATCGGGAAATGACGTCACGGACCAGATCATAACTTTGGACGCGGTTAACCGCGCGCTGGACATCGGCGTTGAAATCCTGAATGCCAATGCTTGCGCGGTTAAAGCCGCATTCGATCATGGCATCCATCAGATCATCATTTGCCGTGCGCGGGTCCATTTCAATGGCGACTTCGGCTGTGGGCAGGATATCAACCTTTTTGCGGATAGCACCCATGATGGTCCGAAGATCATCGGCCTTAAGGATGGTCGGGCTGCCGCCGCCAAAATGAATGTGCGAGACCGTGAACCTGTGTGTGGGATCAAGCTTGCCCAACGTGTTTTTGATCTCGGTCAGAAGGGCCGCGACATAGGTGCCAACGGGTTTGTAATGCTTGGTGATTTTGGTGTTACAGCCGCAGAACCAGCACATTTCCTCGCAATAGGGGACATGCAGATATAGCGATAGCGGCTGAAGCGGATTTAACTCGCCAAGCCAGTTTGCAAACACTTTGCCGTTTATGGCGTCATGAAAATGCGGTGCCGTTGGATAGCTGGTGTAGCGCGGCAGGCGCAGGTCGTATTTTTCATAAAGGGCAAGCTGCATGACGGACATCCCGATTGGTGCGTTCTGTCCGTCTTTTGCATCATTCCAATGATGCGCGCCTTGATGTGCGTCAAGGATGGGGAACGGGAAAACCGTGCCGTTTGCTCAGGGCCTGCAGGATGGTGTCTTTGTCATCAATAAAAGCATGGCCATTGGCTACGCCGGTTTGAACATCAGACGTATCACCCGATTTCAGGATCATCACCGGAAGAGATTGGTGGTCTTCCCCCAGAAGGTCAACTATCTCCGCGCGCGGACGCGGCCATGCAATGCGATGAATATCAAGGTCGCCGCACAGATCGGGAAAAGACGCCAGAACACCCTCGATCAGCGCGCAGTGCCAGCAATAAAATCGCTGTCCGGGCCATGCCGGATCTTCGAAATTGGGTTTTAGGACAAAAATCGTATCACGCTCGATAACAGGCATGGGGCAGCGCCTTTTAATGGGGGGCGAGAAGGTGCTTCGCCGCGTGGATATCGCAACACTTTATCAGAGGTGCTTGAACGCTGAGATCAGATCGGCTCTAAGGGTGGCCAGTCGTTCGCGACCTTCGTCTTCTTCATAGGGTTTTGATTGTCCAACACCCCAGATCGGGCCGGGCCAAGCAGCATCATCCTTAAAGCGGGCAACCACATGGCAATGGAGCTGTGGCACCATATTGCCCAGCATCGCGACATTGGTTTTATGGGCATCAAACCGGCGTTTTAGAGCGGCTGAAACGGTGGCGGCTTCGTCGCCCAGCGTTTTGCGATCTTCCGGGCTGAGATCATCATAGTCAACAAGATCAGGACGTTTAGGAACAAGAATGAGCCATGGATAGCGCGCATCATTCATCAACAAAACATGTGATAGCGGGCCGTCTGTGACCAAGGTCGTATCAGCAGCAAGTTGGGGATGAAGCGAAAAGGCGTTGTTCATGTGGGGACCTCAATCTTAAGCCAAAAAGACGTGTTGTTATAACCTGCTCAGTCGGAAGTGTCTTCTCTTGCGTGGTGATTATTTGGCAAGTGGTCGGCATCACGTCACTTTCATCCGACCATTCGAAGATGGGGTGGTGTGGCGACCGGTTGATCGGGGCGCGTATTTTGTTTTTGATGGTCTTGAGGCGCCAGACAGCCCAAGGCATCAAGTGTCCGATGAACAGCGACATCAAGCGGCGTATGGGGTTCGTTGCCAAACAGTGTACGCAAACGATCATTGTGCATGCGGGCCGGGTTGCGCCAAAGGTAACGAATTTCCCAGGCTTCGCGGAAGAACGGGACAAATGGGCGCAGCAGGCCAATCATCGTCCATGGAAGGGATTTGACTGGAATATCGGGATTTCCAACCGCGCGTTTGATCGCAGCGATCATTTGTGTCCCGTCGTTGTCCCAATGTCCTTGCAGGTGAAATTGCGCGAAGGATCCTAAGACATCGGATTGATCAAGAAGCCGCACAATCGTTTCGGCGACGTCGGGCAAATACGCCCATTGATGGCCCACGCCCGCCTTGCCCGGATAGGTGATTTCACGAACAGGTTGACCGGCCTTGACCAGACATTGGGAGAACCAGTTGTTGTTTGCGCCCGGTCCAAAAAAATCACCTGCGCGAACAATCAATCCTGTTGCACCTGAATGAACAGCTCGGCGCATCCGCCGTTCCATTTCGACCCGAATAGCGCCTTTGCGGGTGTTCGGGAGCTGCGGGCTGGTTTCGGTCAGATTGGAAAGTTGGTCTTCATTGAAATTGTAAACCGTTCCGGGCAGGACAATGCGTGCCTTGTTTACGATGGCGGCCGCAATCGTGTTGTCAAGCATGGGCAAAACCAACTTGGACCAATTGCGGTAGCCCGGCGGATTAACGGCATGAATGATGACATCAACACCTCGGCTTGCATTTAACACGTCATGACGGCACATGGCATCGCCGACGCGCCAGTCAATATCATCTGCATTGGATTGATCGGCCTTGGGGGATGTTCGCACCAGTGCACGAACCTGCCAGCCATGATCATGAAGTGCGGTGGTAATGGCCGATCCAATGCCACCATTGGCACCAATGACAAGGGCGATACGGTTTGAATTTCGGGTCATGATTTTGTCCTCCGTTAATTGGGATGGACAAAGGGTACTGGTCATGTCGGTAAAACGGTATTCTATAAATTGGCATTTATGATATACATAAATGTATGGCAATGCATGAACCCAACTGGGACCTTTATCGGACGTTTCTTGCTGTGTTAGAGCATGGGTCTCTTTCGGCGGCTGCACGCGTGCTCGGCTTGACGCAGCCGACGGTTGGGCGACACATTGATGAATTGCAAGAGCAGTTGGGGATTGTGCTTTTCACCCGGTCGCAATCTGGTTTGGTGCCAACAGATACAGCCATTGGGTTACGTCCACATGCAGAAGCACTGCGATCAACGGCAAAGGCACTTCAACGCGCTGCAAGTGCCGAGAGAGGTGCCGTTCAAGGTACTGTGCGCATCACCGCAGCTGAAGTGGTCGGGATTGAAATTTTGCCGCCCATCCTGACGGGTATTCGCAATTCATTTCCTGATCTTGAATTTGAGCTTGTGTTGTCAAACCGGGTGGAAAATTTGCTGCGACGCGATGCCGATATTGCGGTGCGTATGGTTGCACCAAATCAGGATTCCCTCATCGCGCAGAAGACCGGGACCGTTGAGATCGGGTTTTATGCGACGACGCGATATCTTGCGCAATCTGGCTGGGCGGATCGCCATGATAAAATTGACTGGTCGGAGCTTGTCAAACTTGATCTGATCGGTTTTGACACCAAGACAGCTGACATTCGATCGATTATTGAAAGAAATCAGCACCTTGGCAATGTGGAATTTGACATGCGTGTTGATAGCAATACCGCGCAGTTGGCGATGATGCGGGCGGGTTTCGGTGTTGCTCTTTGCCAGTCGCATCTGGCTGCACGAAGTGGCGATTGTGTGCGTCTGATTCCAGAGTTTTCGGTCGGACTGGACACGTGGATAACCATGCACGAAGGCCTGCGCGATACATTGCGCTGCCGGATGGTGTTCGATGCCCTGGTTAGGGGAATGAAATCTTATGTGCGCGGTGGCTTAAAAGGTCTTTCAGTACCGCCTGTTGGATCGCTCGGTGATTGACAGGTGACGCATATGGTTTCATGCGAAGCCACGGCGACCTTATCCTTTTGCAGCAGTGGCCTGTGGTGCTGATCACACTGGTTTGCTTGCGATTTGATTGGTTTGCTCCTAGCTAACAACTGGGTTGGCTTTCATGCCTTACGCAGCAAAAGGAAACCTCAGTATGTCGGATCGAAAGCGCGTCGTTATCGTTGGGGCCGGATTTGGTGGCATGAGTGCGGCCAAAAAACTTGCTGGTAAAGATGTTGACGTCATTCTGATCGACAAACGCAATCATCACCTGTTTCAACCGTTGCTGTATCAGGTGGCAACGGCGGATTTGTCGCCGGCTGAAATTGCCTGGCCGATCCGCAGCATGTTCAGTAAATCGCCAAATGTTTCCGTTTTTATGGGTGAAGTCACCGGGATTGACTTGCCAAATCAGCGTGTTCTGTCCGGGGAGCATGTTCTGGAATATGACTACCTTGTCTTGGCAATCGGGGCGGTGACGTCCTATTTCGGCAATGATGACTGGGCGTCGGTGGCTCCGGGTTTGAAGAATATTACCGAGGCGACCGACATCCGCAAAAGCCTTTTGATGGCGTTTGAGCGGGCCGAGAACAGTCAGGATGAGGATCAAAAACGCCGACTTTTGAATTTCATTGTTGTTGGCGGTGGTCCGACCGGTGTCGAAATGGCCGGGGCAATTGCCGAACTTGCCAAAAAGACACTGTCTGATGACTTTCGCCGAATTGATCCGCGTGACGCGCGCATCATCCTTGCCGAAGGTGGGCCAAGGTTGCTGGCTGCATTCCCCGAAGATTTGTCTGACTATACGCAAAAGTCGCTTGAAAGCATTGGGGTTGAAGTGCGCGTTGGGCAGGCTGTCACCGAGATCACCGCACAAGGTGCGAAAATCGGCGATGAATTTATTCCCAGTGCCAATGTCATCTGGGGGGCCGGAGTTCAGGTTCCTGATTTGCAAGACTGGACGCAAAAACCTGCGGATCGTGGCGGGCGGATCATGGTTGAGGGGGACCTTTCGGTTCCGGGCCATTCACATGTTTTTGTCATTGGCGATGCTGCCCATGTTGCGTGGCGCGATGGTTTAACCGTGCCGGGCATTGCACCGGCGGCCAAGCAACAGGGAAAATACGTCGGGCAGCGTATTCTTGATCTGATGAACGGGCGGCAAACATCGCCGTTTAAATATAGTCACGCCGGCAACCTTGCGACGATTGGCCGACACCGTGCTGTGATGGACCTTAATGGCATCAAGCTAAGAGGATGGCTGGCCTGGTGGTTCTGGGGGCTGGCGCATATTTATTTTCTGATCGGGTTGCGCGCCCCGGCACTTGTCATGGTGCAATGGATGTGGAGTTACCTGTTTCGTAAAAAAGGTGCGCGCCTGATTACCGGGCAGGACAGGGAAAATGCGACGGCGGTTGTGCCGCCGCCGCAAAAGGAAACCTGAACGACTGTGTGTGGCCACAAACATCAGGCCGCGTTTTCAGTTCTGTGTTTTGCGATCAAACGATCAACGATGTTGGCAACCTCACCCTCGGCATCGGCGATGGATTGACGGGTTCGGTTATCGGCAAACTCGTCATATTCGATGGCCGCGCCGTATTGATCGGTGATCCCGATATATTCGAGCGGGGTGAAAAGAGCACCTTCGACAAAGTTCAGATGCGCAATTCGGCCATCCGGGCCATAGCCGTAATCACCGCGCGATGACAGGGCAACGATGGATTTATTGCCCGTTACCATCGGCCAATAAGGAACACCGTCGCGTGTCCGGTCAAACCCAAAGGTGCGACCCACCCGGACGATGTTATCAAGCCAGGCCTTCATCTGGGCGGGCATCCCGAAATTATACATTGGAACACCGGCAACAATCACATCGGCACGCAGCAATTCATCGACCAGTGTGTCACTTTGGGCCAAGGCATCATGCATCCAGTCTTCGCGTTGTTCGGGTTTGGTGAATGCCGCATGGACCCAGTCACCGGTGACGGGTTTGGGCGGGGATGCGCCAACATCGCGGTAAATGATTTCATCATCGGGGCGTTGGGTGCGCCAGAGTTCGATGAATTTGGCACTCAGGCGGCGGCTTTGGGAGCCGTGTTGTTTTTGGTCGGACCGGCCGGGGCGGGCACTGCTGTCGATGTGCAAGATCGTGGTCATGATATCCTCCTAAGGATGATACTTGTTCATCTGTTGTTTGTTCGATGACCAAGACTTGCCTTGTTTTGGATGTTTCGGCAAAATCGAATTCCTCAGTTCATGGATGAATTAGGTTCACCTATATGTCGTTGCCACCACTTGCCGCATTGCGCGCCTTTGAGGCCGCCGCCCGCCATCAGAGTTTTAAAAAGGCTGCGGCTGAAATCGCCGTAACGCCAACAGCAATCAGCCATCAGATACGCCTGCTTGAGGAAACGCTTGGCATTCGTTTGTTTGATCGCAGGCCAAGGCAGGTTGTTTTGACACCGGCGGGGCATGAGCTTTTCCCTGTTCTGCGTGATGGGTTTGCATCCTTTGCCTTGGCGATTGATCATGTTGGGCAACGCACAAAGACCAGAAGCCTGACGGTGTCGGTTTTGCCATCTTTTGCTGCCAAATGGCTGTTGCCGCGACTTCCGCGCTTTCAGGCCGAACATCCTGATATTCATCTGCGTTTGCATACCTCGCCCGAGGTGGTTGATCTGCCAAGCGGGGTTGTCGATGCTGCAATCCGTTATGGCGCCGGGCCCTACCGCGGACTTGTGGCGCAAACCATGTTTCAAGAACGGTTCGTGCCACTTTGCAGTCCGATGCTGGGTCTGAAGCATCCTGAAGACCTTAAGGACTGTGCGCTTTTGCATCTCGATTGGCTAAGACCCGATGATCAGACACCGACATGGGAACGCTGGGGCTCGGCAGCGGGTATCAGTGGCTTGAAACTTTCGGGGGGATTTACGTTTTCTGATGATGCCCATGCCATTCAGGCGGCCATTGCCGGGCAGGGCGTGGTTCTGGCCAGCCGCGAACTGGCACGCGCCGAACTTGACGGTGGGCTGCTCGTGCAGCCGTTTGGGCCAGTGATCGAAGGTCATACCTACAATCTGGTGCATACCGGCCGCGGCGACCATCGGGCAGAAGTCGAGGTGTTTGGAAACTGGATTGTGAGTGAAATTGCCAGATCACAAGAACATTCAAAACCCGCAGGCGATTGATGATTGACCTAAAGGGTCGCATGCGAAACGATACAGTCTTGATATATTAAAGCCATTGAAGGTGCATTATGCCACGTTTTGCTGCCAATCTGTCGTTCCTGTTTGCTGATCTGCCGTTTGAGAAGCGTTTTGCGGCAGCAGCAGAGGCAGGATTTGTCGGCGTGGAATATATCGGGGCTTATGATGTGCCGATGGCAACGGCAAAATCGCTTCTGACCGATAATGGCCTTGAGCAGGTTTTATTCAATCTGCCACTTGGCGACTGGGATGCCGGGGATCGTGGGCTGGCGTGCCGACCGGGCCGTGAAGATGAATTTCGTGACGCGGTGGTCAAGGGGCTTGATTATGCGGCGGCGACCAATTGCAAGATGCTTCATTGCATGGCCGGTGTTATGGGCAAGGACGAAGATGCCGGTGAAATTGCCCGGCTTTATTGTGACAACCTGCTCTATGCCGCCGATCTGGCCGATCAGGCCGGTGTCGATATCCTGATTGAACCGATCAATCCGATGGATATGCCGGGCTATTTGCTTAATTCGGTGGAGCAGGCGGCGGTTATCCTCAAACAGCTCGACCATCCACGTCTGGCATTGCAGTTTGATATCTATCACGCACAAATTGTCGGCGGGAACATCGCCGCCCGTCTTGACCAGTATTTTGAGATCACCCGTCATGTGCAGGTGGCTGGCGCGCCGGGCCGTCATGAACCCGACAGTGGGGAACTGAATTACCCGTTCTTGTTGTATCTATTGGATCGGATCGGGTATGACGGCTGGATCGGCTGCGAATACAAGCCACATGGCAAGACCGAAGACG
Organism: Thalassospira lohafexi; assembly: GCF_002844275.1. GTDB lineage: Bacteria > Pseudomonadota > Alphaproteobacteria > Rhodospirillales > Thalassospiraceae > Thalassospira > Thalassospira lohafexi. The sequence goes on from NZ_NXGX01000006.1 coordinate 180,695, forward strand.
GGCTGGGTTGGCTTCGGCCATGGATGTCAAAGCCGGGGACTTGATCGTTCTATTGGTCGCGGTGGTTACTCAATCAAAATAGCGCGGAAATCATTCACATTGGTCAGGGTCGGGCCGGTGACCAGCAGGTCGTCAATCTTGGCAAAGGCGCTATAGGCGTCGTTGTTGGCCAGATATTCGCGTAGATCAATTCCGGCATCTTGGCCCTTCTGCCAGCTTGTCGGATCAATGATCGCACCGGCGTTGTCTTCGCTGCCGTCAATACCATCGGTATCAATCGCAATCGCGCTAAGGCCAGCTTGATCGCGAAACTGAATAAGCAGGGATAGCAAAAACTCACTGTTGCGCCCGCCGCGTCCACCTTTGCCGCGCACGGTGACCGTGGTTTCCCCACCGGAAAGCAGAACACAGGGCTTGGCTGCTGGTTGACCGTGGTTGGCGACCTGATGGGCAATGCCCGCATGCATGATGGCGACTTCACGGGCTTCGCCTTCGATGGCATCCCCTAGGATGACCGGGTTAAGACCCAATTCGCGGGCGATCTTGGCGGCGGCCTCAAGACTGTCTTGCGGGCGGGCCAGCATGACTGTTTTATGGCCATCAAAACAGGGATCACCCGGTTTGATGGTTTCATGGGCGCTGTCGGTCAGAAGATCCTTGGCAGCCGTTGGAATATCGATCTGATAATGGCGCAGGATATCAAGCGCATCCTTACCCGTTGTCGGGTCGGCAACCGTTGGACCCGATGCAATGATCGCCGGATCATCACCGGGAACATCAGACACAAGATATGTCACCATGCGCGCCGGGGCGGATGCCTGTGCCAGTCTGCCGCCCTTGATCGCGGACAGATGTTTGCGCACGCAGTTCATTTCCGAAATGGTCGCACCACTGCGCAAAAGTGCCTTGCTGATTGATTGTTTGTCTTCGAGTGTCAAGCCCGGACCGGGCAGGGCCAGCAGGGCCGACCCACCGCCTGAAATCATGCAGACCACGAGATCATCTGGGCCAGCTTTTTGGACAATCTCAAGTATGCGTTCGGCGGCCTTTTGACCCGCCGTATCAGGGACCGGGTGGGATGCCTCGACAATTTCGATTTTCTCGCAGGCAACCGCATGACCATAGCGGGTGACAACCAATCCTTCAAGCGGACCATCCCACGCCTTTTCAAACGCGCGGGCCATATTGGCCGATGCCTTGCCGGCCCCAATGACAATGGTTTTGCCTTTGGGCTTTGCGGGCATGTTCAATGGGATTTGAACGGCTGGATCGGCTGCCTTTAACGCAGCATCCATCATGGCCAAAAGTTTTTCGCGCGCGGTTGTCATGGTTCGGTTCCCTGAATGGAGTTTTGGTCTGACCGTCTTTGGGCGGCGGTTTGAATATTGTCAGGTCGATTGTTTGTCCGAGGCTGTTTTAAAGAAATCAAGGACCGCTTGCAGGTGATTTGACATCGCCTTTTCCGCCGCATCAGGATCGCGTGCGGCAATGGCTTCGATGATGTCATGATGATGTTCCTGCACCATCCGGTCAAACGAGGGACCGGTCAGATTGTTAAACCGGATTTCCATCAAGGCAGCCTGCAACACATCGTGCAGCATTTTCATCACGTGATAATAAATGATCGATCCTGTGGCCCGGCCGATCATCATGTGCAAACGATGATCGTCATCGGCGCGGTATTTGGACGCACGGCGCGGATCATGGGCCTGACGGTAGGCAATACGCAGCAACTTGATGTCTTCGTCACTGGCGTTGATTGCGGCGCGCCTAGCCGCCCATGTTTCCAGCGTGCAGCGTATTTCTTGCAGATCACGCAGGTTGCTGATGGAATCGCGGACAAGATCGGTCATGGCGGTATCCATGTCGATCCCGGTCGATGACAGGATTTCCGTTCCACCGCCCTGAACCGCGCGTAGATAGCCGCGGGTTTTCAGCTTTTGCAGGGCGGCACGCACGGAAACCCGGCTGACTTTCATGGTTTCAGCCAGTTGGCGTTCACCGGGAAGTCGGTCACCGGGCAGGAAAATACCGTCTGAAATCTTTTCAAGCAGCTGGTCTGCGACCTGATCGGCAATCCGTTTGGGACGCTTCGTTTCCTGATCGTCCGGGGCCGGGGTCATTTTGGCAGACGGCATTTTAAGGTTTCTCCAGTCGCGGTTTATCAGCCGATGCTGTCACGAAGTCGTACCGTATTTTTATAAATGGTCATACCAGTTTAGGGGATGTTTGGGGCGGACGCAAAGCACGATACGCTCAAGACGCATTGTTATGCCAAGGCTCATTGATAATGACCCTTGGTTTTCAGGGCAGATCGGCTTGCATGAGCTTGTCTGAGCGTCGATAAATTGATACTTCAACAGGTGTAAACCAACACAGCATGGCTGCCCCATGACAGGCATGTTTGACGATTTACCGGTTTGCCGTTCCGTTACCGACTTTCAGGAGAATACGCGTGCGTCACCATGCAGGGCCTCTTTTGGGCCAAGATGATCCGGCCCCGTTTGAAATTTTGAACGCAAATGGCAAAGGATATTCGCTTTTTGTTTGCGACCATGCATCGCGTGAAATTCCCCAAAGTCTTGGTACGCTTGGCTTGCCAGAAGAGGAACGCAAACGTCATATCGGGTGGGACATCGGGGCGCGCAAAGTAACCGAAATTCTCGTTGACCGGTTTGATTGCCCGGCTGTTCTGGGGGGATATTCGCGGTTGGTGATTGATTGCAACCGGCAACTTTGGGATCCGACCGGGATGCCTGAAATTTCTGATCAGACGGTGGTGCCGGGCAATAAAAACGTGTCGCCCACAGAACATATGAAACGGATCCGTGAGATTTTCCTGCCGTATCATTGGGCGATTGAAGAACAGATTGCCAATTTCCATGCCCATAAAATTGTCCCAGCTTTGATCGCAATCCACAGCTTCACGCCGGTGTTTCAAGAGTTTGAACGGCCTTGGGAGCTTGGCATTCTTTGGGATCAGGATGATCGTATTCCAGTTCCGCTGCTGGCCAGGCTGCGCGAACAGAATCCCGATCTGACCATTGGTGACAATGAACCTTATTCCGGGCAGCAAATGGCGGATTATACCATTGATCATCATGGTGAAGCCGGTGGTTTGCCCTGTGTGTCGATTGAAATCCGTCAGGATCTGATTGATACTGATGAAGGATGCGAGAAATGGGCAAAAATTCTTGGCGACGCGTTTGTCGATATTCTTGCCGATCCAAACCTTTATAAGATCAGGAGAGACTGATTTGGCGGCGTTCCAGACGCAAGAACCGGGGTTTTCGATTGGTATCGAAGAGGAATTCTGGCTTGTTGATCGCCAAAGCCGCGATCTTGCAAATGATCCGCCAGCGGACTTTTTAAAGGATGCCAAGGCAAAGCTGGGTGATCAGGTTTCCAGCGAGTTTATGCGCTGCCAGATCGAAACCGGTACCAAGGTTTGCAACAGTGCAAAGGACGCCCGCGAACAACTGACCCATATGCGCTCAACCCTGGCCGAAATTGCCAGCAAATATGATATGGCGTTGCTGGCGGCATCGACCCACCCATTTGCCCAATGGGACAGCCAGAAACACACCGAAGGCGAACGCTACAGCACCATCGCGCGTGATTTGCGCACGGTTGTTGACCGATTGCTGATCTGTGGCATGCATGTGCATGTGGGTATTGAGGATGATGACCTTCGGATCGAACTGATGGCGCAGGCCAGTTATTTCCTGCCGCATCTTCTGGCCCTGACCACCAGTTCGCCGTTTTGGCGGGGCCGTGATACCGGGCTTCAGACCTTCCGGCTTTCGGTGTTTGATAACCTGCCACGTACGGGACTGCCCGAAGTGTTTGGGTCGTGGGCGGAATATCGCCGCCATGTTGATATGCTGATCCAGGCCGGTGTGATTGAGGACGGTACCAAGCTTTGGTGGGACTTGCGCCCATCGGACCGGTGGCCGACTCTTGAGATGCGGATTGCCGATGTTTGTACCGATCTTGAAGATGCGGTGTGTGTTGCGTCAATTACGCGATGCTTGATGCGGATGTTGTATCGATTGCGGCGTAATAATCAGCGGTGGCGTATTTATTCGCACATGCTGGTACGCGAAAACCGTTGGCGGGCCTGCCGATATGGCAGTGATCCGGGCGAGAAAACCGGATTGATTGATTTTGGCCGGGCTGAAATTGTGCCGTATGTCGATCTGGTCGAGGAAATCCTTGAACTGATCCGCCCGGATGCGGAATTTTTTGGCTGTGTTGCGGAAATTGAACATGCGCGTGAAATCGTGCGGCGAGGCACAAGTGCGCGGCGTCAGCGCGAGGTCTTTGACGCTGCGATTGAAAAGGGGATCAGCCCGCGCGATGCGCTTGTCGCGGTGGCGGACCACTTGATTGAACAGACAGTGCCGGGGTCGCAATCGGTCGTCTAACGCCCCTTGTCAGCGCGCAACGCATTGAGTATCGTCGCGCCGCATTAAAAGTTTTCGCGCACCGGGTATCCGCTGTGCAGCCCATCATCGGAGAAGAATGAATGACCGAAGTCGGTGGTATCGCAGCTGATCAGCTTGCGAGTTATGTTGAGCGTATTGAACGTCTTGAAGAAGAAAAAGCCAACCTTATGGCTGATATCAAGGAAGTTTACGGCGAAGCCAAAGCACTTGGCTATGACGTGAAAATCCTGCGTCAGATTATCCGTCTGCGTAAAATCGAAGACCACGAACGCAGCGAACAGGAACAAATCCTTGAAGTGTACAAGCGCGCGCTTGGCATGAGCTGACACCTTGTGTCAGCAGACTGCAACATGAATTCAAAGCCCGCTTTCGAGCGGGCTTTTGTTTTTGTATCCTGATCCAATGAACACGCAAACCCGTCCCGAAATCACAGCCGAAGTCACAGACGGTGTCTGTCGGCTTTTGTATCACCATCAGATGTCCTGCCTGACCGAGCTTCGGTTGGGCAATGGGCGGCGGCTGGATGTGTTGGCGCTTGGGGCCAAGGGGGAACTTTGGGCGGTTGAAGTCAAATCATCGGTCGCGGATTTTAAAGCCGATCAGAAATGGGAAAGCTATGTCGAGTATTGCGACAGGTTGTTTTTTGCCGTGCCGATGGATTTTCCCAAGGAACTGATCCCCGAGAGTGTGGGACTAATTGTTGCCGACCGGTTTGAAGCAGCGATCCTTCGCATGCCCGAAGAACAGAAACTTTCAGCAGCACGGCGCAAGAAGCTGTTGATTTCATTTGGGCAAACGGCGGCTGGACGATTAGGCAACACGATTGGCGATAACGTGTTTATGCCCTGAAATACAAAGGCCCCGCACATTTGTCGGGGCCTTTGGTTTTGGTGGTCTGTGCGGGATTATTCCGCGGCCTTAAGGTGTTCTGGCGGGTTGCGGAACTGGTCGATCAGCTCGGCCTCACGCGTTTTGACCTTTTCAATATTGCCATCTTTGATGTGACCATATCCGCGAATTTGTTCGGGCAATGCCAGAAGCGCGTTGGCAATACGTACATTGTCATGGGTCAACCCGCCAATGATTTCGGCAACCAGCACTTCGTAATCGGTAATCAACTGGCGTTCGGCTTTGCGTTCATGGGTGCGGCCAAACGGATCAAGGGCGGTACCGCGCAGGAATTTGAACTTCGCCAGAACGCGGAAGGCATTCATCATCCATGGACCATAGGTCGATTTCGTTAGCTGACCATTTTCCGGGTTCTTATCGGCAATCGCCGGTGGGGCAAGGTGGAATTTGATTTTGTAATCACCCGTGAAGTTTTTGGCCAACTTCTTAAGGAACGCTGGATCGGTATAAAGTCGTGCGACTTCGTACTCGTCCTTATAGGCCAGCAGTTTGAAGTAGTATTTCGCCACTGTTCGGGTCAATTCATCCCCACCATCAAGGCGTTTTTCCGCCGCGGCGACCTGATCAACAAGGGTCGTATAGCGGTTGGCATAGGCGGTATTCTGATAACCGGTCAGGAAATCGACGCGTTTGGCGATGATGTCGGAAAGTTCGGTGGCAACCGGGTGAGCCTGCACTTCGTTCGGGCCAACAACCTCAAGAACGCGATTGGGTTCGTGGGCATATAACCGGCCCCAATAGAATGACTGCTTGTTCATATCAACGGCCACACCATTAAGCTCAATCGCCTGCATCAGGGCTTCTTCGGTGATCGGGATCAGGCCGCGCTGCCACGCGACACCAAGCATGAACAGGTTGGTGGCAATCGAATTGCCCATTAAGCGGGTGGCAATGTCACTGCCTTCGACAAAATTGACCGCGTCCGCACCACAGGTGTCGGAGATGACTTTCATATGCTCGTTGGTTTTAAGCTCAAAGTCCGGGTTGCTGGTAAAGGCACCCGTCACGGTTTCATGGGTGTTGATCACGGCTTGGGTAAAGTTGCGGCGCATTTTGGCCAAGCCTTCGTAACTTGCCGCGACCAAAAGGTCACACCCCAGCACGACATTGGCTTCGCCGGCCGGAATGCGCGCGGCATGCAGTTTACTTTGTTCGTTGGCAAAGCGGATGTGGCTGACCACAGCCCCGCCTTTTTGCGCAAGGCCGGCCATGTCAAGTCCGACAATGCCCTTGCCCTCAATATGGGCGGCCATGCCCAGCAATGCGCCGATGGTAACCACACCGGTCCCGCCAACGCCCGTGATCAGAACCGACCATGGTTCGTCGATATCAGGCAGGGTCGGGCGCGGCAGGCTGGCAAAGACGGCATCGCCATGATTGTCGCCCTTGGCAGCGGCATCTGGCTTACGCAGCGATCCGCCTTCAATCGTTACAAAGCTTGGGCAAAAGCCGTTTAGGCATGAGAAATCCTTGTTACAGGCCGATTGGTCAATGGCACGTTTGCGGCCAAATTCGGTTTCGACCGGCACCAAGGCAAGGCAGTTCGATTTTTCACCGCAATCGCCACAGCCTTCACAGACAAGGTCATTGATGAAAACGCGCTTGGGCGGATCGACCATCAGTTTGCGTTTGCGACGACGGCGTTTTTCCGCCGCACAGGTCTGATCAAACACAAGGATGGTAACACCTTCGATCTCGCGCAGTTCTTTTTGGGTGGCATCGAGTTCATCACGATGGCGGATATCCACACCGGGGGCAAAGTCAGACCCCATCGGGTATTTATCTGGCTCGTCAGACAGAACGATGATGCGCTTGGCACCTTCGTCAAACATCTGACGGGTGACCTGTGGCACGGTCAGGGGACCATCAACCGGCTGGCCACCGGTCATGGCAACCGCGTCGTTAAACAAGATTTTATAGGTGATGTTGACACCCGACGCGACGGCGGCGCGCACGGCCAAAGACCCGGAATGGTAATAGGTCCCATCACCAAGGTTCTGGAAAACATGTTTTTCATGGGTAAAGGGTGCCTGACCGATCCAGGTCGCACCTTCGCCGCCCATATGGGTAAAGGTTTCGGTCGAACGGTCCATCCAGTTAACCATGTAATGGCACCCGATCCCGGCCATGGCACGGCTGCCGTCGGGGACCTTGGTTGAACTGTTGTGCGGGCAGCCCGGACAGAACCACGGAATGCGCGCGACATCCGGGCGCGGTTCGGCGATTTCCTTTTCCTTTTCGGCCAGCCAGTCAATGCGTTCATGAATGGCCGGGCTGTCATAGAACCGTTTGATCCGCTCGGCCAGAACCACGGCAATGCGGGCCGGGGTCAGCTCATCCATCGATGGCAGGATCCACTCGCCTTTTTCATCAAACTTGCCAATAACCTGCGGGCGGACATCTTCGCGCCAGTTATAAAGCTGTTCCTTGACCTGATTTTCCATCACCGCGCGTTTTTCTTCGACGACGATGATTTCCTCTAAGCCCATGGCAAATTCGCGCACATCGTCACGGTTGAGCGGCCAGCTCATCCCGACTTTTAGAACCCGAATGCCGATCTGTGCGGCGTCTTGCTCGGAAATGCCAAGGTCATCAAACGCCTGCATGACGTCAAGATATGCCTTACCCGTTGTGATGATACCAAGCCGCGCATTCGGGCTATCGATCACGGTTTTATTGAGTTTATTGACCCGCGCATATGCCAATGCGGCATAGAGCTTGTATTTCATCAGGCGATGTTCTTGCTCCTTGGGGGTATCGGGCCAGCGGATATGCAGGCCGCCCTCGGGCATGGCGAAATCATCGGGGATGATCGGAGTGATGCGGTCTGGTGCGACATCGGCCGCAGCCGAGCTTTCGACCGTTTCGGCAATGGTTTTCATCGCCACCCAGCAACCGGAATAACGGCTCATGGCCCAACCATGAATGCCGAAATCAAGGATATCCTGAACACCGGATGGGTTTAAAACCGGGATTTGCGCATCAATAAAGGCATATTCGGTCTGATGGGGCAGGGTGGATGATTTGCAAGAATGGTCATCCCCGGCAAGAACAAGGACACCGCCATTTTGGGATGTGCCAGCATAGTTGGCGTGTTTAAAGACATCGCCGGACCGGTCAACGCCCGGTCCCTTGCCATACCACATGCCAAAAACGCCATCATATTTGGCATCCGGGTACATATTGACCTGTTGGCTGCCCCAAACAACGGTGGCGGCAAGGTCTTCGTTGACCCCGGCCTGAAATTCGATCTGTTGCTTGGATAGAAACTTTTGGGCCCGCCATAATTGTTGATCCAGACCACCAAGCGGCGACCCGCGATAGCCGGAAATACAGCCCGCAGTATTAAGGCCTGCGCGCGCATCAAGCTGGCGCTGCATCAGAGGCAATCGAACAAGTGCCTGAATGCCTGTCAGATAAACCCGGCCTTCTTCAAGCGTATATTTATCATCAAGGCTAATTGCCGCCAATTGTGCCATGACCAGTCTCCCTCGGAATCTCTCTGATGTGCCGGACCTTTTACACACTGCTTATAGGGATATGGGCGTTGGTGCAGTGTTTCGGTATGGCCCGTGTGTAAATCCATCTCGCACGGTTTGCGGGACCAATGCGAGATGTCGTAATGGTAATGAATGCTGACCTTTTTTCAAAGCGAACTCGCAGTGCACAGCCCAAAACGCCCGATTGTATGGATTGACGTTACGTCAACTTAATATTTACTTATTCCGGTACCGATTTGCGCGCAATATAATTGCGTTTCTGCTGCGGTGCGATATTTCGGGTTGGCCGAGTCTCTGCTCGGAACAGCAAAACCCACGTGGTATCGTTTGCGTGGAACTTGGGTAAAGAATCAGGAAAGGATCATGTAGATGGACCAACGTGTTTCACTGATCACACTTGGTGTTGCCGATCTGGATCGGTCCCGGCGGTTTTACGAAGACGGGCTTGGCTGGCACGTCACCCAGATGGTCGAGGGTCAGGTTGTGTTCTATCAACTGTCCAATGGGCTCGCACTTGGTCTGTTTGGCCGGGCGGATCTGATCAAGGATGGCAAGTTTGACGATGATACCGGGGCGACATTTGGCGGGCTGACATTGGCGTTTAATGCGCGCAGCGAGGCCGAGGTCGACGCGGTGATGCTTGAGGCCGAAAAAGCCGGGGCCAAAATCCAGAAACCGGCGGAGAAAGTATTCTGGGGCGGCTATTCCGGGTATTTTCGCGATCCCGACGGACATGCATGGGAAGTGGCGTTCAACCCATTCTGGGAACTTGATGACGCCGGAAACCTGCATATTCCGCCGCAGGGATAGCGTGTTGCCACCTTACGCGGTCGGCGGTTTTCGATTGCGCAAATGTGTAAGCAGGTAAATAAGCCCCCCGGCCAGCAATCCCCAAAACGCACCCGATATGCCATAGAATGTCAAACCGGCTGCCGTGACGATAAAGGTGACAGCGGCAGCTTCACGGGCATCTTCTTGCCTGAAGGCCGCAACAGCCGATCCGGCAAACGCGCCGATCAAGGCAAGACCCGCGACGGCTTCGATCAGGATGCTTGGTGCAAGGCTGATGAAGGCGGTGACAAGTCCGGCGAGCAATCCGAACGCGATATAAAACACCCCGCCAAACACAGCCGCCCAATAGCGTTTGGCTGGATCGGGGTGGGCATCCTTGCCTGCGCATAATGCAGCCGTAATGGCGGCAAGGTTGACCGCATGTCCGCCAAACGGGGCCGAAAGCAATGAAAAGATGCCGGTCACGGTAAAAAGAGGACCCGGTGGTGTGTCATAATCATTGGCGCGCAGAACCGCCGTGCCCGGAATGTTTTGCGATGCCATGGTGACGATGAAAAGTGGCAAGGCAATGCCAACCAGCCCGGCAAGGGTAAAGTCCGGCATGATGAATTCCACTGGTGGGGCGATGGAGTTGCCAAGGTTCGCCAAGGCATTTGGCGGAAAATCGATCCCGAAAATCATCACGCCAATAAACGCCAAAAGGGCCGCAGGCACCGCAAGCAGACGGTTAATCCGCCCGACCACCAGCCACGCAATCACGATGGGGAGGCCCAACAGCGGATCAAAGGCAGCCGCCTTGACCGGGGCAAAGCAGAGGCCAAGCAGCACACCGGCCAGCATCGCATTGGCAAGCGGGGCAGGGATGCCCGCAACCGCACGGCCCAAGGGTTTCCAAACACCGCTGATGATGATGAGGATGGCACAGATGATAAAGGCCCCGACCGCTACGGCAAAGCCGCCGTCAATCGCCCCGGACGTTGCCAGAAGTGCCGCCCCCGGAGTTGACCAGGCAATGCTGATTGGAAGCCTTGTCTTAAGCGATAAAACAATCGCACATAACCCCATGGAAAGGGACAGTGCCATCAACCCCGATGCTGCCTGTTCAGGCGTGGCACCAACTGCCGTTAACCCCTGTAGTACAACAGCAAATGAACTAGCCGACCCAACAAACCCGGCCAGTAGGCCCATGAAAATACTCTGGGGCGAAATATCACGCAGCATGGTGGCTCCGGCAGGTTGATCAAAGGTTAGTGGCGCATGGAGAAGCCGTTAACCACAGGGTTTTTGACCCTAGCGGGAACTTTTTAAACAAACCAGTTTTTCTTGGTCTGCTGAATTACCCTTGATCCTGCCGGTACGGGCTGTGTTCGGATTTAATGAATTCTTGGTCCTGTGCGATGTGATCTTTTTCCTGAGCCAGGAATTGCGCGACCGCACGGCGTAGGCCGGGGTCGGCGATCAGGTGGGCGGAATGGGTGATGACCGGTTCATAGCCACGCTGAATTTTATGTTCGCCCTGTGCGCCTGCTTCGACGGTTTTCAGGCCATGTTCAATCGCGATATCAATTGCCTGATAATAACAGGTTTCAAAATGTAAAAGCGGGGTACGGTCCATTGTGCCCCAGTTGCGCCCATAAAGGGTTTCGGACCCGATCAGGTTCAGCGCGCCGGCAACCATTTCGTCATCATGGAACGCCGCCACCAAAACCGTTCTGTCGCGCAACCGTTCATGCAGCAATTCAAAGAACTGCCGGGTCAGGTAAGCCTGACCCCATTTGCGGTCCGATGTATCGCGATAAAAATGGTAAAACCTATCCCAGTGTTCAGGCTTTAGATCATCACCACGCAGGGCCTTGAACGTATATCCGGCTTCAAGAACCTGTTTGCGTTCCTTGCGCAGGTTTTTGCGTTTGCGCGAATTTAGTGCGCCGAGGAAATCGTCAAAGGTCTGATAGTCCCGATTATGCCAGTGATATTGCAAGCCGGTGCGCGTCAGAAACCCGGCGTCGCGCATTTGTTTGCTTTCGTCACCACTGCAAAAGGTGACGTGCAACGTCGCCATGCCCAGCTTTTCGGGCAGTATCGAAAGGCCTTCAATCAGCATGCGCCGCACACTGCTGGGATCGGGATGATCGTTTGCCACAAGAAGTCTGGGGCCGGTGACCGGTGAGAAGGGGACGGCTGATTGCAGTTTTGGGTAATATTGACCGCCGGCACGTTCATAGGCCTCGGCCCACGCCCAATCAAAAACATACTCCCCGTAGGAGTGTGCCTTGACATAGAGCGGGACGATTCCGATCACCAGACCATCTTCGTTTTTAAGTACAAGGTGAAAGGGTTGCCAGCCATTTTCAGCGCAGGTTGAGGCGCTGTCTTCCATGGCCGACAAAAATGCAAAGCTGACAAAGGGATTATCAGAACCAGCGCATTTGTCCCATTGGGCTTGCCCGATTTCATGGATATCGGTGACGGTCTTGATTTCGGCGGGCAAGTTGTAGTCCCCTGACTTGTATTCTGATCGCAACGGGTGGCCAGTTTTATACGCAGTAGCCGGTATATGCGTTCAGAAGATAGGCGCATTGCGTATTTACGCAAGGGAAAGCCTTTGACGCAGATGTCTCAAAGTCCTATTCCATTGGGCCATGATTGTCCTGTGACGATCACTGACGGCTCGGGATTCTCCCGTGTCGCCCTCGCTTAAGAAAAGGATGGTGCGCCGTGAACAGCAAACTTTCGTTGGAGAAGGACAAGATCAAGATCGTCCTGCTCGAAGGTATCCATGAAAACGCTGTAAAGATGTTCAAACAGGCCGGCTACTCTAATGTCGACCATTACCCTGCTGCGCTCGACGCGGATGAATTGAAATCCGTTGTCTCCGAAGCGCATTTTCTGGGCATCCGTTCTCGCACCAAACTGACCGAAGAAGTCATCGACGCAGCAGGCAAGCTGACCTCAATCGGTTGTTTCTGTATTGGCACCAATCAGGTCGATCTGAAGGCGGCTGCCATGCGCGGTATTCCGGTCTTTAACGCGCCTTATTCAAATACCCGTTCGGTGGCTGAATTGGTTCTGGGCCAGATCATCATGTTGATGCGCGGTATTCCGCAGCGTAATGCTGCTGCCCATGCGGGTGACTGGCTGAAAAATGCCAAAGGGTCCTATGAGGCACGCGGCAAGACGCTTGGCATTATTGGTTACGGTCATATCGGTTCGCAGCTGTCGGTTTTGGCCGAATCGCTTGGTATGAATGTCATTTACTATGACGTGATCAACAAGCTTGCCATGGGCAACGCCACCACATGCACATCGATGGATGAATTGCTGGCGCAATCGGATGTGGTATCACTGCATGTTCCGGCCAATGATCAGACCAAAAACATGATCACGGCAGTTGAGATCGGCAAAATGAAGCCTGGCGCACATCTGATCAATGCGGCACGCGGCAATGTCATTGTAATCGAAGACTTGGCTGCTGCGCTTGAAAGTGGTCATTTGGCCGGTGCGGCGCTTGACGTGTTCCCGGTTGAGCCGGCAGGCAAGGATGAGCAGTTCGAAAGCCCACTTCGGGGCATGAGTAACGTCATCCTGACCCCGCATATCGGTGGATCGACGCAGGAAGCACAGGAAAATATCGGTTTTGAAGTTGCGGACAAGCTGATCACATATTCCGATAATGGTTCGACATTGGGTGCTGTAAACTTCCCGGAAGTGTCCCTTCCGGTCAAGGACCGCACTCATACCCGTTTCATGCATATTCATCGCAACGTTCCGGGTGTTCTGTCGAAAATCAACGACGTGTTTTCAACGCGCGGCATGAACATCAGTGGCCAGTACTTGCGGTCCGAAGGTGGTGTTGGGTATGTCGTCGTCGAAGTCGACGAGGAAATCAAACCGGGCCTTGGTGTGCGCAAGGAACTTGCCAACATCGAAGGTACTTTGCGGGTGCGCTTCCTGTTCTGATCATAACAGCCTGATGAACATAAATTAAAAGGGGCGGGACCCATATGGATCCCGCCCCTTTTTCTATTTAACGCGACGTATTTATAGCTTGCGATACATCACCAGTGCGTCTGTTTCGCCCAATGTCGGATGCATGAAGGCATCGGGCAGGCGGCCGACAACTTCAAAGCCGAGTTTTGGCCACAGGTGAATGGCGGCGGCGTTGCTGGCGATGACGAAATTGAACTGCATCGCGCGATAGCCAAGGTCCTTGGCCCGAACAAGCGAGTCTTCACACATCTTGCGTGCAAGGCCTTGCCCGCTGGCGTTTGGGGCAACCATATAGCCGCAATTACAGACATGTGCGCCACCACCGGCCTGATTGGTCCGGATGTAATAGGTGCCAAGAATTTGACCGTCTTGCTCTGCGACCAGTGTGGTCTTGTCGGCGCCCAGCCAGTAATCGGCGATCTGGTCGCGTGTCAGGTTGGGATCAATCGCATAGGTATCACCCGCGCGCAGGATCGGTTCGACAATCGCAAGGATGGCATCCTTGTCACGTGGGGCGGCTTCTCGGATGTGCATCGAATGGCAAACTTCTAAACTGTGAGACACGATAATGTGTTTCTATTTATCGCCGCCCGACAGTGTGAGTTCAAGAAATTCCGGTTCGACCTCAAACGGAAGGTTCGCCCGCCCGGCAAGCGCCTGTGCGAGTTCATTGCGATACCGCTCACGTGGTATTTCGAGAACGCCAAACTGTTTTAAGTGATCATTGACGAACTGAGTATCCAGCAGGCTGTAGCCGCCTTGGCGCATTAACGCGACAAGATGGACCAAGGCGATTTTCGATGCGTTGGTCGCACGTGAAAACATGCTTTCGCCAAAGAAGGCCTTGCCAAGACTGACCCCGTAAAGGCCCCCGACAAGCTGCCCGTCTTTCCAGGCTTCGATGGAATGTGCACAGCCCATTTTGTGAAGTGCACAATAGGCATCGAGAATATTATCATTGATCCATGTGTCATCACGGTCGTCAGTTGGTTCTGCACAGGCGCGAATCACATCCGGGAAAGCCCGGTCAACATGGATTTTGAAATCACCCTTGCGCACGGCCTTTCGCAAGGAGCGCGGCACATGAAATCCATCAAGGGGCAATATCCCGCGCCATTCCGGATCAATCCAATAAAGGGTTGGATCGTCATGGCTTTCGGCCATCGGGAAAAGTCCGACAGAATATGCCCGGATCAATAGATCAGGTGTCAGTTGGTTTGACATGATGGCAGTGATAATGGTTTCCGTCCTGTCTATCTGACGACACTGTACATATGTGGCGGTCGTTCGCCCTGACAAGACTGTTCAAGGCGTTTGATCATGATGTTTTTCCATCTTAGGTGCGTTTGATTAAATATTTGATGCCAATCGTTGGCAAGACAAATGAAAGTTGCATGATCTGTCTGGCGGATGACGGCAGATCATAAAAAAACGGGAACCTGAAAGATCCCCGTTTTTCGTGACAATCAATTGATTGCTTATTTCATGCCCATGAACTTTTCCAGCCAGTGGATGTCGTAATCCCCTTTTTGGATGTCCGGGTTGGCAAGAAGCTTTTGATGCAGTGGAATGGTGGTCTTAATCCCGCCAATCGCATATTCCGCCAGTGCACGGCGCAGGCGCATCATGCATTCTTCGCGGTCACGACCATGCACGATCAGTTTTGCGATCATGCTGTCATAATAGGGCGGAATCGAATAACCGGTGTAAATACCGCTATCGACACGCACGCCCAGACCACCTGGCGCATGGTATTCCTTGATCTTGCCCGGTGACGGAACGAAAGTTTCTGGGTCCTCGGCATTAATGCGGCATTCAATCGCATGGCCGTGGATTTCAAGGTCTTCCTGCTTGAACGACAGTTCAAGACCCGCTGCGACACGGATCTGTTCACGTACAAGGTCAACGCCGGAGATCATTTCCGTGACCGGGTGTTCGACCTGAAGACGGGTGTTCATTTCAATGAAATAGAATTCGCCATTTTCATACAGGAACTCAATCGTGCCAGCATTGCGATAGCCCATGCCGATCATGGCATTGGCGACCGTGGTGCCGATACGCTGGCGTTCTTCGGGCGTTAAGGTCGGTGAGGGTGCTTCTTCCAGAACCTTCTGATGGCGACGCTGCAACGAACAGTCACGTTCGAACAGATGCACGGCATTACCATGTGTGTCGCCAATCACCTGCAGTTCGATGTGGCGCGGCTTGCCGAGATACTTTTCGATGTAAACGGCCGCATTGCCAAAGTTCTGCAATGCTTCCTTACGTGTCATGGAAAAGGCATCAACAAGGTCTTCGTCGCGCTCCACGACTTTCATGCCGCGGCCACCACCACCACCAGATGCCTTGATCAGCACCGGATAGCCGATTTCATTGGCACATTTACGCGCCTCTTCGACCGTCGTGATTTCGCCGTCGGACCCCGGAACAACTGGAATACCAAGCTTTTCCACAGTCTGTTTTGCGGTGATCTTGTCACCCATCGTGCGGATGTGTTCTGGCGTCGGACCGATAAAGGTAAAGCCGTGTTCTTCAACCATCGATGCGAAGTCGGCGCTTTCCGACAGGAAACCATATCCCGGATGGATGGCGTTTGCCCCGGTGATTTCGGCGGCCGACAGGATGGCAGGAACGTTAAGATAACTGTCTTTGGATGCAGGCGGTCCGATACAGACCGATTCGTCGGCCAAACGGACATGCATTGCGTCTGCATCGGCGGTCGAATGCACCGCGACAGTTTTGATGCCCATTTCGCGGCAGGCCCGCTGAATACGCAGCGCGATTTCACCACGGTTGGCAATCAGGATTTTGTCGAACATGCGGTTATTGCCCCGGCTTATTCAATAATGATCAGCGGTTCGTCATATTCGACCGGATGGCCGTCGGTGGCCAGAATCTGGGACACCTTGCCGGATTTCGGCGCACGGATCGGGTTGAACGTTTTCATTGCTTCGATCAGCATAAGAGTCTGACCTTCGGTAACGGACGAACCAACCGAAATGAAAGGTGCAGCACCCGGTTCCGGTGCAAAGTAGACCACACCGACCATAGGTGATTTGACGGCACCAGGATGGGCGCCTGCATCGGCCGGTGCAGCGGCGGCTGCAGGTGCGCTTGCTGCAACCGGGGCAGCTGCCGGTGCGGCTGCAACCATGGTGCCCTGACGGGCAACGCGAATGCGGTTGTCACCAGCGGCAACTTCAATTTCGGTCAGCTTGGTGTCGTCAAGCAGCTCGGCGAGCTGGCGAATGGCGTCATTGTCGATGTTGAACTTGCTCATTTCGATATCTTTTATGATGGTGAGTGGATCAATCCGCGCATGGCATCCAGGGCGTGGATATAACGTGTATATAGCTCTGGGAGCCAAACCCGTAGATCATGCCGTTTGCAGCTTTCGAGACGTAAGAATGATGTCTGAAGGCATCCCGCTTTTAAAAATTGGACAGATGGACCTCAAAGATCGCAACCGATATGTGCGTATATGCCCCAGCATCGATAAGAATACCAGAATCTTCTTGTTGGGCGTGCTCATTCCAGTCAACCGAACCGCCTTTAGGGGGGCCTGAACGACCGAGAACACAAATGTCACGGGATGTGCTGTCATTGTGACTGTCTCCCTGATCGATTGAGTGTTCCCGCGCCCAAGGAATCCTCGCGGATGTACCCTGACAGGTTCAAATTCGGCTCATTTAGAATGTAGACGGGTTTCGTCATTCGTTCCCACATGCCCAACATTTGGTGCAGCTTTTATAACACGACCAAGGTCTGACGCAACTTTGCATTGGGCCTTTGCGACTTGGCTGCATAACCGATTGTGATCCGCATGCGGTGATCAAGAACGCTTTACGCGCCCTCAGGTATAAAAACCGCGGAACACAGCTTGCCTCAGACCCGACTGCTGCGCATACTGCGCGGCAATCGTGAATATTTTGATACTACAGGGATTGAACGAAAAAGATGCGCCTGACCATCAACGGTGAAGACCGCAATATCGAAAATGCCGGTAATGTTGCAGAACTGCTCGGCGAACTTGGCATTGCCTCGACCAAGGTTGCTGTCGAACGCAATCTGGAAATCGTACCCAAGACAGCTTATGGCGAGACCCCGCTGAGTGATGGCGATAAATTCGAAATCGTTCATTTCATTGGCGGCGGCTCGCAGGAAGCTGATTTGGCCGCAGCCGATGACGCCGGGTTTGTTGTCGCGGGTAAAAAATTCTCGTCGCGTTTGCTGGTTGGCACCGGGAAATACAAGGATTTCGATGAAACCCGTATCGCGATTGAGCAATCGGGTGCGGAAATTGTCACGGTCGCTGTGCGCCGCGTTAATCTGACCGACCCGAACCAGCCGATGCTGGTCGACTACGTTGATCCCAAGAAATACACATATTTGCCCAATACCGCAGGCTGCTTCACCGCCGATGATGCCGTGCGGACGTTGCGTCTGGCACGCGAAGCGGGGGGGTGGAATCTGGTGAAGCTTGAGGTTCTGGGCGATCAGGCAACGCTTTATCCGAACATGCCCGAAACACTCAAGGCGGCCGAATCGCTGATCAAGGATGGCTTCGATGTCATGGTGTATTGTAGCGACGATCCTATACAGGCCAAGATGCTCGAAGACATGGGATGCTGTGCGATTATGCCGCTTGGCTCTTTGATCGGGTCGGGTATGGGCATTCTTAATCCGGTGAACATCGCCCTGATCAAGCAAAATGCCAGTGTTCCGGTTCTGGTTGATGCCGGGGTCGGGACGGCGTCGGATGCGGCCTTTGCGATGGAGCTTGGCTGTGACGGGGTTTTGATGAACACAGCCATTGCTGGTGCCAAGGACCCAATTCGTATGGCGCGTGCGATGAAGCATGCGATCATTGCCGGACGTGAATCGTTCCTGGCTGGACGGATGCCAAAGAAACAATATGCTGATCCGTCATCGCCATTGGCCGGGATCATCTGAGTACGCTTGCTCGACGGTAATCCGCGCAAACAAAAGGCCGTTTCATGAACGAAACGGCCTTTTGTTGTTTGTTGGGTATACGAAACGGCTTGACTGCAAATGTAGTCAGTCAGCGTCTGATCCGCGATCAAGATGCCTTTTCAAGACCCGCCTGTACCAGCGCGTCGACCCGTTCCATATCCGCACCCGAGACCATGGTGCCATTGATGATAAAGGCCGGGGTGCCACTGATCCCGACAGTCTGTGCCATGGCGGAATATTGCGCCAGCATGCCATTGATTTCCGGCGATTGCATATCTGCGCGCATCTGATCAACATCGACACCGGCAGCCGCCGCCAGATCATTGATACGGTCTTCGTCAAGCAAACCACGATTGGTCATGAAGGCCTGATGGACTTCCATGTATTTGCCTTGCTTGGCCGCAGCCAAGGCGGCACGTGCGGCCGTTGCACTTTCTTCGCGCAGAATGGGAAGTTCGACGAAAATGGTCCGGACCTTACCATCGGAATTTTCGACAATCTCCATCACGCCATCAAGCGCACGTTTGCAATAGCCGCAATGGTAATCAAAAAACTCAATCACGGTGACGGGCGCATCGGCGGGGCCAATGGATGGAACCGAGGCATCCGCGACCAGTGCATCCCAGACCGGGATGATGGCTTCGGATTGCTGACGGGACTGTTCAGCAGCCTGCCAACTCTGAACATTCTGGATCGCACGCAAAAGAACATCCGGATTCTTAATCAGATATTCCTCGATCATCGCGTCGATTTCGGTTTTCTGCGCCGGGCTGAATTGGTCATCTGCCTGTGCAGCCGGAACAGCAAACAGCATGACTGCGGCAATACCAGCACCACCAAGAAGGCGTTTAACGATCTGAGAATTCATAGGACGTCCTTATTGTCATTGGGCAGTATTTTACCCGACGGAAAATATCATTGCTCTGTGATACGGGATCGAGTGGCTAACGGGAAAGTAAAATCTGCGTTAGGTATGTTACGCTGGTCACAGCAGCCAACTTATCCTTGCCTGACGCGACGCCGATCCAGACCAACCGAACCTCGTCACCCGGTGCATCTGGCCAATACCGGCGATAAACGCCCGCAAGGTCGAAATATTCGCGTTGCCATTGGCCATAGGTCACCTGACTGTTCCCAACCGGGATACGGACGGTGTGATCGGTTGGTGGTTTGCCCGTGCCAAGGTCATTCTCGGCCCAGTCGCCTTGATCTTGCAGGCGAAATCCCAGAACAAGTTCAACATCACCGACCTGTGCGGTGCTGTTTTGTTGCCAGTCAAACGACAAATAAGGCGATGCGAGCACAAGAATGTTGGTGCGACGCCCCAACTCAAACGGGCCTGCCGCCGGGCGTGCAGCCAGTGCGATTTTGCCATCCTTGTCCTGCCATTCAAGGGCCGCCGACGGTGACTGACTTGGCGTAGAAGCATTAGTCTGATGATTGTATTGCCAGTATTTTGGCGGGTTCGAGAGCGAAAAAGGCGCATAAAGCAACTTTAAATCGCCGCCGACATCGACCCCGGACCCGGGCAATGTGCACGCAGATAAATGCAAACCCGCAGCCACAAGAAGGCTAAACAGGCAAAAACGACGGTAAGCTGTAATCAGTGCTGACGTCCATGCATCAAGTTGTGGGTGGTTGCGAAGGCAACCGGTCACTTCGGTGCGTCTTTCTCTGCGTTCTTTTTGTCTTGCCCGTCTGGATCGGTGGCCTGAAGAATATCTTGGGACCGCAACCATGTGGCAGTCCCTTTTTCCAATTTCCGTTCTGCCTGAACCGCGTGATAGCTCGCGGCCTGCCGGTCGCCGGAAAGAAGGCTGTATTCGGCCTGTGAAAGCGATGCTTCGCCTTCATTGCCAAGGCGGCTTTCGACGATGGCACGGAACCGCCACGCAGATGAGTTGCCACGTTCACGTGATAGAACCCCGATCAGATTGGCTTTTGCCGGTTCGAGCATTGCCGGATCACCGGTTTCAATCATCGCATGGGCCAAAAGCAAACGAATAAGCGGCGCGCCACCAGAAAGATCTACTGATTTTTGCAACGGCGGCACGGCATCTGCGGCACGCCCGAATTCAAGCAGGACCTGACCTTCAAGTTCTTCAAAATAGGGATTTTCAGGTTCATCAGCGATCAGGCCCTTGATGATTTCAAGGGCGGGATCAAGCTGCGAATCGCGATAATAGGCAATGGCGCGCGCATAGCGTGCTGCGATGCTGGTATCGGTTTCGGGATAGGTACGTAACGTATTCTGGATGTGATTGGTAAAGGCATAAAGTTTGGCGCGCATGCGGGCATGGCGTTCATACAGCTCCGGGCTGACTTTTTTGTCCTTAAGGTCGGAGTTGGCCACAAAGTTTGCCAAAAAATCAACACGTTCTGTGGTCAAAGGGTGACTGCGCAGATACGGGTCCTGACTGGCGGTGCTGAGAAGTTCCTGACCTTCAAGCTTTTTCATGAAGTCCAGCATTCCGCGCGATGAAATGCCAACATCTGTCAGGAATTTAACGCCCGCCTGATCTGCGCTGCTTTCCTGTGTCCGCGAATAGGCCAGAAAGTTACGCTGAGCAACATTTTGGCCGCCAAGAATTGCCGCGGTACCAACATCGGAACGCCCGGCGGCAACACCCGCTGCAACACCGGCCAAGGTCGAAAGAATGGAGATTGCAGACGCATTACGCAGCTGATCATGAATGCGCGAAAGGTGCCCACCGGCAATGTGTCCGGTTTCGTGCGCCATGACGCCCATAACCTGTTCTGGAGTATCTGCTTTTAACAACAGCCCAGTATTGATAAAAAGCTTTTGGCCGCCTGCAACAAATGCGTTCAGGCTGTTGTCGGAAACGATGTAAACAGACACACCATTCGCATCGAGCCCCGCCGCCTGAAAAATCGGCGTGGCATACATACGTAAGGTTTCCTCGATCTCGGTATCGCGGATAAAAGAACGACCCTGTGCGAAAACCATGCTAGGCAGGGCAACAAGGAAAATGGCAGTGAGAGTTACAATGCGTCTGAGCAAAATGTGCGTTCCATATTTTCGTTCATCTGATGTCGGGTCGCGTCCGACGCGCAAGCCATCATGGCGGATAGCGGTCGCAATCGCAATGACTGCTGGTATGGCGGCTTGCAGTTCTAATGAACCTGAAAATATTGGTCAAATCGGGGCAGTAAGCGGTTATCTTGGGGGCGTGGTTGCTGATGAACCGCGCGCTGTACGCAATGCACGTGATGTTCTTTCTGCCGGCGGCTCGGCTGCGGATGCTGCTGTAGCCCTTTATGCGACGATGACAGTCACCAAGCCATCGGTTGCCGGGATCGGTGGTGGCGGTGTGTGTGTTATCCATGATCGCGTATCGAAAAAAGTCGAAGTTCTTGATTTCTGGCCGCGCCCGGGCACCCGGACGTCATCTGATCAGATTGCAACGACCATTCCAGCTGTGCCGCGCGGGCTTTATGCCCTAAGTGCGCGTTATGGTCGTCTTGAATGGCGCTCGTTGCTTAGTACCGCGGAACAATATGCCCGTCTTGGCGTGCCGGTGTCGCGGTCGCTGGTCAATGATATTGAAGCCAACCAGGATCAGGTCTACGCAAGCCCGATGCTGCGTAACAGCCTTATGCCCAATGGCAAGGTATTGCAGGTAGGCGATCGCATTCGATCAGTTAACCTTGCGGCCCTCCTGACATCCTTGCGGGTTCAGGGGCCGGGCGAGTTTTATAACAGTGCCCTTGGTGCGCGTGTTGCCGATGCTGTTCAGGAAGCCGGTGGGACGCTGACGGCGGATGATTTGCGCAATTACCGCCCGGAATGGAAAACCGCGACCGAGGTCAAGGTTGGCAATGAAACCCTTTATCTTGCCTATCCGCCGCGCTCCGATAGTGGTCCGTCGGTGATCAGTCAGGGCGAAGAACTTGGGGACATCTTAAATCGTTACCTTGCTGATATTACCGCAGGTGACAATAGCGCACAGGCCGCGTCAGGGCGCAGTGGCTTTGTTGTTGTGGACCGTGCGGCCAATGCGGTCGCCTGTGTCACCACGATGAACAAACCGTTTGGTGCCGGACTGGGGGCTGAGGCCTTCGGGCTTGGCCTTGCTGCCGGGGATGTTGCCCATGCTGCGACGCCTTTGATCGGACCAGCCTTGATGGTGAACCCGTATGTTTGGGAATATTATTACGGTATTGCAGGCACCGGCACACCGGCAGGTGCGACCAAACAGATTGCGACCATGGCCGAAGATTTGATTGGTTCAGGGGCTGCGTCAGGGATTGCGATGAGTACAGACGGGAAAGCGTCGGTCAATGTCATTCGCTGTCTTGAAGGAACGCCACCTCATCCGGAAAGTTGCCGCTTCATTGCCGATCCGGCAGGCGGCGGCATGGCCGGAACCCGATAAACCGATACATACAGGTTTGAGATCACAGGGCAGGGCATCGTTCTTGCCCTGTTGCTTTTCACGATAATGCAGGACCCACACATGGCATTGAAACAGTCGCTTCGCGGTGCAATTTCACCCTTCATCGTTATGGACGTGATGCGCGCGGCCAATGCGCGCGAAAATGACGGCAAGGCTGTCTTTCATCTTGAAGTCGGTCAGCCGGGAACGCCTGCACCGCGCAAAGTGCGCGAAGCCGCGGCCAAGGCGCTTGAGGCTGATCTGATTGGCTATACCAATGCCATGGGCATTGATCCCCTACGCGAAGCCATTGCGGGGCATTACAAATCCAAGTTTGATGTATCGGTTGATCCGGCAAGGGTCTGTGTTGCCAGTGGTTCGTCCTCGATCTTTGTGTTGGCGTTTCTGGCGGCCTTTGATGCCGGGGATCGAGTGGCGATGGCCGCACCGGGGTATCCGGCCTATCACAACATTCTAAGTGCGCTTGGGATTGAGACGGTCAATCTTCTTGCCGGACCAGAAACCCATTATCAGCCGACGGTTTCAATGTTGCGCGACCTTGAGGACCCGATTGACGGTTTGATCGTTGCCAGC
Organism: Thalassospira lohafexi; assembly: GCF_002844275.1. Classification (GTDB taxonomy): domain Bacteria; phylum Pseudomonadota; class Alphaproteobacteria; order Rhodospirillales; family Thalassospiraceae; genus Thalassospira; species Thalassospira lohafexi. Next base: position 204,299 of record NZ_NXGX01000006.1, read on the forward strand.
CCGTCAAACCCCGCGGGCAGTATGATTGATGTTGAAACATACCGGGAACTGGCAACCTATTGCCGGGAAAATGGCATTCGCCTGATCAGTGACGAGATCTATCAGGGGATTTCCTTTGGTGACGTCAAGGATTGCACAGCCCTTGAGTTCGGCGATGATGCGATCATCATCAACAGTTTCTCGAAATATTTCTCGATGACCGGCTGGCGTCTTGGCTGGGCTATTGTTCCGCCTGATTTGATGCGTGCGGTGGAATGCTTGCAGCAAAATCTGTTTATTTCTGCCCCGGCACTATCGCAAATTGCCGCTGTTGCGGCCTTTGATTGCGAAGACGAACTTCAGGCCAACATCGCGGCCTATGCGCGCAACCGTGAAATCCTGCTTGATGGTCTGCCGAAGGCCGGGGTCACCAAATTCGCCCCGGCGGACGGCGCATTTTATCTCTATGCCGATGTGCGCGAACTGACCAACGACAGTGAAGCATTCTGCAAACGGATGCTTGATGAAACCGGCGTCGCAACCACGCCCGGAACCGATTTTGATCGGATGCGCGGCAAGGGCTATGTGCGGTTTTCCTTCGCGCACAGCGAAGCAACCATGATCGGGGCGGTTAAGGCATTGCAGAGCTGGAAACGTTGACGAGGTTGGGTTCAGAAACTGCCTTCTCAATTATAGCGGTTTTCTAGGCCCTCTATATCTGCTTTATCGATTATCTCTTTGATCAGATAAAGGGTCAAAGGCGTTTCTCATATTCGATCCGTCGCACTATGAATGCTACGGCGCGCAAAAAAAGCGTAAATGACGCTGTGCAGTATCGAAGCTATCCAAAGAAAGACTGATGCGAGTGTCGCCAATACCAGAATAGTAATCGGAATCTGGAGAAGCTTGAGAGTGCTGGTTCCCTGTGTGCTGCTTGCAACCCAGCCATAAACGCCAATAGCGAAAAGCACATCAATCAGGCAAAGTAAGCCGATAAGTTTAAACCACTTCCGGTGTGTCATCTTTGGATGAAACTGTTTCTTTTCCATTGATGTATCGTCCAATGTGGCGGTCGGTATCTTAATATAACTATCAAAAACTACAGTTTCTCAGACATAAAAAAAAGACCGCTGAATTTCAGCGGTCTTTTTTGTTTATCTATTGGATCTTAGCGACCAAGGCTCCACCAACCGCGTTTCTTCGGTTCGGATTTTTTATCTTTTGCCGGTTCAGCAGCCGGAGCTGGTTCTGATGCCGTTGACGGTTTTTCAGCAGCAACCGGTTCCGGTTTTGCCTCGGCCTTAGGTTCAGGTGCCTTTTCTGCCGGTTTCTCGGCTTTCGGTGCGACCTTTTCCTCTGGCTTTGGTGCCGGTGTGGCTGCCTTAGGCGCGGCTACTTCCGCCGGTGCAGCAGCAGGGGCTGCTGCGGTGGCGTCAGGTTTGCTGTTTGTATCTGCTTCAGGGGCCGGGCCGCTCTGGATCGGGATGTTTTTCACATCACCGCGATCATTGCCGCCGTCGTTGTTGCTGTCTTTGCCACGGGGACGATCATTGCGATCACGACGGTTACGACGGTTGTCATTGCGATCACGACGCGGGCGCGCTGGGGCCGGTGCAGTTGTACTGCGTGAACGGCCTTCACGAACACCTTCCTGATCAAAGCTGTCGGCATCCTGACCTTCGCTTTCAGCGTCAATCACCGTGCTTTCTTCGGCACCGTCCGGTGCTTCGTGATCACGGTTACGGCGTGCTGCCGTCAGGGCCGGATCATCATTTGGCGACCGTGTGCTTTTGGCTTCAAAGTCCTGACGACGCGAACGGCGACGACCACCACGTTTGCCGCGACGGCGACGTTTGCGCTGGCTTTCTTCGTCGTCGTCATCTTCGTTGTCGCTGTTCTGATCGGCATTATCGTCATTGCCTGCTTCGGCGTCTGACGCTTCCTGCTGCTGATCATTGCGATCATCACGGTCATCATTACGACCACGACGGCGACGACGGCGACGGCGACGTTTGCCGCCCTGTTCTTCGTCATCCTGCGCGGTGTTTTTGGCCGACGGAGCTTCTTCTTCTTCCTCGTCGTCATCGTCAGTATCGACCGGGTTTTCAATCGCGGTGAGTGAAACACTGTCGGTATTGAGGACGGCAGGAACATCTTCGAGCTCATCGCCTTTTTTCGCACGTGAGCGTTCGATCCGGTGATCCGGAGAAATGAGGCTGTCATCGCCAAAGATCATCACCGTGAAACCGTAACGCTGTTCGATCTCGGCGAGCGCTTCACGTTTACGGTTCAGGATATAAAGGGCGACTTCACTTGCAACATGAACGGTCAGGGAACCTGACCGGCGGCGCATGCCTTCTTCTTCGAGCACGCGCAGCAAATGAAGGGCTGCACTTTCGATTGAACGAACAAGGCCAACACCACGGCAATGGGTGCAAACTTCAAATGCGCTTTCAACCAGCGACGGACGTAGACGCTGACGCGACATTTCAAGCAGACCAAACGGGCTGATACGACCGATCTGAAGACGTGCACGGTCATTGCGCATGGCTTCTTTGATCTTGCGTTCAACCGCACCCTGATTGCGGTGATCTTCCATGTCGATGAAATCGACAACGATCAAACCGGCCAGATCGCGCAGACGCAGCTGGCGTGCCAGTTCTTCTGCGGCTTCAAGGTTGGTCTTGTAAGCAGTTTCTTCGATGTTGCGTTCACGGGTCGAGCGGCCGGAGTTAACGTCAATCGCGACCAAGGCCTCGGTCGGGTTGATAACGATATAACCACCCGATTTAAGCTGAACGACCGGATTGAGCATCGCATCAAGCTGGCTTTCCACCTGGAAACGGTGGAACAGCGGAACGCCCTGATCTTTATAAGGCTGCACACGCTTGGCATGTGAAGGCATCAACATTTTCATGAAGTCTTTGGCGATCCGGTAACCTTCGTCACCTTCAACCAGAACTTCATCAACATCACGTGCATAAAGGTCACGGATGGAGCGTTTGATCAGATCGGCTTCTTCATAAATCAGGCAAGGTGCCTGACTTTGAAGGGTGGTTTCGCGAATACGATCCCACAGACGCATCAGATAATCAAAATCGCGTTTGATCTCGGCTTTGGTCCGTTCGGCACCTGCGGTACGAACGATTACAGCCATGCCGTCCGGAATTTCCAGCTCGGCAAGAATGGATTTCAGACGCTTACGATCCTGCGCATTGGTGATCTTGCGTGAAATGCCGCCACCACGCGGGGTGTTGGGCATAAGAACGCAATAGCGACCTGCAAGCGACAGGAAGGTCGAAAGTGCAGCACCCTTGTTGCCGCGTTCTTCCTTAACAACCTGTACCAGAAGGATCTGGCGGCGTTTGATAACTTCCTGAATCTTGTAACGTTTCTGAAGCTGACGGCTGTGCGATTCGACAAATTCGTCGGCATCGTCACCACCAAGGTCTTCGATGTCTTCTTCGTCTGATTTCGCGTTGATTTCAGAAACCGTGTCGCCATCACTGCCATCGGCATCAATGTCGACAGTCAGTTCAGCGACTTCTGCTGACATCGCGGCATTGCCACCCGTCGGGGTGTCATCATCATCAGAACCGGTGTTTGCATCTGACGTGTTATCCTCAGAAGCTGAGGCGTCTTTTGCATCTGCATCGGCCGTTGAAGCATCTACTTCATCGGATTTCTTGCGACGGTTGCGCGTCCGGCGACGACGCGGTTTGGCGTCTTCTTCGTCCGAGCCCGTGGTCGCATCGTTTTTGCTGTCAGGGGATGTTGTTGCGTCCGCAGTTGCGGTTGCTTCGACTGGCGAAGCATCCCCATCTGCGGCTTCAACCGTCTCGTCCTTGTCCTTCGCACGCGGTTTGCGGCGCGAACGCGAACGCGTCGGTTTCTTTTCTTTTTTCGGGCTGTCTTCACCGTCGCTGACATTGTCTTCGACAATCTCAGCATCCTTGACGTTGCGCGTATGGCTTTGCGTCAAGGCTTCGCGGTCAGCAACCGGGATTTGATAATAATCGGAATGGATTTCGCTAAAAGCAAGGAAACCATGGCGGTTTCCGCCATAGTCGACAAACGCCGCCTGCAATGACGGTTCTACTCGCGTCACTTTCGCGAGATAGATGTTTCCCTTGATTTGTTTTTTCGTCGAAGTTTCGACGTCGTATTCTTCTAAGCGATTTCCGTTAATAACAACGACGCGGCTTTCTTCCGCGTGCGTTGCATCGATGAGCATGCGTTTAACCATTCGGAACCTGTTCCTGGAGGCCCCGCCAGTTCAATGCCTAAAGCGTAGTTGTGCTGATATGCAAACAAACCGGCGTGACCGGAGGCGCCGTACATTGAGTCCGCGATATGTCCTGTATGTCTCTGGTTCATCGCGTGTCGGCTGCTCTTCCGGTTTGGACCTGGTCTTGGTGTTGAAAAAAAAACTTGGTTGCGTATTTTCGAGCGCGCCAAGACAGCCTTTTTTAGGAGGGCTCTATCGGGAGCGGGAATTGCCGCGTCACCGAGACACCGACCGTAAGAACTGCTCTAGTCGCGTCCTCAACTTGGTGGATTTTTAGTGTCTTACCACAAAGCATTAGGAATCTCGTTTGCAACATATCTGGTTTATGCGTCTGCGACAAACAGTTTTGTTACATCTTTTGTCGTGTTTTTGGTGTCTTGTTCAAAAATCAGGAAGTTTTCCGCTCTATTTCGCCGCGCACGGCCAATGTCGGGCAAATCTATGAAAACGCAATGTTTTTAACCGGGGCATTAAAATGCCTTTGTTCTCGAAAGGGTGATCATCCTTGTGATTAGGGGCTGAACCCATTTCAAGCATTCAATTGGATTCAGACCCTAAAGTCAGCCTTTGGTCAATTGCCCGTTAACCAACGCGTTGCTATAAGCGCTTATCAATGGCTCCAATCGTGAAAATGGGCACAGCAGGGTAAATGGCATCACCAGCGGCAAACGTGCATTGCAATGCACAAAATGGAAAATGGTCCGGTCGCGTCGGTAACGCTGCTCGCAAAACCGGGCAGGCGGTTACGTTGCTGTTTTTATTTCTGTTTTCCCTTCACTTTGCCATGGGAACGGCACTGGCCGACAGTGCCAAAGTCCTTGGTGCGCGCCTTGGCGTGTATCCGGATTACACCCGTTTTGTGATCGATCTGGATCGGAATGTTGATTTTACATATTTCCTTCTGCCCGATCCGTATCGCATCATTATCGATATGCCCGAAATCGACTGGAGCGCGCCTCCGGGTAATGTAACCTCGGGCGGAGGACTTATTTCCGGCTTGCGTTATGGCTTGTTTAAGCCCGGTACGTTCCGTGTCGTTTTGGATGTTGCCGAGCCATCGCTGGTATCAAAGATTTTCTCACTTCCGGCATCGGCGGATAAACCGAACCGGCTTGTCGTCGATTTAACCCCGGCCAAGCGCGAAGCCTTTATGGAGGCGTCGCGTGAAAGCATGGTCGCCTATTCCGCACGCAGCCGGAATGACACCAGTGCAACCGAACAAAGTGCTGATGTGGCCGTCAAATCGGGACGTCCGGGGGATAATAAGCCGTTGATTGCAATCGATGCCGGTCATGGCGGTGTTGATCCCGGTGCCATCGGGGTTGATGGTGTTTACGAGAAAAACCTGACCCTTGCGGCGGCCCGGCAATTGGCCGATACCCTGACCGCATCGGGCCGGTATCGCGTTCTTTTGACCCGCGATAAGGACGTTTTCCTGAAATTACGTCAGCGTGTCGAAATTGCACGTAAAAACGGTGCAGACCTTTTCATCTCGTTGCATGCCGATTCTATCGCCAATCCGAAACACCGCGGCGCGTCTGTTTATACCTTGTCTGAAAACGCGTCGGATAAAGAAGCCGCCGCACTGGCATCCAAGGAAAACAAGGCAGACGTGATTGCCGGTCTTGATTTGTCAGACGAAAATACGTTGGTACAAAGTATCCTCATTGATCTTGCCCAGCGCGAAACCATGAACCTGTCGGCAACCCTTGCAGCCAATATGGTCAGCCAGTTGGCGAAAAGCATCGAATTGCAGCGCAGAACGCACCGTTTTGCCGGGTTTGCGGTGCTTAAGGCACCTGATATTCCCTCGGCACTGTTTGAGATGGGGTATCTTTCAAACGCGCAGGATGCCAAGCTTCTGCAAAGTCCCGCCCACCGTAAAAAAGTTGCCGAGGCTGTCATGCGGGCCATCGATATTTATTTCGATACCCACAAATTCTAAGGCAGCGGCCTTTCCGGTCCGCGTGAAAATTCAAAATTATGCCTGCACGGGGCTTTTTCACACACGCAAAAGCCCAATATCGTAATGATGGGATCGGGCCAGTTGAAAAAGCAATGTCGATGGAAAAAGCAATGACAGTGCGAGCTGTCACAACCTCGTCACTTTTAAACCGCTATAGTCATCTTAAGTGAGGGGGATATGCCTCAACAGCGGCGTGTTCCTTTGGGATGATTGCATTTGGGGGGATTGTGCATGATGATGCGCGATCTTTCCGATCCGGCCAACAAAACGAAAAAGACCTGCATAAATGCGAATATTAATGATTATCTTCGGCTTTCTGTTTTTGATGGCTGTCGCGGGTGGCGCCGGTGTTATGGCGATCTTTTGGCATTTTGGTCAGGATTTGCCTGACTACACACAGCTTGAAGATTATGAACCCCAGGTCATGACGCGTGTCCATGCGGCCGATGGTGCCTTGATTGCGGAATATGCCCGCGAAAAACGCGTGTTTGTGCCAATCACCGCCATCCCGCACAAAGTCACGGACGCCTTTGTTGCCGCCGAAGATAAGAATTTCTGGTCACATCCGGGAATTGATTTTGCATCGGTACTGCGCGCTGCTGTGACCAATGTCGTCAACCTTGGCACCGGGCGTCGTCCGGTTGGGGCGTCGACAATCACCCAGCAGGTCGCAAAAAACTTCCTTTTGACCAACGAAGTTTCCTACGAACGGAAAATCAAGGAAGCCATCCTGTCATTCCGTATCGAACGCGCCTTTTCCAAGCAGCATATTCTTGAGCTGTATCTCAACGAGATTTACCTTGGCAGTGGCAGTTACGGTGTTGCCGCAGCGGCCCTTCGCTATTTCGATAAATCGCTTGATGAGGTGAACATCGAAGAAGCTGCCTATCTGGCGGCACTGCCAAAGGCTCCCTCAAATTATCATCCGGTCCGCAACCACGACGAAGCCAAGGCGCGTCGTAATTGGGTCATTGGCCGGATGCTTGAAGAAAAATACATCACCGAAGCCGAAGCACAGGCTGCATGGGCGGCCCCGCTGATTGGCAAAACACGTGAGTCGGTCGATATCTATCAGGCTGATTTCTTTGCCGAGGAAGTACGTCGCCAACTGGTGGATCGCTACGGTGAGGGGATGCTCTATGACGGCGGACTTTCCGTTCGATCAACCGTTGATCCGCGCATGCAGACAATTGCTGACAAAGCCCTGCTTGAAGGATTGGTGGATTATGACCGCCGTCATGGCTGGCGCGGTCCGATCACGACAATTGAGCTTGCCGATGACTGGCAACAAAAACTGCGTGAAGTCGAAGTCCCTGCCGATATCCCGTGGGACCGGGCTGTTGTCTTGTCGACGGATGCTGATGAGGCAATTCTTGGCCTTATGACCGGCGAGCAGGGCCGTATTCCGAAGCGATTCCTGACATGGGCGCGTCCGTGGCAAAAAGGTCAAACATTGGGACCGGTGGTCAATAAACCATCCGATGTGATCAATGCTGGCGATGTGATCTATGTGAAGCATTTTGCCGAACTGGATGGCGAACAGCTGCCCCCCAACACGTATGGTCTGCGTCAGATTCCCAATGTGAACGGGGCGCTTGTGGCGATGGATCCGCATACCGGACGTGTCTTGGCAATGTCGGGTGGCTTTTCGCACGACCTGTCAAAATTTAACCGTGCAACACAGGCGCGTCGTCAGCCGGGCTCGGCGTTTAAGCCGTTTGTCTATCTGGCGGCCCTTGATCAGGGCTTTACCCCGTCAACACTGGTTCTTGATGCACCGTTCGTGATTGATCAGGGGCCGGGGCTTGGAAAGTGGAAGCCGGGCAACTACAGCGGCAAGTTCTATGGCCCCTCGACCATGCGCCTTGGGATTGAAAAATCGCGAAACCTGATGACCGTACGCTTGGCCCAGACCATTGGCATGCCGGTGGTTGCCGATTACGCCGAACGTTTCGGGATTGTCGATAAACTGCCAGAAGTTCTTTCCATGGCGCTTGGTGCGGCGGAAACGACAGTGATGCGTTTGACCGCGGCCTATGCCGAACTGGTCAATGGGGGCAAGAAAATCACCCCGACTCTGATTGATCGTATTCAGGACCGTCGCGGCAGCGTGATTTATCGCCGTGATGAACGTGACTGTGCGCAGTGCCAGGATGTTGCGTTCCGCAATCAAATGCCGCCAGATTTGCCTGATACCCGTGAACAGCTGACCGACCCGGCCAGTGCGTTCCAGATGGTCCACATCATGGAAGGCGTGATTCAAAGCGGTACTGGCCGGACGATTGCTGAACTTGGATATCCTTTGGCCGGTAAAACCGGGACAACCAATGATTCCCGCGATGCATGGTTTGTCGGTTTTGCGCCTGACCTTGCGGTTGGGGTGTATGTCGGCTTTGACGATAACCGATCCCTTGGTGATCGCGAACAAGGTGCAAGTGCCGCAGCGCCGATCTGGAAAGAGTTCATGCGCGGCGCACTCGAAGGCACCAAAGCCATTCCATTCCGTACCCCGCCGGGTATCCGTATGGTCCGGGTGGATTCCCGTACCGGGCTTCCGGCCGGTCCGGGGGCTCAGGATGTGATCTGGGAAGCCTTCAAGCCCGGCACCATTCCGGCCTCAAATGATAATGTCATTGATGGCGGTTATGACGGAAACAACGGATCAGACGGCGGCAGTGGTGCCGTTTCGGGACCAGGCGGAATTTACTGATCACGCCGAAATGCGAGAGCCATAAATTTGATGTTTATGACACTCAATACATGAATAAAGCCGGATGTGAGCAGCATCCGGCTTTTTCTGTGTTTGCGCGTGTTCGTCTGAAAGAATTTACGTTCGTTTGGGCCGAAAATACCCCATCAACCGTCATCAAACATTGATAAAATCATCAACCGTGTGACACTGGCATGTCACGCAGTTTTGTCATGATCTTCAAGATTTCAGTTCACGCCTTGAAGAGGTTTAAAAATGACTTTTCGTCTTTCCCGCCGCAAGTTCCTCACCACCACGGCAACAGCTGGTGCCGCATCGACGATGGGCGGTTTTTTCATGCCGTCGATTTCGCGTGCTGCGGATCGCCCTGTGATTACCCATGGCGTACAAAGTGGTGATGTTACCGCGAACACGGCCTGCATCTGGGGGCGTGCTGACCGTGCATCAAAGATGGTGACCGAAATTGCAACGACCGAAGGGTTCAAGAACTCGGTGCGTATTCCGCATATGAATGTCGTGCCCCAGCGTGATTTCGCGGGCAAATTGACATTGCAGGATTTACCTGCCGGACAGGACATCTTTTACAAGATTCATTTTGAAAACCTTGACGATGGCCGCGCGTCATCCGAACCGCTTATCGGTCATTTCAGAACTGCCCCGGCAGCCAAACGCAATATCCGGTTCGGCTGGTCTGGAGATACCGCCGGGCAGGGCTGGGGTATTGATGAGGACCGCGGCGGTATGAAAACATATGCCACCGTAACCAAGCACAATCCCGATTTCTTTATCCATTCGGGTGATACGATTTATGCTGATGGGCCGTTCGAAAAGCAGGCGAAAATGCCAGATGGTGACGTTTGGAAAAATATCACCACCGAACACACCGGCAAGGTTGCAGAAACGATTGACGAGTTTCGGGGTAACTACAAATACAACATGCTTGATAAGAACGTTCTGGAATTCAACCGTATGATGCCGGTTTATTATCAATGGGATGATCACGAAGTTCTCAATAACTGGTATCCAGGTGAAATGTTGACCGGTGATGACCGTTATAGCGAAAAGTCGGTTTCGCTTTTGGCATCGCGTGCCAATCGGGCCTTCCGGGAAATGCTGCCGATTACCGAGTTTGATACCGAACCTGGCCGTGTTTATCGCAAGGTGTCCTATGGACCGTCTCTTGAAATTTTCTTCCTTGATATGCGGACCTATCGCGGGCCGAACGATGCTAATGATAGCCCGGTTCCAACCAATGGTACGGATTTCCTTGGCCGCACACAGATTGAATGGCTTAAACGCAGCCTGCTCAATTCCAAGGCAACTTGGAAGGTCATCGCAGCAGATATGCCGATTGGCATGATTGTGTATGATGACTGGAAGTCCAAAAGCACATTTGAAAATCTGGCAAATGGGGATGGTGCACCAAAGGGCCGCGAACTTGAAATTGTCGAACTGCTGCGCTTTATCAAATCGGCCAAAATCAACAATACGGTCTGGCTGACGGCGGATGTGCATTACACTGCAGCCCATTACTACGACCCGAATAAGGCCCAGTTTCAGGATTTCGAACCGTTCTGGGAATTTGTTTCAGGTCCGCTCCATGCCGGGACATTCGGCCCCCAGGACATGGACAATACATTCGGCCCACAGGTGAAATTCACTAAGCACCCCAGCAAAGAACAAGGCATCAACCTGCCGCCATCATTTGGAATGCAGTTCTTTGGTCTCGTCGACATTGATGCCGACACTGAACAGTTCCGGGTGTCGTTGCGCGATGTTGCCGACGAAGAGCTTTACACCGTGACACTCGATCCGGTTTATAGCTGACGCTTAGTTTTCGGGCCTTGTCTTGTTAATGAAACCCGGCACATTCACTGTGCCGGGTTTTTGCATGGTTGCAGGGGTTTCAACTGAGACAAAAACTGTTATAACCGCCGCCTACATAGCCATATGTCATGTATGGCTGAACAGAATTTCATATGAATAACGGAGACATCAATGCGCGCTGAAGCACAGGCATTGGTCGATGAAATCAAGCAGTCGATGGCACTGCTGAGGAGGCATCTTTGACTGGGATAACGCACTTAGGCGCCTGGACGAACTGAATGCACTGGCCGAAGACCCAACCCTTTGGGACGATGCGGGCAATGCGCAGAAAATCATGCGCGAACGTACCCAGCTTGACGATGCGATTAACGGCTATAAAAAGCTCGCGCAAGAGCTTGATGACAATATCGAACTGATCGAACTTGGCGAAGCCGAGGGCGACGACGATACGGTTGCCGAGGCCGAGGACGGCCTGCGGTCCATCCACAAGATTGCCGCACAGCGTGAACTTGAAAGCCTGCTTTCAGGTGAAGCCGACAGCAATGATGCTTATCTTGAAATCCATGCCGGTGCCGGTGGTACTGAGGCGCAGGATTGGGCAAGCATGATGGCACGCATGTATTATCGTTGGGCAGAGTCCAAAAAATACAAGCTTGAGATGCTCGAAGAAAGCGATGGCGAGGAAGCCGGTATCAAGTCGGTGACCTATAAGGTTTCCGGTCACAATGCCTATGGCTGGCTGAAGAACGAAGTCGGGGTGCATCGTCTGGTGCGTATTTCGCCTTATGACAGTTCGGCACGTCGCCATACCAGCTTTTCATCGGTCTGGGTGTATCCGGTGATTGATGACGATATTCAGATCGAAATTCTCGATAAGGATCTTCGCATTGATACCTATCGTGCATCCGGGGCCGGTGGTCAGCACGTCAACCGGACCGATTCTGCGGTACGTATGACCCATATCCCGACCGGGATTGTTGCCCAGTGCCAGAACGACCGATCGCAGCATAAAAACCGCGATACGGCGATGAAGATGCTCAAAGCCCGTCTGTATGAGGCGGAACTTAAAAAACGCGAAGCCGAAGCACAGGCCGTTGAAGACAACAAAACCGACATCGGTTGGGGCCATCAAATCCGATCCTACGTCCTGCAGCCTTATCAGATGATCAAAGACCTGCGCACAGGAACCGAAACATCCGATACTCAGGGTGTTTTGAACGGTGATCTTGATGCCTTTATGGCGGCTGCCCTGGCGGCAAAAGTCACCGGATCAGCAGGCGAAATCGAAGACATTGATTGATCGCACCAAAGTGATCGAAATTAGAACACCCCGCTGATTTTGGCGGGGTGTTCTATTTCAAAGGCTTGGCGTGTTTACCAGGCGCTAACCTGCATAATTCTGCGCTTTGCCCGTAAAAATTCCATTTCTGTCACACAATTGCCGGATATGCCTGCCACGGTGTGGCTAAGCGTCACCTGCCAAGCAATAACAAATGACCAGATCATGACTGGTTCCTGGCAGGAACAGCTCTGAGCAAACGTCTATCATTCAGGTGAAGTCCAAAATGGCCCAACAGTCCCTAGGCCCGGTCGCAGTCGGCGACCAGTTCAAACTTGCAACTCCCAACGGTCCGGTCTTCGTGGTGGTTAAAATCCGTGAAATGAAGCCCGTTGATCATGCCCAGATCACAAAAGTCCGCGATACCAAATCGCCAACCCTTATTGCCGTTACCACATTGTTGAACCGTGACTTCTACATTCCGGTTGCACCGGAAAACCGCCAAACTGCTGATAACGATGGCATATTGCGCGGTTCCTGAGGTGCATGCTGCGCGATTATACTATCGGGCAATAGGCTGTTTCACGAGAATGTTCGCAAGAAAGAAGTTGGCATGGCGGCCCACACGCGGTGAAATGGATCAAATTTCAATCCATGCCATCAGGGGCCGCCAACATGTCACACGGAACGTTGCAAACGGAACTGCTTGATACCCTGTTTTCCGTTCTGGAAAACGATGTTTTACCCAAAACACGATCTGGCGTTGCGGCGGGCAACAAGGTCTTTGGCGCCGCTATTTTGCGTAAATCCGACCATGCGCTAGTGATTGCCGAAACCAATAATGAAATGGAAAACCCGCTGTGGCATGGCGAAGTCCATTGTTTGAAGCGGTTCTATGAAATGCCTGCCGATCAGCGACCTGCAACCTCAGACCTTATCTTCCTGTCAACCCACGAACCTTGTTCGATGTGCCTGTCGGCAATTACCTGGGCTGGGTTTGATAATTTCTATTATTTCTTCTCGTATGAGGATTCCCGCGATGCGTTCGCCATTCCCCATGATCTGAAAATCATGCAGGAAGTCTTCACCCTGAAAGACGGTGAATACAATAAATCAAACGCGTTCTGGGACAGTCATTCTATGATGGGCATGATCGCCGAGCTGCCCAAAGATCAGCAAGCTGCATACCTTGCGCGTGCGCAGGCCATTTCCGATCAGTATGATCAGCTTTCCACAGAGTATCAGGACACAAAATCGGACAACGACATTCCGCTGAACTAAAGCATGGTGGCGGTTTGACGTCTGAGTCCGAAACTGGCGAGTTTTATTGTCGCGTTCTGCTACACTGTGCGGCATGGAACAGCTCAACAATGACATATGCTATCAAGCACTCAAAACCCGGGACCGTCGGTTTGACGGGCGGTTTTATACCGCCGTTCTGACCACCGGGATTTTCTGTCGCCCGATTTGCCCGGCCGTGACGCCAAAACGGGTGAATGTCGAATTTTATCCCAGTGCAGAATCTGCAATCGCCCATGGGTTTCGTCCGTGTTTGCGGTGCCGCCCCGAAGCCGCCCCCGGCAGCCCCGCCAGTGCCGGGGTGCATGCCACGGTCGCGCGCGCGGTGCGCTTGATTGATCAGGGCATGCTGGAAACCGGCTCGATTGCCGGTCTGGCAGACCGGTTGGGCGTTGGGGACAGGCATTTGCGCCGGATTTTCAAGGAACATACCGGTGTTACCCCGCAAGATCACGCCAAGGCGCGTCGATTGCTCCGCGCCCGTCAGTTGATTGTCGATAGCAACCTTTCCATGACAGATATCGCTGACATTGCCGGGTTTGGCAGTTTGCGCCGGTTTAATGATGCGATGAAAAAGGCCTATGGGCAGGCGCCAACGGCGTTTCGCCGGGGCATGAAGTCGCCACCACTCGCGGGCATAAAAAAAGATGATCCGTGTGCGCGTCGCGATGATGATTTGGTTTTGCGCCTGCGCGCCCGGCAGCCTTTTGATGCCAATTACCTTTTGGCGTTTTTCCGCGCGCGCGCCATTCCCGGTCTGGAATCGGTTGGCGATCGTACGTATGTGCGGGGCTTTCGGATTGGCGGTTTGATTGGTCTGATGATTTGTCGTTTCCCAAATGATAACAGCGGGGTAGAGGTGATCTTGCGCGGGCCTGCCCGTGGGGCGGTTCTTGAAATTGGGTCCCGGGTACGACGTCTATTTGATCTTGATGCCGATGTTCCGTCCATCACCGCACAATTTGCCAATGACCCGTTGCTTGCCCCGTTGATTGATAAACGTCCGGGACTGCGTGTGCCCGGATGCTGGGATCAATTTGAATTGGCGATCCGTGCTGTCTTGGGGCAACAGGTTTCGGTGGCTGCGGCCCGAACGCTGGCCGGGCGATTGGTACAGGGATATGGCGACGCGTTGCCGGATGATTTGACCGAGAATACCGGCGTTACCCACGTGTTTCCACAGCCTGAAACACTGTTGGGATTGGACTTGATTGGCATTGGGTTGACCCGACGGCGCGCACAAACCGTGTCGGATGTCATTGATATGTTTGCCGCCCCCGATTGCGAACAGAAAAGTGGCGATGCCTTGATCACGGAAATGACCGCGATCAAGGGGATCGGACCATGGACCCTGAATTATTTTGGCCTGCGGGGTTTAGGCGATCCCGATGCCTTCCCTGCCGCCGACCTTGGAATTTTAAAGGCATCCGCCATGGGCGGAGGGCCAGATAAAGCCAAGGCACTCGAAACACTTTCGGAACGCTGGCGGCCATGGCGTGCCTATGCGGCGCAATATCTTTGGTCCGCCCTTGAAGGAGAAGGATGATGACAACAACCATGACCACCAAAATCAATGTCGCACGCCATGACAGCCCGATTGGGATGCTGAGCCTTGCAAGTGTTGAGGGTAAGTTGGTGCATCTGGATTTTGACGGCAATGATGATCGACTTAAAACCATTCAGAACCGCCGTTTCAAAAATCTTGAATGGGCTGAAAACGGTAACGTTCCAGCATCCGTCATCAGATGGCTGGAGGGGTATTTTGATGGTGAATGCTCAGCTTTGCCGATGGCCGATATCAATATGATCGGTACAGATTTTCAGAAATCCGTGTGGGATGCACTGATCACGATCCCGTTTGCCACAAGCTTATCCTATGCCGGGCTGGCCGATCAACTCGGCAACCCAAAGGCCGTACGGGCAGTTGCGCGGGCGAACGCGTTGAATCCAGTGTCGATCATTGTGCCGTGTCATCGGGTGATTGGCTCAAACGGCACCCTGACCGGTTATGCCGGTGGGTTGGAGCGCAAGAAGTGGTTGCTAGAGTACGAAGCCAGCATTTTGGCAAAAGCAGCCTAACGCCAAAACGGGCAGCCAGACGGCTGCCCGTTTTTTCCGGCATGACGTTATGAGATCGACATCACGATACGGCCATCGATTTTTCCTTCGCGCATGCGGTCAAAAATCGAATTGATGTTTTCCATCGGTTCGGTGGTGTAATGTGAATGCACCTTGCCGTCGCCCGCAAAATCAAGCGCTTCCTGAAGGTCCGCACGGGTGCCGACAATCGACCCGCGGATGGTTTTGCGCGATAGAACTGTATCGAAAATATCAAGTTCGAATTTTCCGGGCGGCAATCCACATAGCGCCATGGTGCCATGACGGCCCAGCATGCCAACCCCTTGGGAAAAGGCGGATTTGGAAACGGCTGTGACCAGTACCCCGTTGGCTCCCCCCATTTGTTTTTGGACTTCGGCAACCACATCGGTTTCCTTGGCGTTCAGCGTCCAGTCTGCGCCAAGATCCTTGGCCAAGGTCAGCTTATCGTCACTGATATCAACTGCAATGACCTTCATGCCCATGGCCTTGGCGTATTGCACGGCCATATGGCCCAAGCCGCCGATACCCGAAATGACAACCGTTTCACCCGGTTTGCATTCGGTTTCCTTAAGCCCCTTATAGACCGTGACACCGGCACATAGCACAGGCGCTGCATTGCCAAATTCAAGCCGGTCCGGCAGATGCCCGACATAGTTCGGATCGGCCAAAACATATTCAGCAAAACCGCCATTGACCGAATAGCCGGTATTGATTTGTTCACCGCAAAGGGTTTCCCAGCCGGTAACGCAGTGATGACAATGACCACAAGCCGAATGCAGCCACGGCACACCTACACGGTCGCCTTCCTTGACGGATGTAACACCTTCTCCAACTTCGAAAACAATCCCGACACCTTCGTGGCCGGGGATAAACGGCGGATTGGGTTTTACCGGCCAGTCGCCTTCGGCGGCGTGCAGGTCGGTGTGACATACGCCCGACGCTTCGATTTTCACAAGGATCTTACCCGGTGTGACTTTGGGCACTGTGACTTCTTCGATCGACAAGGGTTTGCCAAATTCGCGGACTAAGGCAGCTTTCATCGTGGCAGGCATGTTCGGACCTCCTGACGGAAGGAAAAGACCCGTTTGGTTGGGTCTGTTTAATTCACGTCAAAAGAATAGTGCGATGGATGTTTGAAAGCCTTGCTTTGAATCAATCTTGCCGGGAAAAGATCAATCAGGCGTCATAACCGATATCAGGCAGTTCAAGCACATAGTCCTGATAATAATCAGGCGGCATGCCGGCTTCGTAACGGGCTTCGTCGTTAAAGGGGGGCTTTAACGATCCACGGAAATGCTTGCGCAGCATGTCATGCCAGGTTGTGTAGTACGGAAGGCCGCGCTGATCGCAGACATATTCGTAATATTTCCGGCCCGCTGCGACGTGGGCGATTTCATCATGGGCGATGATTTCGAGAATACGGGCACTTTCGGTGTCCCCGTGGGCCATTAACCGTTCAATGGTCGGCGGGGCGGCATCAAGCCCGCGTGCCTCAAACACCATCGGCACCACGGCCAGACGTGGCAAAACGTCATAGGCCGTATCCATCGATGTTTCCCACAACCCGTCATGAGCCGGAAGGTCGCCATAGGCCGCCCCCATTTCGCCCAGTCGTGTAACGATCATTTTAAAATGACGGGCTTCGTCATCGGCGACCTGAACCCATGCATCATGGAAGTGCTTTGGCATCTCTGCATCCGGAAAGCGCACGCATAAATCCCATGCCAGATCAATGGCATTGAGTTCAATATGGGCCAGCGCATGCAAAAGGCTGATACGTCCCTGAACACTGCCTTTTTTGCGTTTGGGCATTTTGTTGGGTGGCAGCAGTTCCGGCTTTGCCGGGCGTCCCGGACGATCGGGAAGATCGGTTGACCCAACTTCCGTGATCTCGCCACTACGCCACAGTGCAGCCATTTCAGCGGTTACATTGGCCTTCTCGATGGCATCTGCAGTGAGCAGGGCACGCTTGGCGGCTTCGGCGAGGGTCAGTTTGGTCATGATCATCCGGAACTGGTGCAGGAGTTAAGGGCAGGCTGTGTCTGACATTTGCCAGACGTCGGGTCAATGGGCAAAGAAAAAGGGCGTCCAGCACGACAATGCCGGAACGCCCGCAAAGATGGATGATCATCTGATCGTTTGATCAGGTGATGTTAAAGCGCGCAAGGGCTTCTGCCAGATCTTCGCCAAACGAGTTCCCCTTGCGGATGATCGCAGTTCGGCACGGCAGGTCCTGCAAAGACGGATGGTTCGGCGCATCCGATGTCAGAACCGCGGTTGGGATGTTGCGCGTTTTGGGCATGGCTTGCAGCGCATTGGCAAGATCAACGCCGCTGAGTTCATCGATGGTCTTGGCGACAATGATGAAATCTGGGCGGGTGCGTACCGCAAGTTCGATGGCCTCAAACGATGTCTGGGTCACGGAGCTGCGATATCCGCAAGCAGCCAGTTCACGTTCAACAATCACCGCCATTGAACGTTGCGGAATGACCAAAAGGGCCTCGACGTTGGTTTGTTTGAGCCAGTTGGGATCAATGTCTGGTGTGCGTTTTGAGGGCAGTTCGCGGACAAACTCGGCAGTGTCGGTGCCGCCTGCGGTCATGTCGCCGTCAAGAAGGGTCTGGATTTTATCGACAAAGGCCTGAATGTCTTCGATAGCACCTTCATTGAGTTCCTTACAGGTCGTGACATAATCTGCAAGGCGATGACTGGTCAGGTTGATCAGCGGGGCGGCGACCGATTTGCCTTTGTACCGCAAATTGAAAACTTCGCGTTGAATGGCTGTCAGGTGTATCGGGTCGGCCTTGCCACGTGCATTCTGCAAATGGACATCAATCGAATTAATGATGTCGTGGGCTTCATCACGAAAGTCTGCAAGCATCTGATCGTCAAGATCGACAACATTCTTGTTCATTGAATTACCCGCCTTGCCGGTGAACCGGTTTGTTTTCTCCTGATAGGTGAAATTTATGCTCACCTATATTCCCATATTCAAATTCTTAGCCTGAGAAACAAGGTAAGGCAACCAAATCAATATGGGCCTCATCGGTCACGACATTGAACTTAAAGCATTTTAAGATCGAATAAAAAAGGCCCGACAGGATGATTGTCGGGCCTTTACGTATCATAATGCAGATTTTAAAGGGCGCGGACGGCTTCAAGAACCTCGGCGACGTGGCCTTTGACTTTGACCTTGTGCCACGCATTACGGATTGTGCCTTGGGCATCAATGACAAAGGTGGTCCGTTCAATTCCCATGAATTTCTTGCCATACATGCTTTTTTCCTTCCACACACCGTAGTCTTCGCAGGTGGTGCCATTCTCGTCAGAGGCGAGAATGAAGTTCAGGTCATGTTTGGCTTTGAACTTGTCATGGCGATCCGCACTGTCTTTGGAAATGCCAATGATCTGAGCGTCAACGGCGCTAAAATCTGGTTCGGCATCACGGAATTCGCAGGATTCTGTCGTGCAGCCCGGTGTCATGTCCTTGGGATAGAAATAGATCACCACCGGCTTGCCGCGTAGATCAGACAGTTTCACGCTGCCGCCACCGTCGGTCGGCAGTTCAAAATCCGGGGCTGTCGCGACTGTATCAAGTGTCATGTTCTATCCTTTGTCTGTTCGTGCGCATGTGCGATCCGTAGTGTCGCGCATCCATCGTTCGCCGTGTTTGAAGGCGCGGGCATAAAAATATAATCCATTATAGGGATGGCAACGGCATCCGGATCATTGATATTTTCACCGTTATCGTAGGCTTTCATCAGCTTTCAGGGATCGGGCCTGCTTTTTCGGCCGGGTCGCTAATGATCAGGTCATAGATGGCCTTGGTTTTGGTGGCTGTTTCGTCGACCTTGGCCTGCAATTGTTCGAAATCGTCGCATTTCCCCGCGGTCGCCAGCATTTTACGCAGATCGGTGCTGGCCGTTTGCGGATCAAACGGGCCCTCGGTGGTGAGCCGCAGCATGGCCTGTATGGCCAGCCAGAACGATCCGGCATTGGCAAGAAACTTTGCCTGTTCCCCATCCAGAATTCCCGCTGCATCAAGATTTTTAAACACATCGCGGGTGGTTGGCGACAATATTTCAGGATGATCATGGGCGTGGCGCAATTGCAAATACTGCGCAATGAATTCCAGATCAACCAGACCACCACGCCGCATTTTGATTGCCCAAGGGTGATTGTCGCCCTTGCCAGCATCCATGCGGTTTCGCATGTCAAAGACTTCGCGCACCAACCGATCAGGGTCCCGCTTTTTGCACAGCACCGCATTGGTCGTCGCAACGACCTTTTTACACAGGTTTTCCGGGCCATAGACCGGACGCAGGCGGGTCAGCGCCATGTGTTCCCATGTCCATGCGTCGTTGTTTTGATAGGTATCGAAACTTTTGAAATGGGTCGCAAGCGGGCCTTTTGATCCACTGGGACGCAGGCGCAAGTCGGTTTCAAACAAGATACCCTCGGCGGTCGGGGCCGACAGGGCATTGATGTATCGCTGACTGAGACGGATGTAATAATGCCCCGGTGACAACGGCTTATCGCCATCTGATTCTTCGGCGTCTTCGGGCACATCGTAGATAAAGACCATATCAAGGTCCGAGCCCGGCGACAGTTCCTGACCGCCATGCTTGCCAAGTGCAAAGACCGCCAAGCCGCCATCTTCGAATTGTCCATGTTTGGTGGCAAAATCATCGGCAATGCGCGGGAAAAGGGACCGAATGGCAACATCGGCAACATCGGCAAGGGCGCGTCCCGCAGCGTGCGGGGTATGGCGGTTCTGGATGGTTTGCACGTCAATCTGGAATTTCTGGTCATTGGCCCAGCGCCGGGCGCAATCAAGCCAGTCTTCGACCATGTCTTCGCGCGACAGGCGCGCGTCAAGTTCCATGATCATATCCTGCGCATCGGGCAGTTCTTCGTGAAAGCCCGACATCAGCACATAGTCAAGGACCGCCGCATTCCGGCCAATGTATTTGGCCATGCGCGGGGCGGTTCCGGCAATCTGGGCCAGCAGTTCAAGAAGTTCCGGGTGGGCGGTAAACAGTGAGAAAACCTGAACACCTGCTGGAAGTCCTTTGAGGAAATCATCAAAGGCGCGAAATGCCATGCCCGGATTGGTGGTTTTGGCCAATGCACCCAGAAGGGTTGGCATCAGTTCAGTCAGGATTTCGCGCGCACGACGCGACCGGGTGGCGCGATATCGGCCATGGTGCCAGCCGCGCACCGTAACCGATACATTTTCGGCATTCTCAAACCCCATTTGGCGCAGGTTTGCCAATGTTTCGGGGTCGTCTTCGGTGCCGGTGAAGACAAGGTTGCCGGTCGCACCGGCCAAGGGAACGTCGTCTTCGAACAGTTCCGCATAATTGTTTTCAACGTTGCGCAAATGCAGCAACAAGTCAGCAATGAACCCGGCCCGGTCGGTGTAGCCAAGGAAGGTTGCCAATGCATGCAGGCCTTCATCACTTTCCGGCAGGGTCTGGGTTTGTTGATCATCGATCATTTGCAACCGATGTTCGACGGTGCGCAGGAACGCATAGGCGCTGAGCATTTCATCGCGGACATTTTCTGATACTTGTCCGAATTTGGTCAACTCGCGTAATGTTTCGCAGGTTGCCTTGCAGCGCAGGGAGACCTCGCGTCCGCCCCAAATCAGTTGCTGGGTCTGGGCAAAAAATTCGATCTCGCGAATGCCGCCACGGCCAAGCTTGATGTTGTGGCCCGGGATGTTGATCTTGCTGCCGCCCTTATGGGCATTGATCTGGCGTTTGATCGAATGAATGTCCTGGATTGCCAGAAAATCAAGGTGCTTGCGCCAGACAAAGGGGCGCAATATTTCAAGAAACGCATTTCCAGCATTGTGATCGCCGCCAACAATGCGGGCCTTGATCATGGCCGCACGTTCCCAGTTCTGCCCCACTGTTTCGTAATAGGTTTCAGCCGCCAGCATCGATAAAATCGGTGGGGTTGATGATGGGTCTGGGCGTAATCGTAAATCAGTACGAAACACATATCCGTCGCCGGTACGTTCTTCCATGATGCGGGCGATATCGCGGACCATACGCACCAGATCCTGATGGATGCGGTCCGGATCGACATAGGTCACAACATCCTGATCATACAGGAAGATCAGGTCGATATCCGATGAATAATTCAACTCACCTGCGCCAAGCTTGCCCATGCCAATGGCGAAAATCCCGCTGTCTTTCAGTGGGTTTTCCGGATTTGGCAGATCATATTTGCGAAGACGTGCCAAGGCGGACAAACAATGGGCCATGGTAAAGCCAAGGGTAAGCTCGGCCGTGTCGCTGATCGCAGCGGTGATTTTATCAAGCGACCATGCGTTTGTGATATCGGCAATGGCGATCACCAATGCGGCATGGCGTTTTGCAATGCGAACGGTGGCCATGGTGGTTGGTTGATCAAGCGGGGCGGCCTTGGCACTTTCACGGACCGGATCAAGAGCCGTTTTAAAAGCATCATCAAGGCCATTGGCAAAGACATCACAGACCGTCCCCGGATCGCGCAAACACAGGTTCGTCAGATACGGGCTGTTACCAAAAAGAGCAGCCAAAACAGACGATGTTTGCGCGTTTGTCGCAATCTCGACAATTTGATCAGAAATACTTTCAAAGGCAGGACGTTCTGCCAATGCCCGCCAGCGTTCAAATGCGGTGGCAGTACGTTCAGGATCAAATGGTTTGGGAAGATCATGTGATATCCAGGAAAGAGACACTTTATTGCTTTCCTTGTATTGCGAAAGGGTGACGAACCGGGCTATGCACAGATTTACGGCTGATAGCATAAGACCTATGATGGTATCGTGATCCAGAGGGTCGGGGAAACATGTTTCTAGTTACGACGCCGACCCTATCTTTTCTGTGCGTCGGTAAAAAGGGATAAGATCAATAACAGTTTGTTTCTTTTACCGGTTTTAGCACGGTGTTGCGTGCGATAAACTGTATTGGACTGTTTTGGGCTAATTGGTAAATCTGTGTATGACACCGAAAATTCAAGGTAAATAGGGTGCGCCTGTTAAAAACCTTTTCTGGATGGTTGGGGCTGATTTTTGGGGCCCTCGTCCTGTTTGTCGGTGTGTTTGGCGCGGTTACCGTCTGGCGCGTCGCACAGGGACCTGTCTCGCTGCATCGTATTACGCCTTACATCGTGGATCGTCTTAATCAGTCGATGGGCGAAAACCGCCTGTCTGTTGACGATCTTGTTTTGTATTGGCGCGGTTGGGACGAAAAGTTTGATGTGCGCCTGCGCGATGTTTCGGTGCACGGACCAGATAACAACGAACTTCTGCAAGTCCCCGAGGCAGACGTTGTATTTTCAACCAAGGCACTTTTTGAAGGTGTTCTTGCCCTGCGCGAATTAAATCTGATCGGACCGCGGATCCGACTTGAACGGGGACGCGATGGCGCGATCAATATCGGATACGCCGCCGAAGAGGACGTCGTGGATGATGCAAACCGATCACCGGACGGCAGTAATCTTGCGACAGAAGACACCGCATCACCCGATGGTTCAAATCAGACAGAGCGCGCGCCATCCCTTGTGATTGATCTGCCGCCAGTTCCGGGGGACGATCAGGGGACTGATGCGTTGCCCAAGGATGGTGCAAATGGCACTGATCCGGGATCGGATGTGCATTCAGGCAGTCAGGCGCTGCGCGATATTGTTGATATTCTGTCTGGCGCACGGACAGATTTCCCCGCAGCGGATTACTTTGAAAGTTTCGGCGTTGTAAACGCTGATCTGCAGGTGCGTGACGAGAAGCTTGGTGTTATCTGGGCCGCGCCACAGGCAGATATTCTTTTGTCACGTGGGAAGTTCGGCGTTTCAGCCGAAGCATCCATGCAGGTTTCAGCTGGTTCTGTTGCAACCCGTATCGATGTTACCGGTGACTACAGCACCCGAACCGGCGAGATTGACCTTACCGCTAAGCTTGGTGAGATCGAGCTTGCGGAACTTGCGACGATTTCAAATGTATTTGATGGCCTGCGCGATGCTTTTGTACCGGTTTCCGGGGGGCTAAAGGCAAAGTATGACGCGAATGGCGAGTTGATTTCGGCCAGTGCGGATTTGTCTGTTGGAAGTGGCGTTGTTTCCTTGCCCGACGAAATGCGCGCAACCTATCGTGTGACGGGCGGGCGTATTGCCACAAGCTATGTGCCCGGTCGGATCAGCTTTGATGATGTGACCCTGAATGTCGGTGCGTCGGTGGCAAGCCTTAAGGGTGTTGTCCTTGATCCGTTTTCCGACTGGAAAATCAATCTGGATGTGTCAGCAACAGACGTTGCGACCAATGATTTAAACCGGTTATGGCCGGAAAACGTCGGGTATGATGCGCGCGAATGGGTGATTGAAAACCTGTCTGAGGGCATTGTTCATCAGGCAACCATGCATACCGAGCTGCATCAGGATGAGGCCGGTGAAGTCATTCTCGATGCCTTGGGCGGGCAGATGACCATGTCGGGGGTCACGGTGCATTATCTTGGCGAGATGCCCGTGGTTCTTGACGCTGCTGGGCGGGCTGAGTTTGATGCAACCAGCTTTAAGATCTATGCCGATCAAGGCAATGCGGATGGTCTGATTGTTGAAAATGCATCCATCGAATTTACCAAGCTTGATGAACCTGTCCCATCGGCAGATATCGAAGTCGTCGCCCACGGCAGTGTGCAAAAAGCTCTTGAGCTGATTGATGCCGAACCGCTTGGCTTTGCAAAGCGACTGGGGATTGACCCCAAGCAGATCACAGGCGATCAGGCAACCCGCGTAAGGCTTTATTTCCCACTGTTGCGTGCGGTCACATTTGATGATGTCGAGGTGGCCGCTGCCACGCGGATTGAAAATGCCAAGGTGACGAAAGCATTTCGCGATCTTGATATCGCAGACGGTGCATTTGAATTGCAGGTCAACACCAAGGGGCTTGATCTTAGCGGTGATGCCGCCATCGGGCAGGGGCGAACCAACATCAAGTGGATTGAAAGTTTTGCCGATAAAGCCGCAGTGCGCAGCCATTACACCCTGTCGGGGGACCTTGATTTGTCGGCTTTGGCAAAAGTCGATCTTGATGTTTCCCCCTATTTAACTGGCGTTGCAGATGGAACTGTCGACATCAAGGTGGGGGAAAACACCGTTGGTGTGACCGGTGATGTTGGCCTTAAACAGGTGGCGGTTAACATTGACGCGGTTGAGTACCAAAAGGCGGCGAATGTTCCTGCAACGGCGACATTTGATCTTGTCGTTCTTGGTGATAACAGCGGCAGTCTGAATGCGTTTAGTGTTTCTGCACCACTGCTTAACGCCAATGGCAAAGCGAAATGGAGTGGCGACAGCAAGATTTCAGATGTTTGGGCGCTTAACCTTGATAGCTCGAATTTCCGCGAAAACCTTGGTCTTTCGGGATCGGTTCGGTTGTCTCAGGATCAGAAATTGTTTGCTGATCTGAGCGGACAGCAATTTGATTTGCGGTCCTTTGTTGAGAACCACACCAACGATGCGGCGACCACAACGTCAGAAAATCCGATTGGGCAGGATGCAATGGTCACCCTTGCGGGGGATCATTTCCTGGTCAAGGGGGGTGAACCCACATTGACGGGGGGTAAAATCATCCTCAACAAGATGGGTGAAAATCAGGAAATCGAAATCAATGCCCAACAGGCGATTTTAACCCCCTGGATTGTCAGTGATGACAGCGATCAGAATGATCTGCCCGCGGGCAACAACCCCAACAGTGGTGGGATCGGAGAGAGGGCATCACGGGTTGGTGGCAAAACAGATGTTTTCGTGAATGTTGATCAGATGGTCATGGCCAATGGCGAACTGATCAATGAGGTTGAAGGCGCGATCCATATGATCGGCGACGAATGGGACAGCCTCGTTCTGAACGGGACCTTTGGGGATCGTGCCAACATTTTTGCTCAGGTTGAACGCACGGATTTCAAAACCCGTACAGTCAGGCTGACATCTGAAAATGCCGGGCGATTTTTGCGCGCGCTGGACATGTACGACAATCTTCTGGGCGGACGCATGGTGGTCGAAGGAACGGTTGATGAGGGCGATGAAGCCCAACCGTTCGCCGGCAAGATCAACATTGATGAATTCCGGGTGGTGAATGCGCCGATTGCCGCACGGGTGCTCGGCGCGGCTTCGCTCACAGGCTTAGGTGATGTTTTGGCGGGCAATGGCATTGCCTTTGACGAACTGAACGGTGATTTCACCTATGTCAACGATGTGCTGACCCTTGGTAAGGTGGCGGCAAACGGAACGGCTGTCGGGGTGACGGCCAATGGATCGATTGATCTTGCGAAATCTGAAATCCGCTTGGCGGGATCAATTGTGCCGATCTATGCGTTGAACTCTGCCCTTGGTGTTATTCCGATCCTTGGGGACCTTCTGGTTGGCGAAGAGGGCGGTGGCATCTTTGCCCCGACATACACCATTGAAGGTGATCTGAATGAGCCGGATGTCGATGTGAACCCACTATCGACCTTTGTGCCGGGGGTGTTTCGCAACCTCATCACCGGGGCGGAACCGGGGTAACGTCCTCAGGTTAATATCGTCGGACCAATGGTATCGTATTTAAATAAAAACCCCGCAGCACAGGCTGCGGGGTTTTTGTATTTTGATGTAGGGCCCTTGATCAGACCGGTTTGATCAGCACGTGACGTTTTTTGCCAGCAGAAACCTTGATCACACCGTCTTTATTGATGGCATCGGCATTGATCATCGCATTTTCATCGCTGACTTTTTCGTCATTCATTTTGGCCCCGCCACCCTTGATCAGGCGGCGTGCTTCACCGCCGGTTTTGGCAAGGTCCGCCCGGCGGAACAGATCAAATGCCGGAATGCCCGCATCAAGTTCAGCCTTGGCAACTTCGACGGTAGGCAGGTCGTCGGCAAAAACGCCTTCTTCAAAGGTCTTGCGCGCGGTTTCAGCAGCGGCGAGTGCGGCTTCTTCGCCGCGGCACAGCTTAACTGCTTCAAGGGCGAGAACCTTTTTGGCTTCGTTAATCTGCGATCCTTCGAGCTTTTCGTATTCCGCAATCTGTTCGAGCGACATTTCGGTAAACAGACGCATGAATTTGATGACGTCGGCGTCTTCGGTGTTGCGCCAGAACTGGTAGTAATCATAGGACGACAGGCGTTCTTCGTTGAGCCATACAGCACCAGACGCCGTCTTGCCCATTTTGGTCCCTGACGCGGTGGTCATCAGCGGCGTGGTCAGGCCAAACAGTGATTTTTCATCAACACGACGGCCAAGCTCGACACCATTGACGATGTTGCCCCACTGATCCGATCCGCCCATCTGCAGCGTGCAGGCATAATTACGGTTCAGTTCAACAAAGTCATAGGCCTGCAGGATCATGTAGTTGAATTCAAGGAAGCTCAGCGACTGTTCACGTTCCAGACGAATTTTAACCGAGTCAAAGCTCAGCATCCGGTTGACCGAAAAATGCCGCCCAAAATCACGCAGGAATTCGATGTAGTTCAGTTTATCAAGCCAGTCGGCGTTATTGACCATGATCGCATCGGTCGGGCCATCGCCAAATGTCAGGAACTGCTGAAACACTTTTTTGATGCCAGCCATGTTGGCGTCAATAATTTCATCGGTCAAAACCGGGCGGGCGTCATCACGACCGGTTGGATCACCAACACGCGTGGTACCGCCGCCCATCAGGACAATCGGCTTATGGCCGGTTTTTTGTAACCAGCGCAGCATCATGATCGATACAAGCGATCCGACATGCAGGCTGTCTGCGGTGCAATCATAGCCCACATAGCACACCACCGTATTTTCCGTCGCATAGGTATCAAGACCTTCGAGGTCCGTACATTGGTGGATATAACCGCGGTCATTCATGACGCGGAGAAAATCAGACTTAAGTTCAGTCATGGTTTTTGCGCTATGTTTGGTTGTGATAAAAAAATCGAGCCGCTTATTACTGCGGACGCGATGATCTAGCACAAAAAACATTCGCGGGGCAACGCATCGACATGCAGTTCTGCTATGGCGGTAACGATTTCGCGATAAATTGATTTTAATCTGCTCCTCAACGCAGCAAAACACCCAGAAAACCTATACGGAGTTTCCAATGACAGACGGCTGGATCAAGGCAATCGGAATGATGAGCGGAACGTCCCTGGATGGCGTTGATGCGGCCCTGATTGAAACCGATGGGATCGAGGTTCGCCGTACCGGGCATTCTGTATTTGTTGCGTATGACGCCAGTCTTCGTGAACGGATGCGGGCCTGCTTTGGCAACCGCGCAGCCACCAACAGCGAACAGGTTGTGGCAGATGATCTGACAGACGTTCATGTTAATGCTGTTAATATGTTGCTGGAAAAATCCGGTGTGGTGGCGGCTGAAGTAGGCGTCATCGGGTTTCATGGTCAGACGGTTTTTCATGAACCGGCCTCCGGGATCACGCGACAGATCGGAACACCTTATATGCTGGCGGAAAAAACCGGCATTCCGGTTGTGGCCGATTTTCGCCTTGCCGATGTAGCCGCCGGGGGCGAGGGCGCACCACTTGCCCCAGTTTACCATGCGGCACTGATGAAAAGTGCCGGCGTTGAAATGCCCGTCGCGGTTCTAAATATCGGTGGTGTGTCTAACGTGACATGGATCGGCCCGGATGACGCGCTGCTGGCGTTTGACTGCGGGCCGGGCAATGCGCGCCTTGATGACTGGATGCTGCGCCACACCGGGACACCGGTTGATATGAACGGTGCAACGGCATCGTCCGGGCAGGCCGACCCGATGGTTGAAGTTAAATTTCTTGAAGACCCGTATTTTGATCGCGTGCCACCGAAATCCCTTGATCGTGAAGACATGGCCGCAACCATTGATGGGCTGGTAGCCGAGGCAAAGCTAAGCATGGCGGATGGGGCGGCGACCCTTGCCAATTGTACGGTGGCGGCCATCGTAGCCGGGGTGAACCATCTGCCGGCAGCCCCCAAAGGCTGGTTCGTCTGTGGCGGTGGTCGGCATAATCAATATGTTATGGCACAGCTTCAGGAGCGGTTGGGCGTCCCAGTGAAATCGGTTGATG
Source organism: Thalassospira lohafexi (assembly GCF_002844275.1). GTDB lineage: Bacteria > Pseudomonadota > Alphaproteobacteria > Rhodospirillales > Thalassospiraceae > Thalassospira > Thalassospira lohafexi. Next base: position 232,809 of record NZ_NXGX01000006.1, read on the forward strand.
TGCTTGATTGGGACGGCGATGCGGTTGAGGCCGAATGTTTTGGCTATTTGGCAGTGCGCCATCTGCGCGATTTACCACTGAGCTTTCCAGGCACAACCGGGGTGGCGGAGCCCTGTTGCGGTGGAAAGCTATACCAAACGAAAAAGGCCGCCTGATCAGGCGGCCTTTGGTCTATTGTCGTTGCCTACTCGCGGCGGGTCGCTTTACGCGCCACGCTTCTCAAGATAAGCAGCCGTGTGCTTGATTACGTCGTCTTGCTGTTTGGCAAAATAGTGATCGGCACCGTCAATCGTGCGCAAATCCACTTCAATACCCTTCTGGGCATTAAGCTTGTCAGCCAGTTTATTGACCGATGCCAGCGGAATGTTGCTGTCCTGCGTGCCATGGATCATCAGACCCGATGACGGGCAGGGTGCCAGGAAGGTGAAATCATATTCGCTGGCCGGCGGTGCGACGCAAACGAACCCGTCAATTTCCGGGCGGCGCATCAAAAGCTGCATGCCGATCCAGGACCCAAACGAATACCCTGCGACCCACGTGGCGCGCGCATTGGCGTTATAGGTTTGCATCCAGTCAAGAGCCGATGCCGCATCAGACAGCTCACCGATCCCTTGATCATAGACGCCCTGCGAGCGACCAACGCCGCGGAAGTTAAAGCGCATGACCGAATAACCGCGATCCTTGAACATGTTGAACATGTTAAAGCACAATTTATTGTTCATTGTGCCGCCCTGCTGGGGGTGCGGATGGAGAATGAGTGCGATGGGCGAATCGTCAGCGCTGTTATGGTGGTAGCGACCGTCAAGGCGACCTTCGGGGCCGTTAAAAATGACCTCAGGCATGGATCAGACTGCTCCTGTCCACGAATGGAATAATGTGTGCAACAAAAATATCCGAGTGTTTTTGTAAGTTTTTTCGTGTTTGCGCATAAATTGCTTTGGGCAAATACTTGACCAAGTTACTCGGTTATCCTATATTCCGGCTAACGCAATGGCGCCATGTAAACCCGATCTTACGTCTTGCGTAAGGCCGGGTGTTGGCGTGGCTGCCGGGAATCGAAGATACTAATTACACAGTGGACCGCCCCATGTTCAAGCTAATTCGTCAGGAAATTGACGCGATGATTGCCCGCGATCCAGCGGCACGCTCCCGTTTGGAGATCGCGCTCTGTTATCCGGCGTTTCACGCAATCATGGGATATCGCGGCACACACTGGCTGTGGCAGCGTGGTTTTCGTATCACAGCCCGCTTCATTTCGCAGATTTTCCGTTGGCTGACCGGGATCGAAATTCACCCGGGCGCAAAAATTGGCAAACGGTTCTTTATCGACCACGGCATGGGCGTTGTGATTGGTGAAACGGCCGAGATTGGCGATGACGTAACACTATATCAGGGGGTGACCCTTGGTGGAACGTCGCCGAGCGTTAATAGCGACGGCCAACGTGGCCTTAAACGCCATCCTACGCTTGAAGATGGCGTGATTGTTGGCTCGGGCGCGCAAATTCTTGGCCCATTCACCGTGCGCAAGAATGCGCGTGTTGGTGGTAATGCGGTGGTGCTGTCGGAAGTGCCCGAAGGTGCGACTGTGGTCGGGATCCCCGCCAAGATCGTACGCCACGAAGCCGATGATCGTTTCTGTGCCTATGGCACGCCGATTGGTGATCTGCCTGATCCCGTGGCGCGTGCGCTTGAAGAGCTTGGTCGTGAAGTCAAAGAACTGCGTGGTCAGGTTGCAGAGCTTAAAACAGATAACAAGTCATCTGATGATGGTGATGTGATTGCCGACAAGCCACGCATCGTCGCGTCATCGGAATGAGTTAGGCGCAGGTTCGCGCCACGAATACGAACAGAGCCCGCTGTCAGGTTTGCAGCCAAAATAGCATAACCGGAGCAGCAAGGCAGGAGGATGAACCGTGAAGCTGAGTACCAAAGGCCGCTATGCCGTGATGGCGATGGTCGATCTTGCTGAAAGCAGCAAGGACCGACCGGTAGCACTTGCGGATATCGCGGACCGTCAGGAAATTTCACTGTCTTATCTTGAGCAGCTTTTTGGCAAATTGCGCAAAGGCGGCTTGGTCCGTTCCGTGCGTGGTCCGGGGGGCGGATACCTTCTCGCGCGTACTGCGCAGGAAACCCGCGTTGCCGATGTGATCTTGGCTGTTGATGAGCCGATCCGCGCAACCCGCTGTAAGTCCGGGTCGCCAAAAGGATGCAAGGCCAATCAGGGACGCTGCCAAACCCATGAATTGTGGGAAGAACTTGGCAATCAGATTTACCTTTATCTGGCGTCCGTTAGCCTGGCCGATGTGGTTGGACGCAATGTCAGTGGTTCCTTGCGGGTTTTCCCGTCGAAAACCACGCAAATAGAAGAGCCGTCACAGGTTGCGGCACAGTGATTAGTCCTCTATATCGTGCGTATAGGGACGGCAAATGCGAATAAGGATGATTTTAAACTGATGACCGATCAGGTTTACCTTGATTACAACGCAAGCGCGCCGCTGTGCTCCGAGGCACAACAGGCAATGATCGCTGCGATGAATATCACGGGGAACCCGTCCTCAGTTCACGCCAGCGGCCGCGCAGCTCGCAAGATTGTCGATCATGCGCGCCGTACCATTGCCGATCTGCTTGGGGGTGATCCCGAACGGGTGATCTTTACAAGCGGCGGGACCGAGGCAAACAACCTTGCCCTGAGTGGGCTGGAAGATGTCACGGTTTTCACCAGTGCGGTTGAACACCCATCGGTGATCGAGGCCCGGTCCGATGCCAAGCGCATCCCGGTTGATGGCGATGGGGTGATTGATCTGGCGGCCCTTGAGGCAATGCTGAAAGACGCATCGCAGAAGGGTGAAAAGGTTTTGGTTTCGGTCATGCTGGCCAACAATGAAACCGGTGTCATTCAGCCTGTCGCAAAGGTTGCTTTGCTGGCGCGCGAATACGGGGCAAAGGTCCATTGTGACGCAGTACAGGCGTTGGGCCGTATACCGTTAGACATGGGACGTCTGCTGGTTGATATGGTGTCGATTTCGGCCCACAAGATCGGCGGCCCCAAAGGGATCGGTGCCCTTGCGATTGCTCCAGGTGTGATGCTGGTGCCGCAAATTCGCGGTGGCGGTCAGGAAAAATACCGCCGCGGCGGCACGGAAAACGTTTTGGGCATTGCAGGCTTTGCTGCCGCAGCCCGGCGGGCCGAGGCCGGAATGGCGAAAATGACGGAGATCGCAGCAAAGCGCGACCGTCTTGAAACGGAATTGGCATCAGAAGCCCCTGAGCTTGTGATTGCCGGAAAAGGAACGGAGCGGCTGGTGAATACAAGTTGCCTGATCTTGCCAGGAATGCCCGGGGAAACCCAGGTGATGGCACTGGATTTAGGTGGTGTTGCAATCAGTTCGGGATCTGCCTGTTCGTCAGGCAAGGTACGTGAAAGCCACGTGCTTAAGGAAATGGGACTTTCCGATATCGGGTCGGCCATTCGGGTCAGTCTGGGATTGGAAACGACCGACGAAGATATCGATACGTTTGTCCGAGTTTGGAGCCGGATGAGGGGTAATGCAGCGCGCAAGAAGGCGCGTCACGCTGCCTGACAAGAGAGTGAGTGAGGAAGTCTTAATTATGAACGAGCTTAAAGCAAAGCCGATCTATCTGGATTACCAGGCAACGACGCCGACCGATCCGCGGGTGGTGGATGCGATGCTGCCATACTTCACCGAGAAGTTCGGTAACCCGCATTCGCGCAACCACAGCTTTGGCTGGGAAGCCGAAGACGCGGTTGAAGTCGCGCGCGGACAGGTTGCCAAGGTCATTGGTGCATCGGCCAAGGAAGTTATCTTTACTTCGGGTGCGACAGAATCGAACAACCTCGCACTTAAAGGTGTGATGAAGTTCTATGGTAAGAAAAAGCCGCATCTGATCACGGTCGTGACCGAGCATAAATGCGTGCTCGACAGTGCCCGTCACCTTGAGCAAGAAGGGTACAAAGTTACCTATCTTGGCGTTAAGGATAACGGCCTGATCGACCTTGAAGAACTTAAAGCGGCCATCACCGATGAAACCGCACTTGTGTCCGTCATGGGTGTGAACAACGAAATCGGTGTGATTCAGCCCCTTAAGGAAATCGGTGCTATCTGCCGTGAACGCAAAGTGTTCTTCCACACCGATTGCGCACAGGCTGTTGGCAAGATTGATCTTGATGTCGAAGACATGAACATCGATCTGATGTCGATTTCCGCCCACAAGCTTTATGGCCCGAAAGGCGTTGGTGCATTGTTCGTGCGTCGTCGCCCACGTGTTCGCGTTATCGCACAGATCACCGGCGGTGGTCAGGAACGTGGCATGCGTTCGGGCACGTTGCCGACACCGTTGCTTGTTGGTTTTGGTAAGGCGTGTGATATTCTGTCGAACGAAATGGCAGAAGAAAACGCCCGCATCACCGAGCTTCGCGATTACACGCTTAAGAAGTTCCGTGATCGTCTGGCTGACATTTACCTCAACGGTGACGAAGAAGCCCGCGTTTCGGGTAACCTCAATGTTTCATTTGCGTACGTCGAAGGCGAAAGCCTGCAGATGGACATCAAAAACATTGCGGTTTCTTCGGGCTCGGCATGTACGTCGGCATCGCTTGAGCCGTCTTATGTGCTGCGTGCGCTGGGTGTTGACGAAGAACTCGCCCATACGTCGCTACGTATCGGGATTGGCCGTTACACGACCAAGGAAGAGCTTGATGAAGCGATCGAGTCAATCAGTGTTGCGGTTGAGCGTCTTCGCGACATGAGCCCGCTTTGGGAAATGGCCCAGGAAGGCATCGACATTAAGTCGATCGAGTGGGCTGAGCACTAAGAACGACAGACGACGACTTATCGACGTTTTTTATCTCGTGAGAGAGACACAGAACTTTTAGGAGGATTCCTATCATGGCTTATAGTGAAAAGCTGATCGACCATTACGAAAACCCGCGTAACGTTGGTTCGATGGACAAAAATGAAACGTTCGTTGGTACCGGTCTTGTTGGTGCTCCGGCCTGTGGTGACGTTATGAAGCTGCAGATCAAAGTGACCCCGGAAGGCATCATCGAGGACGCGAAGTTCAAGACCTTCGGTTGCGGTTCGGCCATTGCGTCGAGCTCGCTGATCACCGAATGGGTCAAGGGCAAATCGCTTGATGAAGCTGGTTCGATCAAGAACTCGCAGATCGCAGCAGAACTGGCTTTGCCGCCGGTTAAAATTCACTGCTCGATCCTTGCCGAAGATGCGATCAAAGCCGCTATCAGCGACTACAAAACCAAAAACGGTCAGGGCGAAGTCGAAGCTGCCGAATAAGCAGCTTTGCCTTTCCCCCGTTTTCGGGAACTCAGGAGAAGACCATGGCATTACCGTCACCGATTTCTGTCACGTCAGAAGCGCTTGTTCATATCAAGGCGTTGCTTGATAGCCGCGGCAAACCGTCCGAAGGCATCCGGCTTGGTGTGCGCAGCAAAGGGTGTTCGGGCTTGTCCTACACGCTGGAATATGCCGACGAAGCCAGTGGCTTTGAGGAAGTTGTCCAGCTTGAGGATGGCGTGAAAATCCTGATTGACCCAAAGGCCATGATGTTCGTTCTTGGAACAGAAATGGATTATGAGGTCACCAAGATGGAAGAAGGGTTCGTCTTCCGCAATCCCAACGAAAAAGGTCGTTGTGGTTGTGGTGAGTCCTTCCACATCTAGGATCACCTACGGATTTTCAGGTCTTTACCTGCTTTGAAGATGGTTATGGCCCCAGTGAGTTCGCAGGAATTCACCGGGGCCGTCGCCTGAATGGGGCTGTTTGCACCTGCATATGTCCTGTTCGACGTAAGATGTAATTTGAATTTGTTTTAAATCCTCGGAAGTGCATAGCGTGAGCAACACCGGTACCGAAGATACGGGTACGATGAAACACCCCGCACATAAGGTTTGCTGGTCCTGTAAGGGGCCTGTTGAGGCCAGTGCGCTGTTTTGCGATACATGCAACGCCATTCAGGCCCCCGGTCAGCTTGATCATTTCAAGCGGTTTGGTCTTGAACGATCCTTTGTTGTCGATATCGATGCAGTTGAGGCAACGTACCTTAAGCAGCAACAAAAACTGCACCCGGATCGTTTCGCATCAAAATCGCCCCGTGAACAGGCCCTGTCATCGCAGCAGGCCGCCAGCCTCAACGAAGCCTTCGAAACGCTTAAAAATCCGGTCGCACGGGCGCATTATATGCTGCGTCTGGCCGGGGTTGAGCCCGAAGGCGGCGGCGGGCATACGGTCAATGATCCTGAACTTCTGATGGAAGCGATGGAAATGCGCGAAGCCCTTGATGATGCTGACAACCGTATGACGGTTGATGCCATGATCAAGGATACCCGCAAACAGGCGCGTGCATGCGAAAATAATCTTGCCGATGCGTTTGCCAAGGATGCCTTTGACACGGCAAAAAAACTGACCACCCGTCTTAGATACCTGATGAAAATGACCGAGGAAGCGCGCGCGAAGAAATCGCGTCTCGCGGCAGCCTGATCATTTCAATATAACGGATAGAATTCATGGCCTTGCTACAGATCCACGAACCGGGCGAAACGCCACTTCCCCACGAAGACGAACGCCAGATTGCGGTCGGTATCGATCTTGGGACCACCAATTCGGTTGTTGCAATTTCGCGCGATGAGAAACCCGAAGTCCTGCGCGATAAATCGGGTGGCAATGCGATTGTGCCGTCTGTTGTCTACTACGGTGAAGATACCCCCGTGGTCGGCGAAGCCGCCCGTGATCATATCAACACCGATGCAAGTCGGGTTGTCTCGTCGGTCAAACGCCTGATGGGGCGCGGCATTGAAGACGTCAAATCGCTGGCGGGTACCTTGCCCTATGACGTCGAAGTTCCCGAAAAATCCGACGATGATGGCGCTGGCCCGATGATGGTGCGCCTTAATGTCGGGAACCGCGTTTTGACCCCGGTCGAAGTATCTGCCGATATTTTGCGTGCCCTTCGTACGCGCGCCGAAGAAAGCCTTGATCAGCCGGTCGAAAAGGCGGTCATCACCGTGCCTGCCTATTTTGATGATGGTGCACGCACCGCGACCAAGGATGCCGCAACCCTTGCCGGGATCGAAGTCCTACGTCTGGTTAATGAGCCAACTGCTGCGGCCCTTGCCTATGGCCTTGATAACGGGGCAGAGGGGCTTTATGCCGTTTACGACCTTGGCGGCGGGACGTTTGATATCTCGTTGCTTAAAATGCAAAAAGGCGTTTTTCAGGTCAAGGCAACCGGCGGTGATGCCGCCCTTGGTGGCGATGATTTTGATCACGCAATTGCCGAACATCTTTTGGCCCTGCGCAAAGACGGCGGGGCGACCGATGCCCTTGATGCGTCTGATGCCAAACGTCTGCTTAAAACCGCGCGTAAGGTCAAAGAAGGCCTGACCGATAGCGATGCGGTCGAAGTTGCCGTTGACCTTAATGGCACCAAAACCACCCATTCCGTGACCCGTTCTGATTTTGAGGCGATGATTGCCAAGCTGGTCTCGCGGACAACCGCGATCACGGAACAAGTTCTTGATGATGCGGATGTGTTGCCCGAAGACGTCAAGGGCGTGGTTCTTGTCGGTGGCTCAACCCGTGTGCCTGCGGTGCGTAAGGCCGTGGCCGATTTGTTCGAACAAGAACCGCTTTCCAATATCGACCCGGACGAAGTTGTCGCCCTTGGTGCCGCCCTTCAAGCCGAAGCATTGACCGGTGGGTCTGATAACCTTCTGTTGGATGTGACGCCGCTGTCGCTTGGTCTGGAAACCATGGGCGGGATTGTTGAAAAGGTCATTGACCGCAATACTCCGATCCCGGTCGCCAAGGGACAGGAATTCACCACCTATCAGGATGGTCAGTCGGCCATGATGATCCATGTGGTGCAGGGCGAACGTGAAATGGTTGATCAGTGCCGATCGCTTGCCCGTTTTGCCCTGACCGGTATTCCATCGATGGCCGCAGGGGCCGCGCGCATTCGCGTACAGTTCAATGTTGATGCCGATGGTCTTTTGACCGTGTCGGCGCGTGAAGAAACCACCGGCGTCGAGCAGGAAGTTGCGGTCAAGCCGACCTATGGCATCAATGAGGTAGATATGGCCAACATGCTGCGCGACAGCATGGTCCATGCCCGCGAAGATATGCTGATGCGCCTTCTGACCGAAGCGCGCGTTGAGGCAAAACGCAACATCCTTGCCGTTCAGGCCGCGATGGACGCAGACCACGCGTTGCTAACGCCTGAGGATGACAAAAGCATCAATGACGCCATTGCCAAACTTGAAGCGGCAATGGGCGGCGATGATCGTGATGTGATTAATGACGCGGCCGAGGCGCTTGAAAATGCATCGCGCCCGTTTGCCGAAAGCCGAATGGATAGCCGCATCCGTCAGGCTCTGACCGGGCAGAATGTGGATGCTGTTAACTAAACACGACCCGAATAATTGACAAACCGGCCACTTGCGGCGATTGTCCCGTGCAACCGCCAAAGGTCAGGTCGGACACAGCACCCAAATCTTTGATTGGGTGTTAAACAGAGATCGAACAAAAAGTATTACCGAGGAGAAAGGCGCAGATGCCTAAGATCGTTTTTGTTGAGCCGGATGGCACCGAAAAAGAATTCGACGTCGCCGACGGTTTGTCCGTTCTGGAAGCCGCCCATAAAAACGGCATCGACCTTGAAGGTGCGTGCGAAGGTTCGCTTGCGTGCTCGACCTGTCACGTCGTTCTGGATGAAGACTGGTTTGATAAACTTGACGAGCCGTCAGAAGATGAAGAAGACATGCTTGACCTTGCTTTTGGCTTGACCGAAACCTCGCGTCTTGGCTGTCAGATCATCATGAGTGACGAACTTGATGGCCTGCGTGTTAAGCTGCCGTCAGCGACCCGCAATATGATGGTCGACAAGTAAGTTTGACCTTCTTTTTGACCGGATGCACATCGTGGCATTCGGCCACCAAAGGAGACTGATATGCGCTGGACAGATATTCAGGACATCGCGATCGAGCTTGAGGATGCCCATCCTGAAAAGGATAACCTCAACCTGCGCTATACCGACCTGCACAAATGGGTCTGCGCGCTTGAAGGGTTCGACGACGATCCCGAAAAATCGAACGAGAAAATTCTCGAAGCCATTCAGATGGCCTGGATCGACGAACGCGAAGATTAAAATCGCGCTTGGGTGATGTGTCATTCCCGCGCAGGCGGAAATCCATCGCACCATCGTTCCATATCGTTAAGGCCAGCCCGGAAATATTCCGCAGGCTGGCCTTTTCATATCCGCATATATGCATAACCGATCAGAGCAGGGCGACCATGAACCAAACCTTCACCGACATCATCCCGGCCGACAGCCTGTTTGGCAAATTGCGCGCCCAAGCCCCCGATGCATGGCAAAGCTATGTCTGCCATGATTTCATCAAGCAGCTTGGCAATGGCACGCTACCCGAGGCATCGTTTAAGCATTATCTTATTCAGGATTACCTGTTCCTGATCCAGTTTGCGCGTGCCTATGCGCTGGCGGTTTATAAGGCCGAAGACCTAAGCACGATGCGTCAGTTTTCCGGCACTGTGCATGCGATCCTTGATATGGAAATGAGCCTGCATCTTGAATTTTGCAAAGGATGGGGGCTTTCCGAGGCTGACATCATCGCAGAGCCCGAAGCACGGGCGTGCGTCACCTATACGCGCTATGTGCTGGACCGGGGCGTTCAGGGCGATGTGGTGGACCTTCAGGTCGCTCTGATGCCCTGTATGGTGGGCTATGCCGAAATCGCAAACCGCTTGATGGCAAGTTCTGATACAGTGCTTGACGGCAATCCATATCGGGCATGGATTGAAATGTATGCGTCCGATGAATTTCAGGATGTGGCAAAGGCCGAAATTGATCTGCTGGAACATACCGCGGCCAAGCGCGGCGGGCATGCCCGGATCGAAAGCCTGACCCAAACATTCGCCATGGCAAGCCGCCTTGAAGCCGATTTCTGGCAAATGGGACTTGATCTGGCAAAATAGGGTGAAATCCCTTATATGAGTGCAAACCGAATTTTACGGGTGGTTTGAAGGCCACCCGTTGCCTTTTGTCTTAACCTCTTGTCGCTGCGGCCTTGACCCGCGGATGGGTGAGAAAAAATGAACTCTCTTGGCTTTGATAAAGCCCCGGAAGATACCCGCGTGGTTGTTGCCATGTCGGGCGGGGTCGATAGTTCCGCTGTTGCGGCCCTTCTTAAATCAGAAGGCTACGACGTGGTCGGCATTACGCTTCAGCTTTATGATATGGGGGCCAATGCCCCGACCCGTGCGAAATCCTGCTGTGCCGGGCGTGACATCTATGATGCGCGCAAGGTGGCCGAGGATATCGACATTCCCTACTACGTGCTTGATTACGAATCACGCTTCCGCGAAGAAGTGATTGATGATTTTGCCGACAGCTATATGCGCGGCGAAACCCCGATCCCCTGCGTGAAATGCAATCAGACCGTCAAATTCCGCGATCTGCTGGAAACCTCGCACGACTTGGGTGCGGACTGCATGGCGACCGGCCACTATGTGCAGCGTAAACTGGGTGCCAACGGGCAGGCGCAACTGCACCGTGCAGCCGATGCCAACCGCGATCAAAGCTATTTCCTGTTTACCACCAAACAGGAACAGCTCGATTTCCTGCGCTTCCCGCTCGGCCATTTGATGAGCAAGGCCGAAACCCGTGCTTTGGCCGCCAAGTTCGGCCTTGAAGTGGCCGACAAACCCGACAGTCAGGACATCTGCTTTGTCCCGGATGGCAAATATGCCCGTCTGGTCGAACGCTTACGCCCTGAGGCCGGTGAACCCGGCCAGATTGTTGACGTTGATGGCAATGTCATGGGCGACCACCGGGGGCTTATCCATTACACGGTTGGTCAGCGTCGCGGCCTGAACATCGGTGGCACAGCAGAACCGCTTTATGTCGTCAAACTGGTGCCCGAAAAACGTCAGGTCGTTGTGGGGCCGAAGGCCGCTTTGGCCAAGAAACTGGTCTATGTCAAAGACCTCAACTGGCTTGATGGCGATCAGATTGATGAAAACGGCGTTGAAGTCGAAGTCAAACTGCGTTCGGCCATGCAGCCGACCACAGCCACCGTTTACCCCGAAGCCGCCGGTGAAGCCCGGATCGAGCTTCACGATGCCCAATTTGGCATCGCGCCGGGGCAGGCGGGTGTGTTCTATCAGGGTGAGCGCGTCCTTGGTGGCGGCTGGATCACCCGCGAAGAACTGATGGCCGGGGCGGCAACCGCGGCCTGATCCCCAATGGATCAGCGACGGATCAACGATTACTGTGGGCGAGGGCAGATGTTCCTCGCCCACTGGTTTTGTGGATATCTTTTTTGATCAAAACGTCAAAAAGGCGCTTGACGGGGAGCCATCCCTGACTTAAAAACCGCCTCGTTCCAAACGTCACGGAACACCACAGAATATCCTGTGGCCGAGTAGCTCAGCTGGTTAGAGCAGCGGAATCATAATCCGCGTGTCGGGGGTTCAAGTCCCTCCTCGGCTACCACCCTTCTTATAATAAGCTGTTAAATCAATGGCTTATGATAAAAGTGCCCCACGCTAAAAACAGGCGTGGGGCACTTTTACCATTCCATGGCCGCAAGGCGGGCTGTGGCGGACTGGGCGAGTTTCCAGCGTTCCGCGCCACGGGTATAGATTTCGCTGGTCTTGGGGCTGGCGTGGCCGTGGATGCTCATGACCTCATAGACCGTACATCCTTCCTCGGCCAAAAGCGCACCGGCTGCTTTGCGGATGCCATGGCTTGACCTGTTTTCAAGGCCAGCGGATTCGCACCATTTGTGCAGGCGATTGCGCAGACCTTCGGGGGATCGATAGGGTTTGCCATGTTCGGTCAAAAGATATGTCTGGCCCTGCACCGTGGTTGCGCGGGTCGCGTTGAGCAACGGCGGCAACATCGGAATTTCCACAAACCTTGCGTTTTTCTTTTGCGGTTGCCAGCCAATGCCGGTGATACCGCCGCGGGTAAATTCATTTCCCCGGCCAAGGCGCACGGCATCACTGATGCGGCATGCGGTGAACATGAACAGGGTCAGGCATAAATGTGCTGGCGTGCCTGGTGGGTGGGCCTCGCGGTATTTGCGCAGGTCTTCGACCGTCCATGGCACCGCGCCGATGGCACGTTCGCGCAAAGGGGTTAGTCCGGTACCGGGGTTCACGGCCACCATGCCGCGTTCGGATGCCCATTTGAACATCACCCTCACGGCTTTCATCATATTGTTGGCCTTGGCCGGGGTGTCGCGCATCTGATCACGGATCAGGATCAGGCGGCCTTGCGGGATCGCCATGTCATACTGGCCATACCGATCGCCATCATCGCCGCGCATGTCGCACAGCCCCATCAGAAGCCCGCGCTTTTGCTTGAGCGTCAGGACGGATGCCTGCCCGTTGGCGACATCGCGTTCAAGCGCATTCAGGAAACTGATCACCAGCCAGTCAAGCGACCCGCGCACGGTGGCGTCAATCGGTTCGGATTCGGGTTCAAGCTGAATGCCTGCCCGTGCGGCGCGGTAATGTTCGTCAAAGCGCGGATGATCCGGGGTGACGTGCAGCCGGATCTTGCGGGCCTTGTTGCCCTCGACCCGGACGCGATAGCGCGTCTGCCCGCTTGGCAGGGTTTCGGCCCAAAGCCCCGGATAATTGATCTTCATGCGGTCGCCCGTTAATCCCATTGTTTCGGGCCAACAGTGTTATCGTTCACCGCCGGGCGGTCAACGCTGTTGTAAATCAGGCGCACCCCCTCGGCTGTGACAATGATTTCACAGACATTCAGGCCGCACGCGCTGGCGGCCTGAATGACGCGCGTGACCGATGCCTTGGTAACAGCGGCCTTCTTGGTCATAAGCTATCCTTCCTTGCATTTTCCACGGGTGATTTCACGTTCGGCGGAGCCCAGCCATGATCCAACGGTCTCGACGCGCCTTTTATCGATGATGTCAAAGCCGTTGGTGCACATGCCGTATTTGGTGACTTCGTCATTGAGCCACCGTGTGCGGTCTTCGTCGCTGTAGCCATGAATGACGACCGCGTCATAGACGAATTCGGTATCGCTGAGCGCGATAAACCGCGTTTGCGTCAGCCGGTCCTGACTTTCACACCCCATCATGGTCAAGCCCCCGAGGATCACCGCTGTCATCCCCATCCATCCGTGATTTTTCATTGCAACCTTCCTTGACAATTGTGCCGATCACAACAACGACCGGTCGTATAAGGTCGCGTGAATTGCGCGGTTTGGCAAGGTGGCAGCGATCAAACCATGATGCGCCTGCCGGGGTGGTATCAATGGTGAAGCATTGCGGGCCGGTGCCATCGGCGACCGGAATGGCGATGACCGGGCGGTCTGGCGCCGGGGTGGCGTCGGTGAAATCAATCCGCACCGGCCTGCCATCGATCATGAAAACAGCCTGCCCATCGGCAAGCCCCGGCCATCTTGGGTCATTGGCGGGATCATTGGCGGGCAGCAAGGCGGTCGGTTCGACGCTGTAATCAGAAAGCGCGCGGGCCTGCCCGGCGGCGCGGTCCTGTTTGATCTGGGCCAGCAACGCATCGCGCACCGCCGAAAACCGGGTTTGCAAGATTTGGCTGGCGCGGGAATTGATGGCGCGCATGTCGTCGCGCGTTGGCCGCCAGCGGGGCAGGCGGGTTGGCAAGCTGCCGCGCCGCCATGCGGTGAAGACCGAAATCACTTCTTTCCTGACTTCGGCGGCGCGCCTGGTGCGGGCGAACATGCAAATCAACAAAGCCTGTTCTTCGTTCAGCCAGTATTCTTGGACTTCACGCTGCCCGCCTTTGCCGATGGTGATCATCGCCCCACGGTGGGGCGTTGATCCGTAAGTCTTTAATTCTTCGATGTTTCGTTCGACAAGATCACGAATTTTACGCGGTCGGTCAAAGCCGAGCCGTTCGCCCAATCGCCGCACACAGATGCGGGGTTTGGTTTCGGCGGTGTGTTTTTCCAGATCGGAGACGGACAGAGTCCGGGCGTTGGTTGGAGTGTTCATTGTTTTGGTCCTTTGTATAGATGGACCCGAACACCCCTCGCCAAAAGGGTGGCCGGGCAACAACAGGTTGGCGAACCGGTACAAAGGAACCGGCAGACCCGAGGGTCTCCCGTTGCGCCCGACCATAGTAAAACCGCGCTGCATGAAGCTAGGCGCGGTTCGAGCGCCTTTGTTTTCCGGGTCGCCAAACCCGGTCATGGAAACGTCCATGACACCGGGGATGCTACGCCGATCATGCTGTGCGGTCAAGAATGTCATGTTATTCGACCTCAAACCCGGCGGCTTTGACGGCGACGATCATGTCGGCGCGTTCAAGGGCAAGGGTATCTGGATCAAGGGCGGCCCATGTTGGCCCGTCCCATCCGGAAAACTCTTTGATGTGGGCCTGCTTGCTGTCAAAGCGGGCCTGTGCCATGGCGTCAATCTGGGCGGCGGTGATTTTGCCGATGCCTTCACGTTCAAAGACCCAGCCAAAGGTGACGGGTTCACCGCCGTCACATTCCCCCGCCGGAAGGTCCAACGGCACGGCTGCATATTTCCGGGTCATGCTGATTGCTCCATCTGATAGAGGCTGCTTTGTGCGACGTTGGCGCGGACAAGGGCGGCGGACAAAGGCGGGCAGACGGCGTTGCCGCATTTGGCGACCTGTTGGGATTTGCTGAATTTAAAGCCGTCGCCTTCGCGATCGCCGATCTTGTAATCGGCGGGGAAACCTTGGGCGGCATAAAGTTCACGCGGGGAAAGCATGCGCATGCCGATATCGACGATCTGATATTGTTCGCCCTTGATGGTGACCAGTCCGAAACGGTCGTGGCCGGTGACAGTGCCGAGCGGATCGCGGCAATCCTGCCCGCCCCCGGTGCCATAGTATTTCATCAGGAAGGCACGGACTTCACCAACGTGGTTTCCGCCGGCGGTGACGGTTGGCATCGGGTCGGTGGCCGGTTGCCCGTCCTTGCAGGTGCCGCGCAGTTTCACCAGGTGCGAAGCGCACAGGGCGGTTTTGCCATCTCCACCCGCCGTCACGGCCCCGACCGGATCATCGGCGGCATTGCCGGTTGATTTGCCAAATTGCCGATCCAGATGCACGGCCACCACACCCAACGGATTTGCGCCCCCGGGGCGGGCCATTTTGCCGCCGCTGGTGATGGTCGGGATCGGGGTTGTCATGTCACACCCGGTTGCGCCATTGAGGAACTTGGTCACGTGCGCGGCAACCACGGCCTGCTGTGATCCGGTGTTGGTCACGGTCGATACCGGATCGGTTGCCGATCTGCTGTCGGCGGTTGTGTTGTTGTGCTGTGCCATGAACGCCAACGTCAGGTGTTCCTCTTCACCGCACCGTGGGCATTCTGCAGGCGCAAGGGTTGCAATGCCGGTTGCGTGTGGGTCTTGGAAAGTTTCGCCGCATTCTTCGCAACGATAGTGCGGTAGTTCTTTGTCCGCTGGTTCCATCCGCGCACTAACAACCGCCATGCCGCCGCCCTTTGGCGTGGCCGTCACGGTGCGCAGCGGTTCGTTGGCATCCATGGTGCCGTTTTCGTTGCTGGCGTGCTGGACGTGCTGGATAAAGGGTTGCACCAGACCGTGCCCGTCCCGCGCAGCGGTTACTGTCTTGAACGGGTCATCAACGGACTGGCCACGGAAATAGTCACCGCTGTGATTAACCGTCACGACGAACGGTTTGGCGGCATCAAAGACGAACTTCTGCAACCCGCGATGAATGCGCTTCATGGTGTTGTCGGCAAGCGGGCGTTTGAGCCGCAGCTTTTTGGCGTCCGCCGGGTCCATGAAGATCGACGGGCAGGGCAGGGACCAGTCAATGATGTCGGCGGCAACCGGCCAAGGTTTCAGGCGTTTGGCCTTGACGTCCGGTGATCCCGGTTTGCCGTGGGTCGGGGCGGGCCAGACTATTGGCAGCCCGTCACAGCGCGCAATCAGAAACAAACGTTCGCGGATGGTTGGGGTGCCATAATCGCAGGCCCGCAAGACGCGATATTCAACCGCGTAGCCAAGGCGTTCAAGCTGGCTGATCCAATGGCGGAATATCTTCCCTTTGCGTTGCTTGCAGGGCTGACCGTCCTTGGTCAGCGGTCCCCAGTCGGCAAATTCTTTGACATTTTCCAGCATGATGATGCGCGGGCGGGCCTTTGCCGCCCAGCGCACCACGACCCACGCCAGCCCCCGGATCTTCTTTGACCGGGGCTTGCCGCCCTTGGCCTTGGAATGATGAGTGCAATCGGGGCTGAACCATGCCAGCCCGACGCGCCGCCCCTTGCACACCGCCAGCGGATCAACCGCAAAGACATCTTCGCACAGGTGATGGGTGTGCGGGTGGTTTGCCTGGTGCATGATGACGGCATTGGCATCATGGTTGATCGCGATATTGACCGGACGGCCCAGCGCCATTTCAATGCCGGTCGATGCCCCGCCGCCGCCCGCGAAATTATCAACGATCAGTTCATCATCAAGATGCCATTGGGTCATCTGGTTCATGCGACCTGTTCCTTTTTGTCGGCATCATCGTCATTTGATGCGGTGATGTGGGGCGGGTATCCGGCACTGGTCAGGGCGGCGTTGGCCTGATCGATCAGGTGGTGGAACCAGTTGGGGTCGGCGCATTGATAGGTTGCACCGCCCATTTCGAGGGTCATTACCATGACGCCGGGCCTTTGGCTGGTGGCGTTGTGGCGGTAGCTGTCGCCTTTAATGTGTTCCACGGCCTTCGCGTTTGACCCAATGTCAATATATGCGGTGACGTGGCTGTCAAAGGTTGGTTGGGTCATGCTGCTGCCCCCTTGATTTCAAGAAATTCGTGGGCATTGGCAGACCGTTCAGCTTCATCGCGGGTATAAAGGCCCGCCCTGCTGGTGTCACAGCTGTACCCGCAATTCTGAGTGCCGTACCAAGCCTGCTTTTCTTTGTGCCAGATGCGGAATAGGGGTTGGTTGCCAAATAGTTTCTGGCGGAGCGTCTCGGCCCGGTGGAAGTCCATCGTGGCGATTGCTTTGAGCATCTGTTTTTCAAGGGCGGATCGCCGCACCCGTTGATTCCGCCTGTCCCGCAGGTTGGCGGGTTGGTGTATAGAGATGTCGAACGACGCGATGTTGCGTATCGAATATGGCCCGGTCACCACCCACCACATGTTGTTGATGTTGTAATAGGCGGTTCCGCGCAGCCAGCGGCGGCCCTTGCTGTCTCTGATCCAGACCTGCATACCGTGGGTGACTATTCCGCCATCGGCGCTTTTGTTGTTATAGCTGGCGTCGGATCCGCTGGGATAGCCAAGCGTTTTATCCAAGTGCCAGCTTTGGGCGTAGTTATGTTCAATGAACTGCATCGCAGTTGATCCGCGTGGCCCGATGTCTTTTGACCCGCCCTGCTTGTCACTCAGGCGATAGCCGTGGCTGGCATGCAGATGCGCGGCAGCCTTGGAGATGAACCAAATGGTTTGCAGCCGCAGCAGGTACGGCATGCGGGCAAGGATATCAAATTCATGCTCGCCGCCATGGGGGTTGGAAACGTTGGCGACGTTCTGAAAGAACTTGATTTCAAGGTGCCGCCCGGAAATGGAAAGTTTCGCCTCAAGCTGCCCGCGTCGGCAGTGCCTGTGATACTTGTTCAGTATCCGATAGTGCTTTTTTATCCGTTGGTCAGACCTTACGGTCCACCCCCACCGGCGCATCAAGTTCACCAACGGGCCAAGCACTTCGGAAAGCATGTCTTCATCGTCAACGGTTTCTTCCCAGATGCTTATGCTGGAATCGTGAATTTTGATGTATCCATTGTTGCGCGGATCAATGCCCCGCGACATGAAGTCGATGCGGCGGCGTACAAGCCCGTCGAAAAATAGCGGTGTCATTTCCATCACACCACCTCACATTCTGCGTTGCGATCAGGGAAGGTAAGCTGGGTCTGTTCGACCCATGCGGCCCCTGTGCCCGGTTCATTTTCGCCATAGCGGAAGGTCACCAGAATGCGTTTGGCATCGAGCGCCAGCGTGCAAATCGCGGCCTTGATCGTGCCGTGCAGGTTGGCGCGATAGCCGCAATTGCCCGCGATCAGAACGTTGACCCGTTCATTGGCATGGGGCAGGGCGCAATCGGTGTGGCGCGGGGCCAGCCCGGCGTTGCGCCGCGCGGTCGGGCTGCTGATGGCGTCATCGGGTGGAAGGAAATAAAGCGGGCCGACTTTGGGATCGTTGGCCGGGGTGCGTGTGTAGATGGGGATGTGCGTAACGTTTGACTGTTCCATGGGTCTTTTCCTTGCATGCCAATCGCGGCCTGCTGCCCGATCACAACCGCGATCAGGGCAGCGCACGCGAAAATCAGGATTGAGGACGGGCGGGGCATCAGGCTGCCGACTGCCCGGACTTCACCAGTTCGGCTTCTGCGCCGTTGGGGGCATTGCCGGGCTTGGTGTCGTTCGCCGGTTTGGGCGGGCGTTTCTTGCGCGGCAGTTTCAGCCAGTCGGGCAGGCGGGTGACCGGATCGTCGCGCATGGGCATTTGAACGCCAAAGAAGTCAGGGGCCGCGCCGCTTCGGATCACGATTGGCTGGCCATCCGACGGCGGTGTGAAGATATGCAAGGCAGGCGCCGGGGAACATGCCGGGTTGATCGCCCTGATCGCCTTGGTAAACCGCGCAATCAGCTTGCCATTCATGGCGTAGTCTTTGGCTTTGCCCCGCCCATTGCGCGGGACCACCCGTTTCCATTCCGGGAATGTGCCATCAATCGCTTGGCAGTATCCAACGGCCATGTGACGCGGGATGATTTCGGTCGGGTCGAAACTGGGGTGGGTCACATCGTAATAGCCCAGCATGTTGTCCGTGAGGTAGACGCTGTCGCCGACGAAATGAAGATGCCCGGCATCCTTGCGGTTGAGCATCGTCAAGAACGATTTCGGGACCGGGCATATCCACCCCGTCTTGCCGACGAAAATAGCCTGGTCATCGCGGACCGATGCCAGCGTGTGCCCACCGGTCGCGGTCATGGTGACCCCGCCATCCTTGTGCGGTTCGATGTAAACCCCGTTGAGATAAGGCCGGGATTCCTCGGTGCTGATGAATTGCCATGCGGCAAAGAACCGTTTGGCACACACGGTGATGCGCCGTTTGGTCGGGTCAAAGTCGTCGTTCTTTTTGTGGATGGTCATCGCAAAAACACCCTTTGCTGGTTGATGATGCCGCAAAGGGTGATCTTTGAAATCGCATTTGTCAACGAATAATCCGCATTATAATGCGAATTAAGTTTTCAAACATTCATGCCGCGGCGTCGTTGCTGCGGGATATGGCGGCTGTTTTGTGGGGAATTATGCCTGTTACCCGATAGGGAATCGGATCGCGGCTTTGCGGGATCAGTACCGGTTTGTCGTGCGAAAGTTGGGTGATGGTGATGCCGTGCGCGTCATGGTGGCAGAATTTACCGATTTGAAGTCTGCCATCACTGGTTGTTATGACGATATCTGCGTTCTGAAAAAATGGATAATCCGGTTCGAAAAACCGCTTTACAAACAATTGGTCGTGCGGTTTGAAACGCGGAAACATGGCGGTTGTATCCACCGTTATGCGGGTCAGCGCATGGCTGGTATTTGTCACAGAGCCCCCTGACACCCCCATTTGGGGATGATATACTATACGCCTGTATGATTAATAGACCCTGCCTGCGCGGGCGGCGGGTGCGGCGTTTACGTCGGGCGCTGTGCAACCAGCGTTGTTTGATGGTGGTGAGACACCATCGGCCACCCGTCATTCGTGCTGTCATCCGGGGGTTGATTAAAGTTTTCCCGAAAACATCGGCAATGGATACTGTTTTGAGGGATAGGCTTTTGGTCAAAGAGTCCGCAAAGGTATAGGTCGTGCTCTATGTGCGGATATAAGAAACCCGTCCGATGCGGTCTATATCGTTGCTCTTTATACTGACTTTAAGTTGCGGGTCGGCATAGCTGGTGCCGGTGAAGCCGCGGTCCGCGGTATATTCCATGCACTGCAATATGCGTATTTCACCCGATGTCAGAATGATCACGCAATCATCGCCGACGGCGGTGTTTTCTTCGGGGTTGGCGATCAGCACTTCGTACATTTTAAAGCGCGGAACCATGTCGGCGGCGGCCATGCTGACGGCAAAGGCGCTTTCGGAAAGTCCAACCGTGGCCGGGACTTCGACAAAGGCCACCGGGTATGGCGTGTTGACCATGCGCCCGGCATTTACCCGCCCATATACCGGCACCATGGAATGTTTGGATTCGCGTGTGGCAGGTTCGGTGTTTGCCGGGCCGTCGTCGGGAAACCGCGGCGTATCGCGGCGGCTGGTCAGGCCCAGTGTCGGGCCAAACAGGTCCGTCAGTGGCATATGCAGGGCATTGGCCGCCTTGATCTTGGTTTCCAGCGTCATATCGCGGGTTGTGGCATTCCGGTAATTGCGAAACGTGCTTTCGCGCAGGCCGGTCAGGGCCGCAAGCGTTGTATTGGCCGTTTTGGTGCGCTTCATATAGTCGTCAAAAGTTTTGCGCTGATTCTCGACCGGGTCCTGCATCAACGGATGTCCATTTTTCGCGGGTTTGCTGTTGGGTTTGGGCATACTGCACCGCCTTTATCTGTCCGGCGACCGCATTTTAATGCGAAAACGCATTGACAGTCGCATTATAGTGCGATTAATGTTCGTGCATCATGAACATCGAAACAGTTTTAATCCGTATCCGATCCTATCGCCGTCTGAACGGCCTGAATGCGTCGCAACTCGCGGCGCGGGCCGGGATTGCCGACACGACGCTGCGCGACATGATGAACGGCAAGTGGAACCCGACCGTCAAAACGCTGCGTCTTATCGAAGCGGTCATCCCGCCGGAATTCATGATGAATGCCAATGACGATGATGCGCCGTCCGATCCTGCTTGTTCGGGTGCCGTGGCCGCCAAGGCGGACCGGGGTGACGATCAGCACAAGGCGGCCTGACGGCGGGCTTTGGTGCCGCACCCCGGATCGGGTGTTATCCGGGCCGCTGACTTTTGAAACGTGCCACAGATCAGGAAACAGTTTTATGCCGAAATCACCCTTGGTTGCCCATCTTTACACAGAACCCTTTCAGGTTGCATTTTCCGCCGCGTTTGGCGATTGCGTTGGCACCTATGGGGGCGATGGCAAGATCACGCTTTCTGAACTGAGCGATGCGACGGGAATTAAAACCCGCACGCTTGAAGCCTATCGCGACGGGGAAACCGCACCGCGCGGGCTGGTTCTGTTTCAGTTGATGGAAGTCTTGCCCGCCCGGTTTACCAACCGGTTGCTGGCCCAGATCGGCATGGGCGGGGCGCGCAAAATGTCGCCTGAGGAAATCGACTTTCACCAGATCGCGCAAGGGGCGGCGGAATATACCAGCGCGTTTGTCAATCACATGTCCGATGGC
The DNA here is from genome assembly GCF_002844275.1 of Thalassospira lohafexi. Classification (GTDB taxonomy): domain Bacteria; phylum Pseudomonadota; class Alphaproteobacteria; order Rhodospirillales; family Thalassospiraceae; genus Thalassospira; species Thalassospira lohafexi. The sequence goes on from NZ_NXGX01000006.1 coordinate 254,272, forward strand.
CGGATCGATCACGTCGAAAAGATCGAGGAAGTCGACCTTGCGCGCAAGCTGCATGACAACCTTGGTCAGTTCCTGTTGCGCCATGACGGCCCGAAATCCGCTGACCAGACCGATGCCCGGACCGACGCCAAGACATCGAAAATCGTCAAGATGGCCGGGGGTGCGCAATGAGCACCCCTGTTAAATCCGATCCGCTTGCCGGTCTGATTGCCGCCAACAAGGCGTTTTTGCAAACGGTGATTGCCGAATGCAAAGACCCGCATTTGCCGCCCGATACCGATGTTGACGAATATATCGATATGCTGTCGGCCTATCCGCGATCGGTGCGCCGGTCCCTGACCGGGGCCAATGCGGCGATTGTCGAGGTCTGCCGTGCGCTTAAGGCTGCACAGGATGGTGCGCCATGACCGCCCAACGCAAGCCCGTCCTGCCGCTGGCATCCGTGCCGACCCCGGCCAATGATGTGTTGCCGCGTGCGACCCTGTCATTGCCCGGCGTCACACAGCAAATCGGGTTTGGCCGGCGGCGCCGGACCAGCCCGGTCGCGGTCGAGGTCAAGCTGCCGCGTGCGGTCAATGTCATGGATGTGGCGGAGGCTGCGATCTTCCCGCGCCTGTTCTGGGGCATTTACGTCAGCACGGAATTTTCGCAAGACGATCCCGACAACGCCCGGATCGCCAAGGCATTGCAGCGCGACATGCAGGTCTATGCCGATCTGATGACATCAACCCAGTGGCCCGATTTCCGGCGTGAAATGGATACTGGCGCGATGTCGGCAATGGCGGTTCTGACCAACTGGCAAATCGGTGCGTCCGGCGGCTGGAACATGCTTAAGGTGTTTGCCGTCATTTACCTGCTGATGCTCTGGGTGGATCGCCATGCCGCGCAGGCGATGTTCACCACCGATTTTGAAGCCATCGCATCAGAAGTCCTTGATCACATCCACGAAATGCACGGCGATGATTTCGCCAAGGTCGCGCCATCCGCACACCGGATGCTTCCAAAAGTCATCCGGCAATTGAAAGCCTGCGGCCTGTTTTGCTGGCTGCCGGACTATCGGGGGATCGAAGAATGACCGCCCTTGCCAAAGTCCAGACCGGCCTTGGGGCCATGATGTTGGGTGGTCGATCGAAAGGAAAGGCTGTTGTCGGGAACGCGCTGGTCGAGAAGGTGCGCGAACGCCAAGAGAACGATTTCTACCCGACCCCGCCAGAGGTATTCGAAGCCCTGTTTCGCCGGTTCCCGCATTTGGCAGGCACGCGGATCTGGGACCCGGAATGCGGCGATGGTGTTCCGGCGCGTGTGATGGAAAGCCATGGCTGCAAAGTGATTGGCACCGATCTGATTGATCGTGGCTATGGCACCGGCGGGGTTAATTTCCTGTCGGTGGTGCGGCCCAAGGCGGGCACGATCATCACCAATCCGGCCTATGACAAGGATCACCCCGCCAGCTTTATCGAACATGCGATGCGCATGCATATCACCGAAATGTGGTTGCTGCTGAAATCGACCTACTGGCATGCCGCCAACCGTCAGGGGTTGTATCGCCGCCATCGCCCGAAATGGAAACTGGAACTGACCTGGCGGCCTGATTTCCTTGGGCTCAATCGCCCGACCATGGAATGCGCGTGGTTTGGCTGGCACATCGATCATACCCGCCCGGAAACCTATCACGATCTTCTGGCCAAACCTTCGATGGATAACCTTGATCTGTTTGCGCCCGATCCATCGGGGCGGGTGGTCCATTACCGCAATGACAATGACAATGACGATGCAAAGCCCGACCTGTTTCCGGGCCACGCGGCAACACCGGACATAGCGGCAAAGACGGGGTGACGTGCCTTTGCCGGTGTGGCTGTGCCGCACTTGATTGAAGTGACCCCGGCTGTCGGGGCGGCATTTGGCCGATAGGACAGACAGGGATCAGACGGTGAGTGACCTGATTTGAAAATAACCCCGTCATCCGGTGGGCCTCATTCCTCCCTAAGTTCCTTGGAGGCCGCGACCGGACCTTGAACCCCGTTACCCCGCTTGATCGCAGGGTCGGGGTTTTGGGGTGCAACGCCGATGCGTTCGGTAAACGCGCTTGAACCCCGGAGACTGACAATGCAACGCGCAGGTAACGCCTGCAGATGAATATCAGAACAACCGCTGAGAAAGGCGGATACGAGCAAACCTTAAGCCCCTTACCCGTCCTCGGGTGGGGCTTAAGGCAATAGGAAGGCCGGGCCGTTTTTTTATCCCATGTTTGTCCGTGGTGTTGGTCCGGTTCTTCCATCTTTTATGCGTCTTAATCATGTGAGGGTGACATGACCAAGCCTGAAATCTCCTTTGAAATGCGCAAAGCGCTGATCGCAGCGGCCCACGCCAACAATATCGACGGGCCGCGCGGGCGGGCGTTGTTGGTGATCCAGACATGGAACGGTTGCGGGACCGAATATGTCCCCCATCGTCATGTGGTTTTGGTGGCGGGCCGCTATATCCCGGTGGCCGGGGCGGTTGATATCGCCAACGAAATCCTTCTGAATGCCGATCTGGGTACGCACCGCATTGATTATCCCGGTGCCAAGTATCAATCGCCGTGGCTGAACGGGGCCAATGATAACACCCCGCTTGCCGGTACCCGTCCTGTCCGCGCCGATCACATGGGGGGCGTGTGACATGGCCGTCCGATCCTTTCGCCAGCACCTTGAAATCTCCCTGCGCGAAGCCGCCAACGACAATCTGGATGTTGACGCAACCGCAGATACCATCATCACCGATTTGCGGGTGGCGGGCTTTGCCATCAAACGCGCCTGTGATCCGGTGGATTACGCCCTGCCGATTATGGTGATCCACAGCCCGGACAAGGGCACGGCGGGCAGCTTTGACGCCCTGCCGCACGTCAAGGCCGCCTCGGTCGATGACCTTCTGGGCCATGCTGGCTGGCTGGTGGTCTGGACCGAACATGGCCGGGCGCGGTCGGCATGGTTTGACCATGAAGGCGCATCGCGCAAGCTGCCCGATTACCGCGTGGTCAACCCGAAAACGCCGTGTGCCGGTTCTGCTTATGTCCCATTGCCCAACGGTAAATTTGTGGAGGTGGCGTGATGGAAGAGCCAAAGCTAGAAGCTAGTCATTCCTTTATCTGCGATAGCTTGCGTTCGGCAAATCTGATGCGGCAAGCCGAATGGGACCCTGAAAGCAAACTGAGCCTTTCGTACAAAGGTAATGAAATGGCTGGTGAAGTCGGGGAGGCCTGCAATCTGGTCAAAAAGCTTGATCGTGAACGGATGGGGCTTGCCGGGTCGCGCACGACGGTCGAGCGGCTGGCCGAGGAACTGGCGGACGTGGTGATCTGTGCCGATCTGGTTGCGATTGATGCGGGGATTGATCTGGCTGATGCCGTGATACGCAAGTTCAACGCAACCTCGGAAAAGAATGATCTTCTAACCCGCTTGGCTTCCCGTGCGTTTGGAGGTCCGGATCAATGACCATCATCTATATCGCAGGGCCGATCAGCGGCCTGCCGGATGGCAACAAACCGGCGTTTGATCATGCGCAGGATATGCTGACCAAGGCTGGTCATATTGTCATGAGCCCGCACAGCCTGCCGTTCGGCATGCCTGAATCATCCTATATGGATATCTGTCTGGCGATGGTGCGTGCGTGTGAGCGTGTGGTGTTGCTTAAAGGCTGGGAAAACTCCCTTGGTGTCGCGGCGGAACAGGCGCTTGCCCATAAGCTGGGCAAAACCGTCGGCGTGATCCATTTCGATCACATTACCGACCCGGCGGACCTTGTGGAGTTGGCGGCATGAGCGGTGATATTCTGGATCGGATGTTGGGGCGTTTGACGGGGTTTTCATGGTCGGGGTCTTTGGATGACCCCGTTCCAACAATGATAGCGTCGATGCCCGAACGCAAAAAGACGGATCGGTCCGATGTTCCGTGCCCGTCTGACAACGAGTTGATCGACGTCTATGGCTCCGGCCCGGTGCCGATTGAACTGCGGCGGGGTGGGTCATGAGCAGCAAAATCATGGACTTTGCGCTAGAAGGCGAGTTTGTCGAGGCGGCTGACGGCACGGTTGGGTTGGTCCATGGTCAGCGCGGAAACCCCATCTTTGGCATGATTACGGTTGTCGAGTGGTCCGGCTTTGGGCGTTCGGGCACGGAACACACTTTCATGGCCGAACATGACCAATCCGGGCGTGTCATGATGATCGAAACTGTTGACCCGACTATCGCCGTTGACCCTGAAATCTTTCGGGTTGCCCGTGTTCTGGATGTGCGGCAAGTCCTGCAGCCGAGATTTGATTGTTCAACGCTTGATCCGATGCGCCACACCGCCACGCTTGTCTGTAAAAAGCATGGTCGTCGGCTGCGGGTCTATTGTGACCGTGCCGGGGGTTTCCCCGCCTTCGCGGTCGAGTATCGGGATTTGGTGCTGTGATGTCACCTTATCCGTTCCAGAACGCTTTGGGGCAGGGTCGTGTTGACGGCGATCTTGCGCAGGTCAAGGTCCTTGTCGTCGAGGTGCCGTTGAAGCATTTCGCATTCGAGGCTGATCGACGTTGTCAGGGTTTGCAAGTGGTCGGTCGCCTTGGCAAGCAGGATGCTGTCGGGGGTGGCGTCCATCTGGTCGCCGGGGATTTCAAATTCAGTCACCCCGATTTTGATGGTGCCGAAATCATCCGTCGGGACGGATACCTCACCGGTCATCACATGGTCGGCGTCGATCTGGAAGCTGTTATTGACCTCGGTTGTGCTGGTGATCGTCTGGATGGAAATGCTTGTTTGGCATTTTTCCGGGCTCATGCGCATTTTGTTGGTGGCCGCAAGGATGGCATCGATCACGACATGGGCGGCGATGCCTTGCGCGATTTTGATGCTTTTGCATCCGATCAGGCTGATCCCCGGAATGCCGCCAACAACGATACCGTCGCCCACGATCGGGCTGATGGTAAACGCGATGGTGTGAATGCGCGAACCTTGCTGCATCCGAAAGGCATGTTCCAGCGTGATATTGAGCATGACGGTATCCCCCGGTTGTGTGATGTGCGTGATGATGCCCACAAGGTTGTGGGTACGTCAATATTGACGAATACGACAGACGGGATTATAGTCCCTGCATCCGCGCCATTGGTGCGGGCAGTCACGGCAAAATCCGTGGCCGGGATTGGCGTCCTGTCTGTCAAACGGCGTCCGAACCGCGCCAAAAGTCCTTTTGCGCGGTTTTCCTATGGTCGGGCGCGTGGGAGGGCCTTGCGGCCCGCCACTCCGTTTGGTGGTAACGCCAATCCTGCGCGTCCGGCCACCAGGGATTGGCGTCTCCGGTGGCTGGTTAACCCAGTTCAAACGGAGGCTACCATGTCTGATCATGGCCAAGGGGCGAGTCTGCCCGCAAAACTGACATTCCAAGATACCGACTTAACGATTATCGACCGCGACGGGGTTCAATGGCTCACCAGCGCCGATTTGGCGCGGGCGTTGGGTTATCGTGAGACCAAGAAGGTCGCCAGCCTATATCATCGTCGCAAAGGCGAATTTTCGGACGCGATGACACGGGTGCTCAAATTGAGCACCGGCAGGCAAATCGCGGAATCCAACCACCGTGTGTTTTCGCTTCGAGGTGCTCACCTCGTCGCCATGCTGGCCAAGACAGACCGGGCCAAGGATTTCCGGCGCTGGGTGCTCGATGTGCTCGAAGGGCAGACGGCCCCGGTGCCTTCGGCTGTGCCCGACATGGCGGCCTTGCGCCATCAGGTGGTGGGCGATGTGGTGGCCCTGATCATGGAAAAGATCGGGTCGCAGCTTGCCGCCCCGGCCCGGACTGATGCCCAACCCGATACCACCTTTGATGCCCCGTCCAATGCCCATATGCCGCGCCTTGAAGACGGGCATGCGGTGTTTCGCATGGATGGGCGCCTGGTGGTTGTTGATACCCGCGACGGTGCGCCGCGCCGGGGTGAACGGGCGGTTGTGATCCGCGTCGAAGACGGCAACCAGCCGCAAATGGTGACAATCCTTGGCGATCCGCCGGTCACATCATGGTTTGACCGCTGCAAGATTTATGATTCCGGCGTCCCCTATCACATCCCCGTCGGGGTCGTGATCGGGCGCGTTATTTGGGAGGGTGCTTGTCATGGGTGAAGCAATTGAACGTGTGCGGGAAAAGGCCGATTTGATCGCCAGATGCGGTGTGTCCGTTCTGTCGGAAGATAGCGGGCTTTTTGCCAGTGATCTGCGCGACCTGCTTATCGAGAATGCCCGACTGCGTGCGGAGCTTGAAGCCAGTTGCGAAACCAAGGCCGCGTATATCGGTGAATTCTCATTCGGCTTTCCGGTGTGGGAAGAAGACGAATGCGGTGAGCCTGTCGAGGTGATGCGCAATGTGAATGTGCCTTGGACTACCATCAAGGAAATCATGGCAGCCATACGAGACTATGCCGCGAAAGGGGGTGCGTGATGCTATTTCTGCCTTTCAAGACCGCACGTTTTTTTAAAGTCGGCTGTCAGAAAATAACTGGATATGGAGTATTTCAGTCGGTCTTTAATCGTATTTTCGCGCAGCATCTGCGTGGCGCATTTATCGGTTTGGTTCCGGTCTTGGGCAAGTGCGATCCCAAGATATCCGCGCGTGGTGAAAGTGGCGTTGGTACAACCCCACATAGTCAGCACAAAGGCAATGACCTTGACAGAATTATCCAACGGCTTTTTTGCGGCTTTGTAGGCAAAGGCCAGTGTAGCGATAAAGAAGAAATTCAGCATAGCTGGGGCCATCATCCCGTAGATCGAAAAGGCCAAGAGGAAAGCGGCGGCACCTTGCGCCGAAAGAGACGCCGACCACGTCACAAGGAATATCGTCGAATTTATGGTCAGCGATACCAGAAGTACCGTTCTTGCGTAAGGCGTAACGCCAGGCATGTCTTTGATCATGTTTTGTCTTCCCAGTCGGTGCGGCGCTCATTCTTGCCCACATTCCGTACTCTGTCCATCGGGGGTGCGTGATGTTCTCTGATGACGCAATCAAGTTGCTGCGCAACCTGCCATCCGAAATGGATGAAGTTGCCCCTTATGCGGCCTATATCTGTGACGATATCGGCATGGAAAAGGCCGAATTTCTTGCCCATTGCCGCAAGTTCCGTGATCTTGGGTATGCCCGGATATTGATGCTTGTTGATTTGGATGACGGAACGCCCAAAGGGTCGGCCTATGCCCGGACTGAAAAGGGTGATGTGTTTCTGACCCTTTCGCTAGGGCCGGGGTGGAAGGATGCAGTGTGAATAATGAAGAAATCGCGGCCTTTATTGCCGATGCATCCACCTATCAGAAACATGGCCTGCGTTGGCAGCGGTTGAAACGGCGCGCATGGCAGCAGTTAAATCAGAAGGACATTGACGCCGCAAAGGCGCGCGGGGAGGGTGAAAAATATGTCATCGCAACTTGATCAATTATTCGCACCGGTTAACGACGATGGCCGCGAAACAACGTTAGACCGGGTTTTTCAGGTTGATGAAGAGCCCAACAATGTCGAGGCCGAGGTTCAACTGCTGTGCAGTTTGATGTTTCGCAATGACGGCTTTGACCAGGTGGCGGACCTTTTGACGCCGGATCATTTTTATGATGGGGCGCTGGGGCGCGTATATGGGGCCATCAGCGCGCTGATTGTGCGCGGGGACAAGGCCAATCCGGTGACGTTAAAGCGCGTCATACCCGACCATACGGACGTGGTGGCCCAGATCGCCGGGTGTGACATCATTTCGGTGATGAACAACGTGGAATATGCCCGGATCATCATCAACATGTGGCAGCGGCGCGAAATGATCCGCATCGGGCGCATAATGGCCGAGGATGCCAGTTCGGGCGATATGCTCGATGATCCGCATGGCATTCGTGAAGATGCCGAGGGGGCTCTTTTTGCGCTTGCCAGTGGCACTCAGACGGAAAACGGGGCGATGTCGCTTGGCGATTTTTCGCGCAGTAGCCTGCAAGACATCAGCGAAGGCATTGACGCGGCGCGGCGCGGTGAAGTGACCGGGGTTCCGAGCGGTTTGACCAAGCTTGACGAATTGCTTTCGGGGTTTAAGCCGGCACAGTTGATTGTTCTGGCGGGGCGGCCATCGATGGGGAAAACCGCGCTGGCGCTGTCGTTGTCCTATAACGCCGCGCGCGATCAGACCAAGCGAAAGACAGGCGCGGTTGCGTTTTTCAGTCTTGAGATGTCCAAGGGCGAGTTGATCGAGCGTCTTTTTTCCAGCGTGTCGGATCTTGATTATACCTATATCAACAAGCGTGCGCTCAATGACCCGGATTACGGGCGGCTTGTCAAGGCCGAGGATACGCTGCGCACGGTGCCGCTTTATGTTGATGACAGGGCGGCGGCGACGATTGCGCGGGTGCGCACGGAATGCCGAAAGATCGCCCGGAAATCGGGGGGCATCAAGCTTGTGGTGATTGATTATTTGCAGTTGATGTCAGGGGGCAACGCCTTCCGGCCCGGTGATCGATATGCCCTGATTACCGAACTGACGATGCAGTTAAAGCAGCTTGCCAAGGAATTGCATGTGCCGGTTCTGGTATTGTCGCAACTGTCGCGCAAGGTCGAGGAACGCGACGACAAAAGGCCGCAGCTTTCGGACCTGCGCGAAAGCGGATCAATCGAACAGGATGCCGATGTGGTGATGTTTGTCTATCGTGAGGAATACTATCTTGAGCGGGCCGAGCCGGTGCAGAAGGCCAATGAAAGCCTTGATAAGTTTGGTGAGCGATACACGCAATGGCAGGAACGGCTTAGCATCGTGCAGGGCACGGCAGACATCATCATCGGCAAGGCACGCGGGGCGCGGATCGGGTCGGTGCGCTGTGCCTTTTTGGGGCATCGGCAACGGTTTTCAAATCTTGAACGGGTGGCGTGATGAAGGGATTTGTTGCAGGGCAGCGCAGCCGGTTTGAGCATCCTCTTTTCCGGGCGACAAAGACGCGGCCTTATTGCCGTGGCTATGCGTGGGACTGGATAGTTGCGCATGCCATTTGGTCGCCTGACGGGTACGATGATGACGTTGGGGGCAGGGTCGTGAAGCTTGCGCGCGGGCAGCTTTCCTATTCCATCCGGTTCATGGCCGAGAAATGGGGCTGGAGTAGAACCGCAACGGAACGATTCATAAAGCGACTTGAAACCGAGACAATGATCAGGACAGCAACCGGGACAGGCCAGCTTGTTATAACCGTTTGTAACTATGACAAATATCAGGCCGAGCAGGAAGAAAGCGGGACAGCAACCGGGACAGCAACCGGGACAGCAGCGGGACAGCAGCGGGACAGCAGCGGGACAAAGAATAATAAAGATAATAAAGATAACACCGATCAGGGCCATCAGGCCGGTTCGGTTTTCAATCCGTCCGCTGCGTTTGAGGCTTGCCAGAAGATGCTGGACGATCACGGCTATGACCGTGGTCGGTTTGAGGTCAGCGCCGGGTCGTATGAGGCGATGATCAATCTGTTGCGCGATGGTGTTCCGGTTCATGCGCTTTCGGCGGCGGCGGGGTCTGTTCCGGCCAACCGGGCAGCGGACATCACCATGCCGCCCAGCTACATCGCCAAGATATTCCGCGAGAACAGGGATCGCTTCATGGCCATTCCGCCGCCCGATCCCGGTATGGCGGCCTATGGCAAGGCCGTGGCGCAATGGCAGGCCGATGGCAGGCAGGGGCAGATGCCCCGCATCGAAGATTACACCACGATCAGGAAGGCGGCGAACGATGGCTAAGCAGGATGTGATGGATATTTGGGCAGCCCTGCAATGGGTGGTGCGTGATCAGAAAGCCGACAAGGCATTTGCCGCCAATGACGATGCGGTGATGCTAGTGCCCGGTGGATCGGTGACCGGGGCGGTGATGCGCATGGGGGAACTGAATGCCCGGATTGATGGGGGTGGCGCCATCACGGGGGCGGAACTGGACCCGGATGCCGAACGCATCTGGCTGGCGGTGTTGATGATGGTGCGGCAATGGCGCCACGGTGGCCTGCGCGATCAGATCGGCAATGACATCACCCCGCAGATGCAGCGTGCCATGCTGCGCCTTGCGCGCCACGATCATATCAACCCGGTTTATGCTGCCATTGATGCGGCGCGATCGGGCGATATGCCTGAATGGTATCGGCTTGACGGTGGCAGGACGCGACGCGAGGTCGAAGAATCGCGGCTGTATTATGTGCTGGTGTGGGATGTTCTGGCGGTTTTGTACTCGACCATTGCGGCATCCGGTGGCATGGGTATTACGGTTGAAATGCCCAGCATTCCGCGCCTTCCATGGCGGTCGCGCAAAAAGGTGTTTGACAAGGCATCATGATCCGCGCTATTGACTTTGGTGTCGAAGCGATACAAGCGCCCGTTGGAGAAATCCGGCGGGCGTTTTTGTTTGTCTTGATGGCTGAACGGTGCCTGCGGTTGATGATGCTTGCGGTGCCGTGATGCAAACTCCTGATCTGACTTTGCACCCTAGACTTGGCGGCGGTGATCCCCAGTCCTGACGATCCAGCTTGATGCTGGTGAGGTTGACGGATGCCGGGACACCGCCGCTGTCTTTTTGTGAGGATGCCATGCCCGACCTGCCAAGAAAGCCTTGTGCCTTGGCGCGTTGTGGTCGGCTGTCTTTGTCCGGCGAACGATACTGTGCCGCGCACAAGACAGAGCATCGAAAGCAACAGGATCAGAAGCGGGGCAGTGCTTCGCAACGTGGCTATGGTTCGAAGTGGCAGAAGGCACGCGATCAGTTCCTTAAGGAACATCCGCTGTGCTGCCGATGTGAGGCGGTTGGATTGGTGACGGCTGCAACAGTGGTTGATCACATCATCCCGCACAAAGGCGATCAGAAACTATTCTGGCGGCGTTCCAACTGGCAGTCACTGTGCAAGACCCATCACGATCAGAAGACCGCAACAGAAGACGGCGGTTTCGGTCGGCGATGACGACACAGGCGGGGGAGGGTCAAATCTCTACAACCCAACCGCTCCTGACCGTCTGGATGGTCACGTTTTTACGCACGGGAAATTGAAAAGGAAAAACCCATCAGGAAAAGCCCTTGGTCATTGAGCCGGGCAGCCTTGGGAACAGGGTGATTTCCAAATGGTGAGGTGATGAAATGGCACGAGGTCGCAAGCCTGATGTCAAGGACAACGTTGTACCGCTGACCGTTGATGGTCGCGATGTCGGGCCGGACGCCCGCCGGGCGGCAGCGGTTGATCTTGCGGAATCGCTTAAGCCCTGTGGGTTGCCCGATGATGTCGGGAAATACTGGGATCAAATCGCGGTTGCGCTGGCCGAAAAGAACCGGCTGGACCCGTTGTTCGTCTGGGCAACTGTCGAATTGTGTCATTGCCTGGCGAAGATGGAAGATTATCGGGAGATGGTTGCCGGTACCATAACGTTGGAACTGGAAGGCAAAGCCGTCGAAATTCCGGTTGGTGAAACCTATGCGGTCAAGGGCCGCAACGGCACACAGATGAAATCAAGGCCGGAGGTCGCGCAGTTCAATGAAACGCGCCGCACGGCGCTGCGTTTGTTTGCGGAATTCGGGATGACGCCAAGCGCATCGCGTTCGCTGGTCGCAGCCGCAGGGCAGGGTGATTTGTTCGATGACGTCGACGACTTCGCAGCCAACCGGGGCACGTAAACGCAAGCCCCGCAAAGTCACCCGTGCCCAGCTTGCCAAGAAAGTACCCGAGGCGGTGCTGGGCCACGTCAGCACAATCTATGCACTGAATGTTGTCGAAGGAAAAATACCCGCCTGCAAACTGCGTATCGCGGCATGCCAGCGACAGTTGAATGATCTGGTGCATGGGCCAAAGCGGGGATTGTATTTCTCGTTGCCGCGTGCCGATCATGCGATGACGTTCTTCCCGAAATTCCTGCGCCATTCAAAGGGCGAGTTCGGCAATCATCCGTTCGAACTTTCGGATTGGCAGGCGTTCACGACATCGGTTCTGTTTGGCTGGCTGTATGCCGATACGCTGCTGCGCCGGTTTATCTATGCCTATTTCGAAGTGCCGCGCAAAAACGGCAAGTCGACATACCTGTCGGGTATCGGGCTTTACATGTTCGTCATGGACGGGGAGCCGGGCGCGGAGGTTTATACCGCTGCGACCAAATCCGACCAGGCAAAGATCATCTTTCTTGAAGCGCAGAACATGGTTCGCAAGAGCCCGAAACTGCGCAAACACATTTCATCGATGGCGCGTCATCTGGAACATCCCAGAACGGCATCGGTGTTCAAGTATATTTCGTCGGATGCCAAGACACAGGATGGCTTGAACAGCCATTGCAATCTTGTCGATGAAGTGCATGCGCACAAGGACCGCACGCTGATCGAGGTTCTGGAAACCGGGATCGGTGCGCGGCGCCAGCCGCTGCATCTTGAAATTACAACTGCCGGGTCGGATCCGTATTCGATCTGTCGGGAACATCATGATTACACGGTCAAGGTCATGACCGGCGTTCTGGATGATGATTCGTGGTTCGGTTTCATCTGTTCAATCGACAAGGGCGACGACCCGTTCGATGAACAGACCTGGCGCAAGGCAAACCCCAACTGGGGCATTTCGGTGCGCACCGATACGTTTAAAAAGATTGTCGACAAGGCCCGGCAAAATCCGGCGTCCTTGGCGTCGTTCATGCGGCTGCGGTTGAATGTCTGGAGCCAGACGGCGGAAATCTGGCTTGATATTCGCCAGTGGGACAAATGCGAAATCGTCTATGACCGGGCCAGCCTTCGCGGGCGGCGGTGCTATGCCGGACTTGATATGTCGTCGGTGTCCGATATCACCGCCCCGGTTCTGGTCTTTCCGCCTGAAACGGCGGGGGAGCCGGTCAAGATTTTGCCGTTCTTCTTTGTGCCGTCGGCAACGATTGACAAGCGCGCAGAAGACCGTGCGGTCCCGTATGGCGAGTGGGAACAGATGGGCTTGATCCGCCGCACAGAAGGCAGCGCAACCGACTATGACGCAATTGAATTGCTGTTCCTTGGTGATCCTGATCACGGGGTCGAAGGGCTGCGCGATGAATTTGAGATCGTTGAAATGGCCTTTGACCGGATGTTCGCCGGACAGATCATTCAGCATTTCGAGGCGGCTGGCATGGTTTGCGTTTCCATCGGGCAGGGCATGTATTCCATGGCCGCCCCGTGCCGTGAACTTGAACGCCTCGTGATTAATGGCGGCATCGCACATGACGGCAATCCGGTGATGACCTGGATGGTGTCAAACACGGCGGTGAAGGTTGACGAACACGACAACAAAAAACCGATCAAGCCCGACAGTCGCAAGGATATGCGCAAGATCGACGGCGTGGTCGCGATGCTGATGGCGATTGGCCGGATGATTTCGGCGGAGCCTGACCAAACTGTTTCAGTCGAATCAATATTCGGTGGTGTTGCATGAAACTTCGAAAATTGTTCGGCTGGGCCACCCGTGCGCAAACAAGCGCACAGGAAATCAATACGCGATTGTGGCGCAATGAGCCGTTCCTTAACCTCGGGACGTCACAGCCTATCAGCCATCACACGGTGTATTCCTGCATCAATGTGATTGCCGAGGGGTGCGCGATGCTGCCCTTTATCTTGTATCGCAAGCAGGAACAGGGTCGGGTCCCTGCCATTGATCATCCGTTGTATGATTTGATGCAATACAGTCCCAACCCGCATATGACGGCGTTTCAGTATTTGCAGTTGCTGTTCTTTGAAAAGCTGCATTACGGGGACCATTTTGCGCTTAAGGTTTTCGATGCGCAGGGTCGGCTTTCGGAACTTTACCCGATTGAATATTCGCGGGTAATGCCGTTCTGGTATCTGGAAGGGGAAACCGGTTTGCGCCGTCGTGCGTACCGCGTGACCAGCTTCACCGGGCAACAGGCAATTTTTCTGGAAGATGAAATCTTTCACATCCAGTTCAAGCCAATTCTGTCTGGTGAGAATTATGGCCTGCGCGGCGCGTCCGTCTGGGACCAATATCAGAACAAAACAATTGATGCCGCCAATCAGGCCGAGAACTTCGTATCCAAGGGATTCGAAAACGGCGTCAGCCTTTCAGGCCATGTCGCGGTTGACGCGCCCCTGACTGAAGAAGTTTCCAAACAGTTGCGTGCCCAGATCAAGGATGCTTACAGCGGGTCGGACAAGGCCGGGACTGTTGGGGTATTTGGCAGCGGTGCAACATTCCATCCGCACAGCCAGACCAACAAGGATGGTCAGATTCTTGAAACCCGCAAATATGATCGATCAGTCATTGCCGGGATTCTTCGGGTATCGGCCCATCTGATCAATGATCTGGAAAAGGCGACGTTTTCCAACGTCGAACATCTTGACCTTGCGCATTACAAGCATTGTCTTTTGCCGCATCTGATCGACCTTGAGCAGACCGGACGCAAGGACCTGCTGACAGTCGATGAACGCGCCCTTTACGAATTGGGGCACGATGACAGCCTGCTGTTGCGGGGCGATCAAAAGTCATTTGCCGAGGTGTTGGAAAAAGCGGTTCAGAACGCGCAGATGACACCGAACGAGGCGCGCAAGCAGCGTGGTCTTCCGCCTATGTCTGGTGGCGACAAGCTGTTTATCAACAGCGCCAGCATCCCGATTGAAATGGCAGGAACCAACAAGGGGCCGCAAACCGATGAATGAAACACTGTTGCGTGATGGCCCGGAGCCATCTGAACTTGAACTGCGGTTTAACCTCGAAACCGAATTGCGGGCGGATGATGATACTGCGCGCAAGGTCACCGGATATGCGGCGCTGTTTAATAGCAAAACCAAAATCCGAATGTATGGCGGTTACAGTTTTGAGGAATGGCTTAACCCCGGTTGCTTTGGCAATTCAATCGGCGACAAAACCGACATCCGGTTTCTGGTGGAGCATATGCATTTCATGTTGCTGGCCCGGACAGCCGCCGGGTCGCTGGACCTTTCCGAAGACAAGCGCGGTTTGAAGTTCGAGGCCGTACTGCCCGACACAACGCTTGGTCGCGATACGTACGAAAATATCCGAAACAAGAATTACCCCGGTATGAGTTTCGGTTTCCGGTCGGTTAAGAACCGGACGGAATATGATGACCGCGGGCGTTTGACTCGCGTTCAGCATGACGAGGTGGACCTGAAAGAAATCACGGTCACATCAATCCCCGCCTATCCCAAAACCAGCGTTGCAGTCCGCTCGCTGGCGATCCGGCCCGCGCCGGACAATCTTGCGCTGCGTGCGCGACTTCTGAAACTGAAAGGTTAACTCAGATGAATCTCAAGGAAATGCTCGAACGGCGCGCCAAGCTGGTCGCCGAACTGGAAGCTATTGCCAAGGGCGATAGCCTCACAGACGAACAGCGTGCCGATTTCGACAAAAAGGAAGCTGAGGTTTCCAAGCTTGACGAAGACATCACGCGTGCAAAGAAACTCGAACAGCGTCGGTCCGAAGCGGCTGATCAAGTTCCGGCTGATGATGCCGCAGCGGGTGCGGATGCTGCTGCATCTGGTGGTGACCGATCCCAACCGCCGTTTGCCAATCGCCCGACAGCACCTGCCGCCCCTGCAGAACAGCGGAATGTTGCCAACGAATTTGGTATGTTCGTTCGCAGCTATGCCCTTGCCGAGGTCAATCGTCGTGAAGGTCGGAACACTGTGCAGCCTTCTGCTGTAGCGCAGGGGCTTTATGGGGAACGTCATGCTGTTGTGGCGGACCTTGAGCGCGCCCAGACCTTGTCTGAAAATGCTACAGGTGGTTTTCTGGTAACGCCGAATTATATGCCTGAGATCATCAAGCTTTTCGGTCCGAACACGATTGTCCGGCAGAATGCGTCGGTGGTTCCGGGAAATGGTTCATACATGAAAGGGCGCACTGGCGCGTCATTCGGTTACGTCGGGGAAAACGAGCAGGGCGCGGAAACCGGTGTAACCTTTGGCATGATGACCATGGCAGAGAAGGATATCTCAGGTATTCTGCCGATTTCCAAAAAGCTGCTCCGCAATGCCTCGAATTACGGGATTGAAGCATATTGCCGTGACGAAATGGTTCGTGGTGCATCTGAGTTCGAAGACCGTAAATTCCTTTATGGAACTGGCGTTGGCAAAGAAGTCAAGGGTTACTACAATGCGATCCTTGCGGCCAACGTATTTGCGGCAGCGAACAAAACGGCGCCGACGCGGGACGAGGTGATTGTTGAGCTCAATAAGGTTCTGAAGGCATTCCTTAGCGCAAATGTGCCGATGGCAGGAACCAATCCCCGCTGGTTCATGAGCCCGTTGACCAAGCTGTATCTTGAAGATTTGATGGTTGGCGATGTGCTGGCGTTTCCGACCTTGCAGGGTGATAATCCAACCCTGAAAGGTTTCCCCGTCGATACCAGCACCCAGGTCACCGGCCCATCTGGATCGGGTGGCGACATCTTCTTTGGGTGCCATTCCTACGCCATGGTGGGCGACAGTGTCGCCATGTCGCTTTCGACCAGTGACCAGGCGTCATATGTCGATGGAAACGGCGCGACAGTAAATATGTGGGCGCAAGGCATGCTGGGCATTAAACTCGACATGTCGCACGATTTCGCGTTCCGCTACGATCAGGCGTTTGCGCGGATCTCCGCTGTCAAGTGGGGTCAGTAATCCGTTAGCGGATTGACCGAAACATAACCGGGCTGCCTTTGGGTGGCCCGGTTTCTTTTTGGAACGGAGTGATGACGATGAACACCGCACTTGGCCGCGATAATGCGGTTTATATGACGCCGGTCTTTGCGGCGGCTGAATACGACCTTACGGCTGGCGCTGGTTCGGATAACAGCGAACAGACCTGCGCAACCATCAATCGCCTGACAGCGTTTGATAATGTCCGTCATGCGAATGCCGTGGCAACGCTTGCCGCGACAGCAACGCTTGCCGCGACCAAAACCCTGATTGTCACGGGTATCTGGGAACATTCGCCTGACAACAGCACCTGGGCAGAAATCGGCACCGATACCACCATGCTGACCCTGACCGGCGAAGCTGGCGGTTCAACCGAAACCGGGGCTGCTGTGCTTGGCATCAATCTTGCCGAAGCGGATCAATATGTTCGTTTCAAGCACCTGCCGGATCTTTCGGCAACCGGGACGGATACGGCCAAGGTGACAGTGCAGTATCAGTTCACGGCAGCGACAGAAATCTGACCTTTCGGGTTGATGATGGAATAGCAAAGGGGTGGCCGGGTGCTACCCCTTTTTGCGTGCGAGGGTTGGCATGGATGTATCTTTGACAACGGCGCCGGAAGAACGCCTTGTGTCGTTGGTGGAAGCCAAGGCACAACTGCGTTTGCCGACGGCCTTTACCGATGATGACAACTATGTCAGCACCCTGATTCTTGCTGCCGAGACTTATCTTGACGGGCGGGCAGGCATCATGGGGCGCGCACTGGTCACCCAGACATGGACCGGTACGATCGATAATGCGTTTCCAGACCAGATCGCGGTTCCGTTGCCGCCGTTGCAATCGGTGGCGTCAATTGTTTACATCGACGGCGACGGGGTTTCACAGACCCTTGCGGCTGAAAACTATCAGGCGATCACCAATGTCGAGCCCGGCTTGATTGTCCCGGCCTTTGGTAAGTCATGGCCGTCTGTCCGTTCACAGCGTCAGGCGATCACGGTGGAGTTTGTCGCGGGATACGGCAATGCCGCCGCTGTGCCGATGCGGATCAAGCAAGCGGCGCTGTTTCTTGTATCGCATTGGTATCTCAATCGCGCGCCGGTCAACATTGGCAATATCGTCAATGACATTCCAAAGACGTTCGATGCGCTGTTTAACAGCGCGCGCAAGTGGGGGTTCTGATGCAACCCGGTGATTTGAATGAGGTCATCACGTTTCAGCGTCTGACCACCACCGACAATGGCGGCGGCGGGCAGGTTGAAACCTGGACGGATATCGTGCCGGTGTCGTGGGCGCGGGTGTTGCCAAAGTCCGGGTCGGAACAAATGCGCGCCATGCAGGTCGGGACCAGTTTGATGTTTGACATCGATCTGTATACCCGCCGTGACGTTGATGAAGCGGATCGCATCGTTCGGGCCAATGGGGATGTGTTGCGGATCCGATCAGCAATGCCGGTGACCAACGCGCCGTTCATGATGATACTGGCCGAAAAGGTAACACCATGAGCCGCCGGCGGCGGGCGGGGCTCAGTGGCGTCAACAATTTCCGCAAGCTTCTGCGCCGCCTTCCCGACGATGTCGGGGCAGATGTGCGCACCGAAATCAAGGAAAGCGCGGAACTGATCGAATATGACGCCAAGGTTCTTGTCCATAAGGATAGTGGCGATCTGGCGGCTGCGATCAGTCACAAGCTGGGCCGTGACGGGCTATCGGCCCAGATCGGGTTTTCATCGAAATGGAAACGGCTTTGGCGGGCTGCCGGGTGGCGGGCGTTCTTTGAGGAATTTGGCACCGTGCGCCAGCGTGCCCACCCGTTTCTGTTCCCGGCATGGGAACGCAACCGGGTCGGGATCACCAAGCGCATTGCCGCATCAATCAACCGCACCCTTGGGCGGTTGTCTAACTATCGCGGGGGTGGTTGATGGATGGTTCTTGGCCCTTGCAACAGGCTTTGTACGGCGTGCTGAATGCTGCGCTTGAATGCGCGGTCTATGACGATGTGCCGCCAAAGAAGCCCATGCCCTATGTCGTCATCGGGGATGACACGCAACTGCCCGATGATACCAAGACAAGCCTTGGTTTCGATATGACCATCACACTGCATGTCTGGTCGGATGCGAAAGACGGGCGGCGCGAAGCCAAGCAACTGCTTGGTGAAATTTACGATGAACTGCATGACGCCAACCTGACCGTGACCGGTTTTGATGCGGTGTCCTGCAGTTTCGAGTTTTCCGAAACCGTTCCCGACCGGGACGACAAAATCACCCATGGCATCGCACGATATCGCGTCGTGCTGGATAAGGCCGCCTAGCGCGGCCATCGTTTTGTGGCGATCTTCAAAAGGATAAAGAACGATGACCAAAGAAACAGCCAAGCATTGTTTGCTGTATGTTGGCGATGGCGGTGCGGCCCTGACGGCGGCGACAACGTATGGCCTGACAGTATCGGGCAGCACCATTACCCTGACCGATTCCGCTGACGGTTTCGTTGATGACGGGATCGAGGTTGGCGAACAGATTACCGTGACCGGCTTTGCCGATAACCCCGGCTTTACGGCAATCGCAACGTCGGTTGCTGTCGGGGCTATCGGTCTGAAAAACCCGGTCAATTCCGATACCCGTCAGGATGTGACGCTGGTCACCGAAACGGCGGGCGAAAGTGTTACCCTTACGGTAGAGGGTTTTGATCTTTTGCTCGGGCAGGCGACCACCAATTACAGCAAGTCGGCATCGCAGATTGATTTCGGCGACAAGACCAGCGGCAACTTTAATCCGCAAGGTGCCGGTACCGTCACGATGGATGTGTCGGTTGATGGCAAGGTTGAATTCACATCTGATGGTACGCATGGCGGATGGACTGCGCTTAACAATGCGGTCGATGCTGGCACACAACCGAACTGCCGTCTGGTGATCAACAGCGCGCTTGACAGCTATTACGGCCCGTTCTCCATCAGTTCGCAGGACGGCGGCGGCGGCAAGGATGATCCGAACGCTTACAGCTTCTCGCTGTCGGTTGCGGCCCGTCCGGTCTATGTCACCGGGTTTGAATGATGACGGCCAACGCCCACCGGGGTGAAATCCCGGTCACGCTTGACGGGGTGCAGCGTGTGCTGCGCCCCGACTTTACCGCACTTTCGCGCATTGAAACCGATACCGGCAAGACCCTGCAGCACCTGACAGCCCATGCGGTTGCCTGTGCTCTTGGGGTTTCGGATATGGCGGTTATTCTGCGCTGCGGCCTTGTTGCGGCGGGTGAAGATGTCAGCACCCAAACCGTCGGTCAGTGGATCATCGATGGAGGCGGTGCCGTCGAGTTTTATCAGCCGGTTGGCAAATTCCTTGTTTACGGTCTGACCGGCGGGCGTGACCCGGACGGTGAAGACCAGGGGGAAGATGACGCGGGGGAGCCGATGCCGGGGCGGGCTACCCGTTCCGGCGGATGGCGGGGCTGGCTTGCGGGCGCATGGGATGGTCTGAAACGCGCTTTTGGCGGTCCACCCCGCATGAACTGATGATTGCCTTTGATGGCTGGATGGCGATGAACTATCCCGAGGCCGCACAGGCCAAGCAGAAACGCCAGAGTTTCAAGGCGTTTCAGGACGGGGTGATCAAGGCGATGGGCGGCGCAAGGTAGCGCCGACTTTTCTTTTGGGGTGCTTCGATGGCGAATGTTGCGGATCTTCTTGTTCGGATCGAAGCCAATACCCAGCAAATGCGCAATGAGTTGCGCAAGGGCGAGGGGGTTGTTAACCGGTTTGACAAGAATGTCAGCCGGGCGGCGTTGTCGTCGTCAACCGCCCTTGACCGTCTGGGTCGAAGTGCGCGGGCAACGGTGGGGATTCTTGCCGGGCTTGGCGTTGGTCTGGGGGTGGCGGAAATCGCCACCGGGATTGCGCAGGTCAATGCCCAGTTTCAGGATTTGCAAACCTCGCTCAAGGTCGCGACCGGGTCGGCGGAGGCTGCGGATACGGCCTTTGCCGGGTTGCGGGTGTTTGCCAAGGAAACGCCGTTTCAATTGTCCGAGGTAACACAGGCGTTCATCAGCCTGAAAAACCTTGGCCTTGATCCGTCTATCGACAGCCTGCGGGCCTATGGCGATATCGCCAGTTCGTTTAACGGAAAATCGCTTGATGATTTCATTCAGGCGGTTGCCGATGCGACCACTGGCGAGTTTGAGCGGCTTAAGGAATTTGGCATCAAGGCCAGTTCCGAAGGCGACAAGGTTGCCTTTACCTTCCGCAAGATGACCACGACGATTGGCAAAAACGCCACCGAGATCGAAGGATACCTGCAGGACCTTGCGCGCAATAATTTCGGCGGCGCGATGTCGGAAAAAATGGACAATCTGTCTGGCCGGTTTTCCAACCTGAAAGACCAGGTCGATGATCTGTATGTGACGATCGGGGAAAGTGGCGGCATCGATGTGATGGCGGCGGCCCTTGATCTGGCAAGCAGTGCTGTCAATGGTTTGGCAGATAACCTTGACCATGTCGCAACCGTGATCGCACTGGTCGGTGCGGCGGCGGCGGGCAAGTTCCTTGGTCCGATGATTGCCAGCATGGGGGCGTCGGCCATTGCGACGGCGACCGCGACCGTAAACCTTTTGAGGTATCAGGCTGTTCTGCCGCCTATGGCGGCATCAGCGCGGGCAGCGGCGGCGGGTGTCGCAGCCCTTGGTGTTGCGGCACGTGGCACATCTGCTGCCATGGCGTTCCTTGGCGGGCCGGTCGGGGCGGCGATTACAGTCCTTGCGGGCGGTGTTTACCTTCTGTCGCAGGCGCAAGGCGATGCCGAACGCGCCGCTGACCTTCATCGCGATGCGATGGAGCAACTTAACGGGGTGACGCAAAAGGGCAATGACCTTGCCAAGACGGCGGCGGAGGTCACCCGCGATACGGCCAAGGCCCGGATTGAAGAAGCCAAGGCCGCGAACGAACAGGTTCTGGCGACCACGCGGTTGCAGATGGCACAGCTTAAGGAACAGCGCGGGTTGCTGCAACGTGGCAGCCCCGGTTCACCCCTGATCGACGGTGTCGATAAGGAACTGACATCGCTGTCGTTTGAGTTGGTGACGGCCACGGAACGTGTGGAAGACCTTGACGCGGCACTGGTTCGGCTTGGCGAACGGGGTTCTGATTCCGGTTTGCCAGATGGCGGTTCTGGTGGTGGCGGCGGTGACAGCAAAGAAGCCGATAAAATCCAGAAGGTCATTGACAGTCTGGAATATCAGCGCGCCCAACTGACCCGCACATCGCGCGATCAGGAAATCTATAACGCCCTGCAACAGGCCGGAATTTCGTCAAGCCATGCGATGGCAGCGGCGATCACGCAGGCGGCGGGGGCCTATTACGATGCTGCCGAGGCGGTTGATACGCTTAAGCAAAAGACCGAAGCCGAGGACAATGCGCGTGCCGCCATTGCCCAAAGCATCGCCGATCTTGAACGCGAAAACCGTTTGCTGCAGGTGCAGGGGATCGAACGCGACAAACTGCGCACAATGCTTGATCTGGAAGCCAAGGCCCGCGAAGGCGGCATTGAACTTTCAGAAAAGGAACGCGAGAAAATCGACGCCCTGACCGATGCCAATGCGCGTTTGGCCAAGGCGGAAGAAGATGCCGCCGAGGCCGCACGCGATGCCCGCCAGTATGCGCGGGACTTTGGCAGTGTGATTTCAAACTCGTTCGAGGATGCGATCCTGTCGGGTGAGAAATTCGGCGATATCCTGAAATCACTGGAACAGGACATTGCCCGGATCATCTTGCGCATGGCGGTGACCAAGCCGCTTGAAAATGCGATTGGTGGTTTTGACTGGGGCGGGCTGTTTGGCAACATTGCCGGTTCGTTCTTTGGCGGCGGCGCAGCATCCGGGCCGGGGGTGAGTTATCCGGCGGGCAGTACGTTTGCCAATGGCGGGATCATGACGGCGCAAGGTGAGGTTCCGCTTCGCAAATATGCGTCGGGCGGCATCGCGACATCGCCGCAACTGGCGATGTTTGGCGAAGGATCCACGCCCGAAGCCTATGTGCCGTTGCCCGATGGCCGGAACATTCCGGTCAAGCTGGAAGGCGGGGGAGAATCGTTCACCTATGCCCCGACCATCATGGTTGATGCACAGGGGTCGAAGCTGTCGCGCGATGAAATCCGGTCCATTGTCAAAACGGCGGTTGACGGGTCGGTTGCGCAGGTTCGCGAGATCCAGAAACGCAAGGGGAATGCACGGATATGACAATTACTTATCCGCTTTCCCTGCCTGCCAAGCCGGGGGTCAAGGCGATCCGCTGGCGCGAAATGACGAAAGTCGGTGTTTCCGTTTCGCCGTTCACCTTTCAGCGTCAAGTGCAGCGCGGGCAGGGGCAGGCATGGGCGGCTGACATTACCCTGCCGACCATCCGTGATCGGGCGGTTGTCGGGGAATGGCAGGCGTTCCTTCTGGCGATGAACGGGTCGCAAGGATTTTTTGCGATGGGGGATCCGGATAACTTCGGGCCGCTGGGTGTTGCCACCGGGTCGCCGGTGATTGATGGCGCGGGGCAAACCGGGCCGGATATCGCCACAACCGGCTGGACGGTATCGACCACGGGCATCCTGAAAAAGGGGGATCGCATCGGCCTTGGGTCCGGGGCGACGGCGCGGATGCACAAGGTGCTTGAAGATGTCGACAGTGACAGCAACGGCGATGCGACCTTGTCGTTGTGGCCGCGTGTTGTTATCGCCCCGTCCAATGGCGCGCCGATTGAACTTGATAACCCGCAATCGATGTTCTGGTTTCCCGATGGCATCCCGGAACGCGATATCGACCGGCTGGGTGATATGACCCTGACCCTGCGGGTGATGGAGCATCTGGTATGAGCCGTGACATTGATCCTGCCCTTTTGGCGGAATTGCAGGGTGCCGATCTGTCGCCGATCCTTCTGATGAAGATCGGAACGTCGGATGTGCCGGTCCGGATGTGGACCGGTTATGGCGATCTGGATTACGCCGCTGAAACTTATCTGGGTGGCGGTGAATTCATCGGGGTTTCGAATGTATCGGAAACCGCTGATGTGCAGGCCAATGGCGTCACCTTCTCAATGTCTGGTCTCACGCCGGAACTGTTGTCGATCGCCTTGCAATATATGCGGCAAGGCGAAGTCGCGGAATCGTATCTTGGTGCCTTAACAGATACAGGGGCGCTGGTTGGTGGAACCGCTGTTCGGGTGTTCAAGGGCAAAACCGATGTGCCGGTGATCGATGATGACGGGGCAAGCATCGTCATCAATCTCAGTGCTGAAAGTGATCTGATCGATCTGGAACGATCACGTGTTCGCCGCAACACCTCCGAAGATCAGAAATCGGTTTATCCCGATGACCTTGGCTTTGATTTCGTGCTGCGCTTGCAGGAAACCGAGATTGCCTGGGGACAGATAAAATAGCCGATGACATAGGTGCCGTATGACCAGACTGGTTCATTGGGAACGCAAACTTGCCGACTTTCACAAGGCCGCCTTCGGGCGGCCTTTTGTATGGGGCCAGACCGATTGTTGTCTGACCGCAAGTGACGGGGTTTTGGCGATCACCGGGATTGATCCCGGCGCGCGGTTTCGCGGGGCCTACTCCGACATGGCCGGTGGGTATCGCGCCATGAAGGATTATGCCGGCGGCGGTGTGTCCGAAACCATTGCCGCCCTGATGGCGGAAAACAACTGGCCTGAAATCCCGGTTCTGATGGCGCGGCGCGGGGATGTTGGTCTTGTGCCATCGGGTTTGCCGGGGATGCAGGCCGATGCGGCGGCAATCTGTCTTGGCCCGCATTGGGCGACGCGGGGCGAGGGCGGGTTGGTTAACCTGCCATTGAAACAGGGCCGTCGTGCCTGGAGGGTCTGATCCATGCCACCAGTCGTTGTTGCGGTTGCTGCTGCGGCGGCGGCAAATGCTGTGTCTGCTGCGGTCGTGGCAGCGGGTTTTTCTGCACTTGCTGGTGCTGTTGCGGGGGCTGTCGTTGGCGCGGTGATTTCCTATGCCGGGGCTTTGGTGTTTGCCAAAAAGCCCAAGGCGGCGGATTTGGGGGCTCTCGGTGCGGGGCTTTCGGGGCGGACTCAGATGGTCCGCCAGCCGATTGTTTCGCGCAAGATTATTTATGGTGAAGTGCCAGCATCCGGCCCGGTCACATACCTTAACGTTACGAATGGCAACCGCCGGTTAAGCTGGTTGATCACGCTGTCTGGCCATCCGGTCGAAGCGATCGGTGATGTCTGGTTTGGCGATACAGTTGCCTTGGCCGGTGAGGCCGCTGGCCCGGCAACGGGCAAGTTCGCAGGGCATGCGACGATCTGGAAGGGTGACGGCACGACCGATGGCGATGCCGATCTTCTGGCGCGCATGCGGGTGACCAATAAGGAATGGACGGTCAACCACAAACAGCAAGGCTGTGCCAAGCTTTATATCGAATTTGACTATGACGCCGATGTCTACCCAAGCGGCATTCCGCAGGTCAAGGCGCTAGTTAAGGGCAAGAATGATATCTATGACCCGCGCACTGATACCACCGGATATACCGACAACTGGGCGCTTGTAACAGCCGACTATGTTGCCAACGCCCATGGTATTGCGGCGGGGCAATCCGCCTTGCTTGAGGATGATTTGATTGCGGCGGCCAATGTCTGTGACGAGGATGTCACCCTTGCCGCCGGTGGCACGCAAAAACGCTATGTGACATCAGGCGTGCTGGATACCGAAATATCGCTTGGCGATAACCTGCGCGAACTGATTAATCCGGGTGCCGGGCTTGTCGTCAATACCGGGGGGTATTGGTCGGTTCTGGCCGGTGCTTATCGCACGCCGGAATATTCGATTGATGAAAGCTGGCTTTCCGGGCCGATCCGGGTGCGGTTGCTGCAATCGAAGCGCGATCTTTTTAATACGGTGCGCGGTGTTTATGCATCGCCCGATACGCTTTGGCAGCCGACCGATTTGCCGGTGCTTAAATCCGATGTGTTTATCGCACAGGATGGCGGGCAGGAAATCCCGGTCGACCGGGAATATCTTTATACCACCTCGGCGGCCTGCGGTCAGCGGTTGCAAAAGATCGGCCTGTTTAAAAACCGGCAACAGGCCGAGGTTGATCTGCAATGCAACCTTAAGGCCATGGCGCTGCGCGTTGGTGATGTCGTGCTGTATTCCCGGTCTGTCTATGGCTGGGATGAAAAGCCGTTCGAGGTCATCGCATGGGACTGGGCGATCCGCGAAGAAGGCGACAACGTTTATTTCGGTGTTGACCTGACCCTGCGTGAAACCAGTGCAGAAACCTATGACTGGGCCACCACGGATGAAAAGATCGTCGCGGCATCGGCCATCAGCACCTTGCCCGGTCCGGGCGATGTGGCAACACCCGACGGGCTGGATGTTACCGAAATCAAATATGCCACCCGTGATGGCGGCGGGGTCAAGGTCAAGGCGGTGCTTGATGCCGGTGAGGCCGATGACGCCTTTGTCGTTTCATACCAGTTTGAAAGCCGCGAACTTGGTGTTCTTGACTGGACGGCACACCCGCGTGTGTCGCAGCCCCGACTTGAACTGTTTGACATGCCAACCGGGATTTATGATTTCCGGGTCAAAGCGGTCAACCGTATCGGGGCAAGTTCCGATTACGTCACGGTCCGCCGTGAAATTCAGGGGCTTGGTGATACGCCATCGACACCAACCGGTGTGACGATTTCGGTTTCAGGGGGATTTGTGTTCCTGCGCTGGAACCGGTCACCGGATCTGGATGTTACGCAGGGCGGTGTTGTCCGGTTCCGCCACTGTCAGGCGGTGTCGGGGGCGACACTATCCACGTCAACGTCCATCGGGGATGACGTGCCGGGCGGCGATACCATGGCGGTACTGCCGCTTAAGCCCGGTTCGTACCTGGTGCAGTTCATTGATGCAGTCGGCACGGTTTCCGATCCGGCGGTTGTTACCACCGATGGGGCGACCGTCCTTGAGTATTCGACCTATGACACGGTTGTCGAAAGTGCGGTTTATGACGGCACCCATGATGGCACGATTGTCAATGAAGACGGAGATTTGACCCTGCAAGGGGCCGGGTTGGTTGATGACATTATCGACTTTGATTCCGTGTCATCAATCGATGCTTATGGCGGCATCCTGACCAGTGGCGAGTATGACTGGGGGTCGGGCTTTGATTTCGGCACCAAGCGCCGCATGCGTCTGACCGCATCGGTCACGGTCGAGGTCGTCAATGTTGTCGATCTGATCGATGACAGGATGGGGCTTGTCGATGACTGGCCGGACTGGGATGGCGAGTCAGGCGGCGAGGGAGATTGCACCATATGGGTGCGGACCACCGATGATGACCCGAATGTTTCACCGGTCTGGTCGGAATACCAGCGCCTTGACAGTGCCGAGGTGTTCTGTCGGGCGGTTGATCCCAAAGCGGTGCTGACGGTGTCAGACCAATCTTACAACATTCGGGTCAGTGACATGCGGATCACCGCAGAAGAACTGGCGTAAAAGGATTTCGCGCATGGCAAAGAAGACAAAAGGGGCGGCGCAGGCCGCGCCAACCATCCGTGTTGCGCGGCTGGATCAATCCGGCCTTTTGGTCAGCTACGATGACATGCCAAAGGGCAGCGTTGCCGCTGTTGTCGATGGCATGCCCGAATGGGTTGAAGGCGGGGATTGTGACCTTAAGCCCGGTCGGTATTGCTGGAACCCGCAAGCCGGTCGGTTTGATGTTGTCACGCGCATGAAGGTGGAGGCGGAAACCGCGATTATCGAAGGTTTCCGCCATCTTCGCGACACTGAGGGCATGACACTTCCTGCATCCACCGAAAGCTGGATCGCGGAATATGACAAACGCAAAGCACGGGCGGGGCGGTAAATGGCACAACATGATTACGTCGCAGCCAACGGATCGGGCGCAGTTTACCGGGGAGATGTCAACGATGTGCTTCTTGCGGTCGCAACGATGAATTCCGGCGCAACTGCGCCATCAACAACCTATGCCTATATGCCCTATGTCAATACCAGTGACGGGCATCTGTATCAGCGCAATGCGGCCAATACCGCATGGGTTGACCACGGGTTGGTGGCAAGCCCGATGTTGCGACAGTCAGATTTCGCCAGTCAGGGAGAGGCAGAGGCGGGAACGGCGAATAACAAAGTTATGACGCCAGAGCGTGTTGCGGAATTTTATGCGGCCAACGGTGCGACTGAAAGTTTTGTCATTGCTGTTTCAGACGAGCAGTCAGACCTTTCAACCGGCACAGGGAAGGTCACATTTAGAATGCCGTATGCATTCACATTGACAGGTGTCAGGGCGTCCGTGTCAACCGCGCCAACGGGCGCTGCGTTGACTGTGGATGTCAATGAGGCGGGTACGTCAGTCCTTTCGACTAAACTGACGATAGATGCGGGTGAGAAAACCAGTATTACCGCAGCAACGCCCGCCGTGATTTCGGACGCATCCTTGGCCGATGATTCCGAAATGACCATAGACATTGATGCGGTCGGATCAACGATTGCGGGGGCGGGGCTTAAGATCGTCCTGATTGGTGCGCGTTCATGAGTTTTGTCACGAATTCATTTATTTTGGGTTCCAGAGCAATTGAAGAACTCGATTATACCGGGATTGGATATTACAATCCCGGCGGGACATTTACCGGGCCGCGCACATTGTCATCCGTCCCGGTTGGTGCAGCCGATGATGGACGCACAGTAATCGTTGCGCTTTTTTACCAGAGTTCGGGCACGACAGAACCTCCGGTGACGGGTGTGACGATAGGGGGTGTTTCTGCAACCCGGATCGGAGACATCGGTGAAAGTGGCAATCCGAACGAGCACTATGTGGAATTCTGGAAGGCCCCTTTGCCATCTGGAACCGCTGCCGATGTTGTCGTGACTTTCACGGGATCTTTGTTCCGCGTCGGTGTCATGTCTTATCGCGTGATCGGATATTCCAGTGTGTTCGATAGTTCGGCTGTTGGGACGCTTTCGGAAATCTCGCTTTCGACCACCGTAAATGTGCGGGCTGGCGGTGCTGTGATCGGCGCTGTTTTTAACAACGGTTCGGCAACGTTTACATGGGCCGGTGTGACCGAAGACGAGGATTCTGCGCCGGATAACGCGCGGAGCAGTGCCTCCGACATGTTTGCCAGTGACGAAGCAGACAGAACGATATCAGTAACCCAATCCACCAATGCGTCACCGCAGGCAATGTCTGTTATCAGTCTTTAGGCGGTTCTCGCAGAAGTGACAAGGGAGACACACCATGAAACGCATCTTCGGGATCGCATGTGTTGCGGTCCTTTTTTTATGGCCATCCGTCCCCATTTCCGCCGGGCCGGTATGCGGCGATCGCGCCAAGGTGATTGCCAGCCTGTCGGACAAATATGCCGAGGCACCGGTTGCAGTTGGCGTCACGGCCAATGGCGGGGTGATCGAGGTTCTGACATCCCCGAACGGGGAAAGCTGGACCATCCTGTTTTCCTATCCCGCCGGGCCAAGTTTCCTGGTGGCGTCGGGCGAAGCATGGCAGGACATCAAGCCCGTGCTTACGGGGCCGGGGACATAGTCGTGCCGGATCGCGGTCGGCGCGGGTCGGCCCGTCATCAACGCCATGCATCAGGGGGTGAGATGCAAGAGAACCTGCCGCCGGATTTTTCGGTTGATACGCTGATCGGGTTGATCAAGGCAAACGGCCTTCTGGTCGGGTTTGCCGTTCTTGTCCGCATGCTCTGGCATCAGCGCCTTGTGCGGCTGGGGCAGCGGCGTTTCTGGTCATGGGACCTTGTGTGGGAAATCCCCATGGCGGTGATGTGTGCGGCGGTCGGGTCGGGTGTGGCCAGCTACTTCGCACTTGAAGGCAGTCAGGCCGTTGCCTGCATCGGTATTTGTTCATGGCTTGGCCCAAGTGGCAGTCAGGCAATGCTGGACCGGCTTCTGGCCAATTATGCGAAAGGACAGCCGAAATGACAGTCTGGGGAATTTTTGTGCAAGCCATCGCCATCCTGATCGGTGCGGCGGTGCTTGGTGGCGGGTCGTGGCTTTTTGGCGCACCCGCGTGGCTTTGGGCGATCATGGCGATTGTCGGGGCGGCGCTTGGCTGGGTCTGCCTTTGGGTGGTGATCGCGGTCGCGATGTGTAAAGGGGGCTGATATGAAGATTACGGTAAACCGCTTTGTCAGCGATGCCAACAGCACCATCAGCCTGATCATGGTTGATGGTGTTTTTGTTTGCTTTGGCCTTGAAGACCAGTATCAGGCGACCAAGGTCGCGGGCGAAACCCGCATTCCCGCCGGGACGTACCGGGTCGGTGTGCGCAACGTTGGCGGGTTTGATGCCCGCTATGCCGTCAAGTTCGCCGATATCCATGACGGGATGCTGCATGTTCTTGATGTGCCGGGGTTTGAGTACATCCTGATCCATGTTGGCAATACCGATGCTGACACGGCGGGATGTCTTCTGGTCGGGGAAATGACGGATCCCAAACCCGGTGCGATGATGATCGGTCGGTCGGTTGCGGCCTATCGCACGTTTTACCCGATGGTGATCGCAGCGGCCAAGGCCGGTGATCTGACCATCGAATACATTGATCAGGATCGGAGCGCGTAATGGTTGTTGGTCTTATCCCGACTCTGATCGGGCTTGCGCCATCCTTGATCGATCTGTTTACAGATGATGACAGCACGGCGCAAAAGGTCATGCAGACCGCCCTTGAGGTTGGCAAGAAGGTCACCGGCATGGAAAGCGAGGATGACATTGTCACCGCGCTTAAGGCCGATCCGGCTTTGCTGCTTGAATATCAGTCAAAGGCCGCTGACCGGGCGGTTGAAATGTATCGTGCCGAGAATGAGCGGCTTGCGACCATCAACCAGACAATCCAGACCGAAGTAAAATCAGAAGATGCCTATGTGCGCCGGATGCGTCCGACCTTTGGGTATATCATGGCGGTGACATGGGGTTTGCAGATGGGGGCGATTGCCTGGACCATCATCAATACCCCCGAGTATGCCGCCGAAGTTGTGACGGCCATGGTCAGTCTTTCAACCATCTGGTCGGTCGGGCTAGCGGTCCTTGGCGTTTATGTTTATGGGCGGTCTGGTGAAAAGAAAGCAGGCGTTCAATCAAACCCTGCGGGCATGGCGGCCCTGTCACGGATGGCGGGCGGCATTGGCAAGGTGTTTGCCAAGTCATCGGGCAAGTCATCCGGGTAACGCTGCATCCAGCCGGCACCCGTCCTTGCACTGCCCCGCGGGGTCGCATCGATGGGTGCCGCGCCCAACCCGCGCGCAAAAGATCGGGCTGGCGGGGTGTTCCTTTGTGCCGGACTCTGCAATCGGGGTGGCACCAAGGCCGCCGCACTTCTGACAGCGCAGGGTTTTCAGGACTTTGCCCAGCCCGGTTTGCGGCGGATACTTGCGCAGCAACGGCCTGAAATCCAGACGGCCCGAATGGTCGCAAAGATGGTTCGCGCAATAGATCCGGCAATGATCATTCATGCGGGCGGCTTCCCCGATGCTGATATATCCATTCCAATCATGGCCCATATATTTTTTGCCTGAATTGTTCCCGTTATGTTCTTTTACCATTCCCGCGAACTGGTGATCAAGACCTGCCTGAAATCGTGGGGCACCCTGTTTGTAAGTCATTGATATATAATGGGCTGGTAAGGTGATGTCGTGGGGCACTGTTGCATTGAAAACAAAGGATTTTTCAGGACTCTGTTAGTCCCTCCTCGGCTACCAATTAAAAACCCCCTCATGGCTCCGCCTGAGGGGGTTTTTAATTGGCACCCTCGGATCTGGCTTGCCCCACCAAGAAAAACACTGGTTCGCGAGAAAGCGAGGCACCCAGCTTTCGAGAGATGTTGCGCGGAACGCTCAACGGTCCGCCGGGCAAAGCCCAAGGATAAAAAGCAGCCCAAACAAAGGCTGATTTTTACAATTCCCTCCTTCGTACGTGTCGCGGAGTGTCTGGCTTAAGTCGCCCCAGCCTGCATCTGAAGCGTCCGCCAGATTTCACCCATTACCCGACCCATGGTTTGATCGCGTCGTCGTATCGCGAAGACTTCGGTGTGGCGGGGGCGAAATCCTTCGATATTAAGCACGACGAGTTCGCCGCTTTTAAGCTCATCCGTGATCATGTGTTCGGGGAGGCCACCCCATCCATGTCCATTCATAATGATCGATTTTTTGGTGGCAAAATCCGATACGGTCCAACGCCGCCCACCAGCAAGGACGTCGCGTGTCTGATCGTAATCCGGCCCGCCGGTGCCAGAGACGATGACCTGAACATAGCTTTGCATTTCCATGCGTGATCGCATGCCACTGCGTTGGGCGACGGCGAAGCTGCGATGCGCGACGGGGCGTATTACGACAGAGCCGACAGGGGTGGTTTCGACGTGATCGATCTCTACACCCTCCAGACCCGCGACAATCAGATCGGCATCCCCCTTCATTAATCGAGCCAGGGGACCGCCCATCATCTCGGTTGCGACAGCGATGTGGGTATTGGGGAACTTGTCACCGATCTGACCCAGAACTTTCAGGATAGGTTCGAGCGATATGGTTGCCGTAAGCGTGATACGAACGAGCGGTTCCTGTGTGCTGCGCAGTTCCTGCGCTGTCGCCTGAAGCTTGCGAAACTGATCAAGCACGCGGGTCGCCTCGCGCAAAAAGACCTCGCCCTCCGATGACAGGCGAGGGCGGTAGTCTTCGCGTGAGAAGATGGCAAAACCCAGCTCATCTTCGAGCTTTCGAACTTGATGGCTGATCGCCGATTGCGCCTTGTTCAGCCGGTCTGCAGCGCCGCGAAATGTGCCGGTGCTGACAACTGCGTCAACGGCAATGAGTTGTTCCAGGTTCATCCGTGCCTCAACATGATCTTATTTATCGATCATTAATATGAAAAGTCAATATTATCAATTGCTCGTTTGGGTTGGCATACAGAGGCCATACATCAAACCAAAGGAGCTACCTATGAAACTCTATTACATGCCCGGCGCATGCTCGCTCGCCAGCCACATCATGTTGCATGAAGTGGGTGCCCGTTTTGATATCGAACGCGTGGATACTCAGGCAGGGCGCACCGAAAGCGGCCAAACATACCGCGACATCTGCCCGAATGGCTATGTTCCGGCACTTGAGATCGAAACGGGTGATTACCTCAGCGAAGGTGTCGCAATCCTCCAATACATTGCCGATACCCACCCGGACCGAGCCTTTTCGCCAAAGCCCGGTTCAGTAGCTCGTGCGCGCCTTCAGCAGTTTTTAAACTTTGCCGCAGCAGAGCTGCATAAGTCCTGGGGACCCCTTTTTACTGATGGTTCGAGCGAGGCGGATAAATCCGCAGCAAAGGGCAAGGTCGCGACAAAGTTTGATCATCTCGAAAGCGTTTTGGCGGACGGCCGTGATTACCTTGTCGCGAACCAGTTTTCCGTTGCCGATGCCTATACGTTTGTTCTGGTGAACTGGGCGAATGTCAAAGATATCGACCTCGATAACTGGCCACGCCTTGCCAAGTTCGTCAAACGCGTTGAGGCACGCCCGGCAACGCTGGCTGCGATGAAGGCCGAGGGGCTTGTGTGATGAAGTCCGCTGATGAATTGGAAGTCGAAGCCTTGATGGAGCGCTATTTCGATGGCCTTTATCATTCCGACAGTGAGGTTCTGCGCACGGTGTTTCATCCCAAGCTTGCCTACATCAATGCCAGCGAAGGCAATCACGAGTTCATGGATATTGAGGCCTACATGACGCGGATCGATAACCGCGAACCCCCGGCCAAACGCGGCGAAAATCGCAGCGAAAGCGTTGATCGGGTCAAGCTGATCAGTCGTCAAATGGGCTTGGTAGAAGCCCGCATGACGATGATGGGCCGGGAATATCAAGACCTGCTTACGCTGATTCATACCGATGCGGGCTGGCAGGTGCTCACCAAGGTTTTTGCCTATCAGGAAAAGGAGGGGTGAGCGATGCCCTATGTCAATATCAAGGTAACCCGCGAAGGTGGGCCGGATGGAACCGGCCCAACACCAGCGGAAAAAACGCAATTGATCAAGGGCGTTACGGACCTGCTCCAGAACGTTCTGAATAAGTCGCCAGCAACCACGTTCGTCGTGATTGACGAGGTGTCACTTGATGATTGGGGCATATCGGGACGATCCGCGCGCGATATCAGGGCGACAGAAAGCTAAGCCCTGATCATTTATGCAGAGACGACTAAATCAACAGTACGCCGGTTCCCAAAAGTTCGGGGCCGGCGTACATCAAATCGTTGAACTCATGCTGCTTGGCAGGACCGGAAGTAAACAGAACGACCGAAGGCGGTGGTGGGACCTAATATGATAATGGTTGTGGCCGTAAGAAAAAAGGGGACAGTCCCCTTTTCCCTCATGGATCAGAACGACACGGACGATATTGAAAACAAGAACGAACAAACGCAAACAGCGGGTGAGGCTGTTTGACCAAACGGCCTGCTTTGCGGGCTTTTTGTCTGTTTCCTTATCCCTCCTGCCCTGGTCTCTGGAAAAGTCCTAATCTCTAGATGTGGATCAATTAATCGCCTTATTCTTTCTGCTATCTTTCGTTCCTGCTTACGTATAGCTACATTTAAAACCACAACCTTGTTTCGGGAAACCCACGTCCACAGATGCCTGACGCCCTCCTTTTGTCCATTTCTGTGTTCCTTGCCGTCATTGCGGTTGTTGCGCTGGCTTATGCTGCTCATGTGCGCAGGCGGGAACGAGCGCGATTGGAGGTTCTCGACGCGGTATTGGCAAACGTCTCCGACGGTGTTCTGGTGCTTGGTGCCGATGGATCGGTCAGAAACATTAACATCGCCGCAGCTGAGATGTTTGACCGGACTGAGGAAGAGATTGCGGGGCGCCGTCTTAACGACTTGCTTTCTGATGCCCCTGAACGTTCTGATGAACAGCAGGCAGACGAATATCGCACCGACGCAATCCGATCAAACGGCGCCACTTTTCCGGTTGATGTTCGGTTCTTGCAGCTCCCAGGGCAGTGCGAAAGTGTGCTGGTCGTGCATGATCTGTCGCGCGTTCGGCCAGACGCGACCGAGGAAGAGCAACGCTTTAAACAAAGCCAGTATTTTGCACGCATCGGGACGTGGGACTGGCGCGTGGATACGGACGAGCTTTACTGGTCTGACGCGATTTATGGCATGTTCGGCTATAAGCCGGGCGAGGTGACACCGACCTATCCGCTGTTTTGTGATGCCGTGCATCCGGACGACAGGGAACGCGTTCGCGAAGGCGAAATTCGCTGCATTGAAACCGGCGAAAATCACGATGAAGAATACCGTGTTGTCTGGCCGGATGGCTCCATCCGATGGCTGCGCGAAACCGGCAACGTCACCAAGGACGAAACTGGCAAAACTGTCAAAATGATGGGGGTCGTTCGCGACATTACCGAGGAACGCGAAGAAGCCGATCAAATTCGCGAACTCGCCTTCCACGATGCCTTAACCCGTTTGCCCAACAGGACCATTTTCGAGGATCGTCTATCAAAGGCCATTGACCGCGCCAAACGTCATAAGAAAAAGGTCGCCGTGATCTTTATCGATCTGGACGGTTTCAAACAGATCAATGATGAACTCGGCCACGCCGTCGGGGATCGCGTTCTGATCAATACCGGACAGCGATTGATCAATGCGCTCAGGGCGTCTGATACGGTGGCGCGAATTGGCGGTGATGAATTTACAGTCATCCTTGAGGATCTGGAAACCGACGCCGAGATCCATAATATCGCCGAGAAGATCCTTGTTGCTGTTTCCACGCCAACGGAACTGGGTCAGGGGACGTGTTGGGTTGGGGCCAGCCTTGGTATTGCGATCTATCCCGAACATGCCCGAACGCTCGATACCCTTATCCATATAGCCGATCAGGCGATGTACACTGCCAAGGCCGAAGGAACGAACCTTTATCGCATCGGCTGGGAGTTTGAAAACTGATGACGCCGATGATCGATATACGCTCCGCCGCAAAAGCCGACCGTGACGCCTGGTCCGGTCTGTTTCGCGACTATATGGCGTTTTATGGCTGTGAGCCGTCCGACGCGGTGCTTGAGACAACCTGGTCATGGATCATGGAGCCCAAAGGGCCGATGGAATGCCTGCTGGCGGTGAATGGCAATCAGGTCGTGGGGTTCGCGCAATATCGTGCTGTGCCCGAAACCCTGACCGGTGCCTGGTTCGGCCAGCTTGACGATCTTTTTGTTGCGCCCCAAGCTCGCCGCGTAGGCGCCGCACAGGCCCTGATGGAACGGCTGGAAGACATCGCTCGCATGCGAAGATGGTTCAAGCTGACTTGGATCACGGCAGATGACAATGCGACGGCGCGGCGCCTTTACGATCAGATCGGCAAGGCTTCGAACTGGGTGGTTTATGAGCAGATGCTTGAGGGGTGAGGTCTGAAAGGCCGCTATCTTCTCTTCCTTGGCATCAGTCGACCATCGGGACCAAAAAGGGGACAGTCCCCTTTTTCCTCTTTTATTATTAAAGCGCCTTACGCCCAGCCTCCTCAAGAAAGCTCGAAACCGCCCGCTTGCCGTATTTCGCCTCGATCAGGTCGATAAGGTTGGCATCTAGTGTCAGGTTGATCCGTCGCTTCTTCCCCGGAATGGTTGCGGTGATCGCGACAATCCCGATCGCGCCATCTTCAAGGCCGACTGCTGCTGACGGGGCGGGAATTTCTTCGCCGTCCGCGTGCATGCCTTCAATGTGGAAGTTAAGGGCTTCTGTACCCATTTCCACCAATTCCGTCATGGTATCTGCTGCGGACACACAGCCCGGGAAATCCGGAAAGGAAATTCCGAAGCCGTCGTCATCGTCGGTATGTACCAAACCCCAATAGGTCTGTTTCATTCTGTTGTTATCCTGTTTCCCATTTCGCGTAAGGAACCGGACGGCCATTTACAGCAGCTTTATACCCGATTGCCTTTGGTGCGAACGATTTCCCAGCCATCATCTTTCAGCCGTTTGAGTATTTCGCTGCTATCCATGGCCCCCTTTCATCAGATGTATGCACATTATGCGCATAAATGCCGGTAAAGTCAAAAGTTATGCGCATAATGCGTATTGTGCGTTTAATTGTCTGACCTTCTTCAAACTCGCTCGTTGGCCATAGCTTAAAGCGGCAATTAGGATGGCACAGGGGACGAGCGCGGGATGCAGGCTACTGCTTTCGAATACCCCCGCGGCGCACAGCCCATTACCCGCTTGAAGGCCGTGCTAAACGCGCTTTCGGATTCATATCCCAGTGACAGCGAGATCTGCGAGATCGGTTCGCGGGAATTCAGGAGCTTTTCACCGGCGAGCAACATCCGCCAGTGTGTCAGATAGGTCATTGGGCTTTGTCCGACCTTTTCCTTGAAGCGGGCAGCAAAGGCTGATCGTGACATAGCGGCGGTTTGCGCGAGGCTTTCTACGGTCCAGTTCTGCGCCGGGGCGGCGTGAATGGCAGAAATGGCGATGCTGATTTGCGGGTCGGCAAGGGCAAAGAACCAGCCGATACCTTTGGCGTCATTGCTTAAGTACATGCGCAATGCCTGTATCAGCATCATATGGGCAAGATGCTGCAGGATCAGTTTGCTGCCCGGATCGTTTTTACGCATTTCGGCCATGGTGCGTTCAATGCAATAGCGAAGTTCTGTACTTCCCGCCCGGTCGCGAATGACGGCAAGGGGCGGTAACATTTTAAGCAGCAAATCGGCCTGTGGGCCTTTAAGGCCAAAGCGACTGCTGGCGACCACACAATCACCACCACCATTCAGTGTACGGATATGGCCAAACCCGGTGGGTTTGAAGGTTTTACCGGCTTCCATCGGTGATATGTCAAGGTTGCTTCCCATCAAAAACGCCTTGCCGTGTGGCAAAAGCACACAATCCCCAGTTTTCAGGTGTACAGGATCGGCCATGCCGTCCACAGCAAGCCAGCATGCGCCTTTGACCACGGCAGCGGTTTTGATGTTTTGTCCCTGATCTGGGAACTGGATCGCCCAAGGGGCACCGATATCAAACCCGGCAGACAGGTAATTATCAGGCCGGATCAGAGACAGAACATCGGAAAGTGGATCCATGAGGGTTCCTTCGATATTGGACGATTACGAATGAATAATGGAGTGTAGCGCATAGATCATCCAAGTAACAGACGGTATCTTGCTTGAAACGGGACGGTTGTGTTTCCCGGTTGTTTTCCAAATGTCAGGATGGAGTAAGAATGCGTATTTTTGTAACCGGTTCGACAGGGTTTGTTGGTTCTGCGGTGGTGCGTGAACTTCTGGATCATGGGCATTCGGTGCTTGGTCTGGTGCGGTCTGATGCATCGGCCCACAAGCTTGCCAAAACGGGTGCGACGGTTTTTCGAGGTGATCTTGAGGACCTTGAAAGCCTTAAAAGCGGGGCGGCGTCTTGCGACGCGGTCATCCATACTGGATTTAATCACGATTTCTCGAAATTTGCCGAAAATTGCGAAAAAGACCGTCTTGCGATTGAGGCGATGGGATCGGTCTTGGTGGGGTCGAACCGCCCGTTCATTGCGACATCGGGGATCGCTTTATTGCGGGCCGACCATCCTGTTGTTGAAACCGACACGGTCGGGGAAGATACGCCGCGCAAGGCATCCGATGAAGCCGTCGCGAAAATTGCAGCACAGGGGGTGAATGCATCACTTATGCGGTTACCACCCTCGGTACATGGGGCTGGTGACCATGGATTTATTCCGATCCTGATCAATCTGGCCCGTGAAAAGGGCTTTGCGGCCTGTATCGGAGACGGCGAAAACCATTGGGCGGCGGTGCATCGACTTGATGCGGCACGCGCCTATCGGCTTGCAATTGAACAGGGCGCGCTAAATAGGGTTTATCATGCGGTCGATGAAGGTGCGATTGCCTTTGCCGATATCGCGCACACCATCAGCGAAGGTTTGGGCGTACCGCTGAAATCCCTGACGATGGAGCAGGCCAAAGATTACTTTACCTGGTTTACCCATTTTGCGGCAATCGACTGCCGGGCATCGAGCGCCATGACGCAAAAATCATTGGGCTGGAAACCTGATGAGGTGGGGCTCATCACGGATATGAAAAACGCCGGATATTTTGCTGCATGAAACAGAAAAAGGACCGGGCAGTTCCGGTCCTTTTTGCATTTTGGACGGTAGCTTACGCCGTCAATTTCACCAGCAACTCGTCAAGCCGTTCAAGGGTCGAGGCCATGCCTTCTTCCATGCCCATATCAATGACCGTTTGCAGGTCTTCGGGC
The DNA here is from genome assembly GCF_002844275.1 of Thalassospira lohafexi. Lineage (GTDB taxonomy): Bacteria > Pseudomonadota > Alphaproteobacteria > Rhodospirillales > Thalassospiraceae > Thalassospira > Thalassospira lohafexi. Next base: position 293,159 of record NZ_NXGX01000006.1, read on the forward strand.
GAGTTGTAAGAAACCACTGTCTCGGTCAGCGTATGCGCGCCCTGATCCGTGAAGGTCATGGCAATGTGAGAACGCGGCAGGTTAGGGTTGATGACGCCTGTTTCGTCAGTAAAGCCGTCATAACCGGTATAGCCGTCAATCGGAGTGATCGTTTCGTAATCCGTGCGGCTCCAGTAATGCGTGCCATTCGGGTCGATCATGGCAAAATGCCAATGCCCGCCCTCGTTGAAATCAAAAGACTTGGTTTTCGTTGTCAACGGCTTGGGGGCGTACCATTGGTCGAGAAGTTCGCACTTGGTATAGCAATCCCACACCAGTTGCCGTTTCGCGGCAAATTCTCGCCGGACGGTCAGGGTGCTTTTCTGCATGTCGGCGACAAAGTCAAAGCGCAGATCAGGTTTCATCGGTTTCTCCCTGAAGGGTTGTCAGTAGATTGTCGAGATTGTCAAAGCGGCTTGCCCAGATGGCGCGCTGTTGCTCGAACCATTGCTCTGCCGCCGCCAATTTGTCGGGATTGAACGTGCAGGTGCGCACGCGCCCCTGTTTTTGTGAGGCAATCAGTCCTGCCTGTTCCAGCACGCTGATATGCTTCATGAAGGAAGGCAGAGCCATATTATACGGTGCTGCCAATTCCTTGACCGGTGCCGGGCCTTTCACCAAGCACTGGACCACCGCCCTGCGGGTCGGGTCGGCCAGTGCGTGAAAGATGGTGTCGAGTGGTTCATTATACTTATCCATACGGCTAACTATAATGAACTGAAAAGTTAGATCAATAGCTAAGTGTTTTATCGGCTATTTTATTTGGATGACCCCAAGGGAAACTGAAACAGGGCTTATCGGTCGCGTGGATTTCGATGTGATTGATCAGGACAGGTCTCAGGATACCAAATCAAAGACATATCCTGCGATCAGGGAGCCGGAGACGGCGAGCGCGAGATACAAAAAGAAGGTCTTGAGTTTCAGGATAGGGAGTATCGCCAATGCGCCCCAAATGCTCACCACCCCGCCGGACACCAGAAAGGCCATGGCCGCACCGGAAGACATTCCGTGCTCCATCAACCCGCGTGTCAGTGGTAATGCTGCATACCCGTCGAGATATGCGGGTGCGCCGACGAATACGGCAAAGGGGATGGCCCACCATACGTCTTCGCCGACGAACGCGGACAGGGCTTTGGCGGGCAGCACGGCGTTAAGTGCATGTTCCGCAGCAAAGGCGGGGATCAAACAGATCAGGATAAGCCGCGTCGTCGCGATAAAGTTTCGTTTAAAGCTGGCGCGGCGCGAAGCATCTGACCAGATGCGGGCTGTGAATGGTGTTTGTTCGGAGATTTGGCATTGCTGAATGCTGCCGACCAGTTTGTTGTTTCGTAACGGCGTAGTAACCCATGGGCTTGACGAAAATACCGATGTGATGAAACCTCCCCAAAGCCCCAACCCGAAAGCGGCCAGAGTCTTGCCGACAGCAAAGCTGACGCCAAGTGTTGCGACAGTCGTGGCAAGCATCGCAGGGTCCGTGATCGGAGATGCCAGCCAAAAGGCCATGACCGGGGCTAATGGTATTCCCGCTGCCAGCAAGCCCGCCATTAAAGGCAATATCGTGATGCCACAGACCGGGGTGATTGCACCGATTGCAGAGGCCACGATCACCGTGGGGAAAAGCCTGCCTTCGAACGCGCGCGCAATATGGGCGTCTGCGCCGCTTGCCATGACCCAGGCGGTCAGAAAAATTCCCGGCACGACAACGGGTGCCACGGAAAGCAGGCTAAGGGCAATGAAACGCGCCATAATCCAGGCCTGCGTGGGCCAAACAATGATGGCCGTTGTCGCGAGTGCGACGGCCAGAACAATTAGGCCGATCTTCGATCTGTTTGCTGCCGCACTGTTCCCGTTCATGCCTGCTCCTTGTGTGAAGGCAATTGAATGATCACTGCATGTAGCGGATATGTAAAACGCAAAAACGAGACAAATGCAAAAGCCAACAACGGGGACAGGTTTATGTTTCTCTGCGCAGTCGTTTGACCAACCGCCCATCAATCACCGCCAACCCGACCCCAATCACGCCCATCCCGGCGATGTGCTGCGGCAACAACGTTTCACCCAGAAACCCAACCCCAAGCAAGATTGCACTGACCGGGATCAGGAAGGTGACGAGCAAAAGGTTGCTGGCACCGGCCCGTTTCAGGATCGCGAAATACAGGATATAGGCAAGCGCGGTGCTAAGTGCTGCGATCCCCAGCACGGCCATAATGGTGGTGGGCGAGGGGACGGGCAGGTGCCACGGGGTATCAACCACGGCGGCCAACGGGATCAGCATCAGGCTCGACGCGCTGGTCATGCCCGCCGCCGTCAGGATCGGGGATGTGCTGCTAAACCGGCGGCCATATACCCCGGCACAGCCATAGGATATCGCCGCCAGCAGAACCGCACAGGGGGCGAGCGTGGAAAGCAAGTCTGTCGCGGCGGATGTCTTTGCCTCGGGCATGCCAATCACGACAAGAACCCCGGCAAAGCCGATTAAAACGCCTGCTGCCTTACGCAGGTTCAGTTTCTCGGTGTCGGTGGCGATATGGGCAATAATGATGGTGAAAAGCGGCGTGGTGCCATTGAGGATCGCCGCCAGGCCACTGGCGATATGGGTTTGGCCCCAGACAATCAGCGAAAACGGCACAAGGTTATTTAGGGCACCCATCACCGCAATCGCACCCCAGAATTTCGGATCACGCGGGATCGGAACATTGCGCAGCAACACCACCCACCACAGGATCAGCGATGCCATCGCCACCCGGCACAGCACTAGCGTAAAGGGCGGCAAATCGACAAGCGCAATTTCGGTAAAGAAAAACGATCCACCCCACAGGATCGACAGCACAATCAGCATCAAACAGCTTTTGCCATCCATCGCGTTGGTATCCCTTGCGGACGGTTTGATTTGTTGTGGGGAAGGCGCATGCCGCGCGCGGTGCGTGTGACTGCAGGTGCGGCTATCGGCATATTCGTCAAGTTTAAGGCGGCGTGTCTTTGTTTCATGGGGCAACATCGTTTGTTCCATCCTATGTGGGGCGTGATGACAAACGGAGCCTATGGCAAAACCAATCGGACGGCTGGCCACTTCCGGACGTGAATGCCAGCCGGGATGTGGGCATATGATGTTGCGAGGATGATGGATGATCTGGTGGACTTGATTGCCGCCGTGACCTCCTTAAACGTAAAACGGGGCGGCCCGAAAATCGAACCGCCCCGTTTATTGTGTGATGTAAAAATCGTTAGTCGGCAGGGGCTGTTTTATTCCTCATACCAATGAATTTTGGCAGTCTGGCAAAGATGGTGATGTTACCCAGCAAGATCATCGCAAGGCCCGATGCACCTATCGGTGTCCAGACATATCCTTCAAGGAAGGTCGATACCGTCAGGGCCACGACCGGGAACAGAACCGTGACATAGGCCGCCCGGCCAGCCCCAACCCGGTTGACCAGCGCCAGATAGGCAAGGAAGGCAACGACCGAGCCGGGAATGGCAAGATAGAGCAAGCCACCGATATATAGCGGTTCTGTCGGCATCACCGGTGTTTGCCCGCGCAAACCTGCAAAGATAAACAAGAGTACCGTGCCATAGACCATGCCGCGTGCCACCGCATCGCGGTTGGGAATGCCCATGGCATGCAGTTTGACCGACACCATGTTGCCACAGCTAAACACCGCCGTCCCGCCAAGCGCCAGCAACATGCCAGTGATGGCATGCGGATTATGCGACAGCGCGTAAATCTGATTGGCAAACAGGCAGGCAATCCCGGCAAGACCAAAGGCAGCACCAAACACAAAGCGCATCCCCGGACGGTTGCCATAAAACGCCCAGTTGCCCAGCGCGTTAAAAATGGTCGAGGTGGTAAAGATCACCGCGACAATGCCGCTCGCGATATAGGCCGTCGCGGAATACATCAGAATAAAATTGATGCTAAACAGTCCGCAGCCCAGAAGCATGCACCACGGATGGGCGCGCCATGGCACCGGGCGCCATTTTCGGCTGATCAGCAAGAACCCGCACAGCACAATGGCCGCCAGCGCAAAGCGGTAAAAGATCGATGTTTCAACCGGGATCGGCCCGATTTGAAGCTTGATCGCATACCAGGTAAATCCCCAGCAGGCGGTAACGATGACAAACAGAAGGGCGGTCATATGCGGGGCTTTCAATCAAAGACAGGCGCGATTGGTGGCGCGCGAGGGGGGGGGAGCCAAGGGTGTGCAACGGACATGTGGGGCATATCCGATACACCTGATTAAGCCCGAAAACCGCTGGGATGGCTTTCACGTTCTTGCGGTGTTTTTCATGTTCTTGTGCCATATTGTTCCGATGGTCAGAGCATCAGTCTGGCGCATGTTTAGAGATACCGTGATTTTATCTATCTGGTGAAAGTAGTTATGGAGGGGGCATGAAAAGGAACGTCTGGATAACAGTCGGACTAGTTCTTCTGTTAGGAGGATGTGACGACAATCATGTTTTCACTCTATATCGAGCATCTTCATTGGACGCAAACATGCGAATACATATTGCGACTTTCGATGCGGCGGAAAGTTCGCCCTCATACAATCAGGAAAACTGCGCGATCACGGCAGGACTGTTTGCCCAACAGCCAGGAGTCACTGTTCGCTATTGGTGTGAAAAAGGGACTTTTCGTCCTTAGTTTAAGTACGTGACGTGGCAGAACGTATTTGTTCCTCGTCGGATATGCTTAGGCAAACAGCCGCATGCCGCGTTCCGATATTTTCCTGAACCCGGCGACGACATGCGCGGCAAGGGCTTCTTCGACCGCACCGTGACCATCACGTTTGGCAAGGGTCATGCGGTATTCGCCCAGTTTCGGCAGGCCATGGCGCGGGCCAAGATGCACCAGATCATCGGAAATCACGCTGATTGGTAGGGGCGCAATCGCAAGATCAGCACGTACCGCAGCAATCTGGGCCTGACAAAACTCGCTGGTATAGGCAATGCGGTAATTGACGTCGGCTTCGTCAAGCGCCTTGAGCGCCATGGTGCGCCAATAACATCCCTGTTCGGCCATCGCCATCGGGACCGGGCGTTTATCAAGGGCCGTTCCATGCCGCGCACCAAGCCAGACAAGCGGTTCGGAGTGTATCGGTGGTTGCGGGTCAAGTTCGGGATCGTAGCTAAACACTGCCACGTCAATTTCACCATCGGAAACGCGATGGCGCAAATTGTAGGTCGGGCCAAGATGGACGTCGATATCAACGTGCGGGTGGCTGTCGGCAAAGCGTTTGAGGATTTCGGGAATGGCGATGATGCCGGTATCATTGGGAACACCCAGCCGGACGATCCCGGAAAATTCCGGCGCATGAAAATGCGATATGGCTTCGTCATTGAGTTTGAGTAACCGCCGCGCATAGCCCAAAAGCACTTCGCCGTCTTCGGTCAGGCTGACACGGCGGGTTTCACGTTTGAACAATTCACGTTCCACCATGCCTTCCAGCTTTTTGACCTGCAGGCTGATGGCCGATGCGCTGCGATGGACCTTTTCGGCCGCGCGCGAAAAATTACCGGTTTCGCAGATGGCAACAAAGGTCCGGGCAAGGTCCAGATCAAGGTTATGGATCAGGGCGGGAGTTGTGTTCATCGCCAGCCTCATTGTTTTGGTGAGTGGCATCTCGTTATGAGTGCTGCCACCGACAGAAAACCTTATCTATGAGAATATCTAATCGGTGATGTTAAATCTTCTCGTTTGTCTCATCAATGAGAAATGTTCATTGTTTTAAAAACAACGATTGGAGATTCTCATGTCTGCATCCTTCATATCCTACGAAAACACTCAACGAACCCGTGCATCACAAGCGTGTGCTCAGGCTGGTGTGACGCTGTCATCCTCAAAGTCTGAGGGTTTTGCCAGGCGTTTCCTGAATACCTTGACGGCATGGCGCGAAAATCGTCAGAAGCAAAAGTCATTGAAGAAAACGCTGTCGCTTGATCCGGAAACACTTCGCGATATTTCGGGCATGACGGCGGCCGAATTGTCCGAACAGATGCAGGGCACAAACGACCGACGAACCGGGCGGGGGTTTGCCGCGCACGATGTGCTTGCCGGTATGGTTCTGGCGTGGCCCAGCCCAAAGAAAAAGGATTGAGGCGTTTTGAAAACGACATCCGTGCTGCCCTGTTTTCACATTCTTGCGCAAAACAGGGCAGGGATGCGCGCACGGGACTTTGCAATTGTGATGCACGGTGCGATGATCTGTGTTCAGAAAGTCAGGAATGCCGATGCCAGAACCGCAATTCGCATCTGTCCCCGGGGCCGAGCAGGCAAAGTTCGAACCCAATGGGCGCTATCAGAAATTTGAAGTCTTCAATCAGTTGATTGGCGATGCAAATCTGCTGCGCGCGGGTGATTTTGGCGACAGCATTTCGGTGGCACACTGGCGGCGTAAGGCCGATGTCCTGACGCGCTATACCGATCCGGACCATCACACCATCAGTCTGTATGTGAATGGCGGGACCGGCATTCAGCGTAAAATCGGTGCAGATCCCCTTACCGGCGGTGGTCCGGGGCGCTGTTGTTTTATGCCAGCCCACATGACGTCTGACTGGGTGGTGCAGGGTGAGGTGGAACTGTTTCACCTTTATATCCCGCATGCGTCGTGGGAACGGGCGGTGGTTGAGGCCTTTGACATTGAACCCAACGGCGTCGAAGTCCCCGAAAAGACCTTCTTTCTTGATCCCTTGATCGAACAAACCGTGCGGCATGCCATGTTGCCCCTTGATTGGGATATTCCGGCCGACCGGATGGCGATGTCACATGCCGGGCAATCGTTGATGGGCCATATGTTGCGCAGCTATTCAACGCGGCGTGATCTGGGCTTTAAGGTGCGCGGTGGATTGTCCCCAGTGATCAAACGCCGGGTGTTTGATTATGTCGATGCCAATCTGGAGGCAGCCCTGACGATTGAGGAATTGGCGGCTGTTTCCGGCCTGTCGGCCTATCACTTTGCCCGCATGTTTCGAAAATCGGTCGGCGAAGCGCCGCATAAGTTTGTCTTGCGGCGTCGGATCGAACTGGCGATGACGATGTTGCGATCCGGGCAGTATGCTGTGGCGGAAATTGCACATGCCACCGGATTTTCCAGTCAGGCGCATCTGACCACCCGTTTTCGCGCCATGACCGGTGTGACACCGGCAAAATACCGCGACATATCTTAAGGCGCTGATTTCAAAAGAGTGTTAGCGCTAACATCGTTCAAGGGGCATGTGCCGTCTGGCTTTTTGTCATGACAAGTACGGTCTGGTCGCGTGACCATCGGTTGCCGTGATCTTTTACTTGTTTTCCTTATTTTTTCGAGCCCATGTCCATCATCACCTTTGCGCGTATCCGCACGCATAAGACACTTGTGTGGCTGCTCGCAAATAATCCCCCATAAGGCCCGAAAACGATTGCCGCCGTGATGGTGTGTTCGTTAATTCGCAGCGATGATTTCTGTCTCGCACCATGTGCATTTGCGGTTAATCGTGCTGCGGTTGATTACAAGTTGGCGATCAGAAAATGAGATAATTTTATTAAGTTGTTGGTATTAATCAATTTTTACAAGTTGATAATTTCGTTGACAAGATTGGCATTTGGTATCTAAGATTTTACAACAACTAAAATATCAATTAATGGCAAAAGCCAATCCAACGGGAGGATATCCAAATGAAAACCACGTTCAAAACACTCGGACTCTGTGCGGTGCTTGCAGGCGCACTTGCCGCACCTCTGTCAGCTTACGCAGAGACCACGCTGCGTATCGGAACGGTTTTATCGCCAAATGATCCGATGGGGCAGGGGCTTGAAAAGTTTAAGACCGACGTCGAAAAAGCGACCAATGGCGACGTTCTCATTGAGGTGTTCCATAATTCCCAATTGGGCGATACCACCGAAATGATCGATCAGGCTCGTGCGGGTGCTGCTGTTGGCACGGTGACCGATGTTGCCCGTCTTTCCAGTTTTGTACCGTCACTTGCCATCATGTCGGCACCGTTTCTGTTTGATAATTATGAACAGGCCGACAAATTCGCCCTTTCCGATGAATACCTCGCCTGGGGTGAAGAACTTCGCGAGAAATCCGGCCTCTTGATGATTGCATCGAATTGGTATCAGGGCGCACGTCATGCGTTGACCCAGAAACCTATTTCGGGTCCGGATGATCTTTCCGGTGTTCGGATGCGGACCATCGGAGCGCCTGTTTGGATTGAAACCATCCGTGCGATGGGGGCTGAGCCCACCCCGATTGCTTGGGGTGAAGTTTACAGCGCATTGCAGCTTGGCACAATTGATGCGGCTGAAGCTCAGCCAACGGCGATTTGGAATGCCAAACTTTACGAAGTGATCAAGAATGTCACGAAAACGGGACATATCCAGCTGGTTACAGCTCTTGTTGTTGGCGCAGATGCCTGGGACGAGATTTCTGAGGAAAATCAGAAAATTGTCCGTGATCTGGCTGTCGAAAATGGTCGCTATGCGTCCAAGTTGACCATCGAGCTTGGTGAAAAGGCGCTTGAAGACGTTGCGGCAAGTGGCGTTGAGGTCAGTGAAGTTGACCTGGCTCCGTTCAAGGAAGCCGTTGCTCCGGTTTATCAGATGCTTGATCTCGAAGCCGAGGCAGAAATCGTCAACAAGGTTCTTGGACGCTAATTCCAGCGCTTAGAAAACGTGCCGAACAAAAGTGCGTTGCCGCGCGTGCGCAGCAACGCACTTCAAATTTCAAGATGGAATAGAATACATGCTCAAGCGAATTGAGTTTGCCTTTGGCGGAATGCTGCTTGTCACCGTTGTGTTACTTGTTGCCGTCGCATCCGTTTCAAGGGCAATGGGAACGCCGATTATCTGGTCGGTCGAAATGGCTCAGCTGATTTTTGCGTGGCTGTGCATGTTGGCAGCAGATATCGCCATGCAGGAAGACCGGCATTTCGGGCTTCAAATCGTAAGGGAAGTTGTTTCTGCGCGTACTGCCGATCTGATCGAGATTTTCAACATCGTTGTGATCATCGGTTTCCTTGCGTTTCTTCTTTATTACGCTTGGGGCAACATGGTTTTGATGCATCCGCGTCTTGTTGGTGCGGCCCAGATCAATGCTTCCTACATTCATGCGTCGATGGTCGTTGGCATCCTTTTGATGATCCGCACCATGGTATCGCAACTTATCCGACGTATGCGACGCAGGGAGGCAAACTGATGTTGATCTTGATCGCGGTTCTATTCACGGTTTTCCTCATTATCGGCATGCCTGTGGCGTTTGCGCTTGGGCTCGCATCTATTCCGGTTTTTGTTGTAAGCGGCGCCATGCCACCGACGGTGGTTATTCAGAAAATGGTGACGGCAACACAAAGTTTTCCGCTTTTGGCTGTGCCCTTCTTTATCTTTGCCGGCAACCTGATGAACGTGACGGGCATTACCTATCGCCTGGTTAAATTTGCCCGATTGCTAACCGGCTGGATGGCGGGTGGTTTGGCGCAGGTTTCCATTGTGCTGAGCTTCATGATGGGCGGTATTTCCGGTTCGGCTGTTGCGGATGCCTCGATGGAGGCACGCCTTTTGGGCCCCAGCATGATCAAGCAGGGGTATTCCAAGGCGATGACGGCCGCTGTTTTGGCCTTTGGTTCGGTGATTACCGCAACCATTCCACCGAGCATCGGTTTGATCCTGTTTGGCTTTGTCAACGAGGTCTCTATTGGTCGCCTGTTCCTTGCCGGGGTTGTACCCGGTATTTTCCTGACAATCGTTTTAATGATCACAACTTGGCTGGTTGCGCGCAAAAACGGATACAAGCCCGACCTTCCAACCGTTCCAAGTGGTAAGGAATTGGTGTCGAGCTTTTCTGAAAGTGTCTGGGCCTTGGCATTCCCGGTTATTCTGATTGTCGGGTTCCGCTTTGGCATTTTTACCGCGACCGAAGCCGGTGCTTTCCTTGTCTTCTATGCGCTTGGCGTCGGGTTGTTCATTTATCGTGAACTTGATTTCAAGAAGTTCCGTGAAGCTGTGACAAGCTCAATTTCCGATCTGGGAATGGTCATGTTGCTGATCATTATGGCTGCTGTTCTTGGCTATGCCATGACCATCGAACGTGCCCCACAACAAATCACCGAATTTGTCACGACGCTGACGGAAAACCCGACGATGATATTGATGCTGGTGGTCGCGGTTCTGGTGGTCAGCGGCATGTTTCTCGAGGGGGCAGCCAATATTCTTCTGGTTACACCGATTGTCATGCCGGTGCTGATCAGTGCTGGTTATGATCCTGTGCACATGGGCATTCTGATTGTCACGTTGATCAATTTTGGCGGGCTGACACCGCCTGTCGGGGTCATCATGTTTACGGTCTGTGGCATTCTTGATGTCAAGACTGGCGCCTATAGCCGCGCGTCGATCCCGTTTTTCATCGCCATGGGAATATTCTTCATTTTGATGGCTGCAATACCAAGCTTGACGTTGATCTTGCCCAATACATTGATGTAATCGATGACCTGAGAAATTCAGGCACCAGAAGAATTGCCAAGGAGATATATCGAACATGAAGACTTCTACTGGTGGATTGATTGCGGTGCAGGGCGGCGGGATTAAAACCAACGCTCATGTACCTGCCTCTGCCTTGGTATATGAAGAAATCAGAAGACAGATTGTTTCTTTGACGCTTCTGCCTGAAACGACGCTTGTGCGTGCGGAGCTGGCTGACAGTTTTAGTGTCAGCCAGTCGCCCGTGCGTGAAGCGATCATGCGGCTTGAACAGGACGGATTGGTTGTGTCCTATCCGCAGTCACGAACAGTTGTGACCAAGATTGATGTTGCGCGCATTCGCGAAGAGCATTTCCTGCGGGTGGCCGCAGAATGTGAAGCGGTTCGTCAATTGGCTGAAGCACCGGAAACAGCTGCGGTTATCAAGGCCAAGGGCATTGTCAAAATGCAAGAAGCACTGGTCGGCGATATTGAACAGATTGATCTGTTCAAACAGCTCGATGAAAGCTTCCACGCGGCACTTTTTAATGGCGTCAATCAGTCCAACCTGCATTTGCAGATTACCGCGCGCAGTGGGCATCTTGAAAGGGTTCGGACCCTTGATTTGCCACGTGCGGGAAAAATGTTTTCGGTTCTCGAAGGCCATAAGGCCGTTATTGCCGCCATCCAATCAGGTGATGGTTATGAGGCGACCACGCAGATGCGTCAGCACCTCTCAGGAACAATGGAACGCTTGCCCCAGATAATCGACGAAAACAAGGATCTGTTTTCCTAACCATCCTTTGTCTTTCATCGTTTATCGTTAGGCCGGATGTTGATTTCGGGCAAGAAAGCGATCGAGTTCTCGTTGCGCGGGCGGTTGACCGGTAAAGACTTCGACATACTCGGGAATGCGCTGCAGGCGTACCGCAAGGTCTTCGTCCGTCTGCATCGAGATATAGCCGATTTGCACCAGATATGTGGTTCTTGCACGGGTATCGGCCAGACGCTCGTTCTGGCCAAAGCGCATAAACATTTGTTTAAGCGCATCAAGGCGTTGTTCGTCGGCAGACTGTATTTCCCTGAGCAATGCCGGGGATCGAACAGACCAGCCCCGAATGGCAAATTCAAATTTGGCGTCAAACAGTTCCGGCTTTAACCAGCAATCAATGACATTGAGCATCGCCTCTGTCACGGTTTCGGCAAATGCCTCTGTCTGTTTGATGAGGTTGCCGGTGTTTTTCGCACGCCACTGCGTGATCAGGGCATCCAGCAGTTCCTTCCGATCCTTGAAGAACCAGTAGAAACTTGTTCGTGACAGGTTAAGCCGCTTGGCAAGGGGTTGAATTTTAACCCCGTCCACCCCGGTTTCAAGCAATGCGTCATAGGCCGCATTCAGCCAGACGTCGGGCGAACCGCGCCAGCCACCATTTTGTGATTGTTCTTCCATGGCTCAGTCCATAGCAAACTGCGGGGTGCATAACAAGCAAACTACACATGAATGTACTATAAATATACATCTATGAACTTAAAATTGACATAAGTGTACATTTATCCATATGGTTGAGAAGAGAGAGTTCGAAACCGGAGTTCCCGCACATGTCCAACGATCCCATTCTTCAGCCCTATCAGCTCAAGCATCTTACCCTGCGCAACCGGATTATGATGACGTCTCATGAGCCAGCCTATCCGGAGGATGGCATGCCAAAGGAACGCTACCGCGCTTATCACGTGGAACGCGCAAAGGGTGGTGTGGCGATGACCATGACAGCGGGGTCTGCTGCGGTATCAAAGGACAGCCCACCGGTTTTCAACAACCTGCTTGTCTATAAGGACGAGGTTGTGCCGTGGATGAAGGATTTGACCGACGCCATTCACGAACACGGTGCGGCGGTGATGATCCAGTTAACCCATCTTGGCCGTCGGACGCGGTGGGATAAAGAATTCTGGTTGCCGGTTGTGTCGCCATCGCACAACCGCGAAGCATCCCATCGTGCCTTCCCCAAAAAGATGGAAGACTGGGACATCGAGCGGATCATTAAGGATTATGCAGATGCAGCCGAACGGATGAAAGCGGGCGGCATGGATGGGATTGAGCTTCAGGCCTACGGCCATTTGATGGATCAGTTCTGGTCGCCGCTGACCAATGATCTTGATGGCCCATATGGCGGGGGCATCGATAACAGGTTGCAGTTTACCTTTGACGTTCTTACTGAAATTCGCAAACGGGTCGGTTCCGATTTTATCGTCGGTGTGCGCTATTCCGGGGATGAGTGCCTTGAGGGCGGCTTGACAAAAGAAGACGGTCTGTCGATCTCAAAGCGCCTGAAAGACAGCGGAATGATTGATTTTCTCAATGTCGTTCGGGGACATATTGACACCGATGCGGGCCTTACCGATGTGATCCCGATCCAGGGCATGGCAAATTCGCCGCATCTTGATTTTGCCGGTGAAATTCGTGCTGCGACCAACTTCCCGACTTTCCATGGGGCGAAAATCCCCGATGTCGCAACCGCACGTCATGCGATTGCCTCGGGCAAGGTCGATATGGTTGGCATGACCCGTGCGCATATGACCGACCCGCATGTTGTGCGCAAAATCATTGAGAAACGCGAAGAGGAAATTCGACCCTGTGTTGGGGCGAACTATTGCCTTGACCGTATTTATCAGGGTGGGGCGGCCTATTGTATTCACAATGCGGCGACCGGGCGTGAACTCGACATGCCCCATATCATCTCAAAAGCGGAAATTCGCAAAAAGGTTGTGGTTGTCGGGACCGGCCCCGCGGGGTTGGAGGCGGCACGGGTTGCAGGTGAACGCGGACATGACGTTGTTGTCTTTGAAGCCGCCGACAAACCGGGCGGGCAGGTGCGATTAACCGCGCAAAACGAACGCCGTAAGGAAATGATCAGCATCATCGACTGGCGCATGAACCAGTGTGCGCAGCATGGTGTCACCTTCCACTTCAATACATGGGCGGAAGTTGACACCGTTCAGGCCGAAAATCCCGACGTTGTGATTATTGCAACCGGCGGCTTGCCCGATACCGAAGTGCTGTCACGCGGCAACGATCTGGTGGTTTCTTCGTGGGATATTATTTCCGGTGACGTCAAGCCGGGGACCAATGTTCTGGTGTTCGATGACGCAGGCGATCATTCAGGACTTCAGGCTGCCGAACTTATCGCGCAGTCTGGTGCAAAGGTCGAAATCATGACCCCGGATCGTTCATTCGCACCGGAAGTCATGGCGATGAACCTTGTTCCCTACATGCGCTCCATGCAAAAACTCGATGTGACGTTTACGGTGACATATCGTCTGGCGGCGGTTGAGAAAGACGGCAATCACCTGACGGCCCATGTCGGAAGTGATTATGGTGGCGTTGCCAAACGGCGCACGGTTGATCAGGTGGTGATCAATCATGGGACCATTCCGCTTGATGATCTTTACTTTGAACTCAAATCGGCGTCCTCAAACCATGGCGAGATGTCGCATGATCAACTGATTGCCGGAAAGCCCCAGTCAGTTGTGCGCAATGCGGACGGAAATTTCCAGTTGTTCCGCATTGGTGATGCGGTATCTGCACGCAATACACATGCGGCGATCTATGATGCCCTCAGGCTCCTGAAGGATATTTAAGCGGTCGGCTCGGGTCGGTTGTGCGATTACCCAATGAACTGGCGCGTGCCGCACATTGTTTGCGGCACGCATCCAAGGTCAGGATTAGTCCGGGGTGCCCCAAACGCCGGTTTGTGCAGCCTCATGGGCATATGTCCGAAGGGGTTTTGGTTTGCGGCCAAGGATTTGTTCAATGTCGCCTGTCGGTGTTTTGTTCCGACCGTCCAGAACTTCTGAAAACAGATAGCGGATTAAACGCCGGACGTCGTCGGGTACGCCATCCTGTTCAAGGCCAGAATCAAGCTGGTCAAGTGTGATGGGAACAAAGGCAATGTCGCGGTTGGCGGAACTGGCGATGATGGCGGTTGCTTCGTCAAAGGTCAGGGCATCAGGCCCTGAAAGCTCATACGTCTTGCCAATATACGTTGGGTCAAGAAGGGCTGTGACCGCACATTCGGCGATGTCGTCGGCATCAACGAACGGCTCGGGAATGTCGCCGGCAGGCAGGGCAAGCAAGCCGTTTTGAAGATAAGGCAGGAACAGGTCTTCGCTAAAGTTCTGGAAGAACCAATTGGCCCGAAGCACGGTCCAGTCAGCCTCCGAATTTCGCAATGTGCGTTCCGCATCCTGTGCAGCATCTTCCCCGCGGCCCGACAACATCACAAGTCGTTTCGCACCATGGCTTAGGGCGCGGGCTGCAAAATCAGCGATGATCTGATCCGAGCCGGGAACAGCCAGATCAGGCTGAAACGTGACATAAACGGCGTCAATGTCGCGTAAGACATCATCCCATGTGTCGGGCTTCGTCCAGTCAAACGATGGCGTGGTGCTGCGCGATACAGCACGTACCGAATGGCCAAGGTTTTGCAGTTGTTCAGCGACACGTCGGCCGGTTTTGGCCGTTGCGCCAAGCACGAGAAAACGGGTTTTTACTGTCATTTTAGGGCTCCTGACATTGGGGTTTTAAATATGATAAATCCTCACATTTGCTAAATGTGATAAATCCTCGTATTCTGTTCGTCAAGAGAGTTGACAGGGAACCGGCCTGTTGCTGTTGTCTAAAAACAGTTAGATAAGCTTATGAAAACAGGACGTAAGTATTTGTCAGATAACGCGAAAAAGATGCGCCGTGCCCCCACGCAAAAAAGAAGTCGCGAGCGGGTGCAAAACATCCTTAAGGTGGCGTGCGAGCTGATTGCATTGCAGGGAAGTGATGGGATGAAGATGGGGGAACTCGCAGAAAAGGCGGGAGTCTCCATCGGATCGCTGTATCAGTATTTTCCTGATAAGGCGGCGATCATTCATGCGCTGGCCGATCGCTACAACGATGAATCACGCCACTGTATCGAAGAAGCCCTGTCAGCGGTCACGTCTGCGCACAACTTGATTGCGGCCTTTGATCAACTGATCGACACCTATTTCGAACTGTTCCTTGCCGAACCGGTCATATGCGACATCTGGACGGGTACGCAGGCTGATAAGACGCTGCGTGATATGGAGCTTGAAGTCAGTCGGGAAAATGGTGCGTTCCTTGCCCGGACAATCGCGCGGTTGCGCAATGAGCAGACTGCCGACCCGTCCATTTCGGCCCGGTGTCTTTTGATCATGAGTATGGGGGAGGCCACCATGAGATTGGCGATTTCCGTTCCGGTTGAAGAAGGTCGCGAAATTGTTGGCAGCTATAAGCGCATGACGCGCCGTGAAATCACTGAAATGCTTGATGCGTCGTAGGAACGGTTATGCGCGGCCTGTCGTGAATGGTTTTGGTCCCGGGCGTCCGAGCAGGAAGCCTTGCACATAATCGACCTTGTGCTCTGTCAGGAAGTCGAGTTCTTCCTGTCGTTCAATGCCTTCGGCAATAACCTCGATGCCGAGCTGTTTGGCAAGGTCGATCAGTTTGCTGACAATGGCCTGTTTGTAGTTGTCATGATCAACGTGGTCGATCAGCTCGCGGTCAATTTTAATGATGTCCGGACGCAGATCCGGCAACATGTTGAGCGTCGAATATCCTGACCCAACATCATCAAGTGCGACCCTGAAACCTGAGTCCCGATATGATCGCAGGATGTGGCCAAGATGCGACGTGCTGCGGACTTTTTCGGTTTCAATGACTTCAAAGACAATGCTGCTGCGGTCGATTTGGCATTCTTCGACCACCTCGATGGTGGATCGCAGGCAGAAATCGGGATCGTAAATCGAACTCGGCGTGAAATTGATAAACAGATTGCCAGTCACGCCTGCCTTGTGAGCATTGCGCACGTTTGCCGCACGCGCGGCGCGGTCAAGCTGGAACAAAAGTGTCGCGGATTGTGCGGCGTCAAACAGTTGCCCGGGTGTAATTTCGCTGCCGTCTGCTGCAACACCCCGTAGTAGGCATTCATGTCCATAGGGGGCGGTGAAATTGCTGATCGGGAAGATCGGCTGAAATGCGGAGTTCAGGCGGCTTTCGCGTAAAACATCCCCCAGCCATTCTGCGCCAATCGCAGCCCTGATTGCATTCAGGCTTGTGATCCGGGAAATGTCATCGATTTCCGGGGACTGTTTGGGGGGCATGATCAATGCTTTGGTTGCGGCCATTTCTTCGGGCAGAAGATCTTTTGAAATCGCATCAATAAGGTCGCGCAACCCCGGGCGGGAATAGTTAATGGTCAATGTTGCAACGGATGCCGTCTTCTCAACGGGAACGTCGATAGACTTGGCCGAGGCAAGAATCTTGCCTGTTATGTGTGACACCGGTGGCCATAAAAACAACTGACCTTCTTTCGGGGCGATTTCCGGAATGGAATCACATTTATTGCAGTACGTCACTTGTTCCTCCCCGGTATCATCTTTGCCCAACATACTGAACGAAAAGAGATTAGGTGGCAATTTGAATGGCTTATAATAGTGCCATTTGGGCCTTGTCGCGCCAAAGCACGGGAGCCCATATTGAAAAATTCAATTCTAAAGGGATAAATCAGGGGACGCATCAGGTCAAATATCGATGGTAAACAAATCGATGGTTTGTTGGCGACCACGGATGTCAAAAGTGCCAAGTGCACGAAAGTCGACACCGGCGTCTTCAAGCTTATGACATAGCGCACGTGTTGTTTCACTGATCAGGATTTCAGTGCCAGTTTCCTTGTTCATATTCTCAAGCCGCGATGCCAGATTGGCAGCATCCCCCTGAATGGTAAAATCGACCCGGTCACGTGATCCGACCGGTCCTGCAACCACAGGGCCGGTATGAATGCCAATTCTGGTTTCGATTTTTTGATGTCCGGCAAACAGATGTTCACGGCCAAGGTTTTGCATGGCAATGGCCGCGCGCACGGCATTTGCCGCGTGATCAGGATCATCATGGACCACATTGAATGCAGCATGCAGCGCGTCACCAACATAATTAAGTACTGCCCCGCCATGATCGCGGATCGGGGCATTCACCAGATCAAAATATTCATTGAGTAACGAGATAACTTCTGCCGGTTCAAGTTGTTCTGCCATGCGGGTAAAGCCGCTGATGTCGGTGAACATTACTGTCGCATAACGCAACTCGCCCGATGCGCGTGGGTCATCGTTGCGTTCACGTTCCATTGCCAGATTGACAACATCCTGACTGACATAGCGTTCAAAAGCCCGGCGCATACGGTCTTTTTCCGATAGGCCTTCGGCCATGCGGTTAAATTCAAAGGCCAGTTTTCCGGCTTCGTCATCGCTGGTGACGGCAATGCGGGTGTCTATCTTGCCCTGGCCGATGTCACGGACCGCCTCGGTCAGGCGGCTGATGGGGGATGTCAGGGTGCGGTTGATGAAATACAGACATAGAACAGCGGCTGTTTCGGTCGCGATGACGTCCAAAATTACGGCCTGTTCGACACTTAGGCCCTGCGTTGCACGAATGTCGCGAAAGACTGTCAGGTCCAAAAGAATGGCCATTGACGAAATCAAGGTCAGGGCAAGGATAACAACCGCCAGCCGATGACCAATTCGCGCGCGACCGGGACGGAAATTAAATCCCCATTTTTTATGGATATCGTGCTTGATTGTTTCGCTGCATGCGGCAGCGGCAAAGAAGGCGTAAATCGCAAAATGGGCAGCATAGGCAAAGCTGAACCAAAGGCTGCCATAGATTTTCAGGATGGTTGGCACCTGTGCGGAAAGTTCCGGATAGGTATTGAAGATGCCAAGTCCAAATGCTGCAACAGAATAGATCAACCCAACACAAAACGCCCAGATGGATGAAGCAAGCGCAAGCTGCCGCAGCCTGCGCAATCCCGGGCTAAGGCGCTGAGACGAGTTAGTGTGCAAGCCGACGATCATTTTGCTGATTGGGCGAAATAAAAACCATGCACCAATCGCATTTAACCCGACCAGAATGGCGATATTGACAAGGGCTGCGCGCCAGATCAGGGATGTGTTTCCGGAAATCAGGACATACGCCCCAGAAAAACACACATCAATAATTGCCATACCAATCATCGCAACGACATAGCGCGCGACAAAGGGTGCCGATGCGGATTGATCGGTGCTCGCTGTTGTCGGGCGCAAAATGCTTTGTGCGATGTTGCTCATATCCTGGGTCACGGATTTTCCTGTTGTTTTCAATTCATACGAGCAGAACGGCAATCAGGTTCATTTGATCTCGATTAGATGCAGTCAAAGTCAGGTTGGCAGGGTGCCTTGCTGCACTTATGATGATGCGGGGAAGATAGGAAAATCATGCAGTTTAGTCTTCGACAGTATCAGGCAGAGGCAGCAAGCCACAACCACACTGATTTTCACCAGATTATCATTTCCGATCTTGGGCTTCTGGAAATGGAAATTGAAGGTCGTGGCGGTCAGGTGCGCGGTACAAAGATGGCCTTTGTGCCCGCTGGTGATACGCATGCCTATCGAGCCGAGGGATTAAACAGGTTTCTTGTGCTTGATGTCGATATTGCTGTTGCCCAGAGGACTGGTATTGAAAAGCTGTGGCGTCGTAACGCCAATGCATCACCTTATCTTCAAATGGCGACGGGGCGACAGGCGGTGATTTCCGACCTGTTTCATGTTCTGTCAAAAACCATACACGACGGGAATCATATCAGACGGCCGAGCCGGGTTGGCGACTGCGGGGCCATGATTGATGACCTAACAGGTGAAGACGGGATTGTTTGCGACGGTTTACGGCGCATTTTGTCGGGAACGTCGGCGGCTTTGACGACGTCTGCTGATGATTGGGAGTTGCCTGGTGTTTTGCCATCCCGTTTGCAACGCGTTCTCGATTGGGCCGACGTGCGAATGGCCGACCCGATTACGGTTGGGGATATGGCTGCTGTTGCGGTTCAGTCGGAAAGCAGCTTCTTTGTCAGTTTTCAGCGATATCTTGGCACAACGCCGATGCGCTGGCTTACCGAGCAACGCTTGTTTGCCGCACGCCAATTATTGCTTGGTTCTGATGAACAGACCTCAATCGGGGTAGTGGCATCACAGGTCGGGTTTACCGATCAAAGCGCGTTCTCGCGCGCGTTCTCACGCCGCTTCGGACATCCTCCAGTCAGGATGCTCCGCCAACTACCCGATCAGTTGGGTGACATCTAGCCACACAAAAATCAAAAAAAACTTTGTCGGATCGATTGCAGTAGGTAGGGCGCTGCTCAGCATAATTTTGCGTGTCGTCTTTGGCAAAATGGAGGTAACGCGCACCATCGTCGTTGGATGTTTGATGATCTTCGTCGGTGCTCCTGTCGTGTCGCATGAAATGATGGCTCACTCACATTTACGTGACCATACGTAGTAATACATATATTTGTGCTGTGCAGTGTCATGTAAATGACTTACAGTCGGGGAGTACTTGGGGAGGGGGCGTTTGTAATATTTTACGCACCAAGGACACGTAAATGACGCAGGTAAAAGCGGACATTGCACAGGATTTAAAATTGGCAATGTCGGCCGCCGAGTTTGACAAGGCGGCCAAAATTGGTGCCCGGATTCTAAGGCTGCACCCAAAGCGGACCGATATACAGGTCATGACTGCTGTGAGCGAGATGCAGGGAAAGAACCCTCTGCAGGCCGGGAAGAGATTACGACGTATCTTCCGCACATTACTTCCGAATGATCGTTTTTTTGGGCCTATATCGCAGAATCTTCTGCAATATGCTTATATTACAAATGACTTTAGTTCAGTCGAGTCGGTGCTGGAAGAACGCCATCGCGCCGCGCCGCAGCATTCCGTTTTTGCCTTGATGCTTGCGGATGTCATTTTCCGTTACCAATGCAAGTTAAGTCCGGGGCGCAGTTATGCGCCAAAACTGGCTCAGGCAATTGAACTTCTGGAAAACACGGCACCGTCTGACCCGTGCTATCGAGACATGCAAACACTTTTAGCGCGGATTTATCTGTATCAAGAAGAGCATGAAAAAGCGTTTCCATTACTTGAAAGTATCACCCAAAAGCAACCCCAAAACAGGGCGTTACGTGAACTATTGGCGTCCAGTTATGCGATTGCTGGGGAAGTTGAAAAAGCCGTTTCAGCTAGTCTTGCAATCATCCATGATTTTCCTGATGCAGGGGCGCAGCCTTTTATCATCATTTCATTTATGCGCCCGCAATCCATGCCGGAAAACGCACGCGAGGTTCTGACTGAGATTGCCATTAACCCGCAAAACGATGCGGGACAGGTTTATAAGGCGTCATTCGCGTTGGCGCGGATGGATGAGGCCGATGGCAATATGAAGTCGGCATTCGACTGGTATCAAACCGGACATGATGCAAACCGCAGAGCACGACCAATTGACATGGTCGCAGAGTTTCATGAAATGAAGCGTATCGCAGAATTAGCGCGCGATAACGTCACCGTCGATCTTGGCGATGTCAAAGACGTCTCGGCAGAGAAAGAAGATGGGCCCATGCCGATCTTTATTGTTGGCATGCCGAGATCGGGAACCACGCTGTGCGAGCGGATTCTTGGGGCGCACCCCGATGTCTATGCCGCGGGCGAAATTGGCGACCTTGCACGGATTTTGACTGAGGTCGTAGGTCGTTACTCCATTGCTGAGCAGGTTTCGCGGTTGACTAAGAAAAACATCGCTGAAATTCGCAAACGCTATATTGTGGCGATGAAGGCCTATGCCTCGGATGCGCGATTTGTTGCCAACAAGACACCTGCTAACTTTTTACGATTAGAAGCGATCCGCCGTATATTTCCGGAGGCGCCGATCATTCACACGCATCGTCATCCTCTGGCGACGTGTCTTTCTATCTATACAACGCCGTTTGCTGTGCCGATGCGCTTTGCTGATGATCTTGGTGATTTAGCCGATTACTATCGTGGCTATAGCACACTAATGAACGTGTTTTTTGAAACCGATCAGCACGGGATGCTTTATGACCTGCGCTATGAAGACCTGGTCGCAAACCCCGAAGCTGTTGCCAAGGATTATCTCGCTCACTGCGGATTGGATTGGCATGAGCAATGCCTTGAATTCTATCGCGACGGTAAGACATCGACAACTGCAAGCATGATACAGGTGCGTCGCCCGATTAATAAGGACTCCCTTGGCAAGTGGCAGCGGTTTGAGCCCTTTATCGGGCCACTTGCCGATCTGGTTGCCGACATCGCAGTGCCTGATAAAAAAGCAGATAAGAAATCGACCCGCAAAACGTTTGCGGCGTGACGTCATTGGGGCTTTCGGGGTAGAAAGGTTTCTTGCAAGATCAAGAAATCGCAAATGCCGGAGCCCCCAAATGACCCGTCAAATCCCAAAAGCAGAGCTGCACTTGCATCTTGAAGGTGCGATGACGCCTGCGCTTGTACGGTCCTTTGCCATGCGAAATGGCCTTACGTTGCCTGCTGGGATTTATGATGATCAGGATCGGTATATCTGGTCGGATTTTCCCGAGTTTCTCAAGAGTTTTGATAAGGCAAGTGCCGCGATCCGCACGAAGCAAGATTACGCCGATCTGACGCATTTCTATCTGACCGAGCAGGCCAAATCAGGTGCGCTTTATGTCGAGCTGTTCTGCTCGCCAACCCATGCGGCTGAATGCGGGATTTCGTTTGATGATCACCTTGAAGGGGTTGTTGATGGCATTGACCGCGCAGAAAAGGAATGTGGCATCATTGGCCGGATCATCATGACCTGCGTACGCCATGTTGGCGGTGACATTGCCGTTGATGTCGCCAAAGACACCGTTGCATGCGGGCACCCCTATGTCGTTGGTTTTGGCATGGGGGGTAATGAAAGCATGTTTTCGCAAGAAACCTTTTACCCGGCATTCAAGGTTGCGGCAGATGGCGGTCTTGGTTGCACCACTCATGCGGGCGAGGTTCAAGGTCCCCAGAGTGTTTGGGATGCGATTGATAAACTGCCAGTGACCAGAATTGGGCATGGTGTACGCTCAATCGAAGACCCGAAACTGGTTGAGGCACTTGTTAAGCGTGGCATCGTTCTTGAGGTGTGCCCGGGATCAAACATCGCACTTTCGGTTTATCCCGATTTTGCGGCGCATCCGTTGCGTAAACTTTATGATGCCGGGGTCAAGGTGACGCTGGGATCTGACGATCCGCCGTTCTTCCACACAAGTTTGGCAGATGAATATCAGTGTGCGCAGGATGGTTTCGGGTTCAGTGATGCGGAACTTCTTGGCATTACCCGAACCGCCCTTGAAGCGGCCTTTGTCGATGACGATACCAAAGCTTTGCTGATCGCAAAGCTTTGACCACGTTTCTGCTGCCTATGACAGCAAGGTGAGTTCTGTCCTAAATAAAAGCGCCCTGTCAGAAGGGCGCTTTTTAAATGATACGTGCAGGGTTGGATTACCAGCGTGTTTTCCCCAGAAGCTTTTCGCCAAGCGGCGTCAGGTTTGCCCGGTCATAGCAGGTTTGTTCCCAGTTGCGTGGATCACCTGGGAAGGCATGGCCGCGGGCGGGAAGACGTTCGGACCAGCTTTTGACCCGCCAGTCAACAAGGTCCTGTTCCTCGGGCGTTGCCGGTGCCATCGAGATATATTGCGCAATACGCGACTGATCCGACCGGTTTGCGCGAATGCCATGCGCGAGCAGGCTGTTGAAAATCACAAGGTCACCAGCCTTCATCGCTATGCGCTTTGGTTCATAGGGGATGCTGTCCATATCCGGGCGGAACGGGTCGCGACCTGATGGTGCCGTTTTGCGCCATTGCTCGAAATTGGCAAATAAATCGGGCACGCATTGAAAACCACCCATATCGTCGGTGGTATCAACCAGCGATAAAACACCCTGCACATTAATTGGCAAAGGATCGGCCGTCGTATCGGCATCCCAGTGAATGAAGCCGTCAAATGCACGTTTACCTGTATTGGGCGTGTTCAGGTTGGCACGATCAATCGACACCCAAAGGTCGGTCCGATCCCAAATATCAACAAACGCGTCGTAAACGCGCTGTGTCTGACGGTTGTCCCAAAGTGTCTGATGATTATAGACTTCGACCATGCCTGAATTGTTCAGTTCGGTCATTGCATGATCGCGCATTTGCGGTCGGCCCCAACTGGCCGGATCATTCGGGTCCATTTCCTGAAATTCCCATAGGAAATCGCGGGTCGCACGGACCTGTTCATCGGGAACCGCATTTGGCACGACGACATAGCCATAGGTCTGCCAATGGGTAAAATCATCCTCGGATAAAACGCGAAGCGGTAACGTCTTTGCAAGGTCGCGCAACTGTGCACCACGAACCTCCTTAACCGACGCATTGCCGGGACGATCGGCATTGGGGGTGTTTGACATTGGGGCGTTTGCCAGCATCGACATTGCGGTATCTCCCGAGTGCTTTGTTTGTGACAGGTTGAATTCTAACCTCTGACCCGGGAATTTGCCCACTGACAGCACGGACAAATACTGATACTATTCGGTCAATATTGCCCAATATATATGCCGTATAAGCGTGATTGGTATTTAAATGAAATTGCTGTTTGAACATGTCCAGATCGCAGCAGACCGGTCTTGGAAGGGATTGCACCGTAATCTGGAAGCAATTCCGTTCGAATGGCATTTCCATCCTGAGTATGAATTAACCCTGACGCTAGGCAGCTATGGACAGCGATACGTGGGCGACCATATCGGGACGTATGGCGAGGATGACCTGGTTCTATTGGGGCCGAATTTACCCCATACATGGCACTCAAAAAATGCGGGCCCACCGTCGGTAACGCCGGGTGGTATGCGTGCTCATGACGCAGCCCTTCAGGTTAAGGGACGGCGTAAGGGTCATCAGGCGTTTGTTTTCTGGTTCACGGTGGACTGGATCAATTCGATCTGCAAAACCATCCCCGAATTATCATCGCTGGGAAAAATCCTGCTTCTGTCGCGGCGTGGCGTGAAGTTCGATTCAAAAATTGCGCGTAAGGTGGCCAAGCTTGCAACAAATTTTGATCAGGGAAAACCGGCAGATCAGCTTGTGCTTTTAATCGAAGTGCTGCGCACCTTGATTGAAGCCAAAGACCTCAAGCCGCTGGCCTCTGATCGGTTTAATGCCGATGTTCCGGGTCGCGACGATGCCAGTCGGCTCGGCAAGGTGCTTGATCAATTGCATGGTGCCTATGTCGAGCCCGTCAGCAGTCGTGTGATCGCACAAAATGCAGGCATGAGCGAACGGACATTGCGGCGCTTTTTTCAGCGCCATATGGGCACAAATATTCAGGATTATCTGATGGGGCTGCGGCTTGGGCGTGCGGTCAGTTTGTTGCTGTCATCAGATATGCCGATTTATTGCGTAGCGGAGGAAGCCGGTTTTCAGAATCTGTCACACTTTAACCGTCAGTTCCGTCGTCATCGTGGCGTGGCGCCAAGTGCATTTCGAAAAATGCGCTTTGACGGGGTAGAAATCAGCACGTCATCCCGGTGAGTTGTTTGGGATGTTAGCCAGCGTTTGAAAGCCACTCGGCATGATGGCGTGAAACATGCAAATCAAATGCTGCCCAGAATTGATCGCGAAGATAGTCCTGCTCTTGCAGGATTTCATGCCGGGCTTCGGGAATTTCGCACATGGTTACATTGGGATGGTTGCCAAAAAGGTCATTTGTCGTGGTGTTTGACACAACCTGATCGTTGCCAGCGAGAACCATGGTGATAGGGGGGAGGCTCATGGCTTCTGCAGGTGCCGCAAGTTTGCCCATGAGGTTGGCCTGAGTACGAAAACAGGCATCAAGCCACCCTGCAGAAACACCGCCGATGACAAGGTCTGGCTGAGCTGTCAGCAGCGCAACATTACGAGCATATCGTTCGGCATCCGACGTCAAAAGGTTTTCCGGCTCAAATGCATTCAGCGGTGACAATGCCTTTTGACCCGGAAGGTATTGCTGATCAAAACCGTATCGGCAGAGGCTGGCGGATAAGAACTGTGCCGCAAGCGCCAGCCAATCCGGACCACCCATGCCAAAAAACGGCGCCAACATCACAACACTTTTCCAAAGATCTGGTTGCGATAGCAGCATCTTCATTGCCACGAGCCCGCCCGTCGAATGGGTTAAAAGCATTTGGCACGTTATGTCATGCTGATCTTTGATATGGGCTATAATACACGCGGTATCAGACACATACTCCGTGACATCTTTGATATAGCCCATGATGGGATCTGACGTCGTGCGATCAGAACCACCTTGCCCGCGGAAATCAAACGTGACGCACCCCAACCCGCGTTGGGTCAGGTCCTCGGCAGTTTCTTGGTATCGTTCGATATATTCGCCGCGCCCCTGCAGAATAAGGACATAGGCATCCGAATTACCCCGAGAAGGCGGGCTGATGCCATAGCGTAACCGCACGCCATCTTTATTGGTTACGTGATGCAGGGAGAAATTCATTCAAATGCCTGTCTCAAGTTCCGTTCAAGCCGACGTCAAAACCGCATATCTATTCTACGGGATTTGGGGTCGCCGGGGCACGTGACACCGCGATGAAATGCATGATTTTCTCCATCATGGTGTCAAAATCCGGGTTAAACGTCGCACGTCGCAGGGTTCCGGGTGTCGCACCGTCAACAAGGTTGCGTTCACCGTAAACTGCATCGGGTGCTGTTTGGCAGGTTTCCTTGTCTTCTTTGTTGTCATAGTGACCGCAATCAGGATGTTTGCCATCAAGCCCGTAAACAGGATCGTTCGGCGAAAGAGTAATGCCGGTATGAGCATGGTTTAACGTTCTGAAGTCCGCATTTGCAGACTTAACAACGTCAATACCGTCACATTGGGTTTGTTCGTCGGGGATTTCGATTTCCCCTTGATACCAGACCATATGACGGTTTGGGACAGTGACCTTTTCACAGAAGAAATCAAGCACGACAAGCGGGTCGATGGTTTGGTCATCCGAACTGACCGCAACGAATACCGGAATGTCGACAGTGCCAATTGATCCATCGCGATAGGGGGCGGTGAGCAAATGAAACTCTGCCGCACCATTCATCGCCATCGAACCATATTTTCCCGGATCATTGTTTTCACCCTTGCCCGCCCAGTTTTTGACATAGCGGACATAGGGGGTGAGCCATGCCATGCCGCTGCGCGCAGAAAAGCCGGGTGACAGCATGACAAGGGCGTTCAGGCGATCATCGTGATCAGCCATATCATAGTAACGCCCAATCAGGGCCGCACCGGTTGAAAAACCTATGGGAATGATCTGTTCTACTTCCGGGCCAAACGATTCAACGCCAAACTTAACCGTATCCATCCAGTCCTGATACGCAACGTCCATAAGGTCGGCGGGAACCGTGCCATGCCCAGGCAACAACACACCATGGAACGATGCGCACGGGTAATTATCGCGCAAGGCATCGCGTACATCACTTAACCAATATGGACTGTCCGTAAGCCCATGGACCATGACAAAACCCAGATTTTCGCCGCGCGATAAGGTGACGTCACCATCCGCACAGGAATTTCGGTCTGGCGCAATGTCGTAAGGCGCACGCATTTCAACAACTTCATCCAGACCGAACGATCCAAACGGCTGTTTTTCATCGGCGAAGCGCGTGCTTTCTAACACCGTGCGAATTTGACTTCGGGTGTTTTTGACATAGTCAGGAAATGCACCATTGGGCGAGGGGGCCTGAACGACCATGCCTGATGGGGAAAGGGCATCGGCGTTGGCGGCCTGTATTGTGCTTACCCCCGCAAGCAGGCCGGTTGCGATACTGATGGAACAAAGTCGTAATCCTATCGCGTGACGGACGGACATGGGGCATCTCCAGAACTGGGGCGAGTGTGTTGATCAACTGCAACCTTAACGCGGGCATCGATCATGTGCGAGCAACAAAAAAAGCGGCCTTTATCAGACCGCTTTAAAAGTATGTCGACTTTCGGCACCGAGATATTATGGTGCGTCTTGGTTATTCCATGATTTCCCAGCTATGGGTGATCTCTGCCGCCTTGGACAGCATGATCGAGGCAGAGCAATATTTTTCCGCAGACAATTCAACGGCCCGACCGATTTTAGCTTCGTTCAGGTTATCCCCCTTCACCTTGAAATGCAGGTGAATCTTGGTGAAAACCTTAGGATCGGTTTCAGCACGTTCGGCTTTGACATCGGTTTGCACATCCAGAACGTTCTCGCGTCCTTTTTTAAGGATATGAACGACATCAATTGACGAACACCCGGCAATGCCCAGAAGAAGCATTTCCATCGGGCTGGCACCAAAGCCATTTTCCCGGTCGCCATCCATGACAACAGCGTGGCCACTGCCGCTGGTGCCTGTGAAGGTCAGGTTCTCAAGCCACTTTACCCGTGCTTCCATGATCAAATTCCTGTTTTTGAAAAACTGTTGATCCATCGTCTAGCGCGGTTGGCGCGTGCCTGCAAGGTACGATCAGTTTTGTCCCCACAACACAGCGCGGGATTAATGCGACCCTTGGTGGTAAACTGTTATTGGAGTTTTTACTTTCCGGCGTGATACTTACGTCAGAATTAGACCCTTATGGCTTAAGGAGTATAGGTCATGTCGCAGGATGCAGCTCGCAGCAAAAGCCGTTTCATGATGGGCATGGAACATGTGCTTCGCGAAATCAATCACGAGATCATTAGTCCGGCAATTCCCGATATGTCGGTTGAAAACGCCGTGCCACTGATGATTACGGTCGCCCGTTTGCGTGCGGAATACCTGAAGTACGCGTTCAAATTAAGTGCAGACCGTACCGACCAGCACCCGACTGAGCAAGAACTTGCCAAGCTAAAGCATCTTCGTGAAACCTATCAGGAAATGCTGGCTGCTGCGCGTGAGCTGGAGCATTGCATCGACCGTGGTTATATCGATCTGCCGGTTTCGGCGGCAAAATCATAGTTGATTGTACCCCACCATAAGAATTATAATGACTTATTCTTCTGTATATGTAATGGCTTACGCATAAAGACAAAGACCGAAAAACAAGGTCTGCTGGGTTTGGGGCATCACTGAAAATACCAACGTGGGAGTGCGCCGTCTTTTGGCGCTACGGGTGTATTGTCAATAAGTCCTGAAGTTGCTGCAACGGCGGCATTGTCGCGCGATAGTCTTATTCTTCTTGAACGATCCAGTCTTAAGGTCGTGCATGCCAACCCGGCTGCGGCAAAGCATCTTGAAGATGCCAAGTCCGTTATGCGGGTAGGAACAGAGATTAAACAGTTCCTTGCCTATCTTGCCAAGAATGGCGAATTCGTCAGCGGCGACGGTGTGGGTGCCGTGCGTGATGCACTGGCAAGTATTTCAGCAGGTAAGCAGGCCGATTTGCCCGGATTTCGCTTGTCTGGCAAGATATTCACGTGGCATTGCGCTCAGGGACCGTCTGATACGACAGCGCTTGTTTTACGCGATGCTGGCAAGGCGCAGGAACTTGCCAAGGCACTGGCCGACCACAAAATCTTCATTCAGCACCTGATTGATGTCCTGCCCACGCCAGTTTACATCAAAAACCTTGATGGGGTGATCAGCCGCTGCAATGGGGCCTTCGCCGCGTTTTTCGAACAAAAGCCGGAAGATGTCATCGGGGCAAAGTTCAGCAAAATAGCCCCGGAGGACCTCAATAAAACGGTCGCCGACCACGAAGCACCGCTTTTAAAGCAAGAAGGTCAGGTGCGTGATGAAATTGCCTTCATGCTTGGCGATCAGGAACGCGTCGCTTTATTTGCGGCATCAAGTCTTAAGGCACCAAGTGGCGCCATCGCAGGTACAATCGGATCCTTGATTGATGTCAGTTCGCTTAAAAAGGCCCAGACTGAGGTGGCACAAGCAACCCAGCGTCTGACGGGGCTTCTTGAAAGTGCGCCGGTCGGGGTTGCGATCTCAAACCGTGATGACGGTGTTTTCCGCTTCTTTAACCGCACATTTGAAACCCTGCTTGATATAGCCGAGGTCAATGACCCAACTGATTCCATTTTGCTGTCAGAACGCTACCGGAAGCAGTCGCTTAAAGACATGGACATGCTTGGCGAACTGAAAGATGTCGAGTTGCGATTGCGGCGGCCTGGCATGTCAGAAGCCCGATGGTTGAAAACGTCGCTTGAGCCGCTGACGTTCGAAGGCGAAGAAGCCGTTCTGTGGTGGACAAGTGACATCACCAAGCAAAAGCACGCCGCGCGCGAACTTCAAAACAAAGCCAATAATGATGAATTGACCGGTTTGGCGAACCGCGCGCGGTTCATGCAAAAACTTGATCAGTGCGAAGCCGTTTTACGCGGAACAGATACACCGGCATCGATCTTTATTCTAGATCTGGATGGGTTCAAGAATCTGAATGACACCAAGGGGCATGCTGCGGGGGATTGGGTGCTGGTGGAAACGGCCAAGCGGCTAAAACGTGTATCGCGGAGGGCTGATGAGGTCGCACGTCTTGGCGGGGACGAGTTTTGTCTGTTGTTCATCAACAAGGGCACAGAAGACGATATGACCAAGATGGCGGACGACATCTTGGCGGAAATGACAAAGCCGTTCATTTGGCAAGAGCACGACTGTGGTATTTCGGCCTCGATCGGTTTTTCGGTATTCGCGGGCGGAAACAGCGATATGAGTGAACAGCTCCGCCGTGCGGATAAGGCCATGTATGAGGCCAAGAACTCCGGAAAAGCGCAAAGCTGCCTGTATAGCCCAGCCCTTGAACCTGAAATTCATCAGGATGATGTCGAGTAGGGGCACGCAGGAGCCTTGGTCTGGTGTGTGAAAACGTGCGCAAGGTGCTGCTTTTGTTTTAGCCGAAAAGAAAAACGCCCGGTCGTGATGACCGGGCGTTTCGCTTTGGCGTCGTCCTTTCGGGTGAAAGGATTATGCGCTGTAATACATGTCAAATTCGACCGGGTGCGGTGACTGTTCGAAGCGAATGACTTCTTCCATTTTCAGACCGATGTATGCATCGATCAGGTCGTCGGTCATCACGTCGCCTTTTTTCAGGAACTCGCGGTCTGCATCGAGGCTGGTAAGTGCTTCGCGCAGCGAGCCACAAACGGTCGGAACGTCTTTGAGCTCTTCCGGCGGAAGGTCATAGAGGTTTTTGTCCATGGCATCGCCCGGGTGGATCTTGTTCTGGATGCCGTCAAGACCAGCCATCAGCATTGCGGTGAATGCAAGATACGGGTTTGCCAGCGCATCCGGGAAACGGATCTCAACACGCTTGCCTTTCGGCGAAGCAGTGTACGGGATACGGCAGGAAGCCGAACGGTTACGAGCCGAATATGCCAGCAGAACTGGTGCTTCAAAGCCCGGGACCAAACGTTTGTATGAGTTGGTCGTCGGGTTGGTGAAAGCATTCAGTGCTTTGGCGTGCTTGATGATACCGCCGATGTAGTAAAGTGCGGTGTCAGAAAGATCGGCATAGCCGTTGCCAGCAAACAGTGGTTTGCCTTCGTGCCAGATCGACTGGTGCACGTGCATGCCAGAACCGTTGTCACCAAAGACAGGCTTCGGCATGAAGGTTGCGGTTTTGCCATACTGGTGTGCAACCATCTGGATGCAATATTTATAAATCTGGATCGCGTCGGCGTGGTCGATCAGGGTGCCAAAGGCAATGCCCAGTTCGTGCTGCGACGGTGCAACTTCATGGTGGTGCTTTTCGCAACGCACGCCCATTTCGTTGATGTAGTTCACCATTTCGGCACGAATGTCGTTTGCCGAGTCAACTGGCGGGACCGGGAAGTAACCACCCTTCGGACCCGGACGGTGGCCACGGTTGCCGCCTTCAAATTCGGTGCCGGTGTTGTACGGACCTTCTTCGGAGTCAAGCGCGTAAGCCATGCTGTCCTGGCTGGTGGTCCAGCGGACGTCGTCAAACAGGAAGAATTCTGGTTCTGCACCAAAGTATGCGGTGTCACCGATGCCAGCCGACTGCATGTAAGCAAGTGCGCGTTTCGCGGTCGAACGCGGGCAACGCTCGTAACCCTGGCCGGTGGCCGGTTCGATAACGTCGCAGAACAGGATCAGGCAAGGCTGTGCGGTGAACGGATCAACAACAGCCGATGCCGGGTCCGGCATCAGGATCATGTCGGATTCGTTGATGTCTTTCCAACCGGCGATCGACGAACCGTCGAACATGATGCCGTCAACAAAGACGTCTTCGTCGATCGTGCAGATATCCTGCGCAGTATGCTGCCATTTACCTTTGGAATCGGTAAAGCGCAGATCGACAAACTGGATGCCTTTTTCTTTGATCAGATTAAGTACAGAAGCGGCGTCAGACATGATGCAACCCTTTAAAACTCAAAATTAGTTACCGTACGGTGTTCAATAACAGACAAGACCGATCAGATCGCGTCGTTGCCCCGTTCACCGGTACGAATACGGATCGCGTCCTCAAGCGAGGAAACGAAAATTTTACCGTCGCCGATACGGCCGGTATGAGCGGCTTGCTGGATTGCTTCAATCGCACGCTCGACAAGCGTGTCCTCGACAACGATTTCCAGCTTTACCTTCGGCAGAAAGTCCACGACATACTCGGCGCCGCGATACAGCTCCGTGTGACCTTTCTGACGGCCGAAACCTTTGGCTTCGGTGACGGTAATCCCTTTGAGGCCGATCTCTTGAAGGGCCTCTTTTACCTCGTCAAGCTTGAATGGCTTGATGATGGCTTCAATCTTTTTCATTAAGCGCCCTCTGCTTTTGCGAGAGTTGCGTAGAACTCGGAAAGCATAATGCTTCGCTCGCTCTCTATTTGCACGGACCATGCCAATTCAGGTCCGCCAACGCATTCTAGGGATTCTCTGCATGAAAACCCAGCAAAACCCATGAAATTTTTAACATTTTCTGCGATGGGTGTGACTTAGTTTTAGGCAAGATGATCAAAAAATATGCAAATCCGTGTTATCGGCGTGTCGTCGCCGGGCTGAGACGGATCAGCACTTGCCAAGTTTACCCCGTCATGCGACAGAATTTGCCATAACAGATCAAATTTTACTGAAAAATCCGTATGATGCGGGTGACTCGACGATCTTTCGATCTTGGTGCCGGACGGCGGACTTTTCGGGGGCCTGAACGGGACCAAATCAGAATGTTTGTTGCTGGCTTTGCGTCGACGGATCATGTCGATACGATGTATCGCTGGCGATATAGTATATAGTCATGGCATCAGGGTTGGATAAATATCTGGGATCAAATGCCGGACGCCACCGTACTCAACCATGGCGCCACCATCCGGTGACAGGACCATAAAGAAAAAGGACGCCTCATGACCGAATTTGTCGGTAATCCTCTTTTTGCTTCGGGCGGCATCACGATTTTTGAAGTGATGAACGAACTGGCTCAGAAACATCAGGCCATCAATCTGGGGCAGGGTGCGCCCGATACCGATGGCCCGGCTGATATCCGCGAAGCCGCCGCCCGCGCAACCATGGAACTGTCCAATCAGTATCCGCCACTTGCCGGGGTGCCGGAACTTTTGCAGGCGGTAGCCGATCACAACAAGCGTTTCTATGGCATTGATGTTGATCCCAAAACCGAAGTTCTGGTCGCCGTCGGCGCGACCGAGGGACTGGCCGATGTGATCCTTGGTCTTGTCGCTCCGGGTGATGAAGTCATCCTGATTGAGCCGCTGTATGACAGCTACCTTCCAATTGTGAAGCTGGCCGGTGGTATCCCAAAACTGGTCCGCGTCACCCCGCCGCACTGGGATTTGCCGCGCGATGAATTGGCTGCGGCCTTTTCTGAAAAAACCAAACTGATCCTGATCAACTCGCCGCAGAACCCGTGTTCAAAGGTCTATGGCGACGATGAACTGCAATTTATCGCCGATTTGTGCATCAAGCATGATGTGATCGCCCTGTGTGACGAGGTTTATGAGCATCTTGTCTTTGATGGTCGCAAACACAAACCTTTGATGACCTTCCCGGGGATGCATGACCGCACCGTGCGGATTGGATCAGCCGGGAAGACATTCTCGCTGACAGGCTGGAAAATTGGCTATGTCACCGCCTGTGCACGGTTGATGGAGCCGATCAAAAAGGCCCACCAGTTCCTTGTGTTCACTGTGCCACCGGGATTGCAGCATGGGGTCGCTTATGGCCTGAACAAGGACGATGCATACTTTGAAAACTTCACCGCGGAAATGCAGGCCAAGCGTGATTTCCTGATGAAGGGGCTAAAGGAAGTCGGGTTTGATGTGCTTGATTCCCAAGGCACCTATTTCATCACCTGTGATTTCCGCCCGCTTGGCTATGATTGCGATGATGTCGAGTTTTGCCAGGTGATGATCAAGGAGGCCGGCGTTGTCGCCATTCCTGTGTCGGCCTTCTATCAGGGCGAAGACGGCGGCGTGCGTAACTTCGTACGGTTCTGTTTCTGCAAGGAAGAAGCCAAAATGGCGGACGCCATCGAGCGGATGAAAAAGGCCTTTGCCAAGTAAACGCCAAAACCGCCTTGAAGATAAAAAGCGATATAAAAACAGGCCAGCAGGGGGAATGCTGGCCTGTTTTTTTTAAGTGTTTTCTGACGCCAGATTACGCCATTTTTTCAAGCACACCTTGCCCCTGTAAAGGAAGGCCTGCGTCAAGCCAGTCCTGTTTGCCGTCGTGATAGTCGCGGACATCCTGATATCCAAGTTTGGTCAGGGCCGTTTGGGCAATGCCGGAGTTCTTGCACGGACCGCTGGCGCAATAGACCACAATGGGCGCTGACAAATCGGGCAGGATGTGTTTGATGTTTTCATCAATCGCGTCATGGGGAATATTAATCGCACCGGGCAGGTGGGCATCGACATAATACCGTGCCGGAAGGGCTTCGATCAAAACCGGGGCCTGTGCGCTGCCAAGTACAGATTGCAGTTCACTACGGGTTATTTTTGCAGTCATTTTCCAATCTCCATCTGGAATTCTGTTGTCTGATGGGATCAGTATCGATGTGCGTATGTGCAAAGTAAATTTGCGATATTTCACATAGTGTGTGCAATAATGCGAATATCAACTGAGGTGGGCAGAAATGGCAGACATGCTTGAGTGGGATGACCTGAAACTGGTGCTGGCCGTTGCCAGAGCACGCAGTGTAACGCAGGCCGCAAAACAAACTGGTTTGCATCACTCGACACTGTTTCGTCGGATGGCAGATATCGAAACACGTCTTGGTGCGAAGCTGTTTGAGCGCCAGCAGGGTGATTATCAGCCAACCCCATCAGGGTTGGCTGCGGTTGAAACGGCCGAAAAACTCGAAGATGAAATGGCGGTCCTTGCCCGCAAACTTGCGGGGAAAGACATCCGCCCATCCGGTGTCGTGCGTCTAACCACCACCGATACATTGCTCCATGGTGTGTTGGCGACCGATCTTGCCGCATTTTGCGAGGCTTACGGCGAAATTACCCTGCATGTTACGACCGATAACCGGTTCTATGATCTCAACCGTCATGATGCGGATGTTGCCATCCGACCGATCAATCACCCCAACGAAAACTTGTTTGGGCGTCAAATTGGGCTGATCAGATCGGTCATCTGCGGATCGGATCAGTATCCCGATCCAATGGCAGGTCCATGGATCACATGTGATGAAACACTGGCCCACATCGCAGCAGCTCGCTGGCGGGATCAGAATTTTGCAAATCAGCACGTCGCACTTCGCAGCAACTCACTTTTGAATGTTGCACGGTTGGTTGATGGCGGCGGCGGGCTTGCGGTGTTGCCGGTTTTTCTGGCTAAGGCATTTGGCAATATTCGGATATTAACCGATCCGATTGACGGACTTGATAACGATTTATGGATGCTGATTCATCGTGATTTGCAAACAGTGCCGCGCATTCGGGCCTTTAATGATTTCATGTTCCCGCGTTTAAAGGCACACAATGCCGTTTTCGTCGGGCAATAGATAGCACCGGCAAGATAAAGAAAAAGCCGGGTTTCCCCCGGCTTTTGTGCTTTGATGAGACGGTTCGCGTTGATGGCGGAGGCCTTAGCGTGGAGAAACCATTTCCCAGCTACCGGTTTTGGCTGAACGCGCCATGGCATCCAAAATCTGCATATTGGCAATGCCGTCTTCGATCGGGTAATCGACCGGGCTTTCGCCCTTGAATATCGCCGTCGCGGACTCACCTTGCAGGGTATAGTGATTGCAAATCGGGAATTTGATTTCGCGTGCGTCGTCAAAGCCCGGCTGTTTCTGCCCGGCAACGCGAATGAGTGCCGGGTTTTCCGGGATCGGGTTAAACGGCATCAGGATTTCAATCCGGCCTTCCGTGCCCAAAATATGCACGCGCTGAACTGCGGCGGACTGTGTGCCACAGACAAAGCTTGCCTGAAGCCCTGATCCAAAATCAAGCATGCCCGACACAAGCCGATCCGTGCCAAATTTCGGGTCCTTATCCATCAGTGATACGACCCGTATCGGTTCTTTGCCCGTGACATAGCGCGGACCAACAATGCAGTAACAGCCGATATCAAGCAAACCGCCGCCGCCGATATCCTTCTTGTTGCGCACATTGTTCGGATCGGCATTGAAATAGGTAAAGATGCTTTGCACGGTGGTCAGCTCGCCGATCTGACCACTTTCAATGATCTTGCGCGCCTCAGCCCATTGCGGGTGATGGCGGACCATGAATGCCTCAAGCACCTGTTTGCCGCTTTTATCGCGTGCTTCGATCAGGCGTTTGGCATCAGTGGTGTCGAGGCCAATCGGCTTTTCACACAGGACATGCTTGCCTGCCTCAAGTGCCTTGATGGTCCATTCGACATGCAAGTGGTTGGGCAGGGGATTGTAAATCGCCTCAATCGACGGATCGGCCAGAAGCTCCTCATAGGAGCCATAGGCGCGCGGGATGCGAAGATTTTCGGCAACCTCGCGGGTTTTCCCAAGATCGCGGCCGGCAATCGCCAGTATTTCCAGCTGATCGCTTTCCTGCATGGCCGGGATGACTTTTTCCGTGCCAATCTTGGCGGTGCTGATAACGCCCCACTTCATTCCGATACTCCGTCTGTTTTTCTCGTTCGTGGCCTGCATTGATAAACACAGGCAGTCCTGATCTTCGGCGTCACAATCAGCCCTTGGCCGAGCGCGATACCAACAGGATGTGGTATTGAATTGAATTAATTAAGGCATATGACGTGACATGCAAGATGTTCGGACGGGTAGGTTGGGGCATTTGTGACCAAATCAATCGCGATTTACCGACGGCGATACTCAAAGGCCGCAAAAATCGGCGCTTTGTGCTTTGCTGGGGAAACCGCTGCAAAAAAGTCAAAATATGCGCTTGACGTTGGGGGCCTCGGGCCATATAAACCGCGCCACACGATGGCGGGTGTAGCTCAGTCGGTTAGAGCGCCAGTTTGTGGCACTGGAGGCCGTGGGTTCAATCCCCATCACTCGCCCCATTGTGAAAAGGTCAGGCAGAAATGCCTGGCCTTTTTCGTTTCTGGTTACAAAACGCTGCGACACGGTCTTGTCCGATTTTGGTTTGGTGTCACATTGTTGACTAAATAATTCCAAATAATGGTTTTTTCTTCCGGGCCGATTGGCTGGAAAGTCGTGCGTT
Source organism: Thalassospira lohafexi (assembly GCF_002844275.1). Taxonomy (GTDB): domain Bacteria; phylum Pseudomonadota; class Alphaproteobacteria; order Rhodospirillales; family Thalassospiraceae; genus Thalassospira; species Thalassospira lohafexi. The sequence continues at coordinate 330,123 of NZ_NXGX01000006.1, forward strand.
GTTGCCCGTGGTCATATGGACTGCGAATAGTTTGGGCACGCACATGATCCCTACCTCCAAGGACTGATGGATATGCCCAGCGACAGACCACATCCGATGCTGACCCGTCGTGCCTTTTCGGCGACCCTTCTGGGTGCGATGGCCGTTCCCCTTGTGGCCCGGGCCTTCGCACAGGCGCCGTCCGACATCCCTTCGCGAATTGCTGTCATGTCCCAGCTTCATGCAATCCTGGTACAGCGCGGTGACGAAATCATCGTCGCAGAAGCGCCGCGCGGGCGCGGCTTGGATCGGGTTGCGAACATCAAGTCCTGCTCGAAAAGCATCATCGGTCTGCTGACTGGCAATGCAATCGCACAAGGCTCGATCCCTTCGGTCAATGCCACCATAGGCGAAATAGCGCCGTCTATCATTCCTTTAAATGCCACCCCCGGTGTAGAAGACTTGACCATCGAAGAACTGTTGACGCTCAGGGCCGGGCTTGAGGGCACATCAGGGCGAAACTACGGCGCTTGGGTCAATTCCGAAGACTGGGTTGCCTTTGCGCTACGCCGACCGATGGTCGCCACGCCCGGCGGGCGTATGATCTATTCCACCGGCACCACGCATATCCTTGGTGCTGTGCTCGCGGTTGCGACAGGAAAAAGCCTGCTTGCGCAGGCGCGCGCTGTCCTTGGTCAGCCGCTCGGCATTGAAATTCCAGCTTGGACACAGGATCCGCAAGGCTATTATTTCGGCGGGAATGAGATGGCGCTGACGCCGCGCGGGATGTTGCGCATCGCAACCCTTATGCGGGATCAAGGCCGGTTCGATGGGGACCAGATCATTCCGGCCGACTGGATAGACCAATCAACCCAAGCCCGCACCCGATCACCTTATTCGGGCTTTGATTATGGCTATGGCTGGTTCCTGACCCGCAGCGGCTTCATTATCGCACGCGGCTATGGCGGCCAGATCATCGCGGCACATCCAGAACAGGATCTGGCGGTGGCCATCACCTCTGATCCGACGTCGCCCGCACGATCAGGCGGATATTTTGGGGATTTGATGGATCTGCTTGAGGGGCCGGTGCTTTCACTCGCCTGACGGATGCGACGAAGAGCATGTAAAAAGGGTGGCGGGCAGGATGGGGCAGAAAAATAAATCTGTCCCCTTTTTCTGTTGAGAGCGCTAGTTTGTGGCGCTGGAGGCCGTGGGTTCAATCCCCATCACTCGCCCCATTGTGAAAAGGTCAGGCAGAAATGCCTAGACTTTTTCGTATTTTAGCAGTTCAAACGAATTCAGTTACCAGCAAAATCTTACTTATTGAAAACAGTAATTATAAGTATAATTAGATTAATCTAATTGTATTGAGGTGTATCGATGCTGTTTTTTAGAAGTTTTGTGTTTACGTTGGTTGCTATTTTAACGTCGTTCCAATGGAGTCCAGCGTTTGCATCCTGTTTCGAGCCGAGCTTTTATAACAACACTCCCAGCTCTTTTCTTCGACGACCGTCGGTTCCATATTGTTTGTCTAGCTATAGCTTTTCAGGAAAGCATACATGCGATCAGTGGGAAATTGATTCTTATTTGAGCGATATCGATAGCTATATTGATGATTTGAACCAGCTAATTGAAGACGCTAACAGTTTTGCGTCGTCAGCACAGCAGTATGCTTCGGAGGTCTATGAATTTGCTGCTTGTGAGGCTCGTGAAGCTCAAGCGCAACACGAATGATAAGTCATGCGACTTGATCCTCTTTGACATTCCCAAATCCAACCTAAGCTGTTAATTAACCCCTGCACTTTCCCCAGACGTATTTCATTGCTTGCCAGGAGATCGCCGCATGTCGACACATCGCATAACCCTTCGCCGTCCAGATGACTGGCATTTGCATTTGCGTGATGGCGATATGCTGAAATCGGTGATTGGCGAGACGTCCGAACATTTTGCCCGTGCGATCATTATGCCCAATCTGGTGCCGCCGGTGGTCAAAACCGATGATGCGGTGGCGTATCGGGATCGTATTACTGCCGCCATCCCGTCTGGCCATGATTTTACCCCGCTGATGACGCTCTATCTGACCGAGGGCAGCAATCCCGATGATATCGAGGAAGGTTATAAGGCCGGGGTGATCACGGCATTGAAGCTTTATCCGGCCGGGGCGACGACCAATTCCGACAGTGGTGTTCGTGATTTTGACAAGGCAATGCCTGCGTTGGAACGTATGGCCGAGCTTGGCATTCCGCTGTGTGTCCACGGCGAAGTCACCGATGCGGATGTTGATATTTTCGACCGTGAAGCGGTGTTTATCGACCGGGTTCTGGACCCCTTGCGCAAGCGGGTGCCGGACTTGCGGGTGATTATGGAGCATATCACCACCGAAAACGGTGTCGCATATGTCAAGGCGCACGACAAGAACCTTGGTGCGACCATCACCACCCATCATCTGATCATTAACCGCAATGCCATTCTGGTTGGTGGCATTCATCCGCATATGTATTGCCTGCCCGTGGCCAAGCGTGAAAAGCACCGCTTGGCGCTGCGTGCGGCTGCAACATCGGGTGATACGCGCTTCTTCTTGGGTACTGACTCAGCCCCGCATACCGATGAACGCAAGGAAAGCCCGTGTGGCTGTGCCGGTATCTTTACCGCCAATAACACCGTGCAATTGCTGGCGCATGTGTTTGAGCAGGAAGACGCGCTTGATAAGCTCGAAGGCTTTGCGTCGCTGAACGGCCCGCAGTTTTATGGCCTGCCGCTGAATGGCGACAAGATCACGCTGGAAAAGCGCGCCGAACCGGCCAAGTTCGCCGAAAAGATCGAAACGGGCGAAGGTCCGGTGACGGTGTTTAATCCGGGCTTTGACGTGTTTTGGCATTACGCCTGATCAACGGCGATCAATCCATATAAAAGGCGGCTCCAATGTGGGCCGCTTTTTTGTTGTGTGGTCGGCTGGGGCAGGGTTACCCGCTCAAATCAACGGTGCCGGGGGTGGTATTGAGGCCAATTGTGTTGCGGTAGCTTTCGGCTGCGGCGCTGGCCTGTGATGCGATCATGGTCGAGATATTCTTTGAGGCACCCTTGGCGACGTTAAAATCGGCGGCAGAGCTTCCCGGCACCGATGCCGCGCGCGAAATGGCGGCCTGATTGGCAATGGCGGCAACGCCTTCCAATCCCTGAAGCGGATGGATGCTGACTTTCCCGCCGGTGGCATAAAGCCGCCCGTCCGGCCCCGCACTATAGCTATAGCTGATCATGCCGGCATTGGCCCCGGCCAAGGTCTGATGGCTTTCTTCTTCGGTGCGAACGATGGCATCACGCGCACTTAATTCCTGAATAATCTCGCGTTCGCTGGCGGTTAAAATCGCCGGATTGGATGTTGGTTGTCGTGCGCTTTGGGGTGTCGCTTCGCGCTCCTGCTGCTGGCGTTCGGCCGGGCTTCGGGTGTCGGTTTGCTGGGATGCGGCTTCGCCGTCAATGTCACGCGGATCAAGTTGCTGAATGATGGTAACGACCGAGGCGGCACTTTGGATCGGCGCAGTTTGCTGTGGCGGTGGTGGTGCAGGTGCAGGTGGGGCTTGTGGCACGGCAGGTTGCCCGTCAGCGCCTTGTCCAGTCGCACTTTGCCCCGTAGCACTTTGGCTATTGAATGCTTGCACGGATGTGGTTTGCGTTGCTTGTTGATAGGATGGCGGTGACGATGCAGGCGGCAGCGGTTTCGGGGCGTTTGAGGCCAGCGGCACAATCGCAACGGCGGCGGGCTGGGTCGATGGCGCAACGGTATTGGTTCCGCCCGATCCATTGACCGTCGGTTGGCTCCCGGAGCCGGGCAGGGCGCGTGTGGCTATGACTTGGCCAAGTTGCCCACCACTTCCGGGGATAACCTGTATGGCACCTGCCTGTATCATGGGGCCATTATAACCCAACCTTGGGTTAAATGTATATAAGGCCGATGGGTGAAATGCCTGACTTAACCAATTGATTTTGCGTCTGGGGCGATCACGTTGGTTTGATGTGACTGTGTCTATGGGGCAAGGCTATCAATGGTTTTTGCGAAAAGCGGTTGGAAGCTTGCTGCATTCACGTTGGAATATGGTGTCGATAATGCGTGTCTCGATCTTCATGGTTTTGGTTTTGTTGCTGTGCCCCGGCGTTGCGCGCAGCGCACCTGATGCCGACCTTTGGTCCGATTGGCAGGCCCATGATCCGCAAAGCACCGACACGGTTGATCACAGCTTATGGCAGAACGTTCTGGATCGTTATGTTGTGGTGGTTGAACCCGGCGTTACCGCATTTGATTATGCGTCGGCCAAGTCAGGCGGTTATGACGCAATATCGGGCTATATCGCATCCATGGCGCAGGTTGGCGTTGATGATCTCAACCGTGATCAGCAATTTGCCTATTGGGTTAATCTATATAACGCCCTGACCGTGCAGGTGGTGCTTGATCACTATCCGGTCACATCGATCCGCGATATCGACATTTCGCCAGGACTGTTTTCATCCGGGCCGTGGGGCAAAAAGCTTATAACGGTCGAGGGCCGCATGCTTAGCCTTGATGATATCGAACATCGTATTTTACGCCCGATCTGGCACGACCCGCGCATTCATTACGCGGTCAATTGTGCGTCCATTGGCTGTCCGGCATTGGCGCCAAAGGCCTATGATGCAGACATTCTTGACGCGCAACTTGATCAGGCGGCCAAGGGTTTCATCAATCATCCCCGGTCTGTGCACCGCGATGGGGATGGGGCGTTTGTGCTGTCACAGCTGTATGATTGGTATCGGGATGATTTTGGCAAAAGTGATGCGGATTTCATCAGACATTTAACCCGTTATGCCGGGCCGGCGCTTGCCACACAGCTAAAGGCCGATGCGCCGCGTTTGGATATTGCCGGGTATGAATATGACTGGACGTTAAACGCCGCCGCCAAATGATGCATGGCGGGCAGGGTGCCAAACCGTCTTGGTTCAGGCGGCTTTGTGTGGTGCGCCGCCGTTGATCGGGCGCGATATGCCCCAATGTTTGCTGGTGCCATCAATGGATTTCTTGTGCGCGCCGACCGGCATGTCAGGGCGGTTTAGATTTACTTGTTCCATCGTGTGACGAACGTCACTGGCAGAAATGCCATCATAGCGCATTAATGTCTGCACGATCGGGTCGGCAAGCATATCTTCGACCGACAATTCCTGATCAACGTAACTCATCTGCTCATATCCCGTTTTTTGTTATTCGCAGTGTAGTGATATTGAAAGTCATTCGCAATTAAAAAGTTGTGTCTGAAGCATTTTTCTCGATCTTTCCGATTATGTTCTAGGTCATCATCCCAATCACCGTAAGCTATGCCGTCTTTACGGCGCGCGTTTGCAGGCGGGGTTTGACGTCGCTTGTTGGCCTTCATGCTCCGATAGGGGCGTTAACGCCACAGCTTCAAAGTGTTATGGGGGCAAAGCCCGTGCCGCTATTTTCTTGATTCTTTGATGCCTGACCTCTAACGCTGTAATCCGGTTTTATTGCCGTTGTTATAAAGCCCAATAAATATGGCAAAAACAGGCTCTGAAGATGACACGTCCGGGAATTCGCGAATATGTTCTGCTGCTGCTTTTGGCCGGTATGTGGGGCAGCTCGTTCACCTTTATCAAAATTGGCGTTCATGCCTATTCGCCACTGGTGGTTGCAGGCGGACGTTTGACGTTTGCCGCACTTGTGCTGTGGGGATTTGCATGGGTACGTAAATCCGAACTGCCCAAGGGTAAAAAAGCATGGGTTTCGACCTTTTTCATTGCCCTGATTGGTAACGCCATACCGTTCTTTTTGATCAGCTATGGCGAAACCCAGGTTGATGCCGGTCTGGCAGCCATTTTGATGTCCACCGTCCCACTGACGGCTGTGGTGCTTGCGCACTTCTTTACCGCCGATGAGAAACTGACACTTGGCAAGGTGGTCGGGATTATTCTCGGCACAATCGGGGTTGTTGTTCTGGTTGGGCCGGAAACCCTGTCGGGGTTGGGCGGTGAGTTCCTGTTCCAGTTGGCGATTTTGATTGCCGCAGTCGGCTATGCCGTGTCATCGCTGATCACCCGGAACCTGCGCGATCAGCCGCGCATTGGGTCAACGGCTGTCATCCTGACATTCGCATCCCTGATGCTGATGCCGTTTACATTGATCCTTGATCAGCCATGGACCATGACATGGGATGTCGAAGGCGCGCTTTCGATCATGTATCTTGGCGTGTTTCCGACCGGCATTGCGATGTTCTTGATCCTGCAACTGGTTGCCGCAGCGGGCACCAGTTTTCTGGTGTTTAATAACTATCTTGTGCCCGCAGTCGGGGTTTTGATCAGCTTCCTTGTTCTGGGCGAAGTGCCCCAGCCAACCGCGATCCTGGCGATGGTGATTATTCTTGCCGGGATTGCAGCATCTCAGGTGCGATTCACACGAAAATCGCTACGGGTCGAAAACAGTGATACACAAGGTGATCCGATTGCGCCGGTGCTGGAAAAAGACACCCTTGAAAAATCCAGTCAGGTCAGTACGAAAAGCCAAAATAAGCGATAAAAACCGAACTTTGTCGTCCAATGCGGACAGATGGGATTTGTCAATATTGTTTGTCGACGACAAACCTGATACTTTCCGCCTTTCTGGTCCGGCATGTGCTTGAAAACAGGTACGTGTCACGCCGATTGAATCATTTCAGATCAAGCGTTTAAGAGGTCACGGCCTTTGTCCACCAAAGAGACCAATTCCGAGAGCCGCGATATTTTCCCGGTATCCATCGAACAAGAAATGCGCCGAAGCTATCTCGATTACGCGATGAGCGTGATCGTCAGCCGTGCGCTGCCTGACGTCCGAGACGGTTTGAAGCCGGTGCACCGACGTATTCTGTACGCCATGCATGAAAACGGTTTTGACTATAACAAGCCATTCCGTAAATCGGCCCGTGTCGTCGGGGACGTGATGGGTAAATACCATCCGCACGGCGACAGCGCGATTTACGACGCGATGGTTCGTATGGCGCAAAGCTTCTCCATGCGCCTGCAACTGATCGACGGGCAGGGCAACTTTGGGTCCATGGATGGCGATAAAGCCGCCGCCATGCGTTATACCGAAGCCCGCATGGCCAAGTCCGCGCACTTCCTGCTCGAAGATATCGATAAAGACACCATCGATTTCCGCGACAACTATGACGAAACCACCAAGGAACCATCGGTTCTGCCAGCACGTTTTCCCAACATGCTGGTCAATGGTGCGGGTGGTATTGCGGTTGGTATGGCAACCAACATTCCGCCGCATAACCTTGGCGAAGTTATTGACGGCTGCATGGCCTATGTCGATGACCCGGAAATCACCATCGAAGGCCTGATGGAATTCGTCCATGGTCCGGATTTTCCGACTGGCGCGCTTATTCTGGGCCGTTCGGGGATCCATTCTGCATTTAAAACCGGCCGTGGGTCGGTAATCATGCGGGCCCGCACCAATGTCGAAGAAGTCCGTGCCAACCGCGAAGCCATCATCGTCACCGAAGTTCCCTATCAGGTGAACAAGGCGAGCCTGATGGAAAAGATCGCTGATCTGGTGCGCGACAAAAAACTCGAAGGCATTTCCGATCTGCGCGATGAGTCTGATCGTTCAGGCGTACGCATGGTGATCGAACTTAAACGTGATGCCAATTCGGACGTGGTTCTGAACCAGTTGTTCCGCTTTACCGCGTTGCAGACGTCGTTTGGCGTTAACATGCTGGCCCTGAACCGGGGCAAGCCGGAACTGATGAACCTGAAGGAAATCATTCAGGCATTCGTCGAATTCCGCGAAGAAGTCATTACGCGTCGGACCATCCACCTTCTTAAAAAGGCCCGTGATCGTGCCCACGTTGTCGTGGGTCTTGGGATTGCGGTTGCCAATATTGACGAAGTTATCCGACTGATCCGGGCTGCTGCTGATCCGACGATTGCGCGTGAACAGCTGATGGCGCGTGATTGGGCGGCTGGCGATATTGTGCCGTTGATCGAACTGATTGCCGATCCGCTTCAGGTGGGCTCGACCGATGGTCAGTATCGCCTGTCTGAAGCACAGGCCCGTGCGATCCTTGAGCTTCGCCTGCATCGCCTGACCGGTCTCGAACGCGATAAAATCGCGGCCGAATTGACCGAATTGGGTGAGAAAATCAAAGACTTCCTTGATATCCTGGCCTCGCGTGAGCGGAAGCTGACGATCCTCAAGGATGAGCTGACTGAAATGCGCAACGAGTTCGCCAACGAACGTCGTAGTGAAATTCAGGAAGGCGACTTTGAACATGACATCGAAGATCTGATCGCACGTGAAGACATGGTGGTGACCGTGTCTCATACTGGCTATATCCAGCGTGTTCCGCTTTCGACCTATCGCGCACAGCGTCGCGGTGGCAAGGGGCGCTCAGGCATGGCGACCCGCGAAGAAGATTTCGTTTCCAAACTGTTTGTTGCCAATACCCATACCCCGGTGCTGTTCTTTAGCTCCGAGGGGATGGTCTACAAAATGAAAGTCTGGCGCCTGCCGCAAGGAACTCCGCAATCGCGCGGCAAGGCCCTTGTGAACATGCTGCCATTGTCTGAGGGCGAATATATCACCACGGTTCTCCCACTTCCGGATGAGGAAGAATGGCCGAACCTGCATGTGATGTTTGCCACATCGACTGGGAATGTGCGCCGTAACAGTCTTGCCGATTTCGTGAATGTGAAATCGAACGGCAAGATCGCCATGAAACTTGAAGAAGATCGTGGCGACAAACTGATTGCGGTTCAGACCTGTACCGATGATGACGACATCTTGCTGACCACCCACAAGGGTAAATGCATTCGTTTCCGTGTGACGGACGTACGCGTGTTTACCGGCCGTAATTCGGTTGGTGTCCGTGGTATCCGTTTGGCAGACGAAGACGAAGTCATCGCGATGTCGGTTCTGTTTGGCAACCATGTTTCGATGGAAGAACGCGGTGAATATCTTTCGATCGCAGGTAAACTGCGTCGCGAAGAAATCACGGCGGATAGCCTTCCGCTCGAACTATTGTCCGAAGAACGCTATCAGGAAATTCTCAGCGGCGATCAGATGATCCTGTCTGTGACGGAAAACGGCTATGGCAAGCGGACCTCGGCCTACGAGTACCGTGTAACCGGTCGTGGCGGTCAGGGCTTTGCCAACATCGAAATGTCTGAACGTAATGGCGACGTTGCCGCGTCCTTCGTGATTGAAGAAGGCGACGAACTGATGATGGTCACCAATGGTGGCAAGGTCATTCGTATGCCAACCCATGACATTCGCATGGCCGGTCGTAAGACACAGGGTGTGACACTGTTCCGGACAGCACAGGACGAAGAAGTCGTTGCTGTTGAACGTTTGTCAAATCTTGGTGGTGATGACGAAATCGAGGGCGAAGAAGGTCTGATCGAAGGTGTCGCAGATGCCGTCGAAATCACCGATGACGCCGTGCCGACAAGAGCCGAAGATGCCGGTGATGCACCGGAATCCGATGGTGTGGACAGCGACGATTAATTGGAAGTTCGATGACTGAAATGTCTGCTACCGCCTCACGTATCGGGATTTATCCGGGCACCTTTGACCCGGTTACCCAGGGGCATATGGATATTATTCGTCGTGCGACCCGAATTGTGGACAAGCTTATTGTCGGCGTTGCGATCAACGCCGGCAAAGGTCCCATGTTCGGTGTCGACGAACGCTGCACATTGGTCGAAGAGGCTCTTAAGGCTGCGGGGGGCGAGGTTGCTGCCCGTACCTCGGTAAAGCCATTTTCTTCGCTTTTGATGCAGTTTGCCCAAGAAAACGGATCAAGCACGATCCTCCGTGGACTTCGGGCTGTTTCTGACTTTGAATATGAATTCCAGATGGCCGGGATGAATGCCCGGCTGTCCCCGGAAGTTGAAACCGTCTTTTTGATGGCTTCTGAAAAGCAGCAGTTTGTTTCTTCGCGCTTTGTGAAGGAAATTGCCCGTTTGGGGGGCGACGTTACTGAATTCGTCCCTGCCAACGTGCTCAAACGCCTGCATCAGAAGCTGGCAGAGGAAAAGGAATAACGCAGGCCATGCGTCTTATTCGTATTTTATCGCTATTTGTACTCGCACTAGGAATTGTAACCATGTCCAACGCAAACGACGCCGGTGCGCAGGACCTGGAAAACACGCTTTATCTTGATCTGAAAGATGGCCGCGTTGTAATCCAGCTTCGCCCCGACCTTGCGCCCAATCATGTGGCCCGTATTAAGGAACTGACCCGCGAGGGGTTCTATGATGGACTGGTGTTCCATCGTGTGATCGAAGGGTTTATGGCCCAGACCGGTGATCCTGATGGAAACGGCACCGGGGGCTCCGGCCAGAAACTCGACGCCGAATTTTCCAAGGGACATCACAGTCGCGGCACTGTTTCCATGGCCCGTTCGGCCAATCCGAACAGTGCAGACTCACAGTTTTTCATCTGCTTTACCGATGCACCGCACCTTGATGGCCAATACACCATCTGGGGGCAGGTGACCGAAGGCATGGAATATGTCGATATGATCAAGAAAGGTGCGCCTTGGGCCAATGGCTCGGTCGCTGATCCGGATCACATTATCAAAATGCAGGTTGCAGCCGACGCCAGCTAAGCGCGCGACCCGATCAATTGCAACCGAAAGCCGTCCCTTTGTGGGGCGGCTTTCGCGTTTTAGGGCCTGAAAGCATAAAAAGCGGGAAAATATGGAAAAGAGGTGTTGACCAGCGCCGCCTGTGCCATTAAAACGCGCTTCACCAACACGACGGGCCCGTAGCTCAGTTGGTAGAGCAACTGACTTTTAATCAGTTGGCCACAGGTTCGAATCCTGTCGGGCTCACCAAAAAACCTCTGAAACCTTTTCGGTTTCGGAGGTTTTTTCTTTTCCGGAACTTTTCAATCCTGCCGGGGCCAAGCACCTGTTTACCTTACGTTTTAATCAGGCGTTTGAAATGTCATTTGGGGGCTGTTTTTTTGATGGAAAAAACGCTCGGTTTTCGGAGCTTTTCTGCAGGCGGAATGGCAGGCATGCAATTTCCTTTAAAAAGGGGGGTTGACCGATGACGCCAGTCCCATTAAAACGCCGCTCACCAACGTTGAGGGCCCGTAGCTCAGTTGGTAGAGCAACTGACTTTTAATCAGTTGGCCACAGGTTCGAATCCTGTCGGGCTCACCATTTCAAAACCCCTGGAACCAAACGTTCCGGGGGTTTTGCTTATTCGGGCTTTGGCCCGCTTTATTTCCCCGTCTTTGTTGCCGTTTGTTTTGTCTGTAACGGCAATTGGCTGCGCACGAGGTGCGACGCTGATATGCACGAAAAAGCTGCAAAACTGTTCTGTTGCGATTGCATCGCAATTCTATTTCATGTAAAGAATGCAAATCATTTTCACCCGCACCGGAGCAGGGTCTCCGGTGATGATCACATATTTGATCGGAATAGACACATGCCTGAACCCGTAAATCCGCAGGTCACATCCGGTGATGCACAAGGCTCCCCGCAAAGCGTGCTGCAAAACCCGCCGGCGGCGACCGCCGATGTACCCGCGACCGGAACTCTTGCTGCGGACGGAACCGTATTGGTCGACCCAAGTACAGGGCTGCCGGTCGACACCACAGCTACGACCCAGACAAGCTTTCTTGGCGATGGTTTGATAGGGCTGCCGTTGATTGAGCAAGTGGACCGTGCGGGTGTTGTCGGCTGGGTTCTGGCGGCCATGGCCCTGATCGGGTTGGTGGTGTTCTTTTACAAACTTGTCGGGTTCCTGCGCCGTGGTGTGTTTGCGGACGGTTTCGTTGGTGATGTTGAACGCCACCTGATCAATGGTGATGAGGCCAAAGCCGCCGAACTGATGGCGCGCCGCCGTCATCCTGCGGCACGTATCGGGCTTTCGGGCATGAGCCTTTCGGTTGCGTCCCCGTCCGAGCGTGAAGCGGCATCTGATTTGATTGCTGCACGCGCACGCAAAGAGGTGGACGGCCTTAGCGGTGGTTTACGCATCATGTCGACCGTTGCGGTCCTAAGTCCGCTGCTTGGGCTTCTGGGGACCGTGATGGGCATGATCGACGCTTTCCAGAAGATGGAAGGGGCGGGAAGCCGCATTGATCCGTCGATATTGTCTGGTGGTATTTGGTTGGCACTTCTAACGACGGCAATCGGTTTGGTCGTGGCGATCCCGGCAACGGCGTTCCATATGTGGATGCAGGGCGTTATCAGCCGTACAGCGGCCGTTATGGAAGACGTCTGTACCATCGTGGTCAATCGCAATGAATTGTCGCACAAGGCACACGCACCGGCTTCCAACGTCGCAGAGCTGCGTCACGCAGCTGAATAGAAACCCATCCCGGATACGCCCTATGCAATTGCGTGAACGTAATCGCGGTTCTTCGCCGATGATCGGTCTGACGCCGCTGATTGATGTCGTCTTCATCCTGCTGATTTTTTTCATGCTGGCCTCAAGCTTCCTTGACTGGAAGGGCTTTGAGATGTCGGTGGCAATTACGGACGGGAAATCGACCAGTCAAAGCGATGTCCGCCCCGTGACCATCAATGTTGATGCAAACGGTAAGCTATCCCTGAATGGCGAAGCTGTATCTCTGAGTGCGCTGGCTCCGATGCTGGTGCGGGATCACGCCAACGCGCCGGTGCGCTTGCGCCCGATCAACGGGGTAAACTTGCAACATCTTGTCGAAGTGATGGATGCGCTGGGCCGGGGTGGCGTTACTGATGTGGATCTTGTGGAATGAAGCGCCGTATTCAGATTGCTGATGACAGTCCGGTTCAGGAACCGATGCTGCCCCTGATCAACATCGTGTTCCTGCTGCTGATTTTCTTCATGATTGCCGGCAGCCTGCAAAAGCTAGGGCCCTTTGACGTCAATCCACCAGCAAGCCAGACGGCGGAAATCCAGCCCGAAGACACCATCGTTCTATGGTTCGGCAAGGCGGGCGAGGTCGGCATTGATGATCAGAAAGGCACGCTTGAAAACCTGTCATCCTTCTTGCCGGTTGATTATATCGGTCGTCCTGTGGAAATCCGCGCTGATCGTGAAACAGATGGCGTAAAGGTCGTCGCATTGCTTAAACGGTTGCAGGAACTTGGCATCGATAAAGTGCAGTTGATGACCGCGATGGAAGCCGAACAGGAATGATATGTCAAAACGCGTAGATTTCCTGATTGCAACCGGGCTGACCGGGCTTGTTCTTGCCGGGGGTGTCGTCTTGGCGATGCCTGATCCACAGCCGTCTGGCTGGGGCGGGGCGGGGTCTATTCAAAGTATCAGCATCTCGCTTGGTGCCGGGCAGGCAACGACGGGTGAAACCGAAACAGATCAGCAGGCTGCCGATTCTGTCGAAAGCCGTATGGCCGAAGAACCGGTTGAAGAGGTCGAGCCGGAACCAGAGCCCGAACCCGAACCAGTGGTCGAGCCGGAGCCGGAATCAGAACCCGTCGCAGAACCTGAGCCAATTGCCGAACCAGAACCGGTCGTCGAAGAAGTCGTCGAACCTGAACCGGTGCCAGAACCGGAACCCGAACCTGAAATCGTTGAGCCAGAGCCAGAGCCGGTCGTGGTTCAAAAACTTGCCGATGTGCTGCCGGTCCAGATGAAGCCAAAGCCGCCGGTGAAAAAGGTCGAAGCCCCCAAACCGCAAAAGGCACCGGCACCAACACCACCCGCCGGGGCAACCAATTCCAGCCACTCCGAAGGGACGGTTGGCGAGGTCGCGCAAAGCCAGGCTGCCAGTTCATCAAGCGGCAGTGGTGGCGGGGCCGCCAGCCGGGCAGCCATGGTTGATTATAAATCGTCGGTCGTGCAGATGCTCAACCGCTACCGCGAGTATCCCGAACGGGCAAAACGCCGCCGGATCGAGGGCCAGAACAGCATCCGTGTTGTGATCGCCAAGGATGGATCGATTGAAGTGTTCGAGATGATTTCAGGCAGCGGATCAAAACTGTTGGATCGGGAAACCCAACGCATGATCGAACGCGTCAAACAGTTCCCGCCCTTTCCCGAGCACATGATCGAAGAACGGATCACGCTGACGATTCCTGTGATCTACAATATTCGTTAATGCGATAGATGCCCTGTGGCACCCTTGATAGGGGCGACAGTTCTACGTCTAACATCTGCACGGTAAAACGACGTCAGGCGCAAGGAGGACGTTCCTTGCGCCTGCTTTGGGATGCTGATGGATTTGGGCCGTGCTTAGTCGTTAGATGTCAGACGTTTGACAAAGGCATCAACATCAGCACGCAACTGTTCAGAATTGCGTTGAAGTGTTTTCGAAACTTCGGACACCTCCGCTGCGACGGAACTGGTTCTGCTGGCCGTCCCGTTGACGGTTTCAAGGCTGGTATTCACATCCCGATTGGCCGAGGAAACTGTATTGATGTTGCCGCTGATTTCGGTGGTGGCAGCGGCCTGTTGTTCAACGGCGGCTGAAATAGCGGTTACGGCATCAACAATCGCACCGATTTGCCCCGCGACTTCACGGATCGCCGTCACAGCTGCACCGGTGCTTGCCTGAACAGAATCAATTTGTTCGGTGATGTCGCCGGTTGCCTTGGCGGTTTGATTGGCAAGATTCTTGACCTCGCTTGCGACCACGGCAAAGCCTTTGCCGGCTTCACCCGCGCGGGCAGCCTCAATCGTCGCATTTAAGGCCAGAAGGTTGGTCTGACTGGCAATTTTATCGATCAGATCAACTACAGTACCAATTTGCTCTGCTGCGGTATTTAAGGTTTCGATCGTATCGGACGTCGATTTGACCGATGCTTCCACCTCGTTTGATATGGTCGAGGCGCGTGAAATCTGACTGGATATTTCACGGATGGAGCTATCAAGTTCTTCTGCCGCCCCGGCAACGGTCGTGGCATTATCAGCCGATATTTCCGCGGCACCGCGTGCCTTTTCAACTTCGGACTGGGTTTCATTCATGCTGGCAAGAAGCGTGTTTGACGCATGCGACATTTCGTCAGCAGATGTCGCAACCGCGGAAACTACGGTGCCAATGGTTGTTTCAAACTCGGTCGACATGTCATGAAGTTTGCGGTTGTAGGTATTCTGGGTTTCCTCGTAATAGACCGTGATGGCCATTTCCACATCAACCAGTAAGGCATTGGTCGCGGCAACCACCATCATGGATACATCTGCATCCTTGCGGAAATGCTTCAACAGCAGGGAGGTAATTTCGCCAAGCATGAAATTATAGGCCGAGACATAGGACTCTGGCGTCAGACCAATGCGTTCATGGGCTTTGCCGATACGCCGGACATCTTCATAGAACGAATCATCAAACGTGCCCTCGAACAGCTTTCCCCAATGTTTACGCTGCGCATTCTTTAAGCTGTCGATGTTCGATGGGTCTCCAATGATCTTGGCCAGGTCCGGGCGTCCCATGACCTTTTGGTAAAACACATCCAGAATTGGCGCGATGTTCTTATCAATGACTGGCCACGCTTTTCTAAGCAATTTGGCCTTTGTTTCATTGAAATCAATAAATTCAAGGCGGCGTCGAATTTCCGGATGCATGTGTTGTCCCCCAAGGCGGCAAAATGTGCTCTATACGATTGGATATCCCTCAGTAATTTTAGGTTGGGTTCTTATTTTCAATGTGAACTATACGTTGATATGTCGTTTCGCCCTCCGTTAGGATAGTTCGACCTTTGAAAGACGTTAAAAACGTCAAAACGGGCTGAAATTTTTCCCAAAACCCGACCTGCCGCGTCGTGTGTCTGATGGTTTCATTCACATAGATCGCAAAGGTGCGAAAATGCCAATTAATCCCGATCAATTACGTACCCTCGTTGTCCGGCCGGTTCTTGCCGCGCTGGATCTGTCTGCTCCGGATGTGGCCGAAAATCTGATCATGGGGACCGCCGCCCATGAAAGTCATCTGGGCGATTTCATCAAGCAAGTCGGCGGTGGCCCGGCCATGGGCATTTATCAGATGGAGCCCGCCACGCTAAATGATTGCTATGAAAACTATCTCGATTATTCCAGCCGGGCGGCGTTAAAGGCAAAGGTCGATGCGTATCTTGCCGTCAGTCCGGCTTTGGCGTCGTCAACCGGTTCGGGTGATCAGCCTGATAAGGCGAGCCAGCTTGCGACCAATCTGGCCTATGCAACGGCGATGTGTCGTATTCGCTATTACCGCGCCCCCGCTGCAATGCCGTCTGATCCAAACGATATCAATGCACTCGCGGCTTATTGGAAGCAGTATTACAACACCCCGCTTGGTGCCGGAACGCCCGAACAGTTCGTTGCCGACTATCAACGTTATATCGGGTAGGGGGCCTAAGCCCTGCTTTCCGTAACGTCGATGAAAAAATAATTCACCGATTTCGCAAAAATAGTGGAAACCCACGCCTGTTTTAGCCAAAATCCCCCAACGAACGTCGGTGGTCGCGCAAAAAACCACCAAATTATAAGAATTTAAGGGGATTCCAATGAAACGTCGTCAGTTCCTTAAAGGGGCCAGTGTCGGTGTCGGCGCGGTTGCCGCATCCGTTGCCGCACCGGCAGTTGTTTCTGCGCAGGAAAGCCTGAATTGGCGCATGGTGATGCCTTGGCCAAAGGGCACGCCGGGTCTTGGCACCAATGCGGAAAAATTCGCCGCCATGGTTAAGGAAATGTCGGGGGGCCGTTTGAACATCTCCGTCTTTGGCGGTGGTGAAATCGTCCCGCCGTTCGAATGCATGGATGCGGTGGAACAGGGCGTGGTCGAAATGGCCCACGGTACGCCGTATTACTGGCAGGGTAAAAATCCGGCGCTGAACTTCTTCTCGACCATTCCGTTTGGTCTGACCGCGTGGGAATTGTCCAGCTGGCTGCGCTTTGGCGACGGACAGAAATTGTGGGAAGAAGCCTACGACGAATTCAATGTTGTTCCGTTCTATGCCGGGAACTCGGGCATGCAGGCCGGTGGCTGGTTCAATAAGGAAATCAATTCGCTTGAGGACCTTAAGGGCCTTAAAATGCGCTATGCCGGTTTGGGCGGTGAAGCCATGCGCCGTGTCGGTGCAAACGTGACCATGATTCCGCCGGGCGAAATCATGCCTGCGATGCAAAGTGGCGCGATTGACGCAGCCGAGTGGGTTGGCCCATGGAACGATCTGGCATTTGGCCTGTATCAGGTTGCCAAATACTACTACACCCCGGCCTTCCACGAACCCGGACCCGGGCTTGAGATTTTCATCTCCAAGGACAAATTTAACAGTCTGTCACCTGATATGCAGGCGATCATTCGCTATGCTGCACAGGCGATTTCTGAAAACACCCTTGCCGACTTTACCTTCAATAACCTGCAGTCCTATCAGCCGTTGATCGACAAGGGTGTTGAAGTCCGTCAGTTCCCTGATGAAGTCATCATGGCGCTGGCCGAACAGTCCAAAGCCGCTGTTGATGAAATTGCCGCCAAGGATGAATTGTCTGGCCGCATTGCCGCAAGCTATCTTGATCTGGTCAAGAAGGGCGCACGCTACGGCAAGGAGTTTGAGGCCACCGGTCTTCTGCACCGCGCGAAAGTCTGGGGCTTCTAAGCCCAAAAAGCGCATCGTACGAACCACATATTGGGGACGTTTAAGTCCCGTCAGACAAAGGGGCGGCCATGTGGCCGCCCCTTTCGCATGGAAACCGCAGGGTGAACTGAGGGGAAGAAATGTAAATGCCATGCAAGGCGCGTGATGCAGCATCCCGCAAAGATGAATTGTTGGGGGCGGCAAAAACCGTAACTTTGGTCGCATGTAAGGTTACGAAATTACCTTCGTGATCGTTTAACGCAAAAAATTTGCCAATAAAAGATTGGGAGCCCCACAATGAAACGTCGTCAGTTTCTGAGCGGTGCTGGTGTCGCAGCGGGCGCGTTTGCCGCGACTGCCGCCGCACCAGCCATCGTCAAAGCCGAAGAAACCATCAATTGGCGCATGGTGATGCCATGGCCAAAGGGCACACCGGGCCTTGGTGCCAATGGTGAACTGTTTGCACAGCGTGTGAACAAAATGTCCGGTGGTCGTCTGAACATCACCGTTTATGGTGCGGGTGAACTGGTTCCGGCCCTTGAATGCATGGATGCGGTTGAGCAGGGCGTTGCTGACCTTGCACACGCCACCCCGTATTACTGGTTTGGCAAGGACCCGGCGGTTTCGTTCTTTACCACCATTCCGTTTGGCCTGATGGGCTGGGAACTTTCCGGCTGGCTGCGCTTTGGCGGTGGTCAGGAACTTTGGGATGAACTTTACGCCCAGTTCAACGCCAAGCCGTTCCTTGCGGGTAACACGGGCCTTCAGGCCGGTGGCTGGTTCAATAAGGAAATCAACAGCGTTGACGACCTTCAGGGCCTTAAAGTCCGCTATGCCGGTATCGGTGGCGAAGCCATGCGCCGTCTCGGTGCAAATCCGACCCTGCTTCCGGCTTCCGACATTCTTCCAAGCTTGCAGTCGGGTGCGATTGATGCCGCGGAATGGGTCGGCCCTTGGAACGATTATGCGTTCGGGTTGGCAAGTGTCGCCAAATATTACTACACCCCGGCATTCGCCGAACCGGGTTCGGGCATTGAAGTCTTTATCAACAAGGACAAACTTGCCGAGCTGCCAGAAGATTTACGCGAAATCGTTGCTGTCGCCGCACAGGCCAATACCGATCAGACCCTT
Source organism: Thalassospira lohafexi (assembly GCF_002844275.1). Classification (GTDB taxonomy): domain Bacteria; phylum Pseudomonadota; class Alphaproteobacteria; order Rhodospirillales; family Thalassospiraceae; genus Thalassospira; species Thalassospira lohafexi. The sequence continues at coordinate 348,770 of NZ_NXGX01000006.1, forward strand.
GCCGACTTTGCGTTCAATAACGTTCAGTCCTATCAGGCGATCCTTGATAAGGGGACGGAAATCCGTCACTTCAACGACGATCTGATCCTTGCCTTTGCCGATGCGTCCAAGGCCGCAGTCGAAGAAATCGCGAACAAGAACGACCTGAATGGTCGTATCTATGCGTCGATGATGGATTTTGCCAAAAAAGCCGCACCGTATGGTAAGGAATTCGAGGCAACCGCATTGCTGCAGCGTGCAAAAGTCTTCGCCCGCTGATCTGTCAGGACGGTCCAATTCATGCAAAATGCCGGTCCCTAGGGGCCGGCATTTTTATTTGGGTATGGGGTTGGTGACGGTCGTTGTCTGGACGGAACACTTAGTCCGCATCCGGCGCGCCAAGCGGGAAAAGCGGGCGATAGGGACGGGCTTCCTCGACGCATCTGGCAAATGACGAACGGGCAAGCAGTCGTTGGCGATAGGCACGCACATGGCTGCATGCCGGAGCAATCGGATGTATCCAGTCTGCATAAAACAATGCCGGGGCGGCGGCGCAGTCGGCCAGTCCAAATGTTTTGCCGGCTGCCCAGTGCCTGCCGTCCATCTGGCCATCAAGCCAGCCATAAGCGGTCTCAAGACGTGTCCGGGCCTGTTTTACACCCAACGGGTCGCGGTCGGTCACCTCGCGCAGGGCATTCGAAACGATCGCCTGCATCGGTGTCTGGATGTGATTGTCAAAGAAACGATCCATGAAACGTACTTCAAGTGCCGCTGTCTGGTCTTCTGGGATCAGGCGTACCGGGCCGGGATACATAAGGTCGAGATATTCGATAATGATGCTGCTTTCAATCACGGCCTGATCATCATCGACTAGTACGGGAAATTTGCCAATCGGCCACAACTTACCAAGCTTTTCGGCATTTTCCGGATGATCGGGATCAAGCATGCGATACGCGAACGGCACGGCATTTTCGTAAAGCGCGCATTGAACTTTTTGGCAATAGGACGAAAACGGATGGCCATAGAATGTGATGGACATGACGGTCCTCCGGGCAGGGGTTGAAAACCAGTTTCATTTTGCAATCAGTTGTGTTTTAGCAAAACCAATCCTATTTTGCAATCAGTATGAAAAAGGATGCTTGCAAATGGATCAACATCGTTCGGGATGCCCGATTAACCTGACATTGGAAATACTTGGTGATGGCTGGAGCCTGATCGTCATTCGCGATGTGATGTTTGGCAACCGTCGCCATTTTCGCGAGTTACTTGGCCAATCAGAAGAAGGTATAGCGTCAAACATTCTGTCGGCCCGGCTTAAACGACTGCTGGCCGAAGGTTTGCTTGTCAAACACCCAGATCCGACCCATCGGCAAAAATCGATCTATAGCCTGACCGAAGCCGCCATTCAGCTCGTCCCGCTTCTGGTGCAAATGGGGGCGTGGGGGCGGCGTCATACACCGGTATCACGGGAATTGTCGATCCGCGCCCAGTTGCTCGAAGAAGGTGGGGCGCAAATGTCGGCCGATTTTATGGATGAGTTGCGCCACATTCATCTGGGCGCACCGGCCCCGGAAAAATCGGTTCTGGCCGGGTTGCAGGATGCTTATCTGCGCGTGGTCGCCGGGCAAACCGACGTAGGCACGACATCATAAAACGAAGTGCCCGGGCTCTTGCCCCTAATGGATGGTCGGGGACCCCGGTGCCGCGGGCAGGTCAAAGGTAAAGCTATCCTGATCTTTCAGGTCCTCATTGGCCGCGCGTTTAACCAGTTCAGCGGCCAGAACAAGCGATGTTTCAATCACCCATTTAAGCTGCTCGACTGCGGGTTCATTCCCGGCATTCAATGCTTCGGGCAGGATGCGTTCCTGAAGGAATTTGGCAACACCGGCAAAGGCGCGCGCGGCACTTTCGCAATTGTCGCGTTCGACCATGAAACGCCCGGTCTGTTCAATTGCATCGGCAATCCCGGCCAGATGGCCCATCATGATGCGAATTTCCCGGTCTTCGGTTTCTGTTTTCTTCGCGACAAAGCGCAAAATACCAGCGTAAAATCCGTAATCGGAAGCCATTTAAACAACTCTCTTAGGTCTTTGGTCGCAATGAGATTTGGGTCGTTTTAGACAATATGTCAGTCGTGGTATAGTCCCGATAACAGATAATTATAACTGCCTGAATTGGCAGCCAGATTACAGATACTTATACAGGGCCATTCACGGATGCTTCAGGGCGGACTGATCTTTATTGTTGCCATGGCCTATATCGGGCTTTTGTTCGCCATTGCCCATTATGGTGACAAATATGCCGATAAATGGCGGGCGTCCAAGCTTAAGCCGACCATCTATGCGCTTTCCATGGCGGTCTATTGCACCAGTTGGACGTTCTTTGGCTCGGTCGGGACGGCCGCAACACGCGGCTGGGCGTTCCTGCCGATTTATATCGGGCCATTGGTGATCATGATTTTCGGTTTTGGCATCATGACCAAAATCGCCACGGTCTGCCGCGAACAAAACATCACCTCGATTGCTGATTTTCTGGGATCGCGCTATGGCAAAAGCCAAAGTCTGGCCGCCCTTGTCGCGGTGATCGCAGTGGTGGGTGTGCTTGCCTATATCTCGCTTCAGCTCAAAGCCGTGTCTTTGTCGTTTGACGTTTTGATTGGTCAGTTGGGCGAACAGGTCGTCAGCCATTCGGCATCCGATTTTTCCAAGGATACCGCGTTTTACGTCACGATTTTGATGGCGGTTTTTGCCATCCTGTTTGGCGTGCGCTACATCCACGCATCCGAACATCATGACGGCTTGATCCTGGCGGTGGCCTTCGAAAGCATTGTCAAACTGGTCGCTCTTTTGCTGGTTGGTGTGTTTGTTGTCTATGGTCTGTTTGACGGATTTGGCGATATGAATGCGCGCGCCATTGCCGATCCGACCGTGCGCCAAATATTTAAACCCGATACGTGGCTTACCTCGCATTTCTTTATTTCAACGCTTCTGGCGGCTTTTGCGATTTTCTGTCTGCCGCGTCAGTTCCATGTGACCTTTGTGGAAAACGACGACAGCCGCAACCTGACCAGCGCGCGCTGGCTGTTTCCCGCTTATCTGATTGCGATCAATATCTTTGTTGTACCAATTGCCGTGGCCGGGCTGTTCCTGTTTCGCGGTGATCCGACGGTTAATCCCGATACATTCGTTTTGACCTTACCCTTATTGGCCGGGCAAAACTGGTTGGCGGTTTTGGCCTTTATCGGCGGGTTGTCGGCGAGTACAGGGATGGTGATTGTATCGTGCGTCGCGGTCTCGACCATGGTCTGTAATGATCTGGTCATGCCGCTTTTGCTGCGTTCGGAAAAACTGCAAAGCCGCATGTCGGGCGATGTCAGTCAGGTGCTGCTCAAAGTTCGCCGGGCGGCGGTGATTGTATTGTTGTTTCTGGCCTATGGGTTTTACCGGTTTCTGTCGGAAAAATATGCGCTGGCTGATATCGGCATGCTGTCCTTTGCCGCAATGGCGCAATTTGCCCCGGCGGTGCTGGCCGCGATTTACCTCAAATCAATCAACCGGACCGGGGTGCGCCTTGGTCTGGCGTCCGGGTTCATTCTGTGGGCCTATACGCTGCTTCTGCCCGGCTTTGTTCAGGGTGGGCTGTTGCCGGTGTCGATCCTGACCGACGGGCCGTTTGGCATCGGCATTTTGCGTCCGCAGGCCCTACTTGGTGTCGGGATCGAAGACCCGCTGACCCATGGGGTGGTCTGGTCGCTGGGGCTGAACTTCGTTTTGATGTTTGTTGGCTCGGCTGTCGGCGTGCAGGGGGTGACCCAACGCCGTCAGGCCCAACGCTTTGTCGATGTCTGGCGCAAAGACACCCGTGCGCGCACCGATACATGGCCGGGCAGGGTGACGCTGGGCGATCTTGAAGACCTCGCCGCACGGTTCTTGGGCAAACACTGGGCGCAGCGTGCCTTTCGCAATTACCTGCAACAACGCGAAGGTGCGGCCAAACGGTCCGACATTGCCGATGTTGATGCCGCAAACTTTACCGAACATTTGCTATCTGGCGCGGTTGGTGCCGCATCATCGCGCGTGGTGATGGCGTTGCTGTTGCCCGATAAGGCCGTATCGCGCCGCGATGCGATGGAATTACTTGATGAGGCGTCCGAGGCAATCAAGTTTAACCGCGATCTTTTGCTCAACACGCTGGAAAACATTTCCCAAGGGGTCGGGGTGTTTGACCAAAATCTGCGTCTGGCAACCTGGAACCATCGCTTCATTGATCTTCTGGGCCTTGCCACCAGCGACATTCAGGTCACCTTACCCCTGTCTGAACTGGTCGCGATTTGCCGTGAAAACACTGTGCGCGCGGTTGATATTGATATTATCCTCGGCCGCAATGCCGCCCCGCAAATGCGCCGCTTGCCCCATACCTATGAACGCAAACGGTCCGACGGCATGGTGCTTGAAATCCGCACCAACCCGATGCCCGATGGCGGCTTTGTTGCCACCATTGCCGACATCACCGCACGTGTGCGCACCGAAGAAGCCTTACGCGAAAGCGAACGCAACATTCGCATTTACACCGATAATATTCCGGTAATGATCGCCTATGCTGACAAAAATCAGCGCCTTCGCTTTACCAACCGTCCGTATGAAAAGATGTTTGGTCTGCGCCGGGTTGAGGCGCATGGCATGGCCGTCCGCGAAGCGGTGGGTGAGGAACGCTATGTCCATCTTGCCCCGATGATTGCGCTGGTACTTGAAGGATACCGCCAAAGCTTTGAAATCGAATTTCCGGCCATCACGCGCAACCGCAATGACGAACGCGGTATTCTCGGCGTGCGCGAAGGCCGCTATGCCGAAGGCACCTATATCCCGCACTTTGACGAAACCGGCGAAGTACTGGGCTATTTCTGCATTTATCACGACATCACCGAACGCAAAACTGCCGAGCAGGCGCTCAAAGAAGCCAACGAAGGGCTCGAAGCCCGGGTGACAGAACGCACCCACGCGCTGGAAGTCCTTAATTCCGAATTGTCGGTCGCCAAGGAACAGGCCGAAACCGCCAACGACACCAAAACACGCTTCTTTGCCGCCGCCAGCCACGATTTACTCCAACCGCTCAACGCCGCCCGCCTGTTTACCGTCGCCCTTGGCGGAAAGCATGGTCTGGCCGAGGATGTGTTTGATCTGGTTGGTAAGGTTGACCTGTCGCTTAAGGGGGTTGAAGAACTGCTCAATGAGCTTCTTGATATCTGCAAACTTGATGCCGGCGCGATGAAGCCAACCATTCGCGATTTTGCGCTGGCTGATGTGTTGGGCGCGCTTGAAACCGAATTTGGCCCGGTCGCCGAGCACGCGGGGCTTAGCTTTAAGGTCCATAAACGCGACCTTTGGGTCAGAAGTGACTCACGCCTGCTGCGCCGTATCCTGCAAAACTTCATTTCCAACGCCATGCGCTATACCCGAACCGGCGGGGCGGTGGTCGGGTGCCGTGTGCGCGGTGATCATGTGCGGGTGGAGGTTTGGGACAGCGGACCGGGCATCCCCGAAGATAAACTGAAGATCATCTTCCGCGAATTCCATCGCCTTGAAGGCCCCGAAACCACCGATGTAAAGGGCCTTGGTCTTGGCCTTGCCATTGTCGAACGATTGGGCCGGTCCCTTGATCACGCCGTCTCGGTACGATCCCGGCCCGGACACGCGGCACGGTGTTTTCCGTCGATGTGCCACTGGGCATCGCCGCCCCACAAACCGCAACCAAACCCAAACGCCGCATGGCGGGCGAGCTTGGGGGCTTGCGCGTGCTCTTTATCGATAACGAGCCCGATATCTTGGACGGCATGCGCGCCATGCTCGAAAACTGGGATTGCGTCGTCGCAACGGCGCGTTCTGGCGCGGTTGCCGAAGAAATGCTGACCAAGGACGGCACGAACGGCAAACCAGCCTTCGCACCCGACATCATCCTCGCCGACTACCACCTCGATTCCGGCCAGACCGGCCTCGACTGCCTGATCAAGCTACGCGATGTTCACAGCGTTAATGTGCCGGGAGTCCTCATCACCGCCGACCGCGCGACCGAAACCAGCGACCTGATCCGCGAACAGGGGTTCTCGCTGCTCAACAAGCCGCTGCGGCCCGCTAAACTGCGTGCACTGATGACGCGGGCGCTCAATCGACTTGGGTCGGATGCGGCAGAGTAAGCGACATGAATAAGGAGATTATTTTGAAACTTTCGATGAAAACTCTGATTGTGGCTGGCGCTTTGGTTTCAGTAGCCATTGGTGTAATTGGACTGAACGCTAACCAAACAAATGCGGCGTGTGAAGAATTGCGGGGGTTGATTTTTCAATCGCCAATAAACGAAGAAGCAGTTGCGATTGCTGAGGAATGTTATGAGCAAGGTGATGCCTTGGCACATTCGTACTTACAAAGCCTTTTTTTGGCAACGTACAGAGAGTTTCCAAATATCCCGATTTTAGAGCTTGGTACACCGGATAGCGAATCTTCACCTGAGAGTAATTTTAAAGCTTACCGGATTCTAACTGATGTACTTCAAGAAAAAGGTACAAGTGATGATCAAGAACGCAGAGCAATTTCATATGCGAGATGGTCGATAGAACACGGCGCAGTTTATCCAAGCTTATTTGTTATCTATAACGCGATTTTAAACGGTAATCAGAATGCTAAGAGAGTAACTTCTAGTATTGATAGTTTGAGTAAAGCTGATCGAAGTGCAGTCAATCAGCTATTAAAGCATTGGAATTCTACTTGTTACTATCCGCCAGAGATGCGTCCGGACCCAGCTGAATTGGATGTATCTCATTACTGGCAATCTCCGGAGTTTGTGCAGACTTTGTACTTATTGCAAACCAACGCGTGTCAGCACGTAGATACCTTTTTGGAAAAGAACAATCTAAGGCCGCGAGAATTGGCAGAGTTCTTCGAAACAATCCTTACGGATACCAAACACAAAATTGAAGGGTCGACGCGCAGTTTGGAAACAAAAACCGACGACATTTCTCTGTTGGAGACATCAATTTTACCGAAAGATGTCGAGAATTGGGTTGTACAGTACAAAAGTTATGTGCCTGAAAATGCTTTGAATTGGTGCGATCAAAACCATTCCCAAGAGTTGAACCTTTGCTACAGAACTGCATTCTCGTCGGATTTAGAATGTATGAGAGATTTATCCGTAGCTGGTTATATCAAGAAAATTAGACAGTCAGGTGAGTACGACGAGTGTCGCGCTATTCGCTGGGAGGTTGCAAAATACCGATTGTCGGTGATTGAAAATGAGGGATAGTTGGCGGTGAATGTAAGCTTCACAAAGAGTGAAACTGACGTATTTTCTACAAAAACGAGCAAGAAAGGACCAAGAAAGGGGACAAGGACCAAGAAAGGGGACAGATTTATTTTCTGTCCTCAAGCACTCTCCCTCACAGGCTGAATTAAAATATCCGCCGGGATATTCCACGCTTCATTCAACTTGCGAATTTGCGTCAGCGACAGGTTGGCTTTGTGATTAAGGAACTCGAACGCACGGGATCGATTGCCCAGCAGTTTACCGAGCTCTGGCCGTTCAATGCCATTTTGCGCCATATGAAACAGCACGACCTCGACCGCATCGGGGGCCGAAATCGGGAACTGCTGCGTTTCATACTGATCAATCAGGATACCCAGAACTTCAAGCTGATCGGCGTCCGGGCTGCCGGGCTGTGTATCCCAAAGGGAGTTGAGCAGTTCCATCGCCGCTTCATAGTCAGCATCAGTTTTGATGGGTTTGAGTGTGGTGGTCATTTCATTTTACCTGCGCCATCTAGAAGCTTGCGGGGATGTTGGATCAGTCATGCGCATGTTCACGCGCATGATAGCATATTCCAAGGTTTGAATTAATGGTGTTCTACCGTGACGCGAGGGCGAGTTTTGCCCCCAAGGCAATAAACGTCGCCGCAAACCCCTTGCCAAGCCACCCCATCACATTCGGGCGTTCAATGATGTGCCGTCGCAAAGCCGCAGCAAAACAACCATAAACCACAAACACCCCAAACGTCATCGCCATGAAAACAAGGCCAAGCAGGGTCATCTCCCCAGTCGTATCGGGCGTATTCGCACTGACAAACTGCGGCAGGAAGGCGAGGAAGAAGACCGACAGTTTGGGGTTAAGCAGGTTAAGCAAAATCCCGTCGCGGATGATTTTGGCGATGCTGGCCGGGCTGTCATTGGCGGTGACTTTCATCGCGCCCGTGCCATGCCACATGCCCCACGCCATATAGAGCAACCACGCCACCCCAAGATAGCGCACGATCTCAAACGCAACCGCACTTGCATGAAGCAAAGCCGAAAGGCCAAGGATGCAGGCGGCCATATGCGGGACAATGCCAAGTGTGCAGCCAAATGCCGCCCAGATGCTGGCTTTGGTGCCGCGCCCCAATCCAAGCGCAAGGGTGTAAATTACGCCGGTTCCCGGCAGTAAAACAACAATCAGCGATGTCAGAAGATATTCAAGGGTGATCATGGCGGTTCCGTTCAATTGACTGCATTGATCGCCAAAATAGGCGGATCGGGCAGGGCGTTCTTGAACGGAATTGCAGGGTGTTTTGGGGTGTGAATGGGCTCAGTTGGCCCGCACCGCACGGGCATAGCGGCCCGGTGTCATGCCAAAGGCGCGGACAAAATGGCGGTTGAGGTGACTTTGATCGGCAAAGCCCGCCGCATGGGCGATATCGGCCAGCGTTTCGCCGTTACGGATCATGGCGCGTGCCACATCAATGCGCCGCTGGATCAAATAGGCATGTGGGGTCAGGCCGGTCGCCCGGGTGAAATCGCGCAGGGTCTGAAATTTGCTCAATCCCGCCGCGATGGCAAGGTCGTCAAGGCTGTGCGATGTGGTCGGGGCATCATCAAGCAATGCCTTGGCGTTCCGGATGCGGTTGCTGGCAACGGCGGTGCGTGATGCTGTGTGCAAGCCCGGCGCGTTGGTGCGGTCCGGTGTCATCACCGCGTGATGAAGCAGGATCAACAACATTTCCTGACGGCGCAATCGTGCGGCATCGGCTGTGCCGTTGGTGATGGCATCAAAAAGGGCGGCAAAACAGTTGCGGACATCGGGTCGGTCCATCACCGGCTGGATGAAGCTATATTGATCGCTTTTGCCATCCGTTATATCGCGCGTGGCATCGGCAATTATATCGGGCGCGAAATACAGCATGTTCCAGCCGCGCGGCCCATCACCAATCGGGTGACCATCGTGCACTTCGCGCGGATTGACGGTGATGATGTTGCCAGCCCCGGCCTCGACCATGCCGCGCCCGGATGCGGATTTTTGCGCCCCCGCATACATATATCCGATCCCGAATGTTTCATGGGTGTGTTTGGCAAAGCTGTGCCGTGTCTTGGCCATAATGGCCTCGACCCCTGTGCAATCATGGGAAAGGATGGTGATTTCATCGCGCGACATGGTGCAAAGGTGGCAGCATATCGCGCGATTGGCAATCATCAGATGGGCGAAAGAGTACCGAAATTTGACGGCATGACCTTACGGTGTTTCGGTTTGTGCCGGTGGTTTGGGTTTGCCCCGTGCCAGACCCGTCCCATTATTGCCCGGCACATGCGGGCCCAAAAGTTCGCGAAGCCCGCCCAATCCTTCGACGTGATTGGCAATGACACTTGTGACAATCAAAAGCGGTACGGCAACCAGCACCCCGACAAAGCCCCAAAGCCAACCCCAAAACGCAATCGCCAGAATGATGGCGATGGAGTTGATCCGAAGCCGGTTGCCGACAAGGGCGGGTGTGATCAACTGTCCTTCAAGGGCGGTGCAGGCAAGATACAGGGCAGGGGCGAGTAACGCCTCGCTCGTGGTTTGGACCGAGACCAATGCAACAACCCCCACCAGCATGACCCCGCACAGCGCCCCAAGGACCGGAACAAAGTTCAGAACCGCGGCGGCAACCCCCCACAGGAACGGGTTGGGCATGCCGATAGCGGCCATGAGTGTGCCAATGACAATACCAAGTATGATGTTGATTGCCGAAATCGTCGCAAGATACCGCGATACTTCGCGTTCAACGTCATGGGCAATCCGCAACCCCTTGCGCCGGTCGCCAAAGGTCGGAAGGGCGCGGACCATTTTTTCATAAACCAAATCCCCACCCGACAGGATAAACAGCAATAAAACAAGCATCAGCGCAATACCCGTGGCGATGCCCGGCGCACCCTGGGCGGCCTGACTGATCAGGTTGGGTTCGGCGACGACAACTTTTTGAACGTCGTCGCCCTCATTGTTTTGGTCGGTGGCCTCTGACACCTGTTTTTGCGCATCGCGAAGCTTATCAAGCGGTTCGCCAAGATCAGCCAGACGCAAGCGTAATTGCCGTTCGATTTGCGGGGCTTCATCGATCCAGCCCGATACCGGCCCGCTGAGCCCGTAAACCCCGGCAATGGCGGTGGCAGTTAAACCCAGCACAATCGTAAAGGCCGTCAGGACACGCGGAATACGCACCCGGGCGAATGTCCGAACCACCGGTGAAAAGACCAGCGACAGCAAAAAGGCAAGGGTGATGGGGAATAAAAGGTCCTGTGCGATATAAATGCAACCAAGCGAGAGAACCCCAAACGTCCCGATCACCGATATTGTCCGCGCACGGCGATAGGCGCGCGCGCGTGCCGCTTGTCGGGCATCATTGGCTTTGGTTTGATCCAGACTGTCTTCTTGCGCTGCGATTGGATCGCTCATGCAATTTGCTCCGCTTCGTCCCTGCCGGGCAAAATTGCAAGCGGCAGCATTACGCGTGTTTAACGCCCTGTCGGATGGGGATGTTCCGCACTATCGGGTTCTCAGATGGCAAAGTATGTAGTGATCAGTGTGCCGCATCGCGCAAAATCACGCAAATAGATCAAGGGCGCACCATAAAATGCATGGTGCGCCCAACGATTTTGATCAACAAGATTTCAGCAATCAGCCATAAAATGGCGATGCCATGTCACGGCTTGCCGCCTCGGTAACCGGGGCATCAAACACGCGGGTATAAAAGGCCGCGTTCAACGTTTTGGCTTCACCCGGAAAGTAATCAAGGGCAAATTTTCGGGCGTTTTCAAGGGAGTCAAAGGCATAGAAACCGCCAACCGTTCCCGTGTGAAGGCCGCTTAGCCAGGTTTTGGATAAAAGCCCCGGTTGTTGTTTTAAAACCGGATTAAATGCCCGCCATGGCCCGTTATCAAACGGCAGAACATGAAGCTGCACCTCGGTATAGACAAATGCGGCCGGGGCTGCTGTCGGGGACGCGCCGTAATGCACTGAATTCATGTCGATGCTGGCATCGGCGGTTGCAGTAGCATCGAAAACGCGGGTGGTCTGGGCAACACCAAAATTACGGGCTTCGGCCGGGAAGTAATCGGTAACAAATGCTTGCGCATTTTCGATTGAGTCAAAGGCATAGATACCACCCGCCGAATTGTTGCCGACCCCCGACAGCCACGTTTTGTTCAAAAATCCCGGTTTGGTTTTAATCGTCTCGTTGATCTGCTGCCACGGCACCTGATCAAAAGGGGCCGAGATTTGAAGTTCGGTATAGACAAAAGCTTTCTGAGACATGGAATGGGTTCCTGTTTTCTGCGAAAGGGGGTCGGCATCGGCCAAAGACGGGATAAGAAGGCTGGTGCCTGTTGCGGCCAAGCCTGCCGCCGCGAAGGTCAAGAATTCACGGCGGTCAATCTGGGTTGGGGGTAAATCCACGGTATGTTTGGCGTCGGATTTCATTCGGGTTGATCCGTAAAATTAAAAATATAACGAACGTTATATAAATGAATGATCGACAATCGCATGGCTGTCAATTAAAAATATAACGACCGATATATTTTGAGGATCCTATGGTTAAAAACCAGACGCGCAAGGAAGAAACCCGCCGCAACATGCTCGATGCCGCAAGTCGCGGTTTTCGTGAAAACGGGTTTGCCGGGGTGGGGGTTGATGGCATTGCCAAGGCGGCCAATGCGACGTCCGGTGCATTCTATGCCCATTTCGGGTCAAAGGACGGGGCGTTTCGGGCCGCACTTGATCTTGGACTTGATGAAGTGATCGACGGTGTCCCACGGTTTCAGCGTGATTATGGCGATGGCTGGACCGATGCCTTTATTGAGTATTATCTCGGGCGTGCGCATTGCGATGATTTGGCGTGTGGCTGTGCGATGACCAGTCTTTCGCCGGAAATGACGCGCGCAGATGCGCAAACACGCGCCCTGTACGACCGTAAAATGCAAACCATCGCAACCTTGATTGCCAAAGGACTGCCACAGTTCGACACACAACAGCAGCGCGCCAAGGCTTGGTCTTTTCTGGGAATATTGATCGGTGGGCTGACCATAGCGCGCGCCTTAAGTGACGACAGCGCCATAGATGACGTCTCCGTCGCGATCAAGGCCGCGGCAGCAGGGCTTTTGAAAGCCTGATGACAGAGATATCAGATCAGGTTTTGCGATAATCGCTTACGTCTCGATTGCCGGTTCCTGAAGCTGCAATTCTCGCGCAATGATTACCGCCTGTGTACGGCTATGGACCGAAAGCTTGCGCAGGATGGCCGATACATGGGCCTTCACCGTGGCTTCGGTGACATCAAGCTCATAGGCAATCTGCTTGTTAAGCTTGCCTTCGGTCAGCATATTCAAAACGCGAAGCTGTTGCGGGGTCAGTTGGCCAATTTTTTCCGCCAGATTAGTGGCCTCATCATCGGCTGGGCCATTTTCCATGGCATCGCGGGCCCAGTCGGGCATCCACATCCCGCCATCCAGAACGGTTTTGACCGCAAGACCGATTTGATCGACCGGGGCGGATTTCGGAACGAATGCCGATGCCCCGTATTCGATGGACCGGCGCACAACCGGCATGTCCTGACTGGCCGAAACAATCGATACCGGAATGTCAGGATACGACGCACGCAGGGTAAACAGGCCGGTAAAACCGTTCATGCCGGGCATATGAAGATCAAGGAGTACAAGATCGATGTCGCCCTTGTGGGCTTCGATCTGCTCGATGGCTTCAAACAGGCTTCCTGCCTCATATAATGTCACGTTATCCAGTTCTGTTGATAATGCTTGTTTAAGGGCACCACGCACAAGCGGGTGATCATCTGCGATCAGAATCTGGAACGTTTCGGACATTGGCGATTTCCCTTGGAAGTGATTTTTCCCCATCAGGTCGCAATTATTCTATCCCGATTAATCGGACTCACAAAACAGAAGGTGAGAATATGATTGGGATAGTTTGATTATTGGCTTGGGTGCGACCCGGATTGCGTCCGTCTGCATAGCCACTGGCGGGCAGAAGGAGTGAGGGAAACCAAAGATCACTCTCGCCCCACGAAATGTGAAACTTCGGCCCCCCTCGCGCCACCGTTTGGGATTATGCATACTAAATTCGGCGCCGTAAACTCCGCATTTGTCGAAAAATGAATTTTATCCTATCACTTAGGGTAATGAACGAAATTCAGTTCTTACAAACCACATCGCGGTGCAAAAAAGTGGATTTTATACAATCTATTCCAATACCGCGCAGACCAAGGGAAAAAGGACGCAAAAATGTCTGATCAGCGCCACGTGATTTCGCGTAAAGACTATAAAGAACCTGACTTTTTTGTAGAAAAGGTCGAACTGGTCTTTGATCTGGAACGAGAGGTCACAAACGTCAAATCGCGCCTTTTCATACATGCGAATCCTGCGCGGGGTACCGGCGTTGACGACGAAGTTTTCCTGCACGGCGAGGACATGAAACTTGTTTCAGTCAGCATCAATGAGCGCCGTCTTGCATCGGGCGATTTCACCGTTGATCAGGAAGGTCTGCGTTTTACCGCACCCCGCGAAGCCTTCATCGCGGAAATCGAAACCCAGATTTCACCAGCCAACAATACGCGTCTTGAAGGTTTATACGTTTCGCAAAGTGCCTTTTGCACCCAGTGCGAGGCCGAAGGTTTCCGCCGCATTACCTATTTCCCGGATCGTCCCGACGTCATGGCGACCTTCAAGGTCACCATCAATGCGGATAAATCATCTTGCCCGGTGTTGCTGTCAAACGGCAACCTGATCGACAGCGGTGATCTCGACGGCGGGCGTCATTTCGCGGTGTGGGAAGATCCATTCCCCAAACCGTCCTATCTGTTTGCACTGGTGGCAGGCGACCTGGCCTGTGTCGAGGATAGCTTTAAAACCGTTTCCGGGCGTGATGTCGCACTGCGTATCTTTGTTGAACATGGCAACGAAGATCGCTGCGACTATGCGATGGACAGCCTGAAACGCTCCATGAAGTGGGACGAGGACGTCTATGGTCTTGAATACGATCTTGATCTGTTCAACATCGTTGCCGTGTCGGACTTCAACATGGGCGCGATGGAAAACAAAAGCCTCAATGTCTTTAACGCCAAATACATTCTCGCCAAGCCAGATACCGCGACGGACATGGATTTCGAACTGATCGAATCGATTGTCGCGCATGAATATTTCCACAACTGGTCGGGCAACCGGGTGACCTGTCGCGACTGGTTCCAATTGTCGCTCAAAGAAGGTCTGACCGTTTTCCGCGATCAGGAATTCTCCGCCGATCAACGATCCCGCCCGGTGCAGCGGATTAAGGATGTTGCACAGTTGCGCGCCCGCCAGTTCCCCGAAGACGGCGGGCCGCTGGCCCATCCGGTCCGCCCCGACAGCTATATGGAAATCAACAATTTCTATACCGCAACGGTCTATGAAAAGGGTGCCGAACTCATCCGCATGATGCATACGCTGCTCGGGCCCGATGGCTATCGTAAGGGCATTGACCTTTACTTTGATCGCCATGATGGGCAGGCGGTAACCTGTGATGATTTCGCCAAGGCAATGGAAGATGCCAACGACATCGATTTCACCCAGCTCAAACTTTGGTATTCACAGGCCGGCACGCCGAAACTTTGGTGGGAAGGCGACTACGACGCCGATGCCAAACAATACCGCATCACCTTGACCCAGAAAACCGACCCAACCCCGGGGCAGAGCGATAAAAAACCGCTGCATATGCCGGTATCCATCGGGCTTCTTGGTGCCGATGGTAATGACATTGCTGCCAAAACGGTTGAATTGACGGAAGCAACCCAGGAATTCGTCTTTGACGGTGTGACCGAAAAGCCGGTCGTGTCGTTCAATCGTGGTTTCTCGGCCCCGGTCAATGTCATGACCGATCAGCCCGACGCAGAACTTGTCTTCCTGATGGGCAATGATTCCGATGCGTTTAACCGCTGGGAAGCGGGGCAGAAATACGCCACCCGCCTGATCCTGTCGGCGATTTCCAATTTTGAGGAAAATGACGGCAATGCCGATGCGGCCTTAAATGACGTGGCGGTTGCGGTGGATGCCTTTATTGGTGCAATGCAGGCAACTCTTTTGAATGACGGGCTTGATAAGGCGTTCCGTGCGGATGCGCTGGTTCTGCCGGGTGAGGAGTTTATTTCTGAGCAACGCAAACCTGCCAACCCGGACGCCATCCATCAGGTCCGCAATGCCCTGCGCAAGCGCATTGGCGTGGCCCTGATGGATGATTTCGAAAACACCTATCATCAAAACGCCTCGAACGCGGCCTTTACCCCCGATGCTCTATCGGCCGGGCAACGTGCCTTGCGCGCAACGGCTCTTGGCTATCTGGTCGCATCTGGCGAAGCCCGCTTTGCCGATCTGGCGTCTGATCAGTATAAGGCGTCCGATAACATGACCGATCAGATGGCAGCCCTTTCGGTGCTCAACCATCTTGATCATCCGGGCCGTGCGGATGCCTTGGCTGATTTTGAAAATCGCTTTGCCAAGGACGGTGTTGTTCTTGATAAATGGTTCGCGCTTCAGGCGATGTCGTCACGCGATGATACCTTGGCGCGCGTCAAGGATCTGATGGGGCATCCGGCCTTTACCATGCGCAATCCCAACAAAGTCCGGTCGCTTATCGGGGCATTTGCCGTTGGCAATCCGCGTCACTTCCATGCCAAGGATGGCTCGGGTTATGAATTCTATACCGATCGTCTGATTGAACTTGATGACATCAACCCGCAGGTCGCCGCACGTTTGTGCGCACCGCTTGGCAAATGGGCGAAATATGATGACGACCGGGCCGACATGATGAAGGCTGCCTTGCAGCGCATTCTGGCCAAGGAAGACATCTCGCGCGATCTGTATGAAATCGCGTCAAAATCTGCTGCGGCGTAAAACGTTATCCGCACGGTGATTTTGCTATCTCCATAAAAAAGGCGGCTCCTTGAGGGGCCGCCTTTTTACGTTAAGTGTGTTGGCGAGAATGCCGGGATTAGATTACGTCAGTTTCATCCGCTCGCTAAAGGCACGCATCCGTTCTGAAAGGTTGCGCGCCATTTCCGAAAGCTGATGGCTGGCAGTGTTCAAGTCATGGGCATTTTTACCCGTGCTTTGCGCACCGTCATTCACAAACTGGATCATTTCATCCATTGATCCGGCACCCGCCGCAATTCGCTGCACGTTTTCGGAAATCTCGCCGGTTGCACGTCGCTGTTCATCCACCGATTGGGTGATGGTCGACTGAATGTCATTGACCTGATGAATAACGTCGCCAACCGTGCTGATGGAATGGGCAGCCTTCTGGACTTCCTGCTGGATGGCGGCGGTAAGTTCGCCGATCTTTCCGGTCGCACTTGCAGTTTGATCGGCAAGCGATTTAACCTCGTTGGCAACCACGGCAAAGCCCTTGCCAAGTGGCCCGGCACGTTCGGCTTCGATTGTCGCATTAAGCGACAGAAGCTTGGTGCGGTGGGCAACATCGTTGATCAGATCAATAATCGATCCGATCTCCGAGCTGGCCTTTTCAAGCGACCCGATATTGCGCTGACTTTCCTCGGCTTCCTGCTGTGCCCGGTTGGTCACGTTGGATGCTTCGGATGCCTGACGGTTAATCTCGGCAATCGACGATGAAAGTTCCTCGACCGCTGTGGCAACATTCTGGGTGTTTGAGGCCGCTTCACGCGACACGTCAAGTGCCCCACCAGATTGCGCGACGGTATTTTCCGACTGGTTTGTTAATTCGCTGGCAAGGCCAAGCAACCCTTCGGATTGTTCCGTCACCGATTGGGCAACACGTGCAACCTCGGCCATCATTTCCGTGATCGCCATGCGGCTTTCTTCACGTTCGGTTACCTTGTTCCACGCCAGCATGGTGCCCAAAAGAACATTGTCCTTGTCGCGCACCGGGGCTGCTAGAAGTTCAAGATAATCGCGGTCATTCTGCATGACCTCGGTAAAGGGAAGATTGTCCGGGTTCGAAAGCTTGGTCTGGAAATCATCCCCAAGATTAAGGAAGTCACCCGAAACCGTATCGGTATTTCCGCCAACATAATCCTGCGCACTGGCATTAAGATAACTCAAAGTGCCCGCAGGTGTGATCAGCGCTGTCATGGTGGGGGTGTTTTCCACCATGTTTTGCAAGATCATGGCCTGACGTACTGATTCTCGAAGACCAATCAGGGCTTTTTTCATATCCCCAATTTCATCCGACCCGACTTTGGGCAGATCAACATTGGTATCGCCGTTCGAGATGGATGTCATTGCACGGGCAAAGGCCCGCAAGTTGCGAAATACCGTTGTGCGCAACAAGACCCACCCGGCAAGCCAGCCCACCACAAGTACCGCAACCAGGATTTCAATCGAAAGCATCCGCAGGTCGTTGGTCTGGGAATAGAAATCCGTAATGTCGCGGTCAAATGTCGCCTTGGCCCAAGTGCCGCCACGCCCATCAGAAATCAGGATGTCAACCGCAGCACGCTGTGTTGCGCTGGCATTTTCACTGTCTGGCGTCTTGGCGGTCTCGGGGGGCGTTGCCTCGGTGTTGCCGGGTTCTGCCCCATCGCTCCCGTCAGCAGCGGCAATTTGTTCATCCCCTTCGCTTGTCTGCCCATCTTCAAGGCTTTCAAACAAAAGCGTCCCATCTGTGTCAAAAATCCGGAAATTGCCACCAAGCACCTTGCCAATGCCCGCCAATGTCGGCAGCGGATCGGTAACAACTTCAAGAAAACCAACCGCGCGGAAACCGCCCACGGGCAGGATAAAACTAAACACAGGGCGTCCGTCCGGTGTTGACCACATATAGGTCGCCGGTTTACGGGCTTCTGCCTTCTCGCGGTTTTTCAGATATTCCAGAACCGCTGGATCATCGGTGATGCTGGCACCAAGTTCGGAATCCGATGTTGCCAGTTTGGTGAAGTTCTCGTCATAGGCCACCGTTTCGATCAGATCGAGCTCGCCTTGCACCACCTGACGGGCATTCGATAGAATGTTCAGCTCCGCCTTCATGCGGGTCTGATCATTTTCCTGAAAGCTTTTGACCAGGCTGCCTAGTCGCGACCATTCGTTGACAATGGGGGTAACCTTGTCGCCGTAATCCTGTGCCACGCGGGATCCGACAAAGAAATTGACCGTGCCACTGACCGAATTGTTCAAGGTTTCAATGGCAAAATTGCGATAGGTATCGCCAGTCCAAAGTAACATCCAGGTGACAGCACCTGACAATAGTAATCCCGTTACAAGCAAGATTCGCCGTAACGTCAGAAGGCTGTTGCTGCCTTCTGTCATAGCCGTCTTTGCGGCTTTTTCTCCCGTCATTCAAACACTCCAGAGCAAACCGTTTGTTTTTAGTTTTGATTGGGTGTCTCACTCCCGCCGGACCTACTTCTTAAGAGTAGCTCCACTGATCCAATCAGAGGTTAATTCGGAAAACAATCATTTACTTGGTGTCCCGTGCGGAAATTGCTGGGCGTGGCAACTGAAATTCGTGTGTTTTTGGGGTGAATTTCGCGTATTGGTTGGCGTTTCAAAGAAGGGTTTCGATGGGGCGCATTGAAAATATTCAGAAAAATATGCGAATGTGTGTGATAATCGTTTGCAATTACTTTTTCAATGTTCTATGACTGTCTTCGTCAACTGCAGACGGCAATGCCGTTTGTGACCCGGTCATCAGACTGACATGGCGTAGCTGATGACCTGTTTATCTTCGGGAATCTCTCTCCCCGAAGGTCGATCTCTCTCACTCGAGGGGCTGGTATCCGGATCATTGTGCGGGACAATGCCGGGGAAAATACCAGCCCCCTTTTTTTATCCAAAATTCTGTCTTTAATACTGTTTGAAAGCGACGATGGCTTTTGATGCTCATCATCGGGCATCGTCTTTTTTGCGGCAATTGCGCGTAATTGCGGCCTTTATGTCTCTGATTGAACGGCTTTAGGGTTTTATAAACGGGCTGGCGGTTACAAAACTCCTTACCCTTAATGTCGTGAAGAAAGGCCAAGCGGATGGCTGGCGAGGACCCGACCAACAAACCCGATTTGCGGGCAGACCCAAATCCGGATGCAGGGCAAGCGCCCGAACCCGAACAAAAACCCGAGCCTGAGCAAAAGGATGCGCCACTTCCTGCATTCATTTATGGCCGGGACGGACGTGGTGATGCACAAGGACAGGGCAACCGCTTTGCCGATCGGCAAAACTTCAATGCATGGATAGGTGATATGGATCGTAAAACTCTCCTTGGCCTCGTGACCGGGGCTGGCATGCTGGGCCTGGTATTGTTCTTTGCTGGCATGTTGGTCGGTGCAGGCCTGTTCATGGAGTCCAGTGATACCGATACCGTTGCACAAAAAGACCCGGCACCGATTGAAATGCTGGCAACCGAACCGGACGCGCCGGTGATGAGCGAACCGGTGCCTGATCCTGAAATGGAACCGGCTCCGTCACAAGGCAATGCGCAAACAGATACGACGAGCAATGATCCCGTTGGCGATCTGATCGCGGAACGCACCGATACGCTCTCACAAACGGTACCAGATGTGCCCGAAGGGGATGAGACGACCTCAAACAATGCAGACGTGGCGTCAGAGCCGATGGAAACACCGGCGGCACCGGATCTGGATGAACCGGCCGATAAAAAAGCTCTGAGTGCGCCGGAAATTCGCGAAACGCAAGAGCCTGCTGAAACCTCAGAAGCCGAAGCTCCGGCCGCAGAGGAACAAGAACCCGCTGCCGCACAGCAAACGGATACCGCCGAAAAAACACCGGAGACCCCGGAGCCAGTGACCTCGGAGCCAGCAGAAAAACAATCCGAGCCCACGGCGGCGGCGTCCAACGAAGAGACCCCGTTCTCGGTTCAGGTTGGTGCTTTCAAGGTGCATGAAAATGCCAGTCAGCGTGCCGAAGAACTGCGCAAAACCGGGCTCGAAGTCGCCGTGGTCATTCGCGGTCCAGAGGGCGAGGGGGCATGGTATTATGTCCGTGTTGGTAAATATGCCAATCTCGCACAGGCACGCGATGATGCGGCAAAAATCAAAAAGAATCAGGGCGTTGATGGTTTCCCGGTACGCGCGGAGCCCAATGACCGCGAAGTCAAATAGGGCCATCCCAATTTTGGTCAGTATATAAAGGCCGCTGTCGATTACAGCACGCTTGTTGCACGGGGCGATACAGCAATGTATCGCCCCGTCTTTGTTTGTTAACCAGACGTCTTGGTCCGATTTTGTGAATTTGCCCGGATGGGGTTTGTTTTTGCGTTTCTTTTGCGGCATTCTACTTGCCATCACTGGGCAAAGGCTTTAGGCGGTAGGCCCATAAGCTCATTACAGGTGGCAGCAATGTTTCTTTGGCTGCTGCGCCGCAAGACAGGATGGCTGGCAGAACATGACCACGCATAAGGATTTCCCCAATCTTCATATTCTTGATCACCCGCTGATCCAGCATAAGCTGACGCATATGCGCAAGGTCGATACCTCGACCAAAACCTTCCGGCAGTTGCTCAAGGAAATTGCACTGTTGATGGGCTACGAGCTTACCCGCGAACTGCCCGTCAGCTATGAGGAAATCCAGACGCCGATTTGCGCGATGAAGGCACCGACCATTCAGGGGCGCAAACTTGCCGTTGTGCCGATCCTGCGTGCGGGGTCGGGCATGGCCGATGGCTTGATCGAACTGATGCCGTCTGCACGTATCGGTCACATTGGTCTGTACCGTGATCCCAAAACCCATATGCCGGTTGAATATCTGGTGAAATTGCCCGAAGTCGAAGGCCGGACCTTTATTCTGGTCGATCCGATGCTGGCGACCGGAAACTCGGCTGTGGCAGCGATTGATACGCTCAATAAATACGGTGTCGCGGACAAGGACATCCGCTTTATGGCACTGGTTGCCGCCCCCGAAGGGGTCAAGGTCTTCCAGGATGCGCATCCTGATGTGCCGATCTATACCGCTGGCCTTGATGAGAAGCTGAATGAAAAAGCTTACATCGTGCCGGGGCTCGGCGATGCAGGCGACCGTTTGTTTGGGACGCGCTAGTCTCTGCTAGACGACGACGCGATCGAAAAAAGACCATTAAAAAAGGGTGCCAGACGGCACCCTTTTTCTATTTTGTATCGGGGGACGTCATCAGCCTTTCGGCGATACCGTCACATCCACAGTCGATCCGCTAAAGGAACTTCCGCTCAGTTTGATCGTCGCAACGCGGTTTTCACGGTCATACACCATGACGGAAATATCGGCGCGTACGACGGTCACTTTGCTCCAGCCAAAATTAGGCATTTCGCGTTCGTAGAAATCATACATCTGCGCCTGAGTGCCGCCAGAATTCAGCACAAGGCGTCCGTGCCATGCATCGGATGCGCCAAAGATAATGCTTCTGTCCATATCCAGTGATGAATTGGACGGCATCGGAATGTCGGTGAATTGCGTAAATGACGGGACAGGCTGTCCACCTTTGCCGTCACTACCGCTTCCTGACGATGTGTTGGGTATAAGATTGGTACCAGAACACCCGGCCAGTGAAAGTCCTGCAATCGCAGCAGCACACATAAGATATTGTCGCAGTCTCATCATCTTCCCTCGGTCCCCTGATGCCCATCTTGTTAAGGGCATGGATATCTCGCCCTATCATCGGGTGATAATGTAAAGGAAAGGTTCACATATTCGCTTTTTACGCCAGTTTGTGGCACGCGTTTTGTGCCTGTCCGTAGCGAGATGCGCAATACCTTTATATATAGCCTATCAGGGCGACAGGTTCTGCACGGCCGGAGTTCACTCAAATCCATAGCTCGACCATCTGTCACACGACAGACCTTGTTGGCAAGTCGTCGGTATTTTTACCGCTCTCAAAAGAATCACAACTCGCAGATTGTCTTTTTTGCCGCAGGTCCAAATCGATGAAATTGGGTTTTAACAAGGCTATAGCGCGATTTTTCAACTCTTGGTCACGGCAAGGGCGTGCGTGCATGGTTGCGGTTGGGGAGTGTCAAAAGGCTATGACATTGAAAATAAACGAATTGTGATAAAAACACGATTAAATCCATTTTTTCCTT
>NZ_NXGX01000007.1 GCF_002844275.1 Thalassospira lohafexi
AACACAATCACGATATCCATTCTCTTCAAAAGCTGTGTTTAGATGGCTCGGTGGCATTAGCGGCCGGGAACCACCTGATCCCATCCCGAACTCAGAAGTGAAACCAGCCTGCGCCGATGGTACTTTGTCTTAAGGCACGGGAGAGTAGGTCACTGCCGGGCCTTCTAAACACAGCATATATATTCCCTACATCACACCCAAACATCAAACGCCGCCTCTTCATTGACGCGGCGTTGTCTGTTTAAACAACAGAAAACACCCACTGACGCGGGGTGGAGCAGCCCGGTAGCTCGTCAGGCTCATAACCTGAAGGTCAGAGGTTCAAATCCTCTCCCCGCAACCAAATAAGAAAGGCTCGCCCTCGTGGCGGGCCTTTTTTATTTGATCACGTGAAGCGCCTTTGAACCTCTGATGTTCCTGCGTTATGGGCTTGTGCTCATAACTTGATGGTTTCGAAGGAACCGTGCACCCAGTGGGTGCGCGTAAGTCCTGAGAAAGGACGTCAAGAAAACGCTCCAGTGGAGCGTTTTTAAGCCGAAGGTCGAGCACGGCGGAGCCGCGCGCAGACTGCGGCGTTCTACATCTTTCAACTTATCCGCCTGAGCAATCCTAACTCAGCATTCGGGTATGTTAACCGCAATACCGCCTGTCGATGTTTCTTTGTATTTCAGGTTCATGTCCCGTCCGGTTTCCAACATGACCTTTACGCAGTTATCGAGCGGCATGAAATGTGTGCCATCACCGCGCAGTGCCAAGCTGGCGGCGGATACGGCCTTGATCGCCCCCAGTGCATTTCGTTCGATACAGGGTACTTGTACCAGTCCGCCCGCAGGATCGCAGGTCAGGCCAAGATGGTGTTCAAGTGCGATTTCGGCGGCATTTTCCACTTGTTCGTTGCTGCCGCCCAATGCCGCGCAAAGTCCGGCAGCAGCCATGGCCGAGGCAGAGCCGACTTCGCCCTGACAGCCCACTTCGGCGCCGGAAATAGATGCATTGTGCTTGATAATACCGCCAATGGCAGCGGCAACCAGAAGCATATCGCGTGCGCCTTCTTCATGGGCACCATAGCAATGGTCGCGATAGTAACGAAGAACGGCAGGGACAACACCAGCAGCGCCATTGGTGGGCGATGTAACCACCCGACCGCCAGCTGCATTTTCCTCGTTTACCGCCATGGCATAGACACTGAGCCAGTCATTGGACACGTGTGGTTGCGCCATATTGTTCCCGCGTTCATCACACAGCGCTGCATGGATTGCTTTCGCACGCCGGTTGACCTTGAGTCCGCCGGGCAGAACACCATCAAGATGCAGACCACGATTGATACAATCATTCATCGCCTGCCAGATGGTGTTGAGTTTTTCATCAAGGGCATTGCCATGAATAACGCGCTCATTGGCACGTTTCATTTCGGCAATGGTTTTTCTTGAGGCTTGTCCCATGGCCAGCATCTCTTTGGCCGAACCAAACGGGTAGGGGAAATCATGCGACTGTTTTTTCGCATTTAGCGACTGCGCAGCCCCTTCGCGTTCGGCCAGAAGCTCCGCCTCACTCATGACAAATCCGCCCCCGACTGAATAATAGGTTTCGCGATGGCAAAGCTGGTCGTCGTCGTCAAACGCGCTGAAGGTCAACGCATTGGCATGTAGTTCAAGCGGCGGGCCATAGTCAAAAATGAGGTCTTTGGTTGGGTCAAACCTGAGGAGCCCAATGCCTGAGGGTGAGATGGTTTTTGTCTCATGGACCTCGGCTTCGAGCTTTGCAGCCTGATCGGGATCGAGTGTATCGGGCAAAAGGCCAATCAGCCCAAGTACGACAGCACGATCCGTTGCGTGACCTTTGCCGGTAAAGGCCAATGATCCGTGCAGGGAGACAGATACAGATGCCAGCCGGTTCGTTCCGGAGCCACATAATGCAGGGTCTCTTAGATCGTCAAGAAACCGGGAAGCTGCCGTCATCGGCCCCATCGTATGAGACGATGACGGGCCGATGCCGATCTTGAAAATGTCAAAAACTGACAAAAACACCTGAATTACTGACCGTAAATCGGATGGGCAGCACACAATTCGTGGACTTCAGCCAAAACCGCGGCTTCGACGGTGGCGTCACCTTCGGGATTGTCTGAAAGGGCTTCGATCACTTTGAGGACCAGTTCGCCAACTTTGCGGAATTCGGCTTCGCCAAAGCCACGCGTGGTACCGGCCGACGTGCCAAGGCGAATGCCCGATGTTACAAACGGTTTTTCCGGATCAAACGGGATGGCGTTCTTGTTACAAGTCAGGCCCGCACGTTCGAGAGCGGCTTCGGCCACTTTGCCGGTCACCCCTTTGGGGCGCAGATCGACCAACACCATGTGGCAGTCCGTTCCGCCCGAGACAATGCCAAGGCCGCCTTCAATCAGAACATTAGACAGAGCACGAGCGTTTGCAATCACCTGTGCGGCATAGTCTTTGAAGACTGGCTGCAGGGCTTCGCCGAATGCAACCGCCTTGGCGGCAATCACATGCATGAGCGGACCACCCTGGTTACCCGGGAAGACAGCTGAGTTGAACTTCTTTGCAAGGGCTTCGTCATTGGTGAGAATAATGCCACCGCGCGGGCCACGAAGGGTTTTATGGGTGGTTGAGGTCGTAACATGTGCATGGGGCACGGGATTGGGATAATGCCCGGCACAGATCAGACCAGCATAATGGGCCATATCGACCATAAGATAGGCGCCAACCTCATCGGCAATTTCGCGGAAAGCTTTGAAATCGATTTCGCGCGGATAGGCCGATGCCCCTGCGATGATGAGTTTTGGTTTGGTTTCAAGTGCCACCCGACGCACATCTTCCATATCGATCAGATGGGTGTCTTCGCGCACTTCATAAGAAACAACATCAAACCACTTGCCAGACATCGTGACGTGCGAGCCATGGGTAAGGTGGCCACCATGTGCGAGTGACATGCCCATGATCCGATCGCCGGGTTCCAGCAAGGCAAGGAAAACAGCCTGATTAGCCTGCGCGCCGGAATGGGGCTGCACATTGGCAAATTCGGCACCGAACAGCTGTTTGATCCGATCAATGGCGATACGTTCAACCTCATCGACATGCTCACATCCGCCATAGTAACGGCGGCCCGGGTAGCCTTCGGCATATTTGTTGGTCAGAACCGATCCTTGGGCGGCAAGAACGTCTTTGGAGACGATATTCTCCGATGCAATCAATTCGATCTGATTTTGCTGACGCGAGAGTTCATGATTGATGGCGTCGGCAATGACGGTATCGGCAATGGTCGAAAGAACGTTTTGATCAGTCATGGATCTGTCCCATTTCAAGGTTCGGCGATGAAGGACGATGCCCGCAACGGCGCTTATTCTGCGGCGAGTTCGGTGCAGCCCGTTTCAAGAAGCGAAATGACATGCGGTGCAAATGATCGCCAAAGGTCAAGGCGATATTCGTCGGCACCATCGCGCCAAAGTACGGCTGAGACGCCATCAAAAATCGTACGGCGTGCTTCCCCGACCGGCAGAAGGTCAAGATCGCGCGGGCAGCCGATTGTCATCAGATCGGTGGCTTTTACCCCGGTGATCTGAACGGCGATTTCACGGTCTGAAACTTCTGTCAGGCTGTGTGGTGCTTTGGCGTAGATTGCTTCACAGGCATCGGTGATTTTTACCGCCTGATCTTCAGGCGCCAGAATGCTCCATTCGTCAGGACCAAGGCACAGCACTTCGAGTTTGTTTTTACGTGCGCACTGGCCGATTTTAGTCGGAAGGGCAAGGCCCAGCGCCTTTGAAAGAGCGGCCTGTTCGCTGGTACCCGCACGCAATGAAAAGCGTGCGACGAGTGGCAGAAGTTCAACGCTGACAGCGGAACTTTTGGCCAGTGTCCGGGCCATATTTAGATCGACATGTGCAGTCATTGCAGTCTTCTCCGTTCATATGACGGTATTCAATGTGACAAGGTTACAGCTTCAGACGGGCACCTTCGGGGTCATAAAATGTCGTACCCGTGATCGTTGCCTTGATCGTTCGGTCCGGCATCGGGATATAGACCGTATCGCCGGTTTTCCCGTGGCCGCCTTCAACCAGGGCAAGTGCGATTGGACGGCCCGCTGCATCGCTGTGATAGGACGATGTCACGTGACCCACCATTTTCATCGGGATGGGCTGGTTCGGATCAAGTACGATCTGCGCCCCTTCTTCGAGTTTGGATGTGCCGTCCTCGGTCAGAAGGCCAACCAGTTGTTTGCGTCCTTCGGCGGTCAGGTCCGGACGGTTGAGCGCACGCATACCGACAAAATCAGGTTTGTTTTTGCCAATCGCCCAGCCGGCACCCGCATCATAGGGCGTTACCGTGCCGTCGGTATCCTGACCGACAATGATGAAGCCCTTTTCCGCACGCAGAACATGCATGGTTTCTGTGCCATAGGTGCAGATGTCATATTTCTGGCCCGCATCAAACAGCTTTTCCCACAGTGCACGGCCATGACGGGCCGGGACGTTGATTTCAAAGCCAAGTTCGCCGGTAAAGCTGACGCGGAACAGGCGGGCCGGGAAACCGGCAAAGGTGCATTCGGCAATCGACATGTGCGGGAATGCGGCGTCAGAGATATCAAGTCCTTCGACAAAGGGTTCAATCAGGTTGCGCGCATTCGGGCCATTAAGTGCAATGGTCGACCATTGTTCGGTGGTCGAGGTCAGCCAGACTTTAAGGTCTGGCCATTCTGTCTGGAGGTAATCCTCCATCATATTGAGAACACGCGCCGCACCACCGGTGGTCGTGGTGATGTGGAAACGGTCATCGCTGAGCCGTCCAATCACACCGTCATCGCGGATAAAGCCATCATCGCCCAGCAACAGACCATAGCGGGTCCGACCCGGTGCCAGTTTGGTCCATGGATTGGTGTACATGCGGTTCATGAATTCAACCGCATCGGGGCCAACAACCTCGATCTTGCCAAGGGTGGATGCGTCAAACATACCAAGGGATTTGCGCGTTTCGCGGCATTCACGACGTACAGCGGCGTCCATGTCTTCGCCGTCTTTGGGGAAGTACCACGCACGACGCCACAGGCTGACGGGTTCAAACACCGCACCGTTTTCTTCGGCCCAGCTATCAATTGGAGTTTTGCGGGTTACTTCGAAATGCTCACCCTTGTGATAGCCGGCAAAGGCGCCAAAACTGGTTGGGGTGTAAGGTGGCCGGAAGGTGGTCAGACCGACTTCGGGCTGCTTTTTGCCAAGGGCATCGGCGGCAATGTTCAGGCCGTTGATGTTTGACATCTTGCCCTGATCGGTAGCCATGCCGTTGGTGGTGTAGCGTTTGACATGTTCAATTGAACGCATGCCTTCGCGGACTGCAAGGCGCAGATCCTTGGCGGTCACATCGTTTTGATAATCGACAAAAGCACGTGCCTTGCCCGGATCAAGATCGGTTGGCAATTCGGTGTGGCTTTCGCCTGTGCCGGGACGGTCATCTGTGACGGTCACTGTTTGGGCCGTTGCCGATTTTCCAAGCGCCGTGGCCGCAGCGGCGCCCATGACAGCACCATCATTAAGCGCGGACGCAATGCCCCAAAGGCCGCGACCGGCACCTGCAATCTGGCATTCCTCGGTGATGCGGTCCGGCAGGAAGGTCTGACTTTCGTCATCCCATTTCAGGGACCCCTTGGTGTGGGAAAACAGATGGAGTGTCGGCGTCCAGCCACCGCAGATCAGCAGGCTGTCGCAACTGATGTTCCGAGCAGTAAGAACCTTGCCATTTTCAACCTTGTTCACACGGACCGACTTGATCCGCAGTCGTCCAGATGTTCCGGTCGCAGTATGTCCGGGAAGGACCGTGATACCGCGTGCGGCGGCTTCTTTGATCAGGTCTGCGTTCGGTGTCGGGCGGGTATCAACGATGGCTTCGATCTGTGTGCCTGCCGATGCAAGATCAAAGGCCGCATACCATGCACTGTCGTGACTGGTGACAATCACGGCCTTATTGCCAACGCGCACGCCATACCGGTTCAGATAGGTCTGTGCGGATCCGGCCAGCATGACGCCCGGCCGGTCATTCCCATCAAACACCAGCGGTTTTTCAAGCGCACCTTGGGCCAGAATGACCTGCTTGGCCCGCACACGCCACATGCGTTCACGCGGCGCACCCTCGGCAGGTTTTTCTTGATGATCGGCCAGCTTTTGACACAGGGCGATCATGTTTTGATGGTAATAGCCAATTGCGGTCGTGCGGGTCATGATCCGAACGCCAAGGTCGGTCAGCGCATCAAGTTCCGCGCTGAGCCAATCCCATGCGGGTTTTCCATCAATTTGTGCCTGCGGTTCGCTTAGAAGCGTGCCACCCGGTTCGGAGTTTTCATCAACAAGTGTGACGCGCAATCCAGCCGTTGCTGCCGCACGTGCAGATGCAAGACCCGCCGGACCTGCCCCAATGATCAGGACATCGGTATGCAGATAGCGTGATGCATAATTGTCCGGGTCGGGTTCGCTGGGCGACACGCCAAGACCAGCTGCCGCACGAATGAAAGGTTCGTAATATTTGTCCCAGAAGGAACGCGGCCACATAAAGGTTTTGTAATAGAACCCGGCTGAAAACAGCATATAGGCACGGTCATTGATCGCACCGACATCGAACTTCAGGCTTGGGTATTTGTTCTGGCTGTTGGTTTCAAGCCCGTTCCAGATTTCCTGCACGGTAGCACGCGTGTTCGGCTCGAACCGACCCTTGCCACGGCGGGTGCCGATCAGGGCATTTGGTTCTTCTGAACCTGCTGCCATCGG
The DNA here is from genome assembly GCF_002844275.1 of Thalassospira lohafexi. GTDB lineage: Bacteria > Pseudomonadota > Alphaproteobacteria > Rhodospirillales > Thalassospiraceae > Thalassospira > Thalassospira lohafexi. Next base: position 6,770 of record NZ_NXGX01000007.1, read on the forward strand.
GCCACGTGGACGGTGATATTTAAACGAACGCCCCATCAGCTGAACGCCATTGGCAATCAGGGCGGAGGCGACGGTATCGCCTTCGAGGCCCTGATAGGTCATGCCATCAAAAGTAAAAGAAACCGGTCGGTTGTGAAGGACCCGGCCACGGCCCGGAACGCGGAAGGTGGTCATTTCGAAGGCTCCTTCATTGACGCATCTGCAAGCAGGACGGCAAGGTCCGGTCGTGGGGCGTCGGCTTTGTAGGTCGTCAGAAAACGATCCGAGACGGTATCGCGCACAGCGTTAAAGAACCGGCCACAGCCATGGGCATGACGCCAGCGTTCAAAATGCGGGCCCTTGACGTTGGTGCGAATGAACAGAAAATCGCGCCATTCATCATCGGTTTTATCCGCCGGGTTTTCCGGGCGGGCGATATGGGCCTCACCGCCATAGGTAAATTCCAGTTCCGGCAGTGTTTCATCGCAATAAGGGCAATGTACGAGAAGCATGTTCGTTCTCCTCAGTGTGCGACGGCGGCAGCAGCCGCCTCGTCAATCAGACGGCCAGTCCGGAACCGGTCCAGCGTGAAGGGGGCATTGATGTCGTGCGGGGTGCCTTTGGCAATCGTCCATGCAAGAGTATGGGCCGCACCCGGTGTGGCCTTAAAGCCACCCGTGCCCCAGCCGCAGTTGACATACAATCCGGGCACTGGCGTTGTGCCAAGGATCGGGGAACGATCAGGCGTTACATCAACAATGCCGCCCCATTTGCGCAGCATCCGCATACGATTAAAGATCGGGAAAATCTCGCAGATTGCCGCAACCGTATGCTCAATCAACGGCAGGCCACCACGTTGCGAATAACTGGTGTATTGGTCTGTGCCAGACCCAATCACAAGCTCGCCCTTGTCAGACTGGCTGATATAGGCATGCACGGTGTTGGACATGACAACACATGGGAAAATCGGTTTGATCGGCTCGGACACCAGTGCCTGAAGCGGATAGCTTTCAAGCGGCATACGAACACCGGCAGAATCCATCACAACGCTGGTGTGACCGGCTGCTGATACCGCGACTTTTTTCGCGCGGATAAAGCCCTTGGCGGTTTCAACGCCCTCAACCGAACCGTCGGTGCCACGGCGGATCGCGGTGACCGGGCAGTTTTGAATGATATCAACACCACGTTGGGATGCACTTCGGGCATAGCCCCAGGCAACCGCATCATGACGTGCGGTTCCGGCCCGCATCTGAAGCGCACCGCCCATGACGGGGTAGCGTGCATTCGGCGAAATGTTCAGCGGAGGACAGAATTCTTTGGCTTCGTGTGGTGTCAGCCAGCGGTTATCAACACCGTTAAGGCGGTTCGAATGAATGTGACGCTGGAACGATTGCACATCATGGACATTGTGCGCCAGCATCAAAACACCACGGCGCGAGAACATGACGTTATAGTTCAAGTCCTGACTAAGCCCTTCCCACAGATCAACTGCGTGGTCATAAAGCTTTGCACTTTCATCGTAGAGATAGTTCGACCGGATGATCGTGGTGTTGCGCCCTGTGTTGCCGCCCCCAAGCCAACCCTTGTCGATCACCGCAACATTGGTGATACCATGTTCTTTGGCCAGATAGTGCGCGGCACCAAGTCCATGGCCGCCCGCACCAACGATGACGACGTCATATTCTGACTTGGGTTGACTGTCGGGCCATTGCGCCTGCCAGTTCTTTTGTCCTGTCAGGGCATTCTTTAGCAGCGACAAAGCAGAAAAATGCGTCATGGTGAGGCGGCTCCACTGGGTGTCATCAATTTTACCAATTAGAAGCTATTTTTCGAAATCGTGATTGGATATTTGCGTCATATCCGTTGTAAGTATTTGCCATCTTTCGCGGAGAAAACAAATGACGCAGCCGAAAGCGCCGAAACTCAGGGTCGGATTTATCTTGGCCCCCCATTTCACCATTTCGGCCTTTGCCAGTTTTCTGGATGTCTTGCGTCTGGCGGCTGACGACGGAGATCAGTCGCGTCAAATTAATTGCGAATGGCATATTCTATCGCATAACGGCCAACCGGTACGATCAAGTTCTGCGGTTGAAGTGCGCCCTGATGCACCTTTGGCCCGTCCGCAGGATTATGACTACATCGTTGTTGTCGGCGGGTTGCTGAAAGAACAGGTCAGAATCGGTCCGGAATATATCCGCTTTCTTAGAGATGCAGCCAATCGGGGCGTGCCGCTTGTCGCGCTGTGCACGGCTGTTTTCCTGATGCATGAGGCCGGGCTGCTTGATGGCTATAAATGCTGTGTCAGCTGGTTCCATCATGACGATTTTCTTGAAACGTTTGAAGGCATGGTACCGATTTCCGACCAGATATTTGTCGTTGATCGGGATCGACTGACCTGTTCGGGGGGGACCAGTTCAGCCCATCTTGCGGCATTTTTGGTTGAACGCCATGTCGGGCGTGCTGCGGCCCAAAAAAGCCTGCACATCATGATCATTGATGAACTTCAGGTTGCCGAAAAACCACAGCCGGGTTTGCCGCTTGAACTATCGACCCGTGACCCGTTGGTCAGTCGGGCGTTATTGCGCATTCAACAACGCCTTGATGCACCAGAACCCGCCGAAAATCTTGCGAAGGCACTCGGTGTCAGTAAACGCAAACTCGAACGCCATTTTCAAAAGGCCCTTAATATTACGCCGTCCATCGCCGCCATGCGCATTCGCATAGCACAGGCAAAAATGATGATTGAACGGACAGACAGAACAATTGTCGATATCGCCAATTCGACCGGGTTTTGTGACGCATCGCATTTCAGTCGCGTATTTTCAAAGCAAGAAGGGATGGCACCGGCGGCCTATCGGCAGGCGAGCAGGTTGGGCCCAGCCGACGTTTGATTTTCGTTCCTGAGGATCCCGTTAAGCCAGACCATCATAAGCCAAACTCATCAGCAGACAGAAATGCCATAAAAAAAGGCGCAGCCTTGAAAACGACTGCGCCTTTTTTGGGGATAGGTCTTACCGCTAGCTGCGCGGTTTGAGGTTTTCCGGATCGTAGAGCGGCGTGTAGCCAATTCCTACGACCTCGACCGGATAGATCTCGTCGAAGTAGGAGACGTTCAGTTTGCGACCTTCCTGACAATAGTCCCATGGCAAATAGGCAAGGGCGATGTTTTTGCCGATGCTGGGGCCAAAGGCGATGGAGGTCGTATAGGAACGACGACCAAGTTCATCGATCAGGGTTTCGCCGGTTTCGGGTTCCATGACCGGAAGGTTACCCACCGGATAACGTGCGACACCTTGTGCGTCGACATTGTCGGTCATGACAAGGGTACACAGCATTGCTGGTTGATGTTCGCGTTCACGATATTCGACGTGCTTTGCCTTGCCGCAGAAATCGGCTTCCTTGACCTTCGGGCGGGCAAGGGCTGCTTCGAGAAGATTGTACTGGGTGTGCAGATCGGCGTTTTGCAGACGGAGTGACTTTTCCAAGCGGCGCGAGTTGGCATAGGTTTCAACACCAACGGCCATCACACCGATCTCGCGCAACGCATCCCAGACGGCAAGGCCGTCTTCATAGCGCATATGCAGTTCCCACCCTTGCTCCCCAACATAGGAAATACGGAAGGCCGTGACGGTTTTGCCGGCAATCTGGATTTGACGGATTGCGGCGAACGGGAAGGCGTCGATGTTTAATTCATCGGGGTTTTTAACGACTTTCTGCAGGTTCTCGCGTGCGTTCGGTCCCCAGATGCCAATGGTTGTGAATTTCTCGGTGACATCGGTAATGGTGACATCAAGCCCCTTATCCATCGCAACGCGGCGCATGTGGATCAGGTCACGTGGACCGGCATCCGCACCGTTCACCAGACGGCAGCGGTCTTCCATACGAAACATGGTAAAGTCCGCACGCACGTTGCCGTCTTCATCAAGCATATGGGTATAGATACCCTTGCCGATATTGGCATCGCCGCCAACTTTGGCCGCGCAGAGCCATTCCATGAGTTCAACATGGTCGGGGCCTTCGATTTCGGTCATATGGAAATGCGACAGGTTAATGATGCCGCAATCGTCGCTCATGGCGAGCTGTTCGGCATTGGAAACGCGCCAGAAGTGGCGGGTATCCCACTCGTTTTCGCGCACCGGAACACGGTCGGCATATTTTTCAAGCAGATGTTCGTTCGACGCATAACCATGCGCACGTTCCCAACCGCCAAGCTCCATGAAGTATCCACCCAGTTCGACTTCGCGCTCATAGAACGGGGAGCGACGAATGCCACGTGCATTGGCAAATGGCTCACGCGGGTGAACCGGCGGGTTATAGATCTTTTTCGCCGTCTCATAGCAACGGTCGTAGATGTATTTTTCGTCGAGCTGGAATTCGTTGTAGCGGGCGAAATCAATTGCATGATGATCGACATGGGTGCGGCCATGGGTCATCCAGTCGGCAATGAGTTTGCCCATGCCCGGTCCGTCTTTGATCCAGATCCCAACAGCATACCACAATCCGCGCAGTTTCTGACTTTCGCCCATGGCGGGGCCACCGTCGGCCGATGATTGAAGCAGGCCGTTAAACGAATGGCTTTCGTTAAAGCCAAGCTCGGTCAGGATTGGGGTAAGCTCCATGGCGCGTTCAAGTGGTTCGATCACGTCTTCGAGTTCGAGATCGCGCTGTGACGGTGACAGGCGTGCCTGGTCCTTTTCAAGAATGTCGCGCGGATGCACAAGACGCGGGTTTTCTTCGTAGTAATATCCCCACTCGATCTGACCGCCTTCAGTGCTTTTGGGGTCGCCCGTATCGCGCATATAGGCCGAGTTGCCCTGATCACGCAGAAGCGGCATGCCGATTTCAACGCCGGTGTTTTCAAAGGCATTGTACGGACCAAAGAACGTCAACGGATGATCGACCGGCATCACCGGTAAATCTTCGCCAGCCATTTCCGCAATCAAACGGCCCCAAAGACCGGCACAGACAACAACATGATTGGCATGGATCGTGCCACGTTCGGTCTTAACACCGATGATGCGGCCATTTTCGGTGATCAGATCAAGGGCCGATGTGTTGGCAAACATTTGAAGTTTGCCGGTGGCAGCAGCCTGATCTATCAGTTTGCCGGCAACAGTTTGTGAGCGTGGTGTCACAAGACCAGCATCGGGGTCCCACAAAGCCCCCTGAATTTGATCTTCTTCAAGCAGCGGGAATTTTTCCTTGGCCTCGGCAGCACTGATGATTTTGACATTGGTGCCAAAAGCCTTGCTGGAATCAACGCGGCGTTTGAGTTCTGCCATGCGTTCGTCATCGCCAACACGCGCAACTTCGATGCCGCCGATGCGCGCGTAGTGGCCCATCTTTTCGTAGAAATCCATGGAATACATGGTAGTCCAACACGTCAACAGATCGTGGCTCGTCGCAAAGCAGAAGTCAGATGCATGCGCCGTGGAGCCAACGTCAGTTGGTATGCCGGACTTATCGATACCAACAATATCGTCCCACCCGTTCTCGATCAGGTGATGGGTAACCGAAGCCCCCACGATACCGCCGAGGCCGACGATGACGACGTTAGCCTTTTGTGGAAATGCGGCCATTTTTTTCATTCCTTGTTTTCGAGACGATTATCATTGGTCGGCATTGGACAATATGTCGGGACCGATTTGACCCGGTCGCGACACTCATTTGGCCTATAAGGTGAAGACCACAGTGCGATGATTGTTCAGCATCACGCGACCTTCAAGGTGATATTTTACAGCACGGGCGAGAACGCGGGCTTCAATGTCACGACCCGTGGCGACAAAATCATCAGCAGACATCGCGTGGTTTACCCGTTCTGTTTCCTGTTCAATGATCGGACCTTCATCGAGATCAGGGGTGACATAGTGTGCCGTGGCGCCAATCAGTTTAACCCCACGGTCATAGGCCTGATGATAGGGCTTTGCGCCCTTGAACGACGGCAGGAACGAGTGATGAATATTGATGATCATGCCATAAAACTGGCTTGAAAGCTCGTTGGTCAGAACCTGCATATAGCGGGCAAGGACGACCAGCTCGGAATTGGTTTGCTTGATCAGATCGGCCAGTTTGGCTTCCTGTTCAATCTTGTTGTCCTTGTTCACCGGCATGTAATGGAACGGAATACCTTCCTGTTCGGCAACTTTGCGGGCGTCTTCGTGGTTGGAGACAATTGCAGCAACTTCCGCATCAAGCCATCCCACCTTGATTTGATAGAGCAGGTGCAGCATGGCATGGTCGAATTTCGATACCATGATGATAATTTTCGGACGCCGCGAAACGACATCGACTTTCAGCTTCATGTTGAAGCGGTCAACCGACGGATTAAGTGTTAGAACAATTGAATCCTTGTCGATTTCTGCCGGTACACTGATCCCCACGCGAAGGAAGAACTGGTTCGTGTGTCGATCCCAGAACTGATTTGATTCGATGATATTTGCACCGCGCGACGCCAATGCAGACGTTACCGTTGCAACGATGCCCGGCTGGTCGTCACAGGCGATGCGCAGGATGTAAGAATTTTCGCTCACTGGATCAGTTCCGTTTCAATTGGGTTAAGGTGCGTCTCAGAGCTGACCTTCCAGCTCGGGCAGGACATCGAACAGATCTCCGACAATACCGTAATCTGCGACCTGAAAAATCGGCGCATCTTCGTCAGTGTTGATGGCGACGATGATTTTTGAGTCTTTCATGCCTGCCAGATGCTGGATCGCACCGGAAATACCACACGCGATATAAAGATCGGGGGCCACAACCTTGCCGGTCTGACCGACCTGCAAGTCGTTTGGAGCATACCCGGCATCAACAGCCGCGCGTGATGCACCAACCGCCGCACCAAGTTTATCAGCCAATGGGGTAATGACGGCCTTGAACTTTTCCTCGGAGCCAAGAGCACGTCCACCTGAAACAATGATCTTGGCAGATCCCAATTCCGGACGATCATTTTGCGACAGGATGTTTTCGATGAAGGATGATTTTCCGGCATCTGCCGCACCGACATCAATGCTTTTGATCGGGGCTGTAGTGCTGCCGTCTTCGGTGGCGCCAAAGCTGGATGTTCGGATGGTCATAACCTTTGTCGCATCGGTCGTTTGAACGACTTCAACAGCATTTCCCGCATAGATCGGACGTTTGAACGTATCAGGATCGACAACGTCCATAACCTCGGAAATCTGCATCACATCAAGTAGGGCTGCGACGCGCGGCAGAATGTTTTTGCCGTTTGCGGTTGCCGCAGCAACGATGGTGTCATAGTCCCCGCTTAGCGAGACAATGAGGCTTGCTGCGTTTTCTGCCAGTTGGTTTTCCAGTGCATCACTTTGGGCAACCAGTACAGTACGCACGCCTGAAAGCTTGGCACTTGCTTCGGCGACTGTGCTGACATCTTTGCCTGCAACCAGAATATCGATGTCACCACCGATCTTTGCCGCAGCACTCAGCGCCTTTGCGGTTTGCTCGGAGAGTGCGATGTTGTCATGCTCGGCAAAAAGAAGAATAGCCATAATTTCAATCTCCGCTTGGTTCAGATGACGCCAGCTTCGTTTTTAAGTTTTGCGGTCAATTCCGCAACGTTGGCGACCTTAACGCCAGCCTGACGGACAGCGGGTTCTTCAACCCGGATGACGCGCAGACGCGATGCGACAGAAACACCGAAGTCATCGGGTGTCTTCGTATCAAGCGGCTTTTTCTTGGCCTTCATGATGTTGGGAAGTGACGCGTAGCGCGGCTCGTTCAGACGCAAGTCCGCGGTTACAATCGCCGGGAGACTGATGTTAATGGCCTGAAGACCGCCATCGACCTCTCGGGTGACTTTTGCACTGTCGCTGCCAAGTTCAAGCTTGGAAGCAAAGGTTGCCTGCGACCAGTCCAGCAGTGCCGAAAGCATTTGACCGGTTTGATTGGCATCATCATCAATGGCCTGTTTGCCAAGGATGACAAGTTCGGGTTGCTCGTCTTTTACGACGCCAGCAAGAATTTTTGCGACGCTAAGCGGCTCAACCGGCCCATCGACGGTAATCAGGATGGCGCGGTCTGCGCCCATGGCAAGGGCGGTCCGCAGCGTTTCCTGCGCTTGTGCCGGGCCGATGGAAACGGCAACAACTTCGTCTGCCTGACCATTTTCCTTCAAACGAACTGCCTCTTCGACGGCAATCTCGTCAAACGGGTTCATCGACATTTTGACATTGGCAAGATCAACGCCGGAACCATCCGCCTTGACGCGGATTTTCACGTTGTAATCGACGACGCGCTTTACTGGTACGAGTACCTTCATCATTTTCCTCTCTATCGAAGTCCCCCGACAGAATGACCTGTCTTAGGACGACCAGCGCATCAGCCGCGGTCTGTTGTGCGTATCAAAGATTGGAAGCATTACGTGATGTAAGACTTCCGAAGGTAACATCGGTTTTGGATGTGTTTTCCCGGAAATAGGGTCAGATCAATACGTTGGAGATCGAATATCAGGGGCGCGAATGTTCTGTGTGCAAGTTTGCGCGAAAAAGAACATGGTCCTTTAGGTTGATATGCCGAGTCCTTAGAGTTTCTCTTGGTTCCCCAATCTGGTCGTCTAGATCGCAGTTGATAATCTGGCGACTTTTTGCGCCACAAAATAGAATGTTTGCGTCAAAGTGAGATTATCGCTACGACAAAAGCAGAAACCTTGTCTGTATCGGAGGAACCGGTGCTCACGAATACGAAATTTGGTAACCAAAACACACCGCGCCTGACTGTCGGATTTATTCTGGCGAACAGGTTCACGCTTTGCGCTTTTGCCAACTTTGTTGATGTACTGCGACTGGCTGCAGACGAGGGGGATCGAAGTCGACCGATCCTGTGCAACTGGACGGTTCTTTCTGAACGGATGGACCCGATAACGTCCAGCAGCGGTATCACGGTACAACCCAAAGAACGCCTTGGCGATCCCCGACGGTTTAATTACATCGTTGTCGTCGGCGGCCTCATGGCGGAAGAGCCAAATCTTAGTCCGGCCTATCAGAAGTTTTTGCATGAAGCCGCCGCCGCTGGTGTGCCGCTTGTTGGTGTTTGTACCGGCGCGTTTCTGCTGCATGAAGCAGGGCTGCTTGATGGGTATCGCTGTTGCATAAGCTGGTTCCATCACTCCGAAGTTGTTGATCAATTTGAAGGACTTGACCCGGTTACAGAGCAGATTTTTGTTGTCGATCGGGATCGCCTTACCTGTTCGGGTGGCGTGAGTTCTGCCCATCTGGCGGCTTATCTTGTTGATAAGCATGTCGGGCGTGCACAGGCCAACAAAAGCCTTCACATCATGATCATTGATGATGCGCTTCAGGCTGAAAAACCGCAGCCGGGCATTCCGCTTGATCTGAAGACACAAGACACGATTGTGCAGCGTGCGCTGCTCATCATGCAGCAGAACATCGACATGCCAATTTCCGTGCAGGAGATTGCGCGCAGGATGGGCAACAGCAAGCGTCAGGTCGAGCGACATTTTCGCATCAGCCTCGACACATCCCCGCAGGTTGCCTTTCTTAACATCCGCCTTGATCTGGCCCACCACCTGATCGAGAAGAGCCAGAAGTCTGTCGCCCAGATTGCCGTGGATTGCGGTTTTTGCGACTCGTCACACCTAAGCCGGATGTTCCGCCGCCGCTATGGCTGCACGCCGCAAGCATTGCGACGGCCCTCGACTTTGGAGCCGGAATTGGCAGTCAGCAACCTGCGGTCAGATGCTACGTTTGACGGATAATTGCAAAATTGGCCGCACTGATGGCGGCTTCTTTGTCCTGAACCGTGATGAACGGCGTATGGGCGCCGGGACTGGATTTTACAGCTCGACCTCAACATCGGAAAGCGGTGTGGAGCAACAGATCAGGATTTTTCCCTGATCGATTTCGCGCTGACGAATGCCGCCACCATGCTGCATATCGACCTCGCCAGAGTTCAGCTTTGATTTACACGTTCCGCAAATGCCACGCTGACACGATGACAATGGCAACAGTCCCGCTTCACGTGCGGCCGAAAGGATTGTCATGCCCGGACTGCATTCGACGACATGACCGGTTTTGCTGAAACTTACACGGAAGGTCTGGCCACTGATTTCCGGTGCGACAGAGCTGTGCTCTTCGAACGTACCTGCCGTTTCAGCCCCGAAGTCAAAGCTTTCCTCATAGTACTTTTCCATGTCGAACCCGGCTTCGCGCAACATGTCGCGCACACCATCCATGAAGCGGCCCGGTCCACAGCAGAAAATCTTCCGGTCCTTGAAGTCAGGTGACATCAATGACAGCATCTGCAAGCTCAGGCGCCCGCTAAAGCCCGTCCAGCTATGGCTGGCCGATGTGCTGTCGCAGGTTAGTGATACTTTTAGTCCCGGGTTCTGCGACGCCAGGAGTGAAAGTTCGTCGCGGAAAATCAGGTCGGATGGCGTACGTGCTGCATGGACGAAATGCAAATCTGTCGGTTCGGACAAATCACATGCCGTTCTAGTCATCGACATCATTGGCGTGATGCCGCTTCCTGCGGAAATGAACAGCAGTTTTTCGTCAGATGTCGCGTCGGTGGTAAATTCGCCCCCCGGGCCCGAGACATTTACTTCCTTGCCCGGCACCATGTAATCATGAAGCCAGTTTGAGCCGGGGCCACCGGGAACACGTTTGACCGTGATTTCGAGCCGGTATGGCCGTGCCGCCGATGCAGAGATCGTATAGCAGCGCGTTACCATGCCTTCGACCGGAAGTTCGAACGTCATGAATTGTCCCGGTGAATACCGAAAGTCGCGCGGTTCGCGTCCGGAAAAGACGAACGTTTTGACGTCATGGGTTTCCTGGCGCACCTGTCGACAGACAAGAACGTCGTCATGCTCAGGATCCCAAAGCGGAACGCGGGTTGCTTCGGTCAGCATTTCTTCGCTGGGCTTATCGCCACCTTGTCCCGTCGTGGTCGTTTTGTTCGCACTCATTCTGCGGCAATCCCGGCTTTTTGGGTGGTAGCAAAGTGGTCATCCAGACGCTTGATATACCAGTCACAGAACGCTTCTACATGTGGTTCTGTGAATGTGGAATAAGGACCCGGTTCGTAGGCCGGCTGTTGACTGCCAATCTGGGCAAGACGCACAAGTTCGGCATCCTGCACGTTGGTCATATTCCAGACATGCGTGAGGTTATCAAGATTGTAATCTTCGTTCTCATGGGCATTCTTGTGCACAAGCCATGTGGTCCGCACCAGCGTCTTATCAGGGCCGAGTGGCAAGACGGAGAATGTGACAATGTGGTCGCTCATGAAATGGTGCCACGAGTTCGGATGTGTCCAGAAACTCAGTCCGCCAAGTTTGGCGTCCGTGAACTGCCCAAGCAGCTTTTTCGATGCAACTTTGGTGTCAAGCGTATGAGATTCCCCGGCGCGCATCAGAGGCAGGCGCATCGTGCGGAAACCGGTAATGTTTGACAGATGATCTGATTCTGCTGATGGCAGGCCACATGCTTCCCAGCGCGTATGATCTGTATGAACTGCAGAAAGGTACTTGTTCACTTCCTCAGAACGACGCTGATCCATTTCATCGGGCGAGAAACCAAAGCCAAATGCTGACAACGGAACGGTGAGCTGCGGGTGATTGCCATCACAGTGATAGCATTCCCGATTGTTCTCCATCGTCAGTTTCCAGTTGCCTTCTTCGATCAGCTCCGATGTATGGGCGACCTTACAGTTGGCAATATCATGCGGTGCGAGGTAGGGCTCCATTACGCGGGCCATTTCCTCAATATCGGCAGGGGCATCTTTCGCAAGGCAGATAAAGATCAAACCCGCGATTGAGCGCACATGCACAGTCTTGAGACCGTGGCAGCTTTTGTCAAAGCCAGCCCCCATATGTTCGGCAAGGATCAAATCGCCATCTTCGTTGTACGTCCAACCGTGATAGCGACAGACAATGTTACCAATTGTTGTGGCACGTTCGTCAATCAGCTTGGCCCCGCGGTGGCGACACACATTGTGAAAGGCGCGTATTTCCATATCGTCGCCGCGCAGCAGCAAAACCGATGTCTTATCGACCTCAACCGTCACGCAATCGCCTGGCTCGGGGAGCTCCGGCTCGACAGCGACAAAAATCCAGTGCTTGCTGAAAATCTCTTTGATATCGAGATCAAGAATTTCAGGCGAACTATAGAAAGGCGCTTCGAGGCTTTTGCCTTTTTGGCGACGGGACACAAGTTTTTGAATATCAGATAATGAATGCATGATCGAAACCTCGGCTTCTGTGTGGTGCCCGGATAGAAAACCTGTGCAGGGCGCATGTCTGCAGCAGGGAATTAGCGTCTCACGTCACAAGGCATCGTCGTATCTTTTGTCCGTCCTGATCTTTGATCAGAAGGGCATGGACGCGTGATCGCCTGTTTGGCCGAGGTGATTTGCAAACAGATAACGTGATCGCTGACCTTAATACAGGCTCTGATTGATCATGCCCCTCGCGATCGAAGATGCGGGGATATGTGGTGTTCAGGCGGGATCCTGAACACTTAAGATCAGTCACATGCCATGCATGGGCTGCGTCACGGGCTGTCAGTTGCACCCAAATTCTCCCTAATCTTCGTCGGCAGGTTACCTGCTCTTTGGTCGCCGTCGTTTGAAATTTTGACGACTTGAAAATCTATTTCGGATTGATCCCGATATGGCAGAAAGCTTAAGTCAAAAAGGCAGTAGGTTTGCGACGCAACACCGTATTGTGTGATCCAAAGATACGTTTACATCAGCTTTGAGGTCTTTTCAGGGTCTTGAACAGACATTTTATCTTGTCATTAAAGTACCATTAGGCAAGTGCCAAATGCACCAGAAATCACATAGGGGCAGGCGGTAAACACCGTCTGCCCCTATGTGGATGGAATGATTGCAGTCCTTGGCTCTGGCTACTTTTGGGTCATGAACATCGGGCCACCCTCATGGCGTGGGAAGCCATATCCATTGACCATGACCACATCAATTGCATCTGGACTCATGGCGATTCCTTCGGCAAGGATTTTGTCGCCTTCGCTACGCATGGCATCAAGGATGATGGACATGATTTCTTTGGTGTCGAAATTGCGACGTGTGATGCCTTTTTTATCCGATTCCGCAATCACCAGTGCATCGACGTCCGGGTCCGGGTGGGCTTTGCCGTTTTCATCATAACGATACCAGCCAAGACCGTTCTTTTTGCCAAGCCGGTCCATCTCGCACAGATAATCGCCAAGTGCGACATAACGTTCAGCCGGATCACGGAACGGAGCGAGACGTTTACGCGTTGCCCATGAAATCTCAAGTCCGGCCATGTCCTGCATGGCAAACAAGCCCATTGGGAAGCCGAATTCAACCATGGCATCATCGATCTGATGGGGGAGTGCGCCATCTTCGAGCATATATTCACAATGCTTGCGATAGGCCGACATAATGCGATTGCCAATAAAGCCATCGCAGACACCACAGGGGACCGCGATCTTGCCAAGCTTGCGGGCAAAGGCAAACGCGGTGGCAAGGCTTGCGGCGTTGGCTCGATCGGTGCGGACCACCTCAAGCAGCTTCATGATATGCGCCGGAGAGAAGAAATGAAGCCCGATCACCCGCTGAGGATTAGTACATTTGGCCGCGATTTCGTTGATGTCGAGGTAAGACGTATTTGAGGCCAGCACAGCGTCCGGCTTGCAGTGTTTCGAAAGCTTGCCAAACACATCGTGTTTGACTGCCATATCTTCAAACACGGCTTCGACCACCAGATCGGCAGTGCCAAGGTCCGCGTAGTCGGTGCTGGTAGAAAGCGATGCCAGCAGATTGTCAAAACGATCTTGCGTGATCAGGCCACGCTTGAGGCTGCCACTCAGATGCTTTTCAACGGTTGCGCGACCATGGGTACAGGCATCTTCGTTGCGTTCAATAATCGTTGCCTTGAAACCCGCCAAAAGGGATGCGGTTGCAATGCCTGCCCCCATGATGCCGCCACCGATCACACCGACTTCATTGATGGGGTTTGGTGCAGCACCATCAAGTTCAGGAAATTTGGCAACGGATCGTTCGGCAAAGAAAATATGACGGAGTGCCTTGGACTGATCACTATCGCGCAGTTCGACAAACTTTTCGCGTTCATGAACAAGGCCCACCGCGGTGTCCTGTTCGATGCCGATGCGAATGGCCTGGGCGGCGATGACGGGGGCAATCTGTCCGCGGGCTTTTTTACCGACACCCGCAATGATTTCATCCCACTGATGATCATCAGGCGCATCAACTGGCGGGCAGCGACGCAGTTCCAAGGGACGCGGGCGGTTGATGATGGTGCGGGCAAAATCCAGTGCAGCGTCGCGAAGCGGGCCATGCGCGATGGCATCAATCAGGCCGATTGCATTGGCCTTATCAGCCGAAACCGGTTTGCCGCCCGTAATCATGGCAATAGCGTCGCGGACAGGAACAAGGCGTGGCAAGCGCACTGTGCCACCAGCGCCGGGAATAAGCCCCAGATTAACTTCTGGCAGGCCAAGCTTCGCACCACTTTCCGCAATCCGGTAATGACAGCCAAGGGCGATTTCCAGCCCACCACCCAACGCATGGCCATGAATGGCGGCAATGACTGGTTTGGTGGTGGACTCCAACCGTTTGATCACATCGGGCAGAATCGGATCTTTGGGCGGTTGGCCAAATTCACTGACATCGGCACCGGCAATGAACGTTTTGCCCGCACAGATTAGAATGACGACCTTGATACTGCTATCGCCTTCGATCTCATCAAGAGCGTCGACGATGCCTTGACGCACGCTGTGGCTGGTGGCGTTGATCGGCGGATTGTTAATGGTGATAAAGGCGATGTCGTTTTCAGTTGTGAGGTTGACGGTCGACATGTCAAATGTCCTCTGGATTGATCGGGGTCAGCAGACAGGCTGTCAGATCAGAATCCGGTTCGGCCAGATCGGAAATAACATTGAAATGATGCTTGTCCGGGGCGTGCACCGCACGGGTCGATGCCCCAAGTCCGGTCCAGATGTTGGCCAAAAGATCATTCTGGCGGACAAATTCAGGACGTTCATCCGCGCCAACCCAGCAGGTGATTGAACAGGGCAGGGTGGGGCGCAGAAGTGCTGCACTTTCCATCACGGCTTCCTGACCATCCAGCCCCAGAACATCATTCATTGATGTATTTAAAAGTGGGCGCAGGTCATGCAGTCCAGAAATTGAGACTGTATTTTTAACACGTGACAGGGTGTCCGGCAGCAGTGGGCTGGTTTCACTGACCATGCGACTGACGAGGTGTCCACCGGCAGAATGGCCTGCCAAATGAATGGGGCCATCGATGTGTGCTGCTGCATGATTTATCGCTGCCGCGATTTGACCGGTGATTTGCGACAGGCGGGCATCGGGGGCCAGCGTATAGCTTGGCATGCATACCGCCCAACCCTTGGCAACAGCACCGTTCGCCAGATGTGACCAACTGGATTTATCAAAGGCCTTCCAATACCCGCCGTGCATAAAAACAACCAGTCCCTTTGGCGTACGGTCAGGAAGAAACAGGTCGTATTTTTCGCGGTCTCCGGTGCCATAGGCGATATCAAGCTCTGCGCGTTGGGTCGCGAGCAGGGTGTCACGGAACTGTGCAGATTGCTCTGTCCACATGCCCGGATATGAGCTGGCATCGGCGATATGGTCGCCATTGGCATATGCGTCGTCCCAGTCGGTAATCATGTGATCTGTCTTCCCTGACCGTCGATATGTTAGGTGCACCAGCCGTGATTTTCGTGGGGCTATTGTGGGCGCGCCTTCGTTTGTTTGGCAAATTCTAGGCAATTTCACAGATATTTCAAACTCAAAATATTTATGCTTGAAATAAATTAAATCGAGGCGTACCGTTTTGTCAGTTTCCCGAAACAACCAAACAAATCAGGAAGGGAAAAGCTGGTGAGAGTAGCTTGTCTGGGTGGCGGTCCTGCGGGGCTTTATTTTGCAATATCAATGAAATTGCGTGATCCGGCCAACGAGGTCGTGGTGATTGAACGCAACAAAGCCGACGATACGTTCGGCTGGGGCGTTGTGCTGTCTGACGAGACTCTTACGAACCTTGCTGATAATGACCCCAAAAGTGCCGAAGCCATTCGGGCGCATTTTTCCTATTGGGATGATGTTGCGGTCAAATACCGGGGGGCTAAGACCGTCTCAACCGGGCATGGCTTTTGTGGCATCGGTCGAAAACAGCTTTTGATCTTGTTGCAGCAACGCGCGCGTGAACTTGGCGTGGACCTGCGCTTTGAAACAGAGGCCCAGAGTGCGGCGGACTATAACAAGGATTACGACCTTGTGGTTGCCTGCGATGGGTTGAATTCCAAAACCCGCACCGACTATGCCGAGCATTTCCAGCCCGATATTGATACGCGCAAATGCAAGTTTGTCTGGCTGGGCACCCATCAGAAATTTGATGATGCCTTTACCTTTATCTTTGAAGAAACCGACAAGGGCTGGGTCTGGGCGCACGCCTATCAGTTTGATGATGAAACGGCGACCTTCATTGTCGAATGTTCGCAAGAGACGTGGGACGCCTATGGCTTTGGCGAGATGACCAAGGAAGACTCCATCGCCACCTGCGAGGAAATATTCAAGGATCATCTGGATGGTCATGCCCTGATCAGCAATGCGCACCATGTCCGTGGATCAGCATGGCTGAGCTTCCCGCGCGTTCTATGCAACAGTTGGTCACACGATAATATTGTTTTGATGGGCGATGCGGCGGCAACTGCGCATTTCTCCATCGGGTCGGGGACCAAGCTGGCACTTGAAAGTGCGATTGCACTGGCAAATTATCTGCATTCCGAAACCGATCTGAAATCGGCCTTTGGCAAGTATGAAGACGAACGCCGTCTTGAAGTTTTGCGCCTGCAGTCCGCGGCGCGCAACTCGATGGAATGGTTCGAAGAAATTGAACGCTACTTCGATTTTGATCCGGTGCAGTTCACCTATTCTCTTTTGACCAGATCACAGCGCATTAGCCATGAAAACCTGCGCCTGCGGGATGCCAAATGGCTCGGCGAGGCAGAAGGCTGGTTCCAGCGTCAGGCCGGTGTTCCGGCCAATGACGGGGTGCGTCATCCTATGTTTGTACCGTTCAAGCTACGCGAGATGGAGCTTAAAAACCGAATCGTTGTGTCCCCGATGGCCCAGTATAAGGCGGTTGATGGCTGCCCGACCGATTGGCATTTGGTGCATTACGCCGAACGCGCCAAGGGCGGTGCGGCAATGGTTTATACCGAGATGACCTGTGTGTCGGCGGATGGCCGGATTACACCGGGATGTCCGGGGCTTTATGACGATGCGCATGAGCAGGCCTGGAAACGGATTGTCGATTTTGTCCATGGTGAAACCGATGCCAAACTGTGCATGCAGGTCGGTCATTCCGGGCGCAAAGGATCGACTCAACTTGGCTGGGAAGAAATGGATGCGCCGCTGTCGGATGGTAACTGGCCGCTTTTGTCGGCCTCGGCCATTGCATGGTCGGATCGCAATCAAACGCCAAAGGCGATGACGCGCGATGACATGGACATGGTCCGTGATCAATTTGTCGCCGGGGCCAAGATGGCCGACCGTGCCGGGTTTGACATGATCGAAGTGCATGCCGCACACGGTTATCTTTTATCGTCCTTCATCAGTCCTGTGAGCAATGTGCGCGATGATGAATATGGTGGGTCGCTTGAAAACCGGATGCGCTATCCACTTGAAGTGATCAATGCTGTGCGTGCAGCATGGCCTGCGAATAAGCCACTTTCGGTGCGTATTTCGGCCAATGATTGGGTCGGGGATGATGGTGTCACGCCCGAAGAAGCGGTTGAAATCGCCCGTATGCTTAAAGCCAATGATGTTGATATCTGCGACGTGTCGGCCGGTCAAACGACCAAGGATGCCCGCCCGGTTTATGGTCGGATGTTCCAGACGCCGTTTTCTGATCGTATTCGCAACGAAGCCAATATCGCGACGATGGCGGTGGGTAATATTTACGAACCCGATCACGTTAATTCGATCCTGATGGCCGGGCGTGCGGACCTTGTCTGTCTGGCGCGGCCGCATCTGGCGAACCCGTATTGGACGCTGCATCAGGCAGCCGCCCTTGGCAATCAGACTGAAAACTGGCCCGCACCCTATTATGCGGGACGCGATCAGATGATGCGTCTGGCCGAACGGGCCGACGTCATGACCGGAAAGGTTTAAGTGACCATGGCCGATCTTGCCATTCATCGCGCATTGATCACCGGGGGCGGTTCCGGTGTCGGGGTCGTTATGGCCCGCATGTTGGCCGATGCCGGGGTGAAGGTTGCCATCGCTGGACGGCGCAGCGACGTTTTGGCCGAGGTTGCCCAACATGAAAATATCACAGCAATCGTCGCCGATGTGACTGACGAGACTTCGGTGCGCGACATGTATGCGACCATGGTGGCCGAAATCGGCGCACCGGATTTGGTGATTGCCAATGCCGGTATGGCCGAAAGTGCCCCGATTGGCAAAACATCGGTCGATCTTTGGAAACGCACGATGGATGTCAATCTGACCGGTACGTTCCTGACCTTCCGCGAAGGATTGGCTGTGATGGATAAGACCAAGCCAGGTCGACTGATTTCGATTGCCTCGACCGCGGGGCTTAAGGGGTATGCCTATGTTACGGCCTATTGCGCGGCAAAACACGGTGTGGTCGGTCTTGTTGAGGGCATGGCCGCCGAACTTGCCAGCAGTTCGGTTACCGTAAATGCGGTGTGCCCCGGTTTTATGGAAACGCCGATGTTGGAAAAATCGGTTGAAAACATCGTTGCCAAAACCGGCATGAGCACCGACGCCGCGCGTGCAAGTCTTGCGAAAATCAATCCGCAGAACCGCTTTATCCAGCCTGATGAAGTGGCAAACACCGTCATGTGGCTTTGCAGTCCTCATGCGGCATCCATTACCGGACAGGCGATTTCGGTATCGGGAGGAGAAGTATGAATATGAACCATTCCGATGACCTGCGCGATCTGATGAATAATGAAACATCTGATCTGTCCAAGGCGCGTTTGCGGGCGTGGCTTCAGATTCTGAAAGTCTCGCGCAAAATCGAAGGCGAGCTGCGCGAAAAAATGCGCATCGAATTTGGCTCAACCCTGCCGCGTTTTGATGTTTTGGCCGCACTTTACCGTGAACGCGATGGCATGCGCATGAGCGAACTTTCAAAATCCCTGATGGTGTCAAACGGCAATGTGACCGGCATTGTTGATCGCCTTGTCGGGGAGGGAATGCTCGTACGTGTGCCGGTCGAAAATGACCGCCGCGCATCGATTGTGCGCCTGACCGAAGCGGGCGAAAAGGATTTCGCCGAACGGGCCCTTGTGCATGAAGGATGGGTTTCCGAGCTGTTTTCCGATCTTTCGGCCAGTGATGCCGATGGCCTGATCCGTATTCTGCGCACCATTTCCCATCATAACGAGGCGCCCCATGACTAAAATGGCGAACATCAAACCCACCCATTTCAACTGGCGCATGGAAGGCGACGTTGCGGTCATTTCACTGGATCGTCCCGACCGCAAAAACCCGTTGACGTTCGATAGCTATGCCGAGCTTCGCGATACCTTCCGCGATCTGGTTTACGCTGATGATGTCAAGGCGGTGGTGTTTGGATCAAACGGTGGCAACTTTTGTTCTGGCGGGGATGTGCATGACATCATTGGTCCGCTGATCAAAAAGGACATGAAAGGTCTTTTGGAATTCACCCGCATGACCGGTGATCTGGTCAAGTCGATCATCGGCTGTGGCAAGCCGGTGATTGCGGCGGTAGACGGGGTTTGTGTGGGTGCGGGGGCAATCATTGCCATGGCATCCGACCTTCGTCTGGCGACTGCCACCTCCAAAACCGCATTCCTGTTTACCCGTGTCGGGTTGGCGGGCTGTGACATGGGGGCCTGTGCGATCCTGCCACGCATCATCGGACAGGGACGTGCGGCCGAACTTCTGTATACCGGACGTTCAATGTCGGCCGAGGAAGGCGAACGTTGGGGGTTCTATAACCGTCTTGTCGAGGCAGATGTTCTTGAGGCAGAGGCCATCACCCTTGCCACCCGTATTTCCCAAGGCCCGAATTTCGGTCACATGATGACAAAAACCATGCTGGCGCAAGAATGGAACATGTCGATCGAACAGGCGATTGAATCTGAAGCACAGGCGCAGGCAATCTGCATGCAGACCGAAGATTTCAATCGTGCCTATACGGCCTTTGTCGCCAAGGAAAAACCGGTGTTTGAGGGCAACTGATGGCAGATACATCCTTCCTTGAGTGGCCGTTTTTCGAAGACAGGCACCGTGAACTGGCGGTCAAGCTTGATGCCTGGGCGGCGACCAATCTTGATGGCATTGATCACGGTGATGTCGATGATGCCTGCCGGGATCTGGTTCGCCGACTGGCCGATGGCGGTTGGTTGCGCCATGCGGCAATTGATCCGCAATATACCGGATCGAAACTGGATGTGCGGTCACTTTGCCTGATCCGCGAAACATTGGCGCGTTATGACGGGTTGGCTGATTTCGCCTTTGCGATGCAGGGGTTGGGGAGTGGCGCGATCTCTTTGTTTGGAACGGAAGCCCACCGGGGGGAATGGCTTCCAAAAGTACGTTCTGGCACTGGGATCGCTGCCTTCGCGCTGACCGAACCACAATCTGGGTCAGATGTTGCCAACATCGCCCTTGATGCCAAACGTGATGGCGATGACTTTATTCTGAACGGTGAAAAGACCTGGATTTCCAATGGCGGGATCGCGGACTTTTACTGCGTCTTTGCGCGCACCGGCGAAGCACCGGGGGCCAAGGGGCTTTCGGCCTTTGTCGTTCCGGCAAACACGCCCGGGTTTGAAATTGCCGAGCGTCTGCATACCATCGCACCCCATCCACTCGCACGCCTGAAATTCACCGATTGCCGCATCCCGGCACGTGCGTTGATTGGCAATGGTGGTGACGGGTTTAAAATTGCGATGTCGGTTCTTGATGTATTTCGATCAACCGTTGCCGCCGCCGCCCTTGGTTTTGCGCGCCGTGCGTTGGATGAAACCATCAAGCGGGTTCAGGAACGCGAACTGTTTGGCGCGCCGCTTTTTGATCTTCAAATGGTTCAGGGGCATGTCGCGGACATGGCGCTTGATATCGATGCGTCGGCCCTTTTGGTCTATCGCGCCGCATGGCTGAAAGACAGCGGTGCCCCGCGCGTAAGCCGCGAAGCGGCGATGGCAAAACTTTATGCAACCGATCATGCACAAACCGTCATTGATAAGGCGGTGCAAATTCATGGCGGTGATGGCGTGCGCAGTGGGCACATCATTGAACTGCTGTACCGGGAAATTCGTGCTCTTCGCATTTATGAAGGCGCATCAGACGTCCAGAAAATAATCATCGCACGGCAAACGCTGGCGCAATAATGGCTGTATCAGGGACTTCACAATGCTCGGACCAACTGCACATACTGACCAATTCACGCGGGACAATTTGCCACCGGTGGCAGACTGGCCAGAGTTTAATTTGGACAAGTTTGATTATCCCGAATATCTGAATGCCGGGGTCGAGCTGACCGACAAAATGGTTGATCAGGGTTTTGGTGATAACACCGCCCTGATCGGCAATGGTCGTCAGCGGACCTATAAGGAACTGGCAGACTGGACCAACCGCATTGCCCACGCGCTGGTCGAGGATTACGGCGTTAAGCCGGGCAACCGTATTCTTATCCGGTCGGCTAATAATCCGGCGATGGTGGCCTGCTGGCTGGCGGCGACCAAGGCAGGCGCGGTTGTGGTCAATACCATGCCGATGCTGCGGTCTGGCGAACTGGCCCAGATTGTCGATAAGGCCGAGATCGAATTTGCCCTGTGTGACACGCGCCTGATGGATGAGATGGTCGCCTGTGCCAAGGACAGCACATTCCTTAAAAAGGTCATTGGCTTTGACGGGACGGCCAATCATGACGCCGAGCTTGATCGCATTGCCCTGACCAAATCGGTCAAATTCGAGGCGGTTAAAACCGGGCGCGATGATGTGGCCTTGCTTGGGTTTACCTCGGGCACGACCGGCAGCCCAAAGGCGACCATGCATTTCCATCGTGATCTTTTGATCATTGCCGATGGTTATGCCAAGGAAGTGCTGAATGTAACGCCTGATGATGTGTTTGTCGGATCGCCCCCCCTTGCCTTTACCTTTGGTCTGGGCGGGCTTGCCATTTTCCCGCTGCGCTTTGGGGCGACTGCGACCTTGCTTGAAAAAGCGTCCCCACCCAACATGATCGAAATCATCGAAACCTATAAGGCGACGGTGTGCTTTACCGCACCGACCGCCTATCGCGTGATGTTATCGGCGATGGAAGAAGGGGCTGATTTGTCATCCCTGCGTGCGGCTGTTTCGGCGGGCGAAACTCTGCCTGCGCCGGTTTATGATGCCTGGATGGAAAAAACCGGCAAACCGATGCTCGATGGTATTGGCGCGACCGAGATGCTCCATATTTTTATCTCCAACCGATTTGGTGACAGTCACCCGGCCTGTACGGGGCGCCCGGTTGGTGGGTATGAAGCCAAAATCGTTGATCACGATATGAATGAAGTTCCGGTCGGAACGGTTGGCAGGCTTGCGGTGCGCGGACCGACGGGATGTCGTTATCTTGATGATGTGCGTCAGTGCACGTATGTGCGTGATGGCTGGAACCTGACAGGGGATGCGTTCTTTGTTGATGAGGATGGCTACTATCACTTTGCTGCACGCAATGACGATATGATCGTCTCGTCGGGTTACAACATCGCCGGTCCGGAAGTCGAGGCCGCCTTGTTGTCCCACGTAGCTGTTGCCGAATGTGCGGTCATAGGTGCACCGAATGAAGAACGCGGCACCATTGTTCAGGCCCATATCGTTCTGGCAGACGGTTTTCATCCGACACCCGAGATGGCCAAACAG
Source organism: Thalassospira lohafexi (assembly GCF_002844275.1). GTDB lineage: Bacteria > Pseudomonadota > Alphaproteobacteria > Rhodospirillales > Thalassospiraceae > Thalassospira > Thalassospira lohafexi. The sequence goes on from NZ_NXGX01000007.1 coordinate 29,663, forward strand.
TTGCAAGATCATGTAAAAGCGACGATCGCGCCGTTTAAATATCCGCGCTCCGTCGTCTTTATCGAGACACTGCCAAAAACCGCGACTGGAAAAATTCAGCGCTTCAGACTGAAACAGGACCTGCCTGCATGATCGATTTCGCCGCCACCAAATCCCTGTTCCATATTCCCAAAGGTGTCATTTACCTTGATGGGAACTCGCTTGGCATGATGCCAAAGTCGGCCGCAAACCGTGCGAAGTCGATGATTGAGGATGAATGGGGGGAAATGCTGATCCGGGGCTGGAATGATGCCAAATGGATGGCGCAACCCGAACGTGTCGGCAATCTTGTCGCGCGCTTGATTGGGGCGGCTCCCGGTACTGTGGTTATGGGCGATACTTTGTCGATCAAGGTGTATCAGGCACTGGCAAGTGCGCTGGAACTGCGCCCGGATCGTAAGGTGATTGTATCGGACAACGGGAATTTCCCGACTGACCTTTATATGGCCGATGGCCTGATCAAAAGTCTCGATAAGGGGCATGTGCTTAAAACACCAAACCCCGAAGATGTCGAAAGCCTGATCAACGAAGACCTTGCTGTCTTGATGCTCACCCAGGTCGATTACCGCACCGGGCGCATGCATGACATGAAACGCATTACCGATCTTGCCCATAAGGCGGGTGCGATTGTGATCTGGGATCTGGCGCATTCGGCGGGGGCGGTTCCGGTTGACCTGACCGGATGTAACGCGGATTTCGCTGTTGGCTGCACCTATAAATATCTTAATGGCGGCCCCGGTGCCCCGGCATTTATTTATGTCCGGCCCGATCACGCCAAAACCATCCGACCGGCGTTGTCTGGATGGTTGGGCCATGCTGCCCCATTTGCCTTTGACCGTGATTATACGCCTGCCCCGGATGTTTCACGCATGCGGGTTGGCACACCACCGGTTATTCAGATGACGGTGCTTGAAGAAGCCATGAAGGCATGGGACGGCGTTGACATGGCCGATATCCGCACACGCAGTATCGAGCTGTGCGAGCAGTTTATCGCTGGTGTCGAGGCATCCTGTTCGATGCTGGAACTGGCAAGCCCGCGTGATCCACAACACCGTGGTTCACAGGTATCGTTCAAATTTGATCACGGATATGCCGTGATGCAGGCCTTGATCGCGCGCGGCGTGATTGGTGATTTCCGCGCACCTGATATCATTCGTTTCGGGTTTACCCCGCTTTATATCGATAATGGTGATGTGGACGGTGCGGTTAAAATTCTGGCCGAGATCATGGAAACCAAATCATGGGATCAGCCGAAATTCCATAAACGCAACGCGGTGACCTGATCATGGCCAAACCAACCAAACCATATGATCCCAGCACCGAAGGCGCACGCACGGATTTTTCCGATCAGATGTCCTATGGCGATTACCTGTCGCTTGATGCGATCCTGACCGCCCAGCATCCCAAATCTGATGCCCATGACGAAATGCTGTTTATCATTCAGCATCAAACGTCCGAGCTTTGGATGAAACTTGCGATCCGTGAAATCAGTGCGGCCCGCGCCGTCATGGGCGAGGGTGATTTCCGCCCGGCATTTAAGATGCTGGCGCGTGTGTCGCGAATTTTCGAACAGCTTAATAACGCATGGGACGTGTTGCGCACCATGACGCCAAGCGACTATACGACGTTTCGCGATGCGCTTGGTCCTTCATCGGGGTTTCAGTCCCATCAGTATCGTCAGATCGAATTCATGCTGGGCAACCGCAATCACGCGATGTTACGCCCGCATGCCCATCGCGAAGATATTCTTGAGTTGCTGACGACGGAGCTTACAACGCCCAGTCTGTATGACGAGGCGTTGCGCCTGTTGGCACGCGAAGGCATTGATCTTCCCGATCATGTTCTTGGCCGGGATGTCACACAGCCCTATACGCCAGATGACGCTGTGATTGCGGCATGGCACAAGGTTTACAGCGATCCAACCAAATACTGGTCGCTGTATGAACTGGCTGAAAAGCTGGTGGATTTTGAAGACTACTTCCGTCGCTGGCGCTTTAACCATGTGACAACGGTCGAACGCGTTATTGGTTTTAAACGCGGGACCGGTGGCACGGGTGGCGTCAGTTACCTTAAGAAAATGCTGGAAGTAGAACTGTTTCCGGAACTCTGGCGGGTGCGAACCACGCTTTGAGGATGGACGGGCATGATGCAAATACTGCAAGATCAGGGGCAGGCATCAAGTTCGTTAAAACCACGACGCACAAAGACATAAATGTCGTGGGATCAACGTGTTGCTAAACGAATAAAATGTATAAACACGGAGGCTTAAATGAAGGGTATTAAGACAACCATTGCAGCAGTGGCTGCATTGCTTGTTGCCGGCGCGGCGCAGGCCGATCCGGTAAAGGTTGGCATGATCACCACACTTTCGGGCGGTGGTGCCAGCTTGGGTATTGATGCACGTGACGGCTTTATGCTGGCGGTTAAACAGGCAAACAATCCCGATCTGGAAGTCGTGATCGAAGATGATCAGCGCAAACCGGACGTCGCTGTCCAGCTTGCTGATAAAATGATCCAGCAGGAAAAGGTTGATGTTCTGACCGGTATTATCTGGTCGAACCTTGCTATGGCTGTGGTGCCGTCCGCGGTTGCACAGGACAAATTCTATCTTTCCGTCAATGCGGCACCGTCGCAGTTGGCAGGCAAAGGCTGTAACGCGAACTATTTCAGCGTTTCCTATCAGAATGACAACCTGCATGAAGCAGCCGGTGGCTATGCGTCGAGTGCCGGGTATGAAAACGCCTTTATCCTCGCACCGAACTATCCGGCGGGGAAAGATTCCCTGGCTGGGTTCAAACGCTTCTTCTTTGGCGACATCGCAGGCGAAGTTTACACCAAGCTTGGTCAGACAGATTACGCCGCCGAAATTGCTGAAATCCGTGCGTCGGGTGCTGACAGCGTCTTCTTCTTCCTGCCGGGCGGCATGGGCATTGCGTTCATGAAACAGTATGCTCAGTCGGGTGTGGATATTCCGCTGATCGGTCCGGCATTTTCGATGGATCAGGGCATTCTTGGTGCAGTTGGTGATGCGGCTCTGGGTGTGAAAAACACCTCGAACTGGTCAAAAGACATCGACAACGCGACCAACAAGGCATTCGTTGAAAGCTTCGTTGCTGAATATGACCGTCTGCCGTCGCTCTATGCATCTTATGGTTTTGACACTGCAAACCTGCTGCTGTCGGCGATGGGCAAAGCAAATGTCAATGACAAGGAAGCATTCCGCGATGCGTTGCGGGCGGCTGATTTCAATTCGGTCCGTGGCAAGTTTGTCTTTGGTCCGAACCAGCATCCGATTCAGGACATCTATGTTCGTGAAGTCGTTAAAGAAGGCGACGTTCTGACCAACAAGATCGTTGGCGTTGCCCTTAAAGATCATGCCGATGCCTATGCATCGGAATGCTCGATGTAATCACGGGCTGACAAGTCGGTGGGGGCCGTTGCCCATAGTGGTTTACGGCCCCCGACCACCTTGTGACGGAGTTTCCAATAATGTTCACTCTTTTCCTGGAGCAGCTGCTAAACGGCCTTCAGTCCGGTGTGATGCTGTTTTTGATGGCATCTGGGCTGACGCTTGTTTTCGGTGTGATGGGTCTGATTAATCTGGCCCATGGCTCGCTCTATATGGTTGGCGCTTTTGCCTGTGCGGCGGTTGCGGCATGGACCGGTTCGTTCTGGCTTGGTCTTGTTGCCAGCCTGATGGCTGCGGCCATTGCCGGTGCGCTGGTTGAGATACTGATTATTCGCCGTCTTTATAACCGTGATCACCTTGATCAGGTTCTGGCGACTTTTGCCCTTATTTTGATTTTTTCCGAAGGCACACGCTGGATTTTCGGATCCTTCCCATTGTTTCTAAGCGTACCTGAATTCCTGACGGGCACTGTTGTGATGCCCGGTGATTTCCAATATCCGCTGTTCCGTCTTGCCATCATTATTGCCGGTTTTGCTGTGGCGGCGGGCTTGTTCCTGCTGATTGGTAAAACCCGTCTTGGCATTCGCATTCGTGCGGGTGAAGCTGATCGCGGCATGATCGCCGCCTTGGGGGTGGATATTGATCGCCTTTATACAATTGTGTTTGCCCTTGGCGCGGCTTTGGCCGGGCTTGCCGGTGCCTTTGTCGGCACGACCCAGTCGGTTCAGGTCGGTATGGGCGAGCCGGTGCTTATTCTGGCATTTGTTGTGATTGTGATTGGTGGGATTGGCTCGATCAAGGGCGCGCTGGTCGGATCCCTTCTTGTTGGCTTTACCGATACGATGGGGCGGTTTTTGTTGCCCCATGCGTTTGCAACCTTTCTTGATCCGGCAAGTGCGACGGCCATTGGGTCCGCCCTTGCATCAATGTTGATTTATATCGTTATGGCGCTGGTTTTGTTCCTGCGGCCAAGCGGTTTGTTCGGGACGGAAGCCTGATATGACCATGAACCGCGAAACCTTTATCAACTGTATCCTTGGTCTGGCACTGGTGATTGTCCCATTGATTGCGCTGGGCATGGATGAGCCGTTCATCATTACCCTGGCGACCAAGGTGGCCATTTTTGCCATGGCGGGGGTAGGCCTTAACCTTGTGCTTGGCTATGGCGGGCTTGTGTCCTTTGGTCATGCGGCGTTCTTCGGAATTGGCGGCTATGCGGCGGGCATCCTTGCCAGCCATGCGCTTAATTACGAACCGATCATGACATGGCCGTTCGAGATCGAAGGCACGACCCAGATGATCATTATCTGGATTGTTGCGCTGCTGGCATCGGCGATTATTGCCTTGGCTATTGGGGCGATTACGCTGCGGACCAGCGGCGTTTATTTCATCATGATCACGCTGGCGTTTGCGCAGATGATCTATTACTTCGCGATTTCCTGGCCTGCATATGGCGGGGAAGACGGCCTGTCGATCTATGTGCGCAACGGGTTCCCGGGGCTCAATACGCTTGATCCGATCAGTTATTTTGCACTCTGTGCCGTGATGCTGGGGCTTGCGATCGCATTTTCGGCCGTTTTGATCCGCTCGCGGTTTGGTCTTGCCCTTCAGGGCGCTCGCCAGAACAGCCAGCGTATGACGGCCGTAGGGATTGCACCGTTTCGCATCCGTCTGGTGGCGTTTGTGATTTCAGCGATGATCACGGCGTTGGCCGGCGCACTTTATGCCGATCTCAACCGTTTTGTTAGCCCGTCGATGATGTCTTGGCATATGTCAGGTGAAATCATGGTGTTTGTCATTCTCGGTGGGGTTGGGCGCTTGTTCGGCCCGCTGGCCGGGGCGGGGCTTTACATCATTCTTGAACATCTGCTTGGCGGGGTTTGGGAATTCTGGCAATTGCCGCTGGGCGTGTTGCTGCTGATCGTGGTTTTGTTCGCGCGCGGTGGACTTGTTGGTGTTTTGGCGGGGGAACGCAAACATGTCTGATGCCATTCTTTCACTGTCAAACATCACCAAGCAATTCGGGTCTCTTCTCGCCAGTGACAGCGTCACGCTTGATCTGCGTGCGGGGGAAATCCACGCACTGATCGGGCCGAACGGGGCGGGGAAATCCACCCTGATCAAACAGATCGCGGGCGAGATCAAATCTGATAGCGGTGACATTCATTTTAACGGTCAGCACATCAATGCCTTGGACGCGGTCCAACGGTCGCGTATGGGCCTTGCCAGAACGTTTCAGGTGTCGTCCCTGATGCCAGAATTCTCGGTTCTGCAGAACGTGATGCTGGCCCGTCAGTCAGTCAGCGGGAAGGTCTTTCGGTTTTTCCGCCCGGTGCTGAGTGACAAGTCGCTTGTAGAACCGGCAATGGCGCAGCTTGAACGGGTTGGACTTGCGGATCGTGCGGAAATGCGCGCGGCCGATATTTCACATGGTGAACGTCGTCAGTTGGAAATGGCGGTGGCGCTTGCCCTTGAACCACGGGCGTTTTTATTGGATGAGCCGATGGCGGGCATGGGACCAGAGGGTTCCAAACGTCTGACTGGTTTCCTTGATGGTTTGCGCGCACAGGCCCCGATCCTTCTGGTCGAACATGACATGGATGCGGTTTTTGCCTTGGCCGACCGGATTTCGGTTCTGGTTTATGGCCGTGTCATTGCGACCGGCACTGTTGATGACATTCGCGGGAATGATGATGTTAAACGTGCCTATCTCGGGGAGGAAGCCTGATATGTCTGCACTTCTCGAACTTAGTGGTGTGACCGCGTTTTACGGCGCATCGCAGGCCTTGTTTGGTATTGATCTGTCGCTTAATGAAGGCGAAGCCGTCGCCCTTATGGGGCGTAATGGTATGGGCAAAACGACCACGATCAAGACCATCTGTCGCATGATGGAACATCGCGATGGGTCAATCCGCTTTGCCGGACAGGACTTGGCAAAAATGCCATCGCACAAAGCGGCCCGCTTGGGGCTTGGTCTGGTGCCGGAAGGCCGCCGATGCTTTGCCCGTTTAACCGTCATGGAAAACCTGATTGCCGCGGCCCGTCCGGGTGAGTGGGATTTCGACCGGGTGGCGGGGTTGTTTCCACGTCTTGCCGAACGGCGGGAGCAAAAGGCGATGACGCTTTCGGGCGGTGAACAGCAGATGTTGGCCATTGGCCGTGCGCTGATGACCAACCCGCGTTTACTGATTTTGGACGAAGCAACCGAGGGGTTGGCGCCGGTGGTCCGTCAGGAAATCTGGGCGGCGATCAATCAGCTTAAGCAATCAGGTCTGACCATTTTGGTGGTGGATAAGTCGCTTAAAGAACTTTCAGGTGTCGCAGATCGCTATGTGATTGTCGAAAAGGGCGTTACCGCCTGGAGCGGTGCGGTCAATGAACTGACCGATGCGCTTGCTGACCGGTATTTGGGGGTCTGATATGGCGGTATTTACCTATCGGCAAAAGGTCCTGTTTCAGCATTGTGATCCAGCCGGGATTGTCTTTTATCCCCGCTATTTCGAGATGGTGAACGCCACGGTCGAAGAATGGTTCGATGTCGTGATTGGCTGTGGTTTTCCAACCATGCACGGGCCGATGCAGGTGGCTGTTCCAACCGCGGGGCTCAGCATTGCCTTTACCGCACCAAGCATGCTTGGCGATCAGCTTGAGTTTCGTCTGACACCGCTTCGGATCGGACGGTCTAGTTTGGAGCTGGAAATAACCGCGCATTCGGGCGACGAGCAACGCCTGAAAACAACGCTCACACTGGTGTTTACGAAAAGAGGCGCCGGAAAGTCAGTGGCATGGCCCGATGATTTGCGTGCCAAAATCGAAAAAGAAATCAATCAAGTGGTAGAAAAAAATGCATAAAATCGTTCAGCCAGATGGATGGAGAGAGCCCAAGGGATATGCAAACGGTGTGTTGGCAGAAGGTGCCACGTTGTATATCGGAGGACAGATTGGCTGGAACGCTGATCAGGTTTTCGTTGCCAAGGATTTCGTTGGTCAGATGGAGCAGGCACTGATCAATATTAGTGACGTGCTGCAAGCTGGCGGTGGGCGTCCGGAACATCTGACGCGTTTGACATGGTATGTCACCGACAAACAGGAATATCTCGCCAAACAGCGCGAAGTCGGTCAGGCCTATCGCCGCGTCCTTGGCAAGAATTTCCCGGCGATGACCATGGTTGTGGTCAGCGCATTGGTCGAAGACGAAGCCATGATCGAGATCGAAGCAACGGCAGTGATCCCGAAGTAAACCGCACGTCGAACGCCATACGAGAGATCGCGAAGGGCAGCATCATGCTGCCCTTTTGACGTTCTGCGGACCCCGGATGTTTTGGTCGGACCTCAATCCTTGCCATCAACGGTTTTGCTTTTCCATCGCTGCTGATCTAAGCTTTTAAAAAACAAATAAGTATCAGCGGAGGACCATGATGAGATCGACCGCATTGGATGAGGCCAATGGCGTAAAACCGCCTGTTGGGAATGATGATAGTTTTGGCGGCCCGGGTCCGGAATTTGGCCCGTGGCTGGAAAAGGCATCAATACTGGTTGTTGATGACGAACCGGGCATGCGCAATTTTCTGGTGCGCACCCTTGGCCCACGCGCCAAACGGGTCGAAGAGGCTGCCGATTGCGAAGAAGCAACCAAAAAGCTTGATCAGCATCATTTTGATGTGGTGATCCTTGATAACATCATGCCGGGCAAAAGCGGTGTCGAGTGGCTGACCGAGCAGCGCGAAATTGGCTTTTTTTCTGATGCCATCCTGATGACGGCCTATGCTGATCTTGATACCGCGATTAAGGCGCTGCGGGCGGGGGCTGTTGATTTTGTCCTTAAACCGTTTCGCTCCAACCAGATTTTAAACGCGGTGGCGCGGTGTCTTGATCGCATGCGGTTGCGCCGTGAAAACCACGTTCTGCGTCATGAATTGCGTGCAACGTCCGATCATGTGTTGCTGCGTGATAAGCTGATCGGCTATTCCCCGCAAATTCAGGAAATCCGCGAAACCATCGCCCGTGTTGCGCCCTTGCCAACGTCAATCCTGATTTCCGGGCAAAGTGGTACCGGCAAGGAAGTCACCGCGCGCTCCTTGCATGCATTATCCGACCGGGCGGAAAAGCCGTTTGTGCCAATTAACTGTGCTGCCATTCCGTCCGAGATGATCGAGGCCGAACTGTTTGGCCATGTAAAAGGTGCCTTTACCGGCGCGCATTCCACACGGGACGGCCTTTTCATGCATGCGCAGGGCGGGACCCTGTTTTTGGATGAGGTCGGGGAACTGTCGCTTGCCACCCAAAGTAAACTTTTGCGCGCGATTGAAAGCCGCCGTGTTCGCCCTGTTGGGTCGGAGCGCGAAGCACCGGTCGATTTGCGGTTTATCTTTGCTACCAATGCCGATCTTGAGGAGGAAGTCGAAGCCGGGCGTTTCCGTGCGGACCTATTTTACCGCATCAATGTCATGCATATCGAAATGCCCCCGCTTCATGAACGCGGCGACGATGTGTTGGAACTTGCCAATCTGTTTATGGACAAATTGTCCAAGCAGCTTGCAGTGCGCCAAGTGCCGATGGATGGGGCGGTGCGCGCCGGGCTGACGCGCTATGGCTGGCCGGGGAATGTGCGTGAATTGCGCAACCTGATTGAACGGACCCTGATCCTTGGCCGGTTCCCCGATGAGTTCCGCGACGAACACGCAGATCAGGGGGCGACAGCTGAAAGCGACGAAACGCTTGATGAAATGGAACGTCGTCACATTCTTGCGATGCTGTATAAAACCGGTGGCAATCGCAACGAAGCGTCGCGACGTCTTGGTGTGTCGCGGAAGACCATTGATCGTAAATGTGCCAGCTGGGATCTGTGATGAAGCTGTTTGGCCGGTCGATCTCGCCGCGACAAAAACGCACAAGATCGGTTCGCTTTAAGCTTTTGGCGATCGCACTTTTGCCAACACTGGTCATCTTGCCACTGTTGCTTGGCGTGATGATGGTACGCTGGAATGCAAAGTTTGATGCGCTTTTGACCTCCAAGGTCAGTGGTGATCTGACAATTGCCCATCAGTATTTCTCCCATATTCTCGACAATACCGGCGAACAGATACAGTCGCTGGGGCAATCGGTTGCCTTTCGCACGGTTTTGATGTCGGGTAACCCGGATGCGGTCCATGATTTGCTCGTCAGCCATCAGGAGGACCTTGGGCTTGATTTCCTCTATCTGATTGATGGCGAGAACACAGGGCCTGATACTGACACCGACGTTCATTGGCCGGTGATTGCATCGGCCTTTGCCGGCAGGGCGTCGACCAGTATCGATATTTTCAGCAATGCCGACCTTGCCGCGATTTCGCCGGATTTGGCCGCACGTGCAAAGCTTGATCTGGTTGAGACGCCAAATGCCGTGCCGACCACCCGTAATGCCGAAACGCGGGGCATGGTGGTTCACTCGGCAAGTCACGTCAGCTTGCCAAGCGGCAGGGACGGGGCACTGGTCGGTGGTATTTTGCTTAATCAGAATTTGGGCTTTATCGATACGATCAACGACCTTGTCTATCGCCAAAGCAGCCTGCCCGAAGGCAGCCAAGGCACGGCCACCCTTTTCCTTGATGATGTCCGGGTCAGCACAAATGTTCGCCTGTTTGCCGAGCGCCGTGCGTTGGGGACACGGGTATCGAGTATCGTGCGCAAAACTGTACTTGAAGATGGCAAAGTCTGGCTGGATCGGGCCTTTGTCGTCAATGACTGGTATATTTCGGCCTACGAGCCGATCAAAGATAGTTTCGGCAAGCGGGTCGGGATGCTTTATGTCGGTTTTCTTGAAGCCCCCTTTGCCCAGACCAAATATGAAAGCCTTCTGATCATCATCGGGGCGTTTTTGTTTGTTGCGGCCCTGTCTGTTCCGATTTTCCTGCGCTGGGCACGCGGTATTTTCAAGCCACTTGAACGGATGACCAACACCATTAACCGGGTTGAAAGTGGTGATTTTTCTGCCCGTACCGGTCTTAATCAGGTGCAGGATGAAATTTCACTGGTAGCCGAGCATCTTGACGATTTACTGGATCAGGTGCAGGAACGTGACAAACGTTTGCGGGCCTGGAATGATCAGCTCAACGCACGGGTCGATGCGCGCACCAGTGAACTTCGCGAAGCCAATCGGCAACTGGAAAGTACGACCAAACAGCTCATTATGTCCGAAAAACTGGCTGCCATTGGCGAAATTACCGCTGGTGTCGCGCATGAAATCAACAATCCGGTCGCGGTTCTTCAAGGTAATCTGGATGTATTGCGCGACCTTTTGGGTGAGCACGCGCGTATTGCCGATACCGAACTGCGATTGATTGACGAGCAGGTCAACCGCATCAACCTGATTGTCACCAAGCTTCTGCAGTTCGCCAAGCCTGAGGAATATGCAGGCTATGTCGAACGACATATCGTCGGAGAGGTGATTGATGATTGCCTGCCCCTTGTTCAACATCTGCTGAGCAAGGCCGATATTGATGTGGCCCGCCAAAGCACGGCTGCCCGTCTGGTGTTGATGAACCGAACCGAGTTGCAACAGGTTCTGGTCAATCTAATGGTCAATGCCCTGCATGCCATGCCTGAGCAGGGGGTGCTTACTCTTATCGACGAAGATGTCGATCATAACGGAAAGCCCGGTATCCAGATCACGGTGCGCGATACCGGAACCGGCATGGATGCAGAGGTATTGAACCGGATTTTCGATCCGTTCTATACGACAAAACGTCGCGAAGGGACCGGACTTGGGTTGTCCATTAGCAAGACGCTGATTGATCGCCAAGGCGGTCACATGCGCGTTGAAAGTGCACCTGGTACAGGCACCACATTTACCGTGTGGCTGCCCGAGGCGGACTAAGGTCACCGGCGGATACCTGACAACAGACCCGGAAAGTATCCGCGAAAAATGCACGGCGATATTCCGGACCTGTTGTCGGATTGCGGCTCTGTTTAAAGGCCAAACGTCACATGGCCGTGTTCATCAATAGTCCACGCCGCATTCCATGCGATTTCCCATGCGTGACCGTCTGGATCCGCGATATATCCCCTAAAGCCACCATGCACGGGCGGATCTGCCGGTCGCAGCATCTTGCCACCGGCATTGATCAATCGTTGCATCAGGGGCTCAACATCTTCCTTGCGGGCTACATTGTGTGCCAATGCATGGGCCGAAGCCAATCCATCCGAAGGACGGTTCATGTCCTTCATCAGGGCTTTTTCAAGCCAGGTGCCCAGAACAAACCCATTCATTTGGTAGAATATGATTTCTTTGTTCTCAAAAACAGGCGACCAGCCAAATCCGTCGATATAGAAACGACGTGAACGTGTGAGGTCTGCTATGCCAAGGGTTATGACGGAAATCTGTTGTTGCATGTCCAATCCTTTCTGTTGGCATACGCACCTTGCGTACACCTTGAAAGTCTTGGGCCGTTAATTCGCAACGGAAGGACCCGCTGTCGCGGGGGCCGGGCTAACCGCACCGAACCTAACCTGTTTCAGACAATCACATCTATATCAGAGCAGATCCAAGAAGGCAAAACTCCTGACCTCAAAACTTTTGGGGGATTAGTCCCGTCGAAAGGCCGGTTTGTTCTTCTCTTATGTCCCTGATTTATCGTGCGAAGAGCTCATTTTTGAGCACTAGCTCGTAGCGCATGCTTTGGGCGGAAATGCTGCAAATGCGAGTGGACATTTTGTCCGTTTAGAGTTTTTCCAAGTTGGAATGTTTGGACATTTTGTCCATATGCGTGCGCTGCAATATGACGGGTTGGTGTCGGAAACTGACAGAAAATCAATCAAAACGCGCAATGGCATGGCGATTGCCACGTTGAGAATTCGGGGTCTAACCGCGTTTGCCCTGCACCATCAGGTGAAACTGCATGGTCCGGGCAAGAAAAAGTCATACTACCGGGAGGAAACAACTTCATGTTTGATCGGCTGAAAAAAGAACACATCGTCGCTGGTGACGATTTCAATCGCTGGAAGGTGCCACCGGCATCTATCGCCATCCATCTGTGCATCGGCTCTGTCTATGCCTGGAGTATCTTTAACCCGGCCCTGATCAAGGAATTTGGTGTGGTCGCGGCAAGCTCCGGTGACTGGGGCCTGCAATCCGTCGTATGGATTTTCTCTGTTGCGATCGTAAGTCTTGGTCTTGCTGCTGCATTTGGGGGCAAGTGGCTTGAAGAAGTTGGTCCGCGCATGGTTGGTGTTGTCGCCGCATTCTGTTGGGGCGGGGGGTTCATCGTTGGCGGACTTGGGATTGCCTCCCACCAATTGTGGTTGGTTTATCTTGGATATGGTGTGATTGGTGGGGCCGGACTTGGGCTTGGTTATGTTTCGCCGGTTTCAACCCTGATCCGCTGGTTCCCTGATCGGCGTGGTATGGCGACCGGCATGGCGATCATGGGTTTTGGCGGTGGTGCGATGATCGCAACCCCGATCAAGGAAAGTCTGCTGGCTGCTTTTTATCAGGTGCCGCAATATCTTGGTGCTGAAAGTGCTGTTAACCTTGTTACCGAAGGTGGCAAGCGCATGGCAGAAGTCGGCGGCCAGATGGTCGAAGTCGTTGTCGCTGGTGCCGCGCAGGTCGCAGCCGCCCCGGTTCCGATCGAAGAGGGCGTTTATGTCGCTGGCACGGGTAACACTGGTGCTGCAGGAACGTTCTTTACCCTTGGTATTGCCTACTTCATCGTCATGTTGATCGCGTCGTTCTCTTACCGCGTGCCACGTGAAGGCTGGTTGCCAGCCGGTTGGACGCCACCGACTGCCGATGCTGCGTCCAAACGCATGATCACGCAGAAAAACGTTCACATTGATCAGGCGCTTAAAACCCCGCAATTCTATCTGATCTGGATTGTGCTGTGCTTTAACGTGACCGCAGGCATCGGGGTGATTGGCGTTGCCAAAACCATGATGTTTGAAATCTTTGGCTCGACTTTGCCTCTGATTGTCAATTCGGCTTTTGCCGCAACATATGTGTTTATGATTTCGGTCTTTAACATGTGTGGCCGATTCTTCTGGGCGTCTATCTCGGATTATATCGGGCGTAAGAACACCTATTACTGCTTTGTCATTCTTGGGATCATTCTGTATCTGTCGATCCCGTATTCTGCACAGCAGGTCAGCGTCAATCCGGCTGTCACATATCTCGTGATGTTCTATGCCGCGACCATGATCATCTTCACGATGTATGGCGGTGGCTTTGCAACTATCCCGGCGTATCTTGCCGATATCTTTGGTACCAAATACGTTGGTGGTATCCATGGTCGTCTTCTGACCGCCTGGAGTACTGCTGGTGTGCTTGGTCCGCTGGCCATTACCCAGTTGCGTCAAACCTCGGTCACCAATTCGATCAAGGATCTGGCGGCCAAGATTGATCCGGCGGCCTTCCAGGCCAAATTCGGCGCAGGTCTTGATCAGCTTGACCAATTGGTTGCGGCGAAAACCGTTACGATTGGTCGTCTGATGGAAATCGCACCGGCTGGAACGGTCGATCCGACCTCAAGTCTGTATAATACCACCATGTATGCCATGGCGGCTCTGTTGGGGATTGCCTTGATCGCCAACAAAATGATCCGTCCGATTGATGACAAGCATTACATGGAAACACAGGAAAGCGGTTCAGGCGCAAAAGCAGCGTCCGAAGCGTAATCAGGCCCCAGGAACCGACCACCGTACCCGTGGTCGGTTCCGTCGGGTTGGCGTTCTGTCTCTCTGCCAACCCGCGTCCTGTTGCAGGAATAACCTTTTGGTCTGTAGGGGCTATCGGTTATCCTGCAGCAAGGGCACTTTCCATGTATGAAGGCTGTTTGATTGGCTGTTCGATAGTGCCTAGACAGCAAAGTTAAGGCAGCACCCAATGTCACAAAGCGCATCGCATCTTTCGATGCCGGATACAAAATGATCGATAAACTCGAAATGTTTATGGTGCTCGCCCGTGAGCAGCATTTTGGCCATGCCGCCGAACACTGCGGCGTGACACAGCCAACTCTTTCCAGCGCGCTGCGTCAGCTTGAAGACCATCTTGGCGTTGTGCTGGTCAAACGTGGATCACGGTATCAGGGCCTAACCCCCGAGGGCGAACGTGTTCTGGAGTGGGCGCGCCATATTGTCGGCAGCACACGTTCGATGCGCGATGAAATGCGCGCCATGCGGTTTGGCCTGACCGGGCAGGTACAGATTGCCGTCATTCCAACCGCTCTTTCGATGGTTCACGAACTGACCACGCCGTTTCGCGAAAAGCATCCCGACGTAAGTTTTGCCGTGCTGTCGCGAACCTCAACAGAAATTCAGGCATTGCTTGATAATCTGCAAATCGATGCCGGGATTACCTATATTGATAATGAGCCGCTTGGGCGGGTGACATCCATTCCGCTGTATTTGGAACGCTATCATCTGGTGACGTCCAATCTGGAAGATTTTGCCAACCGCGACAGCATCACCTGGCGCGAGGCGGCCCAACTGCCATTGTGTTTGTTGACCCCTGATATGCAAAACCGCCGGATTATTGATCAGCATCTTGATGCTGCCGGGGCCAAGGTTAGTGCTACGTTGGAAAGTGATTCAATGATTGCGCTTTTTACCCATGTTCAGACCGGAAATTGGGCCAGCATTATGCCTGAAAAGATGGTTGAAAGTTTTGGTATGCGCGATCGGGTTAAATCGATGCCGATCATTGAACCCGATGCCACACACACTGTGGGCTTGATCACAGCAAAACGCGAACCGGCAACTCCGGTTGTTTCGGCACTTTTGAAGGAAGCCAAGCTGTTATCGGAACTTGCACCGGCGTGAAAACCGCTTGATAGGTTTACGCTATCGCGTAACGGGATGGCTTTATTGAACAACCGGTGTCGATCACCGACACTGGCAAGAATAACAAAGAATTCAATAGACTGCTAAGTGAGAGAGGCTTGCATGTCGACTAAGACCGAGGAACACAGCGTCCGCGTTGCGGCAATTTGTGACCGCATGGCTGCACTTGAAGGCCCATTATTGCCGATCCTGCATGAAGTGCAGGAAGAATTCGGCCATATTCCCGAAGGCGCACTTCAAACCATTTCCAAGAAACTCAATCTCAGCCGGGCGGAAGTCCATGGGGTTGCCAGTTTCTATCATGACTTCCGCGAAGAAAAGGCGGGCAAGCATGTGATTAAAATCTGCCGGGCGGAAGCCTGTCAGGCGATGGGGGCAGATGATCTTGGCGATCATGCCAAAAGCCGCCTTAAAGTCGATTGGTCGCAGACAACCAGCGATCACAAAGTCACGCTTGAACCTGTTTTCTGTCTTGGTCTGTGTGCCTGTGCACCGGCGGCTATGGTCGATGGCAAGGTGGTTGGCCGGGTCAGTAAAGATCGCATGAGCCGCATTCTCGATGAGGTGGGGGCATGAGTATCAAGGTTTATGTCCCGCTGGACTCTGGCTCTGTTGCCCTTGGTGCAGACGATGTCGCAACCGCAATCGCCCAAAAGGCCACAACAGCCGGGGCAGATGTTAAAGTCGTGCGCAACGGATCGTTTGGCATGTACTGGCTTGAACCGATGGTTGAGGTCGAAACATCGCACGGTCGTGTGGCCTATGGCCCGGTAACACCGGAAGACGTAGATGCGCTGTTTGCAGCCGACTTCCTGACCGGTGGGGAGCACAAGCTTTACCTTGGTCGGACCGAAAATATCCCGTTCCTCAAAAGTCAGACCCGCCTGACATTCCAGCGTTGCGGCTTTATCGATCCGGTGTCGCTTGAAGATTACCGGGCCTACGACGGACTTACCGGTCTTAAAAACGCACTTGAAATGACGGATGAGCAAATTGTCCAGTCCGTGACCGATAGCGGCCTTCGCGGGCGCGGCGGTGCTGGTTTCCCGACTGGCATTAAATGGAAAACGGTGCGCGATGCACCTGCCGATCAGAAATACATTGTCTGTAACGCCGACGAAGGCGACAGCGGCACCTTTGCTGATCGCATGATCATGGAAGGCGAGCCATTTGTCCTGATCGAAGGCATGATCATTGCTGGTTTGGCGACCGGTGCCACCAAGGGATATGTCTATACCCGGTCGGAATATCCTGCTGCCATTCGCATCATGAACGAAGCCATCGAAGTTGCACGTGCCAACGGCGTTTTGGGCGACAATATCCTTGGTTCGGGCAAGACGTTCGATATGGAAGTCCGCATGGGTGCGGGTGCCTATGTTTGCGGCGAGGAAACATCGCTTCTTAACAGTATGGAAGGCAAGCGCGGTGTTGTCCGTGCCAAGCCACCACTGCCAGCACTTGAAGGGTTCATGGGCCGTCCAACGGTTGTTAACAATGTTATCTCGCTCTGTTCGGTTCCAGTTATTCTGGAAAAGGGTGCAGATTATTATCGTGATTTCGGCATGGGTCGGTCGCGTGGTACCATTCCGATACAGATTGCCGGGAACGTCAAACATGGCGGGCTTTATGAGGTCGGCTTTGGCCTGACCCTTGGTGAGATTGTCGAACAGATCGGCGGTGGAACAGCCACCGGACGCCCGATTAAGGCCGTTCAGGTTGGTGGTCCTTTGGGGGCCTATTTCCCCAAGGAGCTCTTTGATACGCCGTTTGATTATGAAGAATTCGCCAAACGGGACGGCCTGATCGGGCATGCTGGTGTTGTTGTTTTTGATGATACGGTTGATCTGATGAAGCAGGCCCGTTTTGCCATGGAATTCTGTGCAATTGAATCGTGTGGTAAATGCACGCCATGCCGCATCGGATCAATCCGGGGCACCGAAGTTGTCGATAAGCTGACACGCGGCGAAGACCCCGAATTGCAGATCGAATTGCTGACCGATCTTTGTAACACCATGAAGTTCGGTTCGTTGTGCGCCTTGGGTGGGTTTACCCCTTATCCGGTGATGAGCGCACTGACCCATTTCCCTGATGATTTCAAGCCTCATGCGCTTGACATAGCTGCGGAGTGAAAACGATGTCCTTGATCAAAGAAGTCGACTACGGAACCCCAGCTTCCCACTCGGAAAAGACCGTCACGCTGACCATTGATGGTAACAATGTGACCGTGCCCGAGGGCACATCTGTCATGCGCGCCTCGATGGAGGCAGGCATTCAGGTCCCCAAGCTTTGCGCGACCGATATGGTCGATGCGTTTGGGTCCTGCCGCCTGTGTCTGGTTGAGGTCGAAGGCCGTAACGGCACGCCATCATCCTGCACCACACCGGCGACAGACGGCATGGTGGTGCGCACCCAAACAGACCGTTTGAAGAAAATCCGCAAAGGCGTGATGGAGCTTTATATCTCCGACCATCCGCTTGATTGCCTGACCTGTGCGGCCAATGGTGATTGCGAACTTCAGGACATGGCCGGTGCCGTTGGCCTGCGCGATGTGCGCTACGGCTATGACGGTGGCAACCATGTGAAGGTCCGCGACAATGGCGAAGAAAATCCGCGCTATATGGCAAAGGATGAAACCAACCCGTATTTCACCTATGACTCGTCGAAATGCATTGTCTGTTCGCGCTGTGTACGTGCCTGCGAAGAAGTGCAGGGCACCTTTGCGCTGACCATCGAAGGCCGTGGGTTTGAAAGCCGCGTTTCACCGGGGATGCACGAAGATTTCCTTGATTCTGAATGCGTGTCATGTGGTGCCTGTGTTCAGGCCTGCCCAACCGCGACCTTGCAGGAAAAATCTGTCATTGAAATTGGTCAGCCGGAACATTCTGTTGTCACCACTTGTGCGTATTGTGGGGTTGGCTGTTCGTTCAAGGCGGAAATGCGTGGCGAAGAACTTGTCCGTATGGTGCCGTTTAAGGATGGCAAAGCCAACCGGGGGCATTCCTGCGTTAAAGGGCGCTTTGCCTATGGCTATGCCAGTCACAAGGACCGTATCCTTAACCCGATGATCCGTGAAAATACCTCGGACCCTTGGCAGGAAGTTAGCTGGGAAGAGGCCCTTCGTTTTACCGCTGATAAATTCCGGTCCATTCAGGCCCAATATGGTAAGGGTGCGATTGGGGGCATCACGTCATCGCGCTGCACGAACGAGGAAACCTTCCTTGTTCAAAAACTGATCCGGGCCGGGTTTGGTAATAATAACGTCGATACCTGTGCGCGCGTTTGCCATTCGCCGACCGGCTATGGCTTGAAAACGACCTTTGGCACATCTGCCGGAACGCAGGATTTCGACAGTGTTGAACATACCGATGTTGTCATCCTGATCGGGGCTAACCCGACCGATGGTCATCCGGTGTTTGCGTCACGTTTGAAAAAGCGCCTGCGCGAAGGGGCGAAGCTGATCGTCATTGATCCGCGTCGCATTGATCTTGTGCGGACCCCGCATGTTGAGGCCGTTGCCCATGTCGCGTTGCGTCCAGGCACCAACGTTGCGGTTCTGACATCCTTGGCGCACGTGATCGTGACCGAGGGCCTGTTTGACGAGGCGTTTGTTCGTGAACGCTGTGACTGGGATGAGTTCCAGGATTGGGCAGCATTTGTGTCCGATCCAAAACATAGCCCCGAAGCCATTGCCGAAACGACTGGTGTGGATGGTGAAACCATGCGCACAGCCGCACGGGCTTTTGCCACCGGTGGAAATGGTGCGATCTATTACGGGCTGGGCGTGACTGAACATAGTCAGGGTTCGACAACCGTGATGGCGATTGCCAACCTTGCCATGGCGACCGGTAATCTTGGGCGTCCGGGGGTTGGTGTGAACCCGCTGCGCGGTCAGAATAATGTGCAGGGTGCTTGCGATATGGGGTCTTTCCCGCACGAGCTGCCGGGCTATCGCCATATTCAGGACAGTGCAACCCGCGATATATTTGAAGATATCTGGGGCGTTAAACTGGACGACGAGCCGGGCTTGCGTATTCCTAATATGCTTGATGCGGCTGTCGAAGGCACATTCAAGGGGATTTACATTCAGGGTGAAGACATCCTGCAATCTGATCCCGATACCAAGCATGTTGCGGCTGGTTTGGCAGCGATGGAATGCGTTGTGGTTCATGACCTGTTTTTGAATGAAACAGCCAACCATGCGCATGTGTTCCTGCCCGGTTCGACCTTCCTTGAAAAGGACGGCACCTTTACCAACGCCGAACGCCGTATTAACCGCGTGCGTAAAGTGATGACGCCGCTTAATGGTTTTGCCGATTGGGAAGTTACGCAAAATCTGGCGCGTGCCATGGGCCTTGAGTGGAATTACACCCATCCGTCACAGGTGATGGATGAAATTGCCGCCACGACGCCAAGCTTTGCCAACGTGAGTTATGACCTTCTTGAACGTGAAGGGTCGGTTCAGTGGCCATGTAATGACAAGGCGCCGAAAGGCACACCGGTCATGCATATTGATGGCTTTGTTCGGGGCAAGGGCAAGTTTGTGGTGACGGAATATGTCGCCACCGACGAACGAACCGGGCCACGATTCCCGCTTCTTCTGACCACCGGGCGTATCCTTAGTCAGTATAACGTCGGGGCACAGACACGCCGTACGGCAAACACGACCTGGCATGAAGAAGATTTGCTTGAAATTCACCCGCATGATGCGGAGCAGCGTGGGGTGCGCGATGGTGATTGGATCCGTCTGGCATCGCGGTCTGGTGAAACGTCGCTTCGGGCGACCATTACCGACCGTGTCTCGCCGGGGGTGGTTTATACAACCTTCCACCATCCGGGCACTCAGGCCAACGTGATCACCACCGATTTTACCGACTGGGCGACCAACTGCCCGGAATATAAGGTAACTGCGGTGCAGGTCTCTTCAAGCAATGGACCGAGTGACTGGCAGGTCGAATATGACCGTCAGGCAGAACAATCGCGTCGTATTAAGCCACGTGTGGATGCGGCGGAATAAGATTAACTCCGCGTACTGTGTTAGGATGTTAAGAGCCGCACAGTGCGCGGAAGTTCCGTGTAAAGAAAAGTTTACAAGCAAAGAGTACGCACCAATGGCACCTGATAAGCTTGTCTATATGGCCAATCAGATCGCGACATTTTTCAAATCCAAGCCCCACGACGAAGGTGTTGCAGGGGTAGCCGGGCATATCAGCGATTTTTGGGATCCACGCATGCGTAAGCAGCTATTTGACATGATTTCGGATGGGCATGATGGCTTCGAACCACTGGTTCTCGAAGCCGCTCCGGCGATCCGCAAGGTCAAAGAAACCGCATGAAACCCAAATCATCAGACAATTATATTGTTGATGGTCGAGACCTTGATATGGCCCGCGCGGTGTCGCGTGATGACGGCAATGATGATGCGCCCATGATCTTGCAGCCGGAAATCCCGGCTGCATTGACCTTCAACGGACAATCGCATGCGGTGATGATGGTGTCCCCCCATGATCTTGAAGATTTCATGGTCGGCTTTGCGCTTTCCGAAGGCATTGCCGATAATGTTTCCCAAATTACCTTGCGCGACGTGCGGAAAACCCTTCAGGGCTATGTGATTGAGGCCGATCTCCACGAAGACGTGTTTGACCGTCTTGAAGACCGCCAACGCACCCTTGAGGGTCGGTCGGGCTGTGGATTGTGCGGTGTACAATCGCTTGATGCGGTTTCGATGGATAAAATCGGTACCGTGACGCCGGGCAATATGGCGCAGAATATTGTGCTGCGTGCGATTGATGCGCTGCCTGATCATCAGACCCGCAACCGCGAAGGCGGGGGGCTGTTGCATGCCAGCGCCTTTGTCGATGTTAGCGGTAACATCCAACTGGTCCGCGAAGATATCGGACGTCATAACGCGCTTGATAAAGTATTGGGCGCTGTTGCCCGTCAGGGGATCGATACCACTGGTGGCTTTATCCTGATGACCAGCCGTTGTTCATACGAAATTGTGACCAAGACCGTGCAATGCGGTGTCGGCGGGCTTGTGACCCTGTCGGGGCCAACATTGACGGCAGTTAATTTGGCGCGGCAGGCGGGGCTTACCATGATTTGCCGCGAACGGCGTGGGTTGTTTCGCCGGTTCGCCTGATATCAGGTTGACGCACGCGCAATGATTTCAAATCCGATATCAATCGAATTTTTTGACAGGGGCTGATTGTTGATCCGGGCAACCAGGGCTTCTGCGGCCTGTTTTCCCAAATGGGTGCGGTTGACTTCAACCGTACTCAGGGCGGGCAGGGTAAAGGGGGCGAAGTTCTGATTGCCAAAGCCTATAGCGGCGATGTCTTCGGGGACGCGAAGGCCGCGTGATTGGGCCTCGATCAAAACACCATGGGCCAAAAGATCAGAACTGCACATGACAATCCCGTTTTTAAAGCCCAGTTCAATTCCCGTGGTCAAACCATTGCGCCCCCGCTCAATCGTTGCACCGGTTTCGTACAGGACTTCGGTCGGGGCATTGCCGGTGAGCTGATCAAATTGGGCGGCAAAGCTGTTTTTACGGCGTAATGCGCGTTCATCCCCGGCCGAAATAATCAAGGCATGCTCATAGCCGCAGGAAACGGCATATTTCGCCACTTCCTCGCCGGCCTTGATGTGGGAAAAGCCAATACAGACATCCAGTGGGTTTTCCGTCATGTCCCAGACTTCAACCACAGGAATGCCAGCCCCCAGTAACATCCGTTTGCATCCCGGCGAATGATGGATGCCGGTCAAAAGAATGCCATCGGGGCGGCGCGACAGCATGGTCGACAGGACTGCCTGTTCCTCGTCCTGTGAAAAGCCGGTTTCCGCCATCAGAACGTGATAACCCGACCCGCGAATGACATCGATGAAGTTTTGCATCAGATCGGAATAGATCACATTGGTGATCGATGGCACGAGCGCGGCAATCAATTGGCTGCGCCGTGATGCGAGCGCCCCGGCAACCATGTTGGGCACATAGCCGGTCAGCTCAATCGCATCCTGAATGCGTTTAAGCGTCGCCGCCGATACTTTTTTAGGATCATTGAGCGCACGCGATACCGTTACTTGCGATACACCAGCAATACGTCCAACCGTCTCCATCGTGACGGAGCCACTTTTAAGGTCGGCGGTGATAACCGGATCGCTGTGTTCTGCTATGCGTGACAAGTTATTTTGTCTCTTGATCTGAGGCCCTTACGCCAAAACAACGTAAGGGCAAAAGTGCGAAAGCGAAATGTTCAGAGCCGGTCTTTCGATTGCTCTGAACACTACATCAGCCCAGTAGGGTGGGCAAGAAGCGTGGCTCGGGTAAAAGCCACTCCACAGCCAGGGAGGAGGCTGTGGAGGTTGTTTGTTGCTTCTTGCCCGGATTCACTCGTTTTCTGTCTTATTCTTTTTCCGTGCAACGGAAATCGAAAACGCAATCGATATCGCAATCAGAACCCACAGCAGTCCGGCGATCCAGCTTTTGGTAAAGAAGATCGAAAACGTGCCAAAGGATTCCAGACTTTTTACGAAATAGATTTCCGCCGATGGGCCCAGAATAAAGCCGATGATAAACGGCGCAATTTCAAGCCGGATCTTGTGTGCCAGATAGCCAAACAGACCAAAGATCAAAAGCGTCCAGACATCGAACATCACACCGTAATTAATCGTATAGGCCCCGACAACACACATCATCAGAATGATCGGGAACAGGATGTTTTTGGGTACCGTCACGACCTTGGCCAGGTGCCGGATGGCAAAGACCATAACCAGAAACATCACAATGTTGGCAACCAGCATGGCAATGATCATGGCATCCCATGTCACCGGGTTGTTGCCGATAAACAGGGGGCCGACCTGAATGCCTTGCAGGGTAAAGGCGCCGATCAGGATGGCGGTGGTTGAATCACCGGGGATGCCAAGCGACAATAGCGGTACCAATGCGCCGCCCGTCAGGCCATTATTGGCACTTTCTGATGCAATCACACCGGCTGGCTCACCCTTGCCGAATTTTTCAGGGGTTTTGGAAAAGTTCTTTTCCTGACTATAGGCCAGAATGGATGCGGCACTGCCGCCAACACCGGGCAGAATGCCGACAAAGGTGCCGATGGCCGATGAACGGAACAGATTGACGAACTGACCTTTGAAGATAGAAAGTTTGAACGGCTTTCCACCAATCTTTACCCCCGACAAGCTTTGCCCTTCTTTCATGCCTTGTTCGGCTTCGATCAGGATGGTGGCAAGGCCAAACAGACCGATCAGAACCGGCAGTAACGAAAAGCCGCTTTCGAGATAGTATTCAAGGAACTCAGGCACGAGGCGCAATTCACCATTGCCGCCGCGCGAAATGTCATAGGCGCCAATCAGGCTGATGAAAATACCCAGAAACCCGCTGAAAATACCGACCAAAAGGCTGCTTGACAGAGCGGCCATGACGGTCAGGGCAAAGAAGATGATCAGAAATTTTTCGATATAGGAAAACTTGATGGCAAAATCGGCCAAGGCCGGGGCAAACAGATAAAGGGCGGCAAGGCTGAACAATCCGCCGATCAGAGATGATGTAATCCCGATTTTAAGCGCGCGTTCGCCTTCGCCGTTCTGGGTCATCGGATAACCATCAAGCGTTGTGGTGATCGATGACGGAGTGCCCGGAATGTTGAGCAAAATGGCAGGAACCAGCCCGCCGGAAATCCCGCCAACATACAGCCCAAGCAACAGCGCGAGGCCGTTTTCAAGGCCAAGCGAATAGGTCAGTGGCAAACACACGGCAACGGCCATGGTGGCGGTCATGCCCGGAATAGCGCCGAAAATGATGCCGATCACAGTGCCCGCGGTAACCAATGTGAAGAACATCGGCGTCAGAATGGATAGGAGTTCCATGATAAATCTCTTGGCTCAATCCGTGCCGGGGCAGGCCCTTATGGCAGCGAAATGTTGAAAAGTTCGGACAGGATGTACCAGACGATGGTTGGCGCGATCAGGGCGTTTGCGCCTGCTATCAGCAATGTCCGTCGGGTGCGCTCGTGCAGGAAAAGGGTGCTTAGCGCAAACAGGTACGGGATCGAACACAGATAGAACCCAAGCCCGGTATTGGGAAATATGTCGCCCACTGTCGGCATCGCCGTAAAATAGATGACCGTGAGAACCAATGTTCCAAAAAAACGGATATGATCAATGCCAGCCGGCCACCATGGGCCGCTGGTAATGGCGGCAAGGATCGTACGCCCACGGGTAATCAGGATGGCGGTAAAAAGAATGCCCAGAATTATGGCGATGATTGTTGGGAAAATCATATGCGACGTATCGAAATCGACTGTCACATGAAAAGGGGAGTCAAATGACATGGGACGCCTCCGGGATGTGCCTGTTTTGGCCCTATGTTACGCGTTTCCATGCAATTGGGAAATCGGGCAGGGCTTTTTTTACCGGCAATGTTGGCGGGTTCTCCCGCACATTAATCGAAACAGGCAGGAGCGGCCCGGCACATCAATGCCGGGCCATCCAGTATTTTACTTGGTTGAAATCGCGTCGATGACGTGACGATATTCGTCACGTTTCGCCTTCAGGTAAGTCGCAGCTTCGGCCTGCGGCTTGTAGTTCGGGATGAAGAACGATGCTTTTTGCGTTTTCTGGATATCACCAGCGGCATAGATTTCTTTCAGTGCGGTGTCGATGGCCGCGATCTGTTCGGCATCCATGTCCTTGTTGAACAGGAAGAAGAATTCCTTGTCGAAGGTGAAGTCTTTTGAACCGTCAAGGGTGACGCTGACATTCGGGGTGGTGAATGCCAGAAGTTCGTCACGGGTGGTGTCGCCCATGCCTTCGGGGTTTGCCTGTTCGATGGTCTCTTCGCGTGCGGTCAGCCAGATAAAGCGCATTGCTTTTTGATCATCTGCATCAAGCTGGGTGAACTGTTCGTTGGCTTGAACCGACCCGTTGATGACATCGGCCTGACCATCAAACATCAACTGATTTTTATCTGCCTGCGAACCGGTGTTGACCGGAACGATGTTTTCTTCGGCACCCGGATGGGTCACTTTGACAGCGTTTTTCAGAGCCGAGAACCCGATTTCCGAAACACCACCGGCCTGAATGGCAACGCGAACGCGTTGACCAGCGGCCGCAGCGGCAATCACGTCTTCCATCGACTGCATCGGCGAATTTTTCGCTACGAGATACGCATTGCCCGGATTGATCGCGACTGTCGGGCCGACAACGTAATTATCAAAGATGTCGTCATAACCGCGCACACCGTACAGATTTCCAAGATAGGATTGATCGTGGAAGATCATGATGGTGGTGCCACGCGAATCGCGTTGCAATGCCTTGAAAGCTTCGCTGGAGCCAACGGCATCGACTTTTACGTTGATGTCGAGTTTCTTGGCGAGTGCCTCGGCAACGATCGCGCTGTTCTGGTAGGTGTCGCCACCGGTTGATTTCGAGCCGATGACAAGGCGAATGTTGCTTGGTAGATCAGCAGCCGAAGCCAGAACAGGTGATGCAACCATGGCGGCGAAGCCAGCAGCAGCGGCGATGGATTTAAAGAGTCCGGTCATAAGATTTCCTCCCGAATGACGCGTTCCTGACGATGGGGATGTCCCCGTAATGCCCGCTTGGTGTGGTTCCCAAGTGGAGGGTGTTGCTTGTTCTTATTGTTGTTTTGGCTTGTAAATTTAAAAGCCATATGTATGCGCATACATAACTTGATACATCTTGTTTCAATTGGTGTCAATTGCTGAGTTTCTCGGATATTTTCTGTATTATATAGAGTATGCTTGTACATGTAAGTTTACTTGACATCTTGTCCTTGTATGCGCATACATAGGTCATCAATGAAAAGTGCAGGCTCCTGTTTTTCGTGTAACATGTGGAAAACAGGGAAAAAGCCGAACTACGGGAGGGACGCCATGTCCGAGAAACATAAAAAAGCTGCAGAAGATCTTAGAAGTGCGCGCTGGTTTGCGCCCGATGATCTTCGTTCGTTTGGCCATCGTTCGCGTCTGATGCAGATGGGGCTTGATCCTGAGGATTGGACCGGGCGTCCGGTCATCGGGATCCTTAATACATGGTCGGAGCTTAATCCGTGCCATGCGCATTTCCGTGAACGTGCCGGTGATGTGAAAAAGGGCGTTCATCAGGCCGGTGGTTTCCCGGTTGAACTGCCATCTATTTCGGTTGATGAGTCGTTCACCAAACCAACCTCGATGCTTTATCGCAATCTGCTTGCCATGGAGACCGAGGAACAAATCCGGTCCCACCCGCTTGATGGCGTGGTGTTGATGGGCGGCTGCGATAAAACCACACCGGGTTTGGTGATGGGCGCGCTGTCGGCCGGTGTTCCGATGATTTACCTGCCTGCGGGGCCGATGTTGCGTGGCAATTATGCCGGTAAAATCCTTGGTTCGGGCTCGGATGCCTGGAAATATTGGGACGAACGGCGTGCCGGTAACATTAGTGACGAAGAATGGGTTGGGGTCGAAGGCGGCATTGCGCGTTCATATGGTCACTGCATGACCATGGGAACCGCATCGACTATGACAGCCATTGCCGAGGCGATGGGGCTTTGCCTGCCGGGGGCGTCATCCATTCCGGCACCGGATGCCGGTCATATCCGTATGTCGACCCAATGTGGTCGTCGTATTGTTGATATGGTCTGGGAAGATTTGACACCGGAAAAAATTGTTACCCCGGCATCGGTTAAAAATTCCGCCGTTGTCGCGATGGCTACCGGCTGTTCGACCAACGCGGTTGTGCATATGCTGGCCATGGCGCGGCGTGCATCGATTGATCTGACACTCGATGATCTTGATGCGCTGGGGCGTACTACGCCCTTGATTGCCAACATTCGACCATCGGGCAAAGATGACTACCTGATGGAAGATTTTTATTATGCTGGCGGCTTGCGTGCACTGATGGCGCAGCTTGGCGATAAGCTTGATACGTCGGTGACGACCGTGACAGGTAAAACCCTTGGCGAAACGCTTGAGGGGGCGGTTGTTTATAATGATGATGTCATTCGGCCGCTGTCCAATCCGGTCTATCATCAGGGATCGCTTGCGGTTTTGCGCGGCAATCTGTGCCCCGACGGGGCGGTGATCAAGCCTGCAGCCTGTGATGAGCGTTTCCGCAATCACGAGGGCCCGGCACTGGTGTTTGATAGCTATCCGGAAATGAAAAAGGCGGTTGATGACGAAAACCTTGATGTCACGCCCGATCACGTCATGGTTCTGCGCAATGCGGGTCCGCTTGGCGGGCCCGGTTTCCCCGAATGGGGCATGCTACCCATTCCAAAAGCCCTGATCAAACAGGGTCATCGTGACATGCTGCGTATTTCTGATGCCCGGATGTCAGGAACGTCTTATGGGGCATGTGTGCTGCATGTGGCACCCGAATCCTATATTGGCGGTCCGCTGGCGTTGCTGAAAACCGGTGACATCGTGCGGCTTGATCTTGATAGCCGTCGTTTGGATATGCTGGTCGATGAAGAAGAAATCGAACGCCGTCGTGCTGCGTGGCAAAAACCCGAGCCGCGTTTCCAGCGTGGCTATGGCTATATGTTTGGCAAGCACGTGACACAGTCCAATGAAGGCTGTGATTTCGATTTCCTATCGCCGAAGTTTGGCGAAACCGCCGGCGAGCCGGACATCTTCTAAACGCAAAAGACGCAAAGCGGGGGCTAGCTATGGCCCCCGCGAACCGCATCACTCAGGGATACAGTTCAATGGCACTTTCAAAAGCCGATCTGCGTGGCGTGCTGTCCGGGATTTCGGGCATTCTTGTTACGCCGTATGATGACAATGGCGACATCGCGCCAACCAAGCTCAAACCGATTATTGACCGTGCACTTGCTGCCGGGGTTCATTTTCCGGTGGTCAATGGAAATACCGGCGAGTTTTATGCGCTGACCACAGATGAAGCCATCACCATGGCAAAATCCGTTGCCGAGATGCTCGATGGCCGTGCGCCGATGCTCGCTGGTATCGGGCGCGGTGTGCGCGATGCCTGCGCCTTGGCCAAGGCATCGGCAGATGCCGGTGCAGAAGCCTTGATGATCCATCAGCCGCCTGATCCGTTCGTCGCACCACGCGGTGTTGTTGATTACATCAAACGTATTGCTGATGCGTCCGGCGGGTTGCCGATGATGCTGTATCTGCGCAACGATACGATTGGCACCAAGGCGATTGCTGACCTGTGTGCTGTCGAAGGTGTTGCGGGTGTGAAATGGGCGACGCCCAACGCCATGAAACTGGCTGATGCGATCAATGCATGTGATCCTGACATTGTCTGGGTTGGTGGTTTGGCCGAAACTTGGGCACCAGCGTTTTATGCGGTGGGGGCGCGTGGCTTTACATCTGGTCTGATCAATGTCTGGCCAGAACGTTCCATGGCGATCCACGCCGCCCTTGAGGGTGGTGACTATGCCAAGGCACGTCAGTTAATCGGTGAAATGAAGGCATTCGAAGACGTCCGTGCCGAAGAAATGAACGGTACGAACGTGACGGGTGTCAAAGCAGCGCTTAAACTGCTGGGTGATGATTGTGGCGCGACGCGTCCGCCATCTGCATGGCCGCTGACCGATGAACAGCACAAAAAACTGACCACGTTTATGCGTCAAAACAATCTTGTAAAATAAGGCGGCCCTGCCGCACCAAGGAGGCATCTATGTCCTATAAACTGACAGGCAAACATCTGATCGCGGGTGACTGGGTCGCAGGCGATGCGACGTTCCAGTCCGAACCGGCCCATGGCCCGGCCAATACATTCCCGGTTGGCACTCCGGCATTGGTCGATCAGGCCGCCAAGGCCGCCGAAGACGCGTTTTGGTCCTTTGCCTATTCCACCCGCGAAGACCGCGCAGCATTGCTGAATAAGATTGCTGATGAGATCGACGCACGCGGTGATGAAATTACCGAAATTGGCACGCAGGAGTCCGGGCTACCCGAAGCCCGCCTGAATGGGGAGCGGGGCCGCACGGTTGGACAGCTTCGTCTGTTTGCCAGCCATATTCTTGATGGTGCGTATCTTGATCGTCGTCATGACGAAGCATTGCCGGATCGTGCGCCCTTGCCGCGCCCGGATCTGCGTTTGATGCAGCGTCCGATTGGTCCAGTGGCTGTGTTTGGTGCATCGAACTTCCCGCTGGCATTCTCTGTTGCTGGTGGCGATACCGCGTCGGCCCTGGCGGCTGGCTGTCCGGTTGTGGTCAAGGGGCATTCGGCCCATCCGGGCACTGGTGAAATTGTCGCTCAGGCGATTGATGCCGCGATCAAGGCATGTGGTGTTCATCCAGGTGTGTTTAGCCTTATTCAAGGCGGTAAACGCGATGTTGGCCAAAGCCTTGTGCAGCATCCTCTGATCAAGGCGGTTGGCTTTACCGGATCGCTTGGCGGTGGACGTGCGTTGTTTGATCTGTGTGCAAGCCGTCCTGAGCCGATTCCGTTCTTTGGTGAGCTTGGATCGGTCAATCCGATGTTTATGATGCCGGTCGCGATGAAAGAACGCGGCGAGGTGCTTGGCAAAGGCTGGGCAGGATCACTGACCATGGGGGCAGGGCAGTTCTGTACCAATCCGGGGATCGCAGTTGTGATTGACGGGCCGGATGCCGATGCTTTTGTGAATGCGGCCAAGGCTGGCCTTGCCGAGGTTTCGGCTCAGACCATGCTGACCGATGGCATGGCGGATGCTTATCGTGCCGGCGCAAAACGGATTGCTTCGACCAGTGGTGTCAAAGACGTTTTGACCACGTCGTGTGATCTGCGCAATGCAACGCCGTATTTGTTTGAAACCACCGGTGAAAACTGGCTTTCAAATCATGAATTGGGCGAAGAAGTCTTTGGCCCGCTTGGTCTTGTTGTCCGGGTCAAGGACATGGAAGAAATGCGTACCATTGCCAAGGCGCTTGACGGTCAGTTGACTTGCACGCTGCATCTTGATGGTGGTGATGCAGGGGATGCCCGGTCGTTGATGCCGATTTTGGAACGTAAAGCTGGCCGTGTTCTGGCCAATGGATTCCCGACCGGTGTGGAAGTTTCCGACACCATGGTGCACGGCGGGCCGTACCCGGCATCGACCAACTTTGGTGCGACGTCGGTTGGTACCATGGCCATTCGTCGGTTCCTGCGTCCGGTTTGCTATCAGAACATCCCGGCGGATGTTTTGCCTGCTGATCTTGTCTGATTGTGTTTTCCCAATGATATTGCCCGGCTGTGCGCGGCCGGGCACTCTACGGAGTAAAGAAGTATGAGTGATTATGTCCTGAGTGATGCAATCCGTAACAAGCTTAAACGGGTAAGCACCGCGTCGTTATGTACGGCCCTTTTTAAGCGCGGCATTCGCAATCAGTTCATCCAGAATGTCCAGCAGGTTGCCCCTAAGAGTGAAAATATGGTTGGGCAGGCCTATACGCTGCGCTATATCCCCGCACGTGAGGATCGCAACCCGATTGAGGTGTTCCGGGATCCAAACCACCCGCAGCGCGTTGCCGTTGAGCAATGCCCGGAGGGACATGTTTTGGTGATGGACAGCCGCAAGGACGCGCGCGCGGCATCGGCGGGATCGATCCTTGTAACCCGTTTGATGAAGCGTGGCGTCGAGGGGATCGTGACTGATGGTGGTTTCCGGGATGCCGATGGCATCGGAAAACTTGCCATTCATGCATATCACTCGCGCCCGTCTGCGCCGACCAACCTGACGCTGCATGAGGCCTATGACCTTAATGTGCCGATCGGGTGTGGCGATGCACCTGTGTTTCCCGGTGATGTTTTGGTTGGTGATAAAGACGGTGTTGTTGTTCTTCCAGCGCATCTTGCTGATGAGTTGGCCGAAGAATGTGCCGGTATGGAAAGCTTTGAGGACTTTGTTCTTGAAGAAGTTATGTCAGGCAAGCCGATCATTGGTCTTTATCCGGCAACCAAGGATGAAACCAAGGTGAACTTTGAAGCATGGCGCAAAAAGAACGGTCGCTAAGGCTTGATCGCACTGCCGGAAAAAATACAAAAGCCGCTCCGAAGCGGGGCGGCTTTTTTTGTGGTTTGGGCTCGACATCGCGTTGAGTGTTAGGTGTTGGTACCAGCCTTGAACATGTTTTCGTCATGACGCAGCAGGCTTTGACCAATTGCCCCTTGAAGGGCCAGATCCTTGTCCCATGCCAGATGGACGATTTCCGGGCCGCGGTGCAATTCGGGGACTTGCGCGAGATGCAGTCCGCGTTGCAATTCCGGCGCCATCAGGTCATAGGCCCGTGCGCCTGACCCGGTGATGAAAATCCGTTTGGGACCAATCAAGGCAATCAGATTGGCAATGCCATATCCAAGAACCTTGCCGGCATGCCGAAACAGATCGGCAAGGTCTTCATTGCCAGCCCGTGCGCGTGCGACCAGATCCATCATTTGTTCTTCGCTGGGGTGCAGGCTGTTGGCATCGGCAAGGTCAATCAGGCCAAGCGCATCGCGTAAAATGGCGTAATCACCTATATATGCCTCAAGACATCCGCGGCGCCCGCAATTACACAGCGGACCATCGGGTTGATACTTCATATGACCGAATTCGGCGGCGGTGCCAAAATGGCCGTTATAGACATTGCCATTTAACACCAGCCCCATGCCAATGCCATATCCCAGCATGATCACGGCAAAATCACCACCGCCATGCAATGTGGTGTTCTGGGTGATGGCTGTGGCAATACAGTTGGCGTCATTGGACATTTGCACAACTCCGCCATAGCGTTCGCTTAACGGTCGGGTAATGGCAATTTGACGATGACGCAGGGCGGGTGACCAGATGATTTCACCACTGTTGCTGTCGGTTACGCCTTGTACTGCGACGCTGATGCCGACTGGCGGATGTGTGATGATGTCGCTGTTATCTTTGATGAAGCTGTCAATCAGCGTGATCAGGGTGTCAATCAGTTGCCGGTCGGTTAAATCACGGGTTTTGATGCTGTGTTCGGTGTTGCGTTCGATTTCGCCTTTGAAATTGCCCAGTGCGATCTCGATCAGATTGATTGTCAGCTTGACGCCAATGACGCACGCCGCACCGGGGACCAGATCAAGCAGTACCTTTGGGCGACCACGTGTTGTGCCATGTGTGCCGTTGGCGTTGGGCGTACCGCTTGCTACCGTAGCCTGACTTTCCTGCACCAGCCCCTGTGTCATCAGATCGGCGGTAAGCGACGTGACGGTTGCGGGGCTTAAGCCCGTGGCCGTGCCGATATCGATGCGTGCCGCCGGTCCATGAACACGCAGATAGCGCAAGATGGCAATCTGGGATGGTTGGCGCGGGGTATCGCTTTCGGTGCGACGGCTCATGCGGTGGGTCTGCTTTCAGGTGTCAGTGGCAAGACGGGGCGGATAAAACTGTCCGCACTCCGTCTTGCTGATATGGGCATTTTTCATCCCGTTTTGGCAAGGGGATAGAAAATCGGAAAGTGCCGCAGCAAATTGCCCGTCCTTAAAGCAAACCACGTGCGGCAAGGTTGGTCATAAGGGCGGTGATCCCGAACTGCCAAGGATTGATCACGTCCGAGCGATCCACCTGATTGATCAGTTTGCCAAGGCTTGGCGTGGCAATGGTCACAAGGTCGCCCATTTCGTGGGTAAAGCCCTTGCCCGCACCGCCCCGGTCATCGGTAGGGGCAAACATGGTGCCCAAAAACAGCATAAAGCCGTCCGGGTACTGGTGATGCTTGCCAATCGCCTGTGAAACAAGGCTTTCGGGGGATCGGCTGATCTGGCTCATCGAGCTTACCGCATCAAGGTGATAGCCATCCGGTCCATCGACAGCCATCGCAAGATCAGCACCCTTAACCGTTTCAAGGGTGAAGCTATCATTAAACAGGCGGATGAACGGCCCGATTGAGCACGACCCGTTGTTGTCTTTTGCCTTGCCCAGCAAAAGGGCAGATCGGCCTTCGACATCGCGCAGGTTGACGTCATTGCCAAGGCTGGCACCGACGATTTTTCCCTGTGATGTGACTGCCAGAACGACTTCGGGTTCCGGGTTGTTCCATGTTGAAATCGGATGCAGGCCAACATGCGCGCCATGACCAACGGCGGACATAGCAGGCGACTTGGTGAAGATTTCCGCATCCGGGCCAATGCCAACTTCGAGATACTGTGACCATGCGCCTTTCTCGATCAGGACCTTTTTGATATCGGCGGCTTTTTCCGATCCCGGTTCGATCTGTGACAGGTCATCGCCGATGATACCGGTGATTTCGGTGCGAATTTGATCGGACTTACTGGCATCCCCACGGGCCTGTTCTTCGATCACGCGTTCCAGCAGGCTGGCAACGAATGTGACACCACTCGCCTTGATCGCCTGCAAATCATTGGGGCTGAGGAGATGGGCTGTGTTTTTGTCAGCACCCGGTTTTGACTGTGCGAGAACATCTTCAAGGGCACCAACGATGGGGAAGTTTGCCGGACGCGCCAGTTTGCCAACAAGATCGCCGATTTCAAGAAGCTGGCTGACGGTTGGGGCGATGCTGCTGATGTCGCGCAATTTGTCACCATCAACCAGTACGGGTGTTGGCCCGGAAACGCGCGGATCCCATATGCGTCCAATCAAAATGGCATGGTTGGCATCATCTGGCAGGATGTCATTGAGGTTGGTTGGGAAGCCGTTGGTCATAAGGGTGTCTCGCTTGTCTGGGTGTTGGTCGCGTTGGTGGCGCCCGGTCCGGCCAAATGCAAAAGATGTTCGGGCATCTTGCCCAAAATGATCATGCCAAGAACATCATCATGGGTGACATCTTCTGTTCTGACACTGCCGACCAGTTTGCCGTTTTTCATCACATGAAGGCGATCAGAGAGATCAAATACATCATGAAGGTCGTGACTTATCAATAGAATACCAAGCCCGTCATGTTTGAGCTTGTTAATCAGTTCGCAGACCATTTTGGTTTCATGCACCCCAAGTGCGGCACAGGGCTCATCCATGATCAGGACACGTGCTTCAAACAAAAGCGCGCGTGCAATGGCCACCGACTGGCGCTGACCACCCGACAGGGCGGACACCGGGGATGTGAATTTTTTGAAGTTCGGGTTCAGCCGGTGCAGGACTTCACGCGCCTTATGTTCCATGGCGGCATCATCAAGGAAACCAAACTTGTCGACAAATTCGCGCCCCAAAAACAGGTTCTGCGTAGCATCAAGGTTATCGGCAAGGGCAAGATTCTGATAGATCGTCTCGATGTTATTGTCACGTGCATCACGCGCATTTTCAATTTTGGCTTCCTTGCCGTCGACGACGATTTGCCCGGTATCGGCCTGATAGGCCCCTGACAGGATTTTGATCAGGGTCGACTTGCCTGCCCCATTATGGCCAAGTACCCCGACGACCTCGCCGGGATAAAGGTCGATGGAAACGCCATCCACCGCCTTGACCCCGCCAAAGCTGACATGGATGTCGCGCATTTCGACCAGCGGATTTTTATCGGTATTGGTATCATTCATGTCTGGCATATCCGGTCTCCTTACGCGGTAGGGTCGCTATAACGACGGTGGAAATACTTGTCGCTAAAGACAGCCAGAACAAGGACCAGCCCGATCACGATACTTTGTAGCGACGTATCAACACCCAAAAGCGCCATACCGCTTTGCAGGCTTTGCATTACAAGTGCGCCGATGAGGGCCCCGTAAATCGTACCGACACCTCCGGCAAGCGACGTGCCGCCGATGACAACGGCAGCAATCACACGCAGCTCATCAAGCGTGCCAAGGTCATTGCCAGCTGATTGCAGGCGGGCCGATGAAATCGCCGCACTGATGGCGCACAAAACCCCCATCAGGGCAAACACGGCAACGGTCATGCGTTTGACATTGATGCCCGCCAGTTCGGCTGCCTGCGGATTGCCGCCAATCGCGAAGATATACCGGCCAAAACGGGTGCGCTTGACAACAACTGTCAGGACAATCGCAACCAGGGCGACGATCAGAAGCGGAATAGCAATGCCGTGCGAGATTTCGATATTCTCCGGGGTCACCGGGATGCCCTTGTTCTCAAGGATGCGCTCGGCAGCACGGGTCGGCAGGTGATAGGCGTTTAAGGTTGTGATAACGGCTAAAACCAGTCCGGCCTTGACGATGGTATTGGTGTATTCTGCCCAAATCGGCTTGACCGGAAAATCAAAAGCTAGGCGGCGACGACGGTCCATGATGGCGACATATATGATGGCCACAATGGCAACCGCAGCAACGATCCAGCTCCATGTTGCGCCAATCGTGCCTTCGATCCCGCCGCCCAGTAAAATGAAATTCTGATCAAGCGGGGCAACGGTACGCCCTTGCGTAACCCACCATGCTGACCCACGCCAGACCAGAAGTCCGCCAAGGGTAACAATAAAGGCAGGCACGCCGAGGTAGCCAACGGCAAGTCCCTGTATCCCGCCGATGGCAGCGCCAACCGCAATGCCGATCAAAAGGGTAAGCGCCCACGTCATCGGGTGATTGTAATCAAGGAATTGCGGAAGAAAATCGGTTTGAACAACACCCATGATCATCGCCAGAACGCCAAGGATCGCCCCAACGGAAAGGTCGATATGGCGAGTGACGATAATCAGAACCATGCCGCAGGCCATAACAGCCACAGAGGCCGTCTGAACTGACAGGTTAAAGATATTACGCGGGGTGATAAAGCGCCCGCCCGATGCGATATCAAAACCGACCCATATGATCAGCAGGACGAAAGCCAGACCGATCAGTCGGCGGTCGACTTCCATTTTCGAAAGCAGTCGTGACATGAAAAAGCTCGTAAAGCAGCGGGGCCGACGTGCTGTATTCTGCGCATGGATACAGCTGTCGGCCCCGGGTTAAGCAAGGTCGGAGGAAACTGGCTGCCTTAGTTGCAGGCAGCTACCTTGCCGCTCGAAACGCCTTGGCAAACGACGTCTTTTGAAACCCAGCCAGCATCAATCACGAGATCAAGTTTGTTCTGGGTAATCGCAACCGGATCCAGGAAATAGGATTTCATGGTAACACCGTTCGGGCTTTCCCAGTCGGCTGTGCCGTCAACATCACCAAGTTTGGTGCCACCTGCCAGTTCAACAGCGATTTCAGCCGCGCGCTTGCCAAGAAGGCGGGCATCTTTCCAAACCGAAACCGTCTGGGTGCCAAGAGCAACGCGGTTC
Source organism: Thalassospira lohafexi (assembly GCF_002844275.1). Taxonomy (GTDB): domain Bacteria; phylum Pseudomonadota; class Alphaproteobacteria; order Rhodospirillales; family Thalassospiraceae; genus Thalassospira; species Thalassospira lohafexi. The sequence continues at coordinate 66,052 of NZ_NXGX01000007.1, forward strand.
AGTGCGGCATGATCGCCATCCTGACCGGAAACCGGGATGCCCTGCATGCCCTGTGCAGAAAGCGCTGCGACAACGCCACCGGCAGTGCCATCGTTAGAAGCAACAACCGCATCAACCTTGTTGTCGGCAGCGGTTAGGAACTGTTCCATATTGCGCTGTGCAATTGTTGGCTGCCAGCTATCGGTATAGGCTTCGCCAACAACCTTGATATCACCTGAATCAATCGCAGCCTGAAGAACTTCAAGCTGTCCTTCATGGAGAAGATTGGCATTCGGGTCGGTTGGTGCGCCCTTGATAAAGACGTAGTTGCCTTTTGGTTGCTCGGCAAAGACGGCTTCGGCCTGAAGGCGACCGACTTCCTTGTTGTTGAATGTAATGTAATAAGCGCTCGCGTCTTCGATCAGTCGGTCATAGCCAACGACCGGAATGCCTTCGTTCGTTGCCTTCGTCACTGCCGGGCCGATTGACGACGAGTCTTGTGCCAGAACGATCAGTGCATTTGCACCGCGTGCGATCAGGCTTTCGATATCTGAAAGCTGCTTGGACGGAGAGCTTTGCGCATCGGCACTGATATATTCAGCGCCAGCTGCTTCAAGCGCGCTTTTGATGGCGGCTTCATCGGTTTTCCAACGTTCTTCCTGGAAGTTTGACCAGCTAACGCCAACGGTGAGGTCGGCGGCAAAGGCATTTGCCGACATCAATACTGTTCCGGCCAACATGGCCGTCGAAAGGAGTTTTTTCATCTGTTTCTTCCCTGAATGAGTGTGTCTTTAGGTGACATTTATTTTTGTTGTCGAAAAAATGTTGACGTGAAGAGGTCGCCCTGTCAAATTTTTTTTAGTGATCAAATTAAAAAACATGCTAATGCCGAAATATATGCCCTGAATTTCTGCATCTTTAGTATAAATCGGGGATTTTGGTAGGTTGCAGCGCAGCATTTAATTTGGAAGCCTAAAATAAAATGAAAAAATGGCAGGGAACGTTATGACAGCGAAATATCACGACATTGATGGCAAGTCGGTTCTTGTGACCGGCGGGGCATCGGGGATTGGTGCATCAATCGTGCGGGCTTTCTGTGCCCAGGGTGCACATGTCGGGTTTATCGACATTGACGATGACGCTGCGCAAAAACTGATTGACTCGATCCGCGAAGATCACGGTGTTGCGCCTGTCTATAAATCACTCGATTTGCGTGATCAGGCGGCAATTCCCGGCGCTGTGCGCGAACTTTCCGCTGCCATCGGGCCTGTTGATGTTCTGGTTAATAATGCCGCACGCGATGATCGCCATCGCCCCGAAGACATTGGGCCAGAGCAATGGCGTGACGGGCTTGATGTTAACTTGAACCATCAGTTTTTCTGTGCCCGTGCTGTGGCGCAAGGCATGCGCGAAAAGGGTGGCGGCAGCATTATTAATTTCAGTTCTGTAAGTTATTTAATGGGATTACCCGATCTGGTGACCTATGAAACGGCAAAGGCTGGCATTATTGGCATGACCCGGGCATTGGCCCGCGACTGGGGGGCGGATGGCATTCGGGTCAATACGGTGATTCCGGGCTGCATCATAACCCAACGGCAACTTGATCTCTGGATAACGCCCGCCGACGAAGAACGCATTCAGGAACAACAGTGTGTGAAACGTCGTCTTGTCGGTGATGATGTTGCGCAGATGGTTTTGTTTTTGGCGTCTGACGTTTCTTCGGCCTGTTCTTCGCAAAGCTTTATTGTCGATGGCGGTCTTGTCTGATCCGCGATAATCTGACAGCTATACACGCCAACGTTCCGCATTCTTGCCCCGATTGAGATAGACCCACCATGTCACCGACCAATCTGCCTGCCCAGCCCGTCATTATTGACGAAAAAGCCAACCCCTACCGTGATTGTATCCAAGGATTGGCAAATCAACCGATCACGGTGATCAGTCTTTTGCGGAGTGCGGTAAATGAAAACCCGACGGTTGCGCGCGACCGGGATTTTTCCGTTCCTGAAATAAAGGATGTAGTTGGTCGTCTGGTGGAAAACCGTCCGCGTATTGCGATCATTGCCGGTGCGCCGGATCATCCTGCCCATCTTCTGGATCGGCCACAGGCGTTGATGGCGGCCATCCGGATCTGGGAAATGGGCGGGGTGCCGTTTCTGTTTCATGTGCCGGTGATTTGTGATGGCACAGCGCAAAACAATATCGGGCAAAGCTATTCGCTGGCATCACGCAATCATACGGCTGCCGCAGTCAACATCACCTTTGAAGGCCATAGTTATCACGCGGCCTACGTCATTGCCGGTTGCGATAAATCGCCGGCTGCTGTGGTGGCGGGGCTGGCATCAGCAGATCATGCGCGCGCCTATCGTGGCGATCAGGCCCCGGTCTGGGCGGTGTTTGCACCATCACACGTTTTAAAGGGCGGCGAAATCCCCGATGGGACGCGCCGGTTGCTTGATAAAATTGCATCCGATGCGGATCATGCCGGGCATGATGACTTGGGCGGGGATATCCGCGAAAACATGCGGTATATCCTGCAATGCACGTCCGATGAGGCCTTTGCTGGATTGCTCGAACGGGCACGTTTGCTTGGATTGATTGACGGGGCGATGGAACGGCGCGTCTTGGATGAGCTGGCAACGGCGACTTGTGACTCCAAGGGCGGTATTTGTGCCTTTAACGGCACGGGGAATTCATCGCGCACCATGCTGGCGGCCTTTGGTCTGACGCCGCCGGAACTGGAACTGCTCACCGATGTTCCGCCTTTTGCGGCGGTCGCGGCCGGAGTGGATGCACTGTTTGGCGTCTTTAATAAACCGGAATATGCGATAGGCAATTTGCTTAAGGCAAATTTTGCCAATTTCGTGCGTGTTCATAATGCCACCGGGTCCAGCAGTAATATGCTGCTGCATTTGCCGTTCATGATGCGCTATGCCGGATTTAATGTCTCGATTGACGACTATCAGGATGTCCGAACCAAAACCCCGGTCCCGGAAATCTTCGCTCATAGCTTAACCGAAAATCGCGACACGTTCGTTTTGGCCCAGCAAATGGCCGAAGGCAAAAATCGCGGCATGGAAAGCATTTATCGCATACTCAGTGATCTTGGGGTGGCGATGGACCTTGATGCGCCGACAGTTCTTGGCAAGACATGGGGGCAGCGCATTGCCGGACTGGATAATCCGGTCGATGTTACCCTTGGTGATGCGTCGGTGATCCGTGCAACGCCGGTCCGGCAGCGATCCGGCGTTGATGTCATCACCGGCAGTTTCTTTGAAAACTGCGCGGTCAAAACATCGGGTATGAGTGACCGGCTGTTATCGCATTTCGATGATCATGTTTTCATCGTGCGCTATTACGAAAATGAACATGTTTGTAATGGTGATTTTGCATCACCCGATCTGGTCACCCGCCTGATGGAAACCGATGGTGTCAGCGAAGAACTGATTGCCGCTGTTGTCCGCCGTAACGGGGGAAATCGTGTTGATATGGATGCCCCCAAGGACATGTTTGAACAAGGGCACCTTTCCTTTGCCTTTGTTATTGGCGGGCAGGGGCCAGAAGCTTATGGCATGCCGGAAATGTTTTCACCGTCACAGAACTTGCGCCATCACCGCATTCTTGAAGCATCCTCGATGCTGATTACCGATGGGCGCTATTCCGGTGTGACCAAGGGGGCCTGCATTGGGCATATGGTCCCCGAAGCCTTCGCGGGCGGTGGTATTGGTTATTTGTGTGACGGGGATGTTTTGCGTCTTAATCTGACGTCGCTGACCCTTGATTGGCTTGATCCAAAGGCCTTTATTGAAGGGCGTGAATTGCCAGCCGATCCTAAACTTCAGGCTGATCGGGCTCAAATGTTTGACGCGCGGTTTAAACGTATGGAATCCCGTCAGTGCGATATTGCTGCGAGTAATGTGCTTGATGGTATTGGGAATGCCGCGCGCGGGATTGTTCCACCTGCTGTCGACCGGCGGGCTGTTAAAGGCTGGCGTTGATCGGCTAACAACATCAGGCTCGGAATCCAAACATGAAAAAGCCCCGGTCTTTAAAAGGCCGGGGCTTTTTTTGAGTTATCCCATCCGCTCGGATGCGTAGCTTCCCGGGCTTGGCGGGAAGACGATGGTGCGATTGCCGTTGATGAAGGATCGATGATGGATGTGGGCATGAACCGCGCGCGCCAGCACTTGACTTTCAACATCACGTCCGATGGATACGTAGTCGGCAGAGTTTTGCGCATGGGTGATGCGGGCAAGGTCCTGTTCAATGATCGGGCCTTCGTCGAGGTCCGCGGTCACGTAATGGGCGGTGGCCCCGATTAGTTTCACACCACGTTCATAAGCCTGACGATATGGGTTCGCACCCTTAAAGCTTGGCAGGAATGAATGGTGGATATTGATGATCCGGCCACTCATTTTCTTGCAAAGATTATCGGAAAGAACCTGCATGTAGCGGGCAAGAACGATCAGTTCGACGTCGCTATCGGCAACCAGATCAAGAAGCTTCTTTTCGGCTTCGGGTTTGTTGTCCTTGGTCACCGGGATGTGGTGGAACGGAATGTCGTGGTTAACAATGACCTTTTGATAATCGAAATGGTTCGACACCACGCCGACAATATCAATTGGCAAGGCACCGATTTTCCAGCGATACAAAAGATCGTTCAGGCAATGACCAAAACGCGACACCATCAGAAGAACGCGCATCTTATGGTCGCTGTCGTGGAATTGATAGTTCATGCCAAGTTTGGTCGCCGCACCATCAAAGCCACGTGACAGAGTTTCCTGATCAACACCTTCTTCGCTGACGAAGGCGACCCGCATAAAGAACAGACCGGTTTCCATATCGTCGAACTGGGAACTGTCGGTGATGTTACAGCCATGTTCAGCCAAATAGGCGGAAATAGCGGCAACGATCCCGCGCTGGGAGTCACAGGTGACTGTCAGAACGTAGCTTTTCATCTCGTTCGGCCTTCAATTAAACAGTTATTAAAATTGCCCGACCCGGTCCATCGGGAAATGTCTCAGGGGCGGGCAGAAGCATTAAATATCAAGTGTATTTTCACGTTCCCAGAGCGAGAAATGCGAAACATAAGAATTCCACTCTTTCTGCTTGAGGTACGCTTTTGAAACATGATGCTCCGAAGTTCGCCGCAACGTCCAACAAATGGCAATCTAATTCAATTAGATAATACGAGATATCAATCTTAGTTTGCGCAATTGATTGTTGAAATGTGTTTTTTGGTGACCAAACCTTGTGGTTCCGTGATCTTGGCATACTTCATTGACCAATGATCTGCGGGCGGCTTAAGGCCTGTGGGATTTAAGATCAAATCAAGGAGCCTTATCACGATGACCAAGCTGAATGTCACCACCCCGGACGGTTCATTTGATGCCTATGTTGCCATGCCCGCAATATTGCCGGCACCTGTTGTCGTTGTTCTTCAGGAAATATTTGGCGTCAATGCGGTGATGCGTGACATTGCCGACGATTATGCCAAACAGGGCTATATTGCCATCTGTCCCGATCTGTTCTGGCGGATTGAGCCGGGCATCGACATTACCGACAAAACTGAGGCCGAATGGAAGCAGGCATTTGGCTATTATCAGTCGTTCAATGTCGATAAGGGTGTCGAAGACATTGCCGCAACCATGAAGGCCGCCCGCAGCCTTGAGGGTGCGAATGGCAAGGTTGGTGTGGTTGGCTTCTGTCTTGGTGGGTTGTTGACGTTTCTGTCGGCAACACGCACCGATGGCGATGCGTTTGCGGCATATTACGGTGGCGGCATGAACAATTACATGAATGAAGCGGACAACATTAAAAATCCGCTGATTGTTCATCTGGCCGGTAATGATGAATTTATCCCGACCGAGGCACAGGACGTTATCAAGGAAGCCCTTGGGGATCATGACCTGACCGAGCTTCATTTTTATCCGGGCCGTGATCATGCCTTTGCCCGTAAGGGTGGCGCGCATTACGACAAAACCGATGCCGATACCGCCAATGCCCGGACAGCAGAATTCTTTGAAGCCAATCTGGCTTAAACACGTTACATGCAACGCAAGAAGGGCTGCGATTTTCGCAGCCCTTCTTTATGTCTGATGCCCATGGAAGCGGCTTATTTCACAAGTGCACCGATCAGTTTATCAAGGAACACTTCGCATCGGCCAAGCTGATCAAGTTCGATAAATTCGTCGGGTTTGTGGGCCTGTTCAATGTTGCCCGGGCCGCAAACCACCGTGGGAATTTCGCCCATGGCAGAAAAGACGCCGGCTTCTGTGCCAAAGCTGACCTTGCCGGTTGTGTTCGCACCGGTTAGCGCCATGACCAGTTTGGTGACTTCTTCGTCATCGCCTGTGGCAAGGCCGGGCATGTCGGATACGACTTCGATTTCAACGCCAACATCGTCGTAGGTTTCGCACATTTCCGGGATCAGGGTGTTGTCGAGATAATCGAAAATCTGTCCTTTAAGTTCCATGCGGTCATGGTTGGGCAGATTACGAAATTCGAAATCAACAAAGCAGTTTTGCGGGATAATGTTGAGCTGCGTGCCACCGTTGATCACGCCGGAATGAAACGTGGTGTGATTGGGCACGAAATCATCATCATGCGGGCCTTCATCGCGGCATGTCCGGCCAAGCTGGCGCAGGAAAACCACGAATTGGGACGCAAACTCGACAGCATTAACGCCTTCGCCCGGAAGCGACGAATGCCCGGACCGCCCGGTGAAATGCGCACGCGCCGAATATTTGCCCTTATGCTGGGTAATGACCTTCATTTCGGTCGGTTCACCGACAATGCACATGGCAGGTTTGTGCGGCAGATTATTGATTGCCTCCACCAAGCTGGGCACGCCAAGGCAGCCGACTTCTTCATCGTAAGTGAAGGCCAGATGGATGGGGACGCGAAGATTGGCATTTTTAAAGGTTTCGGCCTTGGCCAAAAGACAGGCCAGAAAACCCTTCATGTCACATGATCCACGGCCATAAAGCCGATCATCGCGGATGTCGATGGTATAGGGATCAGATGCCCAATTCTGGCCTTCGGTCGGAACCACGTCGCTATGCCCAGATAGGATCACGCCGCCATCAACCTTTGGCCCGATCGTCGCATAGAGATTGGCCTTGGTGTTGCTATCATCGCGCACGACAAGGCAGTCATAACCAAGCGGTTCAAGATGTGCTTTGACCTCTTCAATCAGAGCCATGTTGGGGGTCATGCTGACCGATGGGTGGGCAATCAGTTTGCGGCACCAGTTAAGGGTGGCTTCTGACGGGGCAAGGGTGTTGGGGGCGGTGGTCATTCGACGAATTGTTCCTTTAGGATGCGTTCTTCAAGGTTATGTTCCGGATCAAACATCAGTCTGATTTTCATGCTGCGGTCTTCGACGATCTTAACGCGTGAAACATCGCGGACCTCGGTATAGTCGGCCACAGCTGAAACCGGGCGCTTTTCCGGGTTTTGAACTTCAAAAACAACTTCAGCACCATGGGGTAAAAGTGCACCACGCCAGCGACGCGGACGAAACGGACTGATCGGGGTCAGGGCCAAAAGGCCGCTTCCCATCGGCAGGATCGGACCATGCGCCGACAGGTTATAGGCAGTACTGCCTGCGGGGGTGCACACCAAGGCACCATCACATACCAGTTCGGGCAATCGTTCAACCCCGTCGACCTTAATGCGCAATTTTGCCGCCTGACGGGTTTCACGCAGAAGCGAGACCTCGTTAATTGCAAGCGCACACATGCTTTCACCACTGACGGTATGGGCTTCCATTTGCAAGGGGTGGAGCTCGACCGTCTGGGCTTCTGCGATGCGTTCGGGCAGATCAATTTCCCGAAATTCGTTCATCAAAAAGCCGACAGTTCCGCGGTTCATGCCATAGATCGGCACCTTGCGACCCATATAACGGTGCAGGCTTTCGAGCATGAAACCGTCGCCGCCAAGGGCAACGATGACGTCTGCCTTGTCAGGCGGGATATGGCCGTAACGGTGTTTCAGCCGATACATCGCATCTTGGGCGATTTTGGTTTCGGCTGCGACAAAGGCGATGGAATCCGTTTGCATCTGCTTCCCGACGGGTAATTCACGCAAAACCCCAAGGGGCTATCGCCAACAATAGAGTACGCTTTGCTTTGAATTGCAAGGGTCTGCGTGGTGCAACGAGGCATGTGACGTGTGGTGGTTCACCTTATGAACAAGCTGGTTGATCTTGGCGGGAAAACAGAGGAACCTGAGATTCTTGTTCATTTGCCAAGTTAGTATGTCGTATGACCAAATCGCCCTTTAGCATTTCATCTGCTCTTTCGCGGATTTCCCGCCCCGACAACAGTCAGGATGACGCGGGCACGGCACTTGATCTGACGCCTGAGACGGCTCTTGTGCCAAAACGGGTGCGTAATCCCGATGAAACCCGGCAAAAGCTTTTGGACGCGGCGTTTGGTGAAATCCGTCGCGCCGGGTTTGGTGGGGCATCAATCAATAATATTCTCGATCATAGTGGTGTGACCAAAGGTGCGCTGTACCATCACTTTTCCGGCAAGGCCAAGCTGGTGAATGCCGTGATCGAGGAATGCCTTCCGGGATATGTTGATACGGTCTGGCTGAATGAGCTTGAAAACGCCGAAGATATTTTACCCATCCTGATGGAGCAGGTTGACCGGCTTAGCGGTGATAATGCCCCGGAGCTTCTTGAAGGCGGCTGCCCGCTCGCACGGCTGGCGTCGGGTGCGGGGGAGCTTGATGAAAGTTTACGCAAACGTATTGATGGTGTTTACCGTTATTGGCGACGCGGGCTGGCATCCCATATCGGCAAGGCACAGTTTAACAAAACCGTGCGAACGGATGTTGAGCCGTCGTCTGTGGCAGAATTCCTGATTGCTACCCTGCATGGTTTCCTGACCCGGCCTCCGGCCTTGCGCAATCTTGAAACCCAGGATGCCTTTGCGCGCGAATTTGCCCGTTATCTGAATAACCTGCGCCCGGCGGGATGATTCCCTGATTTGAATGCAGTAGGGATGGCAGGGTTTCGTCGATATCTAAATTAAACAAAAATAAAATGTATAATTAGTTTTATTGACATTTTTATCTGCGTGATTACATCTCTTCTACAGATTTATGACATTCTTGAAATATGGAGACAGGCCCCATGCGTTCTCTCATTCTTTCTGCGGTTGCCGCAGCCGCATTTGTTTTTGCCGGTAGCGCTGCTCAGGCTGCGCGTCTGACCGAAAAGCCACTGGTGGATTCCAACTGGGTTGAAGCAAACCTTGATAACCCGTCGCTGGTTGTTGTTGATATCCGTTCAATGACCAAAGAGGGCAGCCCCTATGATGCCGGTCACATTCCCGGTTCGGTTTATGCGCCCTATGGTAAATTTGGCTGGCGTGCGAAGGTCGACAATGTTGTTGGCATGCTGCCGCCCGTCGACGTGATTTCAGGTCGTATTGGCGCACTTGGCATCGATAACGACAAACAGGTTGTTGTCGTCCCGGCGGGGCAGAACAGCTCCGACTTTGGTGCTGCGACACGCGTGTATTGGACTTTTAAGGTGCTTGGCCATGATGCCGTGACCATTCTTGATGGCGGCCAGCGCGCCTGGCTTGCTGCGGGGAAGGCTGTGTCCAAAGACGCTGTGGCACCGACCAAAGTCGCCTTTAACGCCAACTTCCGTCCGGAACTTCTGGCATCCGCTGATGACGTTGCCAAGGCGCAAGCCAATGGTGTCGCCCTGATTGATGCGCGACCAGAGTCACAGTTTAAAGGGGATGCAAAAAGCGGTGTTGTTGCCCGTAATGGTGCCATTCCGGGGGCAAAAAACATTTCCCAGTCGAAGTTTTACAGCGATCAGGACGGTGCCTTTGTCGCATCTGATACGATTGCGCAACTGGTCGGTGATGCCGGTGTTTCGTCCGATGCCAAGGAAATCACCTATTGCAATACCGGGCATTGGGCATCGGTTGCATGGTTCGGTCTTTCCGAAGTGATGGGCAATAAGAACACAGCCATGTATGATGGTTCCCTGACCGAATGGGCTGCCGATCCAAGCCGTGAAATGGTGATCCCGGAATAATCGGGATTTTTCAGGCACTGCTATTGGCCAGATCATGTCGGACGGAACCGGGCAGGCCCCGGTTCCGTTCGCATTTGTGGAATTCATTTAACGTTATTGAGCGTCACCATGTCTGAAACGACACTTTCTGCGCGCCCGGCCAAACCGGGTTTTGATTTTGAGAGGGGCCCGGCCTTGGTCACGGCCATCCTGTTTATCCTTGCAGGCGTTGCGATTGCCCAAGCGGTCGATCTGCATCAGGCCGTGCTTTACGGTCTTGGCGGGCTACTGGGCGTTTCGCTATACCATGCATCCTTTGGCTTTACGGGCGGTTGGCGCCGTTTTTCGGTCGAGAAGCGCGGACGTGCGATGCGCGCACAGCTTTTGATGGTCGGTGTTGCGGCGGCGGCCTTTATCCCGATGCTTGCCCTTGGAAGCCCGCTTGGAAATCCGATTGTTGGCGCGGTTGCCCCTGTTGGCACCTCGGTCTTGATCGGGGCGTTTATGTTCGGTCTTGGCATGCAGCTTGGGGGTGGTTGCGGGTCGGGCACATTGTTCACCGTGGGCGGTGGAAGTGCGCGCATGTTACTGACCCTTGTGTTCTTTATCGTCGGCGCAGTGGTTGGCACCGCCCATTTGCCGATGTGGCTTGAACTGCCATCCTTGCCACCGATTAGCCTGGGTCGTGAATTTGGCATCGGCGGTGGTCTTGCGGTGACGTTTGCCGGTTTGGTGCTGATCGCACTTTTGACCGTGATTATTGAAAAACGTGCGCATGGGGCACTTGAAGCAACGCCAGCCGCGCAGCACAGTAATCTTACCCGTCTTTTCCATGGGCCGTGGTCGATGGTTTGGACCGGTTTGCTGTTGGCGGGGCTTAATGTTGCAACCCTTTTGATTGCCGGTCATCCGTGGTCGATCACGTTTGGTTTTGGCCTTTGGGGGGCTAAGATTGCCCAGTTCGCCGGGGTTCCGGTGGAAACATGGGAGTTCTGGAATTGGGCAGGCCCGGCCAAGGCATTGGGCAACTCGGTTCTGGCCGACACTACATCGGTGATGAACTTTGGCATCGTTATCGGCGCAGCCTTTGCTGCCGCCCTTGCGGGTAAGTTTGCGCCGAAAGTCAGTGTGCCGCTGGCGTCACTTCTGGCTGCGGTCATTGGCGGGTTGCTGATGGGGTATGGTGCGCGTTTGGCATTTGGCTGCAATATTGGCGCGTTCTTTAGCGGAATCGCATCGGGCAGCCTGCATGGCTGGTTGTGGTTTGTGCTGGCGTTTGCCGGCAGTTGGGTCGGTATTGCATTGCGTCCTGTGTTTGGAATGGATGGTTTTCGAAAATGAGCGAGAAAAACACACTTCTGTTTGGGGCGGTCTTCCTTGCTGCTACGGGTGCGGTTGCACTCGACCATTACAGCCATACGGCAAATATTCCGGCGATCGCCAACCCGGCCCCGGCCAAACTTCCGGCCGCGGGGAGTAATCCGTGTGCTGCTAATCCTTGTGGCGCGAATCCATGTGCAGCCAACCCGTGTTCTGCAAATCCATGTGGCGCGGCGCCCTGTGCGGCAAACCCGCGTGGTGCCAATCCTTGTGGTGCGGGATATAATCCTTGTGCAGCTGCGCCGTGTGGGGCGAATCCCTGTGCTGCATACAACCCATGTTCGGCGGGTAACCCTTGTTCTGTGGCAAACCCATGTGCCGCTTATAATCCATGTGGGGCGAACCCGTGCGCTGCTGGTGGGGTAAATCCTTGCGGTGCGAATCCATGCGCAGCAAGCCCGTGCGGGGCAGGGAATCCATGTGCTGCTTATAACCCTTGTGCGCCGTCAACGGCCAATCCATGTGCTTCTGCCAGCCCTTGTGGCGCATATAATCCATGCGGCGCGGCAAATCCGTGTTCGGTGAATTAGCGGTTGAATGCTATGGTTTATGCGCCCGGTGGCACTGTTGCGCCGGGTCGGAGCGGATAAAACTCTGATCTTGCATGAATATGACGTTTGACAAGCGGTGAAAACTCTGTGCATGGTGTCTTCGATATTTGATCGCTCCAGAAGCGTAGAGGGAACGAAAGTTCCACACTGTTGAGTGATTGTCGGAAGAACGTATTGAAGTATCCAGCTACGCGGATGCTTCCTGAACTACAAGGCGCAGACCTGATTACTATATTTTACCGGGATTTTTCCCAGCTGTCTGCAGCCCAACAATTACGAGTTACCCTTATTTGACCCAGTTTTCCGAACTCGGCCTGGCCGAGCCGGTTCTTCGTGCACTAGCGCATGAAGGCTATGATGTGCCCACCCCAATTCAGGCGCAGTCCATTCCGTCCCTGCTACAAGGCAAGGACCTGCTTGGTATCGCTCAGACCGGTACCGGCAAGACGGCAGCTTTCGCGTTGCCGATTCTTGATCGCCTTTCGAAATCCGAAGGCCGTACTCCCAAAGGTTCCTGCCGTGTGCTGGTTCTGGCCCCGACGCGCGAACTAGCCGCGCAGATCGGTGACAGCTTCCGTGCCTATGGTCGCTTCTTGAACGTCCGCGTTGCCGTGGTCGTTGGTGGTGTTGCGCCTGGTCCGCAGATCAAGGCTATTGTACCGGGTGTTGAGGTGCTTGTCGCCACGCCGGGTCGTTTGCTTGATCACGTTGATAGCGGAAAACTCAGCCTGTCCCACGTGGATGTGGTTGTGCTTGATGAAGCTGACCATATGCTTGATCTCGGTTTCTTGCCGCCGATCAAACGCATTGTCAAAATGCTCCCCAAAAAGCGTCAGAACCTGTTCTTCTCGGCAACCATGCCCGGCCAGATTGGCCAGTTGGCAGGCGATATGCTGTCAGATCCGGTGAAGGTGTCGGTAACCCCGGTTTCCACCACGCAAGAACGTGTCGAACAATCGGTTTACCTGATTGAGCGGACCCGCAAGCGTCAGCTTCTGGCCGAGCTTCTTGATAATCCTGCATTCAAACGCACATTGGTCTTTACCCGGACCAAACGTGGTGCCGATCGTGTCGCCCGTCATCTTGAGGCAAACAAGATCAGTGCAGCAGCCATTCACGGTAATAAAAGTCAGAACCAGCGTGAACGCGCCCTGAACGCCTTTAAGGACGGTCAGATTGGTGTGCTGGTGGCAACCGATATTGCTGCACGTGGTATCGATGTTGACGGCGTGACCCACGTTGTGAACTTTGAACTGCCGAATGTGCCTGAAAGTTATGTCCACCGTATCGGCCGTACGGCCCGTGGTGGTGCCAGTGGTTCCGCGATTGCATTTTGTGATGCAGAAGAACGCGGTCTGCTGCGCGATATCGAACGAAATACACGCCAGACGATCCCCGTGATTGACCGTCGTGATGCCAAGGCCGCAGCCGAACAGGCAGCCGATCCTGAAGATGCACGTGATGCCAATCGCGGTCGTCGTTCAAGCGGTGGTGGTCAGTCACGCGGTAACGGTGGTCGTGGTGCTGGTGCAAATGGTCGTGGAAACGGCCGTGGCAATGGTGGCGGAAATCGTCAGGCTGCTTCTGGTCGTAATGACCGGTCCGAGCAGCGTGCCGCTGGTCCGCGTCGCGAACGTGATGATGCCCGTCCGGCAGCGCCGCGTCGTGATGCCGAAGGCCGCACCAACGCCAACACAGGCACAAATGACAAAGTCGCTGCAAACCCGGCTCTGGAAAAATCGAAAAGTCGTTACAAAGGCGGGATCAGTTCCAAGCCGGCGAACGGCCGTGGTAACGGCACTGGAAACGGTGCTGGTCAAGCTGATAGTCGTAAGCGCCCAGCCAAAAAGGTCGATTCCAACGGGAACGTCCGTGATGGCGCGCAGAACGGCAATGCAATTTCTTCTGGCCTGTCCTTTATGGGCAGTACGGAAGAACGCCGCGCGAATGGCAACGGGGCCAATGGCCGCGGAAATGCCAATCCGCAAGGCAAGCGCGGCGGTGCAAACCGCAATCGCAATCATCGTGGCCCACAATCTGGCGGGCAGCCAGGTGGTGCGAGCCGCAACAAACCTTCCGATAATCAGAGAAGTCGCGACCGCGCCTGATTTGATTATCGAACAAAGATAGGCGCACCCAAGCGGGGTGTGTCAAAACGCCAATCAATACTCGATAAGGAGATTTAAAGATGGCAACAGGTACCGTTAAATGGTTCAACGCAACTAAAGGTTTTGGTTTCATTCAGCCGGACGAAGGCGGAAATGACGTATTCCTGCACATCAGCGCCGTTGAACGCGCTGGTATGGGTCACCCGCAGGAAGGCGACAAAATCAATTACGAACTGCGTACCGACTCACGTTCGGGCCGCGTTTCGGCTGACGACCTGACGGCTGCTTAATTTGGCTTGCCATTCCGAGTGAATGGCACCGAGTTAAACGAAGTTAAGTGAAGCCCCCATCCGGGAAACCGGGTGGGGGTTTTGCTTTAGGGGCGTAAAAAAGCGATCTGTGCTCTGGTCGCAGCACTTAATACATGAAAATGCATGGCATCGCGCGCGCCGGAAGGATTGTGTTCACGGACAAACCGCAAAACCTGTTCGTGTTCCGATAAAGGGGCTGCTATGGCGGTCGCGTTGGCGAAAGGCAGCATCTGGTTTTCGTGAATGATGTGTGCGGCTGGATGCATGGCGTCGGCAAACATCGGGTTGCCCGATGCGGCCAGAAGAATTTCGTGAAATTCCGTATCGGCGGTGGCCGCCGCAATCAGGTCATCGCCATCAAGCGCATCGCGCATATCGCTGATGCTGTCTTGTAGCGCTGCCAGATGTTCGTTGGTGCGCATTTGGGCGGCAAGGCCTGCGACATAGGGTTCGATAGCTAACCTGAACTGATAGACCTGTGCTGCCTGCTGGTTGCGGTGCTGATCAAGCGGGATGTGGGTTTTACGGTCGGCAACGAAGACGCCTTTGCCTGCATGGGTGTGAACCATGCCCAGAGCTTCGAGTGTGGCAAGTGCCTCGCGCAGGCTGGTGCGGCTAATGCCAAGCTCGGCGGCAAGGCTGCGCTGGGCGGGCAGGGCCTCACCTGCCTTTAACTCCCGACGTTTGATCAGGTTTCGAATGTCTCGTGCGGCCCGTTCTGGCGCTGTTTCACTGCGTTTCATTTGCATCCTTGCATCTGGTCAGACCAGTTGAGTGTCTTTTTCTATCCTAAAATTCCCGGTTTTCCGATGAATAACTGTTTATAGGAACTGAATTTATGCTGAAGAACAAAATATTCATAGACATTAGATGAATAAATATGCAGTTTTATATTTCGGTTAAAAAATATGCAAAATTCTCTTGGCAAAACGGGTAGAGGCAAATGAAACAGTTCTTGAAAGTGGCCGTCGCCGCGGCGACGATATTGACAGCTCCCTTGGGGGCTGCTTGGGCAGGCGCGCTTGATACCATTGCTGAGGCGGGTGTCTTGAAAGTTGCGGTTCCGCAAGACTTTCCGCCTTTTGGTACGGTTGGCACAGACATGCAACCAAAAGGCTATGACATTGATATGGCGGCACTGATTGCCGAGAATCTTGGTGTGGAGTTGGAGCTTGTCCCGGTCGCGTCAAGCAACCGTATTCCGTATCTGACCACCGGCAAGGTGGATCTGGTGATTTCCAGTCTTGGCAAAAACCCGGACCGCGAAAAGGTCATTGATTTTAGTGACCCATATGCACCGTTCTATAATGGTGTTTTTGGTCCGGCGGATTTTTCAGTCGAGAAGGCTGAGGATCTTTCGGGCATGTCGGTCGGTGTAACCCGTGGGGCGATTGAGGATCTTGAACTTTCGAAAATTGCGCCGTCGGATGTCGATATCAAACGCTACGAAGATAACAACGGCACGATTTCGGCATTCCTGTCGGGCCAGGTTGACCTGATTGCCACCGGAAATGTGACGGCGGCAGCAATCATTGAACGTGATCCGCCGCGTAAGCCAGAGCCGAAATTCCTGATCAAAAACTCTCCTTGCTATGTCGGTTTGAACAAAGATGAAGCCGCCTTCAAGGAAAAGATCAATGAGATCATTGCTACTTCAATTGCGGATGGCAGCCTCAATGAGATTGCCGTGAAATGGCTTGGTATTCCGTTGCCGAAAGAACTCTAGGCATTTTGACCTGACGGAAGGGGATCGTTGCAGATCAATGGCATATGCATTCGACTTTGGCGCCATCGTGCCGCATTGGGAATTACTGTTGGACGGTGCCATTCTGACCACTGAGCTGACAGTTGTCGGTGCAGTGGTTGGTGTTGGGTTGGGCATCATGGGGGCGTGGGCACGTGCATCACGCACCCCGGTGGTCAGCCAGATTGTCGGTGTATATGTTGAGTTGATTCGCAACACCCCGTTTCTGGTTCAATTGTTCTTTATCTTCTTTGGACTTCCGGCGTTGGGCCTGAAGCTGACCGAATTTCAGGCCGCTGTTTTGGCCATGATTGTCAATCTCGGTGCCTATTCGACCGAGATTGTCCGCGCGGGCATTCAGGCGGTGCCACACGGGCAACTAGAAGCCGCGCAAAGTCTTGCGATGAACAGGCTACAGATTTTTCGCTATGTGATCATCCTGCCTGCGCTTCAGAAAATCTGGCCGGCACTTTCCAGTCAGATCGTGATTGTGATGTTGGGATCTTCTGTTTGTTCGCAGATTGCCGCCGAAGAGCTGACCTTTGGGGCGAACTATATTCAGGCTCTTAATTTTCGTGCGTTCGAAGTTTATTTCATCGTGACCGGTATTTATCTGGTGATGTCGATCCTGCTTCGGATGGTGCTGAAGGTTCTTGGCAACTATCTGTTTGAACGGCGGCGTCATGTCTGAATTTTCAAATTGGGATATCATTTATAATCTTTTGATGGCTGCGCGCTGGACAGTGTTGCTATCCCTGACTGCTTTTGTTCTGGGTGGTTTGGTTGGCCTGTTACTTTTAATGGCCCGCACAGCAGGAGGCGCATGGGCAAAGGGGCTTGTTCGCTGTTATGTCGAACTGTTTCAGGGCACGCCGCTTTTGATGCAGCTGTTCATTGTTTTCTTCGGGTTGCCGCTTATTGGGCTGGATATATCCCCCTGGATGGCGGCGATGTTGGGGTTAACATTGTTCACAAGCGCATTCCTGACCGAAATCTGGCGTGGGTGTGTCGAAGCTATTGGTAAGGGGCAGTGGGAAGCATCGACCAGCCTTGGCATGAAGTTTACTCAGCAAATGCGCTACATCATTTTGCCGCAGGCCATGCGCATTGCGGTTCCCCCGACGGTCGGGTTCTCAGTACAGGTGGTTAAGGGAACGGCGGTTGCATCAATCATTGGCTTTGTCGAACTGACTAAGGCGGGCACGATGATTACCAATGCGACTTACGCACCCTTCACCGTTTATGGCTTTGTCGCTGTAATGTATTTTTTGATTTGTTATCCGCTGTCACTTTTTGCCCGCCACCTCGAAGGGAAGTTTCGTCATGTCGCTCGTTGAATTACATGCCATCCATAAAAGTTTTGGCGAGCTACAAGTCCTTAAGGGGATCGACCTTTCAATTGATGAGGGGCAGGTGATCGCGCTGATTGGCAAAAGCGGATCTGGCAAAAGCACGCTTTTGCGGACGATCAATGGGCTTGAAGTCATTGATGATGGTGCCATCATAGTTGATGGCAAGAAAATCAGTGATCGCGATGCGGATCTTCTGGGATTGCGTCTGCAGGTCGGCATGGTGTTTCAGCAGTTCAACCTTTTCCCGCATTATACCGCGCTTGAAAATGTGATGCTGTCGCCACAGGTGGTCAAAAAGCAATCGAAGGCCGATGCCAGGAAAGTCGCAGAAGAAATGCTGATCAAGGTCGGTTTGGCCGACAAGATGATGCATTATCCGGACCAGCTTTCGGGTGGGCAACAGCAACGCGTAGCCATCGCGCGGGCACTTGCCATGAAGCCCAAGGTTCTTTTGTGTGACGAGGTCACATCCGCACTTGATCCCGAACTGGTTAACGAGGTGCTGGCGGTCGTGCGGCAACTGGCAGAAGAGGGCATGACTCTTGTCATGGTAACCCATGAAATGCGCTTTGCGCGTGAAGTGTGTGACAAGCTTGTCTTTATGCATCAGGGCCGCATTCACGAAACCGGCGACCCGGAAGAAGTCTTTGCCAATCCGAAAACACCGGAACTTTCAAGTTTTGTCGGTGGGTTGGCCTGATTGCTTGACTTTGGTCGCGGTCTGCGGATGATCGCGCCATGACCGACAGTAATGAAAAGACCCGCCCGCGTTTGTTTGTTGATGCCGATGCCTGTCCGGTAAAGGCCGAATGCGAACGTGTGGCTGAACGCCACCGGATCGAGATGATCGTGGTATCGAACGGTGGCATCCGTCCATCACGCAATCCATTGATCCGAAATGTGATTGTGCCGCCCGAACCCGATGCGGCCGATGACTGGATCGCCGAGAACGCCCATGTGGGTGATGTGATTGTCACCAGTGATATTCCGCTGGCATCGCGCGGGCTTGAAATTGGCGCGCGGGTTCTTAAAGCCAACGGGCAGGAATTCACCGAAGCCAATATTGGCAATGCACTTGCCGGGCGCGAAATTGCCGCCCATATGCGCGAAGTCACGGGTGAGCAGGGGCGCAATGCGGCCTTTACCCAGAAAGACAGATCAAAGTTTTCCAGTGCACTTGAAGTCATGATGCAAGCCGTTTTGCGCGGTTAACTCCCCCTTAAAAGCTGCGGGCCGCCCAAGCACTTGGCATTGGGCGGCCCGCACACAGGTCCTGATTTGTAAGGGAACTTAGTACAAATCAGGCTTCCCCCCTGCGTAACTGAATATTCAACGAGGCTGCCGGGCGAAGGTTCCGCCCAACGTGTTTGGTTTTACCGGTTTAGAACGGGTAGTGGCGTTTGCCGCTTTGGATGGTGATCCAGCGCATTTCGGTGAATTCATCAATCGATGCTCTTGATCCGAAACGGCCATACCCCGAAGATTTAACCCCGCCAAATGGCATCTGGGCTTCGTCCTGAACGGTTGGGCTGTTGATGTGGCAAATGCCGCTTTCAATACGTTTGGCAACGTCCATCGCACGCGGAATGTTGGTTGAAAAGACCGCAGACGACAGGCCATATTCGCTGTCATTGGCAATGCGAACTGCTTCGTCTTCGTTCCCCGCACGAATGACGACACAGATCGGGCCAAAGCTTTCTTCGGAATATATCTTCATTGCTGGCGTCACATGATCCAGAAGGGTGGCATCCATCAGCACACCGTCTTTGGCCTTGCCTGAACCCGCAACCAGTTTGGCACCTTTCGATACGGCGTCTTCAACCAGTTCTTCGATGCGTTTGACCGCCTCGACACTGACCACACCCCCAAGGATGTTTTCAGCCTTGGCCGGATCGCCCGCCGTAAGGGTTTTGGCTTTGGCGGCCAGTTTGGCGACAAAGTCATCGGCAACCGCATTGTCGACAATCAGACGTTCGGTCGACATGCAAATCTGGCCCTGGTTCATATAGGCGCCAAAGGCTGCACCATTGACCGCCTCGTCAAGGTCGGCATCGTCAAGGACAAGGAACGGTGCCTTGCCACCAAGCTCAAGCAGAACCGGCTTAAGGTGTTCAGCGCCGAGCTTGGCGATGATGCGCCCAACACGGGTTGAACCGGTAAAGTTGATGCGACGGACTGCCGGATGGGCAATCAGGGCTTCGACGATTTCCGGAGCATCTTCGGGGGCGTTGGTCACGACGTTGACAACACCGGCCGGTGCACCCGCTTCGACAAGGCATTGCCCAATCAGGTGGTGCAGGGCAGGGCAAAGTTCAGACGCCTTAAGGATCACGGTATTGCCGCATGCCAACGGCATGGCAATCGCGCGTGTGCCCAGAATAACCGGAGCATTCCACGGGGCAATCCCCAGAACAACACCAACCGGCTGACGGATGCCCATGGCCATCAGGCCCGGCGTGTCGGACGGAATCAAATCACCCTGAATCTGGGTGGTCATGCCACCGGCTTCGCGGAGCATGTTTGCCGCCAGATGGGCGTTAAAGCCACCCCACATGCGTGTGCTGCCGGTTTCATCAAGAACCAGCTGGCCAAATTCATCGCCCTTGGCTTCCATAATGTCGGCGGCTTTAAGCAATATCTTGCGGCGCGCACCCGGGCCCATTTTTGACCATTCAGGGAAGGCCGCAGCGGCTGCATCGGCGGCCTTGCGGGCATCAGCAGCATTGGCGGCGGCGGCAACTGTTGCGGTTTTGCCGGTGACGGGATTTTTACGTTCGAACGTACGGTTGTTCGCAGCGGTGACGTCTTCGTTATTAATCAACAATTTGACATCATTCATGGCGTTTCCTCCGAATCTCGTGAAAGAGATGGTTTTCCTGATTGCGCCTTGATTTCAGAGGGGTAGGCAAAGATAGATCAGTTTCTACTTTGGGGATCAAAGTAAATAGATGCGTACCCTCCCGCCCATTAGTTCGCAAATGCACAATAATGGGAGCGCAAATTTTTGTGTGTTTTTGTTTTTGTCGTTATTTCAAGCGTGCCCTTAGTAGGCGATGGAACGCATCCAATGTAAAGATACCTAAATTGACATTTTAAGACGAAAAATTGTACATTTATGCATATAACTATTTGGAATAACACCGGGTGAAAATGGCATGGATAACAGATCTACCCAATTTGTACCTGTTTCCAGTGCTGTAGAGTCGGGCGACTCACTTTTTGCCAATCCGATGCCGGTAACAAGTCAGGCCATGATCGACAGGTTTGATCGCAGCCTGTCCGCCCAGCAATGGGTGATGAATGATCCGGGGCGTCGGGATCGATGCTATGGCGTATTACTCCTGTCCGGGCGTGCGCAAATCCAATTGCGCCAGGGTACAATTGAGGCAAAAGCACCCGCATTGATCTGGTTGCCACTTGGCGAGACACAGGCGGTTTCGGTCACAGCGGGGGCCGATGGGTATGTGCTATCAGTGGCAGATGATCTTGTCGCACGCTCTTGCGGGAACCCGGGTGGGGGCATCGCAGGGGCAGCGGGCGGCGGGTTGCCGCTGCGTTTTGCTGCCGATACCGTCCATGTGGTTTCCCTGACTGACGGCGACCGTGATCACGCGCTTTTAAGCAGTAGCTTTGATGCGATCAGATCCGAACTGATGCATAATGCGCTGGGGGCCAGCGTGGTGGTCGGAGCACAGCTTCAGGTTATTCTGACGATGGTGGTACGTCTTGCGCAGGGGGTGATGGAACAACAACGTCATCAGCATGGTCCGGGCTCCATCACCTTTCAGCGGTTTTTGCAGGTTCTGGAATTGCATTTTCGCGAACACTGGAATGTTGCCGATTATGCTCGCGCGCTTGGCATCAGTGAAAGACGACTTGGATCGGCGGTTCTGCGTGCGACGGGCAAGCCGCCACTTATGATCGTGCATGAGCGGGTCATTCGGGATGCCTGCATGCGGCTGGAACAGTCCCCGCTGGGCGTGGCGCAGATTGCATATGGTTTGGGATTTCGTGATCCGGCCTATTTCAGTCGGTTTTTCAAACGCTATATCGGGGAGGCACCGGGGGCATATCGCCGCTTGCGCCGGGCCGAAGAACGGGTTCCTGATAATACCTTTGCTGCTTGGCCATAAGGTGTTTGTCGTGAAAATGTATCGACGTCTCACAGGGTTTTGAACGACCTGCTGACTTGCTATGCCATTTTTTGATCTTATTTCTCGTCTGTCATCGTACCAGTATAGACAAAACGTCATCGCAGTTGAATTCAGACAGGATTATTTGGTGAAAAAAGGCAGAACCCTACTTCTTGGCCTTCTGGCAGTACTTGTGTTGCCGTTCGGGATCAGTTTGGCCGAAGACCCGCCGGGCGAGAAAACCAAAGAAAAATACACATGGCGCACGGCACCGCGCCACTCATCAGGCGTGGCACCAGATCCGGTAGCCCTTAAAAATCAGGCCGTCATCATGGTTATGGCGGCCAATACATTCGGGTGGCGCGGGTATTTTGCCGTTCATCCGTGGGTGATTTTCAAACGTGCCGGTGAAACCAGTTATAGCCGCTATGATGTGGTGGGCTGGGGCGGCGGCAATGTGGTGCGCAAGAATTATGCGCTGCCTGATGGGCTTTGGTTTGGTTCCAAGCCGCAAGTGCTGGTTGATCAACGCGGCGAGGCGGCCGCGCAATTGATCCCACAGATCGAAGCCGCCATTCAAAGCTATCCGTTCCCAAGCACCTATCGCAGTTATCCGGGCCCCAACAGCAACACCTTTGTTGCCCATATTGGTCGTGAAGTGCCCGATCTGGACCTTGATATGCCAGCCAATGCAATTGGCAAGGACTACCGACGGATCACAAACCCGGTGGGGATGTCATCAAGCGGTCAGGGTTTTCAGGCAAATCTTCTGGGTGTGTTTGGGTTTTCTGTCGGGTTGGAAGAAGGGATCGAACTTAATCTTCTTGGATTGAATGTCGGGATTGATTTTAACCGGCCAGCCTTGCGCCTACCCTCTATTGGCCGTCTTGGCATGGACAATGTTGCCCAACCTGAAACCGATGCTGGCGCGGAGACAGCTGAGGCTGACGGGACGAAGGTCGTGCAGTAATTGCGATCATGCGTGGACAGAAAAAAGCCTGTAGGCCGAAAGGTGCTACGGGCTTTTCTGTGTGCGCTGTTAAGTGGATTGGAATGTCAGGTATTTAGAAAGTAAATCGATCCGTTCAAAAGCATGGCAAAGCTCACCCAGAGTGCGTAGGGCACCATGAGTATTCCGGCCAGCCGGTCTATTTTCCAAAACATCACAGCGTTAATAATGATCAGGATCAAAAGTGGAATGATGTCAATCAGGCCAAGAAACGGGGATTGAGCCCCAAAGAACAGGAATGACCAGGCAAGGTTCAGCAAAAGCTGAGCGCCATAAATCCCAAAGGCGACCTTGGCATTTGCAATCCCGCCTTTAAGCCATGCCCGCCAGCCACTAAAGGCAATCATGAAATAAATCATAGTCCAGACCGGAGCAAACAACCAATTGGGCGGGTTGAAAAACGGCTTTTCAAGTGTCGTATACCAGCCTTGCACACTGGTCGCTGTTACCGCACCACCCGCAGCAGAAATGATCAGGCACAGCACCATAAATGCAATCAGGGCAAAGATTTTACTGCGTTGATCGGGCGCGAAGCCCGATGGGTCCGATTGGGTCATTTGTATTCCTGGTTGTGTTTTGGGTGATGTTGCTGTCTATGATGTTGTTTGGAAACACGTTTTTCTAGGGAGTGGGATAAAAATAACTTTTTACCCCACTTGTAAGGGCAGTTTTCGATCAAACATATGCACTTCAATAATAGCAACTATTTAGGGTTGGGAACAGAATGCTTAGATTAAGTTCCATGAAAATCGGCACACGCCTGATGATAATCGTGGCGGGTGCTATTCTTGCTGCTTTGCTGGTTGGGGCGTTCGGTTTAACCGAACTGCGCTATAACATGCTCGAAGATCGCAAGGCGAAAACGCAAAACCTTGTTGATTCGACAATTTCTCTTATCAATCACTTTCATGAGCTTGAGAAATCAGGCGCTTTAACAAAAGAGCAGGCGCAGGATGCGGCCAAAGGTGCCGTTGCGGCATTGCGCTACGATGAAACCAACTATTTCTTCGTATTCGATTATACACCAGTAGTACTCATTCATGACATTAAACCCGATTTGGTTGGCAAAAACCTTATCGACGCCAAAGATGGTGCAGGCAAGTTCCATTACCGCGAGTTTGCACGCGTTGCCAAGGAAGATGGTCAGGGCTTTGTCGATTATACCTACAAGGTTCCCAATGGGGACGCCACCCGTCCGAAGCTTTCGTTCGTAAAGGCGTTTAAGCCTTGGGGATGGATTGTTGCAACCGGCATTTATATCGATGACGTCAACGCGGTCTTTATGAAAAGCCTGATGGTGATGGCCGGTGTTGCCGCGGCTGTTTTAATTGCAGTTGTTGGAATTTCGCTGATGATCAGTCGCGGGATTACGGTCCCGCTGTTTGCCATTTCCGACAACATGATCCGTCTGTCTGGCGGGGATCATAAGATCGACGTTCTTTATACCGATCAGAAAAGTGAAATCGGTGATCTGGCAAGGTCGATGGAAATCTTCCGTGACAAGACCATCGAGATGGAAGAAATGCGCGTTCAGCGTGAAGAACAGGAACGCCGGTCCGAGATCGAGAAACGCGAAGCCTTGCGTAAAATGGCAGACAATTTTGAAGCCAGTGTCGGTCAGGTTGTTGCCAAAGTGATTGATGCATCGGCAAACATGCAATCCTCTGCCGGTGCGATGTCAGAAACAGCAAAGCAGGTTGGTCAGCGTTCATCGGTGGTGTCGGCCGCATCACAAGAAATGTCGAGCAATGTGGAAACGGTGTCTGCTGCCGCCGAAGAACTGAGCGCATCTATTGCCGAAATTAGCAATCAGGTCGCCCATTCAGCCGAGATTGCAAATGGTGCTGTGCGGACGTCCGAAGATACGCATCAGAAAATCGAACTGCTGGCAGAAGCCGCAAACCAGATCGGCGAAGTGGTGTCCCTGATTACCAACATCGCGGAGCAAACCAATCTTCTGGCCTTGAACGCGACGATCGAGGCCGCGCGTGCAGGTGACGCAGGCAAGGGGTTTGCTGTTGTTGCCAACGAAGTTAAAAACCTTGCCAATCAAACGGCGAAGGCAACCGATGATATCCGAACACAGGTTGAGGGTATTCAGGTTGCAACATCCAATGCGGTTGATGCGATTGCCGAAATTGCCGAGACCATTCGTCAATTGGATGGATCAAGCACGACCATTTCAGCCGCGGTTGAAGAACAGGGTGCCGCCACTCAGGAAATTGCCCGAAATGTTGAACAGGCATCCCATGGTACACGGGATGTTTCGGAAAACATTACCGGCGTGTCGAGTGCGGCCGATGAGTCTGAAAAGCTTTCTGGCGAAGTGCTGGGACTTGCAAAGGGCTTGGGACAGCAGGCCAATGAGCTGAACGAGGCTGTTGAGGCGTTCCTAAAAGAAGTTCGCAGCGCCTAAGTACGAATGATGCAACGCAAAGAGCCGCCAGCTGATTGTATCGGCTGGCGGCTCTTTTATTATGTGCCCCAGTAAGGGAATGGATCGGGCAGGTCCTGATAGCGGTTGGGTATAAACTTTCCGCCGATCACTGTTTCGTCTTCATCAATCAGGCAGGAGGCAAGTCGCGCGCGCAGGGCCGCTTCATTCATGTGGTCAGAAAGGCCGATAAAGACAATTTCCTGTCTTCGGTCGCCAAAGACCGGATCCCAGTTTGATAAAACCCGGTCGCGCCATTCATTGTTGTCAGGCCATCTTTCACGCGGCACCGCACTCCACCAGGTGCCCAATGCCTCGTTCTTTACCGCGGCACCAGCTTGGCTGATTTCACCAACCCAGCTTGGGCGAGTTGCGATCCAGAAATGACCTTTGGCGCGAACAACGCCTGGCCATTCACTGTTTATAAAGTCATGAAAGCGTTGGGGGTGAAACGGAAACGGCGTGCGAAACGTGAAACTTGTGATGCCGTATTCTTCGGTTTCGGGAACATGATCGGCAAAACCATAAAGTTCCTTGGCCCACAGGAGATGGTCCTGGGCACGTTCGAAATCAAACAAACCAGTGTTCAGGATATCTTTCGGATCAACCTTGCCATGTTCTGTTTCGAGGATACGCGCATCTGCATTTAGCGCGCGAATAATGCCAAGAACAGTTTTGCGTTCCGATGGATCAATCAGATCCGTTTTGTTCAAAACAATGACATCGGCAAATTCGATTTGATCGACCAGAAGGTCGACGATGCTGCGGTCATCTTCTTCGCCCAGACTTTCGCCACGATCATTGAGAAAATCGGTCGAACTGTAGTCGGCGACCATGCGTGCGCCATCAACAACCGTGACCATGGTATCAAGTTTTGAAATATCGCCCAATGATTTGCCGTTTTCATCACGAAAATTGAAGGTGGCAGCGACGGGAAGCGGCTCTGATATGCCTGTTGATTCAATCAGCAGGTAATCAAACCGCCCTGTTTCGGCAAGACGGCGTACTTCCGCCAATAAGTCATCTCGCAATGTGCAACAGATACAGCCATTGGTCATTTCGACAAGTTTTTCATCCATCGCCGAAAGTTCCGCACCACCCTCGCGGATGAGGTCAGCATCAATATTGACCTCGCTCATGTCATTAACGATCACCGCGACCTTAAGTCCGTCACGATTGTTTAGAACATGATTTAGTAATGTGGTTTTGCCTGCGCCCAAAAAACCAGACAGCACCGTGACCGGAAGGCGGTTATGCGTCATGCTGCGATCTCCTCAATATATGTTATGTTATAACGTAACATATATTTGGTTCGTGTTTCTGATGCAATCAGTTTTGCACAAAAGAAAACCCCACCGGTGGGGCGGGGTTAACATTAGAACGGTTTTTCGGATGCGTTGGTTAAGTTGTTTTTGAAGTTTGACCAAACAGGACTTTTTTGTCTGCTTCACTCATTTCGCCGGATCGTAACCCTTCGCCTGCTTTATAGGCGGCAATGGTCGCGGGGCGCGACCCGATGTTTTCAAACCAGCGTTTCAGGTTCGGGAAATCATTGAGGTCCTGTTGCTGTTTTTCGTGGCTGACGATCCAAGGATAAGATGCCATATCGGCAATGGTGTAATCGTCGCCAGCAATGAAATCACGGCCTTCAAGGCGCTTGTTCAACACACCATAAAGGCGGTTGGTCTCATTGACATACCGTGTGATCGCATAGGGGATTTTTTCTGGCGCGTAGCTGCCAAAATGATGGTTCTGTCCGGCCATCGGGCCAAGGCCACCCATCTGCCAGAACAGCCATTCCATCACTGTTTTCCGCCCGCGCACATCCGTCGGCAGGAACTTGCCGGTTTTTTCCGCCAGATATTGCAAGATTGCGCCGGATTCAAATACCGTAATCGCGTCACCGCCATCGGCTGGATCATTGTCAATAATGGCGGGCATACGGTTGTTGGGCGAGAAGGCGAGGAATTCGGGTTTGAACTGGTCACCCGCACCGATATTGATCGGGTGGATTTTATAGTCCAGCCCGGCTTCCTCAAGAAACAGCGTGATTTTATGGCCGTTTGGGGTCGGCCAGTAATAAAGATCAATCATGGGAAGGTGGCTCCTTCAATTCTTTGTTTGGTGGCAATTTCGATAATCAGAGCTTGCCAATTACGAACCTTTCGGTCAATTTAAAACGATCATTCCATAATGCAAAATCAGGTCACAGCTTTGTGTAAACAAGCTGGCCTGTCAGGAGACTTTGATGATCCGCTTTTATTTTCACCCGACGCCGAACCCCCAGAAAATCTCGATGATGCTCGAGGCTTCCGGCCTTGCATACGAGGTGCTGCCGGTCGATACCCGCAAAGGCCAGCAACATGATCCGGCGTTTCGCGCGATCAACCCAAATGGCAAAGTTCCCGCCATTGTTGATACCGACGGTCCGGGTGGCAAGGAAGTCCGGGTTTTTGACTCGAACGCTATCTTGCTGTACCTCGCCGAAAAATCTGGCAAGCTCCTTGGCAAAGCCGAAGATCGCGGCGAGTTCCTGTCGTGGCTGATGTTCATTGCCACCGGTATCGGCCCGTTTTCCGGGCAAGCGGTTCATTTTCAACATGTCGCCCCAGAAGGCAGCGATTATGGTGTGAACCGCTATCGCAACGAAATTGCGCGCCATTATCAAGTTTTAGAAGACCACCTGAAAGGCCGTGACTTCATCGATGGTGATGAGATGACGATTGTTGATATCTCAGCTTGGGGCTGGATCGATAAGGCACCGTTCGTTCACAAGAACCCGGATGTGATGGACAAATATCCGAACATCAAGCGCTGGTTCGAAAAGATGAATACACTGCCTGCAGCGATTAGCGCGCGCGACGTTGGCAAAGGCCACAGCTTTAAAACTGAAATGGACGAAGACGCCAAGCGCGCGATGTTCCCGTCGAACTACAGCTGATTTCAGCACGCCGCTGGGCAAGAAACTCTTAAAAAACACCCCCGAGCCAATGGTCGGGGGTGTTTTGTTTGGCAGATATTTTTTCGCAATCAGTCGGTGGTCTTGGCACCAAACTGTTTGTTGAACTGCAGAACCAGCAGGGTCACAACTGCACCGGACATCAGATACGCACCGACACCCGGCAGGCCAAACTTGTCACACAGATAAAGCGCGATCAGTGGGGCAAAGCCCGCACCGAGCAACCATGCCAGATCGGACGTCAGGGCCGAACCGGTATAGCGGTATTCGCGCTTGAAGTTTGATGCCAGTGTTCCGGCCGCCTGACCAAAGCACAGGCCAAGAACCGCAAACCCACCCAGAACAATCATGCCTTCATTGATGATGTTATAGGTGTAAAGAAGCGGTGTGAGGATCGCACCAGCAAGGATGATCCCGGCACTGTAACCTAGCAGGCGACGGCGACCGAGCTGATCGGCGATGAAACCTGATGCAATGATGCCAAAGGCACAAAGTACCGCACCCACACCTTGGGTCAGCAGGAACTGGCCTGCATTGCCGTCGGCATAAAGATACACCCAGGTAAGCGCAAAGACAGTGACCAGATGGAACAGCGCGTAGCTTACCATCGGCACCAGCGCGCCCAGCAGAACGGTACGACCGTTATGTTTGAGCGTATCCATGACGCGGGCGGCATGCAATTCGTTCTGTTCAAGAAGGTGACCGAATTCCGACGTTGCCACCAGACGCAGGCGGGCAAACAACGCAACCACGTTAATGGCAAAAGCCACGAAGAAGGCATAGCGCCAGCCAAAGGCCAGGAAGTCGTCAGGATGCAGGGTCAGGATCAGATAGGCAAACAGCGAGGATGCCAGCATGAAGCCAAGCGGTGCGCCCAGCTGCGGGATCATTGCATACCAACCTTTGCGGTTGTCAGGGGCATTGAGTGCGAGAAGGGAAGCAAGCCCGTCCCATGCGCCGCCCCATGCAACGCCTTGCAGGAAGCGAAAGGCACAAAGCAGGTAAATGGCAAAGACGCCCACGGAATCAAAGCTGGGCAGGAAAGCCATTGCCGCGGTTGACCCGCCAAGCATGAACATGGCAATCGTCAGTTTGACACCGCGCCCGTGATGCCGGTCAACCGTCATGAAGGCAAGTGAGCCGATCGGGCGGGCAATAAAGGCCAGAGAGAAGATGGCAAAGGAATACATGGTGCCCATCAGTGCCGTTTCACCGGGAAACAGCAATTGCGGGAACACCAGCACCGATGCGATGCAGTAAACAAAGAAGTCGAAAAATTCCGATGTACGGCCAATGATTACGCCAAGCGCAATCTGACCAGGATCATGTGCATCGCCGGCATATTGCTGGCGTGCGTCGCGTTCCAAACCTGACGAGGTGGCGGTCGCGTAGTTTTCGGTTGTTTGGTTCACGCCGTTCTCCCTATTCACTGGTCGGGCCTTTGGGGCCCTAACTGCTTTTGATTGGATCACAAATCCGGCTCGAAAGGCGATACGACTTTGGATCGAGTCTAAGTATAGACATGTGAATTGCAAACGTCAGTGTCAATTATTGTTCTGCAACGCACAACGCACGGTTTACATTGGGATGATAATTGTCATTAAGACCCTGCTATGCATGGCGCGTACCTTGACATTGCTGCGATGCAGCTATAGCAATTGCCGCGACTTTCCACCTTGGCAGGTTTTTGAAAAAAATTTGCTGTTTTTGTGCCCTTTTCGTGGATGTTTAGGATGACACTTCCTATATGCCGTTGCGGTAGGGTACGACGTGTGGCGATCTTCGATGGGTCGTTGTGCGGCTTGCAGGTATATGGTTACCTGTGAGAACATCTTCCAGAAACTGACAAAGTATGAAGCGCATGCTTTCAAAACTTGTACGCGGCGTCACTGTAACCTCGATGTTTTCGCTTCTGGCCGGTTGCAACCTGGTTGTGATCGACCCGTCGGGTGATATTGCGTCCCAGCAGTCCGATCTTATTATCGTGTCCACGATCCTGATGCTGTTGATCATCGTTCCGGTGATGGCATTGACGGTTTTCTTTGCCTGGAAATACCGTCAGGGCAACAAGGACGCGGAATACGATCCTGAATGGCACCATTCCACGAAGCTGGAAGTTGTCATCTGGTCGGCCCCGCTGGTGATCATTATCGCCCTTGGTGCAATTACCTGGGTTACGACGCATACGCTTGACCCGTATCGTCCGCTGGACCGTATTGATGCCGAACGGCCGCTTGCCAAAGACCACAAACCAATGGTGGTTGAAGTTGTTTCCCTTGATTGGAAATGGCTGTTCTTCTATCCGGAACAGGGCATTGCGACCATTAACGAGCTCGCGGCGCCAATCGACACACCGATCCAGTTCAAGATTACCTCTTCGGGGATCATGAACTCCTTCTTCATTCCTGCACTCGCAGGTCAGATTTATTCGATGGCCGGCATGGAAACCAAACTTCATGCCGTGATCAACGAAGAAGGCGTTTATGACGGCTTCTCTGGGAATTACAGCGGTGAGGGTTTCTCCCACATGCGCTTTAAATTCCACGGTCTGAGCGAAGAAGGGTTTGAAGATTGGGTTTCGAAAGTGAAATCCGACGAGAACTTCCTTGGTCGTTCCGAGTATCTTGAGCTTGAAAAGCCGAGTATCGATGAGCCGATCCACTATTTCAGTTCGGTTGATCCGGAACTTTATGGTGCGATCCTCAACATGTGCGTCGATCAGTCGAAAATGTGCATGAACGAGATGATGGCCATTGACGAGAACGGTGGTGGTGGTCTGGCCGGTATTTATAACGTCATGTCCTTGACCTATGACGTGCCGCGCATGCGCGGAAGCCAGCCATTGCCCGAGAGCAAATCCTATGTGGCGACCTTGTGCACGACCCCGGAAGGCGGTTTTGCCGGTGATTTGAATGCTTTGCCGCTGTTTGATCGCGTGCAGGCATCTGATCGTGCCATGAGCTTTGCGCCGTCAGGCGTTTCGACAGGGTTCTGAAGCAGTGCCGGTTGGGGGATCCCAACCGGCCCTTCGCGGTTTTAGCACCGGACAGCCGGTGTATTGCTGCATTTGAAAGAAGAGTAATTCGATGTTCTCCAATCCGGACCTTTTGCATTTTATATTTGGCCGGCTGTCGCTTGATTCACTCCCGTTCCATGAACCGATCCTTGTGGTGACGTTCGCGGCCGTGGTTCTGGGTGGTATCGCCGTTCTGGGCGGTATTACTTATTTCCGCCTCTGGGGATATCTCTGGAACGAGTGGATCACGTCGATTGACCATAAAAAAATCGGCATTATGTACATCATATTGGCGCTTGTCATGCTTTTGCGTGGTTTCTCCGATGCGCTTATGATGCGTGCCCAGCAAGCGATGGCTTTTGGCGGCTCGGAAGGTTTCCTTCCCCCTGATCATTACGATCAGATATTCACCGCCCACGGCGTAATCATGATCTTCTTCGTGGCCATGCCGCTGGTGACGGGGCTTATGAACTTTGTCGTGCCGCTACAAATCGGCGCGCGTGACGTTGCGTTCCCGTTCCTGAATAATTTCAGCTTCTGGATGACCACCAGCGGTGCCGTGCTGATCATGGTGTCGCTGTTTGTCGGTGAGTTCGCGAAAACCGGCTGGCTGGCATATCCGCCGCTGTCTGACATTGTTTACAGTCCGGGGGTCGGGGTCGATTATTACATCTGGGCCCTTCAGATTGCCGGTGTCGGGACGTTGCTTTCGGGGGTCAATCTGGTTGTGACCATCGTCAAAATGCGCGCACCGGGCATGTCCATGATGAAAATGCCGGTCTTTACCTGGACGGCACTTTGCACCAACGTTCTGATCGTGGCTGCGTTCCCGGTTCTGACCGCTGTTCTGGTTCTGCTTGGGCTTGACCGTTATGCAGACACCAACTTCTTCACCAACGATCTTGGCGGTAACGCCATGATGTATATCAACCTGATCTGGATTTGGGGGCACCCGGAAGTTTACATCCTGATCCTGCCGGCGTTTGGTGTGTTTTCCGAAGTTGTGTCGACATTCTCGCGCAAGCGTCTGTTTGGGTATAGCTCGATGGTGTATGCCACCGTGGTTATCACCATCCTGTCCTATATCGTCTGGTTGCATCACTTCTTCACCATGGGCTCGGGTGCCAGCGTGAACGCCTTCTTTGGTATCGCGACCATGATCATCTCGATCCCGACCGGTGCGAAGATCTTCAACTGGATGTTCACGATGTATAAGGGCCGCATCAGTTTTGATGTTCCGATGCTGTGGACCATCGGCTTTATGCTGACCTTTGTGATCGGGGGCATGACGGGTGTTATGCTTGCGGTTCCGCCGGCTGACTTTGTGTTGCATAACAGCCTGTTCCTGATTGCGCACTTCCATAACGTGATTATCGGTGGTGTGGTGTTCGGGATGTTTGCCGGTATCGTTTACTGGTTCCCCAAGGCATTTGGCTTCAAGCTTGATCCGTTCTGGGGCAAAATGTCCTTCTGGCTCTGGCTTGTCGGGTTCTATTTCGCCTTCATGCCGCTTTATGTTCTTGGTCTGATGGGGATTACCCGCCGCATGAGCCAATTTGACGATCCGTCGCTTCAGATCTGGTTCGTGATTGCCGCCTTTGGTGCGCTTCTGATTGCCGGGGGGATCGGTTCGTTCATTCTGTCGATCGTTGTTGCGGTGATCAAACGTGACAAGCTTCGTGATGAAACCGGTGACCCATGGGGGGATGGTCGTACGCTGGAATGGTCGACTTCGTCGCCGCCCCCAGCCTACAACTTTGCCTTTACCCCGGTTGTCCATGATCTTGATGCATGGGCCGACATGAAGAAACGTGGTTATGTCCGTCCGACGGAAGGCTTCCTGGATATCCATATGCCGAAAAATACCGGCGCTGGCTTTATCCTTGCCGCTCTGTCGCTTGTTCTTGGTTTCGCGCTGGTCTGGCATATCTGGTGGCTGGTGATTGCAAGCTTCATTGCCCTGGTTGTCGGTGCAATTGCCCACACCTTCAA
Source organism: Thalassospira lohafexi (assembly GCF_002844275.1). Classification (GTDB taxonomy): domain Bacteria; phylum Pseudomonadota; class Alphaproteobacteria; order Rhodospirillales; family Thalassospiraceae; genus Thalassospira; species Thalassospira lohafexi. Next base: position 99,068 of record NZ_NXGX01000007.1, read on the forward strand.
CTATGACCGCGATTATCACATCCCGGCATCTGAAGTCGTGGAAACCGAAGACGAACGTACTGCCCTTCTGGCAAAACAGCAGGCGTAAGGGAATGACAATGGCGAATAACACTGCCGCACAGACCGAAATGCCGGTCTTCTATCTGAAGGAAGAGCATCACCCGGAAACCGGGACGATGCTTGGCTTCTGGATCTATCTGATGAGCGATAGCCTCATCTTTGGGATTCTGTTTGCAACCTATGCCGTTATTGGCCAGAATTATGCCGCAGGTCCGGCACCGACTGATTTGTTCGATCTGGAATTGGTGGCGATCAATACATCGATGCTGCTGTTTTCATCGATTACCTATGGCTTCGCCATGCTGCAAATGGAAAAAGGCAGTATTGCGGGCACACAGCTTTGGCTGGCGATTACCGGTTTGTTCGGTGCCGCGTTTGTCGGGCTGGAGCTATATGAGTTCCATGAACTTTGGAGCCTTGGTGCGACGCCGATGCGAAGCGGGTTCCTGTCGGCATTCTATACGCTGGTTGCGACCCACGGTCTTCACGTGACGTTCGGGATCATCTGGCTGGTGACCCTGATGATTCAGGTAGCCAAACATGGTCTGATCCCGGCCAATAAACGTCGTCTGATGTGCCTGTCGATGTTCTGGCACTTCCTTGACGTCATCTGGATCGGTGTTTTCTCCGTTGTTTATCTGCTGGGAGTTCTGGGATGAGTGCACATTCACACGCACATGATGACCATCACGGCGATGGCGGTGCCGGCCACGGTACCTTCAACAGCTATATGATCGGGTTTATCCTGTCGGTTATTCTGACGGCCATTCCGTTCTGGCTGGTGATGGATGGTGTTCTTGACAGCAAGATCGCAACCGCACTTTGGATCATGGGTCTTGGTGTGGTTCAGATCATTGTTCACATGGTCTATTTCCTGCACATGAACACCAAATCCGAAGGTGGCTGGAACATGTTGGCGCTGATCTTTACCCTTGTGATCGTTGCGATTGCCATCGCCGGTTCCATGTGGGTGATGTATCACCTTAACACCAACATGATGCCGCAGATGGATCATGACATGATCAAAAGCTTCGGCTAGATCGAAGCTTGATATCAATAGGGGGCGCGATACTTTAACCGGTGTCGCGCCCTTTTTTGTTCCCACTGGATGCCAGTTTACACCACCGTTTTGAAAGACAGCGCCATGACGCAAAGCCACGTTTCTGAGAACCGGCATGACCGATCCACAAAGGGTCCGTCGGTGGTCACACGTGCTGTGGTGGTATTGCTTGCGGTGGTCCTGTTTTCAGGTTTCTTTGGCCTTGGCTACTGGCAGGTTGAACGCCGGGCGTGGAAGCTTGATCTGATTGAGCGGGTTGATGCCCGTGTGCAGGGTGATCCGGTGACTGCCCCGGATCAGAACGACTGGGAAAATGTCACGCGTGATCGCGATGAATATCGCAAGGTCATGTTGCTTGGAACCTATCGCAATGACCTTGAAAGCCATGTCTATGCCGCAACCGATTATGGGGCCGGATATTGGGTGATCACGCCGATGGCGCGTGTGGACGGGACGATCATTATGATCAACCGTGGCTTTGTCCCCACGGATCACCGTGATCGCGCCACGCGACCTGAAGGCATGATTGAAGGTCAAACCCGCGTCACGGGACTTTTGCGTCTGGACGAGCCCGTGGGGACCTTTATCCGCGATAACGTGCCGCAGGAAGATCGGTGGTATTCGCGCGATGTGCGGGCAATGGCGATCAAGCGCGGCCTTGATCCGGCCCGTGTGGCACCTTATTTCATCGACGCCGATGGCAAGAACAATCCGGGAAAATTGCCGGTTGGGGGCTTAACCAAAATCAGTTTCCCGAACAATCATCTGATGTATGCCCTGACATGGTTTGGCATGGCCGTCTTGACTCTTGTTGCAGCGTGGATCGTTTTGCAACCCTGCGGTCGGAGCTCCGATGAAGTAGGCAATGATTGATTCTATTAAGTTATAGTTATGCCTGTGGGCGTGCTCTATGGTGTTGTTTGTCTGAGTTTCATCAGCTCTTGATTGTAATGTTTTCTCATGGGAGTGTTACGCTGCGTTTTAGCGTGAAGTGAGACAGAGGTGAAGATGCGAACACTTATTTTGACAGTTGTCTTAGTTGCTGGTTTGTCGGGGTGTACCGGAACTGGCGTTCCAGAAGAGTGTGAAGGAATATCAAAAACTGAAATCGGCGGTAAAACATATTACGTGACAAAAGGTGGCGGAGTTATTCCCGCTTATTGTACGAAGTACGCCACTGAGAAATGAAAAAGCCCGGTATCATGAAGATACGGGCTTAATCGTAAAGAAAATTCAATAGTTCTGCCCCTGAGGGCTGCGCGATCAGGGATTAGTATGATCAATAACTTCGCCGCGTGCCGGATAGCTTTTCGCAATGACGAAATCAAGTGCGCCAAGAATTTCGGCAAAGGCCGGACGGGCGAACGGCATGGTCTGAACGGTGCCGAAATAAAGCGTTCCATCCGGACGGACAAGGAAAAGGCCCGGCTCGGAAAACAGTGCGGGTTCTTCAAAACCCGAAGATGTCACACCGTTTGAGGTCGAGATATAAAGACCCCACTCACGGGCTTTCTCAAGTGCAAGTCCGTAGCCAAGATCAATATTCTCAAGACCCCATTTTTCTTTGGCCGTAATTGCGCGGTCTTCGCTGTCAGATGACAGCACCACAACATTCACGCCCCGTTTGGCAAAATCTTCGAGCTTGTTATCAAGGTCTTTAAGATATTTGCCGCAGATCGGGCAATGTAGACCACGGTAGAAGACAACCATGGTGAAGTTTTCCGGGCTCTGATCCGCAAGGGACCAGGTGCCACCACCAACCAGTGGCACGGAAAGGGACGGGACTTTTTGGCGCGGAACAAGCGGTGTGATTACAGACATTTTCGGTCCTCATAACGGATATGTTTGATTGATGGGGTACATTCTGGAATGATCGTTTAATAACGGCAACCAGAATTTCTTGCCATCACTCAACCGTGATCAGTTTGATGTGAAATCACTCGGGGTTTTGTTTTTCTGGCGTTCGCAACTTGGGCACAGCAGATCAGTCGAGTGCGGCCAGAATGGTATCGGTGTAATCTTCGATTGTTTCACGGTCGGCACCCCGGCGGGCCATCAAATGCACGCCTTGTATCGAGCCTGCAAAAAAGCGTGCCAGTGCGCGGACGTTTTTATCGGCTGAAATGGTGCCGGTATTTATGCCGCGCTTCAGTGCATTGGCGAACATGTCTTCGACCCGGCGAAAAGCCTGCTGGGCGATTGCCGCCGTTTCGGGATCATGCGGGGCCAGCTCCATGCCAGAATTAACCATCAGACAGCCTTTGAGATGGCCATCTTCACAACTGTGTCTGGTGGTGTCTTTGAAGGTGGTGACAATTGCCGCCCGACCATCCTCGGTTTCACGCAGCTTGGCAAACCGCTTGGAACTGATTTTCAGGCTGTAATGATCAAGCACACGCAGGAAAAGCGCCTTCTTGTCGCCAAAGCTTGAATACATGCTCGCACGGTTAAGACCAGTCTCTTCGACAAGGTCCTGAACCGAGGTTGATTCAAATCCCTTGCTCCAGAAAATGTTCATGGCGTTATCAAGAACGCTTTCTTCGTCAAACGCGCGTGGGCGAGGCATGGCAGTTCCTTGGTTGCGAGCTGTCTCTGGAACGAGTGTTCTGTAATACAGAGAAAGATGTAACTTGTGGTGCTGAAAATCAACTCTGCGCTGATGGTATCAACTTTGTTGGCGTAGGTTAAGCTCAGAGCCAGCAAAAGGAAATATGCAGCTCATCAAGTTAGCAATATGTAATAATTGAACAATTCCATATCTCAGGGAGATGGCGTGCCGTCATCAATTTGTCGTGCGATCAAGGGTGACAAAGCTGTAGTCCGGGCCATCCGGATTATTGACTTTCTGGCGGGTCGATTCTTGCCATTGATCGGCAGGCAGCGGATCAAGGAAGGTGTCGCCGTCAATATCGGCATGGACCTCGGTCAGCTCAAAGCGCGTCGTATAGGGCAGGGCAAGATGATAAATCTGCGCACCCCCGGCAATGATAACTTCGTTTACACCATCGGCCCTGGCGATTTCGTCGCCCAGCTTGATGGCACTTTCGACATCGTGACAAACGCGCACGTTCTCATGATCAAATGACCAGTCGGTGTCACGCGTAACAACGATGGTGACACGCTTAGGAAGGGGACGCCCAATGGCTTCAAATGTCACACGTCCCATGATCATCGGCTTGCCAAGGGTCAGCGCCTTAAACCGTTTCAGGTCTTCGGGCAATTCCCACGGCATCCAGCCATCTTTGCCAATCGCACCATTGGCGGCGGTGGCCACCACGGCAACGCGTTCGATCTTTTGATCCGTCATCACACCGCTACCTTGCCGGCAATATGCGGGTGCGGGTCATAACCGACCAGTTCAAAATCATCAAACTTGAAATCAAAGATCGATTTAACATCGGGATTGATCTTCATGGTCGGAAGCGGGCGCGTTTCGCGCGACAGCTGCAATTCAACCTGTTCAAGATGGTTGGTGTAAAGATGCGCGTCCCCCAGCGTATGGACAAAATCGCCAACTTCAAGATCGCATACTTGTGCAATCATCATGGTCAAAAGCGCATAGGACGCGATGTTGAACGGCACGCCAAGGAAGATATCCGCACTGCGCTGATAGAGCTGGCATGAAAGCTTGCCGTCCGCGACATAGAACTGGAACAGGCAATGGCACGGCGGCAGCGCCATGTTTGGCACATCGGCAACATTCCATGCGGAGACAATCAGGCGTCGGGAATCGGGATTGTTTTTGATCTGGTCAATCAGGCCGGTGATCTGGTCAATGGTTTGGCCGTTTGCGCCCTGCCATGACCGCCACTGCCCCCCATAAACCGGGCCAAGATCGCCGTTTTCATCGGCCCATTCGTTCCAGATGCGCACCCCATTGTCTTGCAGGTATTTGACATTGGTATCGCCGTCAAGGAACCACAGTAATTCGTGAACAATGGATTTGAGATGCAGCTTCTTGGTGGTGACCATCGGGAAACCTTTGGAAAGGTCAAACCGCATCTGGTGACCGAAAACCGATATCGTGCCAGTTCCGGTACGGTCTTCCTTGTGCGTGCCAGTGTCGCGCACCATCCGCATCAGATCGAGATATTGCTGCATGCTGTGTCCTGTTCTTCGGAATCGTGTTTGGGGCAGCATAGTCAGGTACAGGCAGCTCGGCAAGCCGTGCAGACACACGTGGATCGGGCGACCGATTTCGCGTTGTTTGCTTAAAAAAAATTGCCAATTCCCCTTGTGTGGCAAGGGGTGAATGACCTATATAGGGGCTGTCGGGGCAACCTGACTATGGCGTTACACGACTTGGCAGAATAGACATTACGGACCCGGGGGCGGTACCCGGCGGCTCCACCAACTTTCAAACTTTGACTTCGTCCGACTCAGGCGAAGATGTTGGGGCCGAAATAGGATCGACGTGTGTAGTAAAAGCCTCTGTTGGCGCTCGGCATGGTACCACCGTTATCGGGCTAATGTTTGTAAATGCAAACGACAACAATGCTCCGGTAGCTGTTGCTGCGTAAGCGGCACTAGCACCAAAGCGAAATTCCGGTTGCCGGGAGCGGTAATTTGGTGGGGGACGGGGCACCTAGCAACAGAACGCCCCACTCTTGTATTTCTTTCCCGCTTCGTTATGAATAGAGTTTAGGGATCAAACCCTGATCGAACACGTTGTGATATGTATACAGCGTGATCTAATGCTATATTATAATGACGGGATGGACCGCACTTCGGCGGTGCGCCCGCCAGATACAGGATTACTGATGCAGAAACCGGAAGAATTTCGTTACGATCTTATGGTCGATCAGGCGCTGCGCGGCGTGGTGAAAGAAATCCTTGCGCGCGTGGCCGAAGAAGGCCTTTTCGGCGAGCATCACTATTACATCACCTTCCAGACCAATCATCCCGGCGTTGCCCTTCCTGAAGGTCAGCGCAAGGCACACCCTGATAACATCACGGTTGTCTTGCAGCATCGTTTCTGGGATCTGAAGTCTGAAGACGATCATTTTTCGGTCGGCATGAGCTTTGATGGCATGCCAACGACTTTGGTTGTTCCGTTTGATGCGATGCTGGCCTTTGTCGACCCGTCCGCCAACTTCATGCTGACCTTTAGCGTCGAAGAAGAAATGGACGATGCGGATTTCGATTATGACGAAGACGATGACCTTGATGCGGACCTGATCGAAGACGATGGTGGCGCACCAACATTGGTCGCCGAACCGTCCAAATCGCGCAAAAAACCGAAACCCGACGCAAGTGAAACGGGCGAAGTCATCGCATTGGATGCGTTTCGTAAAAAATAAGAATTCCAAAAAAGGGGCAGGTTCATTTCTGCTCCTTTTTTCTTTGGCGCCGTTCGGGACATATTTTCCGGTTTGATTTCCCTTAACCGGGATCTGCAGCTGTTAGGCGAATGTATCGTGGAAATTTTTCACGATTGGCGCTATGAAATGGCCAAATAAAAATAGACCTACCGTGTTATTGAGAGAGACGAGAACCTTCCCATGAATGATTTTGTCTATAAACCCATGTTCGATCTGGGTAAGGACACCACCCCGTACCGCAAGATCGGGGATGAGGGTGTTTCGACCGTTGATGTTAATGGCGAGACCTATTTGAAAGTCGAACCCGAAGCGATTGAAAAGCTCACGCTTCAGGCGTTTTTTGATTGCTCGCACCTTTTGCGTCCGGGCCACCTCGCGCAGCTGCGCAAAATCCTTGATGACGATGAAGCCACCCCGAATGATAAATTCGTGGCGATGGATCTTTTGAAAAACGCGTCTATCGCATCCGGTGGTGTTTTGCCGATGTGTCAGGACACCGGTACCGCGATTGTCATGGGCAAACGCGGTGGTAAGGTCATCACGGACGGTTCTGATGAGGAAGCCCTGTCAAAAGGCATCTGGCAGGCCTATCAGAAACACAATCTGCGTTTCTCGCAGGTGTCCCCGCTGAATATGTTCGAAGAAAAGAACACCGGGTCGAACCTTCCGGCACAGATCGACCTTTATGCGACCACAGGCGATGAATATAAATTCATGTTCATGGCCAAGGGCGGCGGTTCAGCCAACAAGACCTTCCTGTTTCAGCAGACAAAGGCACTTTTGAATCCGGAAGGCCTGCGGAAGTTCTTGGACGAGAAAATCCGCACCTTGGGCACGTCAGCCTGTCCGCCGTATCACCTGTCGATTGTGATTGGCGGAACGTCGGCTGAGGCCTGCCTTAAGACCGTGAAAATGGGATCGGCACGCTATTACGATAGCCTTCCGACCGAGGGCGGCGACCATGGTCAGGCCTATCGCGATCTTGAATGGGAACAGAAGGTTCTTGAGATGACCCGCGAGATGGGCATCGGCGCACAGTTTGGCGGCAAGTATTTCTGCCATGATGTGCGCGTGATCCGTCTGCCGCGCCACGGTGCAAGCTGCCCGGTCGGGCTTGGGGTTTCGTGCTCTGCCGACCGTCAGATTTTGGGTAAAATCACCAAGGACGGTATCTTTATCGAGGATCTCGAACATGATCCGGCGAAATATCTTCCGCATGTGACGGACGAACATCTTGAAGACGAAGTGGTCAAGGTTGACCTGAACCGTCCGATGGATGAAATCCGTAAACAGCTTTCGGGCTATTCGGTTAAAACCCGTCTGTCGCTCAGCGGTACCGTGATTGTTGCACGCGACATTGCCCATGCCAAAATCAAGGAACGCCTTGATGCCGGTGAGGAAATGCCAGAATACCTCAAAAACCATCCGGTTTATTATGCCGGTCCGGCCAAAACGCCCGAAGGCATGCCATCCGGATCGTTCGGTCCGACCACGGCGGGGCGCATGGATGCCTATGTCGAACAGTTCCAGGCTGCGGGTGGTTCGTTCGTTATGCTGGCAAAGGGGAACCGTTCCAAGCAGGTTAAAGATGCCTGCAACAAATATGGCGGTTTCTATCTTGGCTCCATCGGTGGTCCGGCGGCCCGGTTGGCACAAGACTGCATTAAAAAGGTCGAGGTTCACGAGTATCCTGAACTGGGTATGGAAGCCGTGTGGAAAATCGAAGTCGAAGATTTCCCGGCCTTCATCGTGATTGACGATAAGGGCAATGATTTCTTTGCCGAGTTTGGTATCTGATTTTTCAGGACTCTTCCCAAATTCAAAGGGCGGTGCAGGGGAAACCTTGTGCCGCCTTTTTTGTGTGCATAGCTGACCCGTGGTCAAAGGGACTTGCGGATATCGGAGGTGCGTGGTCTGATTTGGTCAAAATCAAACCCCTATCGGGAATAGTGATATGTCTGAAATTTCTGCGCTTTCTGCTTCCGGCGCGACAGAAAGCCGTATGGTCGGTGTGACGTCTGCGTTGGCGACGGTGTTTATCTGGGCCGGTTGGCTGATTGCGACACGTTATGCAATGACGTCAAACTTTACTGCCGTTGATATTGGGCTTTTACGCTTTGTCGTGCCTTTTGTCCTGCTTTGCCCGATCTGGATCAGAAAGGGCATCTGGCCAAAGGGATTGTCCTTGATCAATGGGCTGTTGATGTTGATCGGGTCTGGTGCATTTTACACCCTGATGGTTGCCAGTGCATTGAAGTTCGTTCCGGCAAGTCATGTCGGGATTTTGTTGCCCGGTGTGATGGCGATCTGGGCGGTTTTAATCGCGATTGTCCTGTTTGGCGAACGGCCCGGCCGTGTCCGACTTGCCGGATATGGTGCGGTGATTGTCGGGGTTATGTTGCTTGTGGCGCTTAAGCCGGGCGGCGATGCCAGTACTGATATGCTGTATGGCTATGGCCTTGTGTCTGCCGGGGCGTTGATGTGGGCATCCTATACCCATGCGATGCGCCAAAGTGGTCTTGGCGCACTTGAAGCGGCAAGTTTTGTCGGCTTTTGGTCCTTCGTCATTATTGCGGTGATCGCCCTTTTCACCGGCACACATATTCCCGATGCTCCGATAGGCGATGTGATGATGTTGCTTGTTACACAGGGGCTTCTGGCCGGCTGTGTTGCCGTTATTACCTATGGCCTTGCTGTACGTCACATCGGATCGACCGGTGCATCCGCATTTGGGGCCATGACCCCGGCACTCACCGCCCTTGGCGGCGTGTTTCTTCTGGGTGAAGAAAGCAACCTTGCCTTGGTGGCGGCCGTCGCATTGGTGATCTTTGGCGTGATGGTGGCATCTGGCGTGTTTCGCCGGGTGTTGCGGTAATCCGTATTGTCCGGACAGCCAAACAGTTGTGCTGTGGTGATACTTGGCTGCAATTGAAGATTGAATAAATTTTGCTGCATGCGCGAATTGTCCTTTTCGCGTATGCAGTATTACGCTAATGTAACAGTGGATGACGGCAACGGCGCCGTATCTTTCCCATCTTGATCGGCAGGCAACGAGGCTTGCGCAACCTTCTGGTTCTTTCGTTTGAAAGGCCAGCTTGTTTTGCCTCGGAGTTTTGTCATGTTTGCCGGTTTCATCCGTTCCATATCCCCAGAAAATGACCAAGGTCTTTCGCCGCACAAAGATGCGGGACTTGCTGATGTTTTGCGACTTCTACGCAAAGTTGGGGCTGTCGCAGACGAGGCATCCGACCGTGATGGTGCGATCTTGGCAATCCTTACAGCGGTATGTGATTACTGCGCATGGCCGATTGGGCATGCCTATGTACGTGATGGCGATCATTTGTCATCTGCTGGTATCTGGTCGATTGATGGGAACATTTCGACGGCTGATCTTGCTGAATTTCGCACGCAGTCAGAAGAAACGGTATTTGCACTGGGCCAAGGACTTATTGGAACGGTTGCCGTGCGCGGTGAACCTGTTTGCATTGAAGATGTCACGCAAAAGGACGGCTTTCTGCGCGCTGCAAGTGCGGCCCGAAACGGATTGCGCGGCTGTTTTGCCTTGCCGGTGAAACTGGGTGGTCAGACCGTTGCCGTGATCGAGTTTTTCAGCCCAGAGATTGCCAAACTTGATGCCGAACTTCTAGAACTTTTGGGTTTCGTCGGTGGGCAGGTTGCGCGGGTGATAGAGCGCGATGATGTTTTGAAATCGCGCGAAAAACTGGCATCGGACTTTGAAAGTCAGGTGCAGGGCACAGTTGGGATGCTAGGGGCTGCCGTCAGTCAGATGCGCAGTGCGCTTGATGTTCTTGGCAATAGTAACAAAAGAACCGAATTCTGCGGAACGGCAATAGATCAATCCGCAAGCAGTGCGTTGTCCAATATCGAAAATGTCGCCGATCACATGGAAACCTTGCAGGGTGAATTGGCCGAGGTTGGTCGCGACGCCGGGGAAACGGTGAAAACCACCCATGTCATTGGTCAGCAAGCACGCGATATGCGTGATGGTTTTGCCGCCCTGCAGGACCGCGCAGCTGATGCAGAAAAAATGCTGTCGAGCATTGCGGCCATTGCCGCCCAGATCAAAATGCTTGGACTGAATGCTTCCATCGAGGCGGCCCGTGTAGGCGAAGCAGGCAAGGGATTTGCCATTGTCGCCAAAGAGGTCAAGGCGCTAGCCGGGCAATCGGCCACTGCAACAGAGGAAATTGCCCACTGGATGAATGGTATGACGGAGGCCATTTCCAAAGCCGGGGGCGATATTGAACATATCGCCATTGCCATGGACGGCTTACAGCAACGCGCCGAAGCCACCGCTGTTCAGACCGACAAGCAGGCAGAAATCTGCATGTCGGTTGCACGTGATGCCGATGCTGCCGTGGCAGAAGCACGCAAGGTCGACGACAGTGTTGTGGAAATTAACCAAGCCATCCATCACGCGACCACGGTTTCGACCGAGCTTGGTGAGGCTGCGATCAATCTCGAAGGGCAAGGGGCCGAACTTAGTGCGCGGGTCGAAGGGTTTGTTGGCAAGATCCTTGTGATGTGACACTTCATCCGCTGTTTGTGCTGGGTGTTGTTTAGGACAGCGGTACATCTGGGCCGGGGTTGAATTTGGCGGTGCGCCGTGCAATCAACCGCGCAAGCGGTGGGCCAAGTGCAAGCACCATAAAGAAACGTGTGGCTTGCAGGACCAGAATAAATGACAGATCGACATTGGTGCTGGCGGCGATAATCGCCACCGAATCAAGTCCGCCGGGACTGGTTGCCAGATACGCCGTAAGCGGATCGACATCCATAAACACCACCAGCAAGACTGAAATACTTGCACAGAACGCAATCAGGACAGTGATCGACAGCAGGATTTTGGGCAGGGCATATGCCGCATGTCGGATCACTGCAGGCGTGAATTTCAATCCGACAGCCCAGCCAATGGCGGCATAGGCCAATCCAAGAAACCACTCGGGTAGAACGATATCGACCCATCCGTTGATGTGAAGGATGGTCGTTATAATGATCGGAAGCAAAAGCGGACCCGATGGCAGCCGTGAATAGATGCCAGCCACACACAGGCCAACAACCAGTGCAAGGGTAATGGCAAACTGGCCGTAATCAATGGCCGGGAACCAGTCATAGGTGCCTGCTGCGGCGGCGAGTTCCGGATCGACCCAAAGGTTGGCAATCGATGACGCAACTGCAACCACAATCACCACCCGAACATATTGCATGAAGGCAACAAGCCGGGCATCGGCACCAAACGCCTCAGCCATGATCACCATTGCGGAAGCCGCACCGGGGGAGGATCCCCAAATGCCGGCGGTTCCCGGAAGAACCTGACGCACACAGAGTATCCAGCCAAGCAGACTGCTTGCGATCATGGTTAGTGCGGTGACCCCAAGGATTAGCGCCCAGTCATGGGTAAAGGATGTCAGGATACCGATGGACATTGATCCACCAATCATGACGCCCAGGACCGATTGGGCACCAAGATAAATTGGTTTTGGCGTAGCAATAGTCGCACCATTGGTTCCCATAATGATGCCAATGATCATCGGGCCAAGCAGCAAGGCCGCAGGCACATGGAATTCATGTAGAAGAACCGAGAACCCCAGTGAGACCGTTACCATCAACAGCCATTGCAGGCTTTTGGGCAGGCGACCGATGCGTTCGTTCGGGGCAGGTTGGGGCGTTTGAGCAAGATCGGACAGATCAGAATCAGATGACACGGGCAGTCGCCTCATATGGTGGCAAAAGGCAGGTCGTTCGCGTGGTGGCGCGGATGGCATAGGTTATGGCGTTCGTGGGGGAACGGCATAAGCTGCATCTGCGCAGTATAACTCGAAAAAAGTCGAATAATCGAGGGGTTAGCAATCATATCGCAGTTGGAGGCTTGGCCGCCATGAGTGTGGCAGGATAGATCAAAGAAGTTTTTGCCTGCCGTTGATTGGCGATACCACGGTGGTCCTGTTATGTGCCACTATTGGGCGGTGACAGAAATTGTCTGTTCCAGCCAAAACGAAATTACCAGTCTTACAGGATATCTCCCATGAGCCATGAAAACATTCAGGTCATTTTTGATGGTGATGAGAATGCCCCGCTGACCATTGTTTTAGCCCATGGGGCGGGTGCCCCGATGGACAGTCCGTTTATGGATCAGATGGCGGGTGAGTTGGCCGGGCTTGGCTGTCGCATTGCGCGGTTTGAGTTTCCCTATATGGCTAAACGTCGGCTGGATGGCAAAAAGCGGGGACCTGACCGTGCACCAGTTTTATTGGAGTTCTTTGGCGATGTTGTTGATCAATTGGGCGACCCGGACAAGTTGGTGATTGGTGGGAAATCCATGGGGGGACGCATGGCCAGCATGGTGGCAGATGATCTTGGTGTGGCCGGGTTGGTGTGCCTTGGCTATCCGTTTCATCCACCCGGAAAGCCCGAAAATCTGCGGGCCGAACATCTGACCGGTTTAAAAACAGCGACCCTTATTTGTCATGGCACACGTGATCCGTTTGGCACGACCGATGAAATTGCCGCGTATGATTTGGCCGACACCATTGCCCTGCATTGGGTTGCGGATGGTGACCATGATTTCAAGCCACGCAAAAGCTCTGGCCGAACGCAATCACAAAACATCAAAGAGGCTGCCACCGCCATCAACGATTTTGCCCGAGGCCTTGTGACATAACAGCCCGCCAAACCGGCGGGCTGTTATACTGGGTATAGTATCCTCAATTAGGTCACATAATGGTTGATGTGTCCCACTGTGGTGCCGCGTAATCAGGCCAGTGCGGCTTCGGTGGCATCAAGAAAATGCTGGGCATATTCCGGGGCAACCACGCCGTTCTGGCTTGCGATATCAATCCTCACACCATTGGGATCAAGCAGTGCGAAATGTTTCTGCCCCCATGGCTCATTGCGGACTTCAAGGGCGAATTCAAATCCTGCGTCGCGCACTTCATCCGCAGCAACACCTGCGTCTTCGACTTCAAGGCAGATCACGCTGCCTTCGCCGAGGGTTGCCGCATGAAACAGTTCGGGTTGGGTGTCATGGCCGGGTTTCATCAGGCCCAGTTGAACCGATGGGAAGTCTGCCCAGACCAATTGGCAGTACCATTCGCCATCAAACACGGGCGTAAAGCCGAGTTTTTTATAGAAGGCGCGGCTTTGAGTGAATTTCTCGGTGATAATGATCGGATATGAGTTGGTGACTTTCATCGTCATGCTCCTGACGTTGGGGTGAAATCCTGTCCCGATTTCGCAATGTTGCACATACCTCCTGACAGGAGCCTGTCAGGAGCGTTATGATAATTTTTGAGGCAGGATGACAAAGGAGCGATCATGAGAAGGGCCGACCGACTGTTTCGCCTTGTCCAAATCCTGCGCCGCCGCAAATTGTGCCGCGCACGTGATTTGGCCGAGGAACTGGAAGTTTCCGAACGCACGATTTACCGCGATATTCGCGATCTGGCCGCATCAGGTGTCCCGGTGGAGGGCGAAGCCGGTGTTGGATACATTCTGCGCGATGGCTATGACCTGCCGCCGTTGATGTTTGATGCCGATGAGATCGAAGCATTGGTGGTCGCAGCGCGCATGGTGCAAAGCTGGACCGATCCACAAATGGCGCGTGCCGCAGGCGATGCCCTGACCAAGATCGAGGCAGTCTTACCTGAGAAACTGCGTGGGTTGATCGGCGGGGTGCCAATTGCGGTGGCCGAAATTGCACAGGAACCGATTGCGATTTCCATGCCCAATCTTCGCCGTGCCATCCGCGACCGCAGCTTCATTGAAATTGACTATACCGATGCCAAGGGCGATGAAACCAAACGCCGCGTCAGGCCACTTGGTATGCTGTTTTTTGGCAGTACGTGGCTGTTGGCGTGCTGGTGTGAGTTACGTGTCGCATTCCGCGTGTTTCGCGCTGATCGCATTCGAAACATGGATATCTCGACTGAACGCTTTCGTCCGGTCCCAGGTCAGACATTGCGCGACTATCTGATTTCCGAAGGCATCGAAGGTGAAATCCTCAATGGCATCGGTCGATAACGAATTTGTTCTGACAATCGCAGAACTTTTGGCACCGCGGGGCCATATCCGAGCCAACCGAATGTTTGGCTGCTTTGGCCTTTATTGTGATGGGGTGTTCTTTGCGATCATCGCCGATGATGTTTTGTATCTGAAAGGTGATGCGCAAACACGTGCGACATATGACGACATCGGGATGGCACAGTTTACTGTGCCTTCGGGGCGGGCAACGACGTTGTCATATTTTGAAGTGCCCGGCGAATGGATTGAAAATCCCGAGCCGCTGATTGAAATTGCCCATATGGCATTGGGCGCGGCCAACCGGGCCCAAGCGATCAAGGACACCAAAAAGAAAAAGCGCAAACCGGGCAAAGCCAGCCAAATGCATGACAAAAGAAACCGCGCTTAATTTGACCGGCGGCACATTGGTTGGAAATTGTCTGTGTTATTGCCCAGCATATATGTCGAGTTTCTGATTTAGTCTGATGATTGTGTGATCAAGGGATGCAATTAAACAGCTTTTGCGTGTAAGCTTTTCACGACAAAAACAAAAATTGGGTATCCCGAAACGTGGCAACCGGTTCTGTTTGGCACAAAGTTGCCGAAATAATCAGAATTCATACGGACAAACCTGAGCTCATGCGCGCTCAGGTCAAGGCGTTATCACGGCAGATCCCGGTTCTTTATGGCTTGTTGTTGGCCAACGCGGTTGCCCTTGCCTATACCCATTACGGAACAGCCCCCGATTGGTTGACGATCTATGCGGTTCTTGTGCTTGGTGCATGCTG
Source organism: Thalassospira lohafexi (assembly GCF_002844275.1). GTDB lineage: Bacteria > Pseudomonadota > Alphaproteobacteria > Rhodospirillales > Thalassospiraceae > Thalassospira > Thalassospira lohafexi. The sequence continues at coordinate 114,316 of NZ_NXGX01000007.1, forward strand.
TATTGTGCGTGGCTATGCATGGCTGAAGGCCGGGGTTGACGTCAGTGATATCAATGTTTGCATCGGACATTTGCGCCGTATCCGGGTGATGGCGGTGGTGATTTCGGTGCTGTTTACCGCCTGGGCAATTACAATGTTTGGCTATGGTGATCCCTATCAACAGGGGCACGTTGCCTATTTCATCTCGATCACGGTGGTTGGCTGTATCTTCTGTCTGGTGAATTTCCCGCCTGCAGCCTTGCTGGTTGTGGTGATCGTACTTGGGACCTTCGTGCTTTATTTCGGTTTTAGCGGGAATGAGGTTTATGTCGCGATTGCTGTAAACATGGCCTTGGTCTCGGCCATGATTATTCAGATCATAACCAGTTATTATGCCGCGTTTTCGGGTTTGGTCACGTCGCGCATTGATCTTGAACGTCAGCATAAAACAACGCTTGAACTCTCTGAGCAGAACGAAGCCCTTGCCTTCCTTGATCCGTTGACGGGCCTGTCAAACCGTCGTGCGTTCTTTGCCTATCTTGAAGACGCGGTTGCAACTGCTGCTGCCAAGGCGGATACGTCGGCAGGGCAGCATGATCGATTTGCCGTTGCGATGATTGATCTTGATGGGTTTAAGCCCGTCAATGATGTGCACGGTCATCCCATAGGCGATGAGTTGTTAATGCACGCGGGCGAACGCCTGCGCCACATCCTGAGCGGCGATGCCTTGCTGGCAAGGCTGGGCGGGGATGAATTTGGGATTGTCCTTGGCGAATATAGCGACGCGACCGAGCTGATTGCCCTTGGTAAACAGATTTGTCAGGAACTTAATCGCCCCTATATGCTCAGCAATGTAAGCGTGCAGCTTTCAGCATCTTTGGGGTTTGCGACATATCCTGCGGTGGCACGCACATCAAACGGATTGTTTGAGCGTGCTGATTTTGCGCTGTATCACGCAAAAAAGAACATGCCGGGCGAAGCGGTATTGTTTGCCGCCCACCACGAAACTCTGATCCGTCATGATTCGCAGATAGAGCAAGCTCTGCGTAAGGCCGATTTGTCGCAGGAACTTTCGCTTCATTATCAGCCGGTTTTTGATGTGGAAACCGGGGCTGTCAATTCCATCGAGGCACTTGCACGCTGGGACAGTGCGCTCATGGGGCGGGTGTCGCCGGGGACATTTTTCCCGGTGGCGGAAAAAACCGGACAGGTGGGCATGCTGACTAAAATCCTGTTTGAAAAACTGCTGCGTGAAATGCGCGAATGGCCCGAACATATATCGGTGTCGTTCAACCTGTCGGCCCGTGACATTGTTTTATCCGACACGACGGAATGGCTGATTGAACAGATCAAAGCCAATGGTATTGCCCCGGACCGTTTAACGTTCGAAGTGACCGAAACTGCGTTTCTGCGTGATTTTGCAGCCGCCCGAACCAGCATTCGTTATTTACGCAATCATGGTGCGCGGGTGGCGATGGATGATTTTGGGATCGGCTATTCCAGTTTACGATATGTGCATGAGCTGGAATTTGATTGCCTTAAGGTCGATCGCAGCTTTATCGCGCCACTGGCAAGTACCGAACGCAGCCGGCGGATTGTCAAAACGATCATTGATATGTGCACCAACCTTGAAATTGATTGCGTGATCGAAGGCATCGAAACCCAAAGCCAGCGTGACATCGTGATCGAGCTCGGGGGGCGTTTGGTGCAGGGTTATTTCTTTGCCAAACCAGCCAAGCAACCAGTTTTAAAACGTTTGCCCGCAATGCTCAAAAAACAGTAACGGTGCGTCCTTTGCCCATACGTCGATTGGGTGCGTTATTGCTGGCGTCCGGGCGCTTGGCCCACTTTTGCCGGATGAAAACGGTACTGCACGATCAGTATTGATGCCTCGGTTAACATTCCCGCAACCAGATGACGATAAGCTGCGTCTTGCGAGATCGCAGTCATAAAGCCTTTTTATGCCAAGCGATCACTGATTTTGGCGCAAACAGGGCATTTTTGATGTCATCGCAGACACATATTTCGCAAGAATTTAGTTCGGTCATGACCGGCAAGATTGATCTTGCCCCAGAAATTCGTCTGCGCCTGCGTCAGTTGATTGATAGTTTACCCGATGAACCTGCCCGTCTTCGGGTGTTGGGGCATGTTCTGCTTGATCTTGGTCTTTGTGAATTGGGGCTAAATGCATTTGGCCGCGCCTTGATTCTGGACGACCTTGATGCGGCAACCCACATGGGGCTGACCCGGACCTATATGCAAATCGGGCGACGTGAAACCGCGCTCGAACATCTTGAAATCGCCATCAGCCTGCGTCCGGATTCTCGGGAATTACGCGTTCTGGCAGCCGACCTTTTGGGATGCCGCAATAAAATGCGCGCGCTTGACCAATTAGGGGCCGTTCTTGGCAATGAGCCAGATCACGTCGGTGCGCGAAAAGGATTGGCCAATCTGGTGCGTAAGGTCATCGCGGGACGCCTTCAGTCGGTCAAGGAACAAGGTGTGGCGGCTGTGGCAGAAGTCAGTGTTGAAACCGAGACCGCGACACCGACCACGACCACTGCACCGTATTACTGGTACAATGCCGCTGAACCGTTTGGTGATGTTGTGCAGTCGTCTTTGGGGCGTGCGCGATACGTTTCGTAACCCTTGCGCGATAAGGTTTATCGCGGATTTTTCCAGACTTCATATTTTCGGGTTTTATTGGGTCTCGTCGCGGGCAGTAAAGCCATTTGCTGATTGCAGTGAGACGACCGTAAAATCATCGGAAAGCTGCACAGGGGCCCGGTCCATGAACTGGTCGGCAATTTGGGCGGCCAAATCAACATCACTGCTGCTTTCCATAACGGTTTCATTCACCATTGAAAGCAGCTTTTCTTCGCTGAGGAACTGACCATCATCCAACGTTGTTTCGATCAAGGCGTCGCTGTAAAGCAGCAGGAAGCTGTTTTGGTCAAACGGCACTTCACGGGTTTCGTAGCGCGCGTCACGAATAACGCCCAAAGGAACACCAGACCCATCAAGATAGCGTGCCGCACCGGTTGTACTGTCTCCCAGTACCGGGGATGTACAGGCTGCACTGGCGTAGGAAAATGTTTTCTGACTTCGATCAATAATCCCGTAGAGCATCGTGGCATATTGCCTGATTGGCAGAAGCCCCTTGAGATGCCGGTTAAGATTGCTGAGATACGCACCGGGATCAGGATCGCGTATCTGGTCTGACCATATCAGGGAGTGCAGTCGAAACGTATTTAACGCTGCCCCCAATCCATGCCCCGCAAAATCAACGATATAGACCCCAAGCCGCTGCGCATCAATTGGCACAAGACCCCACATGTCCCCGCCAAGCTCCGATGACATCTGGAAGGTCGCACTGATCCGCATGCCATAATCAAACCCGGTCCCGCGATATTGTTCGGGGGCAGGGTTAAGGTTTTCTTGCATGTCACGCGCAAGGTCGAGTTCAGATTGTGTCCGTTCACGATAGGCGCGAAGCTGTTTGACGAGAAGCCGGTTTTCCAGATGGATTTTGGTCCGCGCGATCAGCTCAGCCTTATTGAGCGGCTTAAGGATAAGATCCGTCGCCCCGTCATCGAAAATCCTTGTGCGACCTTCATTTTCTTCGAGTGCAGTCTGGGCAATGATTGGCGTTTCGGCAAATTGGGGATCGGCGCGCAGGGCTTTGCAAACCTCATAACCATCAAGTTTCGGCATGATGATGTCGAGAATTATAAGATCCGGGTTATGGGCTTTGGCCTGGGCCAGGGCATCTTCACCGTCCTTGGCAAACACAAGGTTCGTAAAGCCGTCCGACCGCAGGTAAGACGCGATGATTTCACGTGATAGCATCGTGTCGTCGGCAATCAGGATGGTTGCATTTTGCGGGGTGCGCAGCGCGGCATCGATACTACCCTGTGCGTCAAATTCGCGGATAAATGCTGGATCGGCCGAAAGGACGTCAGATTCGATCTGATCAAAGGTCAGTTTGATGGTTCGGCCACCGCGTGCAAATGTCACCGAGTGGCACAGGCTTTTAATCAGAGGAAGGCCACGGCCAAAAGTGGATTCCTGACCCGGCATTGTGGTCTCGTCCGTTTCCTTGCGCGGGGTAAAGCCAGCACCCTGATCGTTGATCGATATTACGATGTGGCCGTTCTTGCGTTTTTTCGCCGTCAATACGATGGCGCGGTCACCATATGTCGTCGATGCAAGTCGCTTTTTGGTTTCATCGCCAAGCTCGTTAAAGCGGTCCATCGACAGGCGGCCACTGGTTGTAAGCGCAAGGTTCCCGTGGATCAGGGAATTGGCAAATGCTTCCTGAACAGCCATTTCAACAGCCGGCGCAGTTGCCTCTTTTATCAGGCCGCGGTGGCGCAACGCGGTAACGAATTTTCGCGCAACCGGCAGGTGATAGGCACTGCGCGTTGAAAGACAAACAAGCAGATGATGTTTGGATTTAGGGTCGCTTCCAATGATCGGGCATAGATCGCCAAGATCCATTCCGTCAAAGCATTCAATAAAGTTGTCGGAATTTAACCGGGTCAGGCTTCCAAGCCATTCGCGACCGGGATCACTTGGCAGCAGGCAGCAGGAAAACCGTGCAGAGTTTGAAAGGTCTTCTGGGCTGTTGCCGATAACATGTTCAAAGGGTATCGGATCGGACCTGTCCCAAATATTTACCCCCGTCAGCAGGCTTTCAACATCATCAGATGAAAGCGACTGCGGAACGGCGACAGTAAGGGGGGAGTGGTCGTCGATATCCGACTCCATGAATTAGTCTTCCAGTTTGAAAAGCGTGTCAAAGCGGGCCACTTCAAGCATCCGTTTGACCTGTCCCTGTGCTCCGCGAAGAATGACGGTCGCACGCGCCTTTTCGCCTTCGTCACGCGCCAGCAATAGCATACCCAAACCGGCAGAATCGATGAACTCAATGCCCGTGACATCAAGCACGTGCGTCTCGGACTGATGGGCACGCATTTCTTCGATCAGTTTGCGAAAATTGGAATGATCCCCAAATGTGAATCTACCCGTCAGTTCGACGGTCGTTGTCTTGTCGGTTTGTTCGGTGTTGTAGTTCAACCCGTGATACTCCTGAACGCCGATAATCTCGTTAAAACTATGCTTTTCTTAATCTTACTCTGATTTTGTATGGTTTGAACCGACACTGCAACAATGTTTGCAGTTGTGGCAGTGATGTCACAATCGGTATGCTTGACCATAGTGGCTATATCGGGACGCGAACCAAAAAATGCCAGAGCAGGCACGCATAGTAATTGTGGAAGATACCCTGTCGCTTGCGCGGGTGTATCAGGACTACCTGCGTGCAGATGGTCATCTGGTCGAGCATGTGCTCAATGGTGCTGACGCCATTGAACGCCTGCGTCAGGATCCGCCAGACGTTCTGGTTCTTGATCTTGTGCTGCCCGATATGGATGGTCGCGAAGTTTTGCGAAGTGCCTCACATATTTGTCCCGAATGTAAAATCGTCGTGATTACCGCCCATGGATCGGTCAATATTGCGGTTGAAGCCATGCGCGAAGGGGCTTGGGATTTTCTGCTTAAACCCTTTGCCGCGGACAAATTGCGCGAAACGGTCAAAAAGGCGCTGGCGGGGCCATCGGTCCTCCCGCTTAAGAACGTTGAAGAATTCGGGGATCACGATACCGACCAGATGTATTTTGATATCATCGGCGGATCGGAAAATATGCGCGACATCTATCGCATTATTGAAAATGCAGCCCCAAGTCGCGCAACCGTCTTTATCACCGGGGAATCAGGAACCGGTAAGGAACTTGCCGCCGAGGCCATCCACAGTCGGTCCGAACGTTCAAGCGATCCATTCATACCGTTAAACTGCGGTGCGATCCCCAAAGATTTGATGGAAAGCGAGATTTTTGGTCATGTCAAAGGCGCCTTTACCGGCGCTGTTGCTGATCGTGAAGGGGCGGCACACCGCGCGGCGGATGGTACGCTGTTTCTCGACGAAATCTGCGAGATGGATCTCGACCTTCAGACAAAGTTACTTCGGTTTATTCAAACCGGGACGTTCCAGAAAGTGGGTGGTAGTTCGCTTGAAACAGTTGATGTCCGGTTTGTCTGTGCGACGAACCGGGACCCACTTGAAGAAGTGCGCACCGGTCGGTTCCGCGAAGATTTATATTACCGCCTGCATGTCATTCCGTTGCATATGCCGCCGTTGCGTGATCGTGACAAAGACATTCTGCAAATCGCGAATTTCTATCTGCAGCGCTACAACCGCGAAGAAGGCCGTGATTTCGAACGGTTCACGCCGGAAGTATCGGCATTGTTTGCCAGCTATTCGTGGCCGGGCAACATTCGGCAGTTGCAAAACATCATCCGTAACATTGTGGTTCTGAATAACGGTACGGAAGTAACCCTTGCGATGGTGCCGCGTCCGGTCAACAGCAATACCGATGGTGATCAGTTTACGTCGGCAACAATCGAAGCACCGCCACCCCATCCGGGCGTCTCCAATGATGCGGGAAACTCCGCGCGTTTGTGGGAAGGTGACCCCGAAGCACTGGCGTTTCTGGCAGGTGCACGTCAAATGCGCAAAGTTGTCGAAAATCGCCAGTCGCAAAATGCGGATAATCTTGTCGGAATGTCGGTGGGGGCCAATGCAAACGATCCGATGGCAATTCCGTCAATACCGCAAACCTCAGGTGGATTGGGATATTCGGAAATCCGGCCCCTTTGGCTTGTTGAAAAACAGGCCATCGAAGAAGCGATAGAGCGGTGTGGTGGATCAATCCCGCGCGCCGCAGACGCACTTGGCGTCAGCCCATCAACGATATACCGTAAAAAGCAGGCGTGGGAAGACGGCAGCATTCACTAAAGCCCGTCGATCTATATTGCCAATGCCTGAAATGCTACTTCCAGCCGATCCCACTCAGCCTTCGTGCCGGGAAGGCCAAAACGCACCTTCGTTTCATCATGGTCAAACAGCCGAACCAAAATGCCCTTGCGGGCCAAATGGTTGGCAATGTTGTGAGCCTTTTGTCCATCAAACAGCAAAAACAGCGGCGTTGCCCCAACGCATTTTAACGGGCTGTGATCTGTCACCAGAGCTTCAAGTCGGTCGCGATCTTTGCTAAGACGATCACGTGTTGCCTGCTGCCAATCGTGATCGGCAAAGGCAAGGGTTGCGACTTCCATTGAGGGGCCGGGAATGGCCCACGGTCCAATGCGTTCTTCAAGGTCACGCGCCAGTGCGGGTGAAAGGACCACACAGCCAATTCTGATCCCGGCTAGGCCAAAGAACTTGCCAAAAGATCGCAATACAAGTGTCTTGGGCATTTTATTAATGTTCGGACAAACCGATTGGTCCGGTTCGCAATCGATAAATGCTTCATCAACAATCAGCCAATTGTTCGATTGATCGGCCAAATTGGACAGATCGGCGATATCGGATGCAGGGATCAGGGCGCCGTCGGGGTTGTTCGGATTAACCAGAATGACAACCGTGCCAGAAGTCCCTGTTTCAAACAGAGATCGGGCCATGTCCAATCGTTCCATCGCAAGGATGTTATGGTGTTTACAGGCATGACCTGCACGTTGCCAGCACCGACCATGCTCGGCATAGGTTGGGCCAAGAATATGCACGGAACTGATGTGGCTGTGATCGCGCAGCCAAAACGGAATGGTTTGAATAAGCGACTGGGTGCCTGCTGTGCAGACAAGGTGATCGGGCGACGGCAGTTGATAGTATTGGCTAGCAGCGTTTTTGAGCGCCGCCAATTCGTTGCCAAGTGGCAGGCGCTGCCAATGATGAGGGGCAATTTGGGGAACAGGATATCCAAGCGGATTGATGCCGGTTGACAGATCAAGCCAGTTTTCAACCGCGATGCCGTATTTTTGCGCGGCACGATCAATCGACCCACCGTGATTGATGGGCGTTGTATCTATCAAGGTCGTTTGGGTTTTATGCATTGTCTTGTCTGTCATCTACTCTGTCATCGTCATCGATGACCCCGGTTTCGTGATGATGTCATTTTCCGATCAACCTTGGATCGATCTTGGGTCACCATAACCAGAAGGCAAGCAAGACGCACTTGCCTTGGTTGTGTTGACTGCGTATCGTCCGGCCACTCTCAATACCGGACATTGACCGATGATCACACCGAAAAACGCCACACAGCCAGATGAATGGCAAAAGATCAACCCGCAGCTTTCGATCACCAATTCGCAAAACGGATGTGGCGGTATCGCGACGGTTGGGGCATTGCGTGATGGTTTCGATGCATCGGAATTGTCTGAGCGATTTTGGGACGAGGGATACTTCCTGATAGAGGACATCCTGCCAACCGATGCGCTGGCGACATTGCGCGAGGGGATCGAAACTCTTGTGCGCCATGATTTACCGCCTGCCATGATTTATCTTTATGACGAGGCGTGGCAGATCTTTATGCGTCTTCGTCCATTGCTTAGTCATTTTCTTGGCGACCGGTTGGCACTTTTACCGCATTTCTGGGCGTGGCACGTTGACCCGCGTGAGGATGGGTGTGGGTGGCCACCACATCGCGATTATCAGGGCGAAAGCGCACTTGGCGATGACATGGTAATCAGTTTATCACTTTGGGTGCCGCTTAGCGTTGCAACACCACAGAATGGTTGCATGTATGTATTGCCGCGTTCTTTTGAGAGGTGTTATGCTCGTAAAGTTACTAAACCAAAAGATGTGAATTTGCAGGACGTTCGGGCATTGCCAGCCAGTCCTGGTGCGGTGATGGGGTGGCGACAGGATTTGTATCACTGGGGCGGGCGCGCATCCAGACATGCGACAGAACCCAGAATAAGTCTTTCGCTGGAATTTCAGAATGCCGCCTTTGACCCACTTGCAGAACAGCTTTTGGAACTGGATCGGCCTCCGGAATTCCTGCAACGTCTGGAATTGATTGCCTCACAGTTTGAAAAATACAAACACATGCAATCGATTGCCCCGGAAACCGTTAAATGGGCAAAGGCTGTTCTTGAGCAATGCGCGATTGTCCGGGGTGTTTGAGCCCCAGTGACGCAATGGGGAAAAAGGGTGCCTAAATGCTTCGGATACTGACCTGTGCCGGTATCACTCTGGCAGTCTTTTTGGCCATCACGCCGATTTTTCTTTTTTACTCATCGCTGTCTGACGCGACCGTTGGCACGTTCACTTTTTCGATGCTTGCCATGGTGGAAACCATTGCATTGCTGACGCTTGCAATCAGCTGGATGGTTTACGAACTGACCAAACGCAAACAGTATGTTTTCGTCGTTTTAATCATGCTGTTCTTACTGATCGGCGACATTCTGGGCATACCGCATTTGCTAGGGGACCAATTTGTTCTTGGCCGTGAACAGGCCATTGGAACATTCGTTGGACTTTTGGTTTTGGTCATGCGGTTTGCCGCGGCATTTATGATGGTGATGAGCTGGCATGCCGCGAATAAAAGCGATCAGATTTTTGTTCAGGATCGCGTCGTCGTTGCAACGATTGTTATTCTGGTTGTCGGCGGCTTGGCCATGATGGTTCCCATTTCGCTGCATCCTGACATCAACTTCGGTATGCAGCATGTGCTGTATGATGTCGGGACCCTGATACTGGCGCCGACGGCAATGTTGATGGCGATCGGTGCCGCCGGTTATATGGTGCGTTGTTCTGTGCGCTTTTCGCTGGCTGAGGCGATGCTCTGTACGAGCATGTTAATCGGCACATTCAATCATTTGGCCTTGTTTGTCTTCGAAGCTGATAGTGTGGAGCTGATTGCCCGGTTCATTATCCCGTCACGGATCATAAGCTATAGCTTTGCCTTGGGTTTTGTTCTGCTGTCCTTGCGCAACCATTATCGCCAGTCATATCTTGCCAGTTCGGCCAAAAGTGAATTTCTGGCAACCATGAGCCACGAAATTCGCACACCGCTCAATGGTGTCCTCGGGCTTGCGCAATTGCTCCATGACACACGTCTTGATAACGATCAGCGCGAACGGGTTGATGGTATTTTGTCATCGGGCAGGGCGTTGATGGCTTTGCTCAATGATATTCTCGATATGAGCAAGATCGAGTCTGGTCGTGTCGAACTCGAGAACCGGTCATTTTATCCGTCCGACGTGACGTTCGATTTAAAAAACTTTGTCGGAACCATCGCGACGGAAAAGAGTCTGTCGGTGATTTGCAAAGATGAGGTCCTTCAGAACCTTGTCTTTTGGGGAGATGAAGTCCGCCTGCGTCAGATCTTATGGAACCTGTTGTCCAATGCGGTGAAATTTACCCGCAAAGGCTCGGTTCGCCTTGAAATCAATAAAATAGATCCGAATCAAAAGCCTGAAGAAGGTGTGCGTAGCCTTCGGGACGGCGAGATGCTGTATCATTTCGCGGTGATCGACACCGGTATCGGAATAGCGCAGGAACGGCTGACTCAGATTTTTGCACCTTTCTCTCAGGCCGATAATTCGACAATGCGTCAATATGGTGGAACCGGGCTTGGGCTTTCGATTGCCTTTAGCCTGACGGAGCTTATGGGCGGTAAAATGACGGTTAGCAGTGTTGAACGGCAAGGAACGCGGTTTGACCTTTGGCTTCCATTCAAGACCGAAATCGAAAGCACTGAAAACCATCCACATTACGAGAAAGTTGTCGATGACGGCGGTACTGTCTTGGCCGGTGCGCGGGTTCTTGTCGTCGAAGACAACGAAATCAATGCCAAGGTCATTGCGGCAATGATCAAGCGGCATGATTTGATCGTTGAAGTCGTACCCAACGGTCGCGAAGCTGTTCAGGCATTTCGTAATAATGACTATGACATCATCCTGATGGATGCACATATGCCGGTTCTTGATGGCGAGGGTGCGACCCGCCATATCCGTGAACTTGAACGGTTTTCAGGAGGTTTGCGCATTCCGATTATTTGTGTGACGGCAGATGCCTTTAACGACCGGCATCGCGATTTTCTGGCGGCGGGGATGGATGATGTCCTGACCAAGCCGGTGGAAGAACGTAAACTTTACAGCACACTTTTGAGGTTCCTGCGCAACCGTCCACGTATTTCTCCCCGCTTGGAAAGCGATCAGGTTGATGTGGTTCCCTTGGAACTCGCATTGCAGCCCAAGGCGCCGACTGAACGAGCAACTGATACCAAAACACCGGATGCATCCGATGATGCAGCTTTGGGTGACATGTCATCAATAAAGGACCATATACCGAACTCGGATGGCGAAACTGCTGATAATATTGATGATGACCAACGCAGTGCGGACAAAGAGACAATAATGAATTTGATTGATAACAGCCGGTTCGATGAAATGTGTTCAGCGCTCGGAAAAGATCAATTTTCGATGCTGATTAATCTTTTGCCTGCATCCTATCAGGAAGAACGCGTCAAGATCGTTGAGGCGATCAATAGCGGCGATCGCGAAGCTCTGCGCCGGGCCGCACACACCATTAAGGGCATGGCGGGAAACCTTGCAGCACAGAAGCTGGCAGACGATGCGCGTGAACTTGAAAAATATGACGGTGCATTTGATGATGCAATTCATGCCCGTATTGCCGAGCTTGATAAACTGGCGGAAGACACGATTGCTGAAATGCATGCAGCATTGCGTGTTTGATCAAGACGGCGTTTGACGCGCTGTACCAGAAATACGGATATGAATGCTGTTGCAGGATTTAGGAGGGTGGATCATTGCCACCCTCCTTTTTAGTGTCGGACCTAACGGGTGATCAGGTCATGGCCGTGGCGTGAGACGCTTTCATTGCCGGTTTCCGTCACGATGACCGAATGACCGGGGCACATCGCAATCCCGCTGTCGCTGTCCATCAGGATCATGTGCAGGAAGAAAACCATGCCCGGTTCGGCAATGACCGGGTTGCCGTGATAAAACATAGGCCAATCCATCCAGTTCGGGGCAAATGTCGTCCCCATTGAATAGCCGCAGGCATTCAGGCGGTGATCCTTCATGCCGCCAGCATCGCAAACACGCGCATAGGCATCAAAAACCTTGCCGATCGGCTCGCCCGGGCGCAGGGCCTCGCGGCAGGCGGCCAAGGCATCGGTTGCGACCTTATGCATTTCGATATGACGAGGCAGGGCATCGCCGACCGGAATGGTGCGCATCATTGCCGCGTGATAATGGCGATAGGCCCCAGCCCATTCGAGCGTGATTTGATCGGTGTTGGCAATATGTTTGCGGCCCGTGAAATAGCGGCACAAAAGTGCGTCGCGACCCGCACCAATGATAAATTCATTGCCCGGATAATCTCCGCCACCGGCAAATATCGCACCTTGCATGGCAGCAAGAATATCGCCTTCGAATGCACCGGCATGAACGGTCGAAAGGGCGGCATCCCATGCGTCATCGGCAAGGCTGGCTGCGGTGCGAATATAGTCAAGTTCTGCCGGGCTTTTGACAACGCGCAATCCCGAAACAAGCCGCGATGCATCTTCAAGCTGGCAGAAGCCATCAAGTGCGGATTCCAGTTTCTTGCCATTGGCCGCAGTCAGGCCGTACGCCTCATACTCAACACCAAGTTTTTTGCCAGAACAGCCAAACTCGGCAAGCATGTCGCGCAATTGCACAGCCGGGTTTACATCCGGTCCATCAACCCAGATACGAATGTCTTCGATGTCAGATGTGTGTTGTGCCTGACGAAGGTCTGGTGCACGGGTGATCAGGGCAACCTTTCCATCCGCACCCAGATACAGACATTGAAAGAAAACATAGCCGAAGGTGTCATATCCGGTCAGATAGAACATGCTTTCCTGACGAAACATCAGGATCCCATCGAGCCCCGATTTTTCAAGTTTTTCAATGGTACGCGCGCGACGGGTTGCGAGTTCCTGACGTTCAAAATGCAATGCCATAGACTGAGCCCCTGATGATGTCTTTGCCAAAAGCTAACAGAGAATTCGCACGTCAAATAGAAAAATAAACGTTTCAACGATAAAATAATGACAAATCGTTTCTGTTGATGGGAAGTAACTTTTTTTGTTGTTTTTCATCTGATGCTTAAGCTGCTTGGCACCAAAAACTAAGATGTGGGCAATAGACATTCCTGCACGGTTGCCTACATGAAAGATAACGGCACGTTTTCTATCGTGGGAAAAAGCTCGTGCCGCCTACGCTCAGGACCATCCCATAAAGGAGGTTAAAGTGGCGAGCTTGAAAAAATTCTCAGGCGAGAGTGACGTGCATACGCCAGCCTATCGACGCAGGAATGCCCCCGCCTATGAGAACTGGCGACGCGACGATTTGTATCATCTGGCGCAGAAGCGTGGCATCGAAAACCGTGCGGACATGAGCAATGAAGAACTCGTACGCGCATTAAGCAGCGTACAAAACAGTTTGTCCTAAAGCCTGTGAGCATCTGGTTTCAGTCGGGGCTTTTATAACGCTTTGATGAAATTGTCCGGTCGACCTTGTCGGGGTTGTATGGCGTGACTTACCTTTCAGTAGTCTTGGTTTTTGAAAGGTGACAGCTGTGAAACCGGTATTGGTCGTATCGCATCGGGGTGACAATTTAAGTGCGCCGGAGAATACACTTGCCAGCGCACAAAAGGCGGTGGCGGCCGGGGCCGATTATATCGAGTTTGACGTGCGCCAATCTGCCGATGGCGTTTTGTATGTCATGCACGATGACACAGTTGACAGAACCACCAATGGCACCGGCCTTATTGCCGAAATGACCAGTGAGCAGATTGATGGCCTTGATGCGGGGAGTTGGTTTTCACCGGATTTCGCTGGCGAGAAGGTGCCGCGTCTGGACGACTTTCTCGGTCGCATCAAAGGGCTTTGCAAAATCTATTGCGAGATTAAAGAAGCCGATGTTCCCGCGGTGATCAAAATGCTGCGGAACTTCGGGTCGCCAGATGATTCCTTCCTGGGATCATTTTCTGCCGAAATTCGCCAAGAATACCGAACCATTGCACCAGAAATCCGCCGCAACATCCAGTTGCATGTCGCAGGATCACTTGAAAAAGCCATCCATCATGAACAGGGCCATATATTCGAGTTTCTTGAAAGCAACATCACGCGTGACGATGTTCTAGAGGCCAAAAAACGTGGCCTTGAAACGATGATTTTCATCGATACCCCAAATACCGAACTGTTTGCTGAACTGGTGCGATGGCAGGTTGACTATGTTAATCTTGATCATGCCGCGCTTTTTCGGGCTGTACAGCAAGAAGTTCTGCTGGAAATGCAATAAATCAGCAGTTTGAACTGCTGTTTTCCGATACCATGGAATGGTTTCCCAATCCCAAACTGTGAAATGCACAGTATCACGCGTTACAATCGACAGTTAACACGCTGGCGGGTTTGACCTGCTGGCGGGAATTGTCTATTGGATGCCCAATCGGATGGCGTGGTCTTGTGCGTGCTGTTGATCTGTTTGTTCTGGGGGTGAGACGTGCGGTTTTCTTTGCTGTGCCTGATGTGTGGGGTTGTGTTGTCATGGGGTATGCCAGCTTTTGCTCAGGCCAATGATACTGTTCAAACGTCTGATCGGGTGCGTGTTGCCTTTATCAATCCAGGCTATGGTGATCGTGGCTTCTGGAAGGATGTCCGCGATACAATGCAGGTTGCCGCAGATCAGTTTGGATTTGATCTGTTCGTCTTTGACAGTAACCGTGACCAAAAAAAGATGATCGATAGTGCTCAGAGCGCTTTCGATATGAACCCACCCGCCGATTACATCATTGCCGTCAACGAACATCAGCAAGGCTCACGCATTGTTCTGGAAGCCGAGAAACGCAGCATTCCAGTCATCATGCTGCTCAATGGTCTGACCAAGCCGCAGAAAGAAAACATCGCTCAGGTAACCGGGGATGTGTCGGGACTGATTTTCACCCTGACGCCTGACAATGAGCGGGCAGGGTTTGAAATTGCACAGTCTTTGATCGATGGGGTGCGCTTATCGCATACCGGTGGCCTGCCACGAACAATTTGCCTGCTGTCGATTGCCGGGGATCGGCACACGCCTGCGTCCCTTCAACGGCTTGAAGGCCTTGATCTTGCCCTCAAACAATTTCCTGTTTTGAATGAAAAACGTCGTTTGGTTGCCAATTGGTCTTTTGATGAGGCGTATCGTCAAACTGCGGCCTGGATTGCTGGTGACCAATGCCTTGACGCTGTCTGGGCGGCAAATGACGATATTGCACTTGGCGCGATTGCCGCGATTGAAAAGGCTGGTATGACCGCGGGCAAAGATGTGTTTGTTGGTGGCCTGAATTGGTCGGAAAAAGGCATGCAAAATGTTGCCATTGGGAAAATGACCATGACCCATGGAGGGCACTTTCTTGCCGGCGCGTGGGTGATGGTTTTGCTAAATGATTATATCGCAGGCGTTGAAATGCTCCACGATCATCCAGAGATATCGTTTAGGATGGAGGCGATTAATCAAGGAAACCTTGCGCATTTCGAACGCATCTTTGGTACGCGAGATTGGAAAAATATCGATTTTTCCCAGTTCAGCCTTGAACATCAGACCTCGGGACGTGACTATTACTTTGGTGTAGAAGGTTTGGCTCACGCTCTTTCTAAAGACTAAATAACCTATCCCAAGATACATGGCAGGAAAGAAAAGGATACTGGAGTGGTGCTTCAACCCGATGACAAGCATGATGATGCGCTGGCCGGATTGAAGCTGGGCAGTACCATTGCGGCGCGTCAGTTGAAGTATTCCTTATTTCTTGCCGCGATCCTTGGCCTCCTGATCACGGCGTTTCAGGCCTACAATGACTATGGGTGGCTGTACGGCGTATATACGCAGGCCAATCAGCGCACAATCGCCAGCAACGTGCCTGTTGCAACGGAAGTTCTTAATAAAAGTGATCGTGAACTTGCCGATGTGATGGCGCGCGGAATGCTCAACCAAAGATCGATTGCGCGGATTACGCTTACGGACGCAGAGCACGGTATTTTCTTTGAGAAAAAGCGCCCATTGGGACAGATACCGGCATCGCGGTGGGCAGAAAAGCTGTTTGGTGGGCTTCAGACTGTTGTCATTCCCGTGCGCGATCCAGATTCGCAATCTGCAACAGTCAGCGGTGAAATGATCATTGAGCTGAATCCGCAGGTCTATGTTTCAAGCTTTATGTCGCGTGTCGCCTGGTCATTCCTAAGCAATATGATCCTTGCTGTCATGATGGCCATGGCCATGGCCTTTGCTGCGATGAGCTATTACGTGTTTTCCCGGCCGCTTGTGCATCTTGGTGATTATATCATCAAGGCGGACCCAACCGATTACGACCGTCCGATGGAAATGCCCCCGCATCATCGCCACGACGATGAAATTCAATTGTTGGGGTCGGTTACGGTTGGCTTGTTTGGGATGATCCGTGGGCAAGTTGGCCAGTTGCGCCGTGCACGCGACGAATTGCAGGACGCCAACGTCAATCTTGAAGCCAGAGTACAGCAACGCACAGAGGAACTAAAAGATGCGATGCAAAAACTTGAAGTTCTGGCATCGACTGATCCGCTGACGGGGCTTCCAAACCGGCGGGCTTATCTTGTGCGTCTTGAAGAAGCCATCTCTGTCTGGCGCCGTCGTGATACACCGATGTCGGTTATCCTGCTTGATATCGACCGGTTCAAGAACTTCAATGACACCCACGGCCATCAGGCTGGCGATGCTGTACTTGTTGCCTTGGCAACATCAATGAAGGCGACATTGCGCGATATTGATTTGCCTGCCCGCATGGGCGGCGAGGAATTTGCTGTTCTTTTGCCGGGCGAAGAAATGGACGGTGCTATGAAACTTGCCGAACGCTTGCGTGCGGAGTTTGAGAAATCATACGTCAGTTATGGTGGGAACAAACTTTCATATACCGCGAGTTTTGGTGTGGCGGGGCTTCCATCGAGTGCCAGTGCGGCAGCACTTGATGCCAAGGTTGTTCGCAATCTGGACGCGCTCAAATCCCGCGAGAACAGCGATATCTCAGCTCTGATTTATTCGCTGGCGGACCGTGCGCTGTATAATGCCAAGGAAACCGGTCGCAATCGCTGTGTCCTGACCGATTTCGAGATGCTTTTCGAACAGATCAACGCATGATCTGTCTTATACCTAAGCACCGTTGAAATCATAATTTCTGAAATGCTCGGCGTGGTACTTGGGGAGCTGATGCCTCCGGGTTACTGACGTCCGTCGTCATTACCCTGTCGCGAGATGCGAATATCGCGGTGGATGGACACACTCATCAAAAGGCCAAAGCTGACCAGAATGGTCATCATTACGGTGCCACCATAAGACACCAACGGTAAAGGCACGCCAACAACCGGGATCAGCCCCATGACCATCGCGATGTTGATGAAGACATACAAAAAGAATGTCGATGTCACCCCAATGGCAACCATACGGCCAAATTGATTACGACAACGAAGCGCAATCACATAGCCATAGGTAATGACCAGGGCATAAAGCATTAGTAAGGCAAGGCCACCAACAAGACCGAATTCTTCGCCAAGCATGGTAAAGATAAAGTCGGTCTGCTTTTCAGGCAGGAAGTTAAGGTGGCTTTGTGACCCAAGCATGAACCCCTTGCCAAACAGGCCGCCTGACCCCAAAGCAATCTTTGATTGGGTAATGTGATACCCCGCACCCAAGGGATCATTTTCCGGATTCATAAACGTCAGGACACGGTTCTTCTGATAGTCACGCAGGAATTGCCAGCCGATCGGAATGGCGGCAAGCGCACTGCCCAGAATGAGGCCAAATTTCCACATCCGAACCCCGGCAAGCCAGAAGATCACGCCGCCGCCAGCAACCAGCAGCAACGCGGTTCCAAGGTCAGGCTGGCGCAGCACAAGGGCTGCCGGGGCCAGCACCATCAAAAGAGGGGGAAGCAGCAATGTAATGCGCCCGGTTTCCTCAACTGTGAGGCCATGGAAATAACGTGCCAAGGCCAGAACCAACGAGATTTTCATCAGTTCGGATGGTTGCAGCTGGAAAAAGCCAAGGTTGATCCAGCGCTGTGCACCCATGCCGATATCGCCTTTGATTTCGACCCCGACAAGCAGCACAAGGGCGACAAAGTAGGACAGATAGGCCAGCTTGAGCCAGATGCGGATATCGGTTATCGCGATGATGATCATCAAGGCCGCACCAATGCCAAAACGCATCATCTGACGTTCTGCCCATGGCTCAAGCGATCCGTTTGCTGCCGAATACAGCATGGCAAACCCGATCCCCGAAAGCGCCGTGATCAAGGCAACCAGTGTCCAGTTCAGGAGTAAGAGACGGCGTCCGATTGGAACGTAGTCTGGGTCTTCACCAATGCGATATTTGCTAAACGGCATGTGACTAACCCTCGCCTTCTTCGGACTGTGGCGGCTTTGGACGAAGCTGAGCGCTGGCTGGCAGATCGGCTGCTGATATCCCCGGTCTGGCAGATTGTAGTTCCTGCGCCTTGATTAAAAGGTCACGGACAATCGGGGCTGCGACTGACGACCCACCGCCGCCATGATCGACCACAACTGCACATGCATAGCGTGGATTTTCAATCGGGGCAAAGGCAACAAACAGAGCGTGATCGCGATATTTCCATGGTAAGTCATCATTGTCCAGAACACCGGTGGTCTGGCGTTCGCGCATGGTGATCCGGCGGACCTGGCTGGTGCCGCTTTTACCCGCCAGTTCCATGCCTTTGATATCAATGCGTGCTCGATACCCTGTGCCATGGAGTTCGTTACTGACCCCGTTCATGCCGTCGCGTACACGCGCAAGGCTGGCACGGCTGATCTGGATATCAGGGAATTCTTCGTTCTGGCGGCTTGAAATGCCATCCGGTGCCACATGATCACGCGTCAGATGGGGTTTAACGGCTTTACCCGATGCAATACGCGCCGTCATGGTGCAAAGCTGAAGCGGGGTGGTTAAAACATACCCCTGACCAATGGATGCAATCAGAGTTTCGCCGCCTTGCCAGCGTTTGCCGAGCTGGATCTCTTTCCAGTCTTTGGTCGGGATCAGGCCACTGCGTTCATTGGGAAGGTCAATGCCGGTTTCTGTACCCAGGCCAAGCTTATTGGCCATCGCTGCAATCCGATCAATGCCAATTTTCTGGGAAATTTCATAGTAATAGACATCGCAGGAATGCTTGAGCGAGTTATGCATGTTGACCCAACCATGCCCGCCGCGCTTCCAGCAGTGGAAACGGGCATTGCCCAAATCGAGATACCCGTTACAGAAGAACCTCTGGTCCGCTGAAATGATGCCAGATTCAAGTCCCGCCAAGGCAACGCACATCTTAAATGTCGAACCGGGAGCATAGGTGCCGTTCACAGCCTTGTTTGACAGCGGTGAATAGGGATTGTTGACCAGAGAATTCCAAAGTCTGTGCGAAATGCCAGTGGTAAAAGCGTTGGGGTCATAGGCCGGGTGGGACGCCATGGCGAGCACCTCGCCATTATGGATGTCCATAACGACCGCAGATGCGCTTTCCTGTCTTGAAAGCCGTTGATTGGCATAACGTTGCAATTCAAGATCAAGCGTCATGACGACGGTGTTACCGCTTTCGCCTTCTTCGCGTTCAAGTTCGCGGATCACGCGGCCCAGGGCATTGACTTCGACCTGACTTGTTCCTGCTTTCCCCCGCAGTGCTAGATCATAAACCTTTTCAATGCCGCTTTTACCGATGGTAAAGCCCGGCAATTCCAAAAGCGGATCGCCGTTCAGTTCCTTTTCGGAAACAGCGGCAACATACCCCAGTGTGTGGGCAAGGTGCGGTCCTTCCGGGTAATCACGTGATCGACCGGCATCGATTATAAGGCCGGGCAGGTCGGGTGCGTTAACACCAACCCGTGCGACTTCATCCCATGTCAGATTGTCTCGAACGGTTACCGGAACAAAGGACCGCCGCTTTGCAACATCGCGTTCAACCCGTTCGATGATACCCGGGCCAAGATCAATAATCTGATTAAGGATTTCAAGAGTGCGGCGCACGTCAGGTGTTTGTTCGCGCACAATCATGATGTGATAATTTTGACGGTTCACGGCCAGCTGGGCGCCGAACCGGTCGGTAATCAGGCCGCGCGGTGGTGGCAGCAAGCGATGAGAAATACGGTTTTCATCGGCCAGTGTCCGGTATCGGTCACTTTCAAGCACCTGAAGGTAGTACATGCGTGCAGCCAGACCGGTCAGCAATAATCCCTTGCCCGCACCCAGCATCAGGGCGCGTCGGGTGAATAGTTTGTATCTGTCTGAATCGCGGTGCCACATGGGCGAAGATTACCTGTCTATGCTCGATAATATGGGCGGTGAAACCCGGTCGCTTGAGCCCGTTCTATCTGGCTTGTCTTTGCTTGGAAACCATCTTGTTACATCATAACGGATCACCGTTGCCAAAACATCAACTTTGCCAGATTTTTCTATGCGTGATGCCGATGATCACATATAGCGCAGCAAGCTATTCTGGGTGCGGGCCAGTACCCACGCAACAAGGGGGAAAAGTAAGGCTGTCAGCACATAACTGATCAATGTCGCCTTGATCGGCAAAAGAGCCCCGATAAGTGCCGAACTTAACAGCCATTGCACCAACAATGCGGGAATCGCCACCAGTGCAAAACCCCACCACATCACGATGAACGACTTGTTGTGGAAGAAGCGTCCCTGACTGGCTGAGCCGGTTTGTACAAGCAACAGAACAAGTGAACTCACACCCAATGGCAAACCCATCAAAAGGTCCTGTAGCAACCCTAAAAAAAATGCGGTCAGGGCTGTTAGCAGATCAGGGCGGTTCACAGACCAGTAAAATACCGCCATCAAAGCCAAAGAAGGTGATGCTGTCGAGAGTAGGGGCAGGCTGACGGGCAGCAGATTGATCAGAAGCAGAACGAAAACACTAAATGCCGGGAGAAGGCCGCGTGCAATAACGTCCAGTCTATGCCAGACGCCAGGTTTCACGGACGGTCCCCTTCAGGGGCCGGCGGTTTGAACATCGGTTTGTGGGCATCAATCTCGGATTCCTTGGGCACTACACCAACACCGGCGGGTATGTCGGGTGCAAGGTTGGTGGCATCGGTGTTTGATGGCGCCTGACTTTGGCGGATGCGTTGCTCACTCAGGATGCCATGCAGGCCATAATTGGCAACACGCAGGTATTCAAGCTGATGGCGGCGGAACAGCGGGGCAATACGCACCGCATTTTCCGAAACCGACGATACAACGCCAACCGGAATACCCGGCGGGAATGCACCACCATGGCCGGACGTCAGAATGCGGTCACCCGGTGCGACCGTTGCATCCGCCGTCAGGAATGTCAGAAGCGGGCGGGTGGTGTTGTCGCCTGATACAAATGCGCGATCGCGCGAATTCTCAACAATGACCGGAACGCGCGAATTGATGTCGGTAATCAAAAGCACACGCGAAGCCTGATACCCGGCTTCGGCAATGCGCCCGACAAGACCTTCGTCGGCGATAACCGCCTGTCCCTTAATCACCCCGTCACGCGATCCTGCCGAAATCATCAGGCTGTGTGCATAAGCACCCCCCATATCCGCAATCACACGGGAGGTCACAAGATGCAGGGAGGGTGGGGTTGTGTAATGCGCCAGATCACGCAGGCGGGTATTTTCGTGCGATAAATTACGTGCGGCTTGCTGCCATGCCAGCAATTGCTGGTTTTCGCGGCGCAGGCGTTCATTTTCCTCATACAGATGTGCGAGGTTGTAGGCTTTTTCGGTGAGTTCGTTGATGCTGGATGCGGGACGGGACACGATATTCATCACCGGCGACACAAGGTCGGCCGATGCGGCCCGAATGCGTTCAATCAGGACTGTATCGGCCTTGCCCAAAAGCATTAGTCCAAAGGCCGAAAAGATCAACAGAATGAAAGCGAAGCGGTGAAGCGCCGTACGTAACGGCGAAAAGATACGCTGCTGCGGACCGCCATGCTGTGCCAAGAGTATTCCCCGCATTTCGAGAAAGGTTATCGAATATCCCATCAGGATATCCAACCTTAACGAAATCACCGAGTCGCGTCCAGTGTGGATACGACCCGGTGAAAAGTTTTTCGATCAGATCCGGATTAGTACGCTGTGTGCAGAACGTTGCGCAGCATCTTTTTCTCTTCGAGTGCGCGACCGGTACCGAGCGCAACACAGGAAAGAGGATCATCCGCGATCGAAACCGGAAGTCCGGTTGCATGACGCAAGACATAATCAAGATTGCCAAGCATTGCGCCACCACCGGTAAGCACGATGCCCTTGTCAACGATATCAGCAGCCAGTTCCGGCGGTGTCTGTTCAAGCGCGACCTTGACGGCCTCGATAATTGCAGAAACCGGCTCGGCCAGGCTTTCAGCGATCTGACGTTCGGAAATCATCAGTTCTTTTGGCACACCATTCATCAGGTCACGGCCACGGATTTCAACCGTTGCACCATCACCGTCATCGGGTGCGCATGCAGAACCGATTTCCTTTTTAATGCGCTCAGCCGTGCTTTCGCCAACCAGCAAGTTATGGGTGCGACGGATATAGGCGATGATTGCCTCATCCATTTTGTCACCACCAACACGTACTGAGCGGGCGTAAACAATGCCACCAAGCGACAGAACGGCGACTTCGGTCGTACCACCACCGATATCAACAACCATTGAGCCAGTCGGTTCGGTAACCGGAAGACCGGCACCAATCGCAGCAGCCATCGGTTCGTCAATCAGCCAGACCTTGCGCGCGCCAGCACTTTCAGCACTTTCCTGAATTGCACGGCGTTCAACAGCGGTCGAACCGGATGGAACGCAGATGATGACTTCCGGGCTCGCGAAGTTACGACGACCATGCACTTTGCGGATAAAGTGTTTGATCATTTCTTCAGCGATATGGAACTCGGCGATGACACCGTCACGTAGCGGACGGATCGCCTGAATATACCCCGGAGTACGACCGAGCATTTGTTTGGCTTCTTCACCAACCGCAAGAACTTGTTTCTTGCCTTTTTCGTCGGTAATGGCCACCACGGATGGTTCGTTAAGGACAATGCCTCGCCCTTTGACGTAAACCAGTGTGTTAGCGGTGCCCAAATCCACCGCCATGTCGGAGGATAAAACCCCAAGAAGCTTGGAAAACATTCCTGCCCTATGCCCCGGTTAATAGTAAAATCTTGAATACGAATGTACCGGCTTTGATAGCGCAAGGATTAAGCCGATGCACGAATAATCTGCTCAGGGGATTGAGGAATAATTAAGGCGCGTCAAATTCTTGAATTAAAGCAACAAAAACATGATCAGGAATATGGTCTTGGCGGTTTAATTCAATTTTGATCGCTTTTGTCTTCAATCTCGTTATCAGACAGGAAGTTCGTGATGAGGGATACGACTGCTGGACTGTTTTCAACAGGAAGCCATTCCCGAGTCGCTTGTTTTTCAATTGTTTCGCCACTGTTCACCAGTTCGAACTGCACCGGTTTCCGGTTGGGTCCAAGGTCGCGGTCCATACGCCATTGGCACCACGCAGGGGGATTGAATGGATCATTCCTGATCCCGACCAATAAGCTTGGAACAAAATTGTCCATTTCTGACATGCATTGTGGACGAAGCCCGACCAGGGCACGGAACCGTTCGGGAATGCGTTTGGCAAGTCCATGACGGTAAATGGTGAACTGGGCCGCGGCGGCACCATACCCATAGCCAAACACGGCAATTCGTTTCGCGTCGATGTCTGGTTGCTGTGCAAGGTAGGAAAGTGCGCTTAGGGCATCAAACGACCAATAGGTGACGCCGTGTTTGGGTTTATCTAGTGAACCTTCTGTGCAATAGGCCTGCGACGGATGGGCCTGATAAGGGGAAATCAGCAAAACGCCAAGGCCGATATCTTGGAGAATGGCAATCCAGTTTTCGGGAAACTGGTCATTGCAATCGGGCAGGGCGACAACTGCGGCATGTTTGCGGCCTTGGGTCGGGTCAAAGTTCTTTGGTGGGAAATAACGGGCAGGGATATCTGATTGCTTGCTGTTGTCAACGCCGGGAATTGTTTTCCCTTCGGCGATCAAACGTTGGCGCAGGCCGCTGACCGGATAAGGCTGGGCGGGGACCATAATCGACTGCGCAGGGGCCGCCTTCGCGGTTAGGGAGGCCGCTACAATCAAACACAAGGTGCTCACGCAAAACAGGCAACCAGCCAGCAGAAATCCCAGGCGACAGTGTCCGGAACTATGTAATCCAAGCATGTCATCACCCCGATCATGGTTTCACGAGATGATATCACAAAGTGCGACCGCACGATATTTACATCAGACAGAGCGGGTGACGTGAGATAGAGAGCGCGCAAAAAAAGGTGGCGAAACCGCCACCTTTTTCAAAACTTGTGAAAAGTACCGATCAGGACGCCATGGCATCCGGTGCAGTTCTTTTGCTTTTTTCAATCAGCTTGTTAACGGCGGTGACATAGGCAACACAGGACGCGACAACCGTGTCGGTATCTGATGCATTACCAACCACAGTACGGTCTTCACCGTCGAGTTTAACTGTCACAGTACCTTGTGCGTCGGTACCCTCGGTCACGGCGTGAACCTGATAGAGTTTCAGGCGCCAGTCATGGGGATAGATTTCCTTGATCGCATTAAACGTCGCGTCAATCGGGCCATCACCGGTGGTTTTCGCCGTGCGGCTTTCGCCATCCACAGTCAGTTCGAGTTCCGCCGTCTGCGGTCCGCGTGAGCCACAGGTCACGGTCAGGCCAACGAACTTGATGTGCTCGTTGTCACGCATGCCGTCATCGACCAGAGCGACAATATCGTCGTCGTAAACTTCTTTTTTCTTGTCGGCCAGTTCCTTGAAGCGTGCAAAGGCATCTTCGATGGCATTGTCGCCCAGTTCGGTAAAGCCCAGTTCCTTGAGCTTTTCCTTAAAGGCGTGGCGACCGGAATGCTTGCCCATCACCAGGCTGGATTTATTCAGGCCGATGCTTTCGGGCTTCATGATTTCATAGGTTTCAGCATTTTTCAGGAAGCCGTCCTGATGGATGCCGCTTTCATGGGCAAATGCGTTCGCGCCAACAATGGCCTTATTTGGCTGGACAACAAAGCCCGAAACGGCCGAAACCAAACGCGATGCGTTCATGATTTTGGTTGAATCAATGCCGGTTTCATACGGAAAGGCATCATTGCGGGTTTTCAGCGCCATAATGATTTCTTCGAGTGCGGCATTCCCGGCACGTTCGCCCAAACCATTGATGGTGCATTCGATTTGACGCGCACCGGCATGAACAGCTGCCAGCGAATTCGATACCGCCATGCCCAGATCATTGTGGCAATGAACCGACAGGATTGCCTTGTCGATGTTTGGCACGCGGTTAAACAGCATGGTCATCAGATCGGCATATTCGGTCGGGGTAGTATAGCCAACCGTATCGGGGATGTTGATTGTGGTTGCGCCGGCGTCAATTGCCGCTTCAACGCAGCGGCACAGGAAGTCGTGCTCGGTCCGTGAGCCGTCTTCTGCTGACCATTCAACATCATCGGTGAATTTACGCGCCAGCGTCACACTTTCGATGACCTTTTCCAGAACGCGTTCTGGTTCCATCTGCAATTTGTATTTCATGTGCAGCGGGCTTGTTGAGATAAAGGTGTGAATACGTTTGTTTTCCGCAGGTTCCAGCGCCTCGGCAGCGCGTTCAATATCACCCTTGGCCGCACGGGACAGCGAACAGATGGTCGGGCCCTTGATTTGCTTGGCGATTTCATTGACGGATCTGAAGTCGCCATTCGATGCGATGGCAAAGCCTGCTTCGATGACGTCAACTTTCAGTTCCGCCAGAGCATGTGCCACACGCAGTTTCTCATCGAGCGTCATCGACGCACCCGGGGATTGTTCCCCATCACGCAGGGTGGTGTCAAAAATGATGACGCGATTGTCGTTTGCACTAGCCATTGTCTTGTTTCCTGATCAAACGGGCCTTGCCCGGTATATATAAATTCTGTCTGGAAGGAGTGCGGGCCATCTGGCGCGGCTTTTTCCCCTGAGCTGCGGCACCGTGATCAACATCGTCTGCGTGATCTGGTCCGTCGTCTTTCGCTCAGGGGCGTGTAAGTCGTAGCGCGCCTAGGGCAGCGAGACCAAGTAGACCGAAAAGTAGGTTGAGAGCAGACAGCACAAAGGCGCCCGAAGCGGTGGCTTCGGCGCGATCGGCAAATGCATCAATGTTGCAATTGTCTGCGGTCATCGGTCTTCATCAAATGGTTTGCTAGGCCAGACGGTGCTGGCGACGTCCCCAATTTCGTTTGAGCGTCCACGAAGGTCAAGTAATTTTTGTATCTTTTGTCGGCTTTTTTGAGTGGAATTTAGCGAGCCACTCTAATCGGCAGGCTCATTCTTTGGCTTTGACGGGGCATTTTAATGTTCAGGCATGCCATAGTTGGAAAAAGATGCTGGCTGGGTTTCACGTTATCAGGTAGTGGTTTTGCCCTGATTTTGCGAATTGCGAGATTTGCGTATCACAGTTGCGTGCCACCCACCGTTACAGGAATATTCTATGGTCAGTTTGTCCTTGATCGGGGCCTTTATCCCGACGGCCTTTTTTGTCTCGATTACGCCGGGCATGTGCATGACGCTTGCGTTGACACTTGGCATGACCATTGGGCTTCGTCGGACATTATGGATGATGATGGGCGAACTGGTCGGTGTGGGAATTGTTGTTGTTGCGTCGGCGCTGGGGGTGGCGGCGGTAATGTTGCAGTACCCGGCGATATTCGCCGTCTTTAAATATATTGGCGGTGCATATCTTGCGTGGTTGGGCATTCAGTTGTGGCTATCGCGCGGACGCATGGCAATTTCATCCGAAGTCGAGGGTGCCAAGACGGCAACCCCCTATGGCTTGATAACCCAGGGGTTCGTGACGGCCATTGCCAATCCAAAAGGCTGGGCTTTCATGATTTCATTGCTGCCCCCCTTTATCAGTCTGGAACATGCGATGGCGCCACAGCTTTCGGTGCTGGTTGCAATCATCCTGATGACCGAACTGATTTGCATGACGCTGTATGCGACAGGTGGCCGTTCGTTGCGTCGGTTCCTTGAAAAAAGTGGCAATGTCCGGATACTCAACCGGATCGCAGGAACCTTGATGGTGGCTGTTGGCATTTGGTTGGCATCAAGCTGAGTGTGTGGCCGGAACCGGGATGCGACCCCGTTTGAAAAAGCCCTAAGTCGTTATTCTTTCGTGCGTTAATGTTTGTTTTGTTACTTGGCATTACCATATGCAATTAAGGAAAAATTGCAGGGTGAGCAGTCATGCGCGAGATGCGCTGTATCGTTTTTGAAGATGGTGAACTGGTCAAGGCGCTGATGGCGTATCGCCGTCGTTCGGGCAAACCTCTTCCGTCTGGGCAGATCAGCGGTCTTGAGATCGAAAAAAAGCCGGAAGTCATCGTGCGGATGTCAATCACATCGGATGCCGGCGAAACGGTCGTCGTGCCAAGCTCGGGGGCAGAACTTGCTGCGGCAATGATCGCGTATTGCATTGATACAAGAGTACCTGTGCCTGCATCCTCGAACAAATCCATCACGACGATTGATGGTCATATAGCCCTTAAAGTTATGCTGAGCTGATGTATTCTGAACGGGTCAGAATAGAGGCCTAGAAACAAAAAAATCGCGGAGTAAACCGCGATTTTTTTGTTTGTGATTTAGCTGCAATTGTTCTGTGCAAGCCTTTATTACCACTGCATCATCTTGCCCTTAAGCGCACCCATGCGTTCGTCTTCGTTTTTGAAGGTTTGCCCTGATGCAATGCCATCTTGCATCTTGGTCATCAAAAGCCACTGTTTTACCTTCATGAAGCGCGGTGCAAGGAACTGGTAAGTGTCTCGCACAAGTCGAACGGCCACCGGGCCACGCTCAACCTCAAGATCTTCCCACTGAACAATAAGCGGTTCCCACGCGCGCAGGCGCCGATGCAGGTCATCGCGTTTGGTGCGGATATATTGCCGTTGGGACGAAAAGTTTTTCAGGACGGACATGATTTCGCCGGTATTGGCGTCAATCTCTTCAAACGTCGTTTCGAACTTCTTCTTGGCATCATCAAGCAGGCGAATGGCTTGGGTAACAGTTTCCAGAACGCCTTTTTCATGCGCGTAAATGCGGCGAAGCTCCTGCATCTTGCGGTCAACCATCTTGATGCTTCGATATTTCTCGCGCAAGGTCTCGACATAGGAAAGTTCGTCTGCAACCTGATGAACCAGATTGACGACTTCTTCGCGGTTTTCCTTTCCCAATCCAAGCTTCTCAGCGACTTCGTCAAAAGCCTGATTGATCTTCTTTTTGGTGCCGGGATCTTCTGCAATCTGCATCAATTCGTCAGGATCGGTAATAAGTTCTTCGTTGCCCGACATCCAAGTCACCAACTGCATGGTGATACGGTTATAGGCAATCGCCTGATGTGCTTCGTCGACATCCCACGATGCTTCACCGGTCAGAACCTCAAGCGGAAGGTCATCGCCCGGCCGCAAGATGTTAATGAAATTAAGGGCTTTGTCGATCAGACTGATCAGCTCACCATCCTTGGAATTCACATCAATATCGAATTCACGGCAGATAGCACGCAACGGCAGCGAAACAACCGACCCCTCGGCCATTTGCAGCACAAACAGAGCTTCGTCTGAAATATCAGACTTTTGAAAGTGGCATTCTTCGAACGTTTTGAAAATCTTGTGTTCAAGTTCAATTTTACGTTCGGATTTCTTGCGCGTCATATGGTCGCTCCGCCCCGCAAAGCCATTGGATTCTTATGTTGTATGGCACAAGACCGAATATAAGAGGTTCGGCCTGTTCATTTTGGCTTGGCGAGACACAATCGGGTTTGCTCGAAGTCAAATTCGCATCACACCACTTATGGCATAGATAGGTCCAAAGATGGTCTTATTTTCCGGTAGACCCGGTATGTGTTTTTTTATTGAGACATACAGGTATTTCGCCCACCTTGTTTTGCCTCGTATAGGGCATTGTCTGCACGATCAACAAATTCCAGTATATTCTCGCCAAGTCGATAGGACGTCAAGCCGATTGAAACAGTTAACTTACCGAAACTCTTTCCTGTTTTTTTATTGATAATCTGTTGCATGGAAACATTGTTGCGAAGTTTATCTGCCAGCTTTTTAGCATTTTCCAGCGACGTGTCGGGCAAGATAATGGCAAATTCCTCGCCGCCATAACGCGCAACAGTATCCGCACCCTTGGTCGAATTTACCAGAACCCGCGCCACTGCTTTTAAGACGCCATCGCCCGTGCGGTGACCGAAATTATCGTTGAAGGCCTTAAAGTGATCAATGTCGATCATTAGCAATGACAGCTCGACACCAGTTTCCATGGTCGAGGTAACAGCATCGCGCAGCGACGTGTCAAAGTTCTTGCGGTTGGCGATCCCGGTTAGGGTGTCTGTCAGGGCATCACGACGCACCAGTTCCAGTTCGCTGCGCACGCGACGGACTTCCTGATGGTACTCACCAAGGTTACTGTTGAAATCACCATAACGATTTCGCGCCGTGTGGGTGGCCTTTGACAGGTTTTGTGTCACGCAATGCACATCTTCAGGCGAAATTCCGTCTTCGGTCAGCCGGTTTGATGCGGTGTCAATTTCATCACAGAATATTTCGGTGTCGCGGATAACGGAATGAACCGCCTCTTCAACGCGTTCTACCGCTGCCTGCAATCCCTCGACGCCCTGATCGATTTTCTGCTGAAGCGCGTTGCTTCCAAGATACTTGTGATAAATCCGAAAGACGGTTTCTTCATCAAGTTCCTGAGTGTTGCGGATCAGCACCTTGATCAATTGGCTGAGTTCGGGAACTTCGTCGGTCAGATAGCTGTAAAATACATGATAGACCTGCGGGGTTGGCTGCAGGTTCAGTTCATTAATCAGCGTCATCACGTTTTGCGCAATGTCACGAGGATTTGCGATCTTGGTTGTCGCTGTTGCTGTCACGGTCTGCTTTTCCGATCAGATAACCAAATTCCCACGTTGTTTTACCTGTGTCCCACCATGGTCACGCTGCGACAGTATCGTCTGACCTTGCTCGTTTTTTCGCATCGTTTAAGCTGTGCGCGTTTTACATATTTGGTCATCATCGTTCGAATACTAGTCAAAAGTCACGAGAAACTATCAACCAAATCATGACAAATTCAGTCATTGTGGTTGCCTTCGATATGATGGTCAGCAAACAACGGCTTCTTGAACCCTTAAAGTCGCAGCGCCACATGCCTGACAATAGTACTTTTTTCTATCAGGGTGACGACATGACGTTACGGGCGGTGACTGTCGGAAATTGGTGTGTGCTTTTCTTGATAGCTGTGGTGGGCGTTGTTTGGCTCAGTGAGGCGCATGCGCAAGATGACAGCGAGGAAAGTGTTCGGGTTGGCAGTGTCGTCACGGTCACCGATCAGTGGCTTTTATCACTTACATCGGGGCAACAGAATTTCTACAAAACGTTGCGGGCAATGTCGGGACGGCAATGGGCCGATGGTCTTCCGTTTGACCGATTGTATGGTTTGTTTGCAAGTCGGCAAGTTGATTGCATCGTTGCCGAGGCTCCAGTCGAGCCTGCTGAGACGATTGCATCCGTTCACAAGGTAAGGTTTGAAATGGTGATGTTCGCCCGGACGGGTGAGAATTTGGTGCGGAATGATAGCGTGACGGTCGGCTATCTTGCGACATTGCCACGCATGAAACTTCCCTTGGCGCAAGACGTTGAATGGTATGGTCTGCGGACAATCAAGCAAGGGATCGACCTGATCGGTGCCGGGCGAATTGATGTGTTGATTGCGCATGCAAGTCTGTTTGATAACGATCCATCTATTGTGAGACTACCGTTCCCACCTGTGCACGTCATTGAACTGGCTTTGGTATGCCACGATACCCTGAAAAATCGCGACTTTATTGCGGCATTTGATGCCCGACTGAGGTCAGTGCACGACGGTTCTGGAAATACAGGAACCGCAATCCCGACAAACCGGGTAGGTGTCTCTTAACGTTCGTTCTTCGTTTCGTCTTCTTATGCTCAATAACTGCATATAGGGATCTATCCGTAAAACAAACAAGCCTACCTTCGACATCATGACCAGTGTGTTTTGTTGCCCGCTTCAGCGCGTTCAGCCGGTGTCGGACGATTGTATTATTGAAGTGCCCTGAAGCCGTCGCCACATAATAGTTTGCGCAAAGTTTTCGTCACGTTTTACTGATCATTGATTTATGACCCGAATGTAGAATGGGTTGATGGGATCCCGGTCATCAAAGTGGGACTAAATACTTGGCAGTTTGACGATAGAAGCTTGGGCCATGTTGGCCGTTTTCATTCATCGTAATGGAAATTTTTAAGGCAGAAATAAATGCAGTTTGGGCGGCGCGGGATTTATCTCTTTGGGGGGCTGTTTTGCCTGTTCTGCATATCGGTTTCTGCATATGGTCAAGAACCTGTTCGGATTGCCAGTAACATCGAGATCGCGGCGAAATGGGTCGATCTTGCCCCTTTTGAGCAGCGAAAGTTCCTGACCCGACTTGGCACTCAAAGCCGCCCGGTTGTGTTTGAGGTCATCCCCTACAATCGATTTCGTCAGCTTATGGACAACGAACAAATTGACTGTGTGTTGAGTTCACAGCCAGCGGCGTTTGGCAGCACCATCGCCGCTGTCAGTAGGGTTCGCTTCGAATTGCGGCTGTTTAATCTTGCTGGTGTTGATCTGACATCTATGCCAAATGTCGAAATTGGCATCTTAGCGAATTTGCCACGGCCAGATGTGCCTTTGACGGCCGAGATTATTTGGCATGATCTGAGCAGTCTTGAGCAATCTGTGGATTTGCTCTCGGCGGGGCGTCTTGATGCAATCGTAGGTGATATTGCCCATATTCGAATGTATGACAATATCAGTATTGTTCAGGCCGACCTTCCCCCTGTGATAACCATAAAGTTGGCTCTTATTTGTCGAGATACAGAACCCTTGCGTGAATTCGTTGGCGAATTTGATTCATCTATGGGTGTGTCAGGTTTTCGGCATTCACAGTCAGATGAAAACCGTTATACGGTTTTGAATGCCTGGTAGCGAAAAAAGAACTTCATACATGAATCCATTGCACTAAGGCCAAAATTCGGTAATTATTGAAACAGTGCAGTACATCTTGTCGGGGCATGGTTGCCTTCTGGTTGGGGGAAGTTATGCTCTTTCCGGGTGTGGTGCAGGGACTGTTTTCTAGCACTTCCTCAAAAGGGAAATGCGCTTACTAAACTAAGGACGACGACGGATATGGCTACCGGAACGGTTAAGTGGTTTAATGCGACCAAGGGTTATGGCTTCATCACCCCTGACGAAGGCGGCAAAGATGCATTCGTGCATATCACCGCTGTTCAGCGTGCTGGTCTGCAGGGACTTGATGAGGGTCAAAAGGTTGAATTCGAGCTGATTGAAGGTCGTAACGGCCGCATGTCGGCAGAAGAACTCTCCATCGGGTAATTGATTTTGGATTGCAGCTTTTGCTGACAACCGTTAACGCGCCGGGCTTCCGGCGCGTTATGCGTTTAAAGGGTTTTGTTGTAGGGTGTCTGACCAAAGACACAACACACGGCAAGTACCCATTCTCATGAGCCTTGATCTTCCCAGTGCACCGGTCGCAAAAGATGCCAATAGCCAGGCCGAATGGCGCCATGCCGTCAGGCGTGCTTTGCTGGGATGGCGCTCCGCGCTTGATGCGGCCACACACCAGCATTTATCACATCAGGTTCAGGCGCATTTTTCCGAATTTCTGAAAAGTCGGGCCGGGGCTACTGTCGGGTTTTACTGGCCGATCCAGAACGAAATTGATCTGCGTCCCGTGATAGCGCGTCATCTTGAGGCGGGCGGCAAGGCTGCCTTGCCAGTTGTGCCGGGCAGGGACCAGCCCATGGTCTTTCACTATTGGACTCCTAAAACAAAAATGGCGCCCGGTTTCGCCCGAATTCCCGAACCGCAAGGTACTGAGGCGGTTGCTGTACATGTTTTGCTTGCACCCTTGGTGGGCTTTGACGGGGCAGGGTATCGGTTGGGCTATGGCGGTGGATTTTTTGACCGCACGCTTGCGGATCTGAAACGCCGTCCCTTGTTGGTCGGGATCGGGTTTGAGGCCACCAGACTTGGCAATATCATGCCCCATCAATATGACGTGCCGGTTGATGTTTTAATTACAGACCGCGGTGTTCAGACCGTCAGCGATCAGGCACTGCCGGTCGAGGACAAGGCTGATCAGTCATCGCCACCGTGTCATCTGAGTACCTGACGCTCAGGCAGATTCTACTCTTCTGAACGGTCTGTGTTGTCGCGATCACGGTCATAGTGCCGATGGATTGGAAAGGCTGGCAACCAAGCCTCACGGCGGATGGTCCAGAGTTCATAGGTTGGTTTTAAAAGGTCCGGGTCATCAAGCGATCCAAGGTTGACCTCGATCTCATCGTCACTGCGCGAAAAAACGGACGATCCGCAGGCTGGACAGAAATGCCGCTCCTCGTAATCGCGTGTTTCACCTTCGACCGTCACCGCATCCTCTGAAAACACCGCTGATGCATGGAAAAGCGCACCATGATGCTTGCGACAATCCATACAGTGACAGAGCCCGACCCGATATGGGGCACCTATAGCCACAATTTGCACCTTGCCACACAGGCAACCACCGGTGAAACGGTCCATGCGGGTTCTCCTATTGGATCAAGCGAGCGGTACCATTTTGATCAACAAAACCGCCAAGATGGCTTTTCGCTAACCTTGGTCTATTTCCAATCTGGTCGTTGTCTGTCGATCATTGCTTTAAGACAAGCAGTCGTCAACGCAACAAAGGAAAGTGCTGCTTTAAACTGATAATGAGGGGAGTTGGTGGGGCAAGAAAGTTGGCTGGGGAACCTGGATTCGAACCAGGACTGACGGAGTCAGAGTCCGTAGGTCTACCGTTAACCTATTCCCCAGCAGACGAACAAAACGTTCGACACGACCTTGGCCGTTGGTGGCGTGTGAATTAATGGATCAGGTATGGGTTGTCAAGGCAATGAGTGGGCAGGGTAAGCAGGAAATGCCGATTTTGATAAATTATCGCGTTCGTATGCCTGTTTTGGCACTTAAATCAGAAGTGCTTTTTGCAAAAAGCGCGGCCTGAGCCGGATTTGAGATATTTTTCAAAATCTTCTGCTTTTGCGGGATCGTCAAAGTTTACAGTTGTTCTGACTTTCCACGGCTTGAACTTGTTCGTATGTATGGACGCACCGTTATTGTGCTGCGCCAGACGTCTGTTCAGGTCCGTCGTTAAGCCGACGTAAAAATGTTCAGGATGATTGATGCTTTGTAAAATATAAACGCAGTACACAAAGCCCGCCTTCGTTGCACTTCACTCAACTATGGCGAGGCATTCCGTTTCGCACGCGTCGCCTCAATAAATCTCGTCGAAGCTAAATTTTGCCGCAGGCAAAATTAGCGAAGACGGATGGCTGGGGAACCTGGATTCGAACCAGGACTGACGGAGTCAGAGTCCGTAGGTCTACCGTTAACCTATTCCCCAGCAGAAGTCTTCCGCACTGCAACGCGTGATGCGCCTCGGTGTGGGGCGGTATTTATAAAACCGGGTGGGCTTTGGCAACCCCTTTTTTGTCAGAAGAGGCTCATTCATGTGTTTCTTGCATAGGGCATTTGCCTTGTCAGCGATTGTCGTTACACTCATATAGCTGATTCGCAAACGTGTCATATAATTGACGCGTTGATGCGCGACATAGATAGATCGTTGGTCATAGAAAGCAGGTTTTGGAAAGGTGAAGCAGGTTCATCCTCATAGCAATTCGCAAGGGGCCGTAAGCTCCGATGGCGGCGCTGCGATGGGCGAGCATGCCGTGCTTGAAGTGCGCGAAAAACCTGTGTTGCCAAAACCTGGCACCACGGTTCACACCGGAACACCGGTGGGAACATCGTCGCGCATGATCGATTGCATCACCGCCCCGCTGTATGCCGCCATTGATCTGGGCAGTTCAAACTGCCGGCTTTTGGTTGCGCGTCCGTGCAATGATGGTTTTAAGGTCATTGATGCATTTTCGCGGGTTGTGCGCCTTGGCGAAGGGGTGCGCGAAAAAGGCTATCTTTGTGAGGCGGCAATGGATCGGGCGATTGATGCATTGCGCGTGTGCGCCAAAAAATTGCGCAAGCACCCCGGCGCAAGTTTGCGCGCCGTTGCCACAGAAGCCTGCCGTTCGGCAAACAATCGCGACGATTTTATTCAACGGGTACGTGATGAAACCGGCATTTCGCTTGATATCATCAATCCGGATGAAGAAAGCCGTTTGGCGCTTCAGGCCTGTTCGGCACTTCTCGATGAACGTCCCTATGCCGTGGTCTTCGATATCGGCGGCGGCAGTACCGAGATTTGCTGGATCAAGGTGGATAACACTGGCAAGACCCAGTGTATTGAAACATTGTCGATGCCGTGCGGAGTGTTGTGTCTGACCGAACGTTATGCCTCGGTCGAGGAACGCCGCCAGCGGTTTGAGGCAATGCGCACCGAAATTCGCGAGCGGCTCGAAGAATTCGCCAGCCGCAATTGCTGTTCGGATATGCTTGATGACGACAAGGTACAAATGGTCGGCACATCGGGCACGGTGACGACCTTCTGCGGCATTGCACTTGGTCTGGAACGCTATGAACGTCACAAGGTTGACGGATCAGATTTGCGATTTGATGACGCTGAACGCGTGACCGAATTGTTGCTGCGCATGGAATCAGACAAGCGCAAAGGCCATCCCTGTATCGGCAATCAACGTGCCGAGCTGATGGATGCCGGGGCGGCGATCTTTGCTGCGATTCGGGATATCTGGCCGCTGGCGACGCTTAAAGTTGCCGATCGGGGCCTGCGAGAAGGAATTCTCGTCGATTTGATGCGTGCAGACGGCCATGCTATTGACCCGTGCGATGCACGCCGTCATACAGTGTCGCATATTAAAGCCAACTCCTGACCGGACATCGTCGATTGGTTCGATGAAACCGACAGGACGCTGGTCAACACAGAATTCAGTGCAGGAAATATCATGAGCGACAATAGCAGCGGAAAAGGCGGTTCACGCCGTCGCAAGGGTTCGGCCATTGCCGCAATTGATACCGGCGCACGCCGTGGCCTGCGTACACGTGTCAAAAGTGCCAAGGGGCGCAAGATTTCATCAACCCGCTGGCTCGACCGGCAGCTCAATGACCCCTATGTGCAAGAAGCAAAACGTCTTGGCTATCGGTCGCGCGCGGCGTTTAAGCTGATTGAAATCAACAACCAGTTCGATTTGCTCCGCCCCGGAATGCGCATTGTCGATTTGGGCGCTGCACCGGGTGGCTGGACCCAGGTTGTGGTCGATATGGTCGGCTCAAAGCAAGGCAAAGGTCAGGTCGTTGGCCTTGATATCCTTGAATGGGAAGGTCTGTCTGGTGCGACCTGTCTTCAGGCCGATTTCCTTGATCCGGCAGCACCCGACATGATCAAACACGCCCTGCAGGGCCCGGTTGATGCGGTGATTTCCGATATGTCTCCGGAAACCACCGGGCACCGTCAAACTGATCACATTCGTATCATTGATCTGGTCGAACATGCATTGCTGTTTGCCGAGGAAGTTCTTGCACCGGGCGGTATTTTTATCGCCAAGGTGTTTAAGGGCGGTACGGAAAACGATCTGTTGAATCGGGTGAAAAAGAACTTCCGCGTTTCCAAGCACGCCAAACCACCGGCATCGCGCCCGGAAAGCCCGGAAGCCTATTTGATCGCGACTGGTTTCCGTGGGCAGAACAATGCCGAAAACGACATCAATAGCGCAGAAATCCCCGAAGACGACAATTGGTCGCCGGTTGAATAACACGGACTAATTTACCGGTTTCCGGCGTGGCGGCCTCGTCACGCACATCGTGATTAATCGCAAATGACGTTGCGCTATATCAAATAGTTTCGTGTCGATTGTGGGTTACACTTCTTCCAAAGTGGGTACGCTTGGTCACAGAACGTCCAAGCGTTTTGACGATGTTTTGGTTGGTTCCATCTGACCAGAATTCGCGGGGGCTATTGGATGAAGCACGATCAGTTGTTTCTTACGGGTGTCGAACGTTATTTCGATGATACCGAAATCATCGTCTCAAAAACCGATACCAAGGGGCGTATCACCTACGCCAACGATGTTTTTCTGCGTGTCGCAGGCTACAGCGAAAAGCAGTTGTTGGGCCAACCCCACAGTATTATTCGTCATCCCGATATGCCGCGATGTGTTTTTTCATTGCTGTGGGAAACGGTTGCGGCGGGGCGCGAGATCTTTGCCTATGTGATTAATCGCTGTGCCAACGGGGATCATTACTGGGTTCTGGCCAATGTAACGCCGACTATCGGCCGGGATGGCAAGATCATCGGATATCATTCCAATCGCCGGGTGCCGCGTCGTGATGCGCTAAAGCAGGTCATCCCGCTGTATGCAGCCCTGTGCGAGGAAGAAGAAAAAGAACGCAACCGTAAGGAAGGCATGGCGCGCAGTACGGCAAAGCTGGGGGCGCTTTTGGCGGATGCAGGAATTGATTACGATCAGTTTGTTTTTACCCTGTAAGCCGTTTGTGTCGAGCAGCTTGGGGTTTCCAGACGCTTGACGGTTTGCGAGTGTTTGGGAAAACAAAAAAAGGGACTTGCCTGACGGCAGCCCCATCGACCAGTTTCTAACGCAATGCACAAAATATTGCAGCAATAAATTCGCAGGGCTGTTATGGGCGCAGAAAACTTGGCATATAGGTCATAACGTGTATAAGTTCCGCGCCAACTCAGATTAACGAGGTGGCCAGATGACCCGCATAGCAGAAGCCCTGACGTTTGACGACGTATTGATCAAGCCCGCCGCATCCGAAGTGTTGCCGGCTCAGGTGCAGACAAATACCCGCATTACCAAAAAGATTGACCTGAAAATCCCGCTGCTTTCCTCGGCTATGGATACCGTAACCGAAAGTGCAATGGCGATTGTGATGGCACAGCATGGCGGCATGGGGGTCATTCACAAGAACCTCGATATTGTCCAGCAGGCCGAAGAAGTTCGCCGTGTGAAGAAGTTCGAATCGGGCATGGTGGTGAACCCAATTACCATTCATCCCGATCAGACGCTGGCTGATGCGCTTGATCTTATGGACATCAATCACATTTCCGGTATCCCGGTTGTCGAACGCAGCACAAACAAGCTGGTTGGCATCCTGACCAACCGCGATGTGCGTTTTGCCTCCAATCGCGCGCAGCCGGTTTCCGAACTGATGACCTTTGAAGGTCTGGTCACGGTCACCGAAAACGTAAATACCGAAGAAGCCAAAAAGCTTTTGCACCAACACCGCATTGAAAAGCTGCTGGTGGTTGATGATGCCTATCGCTGTACCGGCCTGATCACGGTCAAGGACATCGAAAAAGCCAAACTGCACCCGAACGCCTGTAAGGACGAAAGTGGTCGTCTTCGCGCAGCAGCGGCAACCGGTGTTGGCGAAGCCGGGTTTGAGCGCGCAACGGCCCTTATCGAAGCGGGCGTTGATGTTCTGGTGATTGATACCGCACACGGTCATTCCTCTGGTGTGATCAAGGCTGTTGAGCAGATCAAAGCAAAATTTGGCGATATCCAGATCATTGCCGGTAACGTTGCCACCGCCGATGCGGTTAAGGCGCTGTCTGAGGCCGGTGCTGATGCGGTGAAGGTTGGTATTGGCCCCGGGTCGATTTGTACGACCCGTATTGTTGCAGGTGTTGGCGTTCCACAGCTTACCGCTGTTTTGGAATGCGGTGAGATGGCCCACAAGCTTGATATCCCGATCATTGCCGATGGTGGCATCAAGTTTTCCGGTGATATCGCCAAGGCGATGGCCGCAGGTGCAAGTACCTGCATGGTGGGCTCACTTCTGGCTGGGACCGACGAGGCACCGGGCGAAGTTATCCTGTATCAGGGCCGTTCGTATAAATCCTATCGCGGGATGGGCTCGGTCGGTGCGATGGCACGTGGTTCAGCGGATCGCTATTTCCAGGAAGACGTTCGCGACAACCTGAAACTGGTGCCTGAAGGCATCGAAGGTCGCGTACCGTACAAAGGCCCGGCAGGCCAGATCATCCATCAGCTGGTGGGCGGTCTTAAGGCATCAATGGGTTATACCGGTTCGGCAACCTTGGCCGACTTCCGCGCACGTGCAGAGTTTGTTCGCATCACCAATGCAGGCCTGCGCGAAAGCCATGCCCACGATGTGACCATCACCCGCGAAGCCCCGAACTACCGTCCGGGCAGCTAAGTGCGGGCTGCTTTTTGATTGGCTGGTCTGCCCTGCATTTTGATGTGGTTGGCGAATGGTTAAAGCCATGATATGAGCGGCAGACAATTTTAGGTGACGGCAGGCTTTCCTGCCGTCATCAGCTTTTTTATCGTAAGGTGAACATTCCGGTCCCATATAGGGATCGTTGATCTCACCTCGCAAACAGGTTGGAAAATCGTTTTGAAACCCGGTGCTCGTATCGCGGCCGTCATTGAACTTTATGACGGTTGGACCCATACCAGAGACGACGCAGATCGCGTCGTATCAGGCTATTTCGGATCACGCCGTTATATTGGCGGTGGCGATCGCCGTGAAATCAGCGAACGTTTTTATAACCTGATCCGGCATCAGGCCCGTCTGGGCTGGTGGCTGGCAGAATGCGGTTATGAATTCCAGGACGGCCGGGCGCGCATGATTGCCGATCTGGTGCTTCATGATAATTTGAAGCCCGCCGATCTCGAAGACCGGTTCACCGGCGAACAATTCTGCCCGGATCCGCTTCATCCCAATGAAAAGCACCTGATCAACAAACTGTCGGGCAAGACGCTTGATCATGATGGGCAGCCCGGGGCTGTGAAAACCGAACTGCCAAAATGGCTGTATTCGGAACTTCTCAAGCTCCATCATGAAAGCCTGCCCGAAGAAATGGCGGCTTATAATAAGCCTGCCAAGCTTGATCTGCGGGTGAACCGCTTACGCGGGACTGTCGATGATGCCATCAAGTCGCTTGAGGCGGACGGCATCAAGAACATCAAAAAAACGCCGTATGCGCCAAATGGTCTTCGGTTGCCGCTGGGACTGAACATGCTGGTGACGGCGGCCTATAAGGATGGCCTGATCGAAATTCAGGACGAAGCATCCCAGATTTGCGTCAATATTGTTGATGCCAAGCCGGGCATGACCATCCTTGATATGTGTGCAGGCGGTGGCGGCAAAACCCTTGGTATTGCCGCTGATATGCGCGGTAAGGGCCGTATCCTTGCCTGTGATACCCATGCCGCGCGCCTTGATAATGCACGTAAGCGTGCGCGCCGTGCCGGGGCAGGCGACTGCATCCAGCAACGCATTATTTCTGATGAACGCGACACATGGTTGCGCAGCAAATCCGGGTTCTTTGATCGTGTCTTGCTTGACGTTCCGTGTTCGGGCCTTGGCACGTTGCGCCGTAACCCGGCACTGCGCTGGCGGATTGGCCAGCGCGATGTCCGTGCGATGATGGCCGAACAAAGCAAAATCCTCAAAGCCGGTGCCGCACGTGTGACACGTGGTGGTCGGTTGATCTATGCGACCTGTTCGATCATGCCCGAGGAAAACGAACGTCTGATCGAAACCTTTATGCGTGATCGTAAGGACTTCAAACCGGTTCCGATTAGTGACATCTGGCCCGATGCGCCAAAATCCGTGCCGGTACCGGGCGGTAAAGACAAGCCATGGCTGCGCCTGTCGCCCAACGTGCACGGCACTGACGGTTTCTTTGTCGCGGTGTTTGAACGCACGGCAAAAGGCAAGGCAAAGTAATGATGCTTGTGGTTGCGGCATACCCCCAACGATCCTTGCCCGCTACCGCCCTTACTCTGCCCGCTCTGCCCGGCCTTATGGCTTTGGCTCTGACACATATAAAAAAGGCCCTGCGCGCATCTGCTGCAGGGCCAGTTTTATTTTACCGTGAACGCAAAGTTGCGTTGAAGATATCTTCTACAGTCTGCTCGGGCCACCAAACCAAACCCGTCTCTGAAAATCAGACAGAGAGCTTATTCTGTCTTCTGGGCCGGTTCTTTGGTTGCGCCGTCTTTGGTCATGGCATCGTTGTTAAGCAAGTTGTTCATGCCCGGAACCGCACTACCGTCTTCTTCGGTCTTTGGGCTGGCCTCAGTCTTGCTGTCTGCCATCGGATCGGACTTGGGCTGTGCTTCGCCGATTTCCGCATCCGGTGCCGGGATTTTCGGGATTTTGACCGCACCGGTCGCATTGCTGGTTTCTTCGGCGCCGATAATCGCAAGCGGATTGTCGCCTTTGGACTGGGTCATGGCAATGGCGGTGGCGGCACCGGCCACAAGAATAAGACCCGCGACGGCAAGTGCGACTTTACTACCCTTGGAATTGCTCATGGTTGTGTGTCCCTATTTCTAATCAGTGTTGATGTGCTCATGCGTGGACGCGTTTTTGACCGCGTTCCGTTAAAGGTGAATGTGCCTGCCCATTGCGCTTTAAAAAGGGACCAATTGTGTATTTTTCAGGGGACGAAGTGCTCAAAAAGGTCGCAATTATCCCCAAACACCCGGTTTATGGGTGAAAGTTTTTTGAATGCATCGGTGGGTGACGGTTTGCGCCGGGTTGCCCATAACGATGGTTTGGCGTATGTACGGCGCAACCCCATCTTCGACGGAGATACGGCCCGATGACTGATCGCGTGCTGATTATTGATTTCGGATCCCAGGTCACCCAGCTTATTGCACGTCGCGTACGTGAAAGCGGTGTCTATAGCGAGATCCACCCTTTTAATAACATCTCGGATGAATTCCTGGATGAATATGCCCCCAAGGCGGTCATCCTTTCGGGTGGTCCGGCGTCTGTCCATTGGGACAAGGCACCATCTGCCCCGGCCCGCGTGTTTGATCTTGGTGTGCCGGTTCTGGGCATTTGCTATGGTCAGCAAACCATGGTCAATCAGCTGGGCGGCAAGGTCGCGACATCTGACCACCGTGAATTTGGTCGCGCCTTTGTTGATGTGATCGAAGATTGCGCGCTGTTTACCGGCACTTGGGCCGAAGGTGCA
Organism: Thalassospira lohafexi; assembly: GCF_002844275.1. Lineage (GTDB taxonomy): Bacteria > Pseudomonadota > Alphaproteobacteria > Rhodospirillales > Thalassospiraceae > Thalassospira > Thalassospira lohafexi. The sequence continues at coordinate 156,316 of NZ_NXGX01000007.1, forward strand.
CGCGAACAGGTCTGGATGAGCCACGGCGACCGCGTTGATGCGCTGCCTGATGGCTTCCGGGTTGTTGGCAAATCCGATGGCGCCCCGTTTGCCGCCATCGCCAATGATGACAAGAAATTCTATGCCGTGCAGTTCCACCCCGAAGTGGTCCATACCCCGCATGGTGCGCAGTTGCTCAAAAACTTCACCCACGGCGTTGCCGGGTGTTCTGGCGACTGGACGATGAATGCCTATAAAGACGATGCGATTGAAAAAATCCGCAAACAGGTCGGTGATGGCAAAGTCATTTGTGGCCTGTCGGGCGGTGTTGATAGCTCCGTCACCGCGGTTCTGATCCACGAAGCGATTGGTGATCAACTGACCTGTGTGTTTGTCGATCACGGTTTCATGCGCTCGGGCGAGGCCGATCAGGTCGTTACCCTGTTCCGCGATCATTACAACATTCCGTTGGTCCATGTGGATGCCACTGACACCTTTATCGATGCCATCGAAGGTGAAATTGATCCGGAAACCAAACGCAAAACCATCGGTCGTCTCTTCATCGAAACATTCGAAGAAGAAGCCAAGAAAATCGGCGGTGCAGATTTCCTTGCACAGGGCACACTCTATCCTGACGTGATCGAAAGCGTGTCATTCACCGGCGGGCCGTCCGTCACGATTAAATCACACCACAATGTCGGTGGTTTGCCAGAACGCATGAACATGCAACTGGTGGAGCCGCTCCGTGAATTGTTCAAGGACGAAGTCCGTGACCTTGGCCGTGAACTGGGCCTGCCCGATAGCTTCGTCGGGCGTCATCCGTTCCCGGGACCGGGGCTTGCGATCCGCATCCCCGGACAGCCGATCACGCGTGAAAAGCTTGATATCCTTCGCAAGGCCGATGCGATTTACCTCGAAGAAATCCGCAACGCGGGCCTGTATGACGCGATTTGGCAGGCCTTTGCCGTGCTGCTGCCGGTCCGTACCGTTGGCGTGATGGGCGATGGTCGGACATACGACTATGCCTGCGCGTTGCGCGCAGTGACCTCAACCGATGGCATGACGGCGGATTTCTTCCCGTACCCGCCAGAACTTCTGGGCCGCATCGCCAACCGGATCATCAATGAAGTCAACGGCATTAACCGTGTCACCTACGACTTTACCTCCAAACCACCCGGAACCATCGAGTGGGAATAAGTTTTCCGAAATCGTAAACTGCAAACGGCGCGTCCCAAGGGGCGCGCCGTTTTGTTTTGATACTTTAAGCCCACTCACGGTGGGCGATGGGGGCGGAAAGGCTTAACGCAGTGCTCGCCCATCAACATCCCAGTCCTGCCACCCCGGAAAGCTTAGCGGTTTTGCATTGTCAATCTGCGTCACATGTTCCACCCAACCATCAAGCAAAGCTTGAAGGTGGCGTCCAAGCGCATCGTTCGATTGATAGCTGTATCCATGGCCTTGCACGCCGTAAGCGGTAAAGGGGGGCAGGACCGTAAAGCCCATATAATGCAGCGAATAATGCACCGGCCACAACAACGTGTCGGGATCGCCACCCCGTGCGCCGGGGCCAAAGGCCTGCGCCGGTGCACCACTGGTCATGGAAACAAGGGCGCGCTTGCCCCGAAAATAACCGGCGTCATAGCGCATCTTGCTGCTGTAAAGACCACCACTGACAAACACCCGGTCCATCCATCCTTTCAAAATGGCGGGCATGCCATGCCACCAAAGCGGGAATTGCAGAATAAGCAAATCGGCCTGCTCCAGACGGTCAATCTCTCGGGCTACATCCGGGGCAAGTGTTCCGCCCTTATAGGCATGACGTTGTTCACCAAGCGGGGAGAAAACATCCCGATTTTCACGGTCTTGGTAATGGCGGGGAGCCTCGACAGGATCGAAACCCTCGGCATAAAGGTCGGACACTGTGACCTGGTGCCCGGCACGGCGCAGGGCATCACCGGCTTTGTGCGTCATGCTGGCGTTAAAAGAGTGTGGTTCCGGGTGGGCATGAACAATCAGGATTTTCATGATGCGCCTTTCGATGTTAGGCCGTTGTTGGCTTTCTTCCGGCTTTACGGCGAATTGGCGGCATCCTATGATTGTTTATCTGTGTCGGTAAATTCGATGAATTTGGCAAGTGAGTTTGCAAAAATGAACAGTGACCTTAACTGGGATGATCTGAAAATTGTGCTGGCGATTGCCGAAAAGGGATCGTTATCAGGGGCAGCACGCCAGTTGGGAGTGAGCCATGCCACGGTGTTTCGGCGCCTGAATGATCTTGAAGACCATCTTGGTGTTGAGCTGTTCCTTCGTGACCGTCGCGGATATCAGGTCACGACCGCCGGACAGGAAGTTGCCGACAACGCACACGACATTGCCGCTGCAATTTCCGCAGTCGAACGCCGGGTAATTGGTCGGGACCTGAAACCATCGGGCACAGTTCGACTGACCACAACCGATACGTTGCTCTGGGGTGTCCTCAGCCCAATACTGTCAAGGTTTCGAAGCACTTTTCCCGATATCGCGCTTGAGGTGATTGCATCGAATAATCTTTTTGACTTGTCGCGGCGCGAGGCCGATGTCGCCCTTCGTCCCGCGACAAACCCGCCAGAAATTCTTGTCGGCAAAAAGGTTGGCGTGATCACACAGGCCATCTATCGCCATCGCGATTTACCACCTGATCATTATGCCAACTGGGTCGGCCCGGATGACGCCATGGGGTATCCACCGTTACGTAACTGGATGGATCAAAACGGGTTTCTTGCACAGTGCGATTATCACTGCGATACGATCATGGGCATGTTCGCAGCCCTTCGCAATAAAGCCGGGCAGGGCATTTTGCCCTGTTACCTTGGCGATGGGGCTCAAGAGCTAATTCGTGTTGGTGATCCGATTGATCCGCTTGCCACAGACCTATGGCTTCTCACCCATCCTGATTTACAACGAACCGCGCGTATCCGTGCAGTGCTGAATTTCATCCATGATGCGATGCGCCATTTGGCGCCGAAATTGGGCGGGACGGCGGTGGAAACCGATCAATAGACAGGTATGGTTTCGCCCGCCGAAGCCCTTAGTTGGGCGGGGGCCCATCCGACCCGCAATCATCCGTCGAATTGCACGCATTAGATAGCGCCTGTTGCACACTGCGCTGCCAGTTAAAGGTCAGACACGATGACAGCGACACTGTTGCAACGATCAGAATGATCAGGCGAAACGGGCGCATTTAAAACTTAGCTCCTCAGCGCAGGCAATCCGACACCAACATTTTCGAATCCACCATCTGCGGCAATGATCTGTCCGGTGACAAAGCTTGCCTTGTCCGAGCACAGAAACGTAATCACCTCGCCGATTTCGGTTTCATTGCCATAGCGGTTAAGCGGCATGGCATCGAGATAGGCCGAGATGATTTCCGGTGAATGCACCGCCATCGCCAGTTTGGTTTTCACAGGGCCAGGGCAGACGCAGTTGGCACGAATGCCATATTCACCAAGCTCGGCCGCCTGTTGCTTGGTCATGTGAATAACCGCAGCCTTTGATGTGCCATAGGCGACACGAAGGGTTGATGCCCTAAGGCCGGAAATCGAGCCGATATTAACAATCGCGCCCTTGGTTTCCTTGAGTGCCGGAATGGCCGCCTGTGAGACAAGAAACACCCCGTCAAGGTTGGTGTCCATAATCCGGCGCCATGCGGCAAAGTCGGTTTCCTCAATCGGCAGAAAGTCGGCCACCCCGGCGTTGTTAACAACCGCATCAATACGCCCGAATGCGGACAGCACCGCATCAACCATCTGGTCAACCTGCTTTGGGACTGAAACGTCACATACGAACGGTTTGGCGCCGGACATATCAGCAGACGCAGATTTTAGCTCATCCCCGTCACGATCAATCATCGCCACGCACCAGCCCTGTTCAATAAACAGTTTGGCAGTTGCAAGTCCGATCCCGCGTGCGGAACCCGTGACCAAGGCTACTTTCTGCGTCATTCCAAACGTCCTTTCCTGAAACATTCCCTTATCACCGCGGCATTTGGCCATCGGTGTCGGTGCTGTTATCTCGTGCACACCTGTTGTTGCCCCATTTAGTCAAATCAAACAGGGCACGGCAAGCATCAGATCGGGGGTGGTTGCGTAAATCTGCTATTAAACGAAGAGGGCTCTAGTAAATGAACAACTGAGCCGCATAAACCAGCATCGAAATCACGCAGATGAAATAGACAATCGAGCGCACACCGTTGATGCCCGGAAGCCTGCTGATGCCTGCGATGTAAAAAGTGGCATGCGCCAGACGGCAAAGCAGGAAAACCACTGCACAGGTAATCGTTACCGTGTTTGATGTGCCTGTGACATGCGCGGTCAGGACAATGATCGCAAAGGGTAAAAGGTTTTCCAGATGGTTTTGATGTGCCCGCAACCCGCGCGCGGCGACACCGCTGCGTTCAGGCAGGTTATCGCGATTGCCCATCAAGCGTTTGCCGCCGACACCGGGTTGCTTGGCATAGGCATAATTATAGACCCACGGAAACGTCAGGCAGAGTATTGCATTGAGCACAAGAATTGAAAGTTCGTAGGTCACTGGAAATCCAAATTTTACGGGTGATGAATGCCCTACGTAATATGCCCGGCAACTGGATCAGTTTTAGGGGATCTAAGTCGCATGCCTTGGAGCACGCTCCGTCCGGTATAAGTGGATCAGAAGCGTTATATAGACACTGGTTAGCGCGGATGTTTGTTTGAGATCATGTCTTCCCAAACCTGTTGCAGGCGACGATTGGCCGCGTGAAACCGGGTAACTTCGGCCTCGGACGGATTGGGGGCGTGATCCTTTATTGCATTCCACGCGACTTCCATATCATCCCATGCCTGAACCACTTCGCTGGGCAGCGGTTCAATACCAGTTTCCGAGTTCTTGCAATGTGCAGCCAGACCAAACTCCCAGTCCTTGAAAGTCTGTTGCAGTTTTGCGTGCTCCGGGATCGGGCGCGGCGTCATGGATGCCTCCTTTGAAAATGGCTGTCACCTATGAGATAGAAGTCAATGATGACAGCCAATGTCGGATCAAAGGCAATTTCATGGCATGAGGGATGCCACACTCGTCTTCAGTGCTTGAAGGAGCTTGGCGTTTATCAGGGTTTCTCAAATTCAAGAAGATCACCGGGCTGGCAGTCAAGTTCCTTGCAGATGGCGGCCAGCGTTTCAAACCGCACACCGCGCACTTTCCCCGATTTCAAAAGCGACAGGTTCTGTTCGCTAATGCCGATTTTTGCCGCAAGGTCCTTGGACTTCATTTTGCGTGTTGCCAGCATCACATCCAGCCGGACAATGATGGTCATCAGACAAAACTCCGGTTTTCAGTATCAATGCGAACCGCTTCGCCCAGGACCCAGGCAATGACGATGATCAGCCCGCCAAGGAAAAGTGTGCTGGCCTCGGCATTGCTAAGCCCGATGGATAAAACGCGCTCGCCTTCCGGGCGGTGGAAGGTGGCAAGAACCGATGTTAGTGCCCCGGTCATGGGTTTGATCAGGGTTTGCGCCAAAAGCGCGATGCCAAACGCCTTTAGGTGCAGGATCGGTTCAGGATTGAAGATGACGTCGCAGGCAAAGGCGACAAACATTTTGCGCAGGCGATAGAGCCCATAGGCCATCACCAGCGACGGGATCATCATCACTACCATCGTGACATATTTCTGCCAACCCGACAGGGCGTGAAGTTCGGCAAGGCTAACCGTCATCTGACTGGTGCTGACCTCGGCCCAGCCCGGCGCGTACCAGATAAGTGGAACGACGCAAACCTGAAAAAGAATTGCTACAGCACAGGTCCAGTGCAGGAGTGTGCTGACCATGCGGACACGTTTAAACGTGTTAGATGTTGACGGGGTTGGCATATGTGGGACTCCTGATAGGATGATTTCGAAATATCACGATTTAATTAATGTAAAACATGAATAAATTATCGAAAAGAGTCAATCAGGATTCTTGGGAGACCAATTTATAGATGCCAAGAAATACTCGTTGAATGGCGTGCTGCCGTGGAAAACAGGTATTTCAAATCGGCTATTCTTGGGCCGCAATTTTTTGTCTTGCTGTATCGTTCCCCTTGCCACCTGGGGATGGACGTGGAAAATAGGGGTATGTCAGAAAGCAAAGCCGCACCCCGTAAATCCGATGCTGCACCTACGTCTGCGACCACAAAAGATGGCGCGGATGTAAATTGTGATGAATGCGATACCGCTGCCCGTCTTGGCCTGAGTACCGAGCAGGGGGCCGCTGTCACGCGCGATGCGTCGCGGGCCATGGGAACGGATTTATCCTTGCCGCATATTGAAGCGGCGGCGAAAATCTTTTCGTTGTTAGGTGATGCCGGGCGTTTGCAGCTTGTTCTGCGCTGCATTGAAAAGCCCCAGACCGTTGGCGAACTGGCCGACGCAACCAATATGTCGCAATCGCTGTGCAGCCATCATTTGCGCCATTTGCGTGATCAACGGGTTCTCGCATCCGAGCGCCGTGGTCGGCATATTTTCTATCAGATCGATGATGAGCATATCTCGCGCGTGGTGCGCGATGTTTTTGCGCACGTGACCCACGACTGATCTGCGACACAGACTTCTGGTTTGATCTTAGGATTGTTTTGCCTGTCACCCTTTCGGTGGGTGGCACTGTTTGGCGTGTCAGATCAGAACATTCAAATTTCTGTTTGAATGTCCTTGACAGATCAATATATGAATCATATTTTGAATATAACATATGAATGAAAGTTTGATCTTTGTGAGGTAACAAATGTCTTTCATCGCGAAATGGGAAGATGTTCCGGCGATTGGAAATTGCGCACAGTGCCAAACGGCACTTGTTGATGCCTTGCGTACGGCCTTGCCCAATCAACAATTTGAAAGCGATGGGCAGGGCGTAAAGTCACAGAATCCCCTTGATGCCGATGAGTCGGTCGTTGCCAACGATGTTCTCAGCACACATACCAAGCATGTATCGCATTATCACTGGCAGGTATCGGGCATGGATTGCGGGTCCTGTGTGTCAAAGATCGAAACTGCCTTGGGTAAAACCGCCGGTGTTACCTGCGTTGATGTTTCGATGATGCGCGAAACCGTCACACTTGGTCTTGACGACGGGGAGCCTGAAACGCGTAACACGGTGACCCAAACCTTGAATAAGCTTGGCTACCCGGCACAGGAAAAATCGACCAAGGGCGATAAGGCTTCGGCGGCCAAAAGCTGCTGCACGGCGAAAGAAAACACGGATGCCCCGACAAATGTGGATGCGTATGGTGATGCAACAGGTCAAAGCCTGCTGCGCCGTTTGGCACCTTGGTCCTCGGAAAATGACGAAATTGCCTTTGCGGTGCTTTGTCTTGTGATCGGTGGGCTTATTGGTGCCGTGATCCCGGCAACCGCACCCTATGCCATATCGGTGGCCTCTGTGCTTGCGGCTGTGCCGGTGATGAAAAAGGCCTTCCGTCTGGCGCAAAGCGGTGCGGTTTTCTCGATCGAGCTTTTGATGTCAGTCGCGGTCCTTGGTGCGGTTGCCATTGGCGAAAGTCTTGAGGCCGGAATGGTGGTCGTGCTGTTTGCCATTGGTGAACGGCTTGAAGGTGTTGCTGCCGGGCAGGCGCGCAAGGGCGTGAAATCCCTGATGAAGCTGACACCCGAACAGGCGCGCCGTGTGGTTCAAGGTGGCTTTGAAGACATCACACCGGGCGACCTTGCCCTTGAGGATATTGTCGAAGTCCGTCCGGGCGAACGTGTCCCGGCTGATGGTGTTGTTGATAACGGTGTGGCCGAGATTGATAACAGCCACCTGACGGGCGAGTCAGTCCCGGTCTATAGCGAAGTTGGCGCGGAAGTCTTTGCCGGGGCGATTGTCACTGACCGTCCGGTGCAAATTCGTGTCACCCGTGCCGCGGGCCAGACGATGCTGGACCGGGTGATTGAACTGGTCGAACAAAGCGAAAAGCACAAGGCACCTGTTGAACGCTTCGTTGCCAAATTCGCCCGCATTTATACCCCGATCATTATGGCGCTGGCGGCATTGACCGTGATCATCCCGCCGGTTCTGTTTGGGCAAGCGTGGGAAGAATGGATTTATCGCGGGTTGGCGTTGCTTTTGATCGGGTGCCCCTGTGCGCTGGTGATTTCAACCCCGGCTGCGGTGACTTCCGCACTGGCGCGTGCCACCAAAATTGGTTTGCTGGTTAAGGGGGGTGCTGCGCTTGAGCTGATTGGGGCCGTGCGCACCATGGCATTTGATAAAACCGGCACCTTGACCGAAGGCAAACCAAAACTGGCCGCGATCAAGACCGCCGACGGATACGGCGAAAACGGCGTTCTGACAATTGCAGCCGCCCTTGAAACGGTCACATCCCACCCACTGGCCCGTGCTGTGGTTGCCGCCGCCAAAAGCCGTAATCTTGATCTGCCGGTGATTGAAGACGCCCGCACCATCGCGGGTGCAGGGGTCGAAGGCCGGATTGATGGTGTGCTGTATCGGGTTGGTGCGGCCAAACGTTTGGATGTCACCCCGGATGGGGAAACCGCCAAATGGCTGTCGGATCAAGAAGAAGACGGCAGTACCGCCGTCATTGTTCTAAAAGAAAATCAGATTATTGGCGCATTGGCGCTGCGTGATACGGCGCGCAGCGACGCCAAATCCGCCTTGGCCGAACTTAACAGTCTTAACATTACCCCGGTGATGTTAACCGGGGATGCCACCCGCGTTGCCAAACGCATGGCCGCAGATCTTGGCATCGACTACCGTGCGGAGTTGCTGCCAGAGGATAAGCTGAATGTTCTGGCCGACTTGCGTGATGACCCGAAACGATCCGGTCCGGTGGCGATGGTGGGCGACGGTATCAATGATGCCCCGGCCCTGAAATCGGCCGATGTCGGGATTGCGATCGGTGGCGGGGCGGACATCGCGCTTGAAGCCGCCGATGCGGTGGCGGTGCGTGATCGTCTTGGCGATGTGGTTAATCTGGTGAAACTGTCACGTGCCGCACGGCGTGTCATTCGTGAAAACATCACGATTGCCTTGGGTCTTAAAGCAGTCTTCTTGGTGACATCCATTACCGGCCTGACGGGCCTGTGGCTGGCGGTTCTGGCCGATACGGGGGCGACTGTGCTGGTGACGATCAATAGCCTTCGGCTGTTGATGGCGCTGCGTGGGTCTAAATAATCAGGAAGTTTTGTTCTGTCCCTAAAAGGAGAAAGCGGCGGTTATCGTTTCCCGCATCGATAACCACCGCTTACCACCTTGAGAGGCCTACGGGGAGAGAGGACCCGTAGGTGAGAGACAAGCCATTTTGGGGACAAAATGCGAATGGGTTGCATTCGCGGGCTGTGTCGAGACCTGTTATATGGCAGGAAAAATTATGACGCAAGTGAAAATCGTTATCAATTGCATAAAAGTTTTAGTTGAGTATTCGATGATGTAAATATCCCGACAAAAGCAGTCGGTAAACATAAGGTTTTCCGGGCCGTGCAGCCTGAAAAACGATGGAAAACCTTATGTTTTGTGCGGCTTTTTATGATGTTATCTTATGCCGAGATATGGCGACATCAAATCGCGATACGCTGCAAATGATTGTCCCAGCGCAGGCTTTTATGCGAATCGTCAGGTAGTTCAACCCGTTTGCGGCGAATCGCATCCATCCGCCAACCATTGCCAAGGCCACTGGTGTTGACGAACTCGCCCGCACGGTCGGTCGCCGACAGGCCACAGCCATCTGGCGCGGCAATATGGGTCAGGAAGTCAGATGTTTTTGCATCCCAGAACGTTACAATCCCACCGCGCGGGCAGGAAATGCCAAACACCTGACCGGATGCATCAAACCGGACCGACCCGCAATATTGGCGCATGCGGACCTGAACCGTATCGGGGGCTTCCATCGCCCGGATTTCCTTACCCGGATTATAGGTGCCGACAAGTGGAACCTCGTCGGTTAACCCACCATGATACTGGAAGCCAACTGCAATCGTGCCGTTCGTTGCGACATCAATGTGACGAATGGAAAGCTGGTGCCAATCCTGTTTTAGCGACGCCTGATGGACAAGCTCACCGGTTTTGCGATCAATCACCGACAGGTTCGGTTCCATGGTGGCAATGTTAAGTGGCGTGCGCCCATCTTGATCGGGATGGGTGTGTAACCCGCCATTGGCAACCGCAATCTGATCACCACCGGGCATCAGATGCAGTTCATGCGGTCCCATGCCATAGCTGTCAAATTCCGCAACCCGGCGATAGCCGTCATTGGCATCCCAGACAGAAATCACACCCCGCTGATGCGCAAAATCGTTTTCACTGACATACAGAAACCGGCCGTCGTTGGAATAGATTGAATGCCCATAAAACCGTCGGTCTTCCGGGCAATGCAGTTTGGCCCGCACATCCCCGGTATGACGGTCAAGGATCAGCGCATAAAGCCCCGGGCGGCGCTCAACTGCGGCCACATCAACATGGTTGGGGCGCAGGCCAAGGTCATGACCACGGCCGGGGAGGGGCTGTTCAAACAGGATTTTGCCCGCAGCATTAAACGCGCTGACATAATAGTCATCATGATCACCGGCACTGGCCGAAATATACGTCGCCCGGTCTTGTACTGCGGGTGTCGCTGCACGCGCCAGATCAAGCGGCAACAGGGTAAAGGCCCCGCCAACCCCCATGAGCTTTAAGAACTCGCGCCGTTGATGTCTCATGTCAGTGTCTCCAATCCAAGAATGCCCTGTTCGCCAGATGTATTAAATCCAACGGGGCGTCAATCACCATCAAGGGCGTTAAATCCGCCGCCAAGATTGGTGTTGCCGCCAACATCGTTTTCAACAAGGGTTGTCAGAAAATCGATCTGGCCCTGAAGGTCGACCAGTTTCTGATAGCCATCTGGCTGATCAAGAAGTTCTGCAAGTGATGGCGGCAGGTCGGCAAGCGTGTCTTGCACGGTTTGCCAGTTCAGGCGAAACGACCGGTCCAGCAGGCTGCTGTCAATCAGGGCGGCCAACCCTTTACCTTCTTCGCCTGCATCTCCCCACTTTCCGTCATAAATCGCAAGAAGCCCGATCAGGTTATGGTGAATGTTGCGAAGCGACCGCTTGGATGTTTCGCTCTCACCCCGGCTGGCTTTGGCGTCTTTTTCACCGTCTCCCAACGGACGGCCAAGTTTCTGGGTCGATATGATCAAAAGCCCTTCGTGCAGGGCACGATAAAGGTCGGTGGCAGCAAATTTTGCTGTCGGGTAGTCCATGCTATCTGGCCCGGCATTACGCATGGCCTCGGCAAAGCCCGGCCATTCGTCGCGCAACTCATCGGTGATGGTGACAAGATTGGTGGCAATCGCCGATCCGTATTGGCACAGGAAAATGCCGTCTTCGCTGGCGGAGGTCAATGCGTTGCTATGCGCGTCATCAAACAGAACTTCTTCAAGGGCCGGGAACCCCTGTAACGCAGCACTGGCTTCGGAAAGTTTGACCGGATCGGTAAAGGCGGCGGGCTTGTTAAACATCAATTTGCGGAACTGGCGTGTGGCTGTTCCATGTTTGTCGGGCCAATATTCAATGTGCTGGTCCCGACCATTGGCCACCAGTGGCCCCATGCGCCATGGCTGAATTTCCTGCCAGATGTCCATGGCAGTGTGAAAATCACCACGGGCATCGGCAAGACCATCTTCATCGGGATCAGAACAGAAATCCTCAAGCGTGTCGGCCAAATCCGATGTTGCCCCGTGCAAGGCATCAAGTTTGGGCGGCATCACCGTCGTCAGCAAATGTTCAAGGATCAGTTGATAGTTTTCATCGGGAATATCGGCATGCGCCTTTGGGGCCGCAATACTGATGAACAATGCGGCGGCTGTCGTCAGCAAACATGTGGTGCGCCAACAGAATTGTAAGGACATGTGTCTTTTTCCGAATATTCACGTGATTTCCATGGCTTATACAAACTTATACAGGCCTAGAGTGACTTAAGAAACGCCAGCAGTTTGCTGCGGTCAGATGGTGGCAATTTTGTGACCGTGTCACGGGCCGCAGTGGCCTCACCCCCGTGCCAGAGGATCGCTTCAAGAATGGTTGTTGCCCGTCCATCATGCAGGAACTGCGCACGATCATCAATTTCCTTTGCGCGACCAATCCCCCAAAGCGGTGGGGTGCGCCATTCACGGCCCGATGCTTGTGATTCTGGTCGATGGTCAGCCAATCCATCCCCCATATCATGGAGCAATAGGTCACTATACGGCCAGATCACCTGCCCGGATTGTTCCGGTAAATCAGCGCGTTCGGGCAATTCATAGCGTGGCGTGTGGCACGCGGCACACCCAATGGCGTTAAAGATGTCTTTTCCGGCAATTACGTCCGCATCACCGGCATTTATCCGCACAGGCGGGGCAATGTTGCGCGCGTAATACAGCACAAGATCGGTGATCTGGCTGTGCGCTTCAAGGTTCTCAAATTCCGGGCTGTTGCCGTTTGGCGCATTGCGACAAAGTGTTTGTGCCTCGGTGCAATCGCCCGCCCCGTTGGGATAAAGCGGAGTGGAAAGCCCGATATCAAACTGAAACGCATTCTGGTTTTGTTGATCAAGGGTCGGCATGCCTGCCTTCCAGCCAAACCGCCCAATCGTCAGGTCGTCCTTGGCAAAGTCCCAGACGTAATTGACCCGACCTGAAATGCCATCCCCGTCGGCATCTTGCGGGTCGGCCTTGGCAAGCAGGGATTCATCTGCAATGGCTTCAAGCAGCCCCAACCCGATTATCGGCGGGGCAAGGCGCGCGGAGACCATGATATCGGGGTGCAGTGGGCCATAGGCCAAATCGGTCATGCCATAACTTGGCTTTCGCAACGTGACGGTCTCTCCACCCTCAAGGACAACCGGCACAGGTTCATAGGTAACCGTAACCCGTCCCTCGGCCGGGATGCCGGGAACGGAAAAGTCCTGAAACTGTCCGCCGTAAACCGGGTCGGGAATGGTGGCGACCTTGCCATTCAAATGGTCACGCAACTGATCGGGTGTCTGTGGCGGGATCGAGAGGCGCAGCAACATCGATGTCGCCCCCGAACCGGGATCATTTTCATCAACCGGATGGCCCCGGCCATTGCGGATATGGCATCCGTTACAGGCGCGCGAGTTAAACAGTGGGCCAAGACCGTCTGCTGCCTTGGTGCGGGTCGGTGCGGTCACCCAAAGCCTTTGAAAAAGGGCTTCGCCAAGCTTGAAATCAAGCCGCTTTTCAAAGGCCATATTGGCCGAGTAATGGGTAAAGGCATTGCGCCCATCGGGTTTGAGCCATGTGGTCGCACCACCCGGAAAGGTATCCTCGCCGGTTTGCTGCGCCAATGCGTCACAGGGCATCGTGCTGGCTGCACCGCAGGCAAGACCAAGAAGTATTGCAAGGGCATGGTTTAAAACGGGACGTTTCATATATCTGTTCTAATTCTTGTTCTTATACAAAGCAAAGCGGCGGGAGAAACCATTCCCCCGCCGCTTGGTGCCGTAAAAGGCAGGTATCAGGACATCAGGCTTAGTTGACAGCCGTCGGATTGTCGAGGCTGTCGGAGCCTTCGAATTCGATACCATCAATGCCAACTGCCGCAATGATCTGTTCGATTGATTTGGTCTGATCGACCAATGCATCAACAAAGGTCTGAACAACAGCATTGCCATCATCATTGCCCATTGCGATCAGCTGATCAAACGCTTCACCGCCTTCTGCACGGGTGACCATGGCTTTACCCGCCAGAACCGAGCTTGCGAGTTTGCCGCGCAGTTCGGTATCAAGTGCCGCGTCATTGGCTGCGACCAGATCGGAAAGCGATGCACCTTCGACAACGGATCCGTCAACGCGGGTGTAACGGCCAAGGTAAACGTTCTGGATGCCCAGCGCGTCGTAATAGTGGCTGTTATGGGTGTTGTCCGAAAAGCAATCATGCTCTTCTTCCGGGTCGTGGAGCAACAGACCAAGTTTGGTGCGCTCGCCGCCCAGTTCGCCATAAGACAGCGACCCCATGCCGGTGACCATTGCGGTCAGGCCCGGAACGCCGTCGCCTTCAAGAACGGTTGCGCGTGCTTCGCCACCATCGGCCCACTGTGCGGTCATCCATTCAAGATCCGACACCATCAGGTCGGTTGCGGCTTTAAGGTACGCGCCACGACGATCGCAATTGCCATTGGTGCAGTCGTCACCCTTGGCATAATCGGTCCATTCACGGTCGCCATTTCCGGCGTCGGTACCATGAAGGTCCTGACCCCAAAGCAGGAATTCAATCGCGTGATAGCCGGTTGCAACGTTGCTTTCGACGTCGTCAATCTCATGCAGGCTTTCGATCAGGCCGGTATCAATGATCGATGCGTCAATCGTCTCGCCGGAAATCGACAGGCTCGGATTGGCGATGACATTGGCGGCATAGGCCGGGTTTTCTTCGCTTTCTTCGCCGTAAAGGTCGGTTTCGACATAGTCGATCAGACCTTCGTCAAGCGGCCACGCGTTTACTTTACCTTCCCAGTCATCAACGATGGCATTGCCAAAACGATACACTTCGGTCTGCTGGTAAGGGGCGCGTGCTGCCAACCAGGCCGATTTTGCTGCATCAAAACTGGTTGCGGACGGATCGGCAATCAATGTGTTAACGGCGGTTTGCAGTTTCTTTGCGGTGATGACCGAGTCTTCATAGCCGGCATGTGCAATGTCGGCATAAGTGGTCAAAACGTCTTTTGCGGCCGGTGCGGCATAAGCCTGCGCACCAAGGGTCGAAACCAGTACGGCCGTCCCCAGAATTTTAGCGATTTTCATCGGAGTTCCCATCTATCCCTGAAAGGTGAGCCAAGGGCAAAGCCCCGGGGACCGCAAAGACACATATGACGTGCACAATAAAAAAATTACACGGCCAAAGATGTGCTTCGATCCCTATGCTTCCATCCAATTGATACTGCTTGTGATAATGATTTTCAATTGAAGAATGACTTTAGGTCGAATTTTTTAATGTTTTTGAAGGCAAATCCTCGATTTGAACTGTTCATCAAGGTGGAACGCGGCATTATGATTACAGTGTCCACGCGCGATGCATTCAATGCCGGTATATGAAAGAGGGTCGTATGGCTGAGCCGATAACCGATGACAAGTCTGGCGAAACGCCAGCTGAGAAAAAGGTCAAGCTTTGGGACTTTCCGGTACGGTTGTTCCATTGGGCGCTTGTCGCCGCCATCATAACGTCATGGTGGACCAATCAGCAGGTGATGATCGATCTTCATGCGATTGCCGGATACACCATTCTTGCGTTGGTGCTGTTTCGCATCATCTGGGGATTTGTCGGCAGCTCGAACGCACGGTTTTCATCTTTCTTGACCGGACCAAAACGGGTTCTGGGTTATGCATCGAAGGTGCCCAAGGGCTCTGTCGCGGAATTAACCTATGCCGGACACAATCCGGCCGGGGGCTGGATGGTGGTGGTTTTGTTGGTGCTGGTCGGTATTCAGGCGGTCAGCGGGCTTTTTGCCAGCGAGGATACCTTCCTGTTCTTTGACGGGCCGCTTGTGGCCTATGCCAGTTCCGATGTTGCACGCATCATGAACTGGATCCATCACACCAATATCAATCTGATTTACGTCGCCGTTGGCCTGCATGTTTTTGCCGCCCTGTTCTATCTTGTCGTCAAACGCGAAAATCTGATTGGTGCCATGGTGACCGGCGTGCGGAAAGTTCCAGCAGAACTGGCAACGTCTTTCCAGACCATCCGGTTTAAATCACCAGTTCTGGGAATCGCGATTCTTGCTATTTGTGGTGTTATTGTCTGGGGAATTGTAACCCTTGCCCGAAGTGGGTAAAATATTTTATCATATCATCATACTAATCTGAAAAATGTGTTGCAATGCGGTAAGTTACTGACTTACCGAACGGATATTTCAAACCAAAGAAAACCAAAAAACGGATATATACCGGATTTTTTGTGCCCATAATTGTGATATAAAACAAAATACTTGATGTGAAAAAATCACTTTCCTAGTCTGACCTCACCAAAGAACAAAACACAGGTGAGGAAACAGCCATGCGGGCACGCGCTACAATCCATAAGGACTTCACAATCGCAACGGTCGATAAGCGGGTATATGGCTCGTTTCTCGAACATATGGGGCGTGCTGTATACACGGGCGTTTACGAACCCGGTCATGAAACGGCGGATAAAAACGGCTTTCGTCAGGACACGCTGGAACTGGTGCGCGGTCTGGATGTGCCGATTGTACGTTATCCCGGCGGGAATTTTGTTTCGGCCTATAACTGGGAAGATGGCATTGGTCCGCGTGACGAACGTCCTACGCGTCTTGATCTGGCATGGCGAACCCGTGAAACCAACCAGATGGGCGTGAATGAATTCGCCGATTGGGCCAAGCTCGCCAATACCGAGATGA
This sequence comes from Thalassospira lohafexi, assembly GCF_002844275.1. Classification (GTDB taxonomy): domain Bacteria; phylum Pseudomonadota; class Alphaproteobacteria; order Rhodospirillales; family Thalassospiraceae; genus Thalassospira; species Thalassospira lohafexi. Next base: position 172,685 of record NZ_NXGX01000007.1, read on the forward strand.
TGCTGGCGATGAACCTTGGGTCACGTGGGCTGGAAGATGCGCGCAACTTCCTTGAATATTGTAACCATCCGGGCGGAACCTATTGGTCGGATTTGCGCAAGTCGCACGGCTATGCCGATCCACATGATGTACGCATCTGGTGTCTGGGCAATGAAATGGATGGCCCTTGGCAGGTTGGTCACAAGACCGCGCGCGATTACGGCCATTTGGCGAACGAAGTTTCCAAGGCGTTTAAGTATTTTGACCAATCGCTTGAAACCATCGTTTGCGGGTCCTCAAACGACAAGATGCAAACCTATCCAGAATGGGAAGCAACGGTCCTTGAAGAAAGCTATGACAGTGTCGATTACATTTCGTTGCACAAGTATTTTGGCAATGAGGAACAGGACACGTTGAACTATTTCGGCCGCGCGATGGAGCTGGATCGTTACATCGTGACCATCGGTGGCGTGATTGACTATATCAAGGCCAAGAAGCGGTCGAAAAAGGACGTCAAAATCTGCTTTGATGAATGGAATGTCTGGTATCACAACCGCAAGGAAGATGATCAGCGCATCAAAGAATGGGACTGGCCGGTCGCCCCGGCACTGCTGGAAGAAGTCTACAATTTTGAAGATGCTCTTTTGGTTGCCAGCCTTCTCAACGTCTTTATCCGTCGCGCCGATCGCGTCAAGATTGCCTGCATGGCCCAACTTGTGAATGTGATTGCCCCGATCCTGACCCGCGAAGGCGGACCGGCATGGGCACAGACGATCTACTATCCACTGCAATTTGCGTCAAAATACGGTCGCGGAACGGCACTTAATGTCAGTGTTGATGGACCGACCTATGACTGTGATGTGTCTCAGGATGTGCCATATCTTGATACCTCGGCTGTGCTGGCAGAGGACGGAAAATCGCTTAATATCTTCCTGATCAACCGCCATTTGGACGATGACCTAACGCTTGATATGGCCCTTGAAGGGTTTGGTGCAGCGTCCGTGATCGAACACTCCGAGCTGTCGGGCTTTAAGCTTGACGACCGCAATACGATTGATGCGCCCGCAACCGTGACGCCCAAGAAAGGCAGTGGAGTTGCACTTCAAGATGGCAAGTTGGTTGGAGCGCTCAAACCACTGTCCTATCACCTGATCCGCATTTCCGTTGATGCATCGGCCTGATGTGCTGTGACCGGCCCGCTTTATGCGGGCTGGTCCAGACTGCATTGGGAACAGTTTTCCGGGAGGACAGTGGAAATGTCGGGTGTTTCGCTCAGTAATATAAAAAAGGCCTATGGCCCGATCGATGTCATTCATGACGTCAATATCAAGGTCGAGCAGGGTGAGTTCGTTGTCTTTGTCGGGCCGTCGGGATGTGGCAAATCCACATTGTTGCGAATGATTGCCGGGCTGGAGGAAACCACAGGGGGCACAATCGACATCGAAGGCGTCGATGTCACCCATCTCGAAGCGGCCAAGCGTGGCGTTTCAATGGTGTTTCAGTCTTATGCGCTTTATCCGCATCTGAGCGTCTTTGACAACATGGCGTTTAGCATGCAGATCGCGCGCCGCCCCAAAGACGAAATAAAGCAAAAGGTCGATGAGGCTGCACGCATCCTTCAGCTTGAAGACCATCTTGACCGGAAACCATCGCAGCTTTCGGGCGGGCAGCGTCAGCGTGTTGCAATTGGTCGGGCGATTGTGCGGCAACCAAAAGTCTTCCTGTTTGATGAACCGCTTTCCAATCTGGATGCCGAACTGCGTGTTCAGATGCGTATGGAAATCGCACGTCTGCACAATCAAATCGGGGCGACGATGATCTATGTGACCCATGATCAGGTCGAAGCCATGACATTGGCCGATAAGATCGTGGTGCTTAAATCCGGTTCAGTGCAACAGATCGGCTCGCCACTCGATCTTTATGACAATCCCGATAATCAGTTCGTCGCGGGCTTCATCGGTTCGCCGAAAATGAACTTCCTAAAGGGGATCGTCAATGAACCCCGCGTAGATGGCAAGATCACCATCACGCTTGATGATGCCCCAAACACGACATTCGATATCACAAGTGGATCGGCAACACTCAACGCAGGTGATGCGGTCACAGTTGGCATTCGCCCCGAAAACATCGGACTTGAACATGATGAGACGGTCGGACCGACCGTATTGCTCAAACCCGAATTTACTGAAGAACTGGGTGGGGTCAGTTACATCCATACCCAGACCAAGGACGGTGTTCGCGTCACCATCGAACGTCGTTCGGAACGCAACCGCATTGATCAGGAAGACCTGCAGGTCACGTTACCTGTGCGTGATCTTTTCCTGTTCGATGCCGATGGGGCACGCCTGCGTTAGGCCACCCCGAAAGAGTCTGCCCGGTCCGGAAACATAAAAAAATACAACCGTGATACGGGCTCAAACCAACCGGCCCAAATGCCGGTTATCAAGGAGGAAACGTCGTGAAAACAGCTATCAAGGCAGCACTTTCCGCTGCGGTATTGTTCGGCAGTGCTTTTAGCGCCTCTGCCAAAACCGATATTACGTGGTGGGACTTTCTTGCAGGCGGGGACGGGGTCCGTATGAAGGCCCTGATCAAGGAATTCAACGAAACCCACCCCGATATTCAGATCAATGCAACGACACTGGAATGGGGCACACCGTTCTATACCAAAGTTCAAACCGCAACAGCAGTCGGTCAACAGCCCGATATCATGACTTATCACCTGTCGCGCTTCCCGCTTGCGGTGCCACAAGGTGTCTTGCGCCCGATCACCGACGCTGAGCTGTCCGAGGCCGGTTTGTCCGCAGATGATTATTTCGAATCAAGTTTCGATGCGGCAAAAGTCGATGACAAGCTTTATGGCATCCCGTTCGATATTCATTCCATCGTCCTTTATTACAACAAGGATGCGCTGGCAAAGGCTGGGTTGCTGGGTGATGATGGCAAGCCCAAAGGACTTGAAGGGCTTGAAAACTTCAACGCCGCCCTTGCAAAGCTCAAAGAATCCGGTTCGGAAATTCCGCTGTCGCTGCATACCGATGAAGGCGGTTCAATGTGGCGCGTCTTCTACACGCTGCTGTCCCAGCAAGGCGGCAAGTTCATGGACGGCGATGAAATCCTGCCTGGTGACGAAGGCCTCAAGGCGCTCAAAGCCATGACCAACTGGGTTTCGTCGGGATATTCACCGGAACTGATTTCATACGAAGCATCGATTGCGCTGTTCACCTCCGGGCGGGCTGCCATGCACATCAATGGTGTATGGGAAGTTCCGACAATGAAGGATCTCGCCGCAAGCGGTGATCTCGGCTTTGAATGGGGTGCCGTACAAATCCCGGTATTGATGGGCAAACCGGCAACCTGGGCTGACTCACACGCCTTTGCCATTCCCAACAGCGAAGAAAACCCGGTTTCCCCGGAAAAGGTCAAAGCCGTGCTTGAGATCATTGCATGGCTGAATGACCATAGTCTGGCATGGGCCGAAGCTGGTCACATTCCGGCATACAAACCCGTCGCACAAAGCACGGAGTTTAAGGAAATGGAGCCGAATGCGACCTATTCCTCGTTGGCTGATACGGCGGTCTTTGATCCGCAATCACCCATCGCAGGTGTTGCAGGGCCGATCTATGAGGCGACCCAGAACTTCATTGTACCAGCATTGAACGGGCAGCTTGACCCAGAAGAGGCACTTGAAATGGTTCGCGATGAATTGAAAAACGCGAATATGAACTGATCACGCGTGAGGATCGATGGTCGGCATGCCTCCCTACTGCCGGCCATCGTTTTTCAACGATGAGTTTCTGTAATGCTAGAAGTTTCGAGATGGGGTGGCTACCGATGCGGCCAAAGTCCAAGAATAACAAGACACTGACGGCAATCCTGCTGATCGCACCGTTTATTGTGTGCTATCTCGTGGTGTTTGCTTATCCGGTCTATAAAATGTTCGCGATGAGTTTCACCGATGCTCCTTTGATCGGAGAAGGCGATTGGGTGGGACTTGAAAACTATGTCCGGATGTTCCAGCACAAGTTGTTCTATACGTCGGTGTATAACACGCTTTATTTCGTTGGGTTGACGGTCGTGCCCAACACCCTGATCGGTCTTGGCATTGCGATGATGATTGTGCGGCTGAACGGCATGGTTCAGGCCGGTATCCTTATCTTGTTTTTCATGCCCTATATCCTTCCGGTGACTGTGGTGACCCAAATTTGGCAGTGGGTTCTTGATCAACAATTTGGCGTGGCACAGCCGCTTATTGAAGCTGTGACGGGAAAACGCATCAGTGTGTTTCGTGATCCGCTTTGGGCCATGCCAATGGTTGCGCTGATTACGATATGGTGGACCAACGGCTTTAATGTGCTTTTGTTCATATCCGCCCTTCGTAATATCCCGACAGATTATTATGAGGCGGCATCCCTTGATGGTGCCACCCGCATGCAGCAATTTCGACGGATTACCTGGCCGTTGCTGTGGCCGGTGACGGCACTTGTTTTAACCTTGCAGCTGATCATGCAACTTAAGATCTTTGATCAGATTTATCTGATGACGCAAGGCGGGCCGTTCAATTCAACTTATGTGCTGCTGCAGCTTGTCTACCGCGAGGCCTTCGGCCGTAATCAGGGGGGCTATGCGTCCGCAGTGGCGGTGGCGCTTTTTGTTCTGATCGTTGCTGTATCGATATTGCAGTATCAACTGCTTAAGGCGCGGGGGAAATCGTGATGGGACAGATCAAAACCGGCAATGTCTTGCTGCTTGTCTTTACTGTGATTGCGGCATGTGCGTGGGCGTTCCCACTTTATTGGGCAATCGTTACATCAATCAAGCCTGAGTCCGAAGTTGTGGCGGGTACGACGTTTTTGCCAGAAACCCTTGATATTTCGGCATATGTGTTTGCCTTGCTCGAAACAAATATCGTCCGCTGGTATATCAATTCGATCGGGACGTCTGTTCTGATTACCCTGATTGTCATCGTAATCAGCATGATGTGTGGCTATGCCTTGTCACAACTTGTGTTTCCCGGACGCCGGGCTTTGTTCCTGATTGTGCTGGCAAGTTTCATGGTGCCATCGCAAGCGCTTGTCGTGTCACAGTTCATCCTGATGCACAAGTTCGGCATGGTCGATAGTTGGGCCGGGATTATCCTGCCCCAAGTGATCATTCCCGTGGTGGTGATTGTCTATAAGCAGTTCTTTGACTCTGTGCCGCGTGAATTGCGCGAGGCAGCCAAGCTTGACGGTTGCAGCGAATTTCAGATCCTGTTCAAGCTTTATCTACCCTTGAACTGGGGGATTACCGCGGCTCTGTCGATCATCACCTTTATTATGTCCTGGAACAATTTCCTGTGGCCGTTTTTGGTCATCACGTCCGAGGAAATGATGACAATTACGGTTGGTATCACACAGGTCGGTGATGCCTTTGGCGTGAAATATGCGCGTGACATGGCAATCGCCGTCATGGCGGCGATGCCGGTTGCCATTGCCTATCTTGTTTTTCAGCGCCGCGTGACACAGGCAATCATGTTGTCATCTGGTATCAAGGGCTAGGTTTATGTCAAGATGCTCTAAGGGCAGGGATTAGGGAAACCTTCAGGGAACAATAAAAAGTCATGCAGACAAAATTACTGACGGTCGATCCGGTCAAGGATGCAAATATCGTTCAGGGGCTGGCGTCCAAGACACGGATCGATATCCTGTATCTGCTGCGCAAAAACGGCCCGCAGAACGTTAATGAAATCGCCGAGAAGATGGGCTTGCCGCAATCTACTGTGGCAACCAATATCAAGACGCTTGAAAAGGCGGGCTTGGTTGAAACCCAGACGATGAAGGCCAAAAAGGGCAATCAAAAAATTTGCTCGGCGGCCTATGGGGAAATCTATATTCGGTTTGATGATGACAAGAACACCTCGGATAATGACCGGGTTGTTGTCAGCATGCCGATTGGTCTGTTTACCGAATTTGATGTCGGTGCACCTTGCGGGATGTGTTCGGTCGAACGGGTTGTGGGTGTTCTTGATGTGCCCAATGTTTTCCTTGATCCCCAACGCATGCAGGCAGCCCTTCTTTGGTTTACCCGCGGCCATGTTGAATACAAGTTTCCCAACAATGCGATGGTGACCGGACGGCAACCCAAACGATTGGAAATTACCGCCGAGCTGAGTTCTGAAACACCTGAAACCAACAGCGAATGGCCATCGGACATTTCCGTCTGGATTAACGGATTCAATGTTGGCACATGGACATCACCGGGTGATTTTGGGGATCGACGCGGCCTGTATTCACCTGGCTGGTGGAAACTTGAAGGCTCCCAGTACGGGCAGCTCAAAACGTGGGTCATTGATGAAAACGGCACCTGGGTCGATGGGAAAAAGATTTCCGCACAGACCATCAATACACTTGAAATTATGGACCATCACTCGGTCCGCTTCAGGATTGGCGTCGATGAAAATGCTGAGAACCCCGGTGGGGTCAATATCTTTGGGCGCGGTTTTGGCGACCATGATCAGGACATCACCATGACCTTGCATTTTTAATTATCCAAGGCATCTGGCTGGTCCGAAGGTCACCATCGAAAAAATTCCCCGGTCAGAATTTCCTTGATGCTGTTGGGGGACAGCAGAGGGAGATGAAATTACTGACCGGGGTGCTCGCCCAAGGAAGGGGGAGCCTAACTTTTCTTACTTCGTACGATATTCGTCGTGGCAGCCTTTGCAGTTTTTGCCAAGGTCACCCATAGCAGCCCCCATGGCCGCTTTGTCACCGGCAACAGATGCCATTGCCAATGCAGCTTTCTTAAGCTCGGGGAAGCGGTTGGCAAAGCCATCCCAGTCAGACCAGATTTTTTCATCTGCCGTGGTTTTGACCGATGCATCCATGGTTTTGGGCTCAAACGCATTTGGTGCTGCCGTGGCGGCAAAGGCGATACCATTTGCAAGGTTGCGCACGACCGGATCGGGAAGGTCGCACTGTCCCTTTAAATAGCAGCCAAGTGTGCCCATCGCACCGCCAATGCCATCCATCAGCATTTGCCGGGTTTCAACGGTTTCGTTATCCATCATCTCGTCAGCGTTGGCTGCCATCGGCATAACGGACCCTGCCGCGATCATCGCGCCGAGCAGGCCTGCAGTAACAAGGTGCTTCATGGGGTTCTCTCTACGTTGGTTTTGCATGTCTCTCTGATCACCAGACAGGCCTTCTATTGTTATCTATAAAGCAAGCATCTTGTTGCTTCTGGACTGCCGGTCGGCTTAGTGTCCCAGTTGTGCCCCAAAAACTGGAATCACAAGCGCGTGAAATCGACGACTTTTTTCAACGCGTGCGTTCAAAGGAACTGCCCCGAATGTCTTCTGTCGCCCCCAAATCTGCCGATGGTACCCCGTCAAATGCCAACGAAACCGCCATTCGCGAAGGCCGCGCACGCGCACGTGCTGTCATTCGTGATTGGGATTTGACGCGCGCCTATATCAATGGGGAATGGCGCGAAGCAGACAGCCGTGAAAAGCTTGATGTGATTGATCCGGCCAAGGGCGATGTGATTGGCGGTGTTCCGTTCATGCGCACATCCGAGGCGCGCCGGGCAATTGATGCGGCGTCTGAGGCGTTTCCGGCATGGTCAACCCGGCTGGCAAAGGACCGGGCGGCGATATTGCGCCGCTGGCGCGACCTGCTCGAAACCCATCAGGAAGAACTGGCATCCCTGATTACGCTTGAACAAGGCAAACCCTATGATCAGGCAATGCGCGAAGTCGTCGGTGCCATCGCCTATGCCGAATGGTACAGCGAAGAAGCCAAGCGCGCCTACGGCCAAACCATGCCCGCCACCCAGCGGGATCGTCGGGTTGTGGTTCAAAAACATGCGGTGGGGGTCGTTGCCGCCATCACGCCGTGGAATTTCCCGCTGACCATGGTGGTGCGCAAATGTGCCCCGGCACTGGCCGCGGGATGTACCGTCGTTGTCAAACCGGCCGAAGATACCCCGCTTTCAGCATTGGCCGCGGCCAAACTTGCCCATCAGGCAGGATTCCCACCCGGGGTGTTTAACGTTGTGACCGGCTTGCCCCAACCGATTGGCGAGGCTCTGACCGGCGATGAACGGGTGCGCATGTTATCCTTTACCGGCTCGACCGAGGTTGGCAAACGCCTGATGGCGCAATGTGCACCCACCATGAAAAAGCTGTCGCTCGAACTTGGTGGCAATGCGCCGTTCATCGTGATGGATGATGCTGACATTGATGTCGCGGTCGCCGGGGCAATGATTTCGAAATTCCGCAACAGCGGCCAGACCTGTGTCTGTGCCAATCGCATCTTTGTTCAGGATGGCGTTTATGATGCCTTTGTCGAAAAATTCATTGCCGCAAGCAACACCCAGACCATCGGCAATGGCTTTATCCCGGGGATGGAGCTTGGCCCGTTGATCAACCGTCAGGCGGTGGCAAAGGTCGAACGACTGGTCCAAAATGCTCAAAAGGCCGGGGCGACCCTGCACTACGGGGCAGAGCTTCCTGCGGATGGTCACTTCACACGGCCCTTGGTGATGACAGACGTGCCGCTTGATGCCGATTGCTTTGACGAGGAACTGTTTGCGCCGGTTGCGCCCATTTATCGGTTTGAGACCGAGGATGAGGCAATCACCCTTGCGAACCGGGTGCGTACCGGACTGTCGTCATATGTCTACAGCCGGGACGTCGGACGTATTCAACGGATTGCTGATCGTCTCGAAGCGGGCGTCGTCGGGATCAATGACGGCACCACCAGCCACGAAGGCGCGCCGTTTGGCGGCGTTAAGGAAAGTGGACAGGGCCGCGAGGGTGGACATTGGGGACTCGAAGAATATCTGGAACCCAAATATCTCAACTACGCCATCGGTTGAGAATTGAATATCCCAATATCGGTCGGGTTGACCAGCAGGATCGATTTTAAAGATCGCAAAACGGCAATAGCAGAGGATGCTATTGCCGTTTTTTATGCCCGAACCAAGCCATGCAAAATTGTGCAGAAGGACTCCAGTAGAATATCTGGGTGGTTTTTAGCACCTGTTGCCAAAAAACCGTATGCCGCAAAGCACTATCCCTGTCGTTTTCTTCTGCGCTTACAGGCCATGAGACCTTTGAAGGCCGGGGTAATTTGGAACTTTAACAAGTTTGTTCCCCAGCCTTTACTGGATGGCATGGGAAAAATGCAGCAAATCGAGCATGTTATTTGTCATGAGACAATCATGCGTCAGGCGCATGATGAAAATGTGTCGATAATGTTTCATGATATGCGTCAAATGCATGGGTGAGCTGAGAAAACTCTTCTCGTAGGGATCAACAAACAGGCGTACATCGGGTTCAACGAAATGAAACGCGAAACCCAAGCGCGAATAGCGCGTGATGCTTTTGAAAGGATACGGCCATGAAAGCCTATCGTGATTATGACCTGGTTGCTATCGAACGCGAAGCAGAACGTCTGCGTGCACAAGCGATGCAGCAGATGTTTGTTGCCCTTGTACGCAAGATCGGCGCGCTGTTCGGTGCAAACCGTAAACCGCATGGTGGCGTTGCTGCCGGCGCTTAATTCAAGCGCGACATAGAATTCCGGTGCCGGTTTATCCGGTGCCTTGAAAAACACCCCCGCATTCCTCCCATGCGGGGGTGTTTTCGTATGTGGGCTTCACCTTGGCGAACCTTGCGGTTATGAATGAGACAGATCACGCATAGCCCGGAGACATCAGCCCATGCAGCTTGCCCATTACGCCTTTGGCGAAGAAAACCGCGACAATGGAACCATTGTGATTGTCCATGGTCTGTTCGGTCAGGCGCGCAACTGGACGGCGATTGCCCGGCGTCTGGCGGAAAAATACCATGTGGTGACGGCCGATTTGCGCAATCACGGACGGTCGGGCTGGGATATGGACATGACATACCCCGCCATGGCCGACGATCTGGCCGCACTGATCAAGGATGTGTCTGACAAACCGGTGCATCTGGTTGGCCATTCGATGGGTGGTAAGGCCTCCATGGTTTTGGCGTTATCGCAAAATGCCAAAGATGCCGGGTTGGTGTCCGACCTTGTTGTCGTGGATATCGCCCCTGTGGTCTATGACCACGATTATACCGACTATATTACTGCCATGCGTGGCGTTGATTTTAATACCGTGTCACGCCGGGCCGAGGTCGAAGACGCATTATCATCGGGTATTTCCGAAAAAGGCGTGCGTCAGTTCCTGGCCCAAAGTGTCAAGACCGACAAGGAAACCGGCAAAATGGCGTGGCAGGTCAATATTGATGCGATGGCCGATCATTTATCCGACATCACCGGATGGCCGCAAAGCGATCTTTCTGATCAATATGACGGGGATGTCTTGTTCATTTCCGGGGTCAATTCGCATTATGTCGATCCCAAGGACCGGGATCACATCAAATCGCTGTTTCCCAAGGCAGCCTTTACCAGCATCAAGGGCGCAGGCCACTGGGTCCATGCCGAAAAACCCGATGCGGTTCTTTTGACGTTATCGGCGTTTTTAAACCGCTAGGAGACTGTCGCGATGGTTGACGTTCCCAAGGGATGGCAGTTGCCCACTCATGATGCGATCCGGGTCGAGGACATCGAATGTCTGTCGGATAACTGGTATCATCTTTATCGCGTGACGTTTGACCTGCGCCGCCAAAATGGTGAATGGCAACGACAGCAACGCGAAGCCTATGACCGGGGCAATGGGGCGGGAATTTTGCTGTATAACCGTGCGGACCGCACGGTGATCCTGACCCGGCAATTTCGTCTGCCATCATTTGTAAATGGCACCCAAGACGGCATGCTGATCGAAGTCCCGGCAGGTTTACTTGATGACCGCGATCCGGCGGCCGCGGTGATTGCCGAAGTGCAGGAAGAAACCGGCTATAAAATCGGCAAGCCGCAAAAGCTGTTTGACCTTTTCATGAGCCCGGGCTCGGTAACCGAACGCCTGCATCTGTTTATGGCCGAAGTCACCAAGGAACATCGAACCAGCAAGGGTGGCGGCCTTCATGAGGAGGGCGAGGATATCCACGTTCTCGAAACCCCGTTTGAAGACGCCCTTGCCATGGTGGCTGATGGTCGCATTCGGGACGCCAAAACAGTGATCCTGCTACAGCATGCCCAATTGGCGAAAATCTTCGACTAACGCTTGATCACCACGGCAGGTTTTCGCCGTCATAGGCATAAAAGCCACCTGACTGTTTGGCACTCAGCCCGTCAATCACGCGCAACATGTTGGTTGCCGCCTCAGTCGGTGTCTGTACTTTCAGTCCGGATTTGGCAAACGGCCCGGACAGCCCGGTATCGACCGTGCCGGGATGCAGGGCAACACAGACCGCATCATGTTTGCTGCGACCAATTTCAATCGCGCTGCATTTCACCAGTTGATTAAGGGCGGCCTTGGCTGCGCGATAGCCGTACCAGCCGCCCATGCGGTTATCATTGATGCTGCCGACCTTGGCCGACAGGGTGGCAAACACCGATTTGCCATCACGGGGCAAAAGCGGGCAGAAATGCTTCATCAGCAACGCCGGACCAATCGCATTGATCAAAAACTGCTTGGCCATATAGTCCGCATCAATATGGCGCAGTGATTTTTCCGGCTGATGGGTGTCATCATGCAGATACCCCGTGGCATCAATGATCAGCCGAACATCCCCCGAAAGGTCGCGAAGGTGCTGAACGCACGCGGCAATGCCGTCCGGCTTGGTGAAATCAAGGGCCGGATCGGTCGTGCGCGAAAAACCGACAACATGCGAAAATCGGTCGCTTTGCGTAAGCTGGGCCATAAAAGCCTGCCCGATCCCGCCGGTGGCACCAATTACCACGGCAATCGATGGGGTGGCAAAGCTGTCAAGTTCTGGCACGTTAGTCATGGTCAGGCTCCTGCGGTGATGGTGCTTGGAATCTTACGCAGGCGGTGCACTATTGGTTTTGCCCAATCTGATTTACGGATCGGGACTGGCGCTGGGGGGCGGGGTCCAATGCCGGTCACCGTGGGTTTTCTCATCGCGTTCATCACGCATAAGCTCAAACAGGGTTTCGTTCTGGGACCGCATGGTGTCGATATATCCCTTATCCACCCCATGTTCGTTCCAACGTTCGCGCAGCTTTTCCAGTGTTTCAAAATCATGTGCCCGGAAGGCCTGTTTTTTACGTTCGGCCCGGAACGGATGCAGGCCAAGTTCAATCAACGCATCACGGCCAAGGTTAAGCGCACTGTCAAAGGTTTCGCGCTGCACGCAATGTGCCCCGGCCTTTTCAAGCTCATAGACATGATGTCGGTCATGTGCGCGTGCCAAAATCCGGACCTTGGGATAGTGTTTGGCAACATGTTCGACCAAGGCGGTCAGTTTGTCGCGGTTATCAATCGCGGCAACAAACAATCGGGCATCTTCAATGCCGGTGGTGTGCAAAAGATCAGGCCGGGTGGCATCGCCGTAATAGGCGCGAAACCCGACCCGGCTCAGGTTTTCGACCACTTCAGGATCATGATCAAGCACCACCACATCGTGGCCATTGGTGGCAAGAAGGCGGGTGACGATCTGCCCGAACCGGCCAAGGCCCGCGATTACAACCGATCCCGGCGTTTCAATGGTATCGGCCTCCCGGCTGTTGGTTTTGACCATGCGCGGGGCTAAAACCCGCTCATACAGGATAAAGGCCGCAGGGGTCAGGATCATGGTAAGTGCCACGACCAGCGTCATCTTCCCGATCAGATCAACCGGCAAAACGCCCATGCCCGATGCCATGCCAAACAACACAAAGGCAAATTCACCCGCCTGTGCCAACCCGACGGCAAACAACAATCGGTCCGCACCGCGCAGGCCAAAGATGCTGGCAATGGCAAACAGGATACCGGCCTTGATGATCATGACGCCAAACGCCAAGCCGATCAGCATGATCGGTTGATCAAACAACAAACCAAAATCAATCCCGGCCCCGACTGTCAGGAAAAACAGGCCGAGTAGCAAGCCCTTGAACGGTTCGATATCGTTTTCAAGTTCGTGGCGGTATTCGCTGTCGGACAAAACCACACCGGCCAGAAACGTCCCCAGTGCCGGGCTCAGCCCGATGGCCGTCATAAACAGCGCAATGCCAATCACCAGCAAAAGGGCCGCAGCAGTAAAAACCTCCCGCAGGCGCGAATGGGCGATAAAGCGAAACATCGGGCGAATAAGATACCGCCCGCCAATGATGATCGTGGCAATTGCTGCAATAATCACAAGCGGTTGCGCCCAATCAGGCACAAGGTCAAGCAGCATCGCGCCATGCGCGGTGGGATCATCGCCCGATGGGCTCAGTGTTTCAACCGCGAGCAACGGCAGCAACGCCAGCATCGGGATCACCGCGACATCCTGTGTCAGCAGAACCGAGAAGGCGCTTTTGCCGCCAACCGTGCCAAGCCAGCCCTTTTCATTAAGCGATTGCAGCACAATGGCAGTCGATGACAGGGCAAGCACCATGCCGATGGCAATGCCTGATTGCCACGAAAGGCCAAACGCCATGCAGCCCGCCGCAATAACGGCGGTGGTCAGCGTAACCTGCAATCCACCAAGCCCGATCAACTGGCCGCGCATCGACCACAGCATCGCCGGGCGCAGTTCCAGCCCGACAAGAAACAGCATCATGACAACGCCAAATTCGGCAAAATGCTGAAGGTCGGCGGTTTCATTACCAACAATGCCAAGGATCGGACCAATCACCACCCCGGCAATCAAATAGCCAAGCACCGACCCCAGACCAAGGCGCTGGGCAAGCGGCACGGCAACAACGGCTGCGACCAGATAGACAAAAGCATGCGAAAGAATTTCCATCACGCATTCTCCCCAATGAAAAAGCTGTCGGGATGGTCGGTCAGGGTTAATGCGTTGGCCGCGGCATCAAGATCAATGCGATCCTGTGTCAAGGCGGTCAGGAAACTGTGCCACTGAGACACTGTTTCCTTTACACGGTTTTCTGCGCGCAAAGACCCGGCACTGAAGGTGGCATAGGGGGCCAGATACCGCATGTTGCATAGATCTGCTGTGCGCTCGAACGGCATCAACAAGGTCCGAAGTTCGGCAGTATGTCCACCTTTGACCGTATAGGCACTGCGCGCTGTTCCGCACGAAACGGCATTGAACATCACTTTTCCGCTGAGTGCGGTCCCCTCGGCGCCATAGGCAAAATCATATTCGAGCACAAGGTCCATCCATTCCTTGATGATGGCCGGGGCGGAATACCAATAAAGCGGATGCTGCAAGATGATGACGTCATGGTCCAAAAGGCTGGACTGTTCGCGGGCGATGTTAATCTCGAAGCTCGGATAGCGCGCATAGAGATCAACGCAGGTTACCCCCTCAACGGTTTGGGCTGCTTCGAACATGGGCCAATTGATTTCCGAGCGGTCCTGCCGAGGATGGGCAAACAGCGTTAACACACGCGCCATCGATTTCTCCGTTGTTCCGTGGTGTTTTGTGTGGATCGATCTTTTGGTTTTAACGTGAAAGTGCCCGCTTACGAAGTGTTTAGAACCACGTTTAGAATAAAACGGCAATTTTCACATCCTAGGTGAAATGGCGTCTCAACGGGGTGTTTGTTTCATTTGAAATCAAGGAAATCCCAATGCCATATGTCTTTACCCAAGCCACCGATACCGAAGCCATTGCCGAACGTGAATGGGGCAAGGCCGACGAGATCATGTTTACGGCCTTCACATCCTGTATCGGGATCATGGCGATCAAGGATGATCAGGTGATCGGCGTTCACTTAACGCTTCGCGATGACACAAATGCTGTCACCAATGCTGATATTGATACCGCGATTGGATTGCTTGACGGTGGGGCATACCCGGTGGTGATCGGTGCGATCAGTGCATGGGAAGCATCTGCTGCGGCTGTTTATCAGCACCTTGTCGATACGCTGCATCCGGTCGAACAATATGGCTATGGCGACGGGACGTTTGGCGGTGAAATCGTCAATGGCCGTATTCAGCCACGCTATGTTGCTTAAAGGCCCCGGAACAGAAAAAGCCGCCCGGCCAGTAAGGCGTTCGGGCGGCTTTATCAATTGGTTCTAAACGCGCTTAAAGGACTTATTCAGCGGCGTTGATATGGGTGACGTTGGGGGCACTGCGTGCACCTTTGCCCTCATGATCGTGAAGACGGATGAATTCCTTGATCCGCGGGCTGATCTGTTCGCGCCAGCGACGACCGTTAAACACACCGTAATGGCCGACACCCTGCTGCAAGTGATGCATGCGCATGTTGTCCGGCAGACCGGTGCACAGTTTATGCGCCGCACGGGTTTGGCCCATGCCGGTAATGTCATCGCGTTCGCCCTCGACCGTCAAAAGTGCGGTCTTGGTAATCGCGGATGGATCAACCGGAACGCCCTGCCAGCGCATGGTACCTTCGGGCAGGTTATGTTCATGGAACACAACCTTAAGCGTCTGGAGGTAAAACTCGGCTGTCATATCCATGACAGCAAGATATTCATGATAGAAATTCCGCTTGGCATCGGCACTTTCGCCGTCGCCTTCGACCAGATGCATGAACATGTCGTGGTGGGCCGAAACGTGGCGGTCCCAGTTCATGCTCATGAAGCCTGCCAGCTGCATGAAGCCCGGATACACCCGGCGCATCACCCCGGCGTTTGGCAGGGGAACGTGGGAAACCACATGGCGTTCAAACCATTCAAGGTCATGCTGCTTGGCAAATTTATTGACCTCGGTCGGGTTTTCACGCGTATCAACCGGGCCGCCCATCAAGGTCATCGATGCGGGTTGGCATTCTTCATTGCCTGCTGCCATCAAGGAGGCGGCGGCAATGACCGGAACTGATGGCTGACAAACTGCCATCATATGTGTGTTCGGGCCAAGCTTGCGCAGGAACCGCATAAGATAATCGATATAGGTATCAAGATCAAAGTGACCCTGATGGACCGCAACCGTGCGGGCATCAATCCAGTCGGTAATATAGACATCATGATCAGGCAGCAATGCCTCAACCGTGCCACGCAGCAAGGTTGAAAAATGGCCTGACAGCGGGGCGACAATCAACAAACGCGGATCGTCGGGCTGGGTTTTCAAATGATCGGTTTCGCGTTTGAAATGCAAAAGATCACAGAAAGCTTCGCTATGGACGATTTCCTCGGTGACAGCCACGGTCTGACCATCAATCGTCGTGGTATCCAAACCAAATTCCGGTTTGCCGTAACGATGGGTGATATGGGTGAACATGTCGCACGCTGCCGCTACGGCCCGACCCGGCTGGGTATAGGAAAGCGGATTGGCCGGATTGCGCAGCCATTTTTTGTTGGCATCGACGGCCATACGCAGCGGACTTATCGTGGCGTGCTGCAATTCATAAAGGTGGTACAGCATATATTCTCACTCCCGGGTGACAGGGGCCCAAGGGCCCGGGTGTCACCGTCCTGGTTACGGCTTTTCGTCCTGTTTTTTTGTCACGCACAGGCGTTTTGTAAGACGTGCAGTCACGTGCGGCAAAGTACTATGGCATCTGTCGTTTGCGGTAACGGGGCAGCGCCAAAGCAGCTCATCCCCAGACGTCAGAAAACCTTAAAATCGCGATGTAGCCTACGGCAGTACAGGTTTTACACAATAGCCATAAAGTATGATGATATTCCAAATAGTGCTTTTACGTTCTGATTCAACAGAAAATTCACGCTGATGTCGAGTAAAATATTGCAATGCAGCGTAAACTGTTGCGTTGCAATAATAGTTTTAGCAGGGAAATGGGGAGATATGGCTTTTGGGGCGGGGCAGGTTAGACGTTTTAGAATCGTCTTAGAATCGTCGCCCGGCTGTGCAAAACGCCCGACACCCTGCCTTAAGTCAATGAGGCTGCACATATTTCGGGATGACATGGGCCCAAACAAAGAAAGGGCGCTGCCGTAGGGAAAACAGCAGCGCCAGTATAATAGTTCAGTGCGGATTAAAGTGCGGAGATAACGAAGCCCAAAAGAACGAATGCATAAGGGAGCAAGGGCATGGGGGAAGTCTGACCGGCAGGCGGGACAGGGTGCGGGGTAGCCTGCCGGTCAGGTGCCCTTGGTGGACAATCGTCCGGGCCTCGTAAATTTCAATGGGGATTTTTTATCAGATCAGACTGCGCAGGGTTTGCGCCATGCCAAGCCCGATGACGAACAGAAAAAATCCTGTACTTCCAACCACAGCAACAGTGCTGCAAAGCTCGTTCAAGCGGGTCGGGTTCTCGATCAGTTTCAGCATGGTTTGTCCTCCTCAATCTGTCTGCAAGGACCATAGCGTTCTGATTTTGTTCCTGCAAGAACAAAATTGGAACAAATGCGGATTAATCTATTTAAGTATTTGAAATATAATCAAAAAATAGTGTTCTCAAATGTTCTCATTTTTAATGGGAAATGAGAACATTCAAGGGTGATCAAGTGAGTTGGGTTGAACAAGGCCCGCAGGAAACCTCGTGTTTGCGCGAGTCTTTATAAAAGACATCAGACGCAGGATGTTCTTGCTGGTGTTCTCACTCTATTTCCGGCCCTGCTATGTCCATCCATGATCACGCGGAGAAGATCGCAAGGTGTCATCAAAACGTACATTTAACACGGATGAAATACCCGCATAGTTGCGATATCGTCTGATGGATCATCAATCGGTTGTCGATTTTATAGGATCGCCTGACGGATCAAAAAGGGGCTGATTTAAACCGATTCAATTTGTATAAAATCAAATTGTTGCAGGATATTCAGACTGGCCTAAAATGGGGTGTGTTTCGGCGAATGTTCGGATTGTTTTGCAACAAACTGTTACGGTTAAACCGGATTTCGGTAAAGCCGTCTTTCGGGGGCTTGAACGCAGTGGTCTTGCCCTCATAGATCGTGTAACAGTGGGCTCAAAGACCGGAACATCGCACCCTTGCTGATCAGGACGCAGCATGGCTGTTGGCCTAAATAAGGTGGTCAAACATTCTGGCGACGCCTGACACTGCCAACCAGAGTGTCAGAAGTTTGCTGTGTTTGATTACTCATACAAAACCGGCCATGCGCCATTCAGTGGAAAATTTCCCTATGGTGTCAGGTTGGTAAATACACGCACAGAACCGGCAATCCGGTGCTGTTTTCACGGTAACTACCGTGTCCCGATCGTCTGCCCGGATTGTCAAAAGTCCGGGATCCCACCTAGACGACGGGGAGGAAACGTTGGAAGGCTAAGGGCAGAATGAGACAAAGGCTTAAACATCGTATTGCTGATATCGTGATATTCGGTGGGACCGGAGATCTGGCACTACGCAAACTTTTCCCCGCACTTTACGAAATGGAACGGACCGGGCGTTTTGATGATGACACCCGTATCTTTGGCGCATCGCGCAGCGAACATAGCGACGAAGATTTCCGGGCCAAACTTGAAGAAGCCGGTAAAAAATTCGTCCCCGAAGGCGAGTTTGAGGCAAAAACCTGGAAAAAATTCGCCAAGCGCATTTCCTATGTTCAGGTCTCAGCGGGCGACGAAGCCGGTTTTAAAGTTCTTCACGAAAAACTTTCCGATCAGCCGGACCGCGACCGGGTCTATTATTTCTCGACCAGCCCGGCCCTGTTTGCCGATATGGCCTTTAACCTTAAAAAGGTTGGTCTGGTAACGCCAAATTCCCGCGTTGTGCTTGAAAAGCCGCTGGGCCACGATCTGGATAGCTGCCGTGAAATCAACGGCCAGATTGGTGAAGTCTTCGACGAAAACCAGATTTTCCGTATCGACCATTACCTTGGCAAGGAAACGGTGCAGAACCTTATGATTCTGCGCTTTGCCAATGCGATGTTTGAACCACTATGGAACAGCGCGCATATTGACCACGTGCAGATCACGGTCGGCGAAGAAGTCGGTGCCGAAGGCCGCTGGTCCTATTATGACGATGCCGGTGCAATGCGCGACATGGTGCAAAACCATATGTTGCAGCTTCTGTGCTTGGTCGCGATGGAACCACCCTATGTTCTTGATCAGGACGCGGTGCGTGATGAAAAGGTCAAAGTGCTCAAGGCGCTGATGCCAATCAATGACAGCAACATCGACACATCCACCGTGCGCGGCCAGTACCGTAAAGGGGCCGTTGGCGGCAAAGAAGTGCCGGGCTATCTGGAAGAAGAAGGGGCCAATGTCGACAGTACGACAGAAACCTTCGTCGCGATCCGCGCGGAACTCAACAACTGGCGCTGGTCGGGGGTTCCGTTCTATTTGCGGACCGGAAAACGGTTGCCAAAACGCCATTCGGAAATTGTCATACAATTCCGCGATGTGCCCCATCAGATTTTCCCGCTGGCAAAATCGATGACCAATTATCAGGCCAACCGCCTTGTTTTGCGTCTGCAACCCGATGACGGCATCCATCTTATTTTGAATAACAAAAATCCGGGGCCGGGCCTTGTGCGCCTGCGTCCAACCGCCTTGAACCTGTC
The DNA here is from genome assembly GCF_002844275.1 of Thalassospira lohafexi. Classification (GTDB taxonomy): domain Bacteria; phylum Pseudomonadota; class Alphaproteobacteria; order Rhodospirillales; family Thalassospiraceae; genus Thalassospira; species Thalassospira lohafexi. The sequence continues at coordinate 192,076 of NZ_NXGX01000007.1, forward strand.
CTTTGCCGAGGCCTTTGGTGGGCGTAGCCCGGATGCCTATGAGCGTCTGTTGCTCGATGCGATTGATGGCAATAACACCCTGTTTGTCCGCCGTGATGAACAGGACATCGCCTGGCAATGGGTCGATGCCATTCAGGAAGCGTGGCAGAACAATCACATCACGCCCAAGGGCTATACGTCGGGTACGTGGGGGCCATCGGCCGCCATTGCGTTGATTGAACGCGATGGACGTACCTGGAACGAAGAAGCCGGGTTCTAGGCATTGGCAAAGGCGCGTTGGATCGTCAACGCGCCTTGCTTTGCTGTCACTGACACCCCAATTTCGGGATGACGACATGACAAACGAACGCATTTTCCAAAGCGGCGACGAAATGCTTGCGGCAATGATCAAGGAAACCGTCGAACGGCTTGAATTTGCCATCGCGACACGCGGCCATGCCAGCATGGCAGTTGCCGGTGGGCGGTTCCCCAAACCCTTGTTTGAAACGCTTTCACATGCCCGTCTGGACTGGTCCAAAGTCACAGTAACTCTTGGTGATGATCGCTGGGTGGGGCTCGATGATGATCAGTCGAATGAAAAACTGGTCCGCGATTATTTGTTTATCAACGAAGCCCAGCACGCGCGCTTTGTATCGCTTAAAACACCTGATGGCAGTCCGGAAGACGCGGTCAATACCGTCAGTGCGCGTTTGCGGACCGAACTGCATTGGCCACTTGATATTGTGTATCTGGGGATGGGCGATGACGGTCATACCGCATCACTTTTCCCTTCCTCAACGCCCGAAGCCCTGCGCAAAGGGCTTTATCCCGAACATGGCGAACTTGTTGTCGCTGCGCGCCCGACCGTGTCCTCGGTCCCGCGCATCAGCATGACGTTGCCCGCCATCCTTAACGCCCGGTATATTGGTCTTCATATTACCGGACAATCCAAATGGTCGACCTTTGAAACCGCGAAAAACGGCACAGAAATCGAAGAGATGCCCGTTCGCGCAATCTTGCAACAGACTGACGTCCCCGTCGATCTGTGGTGGAGCGCCGAGAACCCGAAAGGCTGAACCCCATGAAACGTGAAATAGATCAGATTACCAAACGCATTATCGAGCGTTCCAAACCAACCCGCGAAGCATATCTTGCCAAGATCGAGGCCGCCGCGTCCGATCGCCCGCATCGCTCATCGCTGTCATGCGGCAACCTTGCCCATGCGTCGGCGGGCTGTAGTGCGGCTGATAAGGAACGCATCAATGGCGATGAGGGTGCCAATCTTGGCATCGTGACGTCCTATAACGATATGCTGTCGGCCCACCAACCACTGGGCGTTTATCCCGACCGTATCAAAAAGGCCGTGTTTGAAGCCGGTGGCACAGCACAGGTTGCCGGCGGCGTTCCGGCCATGTGTGATGGCGTGACCCAAGGCCGTCCGGGCATGGAGCTTTCGCTGTTTTCACGCGATGTGATTGCCATGTCGACGGCTGTGTCACTGTCGCATGATGTGTTTGACGCCGCCCTTTATCTTGGTGTGTGTGACAAAATCGTTCCGGGTCTTGTCATGGGGGCCTTGTCCTATGGCCATATCCCGGCGGTGTTTGTGCCTGCCGGTCCAATGCCATCGGGCCTTCCCAATGATGAAAAGGCCCGCATTCGTCAGCTGTATGCGCAGGGCAAAGTCGGTCGTAAGGAATTGTTGGAGGCCGAAACAGCCTCTTACCACAGCCCGGGCACCTGCACGTTCTATGGCACGGCAAACTCCAACCAGATGCTGATGGAAGTCATGGGCTTGCATCTTCCCGGCGCGGCGTTTGTGAACCCAAACACCGATCTGCGCGATGCGCTCACCGAAGAAGCCGCCCGCCGTGCACTGGCGATTACCAAACTTGGCAATGATTATCGCCCGGTTGGTAAGGTGCTTGATGAAAAGGCGTTTGTGAACGGGATTGTCGGGTTGCTTGCGACCGGTGGCTCGACCAACCATACGCTGCATTTGCCTGCGATGGCGCGTGCCGCCGGGATTGAGCTGCGCTGGGATGACTTTGACGAATTGTCGCGTCTGGTCCCGCTTCTGTGCCGCGTTTATCCGAACGGGCAGGCCGATGTGAACCACTTCCATGCCGCAGGCGGTATGGGCTTTGTTATTTCCGACCTTTTGAAAAACGGTATTCTGCATCCTGATCTGGAAACCATCCATACTGGTGGCATGGCGGCCTATGGCACGGAACCGTATCTTGATGAGGGCAAACTGGCATGGCGCGATGCCCCGGCCGACAGTCAGGACGAAGACATCCTGCGTCCGGCGGAAAAGGCATTTAGTGCCGATGGTGGCTTGCGGATGTTGTCGGGTAACCTTGGCCGTTGCGTGATCAAGGTGTCTGCTGTGAAGCCGGAAAACCGCGTCATCGAAGCCCCGGCTGCGGTGTTTACATCGCAGGAACAAATGATGGAGGCCTTCAAGGAAGGTAAACTCCATCGTGACGTTATCTGTGTTGTTCGCTTCCAGGGCCCCAAAGCCAACGGCATGCCTGAACTGCATAAACTCACCCCGCCGTTGGGTGTGCTGCAGGATCTGGGGTATAAGGTTGCCCTTGTCACCGATGGCCGCATGTCGGGTGCGTCGGGCAAGGTGCCTGCTGCCATCCACGTCACACCAGAAGGCATGATGAACGGCCCGATTGCCAAGGTACAGGATGGCGACATCATCCGTCTTGATGCGGAAACCGGCGACCTGATCCTCAATGTGACCGACGCCGAACTGGCCAAGCGTGACTTCGCCACCTTTGACGATAAGGCATCCCATCAGGATGGCTTTGGCCGTGAGTTGTTTGGCGTGTTCCGCGACCATGTTGGCCTGGCTGAAATGGGCGCATGTGCTGTCCTCCCGGGGGAGGCTGAAGTCGCGTAATGCAGCTTGTCGGTGATATTGGCGGGACCAATGCCCGCTTTGCTTGGCTTGATGATGCTGGCAATCCCCATACGCCAATGACATTGCCGGTGCGTGAATATGCGACCATCGGCGATGCCATGCGTGATTTCATGGTCAAAACCGACTGTTCGGATTTGCGTGAATTTGCCGTGGCGGTGGCGTGCCCCGCCATGGCCGATGAGATTAAATTCACCAACAATCCGTGGGTGTTTTCCAAGGATGCGCTTAAGGCCGAGTTCAATCTGGATCGTCTTGTGGTGGTCAATGATTTTACCGGCTTGGCAATGTCTGTGCCTTATTTGGGCGGCGAAGACCTGATTACACTGTTTGATGGTCCCGGACGTCCGGGCTTGCCCTTGGCGGTGATCGGGGCGGGGACCGGGCTTGGCGTTTCGGGCTTGTTGCCCCACGAAGGGCACTGGTTGCCAATTCAGGGCGAAGGCGGGCATGTGTCCTTGCCGGCAGTCGATGAGCTTGACTTTGAAATCGTCAAATTCCTGACCCATGAATTGGGACGCGTATCGGCGGAACGTATTTTGTCGGGCATGGGAATTGAAAACCTGTACCGGGCACTTGCCGCCATCGATGGTCTTGATGTGGCGCCGAAAAATGCCGCCGAGGTGGTTGACGGTGCCTTGCAGCAAAATGACCCGCTGTGTCGTAAGGTGCTGGATCGGTTCTGCCTGTTTATGGGCGGGGTTGCTGGTGACCTTGTGCTGACACTTGGTGCGTTTGACGGTGTGTTTATCGGGGGCGGCATTGGTCCGCGGATTGCCGATTATATGAAACAAAGCGGCCTGAAAGAGCGGATGATCGCCAAGGGCCGTTTCCATGATTTAATGAATGATGTGCCGGTGCGCCTGATGACGGCGAAATACCCGGCCCTGATCGGTTGCGCCAAGATTTTAACGGCCTGACCGGCAAACTGGAGGAAGAATTTATGAGCCTTTCATCGCGTGAAATTCTGTCAAAGGCCCCGGTGGTGCCGGTTCTGGTGATCGAAGATGCCAATGATGCCGTGCCGCTGGCCAAGGCGCTGGTCGCTGGTGGTTTGCCGGTGCTGGAAATTACGTTGCGCAGTGCGGCGGCCGAAGAAAGCATCAAACGCATTATTGCCGAAGTGCCCGGTGCGATTACCGGTGCGGGGACGGTGATCAATGCCAAGCAAATGGAACGTATGGCTGAAATCGGCTGTGCCTTTGCCGTGTCACCGGGCCATACCGACGGTCTTTTAAAGGCTGCCAAGGATACCGGTGTGCCGTTGTTGCCCGGTGCGGGAACGCCGTCGGAGATCATGAACCTGATTGATCATGGCTATGACATTTTGAAATTCTTCCCGGCTGAACAGCAGGGTGGGGTGTCGATGCTTAAAGCCCTTTCGGGGCCATTGCCCGATGTCAGCTTCTGTCCGACTGGGGGTGTTTCATTGAATAATCTGGCTGATTATTTAAAATTATCGAATATTATCACCGTCGGCGGATCATGGGTTGCACCCAAGGATGCGGTCAAGGCGGGTGATTGGGCAACCATCACCAAGCTGGCGCAGGAAGCAACCGACCGGGTTCGTGAGATTCGCAGCTAAGATATCTGCAATTGTATGACAAATAAAAAGGGACCCGTTTGGGTCCCTTTTTTAATGCGAGCAGGCAACTGGCTTACCGGGGTTTAAGGACCGGCAGCGTTTCCTATATCCGGTCGAGATACCAGGTCGTGCCGTTAAATTTGCGCTGCAGGCCAAGATCGGCGAGATCTGCATGGCTGAGGTTGCTCATAAGATCGGTGTGGTTCTTGCGTTTGCGCTTGTTTTCGAAATATTTTTCGATGCGGCTCATGAGCGCGCCAAACGGCATGCGTTTGGTAAAGGGGTCGTTTGCAGCGTCGAAAGGTGCGTTTCCAGAAATCTGATGTGCCATGGTGGCCTCCTGAAGTCTCAGGTTGAATTGATCCGTTGATGGGCGGACAATGTCATATGCAAAATAAAACAGGAAGAAGGTTGTTTTGCATATCTGATGTGCAAGAATGATCGGATTAACACGACAAAATACGGATAGAAGTGTCGGTATGAACTGGAACGATTTGCGATATTTCCTTGTTCTGGCGGGTGAAGGCAGCCTTTCGGGGGCCGCGCGTCGCCTGCGCAAGGAACATACGACAGTCGCCCGCCGGATTGAGGCGCTTGAAGATGATGTTGGCACCAAGCTGTTTGACCGACTGCCGCGCGGCTGGCAACTGACCACGGCGGGACATAATCTTGTCCCGGTGGCTGAACGGGTTGAGGAAGAAGCCCTTACCTTTGAACGTCAGGCCAAGGGCGATGAAGCCGCCCACGGGGTTGTGCGCATTTCTGTCCCCCCAGTGGCGGGGCGTGTTTTATTTGCGCCGCGTCTGGCCAGATTGCTTACGGCACACAAGGGGCTTGAGTTTGAAATTATCGGGGCGGCCAATGTGGTCAATCTTGCACGCCGCGAAGCCGATGTTGCTGTGCGCATGATCACCCCGCGTGAACCGGGATTGATTACGCGTAAGCTGGTCGAACTGGGTGTTGGGCTTTATTGCGGGATTGGCTACCGCGACCGGGTGCCGGAAATGGACTGGGAATTTTGCGGCTATGAAGATACCGCTTACGGCGCATCAAAAAAGGAATGGGTGCGCAACGTGCTGGGCCGGGAATTGCCATGCCGTTTTCGTGCCGATGAAACCGAAACCGTCCGCCAGTTCATTGCCGCGGGACATGGGGTCGGGGTTTTGCCGCGCTATCTCGGGGACAAGGACGACGAACTTGAACTGATCCATGCCGATGTCGAAGGGCAAAGCCGTGAAACAGGCTGGATGGTGGTTCACCCGGACATGCGCCGATCCCCCGGTGTTCGGTTGGTGATGGATGCCTTGATCAAGGCTGCCGATAACATTGCCGAAGAATTTCAGGTCTGACGATGGACCGATATTGACTGAAAAAAGGCTCCCTTAAAATTCAAGGGAGCCTTTTTCATGCCTTGAGGGAAGGCATTCTAGGTCCTGAGCCTAGCCATCCCCGCAATACCCCTATCGCGGAGATAGCTCTTATCAAAGCGTGTCGATTACCATTGGTTCAGGGCCGCAGGTCGCTTTGATCTGGTTAAAATCGGTTGAGGTACTCGTCGCGCGGCACGTAGCTGTTGTTGTGACGTTCCAAACCGATGTCGTAGAGTTGGTCATCACTTAACCGGTTCAGGGCAATGCGGCTTTGATAGCGTTTGTAGGACCGTAAAGCGGCATTGACGATCGCCGGGATGATAGCGCTAACACCCTTGGTAACAGCGGGGGGCGTGGCGCGAGAGGTTGGGCGTTGTGCCATCTTCCCGTGCGATGTTTTTGTCGACACACACCCGACGAGGGTATTGCAGTCGATCTGATGTGATACAGCCATTGTCATGCTCCTTGATCGGGGTGGGCCGTTTCGATGACCAAAGATTGACATGCGCAGAAATACAATGGAACTTAGATAAAATGCGCTATAGTTGTGCAAAATTGCGCAAGTGTAGGACGTACAGATATGAACTGGAATGATCTTAGGTTTTTTGTCGCAGTTGCCGAGGAAGGCACGCTTTCCGGGGCCGCCCGGCGATTGAGCAAGGACCACACAACCGTTGCGCGGCGTATCGAAGCATTGGAAACCCATCTGGGCGCGCATCTGTTTGACCGTTTGGCAACCGGGTGGAAATTGACCGATGCGGGCGAAAACCTTGTGCCGGTGGCGGGCCGGATCGAAGAAGACGTTTTGGCGTTCGAACGACAGGCACGCGGCGATGAAACCGCCCATGGCGTGGTGCGGATTTCCGTGCCACCCGCCGCCGGACGATTGCTGTTTGCGCCACGGCTGGCCGAATTGCTCCGCGATCAAAGGCATCTTGAATATGAAATCATTGGATCAAGCGTGGTTGCCAATCTTGCGCGCCGCGAAGCAGACGTTGCGGTGCGGATGGCAACCCCGGCGCAAAGCGGGCTGATTGCGCGCAAACTGACGCATTTGCGCTACGGCGTGTATGCGGCAAAGGGGTATACAGAGCGCGTGCCTGAAGGCGATTGGGAATTCTGTGCCGATGGCAGCTTCTCATTTGGCCACTATCAACAGGCCTGGGTGTGGAAGATGCTAAACCGGCAATTGCCGGTACGGGTCAGGGCCGATGACAGCCAGACGGTTCGGGCATTTGTTGCGGCCGGACATGGGCTTGGGCTTTTACCGCGCTATATGGCCGACGTTGATGACCGGCTTGAAAGGGTGTTTGACGACGCGCCAGGTGAGATCAGCAAGCCGGTCTGGCTTGTGGTTCACCCCGATATGCGCCGGTCCCCCGGTGTGCGAATGGTGATGGATGCGCTGATCAAAACAACCGAAAGTATTCCGGCAGAGTTTAAATCCTGATTGTGTTCTTTGTTCAGATACTTAGGCTCAGGACGCATTCTCTATATGACTTGGGGCTGGAACTGATCAAGTATGGTGTTTGTAACGTAGGAATAAGGTCGCTCGGGTTTGCAATCCGGTATTTGTTCTTCTACGGCGCAGGGAATTCGGTCTTTTCTGCACGAAGCTGGCGGTGAAAATGACAACGACCCGGGATTTGGAAAAGCTGCTTGGTCAGTCGATAAATGGTGACATGGACGCCTTTGAGCGGCTGTATCATGCTACGTCGGCGAAACTTTTTGGCGTTGTGCTGCGTATCTTGAAAAACCGTGCTCAAAGCGAGGACGCGTTACAGGATATTTATGTACGCATCTGGCAGAAAGCCGGTGATTTCGAACCGGGACGGGCATCGATTATTACCTGGATGGCAACGATTGCACGTAACCGGGCAATTGATATCGTGCGCCGCCAACGGCCCGAATCCGACATTGAAGACGCCGAGATTGAAATTCTGGTGTCACATGACACGGTTTTCGATGAGGTCGTGCTTGCCGACGAGGTACGCCAACTGGAATACTGTCTGGACGGTTTGGAAGACGACCGTCAACAGATTGTCCGACTGGCATATCTTGAAGGCTGGTCTCGGGCCGAGTTGGCAGAACGGTTTGCCCAGCCGGTTGGAACGATCAAGACGTGGCTGCATCGCAGCTTAAGACAGTTAAAGGAATGCCTGGGATCATGACCGACCGGGAAGACATTGATATGCTGGCCGCTGAATATGTGTTGGGCACGCTTGAGCCCGCACAGCGTCAGTCTGTGGTTGCCCGCCGGGAACGGGAACCGGAAATTGATAAGGCGATTACCGATTGGGAAATGCGGCTGTCACCGCTTAATGCGCAATATGATGCCGTTTCTCCCTCATGTGATCTGTTTGCCAGTATCAGAAGCCGGATCGAAACTGCTGGCCAAAATGTTAGCGCTAACATCGCCAGCTTGTCAGAGGTCGCCAGCCTGAAGCGCAAGGTCAAGATGTGGCGTTCCGGGGCACTTGGGGCCGGGGCGATTGCCGCAAGCCTGATCATTGCGGTTCTGGCAACCGATATTGCCGCGCCGGTCCAGGATGGTCCGCTTGTGGCAGTCTTTCACCGCGACGATACCCAGCCCGCATTTGTGATGACGATTGATCTTGATACCCGTGCTGTGACCATTCGCCCGGTTGAGGCATCGTTGCCCGAAGGCAAAACCTATCAACTTTGGATCAAGTCAGACCAGAGCGGGTCCGTGCCACAGTCCTTGGGGCTTTTGCAGAATGCGTCTGTCTCGACGACCAAGAACCTTGGCCAGTTTGATCCGGCGATGTTGCGCACAGCGACCTTTGGTATTAGCCTTGAACCAGAAGGCGGCTCACCAACCGGGCAGCCGACCGGCCCGGCGATCCATGGTCGGTTGATTTCGGTAGAACATTAGGTCCTGGGCCTAATGCAGAAAATTTCTTCTTTGCTGAAACCCGTTTGAATTCTCTGCGTAGCTTCTGTGTATGCGATGAAACGCGCGACATGAGCGAACCGCGAAAAGCGTGTTCCAGATCAAAAGCAAAGGAGACTTCACATGACGTTGAAACATAAAACTTCGGGCTTTCTTGGTGCCATGATGCTGAGTGCCGGTTTCGTTCTGGCCAGCAGCACAGGTGCGTTGGCAATGGGCCCGATGGTCGATGCCATGGATCAGGATGTATCGGGTGGGACCGTGACGGCGGAAAAAATCATGGCCGGTGAAAACGGCTGGCTGGTTGTCCATCGCACCGACAAAGACATGAAACCGGGCCCGGTGGTTGGCTATGCGCCGATCAAAAAGGGTGAAAACATGGATGTTGCCGCCATCCTTCAGGAACCGGTCAAATCGGGCGAGATGCTGATGTTGATGGTTCATTCCGAAGCAGGCGGCATGAAAACCGGTGTGTATGAATACACCCTTGGTGCCAAAGAAGACGGCCCGATCAAGCCGGATGGCAAACTTGTCATGAAAGTCATTCACGCCGAGTAAGGCAAAACAGCCTTTCGACGCCAGATTTCAACAGCCCGCAAGGTCATTGGCCCTGCGGGCTGTTTTTTGTGGTGGGTGTTAAAGCCAGCCCAACTGACGGGCAGAAGCCAGTAACAACATTGCCCCAAACAGGGTAATCAATCCCGCCCCGGTCAAGCCAATCGTACGACGTAAAATGCCCGATGTGGTTTCGGAGACATTAAACAGATGCTGGGTTCCGGTGCGAATGCCGATGGCGGCCAGCCCGATCAGGCTGATGGTCAGTGCAACCCCGATTGCCATGGCAAAGGCGGCCGCAATCCCGATCAGAAACAGCCCGTTGGCCAGCGTAAACAGCAGCACCAGAATAGACCCGGTGCAGGGGCGCAGCCCAACCACAATGCCACTGGCAATCATTTGCCAGCGATTGCGCGCCGTTGATGGCGTGGACTGTGCGGTGGGGGCGGCATTATGGCGATGCGTGTCGGTATGATCATGTGCGTGGCTGTGGTGGTGGTCATGACCATCATCGTGATGATGTGTGTGGTCATGGGAATGATGTTCATGATGGGCGTGATCACAGCAATCATCGCGGCCCTGTATGATCCGCAGACACATCACCAGACCAAGACCAACGATCAGTGCATATGAAACCGCCTCCAGCACCAGACCGTTTTGGGTGATTGCCGCCGGGCCAAGGTTTAAAAACAGGGTCAATGACCCAACCAGAACAATGGCGGTGATGGCCTGCACCCCGGCAATCAGGGTGCCCATGGCAACCCCCTGTTTCCAGCCCGCATCGCGCGACAGGAAATAGGTGGTGGTGACCATCTTGCCGTGACCGGGGCCTGCGGCATGAAAAACGCCATAGAGAAATGACAGGCCAATGATCATCAGGCCGGGCCAGAAGCTGTCGCCGTTTTTGGCGTCGCGAAGTGTTGCGGTGATTTCGCGGTTCAGTTTTGTTTGAATGATGATGACCTGACCGACGACATCGGATAACCAGACCGGCAGGGTGATAAAGCTGTCCCCATCTTGCGGGGCTGAGGCGGTATCGGTGGTTGCCGCGTCGCTGTTACCACGTCCCAGAAGATTGGCCGACTTGGCCGCGGCCGGATTACTCGACCCGGACCATATCGCCAGGAGCAAGACCGCCAGAAGACCCGCTATCGCCATGTTGTGCGGCGCAGACAAGGTCGGCACGTATTGGCGCCACCAGATCAAAATAGATGCGGTTTTTTTCATCTTCGCTCATTTCAAAGTGACAGCTGGTTGCGGTGTTGCCGGTAAACACGATCGGATCGACCTGTGTGAAGGCGATGTCGATATAATACTCGGCGTCATAGACGGAAAGGCTGATGGTATCTTTTACCGGATCAAGCGGCTCGTCTAGAACGAGGGTGAAATCATAAGTCACCCGCCTGTCATCGGTGATGTCGGCGGTAAAATCACGCGTTTGGGTAAAGGGCAGAAGAACTTCGTTTTTACGTAAATGTGCCAGCCATGAAACTTCGCCAAGGGCGACAAAGGCATTGTCGCGCAATGTGGTGTTTTCATCGCCAAAGAACCGGGTGTCGAAATTTTTATCGAACTCGTCAATCAGCGTCATGCTGAACAGGTCATCAAACACCCAGTGCATTTTGATGGCGGTCAGCTTGCCGCTTTCAAACACCATTTCGGCGTTGGCATCAATCCAGATATGAGGATGGGCGGAGGCGGGCGTGCTGGTCGCAAGCACAAAGCCCGCGACCAGCATTGCAAAACCCGTATTACGAACCGTTGCCAAGGCAGTCGACCAGGGCGTCGACATTTTGCGCAAGGATGGCCTGATAGGCGTCCGGGCCTTTGGGGATGTTTGCGCCCAGCGGATCAAGGGTGCCAATGCGTGCACCGGTATCGGCAACAATCGCCTTAACAATTGCGGGGCGGAATTGCGGTTCGGCAAAGACACAGACGGCACCAGTGTCGCGGATTTTTTCTTCGATTTCATGGAGGCGTTTGGCTCCGGGCTTCTGTTCGGGCGACACGGTCACGGAGCCGACCCCGTTCAGGCCAAAGCCAGCTTCCAGATACTGATAGGCATCATGGAAAACCACATAAGGCGTGCTGCGGACCGGCGCAAGCTTGTCGCCCAGATCATTGCCAAGCACGGTGAGACTGGCAAGCAGCTTTTTGAGGTTTTCGCGATAATTTTCTGCGTGGGCCGCATCAATTTCGATCAGTTCATCGGCGATGGCGGTGGCGATGGCCGCACCATTGACCGGGTCAAGCCAGATGTGCGGGTTAATTCCGCCGTGTTCATGTTCGTGTTCATCGTGATGATGTTCATCGGCGTCATGATCGTGATCGTGTCCGTCGGCATGTTCGTGCTCGTGATCGGCTTCATGGTCGTGCGCGTCGTGATCATGCTCGTGATCGACTTCATGATCATGGTCATGGTCACTTTCACCATGCTCCTCATGATCCTCATGTGCGCCGTGGTCGTGGCTATGGGCTTCCCAGCTGCCGCCTTCGCGCATGTCGCGCAAGGTCAGGCCGGGGGCATCAATCAGTTCAAGCTGATGACTGTTAACCGACAAGGTTGCCAAAGGTTTTTCCAGAAAACTTTCGAGGCTGTGCGACACATAAATCACCAGATCGGCATTTTGCAAAGCACGTGCTTCGCTGGGGCGCAGCGAATAGGCATGCGGGGAGGCTGCCCCATCGATCAGCAAAGTGGGTTCCCCAACGCCATCCATCAACGCGCTTGTGATGCCGTGGATCGGTTTGAGGGTGGCAACAACTGATGGTGCATCGGCAGCCTGCGCCGCGAAGGGTGCCACAAGCAGTGGAGAGGCGAGAAGGAGACGGCGAAGAGTGGAAGGAAAGTTTTGCATTGATCCGGTCCGGTTATGGGGGAGCATATAAGGTTGGTTATTTGTTATGTTATATCATAACAAACGGTCAAGTAAAAAAATGAGCATTACCGTTCTGGGGGCCTTATCTTTTGCCAACGCCGCACAACCTATTGCGTAGGATTGTTTGGCTGTATTGGTGTTTGAAAAATATGCGAAAAGGTTTCGACCGTCTCATCGGCGGCGTTGTTATATTGGTTCTTCTTAGCTTTGCGATGGTGCCCCTTGCATCTGCTGAGACGTTCCGCATGGCTGTCCCAAGAGGTTCTGAGGATAACTTTGCCTTTCAGATCGGTGCCATCCGGCTGGCCATCGCAAATGCCCCCGGGGATCATCAGTTAGAAATTCTATCGGTTGAGCGTTTAACCCAAACGCGCGCACTCACGATGCTGGGCAGCGGTGAGATCAATGTCATCTTTGCCGGGTATAACCCTGATTTCAGCGAGGAGTTCCTTCAGGTCGACTTTCCGATTACCCGTGGCTTGCAGGGGTATCGCCTGTTTGTCATTCGGGCGGACACACAGGCATCCCTGATGAGGGTTAAATCGCTGGAGGACCTTAAGGCTTTTTGCATCGGTTCGGGGCAGGGCTGGGTTGATACGGCAATTCTGAAAGATGCCGGACTGTGTGTGACAGAGGCACCGCAAAACAACCTGGTTTCAATGCTGGAAAACGACCGGTTTGACATGATGCATCTGGCGGTGCATGAGGCGCTTAAAAGAGACCGGATCCAGCAACTCAAACGTGCCGGGTTGCGTGTCGAGAAAACACTGTTGTTGCGATATCAGTATGATTTTTTCACCTATGTCGGCAAGAATGATAAAATCCGGCATTCCTTGCTGGAACAGGGTTTTCAGAACGCGTTTTTCAGCGGGGCGTTTAACGAATACTTCCGTTCTGATCCTTCTATCGCCGCAGCAATGGATTACATTCGCCAGTCTGACCGGCGTGTGATTGATCTTGATAACCCGGGTATTGGTCCGAAAAACGATCAAACGGCAGAGCAATATTGGCTTACTGAGTGACCTTAATAAGGCTTATTGTTTGACCGTAATATGCATGTTCCATCTGCGAAACGAAAAATCCGCACCCGTAGTTACTGAGTGCGGATTGTAGGTTTTACAGTGCTTTCGGGACTGTTACTGGCTTTTAAGCCATGGCAGGAACCCGTCAAGAAAGCGGCTGGTTGCGGGCATGAAATGGTTGCCGTGGTGATACATCGGATCAAGGGTGGTGACGATTTTCCGCCCCGGCGAAGTCACCCGGTCATCATAGAAAATCGATCCGGCCTTGTTGGCATTGATCAGGGATGTGGCTCCTGCGGGTGGGGTCAGTAATCCGTGGTGATGCCAGGTTGCATCGGCAAGTTTGACATAATCAAACAGGCTATGCTCCGGTTCGGCGACCTCAAGGTTCAGGGACCCGCCTTCTTTCCACCACCAGAAATTGGTCGGCGTGAAACGCCAATTGATATCATCAAGCCATTTGTCTGGTCCTGTCGATCCCATCGCGACAACGGTTTTGCCGTCATTTAGGAAATCGGCAAACAGTTTGCGATGGGCGACCAAATGGGCCGGGTCGGTCCGGCATGGCACAATCAGGGTGGTGATGGCAGATAAATTCGTCTTACACAGATCACGGATATAGATTGCCTGATCAAAAAAATGACCAAAGCGGTCTTCGTGGATAACCCGGTGATGGTAATAGGTCCCTGTATCAATGATTGCTATTTTGCCCATCATTCCCCTCCTGCCCAAGCGCAGAGTTGCGGGACGATGCGCGAGGTACTGTTTTGCGAACCGATATACATCCAAAGATCATTGCCCGAATGCATCAATATCCGCCCGCCCTTGGGGCGTTCATATAGCCAGTCACACACCAGTTGTTCTTTGCCCAGAACATGAAGAGGGATGGCGCCATCAGGGGGCGGGTTGCTGCCACGGGCATAAAATCCGGCGACACCGCGTTTGAAGGTGAGGTCATTGCAATCAACGCCGTCAAACACCGGATGGTGATTGACGCGATAGATCATCAGATTTTCAAGCGACTGACGTTCAAGGGGGACGAACGGTTTTAGTTCTGGCAGCATCGGCCAGGCAACATGTCCGTTAAAAACAAGCGTTCCGCCCTGGTCGAGAAATGTTGTGATCTGATCGGATCGGGTGCCCACAAAGCGTTGATCTATATGCGCAGGCAAGATTAGGGCCGCAAATTGCGATAAATCGGTCTTGTCCAGATCATATTGATCGACAAAGGCGGTATTGGGGGCATGCGATCCGATATCGGGCAAATCATCACCCGCCCCCTTGATCGGATTTATAAAAAGGCAAATTCCCATCGGTTGGCTCATTGCGATGTTGCGGGAAAGACGAAAACCACCCCCGGCGGTTGCCGGAGGTGGAACAGTGCGGATTACTTCGAAACGTTTTTGAAATCAAAGAAGAAGCCGGACGGATGAATGCGATAGCCCTTAACATCCTTGGTCGCGGCCACGACAAACACCTTATGCACCAGCGGAATAATCGGGGCATCGTCATGCAGGATGTTCATCGCCTTTTTATAGGTCGCATCCTTCTCTGTGCCCGCATCAAGGGTGCGGCCCGTATCCACAGCGGCGTCAAATTCGGTGTTTTCCCAGAATTGATAGTTCAGGCCTGCTTTGGAATGGAATTGTGATTTCAGGTGCAGGTCCGGGTGGCCGGTCATTTCCGGGGTCCAGAACACGACGGAAATGTCATATTCGCCGCGTTTGACCAGATCAAGCATCCCGCCCCACGTATACATCTGAACATCGGTGGCAATGCCTTGCTGGTTTAAAAGGGCAGCCATTGCTTCGGTGATCATTGGCATTTCGGTGCGCGAGGTATAGCTGAGAATCCGCAAGGTCAGCTGCTCGCCATCCTTGGTCCATTTGCCGTCGGTTTTTTCATACCCGGCATCGGTCAAAAGCGAGGCGGCCCGTTCCGGGTTGAGGCTGTATTTGCTGTCGGCCTGCGGGGCCCAGTCAAATTCGGGCGCAAAGAATTCCCATGCCGGTTCACCTATGCCATCAAGGGCACCTTCGACAATCAGGTTACGGTCCACCAGCGCGTTGACCGCACGGCGGATGCGCACATCGGAAAGCGGGCTTTTGTCACCGGCATTGAATGCGCCGTAATACAGGCCGGATGTTGGTTGTTCGTAAACCTTGAAATCCGCGTCCTTCGACAGACGTTTGACATCGGATGGCAGCATGTTGGTGACAAAATCAATTTCGCCTGCTTCAAGCGCCAGAGTTCGTGAATTATGATCGGGGATATAGCGATAGACGATCTTTTCAAGGGCCGGTTTTTCACCCCAATAGCCGTCAAAGCGGGTGACAATCGTACGGTCCTGTTTGCGGTACTCTTCGAATTTCCACGGGCCGGTGCCGACTGGTTTGACGAATTCGCCGGCCTCATCAAACGACGATTTGGCGTAAACCACGGTGATCGCATCGGTCAGTTGATTGGGCAGGGCGGCATAGGGTTCGGTGTTTTCAATTTCGAGAACCAGCGGCGATACGGCGGTCATGGATTTGATGTTCAAAAGATCGGCCGCATAGGGCAGCAATGCAACCACCCGTTCGAGCGAGAATTTGACCGCCTCGGCATCCAGTTTGGTGCCGTCATGGAAAACAACATTTTCACGCAGGTTAAAACGCCAGACTGTTGGTGAAACCCGTTCCCACGACGTTGCCAGCCCCGGGATTGGTTTCAGGTCGTAATCAAGCTTTACCAGCGTATCGAGGATTTCGCTTTCATTGAAAAACCTTGAGCGGCGCGGCTTCATCGCCAGGGGCTGTGATTCCCACATGGTGCCAATGATAAGGGTATTGTCGTCTGATGCCTTGGCATCTTGCGATGTGGCGCCAAAAGTGCCCAGTGCAAGTGCTGCGATGGCAACCCCAAGAAGTGTTCTTTTGATCATCTTACTGTCTCTATTTAATGAAGGTAGTTGATCTGACGCACCCGGAAACGGTCTCCCAACATGTCTCCGAGCAGGTTGACCGCCACGACGAAGGCCGCGATGGTCAGGCCCGGTGCAAGCACCAGACGCGGATAGTCACGCAAGTAATTGCGAGATTCGGCAATCATCAAACCCCATTCCGGTGTGCCCGGCTCAACCCCGAGTCCAAGGAAGCTCAGCCCGGCGAACGCCAGAATGGCCCATGACATGGAATAGGCGCTTAAGGTCAAAAGCGGCCCGATGATGTTTGGAAGAATATGGCGGACGGCGATGCGGTGGCGTCGTGCGCCAAGAGCAACGGCGGCCATGACATAGGGTTTGGATCGTTCGACGATCACCGCGTTGCGCACAACCCGTGCGTAATCGGTCCAATGCACACACATCAGGGCGATGATGACGGCCTTAAGCCCCAATCCGAGCGTCCCGGCAATAATCATACAAATGGCAAGGGCCGGAAAAACCGACATGCCTTCGCAAAACCGCATCATCGCGCGATCCAGAACGCCGCCAACCATACCGGCAATCGCACCGATCAGGCTGCCGATCAGGGATGCACAGACCACAACGGCCATCGCCGATGCGGTGGTCAGGCGCGCGCCATAAAGTAACCGCGACAAAACACAGCGGCCCATGGCGTCGGTACCAAGCGGATAGTCAAAACTGGGCGGCTTGAGCCGATACAGGAATTGCACCGTGTGGGGATCGTGCGGGGCAAAAAAAGGCAGGATCAGAACCGCAAGGATGACAGCGATCATAAAGGTGGCATAGCCCCGCCAATGATGGGAGGTGCCCAATAGCTTGCCGCGGGTAAAGGACATTTTTTGCATTACACGATTTCCCGGGTGCGCGGATCGTATAGGGCAATGGCAATATCAACCGCCAGATTGACCAGAATGTAGGATGCGGCGACAAGCAGGAAACAGGCCTGAATGGCGGGGTAATCCCGGTTCAAAAGTGATTCCACCAGAAACCGCCCGATGCCCGGCCAGGCAAACAGGGTTTCGACAATGATCATGCCATCAAAAATCCGCGCGAACTGCATGCCTGAAAACGTCAGAAGTCCCGGCGCAATGTTCGGGATTGCGTGGCGTAAAACAGTGCGTAACCGGCTCGCACCTTTGGCCTTGGCGGTGCGGATATAGGGTTTCGACAGTTCTTCAAGCAGGCTGCCCCGCACATAACGCGACAAAACACCGGCAACCGAGGTCGCAATCACAAGGGTTGGTAAAACCGCATGCGCCCACGTGCCATGCCCGCCGGTTGGCAACCAGCCAAGGACAAGCGAAAACAGCAATGCGAGTAACAGCGCATACCAGAAATTGGGGATCGACATGCCGATAACGCTGATCATGCCGGCGATCCGGTCGATCTTGCTTCCGGGGTAGCGCGCACAGAGCACACCCAGCGGAATCGCAATCGCAAGGGCGGTGACGAGGGATAGGACCGCGAGTATCAACGACTGACCCAGACGCAGGGCGATATCATTTATGATCGGTTCATCGGTGATGAAGGACTTGCCAAGATCGCCCTGCAGTAACGCAAAAAGCCATCGGGCATATTGCTGGGGCAGGGGATCATCAAGGCCGTTGCTTGCGGCGAACTGCTGGACCTGCGATGCGTCGGGCAGGGTGCCATCCATCTGCGCCATCAGCAGGATTTCGGCAAAATCGCCGGGCATCAAACGCAGCAAGGCAAAGCCGACGACAGAAACGACGAACAGCAGTATCAAGGCATGCGTCATGCGGGCGATCAGGCGAGATGCCATCAAACGACCTTTCAAGCCGGTACGCGGGTTCAAAATTTTGGGGCGATGGGTCTTCGAAATTAATAAGCATTCTCAAAGATATGATGCAACTGATTTTAATTCTTAATTTCGATAAAATGGTTCATCTGGATTGAAACTGGCAACTCACTGCTAACTAAGCGCGCGACGATCACAAATGAAACGCGCAATGAGTGAATAAGTTGACTTATGTAAACCTTGAGATGGTGATTTGCGCAATGGGGGATATTGCGGTCCCGGACGTGAGAATGTCGTGCGGGCGTGCCGCGGTCTTGCAAGAAAATATAAGACCGCGTTGGTTATCGCGATTTGGGTTGCCTCAAATGCAATGGGCTTTAATCAGATCACCTTGGACAGGGTGGGCGATCAGGCCGCACTCAGGTCATCGGGTGTGTAGTTTGTTTCATGCAGGATTTCGCCGGTTTTGTAATCGATGGCCTGAAGCGTGACGCCATATCCCCAAAGTTGCCCGATATAGCCCAGCGTCATTTCGGCTTCGGCCTTTTCAAGGCGGATGCCTTCATGCTCGGTGTGCTGGACATACAGTTGGCGGTTGCCGCGAATATCAACGTCGACGATCTGCATGTCAGGTTCACGCACCGAAACATCATGCATGCGTGCCAGTGACCGACGCACTCGGCGATAGCCGTTATCATCATGGATGGCGGCGACTTCAAGATGGGGCGATGCACTTTGATCATCAATCATGAACATACGCATATCGCGCATGACCTTGGGCGACAGAAACTGCAAGATGAAGCTTTCGTCGCGGTAATTGGCCCAGGCGTCTTTGAGTGTTTCGACCGGTTCATTATTGCCCGCGATATCGGGGAACCATTTGCGGTCTTCGTCGGTGGGATCAACGCACATGCGGTGGATGTCCTGCATCATGGCAAAACCCAGTGCATAGGGGTTGAACCCCGAATAGCGTTGGTCATCAAATTCGGCCTGAAAAACCACCCGTGAATGGGAATCGATGAATTCCATCATCGCCCCTTCGGACACCAGTCCCTTGTCATAGAGGCTGTTCATGATGGAATAGTGGACGTAACAGGCACAGCCTTCGTTCATCACTTTGGTTTGTTTTTGCGGATAGAAATACTGTCCGATATTGCGCACGATGCGCAGGATTTCACGTTCCCACAACTGCATGGCAGGCGCGTTTTTTTCCAGGAAGTACAGAAGGTTTTCTTCGGGCAGGCCAAATTGCGCCCGGCGTTCTTCGATCCGCATTTTGCGTTGGATCTCGTCAATGTCCTGATCGTCGGTGTCGGTCTGGGGCAGAGTGCGCCACAGATCGTTATAGGTTTCGTCTTCGTATTTCGCGCGTTCGCGTTCGCGTTCAAGCTCAACCGCCAGATTGGGCTTTTCCGGGTGGGAATAGCGGTTAACCCCCTGTTCCATCAGGGCGTGCGCGGCATCAAGGACGCGTTCAACCGCATCAAAGCCATAGCGATCCTCGCACTTGGCGATATAGCGTTTGGCAAATTGCAGGTAATCAAGAATGCCATCCGCATCGGTCCATTGTTTGAACAGATAGTTGTTTTTGAAAAAGTGATTATGACCAAAGGCGGCATGGGCCATCACCAGTGCCTGCATGACGATGGTGTTTTCCTCCATCACGTAGGAAATGCACGGGTTGGAGTTGATCACGATTTCATAGGCCAGCCCCTGATAGCCTTTGCGATACATCACATCATCGCGCACGAAGCGTTTGCCAAACGACCAGTGGTGATACATGAGCGGCATGCCAATCGATGAATAGGCATCCAGCATCTGTTCGGATGTGATGACCTCGACCTGATTGGCATAGACATCAAGTTTCAGCTCATTCAGGGCGATGTCTTCAATCGCGTCATAGGTGTTTTTGAGCGTATCAAAATCCCAATCCGCCCCGTTGAACAAAAGCTTGCTGGCCGGTTCGGACGTTTCGGGGGCGGTGGTGGTGTTGCTGTGCGATGATGTGCTCATGTCTTGGCCTCAGCGCGGTTTTTGGCAAAGAGTTCGCGAAATACCGGAAAGATATCCGCAGCCTTGGTCACCCGTTTAAGCGAAAACCGGGGATTGACGGCCGCAAGTGGGGCATAGGACTTCCAAAGGGCGGTTTCCCCCTCGGCTGCGGCAAAGATTTCGGCCTCTCGCTCATCCGTGATTTCGATATAGGCGTAATACTGGCATTTGGGCAGGAGGTCTTCGGCCAGAAGGGCGGTGCATTTTGCGCCGTCATTTGAATAGTTGTCGCCATCGGAGGCTTGCGCGGCATAGATGTTCCACTGATCGGTGGGATAGCGGTCTTTGAGCACCTTTTTCATTTCTTCAAGCGCGGTGGAGACAATTGTGCCACCGGTTTCGCGCGAATAGAAAAAGGTTTCCTCATCCACCTCGGATGCGCGCGATGTATGGCGGATAAACACCACATCGACATGTTCGTAGCGGCGATGCAAAAACAAATGCAGCAGCATGAAGAACCGTTTGCCCAGTTCTTTCATCTGTTCGGACATCGATCCCGACACATCCATAAGGCAGAACATTACGGCCTGAGTATTCGGATCGGGAATTTGTTGAAACTGGTTATAGCGGGTGTCGATCGGATCAATGAACGGGATCGACTTCATGCGGCGTTTGGCGTTTTCCAGATCAGCCAAAAGCGCATGGAGCTTTTCATCATCAGGTTTGGTCAATTTGCCCGACGGGCGTTTATCGGCCTTTTCCTGAAGGGCGGTGATTTGGTCTTCGAGGTCGCGGATTTCATCGGTTTTGGGGCGGCGCAAGCCAATGCGCCGGGCCAGTGAATTGCGCATGGTGCGCACCAAACTTAAATTGGCCGGGGTGCCCTGCACGGAAAAACCGGCACGCGCATTTCGAAATGCCGTGGTTTGTTTGAGGCTTTTTTTCAAAAGATCAGGCAGTTCGAGGTCTTCAAAGAAGATATCGAGAAACTCGTCACGGGTGAGCGTGAATTGAAATTCATCCTCGCCATCCCCGTCCGGGCTTGCCTTTGACCCACCGGCGCCGCCACCGTCTTCGTTGGGGCGTGCGACGCGGTCGCCCTGAACAAATTTCTTGTTGCCCGGCAGAACGTAATCACGGTTGCCGCCTCGGCGTGCATGATGAAATCCCGGTTCTTTGAGCGTCTTGCCCGGAATGATCACCTGATCGCCGTTGTTGATGTCGGTAATGCCACGGGTGCGAATGGATTCTTCGACGGCCTTTTTGATTTGGGCCTTTGCACGGCGCATGAAGCGTTGCCGGTTGCCAAGGCTTTTGCCAGTGGGATTTTTACGGCGGTCGACGATGTAAAGCATGGGCGGTAACATCCTTGCACGGGGTCATGTGCGTTGTGTGCGGGGGCTTTTGCCCGCTTAAGGCACACACAGGAAACAGCAAACAGACTGCATCCATGGTGGTCGGAAGAAGGGCACCGGACGGACAAGGGGAAAACCGTCCGGTGCGGTCGGTAAGCCACGTTTTGGCTTAACCGGCCTTATTGACACGCATGTACCATTCGACCAGACGGCGGGTCTGACGTTCGGTATAGGATCGATCAATCATGCGTTTGACGAACTCGTTGTGTTTCTTTTCGGTTTCGCTGTCTTGTTTCGAGCCAAAAGAAATCACCGGCAAGAGGTCTTCGACCTGACTAAACATGCGTTTTTCGATCACTTCGCGCAGTTTTTCATAGGACGTCCATGCCGGGTTTTTGCCCTTGTTATTGGCACGTGTGCGCAGGGCAAATTTGACGACCTCGTTACGGAAGTCCTTTGGATTGGCGATGCCAGCCGGTTTCTCGATCTTTGAGAGTTCCTGATCAATGATCTTGCGATCCAGCAACTGCCCGGTATCGGGGTCCTTGAAGTCCTGATCTTCGATCCATGCATCGGCATACGACACATAACGATCAAACAGGTTCTGCCCGTAATCGGAATAGCTTTCGAGATAGGCCTTCTGGATTTCCGCCCCGATAAATTCGGCATAGCGCGGGGCCAGTTCGGATTTGATGAAGTCCATATAATCCTTTTCGCGTTCTTCGGGGTATTGTTCGCGCCGGATTGCCTGTTCCATCACATACATCAGATGCACCGGATCGGCGGCAACTTCGTTGGTGTCATGGTTGAAGGTTTCCGAAAGCACCTTAAAGGCAAAGCGGGTTGAAATACCGTCCATGCCTTCGTCAACACCAGCGGTATCGCGGTATTCCTGCATGGATTTGGCCTTGGGATCGACGTCTTTGAGCGTTTCGCCGTCATAGACCCGCATTTTGGAATACAGGTTGGAGTTTTCATGTTCATGCAGGCGCGACAGGACCGAGAATTGCGCCAGCATTTTCAGCGTGCCCGGTGCACAGGCGCCCTGTTCAAGCTCCGATCCTTCAAGCAGCTTGTCGTAAATCTGGGTTTCTTCGGTGACGCGCAGGCAATAGGGCACCTTGATCACGCTGATACGATCGATGAAGGCTTCGTTGTTTTTGTTGGCCTTAAATGTTTGCCATTCTGACTCGTTCGAGTGGGCAAGGATCAAGCCCTGAAACGGGATGGCGCCCAAGTTTTCGGTGCCGATATAGTTGCTTTCCTGCGTTGCCGTCAGCAACGGATGGAGCATCTTGATCGGGGCCTTGAACATTTCGACAAATTCAAGAAGCCCCTGGTTGGCCCGGTTCAGCCCGCCGGAGTAGCTGTAGGCATCCGGGTCGTTCTGGCTGTAATATTCAAGTTTGCGGATATCGACCTTACCGACAAGCGACGAGATATCCTGATTGTTTTCATCGCCGGGTTCGGTTTTGGCAATGCCGATCTGGCGCAAGCGAGACGGGATCAGTTTAACGACCGAGAATTTACTAAGGTCGCCTTCGAACTCGTCAAGGCGTTTGACCGCCCATGGCGACATCAAGCCGGTGAGGCGGCGTTTGGGAATGCCGTATTTGTCCTGAATGGCGTCACCCATTTTGGCGGGATTAAACAGGCCAAGCGGGCTTTCGAAAACCGGGCTGATATCATCGCCCGCCTTGAGAACATAAATCGGTTCCTGTTCCATCAGTTCTTTGAGCCGTTCAGCAAGGGAGCTTTTGCCCCCGCCTACCGGACCAAGCAGATAGAGAACCTGTTTGCGTTCTTCCAGACCCTGTGCGGCATATTTAAAGAAGCCAACGATACGTTCGATGGTTTCTTCCATGCCGTAAAAATCGACAAAGGCCGGATACCGTTTGATGGTGCGGTTGAGGAAGACGCGGGCCAGTCGGGGATCTGTCGATGTATCGATCAGTTCGGGGTCACCGATGGCGGTAATCATGCGTTCTGCGGCGGACGCATAAGCTGTTGGGTCTTCACGACATAAATTGAGGTAATCGCGAATGGTTAGTTCGGTTTCTTGTTTTCCGTCATAGCCTTCCGCATACAGCTCGAAGATATCCTTGCCTTCAGCCATGGCGCGGTCTCCTTTCAAACGTTATCTCATGCGTGTCAAAATGTGCGTTTCCTGTCGTTCCTGAATTTTTTTGCGGTGCGGCAGACCCGTTTTGGGCCGCCTTAGTCTATGTACGTCGGCAAAGCTCGTCTTGATGAGTTTGTCGGACCGTAAATATATTAAAAGAAAATATTGACGTTCTGGTTAATGAATGGCGGAATTCGCCGGGACTTAACAAGAATTGAAGTTTTACAGTATTTCCATCGCGGGTATCTGTATTTGCAGCCAATGGTTGCGATATTTGGCCCTGTTGCAGCGACCGATTAGTCGACTTTAAAAATGCCTTGGCGGTCATCCGTCGTGCGACCCTGATTTCCGCCCCCGATTTTCATCGGTGCAAAAGCCTACTCTTCAAACGTGGGAAGTTGCGTATCCATCCGCAAGGCAAGACATAAGTATTATCGACGGAATTTCCGCCTATCCGATCACGTGTGAGTGAGCCGGTTTGGCGGTTGCCCTAGGCTCAGGAAAAGTCGTGCGGGGATAAAATATTTTGCATTTGCGCAAAGTTGGCCTGAGACGGTATCACAGGCAGTCGGCTTTAAACGCCGGGCACGCGCAAGAATTAAGGAAGCCGGAATGACCGAAGGTAGTGTTGAATTTGTAGAGCCCCATGAACTTGATCAGTTGATCGGGCAGGAAACGGTCACGGTGATTGATGTCCGCGAAGCCGACGAATTCGCCACCGGTCACATCGAAACGGCGATCAATATTCCAACATCGAATTTTGATATCCCGGCCCTGATTGATCTGACCGATGAAAACGACACCGATCTTGTGTTTGTCTGTGCGGTGGGGCAACGATCCTTTGGCGCGGCCAATGCGGTGTTGCCGCATGTTGATTGCAAGGTGATCAACCTTAAGGGCGGCATTCAAAGCTGGACCCGCGGTGGGTTTGATCTTGAAGGTGGCAAATAACCCGACGGGCGTTTGATCGACATTTGTCAGGGACGATCTATTCGAATTGGCTATTCAAACCGGCCTCATGCGTGATGGCCGGTTTTTCTATCTTGACGATTTCTCTAAAATGGAAAAATATCCCATTAAAGAGACTCGAGGGGCGATATGGACGAAATTGAAACAAGACTGGCCGACCGGTTGGCAGCGTTGCGGTCTGATCGTGGGTGGTCGCTTGATGACTTGGCAAAGCGCAGTGCGGTCAGCCGTGCCAGCCTGTCACGGATTGAAAATGGCGATGTCAGCCCGACGGCCAGTGTGCTGGGCAAACTGTGTGTGGCATATGGCATGACATTGTCGCGTCTGATGCAGATGGTCGAGGATGATTTCACCCCACTGATTGCCCGTGCATCGCAGGAAGTCTGGACCGACCCGGAAACTGGATATCGTCGCCGACTGGTGTCGCCGACGTCACGATTGCTTTCGGGTGAGGTGATTGAAGTCGAAATCGATCCGGGGCAACGCATTGAATATGGCGGATCGCCGCGCGACGGGCTGGAACATCATCTGGTGATGCTTGATGGGCAACTGTCCATGCAGATTGATGGCACAACCCACCATCTGGGGCAGGGGGATTGCCTGCGCTATCAGTTGCGCGGTGGCAACGTGTTTCAAACCCCGAAAAACGCGGGTGCGCGCTATCACCTGTTCATTATCGACTAGGTCCTGACCCTAGATCACAGAAAAGAATCCATCATGAACCCATCCTTACCTGCCCCCACGATAATCAACCTTGACGCCGACGGCCTGACCGCGCGGATCGACCAATTTGGCGAGATGCTTCATGCCTGTGTCCATGACGGGGCCAGCATCGGCTTTATCGACCCGTTCCCGGTCGAGGAGGCGGTTGCATTTTGGCGCGAACGGATTGTTCCGGCCCTTCGTGGCGGGAAGCGGATATTGTTTGCCGCAATGGATCAGGGGCGTGTGGTGGGCACGGTGCAGCTTGATATTGATACCATGCCAAATCAGCGCCATCGCGGTGACATCAGTAAATTGATGGTGCGACCCGATTGCCGTCGGCGCGGAATTGCCCGGTTGTTGATGATGGCGGCGGAAGATTGTGCTCAGGACATGGGGCGGTCGTTACTGACCCTTGATACCCGTACGGGTGACAGTGCGGAAACTTTGTATCTGTCGCTTGGATTTCAGTGCGCAGGGGTGATCCCCGATTATGCCCGTGATCCTTTTTCGGATCACCTTAGTGCAACCACGGTTATGTTTAAGCGGGTTTGAATGTAGCCCCTTGGTTTCGCAACGCTTATCACGCGATTCCTGAAGAGTGTATTCAGAACGGGCGTTCTTGCATGCCAGTATTTGCCATCCAGACCGGCATGTGAGTGACAATTGTCGTGTTGCGCTGCCGCGATGTGAGGCGGGTTTGGCTACAATTTCGTTTTGTCATGCGAGTTCAAAGCCTTGTGCGGCGCACTAAGGGTTTGTTGGGGGATGTCCTTAACGTGGTAAAACATGTTGAACCCTATCGCGAAATGGGCGCATCTTTTCCTTTGAGACGACAGAATTAAAATAAAAGTACTTGGAGGACGTCCATCATGAAGAAATTTGCCCTTGCCGCAGCGCTGATTGCGTCTGTTGGCTTTGCCGGTGCGGTTCAGGCCGCTGACCTGACCTTGCGCATCTCCTTGCAGTTGCCGATGAAAAGCCACCTTGGCCAGAACCTTTTGATGTTCAAACAAGAGGTCGAGGAAAAATCAAACGGTGACATCGAAGTTCAGATTTACGATTCAGCCCAGCTTTATAAAGACAAAGAAGTTCCCGCTGCTGTTGGCTCGGGTGCGATTGAAATGGGCGTTGCGTCACTGACCCGTTATGTCGGTGATGTTCCTGCAGTTGATATTTTCTATCAGCCATTTGTGTTTGATTCCGAGGAAAAGGTCCGTAAGGCCGTTGCCAAAGGATCGCCGGTGCGCGGTCCGCTTGATGAGGCAATTGCCGATACCGGTGCGACCGTTTTGTGGTGGCAGGCGTACGGCGGGGCGATCATGCTGTCCAAGGATGAACCGCTGCATGGTCCGGAAGACCTTGAAGGCAAGAAAGTCCGTGTCTTTGGCAAAACGCTTGGTGATTTTGTAACGTCTGCGGGCGGTGCGCCGACGCTTGTTTCGGGCTCCGAGCAGTATATTGCCTATCAGCGTGGCACTGTTGACGTTGGGATGACCGGGGTGTCGGGCGTCAAATCCCGTCAGCTTTGGGAAGTCATGGACAATATCACCGTGACCAACCATGCCGATATCGAGTTCATTGTTGTGGTTAATACCGATTTCTGGAATGGGCTTAGCGATGAACAGCGCGACATCATCAATGCCGCAGCGATGAATGCCGAGGCAGATGTTCGCGACCGTATGAGCGACATTGAAGCCGCTGCTTACAGTGCGGCCGAAGAAGCAGGCATGACGGTTTATCGTCCGACTGACGCGGAACTCGCCAAATGGCGCGCGGTTTCCCAGCCGGTATATGATGCGTTCCTTGAAGATGCCGGTGATCTTGGCAAGCAGGTCTTTGACGCTGCTGAAAAATTCTAGGAACTGTTTTCGGAACGCCTCGATACATTCAGAACCCCATCCGGTCGGTTTTCTGACCGGATGGGGTTCTATAATCTTAATGTCATCTCTTGCGGGGGCCACGCCACCGTTCTGCTTTGTCCCGGCACCGCGCGCGGTGGTGATTTTTTGTATTTTTCGTGATCAGGAGCAAACCGTTCTTGTGATACGCCCCAGAAGGCTGTCATCGCAGAACGGCATTATTTAAATGATGTTTGATCGATTGATGCTTTTGCTGGCGTGGGTTGCGGCCCTTCTGTTTGTTGCAGCGGGCTGCATGCTGACCTACGAAGTCATTGCCCGGTATTTCTTTATCCGTCCCACAATCTGGGCCGCCGAGCTTTCGCAACTTTGCCTGATCTGGGGATCCTTGATGGGCATGCCCTGGGCCCTGGCCGCACGTCGCCATATTTCGGTCGATGCGATCACCCGGCTGTGTCCACCGTTGGTTCAGCGCGGGCTTGAAGTTATTGCGATGACGGCGATCCTTGCGTTTTCTGTCATGGTGACGATCAAGGGCTGGGACATCTTTTTTGAAAGCTTTGAACGCGGGCGCACGACGGGCACGATGCTTGATCTGCCGTCGTGGGTTGCTGAACTTCCGGTGGCCATCGGATTTGCGCTTTTGGCCGTTCAGGCCGTGATTGAAATTGTCGGCCTTTTGCGGGGCAAGGAAATTCCGAAAGGGGCGCACGAATGACCATCGTCTTTACCTTGGCGGCGATGTTCGCCTTGTTGCTTATTCGTGTGCCGGTCGCCTTTGCCCTTGGGGGGCTTGGGCTTGGCATGTTGATCCTTGGCGGGTTTTCGCCCTTGATGGCGCCACAGGCGATTTTATCAACGCTGGACGGGTTTATCCTGTTGGCGGTGCCGCTGTTTTTACTGATGTCCAATACGCTGTTGCGTGCCGGGGTCGGCAATGACCTTTTTGCCGCGGTGAGTGCGTGGGTCGGCCATTGGCCCGGGGGCTTGGCGGTGGCGACCATCCTGTCCTGCGGGGTGTTTGCCGCGATTTCGGGATCATCGGTGGCAACGGCTGCGACCATTGGCACGGTTGCCATCCCCGAAATGATCAATCGCGGCTACAACAAGCGGTTTGTCTATGGCCTGCTGGCCGCAGGCGGTACGCTTGGTATTTTGATCCCGCCATCGATCCCGATGATCATTTACGGCTTTGTCACCGAAGAATCGGTAATTGCACTGTTTTTGGCCGGGATTGGGCCGGGCATTGCGCTTTTGGTGCTGTTTATCATCTTTTCGATGGTCTATGCCCGGTTGGGTGGACAGGAACGCGAACCCAAACGTGATTGGGCTGAACGCAAACGCGCAACCTTCAAGGCATTGCCGTCTGTTCTGCTTGCTGTTTTGATTATTGGCGGAATTTATTCCGGGGCCTTTACCCCGACCGAGGCCGCGGCCATCGGGTTTGCCGCCGCACTGACCATTACGGCTGCGATGCGGGTTCTGACGTGGGAAAAATTGAAACTGGCAATCTTTGACTCGATGGCCACCACGGTCGCCATCATTCTGATCATTGCCGGGGCCAAGGTATTTGGCAAAGCCATCACGCTGTATCGCATCCCCCAAGACATCTCTGTGATGATCAGTCAGGGGATCGATACCCAGCTTGGCTTTATCCTTGTGGTGACGGTGGTGCTGTTGATCATGGGGCTGGTGTTTGAAGCCCTGTCCATGGTCCTGATCATGACGCCGGTCTTGTTGCCTGCGGCCTTGGCCCTTGGTTTTGATCCGGTGTGGTTTGGGGTTTACATGGTGATCATGGTTGAATGTGCGCTGATTACCCCGCCGGTGGGGTTGAACCTTTATGTCATTCAGTCGGTTGCCAAAACCCGATTGGGCGAGGTGGCACGCGGGGTTTTACCGTTCTTGCTGCTGATGTTCTTAACGGCCGCGATCCTTTACGTCTGGCATGATCTTGCCTTGTATATTCCGTTTAAACTGTGATGCGTATGACCAAAATTGTGACGCCTGCCGACAAACTCCGTGATCTTCTGGCGACGGGGGATCTGATTACCATGCCGTGCTGCTTTGACGCGCTTTCGGCCAAGCTGATTGAACAGGAAGGCTTTGGTTTGACGTTTATGTCAGGCTTTGCGACGTCAGCGGCCCGGATCGGGGAACCTGATCTTGGGCTGATGTCATATGGCGAAGTGCTTGATCAGGCGCGCAACATCACCGATGCCATTTCCATACCCCTGATTGGCGATGGCGACACCGGATACGGTAATGCGATGAATGTTCGCCGTACTGTGACAGGCTTTGCCAAGGCGGGCTGTGCGGCGGTGATGATCGAAGATCAGCTAGCCCCCAAACGCTGTGGCCATACCAAGGGCAAGGAAGTTGTCGGTCGGGATGAGGCGTTTGACCGCATCAAGGCCGCGGTGGATGCGCGCGAAGCGGGGGCCGATATCCTGATCCTGGCGCGCACCGACGCCCGCCATCAGCACGGCCTGACTGAGGCAATTGATCGGGCGGCCAAGTTCAAGGAACTTGGGGCCGATATCCTGTTTGTCGAAGCCCCCAAATCTGTCGCGGAAATGCGCACCGTCTGTGCCGAATTATCGGGGCCCAAGATGGCCAACATCGTCGAGGGCGGGGAGACCCCCGATCTGTCACCTGATGAGCTTAAAGAGATCGGCTATCAGATTGCGGCCTATCCATTGTCGCTGATGGCGGCAGCCATGAAGGCGATGGTCGAAACCCTCCAATCCATGAAAGCAGGCGTTCCACGCGACGACAAATTGATGGATTGGGCTGATTTACGCAAACGCATTGGGTTTGATGCCTATTACGAAGACTCGGAGCGCTATGCGTCTTCGCGCCGGGACGGCTAAGTAGTGCCTTTTCCAGATAACAGTCCCGCAAGGTTTCGCGATCTTGCGGGACTGTTATGTTTATACCGATATAAATCCATTTTCGTTGGCTGACGGACAGATTGGCGCGCCTATTTCGGATCAAACTGTGCCGTGGTATCGCGCGCACCATGCAGCACACGCAAAATGACCAACCCGGATGGTATTATGCGGTAGTAGATGGCGTAATTTCTATGGATGCAAACGCGAAGGCCGGGCGACAGTTCGTCGCGTTTGGGGCCCATTTCCGGATTCTGACAAAGGGGATCAAACCGTTCGCCAATCTCATGGATCAGGCGGGTTGCCGCGTCATGATTGTCCTCGGCGATAAATGCCCAGATATCGGCAAGATCGTTCTGAGCCGTCTCGGTAATTAAGAGCGGGAGCGGACGTTTAATTTTTCCTGTCCTCTCTGGAGGATCGTTTCAGCATTAAAGCTGCTTACGCGATCTTCTGCGATGTCTTGGTCTGCAACGGCGATATCTGCGCGCAGGGCATCAAGCTCGCTCTGTTTGAGTTTGCGTTTATGCTGCCAATCGCGCAGGGCTTCACGGATGATTTCGCTGCTCGAAGCGTAGCCGCCTTCACGCATTGCAGAGCGCATTGTATGCGCCATTTCCTGCGTCACCGTAACGGTCATGCGTTCAATCGTATTGTTTGTGCCCATGATGTATCTCCAATCATCAATCGTATGACTTTATCATACTTTTCGGTATTTTCATTTTGAAATTGGAAATTGCAGTCCGCTAAACACATTGAGTTTGGCATCGCAGTGTCATTTGTTGTCGGGCAGGCTGAAGTTTATAAAAGAAAACCCCGCAGCCAAAAGGCGTGCGGGGTTTTCTTTTTAGTGGTGCCGGCAGAGAGACTCGAACTCCCAACCTTCGAATTACAAATCCGCTGCTCTACCAATTAAAGCTATGCCGGCTCAGGCGGCGCGAAACATAGTCCGGACCGTTCCTGAATGCAAGAGGGTGATTAGCAGAATTTTGCATCTTTGACTCACCCCTTAGATTCGCATCATTCCTACTTGCGGTAAAGCTCGTAGAGCGCAACCGCAGCCGCATTTGACACATTGAGGCTTTCGATGCGGTCAGACATCGGAAGTTTGACCAGAAAATCGCAATTCTCGCGGGTCAGGCGACGCAGGCCTTCGCCTTCGGACCCCATGACGATTCCCACCCGACCTTTGAGATCGGCCTCGGCAAGTGTCTTTTCGGCATAGCCATCCATCCCGGCCAGCCAGAAATGCGCATTTTTAAGCTTATCAATCGTCTGATTGAGGTTGCCCGCATGAATGTAGGGAATGGTTTCAAGCGCACCACTGGCCGATTTGGCCAAGACACCGGTTTCAAGCGGAGCATGGCGGTCGGGGACAATGACGGCAGATGCGCCAAAGGCCGCGGCACTGCGCAGGATCGCACCGACGTTGTGGGGATCTGTGACCTGATCAAGCACAATGACGGTGCATTGTTCCGAATCCCGATGATCGGCGATGAATTCTTCGATCGACAGCTGGGGCAGGGGGGCACAATGCATGGCCATGCCCTGATGAACGGTGCCCGGTGGCATCATTTCATCAAGATCGGTGCGACCGGCCGAATCTACTGGGATGTCGGTGCGTTCGGCATCGGCCAAAGCGGCATTAATTTCATCGCGGACCGTTTCGGTGGCCCAGATTTTGTGAATCGTGCGCTGCGGATTGGCAATTGCCATCATAACCGGATGACGCCCAAAGAGAATCAGGCGTGAATTTCCGCCTGACGGGGCGCTATCGCGGCCGCGTTTTCGTCCGCGACGCGAATTGCCTTCGCGGTTTTCGTCGTTTTGCGGGAGGTTATCCTGCCCGACGTCATCTTGATGACGATTTCCTGAACGTGGTTTGTTGCGTCGCGACATAATGGCGGAAACCTCCGGGCCGTAAGGAACTGAATGCACTTTGTTTCGCTCAAGGAGCAAAGCTTGGGGAACATATAGGAAAGGAAATACGATTTCGTGTTTTTTTTGCTGTTGACAACACAGGGGCCTCCGCCGTATTCCCTCCCTCGCCGCAACGAGGCCGGGGTGACCCGGATGGCGTTACGACCCTGATGGAGGGGTGGCAGAGCGGTCAAATGCAGCGGACTGTAACTCCGCCGACTTAGTCTACGCAGGTTCGAATCCTGCCCCCTCCACCATAACTCTCGCCCTCGCGAGGGCTCGCACTAGAAATATGCGGGTGTAGCTCAATGGTAGAGCAGAAGCCTTCCAAGCTTACGACGAGGGTTCGATTCCCTTCACCCGCTCCAATTTTAGAATGTACCCGTCGGCTCGTGCGGTGGGTTTTACTTGTTTTTTGGTTCGGATATAGGATCTGAGGGCTATGGCCAAGGAAAAATTTGCGCGCACAAAACCGCACGTCAACATCGGCACCATCGGCCACGTTGACCACGGCAAAACCACGCTGACCGCAGCGATCACCAAAGTTCTCGCAGAGAGCGGCGGCGCATCGTTCCAGGATTACAGCATGATCGACAAAGCACCGGAAGAGAAAGCTCGTGGTATCACGATCTCGACCGCGCACGTCGAATATGAAACTGCAAACCGTCACTATGCCCACGTCGATTGCCCGGGCCACGCCGATTATGTGAAAAACATGATCACCGGTGCGGCACAGATGGACGGTGGTATTCTTGTTGTTTCGGCAGCAGACGGCCCGATGCCGCAGACCCGTGAGCACATCCTGCTTGCGCGTCAGGTTGGTGTCCCGGCACTTGTTGTCTTCATGAACAAAGTTGACCAGGTCGATGACGAAGAGCTCCTTGAGCTCGTCGAAATGGAAATCCGTGAGCTTCTGTCGTCCTACGACTTCCCGGGCGACGACATTCCGATCATCAAGGGCTCGGCTCTTGCTGCATTGGAAGGCAAGAATGACGAAATCGGCAAGAATGCTATCCTCGAACTGATGGCAGCTGTTGATGAGTACATTCCTGCTCCGGAACGTCCGAAGGATCGTCCGTTCCTGATGCCGATCGAGGACGTGTTCTCGATTTCGGGTCGTGGTACGGTTGTGACCGGTCGTGTTGAAACCGGTATCGTTAAAGTTGGCGAAGAGATTGAAATCGTCGGCGTTAAAGATACCGTTAAAACCATCGTTACCGGCGTTGAAATGTTCCGCAAGCTGCTCGATCAGGGC
>NZ_NXGX01000008.1 GCF_002844275.1 Thalassospira lohafexi
GGCTGAAGCTGTGAAGAAATCGCTCCAGTGGAGCGATTTTAAGCCGAAGGTTGAGCACGGCGGAGCCGCGCGCAGACTGCGGAGGTTCCCTGCGGCAAGCTCCACCCATTCACTTCCCTGTCGCCCGTCCTACTCACCGCCAACAACCTCATCGACAACGCCAGACCTCACCAAATCCTCCGTACTCGGAAACCAGATGCCCGACGAGGGGGCGAGGAAAACCTGCGCAAGAAAGTCCTCTGATATCCCTTGTTGGCGATAGAATTTGATTTCTTTTTCCTGTTCGCCTTTGAGGTCATACTGCGGAAACGGGGTTTGGAGTTCAAGCTTGTACTGATGAAAGCCAAGCTGGGCGTTTGGGCCGAGGTGGCGTTTGGCGCCGCCGATGAAGGCGGTTGTGCAGGCTGATTTGCAGGTGTCAAACACATAGGTATTGAGCTTCCGGTCGCGGATCAGGTAGGCGACACCGCGCCCTTCATAGATATGCCCGCCCTCACTATGCAGCACAACCCCGGTGACGGTGGGGGTTTGATCGACAAGGGCGGTGAGTTTTTGCGTCATGCCAAGGGTAAATATCCCGGCAATATGAATGCGTTTGCCATCCGGACTGAGGCTTAGCGTATATTGACGTGCACGGGCATCCTCAAGGGCGGTTGGGCTTACGACGATAAACCGTTCTGGCGCCAAGGCGCGGAAAGAGGTGGCAATGCTGAGTGCTGTGAAGGCGAGACAAAGCGCAATCGCACCATAGGCAACGACTGTCCAAATGCCGGAAAGACTGCTGGTTTGCTGCCCGGTGGCGCACAGCACGCCGACCACTTGCCAGACGAAGACAACACCATGCCCCAGAATGATGAAAAGGATGGTCGCCATCAGGGCGTCGGTGCGGTCAGCGATAAAGGGGGGAAGTGTATATCGGTCGGCAAACAGGAGGAGGGCGCGCAGCCCGACCAAGTTGATCAACAGCGCATAGATAAGCGCATGCTTCCCCTGCCAGTGATCCCGGATATAGCGCAACCGATCTTTCCCTTAAAAGTTCAGATCCTTTTTTCAGGGTACAGTTTTATCACTGTGTAGAATGGTATGATACGTGCTCATCAAGCAGACAGGTCGATTTGAGGTTATGCCGCAAATCGACATCAAGGTTTCTAGATAGCAGAAATAGCATATGAACTTTCGACAAATACTAATAGTAGATGAAGTTATACATGTGAGAATTTTAATGTATCTTGATTGGATGATCAATTTAAACATCGGTGTGGTGTCGCGTTATTAGATATGGTGAGGGGGATGTGTGGTGCAAGAAGAGCCGAATATTTCAGACTTTTTCGAGACGATGAAAGCCCGCTTCGAGAAGTGCTTAGATCCGACTTTCTCCTGTAAAAAACCAGCTATTAAAGCCCATTCTGTGCAAAACGCCACGTCTTTGGGATTTATCGCAGAGAAGAACCATGTCTGCGAGTTGAGAATGAGGATTAAAAACGGACAGCCAGAGTGTGTTTTCGAGAGAGTTGGTCGCAATCAAGCCTCGACGTTTATGGGATTATGTGCGGAGCACGATGCCGAGATATTTAGACCTATAGATACGAATCCTCTCTCACTAGATGATAAGGAGCAACTTTTTCTTATTGCCTACCGTTCCGTCACGCGAGAACTACACGTAGTGATGGAGGCCGCAATGCGTCTGCAAATGGTGCTTCAGCGTCAGGTGACGGCTGGTGTGGTGTCAAAGGATGCGCCCTCGCCGGCGATGATTGAAGCAACTGCTCATATGATTAAGGCATGGGGCGTTTGGAAGCATCGCTTCGAATTCTATGATCAGCCTTTCGTTAAAAGCCAGTTTGCCCAAATTCTCCATTCAAGTTTCATCATTGAGAATGCCAACCCTGTTTTGGCGTCTTCTTCGTTCTTTTCAGTCGATGAAAAAGGATGGGGTAAACGTTTTGCTGCTGTTACTTTAAACGTTATTCCAACCTCGTCATCCCAATCTATCGTGATCGTTAGTTATCCCAAGGAACAGTCCAGTAAGGCTCGTCGATATGTATCCTCGATATTTACAAAGAGAGGGGACCAACGATTGCGAGCACTTTCTCAAATGTTGATCAACCGAGCCGAGAATTTCTTTGTTTTGCCATCACAAGTTGAGAGTTGGTCAGAAGAAAAACGGACAGCTATTGAAAACGCGTTTGTAGCTAATGTGATCAATGAGAAACCAGAAAAAACATCAGTAGACCTTATGTTGTTCTAATTGTGCAATAGAGGTAGAAAAAATCTCTGATGGCGGAGTTTTTACAAAAAAGCTCCGCCATCAGAGAGCCGATGTTCTGCTAGATTTACTATTTTGGGATACATAGTACGTTTAAACGACACGTTTACTTTACTCTTCTGGGGTAGCGTTTCGATATTCAATAGTAGCTTAGCGAATGAGTTTGGGGGAGCCGAAATGGCAGAAACAGAAATTGAATGGACAGACGCAACTTGGAATCCAGTTGCGGGATGTTCAGTTATGTCTGCCGGTTGCACCAACTGCTATGCAATGAAAATGGCAAAACGGCTCGAGGCAATGGGGGTCGATAAATATGCTGACCTCACCAAAACTGTTAATGGGCAAGCTGTCTGGACAGGGAAAGTTAGAGAAGACGAGAAGTCTTTACAAACGCCACTTTCATGGAAGAAGCCGCGGAAAATATTTGTCAATTCTATGAGCGACTTGTTTCATGATGAAGTGAGTGACAAGTTCATTACCCAAGTATGGGATGTGATGGCTTCTGCATCTCATCATCACTACCAAATCCTCACGAAGCGACCGGATCGAATGCGCGACTTATTGTCAAGTTGGGGCCGTGAACCTCTTCCAAACGTGTGGTTAGGAACGAGTGTCGAGAATGCAAAGGTTGCTAAGCGAGTAGATGACCTCAGAGACGTTCCCGCAGCTATACGTTTTATTTCGTTCGAGCCTTTGATTGGTAGTGTAGGTGCTATCAATCTTCGAGATATTCATTGGGCTATTGTCGGTGGCGAGAGTGGTTCCAACGCTCGACCGATCAAAGAGGAATGGATTGATCTTATTTACGATCAGTGCACTATTTACGATACTGCCTTCTTCTTTAAACAGTGGGGTACTTGGGGAGCGGATAATAAAAAACGTTCGAAAAAAGCGAACGGTCGAACCTATAAAGGACGCACTTGGGACGCGATGCCTACGCAGGCACTTTCTATTTAGGGTCGCGTTTTGTTTGTTTTCGTTATATGAGTGATTTCTTGGGTTTAGATAATCGTTGAGAAAGAGCGCTGGTTAAAGCTCTAATAAATTAACTTCTCTGGATTGGAATAGTTTTTATCTGCAATTCGGTTGAAAGGAAAAGTATTGGATCGATCAATGCCGAACAATTTTAGTTGGAGGCCAGGTTCAGCTCTTCCAAGCATTGAAAATCACTCGCGCCGAAAATTAGATGTATTGAGGGATTATCTCAATGTTTACTTCGATACTGTTGTTACCAATCCAAGACAAGATTGCCTTAATATTACTCTAGTAGATGGATTCTCAGGTGGGGGAGCTTATCAAGGTTCTGGTTCGATTGAACATGGTAGCCCGCTTGTACTGTTGAATGCGGTAGAGCAAGCAAGAGAGCGAATTAACCGTAATCGCAAGAAACCTCTCGATATTAAAGCTCGATTTGTATTTGTCGATGACAACATAAATCATGTTGAAGCACTTAGAGAGCGTTTGTTTCAGGAAGGGTTTGGGGCGCTAGTAGGAACAGAAATCTCACTGATCCATGGACGTTTTTCCGCGGAACTACCAAAAATTTTAAAATTGATCAGAGCCAACCAGAGAGTCGGTAGGTCTATATTTTTACTGGATCAATTCGGTTACAAAGATGTACCGATGTCCAGTATCAATTCTATATTTTCAGAATTAGAGCGACCAGAAGTTTTACTTACATTTGCAATCGATAGCTTCCTAAACTACTTGCAAGACAATTCTGCGTCACTGGACCTATATAGGCAGTTCGGAATAGATCAGCAGTTTATCACTGAGTGGCAAGCAAACAAAAGTGATGAAGCATTGGGGCGCTTGATCACCCAGAGAGCGCTGATGAACAACATCCAGTCAGGTGGTGGAGCAAACTTTTTCACTCCCTTTATGTTGTGGTCTCCTACTGACAATCGATGGATGATGTTTGCTCATATGGCACAGCACCAAGCAGCACGTGACAAAATGCTTGGGGTGCATTGGGCGGCGCAGAACTCATTTAAGCATATTGGTAAAGGTAGTATGTTCAGTTTAGGTTTCGACACTCGATTGATCGAAACTAAAGATTCTCTATTTGATTTCACAGAGCATGACAGAACAAAGTTAAGAGACGAGCTACTTGAGGAAATACCAAGAGAAGTTTCTAGTTTTATGGTTAACGGATATTTACCTGTTGAGATGTTTTTGGAGCGGGTTGGTAACCGCACCGCAGCTACAAACTCTGACTTGTTTAGTGCCATCAAGGAGCTTTCGATTGCCAGAGAAATTGAAATACGCTCAAAAAGTGGGGCTTTTAAACGAGTAGGGTCTCAGGTCGGGAAGAATGATCTGATTTATCTTCCGCTACAGAGAACCTTGTTTTCCCTTAAATAGTTTCTCTCTTGCCTCATAAAAAAACACCCCCAGCCAACCGACCGGGGGTGTTCCCATCTCAGAGCCCAAAAGCTCCAATCCAAATCATCTCAAAGGCACAAAGCCTTACTTCAAATCAAACCGATCCGCATTCATCACCTTGACCCAAGCCGCGACGAAGTCTTTAACAAACTTCTCGTGGTTATCATCTTGAGCATAAACCTCGGCATAGGACCGCAGGATCGAGTTTGAGCCAAACACCAGATCAACGCGGGTGGCGGTGAATTTGGTGGCGCCGGACTTGCGATCAACGATGTTATAAAGGTTGTCGCCCACCGGTTTCCAGCTGTTTGCCATGTCGGTCAGATTGACAAAGAAGTCATTGGTCAATTTGCCCACCCGGTCGGTGAACACACCGTGTTTGGACCCACCATGGTTGGTGCCAAGCACACGCATGCCGCCAACAAGCACGGTCATTTCAGGGGCGGTGAGGCCCAGAAGCTGGGTACGGTCGAGCATCATTTCTTCCGGGCTGACGACATAGTCTTCCTTGACCCAGTTGCGGAAACCATCGGCCAAAGGCTCCATCGCGTCGAAGCTATCGGCATCGGTTTGATCATCGGTGGCGTCCCCACGGCCCGGTGCAAATGGGACCGAGATGGTGACACCGGCATCATGGGCGGCCTTTTCAACCGCAGCCGTGCCGCCAAGGACGATCAGATCGGCGAGGCTGACTTTCTTGGCCAAACCGGACTGGATGCCTTCAAGGGTTTTAAGCACCTTGGCAAGGCGTGCCGGTTCATTGCCCGCCCAATCCTTTTGCGGGGCCAAGCGAATGCGTGCGCCATTGGCACCACCACGCATGTCCGACCCACGATAGGTGCGCGCAGAATCCCACGCGGTTGCAATCAGCTCGGCGGAGGTCAGACCCGATGCCAGAAGTTTGGCTTTAAGGTCGGCGATTTCGGCGTCAGACAGCGTGTAATCCACCGTCGGGATCGGGTCCTGCCAGATCAGGTCTTCTGCCGGAACGTCCGGGCCGAGGTAGCGCGCCTTCGGGCCGAGGTCACGGTGGGTCAGTTTGAACCACGCGCGGGCAAAGGTGTCGGAGAAATATGCCGGGTCCTTGATGAACTTCTGGCAAATCGCGTTATAGGTCGGATCGACCTTCATCGCCATGTCGGCATCGGTCATGATCGGCATGCATTTGATCGACGGGTCTTCGACATCGACCGGCATGTCTTCTTCTTTGATGTCGATTGGCATCCACTGCCATGCGCCTGCCGGGCTTTTTTTCAATTCCCATTCATAGCCGAACAGAAGATCAAACCAGCCCATATCCCACTCGGTCGGGTTTTTCGACCATGCGCCTTCGATGCCAGACACCACAGTATCGCGGCCAATGCCGCGGCCCTTGGTGTTCATCCAGCCCATGCCCTGTGCGGTGACATCGGCGGCTTCGGGCTCTTCACTCAGGTTGGCGGCATCGCCGTTACCATGGCATTTGCCAATGGTGTGGCCACCGGCGGTCAGGGCGGCGGTTTCTTCGTCGTCCATCGCCATGCGGGCAAAGGTTTCGCGGACCTGCTCGGCGGTTTTGGCCGGGTCGGGCTGGCCGTTCACACCTTCGGGGTTGACGTAAATCAGGCCCATCTGAACAGCCGCCAGCGGGTTGGCCATGGTTGATGGGTTGGCAACATCGTCATAACGGCTGTCACTTGGTGCCAGCCATTCTTTTTCCGCACCCCAGTAAATGTCCTTTTCCGGGTGCCAGATGTCTTCGCGGCCAAAGGCAAAGCCAAAGGTTTTCAAACCGGCGACTTCATAGGCAATGGTGCCCGACAGAATGATCAAATCCGCCCAGGAGATTTTGTTGCCGTATTTCTTTTTGATCGGCCACAGAAGACGGCGGCCCTTATCGGTATTGACGTTATCGGGCCAGGAGTTAAGCGGGGCGAACCGCTGATTACCGGTACCACCACCGCCACGGCCATCGGCAAGACGATAGGACCCGGCCGCATGCCATGCCACGCGGGCGAACATGCCGACATAGCTGCCCCAATCGGCTGGCCACCAATCCTGACTGTCTTTCATCAGCGCAC
The DNA here is from genome assembly GCF_002844275.1 of Thalassospira lohafexi. Classification (GTDB taxonomy): domain Bacteria; phylum Pseudomonadota; class Alphaproteobacteria; order Rhodospirillales; family Thalassospiraceae; genus Thalassospira; species Thalassospira lohafexi. The sequence goes on from NZ_NXGX01000008.1 coordinate 6,712, forward strand.
GCAGATCGTTTTTAAGCGCCTCGACATCGAGTTTTTTGAGTTCTTCGGCGTAATTAAAATCCTTGCCCAGCGGATTGACCTTGGTGTCATGCTGATGAAGGATGTCAAAATTCAGCGCATTGGGCCACCAATCGGTAACCGTGGTGCCCAGCGCGGTTTGACCACCGTGCATTACCGGACATTTGCCTGCTGTGTGTTTTCCGTCCATTTCTCTCTCCCGTCGTGGCTTGAGATGTTTTAAACAGCCTCTTGACCCATATCGTGCAGCCGTAAAAGCGATGCGGATTACGCTACGAAACCTTGTGGGGTGCCGTATTGTATCGCCTTCTGGTTGGTGTCTCCCGAGATGTTTATGTGACCAAAACCATTATGATTGCAGTTGTATTTCTACGGTAGGATTTCATGTTCAAAGGTAATGATCAACTCAGAGAGTGCAACAAGACAAGGCCCTTAAATTACGTTCTGACCGTTTTTGCCGTCAGAAACACAAAGGTACCGGTGGGGAATGGATAGGTAAAATAGTTATTTTTGTTATTTTTGATAGTTTCAGTCGATGGACTGCGTCTTGGTGTTTGCTGTTGCCCGCGCCTGAGCCTAGACTGCGGGTAACGCCTTTGCCCATCGGGCTTTTTTCATTTTCCATTGTGGCAGGTCGCCGGTTTTCGGCGTTACGCCACACAGAACGGATCGCGTAGCAAGCATGTCTCATTCTTCCAAGGGTGCCATCTATATGGCCGCAACGGCCAATCTGTTGATTGCTGTGGCCAAGTTTGGCGGGGCGGCGATTACTGGCTCAGCCGCGATGATGTCAGAGGGCATTCATTCGCTGGTCGATACCGGCAATCAGGGGCTTTTGCTTTTGGGCCTCAAACTGTCGGCCAAGGAGGCGGATGAAAAACACCCGTTTGGCTATGGCAAGGAAACCTATTTCTGGTCGTTCCTTGTGGCGGTGATGATTTTCGGGCTTGGGGCTGGTGTGTCGATCTGGGAAGGGGTGGATAAGGTGATCCATCCCCATGCGCTGGATGTGCATGTGGTGGCATCGTTTTTCGGGATTGATATCCGCACCTATCACGTGGTGTTTTCGATCCTTGTGATTGCCATGGTGCTTGAGGGGGCGGCATTCCGCACCGCCTATCGGACCTTCCGCGCACAACACCCTGATATACCGATCCTAAAGGCGGTCCACAGCAGCAAGGACCCGACCGTATTTGTCATACTATTTGAAGATTCCGCGGCCTTGCTGGGGTTGGTGGTGGCGTGCATTGGCATTGCGGCGGCCTATGGTTTTGATATGCCCGTCCTTGATGGGCTGGCGTCGATTGTGATCGGCATTATCTTGGCGGTCACCGCGTTCTTTCTTGCGGTTGAGTGCAAGGGGCTTTTGATCGGCGAAAGTGCCAGCGCACAGAGCCGCAAAAAGATCGACAATATTGTCTCGGCCATTCCCGGTATTTTGCAGGTCAATGAGATCATCACGCTGCATCTTGGGCCGCAAAACCTGATTGTCTGTATCAGTGTTGATTTTCGCGACAGGCTGACCTCGCCAGAGGTTGAAGCAGCCGTATCGCGGCTTGAAATCGATATTCGCCATGCCGTGCCGGGCGTTTCCAAGGTGTTTATCGAGGCGCAAAACTGGCTGTCGCATCAGGACCTGCTTGATCAGGTGCGCGCGGCCAAGGAAAGCCAAAATACCGGCCACCCGTCATAAAGCCGTCGGGGCGGATTGACCCGCCGCCCGGCAAATTGTATGAGGAATAAAATCAAGCAACGATATCGAAGGGCAAGGAGCCGCGTCACCGATGGAACAAAAGACCTTGCCAAGCTGGATCGCGGTTGACTGGGGCACGTCCAACCTGCGGGTCTGGGCGATGGATGATAGCGCTAACATCCTTGCCACCCAAAGCAGCCCGCTTGGCATGAATGCGATTGCGGGTGATGAAAAACTGTCGTTCGAAGGGGTTTTGATCGACCTGATTGATCGGTGGTTGCCCACAGATGTGCCCGATGGTCAGGCGATCCCGGTGGTGATTTGCGGCATGGCCGGGGCCAAGCAGGGCTGGCGTGAAGCACCCTACTGCGAAGTCCCAACGGCACCGGCGGATCTGGCGATGGGGGCTGTCCGGCCCGATGTTGCCGATCCGCGTATTTCAGTTTCCATTCTGCCCGGTCTGTGTCAGCGCGGCGATGCCGATGTGATGCGCGGCGAGGAAACCCAGCTTGTCGGGTTTATGGCGCTGCATCCCGATTTTTCTGGCTGGGTCTGTTTGCCCGGAACCCATTCAAAATGGGCGCGCTTGTCGGATGGTCAGATTACCGCGTTTCGCACCTATATGAGCGGCGAGGTCTTTGCCCTGTTGTCGCAAAATTCGATCCTGCGCCATTCGGTCGATGAGACGTGGGATGACGGGGCCTTTGCCGATGCGGTGCTGGCGGCCAAGGCGCAACCCAGCGGATTTCTCCATAGCCTGTTTACGGTACGCGCCGGTGCCCTTGTTGCCAAGGATGGCGCGGTTGTGCCACCGGGGGCGTCGGTTCTGTCCGGGGCGGTGATCGGGGCGGAAATTGCCGATGTGCTCGGCCTGCTTAAGGCGGGGGATGAAATCGCGCTGATCGGGGCGGGAAAGCTGGCGTCGCTGTATCAGGCGGCCTTGCTGGTCCACCATCATAAGGCCGTTCCGATGGATGGGGCGGCGATTACGCTGGCCGGGTTGACCCGTGCGCACCGCGTTGTCATCGGATAGGCCGTTATGACCAGATCGCTATGACCAGATACGGGCTCACACGGGCCTGAAACAGAATTACAGCCCGATTGACGGGCCTTACATACAGGATGACAGACATGGCATATCCGACACCGGTTAATGATCAGATCAGCGACGCAGCAACGCCAAACGGCCATCGCAAACTGATTGCGATCCTGCGTGGGGTCACGCCGGATGAAGCGGCGGATATGGCGCGCGCACTGGTCGCCGCCGGGATCACCATGATCGAGGTGCCGCTGAATTCGCCAGAACCCCTTAAAAGCATTGCCCTGATGAAACAGGCGGTTGGCGATGCGGCCCTGATCGGGGCCGGGACAGTTTTGACCGCCGATGACGTCGCCAAGGTGAAGGCCGCCACGGGGGAGTTCATTGTCTCGCCCAATTGCGATACCGACGTGATCAAAAAGACCAAGGAACTGGGCATGGGATCATGGCCGGGCGTGTTGACACCAAGCGAATGTTTTGCCGCGATCAAGGCCGGTGCCGATGGGCTTAAGATTTTCCCCGCCAGCATCATTGGCGCGGATGGCATCAAGGCAATGCGCGCGGTTTTGCCCGCAACCATGCCGGTCTATGCGGTTGGCGGTGTTGGTACAGATGATTTTGCCACCTATGCCAAGGCGGGCTGTGATGGATTTGGCCTTGGATCAGGCATCTTTAAACCCGGCATGACGGTCGATGATGTGTCCAGGGCGGCTGTTGCCTATGTCGCGGCCCATGACGAGGTGTTTGGCGCCTGAGGATCGACCATTTTTCTTTGGATTTAAGTGGGTACCGTTCCAGTCAGTCGGAGACGTCGCGGACTGCTCCTAATTGAGGGCTTGTAACCATCGTCAGGATATAGGAAATTAGCAGGGTTCCTGTTGACGGAAAAAATTCCAGCATGTGACATCAAATGCATCAACCGGATCCACTCTTTGGGGGAGGAGTGTCATTTCCGGGGAAACAACAGTGAGCTATCTTCTCAATCATCAGGTATTTGCATCGCAGGACCTTCATCTGGCGCGTGATGTTTTGTCTGATCTGAATAGTATTGACGCCCTTGATGCGATCGGTACGAACCGTAACGTGGATGTTGCTATCCATTTTGCCGAGCTTGCAGGCATTGGGTTGATATATGCGTCCTTTGGTGGCGGGCGCGTTTATATTGAAACGCCTGCTATCGACGAAGAAAATCTGTTTTTTATGTTTGTGACCAGCGGTTCTGCGCAGGTCCAGCATGGGAAGTATGAATGCAATATTTCGTCTGACCTTGGGCTGGTCCGCAATATGCGTTTGCCGTTGTCGGCGACGGAGGACAACTTTTCTACACTTGGGACGCAACTGTCGCTTTCTTTGCTGCGTGCGCACGCGCAATCCTTGACGGGGCATGACGTCATCCGCAGCGATCTGGTTTTTGATCCAGCCCTTGACCTGACGCGACCCGAAACGCGACACGTCCGCGATACGCTGCAATATGTGGCAACGGCACTTGATGGGCCGCTCACACAGTTTGATGGCCCGCATATCCGCACTGAATTGCGCGACATGCTTTTAACCAACATTTTGATGTTGCTACCAAATTCATATTCGGACGTGCTGAATGGCAGACCCGCACCGATGGCGATGCCCCATTACGTCAAACGCGCGCGTGACTATATTCACGCGCATGCGGCGCAACCTATTGGTCTGCAAGAACTTGTAGAATATTCGGGCTGCAGTTATCGCACCTTGCAATCCGCATTCGGAGAGACATTCGGCATGTCCCCGATGGTCTATGTCAGAATGGTGCGCCTGAACGGGGCGCATAATGACCTTCTGGTTGCCGAAGACGGCGATACTGTTGCGACCATCGCGCGCAAATGGGGATTTGCGCATATCGGCCGTTTTGCCGCGATGTATGCGCGCCAGTTTGGGGTTATTCCGTCCGAAACCCTGCGCCGACGGTTTTGATATTCAGGTTGTCTGGTTCCACAAGGCTGTCTTGCATCTATCACGGACAGTTAATTGAACCAAACCCGACCGAGCCGGTAATGGTTGCTGCGTTTAGGGCGTCAGCCGCATGGCTGCAACTTTCCTGTCGCAGATCGGTATTGGCACGAAAGTCCCATGACGCGGTGTTTGGCGCTTAAGGCGGTTATGGTCCGCAATTAGCCGCATTGGTATAAGATACAACTCCGCCGGTACCGACCGAGTTCACGACACATGAACCATTAGTCACCGTGTTGCCGGTAGAGCCGGACTGAATATTGGCACCGGACAGGAGGGTGTGGGCAACGGTTCCTGCTGCGGATGCCGTTGCATCAAGCGTGTTGTCGGTGATTGTGACACTTGAGTTCGTGATGTTAAGCGTGGACGAGATGTTTGATGCCGTACGGCTCTTGAGCGTGTTACCGCTGATTGTGATGTTCGTGCTGTTAACGACACGGATCGCATGTGCGGTCACACCGCCGACACCGGTCTGATTAACGGTGATGGTGTTGTTGATCAGCCTTGCACCATCAACACTTACGATCCCAATACCAATAGCATTGTCTGTGGTGTCAGAATCAGACACGGTCATCCCGGTAAGAGTACTGTTATCGGCCATGGTGATGGTGCCATTGGCTGCCGTCGGGGTGCCGGAAATTGTGGCCCCCGGTGTTGTTAACGTGGCTGTTTTCCCCGAAGGGCTGCGAATACTTAATGTGCCGGCGCCCATCAGGGTCTGACCGCTTTGCAAAGTTGTTGTCGTTGTGCCAGTGGAGTAATTGCCCGATAGAATGACTGTCGAATTGTTGCCTGCGGCTGCAACCGCTGCGGCCAGTCCTGCACCCGTTGTTGTTTTACTATCGAGAACCGTAATGGTTTGGCCATCGGCGGTTTCCGTTACCGTTTCGGGCGCACCAAAAGCGCCAGACTGACTGACAACGTCGATGTCGCGAATGACCGGGTCAGTCATTCGGCGCTCCATAGGTGTCAGGCGCGAGGCGGTTCTGCCAAAGAACTGCAAGGGGATGCGAAGTCTGGCGGTTATAAAACCTTGTGATCCGCGCGGATCGTCATGTTGCCATTCGCTGCCAAGCGAAAAGCGCGATCCCGTCCAGAGCCACGAAACTTCGTCGAAGGTAAGTTCACCGCGGAAACGTGGACCTGTAATATCGTCCACATTGTCTGCAGAAAAGTGATAGCCACCGGCAAACAGGCGTATTTGCTGCGGCTCTTCCGGTTTGTTGACCGGAAGACGCCAGCCGATCTCGGCATCAAATCCCGACATGCTACGTTCTTCGCCAGCCTGAAAACTGATCGAGGTTCCTGATATGGATACGTCGTTCAAAGTGTCGACGGAATGAAGCTGCCGTCCCTGCGGCAAATAGGCATTGCCGCGAATATCCCAATCTGTCGACAGGGCCTCAAGTCCCAATGTGACCTGATTGAAATAGTTGTCCCATTCGGTTTTACGACGGTCAAAATAGGCGATGCCTCCAACGTTCCAACCGCTTTCAAGCATGTGGCGCACACCAAGCCCGAAGTTGCCTTCCTTGCTGTTGCTATCATCAAGGCGGGCACGCAGATTGGTGAAAAGCATTGTGTCGTCATTTTGAAGCAGCGGAACGAACAGATCTGTTTCGCCAAGGCTGCGATCCGTGCCAGCTTTACCCTCAAGATCGATATGCGAACCCCATTTGTCGCTGGTTGTCGCTGTTTGCGCATAAGCGCCAGATGCCGTTAAAACGGTGCTACCAATCAGAATGCCAAGCAGGAATTTCTTTTTCATCTGTCCAGTCATCCCCATTCACGACAGCACGAACGCACCACAATGATTGTGGCGGCATAGAACGCTGTGTGCTTTTTTTGTTCTCTTGGGAGGAAGGCTTGATCTCGGCGATGATTTTGCGCCCATCCTCTGTTTTCTCAAAGTGTCTCTAATGAGAATGGGCACTGCAAACCACGCACGTGGTTTATCATTTTCGAATGTCGGATAACGGGTGGGCATCTGTAAGGCGTAAACTTGGGTATCTTCGGTTACGACAGACCAATCTCATGTCCATCTTTTTAAAGAGGGCGGTGCGCAGATGCGAATAGGAAAGCACGGGATCGTACGTTTTTTGACCATAAGTGGATAATCGTTGCGTAAAGTGGATATCGCAGACCATATGGCGCATGTCGGCGATCAATGTATTTGCCGTTGAAAATCGAATTGTCATGAACGGCGTTTGACCCGGCGGTCAAGTGCGGGCTAAATTCCTGCCATTGTAAGAATTCCAAAAATGGGAGGATCCATTGGATCTGGGAATTAAGGGCCGTAAGGCGATTGTCTGTGCATCATCCAAGGGGCTTGGCCGTGGCTGTGCGATCAAGCTGGCCGAAGCCGGTGTTGACCTTGTGCTTAATGCGCGGTCCGAAGGGCCGTTGAATGAAACGGCGGAATATATCCGTGATACGTTTGGTGTAAACGTCACCACGGTTGCCTGTGACATCACCACCGAAGAAGGCCGCAACAAGGTTCTGGCCGCCGTTGATGCGCCCGATATTCTGGTCAATAATGCCGGTGGTCCGCCTCCGGGTATCTGGTCCGACTGGGGACAGACCGAATGGGAAGCTGCGGTTCAGTCCAATATGCTGACGCCGATCTTGCTGGCCACTGCCGTCCTTCCGGGCATGATTTCGCGCCAGTGGGGCCGGATTGTGAATATCACGTCGGGGTCGGTTAAATCGCCAATTCCGCATCTGGGTCTGTCGAACGGTGCACGTGCGGGGCTGACCGGTTTTGTCGCCGGGACGTCGCGTCAGGTCGCCAAGGATGGGGTGATCATGAACAATCTTTTGCCCGGTCAGCATGATACCGACCGCATCAATGCCCTGATGACCAACAAATCGAAAAATGAAGGCATCAGCCTTGAAGACGCGCGAACCAAGACGCAGGCCGGTCTTCCGACCGGGCGTTTTGGTGATCCGCTTGATTTCGGGGCGACCTGTGCCTTTATGTGCAGCGAACATGCGAAATTCATGGTCGGGCAGAATGTGTTGCTAGATGGTGGGGCCTTCAACTCCACCCTCTAATGCGTCCCATGCTGGTTTGAAAACGGCTGGCTTCTGTGTTTTCGGTTCACGTACTTTATGTATGCGGTGCGCCGGTTCTCGAAGTCAGTCGTTTTCGCCACAGCATGAAACGAATTCCAACATATCACGGAGCGGACGACAAAGGATGGCAGGGTAGAAAATGGCATCTTTTACCTTTGTCTATGTGCTGCGCGAGGTGGGGTTTGATCCGGCATCAAGCCGCAGTAAACTGCCGCGCACCTATGTCGGGTGGTCCACCGATGTTGCGGCCCGCCTTGCGACGCATAACAGCGGCAAGGGGGCGAAAACCACGCGGGGCCGACAGTGGGATCTGGTGTATGTAGAACGCTTCAGAACCTTTGGTCAGGCGATGAGCCGTGAGTGGCATCTCAAGCGCGATCGCAAGCTGCGCAAGATGTTGGCAGGTGGATAAAGCCCCATACCTTGTCTTGGTATTTTGACAAGAATGTTGTTGAAAACAGAGCTTGCATCATCGCGCCAAGTAACAGATATCTGCTTGCAAATATGTTTTAAAACCGGGGTGACACCAGATCATGGCAATCGTTCGCAAAAATCCACTGAAACTCAATAAACTGCAGCTCCGCACGCTTGTGCTGGCACAGATCGTCGCACGCGATGAAAATTCCGGTCAGATCGACGAGGCGACTGGCGAAGGCACGCTGTTGCGTGTGCCCCATGCCCATGGCGATCATGTCCATGTCGGGCAGTTCACCGTTGCCGCACGCGATGCCAGTGGCTTTGATAACCCCGCCGTCTGGGTTGTGCTGACCCGTAAAGGTCTGGTCAAGGAAGGCTATCCGGGCAGCATCGTTCTGACCAGGGACGGCATGGAATATGATACCGGCCTTGGCGATCATTTCCTTGAAGAAAGCGATCACTAAAACAACACACGTTTTAGCCTGAACGACAAAGCCCCGCATTTGCGGGGCTTTTTGTTGGGCTTTGATGGGAAAGTTATTTTTGGTGAATGAACTTTCCATCGCGAATGGTCACGAAATAAATGCCCCGGTTGCCATCCCCGAACTGGTCAAACATCAGTTCCTGATTAAGTCCGGGGTGCGGTGGCATGGTCACCAGCGCATCAGAAAGGCGTTGATCGGGATGTTTGGTTTTGAGGGCTGCAAAAAGCACGGTTGCCGCATCATACGTTAAAACCGCAGTATATCCGGGGTGCTCATCAAACATTGCGGTATAATCCGCAACGAATTTCTGAAAACGCGGATTTGGGTCATAGCGATCATAGGCCTGAACAAGTTCCATGCCCTCGACCGCATCCCCGCCCATATCAATCAGTGTTTCCGATCCGGCCCATTCGGCCGCAGACAGCACAATATCATCGGAAATCTTACGGATTTCCTTGGATAAACGCGCACTGTCAGCACCATTGGTAATCAAAATGATGCCATCGGGTTTCTCGGCCAGAAGTTTTTGGGCAATGTCGGAAAGCGGTGTGTCATCGACATTGATCCAGACCTTGGAAACAACCCGGCCATTAAGCGCATCAAATTCCAGCAGAAATTCATGATACCAGCTTTCGGTGAAGGCTTCGTTCTCACCGTCAAGCGCAATGGCAACCCGTTCACGGCCAAGTTCGATATTGTGACGCGCATAGGCACGCGCATTCTGAGTGGTGGTCGAATTCATGCGAAACAGATTGTCTCGAAAACCGGCGAATTCAGCCGCCGATACAGTTGGCGAGATCGTGACGATATCAAGCTCGTTAATCACCGGCAGCATGGCCATCCCGATGGAACTTATGATCGGGCCGACAATGGCATCAACACCAAGTTCCTTGAATTCCCGGACATGTTGTTGGGCGACATCCGGGCTTTTTTGATCGTCACGCGGGATGATTTCGATCATCCGGTCGTTGATCCCCCCTGCGGTGTTGATTTGCTGGGCGGCAAGTTTCAGCGCATTGAGCGATGCGGTCCCGGTGTCTTCGCCTGCACCGGATAATTCGGCAATAAACCCGATTTTAACCGGCCCGGATTGATCGCAGGACGCCATGAAAAAACAGCCGATAAACACAGTAAACAGGCTTCTGATAAACGTCATTCGGCGCCTTGCCTTATTGATTGATTGTTGCTTTTGTCATCATCAGGAAACGGGTTTTGTCAGACGCATTAAGTATGAGGGGGCAGGCAGATATCTTTGGATATGGCGTTGCGGCGGCTGTGCTTCAACGGGGATATGATGTGAAATTAATAGGTTCTTGACTCTAACCAAAGTCGCGTCGGGCTTGCAAAACCCGGCCAAAGGTCGTCATCAGGCAAAGTGCGCCAAAGATTACCGCGATCTGGGGAAACCATTTCGGAAAAGCACACATCAGACACAAAACAAAAATGGTTTCACTGCCTTCGGTGATGCCGGTCAGGTAATAGAAACTTTTCTTGCCCTGTTTGTCGTGATTGCGATCCTGTTTGGCCGCAACAATGGCATAGGCCAGAAAACTCGACCCCGTGCCGACAAAGCAGAAAATCAGGAAGGCCGCCATCAACGCATGCTCAGGACGTCCGATGGCAAAGGCCAAAACGATCCCGGAATAAAACAGAAAATCGGCAACGATATCGTAATAGCCGCCCAGATCGCTTTCCTGACTTTTGGCCCCCGGATGGCGCGATCGGGGCGCTGCATGGCGGGCAACCGCCCCATCCAGGCCATCCATGATCCGGCTGGCAAGGATCAGGCCAAGGGCGACGTAATCAAGCTGAAGGATAAGCGCACCGGCCGCAAGCAGGCCGAGGAAAAAGCCAAACCCGGTGATCACATTTGGCGTAATGCCGGTCCCCGAAAGGGTTCTGGCAACCGCATTGAGCGGCCTATCAATCAGCGGGCGCAGGCGGGCATCAAACATAAGCGGATCATCCGGTTAAACCATTGCGGCGGCAACTATATGCTGAACGTCCGACAAATGAAAATCACCAGATTACAAATCCATCAATAGACATGCGGGCGTCCCGGTTTACTGGCCCGCCGGGATCAGATTGTAATAGGGGCTATCTTCCAAAACAGCTTCATCAACCTGAATGAGCTTGTTTTGGCGAATGACGGCCTGGACTTCCTTGACATACACCTCGCCGCGCTCGGAATAGCGGGTCAGGGTTTCGGCCAGTGCCATGCCCGAAAGCGGTTTGTTTTCGGCATTCATCTTGGCACGTAATGTGCGGAACTCTTTATAAGCCGATCCGGTGTTGAGGTTCATCATATAGGCGCGCACCGACCCGAACGGCGTTTTGAACGCGGCGATTTTATAATCGCCCAGATTGCTGCGTTGTTCTTCGGGCGTGATGCCTTCCCCGTCATAGGTCCACTGCCCGAACAGCGCATTGCCATGGGCGGCAAACCGTGATGTGCCCCAGCCACTTTCAATCGCCATCTGCGCCATGGCAAGCGATGCCGGAACGGGGCCGATACGGTTTTCAAGTTCGGCTATGGTCGCCGGATCGTCCGGGGCGGAGGAAATGCGATACTGACTGGCGAGTTCGCCAATGACAGCGCTATCATTGTTGGAAATGGCGTCTTTCAGGGCTTTTTTCTGAAAGGCGATTTCTTCATTTGCCAACAATGTCAAAGGTCCAAGCGTGCGGAAGAAAACACGCTTTTTGGCAGCGACTGTCAGTTGATCGGCAATGTCATCGCGCCATGCCTCCGGGATGGTTTGCAAAAACAGGCGCGGAATGGTGCGCTCCCCTGCGTCCCAGCTTTCTGGTGTGTATCCAAGATCGTTATAAAAACTCTCAAGCTGTTTATAGCCATGGAGTTCCACACGAATGATATCCGTCGGGGCCGGAACGGGCAGGGTGATATCGGCGTGGGCAAGCTTTGCACCGCCAGCTGCGATACAGGCCGCAAGGATGGCAGCACTCCCACATTTACGCATGACGGTGTGATACTTCAACATGCCGCGTCTCCTGCTTTCGGTGTGTCGCCCAAAGGTGTTTGAAAGAAATATACCATTGGCCACCGGCCCGGTCGATGAATTCCCGAGGCTGTAGGGTATTTGTCATGTTTCGGGGTGGGAGGGCCTGCGCAAAAAGCAGGAACGTCACCCACATCAGGGGGCGGACACTTAACCTTGAATGATCTGGGTGACGATGGCTTGGGCTCTGAGCACGAATTACCCGCGCAGGTCTTGCAGACGTTTGCGCTGTGCACCGGTTTCATCGAAATTATCGGGTGATATCCATGCTTCGAACGCAGTGCGGAGTGCGGGCCATTCTTCGACTGTGATCGAAAACCATGCGGTGTCGCGGTTCCGGCCCTTATAGACCATGTGGTTTCGGAACGTGCCTTCATAGCTAAAGCCATAGCGCGCCGCCGCTGCGCGTGACGGGGCGTTATGATCATCGCATTTCCATTCATAGCGCCGATAACCCAGCTCATCAAAGGCACGCTTCATCATCAGATACATCGCCTCGGTCCCGCCGATGGTCTTTGATAGGGCCGGGGCATAATTGATATTGCCAATCTCAACCACGCCATTGGCCGCATCAATGCGCATGAAGGCCGCAACACCGACGGCCTTGTTGGTCGCCACATCAATGATGGTATGGAGCATCGGATCAGCATTGGCCGCCATGCCGACCAGCCACGCCTTGTAAGATGCAAAATCGTCAAATGCGTGCGTTGAAAGATAGGTAAAGCGCGATCCATCCGCAGCCTTGCCGTTGGCATCAAAGAGCTGCTGCGCATCACGTTCAACATCAATCGGGCTGACAATCACGTGGCGTCCGGTCATGTCTGTGCGCGGCGGAAATTCGCATCCCGACCAATTTTCAATCGGCAGGCCAACGGGTTTACCAAAGTCATCTTTGTGGGGCGCGGTCATCGGGGCGGTGTCCTGTGTGTGGTAATCAAGGTGCCAGCATGGTCAAAATTGGCTCTATATAAAAGAGCCAGTTTTGCAAAATTAATGGGGCCAATGTTTTGTGGGCCTTGATCATCTTTTCCGAAGGGCTTTGTTCTTCCAATGGGGGCGCACCAACAGAAAACCCGGCATTCGCAAATGCCGGGTTTTCTTGACGTTGGATCTGATGAGGGATCAGATATCGGGATACCACGCACCTAGAACGCCGAATTCTTCGAGTTTGGCAACGATGATCTCAGCAGCCTGTTCGGCACTTTGGTCCGCTGTGCTGACCACGATCTCGGCATTCTCCGGCTTTTCATACGGGCTATCGATGCCGGTAAAGTTGGCGATCTCGCCGGCACGGGCCTTTTTATAAAGGCCCTTTACATCGCGCTGTTCACACACCTCAAGCGGGGTGTCGATGAAGACCTCGATAAACTCGTCTTTCTCCACCAGACTGCGCGCCAGCTGACGTTCGCTTTTGAACGGCGAGATAAAGGACACCAGCGTAATGACGCCTGCATCAACAAACAGCTTGGCGGTTTCACCCACCCGGCGGATGTTTTCCACCCGGTCGGCATCGGTAAAGCCAAGGTCCTTGTTCAGGCCATGGCGGACATTATCGCCATCAAGCGTATAGGTATGTTTGCCCATGGCATGGAGCTTTTTCTCCACCATATTGGCAACGGTTGATTTACCTGCACCCGACAGGCCGGTGAACCACAGAACAGCCGATTTTTGGCCTTTCTGATAGGCACGCGCCTGCTTGTTGATGTCCATTTCCTGCCATTTGATGTTGGTCGCACGGCGCAGCGAATGGTTGACCATGCCCGCACCAACAGTGGCATTGGTGAAGCGGTCAATAATGATGAAACGCCCGGAATGACGGTTGTCGTCATAGGGGTCAAAGGCCAGTGCCTTATCGGCCGAAATATTGGCAATCCCGACTTCATTGAGCTCAAGCGTCTTGCCCGCCATATGTTCGAGCGTATTAACATTGACCTTGTATTTAAGGTCGCTGATCTGCGCATTGGTGACCTGTGCGCCCATCTTGATCAGATAGGGACGACCGGGCAGCAAATGATCATCATGCATCCAGATGATGCGCGCTTCGAACTGATCGGCAAAATCGGGTTTGGCATCGGCTTGGGCCAAAACATCGCCGCGCGAAATGTCGATTTCATCAGCAAGGGTCAGGGTCACGGCCTGACCGGCAATGGCCTCATTAAGGTTGCCGTCAAAGGTCACGATCTCCTTGACCGTGCTGGTCTGGCCCGATGCGGTGACAATAATCTCGTCACCCGGCTTGATCCGGCCCGATGCGATGGTGCCGGAAAAGCCCCGGAAATCAAGGTTGGGACGGTTGACCCACTGCACCGGAAGGCGGAATGGCTTTTCAATCGCATCCTGTTCGACCTGAACGGTTTCAAGATGGGCCAGCAACGTCGGGCCGGAATACCACGGGGTGTTCGGGCTGGCCTCAATCATGTTATCGCCGCGAAGGGCGGATAACGGAATTGCCGTGATGGAGGCATAGCCAAGGTCTTTGGCAAATTCCTGATACTCGGTAACAATGCGATCAAACGTCGCCTGATCATAATCGACCAGATCCATCTTGTTGACCGCCAGCACCACATGCTTGATCCCAAGCAACGAGGTGATAAAGCTGTGACGGCGCGTCTGGGTCAAAATGCCCTTACGCGCATCGATCAGGATCACCGCGACATCGGCGGTCGATGCCCCGGTGGCCATGTTACGGGTGTATTGTTCGTGGCCGGGGGTGTCGGCAACGATGAATTTGCGCTTGTCGGTCGAGAAGAAGCGATAGGCGACATCAATGGTGATGCCCTGTTCGCGTTCAGCCTGAAGCCCGTCAAGCAGAAGCGCAAAATCAATCTCCCCGCCTTGGGTACCAACTTTGCGGCTATCAGATTCAAGGGCGGCCAACTGATCTTCAAAGATCATCTTGGAATCCCAAAGCAGACGGCCAATCAGGGTTGATTTCCCATCATCGACACTGCCGCACGTGATGAAACGCAGCAGGCTTTTTTCTTCCTGGGATTTCAGGTAGCCGAGAATGTCATCAGCAATAAGTTCCGACTGATGCGCCATTAGAAATACCCTTCCTGCTTTTTCTTCTCCATCGACCCGGCTTCGTCATGGTCAATCATGCGACCCTGACGTTCACTGGATCGGGTCAGCAGCATTTCCTGAATGATATCGGGAAGTGTCGTGGCTTCAGACTCAACCGCCCCGGTCAGTGGGTAGCAGCCCAATGTACGGAACCGCACCGATTTCATTTCGGGTGTTTCACCGGCACGAAGCGGCATGCGGTCATCATCAACCATGATCAGCGTGCCATCACGCTCAACCACCGGGCGTTTGGCCGAATAATACAGCGGCACAATCGGAATTTGCTCAAGATAGATATATTGCCAGATATCAAGCTCGGTCCAGTTCGAAATCGGGAACGCACGAATACTTTCCCCCTTGTTGATCCGGGCGTTATAGATATCCCACAATTCCGGGCGCTGATTTTTCGGATCCCAGCGATGGGTTTCGGTGCGGAAGGAAAACACACGTTCCTTGGCACGTGCTTTTTCCTCATCTCGGCGTGCCCCGCCAAAGGCCGCATCGAACTTGTATTTGTTCAATGCCTGTTTTAGCGATTGGGTTTTCATCACATCGGTATGCAGGCTCGACCCATGGGTGAAGGGGCCAATGCCCTGATCAACACCGTCCTGATTGATGTGAACAATCAGCTCAAACCCGTATTCCGCCGCCACCTTGTCGCGAAACTCGATCATCTCGCGGAATTTCCAGGTGGTATCGACATGCATCAACGGAAAGGGCGGCGGGGCCGGATAAAACGCCTTGCGCGCCAGATGCAGCAAAACAGACGAATCCTTGCCGATGGAATAAAGCATCACCGGGCGTTCAAACGATGCCGCCACCTCGCGGATGATATGGATACTCTCAGCCTCAAGCTGGCGGAGATGGGTCAGATTAGGCTGCATTCTCTTTCCTGACGATTAATCAACACAAATTTATGTGTTTATAATTGTATTTCACTTATCTTTGATGGGTAATATGGAATGACCCGTAAGGCAAGTGTGATTTATATATTTACACAAATTTTTGTAGTCAGATTAAATTCAACATCACAATGTGTGTTTAATATGTTCGAAACAAGGCTGCAAGCCTGACATTTGGCGTGCATGGTAATTATAAGCTGAATTTTTGGATGGAGCCCCGCCGATGGCTGACTTTTGAAGTTTCTTGTCATGCTAGGAGATAGGCTTTAGACCTTTTGGCCTAAGATAGATGGTGCATTCGGGGGGGAGGGGATGGCAAAAGATAGCAGCGAACAAGCATTAGTTGAAGCCCTTAGGGTGAAGTCATCAAATGATCAGATGTGCGGGATTTGGATGACGACTCTTCGTGTCGTTATTTCTCGATGGACCACATTAGTCATCCTGTTTCTTTCCCTTGCCATACTGAAGATTCAGGTGGTTATTTTCCCTTTTTTCTTCATGGGGGTGCTCGCTCCTGTTGACGGATTTGCTTGGGAAATGGCTAAAATATTAGCGTTATACGTCGGCTGTGCTTGGGATTTTTCCCGTGCAGAGGTGTCATGGAACTGGAAGCAGATACTAGATTTTATGTTTAAGGTACTTCTTCTTGCCGTGCTGATTGAGTTTTCAGGTTCCTGGTACTTTTCCCCCGAAAACAACACAATGTTTGGTGGGGAGGTTAGGCTTACCGAATTGTCTCAAGATGATGAGATGTCTGAATTCTTTTGGGTCCTCTGTGCATTCCTGACAAAATGGTTGTGGACATTAAGCTTTGTTGTGTTGCTGGGTACGGGATTGCCCGCAGCTTTAATCGCGAGCAAGCAAGGTTTCAAAAGAACACTCGCACGTGGTTACGTGGCAGCAGTTTATATCATTTCACGGACTCTCATCGGACCAATTCCCGTTTTGGCTATCGCGATTGTTTGGGCCGGGATTATTTCCGAACTGGCCCGGTCTCTGGTTCCTCGCCTTAACCTAGATCCATCGCAAAAAATAGAGTTTCTGAGTTACACAGTAATGCTGTCACTGGTGAACAATACGATTGTGTTTCTGGCATATGTGATGTTGGGAATTGTTCTTTCTCGTGGATATCAACTTGGTGAACGTCGTCTTGAGGCATCTTCCTGATCTCGCCACACCGGCTTGCGCAGATTTACGCAACTGCTGTGCAAAATTGCCAATTCTGAAAACGGATTGGTCAGTGCACTGTGTCCGCGAATGCCCGATGGGGCTATATCGTAGGATTTGAGGTCACAGTGTTTCGCGTATGGTTCCGGTTTACACAGGCGTCGGGTCTGTTTTTCTCCTCCATGTTTACCGCACGGCTTGCCGATCAGTTTCTTTTATTTGTTGTGCCGCTTGTGGTTTATCAGACAACCCAAAGCGTTTCGCTGTCGGGGCTTGCCTATGCGGTAGAAACATTGCCACGTGTTTTGTTCTATCCTGTGTGCGGGGTTCTGGCTGATCGGTATGCACCCTTGCGCCTAATGCAGGTAAGTCAGATTGGCCGTGCTTTGATTTGCGTTTTGGGGTTGATCGGGTTTTCGTTGTTTGGCGGGCTTGGCTGGGTGGTTGGAATATCCGCCCTTTGCGGGCTTCTAACCACGCAGGGTTTCATGGCGCGTGAGGTCATGCTGCCGCAGATTTTTGCCCATGCACGATTTGAAAAAACTCAGTCGATTTCGCAAAGTGTCAATCAAACCAGCATCGTTGCCGGGCCGCTTCTGGCGGCAAGCCTATTTGCAATCAGTGATTGGCAAACAGTTGTCGTGATTGCCGCCATCCTGTTTGTCTGTGCCGAGATTTCCATGATGATCTGGCGACGGGCCAACAGGACGCCGATTGTGGCAACGGATGACCGCAATGCGTCATGGATCATTCCATTTAAGACGGCATTTTCACATCTGGTTTATCTGCCAGGTTTAAAGCGGGTGATTGCACTTACGGCGAGTGTGAACCTGATTTTCGGTGTTACGCTGGCGACGTCTGCGGCCATGGTTACCGGGCTTTATGCACAAAGCGAAGAACACTATGCCCTGTTACAAACCGTTGGGGCGGTGTTTACGATTGTTGTCCTGATGATGGCAGGTGCCAGCCGCCTTTCGATTGGCATGATCGGATTAGTATCGTTTTCCGGTGTGTTGATCGGTGGCATTGTCACCGCGATCAGCCCGGATTACTGGCTTTATATGGTCGGCTTTGCAATCGTTCTGGGCTTTGATGGTATGTTCAATATCTATATCCGGACCGTGCGTCAGAAAATCATTCCGGCCAAGGATTACGGCAAAACGACGGGGGTGATTATCCTGTTTAACAACCTGACCCAACCACTGGCAGGCGTTCTGGTTGGGCTAACAGCCAGTGTCGCGCAAACGGGGGGACTGATTCTCGTTCTATGCATTGTGACGGCGCTCGGCGGTCTTTTGCTGTCCCTGCCTCGGCTTTTTGCCCGAACGACCGGTTGAGGCCTTCAATGTCAGATTATAGTTTTACACCAGTTGGTTAGATGATGTGAGGGTGCAAGTGTGGTTGGCTTCTTCGGGGAAGTCATTGTAATTTTATTTCAAAATCAGGCGACGTAGAAAAATAAACTTGATTTAGGTCAGTGTTCCTTGCCAAATATGGTCAGTAAAGCTGACCTAAAGAGAGTTGCCATGACCGTCCAGTGGAATGATTTGATTGTGCGCGATGCCCGTGCACTGACCGCATCGGAAATCCGTGATTTGCTCAAAGTGGCGGATCGGCCGGAGATTATTTCGTTCGCGGGCGGTGTGCCTGATCCGGCCCTTTTCCCACTTGATGCTTTTCGCACGGTCTATGACGATCTGACGCAGGACGACGCGGCTGGTCGGCGCAGCCTGCAATATTCCATCAGCGAAGGTTTGCCTGCCCTTCGGCACTGGATTGCCGATGACCTTGCGTTAATCGGGGCACCGCGCAGCATTGAAAACATCCTGATCACCAATGGTGCGCAGCAGGGGCTTGATATGCTGGCGCGCTTGTTGTTGGAGCCGGGCCGCGAAATCGTGGTCGAAAAACCAAGCTACCTTGGCGCGATGCAGGCCTTTTCGATGCGCCGCCCGACCTATGTCGGGGTTAATATGGATGCGGATGGTCCGGTGATTGCCGAACTTGATGCGGCCTTTGCCGGTGGTGCGCGTATTGCCTATCTTGCCCCGGATTTTCAAAACCCGACCGGGCGTTCCTATACGCTGGAACGGCGTTTGGCCGTGCTTGAAATCGCGCGTAAATACGGTGCGGCGATTTTGGAAGATGCAGCCTATTCCAAACTGTCCTATGAAGGCGATGTTCTGCCTTCCTTACTCGCCCTTGATGACGTTGGGGATGATCAAAACGCTGGCACGGTTATTCAACTGGGCACGTTTTCCAAAACACTTGTGCCCGCCTTGCGCATTGGCTGGGTCTGTGCGCCGCGTCCGGTGATTGAACGGTTGGTTCTGATCACGCAGGCCGGTAATTTACATGTCTCGACAATCAATCAGGAAGTCGCCCTGCGCGCGGCCCGCAAACTGTTCCCGGGTCACCTTGATACAATACGCGATGCCTATCGGGCAAAGCGCGATACCATGCTGGCGGCCATGGATGAATTTATGCCAGGTACCGTGTCTTACACCCGCCCCGAAGGCGGCATGTTCATCTGGTTGACCTTGCCTGAAAACATCGACAGCCGCCAATTGCTGGCGCAGGCCTTGGAAGATGCCAAGGTTGCCTTTGTCCCCGGACAGGCGTTTTTCTGTGATCATTCCGGGCGCAATACCGCGCGGCTAAGCTTTGCCACCGAAAAGCTGGATCGCATCCGTGACGGGATCGAACGCTTGGCATTGCTGATCAAGCGTGTGCACAATCAGTAACGTGCGATCAAAGAAGTCCGGAGGATCAAAATGAACATTCAGCGCAATGCCTCAAAACCCACCGTCAAAGGAAACCCGGATTATTTTACCGGGCAAGTACGCCTTGATAATCCGTTTCAAACAACTGATCCCGCGCGGGTTGGCGGAGCCACGGTCACGTTTGAGCCGGGCGCACGCACCGCATGGCACACCCATCCGCTGGGCCAGACCATCATCATCACCAGTGGTCTTGGCTGGGCGCAGCGCGAAGGTGGCCCCCGCGAAGAAATCCGCCCCGGCGATATCGTCTGGTTCGAACCGGGTGAAAAGCACTGGCACGGTGCGACCGATGCAACCGCCATGACCCATATTGCAATTGCAGAGGCGTTAAATGGCGTTGCGGTCGACTGGCTCGAAAAGGTTACAGATGACGATTATCTGACCGAACGCGGATCATAACATCGCCGATGAAAAAAAAAGCCCGGCAGCAGGAGAAATCCGTGCGGCCGGGCTTTTGCTGTTTTGGAAGATGGCCTGTTAAGCTTGCCCCATCATCGCCCTAAGCAAAAGCGACGCCGCGCCCAGAACAAGGATGCTGCCGATATAAAGGCCAGCAAACCAAAGTACCCGTCGTGCTTTCGGTGATTTGACTGTAAACATCAATGATACCCCTCATCCCCGACCTTGCCGCGAAACACCCAATAGGCATAAGCGGTATAGGCAAATATCACCGGCAACAGGATTGCTGCCCCAACCAGCATAAATGACAGGCTGTTGTCCGGGGCAGCCGCCTCGCGGAAGGTGATCATTGGCGGCACGATGTTGGGATAAAGCGTGATGCCAAAACCAAGGTAACTTAGGAAAAATATGCCAAGCGTGATGCCAAAAACCGTTTTTTCCCGGTGCGATACCGCATGCCAGAGCCAGAATAAAAGGGCTGCTGTAATCAACGGAATTGGGGCCAGCATCAACATGTTGGGCATGTCAAACCAGCGCGTGGCATAGGCCGGATTAACATAGGTGGTCATCAGCGACACCACACCAAGATTGGCCGCCATCCAGATCACCGCCGGTTTGGCAAGGCGGCGCAGGCTGCCCTGAAAATCGCCTTCCATTTTCATGATCAACCAGCCGGTACCAAGAAGCGCATAACCGACCACAACGGCGGTGGCGCAAAAGATCGAAAACGGGCTCAGCCAATCCATCGCCCCGCCAACAAACCGGCCATTTTCAACCGAAATGCCCTCGATAAATGCACCCAGCATGGCACCCTGCATGGCCGCTGCAATGATGGACCCGGCCGAAAAGGCAAAATCCCAGTGTTTTTGATGGTTCTGGCTTTTGAACCGGAATTCAAACGCCACCCCGCGAAACACAAGGGCCAGCAACATGGCAAAAACCGGAATGTAAAACGCCGTCATCAGCAAGGAGTACGCCTTGGGGAAGGCGGCATAAAGCCCGCCACCGCCCAGCACCAGCCAGGTTTCATTGCCGTCCCAGATCGGGGCGACGGTGTTCATCATCCGGCCACGTTTTTTGGGGTCCTTGATGACGGCAAACAGAATGCCAATGCCAAGATCAAAGCCATCAAGCGTGACATAGGCAAACACCGCAACCGCAATCAAAAGAACCCAGATAAGCTGATAATCCATGATTATTCTCCTGCCTGCGGGGGATTTTGGGCGGCAACCGTGCGGCCACCGGCGCGCAGAACTTCGTCCTTGGGCGCATGTGCATGGCGCGGATCATGGTTCATGGCACGCAGGATATAGGCCGTGCCAACCCCAAAGACGATGGTATAGACAATCACAAAGGCTATCAGCGATCCGGCAATGGCGGTGGGGGCAATCGGTGATCCGGCATCCGACGTGCGCATCACCCCATAGACCACCCATGGCTGACGCCCGATTTCGGTGGTGAACCAGCCCGCCAGAATGGCGACAAAGCCACTTGGCCCCATGACAAGGGCAAAGCGATGCAACCATACGCAGCTAAACAGCGTTTTGCGCAACCGGGCAAACAGGCTGACCACACCAAGCAATGCCATCAAAATCCCCATGCCAACCATCACGCGGAACGTCCAGAAAACGATGGTCGCATTAGGGCGATCTTCGGGGGCGAAATCCTTTAACCCGGTAATCTTGCCGTGCCAGTCATGCGTCAGGATCATCGACCCCAGTTTGGGAATTTCAAGCGCATATCTGGTTTCCTCGGCCGCCATGTCAGGCCAACCAAACAGGATCAGCGGCGCGCCATTCTGGGTGTCAAAATGGCCTTCCATCGCGGCAACCTTGGCCGGTTGATGTTCAAGGGTATTAAGCCCGTGCATGTCGCCGGCCACGATCTGGATCGGGGCGACGATGGCCGCCATCCACATCGCCATGGAAAACATGATGCGTGCCGGGCGGTTTTGCCGATCACGCAGCAAATGCCATGCGCCAACCGCACCAACCACAAGGGCGGTCGTCAAAAAAGCGGCAAGAACCATGTGAACCAAGCGATACGGGAAGCTTGGGTTAAAGATCGCATCCCACCAGCTGGTCACAACCGCCCGGCCGTTTTCGATCATGTAACCATCGGGCGTCTGCATCCAGCTGTTGGCTGATAAAATCCAGAACGCCGAGAATAACGTGCCAACCGCCACCATGGTTGTCGCGGTGAAATGCAGTTTCGGGCCAACACGGTTCAACCCAAACAGCATGATGCCAAGGAAACCGGCCTCAAGGAAAAAGGCGCTGAGCACTTCATAGGCCATCAACGGGCCAATGACCCCGCCGGTGAATTCCGAAAACGGTCCCCAGTTGGTGCCAAACTGATAGGACATCACAATGCCCGACACCACGCCCATGCCAAACGCCAGGGCAAAGATTTTCACCCAGAATTTATACAGCGCAAGATAGGCGTCATCACGGGTGCGTAGCCAAAGGGCCTCAAGCACAAACAAAAAGCTGGCAAGCCCGATGGTGAATGACGGGAATATGATGTGGAACGAGATGGTAAAGGCGAACTGAATGCGTGCCAGTATTTCTGCATCAAGCATGTGCATGGTCCTTCAATTGGGTTCAGAACCTAAGCGAAGCCACCCGACAAATCCGCGTCTCCTGAAGGTTGCAGGGCGCTCTTTCGCGACCGGGATGTGCGACGCGTCGGCATCAACTGTCCCGGGGTTTGTGCCGTTAGAAAGATCAATAAAACCTTATGTGTACTGCCGCATTGCGATTGCGCAATTTACACTTGGAAAAACTATCATTTCCGACTTAATCCAGCGTTGGCGTGATCACTGTATGGGGGGGATCTACCATAAAGGCGGTTTGCTAGAGGGCATTGTGCACATACTTCTTGCGACGGGTTGTGTCTTCTCCTAATGGTTGTTTGGTGTGTGGGGAATAAAATCTAAAGGGCAGGTGAGATGTCAGAGGGGGTGGCTGAGAAAAACAATGGGAATTCTGTAACGCCAAAGTTTGAGCACTGGGTGGTTTGGGAGAGCTGCATTGTCTTAAAGAAAAACCTTTCGATTGTTTTTACCGCATTGCTTGCGCTGGCTTTTGTCGCCGCGTTTGAGCTTTGTGTCGTATCTACGTTGGAGTTGCATCCAATGTTCCGGCCTGGAATGCCGAACCTGCCGTTTGCTCTGCTACGATGTCTGCCGGTAATAGCCGTCGTTTACGCTGTTCATGCGACAGTGTTTGATAATTGTTCTGGCTGGTCGGCATTTGTAAAAGAAAAGCGTGCGAGTTTCTTGGCGTTTGGTGCCAGAGTTTTTCTTATCTTTTTGATCTTGTGTGTTTTTGGACTTTTTATCCAATTCCTGTTTATCGCTTCGGGGTTAAAGCCCGGTGATCATTTGACGGGTGGCTTGGCATTTATAATTATCATGCTCAGTATACCCTTTGTCATTGGTGCTACCGTTTTCTCTATTCTGTTTTGCACTTGGCCAGTTTCAGTGGTTTGGTCGAAAGATGCCTCGTTCCAGCGCGCTCTGAAACGCGGCAAAAAGACGTTTTGGTATGTGATTGGGCGGAGCTTGATTGTCATGCTCCCGATGCAGGTTTTCCAGCTGGCGATTGCAGCTATTTTCTTGCCTGCTATTGTGTTTTTCTTTGGTTCCGGTGACACAACAGAAATGATTTCGCGGTTTGGCTTGAGTATATCTGTAAGTTTAATTGGTAGCCTGGTCGCAATCCTATGGTGCATCATGCTCGCCGTGACAATTTCTCGAGCCCTCATAATTGGCGATGCACGTTTGGCCGCGGACGAGGAAGAAGGCCTCAGCGACGCAGCGGGTTGATCAGTCTAAAGGTGAAAGACACAGCTTCTCCAACGCCAGCGAACTTTGCGTCTGTGTGCGTTCCTTGTGGCGCAGGACCATGAACTTGCGCGGTGGGATGTGAATCCTGCGCGCGCAAGGCGGCCTTGAGCAATCAGCGAACTGACCGGAAATTGCGATTGCAATCATGAACACAGCCGGTTCGGCACTTTTTACCGCTGCCCTGGTCCCTATTGTTTCGGTCCTTGGGGTAAGAACCTACATTCTGGGTGAATACCGTTTAAATGTGTTGCAAGAAGAAGCGGTTCCCTCGAAAGGATAGTTGTGACGCCTGTCACTGGAAGCCGGTCATGGAGTCCCTAATCTTGGGAGCAGGGCGTTTAAAAAACAACCGTGATCGACAGAAGGCAGCAGGCAATGAGTAGTGCAGCACCAACCAACCAACTAGATCAGAAAGATCAGGCCACGGATAACGAGGGAAGACCCGAATTTGAAAGAGGGCTGTGGCACCAAAGCTTCAAGGATGCCATCGGCATGGCGCAGTTGCTTTTGTCGGCTGGTTTTGTGGTTGCGCTTCTACAATTGGCCAAGTATCTCAAGCTGTTGGCGGGCATTGGAGATCCCGACGGTCTGGTGCTTGAAGGACTCACATTTTCGATCTGGATCATTGTTGGTTACATTGTTCTACGGAATGTGTTGGCACATTACATCGGTCCGGAAATGTTGCCAGAAATCCGAAGAAGTACGGTTGCACTGTATTTTGGCATGACCACGGCAATTCTGCTGATTTCATCAATTCCGTCCATGCTGCTCTATTATTTTATGTTTCCAGGGATCGTTCACAGCATCCAGCATTTGGCGATGGCAGGTGTCGGTGGTGGTGGGTTGTTGTTTGGTGTGCAATTTATTGCAGGGGTCGCTTTTTTGATCTCTTTTGCATTGTGTGCGGGTGTCGCCGGAACGCTTTTGCCACAGCTGGTTCTCGAACGGAGGGTATCCTTGCGCTGCTTTATGCGCCGGGCTTTTGATTCTTTTGGCTATGTCTTGGTCGCTGTTGCGGGCAGTTTCATTGGCTGTGCCGTTTTGAAGTTTGCCGCGGCAATACTGACAATATGGTTTATGACTTGGACGCCTGAATATCGGCCGTTCGGTTTGAATATCGCATGGCAAGGCTTTTTGGGTGCCAATCTTCAACTCTTTTTCACTGCGTTGATGATTGTCTTGGTCATGAATGCCGTGGTTCGCGCCTACGTAACTGGTGAGCAACATTTGGCCACGGCCAACCAGAAGGTTGAAAGTACCAGTTTTTCCTCGCAGTAGATCAGGCCCTAGTGATCGTCGCGCGTGCTACGCGCCTTCGTTTTGGAACACTAGCAACAAGATGCAGGCAACAGCAGCCCCAACGATTAAACGCTTTGGGCCAGACAAAGCTTCTCCAACGCCAGCGAGCTTTGCGTCTGTTTGCGTTCCTTGTGGCGTAAAACCATGAATTTGCGTGGTGGGATGTGAAATCCTGCGCGCGCCAGTCGTCCTTGGGCAATCAGCGAGCTGACGGCAAATTGCGATACGGCGGTGGCACCTGATCCGCTTTCAACGGCGGTAATAATCGCCTCGTTACTGGGCAGGACAAGCGCGGTTTTAAGCCGCGTCGGATCCACGCCAAGATCGCGCAAGGCACTTTCAAATTCTGATCGTGTCCCGGACCCGGCTTCGCGCAGGATCCAGTTTGACTGGGTCACCAGTGCCTGCGGGGTGAGCGGTCGGCCATCGGCCCACGGGTGCTTTGGGCCGACGACAATGACAAGGGCGTCTTCGGCAACTTCGCGCTTGGCCAGCGCCGGTTCGTCAATGTCGCCTTCGATAAAGCCAATATCGGCCGCCCCGCCGCGCACCGCATCCGATACGGTTTTGGTATTGCCAATCGTCAGGTGAATTTCAATGCCGGGATACTGTTCATGGAAGTTCATCAAGAACGGCGGCAGCCAGTAACTGGCAATCGTCTGACTGGCATAGACATTCAAATCACCACGTTGCATGCCGCCAAGTTCTGCAAGGGTGAGTTCGGCTGCACGCGCACGCGCCAGTGTCGCCTTGGCTTCATCCAAAAACAGCCGCCCGGTTTCGGTGAGCTCAATCCGCCGTCCCACCCGGTTAAACAGCGCCACGCCATAAAACCCCTCAAGGTTCTTGATCGCCGAACTGACCGCCGATGGGGTCAGACCAATCGCCTCGGCCGCGCGGGTTAAATGTTCGCGCTCCGCAACCGCAACAAAGATATGGAGCTGTTCGAGCGTCATCATGACATTGGCCTGTTCGATATCGTGTTTGAATATAATCATTCGATTTTATCGAATGAAATATGAATTTTTATTCGATGGAAGTAAATGGTTGAGCATGTGATTTTCGGCTTGTCCCTAAATTACAGGCAAAACATGTTTTTTAACGCCCGCATCAAACCGATCCTGCCCGGACTTATGCTGACCCTGCTGGTTGCCTTTGCGGCCAAGCTGGCCGAGCATGCTGAGCATGTCTTGATGGGGCGTGGCTGGGTGGAAAGTCTGGTCTTTGCCATTTTGATCGGGGTGGTGGTGCGGTCGATCTTTGGCTTGGC
The DNA here is from genome assembly GCF_002844275.1 of Thalassospira lohafexi. Lineage (GTDB taxonomy): Bacteria > Pseudomonadota > Alphaproteobacteria > Rhodospirillales > Thalassospiraceae > Thalassospira > Thalassospira lohafexi. The sequence continues at coordinate 33,175 of NZ_NXGX01000008.1, forward strand.
ACCCGTGTTTTGTGCGGGCGTGCAGTTCTGTGCAAAGACGATGCTGGAAATTGCCATTGTCTTGCTCGGTGCATCGATCAGTACGCAGGCAATGAGCAATGCGGGCGGGGGATTGATTGCGGCGATCATTGCCACGGTCTGCATCAGCCTGTTTGTCAGTTTCCACATTGGCCGCGCACTTGGCCTGTCAAAGCAACTGTCAATGCTGGTGGCGTGCGGCAATTCGATTTGTGGTAACTCGGCGATTGCTGCGACCGCCCCGGTGATTTCAGCAAAGTCTGATGATGTTGCAGCGTCGATTGCCTTTACCGCCGTGCTGGGTGTGCTGTTTGTCTTTGCCTTGCCGTTGGTTCATGTCGCGCTTGGCTTGTCGCCAGCACAATACGGCATCTTTTCCGGGCTTACGGTCTATGCCGTGCCGCAGGTTCTGGCCGCAACCGCACCGGCGGGGGCGCTTGCAGTACAGGTTGGCACATTGGTCAAGCTGATCCGTGTTCTGATGTTGGGGCCGGTGATTTTTACACTGGCCTTGATGGGGGGACGGCAAAACAATATCCGTCTTCCGATCACCCAGGTCGTGCCATGGTTTATTGTCGGGTTTGTGGTGATGATGGCGTTTCGGTCGTTTGGGCTGCTGCCCGACATTGCATTGCTGCCCATGCGCACCGCGTCTTCTTTCCTGACGATCCTTGCCATGGCGGCATTGGGTTTAAGTGTCGACATCAGAAGCGTGATGCATGTTGGTGGCCGGGTCATTGCCACAGCCATTCTGTCCTTGCTGGTGTTGTGCACGCTTGGCTTGCTGGTATTGATAATCCTGACCTGATAGCAAAAAGGGCCGACGCCGTTTAAACCGGCGTCGGCCCTTTGCTTGGTCATATCCCAACGACACCTGTCGGACTATTGCATGTAGGTGTTGCTGTCATTCATGACGATGATCGAAGATGCAACAAGCTCGCGTTCTGTGAACAGCCCGGCTGCGTCCATCTCCCCGGCGACCGAAATATGGTCCCCGGTTTGGATTTTCTGATGGGCCTGACCATCCGCACTATTTTCCGGTACTTCGCTGGAATCAACAGTGATGGTGGTGTGGCCCGTGGAAAGGGCTATTTCGTCTTCACGAACTTCTGTCACTTCGCCTGTAAGCGTCACCCACTCTTCACCAGTTGCAAGGCCGTTGCTGTTGACAAAGCCAGTACGGTCCTCGCCGTTGGTGTAATAGGCACCGCGCTCAGGCAGGAAGATTGACGTGGCAACGACTTGTTTGTCGGTGAAAAATCCTTCGGAAACCTCACCGTTTACCCGAACCTGATCTCCTGTCCGGACAAAGCCCTCGTCGAACCAGTCATAATCAGACATGTCGACTGCAATTTCGCCGTCGCCATAGTTCATCGTGAACTGGTCACCGGTAATTTCTTTTACGGTGCCCGAAAGATGAACAGATTCCGACTCATTAAGAGTGGCGCTATTTTGCTGCATCGACTGTTGGGTTTCATCAGGGACCTGAGGATTATCTTTCTGTTGGCCTGCGGCCAAAGCGGGCGTTGCACCCAGTGTAAGTGCAGAAAGGGCGGTCAAAGTAATCATTGAGCGGCGCATGATAAATGCTCCTTTTCTCATATTGGAATTCATATCCGGGCGCTTGGCGTCCCGGGGTCGATTTCCAATTGCAGAACACTTGCCATCGCCTGTTTGTTCCAAATTTTTTATACCGTGCAAGGGGTATAAAAAGCAGGCGGCATAAAAAGCAGGGGGCATAAAAAAAGCCCGCTGCCCTGGTGGGGACAGCGAGCAAGGAGGAAGATGCCACGGAAACATGAAGAGGCATCTTCTGGCATTGCCTGGATATGTCATCGGGGTAGCGATAACGTCCGCGCAATGCCGTGGGTAGGGAGAATATCCATCGTCGCAGTGTGATGTTGGCCATCTGGCGGTTCATCAAACTGGTTTAGCTGTCGATTGGTTCCTTTTCCTCGGCGGTCTTTAACGCCTGCCATTCGGCATCGCTAAACACCCGCGACCGGGTTAAAAAGCGTTTGCCTTCGGGGCCTTCAAGCGAAAACATGCCGCCGCGTCCATCAACAACGTCAATGATCAGTTGCGTGTGCCGCCAGTACTCGAACTGTGCGCGGCCCATGTAAAACGGGCTGCCGTCAATCTCGCCCAGAAGCACATCCTGATCACCGGTTTTGAATTCACCATCGGGAAAGCACATCGGCGCACTGCCATCACAACACCCGCCTGACTGATGAAACATCAAGGGACCGTGAATGGATTTAAGCTTGCCGATCAGCGCAATGGCCGCATCGGTTGCGGTGACTCTGTCAGGTATTTTGTCTGATCTCGTCATCTTCACCTCTGTCTTTCGGAAAGGTGACCGGACGCGGGATGGTGGTTCCGCGCCCGGCTGGGAATAAACCCCTTAGATCAGAAGAAGCCCATCGGTTTGGGATCGTAAGACACCAGAAGGTTCTTGGTCTGCTGATAGTGGTTCAGCATCATCTTGTGGTTTTCACGCCCGATGCCCGACTGTTTGTACCCGCCAAAGGCCGCATGGGCCGGATAGAGGTGATAACAGTTGGTCCAGACACGCCCGGCCTTGATGTTGCGGCCAAAGCGATAGGCACGCGTGCCATCACGGGTCCAGACACCGGCCCCAAGGCCATAAAGCGTGTCATTGGCCAGATGAAGCGCTTCGGCGTCATCCTTGAATGTGGCGACCGATACCACCGGGCCAAAGATTTCCTCTTGGAAAATCCGCATGCGGTTATGGCCCTTAAAGATCGTCGGCTGGATATAGAACCCATCCGACAAATCCCCACCAAGGTCGGCCTTGTCACCGCCGCACAAAACCTCGGCACCTTCTTGTTTGCCGATATCAAGGTAGGAGACGATTTTTTCCATCTGTTCGTTTGATGCCTGTGCACCCATCATGGTGTCGGTATCAAGCGGGTTGCCCTGTTTGATGTTGGCAACGCGCGACAGGACCGTATCCATGAACTTGTCATAGATGTTTTCCTGAATAAGGGCGCGCGACGGGCAGGTGCAAACCTCCCCCTGATTAAGCGCAAACATCGTCAGGCCTTCGGCGGCTTTCTGACGGAAATCATCGTCTTGGGCCATGATGTCGTCAAAGAAGACGTTGGGTGATTTGCCACCCAGTTCCAGTGTCACCGGAATGATGTTTTCCGATGCATACTGCATGATCAGGCGCCCGGTGGTGGTTTCACCGGTAAAGGCGACCTTGGCAACCCGGTTGCTTTGCGCCAGTGGCTTACCTGCTTCAACGCCAAAGCCTTGCACGACGTTGAGCACACCTGCGGGCAGTAAATCACCCACCAGTTCCATGAGCACACAGATCGATGCCGGGGTCTGTTCTGCGGGTTTCAGGACCACGCAATTGCCCGCCGCCAGCGCCGGGGCCAGTTTCCATACCGCCATCAGGATCGGGAAGTTCCATGGAATGATCTGACCAACAACGCCAAGTGGTTCGTGGAAGTGATAGGCAACCGTGTTGTCGTCAATCTCGCCAAGCGATCCTTCCTGTGCGCGGATGGCACCGGCAAAATAGCGGAAATGATCAATCGCCAGCGGAATGTCAGCCGCCATCGTTTCACGCACAGCCTTGCCGTTGTCCCATGTTTCGGCAACCGCCAGCATCTCAAGGTTCTGTTCCATGCGGTCGGCGATTTTATTAAGGATATTGGCCCGTTCCGTGACCGATGTTTTGCCCCATGCTTCGGCCGCCGCGTGACCGGCATCAAGGGCCTTTTCGATGTCCTCGCTTGAGGACCGGGCGATTTCGCAAAATACCTTGCCATTCACGGGCGAGACATTTTCGAAATACTGGCCTTTGGTCGGGGCGATCCATTCACCGCCAATATAGTTTTCATAGCGCGATTTGAAGCTGACGACGCTACCGGCATCATTTGGATTCTTGTAGATCATTTTGGTTCCTCCGAGATCCACAGGCGATTTTTTCGCCCGTTTTTTAATTGTGACCCCACCAGTCCCGCAAAGGTCATGCCATTTGGGCGCCACACGCCGGATCAGACAAAAAACGATGATTTTTCAGGTGGATGGAGAACGTCTGAAACGATAGGGGGCGCCAAGGATGTGCTCGTTTTCTTGGCGCAGGTGGAACAAATTGTTCCGTTTATGGAACAGGTGCCATTGCGCGGTGGATTGGGGCTGAAACGGGTTGGCGTGACAGGGGTTTGATGTGGTAATATCTGGCCTGTGATCGGATGCGGCATAAGCCGCGCGCCGGACGTTCCGGGTCAAAACGCCGACAACAGGGTCGAAACTCATTCACATAACCGCCCCGGCAACTGATATGAGAGAAAAAGCTAGGAAAAGCCCGCAGCGCGGGGTGATTCCCGGTCAAGGGATTTGACGCAGAGTTTTCTCTCATATCAGTTGTCCTTCGGATATCCCGAATTTGCACGGGCAATTTTGTCGCAAAGTCTTGAAAGATATAAATCTTCCTGTGACTTTGCTCCGCATATCCGCACAAATTCGGGAGACCGGGGTGGTCATGTGAATGAGTTTCGACCCTTGGGAGATAACGTCTATGTCAGGAAATTTTTCCGGCGGACGGATAGAAGCCGCCTTGCAGCTAAGCGGTGCGGCGCAAAATCGGGCCGTCCTTGAAAGCTGGCAACGGTGTGAACAGCGCTTTGGTCTGGCGCATGATACATTGCGCCGTCCCGAAGTCATGCCCGAAAGCCAGACCCGGCAATTGCGTGACCGAAATGGGCGGCTGTATCACCATGCCCATGATCTTGTGCGGACCCTGTATCGCAAGATTGATGCATCGGGTTATGCGGTGTTTCTGACCGATAATAAGGGGGTGATCCTTGACAGTGTGGCGGCCCATTCGTTGCTGCCGGCCTTTCGCACCAACGGCCTTTTGCCCGGTGCCGTCTGGAGCGAGGAACGCGAAGGCACCAACGGCATTGGCACCTGCATTGTTGAAGGCCGTGCAATCACCATCCACAAGGATGAACATTTTCTGTCGCAACATTCCGCCCTGACCTGTACTGCCGCCCCGGTGTTTAGCCCCGATGGTGAAGTCTGTTCGGTTTTGGATGTTTCGGCTGTGCGCGATGATATCAAGCGCACCGATTGCCTGCGGGTGCGCGGCATGATTGCCGATTATGCCGAGGCCCTTGAACGCATCCTGTTTTTTGACGAGCGGGCAGGCGACATCATCCTGCACCTTCACCCTGAATCGCAGCATGTCGGATCAACCCGTGATGCGATGATTTCCATAGCACCCGACGGAACGATCAGTGGGGCGACATCCATGGCGCGCCGTATCTTGCGCGCCGCCAGCAGTTCCAGCGACATTCGCGACGTCTTTGAAATGGATGTCGACAGTTTGCTGGCAAAATTCGCCAATCAAAGTGCCGGTCGCAAACATCTTCATGCTGACATTGGGCGCGATCAGGCCGATCCTGCAATGGCGGTTAACATTGCCGGGGGCGGGGTGCTGTTTGGCAGTATCACCTTGCCTGAAAAACTGCGCCGCCAATTCGTCGGGCGGGCAACATCAATGCCCATACCGGTCAAACCGGTGCACGCACCCACGCCCGAAACTGAAATGCCCGATCATGATCCGGCCTTGCGCCGTATTTTTGATATCGGGTCGCGACTGCATGCGCGCGATATCAATATTTTGATGTCGGGTGAAACCGGCAGCGGCAAGGAATATCTTGCCCGTCACATCCATGATGCGGCGGTGGGGAAATCACGCAATTTCGTGGCGATCAACTGTGCGGCCCTGCCCGAAGGGCTGATTGAAAACGAACTGTTTGGTCATGCCGGTGGCGCCTTTACCGGGGCGGCGCGCGACGGCTTTGGCGGGCGCATCCGCGAAGCCAATGGCGGCACGCTTTTTCTTGATGAAATCGGCGATATGCCACTTTCCGCTCAAGGGCGGTTGTTGCGGGTTCTGGAAAATCGCACGATTGAGCCGCTGGGCAGTACAAAATCAGTCCCGGTCAATTTCCGTTTGATGTGCGCCAGTAATGTCGATTTGGCCAAGGCGGTGACGAACGGCACGTTCCGCGAAGATTTGCTCTATCGGATCAAGGGTGCCCGCCTTGCGGTCCCGGCTTTGCGCGAACGCAGCGATCTTGCCGATTTGATCACCCGGTTGCTGGGCAGCATGGCCGCAGGTGTTACCTGCGATGAGGAAGTTCTCGCCATGCTGGTCGCACACCGCTGGCCGGGCAATGTGCGCGAGTTATTGAATATGTTGCAATATGCCTGTGTCTTTGCCGAAAACGGCGTGATCCGCCGCGATCATCTGCCTGATGATTTCAAGGTGATGGCGTCAGAGGCAGATGCCAAGATGTCGCCAATGCAGACCATGAAACACGCCGAAGAGGTGGCTTTACGTCAATTGCTCGACGACCAGAAATGGCACATCAGCAACACCGCCAAATCCTTGGGGATTGGCCGCAATACCCTCTATCGCCGCATGGCGCGACTGGGCATCGAAAAGGCCTGATTTTTCTTTGATGGGTGCGGGGGCGGATCGGACAAGGCCGTTTTCTGGGGGCAAGTCGTTCTTTATAGAAGGTTTTCATTGTAGAATGCACCGTTATTGTTTTAAGTAACGGCAGGGTTTTACAGGATTATTTTATGTGTGGAATTGCCGGTTTATGGCTATCTGGGCAAGGTGACGCCAGCCGATTGCACGATACTGTTTCGCGCATGAATGCCGCGTTGCATCACCGAGGACCTGATGGCGGTGATGTCTGGTGTGACACGGAAAACGGGCTGGCCCTTGGTCAGCGCCGCCTGGCAATTATTGATCTTTCCGATGCCGGTAAACAGCCGATGCATTCGGCCAATGGCCGTTATGTCATGGTCTATAATGGCGAGATTTATAACACCGAAGAACTGCGCCAAAAACTTGCCAGTGCCAACATCGCATGGCGCGGCCATTCCGACACCGAAGTCATCGTTGAATGCATTGCCCATTGGGGCGTGCGCGAAACGGTCAAGCGCCTGATTGGCATGTTCGCCATCGCCCTTTGGGACCGGAACGCCCAAAAACTGACCCTGGTGCGCGACCGTTTGGGGATCAAGCCGCTTTATTGGTCGCGCTATGACGGCAATATCGGCTTTGCGTCCGAGGTCAAAGGATTGCTTGCGGGCAACGCGATTTCGCGCGAAGTCAATCATTCCGGGCTGGAGGCCTATTTACGGTTTGGCTATGTGCCGTCGGGCCATTCGATCTATGCCCACGCCAAGATGCTCAAACCCGGTCACATTCTTGAAATTACCGGGCACGATCAGGCCTCCGAGTTTGCCTATTGGTCGGTCGAGGATGCCGTGCTTAATGGTCAGAACCACGCCTGGAGTGGTGACGATCAAAGTGCGATTGACGCGCTTGAAGATTTGCTGCGCGATGCGGTTTCGCGCCGCATGGTGGCTGATGTTCCGCTCGGCGCGTTTTTATCGGGCGGGATTGACTCATCGACCATCGTCGCCCTGATGCAATCGGTCTCCGACCGGCCGGTTAAAACATTTTCGGTCGGGTTCGAAGACGCCGCCTTTAACGAAGCGGCCTTTGCCGGGGAAGTCGCGCGTCACCTTAAAACCGACCATACCGAACTTTATGTCACCCCGCAGGACGCCCTTGATCTGGTGCCCAAACTGTCGGAAACCTATGACGAGCCATTTTTTGACAGCTCCGCCATCCCGACCTATCTGATTTCCGCCCTGACCCGTAAGGAAGTCACCGTGGCCCTGTCGGGTGATGGCGGGGATGAGACATTTGGCGGCTATACCCGCTATCTTTGGGCCCGCCAATTAAGCAAGGCCGCAGGCAGCATTCCGTTTGGCGCCTCCATGGTGGCCCGTATGCTAACCATGCTGTCGCCCGAACAGTGGGACAATCTGGTCGGGCTGGTGCCGGGCGGGAGTGCGACCAGTGCGATTGGCGATAAAATCCATAAGGCAGCACCACTTCTGGCGATCAAGGACGATCTGGATCGCTATCACGCGCTGCTGTCCTTGTTTGACACCGACAAATTGCTGGGCCGTCGTGAGGGCCGCAAGAAAATCCGCGTGCCGGGCGAAAAGTTCTGTCGCAATCGTAATCTCGATTACGTGTCCTCAATGCAGGTCATGGATACGATGATGTATATGGTCGATGACGTGCTGACCAAGGTGGACCGCGCATCGATGGCCAATTCGCTTGAGGTCCGCGTGCCCTTCATCGATCACCGGGTGATCGAATTTGGCTGGCGCCTGCCGGCACATTTGAAGCTGAACGGGTCAGTTGGCAAATATGCCGTCCGTCAGATTTTGTATAAATACGTCCCGCGTGAATTGATCGACCGGCCCAAAACCGGGTTTGGCGTGCCGCTGGCACAATGGCTGCGCGGCCCCTTACGTGAATGGATGGGTGACCATCTGGCCAATGATGCGCTGTATAACGATCTTGGGCTGGATCGCCGCTATATTGATAGGCTGCATCAGGAACATATCTCAGGCCGTCGCAACTGGGGTCATCAGCTTTGGACCATTGCCATGTTGTCTGACTGGCAACAACGCTGGCTGACATAACCATCTGATACCCGTCCATTTCTGTTGTGCGTTTAAACCCGTCTGCCTGTCAGGCGGGTTTTTTTGCATTTTTTCATTCGCGAAATTTACCAAAGCAGGCCGGGTTTTGATGCTATACGACACGTGTGTCTTCATGGGTTCCGTTCCCTCAATCGCAAAAATGTCACAATTCGAAACTTGTAAATTTTCGAAAATGAACTATTTATGGCGATACCAACCCATCAAACGCAGAGAGAACCGCAATGCCCGGCACGTCAAATTCTGGCACATCAAACTCCGGCACATCCAATTATGATCTGATCATCATCGGTGGCGGCATCAATGGTGCCGGGATTGCCCGTGATGCCGCCGGGCGCGGCCTGAAGGTTTTGCTGTGTGAACAAAACGACCTTGCCAGCGCGACCTCCTCGGCCAGCACCAAGCTGATCCACGGTGGTCTGCGCTATCTCGAACATTATGAATTCCGTCTGGTGCGCGAGGCGCTTACCGAACGCGAAGTGCTGCTTGGCAATGCGCCGCACATCATCTGGCCGCTGCGGTTTGTTCTGCCGCACCGCAAGGATCTGCGTCCGGCATGGATGATCCGCTTGGGCCTGTTTTTATATGATCATTTGGGCGGGCGTAAAAAACTCCCGGCATCCAAGGGCATTTCATTCGCGTCCCATGTGGCGGGGGAACCGCTGCGTGAGGATGTGACCAAGGGCTTTGTCTATTCCGATTGCTGGGTCGATGATGCCCGTCTTGTGGTGCTCAACGCCATGGATGCCCGTGAATGCGGCGCTGAAATCCTGACCCGCACCAAATGCGTTGGCGCAAAGCAGATGGACGGGCAATGGAACGTCACCTTGCGCGACGCTGATCATGATCAAGACCGCGTTGTGACGGGTAAAATGCTGATCAATGCCGCCGGGCCTTGGTGTGCTGATTTGATCAAACCTGATGGCGGCGCTGTGCAGTCCAAAACCAAGGCGAACATTCGCTTGGTCAAGGGCAGTCACATCGTCGTGCCCAAACTGTTTGACCACGACTATTGCTATATCTTCCAGAATGGCGATGGCCGGATTGTCTTTGCCATTCCCTATGAAAATGACTTCACCCTGATCGGCACCACGGATGTTGATTTTACCGGTGATCCATCAACCGTCAAAATCGATCAGGACGAAGTTGATTATCTGTGCAAACTCGCCAGCGGCTATTTCAAAAAGTCCGTTAGCACCGATGATGTGGTCTGGACCTATTCCGGGGTCCGTCCGCTCTATGCCGGCAATGGCGATGGCAAAAACGCCTCAAAAATTTCGCGCGACTATACCCTCAAACTCGAAGCCAACAGCGACGATGCGCCCGCCCTTCATGTCTTTGGCGGTAAAATCACCACCTATCGCAAACTGGCCGAGCACGCGTTGCAGATCATAACCGATCAGCTTGGCCATAATGATCAACCCTGGACCGCATCGGCACCACTTCCGGGTGGCGACTTCCCCAATGCATCCTTTGACGATGCATATGACGTCTTTGCCAAACGATATAACTGGGTACCATCGGCGATGCTTACCCGCTTGCTGCGGCTTTATGGCACTCGGATCGAAACCATTTTAGGGGCCGCAAACGCCCTTTCTGATCTTGGGGCCTGCTATGGCCATGACCTGTATGAAGCCGAAGTCCAATACCTGATCGATCAGGAATGGGTGCGCGACCTTGATGATCTGATCTGGCGCCGCTCCAAGCTGGGCTTGCGGTTAACTGACGATCAAAAGGCCGTTTTGAAAAAACGACTGGCTGGCGCACAAGCCGACAAGATCGCCGCAGAGTAACTGTTACCCTGACGGCAACCGGAAAAAGGGCGTCAGCCGACAGCTTTTTCAACGCCGGTTTCCATCAGGTTTGCGCGTGTTTCGGCGGCGCGGTCATGTCTTCGCGTTCCGCCGGTGGGATGTCGATGTCTTTTTGCATGACCGTGACATCCAGCGCGCGATAGCCAAGATGACGGTAAAAATCCTGCGTCTTGCTGTTTTCCGAGCGCACCATCAATTGCATGCGCCAAACCCCCTGATCGCGCAGCCAGTTTTCACCGATCTCCATCAATTTCCGACCAAGTCCCGATTTTTGTAAATTCGGGGCAACGGCAAGATAGTAAATCCAGCCACGATGGCCATCGTGACCGGCCATCACCGATCCGATGATGTTATCACTGTTATCTTCCCACACCAGCAAGGTTGCCTCTTTGGATTTAAGGGCAAACCGGACATCCCATTCTGGCGGGTTATAGGGGCGATAAAGGCCGGTTTCCTGCCACAGGTTTGAAATGGCGGGGATATCGGCTTCGGTGGCTGTTCTTGGGGCGGGTTTGATGGTGGGGTCCGACAGCGTGTTGATCATGATGGCGCAATTCATTTCAGGTCAAAGAAAAGAACCATGATGTCACCCCCGACCGAGGTCAAATCGAAATAATTCAGACATTACACTATCCTTCTCATGCCCCGTTTATCGTCGCGTGCCACGTAAAACGCCCCTGAGGCGAAAACCTCAGGGGCGTCGGGGACAGGTTCGGGGTATCGGTTGGGATAAAACCCCCGAACCTTGGGGTAGAGGTCGATCTAAGCCGTTAACTGATCGGGCGTCCGGTCACACGGCTCAATTCCATTTCACGCACAATATCGCCCGCCTTGTTGGTCACCGTCGCGACGTAGGTGCCACGATCGGTCTCGGCGATCTTGCCAAGTTTAAGCTCCCCCTGGCCAAACCGGATCACCATCGCCTGGGCCAGCGTATTCATCTGCGCGTCGGTAAACGAACGGTCAAAACGTGCCTCCTTGTCCGGGCGCGGCATCAATTTGCGAAGCGACCGGCGCTCACCGTGATCAAGGCGTCCTTTTTTGGCGTCAAACGTGACAACGTCCACCAGATCGCCCGCACCATTCACCAGCGAGACATCGATTTTACCGGGCTCGTCGGACAGAAGCGCGTCACCGATTTTAAGGTCGCTCACATTGGACCGCAAAAGCATCGCATCAACAAGAATGCGCGCCTCGTCAACGCTAAGCGGGGTTGCACGTTCGCGGTGCTGTTTGCCAAACATGCCGCGCTTGTCATGGTCACGGTGCTTGCCATCAAAACCAAATTCCTTGAATTGGCCTTGCTCAAGCATTCTGCCGCCATGATGGCCATCACTACCGGCATAGGCCGATGCAACTGGCAGTGCGAGCAAAGTTGACGCAATCAGGGCAGCGGCGATTTTAAGGGATGTCTTACGTTTCATTTTGAACCTCGTGTCGGTGGGGGAGAACGCTATCGAGGTCTGTTATGACGTCTGTTTGTCGCCAAATGATCCCGCAAACAGGGGAAATTGGTCGCAACAATTATCAAAACCGCCAAATGCGACAATTTGATACAAATTGAGGTTTCAGCTGTGTCTGCCAACGCGATAGGTTAGGGGGCTTAACGATTAATGATTGGCAGCGATATATGAGCGACCAGCCCCACATTCTTGTTGTTGATGACCACCGCGATATCCGCGATTTGCTTGGGCGGTATCTGCGCCAACATGAATACCGTGTCACACTGGCATCGGATGGCCGCGAATTGCGCCGCTTGATGGGCGATAACCTGCATCCTGATCTGATTGTGCTTGATCTGATGATGCCCGGCGAAGACGGGCTCAGCCTGTGTCGCTGGTTGCGCGAAAATCATGATGTACCGGTGGTTATGCTGACCGCCCTTGGCGAAGAAACCGACCGGATCATCGGGCTTGAAATGGGGGCCGATGACTATCTGGCCAAACCATTTAACCCGCGTGAACTTCTCGCCCGGATCAAGGCCGTGATGCGCCGCGCCCAAAGCCTGCCCGTCGGGCGCAAGGGACCATCACCAGTCGGCGAGATTGGCTTTGATCGCTGGGTGCTGGACCGGACCCGTCATGAATTGCGTGATGACACCGATGTGGTTCTGCCACTCAGTGCCGGTGAATACGGCTTGCTCTGTGCCTTTGTCGAACATCCCAACATGGTTTTGAACCGCGATCAGCTCCTTGATCTGACGCGCGGGCGCGATGCCATTCCCTTTGACCGCAGCATCGATAATCAGGTCAGCCGCCTGCGCAAGAAAATCGAAAGTGATGCGAAAAACCCGACCCTGATTAAAACCGTATGGGGTGGGGGATATATGTTCACCTGCGAGGTGACAAAGATATGACCCGCCGCCTGATCACGCGCCTTTGGCCCAGAACCCTGACCGGGCAACTGGTGTTTTTGCTGCTGGGCGCGATCATTCTGACCCATGTGGTTTTGGGGATCATGCTGGCCGAGGAACGCCGCGATGCGGTTGCCTCGGAACGACGGGGCAATGCGCTTTGGCGTGTGGCGGCGATTTCACGCATTTTGTCGACCACACCGTCGGAAAACTGGGCGGATGTACTACGTGTTGCCCAGTCGTCACAAACCCGTTTGCGGCTGGTTGAAACGTCAGACGTCGTTAATGCCGATACACTGGTATCACAAGGATTGACTGATCGCCTGAACGCCTTTCTGGCGACCTCGCCAGAGGTACAGGCAAAGGCCGATATTCTGGCAGAAGATGCTTGTTGGGCGGAAAAGCATCATCTGCAAAACATCCGCGAAGAACAGTTTCCCGATGACGGGCGAAAGCACGACATATCGTCCTACAAAGATGCCCGCGACATCGTCAAAGAAGCAATTGATACAAAACATCGTGGTGTTCCTGATCTCGATCAGGATCGTGATCAACCCGATTTGCAGAAACCTGATCACAACCCGCATGGGAAACGCTATGTCCCATGGGCATTGCGGTATCTTGACCGGTTTGATTGTCATGGCGCACCGGTGATGCAGCTTGCCGTGCCGATCTTTTCAACTTTACCCGATAAGATCACCGACGATGGACAACCCAACATCTGGCTCGAAGCGATGATTGGCGGGGTGACACCGCCGCCACGGTTTGTCTTTGATAATGTGATCCGGGTTGTGATGTCGGCCCTTGTCATCGGGATCATCACATTCTTTCTGGCCCGGCGTATTTCGCGGTCATGGGCGGTGTTGACGCGGGCGGCTGACCGGGTCGGGCGGGGTGATTATCCCGAACCGGTGCCAGAAACCGGACCACTTGAAATTCGCCGTGCGGCCAAGGCGTTTAACCGCATGACAGCGCGTCTAAAACGGTTTGTCGAAGACCGCACCAGAATGCTGGCGGCGATTTCGCATGATTTGCGCACGCCGATAACATCCTTGCGGTTGCGCGCCGAATTTGTCGAAGACCCGGAAAACCGCGCACGGATCATTGAAACCCTCAATGAAATGGAACAGATGGTCGAAGCCGCGATGACCTTCGCGCGCGAAGAAACCGCCAACGAGAAAACCCGCAAAATCGATATTGCCGCACTGGTTGAATCCGCGGTCGAAGATCTGGCCGAAACCGGGCGTCCCATCGCATTCTCCGGCGAGGTCACGCCGCGCGTTTACCCATGCCGTCCGCTATCGATAAAACGTGCCTTTGGCAATCTGGTATCCAACGCGCTTGAATATGGGGCCACGGTCGAAGTCGCCATACAGGATGCCGATGATGACGGCCTCTGGATTGAGATATCTGACGATGGACCGGGCATTCCAATTGATCAACGCGAACAGGTGTTTGAACCGTTCTTCCGGCTTGAAGAGTCGCGCAATCGCGATACCGGGGGGATTGGTCTTGGGATGGCCATCGCGCGCACAGCCATTCGGGCCCATGGCGGCGAAATCTATCTTGACGATGCACCGCAGGGTGGATTGCGGGCCCGGATCTATCTTCCGCCTGCAAAATTGTAAACAATATCTCGTGAATTCAGCAGGTTACAGTTTTTTTAAAATTCGAACTTGCATAATTGATGACTGATGGTCATTTGTCTGGCGGGAAAGAGACTGTTTCCCAATTCGCAATTGCGAAATTGCGTTGCTGTTCTATCTAGGCAATGCGATAGTTAAGGCACGAAATCTGCGGAGCAGGCAATGAGCGACAAAAATGCATCTTCATCGGTAGTGACATCGTTGCCCGGCACCAATTCGGCGCAGGCAGCGCGCGGGTTTGTCCGGTCTGTCAACGACTGGGTGATGGAATGCGCGCTCGAAGATACCGACATTTCAGAGATCCTCAATGGCATGGTGCGTCGGTTGGTTGCGGCCGGTATTCCCATCGACCGTGTGATGGTGGCGTTCAAAACCCTGCACCCCCTTTACGAAGGGGTTTCTTATGTCTGGTCAAAGGACAGCAATTCGGTTGAACGTTCGACCCATATGGGGGTGCGCGATGATGATCCCGATTGGGCCGACAGTCCGCTTAAATGGATGGCGGATTCAGATGTCAGTTTCATGCGCCGCCATTTGATCGGGCCGGGCGCGGTTCTTGATTTCCCGATCCTTGAAAGTTTCCGCCGCAATCGCGGCACAGATTACTATGCGTTGATGACGCCCTTTGTCACCGACCGTGACAGCACGCTGGGCAGTAACCGCATTTTCATGACCTATATGACGCGCCGCCCCAGTGGTTTTTCCGACGAAGACCTTGCAACGCTGTCGGGGATTCAGCGCCGCTTTGCCGTGTCGTGCAAAATGCGCATCAACCACGAAGAAACCAAAACCATCCTTGAAACCTATTTGGGATCAGATGCCGGTGGACGCGTGCGCAATGGTCAGATCAAACTGGGCGACAGCACCAAAACCCGTGCGGTGATCTGGTTCTCGGACATGCGCAACTCATCATCGGTTGCAACCCATGTTGGGGACGATGCGTTCCTGGGCGAAATGAATGATTTCTTCTCGGCAACCGCCGGGGCGGTGTTGAAACACGGCGGACAGGTTCTGCGCTATATCGGCGATGCGACACTTGCGATTTTCCCGATTGACGAAAATGAAAACAATGTCGAAACCGCCTGCGTTTCCGCCCTGTATGCCGCTGCCGAGGCACAGCTCAACATCGATCAGCTCAACGCGACCCGCGAAGAATCCGGTAAACCGCCGTTTGATTACGGGCTGGGGATGCATGTCGGGGATGTGATTTATGGCAATGTCGGGGTTCCCGAACGGGTCGATTTCACCGTGGTGGGTCAGGCCGCAAACGAAGCCGCCCGTATCGAACAATTGACCAAGCAACTGGGCAAACGCGTTCTGGTCAGTCAGACCGTCGCCAGCTTCATTTCCTGTCCGACCGTGGAAATGGGGGCTTATGAGCTGCAAGGGACCGGCGTCAGTGTCAAGCTGTTCGCCCCGGACTTCTCCGAGGCCTGCCATCGTCTTGAACTGATGCGCGCTGGGTAAGATCCCAGCCGCTCAGCATTCAAGACACTGCTGTCATCTGCCAGATGCCAGATGCCAGACGGCAGATGCCGTCACGCCATACTGTCAAAATCCTTCACAACACCGCTTGCGGCTTCGCCGACGCTGCTAAAGGTTTTCTGGGCATCTGCGACGGCCTTGGTCGCGGCCTCGATGATTTTGCTGTACGGGTCCGGCGTATTTTCTGCGAGCATCTTTTGCATGGCGACACCGGTGGTCGCCGATGCCATCGACATGATGTTGCGCATGTAATCGGTGGAATCCTGTACCGCGTAGGCCGCTGCCTGCGCCACCTTTTGATAGGCCACCCCATTGGCCCCCGGAATGGCTCCGTTAAGAACCGCATGGTTGGTTGTGCCAACCGCCTGAACGATCTGCGGGTTCAAAGCCGTGCTGAGCGGGGGCGTACTAGGTGCGGCAGGCGGGCTGTCCGAGGGGGGCGTGTCCTTGTCTGACCCATCGCCGCCCGATGCTTTGGGGGCATCCGGGGCTCCGGTGCTGCCGCCACTCGCATCCTTGGTATCTTTGGCATCCGCGTTGTCTGCGGCATCAGGCGTGGTCGGATCATCCGCGCCCTTGGGTTCAGTGTTGGCTGGCTTTGGGGGGGTGTCATCGTCTGCCATGAAGGACCTCATTTGCTTTGACGGGTGTTTTGCGCGTCTGTTCAATGCTGTTGGGGCACATCCTCATGGCCCATCGAATGACCATTCAGAAATCACTGGTTCTTGTTGCCTCCGCCGCCCATGCCGCCGCCAGATGTATCAAGGATCATCTTGCACGCGCTCGACGTGACGGCATTGCCGATCTGCTGCAGGCCGCCCTGGGTCTGCATGGCATTTTGCATCGAAAGACTGATGGAATGCGCCATGGTTTGATACACAAGCCCCATCGCCTGGGCAGGCGCTTCGCCAAGAACCTTGACGTTGGTTTGTGTCACGGCATCCGTGATCTGTGAATTTACGGGGGTGTTGTCTGCCATCTGCACGCCCTCAGTTTAAGTGACCATGGTCCGATGATGGATCGGACGGGTCATGTCATGTGCCTAGCGGCGGGTTGCTGCCAAAATGATCAGGAGTGTCAAAAGCGTATTGCTGTTGTCGGAATTTGACACTTTGTTCGTTGCCATTGCACCGGCCATGGTGTTGACCGAATAAAGCTGCATGACACCCTGGTTGGTGGCGGCCTGCGAGCAGATCGATGATTGCTGCTGGGCCTGCACCGCGTTCTGGAACAGGATGGATGTTGAATGCGCCGCACTTTGATAGATCGAGCCCATCGCATTGGCGGGTGCGGATCCAAGAACGCTTACCGAAGTTTGCGTAACTGCATCGGTAATCTGACCGTTCACCGGGGTTGGAATAGCCATTGTATCCTCCGAATAAGCGGTCTGTCTGACCGCACACCTTTTGACGCATGATGAGAAGAATTGTGATCAAATTTCGCCAGATCGTTTGCCGATTATTTTCGGGGGCGTTTGCCGATTGACGGCTATCCCGCCTGTGCCGTGATCAAGGCGACCAGTTTCGATGTCGATGTATTGACGACCTGTTGCATGTTGCCCTGAACCAATGTGGCATTTTCCATGGCAAGCCCCGTCGCATGGGAATGCGATTGCAAGGCCATCGACACCGCCTGTGCCGGACTTTCGCCCAGAACCTTTACGTTGGTCTGGGTGACCGCATCTGTGACTTGTGGATTGACGATATCGTTCATGGTTTATGCTCCGTCCTCACGACACACCTGAGGTGCCATTTCCTTCGGATTGCTCATCGGTCGTGACGTTGCCCTTACCCTTACCCACGAAACGTTCATCAAGTTGTTCCCACCATGGTGGGTCGTCGTCTGGCGGGGCTTCGGGGGCAGTGTCGCCGTCATTTACGTCGGATTGTGATTCGGATCCTTCTGCGCTGGATTGGTCGACTGACGCACATTCAAAGGAGCCGCCGTAAAAAAATTTGGTTTGTTGTCCTGAACCGACAGGGTCGATTTCGCGCATTCCATGGTGGTGGCAAGGCTTGCCACAGCCAGTTGCTGCTGTTCGTTGACCATATTGGCAAACAGAATGCCCTGCGCCTGTGCTTGGGACAGATAGGACTGCATGGTCCCCATTGCCGGGCCATTGCCAATGACGGTGGTGTTTGTCTGGGTCACGCTGTCGGTGATTTGCTCGTCAACTTCATGGGAATTGCTCATCGCTTTGATCCTTACTGGTTACGGCGATTCATGATCTGTTCGATACCCTTGGTCATGGTGGTCATGCCAACCATCGCATTTTGCCTTTGGGCGGAAACCATATTGGCCATCAAGACACTTTGGGATTGCGACTGACCCAGCATGGATTGAAGGGCGGCGTAACTTGGCCCGACACCAATGGTCGCGACATTGGTCATCGCAACGCTGTCGGTGACCTGACTGGACACCTGACAGGGGGGGTGTTCTGCGACGTACCAGGACTGTTGCGGCTGTTGCGGCTGCTGTGGCGGGGTGGATTGGCTTTGATCTGCTTGCGTGCCGTCTTGTGGGGGTGTTCCCGATGGTGCCGGCATGTCCGTCTCCTTGGCTGGCGAAATGGGGACTTATCGGTATGACGTGCGCCAGCGACTTTTGTGATGGAAAAAGCCCGGCAAGCGACTGCATGCCGGGCCGGTTCGGCGGCGAAACCAATCTGGTGTTACGACACGGACGTTCCGGTCGTTGCTTTAAGAGCCGACAACAAAGAAAGCATGTTGTCGGGCACATCGCTGTTTGCGAGTTTGGAGGTGGCAACGGCACCGGCCATGGTATCGACCGAATAGACCTGAATGACGCCCTGGTTGGTTGCGGCCTGTGAAGAGATGCCGACCTGCTGCTGGGTGCTGACGGCGTTCTCATAGAGAATGCCGTGCGAATGCGCCAGCGACTGGTACAGCGAGCCCATGGCCATGGCAGGAGCATCCCCCAAAACCTTTACGTTGGCTTGGGTTACTGCATCCGTGATCATGCCATTGACCGGAGTGTTATCAGCCATTGTGTATCTCCTGGTTGCCTAAAGAAGTGCCGGAATCCGGCCCTTTTCCGCGTGGTTTGCGGGATCAGTCAGATGACGGGGGGCCAGATCGGTTGTGACGGAACTTGTGCAAAAACTTGCGGACCGCAAATTGGGGCGCGATCCATGTAAAATCGGGCGGTCGCTGATGGAAACGACCGCCCGATTTGATGGTGACCCGTGTGTCAGAAGATCCGGAGCGGGACCAGCCTGCCATATGTTTGACAGGTAAACGGGATCAGCCTTTGGTGGCTTGAAGTGCGGTCAGAAGTGACAGCATATTGTCGGGCACGTCGCTTTTGGCAATTTTCGAGGTTGCCACAGAGTCTGCCATCGTATCGACCGAATAGATCTGGATGACGCCCTGATTGGTCGCGGCCTGCGAGGTGATGCCGATCTGCTGCTGTGCGCTGACGGCGTTTTCATAGAGGATGCCGGTGGAATGTGCGAGGGACTGAAAAATCGAGCCCATTGCCATTGCCGGGGCGTCGCCCAAAACTTTCACATTTGTCTGGGTGACTGCATCAGTGATCTGACCATTTACCGGGGTCGGAATCGCCATTGTAAAGTCTCCTTCGTGTAGGTGTGCTGTGGACTGCTTGCGGTTGTGATCCTGACGGGGTTTCGCCGTCCCGTTTTCAATCTAAAGACGCTGGGTGTTTGGGGTTGTGACGCGTCTTTTTCATTTATTTGCCAACTATTGAATGCCGGCATCCTTCAGGTGGTCGCGTGCCAGTTGGACACGTTTGCGCACGGCGCAATTGCTTAGGCCCAGGGCGACCGCGATGTCGTCATAACTGCGGTCCTGAACGCAGCGCATCAAAAGCGGCTTGCGCAGTTTTTCAGGAAGGGCACAGAGGACAGTTTCGAGCTGGTCGAGCTTTTCGTTGGTTAAAAACGATTCTTCCGGGCTGGGAATAACCGGCGGGCTGATCGGGGATACCGGAACATCCGCACCGCCGTGGGTTTCTTCCTTGTATTCCGCCTTGCGCCGGTTTTGCCGATGCAAATCAATACAGGCGTTATGGACAATCCGTGAAAGCCAGGCGCGGTGATTGCGGATTTCATCCATCGAGGCTTCGAACTTGGTTGATGCCTTGACCATCGCCTCGGACAGCGCATCCTGCGCATCATCCATGTTCCCCGACATCAGCTTCAGGCACTGTTTAAGCAGAACATCCTGCTGATCAATCCACAGCGGCCAGAAATTCGGTGCTGCCGGACCCAGTTCCGGATCAATCGCCGGATCAATCGCCGGAACGGTTTCAGGGGGCGGGGCTGGATCGCTGTGCTGGGGCCGGGGTGTTTGTGTGCCCGGCATGGCCGGATAGTCAAAGCCGCCGGGCAACAACCCCCGAAGGGCATCCAGCGGGCTTATCTGTGATCCGCCCTGATAGCCCGGAAGGGCGCTTGCGATGATGTCTTCCGGACTTGGCCCGGAGCGCGATGGCTCCAGCCCCGGGAAACCGGCAAGCGGATTAAAATCTGCGGGATAGCCGGGCGGCGGGCCCTGACGGTTGGGCGCGCTATTGAGCGCCGGTGACGCAGTTTGTGCTTGTGCGACAGATGCGCTGAAATCGGGTGTCGCATCACGCTGCCCAAAAGCTTGGGCCGGATCGCTTTGTCGCGCGTCGTCGATGGCGCTGCCATCCTGCGGAGGATCTGCGGGGGTAAGTTGTGAAAGATATCCCTCGGCAACCCGCACACGTTGTTCGGGTTTTAACCGTGACCAGATTGACGTGACATTGTCGCCGTCGCCCAGAGCCTGATTTAAGGTATCTTCAAGGCTGCGGGCAAACCGCAATTCTGCCTCTGTGAAGTTCACCTCGTCCTGTTGAGTATTCTTTTCGTTCTGCACTATGGATCCCTCCAGTTGACAGATTGCAACCTTAGGCTGATTAAGTTTTGCAGTAACTAGTATGACGTACTATTCGAGTGATTGTGAATAAAAGTATTTACTGCAATCAATGGTTGTAAATCTGTGCTCGTCAAAGTGTCCCCGGCCCAAGCGGGCAGGGGGTGGATCAATGCTGGAATTCGTGGGACGCAATCTTGGATCTGGTCTGGTGTCGCGGCCAAAATCCTGAAGTGATGGTCTCGGGAGACAGCGGTTTTCCGTATCTCAGTGAGCTGCACGATCACCAATAACCACGGTCTTGGCCCTCGGGCCGATCCGTTCTGTTAGGGCGGATTGTCTGACGCTGAGGACAGCGTACTATCTTGAGGATCGGTTTTCTTTGATGTGTCTGCCTTACTGGCAGCGGTGCGTTTTGCCCCTTTTGGCGCGTCCGCGGCCTGATCTGCATCCGTGGTGTCGGCGGTTTCCGTCGGCAGCGATTGCAAAATCGCGGCTTCAACCCGGGCGGCAAGGATCTGCATGCGCTGGTCGACTTCTTTGTTGATGATATTGCGGATTTCATTGGCAATATCGAACATCACCTGATGGGCGCCGCCACCAGCCGGGCTGCTGCCCATATAGGGCGCGCCCTGTGGCTGTGGCTGGGGTTTTGCCTGCTGGTTGCCTGCCGGAGCGGCTTGCGTACCAGTTTGCGTCCCCTGTTGCGTCCCCAGTGGCGACTGCGGCGCGGTGGCACCGGCCTTCACATCCTGTGCATGCGAACTGATGGTGTAACGCTGATCGAGAACCTGCGTGCGTGCGCGTTCAGCAGCCTGCGACATCGCCTGCTGGGTGGCCATATATTCCTGATTGAACGCCTTTCTGACCGCATCCTTGCGGCTGCTGGCGGTATCAATGCCTGACTGTCCCGGACCCGCCATCAGGAACCTCCCTTGCTGGTCGTGCCTGAGGTGGCCGATTTACCCGTTCCGCCCTGCGTGGTTTTGCCACCACCCCCGCCGGATTTCGAACCGGACGGCTGGTCTTTACCATCATCATTACTCTTGCTATCGCCATTGTCCGGGGTGTCTTGCGGTGGCGATGGGGGGCTTTGAGCGTCGCCAGAAGACGGGGTTTTGGCGGCTGACGTGGGGGACGAGGTTGCGGGCTTGGCATTGGATTCCACGGCCGGAGTCACAGTCGGGACCGCCTTGGACGTATCTGACGTGCCACCGTCCAGGCAAAAACCATATCCCGCCAATTCGTCTGGGGTCGGGGCGGTGGCAAGCCCGGTCAGCGTGGTTTCAAGACGCCCATTGGCATTGGCGATCATGCTCGCCGCACGGCACGCACTGTTATCGCTTTGCCCGCTGCAATTTAAAATCGCCGTTGGCGTGCATGATTTGCTTGATGTCAGCAACTGGGCTGTGACATTGAAACTGACTTCCTGATCATATTGCACAAGGATCACGAGGCCCGCCCCCTTGTCGCCTTCGCTGGGCGGGGTGATTTGCATCCAGAACGGAATAGCATGGGTCGGGGATATCGGAATGGTCCCGCGCAAGGTCGGGCTGGGCAAGGTGCCGACATATTCCAACTGGGCCGGAACCGCAGGACGATCGGCAAAAATCAGGCGGATCAGCGCAAGGTTCGGTGTCGTGCCGCTCGGAACATCGCCAATCGTTTGCTCAAGATGAAGCGCATAAGCCCCCCCGCCATAGGTCGCCATTTCCGAATAGGGCTCCTGCGCCTGATCGGTCACTGTTGTGTCAAACAACAAGGCGCGCAATTGCGACGGCGATGTCTTGGGCACGGTAATCGCCAGTTCCGATTGAACACCTGCACTTGTACTGGCATTTGTACCGGCATTCGCCCCAACATTCAGGCACCAGCCCCCAAGAAGTGCTGGCGTGTCGAGTGCGACCAGTTTGGCACTGATGGCGGTTTGCGCACTGGTGCGCCCGGCCGCCAGCGGCAGGCATTGCGCAAGATCAATTGTCCAGTCGGGAACATCGGCATCCTGACTGTCCTTGCCCTGAAGCTGCGGCATGGCGGTACGGAACATATCATCGCTGATCACCGCCCCGGCAAGATCGGTTTCACTGCCGTCCGGGCGGGTGGTGATCAGGCGCCACTGTGCGGCCGCACTGTCATAGGAAGGGGTGCTTGAGGCCTCGGAAGACTGGGTCATGTCGGGTCCCTTTCGCTGATCTGCACGGGTTTGGGGGGATGACTGCATGGATTTGGCCAGAACGCTGGCCGGGTCGGGGATATGTCCGTCAAGTCCGGCCTGATTTCGGCTGGCATCGGGCGCATTTGGATCGCGATCAAACAGGAATTTCTGAATGATCGAAAAGGCGGTTTCCTGCGGTTCCGCGTCAAATCCATATATGGGCTGGTGAACCTGTGCACCGCTGTCCCGCGGCGTGCTGCCGCTACTGGCCGGGCTGGTGGCCGGGTCGGGAAAAAGCGAACTGCTGTGCAAAAGCCCCGGTGCCAGCTCCTCAAGCCCGTATTCACGGCACAATGCCGCCATCACATCAAGCGCATCCTGATGTTCGGGCGGTAAGCTCGCATAGGGCGTAGCTTTGTCAGTACCTTGGTCGGTGGTTTTCTCGGTTGGTTGAGCCGTGGGCTTTTGACTGTCTGTCATGCACGCATCCCCAGTGTTGCCCTTGCAGAAGGCGACATGATCGGGTCAGTACGGTCGCCCAGACTGTCTTCCATGATCTGCAAGGATTTAAACGGTTCCGTGCAAATTGACGTTTCTCGGTGGGGTTGTGTGAAAACTTTAGCTATCTGAGATATGAACTAAGACACACAAAACCCCGAAGGGCGATAAAGCCCAACGGGGTTTTGTGTGGTGCAAAATGGTGCTGGCGATAGGATTCGAACCTACGGCCTACGCATTACGAATGCGTTGCTCTACCAGCTGAGCTACGCCAGCACGACTCATTTTGTGGCGCGGAAAATACGGTCAAACATCCGGGTTGGCAAGTGGTTTATTGTTCTTTCTGCGAACAGGGGCCTGACAAACGCCATGTCTTTAAATCACGACGGTTCAACATAATATCACATTGACCGTGCTGTATTATGTGGCTTAGATGTGCACCGTCTGAAGTGCAGTTTTTGGGGGATCGGGTATGTGTCGCTGGCTGAGTTATATTGGGGATCCGGTTTATCTGGAAAAACTGGTGTTTGAACCGCGCCACTCACTGGTCGATCAAAGCCTGCATGCCGAACAGGCAAAAACCCCCACCAACGGCGATGGCTTTGGCATTGGCTGGTATGATGACCGCCCGACACCGGGGCTGTACCGCGAAATCCTGCCAGCCTGGAATGACCCGAACTTGCGGTCCTTGGCCCATCACATTCAGTCGGGCCTGTTCTTTGCCCATGTGCGCGCCTCAACCGGCACACACACCAGCCGGTCAAACTGCCATCCGTTTGCGCATGACAAATACCTGTTCATGCACAATGGTCAGATTGGCGACTACCCGCTGGTCCGCCGGTCACTCGAAGCGATGATTGACGATGAACATTACGCCGCCCGCCAAGGCTCCACCGACAGCGAGTTGATCTTTTGCCTGATGCTCACACTGGGCTTGGTCGAAGACCCGCACCGCGCCATCCGCCGCACGATCGAAATCGTCGAAAATGAAATGCAAACCCGTGGCGCAACCGCCCCGTTTCGCTTTACCGCCTGCCTGTCAAACGGCAACTCCATCTGTGCCATCCGTCACGCCAGCGATGACAAACCGCCCTCACTCTATTGGCGCAAACGCAACGGCCATGTGATCATTGTGTCCGAACCCCTTGATACAGACGCCGACAGTTGGGCCGCCGTGGCACCGAACCATACCCTGCATGTCGATGGTAATCTGGTGGTGACTGAGGATGCAACGCTGGCTGCGTGACGCCTTGGTAAGGTTTAGGCAACAACCACAATCTGACTGCGCGCCTTAACCAACGCACGTTGCAACGTATCCCCCGGCGCGGTATTGAGCAACACGGTTTGAAAATCGCTGGCGTGCCCATCGCGGCACAGCGCCTTACGGCCCATTTTCTTTTCATCGACCATCAGGATAGCATGATCACAACACGACACCAGCGCCCGTCTGGCGCGCACCTCGTCCATGTTGAAATCCAGAAGGTCGCCGTCATCATTCATCCCCCCGACACTGACAATCCCGAAATCCGCGCGCATGCTGGCAAAGAAATCGGCACTGTCCGCCCCGATGATATCAAGATCACGGGTCCGCACCGCGCCATCCGCCGCACCATCGAAATCGTCGAAAATGAAATGCAAACCCGTGGCGCAACCGCTCCGTTTCGCTTTACCGCCTGCCTGTCAAACGGCAACTCCATCTGTGCCATCCGTCACGCCAGCGATGACAAACCGCCCTCACTCTATTGGCGCAAACGCAACGGCCATGTGATCATTGTGTCTGAACCGCTTGATATGGAAAGTGAAAGCTGGAAGGCTGTTGCACAGAACCATACGTTGCACGTTGGTCGTGATTTTAATGTTTGTGAGGAGCCAACTATTTCGACTAATAGTTGGAATGGTGTGGCGTGAAAACAGTGATTCGTCTAGTGTTTTTTAATGGAATCAAAACTTCATGGTTAGCTTACCTTTTGAAAAGCTAGTTATCTTAACGTGATTATCACATGTATTTTAGAATAGTATCTTGAACTGCTCGAAAATTGTAACTTGGCATATAGGTTTGAGATTTATGCAAAAGAAGTGGTTGCTGTTGTGTCTTTTCCTTGTCTCCTCGATTGGATGTATTTCAGTTGGTGCTGCATTGTTAGGATATTTTGCACATAAAGAGGCTTGGCCTGCCAAGGTTCACGCCTATCTGGCAGGCAGAACCCCTGAATGTTGCATCGACAAAGTTCTAGAGCATCTAAACACAGAGAATGATGCCGGTTTCTTTGATAAGGTCGATGCCGTGCGTGATTTTGTCTATGGAAATAGTGTTCATGCTGACCATGATTTTGGTAAAGATCCACACCCTTATGATACTGGTGGCGTAATCCGGGCTCTTCTAGCCGTCAGTGACGGCAAGCGAGAGCCCTTGGAATTGATGTGTTCTTCTCGGTCGAATGCAATGACAGGCATACTTAATCAACTGGGATATGCATCACGGCAGGTCCATGTTTTCTCACCTCAGCCAGGTTCTCACACTTTTCTTGAAGTTCAAAATCCGGATGACGGGCGATGGTATATACAGGACCCGGATTATAATTTGTTCTGGATAAACGGTATCAGCGGCGAGCGTTTGGGGTTGGGCGAAATGTTGACGACACCCCTTGAGGAAGTTCTTCCATGCACATCGGAAAAAGTTTGTGATTGGAAATACGCTCAGCCTATCAAAAACTATTTTGGAGCTGGCATTTACTTCAATTTTGATGCGACACCTCTAATCGTTGTGAATGAGGACCGTTTTGATCTTGATACAAAGCTTTCATATACAGTACCTCCCGGAACAATTGTTGAATTTGCTCAAAATACATGGGGAGCTGACTACGGCGAGCCTATCTTAAGTGTTATTCACGGGGGGCCTTGAAACTTTGGCCGATCCCTGAATTTCAACGCCTATGATACAACGACGATCTGACTGCGCGCCTTAACCAGCGCACGTTGCAACGCATCCCCCGGCGCGGTATTGAGCAACACGGTTTGAAAATCGCTGGCATGCCCATCACGGCACAGCGCCTTGCGGCCCATTTTCTTTTCATCGACCATCAGGATCGCATGATCGCAGCACGATACAAGTGCGCGGCGCGCGCGGACTTCATCCATGTTGAAATCAAGCAAATCGCCGTCATCTGACATCCCCCCGACACTGACAATCCCGAAATCGGCGCGCATGCTGGCAAAGAAATCGGCACTATCGGCCCCGATGATATCAAGATCGCGGGTCCGCACCGTCCCACCCGCCAGACGCAGGGTCACGTTGGGCGCGTTTTGCAATGTCATCACCACATGCAGGTTATTGGTCAGCACGGTTAAATTGCGGTGCGATGACAAATACTGTGCCGCCAGTTCGGCGGTCGTGCCCGTCCCAATCGCAATCGTGCAGCCCTCGGGGATCAGTTCGGCGATCTTGGCTGCAATCGCCTGCTTGCCGGTTCGGTTCCAGACTTCGCGTTTTTCATAGGCCGAATTATCCGGATCGGGGGCAGGGCCTGCCAACCCGTGACGGCGAAACACACGCCCCTGTTCCTGCAAATCGCGCAGGTCCGCCCGGATGGTCTGAACCGACACATTAAACCGCCGTGCAAGTTCCTCAACCGCCATAAAGCCACACGATTTTACAAGGGCAACAATGCGGTCGCGGCGACGGTCAAGCGGCACGGCATCAGGGATTTCAGTCACATCATATTCTTTCGTTCGAAAGGTGCGGTTTCGTTTCTGACCTGAGTATAGACAGGCCTGATTGTGGCTGGAAAGCCCGTTACACCTGTTGAAACATTTAATTCTTGGTGTTGTCACACAACTGTTACGGAAATCCCGATAGCTTCCGGATCGAACAGTTTTCGAACGAAACCTTCTTTTCGATCAAGGGATGTCAAACATGCGTAACGTTCTTCTTGCTGCGGTGGCGACTGCCACAATGATGTTGCCGGTTGTTGGCCAGGCGGCCGAAAAACTGGTTGTTTACACCAGCCAGCCGACCCAGGATGCCCAGACCACGGTTGATGCCTTTATGGCGGCCAACCCGGATGTTGAAGTTGAGTGGGTTCGCGATGGCACCACCAAACTGATGGCCAAACTGCGCGCCGAAATCGCCGCAGGCGACCCGCGCCCGGATGTCCTTCTGATTGCCGATACCGTAACGCTCGAAGGGCTCAAGCAGGAAGGTCAGCTTCAGGCCTATAAATCGCCCGAAGCAAGTGCGTATGAAGATGCGCTGTATGACGGCGAAGGCTATTACTATTCGACCAAACTGATCACGACGGGCATTGTTTACAATACTGCGGTCAAAGCCCCGAAATCATGGGCTGACCTGTCTGATGCGGCGCTGAAAAATCAGATCGTCATGCCAAGCCCGCTTTATTCCGGTGCGGCCCTTATTCACCTCTCCACCCTGACCGAGAACAAAGACCTTGGCTGGGACTACTATCAGGCACTGGCCGCCAATGATGCCCGCGCGCAGGGTGGCAACGGTGGCACGTTCAAGGCCGTTGCATCGGGTGAAAAACCTTATGGCGTGGTTGTCGATTTCCTTGCCATCCGGGGCAAAGCCAAAGGATCGCCGGTTGATTTCGTCTTCCCGACCGAAGGTGTCACCTATGTGACCGAACCCGTCGCGATCATGAAAGACGCCAAAAACGTCGATGCGGCGCATAAGTTCGTTGATTTTGTCCTCTCGGATGCCGGTCAGAAACTGGTGCTTGATATGGGCTATATCCCGGCCCGTAACGACATGGACCTGCCAGAAGGCTTCCCGGCCCGCAAAGACATCAAACTGATGGATTTCAACCCGGCGATTGCCCTTGAACAGGCCGACGCCAACAAAAAGAAATTCGCCGACATCTTTGGGGCTGAGTAATGCAGGCTGTAAGTCGCCTTCGCGGCTTTTGGCCCGGCATGATCACAGCCCGTTCAAACAGCAACCGGTCTTCGGACCGGTTGCTGTACTGGTTGTTGGTGCCGGTCTTTGTCGTGTCCATCCTGCCGATTGTCCGCCTCGGGTTTGAGGGCGTCATGGTCGGCGGCGTGCCGTCCTTTGACTATTTCCGCGATGTTCTGGGCAATGGATCAACGTGGCAGGCCACGGCCAATAGCCTCTATACCGCGGGTCTTGGCACGATCATTTCCCTTTTGATCGGCGGGTCCTTTGCCTTTCTGGTGGCCCTGACCGATGTGCGCGCCAAGGCCGCCTTGGTGTTTTGCTTTATGATCCCGATGATGATCCCGCCGCAAATCACAGCACTTAGCTGGGTGCAACTGACTGGCCCCAGCAGCGCGCTTTTAAATGCCTTTGGCATCGCCCCGGCGATGGGATCGCCCCAGCCGCTTTATTCTGCCGAAGGCATCGCACTGCTTTTGGGCATTCAACATGCCTCCATCGTGTTTTTGACCCTGCGTGCGAATTTGCGCATGCTCCCCCGTGAACAGATCGAAGCCGCCCGTTTGGCCGGCGCACGCGGGGGGCGGTTGTGGTGGCAAATCATCCTGCCGCTGACCAGCCCCGGCCTGATTGCCGGCACCGCCATGGCCTTTGTCACCGCCTTGGGCAATTTCGGCATTACCGCGATGCTGGGCATTCCGGCAAATTATGCGACCTTACCGACCCTGATTTATCAAAAGCTGGCCGGTTTTGGCCCGTCGGTACTGGGCGAGGTTTCGGTCCTTGCCATGCTGATTGGCGCGATTGCGATTTGCGGGGTCGCCCTTCATCACCGGCTTTTGTCCAAACGCGATTATCGTTTGATGGGCATGGTCGGACGCCCACTTGATATCTCCCTTGGTGCACGGCGTCCCTTGATTGAGGCAATCCTTTGGGCGGTTCTGGTGGCCATTCTGGTCGTACCGTTATTGGCCCTGATTGCAACATCGCTGGTCCCGGCCTTTGGTGTGAAACTGAATTTCGATAACTACAGTTTCGCGGCCTTCCGCGAAGTGCTGTTTGTTCAGCCCTCAACCGCGCGCGCCTTTCAAAACAGCTTCATGCTGTCGGTCGGGGCGGCGGTGACACTGGTTCTGGTGTGCTTGCCGCTGGCCTATGTGATGGTGCGCCGTCCTTCGCGTCTGACCAAGCTGATCAACCTTCTGGTCGAAGTCCCCTATGCCTTGCCCGGTGTGGTTCTGGCGATTGCCTGCATCTTGCTGTTTATCCGTATTCCACTGCTTGATGTCAGCCTCTATGGCACGCTCGGCATCATTTTCATTGCCTATCTGGCACGATTCCTTGTGATTGCCTTGCGTCCCGTGATGAACAGCTTTAGCCAGCTTGACCCGGCACTCGAAGAAGCCGCACAGGCGTGTGGTGCCGGACTTGGCCGACGCTTGCGCGACATTTTGTTGCCGCTCGCCGCCCCGTCGGCGGCCGCCGGGGCGCTCTTGGTGTTTCTAACCGCATTCAACGAATTGACCGTATCGGCCCTGTTGTGGGCGTCGGGCAATGAAACGCTGGGTGTTTTGATTTTCAATCTTGATGACAGTGGCGACACCGTTCTGGCTTCGGCCGTGGCGGTTATGGTCGTGCTGGTGGTGATTGCGTTGATGAGCTGTTTTCAGCTGGCATCGCGTCGTTTGCCCAAGGGAGTTGTGCCATGGCAGACATAAATCTTTCGCGTATTACCAAAAGTTTTGGCGATTATCGCGCGGTCAATCAGGTCTCGCTTGATATCGCCGATGGCGAATTTGTCGCCCTTTTGGGCCCGTCGGGATGTGGCAAAACCACATTGCTGCGCTTGCTGGCCGGGTTTGAAGAACCCGATGGCGGGGTGATTTCGCTGGGCGGGCAGGTGGTTGCCGACCCGCAAAGCAACATCATGGTCACCCCGGAAATGCGCAATCTGGGCATCGTGTTTCAATCCTATGCCCTGTGGCCGCATATGTCGGTGGCGCGCAATGTTGGCTATCCGTTGGAAGTTCGCGGTTTGGGGCGCGCCGAACGCGATCATAAAATCAAGGCCGCCCTCGATACCGTCGCCCTTGGCCCTTATGCGGATCGAAGCCCGACCGAACTTTCCGGTGGTCAACGCCAACGTGTGGCACTGGCGCGTTGTTTGGTGATGGAACCGCGTGCGGTGTTGCTTGATGAACCGCTGGCCAATTTGGACGTGCATTTGCGCGAAACCATGCAGCAGGCGTTTCTGGATTTCCATCGCCGCACCGGCGCGACCATGATTTACGTCACCCACGATCAGGCCGAAGCCATGGCCATGGCCGACCGGATTGCGGTGATGGACAAGGGCCATATTCGCCAAATGGCCGCCCCCGAAACCCTGTACCGCGAACCGGCTGATTTGATGGTGGCGGGCTTTGTCGGGGCCGGGGCGGTTTTGCCGATCAGCAACGTGTCGATCACCGATGATCGAACCTGTTCGGTGCGGCTTGGCGACACGGATGTTGCCGCGCGCATCTGTCCGAATTTCGTGCGCAATCGGGCGGCGGCACATGCCGGACAGGCGGGTCTTTGCCTGCGCCCCGAAGACGTATGGGTCGATGATGCCGGGGCGTTGCGCGGGTCTGTCGAAGATTGCGTTTATCTCGGTGGACGGTTCCGATTGTCGGTGCGGATCGGGCAGGATCGTGATCATGTCTTGCCGGTTTATGCCAACCGACGGGCGCGCATTGGCGAAAACGTCGGATTAAAAGTATCCGATGGCTGGGTGTTTGACCGCATGCAAGGTGAGGCCGCCTGATGTCAGCCCGGATGCGTATTCTGTCTGGCTTGGGTGAAAAAGGCCCGGCCTGCTTGCGGCTTGAATTTTTTAACCGGCGCTGGCTGCTTGATTGCGGCGTTGGCCCCGAAAGCGATCAGGGGTTCGATCCGGCGTGGCTGAACAAAGTTAACGCTGTTTTCATTACCCACGACCACATTGACCATATCGGGGCGGCCGATGAAATCGTTGCTGCTGGCTTGCCGATTTATTGCACCGAAGTCACCGCGAAATCACTGCCCAGGGGGGCGAATGTTATTCCACTGCCACCCCATGGGGAAATACAGGTCGATGGCGTGACGGTGACCACCGGGCGCACCGGCCATTCGTTTGGTGGGGTGTGGCTGCATTTCGAACTGGGTGGCGGGGTGTTGTATTCCGGCGATTTTTGTCAGGAATCCGATTACTTCCTCTATGACACGCCGCCCGATGCGGCCACCGTGTTGCTTGATGCTTCCTATGGTATGGAGGGGCTTACCCAGAATGTGCGGATCGACAGCCTTTTGACCACCATGACCAAACTGGATGGTCAAATCCTGTTTCCCGTGCCGCCCAGTGGCCGGGCGGCGGAAATGGCCTTGCTGTTTGAACGCAATGGTCTGACCGACTGGTCGATGGATGATCGGTGTTATGGGCAGGTCAAACAGGTTCTTGATGCCCGTGGCAGTGATTATGTCGACGGCGATGCGATCCGGCGTTTGCGGTTGCTCAAAGACAAGGCAAAGCATTTCAATCCTGATGCCCGGTTGCTGCTCTGTCACGCGCCCTGCGCGACCTTTGGCAAGGCCCGCGAACTGATTGACGGTTGGGGCGATGCCGGGCGACTGGGATCAAGTGCGCATGTGATCTTTACCGGCTTCATGCCGCTAAACGCACGCAAAATGGTCGAAAAGGGCCACGCGCATTTCCGCCGCTGGAACGTGCATCCGTTGTCCCAGCACGTTGTGAATGTTGCCAATGACTGCCACGCGATGCAGGTCGTGCCGCTGTTTAACAGTCGGCCAGAGGACTTTGGTCTTGTCGACGGGTTCGACGGGCGGCTACAGCTTGCTGATCGGTTCTATTTATAATGCAGATGCTTTTTCAAAGGGATGATGCCGGGTCATGATCTATGCCGCTGAGAAGTTCGATTTTCCCAAGGTGCCGTTTGTCTTCATCCGGCACGGGGAAACCGATGCCAACCGGGCAGGCATCATTGCCGGATCGACCGAGCCGCCCTTAAACGATACCGGCCGCGCACAGGCCGCCGCAATCGCCGATCTGATGGCGCTCGGCACATGGCAGGCGGTTTATGTCAGCCCGCAAGACCGGGCGCGCACAACGGCCCAATTGGCTTTGCCCGGTTATACCGCCCATGTTCTGGACGGATTGCGCGAACGCCATTGGGGCGACCTTGAAGGCCGCCCGGTGTCCGAGCTTTGCCCGCGCTTTGACACCCCGCCAAACGGCGAGGGGTTTGATGCCATGTGTCAGCGTGTGTCCTTTGCCATGCAACAGGCATTGGCCGAGGTCACCGATAACGTCTGTGTTGTTGTTGCCCATTCAGGCGTGGCGCGCTGCATTCTGTATATGACCGGGTT
Source organism: Thalassospira lohafexi (assembly GCF_002844275.1). GTDB lineage: Bacteria > Pseudomonadota > Alphaproteobacteria > Rhodospirillales > Thalassospiraceae > Thalassospira > Thalassospira lohafexi. The sequence continues at coordinate 65,923 of NZ_NXGX01000008.1, forward strand.
TGAGGCCGATGGGCCACGCCTGCCCAACGCCACCCCGATGCTGTTCCGCCCGACCGCCACCGGCTGGGACTATGAAAATTTGACCGAAACACTGATCAAGGAGATTTCCGCGTGAACCAACCGCAGACCAATGCGCAAGGCCCCAACCGCACTGCACGCAATGCACGCAACGCACGTGACGCGGTGGTGTTTGATATGGATGGAACACTGGCGCATTTCGATGCCGATACCCTGGGGCATCTGGTTCATGGTGTGGAAAAACACTGGGATGCGTTCTTTGACGCCATGGATTTGGCCAAGCCGATTGAAAACATCGAACGGTTATTGCGCATCCTGCATGCCTCGGGCCATGCGATTGTCATCTGCTCCGGCCGCCCCGCCGGTTGGCAACATCGCTCCGAAGCATGGCTGCGCGCCCATAACATTCCATTTGATGGCATGTACCTGCGCCCCATCGATGCCGATCACCGCACGGATGAAGAAGTCAAAGAAGACCTTCTGGCCCAAATCCGTGCCGACGGCTTTGATCCGTGGCTGGTCGTCGATGACCGCAGCCGGGTGGTCGATAAATGGCGCGAGATGGGTTTGACCTGTTTGCAATGTGCACCCGGCGATTTTTAGGGTGCGATTTTTGAGGGATGTGATTTTTGAGGGATCTGATTTCTAGGATCTGATTTTCAATCCTCATACAAATAAAAACACACAAAAAAGACCGGCCATGAAACTTCATGCGCCGGTCTTTTGAGCCGGGTTTGATTATTCACTTAATTTGAATAATAGCGAACATTATTCAAAAAATTTTGCGTAATCGCCATACCCTTCGGCCTCAAGATCCTCAATCGCGACAAAGCGTAAGGACGCCGAATTGATGCAATAGCGCAAACCCCCGCGATCCTGCGGTCCATCGGGAAAAACATGGCCCAAATGGCTGTCTGCATGCTTGGATCGCACTTCAATCCGGCGCATACCAAGGGTATTGTCTTCGCGCGCAATCACATGTTCGCTGTCGATTGGTTTGACAAAACTCGGCCAGCCACATCCGGAATCAAATTTGTCTTTGGACGTAAAAAGCGGCTCACCCGATACGATATCGACATACAGCCCATCTTCCTTGTGGTCCCAGAAATCATTGCGAAACGGCGGTTCTGTGCCGTTTTCCTGGGTGACGTAATACTGATCGGATGACAGGTCGGCGATTGCGTCAGGGTCTTTGGTGTATTTGCTCATGCGTATCCTCTTGCCATCTGTGGGCATTCAAAATCATGTCTCCAAAGATGGCGGGAATATTGAAATTGTCCAGTCCCGACGCCGCCGAAACACATCAAAGTGAAGGCAGTTTACCCCTGACACCAAGGCTGACGCTTGGTCTTGCCGTCATAGGCGCGCGCCAGTCCATTGCTGATCAGTTCAACATCAAGCGGACTGCCGTCAATCCGCACCGATGCCACCACGCGCCCACCATATCGGCCCCATTCGGGTTCGCAGAACTCCACTGATTTGGCGGATTTCAGGCGGTTTCGCGCATAATTGCGGGCCTGCTTGGCAAGGTGCTTTTCACTTTCGCATTTACCCCGGATTTCCGGGGTATCGACCCCACGCACTCGCACCGACATGTTGGCGATTTCACCGGGCAGGCCGGGAATGGCGACATAGATGGTGTCCCCGTCATAGGCATACTCCCCGCGATATTCACGCAACGGCCAGCCATAGCAGGCTGCCTGTGCCGGAAGGCTTGTTACGATCAGGGATAGAAGACCAAGTATGGCGATGCTGGTTGTTCGGATTTTGCGGGCGAGGGGGATCATGAAATGGAGCGCTTATCTTTGTAATTGTTACGTTGCTAGGGGGCAGGCTAGAGCTTTAGGCGCGACAAAATCTGACTGGCACGCTGTTCAACCGGGCCTTTGCGAACCTCGATCAGGTCATAGCCGCACGCGTGATAGGTCCGACACAACACGACATATGTTCTGACGGCTTCGGCGAAGTTTTGTGTTCGGGCATGATCGGTTTTGTAGATTTCCGCCCAAGGGGGCAGGATGAAAACCGTGCGGCGATAGCGATATGTTTTGATCGCACCCAGCAATCCTGTGTCGTCAGGCAGGTTGGATAACCGGCGATGCGCCAAGGTATCGGGCAGGCCGCGATCACAAAAGACCGTGCGCGGATGATGATCAAGCCCCGTTTGCCAGTCGCGGATCGATCGCCGGGCCATCAAGCCGGCATAGGCTTCGTTATCGTCCCACGGCACAGCGTTGCCGCCGCGCTCGATCTGTTCTTCGATGATGGCGCGTGCGGCCTCCGGGCTGGTGTCATAGCCGCGGTGGTGAAGGTGATTGATCAGTGTGGTTTTGCCAGAACCGGGCCCGCCGGTAATGACAACAAGGTTGGATGTTATAGGCGTTTGCATTGGTGTTTCCTGCGCGAAGCGCCCCGATATGGCGGCACTTTGCGGCAAGGTGATGGCAGGTGTTGCTGATTTTAAGGCTGCAAGAATCCGGGCGAGACGAGACGCGCTTTGTAGCGCCTTGCACGGTCCTGTCAACGTCAAAGCCAAAGCCAAAGCCAGAGACAAAGCTAAAGTCAAAGCAGGGTTATTCGCCGACCTGAACCGATGGCTTTTCAATCCGGGCCAGAATATGGTCAGACACCAACTGGGCAGACGGCGACAGCCTGTGGCCGCGTGCGGTGATCAGGCTATAGGGTTTGATTTCAATGCCGCCGTCAAACGGCAGTTCGGTGATCAGCCCACCACTGGCCAAAAGGCTTGTGACTTCTTCGGCCATTGGCGCAATGGAATCGGTATCGGCCAAGGTAGCCAGTGTCACCAGAAGGGATGCGGAATTCAGACTGGAGTGGGGCAGTGGCAGGTGACGCGAAATAAACGCGTCTTCAATCGTGCGGCGCATCAGGTTGCCGGGTGGGGGCAAAATCCATTCAAATCGCGAAAGCCGTGCCAGGGTTATCGGTTTGTTGTCGTCAAGTAACGGATGACCTGTGCTCACCATCAGGCGGATGCGTTCGCTGCGGATTTCGCGGATGTTAAATTGACGCGGGTTCATGTCTTCGGGCACGCGGCCAATGACAAAATCATGATCGCCCGCCAGCAAATCCTTGATCAGAAGATGTGACGGCCCAACCGCAACATGGGCTTCAAGAAGCGAGTTGATCGATTGGATGCTTCGGATGGCGGGCACGACCAGATCAACGGCCGCTGCGGTCACGGCCCCGATGAACACCGTGCCGCCACCGTGCTTGATGTCCTCGATTTCGCGTTCGGCCTCGCGGATTTCGATCAGCATGCTGCGTGCGCGTCGGGCAAGGGCACGCCCGGCATTGGTCATTTCGATCCCGCGCGGGCTGCGCACACACAATCGCACCTCAAGAATCGTTTCCATTTCCGACAGCAGACGCGACGCCGCAGGCTGCGACGTTTTAAGCATATCAGCCGCCAGACTGATCTGACCGGTTTCCTCCATCGCAACGATCATGCGCAGGTGGCTCAGCTTCAATCCGCGCTGAAACAGATTGCCGGACCGAAAGAGTAAGGATTTGGCCGAGCTTAACGGACGGCTGTTGCGTGTTTCTGTCATGATGGTTTCTCCCTCGTGGGGATTTTAGTATATCGATTTTGATATGCAAGTTTCGAAATTACTTATTTGATTGTTATGTTGATGGTCTGAATAATGCTGCGCGTATCCTTTGGGAAAACGGATACACTATTAAGTGAAAACAAAGACACGACATACGCAGGCCACATCGCCTGAGAAAAGTCGGGCAAAAGAAATGGCTGTTATGCCGTGTCTTGTAGGGAGGATAGCAATGAAACGTCTCAGTGCCGTAATGGCAGGGGTCGCCTTTGGCGCGGCCGCAATGATGAGCCCGATGATTTCTGGCGGTTATGCACATGCTGCCGATAAAGGCTACGTCGGGATCGCAATGCCGACCAAATCTTCGGCACGCTGGATTTCTGACGGCAATTCCATGGTTAAGCAGTTTGAAGAAGCCGGGTATAAAACCGATCTTCAATATGCAGAAGACGATATTCCAAACCAGCTTTCCCAGATCGAAAACATGATCGTTAAGGGCGTTGATGTTCTGGTGATTGCCGCAATCGATGGCACGACCCTTTCGAACGCACTTGAAAATGCGCAGGCAGCAGGCATCAAGGTTTTTGCCTATGACCGCCTGATCGTCGAAAGCCCGAATGTTGATTACTATTCGACCTTTGATAACTTCAAGGTTGGCGTTCAGCAGGCAACCTCGCTGGTTGACGGTCTGCTTGAATCGGGTGAGCCACCTTTCAATGTTGAACTGTTTGGCGGTTCGCCAGACGATAACAACGCATACTTCTTCTATAACGGTGCAATGTCGATCCTGCAGCCGCTGATCGATGAAGGTACGGTTGTTGTTAAATCCGGCCAGATGGGCATGGACAAAGTCGGTACCCTGCGTTGGGATGGTGCGGTTGCACAGGCCCGCATGGATAACCTTCTGTCGGCTTATTACACCGATGACAAAGTCGATGGCGTTCTGTCGCCTTATGACGGGCTTTCGATTGGTATCCTGTCGTCGCTTAAAGGCGTTGGTTACGGTTCGGGCGACATGGCAATGCCAGTTGTTACCGGTCAGGACGCTGAATTGCAGTCGATCAAGTCGATCATTGCAGGCGAACAGTATTCCACGATTTTCAAAGACACCCGTGAACTTGCACGTGTGACCGTTTCGATGGTTGATGATGTTCTTGCCGGTCGCGAGCCGACCATCAATGACACCAAAACCTATGACAACGGTGTGAAGGTCGTTCCTTCGTATCTGCTTGAGCCGGTGATGGTTGATAAATCCAACTGGAAAGAAATCATTCTTGGTTCAGGCTACTACACCGAAGACGAAGTGAAGTAAGCCAGCACTTTAGCAATGGAACCCGGTGGAAATGTCGTCTGGCATATCTGCCGGGTTCTAATGTCTGAACATTTCCGGATGCGGATGTCGTGCCAAAAAACGCAGACTTTGCGTGACGCACATGCAGGCATGTTACAATCCGCCAAGAAATTATCCCGGACAATCAACAAGACACGTGTATAGAAGCGTCGTCGCACAGCGACGGCAGTGGGAGGACCGGATGGATACCATCCTGGAAATGAAGAACATCACCAAGACCTTCCCTGGGGTAAAGGCGCTGGATGATGTCAGCCTTAAGGTTGAACGTGGCGAAATTCACGCACTTTGCGGTGAAAATGGCGCTGGTAAATCGACCCTGATGAAGGTGCTGAGTGGTGTTTACCCGCACGGCACCTATGAAGGCGACATCCTCTATGACGGTGGCGTGCAGGAATTCAAGGATATCCGCAGCAGCGAAGAACGCGGCATTATCATTATTCATCAGGAGCTGGCTTTGGTGCCGCTTCTGTCGATTGCCGAAAACATCTTTCTGGGTAACGAAAATTCCGAAAATGGCATCGTAAACTGGCCTGCGACATTTGCGCGCACCGGCGAGCTACTTTCGAAAGTCGGGCTTAAGGAAAATCCAGCGACGCTTGTGACCAACATCGGCGTTGGCAAACAGCAACTGGTCGAGATTGCCAAGGCGCTTTCCAAAAAGGTCAAACTGCTGATCTTGGATGAGCCGACCGCCAGTTTGCAGGAAAACGACAGTCAGAAGTTGCTTGATCTGTTGCTGGAATTCAAGTCGCAGGGCATCACATCAATCCTGATTTCGCATAAACTTAACGAGATCAACCGGGTTGCCGACCGCATCACCGTGATCCGTGACGGTAAGGCGATTTCGACCCTTGATGCGCGCGGCGGACAGATTACCGAAGACGACATCGTCAAGGACATGGTCGGGCGTGATATGGCCCACCGTTATCCCGAACGCACACCCAACATCAGCAAAGAAAAACTGATGGAAGTGCGCAATTGGTCGGCCACCCATCCGCTGCACCCAGAACGCAAGGTCGTTGATAACGTCAGTATCGACGTTGCGGCGGGTGAAGTTGTCGGGATTGCCGGGTTAATGGGGGCAGGGCGAACCGAACTTGCGATGAGCATCTTTGGCAAATCCTATGGCACCGATATTTCCGGCGACGTCCTGATCAACGGCAAACCTGCCGATGTTTCGACCGTTGAAAAGGCAATTGCCGCCGGTCTTGCCTATGTTACCGAAGACCGCAAGGAAATGGGTCTTATCCTTGAAGAAAGCATTACGACCAACATCACCCTTGCCAATCTGGGCGGTGTGTCTGAACGCGGTGTTCTTAATGATGGTGCCGAGCGTTCCGTTGCCGAAGAATATCGGGAGAAAATCAACATTCGGACACCGAATGTCGGGCAGAAGGTCGTCAATCTTTCCGGGGGAAACCAGCAGAAAGTCGTTTTGTCAAAATGGCTGTTTGCGGCACCGGAAGTCCTCATTCTTGATGAACCGACCCGTGGCATCGATGTCGGTGCGAAATACGAAATCTATACGATTATCAACCAACTGGCAGCCGACGGTAAGGGGGTCATTATGATCTCGTCGGAAATGCCGGAGCTTCTGGGCATGTGTGATCGCATCTACGTCATGAACGAAGGTGAGATCAAAGGGCAGCTTGCAGCAAAAGATGCAAGCCAGGAAGCAATCATGCGCATGATCCTGAAGGCGTGAGGAAAAGACAATGAGCGATACTGAAAACAAATCAATTGGTTACTATCTGCGCACCCATATCCGTGAATACGGCATGGTTGTTGCGCTGGTTGCCATTCTTGCCTTCTTCCAGGTTGTGACCGATGGCATCATGCTTAAGCCGGTCAACCTGACGAACCTGTTCTTGCAGAACAGCTATATCATCATCATGGCTGTCGGCATGCTGCTGGTCATTGTCGGCGGGAATATTGACCTTTCGGTCGGTTCGGTCGTTGGCTTTATCGGCGCACTTGCGGCGGTGATGATTGTTCATTGGGATTTACCAACCGTCTTTGTCGTTCCGGCATGTCTTGTGGTTGGCGCAATCATTGGGGCGGCCCAAGGGTATTGGGTGGCCTATTGGCGGATCCCGTCGTTCATCGTCACTTTGGCCGGGATGCTGGTGTTTAAGGGCTTGACCCTGGCGCTTCTGGGCGGGGCATCGGTTGGTCCGTTCCCGTCAGAATTTCAGGCAATGTCGTCGGGCTTCCTGCCGGACTTCTTTGGCGGTTTGATCGACGGGCGCTTTAACGTCTTTTCGATGACGCTTGGCGTTGCACTGACCGCACTTCTGCCGATCCTGGGCATGCGCTCACGGGCGAAACAGGCGAAATTTGCCGCCGTTGATGAACCGTTGGCCGTGTTTGTCACCCAGCATGCGGTTGCCGGTTTGGCCATTCTGTTTGTGACCTATCTTCTGTCGACCTATCGCGGCTTGCCAAACATCCTGATCATTATGGCCGTGCTGATTGCGATCTTCACCTTTGTCACCAACAGCACAACACTTGGCCGACGCATCTATGCGCTGGGCGGGAATGAAAAGGCTGCCAAGCTTTCAGGCATTAATACCAAACGCCTGACCTTCTTTACCTTTGCCAATATGGGCATGCTGGCCGCCCTTGCCGGTCTGGTCTTTGCCGCACGTTTGAATACAGCCACACCAAAAGCAGGCCTTGCGTTTGAGCTTGATGTGATCGCGGCTGTCTTTATCGGCGGTGCATCGATGTCGGGCGGTGTTGGCAAGGTGATTGGTGCCGTGGTTGGGGCGCTGATCATGGGGGTCATGAACAACGGTATGTCGATTGTCGGTGTTGGTATTGACTGGCAACAGGTGATCAAGGGGCTGGTGCTGCTCGCAGCTGTGATCTTTGACGTCTATAACAAAAACAAAGCGTAACAATACGATGACGAGAAAAGGCGCAAATATTCCCACACACAGTCAATCCGATAAGGGTTGGCAGGGATGTTTGCGTCTTTCACAGTCCCGCGCAACAGGTCCGTGTCTGTGCGTGAAAGGACCCGTCTCGATAATAATTCCAAAAGGAGAACGGGCATGACCAAATTCAAACCGGCAAAATGGCCACGCACCTTGCGTTCGCAAGAGGGGTGGTTCGGTGGCAGCAGCAAGGATGCCATCTATCACCGAAGCTGGATGAAAAACCAGGGTTTGCCGTCGGATTTGTTCGACGGACGACCGGTCATTGGCATTTGTAATACATGGTCGCAACTGACCCCGTGTAATGCGCACCTACGCGATTTGGCAGAGCGCGTTAAACACGGCATTTATGAAGCAGGCGGCTTGCCGCTTGAATTCCCGGTTTTCTCGGCTGGTGAAAGCACGTTGCGTCCAACCGCCATGATGTTTCGTAACCTTGCGGCCATGGACGTTGAAGAAGCCCTTCGCGGCACCCCGCTTGACGGTGTGGTTCTGATGGTGGGGTGTGATAAAACTACCCCGGCGCTTTTGATGGGGGCGGCCAGTGTTGACATCCCGGCGATTGTGGTCACCGGTGGTCCGATGCTCAATGGTAAATGGCGCGGTCAGGATATTGGGTCGGGCACGTCGCTTTGGCAGCTTTCCGAAGACCGCAAGGCCGGTAAAATCAGCACCGAGGATTTCCTTGAAGCGGAAATCGCCATGTCGCGTTCGCCCGGTTCGTGCAACACGATGGGGACAGCATCCACCATGGCCAGCATGGCCGAAGCCCTTGGTATGGCGCTTTCGGGTAATGCGGCCATTCCAGCCGTCGACAGCCGCCGTCGCGTGATGGCCCATATCACGGGACGTCGTATTGTCGATATGGTCAAGGATGATCTGAAGCCATCCGACGTTCTGACCAAGGAAGCGTTTGAAAATGCCATTCGCGTGAATGGCGCGATTGGCGGATCGACCAATGCGGTGATCCACTTACTTGCGATTGCCGGACGTGTTGGCATTGATCTGAGCCTTGATGACTGGGACCGTTTGGGGCGTGATATCCCGACGATTGTCAATCTGCAGCCCTCTGGCAAATACCTGATGGAGGAATTCTTCTATTCCGGTGGATTGCCCGTGGTGATCAAGGCGCTGGCCGAGGCCGGAAAGCTGCATAATGATGCGCTGACGGTGTCGGGCGAAACCATGTGGGATCAGGTCAAGGAAGTTCGCAACTGGAACGACGACGTTATTCGTCCGTTCGAAAAGGCCCTTACCGAAAGTGGCGGTATTGCCGTGGTAAAAGGCAACTTGGCCCCTAATGGTGCGGTGCTTAAGCCGTCGGCGGCAACGCCGGAACTTTTGACCCATCGCGGCCGTGCCGTGGTGTTTGAAGACATCGATGATTACAAGGCCAAGATCTATGACGAGGATCTTGATATCGATGAAAACTGCATCATGGTCCTTAAAAACTGTGGCCCGAAAGGTTATCCGGGCATGGCAGAAGTCGGCAATATGGGCTTGCCGCCCAAGGTGCTGCGTAAGGGCATTACCGACATGGTGCGTATTTCCGATGCCCGCATGAGCGGCACGGCTTATGGCACGGTTGTTTTGCATACATCGCCCGAGGCTGCTGCTGGTGGTCCGTTGGCGGTGGTTCAAAACGGCGACATGATCGAACTTGATGTGCCCAATCGACGTCTGCATCTTGATATCAGCGATGCCGAACTTAAACAGCGTCTGGCCGATTGGCACAGCACCGTGCCGGTTCCGGCAAGTGGTTATGCGTCGCTGTATTACAAAAGCGTTATTGGTGCCGATAAAGGGGCCGATTTTGACTTCCTCGTTGGTCATCGTGGCAAGGAAATTCCCAAAGACAGCCACTGATCAACGCGAACACCAAAACTCCCGTCAGATGCTATTGGGGTAGCATCCGGCACACCCTGAACCGGCTGGCAAGAAATTGCTGGCCGGTTTGCGTTTGACGGGGATGTGCCAGCGAAACCGGGAAGATGAATGTAATTTGAAAATGGCAATCAAGGGTTGAATGTTTTGATTTAAAGACCATACTCCTCGTAGGGTTAAAATGCGTTTGGGGGCAAACGCCACGGGGGAGAGAACCATGTTCAAGCGGTCTTCAGCAGCACCATTGCGTGCGCTTATTCTGGCGGGGATTGGCTGTTGCCTTTCTGGTGCGGTTTGGGCGCAATCGTGTTCGGCCTTGCGCGACGCACCGCTTGTCCCGACCGATACGGCGTTATGTAAATCGCTTAGTGCGACTGTGGCCGATCCGTCTGGCTTGCCGCTTGATCAATATGAAGATGCTCTTTCGAAATTCTTTGATAACTGGTGTCATCGCGATACAGATGCCGGATGGGTGCGCGATAAATATGTCCGCGATACCGGGCCGTTTACCGCCAGTCGCGATACGACGGGCAATAATGGTCAATGGACCGGGACCTATCACGGGACCCATTCGCCGGTCGTCATCTGGTATTCCCCTGAGATGGTGACTTGGTTGTCGAAAAACCGGGGTGCCGAGGATGCCCGACCCAGTAGCCCGACCGCGATCCCCGACGGTGCAATCATGGTCAAGGAGATGTATCCGCAACCAGCGGCGGCCTGTGCGGGGGAAGACCCCACACGTCTTTGGCCCACCAGCGGTGCGGCGATCATGGTGCGTGATCAGGAGGCATCTTATGATGGTTGGTTCTGGGGCTGGTATGGCTGGCCGGGATCGGGGTGGAAAGCCGATTGGCCCGCGGGAACCAGCAATGGTCCGCCCAATATGGGCTTTGGGCAATATTGTGTGAATTGCCATGGCTCGGCCAAGGACATGACCTTTGCCGAGGTGCGCAACCTTGAAGGCCATCCGGGGCAACCCGAAGTTTTCCTGTCGCAGGATTTCTTTGCCGGTCAGTATCTGGGGCAAGATGGCGGTGTTGCGCCGTCGGTCAGAAAGATCACGGCATCCAATGGTGCGCCGTCTGATATCCACAGTTTGCGGGCAAAACTTGAAAAGGTGCCAGAGCCACTGGGCAAAGCCCGCACTAGCGCACATCCCGATATGGCGGCGATTTTAACCGCCTTTGCCAAAACCGGCAGCCCGTTTGAGTATGATCTGGCAACGCCAAGCGACATGCCGTCGCAGACTTATGACACAGTCTGGATGGATGCGGATGGCCCATCAGCGCACAGTCAATTCATGACCAGTGACCAATGTGTCGGGTGCCATGATGCCGGTAGTACAGGCTTGCAGTTTGATATGACCATGCCTGATCCCGATGGTGATCGTTTGTTGAATATGGCGCCGTACGCCACCTGGCGATCATCGCCGATGGGGCTTGCCGGGCGTGATCCGATCTTCTTTGCCCAAATGGCAAGCGAACTTCAAACCTTCCACAGTGACAAGCCTGAACTGGTGCAAAATACCTGCTTTGGCTGTCACGGGATTATGGGACAGCGCCAATTCCAGATTGACCACAATATGGCGCAGCAGGCCAGTGCGACAGCGGGTGTGCAAACAGCACTTGATTGTGGTGATTTCACCAGATCAATGGTCGATGCCATTCCGTATCCGGCCAATAATCCGGCGGCGGGTCACGCATCCTATGGGGCGTTGGCGCGGGATGGCATTTCGTGCATGGCGTGCCATCAGATGGTGTTGGGTAAGGATGCCACGGAAAAGTTCAAGGACGCGCCGCAGAATGCCTGTGTGTTGCAGCGTCAGGAAACACTGAACCCGGATGCAACGGGCTTTGCCAAAACCTTTACCGGCAGTTTCCTTGTCGGGGATGCCGATACGCTTTATGGGCCGTTTGACAAACCGCAAAAACATCCGATGGAATATACCCTTGGCATTACCCCGGCCAAAGGGGATGCCATCAAGACATCGGAAATGTGTGGCACCTGCCATACCGTGCATTTGCCGGTGTTAAAGGATGGCAAGCAGGTCGGCACGGTTTATGAGCAGACAACCTATGCCGAGTGGGCGTTTAGTGGGTTTAGAACCGGTTACACCCTTGATGGTGGGTTGCCCGGTGGTGCCGGAAAAATGGCGATGAGCTGTCAGGAATGTCATATGCCATCGGGCGATGACAAAGCCAAATTCCGCAGCAAAATTGCCTCTATTCAGGAATATTCCAACTTCCCGGCTGCTGCCAATACGTTTGGGCCGGAGTTGCTTGACCTTGAGGCCCGTGACGGGTTTGCCCGCCATACGCTGGTTGGGTTGAACCTGTTTCTGGTTGAGATGTTCCAGCAATTCCCGGATGTTATGGGCATTCCAACCGCAGACCCGATGCTTGGTGACAAGGGCGTTGATCCGCTGGCCTATACTGAGCGTGCGATGATCAAGCAGGCGCGCAGTGATACGGTTAATATTGCGATTAAGGATGCTGCGATTAAGGATGGCAAACTAACCAGTGAGGTCGCCATTGCCAGCCTGACCGGGCATAAGTTCCCATCCGGCGTTGGGTTCCGCCGCGCGTTTGTGACGTTTGAAGTGCTTGATCAGGATGAAAAGGTGATCTGGGCATCGGGCCGGGTCAATGGGGCCGGGGTGATTGTTGATCAGGGCGGGACGCCAGTTGACGGGGAGCTTTGGTGGGACAATCAGTGCAGCGCACGTATTGATCCGCTTAAGCGGGCCCATCAACCCCATTATCAGACGGTAAGTGCGCAAGATCAGGTCCAGATTTATCAGGAACTGGTCAGCACGCCGCCGCTTGATGGCAGTACCCAATATAGTTGTGGTCACAACGTGGCGCCCAAAGGGCAATTGACGACCAGCTTCCTGTCGATCTGTGCCGAGGTCAAAGACAACCGGTTGCCGCCGGCCGGGTACCTTCCGCTTAAGGAACGGATTGAAATTTCCAATGCGCTTGGGGCCGGGGATGAGCTTGCCGAGGATGCCGGTTTTACGGCCATCGGCGATGACCCCGATTACCGCACATCAACCGCGACAGGCGGGGACCATGTGAAGTACGACATCAAACTGTCCGACATCGACGGGACACCGGCATCGGTTCGCGCCAAGATGTCCTATCAGGCAACACCGCCATTTTATCTGCAGGATCGTTTCTGTACGGCCAAGGGTGATGATACCGAAAGGCTTGCCTATCTTGTCGAGCACCTCAACCTTGATGATACCGCGGCTGAAAACTGGGCGTTTGAGATCGTTAGTACCGGGGAGGTGCCGATCAACTAGGGTGGTGTGTTGTTGCCCTGCTGCGAAGATGGTTTACATTTCAGTTCAACCGCTGAGAGCTGCGAGTTTCTTGGTCGCGGGCTTGGGAAATAGCGATTGGGTTTCTTTGCCGTTACCGCCCTAGTCTAGGTGAATGGGTTAGTTAAGGCTGCTATTTCACAGCAACGTTATCGAAGAAGACAAGGGGGTTGATTTCGATTTCCTTGCCGGTCATCGTGGTAAGGAAAATCCCAAAGACACCCATTGGTTGAAAATTCAATGGATAGCATATTCATTTCTGTCGCCGGACACCACGGTAGGTATCCGGCGACTTTTAACCCCATGGAAAGCAGATCTGTCTAACTTAACTCAGTTTGTGCAATGGGAGGCAACTATTGCATTGTTCAACAGAAATACTGGAATTCCTTGCAAGTTAGAATACACTAATCCACATGGCTCGCACTTGAGACTGTGTTCGATTTTTGTCAGTTTACTGTGACACTTTGGGCACGCGTGCGACGGAGCTTTGGGAGAATTGACAGAGGTTGGATTTTTCTCAATCAGCACTAACGCGCCATGATGATACGCATCATGGCAATAAGGGACAAGTTCGTGCTTCAGAATCTTGTATCCAAGCTTCTTCACTGCAGGAATTATCCCTAAATTCCAGCCGCGATTGTACAACTTGGTTCTCTGTCCCTTGCTTCCTAGTTCGTAGGATGCCTCAATCACGAATACGTACTTACGGGCTACGCGGTACATTTCTTGTATCGCTTCAAGTTCATATCCACCGAGCTCTTCGAGGCAATAGTGGCTGTACACAATATCAATGCTGTTATCTGGGTAAGGTAATTGAAGAATATTTGCAGCCGATAGTGTGTCTAAAGCGATTGATTTTTGGGCAGAAAAATCTCGCGCAAACTTGCATCTAGACCAAGATATGTCACTTCCATTGTAGGAGTTTTGTTCCTGATTTATAAATTCAGCCACTGGTAAAAGTGTTGTGCATTCTCCGGCACCCGCTTCGAGGACGGATCCGGGATCTTTACCTAATAGGCTAGCCACAAGTTCTGAGAGCCATTTATTGTGCAGGTCAACTGATTCACCGTAGTTTACCTGTTTGATTTCTCCGTAGTGAGTTCCCAGAGACACTAGGCCGCCTTCATCATGCCTTCGCATGTATTCGTCAACATATGATCCAGAGCGCTTGTCATACGTAATCAGCGCATCCTGATAATGTTCTTTCTGCAATCCGGCTGGCAGCTTTTGCAATGCTCTTTTAGCAAAAAACTTTATCTTCCGTTTGATGATTGCTCGGATGTTAATTTTTGTTCTTTTATCAGTCATTTTTGACCTACTAAAAATTTAATTTCATTAAACGAACTGCATATTATTTAGCTTAAGGTCATCTTTGGTTCAATCGAACTTTTGTTTCCAACGGTATCGTTCAAGTTAGGATCTGTTTGAATTGACCTATTCTTTTGATCTATCTCTTGACAGATATTGGTTAGCTCTAGGAACCTTGTCGCATGTTTGTCGGCAACGAGGTGCTTAACACCATTTTTTTTCTCAAAAGACACCGAAATAGAGTAAGCTCCTACACTGCTTGCCGCGTCCATATCATTTGCATGATCACCAACCATGATAGTGGTGGCTGAGCTCTTTGGGAGCTTACCAAGTCGATCAAGAACGTAGCGCAGGAAACGTCCGTCGGGTTTCTTTACCTCGAATGAATCACCTCCGGCAATCACAGTGAACAGATCAGCAATGCCAAGTTTTTGAAGGATAGCCTTGCACGGAGCTTCGGGTTTGTTAGATGCCAATGCAATCGTCCAGCCATCTGCTTTGAGGGCACGTAGAACATTTTCTGCATTCTCATAAAGCAGGGTGTGGGCGTAATCAGTGGCACGATAACGGGCGTTGAAATCAGCATTCAGTTTATCAAGCGTTGCGTCGTCGGGTGTTTTGCCCTGTGCGGCAAAGGCCCGTTTTGTCAGCATCCATGTGCCATCGCCCAGCATGGCTTCGAGGTCGTGGCGCGTAAGGGGTGCCAGGTCATGCACGCCGAGCAACTCATTCATGGCAAAAAGCAAATCATCGACCCCGTCAATCAGGGTGCCGTCGAGGTCGAACATGATGAATTTTGCCATGATGTGGGGCTCCTGAAATGGATTTGGAAATTGGCGTTGGGGACTTTAGGGGAACTTAACCGAGTTCGTGCCATTAACAAACCGTAACATCCGCTAACAGGCGGTAACAAAACGTGATTCTTTATGGGCTTTTGCTGCAAAAGAATATGTTCTAAGACTTGCGTCAAATTTGATGAACCGTGTGGTTGCGCATAATTGCACGGTGCAAGAACAGGGGATGCTGCACGAAAACGGCAGCAGGCGTGTTGATAAATGTCACTTGAGTTAAGTGTAGTTGTTTTGGCCGCAGGTATGGGCACGCGCATGAAAAGTGCCTTGCCCAAGGTGATGCATAAGGTGGCCGGTAAGCCGATGGTCAATCATGTGATTGATGCGGCGGCCAAACTTGATGCCGTGAAAACCATGGTTGTGGTTGGACCAGACATGCCAAAGCTTGTTGAGGCTGTTGCACCCCATCCGACATTTGAGCAAACAAACCGTCTTGGTACGGCCCATGCGGTTTTGGCCGCCAAGGACGGGCTTTTGGGCCTGACGGGCAATGTGCTGGTTCTATATGCCGACAGCCCGCTTTTTACCGCTGAAACCTTGAAACGGTTGGTCGACGCCCGTGAAGAAGGGGATCACAGCGTTGCGGTGCTGGGTTTCCGCCCGGATGATCCAACCGGATATGGCCGTCTGGTGACGGATGGGAAGACCGGGATGCTGACAGCCATCGTCGAAGACAAGGAATGTGATGACGCGCAGCGTTTGATCAACTTCTGTAATTCCGGGGTGATGTGTTTCCGCGCCGAAGACATGATTGCGACCCTGGAGGCGATTGATAACACCAATGCCAAGGGCGAGTATTACCTGACCGATGCGGTTGAAGTGGCGCGGAACAATGGCAAAAGCTGTGTCGCGGTCGAAGTGGATGAAGCCGAAACCCTTGGTGTGAATTCACGCCCGCAACTGGCAGCCGCCGAGGCCATCCTTCAGGACCGTTTGCGCACCAATGCGATGAATGAGGGTGCGACCCTGATTGATCCGGCATCGGTTTTCCTGAGTGCTGATACCAAATTGGGTCGGGACGTCATTGTTGAACCCAATGTTGTGTTTGGACCGGGGGTTACGGTCGGCGATAACACCGTGATCAAGGCGTTTAGCCATCTTGAAAGCTGTGTCGTTGGCCAAGGGGCCGATATCGGTCCTTATGCGCGTTTGCGCCCGGGGGCGGAGATCGGTGACGGGGCCAAGGTTGGCAATTTTGTCGAGATTAAAAAGGCCATAGTCGAAGACGGGGCCAAGGTCAATCATCTGAGCTATATCGGCGATGCGCGCGTTGGGGCCAAGGCCAATATCGGGGCCGGGACGATTACGTGTAATTACGATGGCTATCGCAAACAGCACACTGATATCGGGGCGGGGGCGTTTATCGGATCGAACTCGTCCTTGGTTGCGCCGGTTGAAATTGGCGATGGCGCGATTGTCGGTGCGGGTAGCACGGTTACCGGAAAAATTGACAAGGATGCACTTGTCCTGACCCGGGCAGAACGTACTGAAAAACCGGGCTGGGCTGCGGCGTTTCGCGATAAGATGCGCGCCCTGACCGGTAAGAAATAAACGAATACAGAACAATGATTTACCATCTGGTCGACCGTCCGGATGGCCCAAAATGACAAGCGGCTAGAAGCGGGAAAGAAATCCATATGTGCGGCATTATCGGGATTATCGGCAAAGACAGCGTCAGTGAGCGTATTCTTGAAGGGCTCAAACGCCTTGAATATCGTGGCTATGACAGTGCCGGGATTGCAACGCTGGTCAATGGCGATATTGAACGCCGCCGTGCCGAGGGGAAACTGATCAATCTGACCAATCGTCTGGCCGAAAGCCCGCTTGCCGGCGATGTTGGCATCGGTCATACCCGCTGGGCAACCCATGGTGTGCCGACCGAAAACAATGCCCATCCGCACACCGATGGCAAGGTCGCGGTTGTTCATAACGGCATCATTGAAAACTATCAGGACCTCAAGGCAGAGCTTTCTGGCAAGGGGCGCGCATTTGCCACTGAAACCGATACCGAGGTGGTTGTGCATCTGGTGTCTGATTTCCTTGATCAGGGCAAATCGCCACGCGATGCGGTTGCCGCGACCCTGCACCGGATCGAAGGTGCATTTGCGCTGGTAATCATGATTGCCGGTCAGCATGACGTGATTTTTGGCGCGCGCCGTGGAACGCCGCTTGCCGTCGGACTTGGCGAGGGGGAGATGTATCTTGGTTCGGACGCGATGGCCTTGTCGCACCTGACCAACAAGCTGATTTACCTTGAAGAAGGCGACTGGGTCGAAATGACCCGCGACCACGTTCAGGTCCGTGATGAAAATGATGTGGAGGTTACCCGCGAAACCAAATTGTCCGCCGTTTCAGGTGCGATGATGGGTAAGGGAAACTATAACCACTTTATGCAAAAGGAAATCTTCGAGCAGCCTGCTGTGATCGGCGACACCTTGCATGCCTTCATCAATCCGGCGACCCAGACCATCAAACTGCCCGACATGCCGTTTTCCTTTGCCGATGCAACGCGTTTGACAATCGTTGCCTGTGGTACATCCTATTATGCAGGGCTTGTCGCCAAGCATTGGATTGAGCGTTATGCCGGATTGGGTGTGGACGTTGATGTTGCATCGGAGTTCCGCTATCGCTGCCCGCCGCTTGCCAAGGGTGGTGTTGCGCTGTTTATTTCGCAATCGGGTGAAACACTCGATACGCTGGCAGCATTGCGCTATGCGAAATCAAAAGGCCAGAAGATCGTTTCCATCGTCAATGTGGCCGAAAGCACCATTGCACGCGAAAGCGACGTTGTTCTTCAGACCTATGCCGGGCCGGAAATCGGTGTGGCATCGACCAAGGCCTTTACCACGCAGTTGACCGTTCTGGCGTGCCTTGCGGTGACCATCGGGCGTGAAAACGGAACCCTTGCCAAGGACGAAGAAGCCGCCATTGTTAATGCACTGACCGAAGTGCCCAAACATGCCGCCGAAGTGCTTCATCATGACGAAGCCCTTAAGAAACTTGCCCTTGATATCGCAGATGCGCGCGATGTTTTGTATCTGGGCCGGGGTCTTGGGTATCCGATTGCCATGGAAGGTGCGCTTAAGCTTAAGGAAATTTCCTATATCCACGCTGAAGGCTATGCCGCTGGTGAGATGAAGCATGGGCCGATTGCGCTGATTGATCAATCGGTGCCGATCATTGTGATTGCGCCGTCTGACGAGCTGTTTGAAAAAACGGCGTCAAACATGCAGGAAGCCGCCGCACGTGGGGGCCGGGTGATCTTTATCTCTGACGCGCCGGGGTTGGCGAAGCTTGGTGATATTGCATCGGCCACGGTTGAACTGCCAAAGGTCGCCGATTTCGTCGCCCCGATCCTTTATACCATTCCGGTTCAGATGCTGGCCTATCACGTTGCAGTCCATAAGGGGACAGATGTGGATCAGCCGCGAAATCTGGCAAAGTCGGTAACTGTCGAGTAAGTTCGTACCGTGATCTTGGAGATATGGCCGCGATGAGAATAGCTTGTCGCGGCCATTTTCGTTCAGGACGTCGCAATTGTTACATGTGTCCGATGTCTACAAATGGTTGATGATCTTTTAGGTAATCAGACAGCCTTTGCATGAAGGGCGTGAATTCATCGCCCAGAAAATGATACACCACACCAACTTTGAGGACTTCGAGCTGTACAGGTGTGCGGCCTTCCTCAAATGTGCCAGCGCGTATCGCGCTTTTGATAGAGGAATCCTCAGCCAGAAAGCGATCTAGATTGCCATCGTTGTAATGCAAGATCAGATCGCCGATGTCAAAATGGCCACTCTTGAGAAGGTTGTTGGTCGCAAGATAGGCCTCTTGCCAGGCCACCCCGATCATATAGCCAATCGGCCTTTCCGCGTGTCGTTTGCTTCCCGGTGCGGCCCATAGGCTGTTGGAGATTTCAAACAATGGCAGGCCTGATTGGACAAAGGGGCGCGTATAGTTCTTTGCGCCAATCGGGAACCGGTAAAGTTCTCCGTCAACTTCACCTGTATTAAACGCGCTAAAACTCCGGCGGCCTGGAAGATTGATGATCTCCAGTGAGCAGCCTAATTCGCGATAAACCTGAAGCATTACCTTGGCGGTTTCGGTTGCGATTATGTCGTTGCTGACATTGGAGATACGTTCCGGACATTCCGCATTTTGTTGAGGAAATGCCACGCTTGGCACCATTAACGTGCCGGTGGTTACATGAACCAGTATTAATAGCACCTTCCTGAAGGCCATAAGTGCAACTTTTAGCTGATTTATCAAATACCTAACACACTGTGTATATTAGGGTTGATTAATTGTTTAACAAGCCTGGATATGAGCAAAAGTTCAATTGGCTTGCTTTGTAACGGTCCGATCAACAAATTGGCCTTTGCGTTAATCTATTTTGGGCCTTCCAACCCGTATCCTCAAAGCCGCCAAGGGTGCGTTGCCAAATGCTGGTCTCGTCTGCTACATAATTATTCCATCATTTCGACTTATCCAATTGTTTCTGTTTGCCTGTTCGCAACATGAGGGGTTCGGGAGATGACTGTCAAAGTTGATCTGGGCCGCGTGGTTTTAGCCAGCTGTGGAACTAATTGATGTTGCCTATGACACGGGTTTCAAAGGGTTTGGTATGAAAATTATTGTGACGGGTGGGGCCGGGTTTATCGGTTCAGCAGTTTGCCGACTTCTCGCGGGTAAGCACGGCAATGAGATACTGAATCTGGACAAGCTTACCTATGCGGCTGATTTGCGAACGGTTGAGGTTGTCTCTGCTTTGCCAAACTATCGATTTGCCAAAGTCGATGTGTGTGACAGAGCCGCAGTTGAGAAGGTGTTTTCGGACTTTCAGCCTGATGCGGTGATGCATCTGGCGGCTGAAAGCCATGTGGATCGTTCGATAGATGGTCCGGCGGATTTTATTCAGACCAATGTCGTCGGAACGTTTACGCTGCTTGAAGTGGCGCGGGACTATTTCAATGGTCTTGATGATGCGCGCAAACAGGCCTTTCGATTTCATCATGTTTCAACCGATGAAGTTTATGGCTCTTTAGGTGACGAAGGGCTGTTTACCGAGCAAACGGCCTATGCACCGAATTCACCCTACTCGGCCACGAAGGCCGGGGCGGATCATCTGGTGCGGGCGTGGCATCATACCTATGGCCTGCCGGTGATTATCAGTAATTGTTCAAACAATTACGGGCCCTATCAATTCCCCGAAAAACTGATCCCGCTGATGATCCTGAATGTTTTACAGGGTAAAAAATTGCCCGTTTACGGTGATGGGGGCAATACCCGTGACTGGTTGCATGTAGAGGACCATGCAGAGGCCCTTTTTACCATTCTGACACAGGGCCGGGTTGGTGAGAAATACAACGTTGGTGGCTGTAACGAGGTTGCTAATATTGATGTGGTCCGCAGAGTTTTTGACACGGTGACGACCCTTGTCCCCGAAACAGCAGGCAAGCCATTTGATGAGGTTGTTGATTTCGTCGACGACCGCCCGGGGCATGATTGGCGCTATGCGATTGATCCGTCAAAAATGCGCGACGAACTTGGCTGGAGCCCGAAATACAGTTTTGAAACTGGTCTTGCACAAACCGTGACGTGGTATGTCGATCATCGCGCGTGGTGGGAACCAATCCTTAAGGACAAATATGCAGGACAACGGCTTGGTCAGGGGGCTGTCCAATGATCAAGGTTCTGGTCTTTGGCAAGAATGGGCAATTGGCGCGGAGCCTTGCGTGGCGGAGTTCTGCTTTTGCGGGCTTAAACTTGCAGTTCCTTGATCGCAGTGATTGCGACGTTGCGCAGTCAGACAATATTACCAAGGCCGTCGATCTATATCGTCCCGATATTGTCATTAACGCGACGGCCTACACGGCGGTGGATCTTGCCGAGAATGAACCTGAATTGGCGCGGCGTGTAAATTGCGATGCCGTCCGGACGATGGCTGAAAACGCGGCACGGCATTCGGTGCCATTTATTCATATTTCAACAGATTACGTTTTCGATGGTGAGGGAAAGAAACCTTACCGCGAAGCAGACCCTGTGGCACCGCTTGGTGTCTATGGTGCCACGAAACTGGCGGGCGAAGAAGCCATTCGGGCGATCACCAACCAGCACCTTATTTTTCGAACGTCCTGGGTCTATAGCCCGTTTGGCAAAAATTTTGTCAAAACCATGTTGGGGTTGTTGGGCGATAAAACACATATTTCTGTGGTGGATGATCAGAAAGGGTGTCCGACAAGCGCGCTTGATTTGGCGACGGCCATTCTGCGCATCGTGCCCGAGATTATCCGCCCTGGTTTTGATCAATTTGGCACCTATCATCTGGTTTCAGATGCTGAGATGACATGGTGTGCGTTTAGCCGTGAAATACAGGCAAAGGCGAGCAAGCTGTTTGGGGAGCAATGGCAGGGGGCAACGTGCCAGATCGAAGCCGTGACAAGTGCTAAGTTCCCGACGGCGGCAAGACGACCATCCTATTCTGTGATGTCGACAGAAAAATTCATGACCAATTTCGGGTTTGGTTTGCCCGAGTTTGATCAGAGTTTGATGGAGGTTTTGCAAAAACTGGCAGAAGGGGATGCTCATGCGTAAGGGCATTATCCTTGCAGGTGGCACCGGATCACGCCTGCATCCTTCAACGTTGGTTGTCTCCAAGCAGCTTCAGCCGGTTTATGATAAGCCGATGATCTATTATCCGCTGACGACACTGATGCTGGCGGGGATCAAGGATATTCTGATCATTAGCACCCCGCGTGATGTCCCGCTTTTCCGAGAGTTGCTCGGCGATGGTTCTCAGTGGGGGGTGCGTTTGGCGTATGCGGTTCAAACCGAACCACGGGGCTTGGCGGATGCCTTTATTGTCGGGGCCGATTTCATTGGAGATGATCCCTGTTGTCTGATCCTTGGCGACAATATCTATTTTGGGCATGGCTTAACCGAGTTGCTTGCAAATGCGATGCGGCAATCGCGCGGTGCGACAGTGTTTGCCTATTTCGTGCAAGATCCTGAGCGGTATGGCGTGGTCGAATTTGATCGCGCGGGAATTGCACTTGATATCGAAGAAAAGCCAGACAATCCAAAGTCCAATTATGCGGTTACCGGATTGTATTTTTATGATGCAGACGTCGTTGATATTGCGCGCTCCATCAAGCCATCAGCCCGTGGTGAGCTTGAAATCACCGATGTGAACAAGGCGTATCTTCAGCGTGGGTCGCTTCGTGTGGAAAAAATGGGGCGTGGCTATGCCTGGCTTGATACCGGGACCCATGGGGCGATGCTTGATGCTGCCGATTTTGTGCGGACTGTGGAAAATCGGCAGAGCTTAAAAATCGCGTGTCCTGAGGAAATTGCCCTGAGAACCGGGATGATTTCAATTTCCCAGTTTGAAGACCTTATCACCGGGTTTGGTGCAAGTTCCTATCGCGAGTATCTTCAAACCGTACTGCGGACCTATGACCAAATGTAGCTAGGCTCAGGGGATCAAAAGTCCGGGTTGCGGCAATAATCGGCAAAGCTCATGGCTTGCATATCTTTTTGCGACAGGGTTACGTCGCTTTCCTCGTGTGGCCACGGGATGCCAAGGTCTGGGTCGTTCCACATGATGGATCGTTCGGCCTCGGGGGTGTAGGGGGCGGAAACCTTATAGTGAACCTCAGTGTCGGGTTCGAGCGTTACGAAGCCGTGGGCAAACCCACATGGGATCAAAATCTGGTTCCATTCTGTCGCACTGATTTCAGCACTTACCCATTTCCCGAAAGTCTTGGACCCTGCGCGAATGTCCACGGCAACGTCGAGGATGCGTCCATGAGCAACGCGCACAAGCTTGTCCTGCGCATAGGGTGTGCATTGATAATGCAGGCCCCGCAAAACACCGGCATTGCATGACACCGACTGATTGTCTTGAACGAAAGACTGGAAAATGCCGGCATCGGCATAGGTCGTTTGATTATAGGTTTCCGAAAAGAACCCGCGTTCGTCGCTAAACTTTTTAGGAAAAAGCAGTTTTACGTCCGGGATGGCGAGGGCTTCAAACTTCATTATTACGGCCTGAGATGCTGCGGTCGAACCATTTTAAAGTAACACGAAAACCAGACAAAACGACCTATCGTATTTAAGCGTAAGAATAAAGTTGGAACGAAATTAATAGGTCCTGCTCCTAATCATTGTTGTCAGAGCGTGATGGTCGTACGGTACGTTGGTAACCGAATGGAGACGTGTGATGCGGCGTGGGCTTGCTGTTTTTGTGGTCTTTTTGCCAGCCCTTCTTGCGGCATGCGCACAAGACACGCGCCCAGTGGGCGATTTGGCGACGTTATCGTGTGATGCGCAACTTGCCTATATTGATGCGTTGGTCGCCCAAAACGGTGTGCGGAACGCGTCGGCTTCACCGGTTGCCGGGTTCGCATATCTTCGGGCCAACCGGAACTCTGTTTTATTGGCGCGCCAGCTTGATGATGACGGCGACGGGCAGGTTGATCAACCAGATCGCTGGCGGGACTTTATCGCACAGATGCGTGGCCTTGATCGCGACGCACGGCAAAGTGAAATGGCCAACCTTCCAGTTGCATCAGGTATCTCATTTGATCAGATTGAGGCGTGTGCCAACACGATGGCCGCGTCCCTGATGCCCGATCAGTATCCGGTGCTGTCTGCAGCGGTATTTGTGCCTGATGACTATCTTGATTTTCAGCGCATCGCGGGTCTGTATCCGATAACAGCCTTCGCGGCCTATTTCGGATATGAAGGATGGAAGCAGGAGAACTTTGCAAGTTTTGCGCGAAGGAGCGCGGATATTGCGGCGTCGGGAACGTGGTATGACTATGCTGTGCCCGGCTCTGTGCCTAACCCTGCTGATGACGGTTTTAGCGACATTGCACGGGATGCCTTTGGCCTGCTGCAGCCAACGGGTGCCGAGCTTGAAAAACTGGCGCGGGCCTATGCGCCGGTTTTTCGGGTGAGAACGGGAAGTGAGAGTGACAAGGTTGGACAGCCGAGCTTGCCCACGCGTGATGCTTTGGCCGTCGTCGATACAGATCATCCAAATATCTATTATCGCCTGAGCCATACATATTTTGCCGGAAAATGGCGGCCGCAAATCGTTTATGAGATCTGGTTCCCGGAGCGCCCGGCCACCAGCCGGTTTGATATTCTGGCTGGGCATTTTGATGCGTTGGTTTGGCGGGTTACCCTTGATGATGATGGCACGCCGTTGATCGGCGATACGATCCATGGCTGTGGCTGTTATCACATGTTCTTTCCGAGCCAAACTTTGCAGCGAATCACCGCGCCAGAAGACAACGACATTCGCGAAACGGCGGAAATGCCCGCGGGATATGTTGATCAATCGATCTTGAGGCGTCCAGTTCTGTGGATAGATGAAACCAGCCATTATCTTCTGAAACTGACCGATGCCCGGGCTGACACAATGGCTGGTAATATGATCAGGCAAAACGCATCCCTTCGTCCGGCACAGGACTTGAGCCAGTTGCAGCTACAAAACGGGCAGGGCACGGCCAGCCTTTTTGATGAGGACGGATTTGTGCCCGGCACGGAACGGCTGGAATGGATTTTACTCTGGCCGATGGGGGTTGAGAAACCCGGTGCAATGCGCCAATGGGGGCATCATGCAACGGCGTTTGTCGGGCGGCGGCATTTTGATGAGCCTGGCTTGATGGATCGGTATTTCACGCCGCGCTGATCGGAACCCGTGATTGTGTGCCACATTATTGCCTTTTGCGCATTGCGGTGGCGCATGATACCTCTATCGGGCTGGCCCATTCTGTTTATGGCGGCACCATGGCCGCCAAGGCCCGATTTGGGCCAATGTCGCGGAATTCATGATATTTTTGCGACGAACATGCCAATCCTATTGACAAAAATCACCCACTCCAATACATCCTGTTAGCACTCGCCGGGGGTGAGTGCTAATACGGGCTCATCCCGGTTAGTCGTAGTTTTAAACGAGCCTTTAGCTTTAACACGGAGTTGTCTAAAATGAAGTTCCGTCCGCTGCATGATCGCGTCCTGGTCCGTCGTGTCGAGTCCGACACCAAGACTGCCGGTGGCATCATTATTCCGGATACCGCGAAAGAAAAACCGCAGGAAGGCGAAGTCGTCGCTGTGGGTTCTGGCGTGCGTAAAGATGACGGCTCTGTCGTCGCGCTTGACGTCAAATCAGGTGACAAAGTCCTGTTTGGCAAATGGTCAGGTACCGAAGTCAAGGTTGACGGCGAAGAGCTGTTGATCATGAAAGAGTCCGACATTATGGGCATCATGGAATAAGTCAGCCCTTTGGGTGATTTATGTCCACGTTCATCCGTCTCATAGAGAGGAAAGAATATTATGGCTGCTAAAGACGTAAAGTTTTCTACCGATGCACGCGCTAAAATGCTGCGTGGTGTCGACATCCTAGCAGATGCTGTCAAGGTGACGCTCGGCCCGAAAGGTCGTAACGTTGTTATCGAAAAATCCTTTGGCGCACCGCGCGTGACCAAAGACGGTGTTACCGTTGCCAAAGAAATCGAACTTTCTGACAAGTTCGAAAACATGGGCGCACAGATGTTGCGTGAAGTTGCCTCACGTACCGCCGATATGGCGGGTGACGGCACCACCACTGCAACCGTTCTGGCGCAGGCGATTGTGCGTGAAGGCAACAAATCTGTTGCTGCGGGCATGAACCCGATGGACCTGAAACGCGGTATCGATCTTGCGACGACCAAAGTCATCGAATCGATCCAGAGCCGTGCACGTAAAGTAACCGGCCGCGATGAAATCGCACAGGTTGGTAACATTTCGGCAAACGGTGACCGTGAAGTCGGCGACATGATCGCTGAAGCCATGGAAAAAGTTGGCAACGAAGGTGTTATCACCGTCGAGGAAGCCAAAGGTCTGCACACTGAACTCGACGTTGTCGAAGGCATGCAGTTTGACCGTGGTTACCTGTCGCCGTATTTCGTAACCAACCCTGAAAAGATGGTTGCAGATCTCGACAATCCTTACGTTCTTCTGTTCGACAAAAAAGTTTCTTCGCTGCAGCCGATGCTGCCGCTTCTTGAAGCTATTGTTCAGTCGGGCAAGCCGCTTCTTATCATTGCGGAAGACGTCGAAGGCGAAGCATTGGCAACCCTGGTTGTCAACAAGCTGCGCGGTGGTCTGAAAATCGCTGCTGTTAAAGCACCGGGCTTTGGTGACCGTCGTAAAGCAATGCTTGAAGACATCGCCGTTCTTACCGGTGGTCAGGTTGTTTCCGAAGATCTCGGCATCAAACTTGAAACCGTTACGCTCGACATGCTCGGCACCGCGAAATCGATCACCATCACCAAAGAAGAAACCACCATCGTTGATGGTGCTGGTGAGAAAGCACAGATCGAAGCACGTGTTGCCCAGATCCGCGCTCAGATCGAAGAAACCACTTCTGACTACGATCGCGAAAAACTGCAGGAACGTCTTGCGAAACTCGCAGGCGGTGTTGCCGTGATCAAAATCGGTGGCGCTTCGGAAGTCGAAGTTAAAGAACGTAAAGACCGCGTTGACGATGCCCTGCACGCAACCCGCGCTGCTGTCGAAGAAGGCATTGTTGCTGGTGGCGGTACGGCTCTGCTGTACTCTGTCCGTGCGCTTGAAGGTCTTGAAGGCGAGAACCACGACCAGACCATCGGTGTGGACATCGTTCGCCGTGCGCTTCAGGCGCCGGTTCGCCAGATTGCTCAGAACGCAGGTGTTGACGGTGCGGTTGTTGCCGGCAAACTGCTTGAGCAGGATGACGTTGAGTTTGGTTATGACGCCCAGAAAGGCGAATACACCAACCTCGTTAAAGCTGGCATCATCGATCCGGCCAAAGTTGTTCGTACTGCCCTGCAGGACGCAGCATCGGTCGCTGGTCTGCTGATCACCACCGAATGCATGATCGCTGATAAACCGGAAGATAAATCTTCTGGTGGCGGCGCACCTGACATGGGTGGCATGGGTGGTATGGGCGGCATGGGCGGTATGGGCTTCTAAGCCTTACCAACCAACCGACCTATTTGCTACGGAAAGGGGCCTCGCATTTGCGGGGCCTCTTTTCTTTTGTGCTTTTCTCTAAAACAAAGAAAAGCCCCGCCACAATCTGTGGCAGGGCTTTGTCTTGAGCGCGCCTAAAAGGCTAGCCAAACAGCTTTTTCAATGCGCGTGGCTGACACCGCAAATACTGGTTGGCGGCTTTGACTTCGGCCCCCAGTGTTGCGGCCGCATGCCATGGCCAGCGCGGATCATAGAGAATGCCGCGTGCAAGGGCGATGGCATCTGCCTGACCGGTAAAGGTGATGGCTTCTGCCTGTTCGGCCTCGGTAATCAGGCCAACCGCAATTGTCGTGATGCCGGTTTCCGATTTGATGCGATCGGCAAAGGGGACTTGATAGTTTGGGCCAAGCGGGATTTTCTGATCAATATGCAGGCCGCCTGATGAGACGTGGATAAAGTCGCATCCACGTGCTTTGAGGGCCTTTGCCAACTCAACGCTTTGATCAATGTCCCAGCCGCCCTCAACCCAGTCACTGGCCGATATGCGCATGCCGACGGGGAAGTCCGTGCCGACTTCGCGGCGGACTGCGTCATAGACTTCGAGGGCAAAGCGCATACGGTTTTCAAGCGATCCACCATATTCGTCATCGCGCTTGTTAGAATGCGGGGACAAAAACTGATGGAGCAGATAGCCATGCGCACCATGGAGTTCGATGGCCTCAAACCCGATGCGAAGGGCGCGCTTTGCACTGTCGGCAAAGGCTTGCACAATTTCGGCCATGCGTGACTTGGAAAGGGCTTCGGGGGTTGGGTCACCCTGTTTAAAGGGGACTGCAGACGGTGCAACGACCTGCCAGCCGTTCTTGTGGTCAGGATCAATGGCAGCGCCACCGTCCCATGGTTTTTCACAGGATGCCTTGCGCCCGGCATGGGCCAGTTGGATGGCGATTGGCATGTCGGAATGGCTGCGCACGGCCTTGATGGTTTTATCAAGGCTGGCCTCGGTTGTGTCATCCCACAGGCCAAGATCGCCGTAGGTGATGCGTCCTTCGGGCTCGACCGCACTTGCTTCTATGATCAGAAGTCCTGCGCCAGATTGGGCAAGGTTGCCCAGATGCATGTCATGCCATGCGGTGGAGCTTCCGTTGTTGGCGGAATACTGACACATCGGCGCAATGATAATGCGATTATCGAGGGCCAGTTTCCCCAAAGACAGGGGCGAGAATAAAGTGCTCATGGAATATCCTTGATATAGGGGAGGCGGCGGGGAACCCGCCATGCAATGGGCTGAAGCTAGTCCTTGGCCGCAGACTCCGCCAGTCCCAAAGTCAGTTTTTCCAAGGAATGGAATGTCAGCGGAGAAAAATCAAAAAAAGATCAAAAAAATGCATCTGGCGACTTGCGGAAATTTTCACCCGATCTATCTCAAGGAGGCAAAGGGGCATGGTGCCCTGATACGCGTCACGGTTGCAGCCTGGTCTGGACCACCGACGCAAGGATACTCGTCTGTAATGGAGGGTTATTATGACTGGACTTCAGAACCTTAATGGATCCGCACGTCGTCTTTCTTCTTCGCCGATTGCTGCCGATCCTTTCACCCTTATTTCCCGTGGTTTCGGGCGTGATTTCGACCAAATGATCGGTTCGATCTTTGGTGATCGTGCCGTGCCGTCCAAAGCCGCCTCTGGCGCGAATGGTGATGCGCAATCGGTTTTAAGCCCGCGGATCGACGTCCATGAAACCGACGATCATATTGAACTGTCGGCCGAACTTCCCGGTGTCGAACAAAGTGATGTCGATGTTTCGGTTCTCGAAGGTGTTTTGACCGTCACGGGGGAAAAGAAAACCACCCGTGAAAGCAATGAAGGTGCCCGCGTTGTTGAACGCAGATATGGTAGTTTCAAGCGGTCGTTCCGTCTTCCCGACACCATCGATGCCGACAATATTGCCGCATCGTTTAAAAATGGTGTTCTGACACTTACTCTTCCAAAAGTTGTGGAAGAAAAACCTGAGCCGCGCAAAATTACCGTCAGCGGCTAGGCCTTACCTCATCCTCCCTGAACTTGTCTTCTCTGTGTTGCCTGACGGGCGGTTTTTACCGCCCGTCTTTTTTGTGGCCGTCAGGGATTTAAAGTGATGGATGGCGGGCGCAGTTTTCAAGCGGCATATCAAAAACCCCGGTTTCATCAAACCGGTCGAGTGCGTCATGCCAAGGTTTAAGATCAATGCCCTGAGCCTTGATCCAGTCCGGATTATAGTAGGTGTCGCGATACCGGTCCCCGCCATCACACAGGAGCGTCACAACAGAGCCCTTTTCACCAGCCTTGTTCATGTCGCTGATCAACGACAAGGTGGCGATCAGGTTGGTGCCGGTTGAGCCGCCGCAGCGACGGCCAAGATGCTTTTCAAGGTATTGCAAGGCGGCAAAGCTTGCGGCATCGGGAATGCGATACATCCGGTCAACGACATTTGGATTGAAACTGGGTTCAACGCGGGGGCGTCCAATGCCCTCGACGCGTGATCCCTTATCCCCGGTGATACTGCAATCACCTGTTTCATAGCCATTATAGAAAACCGAATTTTCCGGGTCGGCCACGCACAGTTCGCAGCCTTGCCCAAGGATACGGCCATATCGGATGTAGCGGCCAATGGTTGATGACGTGCCGCCGGTGCCAGCCCCGACAATGACCCAGCGTGGAACAGGATGCGGTTCGTGTTTAAGCTGTTCAAAGATGCTTTCGGCGATGTTGTTGTTACCACGCCAGTCGGTTGCCCGTTCGGCATAGGTGAACTGGTCCATGTAATGGCCGCCGAGTTCACGGGCCAGACGTTGTGATTCTTCGTAAATCTGACCGCTTTGGTCGACCAGATGGCTTTCGCCACCATAAAACGCAATCTGATCAATCTTTTGCTGCGATGTGGATTTGGGCATCACGGCGATAAAGCGCAGGCCCAGAAGACGTGCGAAATAGGCTTCTGAGACCGCCGTGGAGCCGCTGGACGCTTCAATCACCGGGGTGTCTTTGGTGATCCAGCCATTACACAGCCCATATAGGAACAACGAGCGGGCCAGACGATGTTTTAGACTGCCGGACGGATGGGTCGATTCATCTTTGAGATACAAGCCAATCCCGTCAAGCGGGGGCAAATCCAACCGGATCAGATGCGTATCGGCGGACCGGTTAAAATCGGCTTCGATGGTGCTGATGGCTTCGGCAACCCATTGGCAGTCATATGGCATGTCGCATCCTGATACTGTTTTTTAGACGTTATTTTCGATATGGGGCCAGAGATAAGGGATTATAATACAAAAAACGAGCGTGAAATTGTCTCGATACATTTTGACGAAACGTACGAATTAAAACAGATTGGACTTGCTAACACTTTTTTCAAAGCTAACACTCTATAGTGAGTGTCGCGATTCTATCGATCTGATTAGGTGACTTGGAAATCATGGCTGACAAAGAAAAAGATCCATTTGCGGCCCGTCACGGGTCTGAGATAGGTGCGGCCTATGATGTGCCTGTGCGTGTTTCGACCGTGATTGGCAAAAGCCAGATTCAGGTAGCACAGCTGATGCGCTTAACGCGCGGGGCGGTATTGGAGCTTGATCGTCGTGTGGGCGAGCCCGTTGATATTTACGTCAACAACCGTCTGGTCGCGCGCGGTGAGCTGGTTGTGGTCGATGATAATTTGGGTGTCACCATCACAGAAGTGGTCAAAACCGGGACGATTATCGAAACCCATCACTGATCTGTTTTTACGCGATACAAAAAGTCAAACCACCGCGCCAAACTGGTCGGTGGTTTTTTTGTTTCACGCAGCATGGAACCTCGGCAGTTGCTAGGCGTTTGATTGCAAAGCTCCTTTAAAATGCCATATTACAGCCAAAGGCTGTATTGGTCTTTCTTGACCTCAATTAAAACGAGGGCGAACTCCATGCTTAATTTCCTGACGTCCGGGCTGCTGGCCCTGATTGGTCTTGCACTTGCCGGTGGCGGTGTCTGGCTGATTGCTGTTGGTGGCAGTTGGTACTACGCATTGGCAGGGCTGGCTTTTCTGGTTGCTGCCTTCTTGTCGTTTAAACGCAAACCTGCACTGTTGCCGTTCTATGGCCTGTTTCTGATTGCCAGTCTGATCTGGGCCGTCTGGGAAACCGGCTTTGATTGGTGGCAGCTTGGGCCGCGCGGCGGGATTACGGTCCTGATTGGCTTGTGGCTGATTACACCGATGTTTCGCAAAACGCTGACGTCGGGGAAACCCGTGCCTGATGTCAAACCGGCACGGTCCTTCTTGCTTGAAGGAAGTGTGGTGCTGGCGGTTGTTGTTGCGGTTTATTCCATGTTGAATAACCCCCATGAAATCGCCGGACGTTTGCCAAGTGAGCCGGTCGCAAGCAGTCCGGCATATGGTGGCACGGTTCCCGATGGCGATTGGCATCAGTATGGCCGCACGCCATTTGGACAGCGGTACTCACCACTTGATCAGGTCAATGTGGATAATGTCGCATCGCTGGAGCAGGCGTGGGTCTATCAGACAGGCGACATGAAGCGCGTTGATGATGTGCCTGAAACCACCTATCAGGTGACCCCGCTTAAGGTCGGTGAAACGCTTTATCTGTGTACGCCACATAGCTGGGCAATTGCCATTGACGCAAAGACCGGCCAGGAAAAATGGAAATATGATCCCGGCATTCCGCAAAACCCGGATCGTCAGCACCAGACATGTCGCGGTGTGACCTATTACAAAGACCCGGCGGTAACGGAAAACGGGCCATGTACGGCACGTGTTTTCCTGCCGACATCGGATGCGCGCCTGATTGCGCTTGATGCGGACACGGGCGAGGTTTGCCCGTCGTTTGGCGATGAGGGCACGGTGCACCTTGAAGAAAACATGCCCTATAACCCCGAGGGGTATTACTATTCGACGTCACCGCCCGTCGCGGCGGCAGGCAAAATCATCATTGGCGGGGCTGTGAATGACAATTATTCGACCAAGTCGCAGTCTGGTGTCATTCGCGCCTATGACATTAACACTGGTGAGCTGATCTGGAATTGGGACTCGGGTAATCCCGAACAGACTGAACCGATCCCAGATGATCAGACCTATACCGCCAATTCACCCAACAGCTGGTCGGTGTCGAGTGCCGATGAAGCGCTTGGTATGATCTATGTGCCACTGGGCAACAAGGTGCCCGATCAGCTTGGCATGAACCGCGACGAGAATGTGGAAACCTATTCATCCTCCATCGTCGCACTTAGCCTTGAAACAGGGCAGGTTCAGTGGGTGCGTCAGACCGTCCACCATGACCTTTGGGATATGGACGTTCCGGCCCAACCGGCGTTAATTGATATCACACAGGATGGTCAAACAGTTCCGGCCCTTGTCGGTCCGACCAAGCAGGGCGATATCTATGTCCTTGATCGCCGGACCGGGGAGCCGATTATTCCGGTTAATGAAGTTCCCGCACCGGGTGGTGCGATCCCCGAAGATTTTACTGCACCAACACAGCCGGTTTCTGATTTGACCTTTATGCCTGATCCACTGACCGAAAAGGATATGTGGGGCATGACCCTGTTTGATCAGATGGCATGTCGTATCGCGTTCCATCAGTTGAAATATGAAGGACGCTATACCCCGCCATCCTTGCAGGGCACACTGGTTTATCCGGGGAATTTCGGGACCTTTAACTGGGGCAGTGTTGCGGTTGATCCGGAACGTCAGGTGATGTTTGGCATGCCGACCTATCTTGCCTTTACCTCAAAATTGATCCCGCGTGCCGAAGTGCCGCCGCGCGGTACGGAAAAAGCCAGCGAAATGGGCATCAACCGGAACGAAGGTGCTGACTACGCAGTGAGTATGGGGCCATTCCTGTCCCCGCTTGGCGTTCCGTGTCAGGCCCCGCCTTGGGGCTATGTTGCCGGGGCTGATTTGCGCACGGGCGAGATTGCCTACATGCACAAAAACGGTACGGTCGAAGACATGACGCCTTTGCCCTTGCCGTTTAAACTCGGTGTGCCCGGAATTGGTGGTCCAATCATGACCAAGGGGGGCGTCGCGTTCCTTGGTGCCGCGGTGGATAACTATTTCCGTGCTTATGATGTCTCGACAGGGGATCAGCTTTGGGAAACGCGGCTTCCGGCTGGTGGGCAGTCCACCCCAATGACCTATGAAACCGATGACGGGACGCAATATGTGCTGATCGTTGCCGGGGGGCATGGGTCCATCGGGACGACGCCGGGCGATTACGTGATCGCTTACAAATTGGCGGAATAAACCTGTACGCCAGACTTAAAACAACAAAGGCACCTGTTATCGCAGGTGCCTTTGTTGTGTTTTGGCTATAGCTGTATATCTATTGCGCGGCTTCGTTGTTCAGGCGGTCATGGACGCGTTTGATTTCTTCGGGGCGCAGCCGTGGCTCAAGGGATGTGACGGCGGCTTTTGCATCCATCTTTTCTTTTTCTTCTGCGCCGGGGGGGAAGGTGATGTTGCCGCGCGCAGCCCGCGTGAGCCAATAATAGGATTCGGCATAGTTTTGCGCGATACCCCAGCCGCGTTCGTACATGGCCCCTAACATGAACTGGGCCGCGTGCATGTTACCCTTGGCAGCAATTTCAAAATAGTGGGCGGCTTCGACGTAGTTTTGCTGGGCTCCACGGCCATGATAATATTGCGCCCCGATCAGATAGGCCGCATTGCTATTGGTTGGTGCGGCACGCAGGGCGCGTTTAAAGTATTCCGTTGCCCTGAACTGATCGTAGTTCAGGCCCCAACCATTAAAATAAAGCACCCCGATATAGTAAATCGCACCAGCATGGTTGGCCTGTGCGGCATACATGAACCATTTGGCGGCTTCTTCGTAATTGGCGGGGCCAGTGTTGCCGCGATAATACAGCAGACCCAGCGCATATTGCGCACGTGGGTCGTCATTCTGCGCCGCCAGTCGCCATTGCGCGCGTGCCATTTCATAATTACCCGCCTGATAGGCACGATATCCTGATTGATAATCGCCACCCGCCGTATTGGCGTGTGCATTGTTAGGGACAAATTGTGCGGTAAGCAGAAAGCTTGCGACAAGGGCAATGCCCCAACCAAGGCGGAGTTGAGTACGCAGAGATATCAAAAAATGACCGATCAGGAATTGGATTTGAAAAGAGGGACCACTTTGCGCGCGCGGCCTTCGATGGCGTCGAGAACCTTGAGGATGTCCGAGCTTTGTTTTATCCGCTCGCCGCTGTGAAGGGCCAGATACTGGCCAGCATTTTTATGCTCGGCCCCAAGTTTGATGACTTGGAAAAGTGGCGTTTCATGGGTTGATCGGAAAATGGAAAACATCGCCATGCCATCAAGGTGGTCAATGGCATAATCGCGCCATGCGCCGCCTGCAACCTGACGTGAATAGGTGTTCATGAGTCTCATAAGTTCAGCCCGGTCAAAATGGACAAAGCTTTTGGCTTTGCGGTATTTGGCCAAATCGAACAATGTTCCCATGTCATGCTCCGGCGAGGTTGCATTCAGACCGACAGCATCAAGATGTGACTGTCATATGACACGGTAGCGTGGATTTATCCCCGCCTCAAGTTTCAATGACCAAATAAGGCGCGGTTTTGAAATCAACGACAAGGTTGAGCATGAGGAGAAAAGTGCTCGCGAACAGGCTGTTACAGGCTGCGCGAGCGGGTCGGTGGCCAATCAAGGGTCTGCGCACCCGTGTTGTATGGGTCAGGTGTGCGATAGCAGCTCACAGCGGCAAGCGACCGGTAACAGTAAAGCGGCGGTTCGGGGATCGGGTCTTTTTTGCAGTAGGATTTGCCATCAATTTTACGAATGGTGGAGCAATCCTGCCCGGTTGAAAGCGAGACGACGTGGTCGACCAGGGTTTTGTCGGTGTTGATGATGCTGACGACATCAAAAGCCAGATACCACTCAGCACCGGTAAACAGGCTGGTTCCAGCGATATCAGACATGGTTGTGCTGCATCCTGATACGCCCGTACCCAGCAGTGCGGCAAACAGCCCGGCAAGGATGCGTTGACGAATGACGCGCTTGGCATCGGCCCGGCTGTGGATAATTTGACGACGTTTCATGGTGGTCTCCGTCCCGACACCGGGCAATTTTGACCGATGACATTTAAAACTCTGTTCCCTCGAAGCCTTTCAAAGCAAGTAGCGTGCCGAAATGTGTCAGGTTGGGGCAACTGTCTGTCATATGGTCTCTGTGAACAGGATTTTTAGCCGTTTGGGCGTTTTCAGGGTTGATATTGGGCGCCGGGGCGAGCGCGCGCTGTGCGCAATTTTACGGAAATGGCCGTGCAGTGCGACCAAAACTGCCAATCAAGATGTGTTTTTGCGGGGCATGAGGCAATTCTTACCGCCCTTTGTGCCGGCAACTACGCACGCGTTGTCTGGTTGCCTAATCTGGCTTGAGAGCACGCAGAAGGCAAAATAATCGGCATAAAGGTGTGAATGACGTTGAGTAGACTTGACCCCTTGTATGCAGGCGCGTTAAATCCTTGCCGGAATTAATTCTGATAAGCGGGCAAGTTGCCCGCTTTCTTGTGACCGGATTGGAGCCGTTTTCGTGGTTGATATTTTCCAGGAAGTCGAAGAAGACCTGAAGCGTGAACGCAGCGAAGCGCTGTGGCGCAAATACGGTAAATACGTGATTGGCGTCGCTGGAGTCATCGTGCTGGGTGTTGCTGGTCGCGAAGGCTGGAAAACTTACGAACACAGCACCAGCATTGAAAATGGTACGCGTCTTGCCAACGCAATTGATCTGACCCAGTCGGGCGAAGGCAATCAGGATGCGGCACTCGCCGCACTTGATTCCATCATTGCCGATGGCAATGCGGGCTTTGTCGCACTTGGACATTTCCAAAAAGCAGCAGTTTACCTGCGTGCTGGCGTAAAAGAGTCGGCCGTTGCCGAACTTGAAGCCGTTGCCGGCAATGATGACATTGATCAGGTTTACCGCGATCTTGCGGTTGTCGAAATCGCCATGAACAATGCGACCCAAAGCAACGCCAATGATTTGATTGCGCGTCTTGAGCCAATCGCGGTTCCAGAAAACGCATGGTACTACTCCGCACGCGAGATGATTGCGATGCTGCATGTTGCGGCGGGCGAAATTGATGCCGCCAAGCCGCTTCTGACCGAAATTGCCGACGATAACGAAGCACCGTCGGGCATGCGGTCACGGGCAAGCGAGATTCTCAAGGCAATTGGTGCCTGACCACATCTAGAACAGATTTGGTCGGAATAACGTCCAGACCAATGCGATGCGAGCTTGAACCAGAGGATACGGTTTTGACGTCACGCGCTTTTAAGTCACTTATTTGTGTAATGGGCCTTTCGGGATTTCTCGCTGGCTGTTCCAGCTGGCTTGGTGAAGACGAAGCACCGCCGTTGCCCGGTGAGCGTATCTCGGTTCTTGCCCTGCAAAGTACGGTGCAGCCTGATATTGATCTTAGTGATCAGCGCGTTGTCCTGCCAGAACCGGAACCGATGGTCGATTGGCCGCAGAACGGTGGTTTTCCAAGTCATGCGCTTCATCATGTCGGGCTTGAGAACGATGTTCTTGAGCAAGACTGGTCGGTCAGCATTGGCGAAGGTTCAATGGATGACAACCTGTTGCTCAATCAGGCGATTGTTGCCCGTGGTGTGATCTTTACCATTGATGCCAGCGCAGAGGTTCGCGCCTTTGCCGCCACATCGGGTAAGGAAATCTGGTCGATTGAACTGGCACCCGAGGATGAAGAAGACAGTACGCTGCTTGGCGGTGGTCTTGCCTATGAGAAGGGCATCATTTACGCAACCACTGGCTTTGCCGAAGTCATTGCGATTGATGCACCCAGTGCGACGGTCCTTTGGCGTCAGCAGGTAAGTGCGCCGATGCGGTCCGCACCGACCGTACGTGGCGGGCGTGTGTTTGCCATTACGATTGATAACCAGACCATTGCGCTTAATGCGATGAGTGGTGAGTTGCTCTGGAGCCATCGCGGTGCATCCGAAGGAGCCTCCTTTATCGGCGGGGCAAGCCCGGCTGTGGATCAGGGGGTTGTGATTTCTGCTTATTCAACGGGTGAGCTTTATGCGCTTCGGGTTGAAAATGGTCAGGTGATCTGGTCGGATGCACTGGCGTCTGCCGGGCGGACCGATGCGGTGTCAGCCATTGCCGATATTCGCGGTTTGCCGGTGATTGATAATGACCTTGTGTTTGCGACCAGTAACTCGGGTTTGACGGTCGGAATTGACCTTCGGACCGGGTATCGTGTCTGGGAACTTGAGGCCGGTGGCATTCAATCGCCATGGGTTGCAGGCGATTATATATACGTCCTGACCAACACAAATGATCTGATTGCCTTGCGTCGGAAGACCGGACAGGTTAAATGGGTGACCGTTCTGCCACGTTTTGTCGATCCCGAAGATCAGGATGAACCGATTGTGTGGACCGGTCCGGTCCTGGTCGGTGACAGGTTGATCGTTGGTAACGAGCAGGGCGAAGTAATGACTGTTTCCCCTTATAGCGGTGAAATCATCGGCAAGGACGAAGTGTCCGGTCCGATTACCTTGCCGCCATCTGTTGCTGGTGACAGCCTTTACTTCCTGACTGCGGATGCCGATCTAATCGCATATCGCTGATCAGGTAAGAAAAAGTTTCCGCAAGGTTTCCTTGCAAGATTTGCGGTGCGCCGTGGGCTTTTGCCTCCGGCGCATATCGCCGTTTATAACGAGAGTCTGAAAGTCAGATGTCGCTAAAAGTTGCCATTATCGGTCGCCCCAATGTCGGGAAGTCGACCCTGTTTAACCGTCTGGTCGGTAAAAAGCTGGCCCTGGTTGACGACCAACCTGGCGTGACCCGTGATCGTCGCTATGGCAAGGGCCGTCTGGGCCATATGTCGTTCGATATCATTGATACCGCCGGTCTTGAAGAAGTGTTCGATAACTCCATCGAAGGCATGATGCGCCAGCAAAGTGAGATGGCGTTTGAGGAATGCGACGTTGCGCTGTTCCTGATTGATGCCCGTGCGGGTTTGACGCCACTTGATAACCATTTTGCCGATTGGTTGCGCAAACGCCAAAAGCCGGTCTATGTTATTGCCAACAAGCATGAAGGCATTAATCAGGACCCGGGGCTGTATGAGGCCTATGGTCTTGGTCTGGGCGATGTTGCGCCGATTTCTGCCGAGCATGGCCTTGGCATTGAATTGCTCTATGACATTCTTGAACCGCATTGGAAAGAATGGAAAGACGGCGTTCGCGACGAAAAGAAAAAAGCCCAGCAGGCCGCAGCCGAAGCCCAAAAGGATGCGGCGGCGGAAGCAGGTGATGACGGCTTTGATGATTTCGATAACGAAGACGATTTTCCCGATGATGATGGTGAAACATTCCCGTCGTTTGAGATCGAGCTTTTTGAAGACGACGAAGATGAAGATGGCGAGCTGATTGACGAAGGTCCGCGTGACAATTCGAAAATCCAGTTGGCGATTGTTGGTCGTCCAAATGCCGGTAAATCGACGCTGCTTAATCAGCTTCTGGGCGAGAACCGCGTGATGACGGGGCCGCAGGCCGGTTTGACCCGGGATTCGATCGCGGTCGATTGGGCCTATGAAGGACGTCCTATTCGTTTGGTCGATACGGCAGGCATGCGCCGCAAAAAGAAGATTGATGATCGTGTCGAACGGTTGTCAGTCGCAGATACGCTGCGCGTGATCCGTTATGCACAGGTCG
Source organism: Thalassospira lohafexi (assembly GCF_002844275.1). Lineage (GTDB taxonomy): Bacteria > Pseudomonadota > Alphaproteobacteria > Rhodospirillales > Thalassospiraceae > Thalassospira > Thalassospira lohafexi. Next base: position 104,900 of record NZ_NXGX01000008.1, read on the forward strand.
TTGTCCTGATGCTTGATGCGACCAACACGCTTGATAAGCAGGACCTCACGATTGCGCGTATGGTGCTTGAAGAAGGCCGCGCGTTGATCATTGCGGTTAACAAGTGGGACACCATCATCGATAAGTCCGGTGTGATGCAGGCGCTGCGTGACAAGCTTGATACGTCCTTTGCACAGGCCAAGGGCATTCCGGTTCTGACGTTCTCGGCCCTGACCGGGCGTGGGACGGAACGTCTGATGCCGACCGTTCTTGATATCCACGATATCTGGAGCCGCCGCATTTCGACGTCCAAGCTGAACCGCTGGCTTGAAGTGGTGAGTGAACGTCACTTGCCGCCGGTTATTTCCGGACGCCGCATTCGTCTGCGCTATATGACGCAAGCCAAAGCGCGTCCGCCAAGCTTCTTTATCAACTGCTCCAAGGCGGCCGAACTGCCAGAAAGCTATACGCGTTACCTGATCAATGGTTTGCGCGAAGATTTCGACATGCCGGGCGTTCCGATCCGGGTTAATTTGCGCAGCAGTGATAACCCGTTTGCGAAAAAGAAAAAGAAGCGCTGAGCGTTTTGATCTTGATCCAACTCATTGTAAAACCGCCCCTGGAAACGGGGGCGGTTTTCTTTTTGGGACTCAAAACTTTATACTTTGGTTCGGGACGTCGATTTTTCTGTTTCTCAAGCGGACTAACTGTTCGAATTTCTCATTCAGTCCCCATATCTAATTGGGCGCGGACAAGTTGACTGTGATGTGCGACGTTATTGATAAGGGAATGGACGGGATAATCTAAATGCGTTTGAAGCATGTGCTGGTGGTTTGTTTTCTGGCTCTTTCGGTGCTGCCGTTGTTCGTGAGTTTCGGGATGCTTCAATCCTATTCTGCCACGCAATACCGCAACCAGATCGAAGACAAGCTGAACGCTGTTTCGCAGTTGGCAAAGCAACGTTTGACGGCGGCGATTGCACGCATCGAAGACAATACGACGTTGCTTGCGAACCGCACCCTGCTTCGCCAACAATTGGGCGAGTATGCGCAAACGCGCGAATATGCACTTTACGACACGATTGAAAACAGCCTGCGTGATGCCAAGAAGGGTATGGAACAGATTGTCGATATCAGCGTGTTTGCGCCCAACGGTCAGTTTATCGCCTCAATTAATCGGACGGCGACCTCCTTTGATCGTGCCATGCTCAAGGGGCGCGATCGGATTGTCTTCTTGCGCCATTCTCAGGAACTTATTGTCCGCAGTATTGTGGAGCTTGAGTTTGACGACAACATCGTGGGTTATATGGTCGCCGATTTTTCCGGCGATTTCATTCTTGACCTTGTCAATGATCAGACAGGCTTGGGGGAAACAGGCGAATGGCTGTTTGCTGTACGGGATGAAAACGGCGATGCGTTGTTTGCGGTGCCACTGAAATATGATGCAAGAGCCGCTTTTATCCGCCGAGTTGCCAAGGATCGTCTGGACGTACCAATTACGCAGGCACTCCTTGGCCAAGAAATCAACATGGCGAATGCGCATGATTATCAGGAACGGCCTGTCATGGCTTCTACGCGGTATATCAAAAGCATGGACATTGGCTTGGTCGCCAAGATCAATGAAAGCGAAGTAACCGCGATCATAGATGAGGCCAATAAATATCTTGTCATGCTGGGCTTCGCACTTGTGCTGATTGCCATTGTCGTTGGTGTCCTGATCGCCAGCCTGATTGCGAAACCGGTCGAGCAACTTCGCAAAGCGACACAGAAGCTGGCTTCTGGCGATTTTGATGTGCAGCCGGTTGAGGCCAGTTGGCGCGAGGCAAAGGACCTTGCAGCATCTTTTACCGATATGGCCGAATCCATTCACGATTTGCAGGAAAACCTGCAACATAAAGTCGAAGAACGTACACGTGACCTTGATGAGGCCAATCAACGTCTAATGGAGATTTCCGTGCGCGATCCATTGACCGGTGTCCATAATCGCCGCTATGTCATGGAACGGCTGGAGCAGGAGGCATCGAGAGCGCGGCGCTATAATGGTCAGTTGGCTGTGGCCATTCTCGATATTGATCACTTTAAGCAGGTCAATGATACTCTTGGGCACGCCACCGGGGACGAGGTTTTGATCGGTCTTGCGTTTTGTGTGGAACATACCCTGCGGACGTCTGACCTGTTTGGCCGTATCGGTGGTGAAGAATTCTGCATTGTCATTCCCGAGGCCGACAAAGAAGGCACATTGCTTTTGATCGAACGCATTCGATCTGCGATTGAGGCCTTGCCGTTTAATTTTGACGGCAAGCAGCTCAAAGTGACATGCAGTTTCGGGGTTGTCTTTTTGGCCGAGGAAATTGATAGCACAATGCTGCTGATGGAGTGCGCTGATAAGGCGCTTTACCATGCCAAGGAAACCGGACGAAACAAGATTGTCGTTTATAACGACATGCCAAAAGACCTTTTGGCAGAAACCAGCAAAGACAACGCCGGTTAAGCCACGAGTAGGCCGGGATATCGGGCCTTTACCTTATTCCATCGGGATTGATGGGCCATTGTCGATGATGTCGCGGATGTGATTGGGCAGGTCACTTTGCGTCAGGCGTTCCTGCATGCTGGCATCCTGTGTAAAGGCAAAGATGTCTGCCAGATCCTGCCCGGAAAAATCAACCTGATATCCTAGGTCTGCTTGCTGCAGATGAAGCATTTCATCCGCCCCGCGCCACATACGGGCGAAAAATTCAAACGGATTGCGCGACTGATCCATGTTGGATGCATCAAGACTGGGCGCAATGTCACCCCCGACATTATTCACCGCATGACATACAACGCAGCCGCGTTCGGCGAATAGGTCCTTACCGCGTTCTGCGCTCATTTGGGGCCATGACATCTTCGGATCATCCTGTGCAGCGTGGGATGGTGTCACACTGCCTGTCAGGGTCGCAAAACCAATCGTGCAAAAGGCTGCAAGTGACAGGAACTGTTTGCGATGGATGGCCGATTTCATATGACGTCCTTTGACGGAGTGTTGATGCGGGTAGGTCATGCTAACGATCCGACGGCGGGGAAAGCAATCAATTGATGGTGCTAACAGAATTTAAATTCAAAGGGTAGCGGCAAGAAACGCATGTTCCTTGCCGCGGGATGTCACGAAAAGCGTGGCGGGTTAAGCCGTGCAAAGCCTTCCTGAATGTAATAGGGGTAATGCGGATAGGGCGGGGTGCGTTTACTGACCTTATCAAGGCGTGCGGTCTGATCATCGTTAAGCGACCAGCCAACCGCGCCGAGATTGGCGATGAGCTGATCTTCTGTTCTCGCACCCAGAATAACCGACGAGACGGTCGGGCGTTGCAGCAACCAGTTAATCGCCACTTGCGGCACGGTTTTACCGGTTTCCCCGGCGATGTCGTCAAGCACATCGACAATGTCATAGAGCATTTCATCGTCAACAGGTGGGCCAAACTGTGCGGTTTCTTTTAACCTACTGCCACTTGGAAGCGGCGTGTTGCGGCGGACCTTTCCTGTAAGGCGGCCCCAGCCAAGCGGGCTCCAGACCAAGGCACCCAGTCCCTGATCTTCGGCCAGTGGCATCAGGTCCCATTCGTAATCACGCCCGACCAGTGAATAGTAGACCTGATGGGCGACATAGCGCGGATATCCATGGCGCTCGGCAATCGAAAGCGATTTCATGATTTGCCAACCCGCAAAGTTGGACGCACCGACGTAACGCAGTTTGCCAACCCGGATCAGGTCATCAAGCGTTGCCATAACTTCCTCAATCGGGGTTGTGGCATCAAACGCATGAAGTTGCAGGATATCGATATGGTCGGTGCCAAGACGCATCAACGCGGCATCGGTTGCTTTGATCAACCGATCACGTGATGTCCCATAGTCGTTGGGGCCGTCCCCCATCGGAAGTCCAAGTTTGGTCGATATCAGAACTTTGTCCCGACGCCCCTTGATGGCCGCCCCAAGGACGGTTTCCGATGCGCCGTCTGAATAGACGTCCGCGCTATCAAACAAGTTCATGCCGTGTTCCAGACTGATATCAATCATTCTGGTCGCCCCTTTGGAGTCAACCGTTCCCCAATTGGAAAAAAGTGGCCCAGTGCCGCCAAAGGTCCCAGCACCAAGGGACAATGCCGGCACGCGCAAACCTGATCGGCCAAGCTGTCTGTATTCCATGTCGGTCTCCATTTTTGTGAAATATCCAATGGGGCCGAATATGGACAGATGACTTATTTTCAACTAGAGGTATCTTGGGAATATTATTTGTGAGTTGAATTCAATATGGCGCGTCTGGATAGCAACCGGTCGGGAGAGATGGAAGTTTTCGTTCGTGTTGTCGAACGGGGTGGTTTTTCAGCCGCTGCAAAAGACTTCAACATGACACCGTCGGCCGTCAGTAAGCTTATCGGGCGGCTCGAAGACCGTTTATCGGTCAGATTGTTTAATCGCTCGACGCGCAGATTGCGTTTAACGGTCGAGGGACAGCGCTATTACGACCGGTCGGTACGTATTCTCGCCGATATGACTGAGGCAGAAGAAGAAGCCGCCAGTGTCGTGCAGCCTAAAGGAAAGCTGCGTGTCAGTGTCAATATGCCTGTGGGGCTGCATCGTATATTGCCATTGGTTCCTGAATTCCAAACGCTCTACCCCGACGTTGATCTGGACATCACGGTGAGCGACAAGGTCGTCGATCTTTATGAGGAACGGGCCGATATCGCCATTCGCAGTGGCCCGTTGCAATCATCTAGTCTGATTGCACGCAAGCTCGGCGATTGCAGAATGGTGATTGCAGCTGCACCGGCGTATCTGGAACGCCACGGAGTGCCGCAATCGATTGAAGACCTGAGTGAGCATGTGCTGATCGGCTACAATTTTCCACGTGCGATCAGCGAATGGTCATTTACCGTTAACGGCGCCATCAAGACCGTGATGCCCGGCGGAAAAATTTGTGTTGGGGATGCCGAAAGTGCCCGCAAGGTTGCTTTGGCGGGCGGTGGGATTGTGCGGCTGGCGGCGTTTCATGTCCGTGAGGATGTCAATGCGGGCGCGCTAAAGGTTCTGGTTGATCAGTTTAATACCGGGATCGGTGTTGAAATCCATGCTGTCTATATCGGGCAGGGCGGCAACATGCCCGCCCGTGTCCGTGCATTTCTTGATTTCTGTATTGAGCGCGTCGATCTGACATAAAAAAGGCCGGGAATGCCCGGCCTTTGGATGCGGTGTGTGGTCCGTGCTTAAAGCAACATGCTTTAGTACGCGTCGACAACTTCGCCGTGTTTGGTGCAATCGGATGCGGCCAGATCGACAAAGACATCCATGATGCTGTCAGCACTTGGCAACGTCTGTGGGTCTTCGCCCGGATAGGCTTCCGCGCGCATCTTGGTGCGGATACGCCCCGGATTGACCAGATTGACCCGCACAGACGTTTCTTCCATTTCCTGAGCATAGGACAGCACGAGGCTTTCCAATGCCGCCTTGGTGGACGCATAAAGCCCCCAGAAGGCACGTCCCTTTGCCGAGGCGTTCGAGGTCACGAAAATTGCCCGCCCCGCGTCAGAGAGCTGCAAAAGCTTGTCAGTTGTGCGGATCAGGTGGAAGTTTGCCGTAACGTTGGTGGCAAAAGTATTCTGGAATATCTGACTGTCGATATGACCGACCGGGGCCAGTTCCCCCAGAAGGGCAGCATTGCCGACAACGATGTCGAGCTTGCCAAACTTTTCATAAAGGGACGGACCGAGAATATCGATCTTTTCAAACATCGTCAGATCAAGCGGCAGCAAGGTCAATTTGCCAGCGGCTTCGCGGACTTCGTCATCAAGTTCTTCAAGTGCGCCAACGTTACGACCCACAGCAACAACCTGTGCACCCTCGGCGGCGAACCGCTTGGCAATTTCACGACCGATCCCGTGCGATGCACCGGTAACAAGTGCAACGCGTCCTTCAAGACGTTTGGCATCCGTCATGCAGATTGCCTTTCGACCAGTTGGCTGAGTTTACGGCCCTTGTTTTCGGCAGTGTGGTCGGTGAGCTTGATCGGGTAGTCACCCGTGAAGCAGGCATCACAGAATTCCGGGCTGTCATTGTCACGGCCGGTAAGACCGGTCGCACGATACAGGCCATCAATGGTGACAAAGGCCAAACTGTCGACGCCAATAAGTTTTGCCATGCTTTCAATGTCGTGATTGGCCGCCATCAGTTTGTCTTTGGACGGGGTATCAACACCATAGAAGCACGGGTTCATAGTCGGCGGGCTGGTGATGCGCATATGCACCTCTGCCGCACCGGCGTTGCGCACCAGATCGACGATTTTGGTCGAGGTGGTGCCGCGCACGATCGAGTCATCAACCAGAATAACGCGCTTGCCCTTCAGCTTGCCGGGGTTGGCGTTATGTTTCAGCTTCACGCCAAGGTGGCGGATCTGATCGGTTGGCTCGATAAAGGTACGACCTACATAATGGTTACGGATAATGCCAAGCTCAAAGGGAATGCCGCTTTCTTCTGCGTATCCAAGGGCGGACGGCACACCGGAATCGGGGATTGGCACGACAACATCGGCGTCAACGGCAGACTCACGGGCCAGTTCGCGGCCAATGTTTTTGCGCACGTCATAAACGCTGGTGCCTTCGACGATGCTGTCGGGACGGGCGAAATAGACATGTTCGAAAATGCAGAACCGCGATTTGACCGGCTTGAAGGGTTTGATTGATCGAACGCCATTGTCGGTAATCTCGACAACTTCGCCCGGTTCGACGTCGCGGATGAATTCCGCGCCAACGATATCAAGCCCAACCGTTTCCGAGGACAGGATATAGGCGTCATTCAATTTACCCAGAACCAGCGGACGCACGCCCAGCGGGTCACGCACACCGATCAGTTTTTTCTGGGTCATGACCACAAGGCTATAAGCGCCTTCGACCTGACGGATCGCATCGATCAGACGGTCAACGATCTTTTCATACAGGCTGGTCGCGATCAGATGAATGAAGGTCTCGGTGTCCGAGGTCGACTGGAAGATGGAGCCGCGTTTGACCAAACGTTCCCGTACGGCAAGCGAGTTGGTCAGGTTGCCGTTGTGGGCAATGGCAAGTCCGCCAAATTCAAAATCCGCAAACAGCGGCTGAACATTGCGAAGGCCTTTGCCGCCGGCGGTGGAGTACCGCACGTGGCCAACAGCACGGTGGCCGGGCAAGCTTTTGATTACGTCTTCCGATCCGAAGATATCACCAACCTGACCGGAGGCCCGGTGTGCGGGGAAATCTTCGCCGTCGTAGGATACAATTCCGGCTGCTTCCTGTCCGCGATGCTGCAAGGCATGAAGGCCAAGGGCCGTCAATGCCGTGGCATCTGGGGATCCGAAAACACCGAAAACGCCGCATTCTTCACGCAGCTTGTCGTCATCAAATGGATTGGTGGTCAGCATGAGTGGGTTCCGCTCTCTCGCCGGTGGCGCAGGGATGCCGCACTTTTTGCGATACCCACACGCCTCACTCGTTAGTGGTCGCCTCAATCAGGCGATCCAGATCATCGCGCGAGGGCCTTGTATACCCGTTTAGGGGCGCTGGTCCAGTCCCTTTTGGTTCCGGACCCAGAAGTTGGCGGTAGGTTTGCTCGTTTGCATCGGCGTCACGCTGGGCGCGCGCCAGTTCTTCGGCTGTGGTATCGAAAATTTCGTTAGGAGCCATGCGCATAATGAGGAAGGCACCTTCCTCAAGAACCGGGCGGGTACGGGCATCGCGCACCCAGTCTGGTTGTGAGGTGGCAGGTAGCAACCACGACAGGGCAAGAAAGGCGACGCAGACAATCAATCCGCCGCGCAGCAGACCAAAAACAAAGCCAAGCGTACTATCAAGGCTGTCCAGTCCGGAATTTTGCACTGCCCGTCCGATGCGGCCACTGATGAACGAGAAAATCAGGAACGAGATTAAAAACAGGCCGATGCCGGTCGCAAGGTCGGCAATCAGTTCAGACGGGATCAAATCGCGCACATAGGGCCGTGCAACCGGATAACCATACAGCGCGCAAAGCCCAGCCCCCAGCCAGCCCATCATCGACAGGGTTTCGTGAATAAATCCGCGGAAAAAGGCAAAGATACCCGACACCAGCACAATGCCGACAATGACAAGGTCAAACACATCGCGTGCACCAAGATCGGGGAGGGCGGAAAAATCCATGTATCGGTAAACCTTGTCAGTCTGTCTGCATATCTGTGTGGGGCTTCGGCGCGTTTAAGGCAAATGGCAGGTTAATACATGCCTTCGCGTGGACGCACCTTGTCGCGGACATCGTCGCCGAAGAGGTTTACCAAATCCTGAAGATGACCGATTTCAGTCTGATTGAGGCCCTTGATCGACATCTTTTTCTTGGCCTGCATGCCATTTTTCGGTGTGTAGGCGTTGCCAAAGCCAAGTTTGGTGGCTTCTTTCAAACGCGATTCGAGTTGCCCGACCGGGCGGACTTCGCCCGAAAGGCCAATTTCACCGACAATCACGGTTTCATTGGGAACCGGCTTATCGGCCACAGCCGAAATCAGGGCGGCGGCAACGGCCATGTCAGCCGCCGGTTCACCCACGCGCAAGCCCCCCGCGACATTCAAATAGACGTCAAACTGGCCAAGAGCCAAACCACACCGGGCGTCAAGGACGGCCAAAATCATGTTCATACGGGCCGAATCCCAACCGACAACCGCACGGCGCGGGGTTGCCAGTGCCGATTGTGCGACCAGTGCCTGAATTTCGACAAGCATGGGGCGGGTGCCTTCAAGTCCGGCAAAGACGGCGGTGCCGCTTACGGGGCTGTCGCGATCAGCTAAAAACAGGGCGGATGGATTGGGAACTTCGACCAGACCGGCATCACCCATTTCAAACACACCGATTTCATCGGTGGCACCGAAACGGTTTTTTACTGCGCGCAAGATACGGAACTGGTGGCCGCGTTCGCCTTCGAAATACAGAACCGTATCAACCATATGTTCCAAAACACGCGGGCCGGCAATCTGGCCTTCTTTTGTCACGTGACCAACCAGAAGGATGGCAAAGCCCCGGCGTTTGGCCAGACGGATCAGTTCCAGTGCGCAAGCACGTACCTGCGATACGGTTCCAGGCGCACTATCAAGCGTGTCGGCATACATGGTCTGGATCGAGTCAATCACCACGACTTCGTGAGAGCTGGCCTCTAAGGTCGTGATGATGTCGCGCAGGCTGGTTGCGGCGGCGAAATCAACCTTGGTTTTGCTAAGCCCCAAACGGGCGGCGCGCATGCGGACCTGATCAATGGCTTCCTCGCCCGAGATATAGGCGCATTTGTGTTTTGCGGCCATTGCACCGACGGCTTGTAGCAGGATGGTTGATTTACCAATCCCCGGATCACCGCCAACCAAAAGGGCAGATCCCGGCACCAGACCGCCACCACACGCACGGTCAAGTTCGGCAATGCCGCTGATCATGCGTGGTGGGCTGGCACTTTGGCCTTCAAGGGCGACGAAATCGATGGTCTTGCCTTTAGCACCGCCGGCAATGCCGCCAGCGGCCTTGGGACCTTTTTCAACCCGTTCTTCTTCGATGCTGTTCCATTCGCCGCAGCCTTCGCATCGCCCGGTCCATTTGCGATATTCGGCACCGCAGTTCTGGCAGATGAAACGGCTTTGGGTTTTGGCCACTGAATGCTCCGCAGATCATAAGAAAACGTCGAAAAACGTCGAATGGGATGAAGGGCAGGTATGTCAGGTTAGATCAAAGATGCTTGAGATCAAGATCAAGTGGTCCTTCGATATCACCCGCAACGAACTGTTGCAAATACGGGTTATCGGTCTGATCGATTTCCGACACTGGCCCATCCCAGATGATCTTACCCTGATAGAGCATAGCAACCCGATCCGCGATCTTGCGCGCACTGGCCATGTCATGGGTAATGGTGACGGCACTTGCGCCCAGTTCCCGGGTGCATTTGACAATCAAATCATTGATGACATCGCCCATGATCGGGTCAATGCCAGTGGTCGGTTCGTCAAAAAACAGGATTTCCGGTTCTGTCGCGATGGCGCGTGCAAGACCAACGCGTTTTTGCATACCACCCGACAGGGATGCGGGCGACAGATTGGCAACATCGGCGTCAAGCCCGACATCGGCCAATCGCGCAATCGCAAGGTCGCGGGCAAGCTTGGGCTTCATGCCTTTGCCTTCGATCAGGCCAAAGGCGACATTTTCCCAGACAGAAAGCGAATCAAACAGGGCGGCCCCTTGAAACAGCATGCCAGTCTTGGCCAGCATGGCTTCGTGGTCGGACCGGCTGGCGGTCGTCATATCCAGACCGTCAATGACGATGGATCCCTGATCGGGTGTCAGAAGGCCTAAAATACATTTCAGGGTGACGGATTTTCCCGTGCCCGAGCCGCCAATGATTGCAACCGAGGAACCGGCTGCGACATCAAGGTCAACCCCTTGCAGCACCTTCTTGGCCCCAAAGGCCTTGTGAACATTGCGCAGGGATATTTTGGCGGGGGTGCTCATGATCTGTTTGCTGTCCTTAGCGGGTGAAGAACAGTTCGGTGACGACATAGTTCGAAATCAGGATCAGGATTGAACTTGATACGACCGCATTGGTGGTGGCCTGACCAACGCCCTGTGCGCCACCACGTGAGTTATAACCGTGGTAACAGCCCATCAGGGTAATGATAAAGCCAAACACAGCCGCCTTGACCAGACCTGAGACAACATCAAGCTGTTCAAGATACTGGAAGGTGCTGCGGATATAGGATGCTTCGTTAAAGCCAAGCTTGTTCACACCGACCAGATATCCGCCCAGAACGCCGATGATATCACCGATCAGGACCAGAATTGGCAGGGTGATCAATCCGGCAATCACGCGCGGCACCACCAGATATTTAAACGGATTGGTCGAAAGGGTGACCAGCGCGTCGATCTGTTCGGTCACACGCATGGTGCCGATTTCAGCGGCAATCGCCGCCCCAACGCGCCCGGCAACCATCAGTCCGGCCAAAACAGGGCCAAGTTCGCGGGTCATGGAAATGACCACAACCGTCGCAACCGCACTTTCGGCAGAGAACCGTGAAAACCCTGAATAGGACTGCAGGGCTAAAACCATCCCGGCAAACAGCGTTGTCATCGCGACAACCGGCAAGGAGAAATAGCCGATTTCACGCATCTGTTTGAAAATAAGCCGGAAATAGATCGGCGGGGCAATCATATGGCCAATGGTACGCCCGGCAAAAACCGTGACACGCCCGACAAGAGCCAAAAACGAAAGAAACATACGGCCAACCGGCGCAAAGATCGGCATCGGAACCTTGATTACCCCTGTTATTGGCCAACCCATTATAGCTGACCGTTTTTTATCATTCAGCTTTCTGTATAGACCCGACGATAGCGATGTCCAAGAGAAGTTAGAATTTCATAACCTATTGTACCAGCAGCAGATGCAACGTCGTCAACCGTCATGTTCTCATCAAGCAACGATACCATGTCGCCACTCTTAAGGGGCTTACCCGGAAGATCGGTAATATCAACCGTTATGGCATCCATCGATACCCGCCCGACATAGGGGACTTCATGCCCCTTAATCTTAAGTTTTCCGGCATTGGACAGCGACCGAAGCCAGCCATCGGCATAGCCAACGGCAATGGTGGCGATGCGCGACTTGCGCGTGGCTTTCCACGACGCGCCATATCCGACAGTTTGTTCGGCTGGAATTTCGCGGATTTGCAAAATCTTGGCATTGAGGGTCACAACCGACCGCATCGGGTTTTCTGCTTCGGGGGTTGGATTCCCGCCCCAAAGTGCAACGCCCGGACGGCAGAATTCCAGATGGTAGTCGTCATTACGGAAAATGGCCGATGAATTGCAAAAACCACGCGGGGCAGGTGGAAGGCGGCGATACCACTTCATGAACAGATCAAACTGTCGCTTGGTGATCGGGTTTTCATGTTCGTCTGCTGCGACCGGGTGGGTCATATAACCCGCCTTCTCAAAGCCATAGAGCAGCGATGAGTGCCGATCAACCAGATCACTTACGTCCTGAGGCGACAGGCCAAGGCGGCTCATGCCGGTATCAAGATGGATAAAGGCCGGTGCAGGGCGTTCGTGTTCGCGGCACAGGTTTGACCAGCGTTCGATCTGTTCAAGGTCGTTTAAAACCGGAATGACATCATTCTCGATAAAGAATTCCTCGTCACCGGGTAAGACGCCATTGAGAACAGCAATACGTCCGCCGCCCCGCAGAAGCGGGAAAAGCTCGGCGGCTTCGTTGGCCTGGGCGACAAAGAACAGTCGGCAGCCCTGCTTTTTGAGGACCGGCACAATCATGTCCGCACCAAGGCCATAGGCATCTGCCTTTACCACAGCACCACAGGTGCGCCCGGTAAAGCGCTTGGTCAAAGTCTTATAGTTGTCGGCAACTGCTTTCATATTGATTTGCAGTTCCGCGCACTCGGCAGCACGGCCGACGGCGGGAAAAACAGTCATTCGAATTACCCCGTGGAGTCCGTTTAGGGATGGAAACGATCCCTATTCATGTTCTTCTTCAGTGTGATCAAGGTCGCCAAATTTGGTGTAGTTCCCGTCAAAGAACAAACGCACATTGCCCACCGGGCCGTGACGTTGCTTGGCGACGATAACCTCTGCGGTGTTGTAGACGTGGTTCAAACGGTCCTGCCAATGTGAATAGCGTTCACCGAATTTATCGGTGGCTTCTTCCGGGCGTTGGACCGGTTCGGAACGTTCGAGATAATATTGTTCACGGTAAATGAACATCACAACGTCGGCGTCCTGCTCGATCGAGCCGGATTCACGAAGGTCAGAAAGCTGCGGACGTTTATCGTCGCGCTGTTCGACCGCACGGGATAGCTGTGACAGGGCCAGAACGGGGACTTCAAGCTCCTTGGCAATTGCCTTGAGCATACGGGTGATTTCCGAAACTTCCTGTACACGGCCATCGCCGCGGAAGTTGGTCGGTGGTGCCAGAAGTTGCAGGTAATCGACGACGATCATCGCAAGGCCGTGCTGACGCTTCAGGCGGCGACAGCGTGTGCGCAACGTCGATACCGGAAGGGCCGGAGTATCATCGATATACAGCGGAACCGTGTTGAGTTCCTGGGTTGCCAACAACAGGCGTTCAAAATCCTGCTCGTTAAGGTCACCGCGGCGCATGTTATCGCCAGAAACCTCGGCGGCTTGCGACAGCAAACGTGCGGCAAGCTGTTCGGCGGCCATCTCAAGCGAGAAGACGGCAACTGCACCCGTGCGGATTTCGTCGCGGGTGTCTTCGCCCTGTGCGCGGTTTTGATTGGATGCGATGGCGGCATTAAAGGCAATGTTCATCGCAAGGGCTGTTTTACCCATCGACGGACGCCCAGCAAGAATGAGCAAATCAGATGGATGCAAACCCCCAAGTTTGCGGTCAATGTCGCGCAAACCCGTGGTGACACCAACGACGCGCCCGGCATTCTTATAGGCGTGATCGATATTCTCATAGGCCTTGGCCAATGCGGGGCCAAAGGCGACAAAGCCCGATTCAGCTGATCCCGCGGTGGCAAGCGAGAACAGTTTTTGTTCGGCTTTTTCGATCTGGTTAGTGGCGTCGGTATCAAGTTCGTACTGATAGGCGTCATTGACCACATCTTCGCCAAGCTCGATCAGCTCGCGGCGCAGATAGAGGTCATAGACCAGCTTGCCGTAGTCACCGGCGTTGATTACCGAGACAAGATTGTTTGACAGTTCAGCAAGATATTGCGCACCGCCGATTTCGGCCAGATGCTCGTCCTGCTTGAAAAAGGCTTTCAGCGTGACCGGGTTGGCCAGTTGTCCGCGTTCGATCAGCTTGCCGCAGGCTTCAAAAATACTGCCGTGGCGACCATCGGCGAAATGTTCCGGGCGCAAGATATCAGACACACGCTCATAGGCGGCGTTGTTATTGAGCACCGCGCCGAGCAAGGCTGCTTCTGCCTCGAAGTTATGCGGAGCCATGCGTTCGAGCACCATATCGGCGCCGTCACCGTGGTCTACATCAAGAGGAGCAAATAGGGCGTCTAAGTTGGGATCTGTCATGGGCGGAAAAGGTATCAGTCATCTGGTTGGCGGCAAAGAGTTAATCGGTATACATCATAGCGGGTATTCCATAAGCGCAGAGGTCGCGATTCAAATAAATTATTGAATTCGGGTGATTTTCCAAATGGGGCAAAAAGAAAACGGCATATCCGGGTGGATATGCCGTTTCCCAAAATGCGTCGAAAAAGACCAGCGATTAAGCTTTGGTGTCTTCTTCGTTAGGAGCATCTGCAGAAGCTCCTTCAGGAACTTCTTCTTCGAAGAGTTCTTCAGCAGCTTCGAGAGCTTCTTCTTCTTCCGCTTCCATTTCCTCGATCGTGCCAAGAACAGCAGCACCTTTACGGAGCTGTTCAGCGGCATCTTCTTCGGAACGTGCAACGTTGGCGGTTACTTCGACAGCGACTTCCGGGTGCAGATTGATTTTGACCTGGTGCAGACCAAGGTTTTTGATCGGCTGATCAAGAACAACCTGGGTACGGGCAACAGTGAAACCTGCGTCGGTTACTGCGGTCGAGATATCACGTGCAGTTACCGAACCGTAAAGCTGGCCAACATCGGATGCCTGACGAACGAGGGTAACAGCAAGTTCACCCATGTTCTCGGCAACCGCTTCGGCTTCTTTGCGGCGGTCAAGGTTGTCAGCTTCGAGCTGTACTTTCTGTGCTTCAAACACGGAAAGGTTTGCTTTGGTTGCACGAAGGGCCATGCCCTGCGGCAGCAAGCGGTTGCGGGCGTGGCCCGGCTTGACAGTGACTACGTCACCCATCTGACCGAGTTTTTCTACCCGCTGGAGCAGAATAACTTCCATCACCGATCCTCCTCATTGCTACGGGTCATCGGTTCTTTCCCCCGCAGCCTGATTAAATGCTCAACAATTCCAAGTCCGGTGATCGCAACAAACGACCAACTAGACAGAACCGCGACGATGTAGAACACCGTCAGAATCATACGTTTTTGCGGCCATCGGGCTGCCTGCCCGTGTACCAGCGCCAATCCCTGAAACAGGAACGGCACTGCCAGTACCACCGCGACGTTTCGCGCCACATAGGCCAGAGAACCATCGGCAAAGCCGACCGTAAAACCAGCCACGGCAAACGCAAACAGCGACCATCCAGGCAGGGCAAAGGTTGCCATTTTTGGTGTCGGACGCAGGTTTTTGCCTGCACGTACCAAAATTGCCTGTGCGATTGTTGCATTGGCAAACAGCATAAGAAGCCAGCTCACCGCAGCAATCGCCGGGAAGTAAATCTTGAACATACCAATCAGACCCTGAACATCAGACGTCATAGGGACGCCCATTTCCGAGTATATCTGGCTCAGGAATTGTGAAACGAATTCCTGAATGTCCAAACCTTCCGCCGTCAGTGTTCCGGTAATGATAATCATCACCGTCGCGACCATGACGGCCATGGCACTTACGACAACTCCGGAAGGAATAAAGGCAAGATTGCCGTTTTGATCCTTCCGAACGACCAGCGCCATGCGGGTCAACAACATCGCTGGTCCGGCAAACACGACCATAAAGACCGTGAAAGGCAGTAATCCCCCCAAAAGAACAAGGGCACTACATGCGGCAAATGCCGCAACCAGCAGGCGTTTGGGCCCTTGCCACAATCCCGTAAGGAAAAGCGGCAGATGCCCGAAATATGAAAGTAATAGCGCAACCGGATTACCCGAGAGAACCAGAAGAAACAGGACGGCACTGCCAAGTCCCGAGCCAATAGCTATAAGGGTGTCACGTTGCATTATTTACTCCCGACCCGAGACCATAAACGGGTCTCTTGCCGACTGACTTAAACCTGATCGGAATAAGGCAGCAGCGCCAGGAAGCGTGCACGTTTAATGGCTTTTGCCAGTTCGCGCTGCTTCTTGGCCGAAACCGCAGTGATACGGCTCGGAACGATTTTGCCGCGTTCGGAAACGAAACGCTGCAGCAGTTTGACATCTTTGTAGTCAATCTTCGGCGCATCCGCACCCGAGAACGGGCAGGTTTTGCGACGACGGAAAAACAGACGACGTCCAGCCATAATATATTCTCCTCGCTATCTGTTAGCCGTGCTGACGGGGACCGCCGCGACGATTACCGCCTCGACCGCCGCGCTCGTCGCGGTTACGCAGAATTGCTGACTGTTCTTCTTCGAACTCGTCAACTTTGACAGTCATCTGACGCAGAACGTCTTCGTTCAGGCGCATCTGACGCTCATATTCCGCGATCGTTGCGTGGTCGGCTTCAATCTGGAAGAGAGTATAGTGGCCTTTGCGGTTCTTCTTGACACGGTATGTCAGGGAACGCAGACCCCAATATTCGGTTTTAGCAATCTTGCCGCCGAGACCTTCAACGGTCTGGACCAGCTTTTCGTTCAGGCTTTCGACCTGTGCGGTCGAGAAGTCCTGACGTGCGATGAACACGCTTTCGTACTTGCTCATAATACTCCTAATCACTCCTTGTGGCTTATCTCTTCCCAACATGACCTCATGTCATGCAGGCATAGCCGGGCAATCCCGGCAAGGAGCCGTGAGACGGCGGAATATACACTTTTCGCCCATTAGTGCAACGCCAAATACACCTTTTCCACAAGTAGGCGTCAGGATCGCAATTTGGACGCAACGCGTGCGTTTGCATATGTTTGTGCCTTCTATGCACGTCTTTGTAAGAGTTGCACTTTCCTAAGGTCGGTTATGCGTGAAGTGGTTCACACTTGAAACAAAAAGTTCAAGAGAGTAGGCCTGTTAGCATTCGCTGGTCCGGTAATTCCCGCTTCCTGTTGGTTGTCCCCGTTGAAATCATGGGGGCCATTATACCAAAACGGGGCGGGTGTTTTGTGTGTTAATGCCGAACCAAAGCATTGTCTTTTATTACCCGTGGTTTTGTAATGGTAGAACCCTCAATTGATGCTGCGTCCTCACGCAGGGCATCTATGCTAAGTCTTTGTATGCTGGCACTTGTGGTCGGCGTGGTCACAGGTTATGGCGCGGTTGTTTTCCGTGCGCTTGTCGCGCTTATTCATAACGTCGCCTTTTACGGCGTCTTTTCCATTAATTATGATGCAAACCTGCTGACAGCGCCCAGCACCTGGGGCCCTTTGGTCATTCTGGTGCCGGTCATCGGTGGTTTGTTCGTTGTTTTTCTTGTTAATACGTTCGCGCCAGAAGCCAAAGGCCATGGGGTGCCCGAGGTGATGAACGCCATTTATTTCGAACAGGGCCGTATTCGCCCGATGGTGGCGTTGGTCAAGTCGGTTGCATCTTCGCTTTCCATTGGGACCGGGGCTTCGGTCGGGCGTGAAGGCCCGATCATTCAGATCGGCTCGTCGCTGGGCTCAAGCATTGCGCAAATGTTCAACTTACAAACCGGGCAACGCATCACATTGCTTGCCGCCGGGGCCGGGGCCGGAATTGCGGCAACATTTAATACGCCACTTGGTGCGGTGCTGTTTGCCATCGAACTGATGATGCCAGAAGTTTCAACGCGCACATTCCTGCCGGTCGTGATTGCCACCGGGGCGGCGACCTATATCGGGCGCATTTCGTTTGGTTTGGCACCCGCGTTCGAGGTGCCATTGGCCGCCGTGCCACAGGTCTCGGCCGTCGATCTTCAGGCGCTGATTGTTTATGTTGTTCTTGGTGTGTTGTGTGGGGTCGCGGCGTGGGCGTTGATCCGTTCCATGCTGGTAACCAGCACCTTGTTTAAAAAGATGCCGGGCAACGATTATACCCGTCATGCTGTTGGTATGCTGTCGATCGGCATTCTGATGTACGTTTTGTTGCTGACGGGCGGCAATTACTATGTCGACGGTGTGGGCTATGGGGTCATTCAGGAAATCCTGCGTGGAACGATGACGTCCTTGCCGTTGCTGGTGATCCTGTTCTTTGCCAAACTTTATGCGACATCTGTCAGCATTGGTTCTGGGGCATCTGGTGGTGTTTTCTCGCCGTCGTTGTTTGTCGGTGCGACCCTTGGGGCTGCTGTCGGTGTTGTCGGCAACATGATCTTCCCGGATGCGGGCATTACGCCGGTTGAATTTGCGCTTGTGGGTATGGGCGGTGTTGTTGCGGCGGGTACTGGCGCGGCCATGACCGCGATCATCATGATTTTCGAGATGACCCGCGACTATAATATTATTGTGCCACTGGTTGTTGCGGTTGCGATTGCGCTTGGCTTCCGCCGAATGATCATCTCTGAGACGATCTATACATCCAAACTTGTGTTGCGCGGGCGTCATATTCCCAAAGAACGTCACAGCAATATGTTCATGGTCCACCCGGTGCGCGAAATCATGACATCCGATCAGATTTATATCGATGCATCTTTACGTGTTTCTGAGGCGATTGATAAGATTGGTCCATCGCCTGTGGCAAAACCGCTTGTTGTGATGGAAGGGGGCCGTATTGCAGGTGTTATTCCTGACGTCACGGCGCTGTACGCGGTTGCAGGCGATCAGGGACACAAGGCACTTAAGGAAGTGATCAAGGAAGACTTCGTTGTCGTGGTTGATGATATGAATATGTATGACGTGATAAAGCGCATGGAACGCCGTAAGGCACGCGCTGCTGTCGTCGTCAGGCCGTGCCGCGGGGTGCCACGTCAGGACGATATTCGCGGCGTGATTACGAAGTCGCATATCGCGGACAGCGTTGTTTCAAGCATGCAGCACTATATCGGCTAGTCAGTTCATAAAGTGCACGAATTTGTGCGCTGCATGATAGACAGTCCTTCGAGAAAGGCAGCGAGCATGTCATACATGTTCGCTGCCTTTTGACTTGAAATCATGAAATTTCCTGCCACCTTGGTGTCAAGGTGTGTATGTGACGAGCCAAAAAGCCGTATCTGTTCTTGACAGTCGGGGCGGGCACGGTATCAAGAGGGCCTCAATTTTGAGGGGCCGATATTCGGCGCAGCCTTCGCATAAGCTGACAAAGGTATATTAAGTATAATGACACGCGCACTCGTTTTCCCCGGTCAGGGGTCGCAAGCGGTAGGTATGGGCAAGGAACTGGCGGATGCATTCCCGGTTGCCCGCGAAGTTTTTCAGGAAATTGATGACGCGCTTTCACAGAAACTAAGCGCGCTGATGTTTGAGGGGCCGGAGAATGAACTGACCCTGACGGAAAATGCACAGCCTGCGCTGATGGCCGTCAGTCTTGCTGTTACCCGCGTTCTGGAAAACGAAGGTGGCTTTACGCTGACCGACAAATGCGATCTGGTCGCGGGGCATTCGCTTGGTGAGTATTCAGCACTTGCAGCGGCGGGGACTTTTGCGGTTGCCGATACGGCACGTCTTTTGAAAATTCGTGGTCAAGCCATGCAGGCCGCAGTTCCAGTTGGTGTCGGTGCAATGGCAGCCCTTTTGGGGCTGGACTTTGCCGATGCGGTTGGCGTGGCTGAGGAAGCTGCACAGGGCGAAGTTTGCACCGCTGCAAATGACAATGCCAATGGACAAGTTGTGGTGTCTGGTCATAAGGCGGCTGTTGAACGCGCGATTGAAATTGCCAAGGAAAAAGGTGCCAAGCGCGCCGTTCTTTTGCCGGTGTCTGCTCCTTTCCATTGCTCGTTGATGCAGCCAGCTGCTGATCGTATGGCCGAGGCCCTTGCCGAAGTGGCGATGAATGCGCCCGGTAAACCGGTTGTTGCGAATGTCACGGCAGAAAAAACTGACAATCCGGAAACCATTCGTAAACTCCTTGTGGAGCAGGTTTGCGGGACAGTGCGCTGGCGCGAGTCTGTTCTTTATATGAAGGCACAGGGTATTACGGACCTTGTCGAGATTGGCGCGGGCAAGGTTTTGACGGGAATGGTACGTCGTATCGATCGCGACCTGACCGGCACTTCGGTAAATGGACCGGCTGATATCGAAGCATTCCTCGGCACTTTGTAAGAGTGTCGTGACCACGACGAACCCAAAAAGGGAAAGAAAGTTTATGTTTGATCTTGCAGGGAAAACCGCACTTGTAACTGGTGCCACGGGTGGCATTGGTGGCGAAATCGCCAAGGTTTTGGCGCAGGCCGGTGCGAAGGTTGCTCTGTCGGGGACCCGTGCGGAACGTCTCGAAGCGGTTGCCGCCGAGATCGGTGAAAACGCCGTTGTTGTTCCAGCGAACCTTGCCGATACAGAATCGGTTGACGGTTTGATCAAGGCGGCTGAAGAAGCCCTTGGTGGTCAGCTTGATATTCTGGTCAATAATGCCGGCATTACCCGCGATCAGCTTGCGATGCGTCTGAAAGACGAAGACTGGCAGGCGGTTCTTGATGTGAACCTGACATCTGCATTCAAGCTTGCACGGAATTCTTTGCGTGGCATGATGAAGCGCCGTCATGGTCGTGTCATCAACATTACGTCGATTGTTGGCGTCACGGGGAATCCGGGACAGGCAAACTACGCTGCGGCCAAGGCAGGCATGATTGGCTGGTCAAAATCGATGGCACAGGAAGTTGCTGCGCGCGGTATTACGATTAACTGTGTTGCACCGGGGTTCATCACCACGGCAATGACCGAAGAGCTCGGTGATGCGCAGAAAGAGAAACTTTTGGCAGGTATTCCTGCCGGTCGCATGGGCGACAGCAAAGAGATCGCAGCAGCGGTTCTGTTTCTTGCCAGTGACGAAGCTTCATATGTCACAGGACAGACCTTGCATGTGAATGGCGGAATGGCGATGATTTAACCCGTTGCGGGTTGCTTGCTTTTCTGTTTAAAAGAGGCCGCTATAAAAAATCTTGAAACCGGCAATGGGTATTGTCGGTTTCCGGTCCCAGGAAGTTCCTTCAATAGGGGGAGCAGACCGGGACCACGCAAACGATAACTGACAGAAAACCTATTGAAGGATTTGAGCTATGAGTGATGTCGCAGATCGCGTGAAGAAGATCGTTGTCGAGCACCTCGGTGTTGAAGAAGACAAGGTCACTGAAAACGCCAGCTTCATCGACGATCTGGGCGCAGACAGCCTGGACACTGTCGAGCTGGTTATGGCGTTTGAAGAAGAATTTGGTTGTGAAATCCCTGATGACGCAGCCGAGAAAATTCTGACCGTCAAAGACGCGATTGACTTCATCGAAAAAGCTAACAGCTAATTTTGCTGTGAGACATGGGCGCCAGAGGGCATCCTCAGGCGCCCTTTTCGTCTTTGCTGGATTCATAAAATAAAGGCGTAGTGCGGGATGAGACGCGTAGTTGTTACCGGTATTGGTGCTGTTACACCGCTTGCAAGCGGCGCACAGAACACGTGGCAGAAACTGCTGGCTGGCCAATCTGGAATCAAGAACATCGATACTTTCGATGTGTCCGATATCCCTGCAAAGATCGCGGGCCTTGTGCCACGTGGTGTGGGTGACGGACTTTTCAACGCGGAAGATCATGTCTCTGTTAAAGACATGAAGAAAATGGACGATTTTATCGTCTATGGGATTGCTGCGGCCGATCAGGCTCTTGCCGATTCCGGTTGGAAACCTGAAACCGACGAGGATCAGGAAAATACTGGTGTTCTGATTGGTTCAGGTATCGGGGGTCTTCCAAAGATCTCTGAAGCCACCG
Organism: Thalassospira lohafexi; assembly: GCF_002844275.1. Lineage (GTDB taxonomy): Bacteria > Pseudomonadota > Alphaproteobacteria > Rhodospirillales > Thalassospiraceae > Thalassospira > Thalassospira lohafexi. The sequence continues at coordinate 126,464 of NZ_NXGX01000008.1, forward strand.
AATTGGTTAATAACGGCAAAACCCGCCGCGTAAGCCCATTCTTCATTCCGTCTTGCCTGATCAATCTGGTCTCTGGCCAGGTATCGATCAAACACGGTCTTAAAGGTCCGAACCACGCTGTTGTTACAGCATGTTCAACCGGTGCACACGCCATTGGCGACGCATCGCGCATGATCATGCTTGGTGATGCCGATGTGATGGTTGCTGGCGGTGCAGAAGCTGCTGTTTGCCGTCTTGGTATGGCTGGCTTTGCAGCTGCCCGTGCACTTTCAACCGGTTACAACGATACCCCGACCGAAGCATCCCGTCCGTGGGACGAAGGACGCGACGGTTTCGTCATGGGCGAAGGTGCTGGTTGTGTGGTGCTTGAAGAGTACGAGCATGCCAAGGCACGTGGTGCACGAATTTACGCTGAAGTCGGCGGTTACGGTATGTCGGGCGACGCCTATCACATCACGGCTCCGGCTGCGGATGGGAATGGTGGTTTCCGCTCGATGCGCAATGCGTTGCGCAATGCCGGTGTGAACCCGGAAGACGTCGACTATGTGAATGCTCATGGTACCTCGACTCCGTTGGGTGATGAAATTGAACTGGGTGCGGTCAAGCGCCTGTTTGGTGATCACTCATCGAAACTTTCGATGTCATCGACGAAATCGGCAACCGGTCACCTGCTGGGTGCGGCTGGCGCGATTGAAGCTGTGTTCTCGATCCTTGCGATCTACGAAGGTGTGGTTGCACCGACCCTGAACCTGCAAAATCCGTCTGAAGCCTGCAAAGGTATGGATCTGGTTCCGCTTGAAGCCAAGCAGCGTAAGGTAAATGTCGCACTGTCGAACTCGTTCGGCTTTGGCGGTACCAACGCATCGCTGGTGTTCAAGAGCGTCTAAAACAGCAGATCCAACCTTACCGGGAGCTATCCCTTGAAGCGTTTTCTGCTTGTTCTTGGCTTTTTATGCATCACCGCCGCTCTCACCATTGGTGGGGCGGCGGTGTATGTTTATGTGCAATACACATCGCCAAGCAAACTTGTGCAGGGCAGCGACATCATCATCCCGCAAGGGGCGGGGGTGCGCGGTATCGCCGAAATTTTCCAACGTGAACAGATTGTCGAAGAATCTTTGATCTTTTTGGCCGGGGTGCGTGTTGCCGGGCTGGATCGTTCATTGCGTGCGGGCGAATATCATTTTCCCGCCCGGGTCAGTCCCCGTCAGGCCGCGGAGATTTTGGCAAGTGGTGAAACCGTTCGGCGGTTCGTCACCATCCCCGAAGGGTTGAGATCAGGAGAAATCATCGACCGGATCAATCTGGTCGATGGTCTGACCGGCGATATCACCGATATTCCCAAGGACGGGACCCTGTTGCCCGAAACCTATCAGTTCTCATATGGTGATACGAAGCAAAGCATCATTGATCGGATGCGAGCTGCGCATGATGCGCTGGTCGATGAACTATGGCCGGGCCGGGATTCGGAGCTTCCATTCGATACCATTAACGAAGCGATTGTTCTGGCGTCGATTGTGGAACGCGAAACAGGAGTGGCGGCCGAACGTGGCCGCGTGGCGGGGGTTTTTGTCAACCGCCTAAACCGCAACATGCGGCTTCAATCTGATCCGACGGTGGCCTATGCGGTTAGTCCGAAAAAACGTCTTGATCGCGCTTTGACCCGTAACGATCTTCGTTTTGAAAGCCCGTATAATACTTATGTCACCGCCGGGTTGCCGCCATCGCCGATTACCAATCCGGGCCGTGATGCGATTTATGCGGTTTTACATCCGTCGGAAACAGAAGATATTTATTTCGTGGCGGATGGCACAGGCGGCCATGCCTTTGCCCGCACCCTTGACGAGCATAATCGCAATGTTGCCAAATGGCGGCGCCTGCGTGACAGCCAGTAAGGTAATCTAGTCTTCGTCAAACGATGTTCGATGCTGAAAATCGATTAAAAAAGGCGGTCTCTTAAAAAGACCGCCTTTGTCATTTTCGAATGGTTTTTACATAAGTCTGCCGGGCGGGACCTAGTTTCCGATTTGCTTAATGCCTGACGTTTTCTTTGGGATGCGTGACGCTGCCAAATCAAGCACCCATTGCGGGGCCATTTTAAGCATGCCGATCAGAATATTCATCGGCCACGGGAATGCGATCATGCCTTTGTTTCGCTCCAGCCCGCGAACGATTTTACGTGCGGCTTTGTCTGCCTGCATGAAAAAGGGCATCGGAAAATCATTGGCATCGGTAATCCGGCTTTTAACGAACCCCGGACAAATGACGTTTACCTTGATGCCCGATGGGGCCAGTGCACCGCGTAAGCCTTCGCCATAGGTGCGAATGGCGGCCTTACTGGCACAATATGCCGGGGCGGATGGTAATCCCCGCCAGGATGCCTGTGAGGCAACGACAGCGATTTGACCGTGTCCACGGATGCGCATCTTTTCAATCGCCGGATCAATGGTGTTAAGCACGCCGGCAACATTGGTCGCAAAGATATCGCGGACCTGTTCGGGGCTTTCGCCGTCGCCCCCTGTACCGGCTGAGATGCCTGCATTAGCAATGACAAGGCTAAGTGCCGCGATCTCGTCGCATTGCGATACATAGGCCGCCATGGTTTCGCGCGCAGTGACATCAAGGACGTCTGCGAAGACGTTAGCACCGGCTGCACGGCATTCATTTTCAACCAGTCGCAGGCGTGTTTGATCACGGCCACTGATGAACAGGGTGACACCCGTACGGGCAAATTGACGGGCAAGGGCTGCACCGATACCGGAACTGGCACCGGTGATCAGGATGGCATGGTATTGAAATGACATGGTTGCTCGTATGCAGTTCGGATGTGTCGATGTGTTATTTTGGCGGAACATGCTGCAGCATTGGGGCAGCATTATGAAATACTGCTCAGACATACCATATTGTCGGGAACTGTTTGATGTTATCTCAATCGGGGCCGTGTTCGGCCTTGGCGTGGTTGGGGGCAACCGTTATAAACACGCAAACATGAAATCAGACTGGATGAAAATATGACCGTATCAAGCATGACCGGATTTGCGCGCACAGATGGTGCTGCGGACGGCTTTGGCTGGACCTGGGAACTGCGCAGTGTCAATGGCAAGGGCCTTGATGTCCGTGTGCGTTTGAATGGCGGTTTTGAACGCCTTGAAGCCAAGGTACGCGATGCGGTGTCAAAGCGTTTCAAACGCGGCAACATGGGCGTTACCCTCAATGTTGTACGCGCGTCGGACGGAAGTACCTATCAGGTTAATCGGGAACTGCTTTCTGAACTGGTTTCCCTTGCCGAAGAATTTGACAATACCAGCAGCCTTTCAGCCGGAACAATTGCGGATTTGATGAACGTGCGCGGCGTGCTTGAGACCGTTGAAACGCAGGAAGATGATGCAAGTCGGGATGCCCGTGATGGTGCGGTCCTTGCCAGTTTGAGCGATGCGATTGATCAGATGGATGCACATCGCGCAGAAGAGGGTGCCAAACTTGATGCGATGCTGCGTGGACATGTCGATAATATCGAGGCGACTGTTACCCATGCGGAAAGCTGTGCATCGGCGCGCGGAGATGCGATTAAGGAACGACTGAAACGCCAGATCGACGAACTGATGGATGCTGGAAAATTTGACCCGGAACGCCTCCATCAGGAAGCGGCCCTTCTGGCGACCAAGGCCGACATTCGCGAAGAGATTGATCGACTTAAGGCCCATATTATCGCCGCACGTGATATGTTGACCAAAGGTGGAGCCATTGGCCGTAAACTTGATTTTCTGTGCCAGGAATTCAATCGGGAAGCCAACACGCTGTGTTCCAAGGCCAATGATATCGAACTGACCAATTGCGGAATGGAGCTTAAGGTGATCATTGATCAGCTCCGTGAGCAGGTCCAGAACGTCGAATAAGCGGGTCGGGAAGGAAACGCGATATGACTGAACAGGCAAGCCGCCGTGGCCTTATGCTGGTCTTCTGTGCGCCGTCCGGGGCGGGGAAAACAACTATTACCCGCCAGCTTCTTGAAAAAGACCACAAGATTTCGTTGTCGGTTTCAGCGACTACCCGTGAATCACGGCCCGGTGAAGACGAAGGCACGCATTATTTCTTTAAATCGGTCGATGAATTTAAGCACATGATCGCCGATGACGAGCTTCTTGAGTGGGCCGAAGTGTTTGGCAACTACTATGGCACGCCGATGGCCCCGGTCGAAAAGGCGCTGTCAGAGGGGCACGACGTTCTTTTTGATATTGATTGGCAAGGTGCCCGTCAATTACGCGAAAAGGGCGGTGATGACGTTGTTTCGGTGTTTGTCCTACCACCGTCGTCAGGCGAACTCGAACGTCGTCTTCGCGATCGCGGACAGGATGCCGATGATGTGATTATGAAGCGCATGGCCAAGGCCGGTGCTGAAATCAGCCATTGGGAAGAATTCGACTACGTCCTGATCAATGATGATCTGGAACGCTGCCTTGCCGATGTGGAACATATCATTGGGGCAGAGCGCGTGAAGCGGGCGCGGCAAACCGGATTACCGGGCTTTGTCAAAAAGCTTCTAACAGATTGATCCTGAATCCAGAAAATGGCCGCCTTACGAAGCGGCCATTTCGTCATGGATTTGCGTTAGGCGCACGAAATCTGCAACGCTGAGTTCTTCTGCCCGGGATGTTTCCGTAATTTCGGCCTTTGCCAGCAATTCACCCACATTGATGTTGAGCGTTTTTAAGCTGGCGCGCAGCATTTTACGGCGTTGGCCAAATGCGGCTTGTGTGATCTTTGCCAGACTGGTCAGGTCGATTTTCGTTCCACGATCTTCTTTGGGGCGCAACTGCACCACAGCCGACGTCACCTTTGGCGGTGGGGTAAAGGCACTACGATGGACATCAAACAGAATGTCACAATCACACAGATACTGACAGAGTACTGAAAGGCGCCCGTAAGCTTTACTCTTGGGGCGGGCGACGACGCGTTCGGCAACTTCTTTCTGGAACATCAAGGTCAGGCTGGTGAACTGGTCAATCTGCATGAGCCAGTTAATCAAAAGCTGTGTTCCGACGTTATAGGGCAGGTTGGCGACGATCTTACGCGGGGCAGGGCCAAGCGTGGTGACATCTACATCCAATGCATCGCCGTCAATCACATGCAATGCATCGGGATAATGGTTGCTGATCTGTTCAAGAACCGGTTGGCAGCGTGGATCGCGCTCAATCACCGTGAGGTTTTTGGCGCCATTGAACAGCAAGGCCCGTGTTAAGCCGCCGGGCCCCGGTCCGATTTCAATGACTGTCGCATCTTCAAGCGGAGCCGCAGCCCGGGCAATCCGGCCGGTCAGGTTAAGATCAAACAGGAAGTTCTGGCCGAATTTCTTTTGCGCCGACAGATCATGGGTCGCAATGACCTCACGCAGCGGCGGTAGACCGTCATTGGCAAGTTTGCCAGATGGTGTGTTGTCTTCTGACACGTTCGGTCAGGCTCCTGTTGAAATACGTTTGTGCGCCATGTCAGACGCCATTTTAAGGGCCGCGATCAAGCTATCAGGACGTGCAATACCCTTGCCCGCGATGTTAAGGGCGGTGCCATGATCGGGTGATGTTCTGATAAATGGCAATCCCAAGGTGACATTTACACCACCATGGAAATCAAGAGTCTTGACCGGAATAAGCGCCTGATCATGATACGGACAAAGTGCCACGTCGTATTGCGCACGGGCTTCCTCATGGAACATGGTATCCGCGGGCAGCGGACCAATGACATCAAGGCCGTCGTCCCGTAGTTTTTTGATGGCGGGTATCATGATGGTTTGTTCTTCAATGCCCATGGTGCCGTCTTCACCAGCGTGCGGGTTTAGTCCCGCAATCGCAAGGCGTGGGTGCATAATCCCGAAATCGCGTTGTAGCGCCTTTGCCGTGATGTGACAAAGGGTACCAATCAAAGCGGAAGTCAATTGCTTGGGGACCTCTGCAAGTGCAATGTGGATTGTCAGTGGCACGACACGCAGTTTTGCGTTCGCCAGCATCATCACCGGGATCGTACCCGCTCCGGCCAGTTCGGCAAGAAATTCTGTGTGACCGGGATGTTTGAACCCGGCCGCATAAAGGGCACTTTTTTGAATTGGGCTTGTGACAACCGCACTTGCCGCACCTGATCTGGTTAACTCTACCGCGCGCGTGATGCTGTCAATCACGATATTTGCCGTCGCGGGCGACGCTGTGCCGGGAATGATTGACGCGTTTGTATCTTCAATATCAAGAACTGGTAGTGCGCTTGTAAACGCAGTGGCCGTTTCTGAAATATCGGAAAGACGAACAAGCGGGATATCAATCCCTGTTTGATCTATCGCCTGTTTTAAGATTCTGATCGGGGTCAACACGCAAAACGGCGACAAGGCATTATCGGTTCGGCGTTGCCATGCCCTTAGGGCAAGCTCCGGGCCGATGCCACCGGGCTCGCCGATGGTTAAGGCAATCGGCGCGATCTTGCTCATTGAAATATATCCCAGAGACCAGATTATATCCGAATATCGATAAAGGCTTCACGGCGAAGTTCGCGAAGTTTCCGACGTGCCAAGATATCAAGCCGTTCCATCAGCAGCCTGTTTTCGACACTTTTGCGATCGGGAAGGTTGCTTTTTTCGATCTTGTCGCAAACCATTACCAGAAGCGCACCACCGTCGACACGGATCACATCCGAAATTTGGCCTTTGTCTAGGCCACCGACAGCGCGGCTTACCGGACCGGAAAGGTCATTTGGTGAAATGCCTTTCATCTCGCCACTGAGATCAGAACCAAGATCAACAGCAACATTTGCCAAGGCCTGACAGCTGTCAGCAGTTTTCTTGGCATTATCCATGACTGCGAGCTTTGCATTCAATTGGTCTTGCGGTGTGTCGTCTGCAACCGGAACAAACAACTGGTAAAGATCAAGCCGGGTATCGGTAATTGCTGCGGCGTCACCGCGACGGCGATCCAGAAGCTTGATGATGTAGTAGCCGCGAATGGTTTGAATCGGTGCGCTTACGTCACCGGGTTCAAGCTGATTGATGGCCTGTTGCAGTTCGCTTGCCACTTCACCGGCATACAGCCAACCCAAGTCACCACCTGCTGGCGCACTCGTGCTGGCTGAAATCTGTCTGGCAAGACCACCGAAATCCGCACCTTGGTCCAGCGCTTTGAGGACTTCTTGTGCTGTTTGATAGACTTTGCTGCTGTCCTGCTGATTGTCAACAGGAAGGAAAATCTCCTGTACCCGGTTGCGCGGCTTTCCCTGGTTGCTTTCGATGCGGGCAAGGTTTTCATCAATTTCAGCATCAGAAATCTGCACATCACGGCGCATCGTGCCCAGCAGTTTTTGCCATGCAACCTGCGGTTTGATTTGATCTTCGATGGTGCCTGCTGCGACCCGACGTTGTTCAAGGAATTTATCAAGCATCCCGCTTGCCAACCCGGCATTTTGCTCGATCGTTGATTTTGCAAGGTCGATATCGCTTTGCGTCACTTCAATGCCGCGACGTTCCGCCTCCTGCATTTGCAACTTCTCATTGATTAGCTGTTGCAGAATTTGCGGCGCCATTTCATTGCTTTTTTGCGGGGTCATTTCGATATTTGACGAAACGGCAATCAATTTAATGCGTTCGACAAGATCGATGATCGAAATCGGTTCGTCATTAACGACGGCAGCAACGCCAACTGGTGATTGGGCGCGCGCAATACCACCGGCAGACACCAGTATGACTGTGCTTAGAATGAAAAGGACGTTCTTGAATGCGACTGTCGAAAATTTTGAAATCATTCTATCTTACAATCCGGCTGCAGATGCAAATTCGCCCAGGGTCTTGAATACGAGGCGGAACAAAAATTCGTCGGACTCACCCAAGTCCTGATCCTGATAGAAGGTACGACGAACCCGACCATCAAAGATGAAGCATTCATCCTCGTACACAAAGCCGACACCGTACTCAAGTGGGTCATCCTGATCAATGTCATAACGGCTATAGGCCATGCCCGACCAGAATTCACTAAATTGGCGTTCGGCTTTGAAATAGAGTTCTTGGCGCTCGTTGAACTCTTCACTGCCGGCATCGTCGGTGAAATGTACGTAGGTCGTGTTGAGACGCAGTGTATCCATCGAGCCAACAGTGGCCGATACCTGATTACGTCTTGCAGAGAAATCATCGTTATCGAGACGATAGCGATAGGTGAGGTCAAGGTATTTACTCGGCGAGACGGTTACGCGGCCCACGTAGTCAGACAGATGTTCGTCAAGGCCAGACCCTGGGGCAAAGGTATCGTTGTCATTTGCGCGATAGCTTTGGCCAAACATAGCACTAGTGTAACCACCAGACTGACCATATACGCCCCATTCCAAGCCGTAACTTGCACGGAAACCATCTTCCGCCCGATCAAGCCCACCGAAACGGTCATGCGCCATCAGGTTAATATCGTCAAATTCAAACGATTGGGAATCTTCGTTAGAAATTTCGTCGGGATTGCCGCCATTGGGCGACCATGCGGCCATGGCCATTGGTTTGATGATATGGTGGTATTCGCCCTGATCACTGACGAAGGGCATACTCCAGTCAATAGCAGCCAAGGGCAGTAGCCGCCCAGTATATCCGCTATAGTCACTTTTGCCGTCTCGTTCGACGTCAGAGACAATATAATTGTCACTACGAACAGATAAGCTGAGTTTGGTGACGTCGCCCATTGATCCGATATACGGAAGAGCCCATCCGGCTTTGGCAGAGACACGGTGCGAATCCGCACCATCTTCGCGGGTCAGTGAAAGCCCATCAAGGTCCAATGTTGTGTAGCTGCCATACTTCGCGGGCTCAGTCTGGCCGTGGAACTGCATATGGGGCAAGATGATAGGGGTTGTGTCGCGGTCATCATCTTCCTTAAGTCCCTGGAAATAATATCCGTCGATACGACTATAACTGGCACCCCGGAATCCCTCCGTGAACAGGTTGGAAGTTAAGACAGACGGCGAATCAAATCCGTAACGTGACTGATATGTTTTGTTAGATGCCTGCTCTGCATCAAAGCCCCAGCGCCAAGTCTCATCAATGTCAAACCGGCCCTCGGCGTCGATATGGCCTTGAAAACGGTCATCGCTGTCGCGGGTCACACTGCCATCAAATTCCATCTCGCCACTGTCAAACCGTTGACGGTATTCTGTCGCCAGAACAGGGCCTTCATCGGTGGTATAGATCGGCGTTAAAGTTGCGTCTTTGCTTTTGTCTATGGCGACGTAGTAAGGCTGCGCAAAGAAAGAGCCAACATAGCTCGTGCTGCCAAAGGATGGCGCAAGGAGACCTGATTGGCGTTTTACTGTCGGGTCCGGATGCTGCAAATACGGAGTGTATAGGATCGGAATGCCGCCAACTTCTAATCTGGCGTCTTTGTATTCAACTGTCTTTGCTTCGGCGTCGTGGATCACGCGCGCGGCGCGAATGCGCCAAAGAGGAGGGCTGTCACTGTCGTCTTCGCATACCTTGCACGGTGAATAGACGGCTTTGGCTATCTCAGTAAAGTTTCCGCCACTACGCCGTGCGCCGGTGCCCGCAATGCGCGTATTTTCATCCAGTAGAATGTAAATGTCTTTGACGATGCCGTTTTTAAAATCGCCGCTCAGTTCAACATAACTTGCAAACGTCACTTCGCCGTTTGGTTCTGTGATGCTGACGTTTCCCGATGCGGTCATGACGTCTTGGGATTGATCATAGCTGACGGTGTCAGCAAGAAGAATACGGCCTTCGCGCGATATTTCGACGTTGCCGCGTGCGGTCACAGTTTGAAGCTCGCGGTTATAATCTACTTCATCGGCACTAAACAAAAGTGCCGGTTCTTCTTCGCCTGCTTGGGAAGATGTTGCCTGCGCGTTGGCAGTGCTGATGCCGAACCCAACAAAAAACATTCCGCACCCCAGGATGGTGCTGGCGGCGAGTTTTTTGATCATTCCCCCTGTCATGGCCATTTAACTAGCCATCCTCAAGATGTAGCAATGTTGAAACCCCTAGCAACAAAGAAATACCCGCAGGTGCCCATGCCGATAAAATTGGTGGAATGCCGCCTGAGACACCCAGTGCCGAAATGACATCTGTACAGAAATAAAGAATGAACCCGGTGGCAACCCCCCCACCGATAACAAGAGACACACGCCGCCGTCGAGAAAATTTAAGGCAAAATGCCGCCGCAATCAGGACCATAGCACATAAAAGTAGGGGGCGTGAGAGCAGGCTGTGGAAATGAATTCGGTGGCGGGTCGCATTGAAGCCTGCACGTTCCAGCAAATTGATGAACGGCTTTAAGTCCCAGAACGACATGGTTTCAGGGGATGCAAAACTATCTTGAATTTTACGTGCGGTTAGGTTCGTGGGGAGCATCAATTCACTGTTAAACGTACTTGCCTGTCCCGGATTAAACGTCCAAACATCATAAAAATGCCAAGTACCCGGCTCCAGCATCGCACGTTTCGCATCAAGGCGCGTTGTAAAGTCATCGGAATTTTCAAACCGGAAAACAGTCACATTACGCAGATCAATTTTGTCACCTTCCTGACTGCGCACTTCGCGGGCATAGATCACAGCTTGGCCATCCTGAGTACCTTGGCGCAACCAAAGCCCACTTGATGACAAGTTCATCACGCTGACATTGTTCTGAAGGTAACGTGCCTCAAGCATCTCGTAGCGCTGCAGCAATATCGATGACAGCGGGTTAAGTGCTGCAACCTGCAGCGTACCAAGGATCAGTGCGCACATAAAGGGCGGTAGCAGGAACTGCCACGCAGAAACACCTGCTGCGCGGGTGACGACAAGTTCCTGATTGCCCGTAAGTTTCCAGAACGAGAACATTGAGCCAAATAAAACCGCAAACGGCAAAACCTTTTCCGTCATGAACGGAATGCGACTTGCGGCCATTTGGAAGACGATACTGACTGTTGCATCCGGCTTTCCACCCGCACGGCGCAGCAATTCGATGCTGTCGCCAATCATGATCAAACCGATCAGAAGGGCGAGGATAGCCAAAATCGAAAGCAGAACATGTTTGCCAAAATACCACGTCAGCGTTGGAGATATTCTCATGCCTTAGCCTCTTCACTGGCCGCGCGGCTGGCGCGAATTTGTGGTCCGCGGAATGTCCAGTAAAGCCCTAAAATAATTGGCAGCAGAGCGTTGGCATACATCAGTGGAATAAGTGCCGGGTTCTTTGCTGCCAAGTTTTTCATGGCAATGGCCACAGCCTGACAAAGAACCATAACCCCGATGGCGCCCAGTAGGCGCCCGCTTTGCCCGCGTCGCGAAAAACTACTCGAAACGAGAACAGCCAACGCAATACTGGCAAACCCGATAGCATAAAGCGGCGAAATCAAACGGTCATGACCTTCGGCACGGAATGCGCCAATATCGTTTAATGAAATGTTTGGCGGTACACCCGTCAGAAGATTGAAGACATTGCGTTCGCGCGCTTCGCGATAGCGCAAGGCCGGATCTTCTGTACTATGGGCAATATCTACGGCATAGCGGTCGAAATACAGGATCGACATGGTGCCGTCGTCCGGGTTTACTTCCTGCCGGTTACCATCAAGTAGGACAATGCGGGGCCCTTCATCGGTGCGAACAAGCGCACCATGCTTTGCCATCATTGTTGTTTGTTTGTCTGGATCGCGGGAGTCATGGACAAGGATGCCAAGAAGCTCGTTATCACGACCGACTTCACGGACATAGACAGTCAATCCATCAAGATCGGTGAAACTGCCTTCCTGCAACAGGACCGAGGAAAAATCATTGCGGATCGAGAATTGCAGTTCCTTGAACTGTTGATAGCTGTAGGGCAAATAAAACAGTGTCAGGAAATAGCCAAAACCAGCAGTCATAACGGCAAGCATCAAGGTCGGCTTTACAAGCGCCCATTGGCTTAGGCCCGCAGAGCGCATCACAATCAGTTCACGATCCTGAATAAGTTTGTTGTAGGTAAACACCACAACAAAAAACAACGAGATCGGCAGAATGATGGCCAGAAAACTGGGCAGTAGCAAAGACGTCAGTTGCAAAAATACCGAGACGGATAGGCCCCGGTTCACAATCATTTCCACAAAACGCAGGCTTTGCGACAGCCAAATGACACAGAGAAGCCCCAGTGTCACAAAGACCATCAAAATTAGCTGCTGTTTTAGCATATATCGGGTTAAGCGATTCATCGGGCGGATTATAGACAAGCAATCAGAAACCGAAACAGGAAATTGTTCACAAATGCCTTCAAATCGTACGGAATTTCCGAATGCGGGCAATTGACGCGGACAGTTTGTTCAGAGGGATGAACAGGCAGGGTAGAATCCAACGCGCCATCGTCATCTTGCAATAACGATGGCGCAGCTGACTCTGGGAAATGAGTTTGTCAAAATAGTGGCTGGGGTTCGTGGAGTTCGCTTTCGCTGCAATTAGCGATTTGAGCTGCCATGAAAGCCGCTTCCGGCAAGAGTTGGGAAAAGAAGAACTGACAGGATTTGACCTTGCCTGACAGGAAATCAGTTGCTTCAGGGGAACTGCTGGCAGTCATCAACGCGCGCAACATCAACCAGCCAGAAACACAAAGGGCAGCCTGACGCAAATATGGCGATGCCAAAGCCTGGGCCATAGCCGCATCACTGCTGCAGCGATCAAGAACAATGTCGGTGCTTTCTGAAAGTTGTTCAAGTGCGTTTTGCACTTGCTGCGCAGCAGTTTGTACTGTGCCGTTTTGATCGCCCGAATTCGCTGTTTTGACGGTATCTCTTGCCTCAGTAATCAGGATGTTTAATGCGCTAGCACGATCACGCAAAACCTTTCTTCCAATAAAATCAATTGCCTGAATGCCGTTGGTGCCTTCATAAATCGGGGCGATGCGCGCATCCCGTAAATGTTGGGCGGCACCGGTTTCTTCGATAAAGCCCATGCCACCATGCACTTGCACACCAAGAGACGCATTCTCGACACCAAGGTCAGTTGACCATGCCTTGACCAACGGTATCAGGAGGTCTGCACGGGCTTGTGCCGCCGCGCGTTGGTTCTCATCAGGCTGGTGATGGGCAAGGTCAAGCTGAGCGGCCGCATACAGCGAAAGCGCGCGTGCTGCTTCGGTGGAGGATCGCATACGCATCAACATGCGCTGCACATCGCCATGCATGATGATTGGGGCATCGTCACCTGTGTGAGTCTTGCCCTGCTTGCGTTGTTGGCTGTAATCAAGTGCCTGCTGATACGCGCGTTCTGAAATTGCCACGCCTTGCTGGCCAACGGCCAAGCGCGCGTTGTTCATCATGGTGAACATGCAGGCAAGGCCTTTGCCTTTTTCGCCGACAAGGTGTCCGGTTGCACCACCTTGGTCGCCAAAGGATAAAACGGCAGTCGGGCTGGCATGGATACCGAGTTTATGTTCAAGCGAGACGCATGAAACATCGTTGCGTGGACCAATTTCGCCGGTTTCCGAGACAAGGAACTTTGGAACGATAAACAGCGATATGCCTTTGACACCATCAGGCGCGTCAGGTGTTCTGGCCAAAACAAGATGGACGATATTCTCCGTCATCTCGTGATCGCCATAGGTGATAAAGATTTTTTGGCCGGTGATGGCATAGGTGCCGTCGTTTTTGGGGACGGCAAGGCTGCGTACTTTTGAAAGGTCGGACCCGGCTTGCGGTTCCGTCAAGTTCATCGTGCCTGTCCATTCGCCACTAACCATCCGGGATAGATAAAGTGCACGTTGCTGATCTGAGCCATGGATTGTGAGGGCTTCGATCGCGCCTGCGGTCAGCATCGGACAAAGCGCAAAGGCCATATTTGAAGCATGCCACATTTCCGCAACGGCGGCGCCGAGCAAGATAGGCAGCCCCATACCACCTTCGGCCTCTGTGGCGGAAATACCTTGCCAGCCACCTTCACAAAACTGTGCATAGGCTTCTTTCCATCCGGTTGGCGTACGAACAGTGCCGTCATCAAGAAGTTTCGCACCTTCCTGATCGCCGATACGGTTCAGCGGTGCGAGGACCGATGACGCAAGTTTGGATGCTTCTTCAAGGATGGCATCGACAAGATCCGGGCTGACCTCCGCGAAAGCGGGCAGGTTTACAACCGTATCAAGCCCGATCACGTCGTGGATTAGAAAACGAAAATCCTGAATTGGTGGCGTAAAGTCAGTCATGAAAAAAGACGTCTCCCTGAGATGTGAGCCGCCCGCTCGGAACAGTCAGCTTTTTGCCAACTTTGTTTGTTAGAAAGCAGCATAACGGGGCGAAGTCACAAGAGCGAGTCTGTTTCGCAAAGATGCATTAAAATGCGTCTCAGACATTGGTCGCAAAGGTATGTAAACGGTTGCCACTGGCAAAGAGAGCAAAAGCATCCGATATTAGGTTCAGACTCTAATCAGACGATAAAGCAAGTCGAGGGCTCGCCAATCTGAAAAAGGCAGGCTAGACTTGGGAATTATGAAATCGGATTTCGATCCGTAAACCAGATGATAAAGACAGGAGTGGGCTGTTGCTGCGCAAAGGAATATTACCAATTTTGTTTGCGGTGCTGATTTCGTTCGCCGGGACAAGGTTGGTCGCCTGTGCAGGGCCTGCATGGCCCAGCGATGAAGAGCGCGTGTTTCTTGACGCATATCGCGATCACGTGACGGTCAATGCGACCGAAGATCAGTTTGCGCGCGCCGACAAGCTCTATACCGAATCGCTGCAGGTTCTTTCTGAAACCTATGTCGAAAACATTGATACGCCGGTCTTTGTCCAAAATAGCATTGCCGCACTTGATGGATTGGAAGTCGATGATACGTCGCCGACCGGCATCGTCGGTGCTGCCCTTGATGACAGCTTGCATGAACTCGATCCGCATAGCGCCTATATGACCGATGACATGTTCCGTCGTTTACAGGAAAGTACAGAAGGCAGCTTTGCTGGTGTTGGTATTGTGATTTCGCTTGATGACGACAAACGCATTCGGATCGTCTCACCGATTGATGACACGCCGGCTGCACGTGCCGGGCTGCAACCCGATGATCGCATTACCCATATTGACGGTTATGAAATGAATGGCGAACCGATATCCGAGGCCGTGCGTCGCATGCGTGGACGGATCGGGGATCCTGTGACCTTAACGATTTTGCGCACGAAGGACAGTTTCGATGTCACGGTAAAGCGGGCCCGGATCGAGGTGCCGTCTGTGACCGCTGGAACAATTGACAATGATATCGGGTACATCCGGGTTTCACGGTTCGATGCGACAACGCTTGAACAAACGCAGGATTATCTTTCCCAGCTTAAAGACAAAATCGCGTCCCCGCGTGGGATGATTGTGGATCTGCGCCGCAATCCCGGTGGGTTGCTTGATAGTGCCGCCGACATTGCCGATCAGTTCCTGAACAAGGGTCTTATTGTTGCGACAGAAGGTCGGGGCGAACGTAAATTGCGCCGCTACGAAGCGGACCGTTCTGATTTCTTTGACGGTGTGCCGATGGTGATCTTACTGGACCGTGGATCGGCTTCGGGGGCTGAATTGATGGCGGCTGCGTTGCGTGAAAACGGGCGGGGCGTAATCATTGGGGAGCGTTCATTCGGCAAGGGCTCGATGCAGCGTATTATGCCACTGACATCGGGCGGTGGTCTTAAAATCACCACTGGATATTATACCACCCCGGAAAACCACATTGTTCAGGGACATGGCGTTACTCCTGATATCGAAGTGCACCGCAATGATGTCGAGGAATTTGAGCGCGAGGTTGATCTTGCCCATGCCTTGCCATCCCGTCGTCGTGATCCACGTCAATCATTGGCCTCGATAGAAGCGCAAACCTGTGAACGTGATATCAAAATTGATCGTTTTGGTGCACAGGCTGGCCGTGAAAACCTCGATGTGGAAAATGAAGACGATGAAACGCCAGCTGAAGCATTCAGGGACTCGGTTCTTGAATGTGCTGTCGGCTATTTCAGCAATGGGCCGCTTGCCAATTACCGGGATCAGGTTGAGCCGCTTTTGCGTGCCGGGCTTTAGGTTTACGCAAAAGGTTCTTTGGATAAAGAAAAACGCGGCTCTTGGGCCGCGTTTTTTATTTGGCGTCTGATTGGGGCGGTTAGCCGCGTGAAAGCAGATCAATCAAGCTTGACGTATCCCAGCGCTGGCCACCGCGTTCCTGCACTTGGGCATAGAACTGATCAACGAGTGACGTTACCGGCAGGCGGGCGCCATTGTGTTTGGATTCTTCAAGGCAAATACCAAGGTCCTTGCGCATCCAGTCAACCGCAAAGCCGAAATCAAACTTGTTCTCGACCATCGTGCTGCCGCGATTTTCCATTTGCCAGCTGCCTGCCGCACCCTTGGAAATAACATCCAGAACTTTTTCCATATCAAGACCGGCTTTGACGCCGAAATTAATCCCTTCGGAAAGTCCCTGAACAAGCCCCGCAATGCAAATCTGATTGACCATTTTGGTCAATTGACCCGAACCGCTTTCGCCCATCAATTTACATGATTTGGCGAAGGCATCAATGATCGGGGCTGCGCGGTCAAATGCAGCCTGATCGCCCCCGCACATGACGGTTAAAACACCGTTTTCAGCACCCGCCTGACCACCTGATACCGGCGCATCAATCAGTGATACGCCTTTTTCCTTGGCCGCAGCATAAAGTTCGCGGGCGACATCTGCAGATGCGGTGGTGTTATCGATCAGGACCGATCCACTGTCCATGGTTGATAGAATGCCGTCACTGCCCGTGGTGACACTGCGCAGGTCATCATCATTGCCCACACAGGAAAAGACGAACTCGGCCCCTTTGGCTGCTTCTGCCGGGGTGGCTGCCGATGCGCCACCATATTCGGAAACCCATTTTTCGGCTTTCGCTGCGGTACGGTTATAGACGGTAACGTCGTGGCCTGCTTTCTGCAGGTGACCGGCCATTGGATATCCCATGACACCTAAACCGATAAATGCACATTTAGCCATTGTTTGCCTCCCAAATATTTGATGGTGCAAGTAAAGGTGGCAAGGCTTGTAATGTCAATGAGCGCAAATGTTACCGGGACAATGTTTTCACGATCTGGAAGGATTTTGCCCGAAGACACCGTTTTGGGTTGAAATCACCTTTCGTCGAGTTCTTCGGCGACGTTGTGGATGATCCGGCGGTCATAGGTCAAAAGTTCGGGGCGCTTCCCCGGATAATCAAAACCCGACAGGTAATATCTGATGGCGTTAATCCGTGCGCGTTTCTTGTCGTCGGATTTCACAATCACCCACGGGCTATCTGTTGTTGAGGTATGATAGAACATGTCGCGTTTGGCTTCTGCGTAAGCATCCCAAAGTTCCTGTGACGCCAAATCAACCGGGCTAAGCTTCCATTGTTTTAGCGGGTCATTTTTGCGTTGCTTAAACCGTTTGGCCTGTTCTTTCTTGCTGACCGAGAAGTAAAATTTGGTCATGTGAATGTTTGACCGGATCAGCATGCGTTCAAGGTCCGGGGCAGAGCGCAGAAACTCTGTAACTTCAAACATATCACAGAACCCCATAACCCGTTCGACCATCGCACGGTTATACCAAGACCGGTCAAAAAGAACGATTTCGCCGCCACTTGGCAGATGTTCGATATACCGTTGGAAATACCACTGGGTGGCTTCGTTATCGTTGGGCTTGGCTAGTGCGACAATCCGCGCACCACGCGGGTTGAGATGTTCGGTAAAACGCTTGATTGTGCCGCCTTTACCCGCAGCATCACGACCTTCAAAAATGATCAATGATTTGACATTTTGCTCTTTGATCCAGTTTTGAAGCCGCAACAGTTGAATGTGCAGCGGCGTGATCAGTTGCAAATACTGTTTCGATGGCATTCTTGATGCGCGTTCTTGCGGGTCAAGGCTGACGTCAGGGGGAAGGTCGGCCGTTTCCGGCTGTCCAGAAAGCTGGGCAGCAATGCTTGATGGGAGGGTGCTTTCAGCATCTTTGCCGGGAGCATCGCCGTTCAATTTTGTCTCGTCTATTTTTTTGGATTTGTCATCCGATGCCATCGCGCCATGCCCCTGCAGCTTAATGATAAATTCCAGTAACAAGAGTGCGCGATGATTGCGGGTGGCGCAAGGGGCATCAAAACTCTTGCCGGGATGCTACAGGGGCAATGCGATGGATGGTGGGGGAAACGCCTTGTGTCGGCGTTTACAACAAATGGAAAGAATTACGGTATTCTTCTTCTGCTTGTGTGCGGGTAAGTCCGATATCTGCCAGTGCTGCATCGCTCAGGCGCATAAGAGCACGGCGTTGTGCGCGCCGTTGCAGCACAAGTGCGAAGAAATTGGCAAAGCTGTTGATCTGTTTCATCCAGCTTGCCTGATGTGGTGTGTCACGTCGCTGCGTGGATGACGACACTTCACAGGATGCTGACAGGCATTGGGTCGGATGTGGGCTATAAGACATTGCGACCTCCTTGATGTGGTTTTGCTAATGCGTTGTTTCGTGTTGTTACCATATTCCTTCTAAAATATCGCCGTGACAAACGAGTAATTCTGCAGTTATGTATTAGAAAATCTAATTCATATTCTGTCAGGAAGGTCTCATGCGTTTACCTCCACTGCAATCTTTGCGCGCCTTTGATGCGGCGGCGCGCCATCTAAGTTTTACCCGTGCCGCCGAAGAATTGTTCGTGACCCAGGGCGCGATCAGTCAGCAGGTCAGGCAATTGGAAGAATATCTTGGGTTTCGGTTGTTTCATCGATTGCCAAGACAAATTCATCTGACCGAAGAAGGGGCCCGGCTCTCACGTGCCACCAGTGCCGGATTTTCCAAAATCGCCGATGAAATCGAACGGTTAAAGGCGCTGGAGGACACAGGCGTTGTGACGGTCAGTGTGCTGCAAAGCTTTGCGGTTAAATGGCTGGTGCCGCGTCTGGGGCATTTTCGCGAAGCTTACCCCGATATTGACGTGCGGATTCATGCCGATGACCGGTTGGTTGACCTGCATACAGAAAGTATTGATCTGGCGGTACGCTTTGGGAACGGGGAATATCCAAACCTGCATTGCGAATTGCTGATGCATGATGAATCGTTTCCGGTGTGTAGTCCGGCATATCTGGCGGCTCATCCGCCATTGAATACCCCAGCCGACATTGCAGGGCATCAGTTGCTGCACGACGCAACGGTGGTGATGGATCATCCCCATGCCGCGGACTGGGAATTCTGGCTTGATGCTGTTGACGTCACAGACGTCGATGTCAGCCGCGGGTTGCGGTTTAATTCCGGTGATATGGTCATTCAGGCGGCATTGATCGGGCAGGGGCTTGGCATGGCGAGAACAAGTCTGGCTGCCCTTGATCTTAAGGCAGGAAATCTTGTCCGACCTTTTCCACAAAGTGTGGCGTCAAATGGTGCCTATTACCTTGTCTATCCCGAAGATCATCTAAAACGCCCGAGGGTTCTGGCCTTTGTCAGTTGGCTTAAGAACGAAGTTGCTGCGACCTTAAAGGACATTGACGAGGACGGAACTGGCCCGGTGGCATGAGCCACGTTTTCGTGGAAATGTCAGATCAATCCAAGATCGCGCAATTCATCGGCCATGTCATCGGGCAGGGTTTCGGTGCCGCCGCCCTGTTTGTCGTCAGGCGGGCATTTATCCTCTTTCAGATAACGCCATCCCTGAAACGCGCGATGTGGATAGGGGCGTGTTTCGATCAGTTCGGGGTCAAGGACGATCCGGCAATATTTCGTGCCTTCTTCATTCACAAACTCTTCAAGGTCAAGAACCTCCTGCCGACAGCGTATTGCGCCTTTGAAAACCCAATAGATTGATCCGCCGCCCAGAATCTCGGCCTTGCGTTTCGGTGTCATGCGGGTGGTGTGATAGACCCGTCCGTAAGTCGCCTGAAAATAGGTCTGCCATTCGCGCAGACCTTCTGGCGTTTCGGTTCCAACGCTGAGTTTGATGATGTGAAGGGGCATTTCCAAGACGGCTTTTTATTGCTGCGAAACAGTCAGTGCCCTGACCTAGAACCAGTACGTTCGTCGGTCAAGAGTGGATTAATTAAACACAATAAATTGTGTTGTTAAGTATATTTAACAAAAAAACTTGACCAATAGGGGTTAATCAGCCAAATTCTGATGCAGAAAAGGTCCGCCCGCAGGACCAAACCCGAGAGATTTACAAGCTGAGAGAACCGAATGTCCCTGCAAGTTGTCACGGCAAACCGTCTGGATGACGGGCTGGTGGTGTTTCTGACTGCTGATGGCGGTTGGAGTGAAAACATCCACGATTCCCGCGTTGCCGATGGAAAAGAGGCTGCTGCTGTTCTTCTTAAAGAGGCAAGCGCACCTGAACTCGACGTCGTTATTGTCGGGCCGTATCTGATCGATGTTGAACAGGGCGACGGTGGACTGGTTCCGACAAAATACCGTGAAGTTCTGCGCACCAAAGGTCCAAGTGTGCGCCAAGACCTTGGTTATCAGGCGGTATAAGGAGAGACCCCATGTATCGTTACGACGATTTCGACCGCCAACTTGTTCAGGAACGTACCGAACAATTCCGTGAACAGGTAAAGCGACGTCTGGCCGGTGATATTACCGAAGAACAGTTCCGTCCGCTGCGTCTGATGAACGGTGTGTATCTGCAACTGCACGCCTACATGCTACGTGTTGCCGTCCCATACGGTACGCTGCGCGCTGATCAGTTGCGTGAACTTGGTGGCATTGCGCGTAAATATGACAAGGGCTATGGCCATTTCACCACGCGCCAGAATATTCAGTATAACTGGCCAAAGCTTGACGAAATTCCAGATGCCCTGCTTGATCTTGCCAATGTCGAGATGCACGCCATCCAGACATCGGGCAACTGCATTCGGAATACAACGACCGATCAGTATGCCGGTGCTGCGGCCGATGAAATCGAAGATCCGCGCCCTTATTGCGAACTGATCCGTCAGTGGTCGACATTCCATCCTGAATTCACCTATCTGCCGCGCAAATTCAAAATTGCCGTGACCGGTTCGCCCAATGATCGTGCGGCGGTCAAGGTCCATGATATCGGCCTTCGCATGCATCAGAATGATGCCGGTGAAACCGGGTTTGAAGTCATTGTGGGTGGGGGGCTTGGTCGCACACCTTTCGTTGGCAAGACTGTGCGTGACTTCATCGGCAAGAACGATTTGTTCTCCTATCTCGAAGCCATCCTGCGTGTGTATAACCGCTTTGGCCGTCGCGACAACAAATACAAGGCCCGCATTAAGATCCTTGTTCATGAAGAAGGTGTCGAAGAAATTCAGCGCCTTGTCGAAGAAGAATGGGCGCAGATCAAGGACGGTTCGCTTCGTATCGGCGACGACGAAATTGCGCAGTACATCGAACAGTTCGCGCCACCTGCCTTTGAGACGCTGTCTGACGATGATGCCGACTTTGAGCGTCATAAGGCTGAAAATCGTGGTTTTTCAAACTGGGTGCGTTCGAACGTTATCGAACACAAACAACCCGGTTATGCGATTGCCAGTGTGTCGCTCAAGCCGATTGGCGGTATTCCAGGGGATGCAACCGATGTTCAGATGGAACTGGTTGCCGATTTGTCGGAAAAATACAGCTTCTCGGATGTGCGTGTGACCCACGAACAGAACCTTGTTCTGCCACATGTCAAAAAGGCTGATCTGTTCGCACTCTGGACGGAGCTGGACAAGGCCAATCTCGGGACGGCAAACCTTGGCTATGTGACCGATATTATTGCCTGCCCGGGGCTTGATTACTGTGCGCTGGCAACTGCGCGCTCGATCCCGCTGTCACAGCGCATTTCGGAGCGTTTCGGTGATCTGGATCGTCAGCATGATATTGGCGAACTGAAAATCAAGATTTCCGGCTGCATCAATGCCTGTGGGCATCATCATGTTGGACATATTGGTATTCTTGGCCTCGATAAACGTGGCAAAGAGTTTTATCAGATTACCCTTGGTGGCGACGCCAGCGAGAACGCATCAATTGGTAAAATTGTTGGTGCCGGTTTCTCCGAGGCCGAAGTGGTTGATGCCATCGAAAGTCTGGTCACCAAATATATTGATATCCGCGATGCAGGCGAACGCTTCATCGACACGTACCGTCGTGTTGGCACGGACCCGTTCAAGGAGGTGCTTTATGGCGATCGTTAAGAATGACAGCGTGATCGAACAGGAATGGATTACGGTTGATGCCGAGGGCGACCTTCCAGCAAGCGATGAAAACCTGATTGTGCCGTTGGCAAGGTTTAAGGATCAACGTGATGATCTGATCGGTCGCAATGGTGGTCTGGGGGTGCAGCTTAATCCCGGTGACGCCCCCGAAGATCTGGCCGATGACCTTGATCGCCTTTCGATCATTACGGTGAATTTCCCGGCTTATACCGATGGGCGTGGTTATTCCTATGGTCGCGTTTTGCGCGAACGCATGGGCTTTAAGGGCGAATTACGTGCCATTGGGGACGTTTTGCGCGATCAGGTGCTTTATATGCACCGTTGCGGCTTTGATTCCTATGACCTTAATGTTGACGATGAAACGGCCCTGACAAAGGTCCGTGCCGCGCTCAAGGAAATGTCGGTTTATTACCAGCCAACCGGAGATGGACGTATGACCGCTGGTTCACTTCGTGAGCGACGTGCGAATGCTACTGGAAAGACTTTTTAAGATTTCCGACTGAAAATGCATGATGCGCAACTTCCATTGCGACCAGCAAAATATCAGCAAGCCAGATTCAGACAAAACCCGTCATTAAAATGGCGGGTTTTGTTTTTTTACATCCTAAGGTATAATGTACTATACTTTAGGATTGGTTAATGGTATCGAAGGTCTATGTTTGGTGATGTTTCCCCGTGACTTTCGATGCTTAACACGATTAAGCGAGCCTGTTCGAACGTATATGCCTCGATTCTGTGCGTTCTCGCTCTGACCTTAAAGATGCTCGATGGAATGTGGGAAAATATTTTTGGGTAACGTGTAAAGGCGCGATCAGCCGCGTTTGATTGGACAGAGCGATGAGAGTAGCAAAAAAAATACCGGTGACGATTGTTCTTCTAGCGGTGCTTGCGTCGTTAACGACAGGCTTGCTTGCCTACTTTAAGGCATCAGAAGAACTTCAAATCAGTGCGGAGCAAAAGCTGGTTGCTCTGACTGCTGCGAAAAAAAGTTTCATTCTCAGTTATCTTGATAGCATTCATCAAGACTTGGTTGTTCAAGCGCAAAACCCGTTGATTGTGAATGCTTTGGATGAGTTTGTGGGCGCTTGGCAAACCTTGGGCCCCAACGTAGGTCCGGATTTGCAGAAAGTGTACATTGATAACAATCCGAACCCAGTTGGCGAAAAGTTACTTCTCGATGAAGGTACTGATGGTTCCGATTATTCACGTGTCCATGGAAAATACCACCCTTGGCTTCGTGATTTCCTGACCCAGCGTGGATACTACGATATTTTTCTTTTCGATCAGGCAGGGAACCTTGTCTATACCGTTTTCAAAGAAGAGGATTTCGCCACCAACATGGTCGATGGTCGATGGAAAGATACCGATCTTTCATCCGCATACCGTCAATCTATTGTTGCGGACAAAGGAGATGTATCTTTCTTTGATTTTAAGGCGTATGCCGCGAGCAACGGTGCTGCCGCGAGCTTCATAAGTACGCCGATTGTCGATGCAGACGGTAAAGTTAAAGGTGTCTTGGCATTCCAGATGCCCGTTGACCGGATTAACAAGGTCATGCAATCCAGTGATGGCATGGGGGACACAGGCGAGAGTTACCTGGTCGGGGCAGATGGCTTGATGCGCAGTGATTCTCGGTTTTCCAATGAGAGCACAATTCTAAAAACTCAGATCGATACTGAGTCTGCAAGGCGTTCGGTTGCCGGGGAAAGTGGTGTCATTGAGATTGATGATTATCGCGGGATTCCTGTTGTTTCTGCCTTTGCGCTATTGGAATTTATGGGCGTGAAATGGGGGGTGATTTCTGAAGTTGACGAGGCAGAGATTTTTGCTCCGCTGATGGGGCTTCTAATTGCTGTTCTTGTCGGGTTGCTTGTTTTGGCGGTTATCATTTCCGGGGTTGGTATTTATCTTGGACGTGGGATTTCGACCCCAATTTCAATGATTGCCAATTCCATGCGCACCCTTGCCAGTGGCGATAAGAGTATTGATATTCCCGGTCAGAACCGTTCAGACGAAATAGGTGAAATGTCGGCTGCAGTTCTTATCTTTAAAGAAAACATGATTAAAGCTGAGGAACTCGCACTTAAAGAAGCTGAAGAGCAAGAAAAACGTGAAGCTCGTGGAAGGTTGATCGAAAAGCTGACACGTGATTTTGATGAGGACGTGTCGCTTGTTCTGAAAACTGTCGCAGCAGCAGCTGCGGAAATGCAGGCAACCGCAACGTCAATGACGGCAACTGCCGAGCAAACGAGCCAACAGTCAAATGTTGTGGCTGCTGCGGCAGAAGAAGCGTCAAGCAATGTGCAAACAGTTGCCGCGGCCTCCGAAGAACTTAGTGCTTCCATCGCGGAAATTAGTCATCAGGTCGCGCAGTCATCAAGTGTTGCAGATAAAGCGGTCGCCGAAGCCGAAAATACCAATGCGCAGGTACGTGGCCTTGCGGAAGCTGCGCAAAAAATTGGCGCGGTTGTTGGCTTGATCAGTGACATTGCGGCTCAAACCAACCTTCTGGCGTTGAACGCAACGATTGAGGCTGCGCGGGCCGGGGAGGCGGGCAAAGGTTTTGCCGTAGTTGCAGCTGAGGTGAAGAACCTTGCCAATGCTACATCAAAGGCAACCGATGAAATTACCGCCCAGATTACAGGTATTCAGACGGAAACTGATGGCGCGGTAATTGCTATCGGTTCTATTAGTACGACCATTGCTGAAATCAGCGAAATTGCCGCAACAATCGCTAGCGCTGTTGAGGAACAGGGCGCGGCAACTGCTGAAATCAATCGAAATGTCCAAGAAGCGTCTTCTGGAACAAGCGAGGTAACATCCAATATCCACGGGGTGAGCGAAGCTGCGGCCTCAACAGGAGCCGCTGCTGAAGAGGTTTTGGCGGCATCTGGTGACTTATCTGTTCAGGCTGAGACATTGAGCAGCAAGGTCGATGCCTTCCTTGCTGCCGTCAAGGATGCCTGACGGCAGGTAATAAGTCAGGCAGCATTTAAATCGCGTCTAGCCAAACAGCTCTGGAATATTTCCAGAGCTGTTTTTGTTTCAGGACGGCACACCTGAGCGCAGCATCGTGCCATCGGCAACGATGTGACCTGAAATAGTGATTGAGCGGATTCTCGTTCAGAAAAATCGCAGGTGCCTTTTCATTTTCATTTTCAGACAGCACGTCTTATCTGGTTTTGGGCAAATAAGTGGCGCAGGGTGCGAAGAAGCGCTATACACTTAATAGATGTTTTTACTTGAGTATAAGACAACCATAAAGTTTTCATGGTTGTCGGAGAATTTAAACCAATGCCGTCTGTGGTTCGTGCAGATCGGTGTCACCGACACGAAAAGTGGCTTTCACCCTCGGCAACACATCAGGGGTACATATGTCGTCAGTTCTGCATTTGGCAAATACTGTAGATGGATGCGTCATTGAACGGGAATTCACCCGGTATGACCGCGCCTATCACGACAAGGTACAGCGATATAACGACCATCTTGGTGTTATGGCAGCAATTCTGCGCCGGTTTAGCGAATACAGCCGAACCATGCTGGCGTCCCAGCAGCTTTACATCTATGCCAAATGGCTGGCGCGCTATACGGCATATTGGCCACGCTTGGACGATCTTGTTGAAAAGCTTGAAAGCAGTTTTGACGAAACCGATCAAAGCTATGTCGCACGACAATCGGAAATCGATGGGTCGTGGGGCTGGCAATATACCGAATTCCATCACAAATTTGATGCAACCATTGTGCGCCTCCACGAGCTTGCTTCTGAAAAGCGCGCGCCGCGATATCCGCTTCATTTTCTTGAGCCGGTCTCAACCATTCCTAAAATGCAGGCTTATCTTGAAAGCCTTTTGATCTCGGACGTTGCAGCGACCGGTCGCAATCAGCGCGATGAGCTGGGCAGTGTTCTGTGCTGTTTGGCCCAACTGTGTTTTAAGCCACGATTACGCAATTTTGCCCGTGAAAACGTTCAGGGCATTGCGCTTGATGATGCCTACATCGCGGCATTTACCGATTTTCTGGATGACATTCAGAACCCTGAAACCGGCTATTGGGGCCCGTGGTATTCATCCGACGGTGATATCCACCGGTTTGATGATTTGAGCTATACGTTTCACATTGTGTCCTATCGCAAGGGGAATGTGCGGCAATGGCCCCATATCATCCGTACAACCCTTGACCGTCGGGATGCGGAATATCCTCTGGGCTGGCTTAGTCGGGGACAGTTTAACAACCATAACAATTATGATGTGGCAAAGCTGTTTCGCCACGGATGGCCGCATATGACACCGTCCGAGCAGGACTTTTCATCAGGCCAGCTCGACAAGATGCTCAGCTGGTGTCTCAAACATTCCATGCGACGGGATGGTAGCTTCGTCTTTGATGGGCAGTTTTATAACTCGCTTGAATCGTGTCACTATTTTGGTGTGTCGTTTCTTGATGAAGTTGGATATTTCCGCCCGCGCAAGCGGTTCTGGACCGAAAAAACATTCCCGAAAGCTGTAAAAACTCAGCATCAGGTGATTGCACGGCTTAATGAATTTTGCGCCGACAACCCCAGCATTATTGCCGCGAAATGGAAGGCCGGTACGGACTTGCATCTGGTGGCCAAGCCATCCGTCGTGCCCGCAACCAAAACGGGGATGACATTGGACCGCCGCGATATGCCGCGTTGGCCCCGGTTTCCTGCGAGTGCGGATACATTGGCCGGCTCATTTAAAAATGACTGACAGATGCCTTGGGCAACTGTTTTATCGGGCGTTTCTTCCTCTCATGTCATTTGAACTGGACGAGACGGCATAAGATGGCCTTGCAACCGCAATATTTCGTCAGTGGTTCGATGTTGCGCCATATTTTCAGTATGGCACATACCAGCATGTTTGCGCTGGTGGCACTGGTGTTGGTTGATGCGCTTGATCTGCTGTTTCTAAGTTTTCTTGGTGACGTTGATGTTATCGCAGGGCTTGGTTTTGCCTGGCCGTTGATCTTTTTTACCTTGGCGGTTTCGCTTGGTATCTCAACAGCGATGACGGCCCTTGTATCCCGCGCTGAGGGACGCGGGGATCGTGCCCGTGCAAAGATATTTGCAACCCATATTCTGGTTTTCGGCGGTGTTCTTTCGGCTCTGATGACAGTCGTGCTTTGGTTGTCGGCTCCCTATATGTTGTCGCTTTTGGGGGCGACCGGGCG
The DNA here is from genome assembly GCF_002844275.1 of Thalassospira lohafexi. Classification (GTDB taxonomy): domain Bacteria; phylum Pseudomonadota; class Alphaproteobacteria; order Rhodospirillales; family Thalassospiraceae; genus Thalassospira; species Thalassospira lohafexi. Next base: position 153,780 of record NZ_NXGX01000008.1, read on the forward strand.
CGCCCATGAACTTGGCACAAGCTATCTACAGATCGTCATGCTGTGCCTGCCTGTCCTTGTTCTTAGCATGTCATCAGGCGCACTTTTGCGTGCCATTGGCGCAAAGAATCTCTCAATGTGGGCCAAGATCGCCGGGGCGACTGTGAACGCCGTGCTTGATCCAATTTTTATTTTCGGGTTTGGCTGGGGTGTTGAGGGGGCGGCATGGGCGACTGTCTTGTCGCGCATCACCATCATGGTGATCGCTTTTTACGGGGTGTATCGCGTGCATCCAATGCTGGGCCGGTTTGATCGGGCGTTTTTTCGAGAGGATATTGGCGAAATTGCCAAGGTCACAGTGCCGGTCGGTCTTGCCAAAATGGGCCCGCCCATTGCAAGCGGCTTCATCATGGCCTCCATGGCGCAGTTTGGACCGGATGCCGTAGCGGCCATGGCGATTATTGAACGTATCGCCCCGTTCGCCTTCGTTGGCTATATGGCGCTGCCACAGGCGATTGGCCCGATCATTGGGCAGAACTTTGCGGCCGGAAAATCTGCGCGCATTCGCGCCCTTTGGCACACGGTTTGGGGGCTGATCATTATCTATGGACTGATCGTTTCCACGATCTTGTATCTTTTGTCAGACCAGTTGGCAGCACTTTTTCATGCGACGCCGGAAACATCGGCATTGCTTGCTGTGTTCTGTACCATGATCGCGCCGCTTTATATGTTTCTGGGCCTGCAATATTCATCGCATACGTTCTTTAACGTCACCGGGCGGCCCAATCTTGCCATGGTTGCTGATTTGACCAAGGAATTACTGGGGGTGATCCCGCTGGTTTGGCTGGGCAGCTTGTATTTTGGCGCGGCGGGCGTTTTGTATGGTCAGATCGCGGGCGTCACGTTGTTTGGTCTTGGCACAGGCATCGTAAGTTACCGACTTGCCTGCCGCAGAAGCAATAATCGTGGGAGCACTGACCGGGCGTCAAGTCCTAATACGGTCATGTAATGTTATTTTTGCGATTATTGGTTGTGAATTTGTTCACACCCGTGGCGACTTAGGGCCAGTTCCATTCCCATATTAGAGGAGTACGCTTTTCTAAGGTGGGGTAATTCAATGTTTTCAGTGTTTAAGCGTTTAAAGATCGCGACAAAGGTCTTTGGCGGTTTTGGTGTTGTGCTTGTCTTGCTGGCGATCATGTCGTTGATGTCGGTCTTGGCGATCAGCAGTGTCGGCGATGACTTTATGCGTTACCGTCAGATCGCGTTGCAATCCAATCAGGCGGCCCGGGTTCAGGCCAACCTTCTGGAAGCACGCGTTTCGGTAAAAGACTATCTTCTGAATGCAAACCCGACCTCCGCCGAGAGTGTCAAAACCCGTCTGGCCACAGCAATCACGTTGAATGACGAGTTGGTTGGCATGCTACGTGAACCCGAACGTCTGGAAAATGCGCAAAAGTCGGATAAAGAACTGAAAACCTACTTTGATGCATTTGATCAGGTTGTCTCACTTCCGGCTAATGATCCGGCGCGCGCAACATTGGTGACGGGTACACTTGATCGGCTGGGCCCGATCATCGCCCACGATCTTGAAGAACTCAAACTTGAGATTAAGGCAGAACAGGACGAAATTGGACCACGGGCGACGAAGGCAGCCAGTCAGTCTGTCATGGCTACCGAGATTGTCGCAGGGATTGCTATTGTGCTCGGTATTGCTGCGGCCTGGACCATTGGGACGGGTATTTCCCGTCCGATCCGTGCGATCACGGATACAATGAATACGCTTGCTGGCGGGAATAAGAACATTGACATTCCCGGTCAGGATCACCGCGATGAAATTGGCGATATGGCCAAGGCTGTTTTGATCTTCAAGGAAAACATGATCAAGGCCGAAGAACTTGCCGCCCAAGAGGTCGAGGCCGCCAAGTCACGTGAACGGCGGGCTGCGAGAATCAGTGAGCTGACATCGGGCTTCGACAGCGAAGTTTCCGCTGTGCTTGAAGCGGTGGCATCGGCATCGACCGAGATGCAGGCAACCGCAACCGGCATGACCAGCACGGCCGAGGAAACCAGCCGCCAGTCCAGCATTGTGGCCGCTGCTGCCGAACAGGCGTCAAATAATGTACAAACGGTTGCAAGTGCGGCTGAGGAACTCAGTGCCTCTATTGCTGAAATCACCCATCAGGTCAGTCAGTCTTCAACTGTGGCAAGCCGTGCGGTGTCGGATGCGGAACGCACCAATGAACAGGTGCGGGGGCTGGCCGCTGCGGCGCAGAAAATTGGCGACGTTGTTGGTCTGATCCGCGACATTGCCGAACAGACCAATCTTCTGGCCCTGAATGCAACGATTGAAGCCGCACGTGCGGGGGATGCTGGCAAGGGGTTTGCCGTTGTTGCCGCCGAGGTCAAAAACCTTGCGACCGCAACATCACGCGCGACCGAAGATATCACAGCCCAGATCACCGGTATTCAACATGAAACCGAAGGCGCGGTTGATGCCATTGGTCTAATTTCAACCACAATCGCCGAAATCAACGAGATTGCGGCAACCATTGCCAGTGCGGTCGAACAACAAGGTGCGGCAACACAAGAGATCACCCGTAACGTGCAGGAGGCGTCGGCGGGGACAACCGAAGTTTCTTCTAACATTACCGGTGTGAACGAAGCAGCCGGATCAACCGGAGCCGCAGCAGAGGATGTTCTTGCTGCGTCTGGTGAGCTTTCGCAGCAGGCAGAAGTCCTGCGTGAAAAGGTTGCCCAGTTCCTAAATGACGTGCGGGCAGCCTGACGCAAAGTATCCTATCCCTGCCTTTTGGGACCAAATGTCATCAAAAGGCAGGGACCTTCGCTTGTGTCGTATTCGCGGTGCCCGACAAAACCAATCGCCTCATAGCAGCGAATTGCCGCCTCGTTGGTTGGGTCTGGATCAATTGCGATTAACGGGGCACCGCGTTCGATCAGCATGTTCGACAGCAGGCTCAAGAACATGCGCCCGTGACCGCATCCCATCATGGCCGAAACGCCGATAAAGCTATCCATACAGCGGGTGCCCGCCGGAAGATTTTCGAAATGGTCCTGTGGCCATTGATAGGCGTCGTAATGCTGAACAAACGCAAATGGCCGATTGCGATACGACACAATCAGCGTTGCCATTTCGGCCAGTTCAATGTCTTCGGTGATAATTTCGATCTGCTCGACAGGATTGCCCCACCAGCGGATGACTTCGGGCAAATAAAGCCAGCGGCGGATCATGGAAAGGTCGTTGGGGATGGCCCGTCGGAAGCTGTATGGTGACGGACCCTTCATGCGCTATCCCTCGTTCGTGCTGCGCTTTGCCCCAATCGCCAGATTGGCCTTTGATGCGCTTGATCGTCCGATTTGATCACAAATCCAGCTGCCTGTCGCGGCAAGCTTTTCAAGATCAATACCGGTTTTGATGCCAAGCCCGTTGAGCATATAAACAACGTCTTCGGTCGCGACATTGCCACTAGCACCTTTGGCATAGGGACAGCCGCCTAGTCCGGCGACCGAACTGTCAACCGTTGCCACCCCCATTTCCAGAACTCCAAGAAGGTTGGCAAGTGCCTGACCATAGGTATCGTGGAAATGGGCTGCGATTTTTTCAATTGGGATATGTTCGGTAACCGCAGAAATCATTGCCTGCGCCTTGGCTGGGGTGCCTGTGCCAATGGTGTCACCCAGACTGATTTCATAACATCCCATGTCATAAAGCGCCTTGGCAACCTCGGCGACTTTTCCTGGTGGAATGTCGCCTTCATACGGGCAGCCCAGCACACAGGAGACATAACCTCGCACAGAAAGACCTGCATCGCGGGCGGCAATAACCACCGGACGGAAACGATCCAGACTTTCGGCAATCGAACAATTGATATTCTTTTGCGAGAAGCTTTCCGATGCCGCACCAAAAACGGCCACCTCGGTCGCACCTGCGGCAATGGCGGCCTCGAGCCCCTTGGTGTTTGGGGCCAAAACGGGATAGGTCACGCCGGATTTACGGGTGATCTTTGCCATGACCTCGGACGCATCGGCCATTTGCGGAACCCATTTCGGGCTGACAAAGGCGGTGGCCTCGATCACCGACAGTCCCGCATCATTCAAACGGTTTATCAGTTCGACCTTGGTGTTGGTTGCCACCATCGTCTTTTCGTTCTGAAGGCCATCGCGCGGGCCGACTTCAACGATTTTGACGTTGGTGGGTAAACTGGAAAGAAGGGCCATTATTCGGCCTCCTCAATCGCGATCAGTTCCGCACCGTCCTCGACTTGATCGCCGACGTCAAAGAAGACCTCTTTGACCGTGCCGGTAACCGGGGCTGAAATGGTGTGTTCCATTTTCATGGCTTCCATGACCACAAGCTTGTCGCCCGCCGTCACAGCTTGTCCGGCCTTTGCCATGACGGCAATAATCTTGCCGGGCATCGGGGCGGTTAAGCCACCACCTGTCCCTTCGGCTGCACCAGCGGCGGCCAGTGGGTCGAATATTTCCAGCCGGTCGGTGCGACCATCGCGGAAAATCGTCAGACGATTGCCATCACGCAGCACGGTGGCGCGTTTGCGCACATTGTTCAGGCTGGCATGAATGGCTCCGTCCTGATCATGTTCGGCGCTGGCGATGATAGCGCTACCATCGGGCATATCCATGACATAGCCATGATCACGGTAGTGGACTTTGACCGCAATATCATCACCATCATGGCGCAATATCAAATCATGATGATTGTCATCATTCAGCCGGAAACCCGCCGTGCTGTGCCACGGGGAATAGGGATCGTTACTTTGGGCCGCAAAACGGGCCGCCTCGGCATCACGGGTGCGTAACACATCAAGGGCGGCAAAGACCAGTGCCTCGTTATCCGGTGTCGTTGGGGCCGGGATCAGGTCGTCGTGATACATCGGGATGAAGCCGGTTTCGACTTCACCAGCCTCGAACGCCGGATGTCGGGCGATGTTGCCAAGGAACCCGGTATTGGTGGTCACCCCGACGATCTGCACATCATTTAAGGCCGATGCCATACGGCGGAGTGCTGATGTGCGGTCCACATCCCATGTGATCAGCTTGGCGATCATCGGGTCATAATGGATTGAGACTTCGCCGCCTTCATAGACACCGGTATCAACACGGACATGGTCGGATTCATGTGGCATGCGCATATGAACCAGTTTGCCGGTGGCGGGCAGGAAATCGTTCTGTGGGTCTTCGGCATAGATACGGACTTCGAACGCATGCCCGTTGATGGTCAGTTCGTCTTGCGATTTTGGAAGATGCTCGCCATCGGCAACGCGTAATTGCCATTCCACAAGGTCTTCGCCAGTGATTTTCTCGGTCACGGGATGTTCGACCTGAAGGCGGGTGTTCATTTCCATGAAGTAAAACGCACCCGATGCGTCCAGAAGGAATTCAACCGTGCCTGCCCCCTGATAGCCAATTGCCTTGGCGGCATCGACGGCGGCCTTGCCCATTTGTGCGCGTAATTCTTCGCTCATATTGGGGGCAGGGGCTTCTTCAATCACCTTTTGATGGCGGCGTTGCAGCGAACAGTCGCGTTCAAACAGATATACCGCATTGCCGTGGTTGTCGGCAAAGACCTGAATTTCAACGTGGCGCGGGGTAACAATCAGCTTTTCAATCAGGCAATGATCATCGCCAAAGCTGCTTTGCGCTTCGCGCTTACAGCTGATCAGGGCGTCTTTGAACTCAGACGCCGTTTCAACTGCCCGCATGCCTTTGCCGCCGCCGCCAGCCGAGGCCTTGATCAAAACCGGATAGCCGATCTTTTCGGCCTCGGCCGCAAGGAAATCAGGGTCTTGATCCGCCCCGTGATACCCCGGCACAAGCGGCACGCCAGCCTTGCCCATGATTTTCTTGGCTTCGGATTTTGATCCCATCGCACGGATGGCACTTGCCGGTGGGCCGACAAAGACACAGCCAGATTTTTCAAGCGCGTCAGCAAATCCGGCATTTTCCGACAGGAACCCGTAACCCGGATGGACGGCATCGGCGCCTGATTGCGCGATCACGTCAAGCAACCGGTCGGTGCGAAGGTAGCTGTCTTTGGGGGCAGGGGCACCGATATGATACGCCTCATCCGCAGACTTAACGTGCAATGCATTGGCATCTGCATCGGAATAAACGGCAACGGTCTGGATGCCCATGCGACGGGCGGTTTTGATCACACGACAGGCGATCTCACCGCGATTGGCGATCAGAATTTTGCGCGGCATGTTATTTCTTGCTCCAGTTCGCGGGACGTTTTTCCAGAAAGGCACCGACACCTTCGCGGCCTTCGGCACTTGCGCGCTGATCGGCAATGCGATGGGCGGTGTCATCAATCACGGCGTCAGAAATCGGTGTGTTGGCGACGGCGTAAATCAGGTTCTTGGCGGCATGCATCGCCTGTGGCCCATTCGCCAGCAGGATCTGCGTCATCTCATCGCCGCGCACCGTCAGGTCATCGCCCGGCACCACTTCGTGCACCAGTCCGATGTGTTTGGCTGTACTGGCATCAAACCGTTCGGCGCTGAGGAAATAGCGTCGCGCCTGATTAACGCCGATGGCTTCCACCACATAGGGCGAAATCACCGCCGGGATCAAACCGAGTTTGACTTCGGACAGGCAGAAACTCGCACGATCCGACGCAATCACGATATCGCAGCATGCGGCCAAGCCAACCCCGCCGCCAAAGGCAGCCCCGTTGACCAGTGCGATGGTGGGTTTTGAGGTGAAGTTCAAAACCTTCATCAGCTTTGCCAATGCGCGTGAATCGTCAAGGTTCTCCGCGTGGCTGTATGTCGCCATGCGCTTCATCCAGTTAAGGTCCGCCCCGGCTGAAAAGCTTTTGCCTGCCCCAGTCAGGATCACGACACGGACAGCCGGATCTGCATCAAGTGTTTCGATCTTGGCGGTCAGCTCGGCAATCAGTGCGTCGTCAAAAGCATTGTGGATGTCCGGGCGGTTCAGGGTGATGCGCGCAACGCCGGTATCGGCAATTTCACAGATGGCGGCATCATCAATGTTGTTGGTGTTTACATTGGTCATGCTGGCCTCACATTCTAAACACGCCAAACCGGGTGTCTTCGACCGGTTTGTTGAGTGCTGCGGACAGGCCAAGGCCAAGAACCATGCGGGTGTCTGCCGGATCAATCACGCCATCATCCCAAAGGCGGGCCGAAGCATAATAGGGGTGCCCCTGTGCTTCGTATTGATCACGGATTGGGCCTTTGAAGGCTTCCTGTTCGGACTCGGGCCATGTTTCGCCGCGTTTTTCCGCTGCATCGCTGCGAATTTGGGTCAAAACATTTGCTGCCTGTTCGCCGCCCATGACCGAAATGCGGGCATTGGGCCACATCCACAAGAAACGCGGGCTATAGGCGCGGCCACACATGCCATAGTTGCCTGCGCCAAATGAGCCGCCAATCAGAACGGTGAATTTTGGAACATTGGCGGTGGCAACGGCCGTGACAAGTTTGGCCCCATCCTTGGCAATGCCGCCGGCTTCATACTTGCGGCCAATCATAAAACCGGTGATGTTTTGCAAGAACACCAATGGAATGCCGCGTTGTGCACAGAGTTCGATGAAGTGCGCACCTTTGAGCGCGCTTTCAGAAAACAGAATGCCGTTATTGGCAATGATCCCGACCGGGTATCCGAAAATGCGGGCAAATCCGGTAACCAGCGTGGTGCCGTATTGCGCCTTGAACTCGTCAAACTCGGACCCATCAACGATGCGGGCAATGATTTCGCGTACGTCATAGGGTTTCTTGGTATCGGTTGGGACAACGCCGTAAATTTCGCGCGGGTCATAGGCCGGTGCGCGCGGTTCGGTCAATGTCGGACCGGGGTTCTTATGCCAGTTCAGGTTTTTGACAATATCGCGCGCAATCGACAATGCGTGGCTGTCATCCTGTGCGTAATGATCCGTAACGCCAGATGTCTTACAATGCACATCCGCACCACCCAAATCCTCGGCCGAGACAACTTCGCCTGTGGCAGCCTTCACCAAAGGCGGTCCGCCCAAAAAGATCGTGCCCTGTTTGCGGACAATGATGCTTTCATCTGACATTGCCGGGACATAAGCACCGCCCGCGGTGCAGGAGCCCATGACAACCGCGATTTGCGGGATGGCCTTGGATGACATGGTGGCCTGATTAAAGAAAATCCGCCCGAAATGGTCGCGATCGGGGAAAACATCATCCTGACGGGGCAGGTTGGCCCCACCACTATCGACCAGATAAATACACGGCAGATTGTTTTCCAGCGCAATTTCCTGCGCGCGAAGATGCTTCTTTACGGTCATGGGATAGTACGATCCACCCTTGACCGTCGCATCGTTGGCGACAATCACGCATTCAACGCCCGATACACGCCCAATGCCGGTAATGATGCCCGCGGCAGGCACATCTTCGTCGCCATACATGCCGTGTGCGGCCAGTTGCGATAGTTCCAGAAACGGAGAGCCGACATCAAGCAACTGGCGAATGCGTTCACGCGGTAGCAGCTTGCCGCGTCCCGTATGCCGGTCGCGTGCCCGTTCACCACCGCCCAGTTTGATCTGCGATATTTGATTGCGCAGGTCTTCAACCAGTTGTTCCATATGTTCGGCATTGGTGCGGAATTCTTCCGAACGAGAATTTACCGCAGATTTCAGTACCGTCATTGTCCAATTACACCATTTTGTTGCGGGTTTTGCGCCCGAGTTGAATGACGTTCTGGGTGTTGTTATGGGGGAAGTTTACGTAAGCGTCAATATTAAATAGGTATTTTAGTACCGGAATTGTCTATATACAATGATTTTGGCTTGAAGTCTAGGTTTTCAGCTGTTTATGACTGTTGCGACAAGGGACGATTTTGGCTTTTGTCGACCGTTGTCAATGCCCTGAGCGTCGTGTGGTTAGGCCCGATTGATCCGCCAAATCAGGCTTATTAAGAAAGCATGGGAAGATTAGCTGTCGTTTCGGGATTTGTGTAGTTTAATCCACTGCTCAAGCGGATCTATCCGGTCATTGCCAAAGAACGGTTCGCCTTCATAGAAAAAGAACGGTGATCCGAACGCGCCCATTTCGATTGCTTCGTCAGTGATGTCGCGGGTGTGACTTTTCCAGCGCTGTTCTTCGACAGCAGCACGCATTTCGCCCGGATTGATCGAGTGGCGTGTGGCGGCGGCCAGAACGTTTTCCGGGTTAGACATATCCAGTCCATCGGCGAAATAGCCGCGATAGATATCCTTGGCAAATTTACGCGCCAATGCGGGAGATCGCGATTCAAGCCAGTAGAAGGCGCGTGTTGGCATCAGGGCCGAGTATGGGAAGTTTTGGGGAATACAGAACGGCGTATTTTGTGCCCGTGCGCAGCGTTCCATGTCATGGCGGAAATAGTCGCCACGAATGGGTTGCTCAAGAAGCGGGCTTTGTCCGGTTTGTTTAAAGGCGGCACCAATCATAAAAGGGCGCCAGATGACTTTTACCCCGACACGCGATTCGAATTCTTCCATACGCTCGGCAGCGAGGTAGCCATACGGTGATGAGAAATCGAAGTAAAACCGGACTTCCGACATGTTTCCTGCACCTGATTGTTCTTAATTGTCATTTGGCAAAAGCCGGGCCCTACAGGTCTTGTGCCCATTTGGACCGAACCTGATTGTGCGCCATTGAGCCTGTGCAAAGCAATTAAAAAACAGATGCTTAGGGGATTACGATACCGGGGCGGACTTTTACTTCTTCCATCACGACATATGTATGAGTCTGGCTGACTCCCTGAACCGAAGACAGACGTTCGAGGAATTCACGATAAGCATACATGTCTTCAACCCGAAGTTTGGCGAGATAGTCAAAGCCGCCAGCAACCATATGGCATTCTTCTATTTCGGGCAGTTTACGGATCGCAGCTGCAAAGACGTCAAAGACATCCGGGGTCGTGCGATCAAGCGTGATTTCGACAAATACGACCAGTGACTGGTTCAACTTGCGCGGATCAATGGTCGCCATATAGCCGGTAATAAAGCCTTGCTGCTCAAGACGCCGGACACGTTCAAGGCATGGTGTCGGGCTCAGGTTAACGCGGCGCGACAGTTCGACATTCGACATTCGCCCATCATTTTGCAGCTCACGAAGGATCTGTGTGTCGATTTTGTCGAGATTTTTTTGATTCTTCTGCATTTTGGCTTTCTAACCAGTGTTTGTGGCTATTCAATAAGGAAACTGATGGATGATATATCGTATTTTTTGCAAAAATGGCAGCACATTTTTCAGATAGAATATTATTCTCAGTCGTTATAGAGGTGCCATCAGGGTCTGAAGACGAAATCGCTGCATTTATCTTCTGACAGGCTGCAAGTGAACCGCAGGGAGAAAAAAGACAAAATGTTTCGCACAGAATTGCCCCAACCAAACGATATTCGTACTGAAATTCGCAACGCCTATCGCGCCGACGAGGAAGAAGCCGTCGCACGCCTGATAGAGGCCGCCCGGTTGTCGCCCGAGCAAACCGCCCGCGTTCAGGATCGCGCCTATCAATTGGTCGCACGTGTCCGCAAAGCCGATAACGGCAAAAGCGGGATTGATGCGCTGCTTCACGAGTATGAGCTGTCGAGCAAGGAAGGCGTCATTTTGATGTGCCTTGCCGAGGCCCTGTTGCGTGTTCCCGATGCGGTCACTGCTGACAAACTTATTCAGGACAAACTGTTTGATGCCAACTGGCAGAGCCACCTTGGCCATTCTGACAGTTTCTTTGTTAATGCCTCGACCTGGGGCTTGATGCTGACTGGGAAGGTCATCAAATTCGGGAAGGCGGAAAAAGCCGATCCGGGCCGGTTGCTCAAACGTATGATCGGACGGTCCGGTGAACCAGTTATCCGGAAGGCATTCAACCATGCCATGCGCATTATGGGCCGCCAGTTCGTCATGGGTCGCACAATTGACGAAGCATCCGTTCGCGCCAAGGCGAACGAAGAAAAAGGCTATCGCTATTCCTATGACATGCTGGGCGAGGCTGCCCGCACGATGGAAGACGCGGATCGCTATTACAAGGCATACGAAGATGCCATTCACGATATTGGCCGTGTTGCCAAGGGTCGCGGCCCGATCAACAGTCCGGGCATCTCGGTCAAGTTGTCGGCCATTCATCCGCGCTATGATTTTGCCAATTACGAACGGGTTGTCACCGAGCTGACCCCGCGTCTTAAGCAACTTGCCTTTCTGGCCAAGAAATATGACATCGGTTTCACTGTCGATGCCGAAGAGGCCAATCGCCTTGACCTGTCGCTTGACGTCATCGGCGATGTGTTTGCCGATCCCGACCTAAGCGGATGGGAAGGATATGGACTTGCGGTTCAGGCCTATCAGAAACGCGCTTATCATGTGCTTGAATGGCTTGCCGATCTGTCGACCAAGGTCGGCCGCAAGATGATGGTGCGTCTCGTCAAAGGGGCCTATTGGGACACCGAAGTTAAATTCAGTCAGGAAAACGGCTTTGACGGTTATCCGTGCTTTACGCGGAAAGCATCAACCGACGTTTCCTATCTGGCTTGTGCGAAATTGATGCTGTCGCGCCGCGATGCATTTTATTGCCAGTTCGCCAGCCACAATGCGCATACGGTTGCCTCCATCCTTGAAATGGCGGGCAATGATCGCACGTTCGAATTCCAGCGTCTGCACGGCATGGGCGAAGCCCTTTATGAGCAAATCGTTGATAAGGCGGGTGAAAATGTACCTTGCCGCATCTATGCCCCGGTTGGCAGCCACGAAGACCTTCTGGCTTATCTGGTGCGGCGTCTTTTGGAAAACGGTGCCAATACAAGCTTTGTGAACCGTATTCAGGACGAACAACTGCCAATCGAGGAAATGATCGCTGATCCGGTTGAAAAGATGGCGGCCCTTCCGCGGAAAGCCCATCCGAAGATTCCGGCACCGGTTGATCTTTATGGGGCAGGGCGTGTGAATTCACGCGGTATTGATCTAACCGATACCAACAAGCTTCTGCCTCTGAATGAAAAACTCGCCGCGATGCAGGGCAAAACCTGGAACGCAGCCCCACTGATTGATGGCATGCTTGTTTCGGGAACACCAATTGATGTCATGAACCCGGCCAAACTTGGCGAAAAGGTTGGTGACCTTGTTCAGGCGACCGAGGCCGACGTTGAGGCGGCTATTGTTGCCGCCGTTAAGGGCTATGACGCGTGGAATGCAACGTCTGGTGCGGATCGGGCCGTAGCATTGCGGCGTCTTGGTGATCTGCTTGAAGATCATATGGACGAGTTCATTGCCATTTGTCAGCGCGAAGCGGGCAAGCTTTATTCGGACGGTGTTGCCGAAGTTCGTGAGGCCGTTGATTTCTGTCGTTACTATGCCAACCGCGCCGAAGAAACCTTCCGCGACGGTGGTCCACTTGAAGGCCGTGGGGTATTTGTTTGCATTAGCCCATGGAACTTCCCGCTTGCGATCTTCTTAGGCCAGGTGACCGCAGCCCTTGCCGCGGGGAATGCGGTTATTGCCAAACCGGCCGAGCAGACGTCGCTTGTTGCAGCGCGTGCCGCCGAACTGATCCTTGAGGCCGGTGTTCCGGGTTCTGCCTTCCAACTGGTGCCGGGACCGGGGCGTGTGATCGGCAATCAGCTGATCAATGATCGGCGTATTGCCGGTGTGGCCTTTACTGGTTCGACCGAGACCGCACAATTGATCAATCAGGCGTTGGCAAAACGTCCGGGTGTTCCATTGCCGCTGATTGCCGAAACCGGTGGTCAGAACGCGATGATCGTTGACTCGACCGCATTGCCAGAACAGGTGGTTCAGGATGCGGTGATTTCAGGTTTCCAGTCCGCTGGTCAACGGTGTTCGGCTCTGCGCGTTTTATTCGTGCAGGAAGACATTGCCGACAAACTTTGTCATATGCTGGTCGGCGCGATGAAAGAACTTCGGGTCGGCGATCCGAAATTCCTTGATATCGATGTCGGGCCGGTGATTGACGAGAAATCGTGCAAAACTCTTGAAAAACATGCTGCGCGCATGAAGAAAGAAGCCAAATTGCTTCATGCCTGTGATGTGTTGCCTGAATGCAAGGACGGTACATTCTTTGCCCCGCATTGCTTTGAAATCCCGTCGATTGATGTGCTTGAACGCGAAGTCTTTGGTCCGGTTGTTCACGTTGTCCGCTTTAAGGCGTGTGATCTTGGTAAGGTTCTTGATCAGATCAACGCGTCTGGTTATGGGCTGACCCTTGGCATTCATTCACGTATCGACAGCACGGTGCGTGAAATTTCGCACAAGCTGCGGGTTGGTAACTGCTATGTGAACAGAAATCAGATCGGTGCAGTTGTCGGTGTTCAGCCGTTTGGCGGGCAGGGCAAATCAGGTACCGGTCCCAAGGCGGGCGGCCCGCACTATGTTGAACGGTTTGCCAAGCCAGTTGCCACGGCAAGCAGCACACAGAACGAGGACATCCACGATGACCGTTCACCGATCATCGTCAAAGATGTACTGTCCAAAGCCCAATACGCCGACATGCTGTCAGCACAAGAAGAATGGCAGTTTTTCGATGGTAATGAACGAGTTCGCATCCTTGAAAAACTGGCATCAAAACTAAGTGACTCTTCAAAAGAAGAATTGGTTTCAGGTGCCGACCACATTGCTGATTTTGCCGCCCTTTCGGAAAACGGATTTGTTGCGCCCAAACGGATGCCCGGTCCAACCGGTGAAACCAACGACCTGTATTGCCTTGGTCGCGGTGTTTATCTGGTTCAGGCAGACAAGGATGCTGACCCAGCCCACGTGATCCGCCATTTGGGGGCAGCACTTGCTGCGGGCAATGCCGTTATTCTGGCAGGTGATCAGAAATGGTTCGCCGACCTTCCGGGCCTTGCATTTGCTGCGGGCATGCCGAAAAAGCTTCTGACTGCGGTCAGCGCCAATACCGGCCTTGGTGCCATGTATGATGGTGATATTGCCGGTGTTTCGTGTGTCGCATCGCTTGATCGTGTGACATCGTTCAAACAACTTTTGGCAAAGCGCGATGGTGCGATCCTGTCGTTGATTTCTGATAGCGGTGCGGAAGATGACGGCGCACTGCCAGATCAGGCGTTTATGCACCGTTTCGCAACGGAAAAAACCATCACGATCAACACCACGGCTGCTGGGGGCAACGCGTCCCTGATGTCGATGGACGAGGGGTGATCAGGTTCATTTGGCAGGTGCCAGACATTCTGGTAATACGCCTGCCTGATTGATGTATCGATATAATGGATCGGGAAGAAATTCCCGGTCCATTTTTTGTTGCTCATCAATTTTTCGCTAATGTGGCCCGGTTTAAAACTGTTTAGGGCTTTTTTTCGTCAAAATTCACTGCAATAGATACAGCCCGGAACAGAACACGCCATGCGGCGTTCATCTGGTAAGGATTAGAATAGCCGCATGAACGTTCGACGGTCCGAATAATAATTGAACATGCCCAATGGGCGTAAAAGGAGTACCGAAATGATCCAGGTTTCCCGAGGCTGGCGCAGTGTTGTTAAAACGGTTTCGGTATGTGTGCTGTTGGCAGCTCCCATTGCTGCCTGTGGGCCATTACAGATGCCGCTCGAAGACCGCACAGGCAATGACCAGTGGCTCGATACCCAGATTAAATCCGGTATCCTTGGCGAGTTTTCCAAAGTCGATCACACCTACCTGATGGATGTGAATGTCGACATCTGGAAGCAGGAGGTCATGGTCACCGGGATGGTCGACTCAAAAGGCAAATATTATGACGTTATGTCCCTGATCAAACAGGATAACCGCATCAAAACCGTTCATGATCACCTTGAGATTGCCGATGCCGAATCCATTGAGGCCTATCGCGCGGCTGAAGACGAGTATGGCAAAAATGCCGTTCCAACCGATTCGGCGACCCAAACCGTGTCCGATGTCTGGATTGAAGGCCAGATCAAAGCCTTGTTATTGGCTGAAAAAGGCGTCAGTTCGGTGAACTACCGCTGGCAGTCGGTAAATAATGTTGTTTACATCATGGGCGAGGCGCAGACCGATCCGGAACTGCAAAAAGTGCTTTCGATCGTGCGTCGCATCAAAGGTGTTAAACGCGTAGTCAGCCATATCACGCTTGCCTGATCTCCTTCTGATTAAACGACTTTTTTGAAGTTCCCTGCAAATCTGGCGGTTTGTGGGGAATTTTTTTGTCTGAGGTGTATTAAAAGTGTTTGAAAACTATTCGCATTTACCGTACAGATTTGGCTCTGTAACTAATAACTGATTGCATTTGCACCATGTATGTTTGCGTTTGTAATGCGCTTAGAGAAAAAGACGTTAGACGGGCTGCCGAAGAAGGTGGTGCGACGCGTCCGGCTGAGGTGTTCCGTTTTCATGGCTGTGCGCCACAATGCGGTAAATGCGCCTGCCATATGCGTGCAGAACTGATTAGCTCAAACACCTGCGGCAATTGCGATTGCGATGATGCTGCAGCAGTTACAGCAAACTACGAGCCGATTGCAGCGGAATAACGCTGCAAAGGCCGTTTTCCAAATCTGCATCTGAATGAAAAAAAAGGCGAAGCCGTTATGGGCCTCGCCTTTTGTCGTTTTGGGTTCATGTCTGCATGATAGGGTCGATCATGCTGCGTGTTGGCGCAGACCAAACCGTTCTTCGGCCAGTCGGTCAGCAACGAAACTGGTTGATAGGTTTTGCTGACTGGCGCGGTCAAAGATCTCGCGCACGGTCGCACCGATGCCTTTGATGTGTTTATTGGTGTCGCTCACCGGTTTGCCTTCGCGGCAATAATGGACCTCAACAACACCGCCAGCATTAATAACGTAATCAGGGGCATACAGAATGCCTGCTTCGCGCAGCATGTCACCATGACGTGCGTGTTCAAGCTGGTTGTTGGCGGCCCCGGCAATGATCCCGACGCGAAGTTTTTCAAGGGTTCGATCATTGATCACGCCCCCCAATGCACAAGGAGCAAGGATATCGGTATCCACAGACAGGATGTTCTCAACTGAAACCGCAGTGGCGCCAAATGCATCAACCGCCTTGGTCACACTGGCCTGATTAAGATCGGCGACCACAAGTTTTGCACCGGCATCATAAAGCATCTGACACAAATGATAGCCGACGTGGCCAAGCCCCTGAACAGCAACGCGCATGCCGGTCAGGTCATCGTGCCCGTTTTTAAACCGCGCGGCTTCTTTCAGTCCGATGAATACACCATAGGCGGTAAAGGGTGACGGGTCTCCGGTACGAGCCGGGTCTTTGCCATCGCTGATCCCGCCGACATGTTTTGTCTGACTGGCGATCTGTTCCATATCTGCCGGGCTGGTGCCAACATCTTCGGCAACAATATAACGACCGCCGACCTGTTCGACGGCACGGCCCATGGCACGGAACAGTTCAGGTGTTTTCTGGCTGCGTGGATCACCGATGATGACGGACTTGCCACCGCCAAGGGGCAAGTTTGCAAGGGCCGACTTATACGTCATGCCGCGCGACAGGCGCAGCGCATCGTGGATGGCTTCCTGTTCAGTGGCATAGGGCCACATTCGGCATCCACCAAGCGATGGCCCAAGATTGGTATTGTGAACGGCGATGATGGTTTTCAATCCGCTGGCGGTGTCACTGGCAAAAACAACCTGTTCGTGGCCGTCAAATGCGGTATCGGAAAAAACGTTCATCCTCGGCAGCCTCCTGGCAGCATGTTTGTTCTGGTGCAAGACGGGCTTGCTTATCCTTGTATGTTTGATGCATTGGCCATTTGATCAATTTTAAATTCAGGCAAGATTGAAAAAAGATCGTTTCGGTTGGGTAGGGGGAGCGAGGACGGAACTTTATGATCCCTGCAGATTGCCTTTGAAATATTGTTGCGCGACGTGTGCGCTGCACAATCGCAAGCAAAGGGCGTTTTATGTAAAAGCCCTCGATAAAATGATTCTTTTTTATCGATTTTTCATCCGGCTGGAACGGCACCTCAGCGGGTATCAATCCCATATTTCAGCGATTTATTTTCCAAAATGGCGCATTTGGCAGGATAAGTTCTGAAACCCGCAGTTGTCGGCGTTTGAGGTGATAGGGCTATGACAAATTGGGGCTTGAAACCGGAGCGATTTGTGTTGAAATACAAAACAACCGGATAATTTACGGCTCGTTAAGGTGCGAAACGTAGAGTGATGGTTGGGTATCTTGTGGTTGAGATTCCCAGTTCAGGACACGACGGCGTCTGGGCGGCGCCGCCGGACAAAAAAGTAAGGAGATCGGCGGAAATGTCTGCGTTCACAGACCATCGCCAGACCGTATTCGAGGTTGAACTGCACAATCAGGCCGTTCGCGAATGCGTCAAAGAGAACCGTTCCCACGAAATCTTTGATGATCGCTGGGCCGACGTGCAAATCCACGAAGTTGCCGCAAGCAACGAGGGTAAGGCTCTTGCCATGATCGAAAACACCTATCCGTCATCAGATGGGTTTGTTGTCGATCACGTCAAACGCCTTGCCTGAGGGGAAGATGAATTCTGGCCGGTAAAGGCCATATACAAACCGGGCGGGATGTTTTTCCCGCCCGGTTTGTTTTTTTAAGGAGTGGTCGAGCAGGCGGATAGCCAGCCTAAGATAGGGCGCGGTCCACAAAGTCAAGCCGGTCCTGGCCCCAAAACAGATCGGAGCCGACCACATAGCTTGGGACACCAAATATATTGTGATCTCGTGCGGCTTGACAGTTGGCGTCATAAATTCCGGCAATGGCGGGCAAATCGGCATTTTCCAGATACTCGGCCGACAGGTCACATTTGATCAGGGCGTCGCGCACGGTTTGCGGTTCTGCGATATCGCGTTCGTGCAGCCAGACATCTCCCATCAACGTCTCAATCAATGCGGACGCATCTTTACCGTCATCCTGCACGGCAATGATGGTCCGTGCGGCCAGTGTCTCATCAACGGGAAAGAATTTCGGTTGCGGGTTAATTGGAATGCCCAGATGTGCTGACCAGCGTTTAAGTTCTGCCATCCGGTATTCCTGCCGAGCTTTGGGGCGCTTCGCCAATGGCACGCCTCCGCCATGTTCCCAGACATCCGCGGCCCGGCATGGCTTGTGAATGATTTCTACGCCGTGTTTTTGGGCAATTTCAACTGCCCGGCGGAACCCGAAAAACGACCATGGGGACTGAACAAAGAAATAATGAATGATAGGATCGGGCAAGTTGGCCTCCTTTTGCTGTGCTTGCAGCATGTGTTCTTAACTGTATGCAACAGTGCCCAACGCAACCGGGCGCGTCAAATGCCGTCGCGCTTTTCAAGGACAGTTCAGGTGATTGTGATCAGTAATCCTGCCACCAGGCATATTCACCAAGCCCACCAAGCACCACGCCATCAAAGCCAAGTTTCATGATCCCGCCAAGATAGCTGCCTTCGGTCCCAAAAATCAGGCGTTGCCATTCAGGTGTCCAGTAATGCACGTGATGTTCCTGTCCCCAGCGGGCCATCATGTTGCCTTCGCTGATGAAATCAGGCGATCCGGCGCGCCAGTTGCTTTGCCAGTAATAACGATATGTCTCGGCTGTCGCGACATTGATATAGGCCATAATGGTGCGCGGTGTTCCAACTCTTTTATACCGCAGACGTTTCATATCTTCATAGGTAAGCGGGATGGTGCCGCGGTGGAACGGATCAATGATCAACGTGTCGTAATTGGTTGCGGTCAAGGCATCAAGATAGGCCGTCTTGGTGCCATAAGGTGAACTGTCGAGCACCATGGCAAAATTTTTGGCCGACCTGATATTGTCGATAATGTGTGGATTGGACCCGATTGGTGTGCGCGGTACCGATGCCAGAGATGACAGTTGCATGCCCGGCGGTGGAGCCGCGTAATACAGGGCATCAAGGCCGCTTACTTGTTGACGTGCCTTTTGCATGTCGTCGACCTTATTGGTGTAATCAACCAACAGGTATTGCAGGCCTTCAAGCTTCAAGCGTTCGAGATAACCAAGAATATATTTGGTTTCCTCGGTATTGGTCGGCTCGCCATATTTGTCATAGCCGTAAAACGGGGCTTCGATAAGGATGCCATCAAGCGCGCGCAGATAATCTCTTGCTGGTTCAGCGGTGCCGCGCGTGGCAAATAGCGTTGTTTCAAGAAACTCGGTCAGTTCAAGTGCGTTCATCGCGATGATCGAAAAGTCACTGCGATATCCCTTGGCCCAGCGACTGATATCGACCACGTAATCGCGCATGCTTTCCGTGAAATCAATTTTCGGCTTGTTGTTCTGCGCGCCTTGGGCATTTGGCGCGCTTAAGCTGTTGGGGACGGGCGTAAAGGGTTCGAGCTGCTGTGCCTGAGCCAGTAAGGGGGTGTTTGAGACCAGTGCTGCGCCTAACCCGGCTATGCTGCCTTCAATGAAACGACGTCGGGACAGTTCTTTGCCAGCAGGATGCATTGCTGATCTGCTTTGGACATCCTTGCTGTTTTTTCCCGTCATCTGGCGTTCCTTGCCCATTTTTGCTTCTCGTAACTACTATCAGATACTTACCGCGTCTGACGCGTCATGGTTTGGTATGTTCTACCGCCGTAGAGCCAGCATCAGGATGCGACGCGCATGTTGCTCTGGCACGTTATGCGGTCACAGACCAATGCGCCAATTGCAAGTGATGCAGTCAATCCCGGCGATTCAATACCATAGAGCATTACAAGACCATTAAGGCCGTGCGATTTTACATCGGCAATCATGAAGTCATGGGCTGCTTCATCCGGCGACTGAATTTTCGGCCGCACGCCTGCGTAACCTGCCTGAAGGGCGTTTTCATCAAGATCAGGATAATATTTACGGATGGCCTCAGCAAAATCGTGGCGCCGTTCTTCCGGTACGTCGTAGTTCGGCGCATCAACCCACGTGACGTCTGGACCAAAGCGCGCCTGTCCTCCCATATCAAGGGTAAGATGAATGCCAAGCCCGGCTTGTTCCGGGGCAGGGTAGATCAAGGTTGAAAATGGCGCCTTGCCCGACAGAGTAAAATAACAGCCGCGCGCGTAATGCTGTGCGGGAACAGTGTTTTTGTTCATGCCGGTAAAATTACGTCCTAGCGTCTGGCTGTGCAATCCGCCTGCAACAATCAGTTCGGCGCAGGTCAGGCTCATTTCTTCGCCATCAGCATCACGGGTATTGACCGTATAGACACCCGTATCGTGGTTGACCGAAATCACATCCGTATTTAATGCCAGTGTGGCGCCGTGATTTTCCGCATCCCCCAAAAGGGTCACCATCAACTGATGGGAATCGACAATGCCGGTAGATGGGCTGTGCAGTGCGCCAACGCATTTCAGGGCCGGTTCACGCTTAAGGGTTTCGGCTTTGCTAAGCCAGACAAGGTCATTAACCCCGTTTTCTTGCGCCTTCTTTTCGATGCTGCGCAGGGCATCAAACTGATCATCTTTCGTGGCGACAATCAGTTTTCCTGTGCGTTTGTGATCAATGCCGTTTTCGGCGCAATAGCGATATAGAAGGTCGCGTCCTTCGACGCACAACTGCGCCTTAAGGCTGCCTTTCGGATAATAGATCCCGGCGTGAATGACTTCGCTATTGCGTGCGCTGGTTTCCGTGCCGATGGCGTCATGACGTTCAATGATCAGGACTTCACGGCCTGCACGGGCGAGAGAGCGGGCACAAGCCAGCCCAACAACACCGGCGCCAATGACAATGGTTTGAATATCTGTGGTCATATTGGGTAATTCTTCTTTGGGGCGATACGATATGGGTGGGGCGACCGTAGCCTAACTTAACCCTGGTTTTGCTGGCGGAAATAAACCGCCTGTCCATTGTTGTCTTGACCGTCACCGGTGACCGATGCCGGCCCCTCGCTGGTGTAGTTTCCGCGCGCGAAGCTGCCGTCATTACAATAAACATACCAGCTGCCAAATGGCAGGGTGCCGGTTTGATACGCGCCGCCTTCATGGCGCCAGATGCCCTCGCAATGACGCTGGTCGTCATCAACAATCATCGTACCTTCGCCCGATGGCTGATCAAATTTCAAGGTTCCAACACCTCGTGCACCTTGCCAATTGGTGGTGATTGGAATGCCATCTTCCGGCGGGGTGGTGACCGACCCTTCGGGTTGCGGTGCAGGGGGCGTTGCCGCAGCCACAGGCTTGGCGACATTGTCGGGGATTTGCACTGTGAACCGGTTCATAAAGCCCGCAGCGAATTCCTGAGCATCAATCATGCTTATTGGCGTGGATGCGGTGGCCGAGCCTGTCACAGCCTGCTGCATTACTGGCGTACAGTAAAAGCCAAGAAGACGACTTCCGCGCTGGCTTTGGGTTTGCGGGTCCCACTGGCCAACAAAGGAAATGCACTGTGATTGATTGCGCGCAAACGGCACCATCGAAATCGGACCAATCCGGGTTTCCTGCGTGAAACTGGCTCCATTAACCTTGCTTCCGGATTTGAGTGAATCAAACATGTCTAAAAGCTGGTTCGGGGCCATTGCCGTACTGAACGTGAAACCGGCAGAAGATGTCGTAAAGACGGTTTCCAGATACAGGTCACTTGCCGATTGCGGTAGTTCTTTTGCCGTGCGCGGAGCAAACCAGCGACCGACGAAGACGGTGCTGTTGTCTCGGTACTGGCGCAGGAAGACGTTTTTGCCGTCCGCTTTTGACGCAAATTCCATCGGGCTCTGGTCTTCGGGAACCTGTTCAAAACCGCCAACTTGCTGTGCGGATGCACATTGCATGGTTGCGATCAGAAGGCTACCCAAAACGCCACCAATCAAAGCCCCCCGATACTGCACTTTGCGTCCTTTCAATATGTTTTTCAGGCGCATCTATATTTTGCGCTACCCTTATCTTTACCTTTGTGTTGTTAAGTTGGCTAGGGTCAAGACTCATTGCTGTGATTGCATCGACAGCCGGTATGACCGTGAAATACAAGCAAAAGCACTAACCGCAGAGTATTTCACCGGTTAAGATGGGGATGCAAAGCGTTTCCTCACGATATCCAGACGATGCGTGCGATGATGTGAATGAGTTTTGTGCTGACGGTCAGTCCAAGGATGTCATGCTGACAGGTTTCTTTTATCCTTGATTTTTGGGGACAAAGTGGCTCTTTGGGAAGACTGGACTTGGGGACAATATCAAGATGCCTGAATAACGGAGCAAACAGCCATGACGGTGCAAGAGACCAGCGCAGGCGGGGACAGCGCAGGCCAGCAGACTGCGACAGATAAACAACCGCAGTCCAACCGCGCCCATGTAATTGTTATCGGCAATGAAAAAGGGGGGTCGGGCAAATCGACAACGGCGATGCATCTGATCGTTTCCCTGATGAAAATGGGCTTTACGGTCGGATCACTTGATATCGATGCGCGTCAGGGAACATTGACCCGCTATATCGAGAACCGAACAGCGTTCAACGCCAAAAAAGGTTTGAAACTGCCCACGCCTGAACATCGCCCGATTTATCGCAGCGAAGTTTCCGATGGCAACGAGGCCAAACTTGATGAGCGCGACCGGTTTACCAGCGCCTTGGGCGAGATGGTTGTCGGATGCAACTTTGTCGTGATGGATTGCCCGGGCAGTGACAATTACCTGTCACGTCTGGCGCATGCCTGTGCCGATACGTTGATTACACCAATCAATGACAGTTTTATCGACCTTGATATGCTCGCACGGATTGATCCGGATACATTGGATATCAAAGGGCCAAGCATCTATGCCGAAATGGTCTGGGATGCCCGTAAACGTCGTGCTGGTATTGACGGTGGGACCATTGACTGGATTGTTATGCGCAACCGTCTTTCACATCTTGATGCGCGCAACAAACGCGATATCGCGGAAATTGTTGAAAAGCTCGCAGGGCGCATTAGGTTCCGTCCGGCACCGGGCTTTGGCGAACGTGTGATTTATCGTGAATTGTTCCTCAAAGGGCTGACCCTTTTGGATCTGCGCGAAAAGGGTGTGGGTATCCCGATGAGCATGTCGCATATGGCAGCCCGTCAGGAAGTCCGTTCCTTGCTTGAAGTGATCGGGTTCAAACCGTCCGATGGTGAAGAGTTGCCGATCTGACCGGTTGCAACCTATATCTTTAGGGGCACATCATGGTGTCTGATCGACAAGCTGAACTGGTAGATTTTACTTGGCACGCAAAAACATCGTCGCGGAAACATCCAAGAAGCAAGACGTCGCGGACTTTCTGAGTAAGGCGCGTGATCTTTCTGTGCGGGCGCCTGCATCCGGCCCGGCACAGGGGCGGCTGATCTTTGCCATGGATGCAACCGCCAGTCGCCAGCCAAGCTGGGACAGTGCCACGATGCTGCAGGCAGAAATGTTTGACGCCGTATCGGGGCTTGGTGCACTTGATATCCAGCTTGTTTTCTTTCGCGGAATTTCTGAATGCAAGGCAAGCAGCTGGTGCCGTGACGCGGCAGCATTTGGCACTTATATGACCAAAGTCAGCTGTCGCGCCGGGCATACCCAGATCGAGCGTGTATTGGCCCATGTTGAACGTGAAGCCGAAAATAAGAAGATCGATGCCTTGATATATGTCGGCGACTGTATCGAAGAAAACCCCGATGATCTGGCCCCAATTG
The DNA here is from genome assembly GCF_002844275.1 of Thalassospira lohafexi. Lineage (GTDB taxonomy): Bacteria > Pseudomonadota > Alphaproteobacteria > Rhodospirillales > Thalassospiraceae > Thalassospira > Thalassospira lohafexi. The sequence continues at coordinate 177,322 of NZ_NXGX01000008.1, forward strand.
CAGGTAAGCTGGCGCTTAAGGGGGTAAAGGCATTCATGTTTCAGGAAGGCTTTGATCGTAAGGCGCAATTTGCGTTTGGGGAAATTGCGCGGATTACCGATGGGGCCTTTATGCAGTTTGATGCCAGTGCCGTCCAAAAACTGCGTGATTTACTTGGTGCGGTGGCAAGTTATGCCGTTGGCGGGCAAGACGGACTTGCAGTTTATCAGGAAAAAACCGGATCAAATGACGTGCTGTTGCTAGGCAATCAATTGCGGAAAAAACCATAATGCAATGGTTGTTGGTTGGTATTGCGCTGTTTGTCGGTGTTGGGTTCTTCATTCGCTGGATGACCGAGGCGGAACCAAAAGAAATTCGCAAAATTGGCATGATTGTGACCATCACTTTGCTGGTGGTTCTGGCAGGCTGGATGCTGCTGACAGGCAAGCTGGCTGCGATGTTTGCGGCTTTGGCCGCCGCCGTTCCGTTCCTGATTAGGGTGATGAAACTAGGCTTTTTATTGCCACTTTTACGCAAGATATTTGCGTCGTCGCGTCGGACTGCCCGTCCTGGTGGCTTTGGTCAGCAGGGGCGTGGTGCCGGCAGAACGTCAGAAATCAGAACGGATTATCTTTATATGCTGCTTGATCTCGAAACCGGCCAAATGCAAGGCTCCGTGCATAACGGGACCTATGCCGGAGCAGATCTTGACAGCTTGGAGCTTGACGACCTGCGGTTGCTTTATGTTCAATGTTGCGGTGCAACTGATCAAAGCCAAGCTGTTTTGGAAGCCTATTTTGAACGTCGTCCCGATTGCTCGGGATGGCAAGGTTGGTCCAAAACAGACAATGGTAACAATGGCACATATACTGGGGGAAGCGGCCACAACGAAAACGAGAGTGGCCAATATGACAACAGGCGTTTTAGTACCAGTGATATGACTGCTGATGAGGCCTGTAAAATCCTTGATGTTGCCAAAGACGCAACCCGCGAGGAGATCAATCGGGCTTATAAAAAACAGATCAAGACGGTCCATCCCGATCATGGTGGGTCAGATTATCTGGCATCGCAGCTCAATGCGGCACGAAGCCTTTTGTTACGGCTATGTAAAGATTAGCGTCAATTATGCTTACGCTTGCTTGATCCCCGTTCTGGAATCGTGGCAAAAGCATACATGCAGACAGTTCTTGATAGGGCTGGCCTGCAGCGGTTGAAAAAGGAAATTTTTGAATGTCGAAACGAATCAAAAAGGCTGTTTTCCCGGTCGCAGGTATGGGCACCCGATTTTTGCCTGCAACCAAGGCAATGCCCAAAGAAATGTTGCCAGTCGTTGACAAGCCGCTGATTCAATACGCCGTCGAAGAGGCAATCGCAGCGGGTATCGAAGAATTCATCTTTGTGACAGGCCGTGGCAAAAGTGCGATCGAAGATCACTTTGACCGGTCTGCCGAACTTGAAGCCATCCTCAAAGAGCGCGGGAAAGAAGACGCGCTGGCCAAGGCACTTGAGATGATCCCGGATAATGGTCGCGTCACCTATACCCGTCAGGGCAATCCTTTGGGCCTTGGGCACGCTGTATTGTGTGCAAAATCGTTGGTGGGTGATGAGCCATTTGTTGTTCTGTTGGCAGATGACCTTATCCAGTCGAAAACGCCGTGCATGAAGCAAATGGTCGAAAGTTATGGCCGCACGGGCGGCAATATGGTTGCCGTCATGGATGTGCCGCGCGAAGAAACCGCGCGGTATGGTGTGTTGGAAGTCGAAGGTACGAATGGCCGTCTGGTCAGTGCATGTGGCATGGTTGAAAAACCAAAGCCCGAAGAAGCCCCGTCAACACTATCGGCAATTGGTCGTTACATCCTTGATCCGGGTATTTTCGAAGTCCTTGAAAACATTCCGCGCGGGGCTGGTAATGAAATCCAGCTTACCGACGCATTGGCGGCAATGATTGGAAAAGTACCTTTTTATGGATATCGCTTCGAAGGTCAGCGCTTTGATTGCGGGAACAAGATTGGCTTCCTGAAGGCCACCATGTCATTTGCCTTGGCGCGTGAAGACATGCGCGATGACGTTCGTCAGCTTATTCATGATTTTGCTTCAGGCGAAGCAGCCGAATAATCATTTCATTTCAATTATAACCGGCCGGGATCGTCTGTTGAATTGTTCCGGCCGGCAATAACTTTACTAGGGTAAAACATCCATGCGCGTAGCAATGATCGGGACCGGATATGTTGGACTTGTGTCCGGTGCCTGTTTCTCCGAATTCGGTACTGACGTCATCTGTGTCGACAAAGATGTGGAAAAAATCGCCCGTCTTGAAGATGGCATCATGCCGATCTACGAACCGGGTCTGGATGTTCTGGTTGAAAACAACGTCAAAGCAGGGCGTCTGACATTTACCACGGACCTTAAGGTTGGCGTAAAAGATGCCGATGCAGTGTTTATTGCTGTTGGCACGCCGACCCGTCGTGGTGATGGCCATGCTGATCTCAGCTATGTCTATGCCGCAGCCGAAGAAATCGCCGAGGCGATGGATGACTTTACGGTGATTGTGACCAAATCAACCGTACCGGTTGGCACGGGCCGCGAAGTAGAACGCATTATCCGTGAAAAACGCCCGGATGCGGAATTTGCGGTGGTGTCAAACCCCGAATTCCTGCGTGAAGGTTCGGCGATTGGTGATTTTATGCGCCCGGATCGTGTCGTGATCGGTACCAGTGATGAACGGGCCCGCGAAGTCATGTCGGACTTGTATCGTCCGCTGTATCTGATCGAAACACCGATTGTGTTTACGTCACGCGAAACCTCGGAAATGATCAAATATGCCGCCAATACGTTTTTGGCCGCAAAGATCACGTTCATCAACGAAATTGCCGATCTTTGTGAAAAGGTTGGTGCGGACGTCCATGACGTTGCGCGCGGTATTGGTCTTGATGGCCGGATTGGTAAAAAATTCCTGCATCCTGGGCCGGGCTATGGTGGGTCCTGTTTCCCCAAGGATACGCTGGCCCTTGTGCGGACCGCTCAGGAATATGATAGCCCGCTTCGGATCATCGAAACGGTGGTCAATGTGAATACGGCACGTAAAAAGGCGATGGCCAATCGCATCGTTTCTGCATGCGGTGGTTCGGTGGCAGGCAAAACCATCGGCATTCTGGGGCTGGCATTTAAACCAAACACCGATGACATGCGTGACGCGCCCAGCCTTGATATTGTACCGGCCCTCATTGCGGCCGGGGCGACGGTCAGAGCCTATGATCCAGAGGCCATGGAAGAAGCCAAAAAGCTTCTGGAAGGCGTGAGCTATTGCGAGAATGCTTATGAAACCATCGATGGCGCTGATGCGATGGTTGTTCTGACCGAATGGAACGAGTTCCGTGGCATGGACCTTGACCGTGTCAAAGACGCGCTGAAACATCCGACCGTTGTGGATTTGCGAAACGTTTATGATCCGGCCGAAATGGCCGAAAACGGCTTTAGCTATTCCTGTGTCGGGCGCGCATCAATTGGAGGCTAATACCAATATGACTTTATCTGCTGGATACACGTTTGACAGTTCGGTACTCCGCGAATATGACGTGCGCGGCATTGTCGGGGAAACCCTGCATGCGGCGGACGCTAACGCGCTTGGCAAGGCCTTTGGGACAAAAGTACGTCGGTCAGGTGGCAAGAAAGTTGCTGTCGGACGCGACGGACGGATCAGTTCGCCCGAAATGGCAGCAGCCCTGATCGAAGGGATCCTTTCGACCGGGTGTGACGTTGTACGGATCGCCCGTGGGCCAACGCCAATGCTGTACTTTACTGTATATGACCAAAAAACCGATGCTGGCATCATGGTGACCGGATCGCACAATCCGTCAAACTACAACGGGTTCAAAATGCTCAATGCCGGCAAATCGGTGTTTGGCGAAGCCATTCAGGAACTTGGACAGATTGCCGAAAACGGTGATTTTGAAGTCGGGGCCGGGTCGGTTACTGACATTGATATCGAAGACCGGTATGTAACACGTCTTGTTGCCGAGCTTGATTGCGACGTCGCAAAGCCAATGACCATTGTCTGGGATTGCGGGAATGGTGCGTCTGGCGACGTTGTTCGTAAGTTAACCGCCCAATTGCCCGGCACGCATCATCTTCTATTTGATGAAGTTGACGGCACGTTCCCCAACCATCATCCGGATCCGACGGTTGAGGCCAATCTGGTGGACCTTAAGGCCGCCGTTGCCAAACACAATGCCGACTGGGGTGTTGCATTTGATGGCGATGGTGACCGTATTGGCGTGATTGATGGCAAGGGCAATGTGCTTTGGGGCGATCAGCTGTTGCAGATCTATGCAGCCGACGTCTTAGCACGCCAGCCCGGTGCCGCGATCATCGCCGACGTTAAAGCCAGCCAGACCCTGTTCGATGAGGTCAGCCGACTAGGTGGCAAGGCAATCATGTGGAAAACCGGTCATTCCCTGATCAAAACCAAAATGATCGAGGAAAAAGCACCGATTGCCGGTGAAATGAGTGGCCATATCTTCTTTGCCGAACGGTATTACGGTTATGACGATGCGACATACGCGGCTGTACGCCTGTACCGCATTCTGGTGCAAAGTGGCAAAAGCCTTGCCGTATGGCGGGCTGCGATGCCTGTTGCTGTCAATACACCGGAAACCCGGATTGATTGCCCGGATGATCGCAAGTTTGACCTGATCGAAGAAGTTCGTGGACGTCTGGACGAGGCGGGTGCCGAAGTTAGTGGCATTGATGGTGTGCGTGTCAGTACCGATGATGGTTGGTGGTTGCTGCGTGCATCCAACACGCAGCCCGCCATTGTCGCACGCTGCGAAGCCGCCGATGATGCAGGACTTCTGCATTTGAAGACACAAGTCACCGATCAACTGGTGAAAAGCGGATTGTCCTCAGACGATTTCTTTGCACTTGGCGGCGGGCACTAATCTGATCGTCTCGGATACGCGCTAAAATAAGCCATTTAAAAAGGCCGTCAGAATTTTCTGACGGCCTTTTCGTATTTGATCGCGCGAGCTGATCTAACTTATCCCGCACCACCGGCATTTACCGGGATACATGCAACCTTTTCACGGCGAAGTGCGGCACAGGCGGCACGCGCCGCTGTTTCACCTTCAAAGCCAAGCAGACGGGCACGATAGACTACGCCAGTTCCACTGGCTTGTTGTTCAACGGCTGCACGGGTCAGGCGAAGAACATCCGGTGCTGTGCGTGCCGCTGCAAGCACTGCTTCCTGTGCACGCCGCTGGTCGCTAAAGGCGCCAACTTGAATGGCCCAGCCATCTGTGGCTGTTTCGGGCTTAATACGGCTGACAACGGTTTGGGTGTCAACACGGCCCGGCTGTTCTGCTTCACGTTGCGATTCAAGTTTGGCGATCAGAAGTTGCGCATCCGCAGGCAGGATTTTCTCATCCGGGCTAAAACGTGGGCGCGGCGGCATGATTTCGCCGTCTTCTTTCAATTTCAGGTACGCCCGATCCAGAAGCTTTTTCATCTGATCATCACGGGTACGTGCAGTACGCCCGCCAAAGACAGCAGCGATCAGGCGTTTTCCGTTGCGGTTGACCGAGGCCACCAGATTAAAGCCCGATGCATTGATATAGCCGGTCTTGATCCCGTCGGTGCCGTAATATGACGCCAGAAGATTGTTGTGGTTCCCATAAGTGCGATTGCCAAAGCGGAATTTCTGGGTCGAGAAATAGTGATAGTAATCACCGTAATTTTTGCGAAGGGCGACGGCCATCTTGATCATATCGCGTGCTGTGGTCATCTGGCCGCGGTTGGGGAGGCCGGACGCATTGCGAAACGTCGTACGCGTCATGCCAATGCGACGCGCTTCCGACGTCATCATCTGCGCAAATTTGATCTCCGTACCACCAAGGTGTTCTGCGACAACCACGGCAATGTCATTTGCCGATTTGGTTACAAGGGCCAGAATCGCGTCTTTGACCGAAATGCTTTCACCCGGCTTAAGGCCAAGTTTGGACGGCGCCTGTCCCCATGCACGCTTGGACACTTTCATCGGTGTCGAAAGCGATACTTTGCCGTGATCAAGTGCATCAAACAGCATATAAAGCGTCATGATCTTGGTCAGCGACGCGGGATACACTTTGTGATCGGCGCGGTATTCATGAAGAACTTCGCCAGTGTCACCATCAATGACCATTGCCGTATACGTTCGGGCAACGGCACTTGCCGGCGCAAGAACAGTCGCACACAAAAGCACCGTCAGGCACATAAGTGCGACGGCAAAGCTACGCATGTGGTCACTGCTGCGCGACGGAGTTGATTTGGCCATTGCTGTTGGCCCTGACAGGGTCATAAAACGCATTGTATCGGGCTCGGCTTTCGGTAATCCCCAAGATCTAAATACGAACAGTCTCGCACCGGAGGCTTAAACAAACGTTTAACGAGTCAGGATTGCGTGACATTCCATATGTGGCCTTGCATTGGCCTTATTTTCACATCAGTCTCAAGTTATATCCGCAGAACGGGAAAAAATCGAGGATCGAATGCGTAAAATAATTCTCCCATTTGTCAGTAAGATAGCTTTTAGCCCCGCAGTTTTCAGCCGTATCGCCAGTGTGACCTTGGCCACATCCTTAATGGCTGGCTGTGCTTTTACACAAGGGAGCGATATCTCAAACCCTCTGACTCGCAAGGCATCCTGGTTCTCATACCTTAATGCCGATGATTTGCGCGTTGCATGTTCTGCCGGTGATGCAGAGGGCCGCATCAGGCTTGTTTACAATGCCGACTATTATAAAGAAGTCCGCAGCTTTGAAATCCAGCCGCAAGCTGGTTTTGATCAGTTTAACATGGTGACGCGCGTGTTTGGTCCGGCAGAAGTTAGTCAGATCAACGTGGATGTGAATGCTCCGCTTGGTGCGTTTGGCGGCGATGAAGCGACAGACAGACTGGATCGGGAGTCGTATGTGCGGCTGACCGATGCGCTTCAGTCAGATGGTTTTGGCTATCAGGAGCGCGATGGGTTGCGCCTTCATTCCGGTGATTACTATTGGGTTGCAATCGGGTGTTCGTCCAAGCAGATCACATTGGCGGCTTGGACATCGGCAAAAGATAATCTGAATGCGCTGCGGTTCCCCACGGTCCTCGCCAACCTTTCAGGTATTGAGCGCGCGTTGCCACAGCCACCGGCGGCGGACGCACCCAAATTGCCTGACCCGTTTTACAGCAAGAATGACCGAGATGCCGACTCCCGGAATTTTTATCGCACTGTGCGAGGCAACACGTTGCGATGAACAAAGTTTGACGTCAAAATTCCGCAGATTTTGACCAAGTCCTGATGTCGGGACACAATATTTTTAAAGGCGCGTCATGTTTTGGCGCGCCTTTTGTTGTTGCATCAGGCTCGGGGTAGGGCGCTAAGGGTTTGCAAACAGAAATGTTTTACAAAACTTCGCGGTACTTGGCGTTTCAAGGTGACTTGGTTAGGGCCGTTTTCACAAAGACCTTTCGTGCAACTGTCACCAAACTGTTCTTGACGTTGGAGGGTTGTTCCATCTAGGGTTATGTTGCAATGCAGCATAACATTGGGCAGTAAAGCCCAATAAGCAGGAGGTTGGTGCAATGGCTGTTTCCAAACCGAAGGCTTCTGGAAAACCACAGAAAACATCTGTCGCCGCGAAAAAAAATGCGTCGACGCCAAGTACGCAGACGTCCGGGAATAAGGACGATGTTGTGACCAAACGTGTGGTCATGACCTCGTCCGAGATCGAAGCGGCTGCAAAGAAACCCGATGACATCTCGTCGGTGGAGAAAAATTCTACAAAACCCGCTGCTTCGCCGCCAAAGGACAAGGCTCACTCTGCGGAGGATGTGAAGCCGATTAGTTCTGCGCCATCTTCTGAGAAAGCAGACCAAATGCCGGTTGCGAATACGCCTGACTCTGCGTCGGTGGTAAAGGTAGATGCAGACACCGGTGCTGAGGTTAAAGCCAGCCCCGCTGAGGTGTCGACGACCGCTACCCGAGCCAAGGCACCTGCAACATCATCTCCCGCTTCAAAGCAGAGCAAGCCAGTTAAATCTGCGCCAAAACCGGCCGCGAAGTCTGGTGCGGCACGAAGTGCTGCGACTAAAAAGCCGGTGTCAAAAAAAATGGCTGCATCCAAACCGTCCCCCAAAGCAGAAAAGGTCAGTACCGTGACTCAGACAACCAAATCTGCGGCGGCGGCCAAGCCGGCCGATGCCAAGGTAACCGCGCCCAAGAAAACGGCTGCGCCCGCGAAGGCCCAAGCCACCGCATCTAAATCGTCAACGACACAGAAAACGGTAGCACCAAGCTCACCACCAAAGTTAGTGCCCCAAAAAGAATCGCAGGCACCTACAACGGCATCCTCGCCAAAGCCCGCGGCAAAAGAGGCCCCCGAAGGTGCACCAAGCGATGTTTTTGGCATGGGTGCGATGTTTATGGATACCAATGCGATGGAAAAGTTTTTCGATATGTGGAAAACCCCCGAAGTCGATGCGATTTTCACGGCCAGCAATGACGCCTTTGAAGACAGTATTTCGGCGGCAAATGAGGCCTTTTCAAGAATGTTTGAAACAATGACCGGTCAGTCTGATGTTTTTTCCGGTGCCGGGTCACGGGTTGTTGCCCAGTACGAAGAGCTGGTGGAAACGCAGCAGAAGAAACTTGAAGAAATATGGCACGCATCAGCCGCACTGATGGAAAAAAGTGGTGGTGTTGGGACTGAGCTGGTTTCCTGGGCTCAGCGCGAGATGGATGCATCGCAGGCTGATATTGAGGCACTTTCAAAAGCTGAAAGTCTGTCAGATATTCAAGAGGTCAATTCGCGTATTCTCAACCGTTGCGTTGAAAGTGGTTTGGCCGAGGGTGAGAAAGTTCAGGAAATGATGTTTTCAGCACTTTCGGATAGTTTTTCGGCAATGAACAAGGCTGCAAATGCTGGCATGAAATAATCTAGATCTTTCTATTCGCCGGAAAAGGCGGGCATGGCAGTTGGCTGTGCCCGCCTTTTTATTTGCCAAGAATAAGATCTTTTGGCCGTTTTGCGCCGTATTATCCAATATAAAATAAGGAAGTTTGTTCCTTGATCTTGCAGCGGAACATTCACGGCTTACATGAATTCTGGATAGACAATAAATTAGTCGCCACAAAATGTGCTGCGGCCTTTGAAAGAGACAGGCAATGACCTATCATGGAGTTCATGCAGGAAATAAGGGTTCCGGTAATTAGACGATGACTGAACAGGATAATGACGGCACTGATCTGCCGAATACAGGGATCGTTACCAAAACGCGGCCTAAAACGAAAAAGCCGTCGTTGTACAAGGTACTGTTGTTAAACGACGATTATACTCCGATGGAGTTTGTTGTTCACGTGCTGGAACGGTTTTTCGAGAAGGGTCGGGAAGAAGCTACCGCAATCATGCTTCAGGTCCACCAAAAGGGTGTCGGGGTCTGTGGTGTTTTCACCTACGAAATTGCGGAAACCAAGGTCAATCAGGTCATGGATCTGGCGCGTCAGAACCAGCATCCATTGCAGTGCACCTTAGAGAAGGAGTGACGTATGCTATCGCGCAATCTTGAGGAAAGCCTGCATCGTGCGCTCGCCTATGCGTCTGAGCGTCGGCACGAGTATGCAACGCTCGAACATCTTCTTCTGTCCTTGACCGAGGATCAGGATGCACTTGCCGTTTTAAAAGCCTGCCGGGTTGATGTTGATCGCCTGCGCGCCGACCTTCTGGAGTTCGCCGACAGTGAACTTTCCGGTCTGATCAGTGCGCGCCTTGTCGATCCGAAACCTACTGCTGGGTTCCAGCGTGTTATTCAGCGTGCAGCCATACATGTTCAGTCTTCTGGGCGCGAGGAAGTAACCGGTGCAAATGTACTTGTCGCGCTGTTTTCCGAACGTGAATCGCATGCTGTTTACTACCTGCAGCTTCAGGATATGACTCGGCTTGATGCGGTCAATTATATTTCTCACGGCATCGCCAAGGCGTCTGAGCTCAATGAGCGTCGCATCCCGCGTGGTGCTGACGAAGAAGCCGTATCCGGCCTGTCGCCAGAAGGCGATGAAACCGGACCAGCCGAGGGCGAAGCGCTTAAGGCCTATTGCGTGAACTTGAATGTCAAAGCGCAAAACGGGAAAATTGATCCGCTGATCGGTCGCCAAAGCGAGATCGAGCGTACCATTCAGGTGCTGTGCCGTCGGACGAAAAACAATCCGCTTTATGTCGGGGATCCCGGCGTTGGCAAAACCGCCATCGCAGAGGGATTGGCGCGCCGGATCAATGATGGTGACGTGCCCGAAGTTCTGGCCGATGCGACGATTTTCTCGCTTGATATGGGCGCGCTTCTTGCCGGAACGCGTTATCGCGGTGACTTTGAAGAGCGCCTTAAGGCCGTTGTCAAAGAGCTCGAAGATTACGATGGTGCCGTGCTGTTTATTGATGAAATTCACACTGTCATCGGTGCCGGTGCAACGTCGGGCGGGGCAATGGATGCGTCCAACCTGCTTAAGCCTGCATTGGCAAGTGGGACTCTGCGCTGCATCGGGTCAACGACCTATAAGGAATTCCGGGGTCATTTTGAAAAGGACCGGGCGCTTGTGCGCCGGTTCCAGAAAATTGATGTCGAAGAACCATCCCCGGAAGACACAATCAAAATCCTCAAGGGCCTCAAGCCCTATTACGAGGAGCATCACAAGGTCAAATACACCAACGAAGCCATTCGCTCTGCGGTGGAGCTGGCGTCGCGCTATATCAATGACCGTAAGCGTCCCGACAGTGCGATTGATGTGATTGACGAGGTTGGTGCGTCGCGGATGCTGGTGGCGCCGAGCAAGCGCAAAAAAACCGTCAGCAAACGTGACGTTGAAGAAATCGTCGCCAAGATCGCCCGCATCCCGCCAAAATCGGTTTCGACCGATGATCGCAAGGCGCTTGCCAATCTTGAACGTGACCTGAAAACCGTGGTGTTCGGTCAGGACGGTGCAATTGAATCGGTTGCCAGTGCGATCAAGTTGGCCCGTGCCGGTCTGCGTGAGCCTGAAAAGCCGATTGGCAGTTACCTGTTCTCTGGTCCAACCGGTGTTGGTAAGACCGAGGTCACCAAGCAACTTGCCAATGTCATGGGGATTGAGTTCATTCGCTTTGACATGTCAGAATATATGGAGCGCCACAGCGTTTCACGTTTGATCGGTGCGCCTCCGGGCTATGTTGGCTTTGATCAGGGTGGTTTGTTGACCGATTCTGTTGATCAACATCCGCATGCCGTTGTGCTTCTTGATGAAATTGAAAAAGCCCATCCTGATTTGTTCAACATCCTGTTGCAGGTCATGGACCACGGGAAGCTAACCGATAATAACGGCAAAACCGTTGATTTCCGAAATGTCGTGTTGGTCATGACAACCAATGCTGGCGCGTCCGATATGGCCAAGCCGCCAATCGGGTTTAAGCGTGAAATGCGTATTGGTGAGGATGAAGAGGCAATCAAGCGCACCTTCAGCCCGGAATTCCGCAACCGTCTTGATGCGGTCATTCCATTCGCCAATCTGAAAGCCGATGTCGTCAAAATGGTGGTCGATAAGTTCATTCTGCAGCTTGAAGTCCAGCTTGAAGACCGGAATGTTTCCATTGAGCTTACCGAAGCAGCCCGAACATGGCTGGCAGAACGCGGCTATGACATTGCCTTTGGTGCGCGTCCTCTTGGCCGGGTCATTCAGGAGCACGTCAAGAAACCGCTGGCTGAGGAGCTTCTGTTTGGCAAGCTTTCAAAAGGTGGTGCTGTGCTGGTCGATATAGAAGATGACGCTGTTGTCTTTAAGTATCCGGATGGTGCGTCGGGCGGTAAGCTTCAGGAAAAAGATCCTGAGTTAGCTGATTGATAAGCTGAATAAGTCTTTTTGTGCTTGTTGTTAATGAATGGCAGGTTACGTTGGTGCCCGGGATACGAGCCCGGGTACCAATTTATAAAGACGCCAAAATAAAATGAACCAATCTACCCAAAGAAAATATCGCGATCAGGTCGAAGAGTTCCTGTCTCGGCTTGAGCATCGTGCACGCATACTGGTTGCGTTGGCCGAAGAGCTCGAGCGTCAAGCTAGTAAATCTGATGTTACGGGGTATCGCCCGTTTCGCGAAGAGGTTGATAACTTCAAGGCGCTGTCACTGGTGATCTCGGAGCGTTTTGCCAAGCTTGAAAAGCATCCCAAAAAAGAAGAGTTAGAAGAGCAGTTTCATAAGCTTCAAGTCGTGATGCTGCGCATTGTGATTAAAACCAGTCTGAAATTCTTCTTTGTTATGAGTGCAAAGACTGTGCTGCCTCTTGGGGCGCGCGAAATGTTTCAAAGCGAACTTCGAACGCTTTATGAGGCAGAGCGCATGATTTCTGATCCGCGTTATATCAGTCAGCTTGATGATTCTGCGCGTGATGATCTCGATACGGCCAAGGAAATCCTCGAAGAAATTATTGAGCACGCGCCAGCTTTGCTCAATTTCGGCGATAGAAAGAAAAAACGGAAGAAGTAACGGGAAGGTTGTCCTCTGGCGATATCAACTTTTGCAGGTATGATGTTCGCAAAATGCAAATGATGAAATTCGCATTTTGCGAATATCTGGGTTGCAAAATGGGAAGATGGCCGTCTGATCTGCATGATGTGGGGCGAAGAGGTGTCTCTAAAACGCTTAAATAGGCGATTTTCTGTGTTGGGTAAAAGTTGGCACGCGTCATGCTTAGGTTGTGTCGGACAGTTGTTCTTTGCAGGGGCGCGTTTCGCGCCTGGAACAACGTAATCTTCTGCAGTTTGCTCGTGTCCCAACCAAACTCAGCGGCGGTTTAATCCGCCGCTTTTTTCTTGTTTAATCTTAATAAACACTAATTTTTTGTTGTTTGTGACAGTCCAAACAACAACCAAGAAATGTGTAATGCTGTCTTTTACGATTTCTCTGTCCTACCTTTTCGCAAAAAGGTTGTATGTAAATAATTTCTTTAGTATAAATACCTATACTTTGAGTTAGTATCTTTCATGCGCTGGCGATTTTGGTTTAGGAGTGGGGCGATGCAGTCTCTAAAAAATGTGTTTTGTTCGGGAATTATTGCCGCAGGGTTCCTGTGTCTACCGCAAGTTTCCTTTGCCAAATCGGAACTCCCCGGCGATCCATCGGAACTTATTACGGACAAGTTTATTCAGGACGCGCGTGAATGGCTTGCCAACCCGGTTGTCTCTTTATCGATCAACTCTCAGAACCGCCTACGAAAAGATTTGACGCAGGAAAAGATCGATGCTGCCGACAAGCAATGGCGTGAAGAGCGTGAAGCCGAAGATCAGCCTCTCGTAGCAGCAATCGTTACCAATCCGCTCTCTGGCTATCTGACACAGGTCCAGGCAAGGTCGGGCGGCTTGCTTGCTGAAATTTTTGTCATGGACGCTGTCGGTCTGAATGTGGGGCAGAGCTCCATCACCTCAGATTTCTGGCAGGGTGACGAAGCGAAGTTCCAGAACACATTCCCGAATGGACCTGACGCCGTCTTTATTGATGAGGCGGAATATAATGAAGACTCTGACACTTGGCGCTCGCAGCTCAGCATGACCATGAGCAACGAAGAGCGTCAACCAATCGGGGCTGTGACCATCGAAGTCAATCTGAACGAACTTGCGCGTCGCAGTGGCCAGTAGGGAGAAGTGTGATGAATTTTTTCAAGAACCTTTCCATTCCAGCAAAACTGACAACCTGTTTTGCCGTGATGATTGCAGTTATTCTAATGGTTGCTGCTGCGGGCATATTTGCGACCATGAAGGTCCAGGGCGCAAACGAACAGCGTGATTACTTGTCTGAGTTCGAGCGCGATTACCGCGGCCTTGACCGCTCATACCTTCAAGCGCGTCAGGAACTTATTTACTTTCTGACCACTGGTGACCGTGAAGGCTTGAAAGGGTACGAGGAATCGCTTCAGGAAATCGATATCCGAACAGATGTTCTCAAAGGCTATGGAGCCATAAACCCTGAAGTCGCCAACTTGATAGAACAGATGGACAGGGCAATTGATCGGTGGGAAGAAATCGCCGCCGAGCAGGCCAAGCTGATGCGTCATTATTTAACCGTCAACCATGCGCGCGCGATTGAGGCATCCGGTGAGCCCCGTGCTTTGGCAGACGAGGTCAGCATGCTTGCTGATGAGTTGGCAAAAAACATTGATCAACTCGTCCTCGATGTTGAAGCACAGGTCGCACAGGCGATGAATATTTTCCAGATCACATTGGGCGTCGGGGTGATTTTGTTGATCGCGATGGCCGGTTTGTTCGGCGGGACATTGTCACGCATGATTGCAACGCCAATCCGCAAAATGACAGACGCTATGGGCAGCTTGGCGTCCGGTAATCTTGATATCGAAATCCTTGATATGAAACGGGCCGACGAAGTTGGCGCGATGGCCAAGTCTCTCGAAGTCTTCCGTGAAAATGCCCGCGAACGGGCGCGTATGGCCGAGCAGGAAAAAGTCGAAGCCGAACGTCAAATTGAACGCAGCAAGCGTATGGGCGTTCTGGCAGCTGGCTTTGACGAGAAAATCCAAGACGTCCTGACGTCCGTGAATAAAGCACTGGATGAAGTACGCTCTGCGTCCGAAACCTTGTCGTCCCATGCTGTGCGGGCTAATCATGATGCGCAGAATGTCTCGGAACAGGCAGAGGAATCCTCAACCAATCTAGAAACAGTTGCGTCGGCGACGGCACAGCTATCGGCATCGATCTCCGAGATTTCGGCGCAAATCTCCCGGGTTACTGAAATCACGCAGATGGCCGTTGATGAAACCGAACGCACCAACGAACGCGTCGCGAAGCTCAACGATGCCGCGCAAAGTGTGGGTGAGGTGGTTAACCTGATTAGCGATATTGCGGACCAAACCAACCTGCTGGCACTGAATGCAACCATTGAATCTGCCCGTGCCGGTGAAGCCGGCAAAGGATTTGCTGTTGTTGCCGGTGAGGTGAAAAACCTCGCATCACAAACCGTTAAGGCCACAGAGCAAATCACGGCAAAAATTTCTGAAATGCAAAGTGAAACCGGTGCCGCGTCCGAAGCCGTGCGTGGATTTGCTGATACCATTCACAAAATCGATGAACTGATGTCGGTGGTTGCCAGCGCCGTCGAAGAACAAGGGGCTGCAACCGAGGAAATCTCACGCAGTGTCGAGGGAGCAGCCAATGGGAATAACGCAATTACTGATGCCGTTAAAAACGTTGCAGATGCCACAACGGAAAGCGGGGATCTATCCAACGGTCAGCTTGACAGTGTCGGTCGATTGGCAGCTGCCAACGACGAGTTGCGAAGCCATGTAACCGGTTTCCTCGACGACGTTCGAACCGTTTAACGATTCATCTGTTTAATGCAATGACGGCCAGAAAAGCTTGACGAACAGACTGCTGGTCAAGGCTCCTTACAACCCCCGTCATATTTTGGCGGGGGTTGTTTTTCCCTTTTACTAGGTGTTAAGTACGGTTGGAGTGGAAGGTTTTCGCACACATTCTACCTTTAATCTTGCCTCTATCCAGAACCACGACTTATGGCCGTGTGGTCGCCCAATCCATAATACGAGTCTCTTCGAGAACAAAAAAACAGTCCCCGGAAACGAGAACTGTTTTTCTGATCATTCATTTGGTCGATACGCTGCCACGGTCAAAGCAACAGTGAACGGTGCTGACGAAGGGCCCGTTAAAGCATGTCGCGTTTGGTGTGTGAATTTGCCACTTCGTGGGTGCCGACCAGTTCGGCCTGATGCCGGGTAAGGATATCCTTGGCCCGATTTTCCGTTGGTTCATCAGGTGTTTTGGCCCAAAGCAACAACCCGCCCTGATCAAGGGCATCTTGCAATTCAGTGGAATATCGTTTTCCGATAATTGCGGCAATGACACCGCCTGCGGCGGCACCAACACCACTGGCACCGATGATGGCTGAAATGGTCAGGGCAATCGGTCCACCTGCCGCAATCACAGCCCCCGCGGCGCCAAATGCTGCGGCATACATTGGAGCGCCAACAAGGGCACCTTCGGCATTGCCGATCGGGGTCGGTGTCGTATAGGCCAGCGGCGGCATGTTCGGGTCGTTGTCGATGTCTTCGGCCTTACGGTAAATGTGGCCGAGCTTGTCTTCGATGGTGTGTTCGGTTGTCAGCAGGCTGAGGTCTGTTTGCGCGAAGCCCGCAGAACCAAGGTCTTCTGTTGCATGTTGCAGAGCAGAGAGATCGTGAAAAACACCAACGGTTTCCCGACGGGGATTGAGAATGGTCATCGTGGCCTCCTTTATTCTGAAAGGCTCCTTTGTGACCAACGTGCTGGTGTGTCGATTGGTTCCAAGACTTTTCCACGACGTAAAACGGCCTAAAAACGAAAACGGCACCCAAATGGGGTGCCGTTGATGGAGTGTTTTGCTGGACTACCTATCGTTCGGTGATCTTGAACTCGATACGCCGGTTGCGGCGGTAGGCGATTTCGTCATCCCGGTTATCAAGGGGTTGGTATTCACCAAACCCGGCGGCAACCAAACGGTTGGGGGGAACACCCTGGTCGATCAGGAACTTGACCACCGAAATCGCACGCGCTGCTGACAGTTCCCAGTTCGATGCGAATTGCAGGTTGCGGATTGGCACTTTGTCGGTGTGGCCATCGACCCGCATCACCCAGTCGATATCATCAGGGATGTCAGCGGAGATGGTCTTGAGCGTCTCGCCAAGTTTCGCCAGCTGTTCCTGACCGCCTTCGCCAAGATCAGCCGAGCCAGAACCAAACAGGACCTCGGACTGGAACACAAAGCGGTCGCCAACAACCCGGATGTCCTGACGGTCGCCCAGAACTTCGCGCAGGCGGCCAAAGAATTCCGAACGATAGCGCTGCAATTCGGCAACCTTGGTCGCAAGAGCCGCGTTCAGGCGCTGCCCAAGGTTTACAATCTGCGCTTCCTTATCGGCATTTTCGATTTCGGCAGCCTCAAGGGCGGCTTCGATTTTTTGCAGTTGCTGACGCAGGGCAAGCATCTGCTGATTAAGGGCTGCGACCTGTGCCTTGGCCTCGGTGCTGAGTTTCTTTTCCGTTTCAAGGGCGGCTGCACGCGATGCCAGAAGGGCGGACAGTTCGGCGATCCGGGCGTCCTGATCTTCGATCTTTTCGTTCTTGCTTTCGCGGATCTCGTTCAGCTCGGCATCCTTGTCTTCAATCGATGCCAGCGCTGCGAGCAGTTTCTTTTCAATGTCGTCAGCCGAAAGCTGCGCATCGGCAAGTTGGCTGGCAAGAGTTGCAGCACGTGATTTCAGGTCGTCGCGCTGGTCACTGGTGTTGGAAAGCTCGGTCGTGAGCTGGGTCAACTCCAGTTCCATGCGCTGATTGTTGCCACGCTCAAGCGACAGAAGGTTGGTAAGCTCGTTGACCTGTGCGGTAAGGTCACTGAGCGCTTCATCACGGCCTGATAGAGCAGCACCAAGGTACACCTGCGCAATAACAAAGATCATCAGAAGGAAGATGATCACCATCAGAAGCGTTGCAAGCGCATCAACAAAGCCCGGCCAAGTGTTTACATCGCGATTACGACGGCGCGAAAGCCCGATCATGCGATCAGCCCTCCTCGGCGATGGCGGCGATGGTCCGGGCCAGAAGTTTGATTTCGCTTCTGATTTCCTGTGTCGATTGCTGACGGCCCATGGTCAGTTCTTCGCCAATACGGCCAAGCTGGCTATCAAGGGACCGGATGTGGGCGCGGGTATTATCATCAATGCCAAAGCTACCCATTTTCATCGAATCCGCAAGTTGATCGAGAACGGGTTTGAGGTGCATCTGGTTTTCTGCCAGTTTGACCATCAATTGCTGTTCGGCTTTCATCTGATCGGTGAGCGTTGACAACTTGTCGGCCAGATCAATCAGGGTGTTATGGCTTTTGATCTGGGAACTTTCCGACCGCTGGATCGAGTTTTGCAACCCTTCCATGTTGTCGGCCATCTGTTCGATCAGGGCCGAAAGATATGCTGGAACAGACTGTTCACCATCACCGACAGCACTTCCCGATCCAAGACGGGTAAAGCTTGAAAGCCATTCTTCAAGATCGTTGAAGAAACGGTTTTGTGCCTGACCGGCCTGCATGTCCAAAAGACCAAGGGCAAGCGATCCGGCAAGGCCAAACAGGGAAGATGAAAACGCTGTGCCCATGCCGCCAAGTGGCTCAGCAAGACCATTTTTAAGTTCGGAGAACCAAAGATCCATGTTGGACCCGCCGCCGACATTGACGTCACTGATGACGCCGGCAACCGAATTCACTGTTTGCAGAAGGCCCCAGAAGGTGCCGAGCAGGCCAAGGAAAACAAGCAAGCCAACGATGTATCGTGACAGCTCACGGCTTTCATCCAGACGCGAACGGATGGAATCAAGGATTGTCCGGGTCGACATGGTCGAGAGTTGCGGGCGATCACGGCGTTGTTCGGTCATCATGCTGGCCATCGGGGCGAGCAGTCTTGGCGGAACCTGCGATGTCAGGCCAGGGCGGTTACGGCGGAAATCTTCGATCCAGGTGACTTCCGGGGCCAGACTTGCGGCCATGCGGAATGTATAGATAACACCCACGAAAAAGACGCCGATAATCAGGCCGTTCAGAACAATATTGGCCATAAAGGCATCAGACAGGGCAGGGTAAAGCAGGGCGCCAACCCCGACAATAATGGCCACAAAAACGGCCATACGTGTCAGATAACTTCCGGGTTTGGTAATGGGCGTAACTGTGCCGGTACCATTGGCCGAATGATTGCTCATAGCGGATTAATCCTAGCGTTGAACGGTTTTGATATCGACGCGGTCTGCCGGGCCGGACGGAACATTCGCACCCAAGGCGCGAACGTCAATGCGTGTGGAACGCACACCCTTGTCGATAAGATAGGAACGGACCTGAAGCGCACGCGACAGCGACAGTCGGCGTGCCTTTGAGGCATTTGCACTGTCGCCTTCGGCGTATGCCTGCAGCTGAATACGCAGGCTGTCGTCGTTGCTCATGGCGGCAATGACCTGATTAAGCTCGCTTTGGGCGGCACTGGTCAGTTCAAAGCTGTCACTGGCAAAGCCAAGGCTGTATTCGCCTGCACCGGTTGAGGTGCTTGGGGCGGGGGCTTTTGTGGCTGGTGGAAGCGATGCTTCCTCAGCCGCCGGTGCAGCAGCGGGTGCAGGTTTTGGTTTAGGCTTGGGTGCTGCCGGTGCGACTTCTGCCATCTGGGCTGGCTGAGACGTCGTATCGGGCGCAGATGTCGGTGCAACCGGAATTTCTGATCCACTGCCAATCGGCTCAACCACCGGTGCTGAGGGGGCCTCTGCTGCCTTGCTTTCGGCACTCGGAAGCGGCGGCGCCTTTGGCGGTTCAACCATGGTGGTTTCTGTTGTCGGTGCGGCCGGCGCGCTTGCTGTCTCGGTCATGGTCGAAGCCGCCGGAGCCGCCGGAGCAGGTTTGGTCAGTGGCGTTGGCGCAGTGCCAGAAGATGAGGTGGATGAAGAGGGTGCTGCTGCGACTGTTGTCGGCGCTGCGGGTTTGGTCCGCGGCGCTGCGGTTGCCTCGGGCTGGCGCAGGGCGATTGTCTGGTTCGCACCGTCATCCATTGAGGGTGACATGGCGGTATCAGAAACACCGGGCACACCATAGAACTGTGACTGACTTGGGACGGCATTACCGCCAGCACCGTCAATCACGACAGTTTCAAAACCACCGTCATATGAACCATTCCCTGCGGATGAGAACTGGTCATTGGCAAGGAAAGCTGATTGCGGGCGGGTTTCGGGATAGATCAAATCACCGCCCGGCATGACAATATGCTCACGCGATACCGTGGGGGAGAGATATTGCGGAACAGTTGTCTGTCCGCCATATCCGTCGGCAACGTCCCAGTTGACCTGTACGTTGCTGTCTACAGAAACGGGGGAGTATTGTTGTGCGGAAGCATTGCCGCCGAAGAACGCGCTGGATCCGAGTGCCGTCATTAACGCCAGCACCGAAATCTTGGAATACCCCATCAAATCGCAGGCCCCTTAATACCCTGTGTTTGAAACCGTCTTGTATAACGTTTTTCTATTTCACACAGTTTTGTGTCGATCGTTAGGCACCCGATAATTATTATCGAATGCCCCCCCTGTTGTCTGGTTGCCTCGCATCGGGCGACGGCGTGCAGTACCATGCACCATAACTTAGAGCCAGGTAATGGACAACCGCTTTGACGGCAAAAGAAAAAGGGCCCCTTCGACAAAATGCGAAGGAGCCCTTTCAAAAAACGGTAATAAAAGCCGACAGTTAGTCGGTAACTGCTTTTTTAAGTGCCTTGGCGAGAACCGGCTGGATATAGTCGTTAGCAGCGACGACACTGCCCGTACCCAGCATGTTGGTGCCACCTTTGGCATCGCGGACATAGCCACCGGCTTCTGAAATGAGAATAAGACCCGCCGCAATATCCCACGCGTTGATGTGCGATTCCCAGTAACCGTCATAACGGCCAGCCGCAACATATGCCATATCAAGCGATGCGGCACCCATGCGACGTACGCCAGCGCAACGGTCCATGACCGTGTGCAGCTGTTTTTCGAAAACGGCATGGTCGCCGTGGCCAATATGGGGAACGCCACAGGCCAGAACGCATTCATTCAGGCGACGACGGCCCGAAACACGCAGGCGACGGTTATCAAGAAATGCACCAACGCCTTTTTCCGCCCAGAAGAATTCATCCTTGGCGACGTCATAAATGATGCCGGCAATGATTTCATCACCCTTCTGAAGGGCAACGGAAATGGCAAAATGCGGAATGCCATGCAGGAAGTTGGTGGTGCCATCAAGCGGATCAATGATCCAGCGATGTTCAGGGTCGGACCCCTTGATTTCACCGCCTTCTTCAAGCAGGAAGCCGTATCCGGGGCGGGAGCGTTCAAGCTCTTCGCGCAGGCGTTTTTCGGCACGAAGATCAGCCGAAGATACGAAATCTGCCGGGCCTTTCATCGAAACCTGAAGGTTCTCGACTTCACCGAAGTCGCGTTTTAGTCCATAGGCAGCCTTTTCGACGGCCTTGAACATGACGTTGATATTTGCTGAACGACGGGCGGCGCCTCGCACGGCATATCTCCCGGAATTTGAATTGAAAGGAGGGTCGGGACCCATTCCATTCATATGGATGGGCCCAATCCTTAAACCAGAGGACGGGAAAAGTCCTTAATCCTTGGCACGCTCAAGATAGGTGCCTTCGACAGTGTTCACGACGATGCGCGTACCCGATTCAATATGCGGGGGCACCATCACACGAACACCGTTTTCAAGGACGGCCGGTTTGAAAGAAGAAGACTGGGTCTGACCTTTTACCACGGCATCTGCTTCAACAATTTTGAAGACAACATGCTCGGGCAGGGTTACGGCAAGCGGCTCATCTTCGAATGATTCGATGGTAACAACCATGTTATCCTGAAGATAAACAGCAGGCTCGCCAACAAGGTCGGCGTTTACTGTGATCTGTTCGAACGTTTCGCTGTCCATAAAGGTGATCATGTCACCATCAGCGAACAGATAGGTGTATTCTTTCTGCTCAAGACGAACGCGCTCAACGGTTTCCGATGCACGGAAACGCTCGTTCAGCTTGGTGCCGCTACGAATATCTTTAAGTTCAACCTGGTTAAAAGCACCGCCTTTACCTGGTTTGACAGCCTGACATTTTACCGCACGCCACAGGGCACCTTTATGTTCGATAAGGTTACCCGGACGGATTTCGTTGCCGTTGATTTTCATGGCACCAACCGTTCTTTCAGATCACAGATTCACAATGTAATAGGGGGCACTTGCCCCATTTAAGAGGCGTTAACTACCAGTTTGCTGTCTGTGCTGCAAGCAGATTGAACAGGGGTGGCGCGCATAACTCCCCATCGTTCACGCATGGCTACCGGCAAATATTTGTCCGCCCAGCTGTTTTTACGGTTCGCGGATTATTCGATGTCGGTTGCGATGATTGCTGCCTTGATCGCCCGTGCACCGGCCTCAGGGCCATCCGCGTGGTTCCAGACACCGCCTGTGACCGCGACAAAGTCTGCGCCAGCCATAACGATTGGCGCCAGATTTTCCGCCGTAATACCACCAATCGCAACGCAGGGCACGGTGGTAAATGTCGTCCAGATTTCAAGAATTTCTGGCGTGACGCTGGTTTTGGCTTCTTTGGTCTCGGTCGGGTAAAACGCGCCAAAGGCAACGTAATCAGCCCCTTTTTCACCAAGTTCCATTGCCCGATGGCGACTGTCATAGCACGACACACCAACAATGTGTTCTTCGCCCATGATGGCGCGCGCCTCGTCATAACTGACGTCGTCCTCGCCGACATGCACACCGTCACATCCCGATTTTTTGGCAATGTCGGGCCGGTCATTGAGAATAAGCGGAATGTCGAGGCCGTTACACAAGGGCAAAATCGCATCGATTGCCTTGCGGATTTCGTCATCGCCAACATCTTTCAGGCGCAATTGCAGGCAATCGACCGCACCGGTATCAAGAACCGACTTCAGCTTTTCCGTAAAGCTGGGAAGTTCGATTTTCGGCGGGGTCAGAAGGTAAAGACCGGCATGTTCGTCTGCGTTCACGATGATAATTCCTGATGATTTCCTGTCAGTTATGTAACCTCTGACACGGCGTTTGGCAATTGATACTAGTCTGTCAGATGTTGCCGCAACCGGCGGTCCAATTCATGATCGGGCAGGACGTCATCTCCCATCTCATAGATCGAACTGTCTTTGGGAAGGTCGAGGGCGACGTGGCAATTTGACTGTGCGCCAAGGTCGGACAACCGGTCAAATTGCGAAGGTGTATCCGGTTCGACAATCACACCATTAAGGCCGGTTTCAATGGCCGCCAGGGCACCCGATACCCGCCCGCGACAATCGAGGATTGCCTTGAAATCCGCGTTTGGAAATTCCTGACGTACCTGATCAACAACAGCGCCAAACCAACCAGCCCCAAGCGACATCGCGGCATTTGACGGCGACAGCAGCGTAAAGGGTACGCTTGCCATCACCCGGCAGGCGACACGGGCCCCGGCAATACCGTGAATGCGAATGATCAGATCAGCGTGTGATGATGCCATGGCGATATGGTTTTAAGGCCGCCTTATGAGGATGTGCGCGCGATATAGACGGTATTGATGTCTTCGCGGTCCATGACCGGATGCTTGAAGGTAATCACCTCGGCCCGGATGCTGTCAAAGGCGGATTTCAGGTTTGCTTCAAACCACGGCTCGGGCATTTCGGTCGACCAAAGGGCAAAAATTCCGCCCGGCACAAGATGGCGTGCCAGTCGTTTGAGGCCATCTTCGGTATACAGCCGCGCGTGATCGGGATGCAAAACGTTCGACGGTGAATGGTCAACGTCCAAAAGGATGGCGTCATGTTTAACGTCCGGCTCGGCCGGGTTCATGCCCGGTGTTTCGGAGAAGGAGGCGGCAAAGAAATCGCCATGCACCAGCGCACAGCGCGGATCATGTGCAAGTTGCTCGCCAAGGGGCAGCAACCCTTCCTGATGCCATTCGATAACTTCGTTTAACGTATCAAGAACCGCAAGTTTGCCGGTCTTTGGGTTATCAAGGGCGGCCTTGGCGGTATAGCCCAGACCAAGCCCCCCAACCACGACATTTAAATTATTTCGGTCAAGCTCGGCCAACCCAAGGTCGGCGAGTGCCACCTCGGCATCGGTAAACAGGCTCGACATCAGATATTCGTCATCCAGCTTGATTTCATAAACATCGATTTCAAGGCTGAGTTCACGCCGCCTGCGCAGGCTGAGCACCCCCATCGGGGTTGGCCGGTAATCAAGTTCTTTGAACAAAAGGCTCACGGTGGGCTCCTGTGCGCTTGGTTGGGCGTGTCGTCATTTTGGACGGGCAGGGATTGCTCAGCTGTGCCGTGCTGCCCCGGAAAAGAAAAGTGCCCGAAGTGATACATACTTCGGGCACTTTGCAAAATCATCAATCAGATAATCTGATCAGATATGCTTACAGGAACTTCGACATGGCAACAGCGGTGTCGCTCATACGGTTCGAGAAGCCCCATTCGTTGTCATACCACGACAGGATACGCACAAAGTTGCCACCGATGACCTGAGTCTGGGTGACGTCAAAGGTCGAGCTGTTCGGATTGTGATTGAAATCAATCGATACCAGCGGTTCGTCGCAGACGCCAAGAACACCTTTAAGCGGGCCGTTAGCAGCTTCTTTGATCGCAGCATTGATTTCATCAACGGTGGTGTCGCGACCTGCTACAAAGGTCAGATCGATCATCGAGACATTCGGGGTCGGAACACGTACCGAAGTACCGTCAAGTTTGCCGTTCAGTTCCGGCAGAACAAGACCAACAGCCTTTGCCGCACCGGTCGAGGTCGGGATCATCGAAAGCGATGCCGAACGCGCACGGCGCATGTCTTTATGCAGGCTGTCCACGGTGTTCTGGTCGCCGGTAAAGGCGTGAACAGTGGTCATGAAGCCCTTGGTGATGCCAACGGTCTTGTTCAAAACGTCGGCAACAGGTGCAAGGCAGTTGGTGGTGCAGGATGCGTTTGAAACAATCACGTCACTGGCAGACAGGCTGTCGCTGTTAACGCCGTAAACAACGGTTTTGATATCACCCTTTGCCGGGGCGGAAATCAGAACGCGTTTGGCACCTGCGGTCAGGTGTTTGCCAGCACCCGCTTCGTCAAGGAAGATACCGGTGCATTCAAATGCGATGTCAACATTCAGTGCTGCCCAAGGCAGGTTCGCCGGATCACGTTCAGAGCAAACCTTGATCGCCTTGCCGTCGATGACGAGGTTTTCGCCTTCGGCTTTGACGTCATTGGCAAGAACGCCATGAACAGAATCATATTTCAGAAGATGTGCGTTGGTGGACACGTCACCCAGGTCGTTGATGGCAACAACTTCAACATCGGTGCGGCCGCTTTCAACGATTGAGCGCAGAACAAGACGGCCGATACGACCAAAACCATTAATCGCTACGCGAATAGCCATTCATCCCTCCAAAATTATACTGATTGCTACCTGGGGATATCAATCACGACTTGGGGCTTAAACCCAAAGAAAAAAGGCCGGATCGGCATATTACCGATCCGGCCCTCTGAATTAAACCAGTTCCTTGGCCGCTTTGACCAATGCCTCGGCAGTGATGCCGAAATGCTCATACAGAACCGGAGCCGGTGCAGAAGCACCAAATCCATGCATGCCGATAACCTTGCCGGTATCGCCAACATATTTTTCCCAACCAAACACCGAAAGGGCTTCGATGGCAACGCGCGGTGCGCTGCCCAGAACGTCCTTGCGGTATTCCGGTGACTGGGCGTCAAACAGTTCCCAGCTTGGCAGCGAAACCACAACAGCATTAATGCCGTCGGCTTTCAGCTTGGCCTGAGCGTCAACTGCGATTTCAACTTCGGAACCCGTCGCGATCAGGGTAACCTGACGATCACCTTCACAATCGGAAATCACATAACCGCCACGTGCGACAAGGTTGTCTTCGCGGTATTCGGTACGAAGGGTCGGCAGGTTCTGACGGGTGAGGGCCAGAACGGTCGGGCCGGTTTCGTTGGTGATTGCCATTGCCCATGCTTCTGCGGTCTCAACCGCGTCACCCGGACGGATGACAGTGACGTTCGGCATTGCGCGCAGCGAAGCAACGTGTTCGACCGGCTGATGGGTCGGGCCGTCTTCGCCAAGACCGATGGAGTCGTGGGTCATGACGTAAACAACGCGCTGGTTCATCAGGGCGGACAAACGGATCGCCGGGCGGCAGTAATCGGTGAAGACCAAGAAGGTCCCGCCATAGGGCAGAACGCCGCCATGCAGGGCCAAACCATTCATGGCTGCGGCCATGCCGTGTTCACGGATACCGTAATAGATGTAGCCACCTTCATAACCACCGTCGGCGGTGATCGGGGCCTGAACGCTGGTCTTGGTGTTGTTCGAACCGGTCAGGTCGGCAGAACCGCCGATCATTTCCGGGATCGCTTTGGTCAGAACTTCAAGAACGTTCTCGGACGCCTTACGGGTGGCGACCTTCGGCTGATCTGCTGTGATCTGCTTTTTATAGTCGTTAAACGCTTCGATCCAGTTTTCCGGAAGCTTGCCTTCGATGCGGCGCTCGAACTCGTCTTTCAGAGCGGCATCAAGACCTTCGAAGCGACCTCCCCAAGCATTGAAGTCGTCCGCACCGCGTGCACCAGCAGCGGTCCATGCGTCACGCACGTCAGCAGGGATATCAAACGGCTCAGACGTCCAACCGAGTTTTTTGCGTGCACCAGCAAGTTCTTCGGCACCAAGTGGGGAGCCGTGCGTTGCCGAGGTGCCACCCTTGGTCGGGGCGCCAAAACCGATTTCGGTTTTACAGGCGATCATCGACGGGGTGTTGGTGGTTTTTGCTTTGGCAATCGCTGCTTCGATGGCAGCCGGGTTGTGACCGTCAATCGACTGAACATCCCAGCCAGCTGCTTCAAAGCGCTTGGTGTGATCTTCAGACGTCGAAAGCGATGTCGGGCCATCAATGGAAATGCCGTTGTCATCAAACAGGACGATCAGTTTCGACAGTTTCATGTGGCCAGCCATCGAAATGGCTTCTTGGGAAATACCTTCCATCAGGCAACCGTCGCCTGCAATCACATAGGTAAAGTGATCGACAACGTCATTGCCATAACGGGCATTCATGATGCGTTCGCCAAGGGCGAAACCAACCGAGGTCGCAATGCCCTGACCCAGCGGGCCAGTGGTGGTTTCAATGCCTTCGCCGTGGCCAAATTCAGGGTGACCGGCCGTGCGCGAGCCCATCTGACGGAAATTCTTGATCTGATCAAGATCGAAATCTTCGTATCCGGTCAGGTGCAGAAGCGAATACAGAAGCATCGAACCGTGACCTGCAGACAGGATGAAACGGTCGCGGTCTGGCCAGTTCGGGTGCTTTGGATCGAACTTCAAGAATTTGGTGTAAAGAACAGTCGCAACATCTGCCATGCCCATCGGCATGCCCGGATGTCCCGAGTTTGCTTTTTCGACAGCGTCGGCCGAAAGGAAGCGGATGGCATTGGCCATGCGATTGTGTTCTGCTTGCGTCGTCATGTGATGCGGTTCCTGGGGGTTTCGCGGTCGGGCGATGAAAACACTTAAATACGGTTATTCAAACATTAACGGAATTCGCGCGGAAGATGCCCTTATGGGCGCCATTCGTCAACCGCTTCTGTCAAAAAACGACGCCGATTACCTTAAATCCGGCTAATGGATATTCTCGTGGTGCATTGCTTTCGTGCAGCATGTTGACGTTGGCGCGATTGAGGCACTATGTTTTCAGAGGTTTACCGTCATTGTGTTGGAATGATTGATTTTGCGTCCGCATGTTCTTGGTGGCGCAGAAAAGTTGATCAATGCAATGATCGCGGATACTTCGGCCATTTTCATGACATCATCGGTTGGCTTTATGGTCGATTATGATGATTCGCCGCAGATCATATCGGTCTGTCGCCCTCGAAACGTATAATATCGGGTAGGAATTTATGTCGCGGTTGCAACAGGCAAGTGATCGGCTGAAGACAGCATTGGACAGTCTTGATACCGCCGTGGAGTCGGTGCTGGATCAGGATGGTAAGGACCAGTCATCTGACGTGCAGGAAGTCGAAGCATTGCGCAGTCAGCTTTCAGCGCTTCGTGCGGATTACGACAAGCTTACCCATACCACTGAAACCGTTTCGGCACGGCTTGATGGCGCGGTTGACCAGCTAAAACTCGTTCTTTCAGAAGAACCCGTCAAGGAGCAGGCATAACCCATGGCACAGGTTTCCATTCGCATTAACGGCCGCAGTTATGACATCGCGTGCGATGACGGTCAGGAAGAACGCATCCATTCTTTGGCAAATTATGTCGATGAACGGGTTAAGGAAATCTCTGGCGCGGTCGGCCAGATCGGTGAACAGCGTTTGCTGGTGATGACAAGTTTGCTGATTGCCGATGAACTGGGTGATGCCCATGAGCAATTGCGTGCGCCAAAACCAGAACAGCCAACCGTTGCCGAGCCGGGAAGTCTTTCGGCTGCTGAAAGCGACGCGCTGGCGGAAAATATTGAAAATATGGCCGGTCGGATCGAAGGCATCGCCGCAAAGCTGATCAAGGATTGATTAGTCTGTTACGGGCAGGGCTGGGCCATTGTTGTGCTTTGTAAATTGCCAAAGTGTGGTGCAAAGGCCGGGTATGGGCCTGACAAAGACGGGGCCTTGGCAAAGGACGAATTCTCAAGGCACTTGAAATTACCCCAATCGAGGACTAAGTTCCGTTCGCTGACCCGTTTGCGATGCGCCGTTCGCGGTGATCAAGAACGACAGCATTAAGGGAGCTGCCCTGTGCGTCAGGTTCGCTAATTCCCGGGGCCGATGCTCATTTCTCTAGGGAGCTGTCCCTGTCGAGGCCGTGGTCTCGTTAAACGGCGCCCACCTGCACACGCAGGTCACGAGGAATTACCATATGACCAACGGCAGTGTGGCTCCCGCTTTATTTATTGAAGATATCTGAACATATCCCGTCTCCTTTACGTAATGCAGTTGCGGTGCGTCCCGGGTTTGGGTGCTGCCCTTAAAAAGCATGTCCGCATTCTGGTCATGTGAAGAAACACAGGAAATAATATGCGTTTACTCCATCTCGGCGATGTTCTGGGTCAGAGCGGTCGTATAGCTGCCTTGGAAGCATTGCCGATGCTCCGCGATCGTTTGTCTGTTGATGTCGCGGTGGTGAATGTCGAAAACGCAGCCCATGGTTTTGGCGTTACGGCCAAAATCTGCAAGGAATTCTATGATGCTGGTGCGGATGTTCTGACCACAGGCAATCATGTCTGGGATCAGCGCGAGATCATTGCCTATAT
Organism: Thalassospira lohafexi; assembly: GCF_002844275.1. GTDB lineage: Bacteria > Pseudomonadota > Alphaproteobacteria > Rhodospirillales > Thalassospiraceae > Thalassospira > Thalassospira lohafexi. Next base: position 206,207 of record NZ_NXGX01000008.1, read on the forward strand.
CGACGAGGATGAAAAACTTCTGCGTCCCTGGAACTTCCCGGATGGTACACCTGGGAAGGGGGACTACGTTGTAAAAACCCGATCAGGCAAGAAAGTCTGCGTGATCAACATGATGGGCCGTTTGTTTATGGATCCGATGTCGTGCCCATTCCAGGGCGCGAATAAGCTGTTTTCCAAGCATAAGCTTGGCAAAAACGTTGATGCCATCATCCTTGATTTTCATGCGGAAACCACATCGGAAAAGATGGCGTTTGGGCATCATTGTGACGGACGTGCATCACTCGTTTTGGGCACGCATACGCATGTGCCAACAGCTGACGCGCAGATCCTGCCAAATGGTACAGGCTATCAAACCGATGTTGGCATGTGCGGTGATTTTGATTCGGTCATCGGCATGAAAAAAGAAACCTCGGTCCGCAAATTCCTGACCAAAATGCCATCCGGTCGGTTCGAACCAGCAGAAGGCCCGGCGACTGTTTGCGGTGTTTTTGTTGAAACCGACAATAACACCGGATTGGCCAAACGCATTGAATCGGTCCGGATCGGCGGACGACTAAAAGGCAGCTGGCCAAGCGCCTAGCCATCAAGATTAAATTGATCTGAGAATCTCAAAGGCCCGCCAAGTAAGGCGGGCCTTTGTTTTTAATGTTTGACGTCTGATCGGTGATCAGGCGGCACGGTCGCGGGCCTGCTGACGCAGATCTTCAAGAATGTTGGTGATGCGGTTGCGCATTTCACTGACTTTCTCGGATGCGACCTTGGATGTGGTTAGAACTTCGCCAGACAACTGACCGGTTTTACCCGTCTCGTTGGCAACCTCGGTGATGGATGCTGATACCGAACGGGTTCTGTCCGCTGCACCACGCACATTTCGCGTGATCTCGTCGGTTGCGGCACCCTGTTCTTCGACAGCTGCTGAAATCGTGGTGGCGATTTCATTGAGGCTGGCAATGATCGTTCCAATATCACCGATGGCTGTCACCGACTCACCTGTTGCCTTCTGGATGCCGGAAATCTGACCGGCGATTTCTTCGGTCGCCTTTTCGGTCTGATTGGCAAGGTTTTTAACCTCGGCGGCGACAACGGCAAAGCCTTTGCCAGCATCACCCGCACGGGCGGCCTCAATCGTTGCGTTCAGTGCCAGAAGGTTGGTCTGCTCGGCAATGTCGGTAATTAGCGCAATAACCTCGCCAATACGACCGGCCGATTGCGACAGGCTGTGTACCAGTTCGTTGGTATGCTGTGCACGTTGAGAAGCTTCGTTCGAGATACGCGTCGTCTCTGCCATCTGGCGATTAATCTCGGCGTTGGATGCCGAAAGTTGCTCGGTTGCGGCGGCGACCGTTTCAACGTTGCCGGTGGCTTCCTGTGCCGATGTTGCGACATCTTCGCTCTGAGTTGATACCAGTTCGGCACTGTGGGTCATCTGACCCGAAACACCCTGTAGCTGATCGGCAAGGGTGGCGATTTCATTGACCGCTGTTTCGACTTCATCCTGAAGTGTATCAGCCAGACCAAGAAGCTCGTCGCGCAGCGCTTCATTGCGTTCACGGTTAAGGTGCTCTTCTTCGGCCTGCATATCGCGGACCTTGATCGCATTCTCCTTAAACACATCAACAGCGCGTCCCATAGCGGAAATTTCGTCATGCCCTTTGGACGGAACTTCGACGTCAAGATCACCATCCGCCAGCGAAACCATGGTTTTCTGCAAACCGGCCAAACGACGCAAAAGGTTGCCACGCACATAGACGACAAAGATCAGTAACGGGATAAGGATTGCTGCGGCACCAACCCCGTACATGACATAGGTACTTTGGGTGTTGAGTGTGTTTGCATCACCCGCAGCCCGATCAACACCGGTTTGAAGGGCCTCGACCATCGCATTGACGCCATTTTCCATGGCGGTTGCGTATTCTGCAGTATGAACAACGGCAGCGGCCTGTTCTTCGGATAGTTCAAGTTCGCGCATCCGTAATGCTGGGATGCTTGCATCCCCAACAGTCAGCTCACGAATATCCTTGATCAGACCAAGATAAAACTTCTGAAGTTTCTTGTTTTCAAGGCCATTGATGGTTTTTTCGGCTTGATCAATTGTGCCACGGATCTGAACGCTAGTGATTTTTAGGCGCGTCGAGTCACTTGATGACGCAGTGCTCAAAATTGTGTTGGTTATTTCCCCGCCAAGACGCGCCAATTCGAGGATCGGCGCACGGTCGCTGAGCGTTGTATCAAGCGTAAACAGCAGATCTTTGCTTTGGGTCAGCTGATCAGGTGTCAGATAATTGCCGCTTTTGCGCAGTTCTTCGACCTGAGCTGCAACAGTGGAAATTTGATTTTGTGACATCGATGTCAATGGTTTGATCATTGATGCAAAGCGACCGCTCAGCTGCTGGAACTGATCAAGCTTGTCGGAAATTTCAGCAGCAACTTCAAAGCGGTTCAGGGTTTTTTGGTGCAGCTCTTCCAAGCCACCGGCAAGATCCTGGCCGCTTTTTTCGATATGTGACAGGGATTCAGGTGACATCCCTGATTGCGCGAGTTTCTCAAGCTTTTCACGCAAGCCATCGAGCAACATGTCGAGTTCGATTTTGACAACCTGCTCTTCGGACGGTGTTGAGGCCGCAACAATCCGCGGTGCGGATGCGACGATCTTTACGCTTTCGGTTGCCAGTTGCTGAGCGGTGAACATTGGTGGCAGTTGTTCATAGGCAATCTCGTCAAGTCGAGTGCCAAATTTATTAAATGAAAATACGGAAACGGCTGCTGCCAATACAGCAATAAGGCCAACCAGAAAAAAGGCACCCGCCAGTTTTTCGCGTACGCCCAATCCCGATTTTCCCGCCGCTTTCGGCGCAGACGGCTTGTTGCCGCGTTTTATATTCAATCCCATTATTTGGTATCCCCATAGACGAATAAGCCGGGTGCCGACACATTGCTGCATCGACGCACGTTGTACGGGTCTCTCAGATGAAACTTCCCGGGAATGCCGCTTTCGGAGGACATCTGTTCTGCCAGTGTGTGGGGCGGCAGTTCAGATGAGGAAAGGTGGCTTATGTTATTGTTATTAGACAAAGCTATAGCATAGCCTTTGCAACACAAGCACGAGTTTTTCCCCTTAGTCCTACGTATAGGTTGTTTGTGCGCTGCCGCTCAATGCCAAGAGTAGGGGGAACAAACTGGACATAAAAAAAGGCCCGCCATCTCGGCGGGCCTTTCGTCAGGATCACAAAGCAGCTTT
>NZ_NXGX01000009.1 GCF_002844275.1 Thalassospira lohafexi
CCCGCCCCGCCGGTTCACCGCGCGGGGTTTTGTGTGTCTGGGGCAAATTTCCTGCGACGATGTCTTAAGGGGGTTATGCCTTAAGACCTGCGCAGCGTGCGGTGTTTCGGATGTGGTTTTGCATCTCTTCGCGTGCGGCATTGGCATCCCCATCCGACAGGGCCTTGATGATGCGCCGATGTTCGCCGATGGATGCGCGCATCCGTTCCGGGTCGGTGATCGGGATTGGTTGGCGCTGGGTTTCGGTGATCTGATCGCGCACGGTTTTATAAAGGTCGCGCAGCATGCTGTTGCTACACGCCTGAACAATCGTGTTGTGAAATTCCAGATCCGCATCGACGTTGGAAATCAAATCCTGTGCGGCCCAGCCTTTTTCCATCTGATCGGTCGCATCTGCCATATGTTCAAGCTGACCGGCCGTAAGGCGATGACAGGCAAGGGCGGCAATTTCACCTTCAAGGATCATACGGGTCTGAAACACGTCAAACACCGTATGGCTTTCGGAATAACGCCACGGCGCCATGTCGCCCGGTGTGCGACTGTCGGGGTCTGTGACGAATGTGCCGCGCCCGGCCTCGGTCTTGATCATGCCGAGCGTCTCAAGGGTCAGCAGGGCCTCGCGCAGGGAGGCGCGTGAGATACCGAACTTCTGTGCGAATTCGCGTTGGGACGGAATTTTGTCCCCGGGTTTCAGGGATCCGTTCTGGATCATTTCCTGAATTTGGCGCGCTACCGTTTGCGGCAGAAGTGTACGGTTGAACATTCCTGCTATTCCTCGTTGCTTATTTTTTATCCAACTGGCGCCATAAAAGCGCATATGACTCATTTTTGCACAAACAATCTTGCATGGGACATTCAAATATGTTTGTTTGGTCAGACTGGTCTGACCAGTTAGACCAGTACTATTCAGGGATGGCTAAAAACACAAGGAAATCATCATGAAATTTCTTACTTTTCTGACGTCTTCAGTCGTTGGTGGGGTGCTCGCACTCTCGTCGCTGTCGTCCGCAAACGCAGCTGACCTGACGGTTGGGGCAAACATCGGCAACGTTCCGTGGGAATTCCAGGATGCCAATGGCAATGTCGTTGGTTTCGAAGTTGACCTCGTCAACGAAGTCGCCAAACGTCTGGGCAAATCGGTTGAATTCGTCAACATTCCGTTCAATGGTCTGTTCCCGGCTGTTCAGTCGGGCCGGATTGATATGGCGGTATCGTCGATCACCATCACCGACAAGCGTCTTGAGTCTGTTACCTTTGCACAGCCCTATTACGACAGTGACCAGTCACTGACCGCCACCACCGAAAGCGGCATTTCCGGTCTGGGCGATATGAACGGCAAGGTCGTTGGTGTTGATACCGGCTCGACCGGTGACATGTGGGCGGGTGAACACACGGGCGAATACTCCCTTGGTGAAATTCGCCGCTACGAAGGCCTGTCACCAGCCATGCTTGATCTGGTCGCCGGTCGTATCGACGGCTACATCAGCGACATTCCAGCCCTGCTGTATTACGTCAAAGACAAGCCGAACCTCAAAGTGGTCGAACGTATCACCACCGGTGAAAAATACTCGATCATGTTTAACAAGGATGCCCCGCTTGCAACCGAAGTAAACGCGATCCTCACCGACCTTAAAAAAGAAGGCTTCATCGCTGCCTTGCATGAAAGCTGGTTCGGCGCAAAACCCGAAGACACCACCTCAACCGTTGCTGTGATGGACATGCCGTCGATTAAATAATCGCCGCGCCTTGATCCTTCAGACCTATGCCGACGGTGAATAGCCGTTCACCGTCGGCGCATATTTTATCGGTGGTGTTATGGATTTATTTTCGACCTTTTTTAACATGCCCGTCCTGCTGAACAGTCTGCCGCAGCTTCTAAGCGGCCTGTTGGTGACGGTTCAAATTGGCATCACAAGCATCATCTGTGGCCTGATCGGTGGTCTTTTTCTGGCCATTACGCGTCTCTATGCCCCGACGATCATTCAGGTGCTTGTGCGCGGTTATATCGATATCTTCCGCTCGATCCCGCTTTTGGTGCTGCTGATTGTTGTCTATTACGCGTTGCCGTTTGTCGGCATTCGCCTCTCACCCTTTTTGTCCGCAGTCACCGCCTTAACACTGGTCTCTGCTGCCTACACGGCCGAAATTTTCCGTGCGGGCATCGAAGCCATTCCCCATGGCCAGTTCGAAGCCTCGGCCGCACTTGGTCTTTCCAACCGTCACACGATGGTTGATGTGATCCTGCCCCAGGCCATTCGCATCGTCATTCCGCCGCTGACCAACAATTGCATCAATGTCATGAAAGACACCGCATTGGCATCGGTTGTTGCTATGCCCGATTTGCTTAAACAGGCAACACAGGCGCAGGCCTTGTCGGCCAACCCGACGCCCTTGATTGGGGCGGCACTTATTTACCTGATCCTGCTGTGGCCGATGGTCTATGTCGTTGCCCGGCTTGAAAAACGCTACAGCAGGGGGCGCTAATGTCTGCTCAGATCAATATCCATAACCTCAAAAAGTCCTATGGCGAATTTCAGGTCCTGCACGGCATCGACCTTGAAATTGCCCAGGGCGAAGTTGTCTGCGTCATCGGCCCGTCCGGGTCGGGAAAATCCACCCTGATCCGCTGCATCAACCGGCTCGAAGCCTTCGATGATGAAAGTGAAATCGCGGTGGATGGGATTGCCGTGGTGCCGGGCAGGGCCCTGGCTGCTGTTCGCGCCGAAGTCGGTATGGTGTTTCAGTCGTTCAATCTGTTTCCCCATATGACGGTACTGCGCAATGTGATGCTGGCCCCGATGCGGGTCCGCCACAGCAGCGTCAAGGATGCCGAAGCCCGCGCACGCGTTTTGCTCGACCGTGTTGGCATTTCCGAGCAGGCCGACAAATACCCCGAAAACCTGTCTGGCGGGCAACAACAACGCGTGGCGATTGCCCGGGCCCTTGCGATGGAGCCCAAGGTTCTGCTGTTTGACGAACCCACATCCGCCCTTGATCCGGAAATGGTCGGCGAGGTGCTTGATGTGATGAAAAAGTTGGCTGGAACCGGGGTCACAATGGTCATCGTCACCCATGAAATGGGCTTTGCCCGTCAGGTCGCCGACCGGGTGATCTTTATGGATGGCGGCAACGTGATCGAAGCCGGACCACCCGCCGAAATTTTTGACAATCCCAAGGAAGAGCGCACGCGCAGTTTCCTGCACGCCGTTCTTGACCATTAAAAACAAAATGAGACGCTTTTCGGAGGAATGCCCCAATGGCCCCAACCAAGTCGCTTGATATGGACTTTGTCCGCAGCCAGTTTCCCGCCTTGTCGAACGGATGGACGTTTTTTGACAATGCCGGTGGCTCGCAAATCCTGAAACCTGCTGTCGATCGCATCAATACGTTTTTGTATGAAAAGAACGTGCAGATTGGCGGATCGTACGATGTGTCACAAAGTGCCGCCGCCGCCCTGCTGGAAGCACGCACCAGTGCGATGCATCTGGTCAATGCCAGCCGCCCCGAAGAAATCGTCTTTGGCAGTTCGACCACGGCGTTGTTGCAAAATCTGGCAAAGGCCATGACCAGCCAGCTTTCCAAGGGCGATGAAATCATCGTCACCATTGCCGACCATGAATCCAACATTGGCCCGTGGGATCGCCTGCAGGATGCCGGGATCAAGATCAAGTTCTGGCCACTCGATCGCGATCAGATGAAGCTTGATCTGGCTGATCTTGAACCGCTGATGACCGACCGTACCAAGCTTGTCTGTGTCACCCATGTGTCCAACATTCTGGGCTCGATCAATCCGATCCGCGAAATTGCCGATTTTGTCCATGCACGCGGGGCGCGTCTCTGTGTCGATGCGGTGGCCTATGCGCCGCACCGCGCGATTGATGTGCAGGCCTTTGATGCCGATTACTATGTCTTTAGCTTGTATAAGACCTATGGTCCGCATTACGCGATGATGTACGGCAAATATGACTGCCTGCTCGAACTCGACACGCTGTATCACTATTTCTATGGCAAGGATAAAGTCCCCGGCAAGCTGGAGCCGGGCAATCCGAACTATGAACTGGCCTATGCCACTTGCGGCATTGTCGATTATCTGCAAACGCTTGGTGAAATGGCGGGTGAAACCGGATCGGTGCGCGCCAAAATTGTTGCCGCCTTTGAGGCTATTGCGCAACAGGAAGATGCCCTGTGTGATCGGCTTCTGACCTATTTGCGCGGGCGCAATAACTGCACCATCGTTGGTCATGCCGACAACAAAGACGGCACGCGCATTCCGACCATCAGTTTCCGCTTTGATGGGCTGGATGCTGATAAGGTCTGCCGCTATATCGATCAGTCAAAAATCGCCATCCGTTTTGGGGATTTCCATTCGCGCCGTTTGGCCGAGTACCTTGAAGTCACCGGCAATGGTGGTTTGGTCCGCGTCGCCATGGTGCATTACAATACGCTTGAAGAAGTCGATAAACTGACCGCAGCCTTCGATAAGATGTTTGACGATCCGTCAGCCAAACTCAGCGCTTAGGGCCAGAAGGAAGCAAACATGCAGTTTGACCGCATTATCAAAAATGGCACCATCGTTACCGCCAGCGACACCTTCGTTGCCGATGTCGGCATCATCGGTGGTAAAATTGCGGCACTGGCCAATGACCTGACCGACAGTGCCGACATCATTGATGCCACCGGGCTTTATGTCATGCCCGGCGGGATCGACAGCCACGTGCATATTGCCCAGCCGTCTGGCGATGGCATCGTCATGGCCGATGATTTTGAAAGTGGCACCCGATCCGCCGCGATGGGTGGCAATACCTCGATCCTGAGCTTCTGCATGCAGGAAAAGGGCGACAGCCTGCGTCACTCGCTTAAGGTCTATCACGACAAGGCAGACGGCGAATGTCACATCGATGTGGCGTTTCACATGATCGTCACCGACCCAACCCCGGCTGTGTTGGGCCAGGAACTCCCGGCATTGGTCGAGGATGGCTATACCTCGTTTAAGGTTTTCATGACCTATGAAAACCTGCGTCTACGCGATGATGAAATCCTCAACACGCTTGATGCGGCCAAAAATACGGGCGCGCTTGTCATGGTGCATTGTGAAAACGAAGACGCCATTCGGTTTCTGATCGGGCAGCACGAAGCCAATGGCGAATTTTCCGCCAAGTCCCACGCGACAACCCGCCCGATTGCCGCCGAACGCGAAGCCACCCACCGTGCGTTGTCGCTGGCGGAAATTGTCGATACCCCGATTGTCATCGTCCATGTGTCGAACCGTGAGGCGATGGAAGAAATCGAACGCGCCCGCGTGCGTGGCAGCAAGGTTATTGGCGAAACATGCCCGCAATATCTGATGCTGACGGCGGACGATCTTGATCAGAACGAGATGGAGGGCGCGAAATTTGTCTGCTCCCCGCCGCCACGCGATAAGGAAAGTCAGGATGCCTGTTGGGATGGTCTGCAACGTGGCGTGTTTGATCTGTTCTCATCCGATCACTGCCCGTTTCGCTTTGACGACCCCGAGGGCAAATTGATTGAAAAGGGTAAGAAAAGCTTCCGCTGGATCCCCAATGGCATTCCCGGTGTGGCAACCCGCCTGCCAATCCTGTTTTCCGAAGGGGTAAAAAAAGGCCGCATTGACCTCAACCGCTTCGTTGCCCTGACCGCGACCAACCATGCCAAGCTGTATGGCATGTATCCGCAAAAGGGCACGATTGCGATTGGCTCGGATGCCGATATCGCGCTTTGGGACCCGGAAAAGAACGTTACCATCACCAATGATTTGCTCGCACAGGGCTGCGACTACACCCCGTATGAGGGGCTGGAAGTAACCGGCTGGCCAGTTCACACAATGGTGCGTGGTAAAACCGTGGTTAAGGATGGTGAACTTTCGGGTGAAAAGGGCTATGGCAAATATTTGGCGCGTCAAAAGTCATCTTTGACGGCCTGATCAAGACATCACATTTTGCGCAGCATTTTGGTTCTTTGGGACTGAAATGCTGCGCTTTTTATATGTTCTTGGGATATTTCTTCAAAAACGAACGCCAAAGTGATCGACGTTAACTTGGAGCCCGAAATACAAAGCTCTTTAACGCATCTTGGCGATGCTTTTGCGAAAACGCATCGCACTAAACGCAAAGAACCCGGTGGCGATAGCAAACACCAATAGGAATTCCGGCCACACCACGTCAATCCCGGCGCCGCGAAACAGGATCGCCTGAGCATATTTTACGAAATGCGTCGAGGGCGAGAACTCCATGATGCTCTGAAGCGTCTCCGGCATGCTTTCAATTGGCGTGCTGCCGCCCGACAGCATCCGAAGTGGCAATACCACCAAAATAAACAGCAACCCGAATTGCGGCATGGAGCGGGTCAAGGTCGCCAGAAAAATGCCAAGGGCAGTGGCAAAAAACAGATATAGCGTGACGCCGGCCATAAACAGAACTTTGGAGCCGATCACTGGCACCCCCAAGATCAGTTCGACCACAAAAATCAGTGACACCATGCTGGCGATCAAAATTACCAGCCCATTGGCCCAGACCTTTGCCATCATGATTTCAAACGGATCAAGCGGCATCACCAACAAATGTTCAATCGTGCCATGTTCGCGTTCGCGAATGAGGGCCGCGCCCGATAAAATGATCGACAGCATCGTGATCGCATTGATGATTTCCATCGTGCTGGTAAACCATGAACTCGTCGCGTTCTGGTTATAGGCATAGCGCGTAACGATCTTGGCCGCAGTATCCTGATTTTTGGCCCCGGCATAGGATGACTTGCCGCCAAGCCATGTTGCAACTTCCTGCGCGACGATATTGCTGACATAGCCCTGACCGATCCCCGCCTGCATCATTGCGGTGGCATCAATGTTCAACTGCACTTCGGGCTTGTGTCCGGCGACCACGTCCTTTTCAAAATCGGGTGGGATCACCAGAACAAAGGTAAAGGCACCACTGTCCATGACCCCGTCAATGTCACGTTCGGCGATCCGGACCGGATCCTGGAAAAAAGGCGCAAGGAATGCATCGGAAATCCGAAGCGACAAGGCCGATCCATCTTGGTCGGCAATGGCGATCGAGGCGTTGTGCAAATCATGCGAGAACCCGGTGGCGGCGTTATAAATCGCAAAGGTAAACGCCCAGAATATCAGGATGATCAAAACCACATCGCGCTTGAGGCTATAAAGCTCCTTGATGCCAAGGCGGTAAATATTGCTGATCTTTCTGCCCAGCATGCCTTACGCCTCCTGCTTTTTAAGAAGCAGCATCGAAAGCACGGTCAGAACCGGGAAAAATAGCGCAAGATGCAGCAGTTCGGGGTACAGCGCGGCAAAGCCAAGCCCCTTGGTGAAGGCGCCGACACTGATCGACATGAAATGCGATGTCGGAATAATGACCGACAAAACCTCTGGCGCGCCTTCAAGCGATGACACAGGCTGCATCATCCCGGAAAACATCACCGATGGCACCATGGTGATAATTGCTGTGCCAAAAAGGGCGGCGATCTGCGTGCTGGTGAACGATGAAATCAAAAGCCCTAACCCGGTGGTGGCAAATACAAACAACACAGCCCCCAGCAACAGGGTAAATTCATTGCCCCGGATCGGCACGCCAAACCAGAACAGTGCCATCGCGGTCATCAAGACAAAATTGACCATTCCCAACCCGACATAAGGCAATTGCTTGCCCAACAGGAATTCAAGCCGCGATACCGGTGTGACATAAAGATTGGTGATCGATCCCAGTTCCTTTTCACGCACCACCCCGACTGCCATCAAAACCGCAGGGATAAACATCAAAAGAAGCGCAATCACCGAGGGCACCATCGAAAAGATGCTTTTGAAGTCCTGATTATAGCGATACCGCGCTTCAATCTGCATCGGCTGGGCCTGATTGGCGTTTCCCACGTCACGTTTGCTATGTTCGGTAAGGTATCGATTGTGAATCCCTTCGACATACCCATGGATGGTTTCGGCACGAAACGGCATGGTGCCATCAATGGTCGCGGCAATTTCCGGGCTGGCACCGCGGCCGACATCGCGGCCAAATCCCGGTGGAATTTCAATTGCCAACGCAATGTCGCCCGACAGCAACCGTGCCTCAAGATCGTGATTGCTGATCAGTGGCGGCTGTTCTTCGAAATACCGCGATCCGGCCAGATTTTCGATATAGGTCCGGCTTTCCGGTGTCTGGTCACGGTCAAGCACCGCATAGGTCAGGTTTTCAACATCAAACGTAATCCCATAGCCAAATACCGGCATCAGGATAGCGGTCCCGATCAGGGCGAACATTAACCGGATCGGATCGCGCACAAGCTCCATCGTTTCACGTAGGGAATAGGCCCACAATCGCCGAAAACTAAACAACGATGCCGTGGCAGGCTGCCAGCCTTCCACGCTTGTTTCATCTGCCGACAGGGTGGAAAGGGGATCGCTATCCGTATCATCCTCGTCGCCCTCTCCACTGGCTTCTTCCAGATGGCTAATAAAGGCTTCTTCAAGTGTGTCGCAGCCCCGTTGTTCCGTGATCGCAGCAGGGGTGTCACTGACTAAAACCTTACCGGCATGCATCAAGGAAATGCGATCACACCGTTCGGCTTCATTCATGAAATGGGTGGAGATAAAAATCGTCACCCCCTGATCGCGCGAAAGCTCGACCAATAATTCCCAGAACCCGTCGCGCGCCACCGGGTCAACGCCCGATGTCGGTTCATCCAAAATCAGGATTTCCGGGCTGTGAATGATGGCGACGGCCAATGACAGGCGCTGTCGCACACCAAGCGGAAGCTGTTCGGCCAATTCCGCATGATATTGGACCAATCCAAACCGTTCGGATAAGGCATCTATGCGCGGGGTGATGTCTTTGGCGGGTAAGTGAAACAGCCGGGCATGCAGTTCAAGGTTCTGCAAAACCGTCAGTTCAGAATATAACGAAAAGGCTTGGCTCATATAACCAACCCGCCGGCGCAACTCGATATCCTGCCCGTCCACCGGTTTGCCAAACAGTTCTGCCGTGCCCTCGGTTGCGGCCAAAAGCCCGGTCAGCATTTTCATGGTGGTGGTCTTGCCACACCCGTTGGAGCCGAGAAACCCGAAAATCTCGCCTTTTTCAATGCGAAAGCTGACATTGTCCACGGCGATAAAATTGCCGAACCGCTGGGTCAGGTTTTCCGCAACGATGGCCGGTATATCCCCATGAACCGTGCGCGGCGGGATTTGTAACGCGTGATGTCCGTGCCGCTGGTCTTTGGGTAACAGTGCAACAAAGGCGGCTTCAAGGGTGTCGGTTTCGGTTTGCGACAACAATGCCTCGGCGGTCCCGGTTGCAAGGATCTTCCCATCATTCATTGCCACCAAATGATCAAACCGTGCGGCTTCATCCATATAGGCGGTTGCCACCAGAACCGTCATCTTGGTTTGCGATGTCTGGATGGTATCAATCAGCTGCCAGAACTGTCGCCGTGATAACGGATCGACCCCTGTTGTCGGCTCATCCAAAATCAGGATTTCCGGATCATGGATCAACGCACAACACAGGCCGAGCTTCTGTTTCATACCGCCCGAAAGCTTGCTGGCCGGGCGCTCGGTAAACAGCGACAGGCCGGTGGCCTTGACCAGCCGGGTGATCCGTGCATCGCGTTCGCGTTTGCCCTGCCCAAACAAGCGGCCAAAAAACTCAAGGTTCTCGCGGACCGTCAGATCCATATACAGGTTCTTGCCAAGCCCCTGCGGCATATAGGCAATTTTGGGCAGCACACTGTTGCGATGCGTGGCTTCCGCCATCGACCCGCCAAGGGTTTCAATCACCCCGTCCTGTCCTTTCCGCGCGCCTGAAATCAGCGCAAGGGCAGTGGATTTACCCACCCCGTCCGGGCCAATGAATCCGACGGTTTGCCCGGCGGGGATCTCAAGGCTGATCTGATCAACCGCGCGGACCTTGCCATAGCGATGGCTGACATCGCACAGCCGCACGGCCAGAGGCACCTTGGAACCGGTCGAATGGCTCATTCCTGCAGGCTCCGGCGTAAGGCGGCGTCATCGGGCAGGTTTGGCATCAAGTTTTGTGGCCAGTCATTGTGGTCGGCCAACATGATATAGGTTTCGCCGGGCAGGCCGGTTTTTACCCGTTTGATGTGTTCGGCAAGCAATGCACGGTCAATACGCACCGTGACGCGAAACATCAATTTATCGCGTTCTGATTTTGTTTCGACCTCACGCGGGGTGAACTGGGCATCATCGGCGACGAACGATACTCTGGCCGGGATGACAAATTCCGGCGCGGCATCCAGCACAATACGCGCCTCATTGCCGACAAAGGCCAATCCGGCCTGACGGGTGGGTAAAAACACATTCATATAAACATCGGTCAGATCAATCATCGTGATGACCGGGCCGCCGCCTGCCAAAACCTCGCCCGGTTCGGCAAGCCGATACTGAACGCGCCCGTCACGCGGTGCACGCAGGACAGAATCGTCAATCTGAACCTGAATGCGGCGCTGTTCGGCCTCGGCAGCCTCGACATTGCGTTCGGCACTGGTCAGGCGCGATTGTGATGCGCTCAGCGCCGCACGTGCGACATCCCGGTTGGCCCGGCGCTGATCGACCTGTTCGCGCGAGATATTGTTGTTTTTGACAAGCTCATTGGCCCGGGTCAGTTGCTGGTTGCTAAACGAAAGCTCGCTTTCGCGTTGAACAATTTCGGCCTTGGCTTCTGCAATGCCCTGCTTGGCACTGGCGACTTCGGCGGCGGCCTTGGCCTTGCTGGCCATAAGCTCGGCGGTATCCATGTGTGCCAGAACCTGACCGGCAGTCACACTGTCGCCTTCATCAACCAAAACCGCGTCCACCCGTCCGGCATATTTGGTTGCCACCCGAATTTCCTCAGCCTCAATCCGGCCGTTGCCAGACGCGATATACCCCGGAAGCTCGGATTGTTGTGATTGCCAGTACGTGTAACCGCCACCGGCAGCGACAACGATCACGACAAGGACGATCAACACACCACGCAGGCTTTTCATTCCACTCTCCAAAGACAGGGGCAATGCAACAGTAAAACAACCACTGGTCGCGCAATCTGACCAGAGTTCACTTTACGATGCAACGCAACAATTTATGGAATGATCCTAGGTGGCGGGTGAAAAGCAATCTTTGATCTTGAACAATCGCGTTGTTAATTCGGCGCAGCGGACATTGGGTGGAACGCAAAAACGACGGATCCGGGGCGTGAATGATCACATCGCCAAATCAAACACCATCAGCCCTGAAATTTCACCCTCGGCGGCCTTGACCAGTTCGGCTCCAAGCGCCTGATGGGTAGGATGTGCTAAATAGGCATCGCGGGCGGCTTCATGATCAAAATCAATGCAAAACCCGTGGCGGAACCCTTGTTCAAGGTTTTCCGGGCTGACCGAAACGCCGCCGTCAAAGCCCCGCATTCCGGAAATTTCCCGGCCAAGGTCGGCCAGCGCATCAAACAGGCTGTCGATGACATTCTGGTCAATGCCGGATTTGAATTTGATCAAGACAATATGACGGATCATCGGCGGTTCCTTTGCAAAGCATAACACCCGATGTTTCCTTTAATCGAGCCGTGCTGTCAATGTTGGCTGGCACGGTACGTTCCATCGGGCATTTAATCGGGCTTGCAGTTTTCGACCAGTCGTGTTGAATGCATTCAGTGTTCCCGATATCCATGAACACCACGGGCGACACCGTGGCCCAACCCGTCCCCGGCAGGAGGCCCCACATGCTGCTGACGTTTGAAACCGCACTTGGAATGCTTGCCGGTACGCTGACCACGATTGCCTTCCTGCCTCAGGTCATCCGGACATGGCGCACCCGATCAACCGCCGATATCTCGCTTGTGATGTTTCTCGTGCTGTGCAGCGGCGTTCTGCTGTGGCTGATTTATGGCTTGTTGCGCGGTGACTGGCCGGTGATCATTTCCAATGCCGTGACCATCCTTTTGGCGGGCACCATCCTGTTCTTCAAGTTGCGGCACGGCTAGAAACGGCCTTGATCGCGTCCCCAATAATCGACACACCCTGATCAAGTTCATCGCTACTGATCGTAAGCGGCGGGGCAATGCGAAACACCCCGCCCATGCCCGGCATCTTGACGATGTTCATGCTAAGCCCGCGTTTAAACGCCTCGGCCATGATCGCAGCCCCCATGTCGTGATCGGGTTCGCGGTTGCCGGTTGGCTTGATGATTTCCATCCCCAAAAGCAACCCGCGCCCGCGCACATCGCCGACACAGTCATATTGATCCTTAAGTTGTGATAGCCCGTCAAAAAGCTGCGCGCCCATCTGACCGGCCCGCGCGACCAGATTTTCATCGCGCACAACGTCCAGCACGGTTAAACCGACAGCCGCGGGCAGGGGGTCGGACACATGGGTGGTGTAAAACAAAAAGCCTTTCTCATGTGCGGCTTCTTCGATGGCCGGCGTGGTCATCACGGCCGATAACGGCAAACCCGCCCCGATGGTTTTGGACAATGTCAGGATATCGGGTGTCACCCCGTCACGCTGAAACGCAAACATATGGCCGGTGCGGCCAATCCCGGTTTGCGCTTCATCCAAAATCAAAAGCATCCCGCGTTCTTCGCATTTCTTCTTAAGTGCTGCCAGATACCCTTTGGGCAGCTCCAAAATCCCGCCACTTGATAAAATCGGCTCGGCGACAAAGGCGGCAAGATTGCCGGTCGACTGGTTGTCCACCAGCTCAAAGGCATCATCAAGCTCCGTCTGCCAATCAAGCGACCCATCGGCATGTTTAAACCGCGGGCGAAACGCATTGGGGGCCGGAATGGCAAAGGACCCAACGGCAGCCGGGCCATATCCCTTACGCCCGGCACTATAGGTTGCCGATGCCGCCACCCCGGTCATCCCGTGCCAGCTTTTGGAAAACGCCACGACCTCATGCTTGCCGGTCACAAGCTTGGCCATGCGAATGGCGGCCTCATTGCTTTCCGCCCCGGTCGACAGCAACAACACCTTTTCCAATCCCGGTGCCAGTTCCGCCAACCGTTGCGCCAGATCAACCACCGGACGGGTCAGCATGCTGCTAAACAGATGGGCGACCGTTTCAACCTGTCTTTGCACGGTTTCAACAATGCGCGGGTGCCCGTGGCCCAAAACCGCCGACATTTGCCCGGATGTAAAATCAAGGATCGCCCGCCCGTCGGCGTCATACACAAACGATCCCTTCGCACGCTCGATAATCGCCGGATCAAACGGGCTGCCATAACGGATCAGATTGTTTTTCGCGGCATTCCAGAATTTCGGATCGGTGTTGTTTGACATTGGGGGCTCCCGGCAAGATGCATGTTGCGTTCAATGCAGTCGATCTTATCGGCTGGTGATTTCTGCGTAAAATTGATAGTTATGGCATTCTGGTATTGGAAAAATTGATAGTCAGAAACGCTAACCATGCAAACGCCCCTTGACCTCAAACTGCTGACCACCTTTGTCCGCGCGGCCCATTCGGGCACGCTCAGTGCGACCGCCATTCAGGTCGGGCGCACCCAATCGACCGTCACCATGCAAATTCAGCGGTTGGAAGAAACCCTTGGCCAAAGCCTGTTTCACCGAAGCGGCAGTGGCGTGCATCTGACCGGGCATGGCGAACGGTTTCTGGGCTATGCCGAACGGATTTTAAAACTACAGGACGAAGCCCTTTCGGCCTTTTCCGATCAGGGACTGCGCGGTGCGATCACTTTTGGCTGCCCCGAAGATTACCTGATCGCCTTTTTCCCGGCCTTGCTCAAAAGCTTCGGGACGATCTACCCCGACATCGAAATCAAGGTCGTCTCGGCCCCGACACCGGACCTGCACCGATTGCTGCATGCACGCCAGATCGACATGGCACTGGTCTCTGTTGCCGACCCTACCGCAACCGATATCGCGCGGACCGAACAACTGGCCTGGGTCGGCAGCAAACCAACGTTGGAGCTCCATGATTTCGGCATGGGCACACATGGCCCAACCACCCCCATCCCGCTCGCCCTTGCCGCCTCAAACGCGCTTGATCACAAGGCCGCCTGCGATGCCATGGATGCAGCCCACATGCCCTATAAAATATCCTATGCCAGCAACAGCCTTGCGGGCCTGATCGCGGTTGCGCGTTCCGGGCTTGCCATCAGTGTCATGATGCAAAAGGCGGTCCCCACCGACCTTTTCATCCTCAAATCCCCGTTGCCGCCCTTGCCCAAACTGGGCCTTAAAGTCGCGACGGGCGAAGGACCCAAAAGCCCGGCCATCAACGCCTTTGGCGATCACATTGGGAAGTTGCTGCCGTTTTTGTGAGCAATTCTGACCCGTTCTCAGATGTGCATTGACCACCATAAATTGCGGAAATTTCAGATTCCAGTATTTGAGATAGTTGTAATGAATGGTACAAAATAAGAACAAACTTAATTTAAACAGAGCTTGTCGTGGGTTATGTTAGAAAAACTTGAAAATTCGCAGGCGCCTCTTGCTCGCTCGAGTAGCAATTCCGGCCAAGATCATTTTGAATATGTCGATCTTGCTCCCACAGACAAAGCCGACCCTTCTGGAATATATTCCGACGCGCTGTTCGAAGCGACCGAGAACCCAAATGTGTTCAATATTGCTCTTACCGGACCGTATGGTTCGGGAAAAAGTAGCATCATAAAAACCTTTCTCAAAAGGTATGAAAACGACAGGTTCTCTAAAGACAAAGTGTTGCAAATCTCGTTGGCTGCATTTTTACCGGAAGCGGGACCTGTCGACGGTAAGATGACAGAAAACAAAAGCGATTCCGACAAAGGAAAAGTTAGCAAGCAGGAGATAGAGCGAAGCATCTTGCAGCAGATGCTTTATGGTGCGGATGCTCACAGCCTTCCACTATCAAGGTTTAAGAGAATTCGGTCGCCGAGGAAATGGTGGTCACAGTTTGTCGCACTGTTTATCGTCCTGGGGCTGTTGGCCTGTTGGTACCTGATTCAGAAGCAAACTTCGATCTTTGATAGTTTGTTTTATCGGTCAATCAATCAGACTAATTGGTTCAATGTTGGCTGCGTCGCCTTAGGATTTTTGTTTGTCTGGCAAATACTGCATCAGATTTACATCAAGAGTCTTGGCGTCTCGTTAAAAAGCATCTCGCTCAAGGATATAGAGATAAAGCCAGAGGCCGCCCACGAAGAGTCCATTCTCAATCGCCATCTGGACGAGATCATATATTTCTTCCAGTCCACGAAGTATGAATTGGTCGTGATTGAAGATTTGGATCGTTTCAATAACCCCGATATTTTTGTGACCTTGCGTGAGATCAACAGTCTGATCAACGCCAATGCGGGAGTCAAAAGACAGATACGTTTTCTCTATGCGCTTAGGGACAACATGTTTGTGAACACGGATCGAACCAAGTTCTTCGAGTTCATTGTTCCCGTCATACCGATCATTAACAGCTCCAACTCAATTGACAAAATCATTGAACAAGGCAAGCGCTTGTCTCTGGAGCAGCGTCCGAACCAGCAGTTTGTTAGGGAAGTTTCGCGCTATCTTAATGACCTGCGGTTGATACAGAATATCTTTAATGAATATACGATCTACCTCAAAAACCTGGATACGGATAAGGAGAACATTCTCGATCCGAACAAGCTCCTTGCCATTCTGATTTATAAGAACGTGTTGCCAAGTGACTTCGAAGAACTGCACCGGGAAAAAGGGAAGCTTGCCGAGATACTCAGCAGGCATGATGCGCTGATTGCCAATGCTGAACATGTCTACAGGTCACGGATATTAGAACTTGAGCGGCAGATGAGAGACGCTGAACAGCAAGTGTTCTCCAATTTGGAAGAACTCCGCAAGATTTACGCGATGACTTTGATAGACAAGATTCCACAAGGCTACGCGTCGCTTGAAATCAATGGAAGCTGGATCGATCCGATGCCGTCTCTTTGGAAACAAAAAGGTTTTGACCAGATATTTGAAAAACAACAAGCCAGATACCGCTCACGTCATAACCATTTTCAGTTCTTAGATCTCGTTGCCTTACAAAATGAGGTCAACGCGGACAAAACCTACCAACAACGAAAACAAGAGGTCGAACACAAATCTGACGAGTTCAGAAATAGTGCTTCGAAGGACATCAGGGAACTACGAGCCAAAATTTCGACTCTTCGAATGACAAAATTCAATGAACTTATTCGAACCGACACAGAGGGCACCGAGGAGCTATTTGAGGCCTTTGGTGAGAGCAGGGAACTTATCAAGTTTTTGGTTTTTGAAGGGTTTTTGGATGACACTTATTATCAATACACGTCTCTTTTCCATTCCGGTCGCCTCTCACCTAATGACAACAAGTTTCTGATCCAAATCCGGGCTTTCAATAATCCCGAGCCAGATTTTCAAATCGACAATCCGAAGGAAGTCATCGCTGCCATGCGCGACGATGACTTCGGACAGCATTTTATTCTCAATGTGATTCTTGTTGACTGTATGTTGAGTAACCCAAACGAGTATGATCAGCAGATCACACGGTTATTGGAATTCATGTCTTCAAATTTTGACGCATGTGAGGCCTTTTTCCCAACCTATTATGAGAGGGGAAAGCGTATTTCGGAGCTGACATCCGCACTGCTCGATAAATGGCCCGGCTTCGTCTCAGCCGTACTTGATAGCTCAGATAACATCACTCATGTTGCAAGGCTTATTGCCCATCTACCCGAAGAACATCTCAAATCGTTGCATCAAAAAGATGACCAAATATCGGAGTTCATCTCGACACATTTGTCTGAGGTTCTGGCATTGGGAGTTGATTTCGAGCCTGAGCGTCTCAAGCTGCTTCCTCTCGAAACACAAGAGTTAAAGACTATCAAGTCATATCCGGCAATAGTTCGGCTACTAGCTGATGAAGGGCTCTATAAAGTTTCCATCCAAAACATCGAATTTATCTTTCGAGATGTATTTGATTTGCCCTCTGCGGACGAGCTGGAAGTCAAACATTACTCGACCGTATTAAACAGCGGTAGCACGGCCTTGATCACCAAGGTTGAAGACGACTTCGAACACTATCTAAAGAGCATTCTTCTCGCGCTTGAAAACAATACCGAAGAGGACGTTTTAACGATCATCAAGGTGCTCAATTGCAAGGAGATCGAAGGTGAATATCTTGAAGCTTTCCTCGAAAAACAATCGGCAAAACTACCCTCACTTGATGACGTTCCGCCACGATTTCATAAACCGATATTCAAGTTGCAAAAGATTGAAGCATCATGGGACAACTGCCTCGCGTTTGGTGCCAGCGAGACTTTTGATTCAGAAACTCTTTCGGGTTTCCTTCAAATAGATGATACCCAAGCCGAGCTTTCTACAGTCATCATTGATGAAGATGAGTCCACGTTACCGTTGTGCCAATTCTTGATCAATAACAACGAATTGGAAGAGGGTATATACAGAGATTATGTCCGAACGATTCCTTCGCAGTTCCAGCAGTTTCCAGCCGATATTGATCCGGGAAAATTGCTTATACTCATTGAAGAAGAGAAAATCACCTTTTCCGAGTCGGCCTTTGCCCATTTGGCGGGGTTCCCCGAGTATCAGGTGTTGTTCACAGCGAAAAATATCGACGCCTACTTTGAGAGCAAGGATCAAGTCTCGCTTAATGATGACTTCCGTGAGGAGTTGTTGAATTCCGATATTCCTGACAATCAAAAGCTAAAAATCATTAAAGAGATGGACTTGACGTTGATTACCGACTTGCCGTCCCGCGCCGCTCTCATAGGAAGGCTGTTTCATCGTACTGACGCCGATATCACTCAATTGACAGGAGAGGCTGCTCAAGCTGCGATCATCAATTCAAAGCCGATCGAAGTACAGGTCTCACTCTTCAATAAATGTCATAAAATTCTATCCAACGATCAAATCAGGCAGACGCTACAACAAATGCCAGTACCCTTTCCTGACTTCGAGCCGGGATACAAGCGACCAACGTTAACAAAAACGGAAGCCAATGTTGAGTTGGTGGAATGGCTTGCTAAGCGTAAAATCATCTCTTCTTGGAGTGACTCATTCTTCGGTCAGAGAATATACGTTAACAATTATAGACGATGAACAATTGTGGTTCTTGAGCACAGCAAAATTCTGTTTTGCATCGGGTGTTGAGGTATCGGCGCTTGATTTGTCAGATATCAAAACGGTCGGTGCAGTTTGCTCCGGTCGTCATTGTTGTGACTGGATGGTGATGTGCTGGATCAGTTAATGATCAGCTTCGCCAGATACTCCACCGGATGCTGCGGTTTTGCGCCTTCGTAGCGTTTGACCTGACAGCGACACGAAAAGCCGGTGACGAGCATGTTTTGCGTACCCGTGGCATCGACCTTCTTTTTCCAGCTCATATCGTAAAGCTCGCGTGAGGTTTCCTGATGGCGGGTTTCGTGGCCGTAGACGCCCGCCATGCCGCAGCAGCCGGTCTTTTCGGTGGTGAGCGTAAGGCCAAAGGCGGCAAAGATGTTTTGCCATTTTACGCCGACATCGGGGATTGATGTTTTTTCCGTGCAATGGGGGAACAGGCTTGCCGGGGCATTGATGTTAACGCCGTTATCCATTTTGGGCGGGGTGACGCGGCCCTCGGTGATTTCGGCCGATAACCATTCATGGAACAGGTGCACGCGGTAGTCCGGGCGGTCGTGCAAGCGTTGTGTGTATTCCTGTCGGTAGGTCAGGGTGACACTGGCCTCGATCCCGATCATGGCAACGCCGGACGCCGCAATTTTGCCGTACACAATGTCGTTTTGCTGGGCCAGATAATCGAATTTTTTCAAGAACCCTTTGACATGCATCGCCTTGCCATTGGCGCGGTAGGGCGGGACAAAGACTTGATATCCAAGGGTTTGCAGAAGGTCCACATGGGCGAGCAGCACGTCGGTATCGTAATGCGTGGTGAAGCAATCCTGCACGATGATGACGGCTTTGGCTTTTTGCGCGGGCGTGAGTGCATCCAGATCGGTTTGTTTGAACCGGGCAATGCCGCGTTTGCGCAAAGCCGATTTAAGGCCTTTGCGATCAAGCTTCGGCAAGTCGGTCAGGCCGATCAAGCGTTTGAAAATCCACGGCATCGGCGGGATCGATTGCAGGGCGTTAAACAGGCCGGGGGCCACGGCCATCATGGGGGCAAGCGCCTCCAGACTGGCGATCACGTAATCCTTGACCGGGCGTTTGTAACGCGTGTGATAGGCTTCTAAAAACCGCGATTTCATTTCCGGGATATCGACCTTGACCGGACATTGTCCGGCACAGGCCTTGCACGACAGGCAACCTGCCATTGCCTCATAGACATCATGGGAAAAATCGCGCGCGTTGATTACCGCCAAATCCTGGTTCATTGGATCGGTGCCGACTGATAATTGCCGGATCCATTCGCGGACCATGCCAGCCCGGCCCTTGGGCGAATGAATGCGGTTGCGTGTGACCTTATAGGACGGGCACATCGGGTCCATCAAATCCCAGTTAAAGCACGCCCCATTGCCGTTACACCGCGTCGCATTAAGGTACTCATCGCGGAGTTTTTCTTCGATCTGGCGGTCATACTGGCCGCGCATCGGGGCGTCATCAATCGCGGTGATGGGGATGTTTTTTGAGTACGGTGATGCGATCTTACCGGGGTTTAATTGTCCTTCCGGATCAAAGGCTTCCTTGATGCGGCGCAGGCTATCATAAAGCTCCGGCCCGAAATAAATCGGCGAATATTCACCGCGAAAACCCTTGCCATGTTCGCCCCAGATCAGGCCGTTATAACGCTTGGTCAAATCAGCAACCGCATCCGACACGCGCCGCAAACGTGCTTCGTCCTCTTCATCGCACATATCAAGCAACGGGCGCACATGCAGGCAGCCAACATCGACATGGCCAAACATACCGTAATCAAGCCCCTCGGCATCGAGTAAAGCGCGGAATTCTGCGATAAAATCGGCCAGATTTTCGGGGGGCACAGCAGTATCTTCGACAAACGGGGTCGCACGGCGTTTGCCCTCAAGATTGCCAAGCAACCCAACAGATTTGGCGCGGATCGACCAGATGGCGGCAATTTGGGCCGGATCGGTGGCCTGTACCCAGCCAATCGGGGCGTGTTCAGCGCTCGGATTGGCGGCAAGATGGGCGGCCAGTTCGGCCTGCTTGGCGGCGACCTCATCGGCACTTTCGCCAATGAATTCAACAACATTGAAGCCGCGTGTCTGCACCGTGCCGGTATCTGTGCCCAGCAATTTGCCCAGCATGTGCCAGCTTTCATCCTGCTCGGCCAGCTTCATAACCTTGTCATCGATGCTTTCAATCGCGACGGGATCAAATTGCACCAACGTGCCAACATGGCGCAAAGCCGCGTCAAAGCTGGCGTAGCGGACGACAGAGACCGCCTTGTGCTTTGGCAATGGGATGACGCGCAGCGTGATGTCCTTGACCATGCCAAGGCTGCCTTCGGCCCCGGCGATCAGGAAGCTTAAGTTCATATCCCCTTGATCGGAAACGGATTCTTTAAGGTTATAGCCGGTAAGCCCGCGGTTCATTTCCGGAAAAATGGCCTTGATCTGATCACGCCGTGGGAAAATTTCGTCATGGACCATGCGATAAAGCGCGCCAACACGATCCTCGCGCGCCATAATTTCCTTGGCATCAGAAGCACTTAGCGCCGGTGTTGTGAAATCCGTGCCATCGATCAGGACCGTGGTCATGTCATGGATATAGTGGCTGGTTTTGCCGTAAATCCGCGATCCTTTGCCTGAGCTGTCCGATCCGATCATGCCGCCGATGGTCGCCCGGCTGGCGGTGGAGACCGCAGGCGGGAAGAAAAACCCGTGGGGTTTGAGCCACGCATTAAGCTGATCGAGCACCACGCCCGGCTCAACTTTCACCAGTCCAGTTTCGGCATCAAAATCCCGTATCTTATTGAGATGTTTGGATGTATCAAGGGTGATGGTGTTGTTCAGTGACTGGCCATTGGTGCCCGTGCCACCGCCGCGCGGGGTGATTTTGACCTCGTTAAATTCTTCGCGCCCGGCCATTTCCATGACGATATTGATGTCATCGCGCGATTTTGGCTGCAACACCGCGGTCGGCATCACCTGATACACACTGTTATCGGTGGCATTGATCAGGCGGGTGGGGAAGTCCGCATGGATTTCGCCGGTGAATTTACCTTCTGATTCCAATGCCTTAAGGAAACTGAGCGTCAGGTGATCGAGCGACCGATCCGGGGTCAGAACCGGCAGGCGGTTAAAGCGGGTAAAGCTGCGGGCGGGCGAAGCAGGCATTGGGTCTCTCTCATCCGAATTGATCGGTTGTTTGGGGTGCTTTTACCCTATTTGACCGGAGGATGATTAAATACACAAATCGAAAATTCTGACTGATTATTCATTTTTAGTGAATAATCGACCCGGCAAAACAGCCCCGCGATGCCCCATCCGGCCTTTTCGCGGAAATCGGGGTGAAGGACGATTATTGTAATAGTCTGATGATTGGCGGACCCATCAATAGCGTTGCAAGCCTTTTCAGGGCCAAAAGGCCAGGGGGTGCGGGCACCAATGGCGGAAAACCGCGATAAATTAAATCCTCATACAAATATATTTCCGCATTTTTCCAGCAATTTGAGCAGGCAGAGCCCCCGACCGTGCCGCATGGCAAGAATGGGGGATGGCAAAACCGGCATTTGTCGCATTCACTCGATGTCACGAAACACGGTTGGCGATGTAAAACACGCAAGAAGCCTTTTGCCCGTATCGGGATTGGGCGCTATGGTCTTTTTGGGCAGGCGCACATTTACTGGAACGGACATCGAAAACCATGCTGTCATCACTTAATATCCGCCATATGCGCGTGTTTGTTGCGGTCGCCGAGCAGGGATCGTTTAGTGCGGCGGCCGCCGCCCTTGGGCTGGGATCGCCCGCGATTACCGCGACCATTCGCCAGTTTGAGGATGTGACGGGGGCCGCGCTTTTTGATCGCACGACGCGGCATGTTTCGTTGACTGTGACCGGGGAGCGGTTTTTGCCGATTGCGCGCCGGTTGCTGGGCGATTTTGAAGAAGCACTTGGTGATCTTGATGCGCTGTCGCGCGGGATTGGCGGGAAAATTCGCATTGCGGCGGCCCCGTCGGTTCTAACCCGCATTTTGCCCGGCGTGATCCGCCATTTTGTCGCAGCACATCCCGATGCGCGATTGCGGCTTGATGAAATGAATGCCGGGGAAGTGCATGAAGCGGTGGCCAATGGGGTGGTTGATTTTGGCATCGCCGGGGAATGGCAGGATTTGCCCGATATCGCGTTCAGTCCGCTGTTTTCCGACCGGTTTGGCGTTTTGTGCCGGGCCGATCATGAATTTGCCGGGCAATCTGAAATCGCGTGGTCGGACCTTATTGATCAGCCGTTTGTCGGGCTGGGCCCGGAATCAGGCACACGCGCGATGATGGCCGATCAGGGATTTGGGGCCACCACATCAACCACATCTACTACACCGGCCATCTTACCGACCATGCCGGTCAGTGCATCGGTGGCAAAGGCCGCCGCCCTTGGCATCGGGGCGGCACAGGCGGTGATGGACAGTGCCGCGCGGGCCGAACGCGCCATGGCAGAGGCGGCCAAAAGCGGGTCATCGGCGGCAAAATCGGCGGCAAAGCCGGGGGCCGACACGGCGATAAATGCAGCGGCCGATCTGGTGGCGGGATTGCGCCCGGTGGTCGAAACATCCAACACCATCACGCTGGCCGCGATGGTGGCCGAGGGGGTGGGGATTACCGTGCTGCCGGAATTGGCCGCGCGCATTGCAAGCGGAGTTTCGGACCAAACGGCAGACGCCAAACTGACCTTCGTGCCACTGAGCCATCCCACACGCCACCGCCCGATTGGCGTGATTACGCGCCAGAGCAAAAGCCTGTCGCCGATTGCGCGGATTTTCTTGGCGATGGTGATGGATCAGGCGCCGAAACTGGATTTACCGGCGGCGATTGAGTGGGGGTAGGTTTTGGGGAATGTTGGCAATAGGGGCAGAGTGATCGCGGTTTTTCCACCCGCTCGTCATGTCCGCGTAGGCGGGCATCCATAAACGCGGGGGAACACATATGTTTTTTGGTTCCCCCGCGTTTTCGATTAATGCTGTGTCGGTTTTTTCGCGTCCGGAACGTCAATATCAAGGGCAGGCAGCGAACGGACGATTTTCATGGTTTCAAGTGATACCGTAATCACCCGTTCCAACAATTTAAGCGGATAGGCCGGATCGCCGACCGTTTCAATCGCATAAAGGTTGGCATCATTGACAATGCCACTCGCCTTGTCGGTTTTGACACATTGGCGTTCCATCACCCATTCAATCGCCGGTTTGCCATTGACCACATAGTCATAAGCCTCAAGCGGGACGTCCTGAAGGGTAATGCGCGGGTTATAGATGATGGTGGTCTTGTCCTTGGCGCTTGCCTTGCCACCAAATTTCATCTTTTCAACGCGATAGAAGGCCTCTGCATCGTCAATTACCCATGTGCGAGCATCGCCCTGCTTATAGGTGACCGGGTAGGGATCAACCGTTTCGTAATTGACATGCAAATCGCCCAAATCCCTGCCAGCCTTGCTAAAGGCCCAGAAATCCACTGCCTTTTTCACACATGGAATGCGCGGCAATTCCTTGGACAGGTTATCAGCATAGCGTGCGCGATAGTCCTCGGAATGCAGCAGGCCATAGACATAATAGAAGATGTCTTCCTTGCTGATATCCTCATTCGGATAGGCCGCCTTGAAATGCGCCAAGCCGTCATCGGTGATGCCATCTTTGATGCGATAGTCATTTACGCTTGGATCACGGCCAAACAACTCACCTTTTTGTGGTTCATTCTTTTGATAAAGTTTGAGAGGGAAGCATTGGCCTTTTTCAACCATATCAAGACAGGGGAGACTATTTACAAGTAAGCTGGTGAAAGCTTTTGCTCCCACTCCAGATACAGATATTGCTAAATTTCGTGAAACTTGCTCCGGGAAAATCGATGGCATTTGGTAAACGCGATTATTAAAGTTCCTATTAAAGTAACAGAACTGGGCGGTAAACGGACGATAGATGCCCTTGAATATAGAGTTTGGATCGAAAGAAATTTTGGTGCCTCTCTCTACGCCAACCACTTGAGCAAAGTCCCAACTAATTTTGGAAGGGTTTGTATCGATAAAAGACTTACCATCCACCTTGCCATGCTCTTGAAAGTGTTTCGCGAATCGCTCGACTTCGGAATTATAGAAAGAGATTGTTCTGTTCATATTGTTTTCAAGTAGAGATACTGAATAGTTATAGCACCATGCATCTCTGTTCGTTTTAAGTCCCGCCGAATAGTTTGCAAATAGAACCAGAGCACTTTTGTCTTTTTTGTCCCCAGTCTTGATGAACTGGTCAAAGCTACCGTCACGCTGGTTAAGCCAGTCGTTGTGGTCATCCGGGAGGATTTCCTCGAAGGCATTGGCCGATTTGAGTGCGGATATACTTCCGAAATTTTGGATTTTGGCGAGTTTTTCGTCGCGCGTCAGGTAATCGCCGATGTCATGGAACCAGATTTTGCCGTGTTCTGTGGCATTGGGGTTTTTGACGAAGAGGGTAATGGCGATTGGTGAACGACTGCCAGAGCCAAAGATTTTGCCGCCTTCCCGGCGTGACAGTTCGCCGGATGTGCGTTGGTTGCCCCGCAAATGGAAAATATAGAGGCTGGTGAATTCTTCCTTGAGGCATTTACGCAATCCATCCATGGCGTTGCCGTCAATCCAGCCTGCATTGGTGACATAGGCCATGACTCCGCCTTTGTCTTTCAAACGGTCGCTGCCCCAGCGGATGGCGCGGATATAGCTGTCGTAAAGGGCGTTTTTGAGTGTCGCATCGGAATGGGCGGCGTAGGTATCGCGAATGCCCTCATCTAGAGTTTTATATTTAATGTTGGCGTTATTATCATTGGCGCTGCCCTGCCCCGCCGAATAGGGCGGGTTGCCGATGATGACCTTGATATCTGTTTCTTTTTGACGTTTTCGCCGTTCCGAATTGTCGGGCATGTAGGCCGAAATCAGATCGTCGGTTTCATACATCTGGAAGGTATCGGTCAGGCAGATGCCTTCAAACGGTATGTAATCATCGCGGTTTGAGACGTCATGGAAGACGGATTCAATGTTGATGGCGGCGATGTAATAGGCCAGCAGGACGATTTCGTTGGCATGGATCTCATGGCGGAATTTATGTTCGAGGTCTTCGGGGGCAATCAGGCCAGATTGCAGCAGGCGGGTGATGAAGGTGCCGGTGCCGGTGAAGGGATCGATGATGTGAACACCCTTGCTTCCCAGTGTTTGATCAAATTCGGATTTCAGGACGTCATTGACGGAATGGATGATGAAATCGACGACTTCGACCGGGGTATAGACGATGCCAAGGCGTTCGGTCATGCGCGGGAAGGCATTGCGGAAGAATTTGTCATAGAGTTCGACGACAAGGGATTGTTTGCCGTTTGAGGTGGCGATGCCCTGTGCGCGGTTTTTCACACTGTCATAGAATTTTTCAAGCGTTTTGCTTTCTTTTTCCAGATTGTGTTCATCTAGCACATCAAGGATCGACTGGATTGCCTTTGAAATCGGGTTTTCGCGGGTGAAGGCGTGGCCTTCGAACAGGGTTTCAAACACCGGGCGGGTAATGACGTGCTGGGCGAGCATTTCGACCGCTTCGTCTTCGGTGATGCTGTCATTCAGGTCATCGCGCAATTCGGCGAGGAATTTATCAAATTCGATGCGGGCCTTGCCACCCGGATCAGCGATGGTGGTTTTGATGCGGGTGATATGGGTCTGGGCGATTTTGGCGATGTCGGTTGCCCAGTTTTCCCAATAATCACGAGTGCCGCATTTTTTGACGATGCGGGCCAGAACGGCCTTGGAAAATTCGTCAATGAACAGGTCAAGTTCGCCCTGCGACGGTGTGGTGGGAATTTCAAGTTCAGCGGTATCGCCGTCATTTTCGGTATGGCCGTTGCCTTCGCCGATATTGGCGGCTTGTTTTGCCGGTTGGGTGCGGGTGGGCAGGTCTTTGACGATGGCGGTGATTTCGATTTTGTCGCTGATGTCTTCGCCAAGGGATGCGCGGTTGATCACGGCATCAAAGCGTTCATCATGGGCGCGGAGCGCATTGAGGATCTGCCAGATAACTTTGTAGCGTTCATTGTCATTCAAGGCCTGTTCTGCGCTGGTGCCCGCAGGGATGGCGACGGGCAAAATGACATAGCCCATGTTTTTGCCCTGTGCCTTGCGCATGACGCGACCGACCGATTGAATGACGTCAATCTGGCTTTTGCGCGGATGCATGAACATGATGGCATCAAGGGCGGGGACATCGACCCCTTCGGACAGGCAGCGGGCGTTGCTTAGGATGCGGCAGGTATCGTCGCCCGCGTCGGATTTTAGCCAATTGAGGCGTTCGGTACGTGATTTGGCATTAAAGGTGCCATCGACATGGGAAAGTTCGCAGCGCAGGCGCGGGCTACCTGCGAGGTCTTCGTCCTCGTCCCCGATTGCATCAAGATATTCGTCAATGACGGCTTCGAATTCATTGCAGACTGTTTCGGAAGACTTGATGCTTTGGCAGAAGGCGAGTGCGCGGCGCATCGGGTTGATGTCAGTTCCGACATCCTTGCGCAGGGTTTCCTTGGTCAGGGCCTTATAACAGCCAATGATTTTGGTGGCGTCATCAAGCTTCAGGCTGTTTGTTTCATCGGAAAGGCGGCGTTGGGTTCCTGCATTGACCACGCCTTCATCCACCGCAAGGACAATGACCTTGTAATCGGTCAGGTAATGATTTCGGACAGCCCAGTCAAAAGAAATATAATCAAATACCGGTCCAAACAGACTTTTATCATCCATTGAACACAGGATGGCATCCTTTTCATCGGCTTTGGCTTTGACATTGTCGTTAAAGATGCGCGGGGTGGCCGTCATATACAGGCGTTTTTTACCGGCAATGACTGATTGATCATGCACCTTGACGAAGTTTGAGTCGTCTTCGTTGGCAAGGGTGACGCCTGTGGTGCGGTGGGCCTCATCACAGATGATCAGGTCAAATTCCGGCAGGCCGTGTTTTTGCTGCGCGTCCGAGATGACCTGAATGGATTGATAGGTGGAAAACACCACGGTCATGTGGTCATCATCGTGACGATGGATGACGTTTTGCGCAATTTTTTGCGGGTTTGTCGTCGCGGGGAATGCCAGATCGTGAATATCGACATCGGCAACTGCGTCGGCATTACCAATCCGGCGTTTGCCGACCTGACTATCAGAGCAGGCGGCAAAGGCATGGATCGGGGTTAGGGCATCATTGGCCCATTCGGTGACGGTTTGCGACATTAGCGCAAGGGATGGCACCAGATACAGAACGGTTTTTCCCTTGCCTGCACGGTCTTCGGCGATGCGCAGGCTGGTGAAGGTTTTACCGGTGCCACAAGCCATAATAATTTTGCCGCGGTCATGTTCGGCAAAACCTTTCTGTACCGCTTGGAGAACGGTTTGCTGATAGTCGCGAAGGGGCCTCTTTTCAGGCAGGATGACTTCACCCGTCCGGGCAAACATAGCCCAATTGATCGGGCTGTTTTCCAAGGCTTCTAGATCTATTCGGTTGACCGGGATCGTCTGATCCTTGATCGTGGCTTCTGCGTTCGGCCCCCACGGCATGCGCGTGCTATCGACGATCAGTCGGCGCTTGATCGGTTCCTTGCCCGATACGCTAAAGAAACGGTCAATATCGCCTTTCTGGATGCGGTGGTCCTCGGCGTAGAATTTGCACTGAATGGCGCAATAGCCTTCTTCGTGGCGCAGTTTCGCAACCAGATCAATACCGGTGTCGCGCGCATTCCAGCCATGTTGTTCGGCCCAATCGGCATAGGTCCAGGCGTCGCTATATTGATCCTGTTGCAAGGGATCATTGAGAAGATAAGCCTTGATCAGGTTTTCAAAGTACGTGCCTTTTTCGCGTTCGGTTTTCGCATTCTCGCGGTAATGAGAAAGCAGGCTGTGCAAGGCGTCGTTCATTCTGAAATCCCCAAGGCAATCGATACCCTATTAAACGGTGTTTTTTGGGTAACGCGACCATTTGTGCGTGTGTGTTTTTGATTGCAGCAAGGTATCCGATGGGGATGGTTCGGGGCAACTGTGTTTCGCACGATGAGATCGTTTTGCGATGTTTTATGTAGTGCGGGCTTGGCGGCGTTTGGGGTGCGATGGACCCCCGCCTTCGCGGGGGTGACGGGGATAGCGCGGGTGACGGGGCGAGCGGGGGTGACGGGGAGGGCGCGGGGTAACATGACGGGCGCTGACGGGGATAGGGCGGGGATACCGGTCTATCGTCTTGATCGCTTGGCGGTGCATTAAAACCATCACGTCTGGTAAATCCGTGATTATGCGACATATCATCAGGGATGGGTGCTGCCCGCATGATGGCACAATGGCACAATGGCACAATGGCACAATGGCACAATGGCATGATGGCAGGATGATGTGATGCAGGAGTTGGCATGAGCGAAGCTGTGAAGAAATCCGGGGTGGCGAAGAAACCGGTGGCGGCGCAGAAAACCGCCGCGGGCAAGAAGGCGCAAAAGAACATCAGTCTGGCGCTTCAGGGCGGCGGGTCGCACGGGGCGTTTACGTGGGGCGTTCTGGATCGGTTGCTTGAGGATGAGGAAATCGTCATTGAGGCGATTTCGGGGACGTCAGCGGGTGCGATGAATGCGGCGGTGATGGCGTCGGGTCTGGCCAAGGGTGGGCATAAGGCGGCGCGTGAAGACCTTGAGACCTTTTGGGAAAATGTGTCGGAAGCGGCGCGGTTCAGCCCGCTTCAACGCAGCCCGATGGATATCCTGTTTGGCAACTGGTCGCTTGAAAACTCATTTGCCTATATGTGGATGGATATGAGTGCGAAGATGTTTTCGCCCTATGACCTTAATCCGCTTGGCGATAATCCGCTAACCGCGATCCTTGAGGGGGTTGTCGATTTTGCCGCGCTTAATCACAGCCCGGCGAAATTGTTTGTCACCGCGACCAATGTCGAAACCGGGCAGGGCCGGGTGTTTCGCAATCCCGACATCACCGTTGATGTGTTGTTGGCATCGGCCTGTTTGCCTACCATTTACAAGGCGATCGAGATTGATGGCGTGCCCTATTGGGATGGGGGCTATAGCGGCAACCCCAGTTTGGGGCCGCTGGTGCGCGAATGCGGATCGGATGATACGGTTCTGGTTCAGATCAATCCGGTCAAGCGACCCGGCGTTCCCAAAACGTCACGCGATATTTCCAACCGGCTCAATGAAGTGTCGTTTAACAGCAGCCTGATGAAGGAGCTGCGGTTGATTTCGATCCTGCGCAATGATGCACCCGATCATGCGTGCGAAGCCAGCAAGTGGGGTGCTATGCGGATGCATTGTATCGCCAGCGAGGCGATGCTTGAATTTGATCAATCGTCAAAAATGAATGCGCAATGGAGCTTTATGACCAAGCTGCGTGATACCGGGCGCGATGCCGCCAGTGCGTTTTTGAAAAAGCATCGCCGCGACATCGGGGTGAAGCCGACGCTTGATCTTGATCTGTTTGCGCCCGATTACGGGTAAGATAGGCGAGAGCGCTTAGCGCGGCGTGCCAAAGCGCAACCCGTCAATCATCAGATCAAGCATGCGATAGGTATGTTCCATGCCATCGGGGCCGTCCTTCCCACCCGTGCTGGCAAGGTTGCCAATCGCGCGCAGCAGGTCATAGGCGTCCACATCGTGCCGGGCTTCACCGGCCTTGGCAGCAGCGGCCAGCAAATCGGTCAGGGCCGGTTCAAAGTTGCTTCGGAAATAGGCGGGCAGGGCGTCAAAGGCCGGATCGCCCGAATGCAGGGCGGAGGCCAATCCCTTTTTGGTGACAATGAACTGGCAATAGCGTTTGAGCCAGCGTGACAGCGCCTCGCCCGGTGGGTGGGCGGTGGCCAGTTTGGGCGCCTCGGCAGCACAGGCATCGACTTCGCGTTTGAATACCCCGACGACAAGGTCGCTGCGGGTGGGAAAACGGCGATACAGCGTGCCAACACCCACCCCGGCCTGGGCGGCAATTTCACGCACCGGTGCATCAACCCCGATATTGGCAAAAACCACCTTGGCGGCTTCGAGCAGCGCGTCTTCGTTGCGCAGGGCATCGGCACGGGGGGCGCGCGTGGTGCGCGGTGCTTTTGTGGCGGTGGTATTGGTCGAGCGGGTCGTGCTCGTGGCGGTGGCGACTTTTTTTTCGGTCGGGGTTTCTTTGGCCATCGCGTTGTTTTCCAACCCTAAAATCGGTCTTTTGCTGTGATACGGGAACCGCCCGGTCACATTTGCCCTTGATAAACGGAACAATGTTCCGTATCTGGTTTGCGTAAGCGGAACGATGTTCCATTTGTGGTGCGGATCATTGTTCCGTTTCACGATATATAGGCGAAATCTTTAGCTTCGCCAACCAGTTTCAAGGAGACCGAGCATGAACAAGTTGATCACTACGGCGCGGCATATTCCGATGGATGAACCGGTTTCAACCATTTCGATCACCCCGGTGATGCTTGATGCCGCAGACCGGCCCAAGCCGATCGAAATGCGGATTACCGCCCCGATGCAGGGTCGGAATTTACCGATTATTTTGTTGTCGCACGGGCATGGACCGTCGCTTTATATCCCGTCAAAGGACGGTTACGGGCCGCTGGCCAATTTTTATGCCGAGCATGGCTTTGTCGTGATCCAGCCAACACATGGCAATTCGAAGGTTGCCGGGTTTGACATGGATGCGCCCGGTGCGCCGTTTTTCTGGCGGTCGCGGGTGGAGGATTTCAAGCTGATCCTTGATCACCTCAAAGACATCGAGGCGGCAAGTCCGGTGCTTGACGGGCGGCTTGACCATGACAGGATCGCGGCGGTCGGCCATTCGCTTGGCGGGCAGACGGTGGGCATGTTGCTCGGTGCGCGGTTGACCGACATAAAAGACCCGGATGCTAGGGATGTGAACCTCATTGAACCGCGCATCAAAGTCGGTGTGTTGTTGGCGGCACCGGGCAATGGGGGGGATAGTTTAAGTCCCCATGCACGTGAG
The DNA here is from genome assembly GCF_002844275.1 of Thalassospira lohafexi. Classification (GTDB taxonomy): domain Bacteria; phylum Pseudomonadota; class Alphaproteobacteria; order Rhodospirillales; family Thalassospiraceae; genus Thalassospira; species Thalassospira lohafexi. The sequence goes on from NZ_NXGX01000009.1 coordinate 31,080, forward strand.
AATTATACAGCACTTAATCCGGATTTTGCCCATTTGACCACCCGGACTTTGGTGGTGGCAGGGGACAGTGATGTGAACCCGCATCTGACCACGCGCGGGGCGGCATGGCATACCGATCCGTTTTACCATGCGCCGGGCAGTGATGCCTTGTTGACCCTTGTCGGGGGCAAACACGGGCTTGGCGGGATTGCCGGATATGATGCCAAGGAAACCGATGACGAGGACCCGGATCGTTTGGCAATTACGCAGCGCATGACGTGGGCCTATGTCCGGTCCGCCCTTTATGATGGCGATAGATCATGGGCACGGGCGTGCGACGGGTTGGCGACCCATGCCGGGGATCTTGCGCATGTGACGGCCAAATAGCGCAGCAGTAGCGCAGCAAAGCATGGTGCTCCGCAACCTGTTTGGGTGCGATGCGGTGGTGATTGCGCAGGCGTGTAATCCGACGTAACGTGTTGATGTCTTAGGATACTGACCCCAAACAACACCACGGATCACCATGCCTTTGAGTGCGTTAGAAAAAATGAAGTCTGGCGATTGGTATTCCTGCCTTGACCCAGAACTTGAAGCATTGCGCACAGCAGCGCGTGCGGCGGCGTTTGAACACAGCACGACCCCGCCCGATGTGCGTGGCAATATCGGGGAAAAGTTGCGCGCACTGTTTGCCGCCTGTGCCGGGGATGCGCGGATCGAGGCGCCATTTCATTGCGCATACGGGGTGAATATCACGCTTGGCAAGGCGGTGTTTCTCAATGCCGGGTGTGTTGTTCTTGATAGTGCGCCGGTGACGATTGGTGATTATGCGATGCTGGGCCCCAATGTGCAGATTTACTGTGCGGACCATCATAAGGACCCAGAACTTCGTCAGCAGAACCTTGAACGCGCGATGCCGGTGACGATTGGCAAAAACGTCTGGATCGGCGGCGCGGCAATTATCCTGCCCGGCATCACGATTGGTGATAATGCCATTGTTGGTGCCGGATCGGTGGTGACCAAGGACGTCCCCGCCGGGGTGACGGTGGTGGGGAATCCGGCGCGGGTGATGGGCTGATTGTCGTCCTTTGGGAAGATTGCGGCACAAAGGACCCGGTTTGCACCGATGCATGCATGAGGGGGGACGGGGATGGCTTTCCCCGTCCGTTACTTTTGCGGTAGTGGGGCCTATTTTGGCCTATTTTGCCCTATCTTGTCCGGTTGTGTTTTTGGTGCAATTTGGATGTTCGCCGTCTAGCGCACATGTGAGCGCGTTGTCGGGGCAAGGCGCAGGGTTTCGCGGGGGCGCCATAGCCATTGATCGAATTCGGCGGCAAGGCCATGTTGCCAATCCGGGTGGCAGGCCAGGCGATCGGTGAAGGTGGCGTAATCTGATGCATTGTTAAAGCATGACAGCCAGACAAAGACAGTTTCACCGTCACGGACCGGCAGGCGCGGAAAGCTGTTGTCGGCGGTTTCGGTGATCAGTTCAGCAAGAATATCGGCCCCGCATGCCTGCATAACCGGGCGCAGTTTTTCGGCGAAGAAGGCGGCAAACCCGGATGCCTTGCCCGGTGCGAGTGAGCAGATATTTGCTTCGATCAGGCTGTGTGGCGATGCTGTGTTGACGCCAGCCGGGCGGGGATGAGCCGGGGTGGCTAGCCCGGTGGCGGAGCTTGTCGGACGTAGCAACAGCACATTATCGGAATTGACCATTGTGCCATTGGCAGTGTCGCAGTGACGGGCCCAGACAGGGCCGGTGTAAAATGTGCCCAATGCAGCCGCACGCGTCTCCATATCGGCAAAGCCACGCAACCAGGCGAAGCTGTCGGCATCGTCAAGATCGCGGAATTGGCCGATCACTGACATGCCGCATTCCTCCTGACTTTCAATAAATTCACGATCAAACAGATCGATCAGGGTTTGGCGGGTGCCGGGCTTGAGGCGGTAGCGGCGCAGTTCGATGATGTCGGTATGCATGGTGCGGGGCATGGTTGGAACCTTGACTGTTAAAACAGGATGAATGACCTGTTTATATTAACAGGATGTTTGTCCTGTTTTGTCAAGCTGCGATAGGATAAGACAGGGCAGGGATATGCCCAAATCTGTCAGGAGAAAGCCCATGAGCCCGCAACGTTTACGCAGCAATGACCCGGAAGGCATGCGCAACCGTATTCTTGATGCCGCGTTTGTGGCCTTTGTTGCGCGCGGCTATCACGCGACCGCGATGACCGAAATCCGTGATCTGGCCGGGGTCAGCGGCGGAGCGTTCTCGCATCATTTTCCAAGCAAGAAGCAGCTTGGCCTTGCAGTTCTGGAGGCGCGGGTTGCCGGGGCGGTGGCGCAAAGCTGGATCGTGCCGGTGCAAAAGGCGGTTACGGCCAAGGCCGGAATTCTCGCGGTGATGACGGCGATTATCACTGAACTTGAGGGCAGGGGCAGGGTAACAGGATGTCCGCTTAACAATCTGGCGCTGGAGCTTTCGGGTGGGGATGGGGATTTTCAGACAGCCTGTGCGGCGATTTTTGATCGCTGGCAAGGGGCTCTTGGCGTGGAATTGGCCGGTACGGGATGCTTGGAAGATGCAGAAAAAGCCGACAGTCTGGCCGGGTTTGTGATTGCGGCCTATTCCGGGGCGATGGCGATGGCCAAAAGTCGACAGGATGTGAGGCCGCTTCGCGATTGCCGGGATATGCTAGATCAGATTATTCCGTGAGGCGTTGCGTGTGGATCAGGGATCAAGTGCGTTCGCGGCAGCGGGCTTCGGCAGCGGTGTCATCATCACTTTTCGGGTCTGCCATTCCAACCAAGTTAATCGGCCCTGCCCCCAAAGCGCGGCCCAAAAAAAGCAACCGAACCCGTGAGGGCGCGGTTGCAAGTTTGGGACAGGTGTTGAGGGAGCCGGATGTTGAGGGAGGTCGGCTAAAGGGTCGTGTTGGCGTTAGCCGATGTCGTCAGAAAGCGCGCGGCGTTTTTTGCCGGTGATCATCGCACGCACCAGATTTTCATGATGGCGCAGGCTGGCCAGCAACACGCCGCCGATATGGACCAGAACGAGGATCAGCAAACCATTGGCGAGAGTTTCGTGGGTTTCCTCGACCCAGTCCGATCCCCAAAAGGCATCGGTGGTGTAAAGCCAGCCGGTAAAGGCACAGCCCAGCATGGCGACGATCAAGACCATTACCATCGCAGCGCCCGCCGGGTTATGACCGATATAGCGGCGTTCGCGACCCCGGATGATGTCGGACAGATAGCCGATGGTGGCGGCCGGGCTTTTGATGAACTGGGTAAAGCGGGCATAGCGCGGGCCGATTAATCCCCAGACAAGACGCAGGCCAATCAGGGCGGCGGCGGCATAGCCCGCCCAGTGATGCAGGGTGTCCCAGTCATCCGCCGTGATCCAGGCGACGGCGAAACTTGCGGCCAGGCCCCAGTGAAACAGACGGACAAACGGGTCCCATACTTTTACCGATGACATGATGTGCTTTCCTTGTTCGGGGCTGCTTAGTGTTGGGGGTTGGTCAGTGTGGTGGCCGACAGAAGGTTTTGGCGGGCATCTGCCAGAGTGGGCATTGGCCCGCCAAAAATCAGCTTAACGGCGGCGGTTAGTCTTCCTGTTTGATCTTGACGGCATCAAGGGTTGCCGGATTGAAATAGGCTTCGACCTTTTTGCCCGCCGCATCGATGGCATAGACTTCAAAACAGCCGTCTTCGACCTTGACCTTGCGGACGTCCCAGCCTTCGGCGGTGAGTTTTGCACTCAGCGCTTCTTTGGTCTGCCAGTCGGCCTTGGGCACGTTGCACATGTCATCATCGGCGCGGGCCGGGGGGACGAGGACGGCCAAAGATGCCCCGGCAAGCAGGGTCATGGCGATAAGGCTTTTGGCGGCGGATGGGAAAACAGTTCTTTTCACAGCGCAGTTCCTTCATAAAGATCAAAGACGAAAAAGACACACTCAAGCGACGCCATCTGCGTCCAGCGAGGCAAAGAATGGCGGGGTTTCCTGACGCCTGCCTGAAGGGTGGGGAGCCGTGCGTTCAGGTGGCTGTCAGGAAGTGTCGATAGTCAGGCGGGTCACATTGATGACATGCAGATTGATGACATGCAGGTGGGGGTAAGTTTTGCGCATTCTTCTGGTGGAAGACGAGGTCATGCTGGCCGAGGCGGTCCGCGATCATTTGCTGGCCGCAGGCGAGGCGGTCGATCACACCGAAAGCATTGGTGACGCGGAAATCATGATCCGCGGGACCAATTATGATGTGCTGTTGCTTGACCTTAACCTGCCCGATGGGCGCGGGATTGATTTGTTGCGGGTTTTGCGGCGCAATGGATCGGCCATGCCGTGCATCATCCTGACCGCGCAAGACCAGATTTCCGACCGGATTGAGGGGCTGAATGCCGGGGCGGATGATTATCTGGTCAAGCCGTTTGATTTAAATGAGTTATCCGCACGGTTATCGGCGGTCGCACGGCGTTATAGCGGCAATCCCAACCCGTTTGTCGCACTTGCCGGTGGGGTGGAGGTGGATCTCGCCGGGCGGGTGGTCCTGATTAACGGCGCGCAGATTGATTTGACATCGCGCGAATGGGCGTTGCTCGATCAGATGGTGCGTCGCCCCGGACAGACACTCTCCAAACGCCAGCTTGAAGAGGCGCTGTATGAATTTGGCGCGGAGATCGAAAGCAATACGGTTGAGGTCTATGTCAGTCGCCTGCGGCGCAAACTGGGCCGCGATGTGATTAAAACCGTGCGCGGTGTTGGCTATCGGGTGGGGGGATGAGAATGCGGATGTTTTCGACCAAAAGCCTGCAATTTGCCCTGACCAAACGCCTGACGGTGATGGTTGGTGTTTTCTGGATCGCCGGGTCGCTTCTGGCCGATTTTACGATGTATCACGAGATGCAGGAAGTTTTTGACAGCAGCCTTGTCAAATCGGCGTATCGCTATGCCCCGTTGATGGATGATTACCTCAAACATCATGGCAGAGACACGGCAACCGTGGTGGTCGAAAGCCCCGAACAGGGCGAAAACAAAACCGGGGATCGCGGCGAAGGCGATGATGAAATCGGGGCCGATTACCTGATGTATCAGGTGCGCGATGTGTCCGGGCGGCTTTTGCTGCGGTCTGCCAATGCGGAGGAAGAACCGTTTTCCGCCCCGTTGCTTGAAGGGTTTTATACCGACGATCATTTTCGGATTTATTCCGCCGTGGTCAAGGACGGGGCGCGGATCATTCAGATTGCCGAACCGCTTAGCCATCGGCGCGAGGCGCTGATTGCCAGTGTCAGCGCGCAGTTTTTGCCGATCATTGTGCTTATTCCCGCCGTGATCATCGGCATTATTTTTGCCGTGCGCCAGGGATTGCAACCCGTACGCCGCGTGCGCGATGATATTGAGGCGCGCAGCGAAGGCAATCTTGCGCCGATTGAGCAAGATGACGCGCCCGATGAAATCCACACCATGATTACCGCGGTTAACCGGTTGATGGAAAAGCTTGATGCGGCATTGCGTGCCGAGCGGACCTTTACTGCCCACAGTGCCCATGAATTGCGCACGCCAATTGCAGCCGCCCTGGCGCAGACGCAGCGGCTTTTGCTGGAGCTTCCGGCCGATCATCCGGGGCTTAAACGTGCGCAGCAGACCGAAGAATCGTTAAAACGCCTATCAAGGTTGTCGGAAAAGCTGCTTCAGCTTGCCCGTGCAGAGGCCGGGGTAGGCACCAGCCCGACGGGGAAAAATCAGAAGCTTGGCACGACATTGGGGCTTGTGATTGATGATCTTGAACGGGTGTCAGACGGGGCGGGGCGCATCGAATGGGATGGCAAAAATGCCGCGGCGCTCAACGCCAATATTGATGTCGATGCCTTTGCGATCTGCCTGCGCAATCTGATTGAAAATGCGCTTAAACATGGCGATGAAAACCAGCCGGTGGTGATCGAGATAAAGGGCAGCAACGTCATCCGGGTGAGCAATGGCGGCGATGTTGTTGACCCGCGTGATATGACCGAGCTTACCGCACGGTTCAAACGCGCCCAGACCAAGGCACGCGGGGCGGGGCTTGGTCTTTCGATTGTCGAAACCATCATGCAAAATACCGGTGGAAAGCTGACGTTATCGTCACCGCGCCCGGATCATGTGGATGGCTTTATGGCGGAGCTTTGGCTGCATCAGAGTTAAGCGGGGGCGTGCTTTCCCAGATAGGGAGAGGGTGCCGCGCCATGGATTCCCGCCTGCGCAGGAGTGACGTCGATTTGGGTGTTCTTTTACCCGTCATGCCCGCGCAGGTGGGCATATGTTGGCGAGGGAGGCCTGCAAAAACGGGTGAGTCCGGCATTTTGGGCCAAACAGGAAAGTGGCTGATTTGCGCCAATGTAAACGTTTCAAACCTTCATAAAACAGAAACAAATGCGTTATCAGACTGACTTGTAACGTCGCTATGGTGGGGGCGTTACAGGAGTTGCTGAGTATGTCATCGAAGCCCACCATGCGCGATGTTGCGCGTAAATCAGGTTTGTCCATCGCGACCGTCTCGCGGGTGATCAATTTCCCCGACGACGTCCCGGCCGAAACAGCCCGGATTGTGACGGCGGCGATGGCGTATTTGAAATACCGGCCCAACATCAATGGGCGGCGGTTAAAGATGACCCAGACCCGCACGGTCGGTGTGTTGGTGCCGACCCTTGCCAATCCGGTTTTTGCAACCTCTGTGCAGGGGATTGAACAGGAAGCCCATGCCTGCGGCCTGACGGTTATTTTGATGTCATCGGAATATGATCCCGAACGTGAGATGGCGGCGGTATCCACGCTTTTGAACAATCGCGTCGACGGGCTGATTTTGACGTTGGCCAATGCCGACAACAACCCGGTTGTTGATTTGTTGCAGGCGGAAAACATTCCGTTTGTGTTGCTGTTTAATCAACCCAGCCGAGGGGATGTTGCGGCCATTAGCGTTGATAACGCCCGGTCGGCCTTTGACATTACCAATGCAATGATTGCCAAGGGGCATACCTCGCTTGCGATGGTGGCCGGGCGGTTTGAAAGTTCAGACAGATCGCGCCAGCGCTATGACGGGTTTTGTCAGGCGTTGCAGGCCGCCGGCCTTGAAAACCCGCATCTTGTGCAGGTGAAATTCGGCGAAGCCGACCTTAAAGACCAGCTTGAAGATTTACTGTGCGGTGAACCCGCGGTCACCGGGCTTGTCTGTTCGACCGACATGTTGGCGATTGCCGCCATCAGTGCGTGCCGGTCGCATGGATTGTCCGTCCCCGATGATGTTTCGGTGGGCGGTATTGACGGAATTTCTGTGGGTGGGCTGATCACGCCAAAACTGTGTTCGGCGGTTCAACCCACCCAAGAGATGGGCCAGCAGGCGCTTGCATTCCTGCGTGGCCTGATCAAGGGGCAGGCAAACCCACAGAGTTTGTTGCTGCCTCATCATCTAAGCGACGGGGAGTCCATTGGACCATTCCGGCGCCGTTCATCAACCTGAGTATAGGAAGATTAAAAGTGCGTTTCAAACAACTTGTATTGGGTGCTGCGTTTGCGGTTGTCGCCGCGCAGCCCGCGTTCGCCGATGATGTCGCGATTTGTTATAACTGCCCGCCGGAATGGGCCGATTGGGGTGGACAGCTTAAGAACATTGCGCGCGATCTTGATATCACCGTGCCGCAGGATAACAAAAACTCTGGCCAGACGCTGTCGCAGCTTTTGGCGGAAAAAGACAATCCGGTTGCCGATGTCGCCTATTACGGTGTGTCATTTGGCATCAAAGCCAAACAGGAAGACGTTGTTGCCAATTATAAACCGGCCAATTTCGATAAAATCCCCGATGGTTTGAAAGATCCCGAAGGCGCATGGTTTGCCATTCATTCGGGCACGATTGGCCTGTTTGTTAATACCGAAGCCCTTGACGGTGCGGCTGTTCCGCAAAGCTGGTCGGACCTTTTGAAGCCGGAATACAAAGGCATGGTGGGCTATCTTGACCCGTCGAGTGCGTTTGTCGGTTACGCTGGTGCGGTTGCGATCAACCGTGCGATGGGCGGAACGCTTGATGATTTCACGCCGGGTATCGAGTTTTTCAAAAAACTCAAGGAAAACGACCCGATTGTGCCAAAACAGACCGCCTATGCGCGTGTTCTGTCGGGTGAAATTCCGATCCTGATTGATTACGATTTCAATGCCTACCGTGCGAAGTACAAAGATGAAGCGAATGTCGCCTTTGTCATTCCGACCGAAGGTACGGTTGCTGTTCCCTATGTCATGAGCCTGACCAAAAATGGTCCGCATGCCGACAATGGCAAAAAGGTTCTGGATTACGTGATGTCAGACGAAGGTCAGGCCCATTGGGCGAATGCCTTCCTGCGTCCGGTGATCGCATCGGCGATGTCGGAAGAAGCCTCCGAGAAATTCCTGCCAGCGGATGACTATGCACGTTCGCAGCCGGTTGATTACGCCAAAATGGCGGACGTTCAGTCGGGCTTTGGCGACCGTTATCTGTCTGAGGTGCGCTAAGTGTCTTGGGCTCACAACATTAAAGAGGGGCGTTCGCGCCCTTCTTTCCCATTTGGGTTTTCGCGCCAGGCCACACCCGGTGTCGGGAGCCCGGCGATTTTGGCCATGCTGATGATGCCGGGCATTATTATCGTTGCGGCGTTTTTCCTAATCCCGCTCGCACTTGTGGCGATGCGGGTGGCAGATGGGCCGGATGGCTGGGCGACCTATTTCGTGATCCTGACCAACGCGCGGTATTTTGCCAGTTTGGTCCAGACACTTGTGATGTCGGCCGGCGTGACATTGACCGCGCTTGTGCTGTGTGCGGTGTGCGGGTTGTTCTTGGTGCGCAACCGGTTTGCCGGGCGCAACGTGCTGACCGCGCTTTTGACATTGCCGTTGTCCTTTCCGGGCACGGTGGTTGGTTTCATGGTGATCATGCTGGCCGGACGGCAAGGGGTTATTGGCAGCATCAGTGATGCGATTTTTGGCGAGAAATTTGTCTTTGCCTATGAAATCAGCGGGCTGTTTATTGGCTATCTGTATTTTTCGATCCCACGGGTGATTTTGGCGGTGATGGCATCGGCCGAAAAGCTTGATCCGCAGCTTGAAGAAGCCGCGCGGTCGCTTGGCGCGCCGACATGGCGGGTGGTCAAGGATGTGATCCTGCCCGGATTGATGCCCGGTCTTATTTCATCAGGGGCGATTTGCTTTGCCACGGCGATGGGGGCGTTTGGCACGGCCTTTACACTGGCCACCGACATCGATGTCCTGCCGATGGTGATTTATACCGAGTTTACCCGTAATGCCAATGTGGCGGTGGCCGCAGCCCTCAGTATTGCGTTGGGTGCGATGACGTGGGCGGTTTTGTTTGCGGTGCGCTGCTTTGTCGGAAGTTCCGCCGATGTTGCGCCACGTGGAGGGGCATGACCATGCGCCGTGATTGGAAGTTTTACAGCCAGCTTGGCCTGACGATTGTGTTGTGCCTGTTTATCGTGGTGCCGGTTGTGATGTCGGCCTTGGCCGGGGTGACGGTCAATGTGTTTCAGGGGCTGTCATCGGGATTGACGTTTCGCTGGATCATCGAGGTCTGGGACCTTTATACCGCCAGTATCCTTTTGTCGCTTTGGATTGCGCTGGTGTGTCTGGCGGTGACGTTGGTGACCGGGGTGCCTTTGGCGTATGTGTTGGTGCGTCGGCCCGGTCGGCTGACGCGGTTGTTTGAGGAATTGCTGACCCTGCCGGTGGCGATCCCGGGATTGGCATTGGCGTTAGCCCTTTTGATTACCTATGGCGGGGTGAGTGGATACCGGTCGAGCTGGCTTTTCATTCTGACCGGGCATGTGTTGTTTACATTGCCCTTCATGGTGCGATCTGTTGCCGCTGTGATGTCGGCGATGGATATGAAGATGCTTGAAGAAGGGGCGGCCAGCCTTGGTGCCGGGTTCTGGCGGCGGTTCTTTACCGTGATTGTGCCCAATGCCAAGCCGGGCATTCTGGCTGGTGCGTTGATGGTGGTGACCTTGTCGATTGGTGAATTCAATCTGACGTGGATGCTTCATACGCCGCTGACCAAAACTTTGCCGGTCGGGCTTGCCGATGCCTATGCGTCGATGCGTCTTGAGATCGGCAGTGCCTATACCCTGATTTTCTTTGTACTGATTATGCCGTTGCTGATTGCGATGCAGACCCTTGCCGATCGCGGCAAGCGTGTGTCCAAGCGCATCGAGACGGCGGAGGACACATTATGACAACACAGATCAAGCTTCGCGATTGTGCGAAAACCTTTACCGATGGCACGCGCGCGCTGGCACCGTTCGATTTGACGATTGAGGGTGGGGAAACCATTGTTTTGCTGGGCCCGTCGGGCTGTGGCAAGACGACCATATTACGCATGATTGCCGGGTTGGAATTCCCAGATAAAGGCGGGGTGATTACGTTTGATGGCGATGATGTCACCCATCAATCCATCGAAAAGCGCCGGGTCGGTATGGTGTTTCAGTCCTATGCACTGTTTCCCAATATGACCGTGGCACAGAATGTGGCCTATGGCCTGAAGGTGCATGGGGTATCGCGTGAGGAAAGCGATGCACGGGTCAAGGCGATGCTGGAGATGATGCATATCGAAATGCTTGCCGATCGGGCGATTGATCAGCTTTCGGGTGGGCAGCGACAGCGTGTCGCCCTTGCACGGGCAATCGCGGTGCAGCCGCGTGTCTTGTTGCTTGATGAGCCGTTAACCGCCCTTGATGCGAAGTTGCGAGTGCGTCTTCGTACCGAGATTAATGCCCTGTTGCGCAAGTTGGGTATTACGGCGGTTTATGTGACGCATGATCAGGAAGAAGCCATGGCGCTGGGGGACCGGATTGTGGTGATGCAAAAGGGTGAAATTGCCCAGATCGGCACCCCGCGCGAGATTTACTGCAAGCCGCAAAACCCGTTTGTTGCCGATTTTGTCGGGGCGGCCAATCTGCTTGACGGGCAGATGCGCGACGGACGATTGCATATCGGAAACCATGTTTTTGATGCGGTCGATGCGTTTGATCCGCGCCACGGGGCGATCATTGATCAGGGACCGGTTGAGCTGTTTTTCCGTGCCGACGGGCTTTCGACCTGTGATGCGGCACATGCGCATTTCACCGGCCGGGTCGAAGCCGTTTCGTATTTGGGTGAACGGTTGCGGTTAACCGTATCTGGGATTGGAATGCATGCGGTGATGATTGATACCCATGCCGACGACATCATTACCGCCGGGGCGGATGTGCATTGCCAGATCAATCCGGATCGATTGACCGTTTTCCCCGCCAGAGGCGACAGCACAACAGCCGTTTCGCAGGCAAGATAATCAAGAAAGACACGAAAAAGATGCTGATTGCACAATTGACCGACCTGCATGTTGGTGCGGGTCGCAGGCTTGCCTATCGCAAGGTGGATACCGCACGCGCACTTGAAAACGCAGTCGCCCATGTCGAGGCGATGATGCCGCGCCCGGACGTTGTTTTGTTTACCGGCGACATCGGTGATCTGGGCACCCCGGATGAATATGCGTTGGTGGCGGAAATCCTGAAAAGTTTGACCATCCCGTATTTCATGGTGCCGGGAAATCATGACCGGCGCGGGCCGCTGCGGGCGGCCTTTGCCGATGCGACGCCGGTTGCGCCGGGACGCGATTTCGTCAATTACGTTGTCGATGACTTTGACTTGCGCCTGATCGCGCTTGATACGCTTGATGAAGGCAAACCGGGTGGGGTTTTGCAAGCCGAGCAACTTAAATGGTTGCGCAGCGTTTTGGCCGATGGGGATCAAAAACCATCGGTGATTTTCATGCATCATCCGCCGATTGTGACCGGTATTGCCCATATGGATGCGCAGAAGCTTGAGACCGGAGCAGACGAACTTGCGGCGATTGTGTCAGACCATCGCGATAAAGTTCAGGCGGTTTTATGCGGTCATGTGCATCGCCCGATCCATACGATCTGGGCCGGGGTGCCGTTGATCATTGGGCCGTCGGTTGCCCATCAGGTGGCACTTGATCTGCGCGAGGATGGACCATCGGCCTTTGTGATGGAGCCGCCTGCGATGCATCTGTATGTTTGGGATACGGACCAGAAAAGCCTTATGACGCATCTGGCCTATATTGATCGGTTTGACGGACCGCATCCGTTTTTTGGGGCGGATGGCAAGTTGATTGTCTAAATCACACCGCGCCATGGATTCCCGTACCACGCCTTCGCGGGCACAGGCTCTTCGCGGGAATGACGGATTTGGGTCAGTTGGTTGTGTGTGGCGCGTGGGTTATTTCCCAACCCCGACCTTGATGGCGAGTTTGCGAAGCGGGCCGATGCGGTTGATCGCGGTCAGGCCCGCATAGCGCAGGTCGCGTAGTGTTTTGGGTTCGAACATGGATGCGCGATTAAGCAAATCAATGCCGCCGACACGGGCGAGTGTTTTGGGCAGTTGTTTGCGTTCGTAGGATTTGAGCAGGCTGGTGGCACCGATGTCTTCATCATTGTGTTTGGCGCGGGCGATTAATTCGGCCAGCGTTTCGATGTCATGCAGGCTCATGTTTAACCCTTGCGCGCCGATTGGTGGGACGACGTGGGCGGCCTCGGCGATCAGGGCGAGGCGCGCAGATATCAGGCGGCCGGGGACTTGTGAAATCATTGGAAAGACCGCGCGCGGGCTTGCGACGGTAAGCGGTCCAAACAGGTTCATGGTGTCGTGGGTGATAGCGTCCGACAAAGCGTCGTCGGTTAGCGCATTTAATTCATCGGCGCGTTTGGCCGGGGTCATCCAGACCACCGATGAACAGGGTTTGCCATCAAGATCAGGCATGGGAACGAGGGTCAGTGGTCCGCCGGTGCGGTGAATTTCGGTTGAGATGTTATCGTGCGGTTGGTCGTGGGTGACGACAAACACCATCGCACTTTGATCATAGGCCCAGCGTTTGTGCGTGATGCCCGCCATGTCACGGAGCGATGAATTGCGGCCATCCGCGGCGATGACCAATTTGGCCTCCACCGTTTCGCCGTCAGACAGTTCGATGAGCCCTGCGCGCGCGGTGCCGGTGAAGCCGGTGACGGTGGTGGCAAAGCGGAAATCGACGTTTTCAAGGGTTGCGAGCTTTGCCATCAGGGCAACGCGCGCGGCCTTGTTTGAGACGTTCCAGCCAAAGAAACCTTGCGTGGTTTCGGCCCCGTCAAAGTCGGCGGTTTCGCGCGGGGTGCGGGTTTCGCCGCCGGCATCGACAATGCGCATGACGCGAAGCTCGGCCCCGGTTGGTTTGATCGCATCCCAGACACCGGCCTTTTTCAGGGTGGCGATGCCCGGCTCCAAAAAGGCGGTGGTGCGTAAATCGGATCCTTCGCCGATATCAGCCGGGGCCGGATCGACAATGATGATCGAATGTCCGTCGGCCGCAAGCCGTGCTGCCGCACTCATGCCCGCGATGCCGCCGCCTGCGATCAGAATATCGGTTTTGATCATTGTCGTTTTTCCTCGTCAATTGCCGTCACGCGCATGCTGTCATTTGGGGCAATGTGCCCGTTTGGCCCGATGGACGCAATGGTTATACGTGGTGGTGGTTATACGCGGTGATTTGGGCAATTGGATTGATGCAGATCGTGTGCGGATCGTGTGCAGTGCGGGGCATGAGCACGGGGATGAACATCGGGCGCGGGCATTATGCCTGTAACGGGCAGTGGCTATGCGGATGCGGGGATTGCGTCATGGTGCCGTATCGGCCATTTTGGGATGGTTCGCCCCGCGATGCGCGTGTTTTTGCGCATATGCCACCATAGGATTTTGTCATGATTGCCTGGGTTTATCTGTTTATTGCGATCAGTCTTGAAGTTGTCGGGACAGTGTCGCTTAAATTCTCCAACGGATTTACCGATTGGCGGTTTTCGGTCATCACACTTGTTGTCTATGGCCTGAGTTTCTGGGTGTTGTCTTTAACCTTGCGCGTTATTCCGATTGGCACGGCCTATGCGGTTTGGGCCGGGCTTGGCACCGCGGCGATTGCGGTGATTGGTTTGGTATTTTTCAAGGAACCGATGACCGTGATGAAGGGTGTTTTCCTTCTGATGATTATTGGCGGCGTTGTGGGCCTTAAGGCGATCAGCAGCGAGAGTTAGGCCCCAATCTAGCAATGGTTTTTGCATGACGTGCCATGTCGGCGGCAAAATCGGTATGGCGCGGTGACCAGCCAAGGTCTTGCATGGCCTTGGCACTGCTGAGCTTTTGATTATGGGCAAGGCCGCGGGCCCAGTTGCCATAGCGTGCCATGGCGTCAGCCGTGCTGATGGTGTCAATCTGACAGTTTTCCGATCCGAAATGTGTGGCGATCAGGTCGGCGACCTCACGGGTTGAGACATCATTGATCGCCGATCCGATATAGCTTTCGCCGGGTTTGGCGTGTTCAAGAGCCAGACGGTAAAGGTCTGCGATATCATCGGCATGGACCATGGGTTGATAGATATCATCGCCACCGACAAGGGTGACGCGGTTGTCGGTTTGGGCGGTTTCGATATCGCGGGCAAGTATTCCGCTTTGGCCCTTATCCCCGGTGTCATAAACGCAGGATGGGTGAATGACGATGCCCGCAAGATTGGCGGTCGACAGAACCCGTTTGATGCCGGTTAACCCCCATAGAAATTCCGGCAAGGGGTCAAAGGGGGTGGTTTCATCAACGGCGGTCATGACGCCGGGTGAGGTCGGGATCGCGTTGGTTTGGGGATACATCCAGTTGCCGCCGGTATAGATAAACCGCACCGGACCGGAGTGATGTTGCTTTGGACGTGTAAGGGCCGGGATCAAGTGATCCAGAAGTGTTGCATCCATTTGCGCCATGGCATCGGAAAAATCACAGGCGGTGTGAATGGCCGCGTCGATATCGGGTAAATCCGCGCACCATTTTTGGGGTTGGGTGATGTCACCGGGGATTGGGGTTGCCCCGGCTGAGATCAGTTTGTTCTTGCTGACATCGGACCGGGCGAGGGCGATGATCTGATGATCATAGGCGATCAGGTTTTTAACAATCGCCGATCCAATCAGGCCGGTGCCGCCGGTGATAAAAATGCGCATCGTTGGTTTTCCTTTTTGGGATGTGATGCGCGATTTATCAGACCTCAACCACGGTTGGGGTCAAGCGGGCTTTGCGATGAATGGGCATGAAAAAGCCGGGCGATTGCCCGGCTTTGATGTGGAGGTGCTGATCAGGATCAGTTGGCGACTTCGAAAATCCCGTCGATTTCGACGGCCACACCAAGCGGCAGGGACGCAACACCAACCGCTGAGCGGGCATGTTTGCCAGCATCGCCAAAGATTTCGACCATGGTGTCGGACGCGCCGTTGACGACTTTGGGTTGATCGGTGAAGGCCGGATCGGAATTCACAAAGGCGTTGAGTTTGACAACGCGGGTGACTTTATCAAGATCACCGATGGCGGATTTCAGCTGTGCGACCAAGTTCAGCGCACAGAGGCGGGCGGCTTTTTGGCCGTCTTCGACCTGATAATCCTTACCGAGTTTGCCGACAAACTTCAGTTCGCCATTTTCCATGGTGATCTGGCCCGAGATATGGACAAGGTTGCCCGCAATAACATAGGGCACGTAATTGGCAACCGGGGCGGTGGCGGTCGGAAGAGTGATGCCAAGATCGGCAAGATGGGCGTCAATTTTTCCAGCCATGAGGATGGGTCCTTCTTTACTGTGGGGACGAAGAATGTTGCGGCAAACTTAGCGATCTTGACGTTCGAACAAAACAGTTTCTTTTGTCCGGTGCTGTGTTTGGCCGATGAGGAGGGCTGAGCAGGGTTTTCAGATTATTGAGAAATTTGAATTTGCCATCGATGCCAAAGCCCTCCACAACTGTATGCTGAATATTATGCGTTCCGAATGTCGGTTCTGGCAAAAACACTCACGTAAAAAAGGCGGCATTCATGTCATTTGGGGATCGGTTGAATAATTTGCATGGCGGGTGGTTGGCCCTGTTGGGGGTTCTGATTATTTCGCCGGATGCGATGTTGATCCGTCTGATCAAGGCCGACGACATCACAGCGACATTCTGGCGGCTGGCCTTTTTGACAACGGCGTTGCTGTTGATCGCGCTTTGGCGGGGCGCACGGCGCGGCGACAGTGTCGTGGCATCGGTGTTGCCGGGGAAGTACGAACTTCTGACCGGGATGTTTTATGGCGGCACCTGCGCGCTTTTCATCCTGTCGGTGCGCAATACCGATGCGGCCAATACGTTGGTGATCATTTCGGCAACCCCGCTTCTGGCTGGGTTGATGGGGGTGTTTGTATTTAAACGCGCCCAGCCGATGCGCACATGGGTGGCGTCGGTGGTGGTGGTCGTCGCGCTGGTTGGGATTGTCGGCGCCGGATTTGGCGGTGAAAATGCGCTTGGCGACCTTTTGGCGCTATGTGCGGCCTTTTGCATGGCAGGGTTTTTCAATGTCCTTGGCGCGCGTGCGGAAATTGATGCGGTCAAGGCGATGCTGTTTGGTGCCTGTATGGCGACCCTTGCCATGGTTCCCGGCGCGCAGCCGACTGAGGTCTATGGGCTTGACTGGCTGTGGCTTTTGACATTGGGTTTTTGGGTGTTGCCGGTATCTTTCCTGTTTATTTCAGCAGGGGCGCGCAAAATTCCGGCCGCCGAAGTCGGGCTTATTATGCTCAATGAAGCGATCCTTGGATCGTTTCTGGTGTGGGTGGTGATCCATGAAGTGCCCAGCAGCACGACATTGATCTGTGGGGCCGTGGTGATCACGACCCTTGTTGTGCATAGCATTCTGGGCATGCGGGCGGGCAGGAGGCTGCGCGCGACGCCTGCCCAATAGGGGCCAGCACAGGCAAGCCAGACAACAGACTTTATCGAAGCAATGCAAAAGGCGGTGTCACATCTGACGCCGCCTTTTGGCTTTTGGGCAGGTTGGTTTGGGTGGGGCGGGTTCAGGTTACTGTCAGGTTGGGGCGATAAGGATTTGGGGCCGGTTCGATGAGCCGGTTGCCCTAGGTCCGCTCGTGCAATGTTTGTGACAGCATCAACGGCGTGCGCGGGGCATGTTGTCCGCCAGATTTTGCGAGTATCAATGCCCCGATCCAATGTGCCGTTCGGTTTACCTGTCAGGTCCTCATCCCAAGATAAACGGAATGTATCATCACGGTGGGCAGGTATTGATTACCGGTGGGTGATTGTTGCGATGGCGCTTTATTTTGCGCTGGGCCTGAACTGGAAAGTGCTGGGGCATTTTTACAGCATTCTGGGCGGGCTTGTTGATTATGATCCCGGCTTTGCGATCAGCGCGCCGTTTGTGTTGCTGTTGGGGTCGATTATTCTTTTCACGCCGTTTTCGTTCAAATATCTGCTTAAGCCGTTTTTTGCACTTTTGCTGATCACGGGTGCACTTTCAAATTATGCCATGGTGAAATACGGCATCGTGTTTGACCGCAGCATGATTGAAAACATTGTCGAAACCAACACCACCGAGGCATTTTCATATCTGAATATGCAGTCGGTCCTGTGGTTTGTTGTAAGCGGTCTTGTGCCGGTTGTGATCCTGATTTTGATGCCGATCCGCTACCCGGCGACGATTGTGCGCGGGGTTTTGCAGCGGGTTGCGATGATGCTGATCCCGTTTGTCTTTCTGGGTGGGCTTGCCGGGCTTTATTTCAAGGATTACGCATCGGTCGGTCGCAACAACAAGGTTCTGGGCAAGGAAGTTTCGCCGGTGAATTACTTTACCGGGGCCATTCAATATACCAAGCGGCGGTATATTTCATCGTCGATGGCGTTTCGCACCGTGGGCGATGATGCCCATCAGGTTGTTAATGTCGCCAATGGCAAGCCGACATTGATGTTTCTGGTGATCGGGGAAACAGCCCGGGCGCAAAGTGTGCAGGCCAATGGGTATGGGCGGCCGACATCGGCATTTACCGGCAAAATTCCCGGTGTTCTGGCCTTTCAAAATGTGCGGTCGTGCGGGACGGCAACGGCGGTATCGGTGCCCTGCATGTTTTCGACCATGGGGCATGACAGTTATGATGGTGACGTCGCGCGCCATAGCGAAAGCCTGATGGATGTTCTGGTCAAGGCAGGCGTATCGGTGCTGTGGAAGGAAAATGACGAGGGATGCAAGGGGGTGTGTGACCGCACCAACCATGTTGACATTAACCCTGATGATTTCCCCGACTATTGTGCCGATGGCAGTTGCCGTGACGAGGTGATGCTTGAGGGGCTCGATCAGGAAATTGCCCGTCTTTCGGGCGACCGGTTGGTGGCGTTTCATGTGATGGGCAGCCACGGGCCGACTTATTTCAAACGCTATCCGGATGAGCATCGATTCTTTACGCCCGATTGCCAGCGCAGCGATATCGAGAATTGCACGCAGGAAGAACTGATCAATACCTATGACAATACAATCCGCTATACCGATTTTGTGATTGCGAAACTGATCAAACGGTTGGCCGATTATCAGGATCGGTTCAATACCGTGTTGCTGTATGTGTCAGACCACGGGGAATCATTGGGGGAAAGTGGCATATATCTGCATGGTGCACCCTATATGTTTGCCCCCGACGAGCAGACCCATGTGCCGATGTTTACATGGATGTCACCGGGATTTGCCGCGGCGCGCAATGTCCAACCCGATTGCCTTGACGCAGCGGCCAAAAACGGCAGCTTTTCACATGACAATCTGTTTTCCACCGTGCTTGGCGTGATGCGGGTTCAAAGCAATGTCTATCAGCCAAAGCTTGATATCTTTGGCGGTTGTGAAGACAGCATTTATCGCGCGGATCTGGACGCGGAGCTGCAAGCCGATGATGGCCTCAAGGTGCAATAGCATCGATCCTTGACAGATGCAGGTGATCCCGGTTAGTTGAGTGTGCTCAGTGAGTTTGCTCATATAACCGGGGTGGCCGATGAATTTACGGATCAAGCAGCGTGGAGAAACCCGCCAGAAAATTCTTGAGGCGGCGCGGAGTTGTTTTAACCAGTTCGGTTTTGAAAAGGCCTCCACCCGCGCCATCGCCGCGCAGGCCGGGGTCGCCGAGGGCACGATTTTCAGCCATTTTCCGAGCAAGGAAGAACTGGTTGTCGCCAGCCTTGGCGAGCATCTGGCCGAGGCGATTGAACGGGGGCTTCATACGATGGAGCCCGATTGGTGCTTTGTCGACAAGCTGATGCATATTGCGTCGTACCGCTTTGCCCAGATTGCCTTTCAGCCGGGGCTTTGGCAGGTGATCTTGCAGCAGGTTGTGTTTACGCCGCGCAAAGGGGCGGTGCAGGACATGATGCAGGGAAGCGGGCTTTTGTGTGCGGTCACAGCCCTGATTGAGGATGCGCAGCTTGACGGGGAACTTAACCCCGACATCCCGGTCAACGTGATTCGCAAGACGATCATGGCGCTGTTTTTATTCACCATTCATCAGCACATCAGCCTGCAAAGTTTTGATTGCGAAGACATGTGCGCGACCTTGCGTGAATTGCTTGAGGCGCAGGTGGCGGGGCTTTGGATCTGTGAGCCGGTTCTTGCGGCGGAATAACACCAATGGCCGTTGTTATTCGCCGATCAGATGCAGCACGACGTTCCGCCGATGTGCGGCGCGGCGATGCTCAAACAGGTAAATCCCCTGCCATGTGCCCAGCATGGCAAAGCTATCAGCGACCGGAATGGTTAGCGACACATCGGTCAGACTTGATTTGATGTGGGCGGGCATGTCGTCGGGCCCTTCGCAGGTATGGCGATAGAGGCTGGGGTTTTCCTGCACCAATTGGGCAAAAAACGTTTCAAGATCAAGACGCACATCCGGATCGGCATTTTCCTGTATCGTCAGGCTGGCCGAGGTATGGCGGACAAATGCCGTTAACTGACCCGTACTGATGCCGGTTTGCCCGATCCAGGATTGAACCATATCGGTGATTTCAATCAGGCCCTGACCATTGGTGCGAATTTCAAGGGTGGTCTGGTCTTGTGACAGCATGGCATCCCGTCCGGTTTGCACCACCGGACGGGACTTTGGTTTTGGCGTCCGGTCAGGCAGCGGCTTTGGCGTTGTCCTGATCGTAGAAGCGTAACGCCGTCATGGCAAGGTTGCCAAATTCATAGCTGTCATGGATCAGGTCAGGTGTGTAACCGTCCGTCGCAGCACCAAGGGCGACGTAAAACGGCATCAGGTGGTCGTCTTCGGGGTGGGCCTTGATCGCATGCGGCGCCTGTGCACGGTAATCAAGCAGGGCATTGATATCGTGGGTTTTGACCTTATCAACCATCCAGTTGGTGAAGTCCTGTGCCCATGGCTCAATCGGGCCTTCGTTGCGATCAAGCGCGCGAAGATTATGGGTCATGGCACCACTGCCGATCACAAGAACCCCTAAATCACGAAGCCTGCGCAGTTTTTGGCCCAGTTCGTAATGATCCGCCGGGCTGCCGTGGGTGAGCATGGATAACTGAAACACCGGAATATCGGCCGTTGGACGGGCAAGGATCATGGGCATCCACGCCCCGTGATCAAGACCGCGCGCATCATCGGTTTTGGCCCCGATCAGATCGGCGATTTCGCGGGCAAGTGCGGGTGCACCGGATACGTCATAGCGCAGATCATAAAGCGGCTGGGGAAAACCATAAAAGTCGTGAATGGTGTCCTGCGTTTTCGCGGTCGAGATGGTGGGGACGTCGGTTTGCCAATGGGCAGAAACCATCAGGATGGCCCGCACTCCGTCAAAATGAGCATCGAGTTCCTTGGCAAAGAAATCAAATGCCGGGGTGCTTTGGCGCGCGACCAGCATGGGGGAGCCATGCGAGATAAAAATCGGTGCGAAGCTTTGGGCGGTATTTGGGGAAAGGGATGCGTTGGTCATCGGGCACCTCGGTCTATGACATCATTTGATGTCAATATGATCCTAAGGGACGGCGATGACCAGATGCGGTTCGTCAACAGTCTGTTGCCGATGCTTGTGTGAAGGGGCGCTTTGTTAATATCGCGCTTTGCACCGGCAACAGATGTTGAGAAAGATTGGTTTAGCGTTTGCGGCCAAACAGCATCAGCAGCATGCCACCGACAACACCGGCAATCCCGGCAATCAGATACCAGATGGTTTCATCGGTATAGCGACCAACCAGTGTTTCGGAAATCTGGTCAACAGCACTTTCCGATGCATTATAGCCGGTCACCAGAAGGGCAACGCCGATCACCAGAATGACAACGCCAAGAATACGACCCATGGACATGATGATTGCTCCTGTCTTGTATGTTTTGTTTCTAAAAGAATGCTTTTGAACATATTGAACAGAAACGATAACGCGGCTTGATTAAGGTTGTTCCAAGGCAAAGGAAAAACATCTTGTCTGGTCAGGGCCGATTGCGGTCTGGCTGAAACCTCAGAACGGCATCGACATGGTGATTTCAACTGCGCTGCTGTCGGTGTCGTCATTATTGTCATTGGCAATAGCCATCATGTGGCTCAGGGCAAGCTGGCTGGTGAATTGACCGGTATCAAAGCCAAATCCGGTTCGCATGCGCTGATTGCCGTATTCGTTAAGGTTGCTGGTGAAAAACGGGGTGAGGATGCCCAATTCACGCCCCTGATCATCGGAAAGCGCAAAGCCATAGGTGATGGTGCCGCCGATGGTGTATTCGGTGTAATCAGCACGCCCGGCGAGATAGTTGCCTTCAAGGGCTGCATTCAAACCGGTCATGGCATCAGACAGGCGCACACCTGCGCCGATGTTGAACGCGGTTTTGTCATCGTTGATTTCGTCGGTGAAATCATAGATCAGCCCGGTTTCAAGGAATGGCGTTACGATCAGGCTTTGGGTGGGCGTGAAATCATAGGCGGCCTCGATGGCCGGTTTGATTTGACGGGTGTTGGACCGGGTGGTGGCGTTGGTTGTGCCGTCACTTTCGTTATAGCCATCGACGGTTTTGCGTGCAGCCATGAAGGCCAGAGACGGGGTCAGGGACAGTGGCCGCGTGTCAAGTGGCTGAACCCGATAGGATGTGGTCAGGGCGGCATACCACATGTCGGAGTCTGTGGTGCCCGATACCGCATTGTTGTCGCGGGTGACATCAATGTTGCCCATGCCATATCCAGCTTCGCCCGCGATGGTCAGGTTTTCAAGTGGACGGTAAATGATATAGGGCGATGCGACCCAGCCGGTTTCCTGATAGCTGCCACTGTTAAAGGCGGTGGTCAGGTCGGTATCGTTATAACCAAGCGATACGCCCGCAATCAGCGCATCGGCAAATCGGTAATCCAGCCCGACATTGTAGCCCCAGACATCGCCGTCATAACGATTGTCCGTACCACCATTGACATAGTCACTCTCAACCGAGGTAAAGGAACCATGGCCCCAAACGGTAAAGGGTGTGGTGGTGGCAAAGGCCGAACGGCCATCAATGCCGCTGGCACCGCCGACGTCACCTTGATCGGTCGGGCCAAGACCGAGCATCTGCATGCCCTGGCCGGTGGAACTGTCAAAACTGCCCATCATCGCCATGCGGCGCAGCGCATCATTGCGGTCGGTGATGCTGTTTGTGCGGTTTTTGGGGGACATGCCGACAAGATTGGTATTCTCGGGCTCGGTCTGGGCCGTGCCGGGGCCGCCTATGCCGGAATTGTCCAAACCCGTGTTCGTGCTATTGCCGTTTGCCGATGCGATACGTGCCCCGATATTTTGCTGAATGACGGTGGTCTGGGAGCGTGAGACAGCATTGACAACGGCGGAGGAGGTGCTTGTAGAGGATGTCGATGACGGGGTTGCTTTAAGACTACATGCGCCTGTCATGGTATATGTCGCGCCGACGCCTTGAAAGAAAAGGACGCCGTTTGTTGTATCTTCTGGGATTTCGAAGGACAGGGTGATGGTATCACCTTTTTCAGAACTGCCGCTCGTGATCGTCTGATTGTTGCCGGCGTTAATATTGTCCGTATAGGTAAAGGTATAGTTGATTGTCCCAGCGGGGTTGTCATGTGTGAAGGTAATCTTGGCGATCTCGTTCGCACTAAAGGCGCTGGAGAACTGCACGCCATCCGAGGTTCCAGAGAAACTGTTTAGGCTGTTACAGCCAGCGCTTAGCGCAAAGGCACTGTTGGCAAAGGGCAGCGACAGCCCGGTCAGCGCCAGCGCATAAAGCGCCTTTTTCAACAGAAACTTGCAAGCGGTGAGACAGGAACAAGCAGATTGTTGCTGTTTGAGCCTAACGTCTAGGTCAATCATAGGCCTATTATCATCCTTAAAGGCCAGTGACTGGATAGGTGACAATGGCTTTTGAAAAAAGTAGGTGCGCGTTCAGGTGGATTTAAAACGAAAAAATATACCTGCGCGTAAGGTGATATTTTTTGTTAAAAATCAATCACATAAATCAGTCACCATCACTGGCACCCGACCTTGTGCGGTTGAGTATAAGTTCACCGGAAAGTCGATTGGTATCAAGGGTAAACCCGCAGGACCGGGCAGGTGAATGTCGTTTTTTTGCGCAAATTGGATATTTGGTGCGCAATGTGGATAGTGAGCGTTGTCTGAAGTGCGACCTGGTCAGGGTAAATGTCGTTTATGACGAGGCGTTGATCACATCTTGACTACGAGTCAGTACACAATATTCTGAAGCAAGAACAGCGGCATAAAGATCAAACACATCCTGTGATGGGAAGGTCTTGCCATTGGTATCGGTGACATCAATGGCCGTCGTGGCGTCAAGCACCAGCCAGTTTTCAAAACCAAGGCAATGGGCCATGCGGATGGTGATATCCATCGAGTTGTGAATGACCACACCGGTGAAGACCAGACGTTTGATGCCACGGTCGCGCAGATGTGTTTCAAGCGAAGTCCCGACAAAAGCACAGTTTTGGTGTTTGGCAATTACGGTTTCGTTGTCGATGGGCTGGGCTTCATCCTTGAACGGTTGGCCGGGGCCGTTTGCGTAAAAGGTTGAGGCCGGGTTGGCTTCTTCGTGGCGGACATGGATCACCGGCAGGTTCTTTGCCCGAAACTCGGTCAGCAGTTTTGCAATTACATCTGCATAACCGGGATTGTTTTTGCTGTTCCATTTCGGATCGTCGATGGCCTTTTGCACATCAAGGACGATCAGGGCGGTGTCGTTGCCAAAGGCGGGCATGTGGAAAATCCTTGTAGGGGACCAAAACAAAACCGGCCGGGAAATTAATCCCGGCCGGTGTGCTGATTAAATCAGACGTCGTTCGGGTCTAGACCCTTAGGAACAACCGGTGGTCGCACCACAAGAGTCGCATTTAAGACAGGTACCGTTGCGGACCAGGGTAAAGTTGCCGCAATCAGGGCAACCATCGCCCTCGTAACCCTTCATTCGGGCTTCGCGGATCTGGTCCATTTTGGCATCAACCTTGGCCGAGACTTCTTCGCCCGCCGTCAGGATCGCGTTGCTTTGCGGTGCTGATGGTGTGGCGGTTGTGGTTGCGGCACTTGCGGTTGTCTCGTGGCTGTGGCTGTGGCCGTCCGTGCCGGTCGATTTGACTTCGACAACGCGTTCTTCGGTTTGGGCACCGCCATCGACAACATAAAGGTTGCGACGCACGAAGCCGGAAGATGCGACTTTACGGATGGTTTCAATCGCCTGATCTTCGGATTTCTTGGCGGCTTCGCCAAGATCGCCTTCGGCCACACCTTCGCCAACCGCGTCGGGCAAGATGTCGGACGGCTGAACATGGGCGAGGTCATTACGACCAAGATAGGAAATCGCCAGTTCGCGGAACATGTAATCAAGGATCGAGGTCGACATCTTGATCGCATCGTTGCCCGACACCATGCCCGACGGCTCAAAGCGGGTGAAGGTGAAGGCTTCGACGTATTCCTCAAGCGGTACGCCATACTGAAGGCCGATGGAAACGGCAATCGCGAAGTTGTTCATCAACGAGCGGAAGGCGGCACCTTCCTTGTGCATGTCGATGAAGATTTCACCAAGTTTGCCGTCTTCATATTCACCGGTACGCAGGTAAACCTTGTGACCGCCAACGGTGGCCTTCTGGGTGTAGCCTTTGCGGCGGCCCGGAAGGGAACGACGGTCGCCACGGATGACGCGTTCGATGATTTTTTCGACAATCTGCTGCGATGCTGCGGTCGCCTTGGTGGCGGTTGGCTGATCAGCGTAATCGTCTTCTTCGACGAGGGCGGAGCTCAGCGGCTGGCTGAGTTTCGAGCCATCACGATAAAGCGCGTTTGCTTTCACCCCAAGACGCCAGGACAGCATGTAAGCGTCTTTGCAATCCTGAATGTTGGCGCTGCTTGGCATGTTGATGGTTTTGGAAATCGCACCCGAGATGAACGGCTGAGCTGCGGCCATCATGCGGATGTGGCTTTCAGCCGACAGATAACGTTTGCCGATACGGCCACACGGATTTGCACAATCAAAGACCGACAGGTCTTCGTCACGCAGATGCGGGGCCTGTTCAAGCGTCATCGCACCACAGACATAGGTGTTGGCCAGTTCGATCTGTTTGCGATCAAAGCCAAGGGCGGCGAGCATGTCAAAGTCCATGCTGTTGATCTGTTTGGCATCGAGGCCGAGCTGATTGATGCAGAAGTCATCGCCAAAGGTGTATTTGTTAAACACGAATTTAACATCAAAGGCGTTTTTCAGCGCACCTTCAACCTTGGCAATCGCATCATCGTCAAAGCCTTTGGCCTTGAGATCATCATGGGTGATGGACGGCGAGCCGACCAAGGTGCCATGACCAACGGCATATTTTTCAATGTCGCGGATCTGGTTTTCGGTATAGCCGAGCGTTGCCAAAGCAACCGGAACGGTGCGGTTGATGATTTTGAAGTAGCCGCCACCGGCGAGTTTCTTGAATTTCACCAGTGCGAAGTCCGGCTCGATCCCGGTGGTGTCGCAATCCATGACCAGACCGATGGTGCCGGTTGGGGCAATAACGGTGGTCTGCGCATTGCGGTAGCCATGCTTTTCGCCAAGCTCAAGCGCCTTGTCCCATGCCGCACGGGCGGCAACCGGAAGATCGGCATAGGGGCTGTCGGCGGCAACCAACGGAACCGGATTGATGGCGAGGCCTTCGTATCCGTCCTGTTCGCCGTATGCAGCGCGGCGATGGTTGCGCATAACGCGCAGCATTTCGTTGGCGTTGTCGCCATAACCCGGGAACGCACCCTGTTCACCGGCCATTTCGGCCGAGGTGGCATAGGAAATACCGCACATGATCGCGGTCAGGGACGCGCCAATCGCACGGCCTTCGTCGCTGTCATATGAAATGCCCATGCTCATCAGCAGGCCGCCGATGTTGGCATAGCCAAGACCAAGGGTACGGTAGCGATAGGACAGTTCGGCAATACGATCTGACGGGAATTGTGCCATCAGAACCGAGATTTCCAGAACCACGGTCCACAGACGCACCGCATGCTCGTAAGCCTCGATATCAACGCCACCGTCATCTGAACGGAAGTTCATCAGGTTGAGCGATGCAAGGTTACACGCCGTGTCATCAAGGAACATGTATTCCGAGCACGGGTTGGACGCATTGATGCGACCCGAATTCGGGCAGGTGTGCCATTCGTTGATCGTGCTGTCGTACTGGATCCCCGGATCAGCGCAGGCCCATGCGGCTTCGCCGACTTTGTCCCACAATTCACGTGCGGGCAGGGTCTTGGCTACTTTGCCATCGGTACGACGGATCAGTTCCCAGTCGCCGTTATCAAGAACAGCCTGAAGGAATTCATTGGAAACACGGACAGAGTTGTTCGAGTTCTGGCCCGAAACGGTCAGGTAAGCCTCGGAGTCCCAATCGGTGTCATAGGTTTTGAAGCTGATCTCGGTGAAGCCCTGACGGGCGAATTCGATGATCTTGTTGATATAGGAATCCGGGATCATGACAGCGCGTGCAGACAGCACAGCTTCTTTGAGCTGCGGGTTTTTACGCGGGGCGAAACGATCATCGGAGTCCGCCGCACCATCCCAGTTGTTGCAGGCTGCAAGCACGGCGGTGAGGTGTTTCTCGGCCAGTTTGGAACCGGCAACGAGGGCGGCAACTTTCTGTTCCTCGACGACTTTCCAGTCGATGTATTCTTCGATATCGGGGTGATCAATGTTGACCACGACCATTTTGGCCGCACGGCGCGTGGTGCCACCCGATTTGATCGCACCAGCAGCGCGGTCACCGATTTTAAGGAAGCTCATCAGGCCCGAAGAACGACCGCCGCCCGACAGGCTTTCGCCGCCGCCACGAACGTTCGAGAAGTTCGACCCGGTGCCTGAGCCAAATTTGAACAGGCGGGCTTCACGAGTCCAGAGATCCATGATGCCGCCTTCGTTGACGAGGTCATCGGAAACAGACTGAATGAAGCAGGCGTGCGGCTGCGGATGTTCATACGCACTGGCCGATTTGGTCAGTTCGCCGGTTTTGAAATCAACATAGGAGTGACCCTGTGCCGGGCCATCAATCCCATAAGCCCAATGCAGACCGGTGTTGAACCACTGCGGAGAGTTCGGTGCGCCCATCTGGTGGGAGAGCTGATAGCGCATTTCATCAAAGAAGGCCTGCGCATCGTCTTCGGCGTCAAAGTAACCGCCTTTCCAGCCCCAATAGGTCCAGGTGCCCGCAAGGCGGTCAAAAACCTGGGTTGCGCTGGTTTCGCTGATGTAGCGTTTTTCAGTCGGCATTTTGTCGAGCTTGGCGACATCAGGTGCCTGACGCCACAGCCAGCTTGGAACGTCTTTTTCTTTAACCGGTTTGAGGGCAACCGGAACACCTGCCTTGCGGAAGTATTTCTGTGCCAGAACGTCACTTGCGACCTGTGACCAGGTCGCCGGAACGTCGATGTCTTTCATTTCAAAAACAACCGACCCGTCGGGGTTTTTGATAACGCAGGACGATTTGCGAAAATCGATGTCGGCGTATGGGCTAACGCCTTCCTGTGTGCACTTTCTGGTAATCCGCATGGTCTGCTCCGGTTTTGATCAGACATGAACGCAGCGCTACTCTGGACATGCGCCGGCATTGCCTGATTCTATATAGTTTGCTCAATGGCTAAACGCTGCCCCTTTGGTCCTTTTTTTTGACCTTATCGGGATCAACGGCAATTCTGTATTTGGTGGTGTGGTCCCCCCTTGGAACCATCCGGTCCGTGGGCGGAACTATAAAGCCATAATCTGGCCTCAGTCCACTAAACTTTGTGGTTGACATCAACTTTTATCACAACATGTTGTGGGTCAGTTGGTGTCTCGCTGATTTGATGCTCGGGGGATTCTCGTTAATAATCTCTGAATCAGGCCGGGAGGCCCGGAAAACTGCGCTTTTGGTGGCAGCTGCTTTGTAGGCCGGTCGAAAGACTCGGACTACATGTAGTGGCGAGACGAGATGATCCGCCACAAGCTGGAGCTAAGCTACCCCTGATTGCGGTGCATTTCCAGTGCGAAGCTGAAAACTTATTGGTTTGCGGTAAATGTCTTCGTGATTTCGACATATAACATGTTGATATATCTATAAAAGTGTTTGTTTTGTTACGGTGAAAAATCTGGTCGTATCCCGAGTGATATGTCAGGGGACGGGCACGATATATTGTGGATAAGCAGGTGGACAAAGCCCCACACCATATGCAGATCAATGAGTCGTCGCCCCACAAGCAGTTGTGGGTTGTTTGCCGTCAATGCATAGTGACATTGGTTCCCGTGCGGATAAGCCCGGATTACGGGCGTTTCGCGGCGTCAAATCGGTTGAATAACGCGATATGAGGCGGCTTGGCCGTGAACCGATAAATGTCAGCGCGGGCGGATGGTGTTTCCGGTTTGGGTTGAGGTGCCGTTATGAGGCGGTGTGATGGGGGTGTGTTGCCTGCCTGAAACATTGACTTTGCCCGAACATCACGACATATAAGAGCCTTGTTGATCGCAGGGCACCCCCGCGTATGTGTCGTGCGCCGCGTTTGGCGGACAAACCAGATCTGGAGAGAGACCCAACATGGCCACCGTCGGCACCCGTATTTATACTGCGCTGTTTGGCAAGCGCGTTGGCGAAGACCGTTTCGGCAATATCTATTATACCGAAAAGAAAGCGGCCAAAGGCCGTCGCACCCGTCGCTGGGTGGTCTATAAAGGTATTGTCGAAGGGTCCAAGGTTCCGGCTGAATGGCATGCCTGGCTGCATTACACTGTTGATGCGCCGCTGTCAGACAAGGCTGAGGATCGTTATGACTGGCAGAAAGAACATCTGCCGAACCTGACCGGGACCAAGCATGCCTATCGTCCGGCAGGCCATGAATATCAGGGTGGTCAGCGCGCCAAGGCAACCGGTGATTATCAGGCCTGGTCGCCGGAAGGCTGATCGGCCATAAACTGTTTTTTCAGGCGGGCGCGGGGAAACTCGCGCCCGTTTGTGTTTTATGAGCGTTTTGCGCGGTTGTAATTTGTGCGGACGCAAGACAATATACGTATCAAAGAGATACATAACGGATAGGGCCTATGAGCAATAGACTGGTCGAAAGCCTTGCGGGTGCTGCGGTAATTGCCGTTGCCGTCGGATTTGCAGCGTACTCCTATTCACGTGCCGGAATCGGGACGGTGGAAGGGTATGAAATCTCGGCCAACTTTAGCCGGATTGACGGTTTGAGTGTCGGCAATGATGTGCGTATTTCGGGGGTGAAGGTCGGGACGGTCACCGCGCAGGACCTTAATCCTGATAGCTTTATGGCGGTTGTTAAAATGTCGGTGCGCGCGGACTTGTCCCTGCCACTTGATAGTTCGGCAAAAATTGCGTCTGACGGGTTGTTGGGGGGCAAGTTCGTGGCCCTTGAACCGGGCGGAGACATTGACATGATCGAAGCCGGTGGTGAAATCGAATACACCCAAGGATCGGTCAACCTTGAAGACCTGATTGGTCAGGTGATTTATTCATCGACCAGCAGCGACAAATAACGTCGCCGTCGCACGTGTTTCTGACGCCGGGGGCGCAAGGGTGCGGGCGGCCATTATTTTGCCGGTTTTTCCAGCAAGGTTGTGATTTGGATTTTTCAGGTAAGGAATTGCGGATTTGGGTCTATTGGCCCATCTGAGGATTCTATCTGAAGGACCCACGTCAAAATCATCGGAGCGGTTGATGAAGAAGACCGACGCGTTGCAACATTTTCCAACATGGCAGGCCCCGGATGGGTCGCCATTGTCGTGCGTGGAAAAGATCAAGGTTCTGAATGATAATTTCGGCGAGTTGCGCGAAATCATGCAGGATGCGCTTGAAGATGCGCTTTTGATGGGCTGTGACGAAGAACAGTTTCGCGCCGTGATGCGCGATCTGGTGGCCGAAATGCACAATCCTTATGGGTCCGACAGCGCGGCTGACACTACCAACGGCAATGATGCGCGCGATGCCAAGACTACTCAAAGTGACCAAAGCGATAAACAGGACTGAATGACACGATGAAACGATCTTTTGCGATTGCCGCTGTTTTTTCGACATGTGCACTGATCGGAGCCGCCACCATCACAGTTGCCACTGCGGCACTTGATTATCGCCCCGCCCCGGTTGCCCAGCTTCAGGGGCTTGATAAAATCACCGCGCGCATTTCGACATTTGATGTACCGGTCGGGCAGATGGCAAAATTTGGCACCTTGCAGATTACGGTTGATGCCTGCTATCGCACGCCGCCCGAAGAGCTTCCTGAAAGTGCCGGATTCTTGAAAATCAGTGACGTTCATGAAGATGGCCGCGAAAGCCGCGACGAGCTGTTTTCCGGCTGGATGTTTGCATCCAGTCCCGGATTGTCGGGGCTTGAGCATCCGGTTTATGACGTCTGGCTGAAAGAATGCCTGAACCCGGAAGATGCGGCGAACCAAACCCCGCAGGCTCAGCCGGCACCTGACGGCAATTAGTCGCCCTTAAAACTTCCCGCATTTTATGCGTTTGAACGACAGGACCCCTGATGCGGACAGTGCATCGGGGGTTTGTCATTTGGGCCGATTGTATCGTGTTTGTGGACCGCCATAGATGCCCAGCGGCGAAACCATAGATGCGCGAGACTGAAAAACATTGGGCATTTGTTGACAGTGGACGGGGTATTCCCGCCAAAAAACATTTAGAAACAATGGGGTAGGTGTGTTTTTTGTCCGGAATTATGATCTGTAATAGCGTCACATGGTTACATATGACCGTTCGCAATCTGGCAGAAATAAGGCTGGGATATCTTTTATTGTTTCCAAAATAGAATAAGAATGTTGCCGCTGCACTGGCTTGAGGGCCACGCGCGAGGCTGTCACTGTGCACCCACTTAATTCGCGGTGCCGTTCAGGCGCGCCGTGTCATTCACATGAGGGAAGTGACAATGTTTAATTCGATTAAAAAGGCTGGTCTTGCGCTGACCATCGCAGCGGGTCTTTCTGGTGCGGCTTTTTCTGCACAGGCTGCTGATACCTATAAAATGGATCCGACCCACACCAGCGTGATCTTCATCGTCAACCATCTTGGTTTTTCCAATTATCAGGGCCGTTTTGGCGGCGCATCGGGTGAACTGACACTTGATCGCGACGATCTGGCGGCATCTTCGGCTGTGATTACGCTTGATCTGACCAAGATCGACAGTGGTGTTGAGGCGCTTGATACCCATATGAAATCGGCTGATTTCTTTGATGTTGAAAATCATCCGACCGCGACCTTCACCAGCACTTCGGTTGAAGTGACTGGCGATAACACCGCGAAAATTACCGGTGATCTGAGCTTCCTTGGGCAGAGCAAGCCGCTTGTTCTTGATGTGACGTTGACCGGCGAAGGCGACCATCCAATGACCGGCGACCAGGTTCTTGGTTTTGCGGCCACCGGGACGGTAACGCGTACGGATTATGGCATGGAATATCTTGTTCCGGCTGTGTCCCCGGAAGTCAACCTTCAGATTTCGTCTGAGTTCCTTAAGCAGAAGTAATTTCAAGACGTTATGGATGGCAGTGCGGTCCTTAGGGTATCGCCTGCCATCTTTTGTCTGACGGGTGTAAGGACGGTTGCCATGGCGATCAAAAGTCATAAAAACGGATTTGGGTTCGCGACCAAAAGCCTGCATTGGGTCATGGCGCTTTTGATTTTGAGCGCCTTTACCATTGGCTGGTATATGGATTTCCTGCCGCTGGGCATGGCAAAACTTGAATGGATGTCGCGGCATAAGTCGTTGGGGGTGACGATCCTGACATTGACGATCTTGCGCATTGTCTGGCGGCTGTGTGAGCCGACACCCGAAGCCTTGAGCCCGCACAAACTTGAACGCGGTGCCGCCAAGCTTGGCCATCTGGGGCTTTATGGTGTGATGATTGCCATGCCGCTGAGTGGCTGGATGATGTCATCGGCGGCAAATTTCCCGGTCAGTGTGTTTGGACTGTTTACCTTGCCGAACCTTGTTGATCCGGACAAGGAACTGTTTGAAACCTTGAGAACTGTGCATTGGGCGCTGTCATGGACGATTGTGGTTCTGGTCGGAACCCATATTGCCGCCGCCCTGAAACATCATTTTATAGACCGTGACGCGACCTTGCGCCGCATGCTGCCCGGATCGGGATCAGATGCGTCATCGCGACCATCAGCACACAAGCAGAAGGAATCTTCGCTTTGAATTTGAACATTACATCGCGCATTGCCAGCAGTTTGATCGCCGCATCCTTTGTCCTTGGCAGTTCCATTGCGAGCCCGGCGATGGCCGCAGATGCATGGTCCGTTACGCAGGACGACAGCGAGTTCGGCTTTGTCGGCACCCAGCTTGGCGCGGATTTCGAGGGCCGGTTTGATGCGTTTAACGCCGATATCGTGTTTTCGCCTGATGATCTTTCTGGATCGTCGGTCAAGGTTGTGATCGATATTGCATCGGTCGATACCCAGAACGGGGATCGCGACAGCCAGATTGTGTCGCCCGACTGGTTTGATGCCGCCCAGTGGCCGACGGCAAAGTTTGAAACCAAATCGTTTAGCGAGGTTTCACCGGGCACCTATCAGGCGGTTGCCGATCTGACCATTCGGGATGTTACCCGCGAGGTGACGTTGCCGTTTGAATTGGCGATTGATGGCGACCAGGCTGCTGCAATAGGATCGGTTACGATCAAGCGCACAGATTTTGGCGTCGGGCAGGGGCAGTGGACCGATACATCGCAGGTTGGCGACGATGTGACGATTGTCATTACAATCAATGCGACGCGTTCCTAAGCGTCACTTGTTCTGACGCACCAGACGCGCATGAAAAAAGCAGCCATCAGATGACGGCTGCTTTTCTTTTTTGTGTGGGGCCGTGCGAAGATTACTTGGTCGCACTTTCGCGCAAATCGGCAAGGAAGGTTTCGACCGCCTCGTCAAGGGATCGGGCTTCATCGACCAGTTTTTCCGCCGACTGGGCCAGTTGGCTGGTGCCTGACGATACGCGCCCGGCATTTTCATTGACCGTTTCAATCCGCTGGGACACTTCGCTGGTGCCGTCGGCGGCCTGTTGCACGTTGCGCGAAATTTCGCCAATCGCAGCGTGCTGTTCTTCGACGGCAGCGGCAATCGCGGTTGAGCTGTCGGCGACCTTGGCGATGGTTTCGGAAATCAGGCGGATGGCTTCAACCGCTTCGCCGGTTTCATTTTGCACCGAGAGAATTTGCTGATTGATTTCCTCGGTCGCCTTGGCGGTCTGATTGGCGAGGTTTTTGACCTCAGATGCGACCACGGCAAAGCCCTTGCCAGCATCACCGGCACGGGCGGCCTCAATCGTGGCGTTCAGGGCCAGAAGGTTGGTCTGTTCGGCAATGTCGCCAATCAGTTTTGCCACATCGCCAATTTTCTGTGCCGCGTCGGCAAGGCCGGTTACGGTTTGGTTGGTGCGGGTTGCCTGTTCATTGGCCTGATTGGCAATGTCGGCCGACTGGGCGATCTGATGGGCAATTTCATCAGATGATGCGGTGAGTTCTTCGGTTGCGGATGAGACGGTTTGAACATTCGTCGATGTCTGGGTCGTGGCCGAGGCGACCGCAGCTGAGAGAGAGCTGTTGGTGTTGCTGGCTTCCTGCATGTTTGCGGTTGCCTGCTTCATTTCGTTGATCGATGCAGAAATCGACCGGATCAGACCTTTGACACGCTGTTCGAGGCTGTTGGCCAGTTCCAGAACACCTGAACGCCGTTTATCGTCCGCATCCGATTCAAGCTGTTTCTGGCGGCCTTGAAGATCACGGTTTTGCTTGGCCTGTTCGCGGAAGGCAACAAC
This sequence comes from Thalassospira lohafexi, assembly GCF_002844275.1. Lineage (GTDB taxonomy): Bacteria > Pseudomonadota > Alphaproteobacteria > Rhodospirillales > Thalassospiraceae > Thalassospira > Thalassospira lohafexi. Next base: position 65,235 of record NZ_NXGX01000009.1, read on the forward strand.
CGTTTTGGCCATGTCACCGACTTCGTCGCCGCGTTCCTGACCTTCGATATGTCCGTCAAGATTGCCATCGGCAATTTGGGCCATGCGTTCAGACAGTTTGCGCAAGCCTGTTGTAATGTTGCGGCCAATGCCAACGCCGACCAAAGCAATGATCACGATAATCAAGGCGCTGATTGCGAGTGATTTTGTCGCATTTTCCCAGAAGATCGTATCAACATCATCAATATAGATGCCGGTGCCAATCACAGCTCCCCACGGCAGAAGATGCGAGTAGGAGAGTTTTTCGAATGTCAATTCTTTGGGTTCACCGGGTTTGGGCCAGTAATAGGACGAAAAGCCGCCGCCTGGTTTACTGCCGACCGTGATAAGATCGCGGATGAAATAGGCCCCGTTGGGATCCTGTACGCCGCCCATGTCCTTGCCGACAAGACCGGCATTGGCCCCATGCATGACCATCACGTTGTCTTTGGACAGGGCAAAGAAGTAGCCGATCCCGCCATCATATTTCCCGCCGGAGACGACCTTGTAAAAAGCATCAATCGCAGTTTGTTGATCCATTTCCTTTGAGGTGACCTTGGCCTGATATTCATCGGCCAGAGACACGACAAATTCGGTCGCCGCGCGGATTTTTTCCTTACGATCTTCGAGGAGGGAGCTACGAAGGCTCATCATATCGAAGGTCGTAATCGCGATAAGGCCAATCAGAGCAATAAGGGAAATCAGGGTGATCTTGCGACCGATTTTTATTTTTTGCAGCATTCGGACTTTTCCTCCGCACAGAGGCTAGGGTGATTGCGGTTCGCGACCCAGCTCATGATGAAAGCCATAGAAAGAGATTACTACGTGTTGGTATAGAAGCTATACCAAAGCGTAGTATTTAACGCAGGTGGTGCCGTAGAATGCAACTTTCAATGTGAGGTAGAGGAGCTTGATGTGAATTTGAGACAAAAAAACGCCTGACATCAACGTGATGACGGGCGTTTTGGTCAATGCAGCGAGAAGACAGTTGGATGCCGGTTTATGTCCCGGTATCGAAAATCTGTCAGCCGAAATGTGTTTTCAGAAACTTTGATGCGAGCATGATGCCTTCTTCGTCGATGCCATGTTGCAGGCCTGCGCGTTCATGCAGGGCAACATCAATGCCGTTCGCACTAAGCGTTTCCTTGGCAAGGCGGGATGCCTCGATCGGGACAACCGGATCGGCGGTGCCATGGACCAGTACCATCGGCGGACGCGATTTGATTTCGGCGGCAAAGGCATCTTCGCCCAGAAGTGCGCCGGAAAATCCGATTACACCTGCGATCTGATCTTGGCGACGCGGGGCCGATTGAAACGCCATCATTGTGCCTTGCGAGAATCCAAGCAGGGCAACGCGGTCTGCGGTCACGCCGTGGGTTTTCATCACATGGTCGATAAAGTCATCGACATAGGCGGCACTTTTGGCGGCACCCTGTGCCATGGCCTTAAGCGCGCCGGACATGGTTTCAGGCGCACGGCGCAGAAATTCCGGATCATATTCGGCAAGGCTGAACCACTGGCGGCCAAATGGTGACATCTCGCACGGGTAGGGGGCATTTGGCGAATAAAATGCCGTATCGGGAAGCTTGCGGGCCAGATGCGGGGCCAGACCAATCAGGTCATTGCCATCTGCGCCATAGCCATGCAGCAGGATGACGACGCTTTTGGTGGTGCCCGATGCTGCTGGCAACGTCGGACCGGACAATAATGTTTCGGTGCTCATTATGACTTCCCTGAATATTCCTGTGCCCCTGCTTAGCAACCCATGGATTGGACGACCAGTGTTTTTTGCACCGCACGACAGCTAATCGATTTACCGTTGCGGTGCAGGATGAAATATATCCCGCCAGCCTGTGGATAAAAGTGTGGATGGATTGGATTACGTAAGACCAATTTTGCAATTGTACGCCGTTTTGGCCGGTTGACGTGTGGTCGTCCTATGCCGTGGTATAGTTTTTCAGGGGTGAAATGGGCCGCAGCGCAATAAACCCAGAATGCAAATTTATCTTATATAAAACAAAGTATTACAGATATATTCAAGGGGTTAGCTGTATCTGGTATTTCAAAAGTGGTTCAAAAATTACCAAAAATGAAATCGAAAATCCTCGACTGAGTAGGCATGAGGAAGGCAGAAATTCAACGGTGTGGATTTTTTGAGGTATTCCACGTTTAAAACCTGTCTTTTGCCGCGCGCTTTTCTGTGCCACAAGAAATCGTCCGGTCCCGCCAGACCGCCCCACACGAAGAATAAAATTTTGAGGCCCTGATGAACCGTACGCGCCGCTGGTTCGGCAAGGGGGATCGACGTGTTCTGACGTTGACCTTGCCGATTATCCTGTCCAATGCCACCGTTCCGTTGCTTGGTGCTGTCGATACTGCTGTCGTCGGTCATCTTGATAGCCCGCATTATATCGGGGCAGTTGCGGTTGGGGCGCTGATCTTTTCCTATGTGTTTTGGGGGTTCGGGTTCCTGCGCATGGCGACCACGGGCCTTGCCGCACAGGCCCATGGGCGGCGTGATGCCAATGGGGTGCGTGCGGTTTTTGCCCGTGCGGCCTTTATCGCGGTTGTGGCCGGTCTTGCGGTCATGGTGTTGCAATACCCGATCATTGAACTTGCGATGTCGTTGATCGCACCAAGTCCGGCAGTTGAGGCATCCGCACGCGATTACTTTGCCGTACGGATCTGGGCATCGCCGGCGACCCTGATGCAATACTGTATGCTGGGCTGGTTGCTTGCGATGCGCGACAGCCGGGCGGTGTTTATCTTTCAGGTGGTCCTGAATTCGATCAACATCATCCTTGATATCCTGTTCGTCCAAGGGTTTGGCTGGGATGTGCGCGGGGTGGCCGGGGCAACGGTGATTGCCGATTATTCCGGTGTCGTATTGGGATGGTTTTTGATGCAGCCGCATCTTAAGCGCCTTGGTGGGACATGGCGCGGCATTGGGATTCTGGATCGGGCACAGTTATCGAAACTGATGAAAATCAATGGTGATATTTTTGTCCGCACCCTTGCCCTGACATCGGCCTTTGCGCTGTTTACCAGTTTCAGCGCGCGGTTTGGCGAGGTGACATTGGCCGCGAACGCGGTATTGCAGAACTTTTTGATGTTCGGATCATTTGCGCTTGATGGTTTTGCCCATGCGGCAGAAACGCTTGTTGGGCAGGCTTACGGTGCGGAACGGCGCAAACAGTTTCTGTGGGCGGTGCGCAAAACAACGATCTGGTCGATCATCTCGGCGGTTGTTATGGCGGCCCTGTTTGCCGCAGCGGGCCCGTGGATCATTGATGGGCTGACCAGCATTCCCGAAGTGCGGGCCGCGTCTTATGAGTATCTGGTCTGGGCGGTGATATTGCCGATTACCGGTGTGCTTGGATTTCAGTTTGATGGCGTGTTTTTAGGTGCCATGCAGACCAAGCAGTGGCGCAACATGATGTTGCTGTCGGTGGCGATTTATGGGCTGTTTGCCTGGTGGGCGGTTGAGACAGGCAGCAATCATATGCTGTGGGCCGCGTTTAACGCGTTCTTCCTGCTGCGCGGGGTGACGCTGGCGCTGCTGTTTCCGACCATCATCCCGGATCGTCGGAAAGCGGTTGGGTAGGGTGGTAACGTGCCGCCGTATTGCTCTTGGTCTTGAGGGCGATGGCAGATGTGCTGCAATCAGTCGGTTTCGGCGACCGGAAGCTTGGTGCTGTTTTTGACTTCATGCAGGGTGAAGCTTGATTTCATGTTGGCGACACCGGGGAGCTTCATCATGACGTCGGACAGGAAGCGCTGATAAGACGCCGGGTCAGGCACGATGATGCGCATCATGTAATCCTGATTGCCGACCATGGCATAGCAATCGACAATTTCGTGGTGTTCCTGAACAGCGGTTTCAAACCGGCGTAGAGATGGTTCGTCATGCTGGGTCAAAGACACCGTGACAAAGACGTTCACGCCCAGATGCAAATGCGACGGATCGAGCAGGGCGACATATTTGCGAATGACGCCGCTTTCTTCGAGCTTGCGCAGGCGTCGCAGGCATGGGGAGACGGACAGGCCAACCTTATCAGCCAGTTCGACCATCGAAATCCGCCCGTCTTCCTGAATTTCACGAAGAATTTTGCGATCAATTGCGTCGAATCCGTTGCGCGCCATGGCGTGCCACACTCCTTTGGTCGATAAAAGGCGGGGGTAAAAGCCGCCCGCACATATCTGGTTTCAGGGGGTAAATCTTGCCAAAATTTAATCCGCCTGTACGTGTTTTCTGCTGCGCGATAAGCCATGACTTCGCGTTTCTGTCAATCGTTGCATGGTAACAGATGTTATTTTTCACCTTGTTAAACTGTGAATATAAGGTGGCGGCCCAACACCGTATAACACTGCTTTGCGCTTGCACGGGGATGGGAATATCGCTATGTCCTTCAATTGCTTGGAAAGCTTTGCTTTGACGCCGTTTCCTCGCACCCGCAGCGGAACTTATCATTGCCGTAACGCGTTTTGACAGTGTAGTATAATCGTACCAATTTACTTATTTTGAATGCGGTTAATCTCCTGTCGGGGACTGGGAGAGGTTGGTTGATCCAGCCGCGTTATAGAAAGGCACACATGGTGGACGCTGCGCAAAACACACCGGGATATAACCTGGTCACGATTGGCGAGCATAAAATCAATATCCGTCCGGCGGTTCAGGGGGACCTGCCAAATGTTGTTGATCTTGATGATCGGACAACAGGTTTGCGCAAGCCCGAGTATTGGGACGATTTGTTTACCCGCTATGGCAACCGCAAGGATTCCCGGTTTTTCCTGATTGCAGAAGAAAACGGCACGTTGCTTGGCTGTATTTTCGGTGAAGTGCGGTCGTGGGAGTTTAATTCGGTGCCATGTGGCTGGGTTGGCACGGTCAGTGTCGAACCGGATTTGCGCATGGGCGGGATCGGGACCATTCTGTATGATGAAATGTGCCGCTGCTTCCGCAAGGCCGGCGTGACCAAAGTGCGCACCATGATCCCGCGCGATGCCACCGATCTTATGTCGTTCTTCCGATCACAGGGCATGATGGCTGGCCCGTTTATCCAGCTTGAAACCGATATGGAAGAGGGGGCTTAAGCCATGATGTCTTTGCAAAAGGCAACCCTGTTTGCCCTGTATGCGGTTCTGGAGCTGGCCGAGGATACCGACCGGCAGCTTTCGGCATCGGAAATCGCCGAGCGTTACAACATTTCCACCAACCATCTTGCCAAGGTCCTGCGTGATCTCGGCCGGGCGGGCTTGGTTGAATCGGTGCGTGGTGCCGGGGGTGGATATCGTTTCTGTGGCAATGCCAAGCGCACGACGCTTTTGGATGTGGTGCAGCTGTTTGAAGAGGTCGGGACTGGTCCATCAAACAGCATTGTGCAGCAAACCAATGCCGGTGCGGCCTTGTCGCAGGTGATGGATGAAATCGAAGAAATCACCCATGCGACGTTGCTGTCGATTACGCTTGAGACCATGCTGAAACTCATGCGCAAGCGACGCCCGGAAAAACCATCATCGACTGGTTTGTTCCGCGCGGTTTAAACCCCGGACAGGCACCAAAATTCAGACAAACAAAAAGGCCGTCAGAATGTTCTGACGGCCTTTTTCGTATTGGGCTGATCCGCTTGGCTTAGCTTTCGCCAGATGATGCCGGTGCGGATTGATCGCCTTCGGCGCTGTCGGACGCAGCAGCCTTGGGGGCTGGTTTCTTGCGTGGACGGCGCGGGGCGCGTGGTTTCTTGGCTTCGGCCTTTGGCTTTTCAGCAGCAGCGGCCTGATCCTGAACAGGGGCGTCGGCCTGAGCCGGTTTTGCGTCCTGTGCCGGGGTATCATGTGCCGGGGCGTCCGATGCGTTGGACGCAACGGGTGCTGTAGTCGCCGGTGTTGCCGAAGCTGAAGTTTCCGGGGCGGTATCGGTGCCAGTGTCGTCAGCCTTTTTTCGGGCAGGACGACGCGGGGTTTTCGCCCGTGTGGTTTTGGCCGCACGCGGTGATTTTGCCGCCGGTTTACGGGCCGCAGTTGTTTTTTGCGGTTCGTCGTCGATGTCATTCTTGCCGCGTGCAAGGCTTGAAGCCGGAACCGGGGTCAGCAAGAAGGCCGGAACATGATCACCAAGGCCGAGAACCGGTTTGTCATCGCGGTCATCCCGATCACGACGGTTGTTGTTGCGGTTCTGACGATCGTTGCGATCATTATTACGGTCGTTCCGATCATTGCGTTCGTAACGGTCGTTATTCGGCCTTGCATCCCGCTGTGCAGGTTTGCGGGTTTCGGCTTCTTTGGCCTTGGCCGGTGCAGCAGGTTGGGCCTGTGCGGGGGCTGCTGCGGGCTGTGCGGTCTGTGTCTGCGGGGTTGGTGCATCAGACTTGGTGTCTGACTTGCCAGCATTCCCAGCAGATTGCGCATCAGACCGGTTGTCAGAGCGATTGTCCGAACGGTTATCAGGACGCGCCGAGCGTCCCGGTCGGTTGTCGCGCGATGGTTTATCGTCGCGGCCAGCCGGTTTGCGGCTTTTCTTGTTCCGGCGTTTCTTGCCGGTAAAGTCCAGCTCAAGCGTTTCGATGCCTTCAATCTCGGTCAGTGGGATGTCCAGATTGATGGATTTGTTGATTGCTGCGACCAGTTTGCCGTCTTCTGGCACGGCAAGGGTATATGCCTTGCCCGCACGTCCTGCGCGGCCGGTACGACCGGTACGGTGGACGTAATCTTCGGCGTTGAATGGCACGTCAAAGTTAAAGACGTGCGACACATCGGCAACGTCAATCCCACGTGCGGCAACGTCGGAACAGACCAGAAGCGTGATTTCGCCGGTTTTGAATTTGGCGAGCGTTTCGGTCCGTTCACTTTGTGCCAGATCACCGTGCATACGCCCGGCGTTAAAGCCGTGCTTGGTCAGCGATTTGAACAGGATATCAACGTCTTTTTTGCGGTTACAGAACACAAAAGCGTTTCTGACGTCTTCCTGACGGATCAGGTGGCGCAGGGCTTCGCGCTTGTCCATGTCGTCAAGAACAAGAAGCTTGTGTTCCACAGTGGTCGCCATGGTCGAGGGCGGGGAGACGGTGATTTCCTTTGGATTGGACAGGAATTTGTCCGCAAGGCGTCGGATTTCCTTGGGCATGGTCGCCGAGAAGAAAAGCGTCTGACGCTGTTTTGGCAGCATGTTGACGATTTTTTCGATGTCGGGAATGAAGCCCATGTCGAGCATACGGTCGGCTTCGTCGATCACGAGAAGTTTGCAATCAGACAGAAGCAGTTTGCCGCGCTCAAACGTATCGATCAGGCGTCCTGGCGTCGCGATGATGACATCTGCGCCTTTTTCCAGGATTTTGCCTTGTTCAGATGCGGATTCACCGCCGATGATCAGAGCCTTCGACAGCGACATGTATTTGCCATAGGTGTCGAAGTTTGCTGCAACCTGGGTCGCAAGTTCGCGGGTCGGTTCGAGAATGATCGACCGTGGCATCCGCATGCGTGCGCGCCCGTGATGCAGAATATCAAGCATCGGCAGGGTGAAGCCTGCTGTCTTACCCGTCCCGGTTTGTGCACAGCCCAGAATGTCACGTGCCATAAGCACCGACGGAATTGCTTGTGCCTGAATGGGGGTCGGGGTGTCGTAGCCAGCGTCTGCGACGGCTTTGAGGATATCTTCGCTCAGACCGAGATCGGCGAAATTCATATGGTTCGTTTTCCCGCAATGATATGCGTTGAAGTTAAGGAAGTGCTATAAAAGCTGTTTGGGTCGTAAAGCGAAGACCGAATTAAGTCAAGAAAAACGCCGCAAAAAACGTGTTGAAAACCGATTTTGGGACTGTCGAGAGGCTTGTTCGCAACAGTTTGGCAGCGTAACCTGACACAACAGAGAATGAACAGGGGAGAAATGCCGTGCTGATGGATGCCACGCGCGCAAGTTTGCTTATAATCGATGTGCAGGAGAAACTCTATCCTGCGTGTCAGGAACCGGATCAAACGGTGGCAAATTGCTGCTTTCTTGTCAAATGTGCCAACCGGCTTGGCGTTCCCGTACTGGTGACAGAACAATATCCCAAGGGGTTGGGACATACAGCACTCGAAATCCTTGAGCTTGTCGCGCAAAACGGCGATGGGCCTGAGGGTGGAAATGTGATTTCCAAAGTCGCGTTTTCGGCTGTGCCAGCAGATGGCTTTATCGACAAGATCGAAGAAAACACCGGCCGCGATCAGGTGGTTGTGGTGGGTATGGAAACCCACGTATGCGTATTGCAAACCGTGATGGAATTGATTGAGCGCGGGCGTGAGGTTTATCTTGTCGCCGATGCGGTGACATCACGTAGCATGCACGACAAGATTTTTGCGATTGAACGCATGCGCGATGCCGGGGCGAAGATCGTGACGCGCGAAAGTGTGATGTTTGAATGGCTGCGTGTCGCGGGAACCCCGGAATTCAAGGAACTGAGCGCGCTGATTAAATGACAGCCGATACTTTACGTTCCGCAATAGAACTAGACGGGCACGGATCATTTGATCGCGTGTCCGTTGTGTTTTTATCGGGCATGCTGGCCGATCAACGGATGTGGCAACCGACCATAGATGTGTTGGCCAATGGGTGCGGTGATGCCGGGCATTTGATTGAACCGGTATTTTGCGAATTGTTTGATCAAGACAGCGTGGGCGATATGGCAACAGCCGTCCTTGATCGCGCCCCGGATCGTTTTGCACTTGTGGGTATGTCGATGGGCGGATATGTCGCGTTTGACATTCTGCGCCGCGCCCCTGAACGGGTCAGTCACCTTATGCTGGTCAATACCCGCGCGACTGAAGACCCACCTAAAATCCGGCGACGGCGCATGTTGCTCGCGCATCTGGTGGCGGAAAATACCCCGTTTAAGGGGGTGAATGACGCCATGCTGGATGATTTGATCCATCCCGATAACCGCAAGGATGCCGGTTTGGTCAGGCTTTTGACCGCGATGGCCGATGACTGCGGCCCGGATGTCTTTAAATGCCAAAGCAAGGCCGTGGCCGAGCGACCCGACAGCACGGCGGTTCTGGTCGATATCAACATCCCGTGCAGTGTGATGGTTGGCGAGGCTGACCGTGTGATCAGCCCCGAAAGCCATCGTGAGATGGCCGATGCCATCACCGGGGCGTCGTTTGCCGTTGTGCCGGGGGCAGGGCATTATGTACCACTTGAGGCGCCCGTGCCGTTTGCCGATGACTTGATTGCGCTTTTGAGGCGTTAGCAGATCGGCATCATGCCTGAGCAGTTTTTATCATCGTTTTTGTTCAAGTTACGTGGGAACAGCTGATAACTAATTGTGTCCGCGCTATTGATCACTTGTTGTTCAAATTTGTCGCGGACCAAGCGCGCCCGTGTTTCCGAGATGATATCGTCACCGGCACAAAATCCGAACCGGACAATTACCCGATCAGAGGTACCGTCGCTTTTGGCTGATTGCGGGTCTGTGCACAGCGTGCCACGCATGGTGGTCTGGGTCGGGTTTACCACGACCACAAGACGGTTTTCGGGCTTGATCGTTTGTGTATCGGAAATGTCCGTCGCATCGGTGACGAAATTCAGGCGCGGCGGGTAGCCGTGATTGGAGAGGGCATCGGCCCATGTCTGATTATCCAGGGTGTCATTGGCATCAACAATATCAAGCATCATGATCTGACTTGGGGCACCTGCGACCTTGAAGCTTTGAACTTCGCTGACGTTGTAATAAGGGGCCTCAACCAAAGCCGCCCCGCACCCGGTCAGCGCCGATAACGCACCCAAAGCCGCGATAGAGGATAATTTGCGCAGTTTTCGTGTGGTCACTTGGGACCTCCTTCTTGGCAGTTTTGCGTATCTTACACGTCAATTGTGGGCAATTTATTGCAAAATTGACGTGTCGCACCAATGGAAATAGAGCCTTAAAAGCACCTGTTAGGGTGTGATCAGAAAACCGACCGGCCAATGGCGCGGATCAGCATTTCAAGCGCGCGTATGCCTGCTGCGGAATTGCCCCGTCCATCAAGGCGTGGCGACCAGACACAGACGGAAAATTCGCCCGGTACAATCCCGATGATCCCGCCGCCAACCCCGCTTTTGGCGGGGATGCCGACCGTAAAGGCGAAATCGCCAACCCCGTCATACATACCACATGTTAGCATCAGGGCATTGATGCGTCTGGTTTCTTCGGGGGCAATGACCGTTTGGCCATCAATGCCCACACCCTTGTTGGCAAGGAAGAAAGACGCCCGCGCCATTTCGCGCGCGGTCATTGCGACCGAGCATTGTTTGAAATAGGCACGCACCACGTCTTCGACCGGGTTGTCGAGTTTGCCAAAACTTTTCATCAGATAGGCAATCGCGCGGTTGCGGTCTCCGTGCTGATCTTCCGACAGATACACAGTGTTATCGACCCGGATATCGGGATTACCACAGAGTTGTCCGAGAAATTCCGCAACCGAGCGATCCGGATTGGCGTAACGCGATGTGATCAGGTCGGCGACCCGAATGGCCCCGGCATTGATAAACGGATTACGCGGAATGCCATTTTCCTGTTCAAGCAGGATCAGGGAATTAAACGCCGACCCGGATGGTTCACGGCGCACGGCCTGCCAGAGTTGGTCGCCATGGGCGCGCTGTGCCAGCACAAGGGCGAACATTTTTGAAATGCTCTGGATTGAAAACGACTGGTCTGCCTGACCGATGGTAAATTCCTGTCCGTCAGTGCCACAAATCACCATGGCAAAGTGATCGTCAGGAACGTTCGACAGGGCGGGGATGTAATCAGCCTTGCGCGCGTCACCAAAGTCTTCTGTGGCAACATGGTCGGCAATCTGTTCGAGGATGGCGGCATAATCGTGCGACATTATGCGATCCTGTTTGGTTGCGAACGGGGAAATGGACAAAAAACCCGGCACACATGGCCGGGTTTTTCATGAACATAAATTTCTGATCAGACGTCGATGTCTTCGACGAAACGGGCGTGTTCCTGAATGAACTGGAAACGCAGTTCTGGTTTTTTGCCCATCAGACGATTGACAAGGTCCTTGGTCTGACCCTGTTCATCGGGAAGGGCCGCATCGGGCAGGGTTACGCGCAGAAGGGTGCGTTTTTTAGGTGCCATCGTGGTTTCACGAAGCTGCTGCGGAGGCATTTCACCCAGACCCTTAAATCGGGAAATCTCGACCTTGGCGGGGTTTTTGAACTCCCCATGCAGGATGACTTCCTTTTCGGCATCATCCATCGCATAGATCGATTTACCCCCCTGTGTCAGGCGATAGAGCGGTGGCATGGCAAGATACAGGTTGCCGTTTTCGATAAGGCCTGGCATTTCCTGATAGAAGAAGGTCATCAGAAGGGATGCGATATGCGCGCCATCGACGTCCGCATCGGTCATGATGATCACGCGCTCATAACGCAGGTCCGCCAAGCGGAAATCCTTCCCTGAACCGCAGCCAAAGGCTTCGATCATGTCCTTGATTTCCTGATTGGCCATCATCTTTTCATAGGTCGCCGAGGCCACGTTGAGGATCTTACCACGCAGCGGCAAGACAGCCTGCGTCTCACGGTCACGGCCCTGCTTGGCTGAGCCACCTGCCGAGTCACCCTCGACCAGGAAGATTTCAGTGCCGGCCGCGATAGACCGCGAACAATCAGAAAGTTTGCCCGGAAGACGCAGGCGGCGGGTGGCCGACTGACGTTTGGTTTCCTTTTTTTCCTTGCGGCGCTGACGTTCTTCGGCGCGCAGGATGATGCTTTCAAGCAGACGCTTGGCGTTTTCGGTATCCCCGGTCAGCCAATGGTCAAAATGGTCACGTACTGCGGTTTCAACCAGTTTGGTCGCACCCTGTGTGCCCAGTTTTTCCTTGGTCTGGCCCTGGAATTGCGGATCAGGCAGGAACACCGACAGCATTACACAGCCTCCACCAAAGACGTCTTCGGCGGTAATCGCCGATGCCTTTTTCTGACCGACCATGTCGCCATAGGATTTGATTGCCTTGGTCAGCGCATAGCGAAAACCAGCTTCGTGCGTGCCACCAAGCGGGGTTGGGACGGTATTACAATAGGAATGGAAATAGCCTTCGCCGGTTTCGGGCCAGCCAATCGCCCATTCCACGCGCCCGGCACTGTCGGAGAATTTGGCTTCGCCCGCGAACGGACGTTCTGTGACAAGGTCGCGCCCCTTTAGCGTCATCTCAAGATAATCGAGGATGCCGTTGGGGAATTTCAGGACTTCTTGCTGCGGGGTCGGGTCGTCACTGGTCAGCAATGACGGATCAACCGACCAGCGGATTTCAACACCCTTGTAGAGATAGGCCTTGGAGCGGGCCATGCGGAAAATTGTCGCGGCTTTAAGCTTTAAGCGCGATCCAAAAATTTCCGGATCCGGGCGGAAGATGACCGTGGTGCCGCGTCGGTTGCTGACCGCACCGCCGTCCTGCAACGGACCCAGCGGGGTGCCCTTGGAATATTCCTGAAACACCAGTTTGCGGTCACGCGCAACTTCAACCCGGAACATGTCGGTCAGGGCGTTCACCACAGACATACCAACACCGTGCAAACCGCCCGATGTTTCATAGGCCTTGCCCGAGAATTTACCCCCTGAGTGCAGGGTGGTCAGGATGACTTCAAGGGCGGATTTGTCAGGGAACTTCGGATGCGGGTCGGTTGGAATACCACGCCCGTTATCGCGGACGAGAACGGTGTTGTCCGTTCTCAGTTCCAGTTCGATCCAGTCAGCATGGCCTGCGACCGCTTCATCCATGGAGTTATCGAGAATCTCGGCCACCAGATGGTGCAAGGCTGCATCATCCGTGCCCCCGATATACATACCGGGGCGGCGTCGAACGGGTTCTAGCCCTTCGAGAACTTCGATGTCTTTGGCGGAATAGGCATTGTCTGTTGACTGGTTTGAGTCTTCAAATAGGTCGGTCATGTCCCCGGAACGCACTTCTTCTTTGTGTTAAAACAAGGCTCAGCAACGCATATCTGTTGATCGATATTCACGAGCCCAAACAAAAATTCCATGGTGGCGCTTTTGGTTGGACTCTAAGGTTGGATACCTCGGCGCTAAACGAGTACCATATGTCGGTAGATCGAACCCATAAAAATGTGTTTTTAAGTCCAATGCAAGCGGTGGTCTTGAGTGGGGACCAAAATTTATGCGGCATGGCGCAGAAAACCGTGACCGGGAGGTCCAATAAAAAAATTGGTGCGCAAGAGCAACGTACCCCTAACAGGAGTTAGCCTGATGGCGACAGAAAACGAGAACACACAAATGCCTGAACACACGATGCCGCGCGGTGATCTGTGTACCCGAACGCTTGCGATGCCCGCCGACACCAACCCCAGTGGGGATATTTTCGGCGGCTGGCTGATGTCGCAGATGGATATTGCCGGGGGTGTTCTGGCCAGCCAGATTGCCGAGGGGCGTATTGCCACTGTTTCCGTCGATGGCATGACCTTCCTGCGCCCGGTCTATGTCGGGGATACGGTCTGTGTTTATGGCGACATCGAACGGATTGGGACGTCTTCGGTGGTGCTGCATCTTGAAGCATGGGTGCTGCGTCGCAATCAGCCGCCGCGCATCAAGGTAACCGAGGCGACCTTTACCTTCGTCGCCATCGATGCCGAAGGCCGCCCGCGCCCGGTGCGCAAGGATGAAGTGGCGGTCTAAAGCAGGTCAGTATTTCAAAGGAGCCCGGCCATGATGAACCACAGTAAAGCAGTCCTGTGGACGGTGTTTGGTTTGTTGGGCTGGGCTTTTGTTGCCCCGACGCCCAGTTATGCCGGGCAGGCCGATGTTGTTGGCGTTGAAGCCCGCAAAAGCAGCGATGCGACATACCGGTTTTCTGTCACGGTTTCGCATGCCGATACGGGCTGGGATCATTATGCCGATGCGTGGCAGGTGATCGGGCCAGATGGTGCGGTGCTTGGCGAACGTATTCTGGCCCACCCGCATGTCAATGAGCAGCCCTTTACCCGGTCGTTATCCGGTGTGGGGATCCCCAACGGCATAACATCGGTGACAGTGCGCGCACGTGATTTGGTGCATGGGTTTGGCGGTCAGGAGATTGCCATCGATCTGCCCGAGAAGATCGGCGATGTTGCAACAGCACCGTAAGGGGCAACATCGGCTGAACGTATGCTGCCCCTGTTTGGTAAATGCGTTTTACCAGCTGGCCTTTGCCACGCGGATGAAGTTTTCACCCATGATTTTATCGACGTCATCGGTCGAATAGCCGGTTGCGATCAGGCCATCGGCAAGGGCAGGGAGTTTGCGCGGATCAAATACCGCCGCACCGCCTGCGCCGGGGCCATAGCCGCTTTGGGCGGGCCAGTAATAGGAACGATCAATACCGTCGGGGAAGTCGTCACATCCGGCGACAGACGGCATGGTATCAAGGCCAATGCCAACATGGTCAATGCCGACCAGTTTCACCGCATAGTCGATATGTTTGATCATATCGGGGACTTCCGGCGCGTTGGGCGATTTGATAAACCGCTGAAAGCCGCAAATGCCAATCAACCCGCCCGTATCGGCGCAGGCCTTGATCTGTTCGTCATCAATGCAGCGTTCATGACCGCCAAGCACCTTGGGGTTGGCGTGGCTAAACACGACGGGCTTGGTTGAAACAGCCATGATATCGAGCGAACTTTGACGCCCGGTGTGCGAACAATCCATGATCATGCCACTGGCATTGACCGATTTGACCATTTCGCGGCCAAGATCGGTCAGCGGCATATCGACATCGTGGCAACCGCCCGCCACCGAATTGTTGCGGTTATAGGCAAAGTGGATTTGCTTTACGCCAAGCTTGGCAAAGACCGGCACCATGTCGGGCATGTCTTGCAGCATCACCGATCCTTCAAGATCAAAGCCGACGCCCAGCAGCCCCTTGGATTTGGCGGTGGCGAGGTCTTCGAACTTTTCGATCTGCATGTATTTGTCGGGATGGGCGGTGATTTTGGCGCGGAAGGCGGCAATCACGCGCAGGATATGGGCAACAGAGTTCATATCCATGCCAACATTGACGCAGACATAATCAATCTTGCCTGCGACATAGGTATCAAGCAGATTGATCGGTGTCTTTTCATCAAGCGGCAGGCAGGCATGCGCATCCCAGGTGAAGGCCGGGATATGCTTGCGCTGGTAATTGGTGAGATTGCTGTCTGCGGGGGCGAAGGGCGTTGCAAAGCTGTTGGTGGTGGCGTTTGTCATGGTATCTCCGTTCAGTCCCAATCAACAAAGGTGTCGACAACCGCACGGTCGTATCCGCCAGCGGCCTTATAAAGTTGCTGGGAATAGGGGTGTTCGAGCGTGCCTTCGGCAAGTTGTTCGGCGGTGGCCCGTTCAACAATGCGGCCATGGTTCATGATGGCGATATCGTCACACATATGTGCCACCACGGCGAGATCGTGGCTGACCATGATATAGGTCAGGCCAAGGTCGCGGCGCAACCGGCCCAGAAGGTTGAGCACCTCTGCCTGAATAGACACATCGAGTGCCGATGTCGGCTCATCCAGCAGCAGGATTTTCGGTTCAAGAATAAGCGCACGCGCAATCGCCACACGCTGACGTTGCCCGCCGGAAAGCTGATGGGGGTATCGGAACCGAAACGCGTTATCGAGCCCGACCTGCGTAAGGGCCTCAACCACGCGGGCATCGGAATTGCCCAGACCGTGAATATTGACCGGTTCGGTCAGAATACGGTCGATGGTGTGGCGCGGATGCAGGGATCCGAACGGGTCCTGAAACACCATTTGCGCAAGGCGATAGAAATCCTTGTCGCGTTTGGGGCCAAGTTTCTTACCCTTGACTGTAATGGTGCCTTCCCAGTCATCGACAAGGCCGGTGACGGTGCGAAGGACGGTCGATTTACCCGACCCGGATTCGCCCACCAGACCAAATGATCCGTTGGCGGGGACGCTGATATCGACGTCTTTGAGCACGTGATTGTCATCGAACCAGGCGTTGAGTTTTGAAATCTCGATCATGGTGTTTTTTAACCCTCTGCCCAGCTTGCTTCGCGTTCAAGGGTCGGCAGATCGGAATGATCGCCATCCATTTTCGGCAAGCAGTTCAAAAGGCCCTTGGTATAGGGGTGTTTGGCGTTGTGCAGTTCGGATGCCCGCAATTCTTCGACAACATGGCCCTGATACATCACCAGAACCCGGTCGCAAAAGCTTGAGATCAGTTGCAAATCATGGCTGATGAAAATCAGTGCCATGCCACGATCGCGCACCAGATCATCCAGAATTGCCATGACCTGAAGCTGTACCGTCACATCAAGGGCCGATGTCGGTTCATCGGCAATGATCAGTTCCGGATCGGGGATCAGCATCATGGCAATCATCACGCGTTGTCCCATGCCGCCCGATGTTTCGTGCGGATAAGAATTGAACACGCGTTCCGGGTCACGGATTTTGACCGCCTCGAGCATTTCAAGGGCGCGAAGGCGCGCTTCCTTGGCGTTGACCTTATGGTGTTCGCGGTAGGCCTCGATAATCTGATCGCCAATGGTCATGACAGGATTAAGCGAGTATTTCGGGTCCTGCATGATCATGGAAATGCGGGCACCGCGCACCTTGCGCCACTGCTTTGGCGTCAGGTTGGCAAGATCGACATCGCGAAACTGCATTTTGTCAGCCGTTATGGCGCCGTTTGCCGCCGTCAGCCCAAGGATGGCGCGCCCGGTCTGGGATTTACCAGACCCGGATTCGCCAACAATGCCAAGACGCTCACGACCAAGGTCAAACGACACACCGCGTACGGCATGGACTTTGCCCTTTGGCGTGTTGAACGTGACTTCAAGGTTTTTGACGGTCAGAAGGGTTTCGGAACTCATGATCAATCCCCTCCGCGTGGATCAAGAACATCGCGCAGGCCATCACCCAGAAGGTTGAAGCCCAGACTGACAACAAAGATGGCAAGCCCCGGTACGGTGGCAACCCACCACTGTTCAAGCAGGAACTGACGCCCATCAGACACCATCGCCCCCCATTCAGGCATCGGCGGCTGTGCGCCAAGACCGAGGAAGCCAAGACCGGCCGCAATCAGGATCATGCCTGCCATATCAAGGGTGACACGCACGACAAGCGAGCTCATGCACATCGGAGTGATGTGACCAATGATCAGGGCAAAGTTCGAGGTGCCCTGAAGACGGGCTGCTTCGATATAGTCTTCTTTGCGCACTGTGATGGTTTCTGCGCGTGCAATACGGGCATAGGGCGGCCACGCGGTAATCGCGATGGCAAGAATGGCGTTTTCAATCCCCGGTCCGAGGGCAGAAACAAAGGCCAGGGCCAAAATCAGTTTCGGGAATGCCAGAAAAACGTCGGTGATGCGCATCAAGACCGCATCAATCCAGCCACCAAAGAAGCCCGCAGCGGTGCCGACCAGAAGGCCAAGCGGGGCGGCAGTGATGGCGACCAGCCCAACGATAAGCAGAGTATATTGTGCGCCGTAAATTAGGCGTGACAGGATATCGCGGCCCAATTGATCGGTGCCAAACCAGTGGTCGCCACTGGGCGGCTGAATACGGTTGGCAAGGTTTGCGGCAAGGGGGTCATAGGGAGCCAGAAGCGGGGCAAAGATTGTGACAAGGATCAGGCCGACCACAACTGAAAGGCCAATCATGGCCAGTTTGTTTTCGGAAAACTTGATCCAGCCCAGCCACGCGCGGCCGCATTTAGCCTGCCAGCGCGATTGCGGGGTGTCGGATGTCAGCCACTGTTTCAGGCCGGGTTTTGCAGTGGAGATTTGTGTGGTCATGGGGTTATCTCCGTGCCCGTGGGTCGAGGAAGCGATAGAGCACGTCAGACAGCATGTTCACGCTGATAAAGACGGCCCCCACGACAACAGTTCCACCCAGAACCGCATTCATATCGGCATTGAGCAGTGAATTGGTGATGTACAGACCAAGACCGGGCCAGGCAAAGATGATTTCGGTCAAAACCGACCCTTCGAGCAGGTTGGCATAGGATAGCGCAATCACGGTGACCAGTGGGACCATGACGTTGCCCAGTGCATGGCGCCAGATAATGCGATGTTCGGAGATGCCTTTGACCCGTGCGGTCAGAATGTATTCCTGACTGAGCTGTTCAAGCATGAACGATCGGGTCATGCGCGCAATATAAGCCAGCGAGAAATAGGCAAGGATGGAGGCGGGCAGAATGATGTGTGACACCGCATTCCAGAACAAATCCATGTCGCCTTCGATCAGGGTGTCGACCAGCATCAAACCGGTGGTCGGTTCGATGAAATCGACATAGAACGCATCAAGGCGGCCGGGCCCCGCAACCCAATCAAGTTTCATGTAGAAAACCAGAAGCCCCATCAGGCCGAGCCAGAAGATCGGCATCGAATAGCCAGCAAGGCCAATGACGCGGACAACGTGGTCAGGCCATTTCCCTTTGTTGATTGCGGCAAAAACACCCGCCGGGATGCCCAGAATGACACCGATAATGGTGGCGATGGTGGCAAGTTCGAGGGTGGCTGGGAAAACGCGTTTGATGTCTTCAAGGACCGGGTTCGACGTCAAAACAGACGTACCGAAATCGCCTTGAAGGATATTGGAAATATAAATAAAGAATTGCTGCCAAATTGGCAGGTTAAGGCCCATTTCTTCGCGCACGCGGTCATAGACGGCTTGCGGAGCACGGTCGCCAACGGCGGCCAGAACCGGATCAATTGGCAAAACGCGGCCAATCAGGAATGTGACCAGAAGCAGACCGAAGAATGTAATGGCCAGCGAAAAAACAAGGCGCAGGAGGCTTCCTGCCTTGCCGGAAAAGAGACGGGCGCGTGTGCGCCCGTCCCGGTTTTTGCGTGTAACAGCGGACATTACGACCGTTGTCTCCTTAGTCTTTGGTGACAAAACGATAATAGTTGTTATCGAACGACGGACCGAGGACGAAGTTGTTCACATTCTTGCGCATGGACGCAATTTCGGTTTCCTGGAACATCACAACGAACGGACCACTTTCGAGAACTTTTTTCTGAAGGTCGACATACATTGCTGCACGTTTCGCATCATCGCGTTCAAGGGTGGCGGCATCCGTTTCAGCCGTCAGCGGGCCAGCGTCCCAAGAATTACGCCATGCCAGCGGTTTTGCGGTGGCATCGTCGGAGTTATCCGGGTTCCACGCAAAGGTCGATGCATTGGTGTGTGGATCCTGATAATCCGGGCCCCAGCGGCCGATATAGATATCGTGCTGACGCGCGCGGTATTTGGTCAGGGTCTGCTTACCATCGCCCGGAATGATTTCCAGATTGATGCCCGCCTGCGCCCAGGTCGCCTGGATCGACTGTGCCATCGCCATGATTGCGGTGGTGTTACGGGTATCCATGGTGACACTGAAGCCATCGGGAAGGCCTGCTTCGGCCAACAGTTCCTTGGCTTTTTCGATGTTCAGGCTGTATGGATTTTCGTTATAAGCCCCAAGGAAACCTTCGGGCAGGAATGCCTGATGGATCTGGGAACGACCTGCGAGGATGGTTTCAGAAATACCCGTGTAATCGACAAGGTATTTCAGGGCTTCGCGGACCTTCGGATTGGACAGATATTCGTTTTTCTGTGACAGGCCAAGATACCAAAGTGCACCTTTACCCTTTGACATCAACTTGATGTCGTCGTCACCCTTGATCGATGCCAACTGATCTGCTTCGAGGTTACGGGCAATATCAATATCGCCTTTTTCCAGAAGGAGCTGCTGGGAAGCGGCTTCTTTGACGTTACGGATGATGACGCGCTTCATTTCAGGTGCGCCATCCCAGTAATCTTCGTTCGCCGTCAGGCTCAGGCTTTGACCCGCGGTCCATTTGTTCAGTTTGAACGGGCCGGAGCCGGCATAGTTGGTTTTCAGCCACTCATGACCGAGATCGCCGTCGACTTCGTGGGCAAGGACTTCTTCCTTATCGATCACTGCACCGACACCTGCGGTCAGGCAATACAGAACGAAGCTTGGCGCATAAGGTTTGTCGAGTTCCATGACCAGCGTCGACTCGTCCGTCGCACGGATTTTTTCTTTGACGTTGTCCGGGGTAAGGCCGAACTGACCAAGAATAAAGGCCGGGGACTGATCGAGCAGGATCACACGTTGCAGCGAGAAGGCGGCATCTTCGGCAGTCAGGTCATTGCCCGACGCGAATTCAACGCCATCACGCATTTTAAAGGTGAAGGTTTTACCGTCTTCGGAAACGTCCCAGCTTTCGGCCAGAACGCCATAGATTTTTGACACGTCATCATTATCGAACCCGATCAGACGGTCATAGGTGTTACCGGCATATTCGGCACCGGAAAATTCGAAAATCTGTGCCGGATCGAGTGTGATGATGTCATCAATGGCGAAGGCCATGACCAGTGCGTTTTTCGGCGTGTCGGCCTGTGCTGCCAATGGCGTCGTTATGAGCGCGGTCCCCATGACCAGCCCTGCAATAAATTTGCGCATGATGCGCCTCCCGTTTTGTTGTTGTGGGACAGCAGGCCTGAGCAATGCGTGTTTCAGACACCAGCATGAAACTGTATCTGAAAAATTCACATCACCTGAAAGTGGGGCGGCCTGCGAGATCGTTGTCTGTTGTCCGCGAAGCTGAGCATAAATTATACGATTAATCAATGACCAGACGGTCAGGATTGCCTAAATTCCACGCAATGGCGGTGTGAATTCAGATGTGTTCGCGTATCGGTTGTGAATTTCTGGCGTTCGGGCCCGTAAAGGACAGACGCAAAAAATGAGGGCCGCCGGGAAGAGGGGATTCAGACACAAAAAAAGCCGCTTTTGAAAAGCGACTTTTGCATACTCTTTAAAAGAGTGGCGCGAGTGACGAGACTTGAACTCGCGGCCTCCGGCGTGACAGGCCGGCGCTCTAACCAACTGAGCTACACCCGCGCGGTGTGTGGCGCGGTTTATATAAATACCGCTGTCTGCTGGCAAGTGTTTTCTGGCCGAAATTTCAAAGAAAAACAATGCCGACACTTTTGGTGTGAACCGGCGCATGAAATCGGCCAAAAACAAAAAAGCACCAGCGGAAAAACCGTGGTGCTTTTTTGTTTCATTCCCATTGGGAGGGAATGGCGCGAGTGACGAGACTTGAACTCGCGGCCTCCGGCGTGACAGGCCGGCGCTCTAACCAACTGAGCTACACCCGCATGGTGTGTGGCGCGGTTTATATAAGCGGCAGTGCGCTGTGGCAAGGGCTTTTTTGCAAAAAAATGAACCTTGTAGGCCCTGTTCCGGGATTTCGTGGAAATATTGCTTTGTTTCAATGTGTTATGGGCCAAACTTGCGTGGCGAATTTTGTATGTTTTTGACGGTCAGATTGCGTGGATTAAGGACGCTATTGCGGGGGATGAAAAGCCAAGATCGACCATATGTGATGTCGTCTTGAACGCGCGCAGGGGGATTTGGTGCGGAAGGTGATCAATACTGCAAAGAACCGTCGTCAGGCATTGAAAAACAAAAAAGCACCAGCGGTAAAACCGTGGTGCTTTTTTGTTTCATTCCCATTGGGAGGGAATGGCGCGAGTGACGAGACTTGAACTCGCGGCCTCCGGCGTGACAGGCCGGCGCTCTAACCAACTGAGCTACACCCGCATGGTGTGTGGCGCGGTTTATATAAGTGGCTGTGCGCTGTGGCAAGGGCTTTTTGAGTGCGAAAAGTAATTTTCTTTACCGTATCGCGCAAAAGTTTAACCCGACCCGTGAAATGCGCCTTCGCCGTTTCTGGTGCGCCAGTCCAGACAATTATTTATAACGTGTAGTAAGATGATTGATCGCGTGTCAGGGCGGTCAATATGGCTTTGTCCGCAGGATCGTTATTCGCGTGGCAGTTCATAGCGTTCGGCAAGTTTGGTCAGGGCGGCAACGGTGGCCTGTTCGACAGTTGTGCCGAACCCGGTGACGCGGCTTGCCAGAATGACATAGAGAGAATCAATATGAAGCTGTGAAACAAGAAGCTGTTTTTCGTTTGCCGTTGTGCGGTCCGCGACGAAGCTTTCCATTGATTTTGCAATCTGGGTCATCAGGGGATACTGAAACGTGCCACCAAGGGCCTTTACCGAATAGGCAAGGTCACCGCAGGCCGCAACAGCCTCCGGGCGCCTGGATTTATCGCCCAGCGCGCCGATGACAATTTTGCGGCAATCCATAAGTTCCTTGCCGACGTCGCGCACAAAGGTCTCTGTGCTGCGCTGAACAACATTTTCGAGTTCTTCGAGCTGTTCAGGGGACAAATTAATGTCGAACCCCTTGACGAAATTCACAGCACGCCGCTTCAGGTCTGTCTGAGCCGGAATGATCTGTACGTTTTTCTTTTTCTTCGGTTCTTCTGGTGTCACGATTGCTCCGCTTCCCCAGTCATAATGTGTCATCCGTTACAGTTCCCTTCGGTCAGGGCCGTCGAATTGTACCTGTCGACGGCGGCGATCGGGACCAAAATACGTTCCGGTATTAATGAAACGTCGTGGTCGCGCGATGACCGAAACCAAGCGACTATACAGTGCCTTGGCATTGAAGGGTTTTGCAAGAAATTCTGTAATTCCAAGATCGCGTGCTGTCGTCACATACTTCATTTCGGAATGTGCGGTCAGCATGATCACGGGGATAAAGCGGTTTGGTGAGTTGGTCGAATTGCGCATGACATCAAGGAATTCCAGCCCGTCCATACCACGCAGCCGCCATTCGCAGACAACAATGTCAATCTGTTCGCGACGCAGCACGTCAAAGGCGTCATTGGGCGTCTTGACCCGCTGAATATGACTGGCACCAAGATATGCGAGGGTATCATACACAACCTGTGCTGAAATCTTATCCCCGTCTACAATCAGAAAACTGATTTTACTAAAGTCGATTTTTGCGTTCATCCAGCCTTGCTTCCTGAGCATCATCACGAAATGCGTCGGTGTTCAGGGGAAACAGCACCAAACCCCTTAGTGTGCTGTTGGTCTTAAACCCTTATACCTTTGTCTGGTTTCCAGCAAGCGCAAACAGATCGGAAAACCGAGCTGAATTCTGACAAATACTGACGCGCAGACAGTTGAAGGTATTGAACAAATGACGTTTCAGTTTCTTGTGTTTTTTTGCTCGTGCCCAAGAGAGCAGCCCATCATATTGGGCTGTCGTTCCCGGAGTAAAGGGGGAGGCTGTTTTATTTCAGGGGTTCGGTTGCGCCTTCTTCGTCAATGACCTGTACGGCAACACCCGATTCCTCAAACATTTCGGTCGAAATTTTCATATCCTGTTCCCAACGTTCAAGAAAATCGTCGGTCAGTTTGCTTTTATCAACAAAAACTTCGGCGATGCCCGCCTGAATAATCGCACGTGCGCAGTCACAGCAGGGGAAATGCGTCACATACAGCGCGCAGCCATCAAGCGATGTGCCGGTATAACTGGCATTGTAAATGGCGTTGCGTTCGGCGTGTTCGGTATAAGCGTATTTTTCCGGGCGTTGATGGCGACGTTCGACTGTGTCATCGACACCACGCGGAAAACCGTTATAGCCAACAGCCCGAATTTCCTTTTTGGGGCCGATGACAACCGCACCAACCTGCGTGCTGCGATCCTTTGACCAGTCTGCGATATGTGCCGCAAGACCAAGAAAGCGATGGTGCCATTTGCTCATGAAAAGGGGCCCTGTTGTCAAAGGTGTATCAGATTAATCAGCGTGTCACATTTACGCAGCGCTGCGCATGCTATCAGGTCTTTTAAGAAGGTGCTCCTTGTAATTGTCCAGTGAAAAATCACATTTTTGTAAAGGCATTTAGTGAAAAGTCCCTGTTCAAAGCGGGGCTTATTGACTATTAAGGGGGTACCCCCAGAAAAGATCAGGACGCCTTGACGCCTCGCCGCAGATGCAGGCCGAAGCGGAAGGGCTCATGTGTAACCCAAATAACAAGAGGTATTAGCCGATGCGCCGTCAACGTAAGGCGAAAATCATCGCAACCCTGGGGCCAGCGAGCTCTCATCCAGATATGCTGGAGAAGATCGTAAAGTCAGGTGTAGATGTTTTCCGGCTGAATTTTTCGCATGGTGAGCATGCAGAACACCAAAAACGTTTCGAAGCAATCCGCGCTGTAGAATCCAAACTCGGCCGTCCGATCGGGGTTTTGATGGACCTTCAGGGTCCTAAAATTCGCGTCGGGACCTTTGCCGATGAGCAGATCGAGCTTGCGGCTGGTGATACGTTCAAATTCGACATGGACAAAAAGCCGGGTGACAAAAAGCGTGTTTCCCTGCCGCATCCCGAGGTTTACGCAGCCCTGAAACCGGGCGCAAACCTTTTGCTCGATGATGGCAAGCTGCGTATGCGTGTTGAAAAATGCGATGACAAATCCGCAGAATGTACCGTGATCACCGGTGGGCCGCTGTCCAACCGTAAGGGCGTTAACCTGCCCGACGTCATGTTGCCGATGTCACCGTTGACCGAAAAAGACCGTATCGATCTTGATTACGGTCTGGAAATGGGCGTTGATTTTGTTGCGCTGTCATTCGTTCAGCGTCCTGAAGATGTTGCCGAAGCCCGCAAAATCATTCAGGGCCGTGCGGCCATCGTTTCCAAACTGGAAAAGCCGCAGGCGATTGAGCATCTTGCCGAGATTGTTGATCTGTCGGACATCATCATGGTTGCGCGTGGCGACCTTGGTGTCGAATGCCCGCCAGAAGACGTGCCGATCTTGCAGAAACGCATCATCAAGGCGTGCCGCGAAGCCGGTAAGCCGGTGATTGTTGCGACCCAGATGCTTGACTCGATGGTGTCAAACCCGACCCCGACCCGTGCCGAAGCCTCCGACGTTGCCACTGCCATTTATGATGGTGCCGATGCGGTGATGCTGTCTGCGGAAAGTGCGGTGGGTAAATATCCGCTTGAGACCGTTTCGATCATGGACCGTATTATGGTCCGGGTCGAAGAGGACGAGCTTTATTATCGTTTGCGCGATGCCAATCGTCCGGATCCGGAACACAATTCCCCGGATGCCATCAGTGCTGCTGCCCGTCAGGTGGCGGGGACCATTGGTGCCAAGGCTGTTGTGACCTATACCACGTCGGGTTCGACGTCGCTTCGTGCCGCGCGTGAGCGTCCGGAAGTTCCAATTCTGGGCCTGACGCCGAAAATCCAGACCGCACGTCGGATGACGTTGTGCTGGGGTGTCCATGCCGTGTTTACCCGTGATGCGACGAACTTCGCAGAAATGGTTGGCATTGCATGTGAAGTTGCCCAGCGCGAAGAATTCGCCAAGGTCGGGGATTCGTTGGTGATTACCGCAGGTGTGCCGTTTGGGACGCCCGGTGCAACCAACATCCTGCGCATTGCATGGGTTAGCTAACGGCGTCTTTGACGTTTGTTTGCCGATTTACCAAAACGGGTGGCTTTCAAGGCCGCCCGTTTTTCTTTGTCTGGCTTTTGGGCGACGAGGTTGTGCTGTGGTCTAAAACAGGCTGGAAAAACTGGTTTGGCGTGGCGGGTCGTGGGGTTTTATGCCTGTCGTTGTATAGGCCTCTGTATTGTTAATGTTTTTTTGAGTCTTTCCGTCGATAGTTGATCGGTAATCAGGCATGTATCTGATGATATGTGATGGTTGCAAATGGGGAGCCGAGGATAGACGATCGGTCAGGTTGTGAAGCGCGCCAAGTTCTGTTTAAACTGCGCTGACACAATAATAAAATCAGGGTGTTGGCGTTTGTTAACACCGACCTGCCGCAAGGCACGGGACCAGGGGAATTGCTGCGACAATGCTGAGTTGGATGTTCAATCGGCAAAAAAATACGGGTGACGCGGGGCTTGATGATAAAGCCACGGCGAAGCTTCGTGACCTTGCACAAACGGTCCGTACTGTTGCACCTGATGCCTTTGGTGCAGATCAGGCCAACGCACAGGCGCGCCGGATTCCCCGAAAACAGTCCACCGACGATATTCCCAATCTTTCGGCACTTGAACATGCTGCGCGCCTTTCATCGGAAATGGCCGACGCGGAAGACGATGAAGACAGCTCACCGGATTTTGACAGCGACGTTCGCATGGATGTTGCCCGGCGCCTGCGCCGCCATCTTGCCGATGTCAGCCCGTCCGAACGATTGACAATGGTTGATGAGTTCGTGGCGGCCATTGCCAATATGGGCGATTGTTATCGCCCGCAGGTCATTGCGCTGATTGATCAGGAACTTGGCCACACACCTTATATGACCCGTCAGGCCGCAACGCGCCTGCGTCAGGATATTCAGGCGATTGGCCGGGTATCGATTGGGGAATATATCGAACTTCTGAGCGATTCGGATTTCCTTGATGTCATGCGCGGTCGCGGTGAATTTGTTCAGACCGCTTCGGAACGGGCACGTTCCGAGCAGAAAGCCGCCGCAAAGGCGCGTCTGATTGAACAAAAATCCGAAAAAGAGAAGGGCGGTCTTTTGAACCGTCTGCTGTCATCTGACGAAACGCCGCGTAATGTCGTGGCACTGGCCCCGCATTTCGCCGAGCGTCTTGAAAAGAAACCAGCCGCACCGGCAAATGATTTGTTGGGCGGACAAAACCGTATTTCGCGGCAGGCACAACGCCGGATTGCGCATTTTATCATGGCGTCGCTGTTTGACACATTGGTTGAACAGGGGCGTATGCGGACCGAAGTTGCGCGCGCCATGCGCCAATCTGTACGCCAGCGGATCGAAAAGGCGCGGTTTGAAAACCGCATGCCGGCCCACGATCCGGCCGATGGCATGATGGTCGACGTTGCCGATGGTCAGATGGAAGACCACAGCGAGGAAGTCGCATCAAATACCCAGATGACAATTGACCAGTATGTTCTTGATGCGCTGTCGCGCAACGAGGATGCGCTGGTTGTTCAGGCGCTGGGGCATTATGCCCAGCTGCCGGTGGTTGTTGTATCCAAAATTCTTGATTCAGGCAGTGCGCGCGCAATTACCGCATTGGCATGGCGTTCGGGGATGACCGCACCGTCTGCGGTTGTCTTGCAGCTTAGCAGTGGTATTCCGGAAGCCAGTATCGAAAGCCCGGCTGCGGGTGGGCGCTATGCCCTGGCGACGACGGATATGGATTGGTATATCGATTTCTTTAACGATATGAAGCCATCAGTGTCCAAGCCGCGCGTCGAAAAAGAACCTGATGCAGCCGCGCGTGAAGCAAAGCCGCGTGAAAACGTCGGACAAAGCCGCCGGACCCGCAAGGGAAGTGGCATTGAAGGATTGGTCTCTGATAGTCGGCCCAAGGGTCGAAAGGGAGACTGAATGCCATGAGCAACAATCACGGCATTTCCTATGATGGGCTGAAATACGCGCTCAACATCAAGGAAAGCTATCAGAGCAGAGAACCGCTTACGGTGATGGGCGCTGCCAAGCAGCTGCGTTTGCTGATGCCTGAACACCTGCTGAGCAATGATCTGGCCTTGATGCAATATGATGATCCGATTGCACTGGCAGTGATTGCGACCCGTGATCCTGAAAGCCCGATGGCACTTGCTGCGGCCATTCGTATGGGGCCACATGCAAAGTGCAAAGAACTGATTACTGGCGTGTTTGAAGTGGTTTCTGATGCCACCAAACACGAACTGGTGGCCGATTGCGCCAAGCTTCTGACCAAGAACGCCTTTAGCCCGGAAGCATTTCATCTGGTGCGCACGCGCGCATCCAATCACGTTGTCGAAATTCGTGAATCCTATCGCCGGGCGATGGCTGAAAACCTTCGCGCCTTGCTTGACGGCAAAATGGTTGCGCGTGAATTTGTCGAAGAGTTTATTGAACTGGCATCTAACGGCAATCTGCGCATCGATATATATCGCCGTCTGGTGATGAAATTGATGCGATCCGATGCAGTGCGGCCAAGTGTCAAGTTCATGCTGCTTGAGCGGCTTGATCAGTTCCCGCAGATGGTCAAGCTTCAGATTGTTAACGAGGTTAACTCCGCACCCGATACCCCGGAGTATCAAACGTTAAAGCAGGAACTGCGCTGGATTTACGAAGCCAAGCAAAAGCAGCCAGCACCTAAAACGCCGATAAATGCAGCGTCACGTCCAATCAAGGATATGGCGGCAGGCACGCAAATTGATTTTGGTGTTGCGGCAGGCCTTCACCGTCGCAACAGCATCATCAAACCCGCAGAACAGACCTTAAAACGCACGGTTAATCCACCGATGATGAGCAGCGGCGGGTTTAGTTCACGCGAATTGTCGTCCTGGCTGAACTAGAGTCTGTTATTCCAAATAACACAGTTTATCCAACCAGCCGGGATTCGGCGGCGTTGTTGTGTGGGCCAGTGTGAAGTCCAGCCTGTTTTTCCAGATATACCGTACAGATGACCCGCATCAAGGATGCGAAATTGGGAATATCGCCGCGTTGGGTGAAGACTTCGTCGTGGATTTTACCCAAAAACTGTGGGGTGCTAAATCCTTCGCCTGCGGCGATTTCATCGAGAATTTGCCAGAAGCGCAATTCAAGGCGCAGGCTGGTGACAACACCATTCATCCGAATAGACCGGCTTACGCATTGGTAAAGTTCGGGTTCGGTGCCGGAATATATTTGACACATATTGATGGCCTTTCCTGAAAGTGCTGTCGGTTATCTTGGGTCGACAGCTTTTCTTTTTACAGGGCCATGGTCAGGCAAATGTCGCCCAAGCGCAATCAGCGATTGGGCGACACGCGATCACAATTTGATTTCGGTGCCCAGAACCACAAGGAAGGCAGCCATCCATTTAGGATGGGCGGGCCATGCCGGTGCGGTCACTAGGTTTCCATCAACACAGGCGTCATCAATGGCGATATCGGCATAGGTGCCACCGGCCATTTTTACTTCGGGTGCACAGGCCGGGTAGGCCGATACACGGCGATCTTTAAGGATGTCAGCCGCGGCAAGAAGTTGCGCGCCATGACAAACAGCGGCAATTGGTTTGTCGGCATCGTTAAAATCACGGACAAGTCGAATGACATCTTCGTTCAGGCGCAGATATTCCGGGGCACGTCCACCGGGGATCAGGACCGCGTCATAGTTTTCCGCACGCGCCGCAGAGAAATCTGCATTGAGTGCAAAGTTATGGCCGCGTTTTTCGCTGTAGGTCTGATCGCCTTCAAAGTCATGGATGGCAGTGGCAATGCTGTCGCCAGCCTTTTTATCCGGGCAGACCGTATCAACGTGATGGCCGACTGCCAACAGGGTCTGGAATGGAACCATTGTTTCGTAATCCTCGGCATAGTCGCCAACGATCATCAGAATTTTCTTTGCAGACATTTTTTATCCTCCCGCGGGTTTTTGATCTTTGAACTATAGGCTTGTTTGATCGGGTGCGGGTAACAGCGGGATACTACGTTGCCCGGCTTGCCGATGTCGGGGCCCATGTCTGGTGCCGGGCATAAAGATGGATATAAAAAAAGAGGCCCGGTTGGGCCTCTTTTCAGTATTAAATTTTAAAGACAGGTCAGCTTTTGGGCGGTGTTGCTTTCGAAGCTGCTGTTTTGCGGGCCGTTGTCGATTTGGCCGCTGTTTTGGTTGCGGTTTTCGCCGTGCTGGCGCTTGAACGCGGTGCCGGTTTTTTCGCAGGAGCCTTCGCCGCAGGCTTGGCGGCGGGTTTTGCCGCACTGGCCGTTTCTGCCGTTTCCTTGATGTGCAAGTCGCGCTGCGGGAACGGAATAGAGAAGCCAGCGGCCTCAAGTTCGGTTTTTGACCGGCGGCTAAGATCCCAGAAGGTTGGCCAGAATTCAGACGTTGCGACCCAGCCACGTGCGGTCAGATCAACCGAGCTTTCACCAAGATTGGCGACGAAGCTCATCGGTTCGGGATCCTTGAGAACGCGTGCATCAGATGCGACAAGGTTTTTGAGGAAATCAAGGGCGGCATCGACGTCATCGTCATAGGAAATACCGACCTTGATATCGAGGCGACGGGTCGGGTTGCGTGAATAGTTTTTGATCGCACTATTCCAGATCTGCGAATTCGGAGCCGAGATAAAGACGCCGTCCGGCGTTTTTAGCAAGGTCGTAAACAGTGTGATTTCAACAACGGTTCCCGAAACAGAGCCAGCCTCGACAAACTCATCAACCTTAAGTGGGCGCAGCACAAGGATCATAACGCCAGCGGCGATATTTGACAGTGTCCCTTGCAGGGCGAGGCCAATGGCCAGACCGGCAGCACCGAGTACGGCGATGATACTTGCAGTTTGCACGCCGAAGTTCGACAGAACGGCGATGAGAACAAAGATTAAAACCGTGTAGCGCGCGATGCTTGCGGCCAGTGGTTTTAATGTTGAGTCGACAAATTTTGCATTTTTAAGTGAATGGCGGACAAGTGCAGCGGCACGTCCTGCGACCCACCAGCCGACGATAAGAAGAATGATTGCGCCCAGAATATCCAGGCCGAAGCCCAAAGCGAAGGATTTCAGCGCTTCTGTGATCGTTGCAACATCGGTTTCAAGCATATGAACCTCGTCCGCTCCGTGTCATGGTTGTATTGGTTGCTACTCATACGTCTGTATGAGATACTCAACAATACAGGTTTAGCGGCTGTTGAAAAGTAGCCAAGAACACCAAAATGTAACTATCGCTATGGAACAGATCGTGTTTTCGTGCGTTTTACGTCATAATATAACCATCTTTGGTGATATATTGCTAATCTAATAACAACCTAAACGACAGGGGTAAGACATGCAGTTTCGTTCTTCCGTTCTTTTCGCTCTCGGCGGTGTTGCAATGCTGAGCGCGTGTAGCAGTGTCGATAACTCAGGCACTGCAGTTGCCTACGGTGGTAACCCACTGACCTATGGTAACTCTGTTTCCAGCGCGATTTCTGGTCAAGAGCCGTCCACCAGCTTTGGTAAGGCGCTTAAGGCAGAATACATTGCCTATGCGCAGCGTGAAGCTGATGAATGGTATGACTTCTTCGATGCTGATTTCTTTGCCAAGAAAGCAGGCAAAGTTGCAGAAAACGAAACACTTCTTCCAGAAGATCCGGCCAACTGGCGTTTCTCTGATGAAGAGATCGCCCAGAAACGTGCAGTTCGTGATGAGCTGATCGCGCTTTTGGATGATGGCAAACGCGAAGAAAAACCTGAGACCGCAGCAATCGCGCAGGCGCGCTTTGATTGCTGGATCGAAGAAAGTGAAGAAGGCTGGCAGAACGACCTGATCAGCCAGTGCTGGAAAGATTTCGAAGCAGCGATGGCTGAACTTCGTAAAGAAGAAATGGCAACTCCGGTTGCTGCAGTCGCGCCGAAAGAAAGCCGTCTGTTCACGATCTTCTTCGATTTTGACAGCGTTGCAATTACGCCGGTTTCCGAACGTGTTCTTGATGCCGCTGCTGAGCAGTGGGCACAGAGCATGGGCACCATCAATGTTGTTGGTCACGCCGATTCTTCCGGTGCAGCAGCCTACAACTTGAAACTGTCCGAGCGTCGTGCTTCGGCAGCACTGAACGAGTTGACCGGTCGCGGCATTAAAGGTGACTCTGTTGACACCGATGCGGTTGGTGAGGGTGAACTCCTTATCCCGACTCCGGATGGTGTTCGTGAGCCTCGTAACCGTCGTGTGACGATCTCCGTCGACTAATCTACGACGTTTACCAAATCTTCGGCAACGAGGTGGCATAGTGCCACCTCGTTGTTTTTGTATGTGGTTTTGGGAAACAAAAACTTTTTGGCGTAATTGCAGTTGAAATTGGCGCTAATCTGCATAATGTCTGCTGTAGATTTATACCAAAGAGCTAAAGGCGGGGACGTATAATGGGGGCCTTGAAGTTGGTCTTTTCTCGACGTGCATGCTGTGCCGTGTTGGGTATGGCGATGATGGCGGTTGTTTCTCCGCGGGTTGCGCAATCTGCTGACGTTACGCCGGTTATGCCCTTTGAGAAATATTTTGCTGATCAGCGCGGTGACGGAAAGTTTCTGCGGTTTAACGCATTTTCTGGCGAAATTCCGGGCAAGCGCATCAAGGCATTGCTGCGATCCGGTCAGGTTATCGGTGATCGCATCTTGCTGGCAGAAGACGTCGCGGTCTATTTCCCGGATGGCTATATCGTTCAGTCACAAACCCGGTTCGGCAAATACATCCCCAAAGTAGGCCTTAAGGCGTCATCAGTTGTCAAACGCGACCATCTGATGGAAAACCCGCGCTATGCGCTGGTCGGAAATTTTGATCAGATTCTTGGTAAAGAATGTGCGCGCAGCGAATACGCCAATGGTTTCGCAGCCCTTCGGATCAAGCGTGATGGTGTGATGTCACTGGTTCTTGAGACATCGGGCCTGTATGACCCGCTGGTTGACGAACAGACCACCACCTATACCGTTACAAGTGCTGTTCAGTCTGTGTTTATGGGCAATCAGGGCTTGATGCCTGAATTGCTGCTGAAATGCGGGCGCGGTTAATTCCGACCGACACCGGTAACATCAAAAATACAAGGCACCGGAATTCCCGGTGCCTTTTTGTTTGTCGATTTGCGATTTATGGCAATATGGCTTAGCTGACGTGCCAATCGGATGCAAAAAGGCGCGGTATTTCAATCGCCGGGCATCGGTTCATGACCGTCACCAGTCCCGCATCAACCGCCTTATCGGCGGCAGGCACATTGATCACACCAAGCTGCATCCAGACCGATTTGGCTCCAATCGCAATGGCCTCGTCGATAACACCGGCCGCGTCATCACTGTTGCGGAAAATATCGACCATATCGACCGGTTCATTGATGTCTGAAAGCTGTGCCACAACCGTCTGCCCGTGAATTTGGTGTCCGGCCTGCCCGGGGTTGACGGGGATAACGTGATACCCGCGATCAAGAAGGAACTTTAAAACCCCGTTGGACGGGCGTTCCGGCTTTGGGCTAGCACCTACAAGGGCGATGGTTTTTGTGTTCGATAGCAGTGTTTTAACACCGCCATCATCCGGATTTGAAAATTCGGTCATCTCTCACATCCGCTGTTTGTTAAATGTATCACTGCTTTGAAGTTATATGATATTTTTCGCTTGGCAACTGGCAGGTAACAACGGGTGTTCGGGGCGGTGACGTGATCATGGATCGCGGGGGCCTCGCGGAAAGTTGAAAGCAAGTTAGGTGACGCGCGTTCTAAAAAGCGGTTGTGTGGCATATCAGTTCATTTTGACGGACATCTATTGCATGTATCCTTGGCTTGATCCTTCGGGGCGCTTTTCGTTCTTTAAGCTTACAGTGTTTGTGGCCCTGATTGTGCCGGGCATCATGTTGCTTTGGCCGGTTGTGCTTGAAGGTGGTGCGACCATTCCGGTCAAGGAAGCCATCCTTGAAAGCGGTGACTGGACGATCAGGATACTGTTGATATCACTCTTGATTACGCCGCTTCGCCGGATCACACGGTTTTCAAAGCTGGTGCAAGTACGCCGTCAGATCGGTGTTGCGGCATTTGTCTATGTGATGGTTCATCTGTCGCTTTATGCGATCAGCCAGAACCTTGATCTTGGCAAAATCGTAAGCGAGATTTTCTTGCGGATTTATCTCACCATCGGGTTTGCTGCGGTTGTCGGGCTGTCGATCCTTGCTGCGACATCGACGAAGGCTGCCATGCGCAAGCTTGGCGCCAACTGGTCGCGCCTGCACAAGGCAAGCTATGGCATTGCCATTTTGGGCGCATTGCATTTCTTTATGCAGTCCAAGATCGACGTCAGCGAAGCGACTCTGATGGCCGGGTTCTTTGTTGCGCTTATGCTTTATCGCTTTGCGCATTGGCGCGGGTGGTCCTTGCGCAGTTTTATGCCGCTTCTTACCGTATCCGTGGTGGCCGGATTGGCAACGGCGGGTATTGAATATGCGTGGTATGCGCTTGCAACCGGTGTTCCGGCAGATCGCGTGTTTGCCGCCAATCTTGAATGGATGTGGCCGATGCGCCCGGCCTGGACTGTTTTCCTGACCGGGCTTTTTATGATCGTTGTCTGCCAGTTTGGACGCGATGGTGCTGCGCGTACTGTGATCGCAAATGTGATGGCCAGTCTGCGGCTTAAGCCGCAGCACTCGCGCGGCGGGTAAGGGCGGTTAGAAGACCTGCCCCGATCATCACCGCACCACCGGTGCGGGTCAGGCGGCGCATGGCAGCGGGATCGCGAAACCGTTCGCGTAAGGCCGATGCCATCACCGCCCAAATCGTTACATTTACCGCTGCTAGAATGACAAAGGTTGTTGTCATGATGATGAACTGCGGCAAGACCGGGCTGCTTGCGGTGACGAACTGCGGCACAAAGGCGATGAAGAAGACAATGCCCTTGGGGTTGAGTGCGGTCACGATATAGGCCTGCAAAAACATCCGTGATGGGCGGTTGCGCTTGGCGTCGGCGTTGTCTTCAAGCACGCCCGGCTTTTCGCGCCACATCTTTATCCCAAGATAAATCAGATACCCCGCGCCACACAGTTTCAGGACGGTAAAAGCATCGGCCGAGGTTGCAAGCAGCGCACCCGCACCGGCAAGCGATACGGTCATGGCGGTTAAGTCGCCCAGCGCCACACCGGGAACCGTTGCCCATGCCGTCTGGCGACCCTTGCCCAAGGCATAACTGACCACAAGCATGATGGTCGGGCCGGGAATGGCCAGAACAATGGAGCAGGCCACAACATAGGCAAGCCAGATTTCAATCGGCATATCGAAACTCCGCAATGCTGGAATATTGAAAGATTGGATATTCTTATCTGATGATGATGGACCGGCTATTCATGACGCCATGTCGGATGGCGTTTTTCAACAAAGGCGCCGATTCCTTCGCGCGCATCGTGTTTTTGCATGTTGCCTGTCATGACGCTTGATGCATAGGCATAGGCATCCGACAGCGGCATTTCGAGTTGCTTGTAGAACGCCTGCTTGCCGGTTTGAACCGTCATGCCCGACCGTGCAGCAATGCCGCGCGCCAGTGTTGTGGTGGCAACGTCAAGATCGTCATCCGCGGCGACGTCTGATACCAGCCCCATGGAAAGGGCGGTCTCTGCATTGATCGGATCGCCGGTCAGCAACATGCGCATGGCGTGTTTACGTGAAATGTTGCGGCTAAGGGCGACCATCGGGGTCGAGCAAAACAGCCCGATATTGACCCCCGGTGTGGCGAATTTTGCCGATGTGCCGGCAACCGCAAGGTCGCAACTGGCGACAAGCTGACATCCGGCTGCGGTTGCCATGCCATGCACCTTGGCAATGACCGGTTGGGGCAGGGTGACGATCCGCATCATCAAATCACTGCATTGGGAAAACAGGGCGGCGTGTTTGTCGCAGTCCGAAATCCCGTTCATTTCCTTTAAGTCATGACCCGCACAAAAGACCGGCCCTTCGGCGGCCAGAATAACGCAGCGGATATCGCGATCTGTGGCGATGGCGTCGAAAATATCGTGCAAGGATTTCATCATCGCGCAGGAAAGTGCGTTTCGGCGTCCCGGGTTGGTCAGGGTTACGGTGGCAACACCGTCTTGATCGTGTCGGGTGGCAAGTGGCGTTTCGATGCGTTCATCAACCATTGGTGTACTCCCTATCAACCGCACTCAAGCGGTAATTCTTATTTTCTTATACATATTGTCGTAGTAGAATTGTACGTAACAGGAAAAAAATAAAACCCTGCAGGACGCCATGTTGGGGTGGCTTGCTGCCATATCAGGCGAGTGGTTGTGGATGAGCAAAGATCAAATGCGGAAGCCGGGGCGGGCCCCAGGTCGTTTTGTGACGACCAAGACCATTATCGAAACCCGCAGGCCCAAAGCGCCGGTGGCAGCGACACCGATCAAGCGGTTTGACCGGAAAGACGCAATGGAGCGCGATCTTGAACGGTATCGTGCAGACGCCCGTGCACGTTTGTTGCGTAATGGATTCGACGTGCCCGCGTACCTTATGCCCAAACCCCTAGTCAGCGAGGACGAAGAGGGGGATATCCCTGAAATTGATCCAGATGAAGTGCGCGACGTTCACAGCCATGTTATGACAGGCCCGAAGCCAGCCCCGCTGGCGAAGGTGAACAACGCACCGCTTGCACCGGCCAAAGCCGCCAGTAATGCATCAACAGCCAAACCATCGCGCCATGTTCATGTACAGGGTGGTGTGGCGCAAAAGCTTCATCAGGCGGCACCCGTAAACGGCGGCACAGCGGGCAACGCGCAGACGGCGAGCGAAAACAACGCCTATCAGGATTATATCGACAGTCTGGATGGTGGCCCGACATTGCTTGATCACATGCGGGGCGACGATGCCCCGATCAAGGGGCGGGTGGATGATCTTAAATCGGCCGAAGAGACAAAATCACGCATTGATCTGCCAGATAATTCGTCCAGTTGGGTGGCGCGTGATGGGGGTAAAAACACACCCGGCATGACCGGGGCCGGTGCGGCAAAACCCAAATCAGGGACACGGCGGTCCAAGCGGAAATCTGCTGGTGGTGCACCGATCAACTGGAACAAGGTCCTGCCAAAGATCGCGGCCTATATGGTTGCGGCTGTTGGTATTGGCTATGTTCTGGTTCTGACGCTTAATCAGTTCTCGGCGATTTTGGCTAAGTAAACACTGCCCATTGCCTGCCGTAATTACCATATACAGTCATAGAATATTAAACCGTTTCGCGCCGAAGCAAGATATTTGGCATGGGCGGTTGACCCATTGGACAATCAATGTTGTCGATGGGCCGTAACATCAGTGGCAGACGTCAGGCATGTTTGGGGCATGGCCTATGATCATCTGAAAAGCCTGCCATATAAAAAGACTACGTGCGATCTTGGGACATTATGGGGCGGGGATGTGTGAACATTCGTGATCCGGGCCGCCTAAACAATTTGGCCGGGATGAGGGGGCGAGTTAACCCTTGGTTCGGAGGCAGCGTGTGACGCTGTAAAGTCGCTATGACAAGTGATGTAAAAGGTCAGGAAGACCGCCGTCCGGTATATCTTCCCGAAAACCGCCATCATTGGGTATCCAATGATGAAGTCGATAAACCTGTGGTCGATGTTACGCGTGGACCGATCCGGGCCCGATTTCGGCGTAACCGGAACACCGGACCGTCGATATCGGTGGGGGAATGGATGCGCGCCAACCTTCCAAAGATCGGGGCAACATCAATTGTTGCGATTGTCATTCTGTGTGTTGTTGCCACGATCTATACCGATATGGCCCGTATTGTGATGGATTAATGTACCGTCCAGCGGGCGTTGTGCTTTGGTCGTAGGTTAGGCAATGCGTGCCTGTAAATATTGACGTTAACGTAAACGTTATGTCAGTCTTCCGGTTGATGATGAAAGATGCTGTATCAAACAAGACAGCACAGCAGGGAGACGATCCAATGACCCACACCCAGACCTTTCCGGCAGGTTCCGGTATCACGCCAGCCGATTTCGATGCCATCATGCGTGAAAAAGTGCCGTTTGTCGGGGACATGGGGGTGATCACTGAACGGTTGACCGATGATAGCGCCACGTTGCGTTTGCCGTTTAACGAACGGTATTTACGTCCGGGCAATGTCGTGACCGGCCCGGCGATTTTTGCGCTGGCCGATATTGCGCTTTATGCCGTGGCGTGGCTGGTCGTGCCCAAGGCCGATCTGGCGGTAACGACCGAGGCGACGGTGCATTTCCTGTCAGGGGCCAAGCCCGGCGATTTGATTGCCGAAGCCAAAATCCTTAAGGCGGGCAGGCGGCTTTTGATTGCGGAATGCCATATAAGGTCTGCTGTCGATGACAGCCTGTGCGCGCATGTGATTGGCACCTATGCGATGCCACCGGCGTAAAAACCGGATAAAATAGTGTGGTAAAATAATACCTCGTTATTTAACTTATTGATTTAAAACGAAATATTCCTGTTGTTTTCCTGTTGAATACTGGCATAATGCGCCGACTTTCAACGAGGGACCATTCCCTCCGTGGAACCCAGTTTTCGAGTATAGAAATAATGAAAACCTTCTCTGCGACACCGAGCGACATTGAGCGCAAATGGTTCGTGGTCGACGCCGAAGACGTCGTCCTTGGCCGCCTTGCTGCTGTTGTTGCCAATCGTCTTCGTGGTAAGCACAAAGCGATGTTTACCCCGCACATGGATTGTGGCGATCATATCGTCATCGTCAATGCTGAAAAAATCAAACTTACCGGCCGTAAACTTCAGAACAAGAAGTTCTATTGGCACACCGGTTATCCGGGCGGTATCAAAGAACGCACCATGGACAAGCTCCTGAACGGTGAGCATCCGGAACGCGTGATCATCAAAGCTGTTGAGCGTATGATGTCCCGTGGCCCGCTGCGCAGCCAGGTTCTTTCCAAGTTGCACGTCTATGCAGGCACCGAGCATCCGCATGACGCTCAGAAGCCGGAAGTCCTCGACGTTGCGGCTATGAACGAAAAGAATAAG
This sequence comes from Thalassospira lohafexi, assembly GCF_002844275.1. Lineage (GTDB taxonomy): Bacteria > Pseudomonadota > Alphaproteobacteria > Rhodospirillales > Thalassospiraceae > Thalassospira > Thalassospira lohafexi. The sequence continues at coordinate 103,541 of NZ_NXGX01000009.1, forward strand.
CGGAGTGCTAAGTAATGGCCGAAACTAAAACTCTTGAAGATCTCAAGGATCTGGCACAGGGCGGCGAAACCGTTTCTGCAGCTGCAGAAGGCACCCTGCCGGAACCAAAGATCGACGCACAGGGCCGTTCCTATGCAACTGGCCGTCGTAAGAACGCAATTGCACGTGTCTGGATTAAACCGGGCTCAGGCAAAGTCACCGTCAATGGCCGCGAATTCGAAGATTACTTCGGTCGTCCGGTTCTGCGCATGGTGATCAACCAGCCGTTCACCGTCACCGATCGTAAAGATCAGTTTGACGTTGTTTGCACCGTTAACGGTGGTGGCCTTTCTGGTCAGGCCGGTGCGGTTCGTCACGGTATCTCACGTGCACTGACCTCCTTTGAGCCGGCACTGCGTCCGTCGCTTAAAGCTGGTGGGTTCCTTACCCGTGACTCACGTGCAGTCGAACGTAAAAAATACGGTCGTGCAAAAGCGCGTCGTAGCTTCCAGTTCTCGAAACGTTAATTCGTTTCCGGGCAGCACGCCCAACATTTTATTGGAAAAGCGTCACTTTCGAGTGGCGCTTTTTCTGTTTGTGGGTGTTCAGTCGGGCGTGATTTTGCCTGTCGGCAAAGCCAATAAAAAAGCGGCGTCTTTTCAGGTGAAAGACGCCGCTTTTTTGTTTGATTTTGAGAGACGTAACGGTGTCTGCTGCGTTACTGCCAGCGGTCAGAAAAATCGCGCGGGACCATCAGAATGTCGCGATCGACCTTGGTCACGTCAGTATGTCCGCACAGCGCCATGGAAACCTCAAGTTCCTTGTGAATGAGCTCGAGCGCCTTGGTGACGCCGGCTTCGCCCATCGCACCCAGACCATAGATGTATGCTCGGCCGATATAGGTGCCCTTTGCCCCCAGGGCGAGCGCCTTTAGAACATCCTGGCCAGAGCGAATGCCACTATCGAGATGGACCTCAATCTTGTCGCCGACCGCATCCATGATGGCCGGCAATGCACGAATGGAGGACAAGGCGCCATCCAGCTGGCGCCCGCCATGGTTGGACACGATGATGGCATCCGCGCCGACATTCAGCGCCTCCAGCGCATCGCGTGGATCAATGATCCCCTTGATGATCAACGGTCCATCCCACATTTTCCGGAACTCGCGAATACGGTTCCAGTCAAGTGCTTGGTCGAAAGATTCTGCCGTCCAGGTGCTCAGTGATGAAGGGTCGCCAACGCCCTTGGCGTGTCCGACAATATTGCCAAAGAAACGTCGCTTGGTGCCAAGCATGCCCAAGCCCCACTGTACCTTTGTCATCATGTTCGCGACGGATTTCGCGGTCAATTTGGGTGGGGCTGACAAACCGTTTTTCAAATCCTTGTGTCGCTGTCCCAGCATCTGAAGATCCACGGTGATGACAGCTGCCGAGCACTTGGCCGCTTTCGCCCGGTCAAACAGGCGCTTCATGAAGTCGTCATCTTTGAGCGTGTAAACCTGCAGCCAGAATGGACTGGACGTATGTTCGGCGACATCTTCGATCGAGCAGATCGACATGGTCGACAAAGTGTAGGGTACGCCGAACTTTTCAGCCGCACGGGCGGCCTTTATCTCGCCGTCTGCGCATTGCATTCCGGTCAGTCCGACAGGCGCAAGCGCGACAGGCATAGAGACATCCTGACCGATCATCTGGCTTTGGGTTGACCGTCCGGCCATATTCATTGCCACCCGCTGACGCAGGTGAATATCCTGAAAGTCAGTCGTGTTTTCACGGAATGTCTGCTCGGTCCAGCTTCCGGATTCTGCGTAATCGTAGAACATGCGCGGCGTGCGCCGTTTATAGATACGTTTCAGGTCTTCGACGCAGGTAATCACTGGCATGAGGTCAACTCCGAATAAAATATGCTCGGTAATGGTAATACCAGTTTCATAGGTTATCGCAAACCGAATTGAAAATCAGCTTCTTGCTGACCGTTTTCGCATGTTGGAAACGGGACGATGTTCTTGTTGGGAAAGAATTTTAAAAACAAGGATCGGAAATTCTGCAGGTTGTGATAAGAACAAAAGTTCAAAGAGATAATTTCTGAATTTAAGGTGAGTTCCGATGGTGGGAAATATGCGACGAATTTTCAAAACATAACTTTTGAACCTCTGTTGGATTTCCCCGTTATTTGTGAAGGGCCGCTAATGGAGCGGTCTTTTTTTGTGCCAATTCCAAAGGTTGGCAACGACCTGAACCCCAAAGAAAGGGACCCCCGATATGCAGTACAGAAAGCTGCACGACGCCGATTTTGATGCCGCAAACGCCTTCCTTGCCAATCATGCAGCGACCAGCATGGTTCTGCGCGGGAATTTGCGAACTGCGGGTATTGAGCGACGCCGTCATCCGCTTTCTGGCACATACTTCGGGGAAGTTTCCGAAGCGGGACACGTCTCGGCGATTGTTTCGCAGTTTGGTAATGGCAATGTGTTTGTTCAGGCCGGGGAGAAAGCAACGATTCCGCACGCCTTGACCAAGGCATTCCGTTCCGAAATCCCGCACCCGGTGGCGGGTATCTTTGGTGATGCCGATCAGGCCGCCGACATGATTGATCAGCTTGGCCTTGGCGATGCGAATTTTGCGATTAATGCATCTGATGTGCTCTATGCGCTTGATCTGGCTGATCTGATTGTCCCGGTAAATGTCCGGGCTGATGGGTTTCAGATGGTCGATGCGGAAAAACTGGATCGCAGCACTTTGCTGCGCTGGTTGCGCGCCTACGAGATTGAGGCGCTTGGCGCACAAGATACCCCGTTGCTTGACAGTAAGATCGCATCGCGACTGGTGCATGCGCTTGATGCGCGCACCATGTGGGGGCTGATTGTCGATGGAAAGCCCGTTAGTCTTTCGGGGTTTAACGCCCAACTGCCTGAGATGGTGCAGGTTGGTCCTGTCTGGACGCCGGTCGAGCAGCGATCCAATGGCTACGCCCGTATTCTGGTCGCCAAAACTCTGTTGGCGGCGCGATCCAACGGGGTAAAGCACGCCATCCTGTCAACCGACAGTGAAGCGGCGGCAAAGGCTTATGAGGCGCTTGGATTTGCCAAAATCGGCCGCTATCGCCTGGCGTTGCTTGGATGCCCTGTTAAAATTGACGGTCATTTGGAACCACAGCTCGCCTTTTGATCAAGGTTGGCTGTCGTGCCCGTTTTGACATCGATGCCAATATATTTCGCCCCTGCCAGTATTGTTGTTCTGCTGGCAGGGGCGGTTTTGTTTAAAAGTCGATGGTAAGGCTTTCTGATACCTTGCCGTGACCACCGGCCATCAAGCCAAGGATTTTGCCGTTTTCAACGGTGAGTTCCACTGTAATAAGGCTTGGGGATGCCGGGGTCATAAAACGGCCTTGCTCAATCACCAGAGTTTCTTTGTTGATGTTTAAATGGTCGTGCAGGACACAGGCGAGCGGTCCTGCGGCCATGCCGGTTGCGGATTCTTCCTCAATGCCATAGCGCGGGGCGAACATCCGGGTTGTGGCATCCTTGTCCGTTGCGTCCCTGTCGGTTGTGAAAACGTAATATCCGACAAGATCGAGTTTCTCACTGATGTCCGAGATAAGGTCAAAGTCCGGTTTCAGGTTGCGAAGGGTTGCGCCGTCTTTCACGGCAACGACGATAAAATTATTGCCGGTGTTGACAAGAACCGGACTGACGTTTTGTGCGAGATCGAGTTCCTTAATCCCAAGTGATTTCAAAGCGTCAGCCGCAGTGACGCCGTCGTCGGCCCAATCACTTGGCATGCGGTAGCTGGGGCCAAGCTGTTCCATATAGGCCGCACCGTTTTTAATGACGATTTTGCGTGGACCATCAACGGTTTCCTTTGATGTTTCCCCCTCGGAAACGCGTCCCAGTTTGGCAAGGTAGGAAAAGGTCGCGATGGTCGCGTGGCCGCAATGGGCAATGCGGCGATTTGGCGTAAAGAAATCAAGCTTAAAGGCCTGTGTCTTTGATTTCGAAACAAATGCCGTTTCAGACAGGCCAACCTTGGCCGCAATTCGCAGCATGTCCGCATCGCTCAGATTGTCGGCATCGAGTACGACCGCCGCCGGGTTGCCACCAACGTTGCCGGTGACAAAGGCGTTGACGACTTGGGCGGTGATCGTTTGTGTATTTGCGTGAGTCTGTTTCATGTTATTGTCCGGAATGTCAGAGATAAGTTATCTTTATTGCCTGTTTAAGGTATGATCTTGTGGCAGGGTACTCATAAATACATGAGATGAATTCATGAGTGTTGATCGAAAACAAACCATCGCAAAGCTCATGCAAGCTGCGCCGATGCTGGCCGCCATTGGCGAGGAGATGAGTTTCACCAAGGCGGCTGAGCGACTGAACGTCGACCAGTCGGCGGTGAGCCATCGGGCAAGGTCGCTTGAAGAGGCGCTTGGTCATACGCTGTTTGATCGCACCACACGCAGTCTGCGGCTCACCGAAATTGGCGGGATCCTTTGTGGGGCGGCACGCGAAAGCGTTGCGGGGTGGGATCGGGCACTTGATAAGCTTGATCGTGTCCAGTCGACCAACCTAATCCATCTTTCCATGCCGTCGTCGCTGGCGATGAAATGGTTCATCCCGATATTGCCGAATGCCCGGGCAATGGGCCTGAATATTTCGGTCGATGTCAATGAGCAGGCCATCGAATTTCAGGCAAATGAGGCCGATGCCGCGATCCGGTTTGGCCGGGGCCCGTATCCCGGTTTGCATTCATCTCATCTTGCGCAGTGCTGGTTGCAGCCTGTCGCAAGTCCCAAATATCTTGAACATAACCCTGCACCTGAAACGCTTTTGAGCCACCCAGATACAGTCTTTCTTGCCGACCGGCGCGGCGAAATGGATGGCTCGGAATTTAGTTGGGATTACTATCTATCCAATGGCGGGTTGGACCGCGACAGTATCATGCCGGGCGGCCAATTTGATCGCGCCGATTTGATGCTTCAGGCGGCCATCGGCGGCATGGGGGTGGGATTGGGAAGAACCCTTTTGATCGAGGGGGATATCAAGGCGGGGCACCTTAAGCCAATCGGCCCGGCAGTCCGGATGCAATCGGCATATTGGCTGGTTTGTTCACCCAGTTTTGCGCAAACAAACCGGTTTGAAACGTTACATCAGTGGATCAAGACAGAAATTCAATCCATCACGAGTCCGCACTTACCAATCGACTGACGGTTAAAGACGAACAAGTTACCTGCTGCGTTAGAGGCAACGGCTTGGCGTGGCCGGTAAGCCCGGTTAAGCTTGATGATGCTTTTGCGCTGAAATTTCCTGCTTGATTGAGGGCGTCCTGAAACACCATCTTTTACATTGGTCCCGTCGCCTTTCGTTTCTGCCAACATATGTTTTGGTGCTGGCGGGATCGGTTATGTTTGCGATCTGGGTCACGGGGGCCGGTACAGCGCAGGCGGACAATCTTGATCAGGTGTTGTATCGGTTTGAAAACCGCGCCCTGACACTGGGACGTTATGGGTCGGTATCGGGGTTTCAGCGCAAGCTGTTTGTCGAAGCCGCGCGGTGCAAAGATGGTCCTGTTGCGGTCTATGGCAAGGCTGATGGTATTGTCGGGGCGAAAACCCGCCAAGCGATTGTTGATCTTCAACCCTGCCTGAATTCAGCGGTGCGGGCCGCTGTTGGCGCAGAGCAGTATGGTGCGATCACGGTCGGGCTTTGGCGGTTGTTGATGCCCGCCGACATATCGCCACCCGATGCGATTGAGCGCGCCAATCAGCTGACCTTTGCGCTTGAGGGGACAGATTATGACGTCATCCAGTTTAACTTCTGTCAGTCGAAAAACCCGCGCAGCGGCAAGCGGTTCCTTGAAGGCGATCCATATTGTCATACAAATGATCCGCGCGCCTATTTGACATGGGGGCCGCGTGGGGCAACCGCCGGGGCCGGGGCGGAAATACAGCAGATTATCTTTGCCACCGAACGGGCCAATCCGGGGTTGCTGCAATCCGTATTCGGACCACTGACCGAGGACATGCACAGGCTGGCACTGGGCAATAACGATGCGGCCTTTGATATCCTGTGTTCGATCTGGATTGATACAGCGCAACGTGAAGATTTCAAGCGCCGTTTCGCCGAATATGGCGCACGCGAGGAAGTACAACGTGCCTATCGTCAAGTCTATGACGCGGCCAATGCCGATGGCGGCAAAATCGCCCGGTTTTTTAAGCTGTACGGGGCACTCCGCCCGATCATCAAGCGCGATCCAACTGAAATTGATCTGGCGTTTTTCATTGATCGGGCAACCCATGGATCAGTACCGCCGGGCGATATCAGCCAGCTTGTTGATCGCATGACAAGCTTTGCCACCCGAACCCGCAACCTTCCCAGTCCGGGGGAACTTCGCAAACAGTTGGCCGCGTGGTTGCCGACCCATCATAAATACAATGACCGGCTGGCGCGCGATGCGATTTTCCTGATTGATGACCCGGACGTTATTTTATCAGACGCCCATCGCCGCATGTGGCAACAACGATCAGGGCTGAAAGCCAGTGATTTTGGCCTGTCGGATCAACGCCAAGTCGCTAGCTATCCGGTTGCTGCCCCGACGGGATACGAGAAAATCGAAAAGTTCTATACCGTGCTGCCCGAAGACAAACGCGCCTGTCCATCGACAGTTCGGAGCGCACGACGTCCATAGTCGGGTGATCCATGTCATTCTTGCATGGAGGGTTACGCGGATGTCAGGGATATTTGTCGCCTAAATGCTTGCATCTCCGGGGCTTGTTTGCCAACATCCGCTCGTTATTAAGGCCCTGATATACTTTGGGGCACGCCTTTAGGAGCAAGATTTGAAATGAGTGACGTTAAGGTCAAGGTCGGAATTCTCGGTGCCAGCGGATATACCGGGGCGGAATTGGTTCGTATTCTTGCGCACCATGAAGCTTCGATCATCACATTGCTGACCGCAGACCGACGCGCCGGACGTCCGTTCGGGGAAGTTTTCCCCCATCTTGCCCATATCAACCTGCCAACCATGATCAAGATCGAAGATGCCGACTGGTCAACCGTGGACCTGATTTTCTGTGCGCTGCCCCATGGTACGACACAGGAAGTGATCGCCGGATTGCCAGATCACGTCAAAGTTGTCGATCTGTCAGCGGATTTCCGTTTGTTTGATCCGGCGACCTATCAGGAATGGTATGGCGCGGAACATGCCGCACAGGATTTGCAGAAAGAGGTTGTTTACGGCCTGACCGAACTGCACCGTGAAAAGATCAAAAAAGCCCGCGTTGTGGCCAATCCGGGCTGTTATCCAACCCCGGTGCAATTGGCGTTAACCCCGCTTTTGGAAAGCAAGTTGGTGCATGCCGATGACATCATCATTGATGCCAAATCCGGTGTGACGGGGGCGGGTCGTTCGCCCAAGGAAATGACCCTGTTTGCCGAAGTGACCGAAGGCATTCATGCCTATGGTACGGGCGGGCATCGTCATGCGCCCGAGATTGAGCAGGGGCTTGCATGGGCATCGGGAAGCGACGTAGTCGTCAACTTTTCCCCGCATCTGATGCCAATGAGCCGCGGTATTTTGGAATCCATCTATGTCAAAATGACCGATGGGACGACCGCCGAGGACATTCAGGCCGCCCTTGCCAAACGCTATGCCGACGAGCCGTTTGTCCGCATCCTGCCATTTGGGGTGACGCCGCAAACCCGTCATGTGCGCGGATCGAATTACGTTTTGATGGGCGTCGTCAAGGACCGGGTGCCGGGCCGCGTGATCATTGTCGCGGTTGAGGATAATCTGGTCAAAGGGGCATCTGGTCAGGCGGTGCAGAACATGAATGTGATGCTGGGCCTGCCCGAAACCATGGGGCTTGAGATCGAGCCGCTGTTCCCGTAAGGGGCGGGAAAAGGTTTCCTCATACAATTAAAAAACAGGCGTATCCACATCGGGTGCGCCTGCTTTTTTATGGTTTAGCCCATGGCGCGTTTGAGGGTTTCAAACAGTTTGGGATCGTCGCATTGCGCCACATTAAACCGCATCAGATCATCGGCGGTTTGTGAGATGCTAAAAACATTGCCGGGTGCCAGCACCACACCATCGGCAAGAGCATTGCGTGCGAGCGTGGCGGCATTCATGCCATCGGGCAGTTTGCACCACAAAAAGATCCCCGCATCGGGTGTTGAGACGGGGGTGATCCCCAGCGACTGCAATCGGGACGTCACCCGTGTCATGGCCGTTGCTAGGCGGGTGCGCAAAGCATCCATATGCTTGCGATAGGTGCCGTCCTTTAAAATCGACAAAACCAGTTCTGGGGCAAGGTTGCCACTGGAAAATCCGGTGGCGATCTTAAGATCGGTTAGCCCGTCGATCCAGTCAGGCGATGCGGCGATATAGCCACAGCGCACCGATGCGGACAGGGTTTTGGAAAAGCTGCCGATATGAATAACCCGGTCCAGCCCACCAAGAGCCGCAAGACGCGGGGCGGGTGTGTTTTCAAAATCGGCAAAAATGTCGTCTTCAATCACAATCAGGTCGTGCTGTTCGACGGTTTTTAAAATGCGATGGGCAACCATCGGCGAAAGGGATGCGCCGGTTGGGTTGTGAAGTCCGGAATTGGTGATGTAAAGACGGGGTTTTGTGTCCTTGACGATGCGGTCAAAGGCATCAACATCGGGGCCATTCGCGGTAAAGGGAACGCCGACGATATTGGCGCGGTGGGCGCGCAAAAGCGCCTGAAAATTGAAATAACACGGATCATCAATCAGGACAGTATCGCCCGGTTCGATTAGAAACCGGCAGAGCATATCAATTGCCTGTGTCCCAGAATCGGTCAAAAGGACCTGATCGGGGCTGGTATCAATGCCATATGTCGCCATGCGCCGTGACAGCAACTGACGGAGCGGGGCAAGGCCGAGCGGCGTTCCATAATCGGTCAGGGTTTCGGTGCGGGTGCGCGACAATGTGCGCAATGCACGCCGGATCGATGTTTCGGGCATCCAGCTTGCCGGAAGCCAGCCGCAGCCGGGCTTGAGCATGTCGGGCCGCGCATCAAGCGACTGGCGTGAGACCCAGAACGGATCAATTGCGCGATCCAGTTTGGGGCCGATGCGGGTGATCGAGAGCGGGGCGGTATGGGCACAGACAAAAAATCCCGATCCGCGCCGTGACTGAATGATGCCGTCTGCGACCAACCGGTCGTATGCTTCGACCACGGTGGAGTTTGACACCCCCATTTGCTGGGCAAAGGCCCGGATCGACGGCAAACGATCCCCTGACAACAGATTGCGTGTGCCAATGCGCTTGCGGATTGTGGTCATGACATGGGCGACAAGTGTCCCGCCATCGGTTGGTGCTTCTGCCCGATCCAGTGTCACTGTAGTGCTCCTGTAACCAATACAGTTTGGTATAATTGTATTTGATTGTGTCTGGTGGTCGCGCGACAGGCAAGCGAAAGATACGTCTTCAAGTCAAGCGGAGGCGACGATGGCGATTGCAGTGGAACGGACAACGGGTGGCTGGCTCAGCGGGTTGATCGGGATTTTGATTTTTAGTGGATCACTTCCGGCAACCCGGATTGCAGTGATGGATTTTGATCCGCTTTTCCTGACCGTGGCGCGCGCGACAATCGCCGGGATGATCGCACTTGTGATTTTGCTGATGACCCGCACCGCTCGGCCACAGAGGTCCGACTGGGGATCGCTTTTGGTGGTGGCATTCGGGGTGGTGGTCGGCTTTCCGTTGTTAACGGCATTGGCGCTTGAGCATATTACATCGGCGCGGTCGATTGTGTTTATCGGGTTGTTGCCGCTGGCGACGGCGATCTTTGGTTTGTTGCGCGGCGGGGAACGACCGCGTGCGGTGTTTTGGCTGTTTTCGATCCTTGGCAGTGCGCTTGTCGCCGGGTTTGCCGCGATTGGCAGTGATGCTGGTGCGATGCGCGGTGACCTTTATATGCTGGGTGCGATTGTTGTTTGCGGGCTGGGCTATGCCGAAGGCGGGAAATTGTCGCGCCATCTGGGTGGCTGGCAGGTGATCTGCTGGGCATTGGTGATCTCGCTGGTTCCCATGGCGATCCTGTGTGCGGTTATGATGCCAGACAGTTCTACCGAGATCAGCATGCCCGCCTGGTTTGGCCTTGGCTATGTCTCGGTCTTTAGCATGCTGATCGGGTTTTTCTTTTGGTATCGTGGACTGGCTGTTGGTGGAATTGCCGCAGTCGGACAATTGCAATTGCTTCAGCCGTTTTTTGGTTTGATGCTGGCAGCCCTTATTTTAGCGGAGCCGGTTGGCTGGGCGATGATTGCCGTGACGGTCGGGGTGGTGGCCTGTGTTGCCGGGGCAAAGAGATTTGCGCATTAAGGCGTTTAGTTGTCAGAAGCGTTTGGCCGCCAGGGCATGGGCGAAGCGTATATTTTCTTATTCACTTGATATCGGCGGTGTGACTGGAAATTCGTCAAGTTGGGGCAGGTCAACCGGGATGACATCCGGCCAATAGAGTTCGTGGATTTTCTGTATGAAGCCTTCCTTGTGCAGATCGCGCATGATTTTTTCGATGCGGTCTTGCTGCGCGATCAGGGATGATTTGCGCGACAGGGCCATGTGGATGTCATTGTGAACATCTGATCTAAACGGGGCCTTGATGATGCTGTCTTGCATGTTGTTCTTGCGAATTTGGTAATCGGCGTTGGCATCCGACCCAACGATGGTGTCGATCCGGCCAACTTCGAGCATTCTAAGGATCAGGATTTCCGAACCGGCTTCGTATTTTTCAAGAGATGTGTCGCTATCGAACGGTTCGAAATAGCGCGAGTCAACCACCGAACCAATGGCAAGTCCGCGCAAATCAGCATATTGCGTGATCGATGCCGGGCTTTGCTTGTTGACATAGAAAACCGGATTTACCCGGCTATAGGGCGGATAAATATATTGGGCGAATTTCGCCCGTTCGTCGGAATAGGCAAAGCTTGTCAGGACGTCGATCTCGCCAAGTTCAAGCATCTTAAGGCATCGGCGCCAAGGGCAGGGTTGGGATTTCAGTTCCAGCCCGAGCCGGTTTGCGACTTCGTGCAGTAGCATCAGATCAATGCCCTGACGCCCGCCGTCGTCATCTTCTATTGCAAAAGGTTCCCATACCGAAAAGGCGGCAATCATTGTTCCTGTCTCATCTGATACAGGTGCCTGATTGTCGTGGTCGGCCAGAGCAGCATGGGAAAACAGCAGGCACACGGCAATGGCGCACGCCCTGCGCAATGTTGTAATCACGGTTTTTCCGGTAATTTGGGATGACGCAGGTTTTGTCTTGATAATGTGCATGTGCTGGATTTTTCAGAGAAAAATTTTCAACTTCACATATTAGAATTTAAACTGGCATATCAAGGTATGTGACGGCAGTGTGGTTGTGATCTTAAGCCGGAACGTCATTGAAAACGAACACCATTTCAAGAAAGGTCGTGTGACCATGCGTTTATCGTATCGCGGGGTTAAACCCACCATCGACGAAACCGCCTTTATTGCGCCCAATGCCACAATCATTGGTGATGTGGAGATCGGGGCCGAAACCGGCATCTGGTTTGGCTGCGTCATTCGCGGGGACGTGCATGAAATCCGCATTGGATCACGCACCAACATTCAGGACCTGACGATGGTTCATGTCGCCAAGGGAAAATTCGGGACATATATCGGCGATGATGTCACCATCGGACATGCCGCAATCATTCATGCCTGCACGCTTGAAGACAGAAGCTTTGTCGGTATGGGGGCAACCGTGATGGATGGCTGTGTTATTGAGCAGGGTGGGATGCTGGGCGCGAACGCATTGCTGGCGCCGGGAAAACGTATTCCTGCTGGTGAACTTTGGGCTGGTGTTCCTGCCCGTAAGGTGCGCGAACTGACCCAGGAAGAAATTGAGTTCTTTAAGGTGTCGGCTGATCGGTATGCCGATCTTGCACAGGAATACCGGGTGTCTATTCCGCTCGACCTTGGGCAAGATGACTGAGATGATCGATCATGCCAGAAAACAACGTCAAAATCGTCCGCGCATAACAAAGTGATACGTCTGCAAAAATGGGGTGTGATTGGCCGTTGTAGGGGAACATGAATGAGAACTGTCTGGCACATTGTGCTTGGCGCATGGTTGTTGGTTGGCGCACAGATCGGTGGTGTGGCGACCGCCCAGACCGCATATCCTGCGCAGGCTGATTCCTGTGGGCAAACGTTAACTGTGCGGGTGGCGGAAACCTATTTTCCATTCAGTGTGAAAAATGCCAATGGCGATCCATCTGGCACTGATATCAAATTCATTCGCCAGATTTTATCATCAATGGGATGTCGGTTCGAGTTTGTCTTCATGCCTTGGAAAAGGGCGCTTCACGGTATTGAAAATGGCGAGCTTGATGTTCTGCCGTCCGCATCGATCACCCCGGAGCGTGAAGAGTTTGCACGGTTTTCGCATCCCTACCGGAACGAGGTTTCCGGAATGGTTATTCGCAAAGGCGATATCGGGCGTTTCCCGCTGCAAACGGTCGATGATATTTTTCTGTATAATATGAAGCTTGGATATGTTCGGGGGGCGTATCGCGGCGCGTTGTTTGCAGCGTTTCTGGAAATGCCGGGGGCGGACAAGCAACTGATTGAGGTCAGCAAAGCCGAACACGGACTTAATCTGCTGTTGAATGGACGTATTGATGGGGTGGTCGGCAGTCCTGCGATAACCCTTGCATATGCGGATCAAGTCGGGTTTGCCGATCAGATAATGGCCCATCCGTTTAAATTCGGCGTAGACCCAATTCATTTGATGTATTCGAAAAAAAGTGTTTCGAAAGAACTTGTTGGTCGCATCGATGTCGCACTTGATGCCGCCGTTAAAACGCAGGCCTATAAAGCACTTTACGGGATTGATGCGGTGACGGAAATGTCGGGAAACTAGGGGCTGAACTCAATTGCCTCTGATCATGGATGTTCAGGTTTTATGCGATTGTGGGTGTGATTGGCACGATGTGCTTGCCTGTCGGTTGGTCATACGGTAGCAAGACGGCAACCCTTCATAATATAACTTTACCGTGCGCCACCACGCCCGGTCACAGGAAACGGAACCGGGATATGACTCGTTGGCAGGCAAACGCCGTTATTGTCTTTGTCGCCCTGATCTGGGGCACAACCTTTGTTGTTCAGCAAACCGGTATGGAAAACATCGGCCCGCAATATTTTACGGGTGTGCGGTTCCTGTTGGGGACATTGGCGGTATTGCCGTTTGCGTTACGTGATCTGCGCAAAATCAAACGCAGTGGCGGGGCGCTTTCGCGTCTTGATGTGTTTGGATTGGTGGCCACGGGCATTTCGATGTATCTGGCCAGCATCCTGCAGCAAATCGGCATTATTTCGACAACCGTGACCAATGCGGCATTCCTGACGGCGTTTTATGTGCCGATGGTGCCGGTTTTGGCCTTTTTCGTTTTTCGGGCGCGTCCGCACTGGTCGGTTTGGCCGGGGGGGATGATGTGCGTTCTGGGCACGTATATGCTGAGCGGGGGTAACCTTTCGGCGTTGGGTTCGGGCGATTTCTGGGTGATGGGCAGTGCGGTATTCTGGGCGGCACAGGTCGTTTTGATCGGTGTGATGGTCAATCGTACCAACGCCCCGGCCTTGGTCGCAGCAACCCAGTTTTTCATTACCGGTATTCTGGGGATGGCGATGGGAGCCATGACCGAAACGTTCAGTTTTGCCGACATCTATAATGCCGGATTTGAAATCCTCTATGCCGGGATCATGTCGGCCGGGATTGCCTTTACCCTGCAGGCGGTGGCCCAGAATTATACCGAAGCCGCCGATGCCGCCATCATCATGAGTGCCGAGGCGGTTTTTGCCGCCATTGCGGGCGCGTGGTTCCTTGGTGAACGTTTGGCACCCGCGGAATATGCCGGTTGCGGCGTTATTTTGGCCGCAATCGTTGGTGTGCAGCTGTTGCCAATGATGCGCCGCCGCCCACGCGTTGCGGTATAAAAGCAATCTGCCTTGATGTCGGGTGCATGTGCCTGATGCTATCCTGCCATGGAAAGATGTTGATGCATGCATTGACTTTTATCAAGGCAGGGGGCAAATCTGGGGTGTAAATGAGTATCATTTACGATGCTGATATGTACTGTTTCGCCCTGTTTCGCAGAAGTTAAAAGTGCCCGCCATGCGTGTTTTAAAATGCCGTTGTTTCAAACCTGTCCGTTCCGGTGCGGTCATCATGGCCGTTGCCATGGTGATGGCTGCAGGAATGGCTGGTGGCGCGCAGGGTTCTGAAACCACGACGCAGCAAGACTTCTTGCGTAAGCTTGTTGGCGATGCACATGGCGTTTCGACCAACCCGACTGTGCGTGAAGTTGCCGCAGCCACCGATAGCCTGCAAGACAGTCCGTTTGAAGACCGGGCGGCATTGGGCGAGGCGCTTTATTTCGATACCCGTCTTTCGGCCAACCGCACGCAAGCCTGTGCCACCTGTCACGATCCATCAACCGCGTTTCGCGATCCGCGCTTTGATGTGGCGGACGGCGCGTTTTCACAAGGTGATGACGGCAAAAGCCTTGGCGACCGGAATGCGCCGATGGCGGCCTATGCGAAGTTTTCGCCGACATTCCATGTCCGCGAAGATGGTGTCGCAGTCGGGGGGCAGTTCTGGGATGGGCGTGCGGCTGATTTGGCCGAGCAGGCCGGTGGGCCGCCATTGAACCCGATTGAAATGGGCATGGTCGATAAGCAAACCCTGATCGCACGGTTGCGTGATGATGAAGATTACTTTGCCGGGTTCAAGGCGCTGTTTGGCGATGATGTCTGGTCAGATGATGATGATGCCTATCGTGCAATGACGCAGGCCATAGCAGCCTTTGAGGAAACCGATGAATTCGCCCCGTTCGACAGCAAATATGACCGGTTCCTGCGCGGTGAGTACAAAATGACGCCGCAGGAGGAGCTCGGTCGGGTGTTGTTTTTTTCGCAGCAGTTTACCAACTGCAATACCTGCCACATGTTGAAAACCAGCCCAACGGCAGAGGGTGAAACCTTCACCAATTACGAATTCCACAACATCGGCGTACCGCGCAATGTTGCCACACGCGGCGCCAATGACAAGGATGTTGCTTTTACCGATAACGGGTTGCTGGATAACCCGGCGATTGAGGATGCGGGGTATCGTGGCAAATACAAAACCCCGTCATTGCGCAATGTTGCGGTAACCGGCCCTTACATGCATAACGGCGTGTTTTCCGATCTTTCGACCGTCGTGCGGTTCTACAACAAGTACAATAGCCGCGCGAAAGCCAACCAGACCAACCCCGAAACGGGTAAGCCGTGGGGCGATGCGGAAGTGGTCGATACGATTTCACTGACCGAGCTTGAGCAGGGCGATGCGCTTGATAGCAAACGCATCAATGCACTTGTCGCGTTTTTGAAAACGCTGACCGATGCCCGGTATGAACCGCTTCTGGCAGATCAGGAAGAACAAGCGGCAAAGAACTGATTTTAATTGGTTTTAAGCGTCTCAATCACCGCACTTTGCGCCAGGTCACCAAATCCGTCTGATGTCGCCTTTACAAAGACATCCGATGCCGCCCGGCCAACGGGCAGGGACATTCCCATGTCGGTTGCCAGTTGCATGGCATAGCTTGCATCTTTGGCGCGAAGGCCCGTGGTGAAATGAATGCCTTCGTGATGGTTGCCGCTGACCATGCCGGGAACCGTGATTTTGCCTGACATGCTGGCGTTTGCACCATTGGCGAATGTTTCCGCGACCAAATCACCATCCAGACCAGCCTTCTGTGCAACCGCGACCAGTTCGGCGGCCGCAGCGATATGCACCGCGCCAAGAAGGTTGTGCATCAGTTTGTACACCGTGCCCGATCCAATCGGGCCGAAATGAACAATCTGTTTACCAACGGCATTCATGAACGGTCGGGCGCGATCAAGAACCGCATTATCCGCCCCGATCAGAAAGACGGTGTTGCCTGCCTGGATATCAGCGGGAACGCCGGTTACGGGCGCGTCGATATAGGCGCTGCCTGCTGCTGTGATCTTTGCGGAAAGTTCCAGGACGAAGCCATGCGACAGGGTGGAACATTCAATCGCCAATGTTTCGGGTTTCATGGCGGAAAGTGCACCGTCAACGCCCAGCCAGACGGCCTCTGCACCGCTGTCATCGGCCATAAAGGAGATTACGATATCGGCGTTGCGCACCGCATCGGCCGGTGTGGCACAGGCTTTGGCCCCCAAGGCAACAAGCGGTTCAGTTTTAGCCGTGCTTCGGTTCCAGACTTGAACAGCATAACCCTGCTTGAGGGAACGGATGATCATTGCCGATGCCATGCGGCCAGTTCCCAGAAATCCGATCGTTTGGGTCATGATGTGGTTTATCCTGTATTCTATATTATGCAATTTGCGCGGTATCTTGCGATTGGCGATGCCACAATTTGCCATGAATGTACCATGCCAAGCCCTTGAATAAAGGCGATTGTGATGATGGCAGTCCAAAACAGGGAAATGACGTGACCGGTATCAGAACTTCTTTTTCGATGATTTTCGCGATGGCGGTAACGCTATGGCCATTTGCGGCATCGGCCGATTTTAGGAAAAGCGACTTAAAGGCAGATCCCAGCGGCCAGTTTTATTGCGACGAGACGATGGACTGGTGTTTTGGTCTTGCCCAGAAACCCAGTAACGCCGGCGAGGGGCACACACCGCTTCTTCTTGTCCTGCGCGACGGCAAAGAGGTGACGCGTCAGGAAATCATTCTGGGGAAAAGACGGCATGACGGCAATGGCGGTTGGCGCAAGACCGGCATTTGGCCGCACCGGTTTCATGATCCGCAACGCCGTGGTGCGTTTCTTATGGGAATTGTGACGACCACGACGGTTGGATATTCAGGCGGTGGCGCATCTGTTGCAATGCTGTCGCTCATTCGGGTGGACCCGACGCCGGGAAATAGTCCGACAGGAACGCCGCCCGTACTTGGCATGGTTGCAACGGTGCCACTGGAAGCGTCCAAAATGATCCGGGCCTGCTTTAGCGAACAGGATGCAATTGACCGCCATCAGGTTTGCCATGATGAATATGATTTTGAAGCCAGCATTACGCCACTATCGGACGTTGGCGCGCAGGTTGATGGCGATGACGCGGGGCAAGGCAACATGCCGTCGCTTCAGTATGTTGCACGGGCAAGCCGGTTCCCGCCAAACGCTGATCTTGGCACGGACTCAAGTGTCCGACCGCCTTTGAGCAAGCAGGAAATGGTACGTGCGCCTGACCTTGCATGTAGTTTTGATGCGGTTTTCAGGTTTGATCGCAAGGCACAAATATATGAAACGGATCTTCCGATTGAAGGGTGTGAAACCTATTTGATCCCATGAAAAAGACGCGCTGTTATGAGCACAGCGCGTCTTTTTGTGTGCCTGAAAGGGTGTGGGCTTTAAGACAAGCGCACTTTGACGTAATCGCCCGGTGCCGGGCCAAGGACCTTGAGCTTGCCGTCTCCGGGTTTGCGCGCATCGACTTTGCCACCCGATCGACGACTGATCCAGTTTTGCCAGTCGGTCCACCATGATCCGTCGTGCTGGGTGGCTTTGGCGATCCAGTCGTCGGGGTTTTCCGGGGTGCGGTTATAGGTCCAATAGCAATATTTCTTGGCCGCAGGTGGGTTCACCACACCGGCAATATGGCCCGATGCCGACAGCACAAACTTGACCTGACCGGACATAAGCTGCGTTCCGGCATAGGTTGCCTGCCACGGGGCGATATGGTCTTCGCGGGTCGATAGGAAATAGACCGGGATTTTGATGTCGCGCAGGTCAATCGGCTCGCCCAGAATTGAAATTCCGCCGGGTTCACGCAGCAGGTTTTTATTGTACATATTGCGCATATAAAAACTGTGCATGGCCTTTGGCATGCGGGTGGAATCGGAATTCCAATACAGAAGGTCAAACGGGAAGGGGTCTTTGCCCAACATGTAGTTGTTGACGACAAACGACCAGATCAGGTCATTGGCACGCAACATGTTAAACGACATCGACATGTCCCGCCCATCAAGATAGCCCTCCTTGGACATCTTGTTTTCGAGGCTTTTGATCTGTTCATCATCGACAAAGACCGACAGTTCACCCGATTTTTCAAAATCCATCAGGGTGGTAAAGAATGTTGCGGATTTAATCCGGTCATCCCCGGTTTTGGCCATATAGGCAAGCGTGGAGCTTAGCAGCGTCCCACCAAGACAATAGCCAATCGCGTTGACGTCGCTTTCACCTGTTGCTTTCTCAATCATGTCCAAAGCCGCAAGTACGCCGTCCTTGGCATAATCTTCAAAGCTTTTTTCGGCCAGTTCGCTGTCGGGGTTGACCCATGACAGGACAAACACGGTGTGTCCTTGATCGACAGCCCATTTGATGAAGGAATTTTCCGGGCGCAGATCAAGAATGTAATATTTGTTGATCCATGGCGGCACGATCATAAGCGGGCGTTTGGCGACCTTGTCGGTGCTTGGCGTATATTGTTGCAATTCCATCAAGGGGGTTCTGCCGACGACCGATCCTTCGCTGGTGGCGACGTTTTCGCCAATCTTGAACGCATCAAGGTCCGTCATGCGGATTTGCAGTTTGCCCTTGCCACGTTCAAGGTCGCCCAGAAGATTTTGCAGTCCCTTAAGCAAATTCTCGCCGCCACTTTCGATGGTGGTGCGCAGAACTTCCGGGTTGGTCATCAGGAAGTTGGTCGGTGAAATCGCATCGGCAAACTGGCGGGTATAAAACTCGACCTTCTGGGCTGTTTTGTCATCCAGACCGTCAACGTCATGGACAAGATTTTGCATCCATTGCGATGACAGAAGGTAGGACTGTTTGATGTAGTCAAAGACTTCATTATTTTCCCACG
Organism: Thalassospira lohafexi; assembly: GCF_002844275.1. Classification (GTDB taxonomy): domain Bacteria; phylum Pseudomonadota; class Alphaproteobacteria; order Rhodospirillales; family Thalassospiraceae; genus Thalassospira; species Thalassospira lohafexi. The sequence goes on from NZ_NXGX01000009.1 coordinate 122,401, forward strand.
CTTCGTCACGGAATCGACGATCCCCGCGCAGCGGTGACGCCACAGGTTCGGATTCTTCGCCCATCATGCGCAGCGTTGTGTTATGCCACAGCATATAATATTGCTGCCACAAATCCATTTGCGCCTCGACCAATTTGGTCGGGTTTTGCATGATCTGGCTGGTTAATTCGACAAAGGCCGAGCCGATATTAAGGGGGTCAGGATCAGAAATTTCAGGGTCTTCAGCCTGTTTTGCGAGGAAGTCTGCGACAAGTCGTTGACTTCTTTCGGCAATTTCTGCCATTGCTTCTGACAGTTTTTCGGGGTCCGGGTGATTGAGTTCAGTTTCTTTGGCCTGTTGATCGCTCATGGGGCATTCCCTTATGATACCGCGATGGATAGGGCGTAACACAAAAACGTGGTAAGCATCTTTGCAATATCGCAAGACTTTTTACGTTTTATGTTCCGGCTATCCATTTGGCGCGCCGGGTTGAAACTCTGCTTGATCACAAGCTAATCATGGTCTTAGCCTAGCTTGCCGGTATGGGGTAGTACAAGAATTATAAGGTGACGTTTTGCAGGCTTATTCAACGCAGGCGTCATCAAACCAAAGTTTGGAGCAGCGAAAACAAATGGGCGTTCTGAAATCGACGACAGGGCAGTGGTCGTGGCAGGAGACTGCAAGGGGGAAGCTGCGGCTATTGCTGCAGACCGGTTCTGCGCTGGCGGTGGTCATGACACTGGGCGCCTGTTCTTCGGTTCCTGATGCGATCAATCCGGTGGAGTGGGGCAAATCCGTTGGTGACATGTTCGACGGCGAAGGCGATGAAACCGCCAAGTCCGAAGAAGCCATTCCCGGTGAAGACGGCGAATATCCGAGCCTGTCAGATACGCCGGCCAAACCCATTGTGACCGGTGATCAAGAGCGCGATGCCCTGATTGCGGGCCTTGCTGCGGATCGCACCAATGCGCAATATACCCAAGGGGGCCGTCGTCAGACGTCCGATCCGGTCAATGCGTTACAGTCTGCACCAGAAGTTTCTGCATCTGAACCCGTCATCCAGCCTGCACCCACCACCCCGGTGAGCAGCAGTGCAATGGCTGATGCGACCAGTGCGACGACCACAAGTGCCACCAAAACAACTGCGGCTGCGACCAGTGGTGTTACATCGGCACAGTCGGGGTCGAAAATCGCCGATGAGTGGTCGGCAAAGTCACCAACCTCCGGCCCGATTCCAACCCCGGAAGCTGCACCTGATCGTCCGGCTGTTGTGGCCGGTGCCGCAGCAGGGGCTGCTGCAGGTGGCGCATCAACCGCCAGTGAGCGTGAGGCCGAGCAGTTGGCCGCCTATGAGGCCGCACAGGCCGCAGAGGCCGGTAACACAGCCGCGCCACAACAATCAAGCGCACCCGCACCTTCGTCTGGTGATCCGGTGATGGATCAGTATCAGCGCCGCCTTGCCGAAGGTCAGGGCCAGTTTGCCAATGAACCGACCGCATCGTATGCACCGGTTGGTCAGGGTCAGGACTTTGACTATTCGATGTATTCTGACAATGGTGCGGTCACTGTCGATGAAAGCCAGTTTGGCGGTTCCGATCCGGTTTATGGTGGCGACACCATGACAATGGATATGTCGGAAACCAACGACATGCTGGCATCCCGCCTTGGCGTGCGGTCGATCAATCAGGCTGGTCCGTCTGTCAATGGTGTTCAGATTGCACAAATCCAGTTTGGCCATGGTTCATCAAACCTTGGCGGCAGTGATGGCAATGTCCTGCAACAGGTTGCCACTACCTGGCAGCAGACTGGCGGCGCCATTCGTGTGATTGGCCATGCGTCAATGCGAACCGCAAACATGAGCCTTGAAGAACATATGCAGGCAAACCGCCACGTTTCGGAAAAACGTGCGTCGGCAGTTGTGTCACGCCTGTTGTCACTCGGCGTTAATCCAGGCGCGATCTTTGTTGGGGCCGACGGCTCGGCTGATCCGCGGTATTACGAAGGTGTTCCGGCCGGTGAGGCAGGCAACCGTCGCGTGGAAATCTTCCTCGATTACTGATCGCGACTTTAAAAGTATCACCTGATCGAACAGAGGTTCGCAGGGTCGACTGAACGAATATCATCAGCGCGGAAGGGCATGCCTTTCCGCGCTGATGTTGTTTCAGGGGGCTGGATGTGCCCGGTTTTGAATTTAAGCACGGTTCAAGTGCATTAATTCGTTGAGTCATTATCCCAGAAAAGGTAAATCCTTCGAATTGTACGCTGTGAAGCGCCTTTTTTAGGTGTCTCCACGCAATTTTCGTAAATTCGAGGATGTGCTTTTCGCATAAAATTCGAAAATCGCCAATTTGATGAGGATGTAGGATAATGTCCCAAGACTTCCACCGCATAAAACGTCTCCCGCCCTATGTATTCGCAGAAGTAAATGCGATGAAGGCGGCGGCACGGCGCGCGGGTGAGGACATTATTGATTTCGGCATGGGCAACCCGGACCCGGCCACCCCACAGCATATTGTCGATAAACTGGTCGAAACGGTTCAGAACCCGCGTACGCATGGCTATTCCATGTCACGCGGCATTCCTGGCCTTCGCAAAGCATTGGCGGCTTACTATGGCCGTCGTTTCGGGGTGGATATTGATCCGGAAACCGAAACGGTCGTGACCCTTGGCTCCAAGGAAGGTTTGGCCAATCTGGCGGCTGCGATTACAAGCCCCGGGGATATCTTTTTGGTGCCCAACCCATCCTATCCGATCCATGCTTTTGGTTTTATCATTGCCGGTGCCGCATTGCGCCACATCCCGATTGGCCATGATGATCAGGGCACATTCAGCACCGAAAGTTTCATGGAACAGCTGCACCGGGCGGTAAAACACTCCGTACCCAAACCAAGTGCGGTTGTGTTGAACTTTCCGGCCAACCCAACGTCACTTGTGGTTGATCTGGCGTTTTATCAGGAAGTTGTCGATTTCTGCCGTAAGCATGAAATCTATGTCCTGTCTGATATTGCCTATTCCGAGATTTATTTTGATGGCAATCCGCCGCCCTCGATCTTGCAATGCAAGGGGGCCAAGGATATCGCCGTTGAATTCTATTCATTATCGAAAACCTATTCGATGGCGGGCTGGCGCATCGGGTTTGCCACGGGTAATAAAAAGCTGATCAACGCCCTGACGCGGATTAAGTCATATCTGGATTACGGTGCGTTTACCCCTGTTCAGGTTGCGGCAACCGCCGCCCTTAATGGCCCGCAGGATTGCGTTGAGGAATTCCGCAATCTGTACCGCGAGCGGCGCGATATCTTTATCGAGGGTGCATTAAGTGCAGGCTGGGAAATCCCAAGCCCGGCGGCCACTATGTTTGCATGGGCACCGATCCCTGATGCCTTTGCCGAACTGGGATCACTTGATTTTTCCAAGTTGCTTTTGCAGGAAGCCGGCGTTGCGGTGGCACCGGGGCTTGGCTTTGGCGAGTATGGCGATCGTCATGTTCGGATTGCACTGGTGGAAAACAAACACCGTATCCGACAGGCCAACCGGAACATCAAACAGTTCTTTTCCAAGTGCCCGGATGCAGATTCTGCACGTGAACTGTTGAAGAAATCTGTCTGATATCTCATAAAGCATTCTGTGTTTCGCCCGGGACATGTCCCGGGCGTTACTTTGTCAGGATGCAGCACGCATGAAATGATGCGATTTGTGTCCCTGCGGATTAAACCACGGGCTTAGGAGTTATCGTGAAAGACGTCGTTAAAATCGGTGTGGCAGGCCTCGGTACGGTCGGTGCCGGAACCGTTAAACTGCTGAGTGAACATCGCGACATTCTGACCGACCGTTCGGGTCGCCAGATTGTTGTTACAGCGGTATCGGCGCGTGATCGAACTCGCGATCGTGGTTTTTCAACTGACGGTCTGACATGGTATGAAGATGCCCGTGATCTGGCAGCTGACAAGGACGTCGACATTCTGGTCGAGCTGATCGGTGGATCAGACGGCATTGCCTATGACGTATGCAAGACCGCCCTTGAAAACGGCAAGCATGTTGTAACCGCCAATAAGGCGTTGATCGCGCTTAAGGGTGCGGAGCTGGCCCAGATTGCCGATGCCAACAAAGTCACCATTGCCTATGAAGCAGCGGTTGCGGGCGGTATTCCGGTGGTCAAGGCCCTTCGCGAAGGTTTGGCAGGTAACGCCATTTCGCGTGTCACCGGCATCCTGAACGGGACCTGTAACTTCATCCTGACCACCATGCGTGAGCAGGGCCGCGATTTTGCCGACGTTCTGGCCGAGGCGCAAAAACTTGGCTATGCCGAGTCTGATCCGACCTTTGACGTTGATGGCATTGATGCTGCCCACAAGCTGGCGATTTTGGCGAGCCTCGCCTTCGGGGTTGAGGTTGATTTCGATGCGGTGGCGGTTGAAGGCATTCGCAGCGTATCGGCGCTTGATATTCAGCTGGCCGAAGAACTCGGATACCGCATCAAGCTTCTGGGGATTGCCAAGCAGACGCCAGAAGGCATTGAGCAGCGCGTATCGCCCGTAATGGTGGACCGTTCAACACAGATTTCCAAGGTCGAAGGCGTGTTTAATGCCGTCGCGCTTGAAGGCGATTATGTTGGCCCGGTTGTCCTGCAGGGACGCGGGGCGGGTGAACGCCCGACCGCATCCGCCGTTGTTGCCGATATTGTCGATATTGCAGCGGGCCGCACTGCACCGGTATTTGGTGTTCCCGCTGAACGGCTTAAGAAAAACGTGCGTGCGTCACTCGAAAAGCATGTCGGTGCCTATTACCTGCGTCTGATGGTCTGGGATCGTCCCGGGGTTATGGCAAAGGTGACCGCAACCCTTGCCCAGCACGGTGTTTCGATGGCATCCATGATCCAGCATGGCCGGGCTGAAACCGAAGGTGGTGTTGTGCCCGTCGTGATTGTTGCGCATGAGACAACCGAAGCTGCCATGTCGGGGGCGGTCGAAGACATCGCAGCGTTTGAAAGCAATTCGCAGCCGCCGGTTCTGATGCGGATTGAAAGTTTCGCATCTTAATAAAACAAACAAGATATAAACGCCTCGCACCTGTCAAGATGCGGGGCGTTGTTGCAGCAGGCCGTTTGACTGGTATGATCACGCGGGTTCGCGTGGCTTGAGGCGACTGTCACAGAAAACCTGTAGAAAGACATATTTCGATCAAGGTTTCGCGCCACTGTAGGATTTTACAGTTAGACCCCCGGTCGGTGGGGGAATGCGGAAAAGACAAGAACAATAAAGCAAGACAACAACGAGACAGGGCCCCCAGACCCTGCACCACGAAACAAGGAAGACAAAATGGATCGAAATCTCGCGCTTGAAACCGTCCGGGTTACCGAGGCCGCAGCACTGGCGTGCTCTGGCCTGATGGGACGTGGCGATGAAAAGGCTGCTGATCAGGCGGCTGTTGATGCGATGCGTAATGCGCTTAACAGCATGGACATCAGAGGCACGGTCGTCATCGGTGAAGGTGAACGCGACGAAGCCCCGATGCTGTTCATTGGCGAAGAAGTTGGTTCGGGCGAAGGTCCGGAAATCGACATCGCGCTTGATCCGCTTGAGGGCACGACCATCTGTGCGACCGGCGGGCCGAACTCCTTGGCGGTTGTTGCCATGGCGGAAAAGGGCGGCTTTTTGAACGCGCCTGATACCTACATGGAAAAAATCGCTGTTGGCGGTGGTTTGCCAGACGATGTTGTTGATCTTGATGCCAGCCCGGCCGAAAACCTGAAAAACCTTGCCGCGGCCAAGGGCTGTGCGGTTGCTGATCTTGTGGTTTGTATTCTGGATCGTCCGCGCCATCAGGACATCATTGCCAAAACCCGCGAAGCAGGTGCACGCATCATGTTGATCGGTGACGGGGATGTTGCCGGTGTGATCGCAACCTCGCAGAAAACATCGGGCATTGATCTTTATATGGGCACCGGTGGCGCGCCAGAAGGCGTTCTTGCCGCAGCCGCCCTTCGTTGTATCGGCGGTCAGTTCCAGGGCCGTCTTGTTTTCCGCAATGACGATGAAATCGCACGTGCGAAAAAATGGGGGATCGAAGACCTCAATCGCAAATACAAACTTGGCGAGCTTGCCAAGGGCAATGTGATGTTTGCCGCCACGGGCGTTACCGATGGTGCGATGTTGCGCGGTGTACGCCGTTTTGCCAATGGTGCGGAAACCGAAAGCATCGTGATGCGCAGCCAGTCAGGCACCGTGCGCTATGTCCGTGCGGTCCACGATTTCAGCCGGAAAATCTGGTACAAATAAGCACCGTCTTTTCGGAATGGTCAAAAGGGAGTGCGGTGCACTCCCTTTTGTCGTTATACCAGTATTCTAATCGCTTGCAGGGCAGGGCGGTCTGGGTTACATCCTGCGCCCCTTCAAAACATAAAAAACGCCGGAGCCCGCCAGATGTCGGAAATTATTGCGCTTGATTTTGGGACGACCAATTCCGTTTTGGCGGTGGCCGACAGTGCGGGAAATGTGCAATCGGCAAAGTTCGAAGTGGGTGCCAACAGTTTTGATACCTACCGCACCATCCTGTATTTCTGGGAAGAACAGGAACTGACCGCGCCGGGCGCACCAACCCATATGCAAAGCCGGTCGGGCCCGTTTGCAATTGCCGAGTATCTTCGTGAAAGTCACGATTGCCGATTGATCCAGTCGATGAAGTCATACCTTGCATCCAAGGATTTTGACGGCACGGATATCTTTGGCACGACCTATTCGATCGAAGATTTGATCGCGACGTTCCTCACGCAAATCCATCATTTCGCGCAGCACAGCCTTGGCTGGTTGGGCCAGCGGGTGATTTCCGGGCGCCCGGTGGCCTTTGCCGGAAGTAACCCGGATAATGATTTTGCCGAAATGCGCCTGCGCAGTGCCTATGAACAGGCCGGGTTTGACGTTGAGGCCATGGTGTTTGAACCCTTGGCGGCGTCCTATTATTACGGGCGGGAACTTGAAAAGGCCGAAACCGTTCTGGTTGCCGACTTTGGCGGTGGGACGAGTGACTTTTCGCTGATCCGCTTTACGCCGGGTCTTGGCATGCGTGGCGTGCAACCATTGGCGCATACTGGCCTTGGCGTTGCCGGCGACCGGTTTGATTACCGCATCATCCAAAAGGCTGTCTGGCCACGCCTTGGCTTTGGCTCGGATTATAAATCGATGGGGGCGACCCTTCCGGTGCCGCGCCAATATTACACGGCATTTTCACGCTGGCATGAACTTGCCATGATGAACCAGCCCAAAACCATCAATGAAATCAAAAGTCTGGTCCGCTCGGCCACCAAACCCGATGATATCGAGGATCTGGTGGCGATCATTGAAGAAGAAATGGGTTTCCACCTGTATCAAACCGTGTCGAAAGCCAAGGCTGAGCTGTCTGACAACGACAGCGCCTTACTGCAATTTTCCCACGGCGGGGTGGAAATTGAAGAACGCCTGACGCGGGCTGATTTCGAAGCCGCGATTGCGCCAGACATGTCCGAGATTGAGATCGCCGCCAAACACTGCCTTGATCAGGCAGGCTTAAAAGCCGGTGACGTGTCCAAGGTGTTTATGACTGGCGGCACATCCTATGTTCCAGCAGTGCGCAAAATGTTTGAAGATGGCTTTGGTAAGGACCGCATCGAAATCGGCCAGCCGTTCCTGTCGGTCGCCCATGGCTTGGCCCTGATTGCGGCGGATGAGGGGATTGTTTGAAAAGGTGATCGAATTTATGGACGTGGACGAAACTGTGCTTTAAGCCATTTTCGACATTTGAAGTTCGAACTAGAAGACACACACGGCAGGTTTGGTGTGAACTGAATGCTCATGTGATTTAAGGGGGGGGGGAGACTTTGCTATTTCATGAACTGGCGTTTTTATACGTGTTCATGCCTGTAACTATGGCGATTGCGATTTGGGCCGGGCGTAAAGACGATAAGTCCCTTTTCATATACTTTTTATGTGCAGCATCCCTTGTTTTCTATGGTTGGTGGAACCCGGTTTTTGTGCCGCTTTTGGTTATGTCAATCGTATCTAACTATTTCTTGGGTAATTTCCTCGTTAAATCTCGGGACGCCTCTCGGAAAAAGGCATTCCTTTTCTTGGGAGTGGCGGCAAACCTTCTGGTACTTGTTGTGTTTAAGTATTTGGGGTTCTTTGCTGATATTATCGGGGATGCTTTTTCAGCCAAACCTGTTGTGCTTCAGTTAGAGCTTCCTCTAGGGATATCGTTTTTCACTTTTTTACAAATTGCATACATTGTTGATGCCGCAAAGGGTGAGACTGTTCGTGACAAATTTGCCCCCTATTTTCTTTTCGTTACTTTCTTTCCGCATCTGATTGCGGGGCCATTGGTTCATCATAGAAGTCTGATTAGTCAGTTTTCACAGAAGATGACTAACGCTACTGAAAATCTATCGGTAGGGTTTACGATCTTTGTGATCGGTCTCTTCAAAAAGCTGGTTCTTGCTGATATTGTTGTCTACTGGTCTGACGCAGTTTTTAATGGTGCAGCAAATGGTGTTGCTCCAAGTCTGGTTGACAGCTGGGTTGGCGCCATCTCCTTTACCCTGCTGATTTATTTTGATTTTTCGTCCTATTCCGATATGGCGATTGGATTGTCGAAAATGTTGGGCATCCGTCTTCCTGAGAATTTCAATTCTCCCTACAAGGCGACCTCGATCATTGAATTCTGGCGGCGATGGCACATTACGTTGTCGAGTTTCCTGCGAGACTATCTTTACATCCCCCTTGGTGGAAACCGTAAAGGTCAGATGCGCCGACATGTCAATCTTATGATTGTGATGCTTTTGGCGGGGCTTTGGCATGGTGCCAGCTGGCAATTCGTTCTTTGGGGCGGATTGCACGGCACATATTTGCTGATAAACCATCTGTGGGGATCGCAGAAACTTATTATACTTCCAAAACTTGTTGGGTTTCTAATAACGTTTGTCGCGGTAGTTTTTGCTTGGATTCCATTTCGTGCGGAAACTTGGGATGCTTCGGTGTTGGTTCTGAAAGGGATGATTGGGCTGAATGGCATTATTCTGCCGGTTCACTATGAAGCACTGCTGCCGAGTGCTGCTGCGCACGCGCTTGAAAGCCTTGGTGTTACGTTCTCTGCTCTTACTGTCTACGGCGGGTTGACACAATTAATATCTCTGGGAATGCTGCTGGTATTTGTCTGGGTTCTACCCAATACGCAGCAGATCATGGGACGATATGACGTGGTGCTGGAAAAACGGGCGAAACCCGTTCCCATCTGGATGTGTTGGAAGCCTTCCATTGCATCGGGATGTGTCGTCGCGGTTTTAGGCGCCTATCTTTGGATGTTGGGTTTGCAGGGAAAAGCTGGTGAGTTCATCTACTTTCAATTCTGATCGTTACTTGGTGATTGTTCTCGTGGGGGGGCTCCTAGTACTCGCCTTTATTCTTCTCGGGTTGGAGTTGTTCCTTCGTAACCAGGCATCAGGCAGCGCTGGCGATAAGCAATATCGTGAGCGTTTCCTCCATGGTACGGCTCCTTGGGTTGCTTTTGGAGATTCGCATGTAGAGGGCGGTTTGCTCTCTGTTGCATGGTTGGACAATCTTGGAAAAGCGTCTGACAACCTTGAAACCATTTCGGATAAAGTATCGTTAAGGCTGCAGAGGGGCGGTTTACAAGGGGTAATACTGCCAGCTGATCCACAAATTTTCTCGTTCTACCGCCTGTCAGCAAAACAAGAAAACAGGATTGATGCTTTGCGGTCAGATCCTTCGGTTAGTTTGTTCATTCTCAACCCTAGTTATCGCCAATATCTGGAAAAGATCTTTTGGACGTTGGTGCAAAAACCAATACATTTTTTTGTCGGGGAAAATGAACGAACTGAACAATACGAGGAGGCCGATAGTTGGAACCGAACCATTGCAATAAGGGTGCAGTTGCATACGCCCGTACCAAACATTTTTGATCTTGATGCGGCGGATCAATACAGAAAAATGGTGCAGGCATTGAAAGCACATGGGCTGGCTGTTTGCCTAGTGAGATACCCAGTCTCACATGACTACCTTCTCGCCGCACAGAAGTTGGATGGGTTTGAAAATGCGGAAAAATTCTTTAAATCGGTATCATCAAACTTGAATGCGCATTACGTAGACTTATCCGAAATCCTGCCAAATGAAATCTTTGATGACCCTGATCATGTGCCGTACTCTGCTAGAGGCGAGGTCACTGCCTTTGTGAAGGAGCGCTGCAATATATAGTAGGCGAAGCGAATTCGTTGAGAGCGGAGATTTAACCAGCCAGCATTATTTCTTATCCGTGACCCATTGACTTGCGCTGACTGCAGAAAATGAAGAAATTTTTGCGTTTTCTTCTTTAACCTGTAGATAAATTTGATGATTTTTATGAACACGAAAAATTCCTACCACACTGGATTTGCAAAAGCACGACAGCGGCGAAAAATAATCCAACAGCCAAGCCGCTGAGCGCATAAAGCCAGATCGATATCGCATGGCGTTTGAAGATCCATGGCAGAATGCCGCCCATAAGACACAGGGCCGGGAAGGCGAGAAGGCTGTAAAACATCAGCTGGGTAATCGGATTGTTTTCCGATCCCGGTGCGTCAAACATCATTGGCGACATCATCACCATCGGCAGCGACAGAAGTGCACCAAGGATGGAGATGATCGTCAGGGTGATTCTCAGGCCTTTTTTGTGGGTCATTGCGCGTATCCATTTTTGTTATGGGGCCAGTGTGCACAACTTTTGACGGCATGCAATCCGTTGTGGGCTGTGTGATGTTTTCCACGATGCGCAATCGCCCTTTCTTTTCAGCGTGTGCAATCACACCTATCTTGATGCGTAACGGACACGGTCGGCAACGGCATGCGAAGGTCCGCGTTTGAGATCAGGGAGAACGACCGATGAGTATGGAAAGTGACACGCATGTCGTTGAACGGCTAACCGGGCAAATTGTGCCCGCACTTCCCTTACCGGCAACAAACGGGCAGTCGGTTGATTTATCCGTCCTTTCCGGGCGCACGGTTGTCTATGCCTATCCACGTACCGCTGAGCCGGGAACGCCGTCTCCCGCCGGGTGGGACCAAATTCCCGGCGCCAAGGGCTGCACGCCGCAATCCTGCTCGTTCCGCGATCACGCCAAAGAACTCGCAGCCATTGGTGTCACCAACCTGTTTGGGCTTTCAAGCCAGAGCACGCAATACCAGCAAGAAGCGGGCGAGCGCCTTCATTTGCCGTTTGCGTTGTTGTCGGATGCCGATCATCGGTTCAAGGAGGCCATGGCAATGCCGGACTTTGAGGTCGAAGGTATGCGGCTGTTCAAGCGTCTGACGATGGTTTTGGACGATGGCAAAATTACCAAGGTGTTCTATCCGGTTTCGGAACCTGCACAGGATGCCGACAACGTTTTGAAATGGTGCCGGGACAATCCATCGGCCTGATCTTTGACGCACGGGCGATTGTGATGGCTGATGGATTTCACCATTATTTGGGCCGAACTGTACGAGCCGAAAAATTATCCAGTTTAAGCTGACCCAAGATTGCGCTATTTCATGGGCATGACAGATCATGCGTTTGAAAAGACTTTTATGGGGATCGAACGATCCGCGACCGGAAAATGGTGGCGGGAGCGCGATCTGGATGAGCGGCTTGGCATTACCATTGCCCAGCGGTTCGGGGTGCCCGAAATTGTCGGGCGGGTGATGGCATCGCGCGGCATTGGCCTTGATGATGCCAAAAGTTTCCTGTCGCCAACTTTACGCGATTTGATGCCCGATCCATCCTCGTTAAAGGATATGGACAAGGCCGCATCGCGTATTGCCGATGCGATTGAAGCGGGCGAGAAGCTTGCCGTTTTTGGCGATTATGACGTTGATGGCGCCACCAGTACCGCGTTGCTGAAACGGTTTTTCCGCGCCCTTGGCGCCGATGTGCCCGTCCATATTCCCGACCGTATGAAAGAGGGCTACGGCCCCAATGCCCCGGCATTGCTGGAATTGCAGCGCAACGGTGCCAACCTGATCCTGACCGTAGATTGCGGCGTGACGGCCTATGCCCCGCTGCAAGAAGCCAAGGATGCCGGGATCGAGGTCATCGTGGTCGATCACCACGCGGCCGAGCCGGAATTGCCGCCTGCGGTGGCGGTGGTCAATCCAAATCGGTTGGATGATGAAAGTGGTCTTGGTAATCTGTGTGCCGCTGGTGTGGCGTTTTTGCTGTGTGTGGCGATGTTGCGCGAATTGCGCAGCCGGGGTTGGCTTGAAAAGGCTGGCATTCGTGCGCCTGATTTACGGAGCTGGCTTGATCTGGTGGCGTTGGGCACGGTGTGTGATGTTGTGCCGTTGCGCGGGCTTAACCGTGCCTTTGTCACGCAGGGGCTTAAGGTCATGCGCCATCGGTCCAATGTTGGTATGACGGCACTGGCCGATGTCGCCGGGGTCAATGAAACACCGAGTGCCTATCACCTTGGCTTTGTCCTTGGACCGCGTGTGAACGCCGGTGGGCGCGTTGGCGAAAGTTTCCTCGGTACAACCCTTCTTTCAGGCGAAAACCCCGCAGAGGCGCAGGATATCGCCCGCAAGCTTGATGAATATAACCGTGAGCGCAAGGCGATTGAGGATATTGTCCTTGATCAGGCAATTAGTGCCGCCGAAGGAAAGTCAAAAGTCGGATCAATGGTTCTGGTCGGCGGCGAAGATTGGCATCCCGGCGTGATTGGCATTGTCGCAAGCAGGCTTAAGGACCGTTATCACGTACCATCCCTGGTGATGGGGATGGTCGATGGGGTCTATAAGGGATCGGCGCGATCTGTGCGTGGTATTGACCTTGGGGCGGCGGTCATTGCCGCACGTCAATCGGGTCTTCTGATCAATGGTGGCGGGCACGGCATGGCGGCGGGCTTTACCCTTGATCCTGAAAAGCGCGATGCGTTTGAAGCGTTCCTTGAAGAACGTTTTGCCAAGATCATTGCCGAAAATGATATTCGCCCGACCATCACGGTCGATGGTGCGCTTCATGCGGCAGGGGCGACGCTTGATCTGGTTGAGGCGCTTGAAAATCTGGGGCCATTTGGGGCGGGCAATGCCGAACCCCGGTTTGTCTTTGTTGATTGCCGGGTGATCAAGGCTGACGTGGTCGGGGCTGATCATGTGCGCTGTATCCTGACCGGATCGAACGGCAAGGGGCGGCTTAAGGCCATTGCATTTCGGTGTCTTGATAACGACATGGGCCAGACGCTTATCAAGCATGGCGGGCGTCCGTTGCATATCCTTGGGCATTTGCGGCGCGATAGCTGGCAGGGGCGCGAAGGTGTTCAGTTGATGATTGATGATGTCTCCCTGCCGGGATAATTTACATGCTATACAAGTAGATATGCTGTTTTGTTGCCTTGATGGTGAATGCTTGGTAAATAGGGAAGGTGAACCTATCCCTTAGGGTGGAAGTGATGGCCCGCACGTGATGCCAAAGCAACATGATAGCACGTCTGTAAACCGCCAGGGCGACGGGGGCCGTGCTTGTCGCTGGTGCTGTCGGTTTGTTGCGCTGTTTACCGTGATTCTGGGGGCATTGTTCATTGCATTGCCAGGCCGGGCACAGTCCGGGTCGATTGATGGCAGTGATCCGGCAAATATCGTGGATGCGCTTGATGTCACGCTTTTGACCGAGGAATATCCACCATTTAATTTCCTTGAAAATGGCCAGTTGCGCGGTGTTGGTGCCGAAGTGGTTCAGGCGATGGCCGGGCAAATCGGTTATGGCAGACATATTGAAGTGCTGCCATGGAAACGCGTAATTTTGCGGCTTGAGGAAGACGCCAATATTGGCGTGTTCTCCATGACACGCACCCCGCAGCGCGAAGATATGTATTCCTGGGTGGGGCCGATTGTGCGCACCAATGCGGGGATCTATCAACTGGTGGACCAACCCAACCCGGTGCGCTCTATTGATGATCTTCGGAGTGCTAAGGGGATCGGGGTGCAGGCCGGTGGTGCAGACGAGGTGGCGTTGCGGTCCTATGGGTTTGACAACCTCGAGCCCATTCATAACCCGCGCGGGGGCGTTTTGATGCTTGCATCCGGCCGGATAGCGCTTCTGGTGTCTTCCGACATCGAACTGTTCCGCCAGATCGGCGACACGTCGGTGACGCGCGACCAGTTGCAGATGGTTTATGGCTTTGCCAGCGCGGATTTGTATCTGGCGTTTTCAAAGCAAACGCCGCCATCCGTTGTAAAGGTCTGGCAAAAAGCGTACGACCGTATTGTCGAAAGCGGGCAGTTCGACCGGATTTTGGCGCAATACGGCGTGTCCACAAATCAACATCCTTTGTTTGAGGGTAGTCTGGCACCCGGCCAATAAGGGGCGGGCCATAAACCGCCGGGTATAAAATCCGTTCTGTAAACAGCGTGATGCGCATATTTGCCCTGTGCGGCAAAGACTTGCCGTAATCTCAAGATGGGATTATGCCAGACACATCATGACACAGCACCCCACGACGCCATCCTTATCTTCTTCTCACGGTCTCAAAGCCTTTTTGACGGTTTTGATCCCGATCCTTCTGGCATTTTCACTCAGTCAGTTTTTCAGATCCGCTCAGGCACTCCTCGCAGAACCGCTGCGCGTGGAGCTTACGGTTTCGCCAGAACAGCTTGGTCTGATTTCCGGCAGTTTTCATTTTGCCTTTGCCCTGATGCAAATTCCGGTTGGCGTTATGCTGGACCGTTATGGCCCGCGGTTGACCAACGGTTGCCTGATGTTGGCAACGGTGGTTGGCGTTTTGATTTTTGCCAATGCGCAAAGCGTCGTCGGATTGATGATCGGGCAGGCGGTAATTGGACTGGGGTGCTCGGCGGCATTTATGTCTGCCCTTGTTCTGGCTGCACGCTGGGTCGCGCCGGAAAAGTTTGCGGCCACATCGGGCCTGATTGTGTCGTTTAGTTTGCTCGGCGTTCTGGCATCGGCAACACCATTGGCCGCCTTGGTCGAAACCCATGGCTGGCGCATGGTTTATTACGGGTTGGCGGGATTGAGCGTTTTTGCCGTGATCCTTGATTTCCTATTGGTGCGCGATACGCCGCCGGGCCGGGCCAAGACCGACCAGAAGGGCGAAACCGTTGTTGAGGCCCTGCGCGGGATGGTTTCGGTCTGGAAAAATCGACAGGTCTGGCTTTTGTGCGGCGTGGCGTTTTTCAGCTATCCGACGATCCTGACGGTGCGTGGGCTTTGGGGCGGCCCTTATTTGCATGATGTGTTTGATCTGGGGCCGGTCGGCGTTGGGAATATCCTTCTGATCATGACGATTGGTATGATCCTTGGGCCGCCAACCTATGGGCAATTATCACGCAAGTGGGCGGGCAAGACACATGGCTTGATCGTCTTTGCGGTGCTGGTCGGGGCGGTGACATGTTTGCTACAGGCGTTTGTGGGCCCTGTGGGGATTGGTGTGGCCGCGTTGTTGCTTTTGCTGCATGGTTTCCTTGGCAGCAGTGCGACGCTTAACTACGCCGCCTCGCGTGAGGCTGTTGCGGAACATCAGATCGGCCGCGCCCTGACGACGATCAATCTCGCGACCTTTGCCGGGTTGTTTGTCCTGCAGGGCATTGCCGGATTGATCATCGGGCGGTTCGATGCCGGTGCGCCTGACGGGTATCGCTGGATGTTTATTTTTCTTGGGATTGGTCTTGGTCTTGCGGGAACCTGTTTCTGGTTCGGTGCACGGCGCAAAAAAGGATAATATCGAAACGTTCGTCCATGCGGCTGGGTTGTCGCAACATGCTTCAATCCTTATTTGGAAGGACGAAACGCGAAATAAACCACCCGGTTAAACAAGGAGGCTTGGTTTTTCCGGGATTTGGCCGGTTATGGCCCTATTTTGGGTGAGGGATTAAAAAAAACGTCACAGGGGCGAAAAAGCCGCTTGACCTTACCCGACCCAATCGCTAAAAACCGGCCTCGTTAACGCGCTGCGTCCCCTTCGTCTAGAGGCCTAGGACACTGCCCTTTCACGGCGGCAACAGGGGTTCGAATCCCCTAGGGGACGCCACTCGTTAACACAGACTGTTTTTGGTGACCGTGTCCCCTTCGTCTAGAGGCCTAGGACACTGCCCTTTCACGGCGGCAACAGGGGTTCGAATCCCCTAGGGGACGCCACCGAAACACAGTCCACATAAAATCGCTTTGCGATCTGCGTCCCCTTCGTCTAGAGGCCTAGGACACTGCCCTTTCACGGCGGCAACAGGGGTTCGAATCCCCTAGGGGACGCCACTTTTCTGATCGCAGGATCAATGTGTTACCAGCAAATGCTCGTCCGATGGTTCGGCGGGCATTTTTTGTTTTCCAATCTCCCTAAAAAGTCGGAAGCCTTAAAAGCGAAATCGGTGTTGGCGGACGATTTTCTTTTTGTGCAGGCGATATCGCCGCGTCAGGCTTTCACGTAGTTGCTCGGCCGTCGGGCGGGGGAGTTCGATGGTTTTGCGCAGGTCGGGTTTTTGATCCTCTGTGGTGGCATTGTCCGTTGCGATGGCGGCTGCCGTTTCGGCGAATAAATCGACCGGGTCGGCCTGATCGGCGGCAAACAGGTCGGTAACGCCCACGCCGAGTAAACGGTACTTCGTGCCGTCGATTTCCTTTTTCAGCAACGTCAGCGCGGTATCGAGAATGACGTCTTCGCGTAAAGTGGGATAGGTCAGGCGCATGTTGCGGGTGCGGATTTTGAAGTCCGATGATTTCAGTTTCAGTACCACGGTATGCCCTGCGATTTCCTTACGCGCCAGATCACTGGCGACACGGGCGGTCAGGCGGGTGGCGATCTCGGTCAATTTATCAAGGCCTGCGACATCTTCGTTAAAGGTGGTTTCCGACGACAGGCTTTTGCGTTCCGTGCTTTGTTCGACCCGACGATTGTCTTCTCCACGTGAAAAGTAATATAGCCGTTTGCCAATGCTGCCGTAACGGCCTTGCAGGGCATGGATATCGCGTTCCTGAAGCTGTCCGATGGTGGTGATGCCATCGTCATGGAGCTTGCGTTCCATCGCCGGTCCAACGCCCCACATCATGCGCACGGGCTTGTCGGCCAGGAAATTAACCGCCTCAGCCGCACCTATTATTGAAAAGCCAAAGGGCTTGTTGAGGTCGGAGGCAATTTTGGCGAGGAATTTGTTATAGGAAAGCCCGACCGACACGGTAATGCCGATCTCTTGGCGGACGCTTGCCTGAAGTTCGACCAAGCATTCGGCAGGCGATTTGCCGTGCATGTCATGGGCGTTTGACAGGTCCAGAAAGGCCTCGTCAATCGACAGCGGTTCGATGTCCGGGGTCAGGGCGCGCATCATGTCGCGGACCCGGTATCCTTCGCGCTGATATTTCTTCATGTCGGGGGGTAAAAACACCGCATCAGGGCACAGTTCACGGGCCTTGAAGGCCGGCATGGCAGACCGGACACCATATTTGCGCGCCACGTAACAACAGGTCGAGACAACCCCGCGATGGCCGCCACCAATGATCACGGGCTGATCAATCAATTCCGGGCGGTCGCGTTTTTCGATGGAGGCATAAAACGCATCGCAATCAAGGTGGCCGATAAAAAGATCCGGCAATTCAGCGTGCGCAATGGCGCGTTTGGCGCCGCAGGATGAGCAGGCAACATAGGAACCCGCACCGCCCTTGGGCAGCGGTCGATCAAGGGTCAGGCGCCATTTATGCTGGCAATCGGTGCAAAGCGCATAGAGCATGCTTATTTGTACTTCTTTTGTTCCTTTGTTGCCAAGTCCAGAAATGGCCAAGCTGGTTTGAATTGTATGTTTGCTGACAGGTGTTGTCAGCAAGTCGGGCAAAGAAAAAGCCGGGGATGTGCCCGGCTTTGGTCATTGGTCTTATGGGGGCCGCGCACTTTCTCAGCTTGTTGGTTTTGGTGCGGCCGGTTTTGCCGCTGCGGGCTTTTGCCCGGCCTTTGCTGCACGTTTTGCGCGGCGCTGACGGGCGATCATTTGATCAATGTAGCGTCCCTGGAACAGCGTGATGCCAAGTGACTGACCGAACTTGATGGCGGTTGGGCTGTCGCACCGACACAGGATGACGCGTTCACGCCCGGAATTTTTCACCAGATTGTCCATCTCGCCGTATTTTTTGCGGATGACGTTGTCGGTCATTTCTTCGCGCCATGCGACTTTGATGAAATCGGCCTTAAGCCGTTTGCGATCAACAAAGGACAGCGATTCCACGGTCAGATTATCAATCAGGATCCGATAACCGCGTTCATGAAAATCATCACGCACCTTCAGATATGTTTCCAGATTGGAAAACAGGTCCACCTGATTAAGTTCGATGATCACGTTGCCCGGCCATTTGCGCCGTACGGTTTCATCAAACTTGTCAAAATCCTTGGACGTCAGCGTGCCAAGGTTCAAGTTTAACGAGAATGAGCTGGCGTGTGTCTTGAATGTTCGCTTGCACAGGTAATTGAGCATGCGTTTATCAAGGACTTCGGTCATGTGCTGAAACAGCCAGCGATTTGACGCCAGATCGATCTTTGGCATCAAGGCATTGCGCAAATCGGTGATGGAGACAAAGAATTCATCGAAAACCGGATGGAGTTCCTTGGACCCGCCATGGGCAAATACGCACACGGGTTGCTGACGGATATGTTCCGAAAGGTCGGCGGAATGAATGGTTTCTTCAAGCTGGGCAAGGTTTTCTGCATCAATCGGCTGCAGGGTTTCATCCTTGTCGCGCTGCTGGGCTGCGCGCATGTTGAGGTTTTGCTGCAGTTTTTTGGCGCGTTCATCAAGATGCTGACACAGCAGCAGGAATTCCTGAAACTCGGTATTCAGGTTGTACCAGGTGCAAAAGCCGGTTTCTTCGCTGTCGTCCTGTGACAGTGGATCATCGCGGAACAGATAACGCAGTGTATCGACCGCCGGTTCAACATCGGCGATTGATTTGTCTTTCCACACGAAAATAAGATCGTTGTTGGTCAGGACAAAAATACGCCCGACATAGAGTTTTACATAGCTTTCAAAGGTATTGGTCGCAACGCGGATGTGATAGTCACGGCGATGAAACGGTTTCATCCGCGACATATGGATATGTACCGCGCGATGCCCGTATTTTCGGGTTTCCAGCCGTTGCACATAATCAAGCAACAGGTATTCCTGTAACGCCTGCTGACCATATTGCTGCGGTTCAATCACGAGCGACCCCTGAAAGAGAAACTAATAGTTTTATATCGTTATGGGCTCATTCCATACAATGGCGAGCAACGCCGGAGCAAATCATATTCTTCTGAAGTTCAGGTTAACGCCCCGGTCTGCCTGTCTCTTTTATATGAAGTATCTATTGCCTAGGGCAAGTCGGAGCCGAATGACAGTTACGGTTTTTTCTTTAACGAATTCTTGGCAAGCAGAGTGCAAAATCAATGTGATATGGGGTAATCGATACTAATTTTTTGCCAATTGTCGGGTGGGAATGCAGTATGGTTTTACGAATTGTCTTTAGATTATAGGGGATTGGCGCCATGCAGGTATCCGCAAAGCGGACCGCAAACTGGCTGAAAATCAGCAAGGGGCTTGCTGTAATCGGCATGGTTTCATGGGTGTCGGCCTGTGCGCCGCTGCTAGATCAGGACTTCTGGGACGAAGCAACATCGTTTGCAGATGAAAATTATACTGCACTTGGTCTGCAGCAACTTGCCAGTGGCGACTATGCCTCGGCCGAGAAGTTGTTTGACGAGGCATTGCGCAAAAATCCGCAAGACGGTCACGCGATGCTGTGGCGGTCGGTTCTTTATCAAAATACCAATCGACCGGACCGCGCGAAGGATGGCTATGACACATTGGTCGCCATGAACCCGCCCGGCACCGTTTTAATGAGTACGGCAAGCGGTACTCAGCCGCGCCCATTGCGCGATGCGGCCGAATTCAACCTGATGCGTTTGCAGCGCGGATTGCCCGGATCGCTTAGCATTAATGATCAAATTGTCACCGGGCCGTCGGGGTTGTCCAATGTGAACAGTGGCATGGATACACCGGCTGGCATGGGTAATGGCATGCCACAGGCAAAATCGGGCATGACCGCGACACGGACGGCGAACATCCCGGCAGGTGCTGCACTTTCGGCGGGCGATGAAGCCATTGCAAAACGGTTCGGGATTTTGCGCGATCTGCAATCAACCGGCCTGATCACACCCGAAGAATATTCCGCACGGCGCTCCGCAAACCTTGGCGCCTTGTTGCCAATGAGCCAACAGGTGCCGTCAGCCTTTCTTGATAGCCCGCCACCAGACGGGTCGCAGGTCGAACAACGGTTGAACCAGCTGAACCGCGCCTTGCAAATCGGTGCGATCACGGTTCAGGAACATGTTGCAGAACGCACCGCCATTCTGGATGCCTTGTTGCCCGCCCAACCACGCCAGCGTGCAACACCCGCACCCGCACCACAAGGCTTGATGGATGCGGCCCGCCAGATTGCCCGGATCGAAGACCTGTCGCAGATGAAGCTTGTGACCGCCGATGAGTTCAAACGGGAACGCGACGCCATCGAGGCTGCGATTATCGAGCCAGCTCAGGCAAATGTTATGCGCGTGAACTCCGGTGAGCCGGTACGCCGTGTCGCCACGGGCGAAAGCCGCGCGGTTCAGCCCGGCGATGCTGACGCAATGGCCCCAGACACCGCACCGATGGCAAGTGGCGGGCGTTCCGCCCATCTTGCATCGTACCGCAATGAACAGCAGGCCGAGCGAGGGTGGCAAGTTCTTAAGGGGCGTTATGGTGAACTGGCATCCTTGCAGCATGGTGTGACACGCGCCGAAATTTCCGGCAAAGGCACATATTATCGCCTGATGGCGACGGGGCTTAGTGACAGTGCTGCAAAATCGTTGTGTGCTGACCTTAAACGTCGCGGTCAGTTCTGCGAAGTTAAGTAACGCTGTCACAGCAGGGTTTTGGGATATACGGCCTTAAGCCTAAGATACTCAATATAACGCCGGTGGGTTGATCCTTCGTGATCTTGTAGCCCGCCGACGTTATTGTTTGTGCAAGACTATCAGCAAGTTGTCCCCAAAACGGTGCAAAGTGATGATTTTTATCTTTAGCGATTTTGGCATTAACGGACCCTATAGCGGCACCATGCGGTCGGTCGTGATGCGTATGGCACCCAAAGTACCAATGTGCGATTTGATGGTGGATGCGCCTGATCGTAATCCCAAGGCAGCGAGTTATCTTCTGGCAGCCCTTTGTTGCGAATTCAAACCCGGTGATGTGGTGCTGGCGGTGGTTGATCCCGGCGTTGGCAGTGCGCGAAAAGGGGTGGTTGTGCAAAGTGATGGGGTGTCATTTGTCGGGCCGGACAATGGGCTGTTTGAAATCATCATGCGTCGCGGCAAAGACGTTTCCATGCGCACGATTGACTGGATGCCAGATGACCCGTCGGCCAGTTTCCATGGCCGTGATATTTTTGCGCCAGTCGCGGCGATGATTGCGACCAATACGTCGTTTGAAACACACCCAATGGCGGCCAAAGATCGAAATATTACGGCGCAAGGCTGGCCTGATGAGCTGGCGGAAGTGATCTATGTCGATGCATATGGCAACCTGATGACCGGACTACTGGCGCAAAAAATGTCAGATCAACTGGTGCTCAACAATCAGGTTGTCTCGGGGGCGCGCACATTTTCAGACGTGAACTTGGGAGAAGGATTTCACTATCGCAACTCAATCGGTCTGTGTGAAATCGCGGTTAATTGCGGCCGTGCCGATCAGCAGTTTGATGCTGTGATCGGAACGGCGGTTGCAAAACATCGCCTTGATGACAACAATCTGTGATTGGTTTGTCTGGGAAAAGTGATATCTTTCAAGGGTATTTCATCATTGGTTCGCATCATGCGAACAGAAGTCAGCCGGGGTCCGTTGAATGACGATTGAGGTCAAATTTTGGGGGGTGCGTGGAAGCATTGCGTGCCCGTCACCGGACCATGTTGTATATGGCGGCAACACCAGTTGCCTTGAAATGCGGATTGGCAATCAGGTTCTGATATTTGATGCCGGAACCGGCATTCGCAACCTTGGCAAGGACATGATCCGTCGCAAGATCACCCACGCTACAATCTATTTGACCCATACCCACTGGGATCACATCAACGGTTTTCCGTTCTTTGTACCGGCCTATAACCCGGATGCGTCGTTTAAGGTGATGGCAGGGCATTTAACCAATCAGGGTGGGGTGGAACGGGTGTTTTCAGCCCAGATGGCAGACCCGACATTTCCTGTGCCCTTGTCGACCATGCGATCCAAACTGACGTTTGAGGATTTCAATGTTGGTGATCAATTGCATCCGGGCGAAGGCATTGTTGTGAAAACGGCACCCTTGCGCCACCCGAATGGGGCGACGGCTTACCGCGTTGAATATGATGGTAATTCGGTGTGCTATGTCACCGATACCGAACATGATCCCGATACACCCGATCAGGCCATTCTGGACTTTATTCAAAATGCCGATCTGGTGATTTACGACAGCACATATACCGACGAAGAATTCCCCGCCAAGGTCGGTTGGGGGCATTCCACATGGCAGGAAGGTATTCGGTTGTGCCGGGCGGCCAATGCCAAACGATTGGCCCTGTTCCATCATGACCCGGACCATAATGATGCTGCCATGACCGTGATCGAACAAAAAGCCAGATCAACCTGGGCGGATTCCTTTGCCGCGCGTGATGAAATGGTTCTTAGGATCGAATAGGCGAATTTTCCCGGTTTTCTGACACGGTAACGTATCGTGATGTGGTGATTGCCGTGATGAAACGTCAGGTCACTCTTTGGTGCATTTGGTGTTTAGAAAACGCGGGAATATTTCGGGAAGATGCGAATTTCAATGCGGCGATTTGCCTCGCGGTTTTCCTCGATCGGGTTGCCGAAATCGTCGCGGTTGGGTAGCTTTGGCTTGGTGTCGCCATAGGAAATCGCGCGCATGCGTTTCTGATTGGGATCAACTCCAAGTGCATGCAAAAATCGCACAACGGCAATGGCCCGACCTGCGGCCAGTTCCCAATTTGACGGGAATCGCGCCGTGTTGATGGGGCTGTCGTCGGTATGGCCGGTGACTTCAATCTGAAAACCCAAATAGCGCGGCTGCTTTAACAGGTCGCCTGTGTCTTTGAGGAACACGACCGCATCACGGGTCAGGTTGGCCGATCCAGGCTGGAAGAACGCGCCACTGCCAAGCTCCATCAGGATGCCTTCATCGTCGGTGGACACCTTGACATCACTGTCCATCGCCATATTGAAAACGACGTCTTTCAGATCGGTTTCAAGCACCTCGGTCGGGCGGATAACCTCACGCTTGCCGATTTGTTCGGCAATCCCGGCCTGCACTTTTTCAAAGATCGGGATTTCGACTTTGGAAAAGCTGACCAGCATGACGAAAAAGGCCATCAAAAGGGTAATGGCGTCGGCATAGGTTACTAGCCAATCCTCCTTGATCTCTTCTTCCTCGGTGCGCTGCATGCCTGGTTTGCGGCGTGCCATGGCGATATTCCCTATTTCGCAGATTTATCGATGTTGAAGTGGATCGCAGGATCAAGGAATGAGTTCATTTTGTCCTGAATGGCGCGTGGGCCTTTGCGATCCGCCAGCATGATCAGACCTTCGGCAATCAGGTAATTGCGAAACCGCATGATTTCTTCGCGCTGCTGAATTTTACTGGCAGCGGGCATAAAGAAAAACCGGGCCGCAACAATGCCATAGAGCGTTGTGATCAAGGCAATTGCCAAACCAGCCCCCAGCGACGTCGGATCATCGGCCATTTTATCAAGCATTATGACAAGACCCACCAGTGTGCCGATCATGCCAAAAGCCGGTGCTGCTGCTGCCATGCTTTTAAGGATAGAGACCGGGACCAGATTACGGCTAAACGCATTTTCAATTGCGTTATGGAGCATATCGGCGGTTTCATCGCCGTCGTAGCCGGTAATGACCACTTCCATTGCCCAGCCAAGAAAAGGTTCGTCCTTGCCAACGCGCTCGGCTTCTTGCTCAAGCGCGTTGATGCCCTTTTTTTGCAGAAGATATCCCCATTTGACAACACGGCCGACTTCGCCGGTCAGTTGCCCACGGCCCATCTGAGGGGCGCGAAAAATCTTAAAAATCAGTTTTAAGGCAAGCAGTACATAGCGTGCTTCATAGGCAATAAATGTCGCGGCGAGTGTGCCGCCGATAACCATCAATGCGCTCGAAAGGCTAACAAATACAAGGTAGTTATCGGTCGAAATAAAAATCGATCCGATAAACAGCCCAAGCCCGACCATGATGCCCAAAATTGTCGTAAACGACATGGTTGCTCTCATTCCCCCAGAAAGTACGCATCGGAATTCCCCAACCGATGACTTCAGTCTTTATAAACAGTCTAAATCTTTTGCGCTAGCATCGCTGTTTCAATGGATGCCATTCGGTAAAACTTGGGGCGAGATATTGCCTGATTTGAAGGATCAGGTGTCTAAGGGGAGCAGGGGTTCTCAGGGTATTGAGTAAGCTGTTCGGTGATCGTCCCTCCCTTTAAGGTGTTTGATCAGGTATCGCGTGACGTTTAGATCAGTGGAGGCGTCCCATCTGCTCGCAAATCGATCCCTTTATTTTTGCCCGCCGATGGGAAAATACAAGGTTTCTTTGGCTTCAGGTTATCTAATCAAGGTTTGTGAATGCTCTATGACGCCCGAATGTCGCTAAGGAACTTGTCGACCTCGGTGCGCAGATCAACCGACAGTCCACCAAGTTCGTCGGCAACGGCCAAGACAAGATGGGCAGCCTGATCGGTTTCCGATACGGTGCCACTAACACGTTCGATGTTGGAGCTGACCTCCTGTGTGCCGATGGCCGCCTGTTCTACATTTTGTGCAATTTCGTCGGTTGCTTCGGACTGTTGCTGAACCGCATCCGAAATGGTGTTGGTCATATCGGTAATCCGCGTGATCACACTGGCGATATCGCTGATAGAGGTCACCGTTTTACCAGTTTCTTCCTGAATGGCAGCGATCTGGGCGGAGATGTCATCGGTCGCCCGCGCGGTTTGATTGGCAAGGTTTTTGACCTCAGCGGCGACAACTGCGAACCCCTTGCCAGCTTCGCCAGCACGCGCGGCCTCAATGGTCGCATTCAGGGCAAGAAGGTTCGTCTGACCGGCAATGTCACTGATCAACTCGACAATTTCACCAATGCGGTTGGCCGCATCCGACAGCCCCGCAACTGTGGCAGATGATTGTTCGGCTTCGCGCGATGCTTCCTGCGCAACGCGGCTGGATTGCTGAGCCTGTTGACCTATTTCGGAAATTGATGCGGATAAATGATCGGCAGCGTTCGATACAGTGCGCACATTAACGGTGGCTTCTTCGGACGCGGCGGCGACGGTTGTTGCACTTTTGCTGGCGAGGTCGGCGGCCTGCACCAAACCACGCGCCGTTGTTTGCATTTCACCTGCTGAATGCGATACCGCATCGATGATTTTGGCGATCAGACTATCAAAATTCTCAATATGGTGTTCGAGCTTGCCCATGCGTTCTTCGCGGCGTTGGAATGCGGCGTGTTGTTCGGCCTCCATCTGCTTTTTGGCAATGGCGTTGGTGCGAAACACATCAACCGATTGCGCCATGCGCCCGATTTCATCGCGGCGGGCCAGGGCATTGATTTCAAAGTCTGTATTGCCATTGGCAAGGGCGGTCATATCGGTGCCAAGGTTGGACAATGGGCCGGTGACGATACGTGACAGCAAAACGCGCATGCCGATGATGGTGGCAATCGCAATCGCGATTCCGCCGATCAAGATGCCGATCAGGATGCGGTTAGTTTTGGCCTGTTCCGGGGCCACAGACAGGCTGGACGACAGGACTGCGATCACATCGCCTTTTTGCGCGTCCATCGCACCATGGCAGCTAAAACAAACTTCGCGGTCCGCCCCCTTGGTCACACCCAGAACAATCGGCATGGATTTGCGATAGGTCCCATCATCGGTATAGCGACCGATGGTTTTACCGGTTTGGATGGCCTCGATATCAATGGCGTCCCGTGGGGCTTTGATCGGCTTGTCACCATATTCCTGCATATAGGCGACCGTTGTTGGCCCCCATGCGGACCAAAGTTCGCCGGGGTAATCTTGGTTGCGGCTGTCAAACCAGTTGTTGAAAACGTTAATACCAATATCATCAACATCATCGGGGCGGGCCGCCATAACATTGACGATCAGGGCATGAAGCGATGTCAGTTCATTCTGGCTAAGTTGATCAAGCTTGGCATCCATGGCGCGTTCTTCGACGATGGTCATCATCAAAAGCGCGATGACCACAGTTGTTGTCACACCGAACGCAGACGCCCACATAAAACGTTTGCGGATGCCCATGGCATTGAAGGCAGACAGAATGCGCATATTTCTTCCCCGGGTGGCGGTAACGGACAACCCATGCGGATGCCCCGCGCGGATTTCCTGTGGTTCATGGTTGGACCGAACATCGTCTGAACGCGGGCTGCGTGCTTTGATGTGCGTCAAGACAAGTTAAAGTCGTTGGGACGAGACAGGGTAATCGGCGCATTGATCAGGAAAGGCCGGGCTGGGGCTTGTCAGCTTTACGATCAACAGGCATAACCACGCCAAGAGATACATTCGAAAGACAGGACTGTTTGATGACGCTTTCATATAGCGATACGCGCAAAAAACTCGATCAAATCACCGCTGAAATGGTGGGTTTGATCCGGAAATACGATCTTGATGCTGCCAGTCCGTTTGACGTGATTGCCGTGGCGCGCGCCAAGATTTCAGATGAGCGCGATTACATCCGGTTCCTTGAGCTGTCCCTTGAAGGCCGGATTTACGGCGAATATGGCGAGGCGTTGCAAAAGCAGATTGATCAGGAAGCCAAGCAGGCAGAGGCCGCCAAAAAGTTGAACTGAAAGCCAAACCTGTCAGGCATGCGTGAGCGCGGCTGAAACCAAACATATCGCGAGAGTTTGAAGCGCCTGTTTTCCGTTTGAGAAGACAGGCGTTTTTGGTTTCGCAACGGTTGATAAATGACGGAAATATTATAGTCGGCATTGCCCGAAAAGCTGCGGCTTTTGCGATTAAGGCGGGGTGTCACAAAATATTCCCGATGTTGTCACCGTCCTGACGTTGAGAGACCGCCAAACACCGATTATATCGCTGCTCTAAGGACGCGGCATCAACGCCCCGTCATTGTTTCGCGAAATATCTCGTGAAACGGCACGAGCAACAGGATGGCTGACATGAAAAAGAGTTATGTCCAAACTCTGATGGAAGTCGAAAAAGTATTCGGTCAGATCAATGACCATGACTATCGCCTTTACCGCGCGGTATGGGGCAATCGGCAAGCCGCCGAAACCGGCCTTTCGCGTGGTATACGGGCTGAAATCAGCAAGAAACTTGCCAATGATTTTGTCACGCGACCCAACGCATCTGTACCGCGCACGGCAATTGCCCACGCAGCCTGATCACGTGGCAAACATAAACGACCGGATTCAGTAGCGGGCAGGGTGATCGACCTTGCCAAGGCAATCGGTTTGAGGCATCAAGTGATGCTTATGCAGGGTAAGCTGCGACAATGTTCGTCGTTTATCTCAAAAAGCGTTTTATGCCTGATTGCTAAGCGGAGTTTCCCATGTCGATTAAGTCGTTGATCCGTACCATTCCCGATTATCCGAAAAAGGGAATTATGTTCCGCGATATCACGACGCTGTTTTCCGATGCGGACGGATTGCGTGATGTGATCGACGGTTTCGCCGCCGAATATCAGGATAAAAACATCGACGTGATTGCCGGGATCGAAGCCCGTGGCTTTGTCATTGGTCCGGCAGTTGCCGTTGCGCTTGGCATCGGGTTTGTCACGGTGCGTAAAAAGGGCAAGCTGCCCGCTGAAACCATCAGTGTCGAATATGATCTGGAATATGGTTCGGATGTGATTGAAATCCATAAGGATTCCATCAAGCCCGGCCAGCGCGTTTTGATCATGGATGATCTGATTGCCACCGGTGGGACGGCTCTGGGTGCGATTGATCTGGTTGAAAAGGCCGGTGGTGATGTTGCCGGTTGCGCCTTTATCATTGATTTGCCCGATCTTGGCGGCGCGCAGAAAATCCGCGACCGTGGTGTCGATGAATTCCATCTGGTTGAATTCGAAGGCGATTAAAACAGGCCTCATTAGGCCGTTTTGTCGATTTTTCTGCCGTTTCTCACCGTTTTCGGGTATAATGTTACAGTTGAATAAAGTTTAATGCGTTGCCGGTTGCCGGCAGGGATTGGAAAATGGTTGTTGCTGTAAATACACCGCAGGCCGTTACGCAAGTCAGTCAGTACGGGCGACTGATGGCTGCTGGCGCGCGCGGTGTGGCAACAGTTGACCGCAACAGTCAGGTCGAAGAATCTTCTCAGCATTTCGGATATAACCCCGACGATGACGGCATTTTGTTCAATGCCTATGTCGATGGCAAAAACAAACGCCAATCGGGGCAGGGGCATTCTAGCGAGCAAAAAGACCAACGCACAGAACAACGCGGCATGTCGGCCGCACGCCGTTCCAGTGACAAGGACGGCGCGATTGAACCGCAGGGCGACATTGATTTCGCAAGCCTGCTTGATCCCAGCATTCCGTTCGATCTGTCGTCAAACAGCGGCACGTCTTTTTACGCCGTGGTGAATGCGGTGGTACATGGTGCGGGCTATCGCGGGACGCATCTTGATACGTCTGTCTGATCGCTGTTTGGCAAAACAATCATCATTCAAAATTTCGAAAAATGGGCTGGTGGGTGCTTGTTGGTGTCTGCCATAGGCCGTATGATTGCCCATCGTTAATTCTTAGTCAGACCATCGGACGCAGCATGAAGAACAAGCCGGTTCTCAATACGGTTTTCGAAGCAGCATTCAGGCTTAT
The DNA here is from genome assembly GCF_002844275.1 of Thalassospira lohafexi. Lineage (GTDB taxonomy): Bacteria > Pseudomonadota > Alphaproteobacteria > Rhodospirillales > Thalassospiraceae > Thalassospira > Thalassospira lohafexi. The sequence goes on from NZ_NXGX01000009.1 coordinate 151,290, forward strand.
CGATCATGCGCTGAATGATAACGAATATCTGCAGCCGCAAAAGCTGCACCGGCTTTTGTATCTGGCGCAAGCCTATTACGGGGCGAATTACCACGGCAACATGCTGATGCCCGCCATCTTTGTCGCCGAGGAGTTCGGTCCGGTTGAACCAAACCTTTATGCCGTGATGGAAGAATGCCGCCCCGATGTGCGGCTTAAACCGGTTGATCCGAAAACATCGCATTTCATCGAAAGCATCTGGGCACAATTTGGCCACCACACGGTCGAACATCTCAGCATGACGGTCTGTAACCATCCGCCCTATACCAAGGCCTACAAGGCGGGTACAGGGACCATCATCCCCTATCAGGAACTGGTCGATTTCTATGCGTCGGTTCGCAAATCTGCAACCACACCAGAAGCCAAGGAAGTCGTGCGCCCGCGTGTCATGCAGTCGCACAAGGGCAAGCCGGTCGCGACAACGGACTGGTTGCCGCGCCGTCTGAAATAGTCGGTGAGATGGTCCTAAAACCTACGGGACGAGGGGAACTCGATCTTGTGCGTTACTGACCCATTTTAAGGTCATCGCACGGATTTCCGCGCACAATATCATTGGTAAACCACATGAAATCAATCGCATCAGACGGCCCAAACCGTAGTGCGTAATCTTCAATGTTGCTGGGATCGTCACTTGGGTCATCGGCCTCGATAAGGCTGACAACTGCGATATCCTGATCGGTCAGGTTCGTATCAAACCGGCGTAGATGCCATGGGGCGGCGATGCCACGGCGGACATGCATTGCACCGGCAATCAGATAGGCGCCATCTGTGGTGTCACTGTTCGCTGCATCATACATCGCACGCGCAAGCGATGCATCGCGGGCAAATTGCACGGTTGAAAAGGCAGGAAGCATTGATTTTGGCAACGTGTCGCAATGTCCCTCGGCGATTTCCTGATCAAGCAGAACCTGAATGTCTGCGGGAATATCAGGAAGCGAAAGATCCTTTGCCAAATTATCTGGCAGGGCCGAAACACCATCGGCAATCATTGGTCGCAAAATATCATCCGGCAGGTTGCCCGCCACCATTGCCAGATCATTGTTGCGTGCGGCTTGCGCAATCGGGGCGTAATCCTGCCAGGATGGCCAGCCGCGATCTTCCCACGTCATGGCCAGACCGAGATCCGCCACAGTCAAATCGTGCCAGTTTTGGTCAAGGGAAGCCTGCTGATCACGGGTGAACATTTCCCAAACGACCGCACGATGGCGATTGCCCGATTTGCTCAGCGCATCAATCAGTTCAGCCTGATGGTGATGGTGGATCGGGTTGTCATGCTTTTCCCCGATCAGGACATATTTGGCGTCGCCAATGCGCCGGACCAGTTCGCCGAGCATGATATATTCCCCGGCCCGAACATCAAAAATCAAACCCGGTGCCGGGGGAAGCGGGCTGACATCGGTAACCGCTATGTTAGCGCTAACATCGTTTGTTTTGGCCGGATCATTCGCAAGGGCTTCATCGGCTTTTACCGTCGGACTAAGCAAAATTGCGGTGGTTACAATTCCAGTGACAACGCCCAATCGGCGTGCGGCAATTGGGCCGCATAAGGATATCAATTTGTATGCTGGTGTTGTCAGTCGCAATGGCGTCACAGGCAGATCCCCGATGATGGAACAATAAGGCTTATTTGCTTAAGGTCAGAGCTGTTTCGATGTCGTTAACAAGGTCATCGCCGTTTTCGATGCCAACCGACAGCCGCAACAGATCATCAGGTACCGGACTGGTTGGGCCTTCGACAGATGCGCGGTGTTCAATCAGGCTTTCAACCCCGCCAAGCGATGTGGCGCGTTTGAACAGTTTGCACTGGTTGTGGAAATCAACAGCCCGTTTGCCGCCGCCCTTTACCCGGATTGACAACATGCCGCCAAAGCCACCAGTCATCTGCTTTTTCGCGATGTCATGGCCGATGTGGCTTTCAAGGCCGGGATACTGGATCTGTTCGATTTCCGGATGGTTTTCAAAATGTTTGGCAATCGCCATGGCATTGGCCGAGGCCCGTTCGACCCGGATCGAAAGGGTGCGCATGCCGCGCAGCAACAACCACGTTTCAAATACGCCCAGAACCGCACCACCTGATGCGTGTTGCTTACACACACGTTGCCAGAATTCGCTGTCCTTGGCGGTGGTCAGGCTTCCGGCCAAAACGTCGCTATGACCGTTCAGATATTTGGTCGCCGAATGCATGACGATATCCGCGCCAAAATCAATCGGGCGGGTCAAAAGCGGGGTGGCCACCGTGTTATCAACCACGACCTGCGCGCCAGCCGCATGGGCAACCTCGGCAACGGCGGCGATATCGGTGATCTGCCAGTCTGGATTTGCCGGGGTTTCAAGCCAGACCATTTTGGTTTTGCCAGCGACAATGTGCCTGGCCCAATCGGCGGTGTCGCCGTTATCGACAAAATCAAATGTCAGTCCAGTACGCACACCACTGTCGAGCATAAAGCTGCGCAGTGCCCAATACATGACCTTGGGGGCAACAACATGATCACCGGGATTAAGTGCGTGCAATACTGCAACGGCGGCTGCCATGCCCGATGCAAACAGGCGGGTTTCAGTGCCACCTTCAAGTGCGTTTAAAACCGCACTTGTCTGATCATATGTTGGGTTGTCGGCACGGGTATAGCACCGCCCGTCATGGTAACTCAGGTCCGTATTCCGTTCGAAGGTGGTCGACGGATACAGCGGTGGGGTGACAGATTTAGTGGCGTCATCTACCCAGCCCAGCGCCTGTGCTGTGATGGTGGCAGGAGACTGTTTTTTTGTCTGATCAGACATGGTGGCACCTGATTTTGTTGAGATTTGTTGGCGCGCAACATAACTTGGTTCGCGCCACACACCAAACCGAAAACCATCTGAAACCCGATTAAAAGGCCCCACATGACGCAGTACCCTGAAATTGACTTACCCAAAGAATGTGACGTCGTTGTGATCGGCGGCGGTATTCATGGCGCATCAAGTGCCTATTACCTGACTAAGGCGGGTATGAAGGTTGTTCTTCTGGAAAAGGACACGATTGCATCGCACCAGTCCGGGCGGGCATGGGGGTTTGTCCGCCAACAAGGGCGTGATCCGGTTGAAATGCCATTGATGATGGCCTGTAACCGCATCTGGCAGGGGCTGGAAAAGGAATTGAATGCCGATCTGGAATGGCGGCAGGGCGGGGTTCTTTTTGTTGCGCGTGATGGTTCTGAAATGGCCGAGTACGAACAATGGATCGAAGACACCAAGGGATTTGGTGTTGAGACACAGGTTCTTGATGCCAAAGGGATCGCGAAAATCACGCCGGGCATCACAACACCGGGGGTGGGTGGGATTTATACCCCGTCCGATGGACAGGCCGAGCCGAAAAAAGCCGCACCCGCCATTGCCAAACGGGCATCTGAACTGGGGGCCGTCATCGCCGAGGGATGCGGCGCCCTTTCGATTGAAACCCAAGGTGGTGCCATCAGTTCGGTTGTGTCTGAACGTGGCGAGATCAAATGCAAATACGTGATCTGTGCCGCCGGGGCCGCCACCCATAAATTCGTTGCCAAACTGGGCCGTCGTTTGCCCCAGCAAACTACGCGCGGGACAGTTATTCGCACCACCCCGGTACCCGATATTTCGGCTGCTGGAACCTTGGCGGCGGGCCTTGCATTCCGTCAACGCACCGACGGGTCGATGAATATCGCCGATGAATTCATGACCGATATTGATCTGACTTTGGGCCGGTTTAAATTCGCGCGCGATTTTGCGCCGGGACTGTTTGATAATTGGGCGACGTTCAAGTTTCACCTCAATAAACGGTTCTTTGACGATCTGGTTGATCGCATGCCGGGATCGGACGCCTCGAAACAACCAACCATCGGACGGCGCACCAATCAGGCCGAGCCTTATAAAGTGCGGGTCAGCAATGCAATGGCCAACCTGCAAAAGGTTTTCCCGCAGATCAAACAGGTCGGCATCGTCGACACATGGGCCGGTGATATTGATGTTACTCCCGACGCCGTGCCGGTGATTGATCAGTTCGACAATCCCAAGCATTTCTTTGTCGCAACCGGCTTCTCCGGCCATGGATTTGCCATGGGGCCGGTGGTGGGTAAGGTACTGGCAGACTGGATCACCACCGGACAACCATCGATCACACTGGCCGGGATGGAACTTTCACGGTTTGAAGACGGATCGGTTCGGCGGCCACGCTCGCGGGTTTGATAATTGAGCTTTGGAATAAGACAACCTGCAAGCTGATCAATTATGTCCGCCCAGGATACTTCGGCTAAGGCCGGCATCGCCTTTGGGTGTTGCCGGTCTTTTCACAGACGGTTGCTGCTTTCGTCATTCAGGTGCAGGTCGCTCCGTGGTCCTGCCCGATGAAGCATGAATGAGGCAGGCAATGGCACTTGATCCCGATCTTCAAAACAGTATTCAGGCTGCATTGCAAAATGTTGACGATGTCAGCAAAACCATTCTGGCGCGTCGGGACTTAAGTGACGTAAAGCCAGGCGATGATGTGGTGACGACCGCTATGGTCCTGGAAAAGGAACTGAATGCGGTCCTTGTGGCAAAGAGCATGACGTCACCGATGGCGGGTAGCATTGAAAAATCCATCGCTGCGATTTCGCCGGGACTGGGACAGCTTCATATCAGTGAAGCGAAAATGAGTGCCAAGACAGGACAGCTCAATACATCGAAAAAAGTCTCAACAGAGGTCAGTACGGCATTCTCTGTTCTGTTGAAGAAAACCCTGACAAGCCTGAATACGGTGGATGCACTTATCAAGCTCCAGTCTCCATCTCCATCTCCATCTCCATCCAAAAGTGCTGCTGGGGACTATCGCAAGGCAATCATGGCGGAGCTTGGAACGCTTAAGCAGTCGCAGACGAAAGTCACCCTAAAGCCGCTTACGAGGGCAGGTTAATGGCAAAAGTTTTGATCATCGGGGCTGGTGTTGCCGGATTAAGTGCAGGTATCCAATTAAAGGAAACAGGGCATGATGTGACAATCTATGAAGCAGCCCCGATCCTTGGAGGGCGGACATATAGTACAATGGTTGGCGGTAATGCCTTTGATTGGGGTGCAGAGGCGATTGAGGCAACAACCGATGCTGCCGCGTGGCTCTTTGCCCACGTCGATCCTGATATAGACCAACAGCCGGTCGATGCGGACTTCAATGTCGGAACTTTTATTTTGCCATTTGACGAGAATGATGCGGTTACGCCATTGCCTGATGATGCAGTAGAACCAACAGCACAAACCACAACAGTTGAAAACAATATTGATGCCGTCAGTAATAATTTCAACGGTACGCAAAACGACGATTATTTTGGGAATGTGGACATGCGATTGGGGCAAGTTACGCCTGATGACGTAACGTTCCGTCAGCAACAATTTGCTAATTGGCAGGTCATTTCCGATGCGGTTGAGGTCAACCCGCCATGGGGATCTATTCATAACCACGTCCGATCAGTGCAGGAAAATGCCAATGCCGAAGGCGGTGATTATGCGATTGATCAGACACTTGGATACCGGGTTGTGAAATGGGCGACGGCCGCAGGGATTGCGCAGAATGTTGTCTTAAACGTTAAGGTCAATAGGATCGAAAATACCGACGACAACAAGGTAAAGGTCGAAGCCCTCAACAAAGACCCAGAACTTTATGACGCGGTGCTTGTCACGGTTCCAACTGACAGGGTGAAGTCCGGCGCAGAACAGACAGGGCAAAACGACCTTGTTATTGCCGATTTATCTCTTCAGAACGTAGCCCCATTCCGCGCCAATCCGCTTGGCTGTTACCTTAAAATGGCAATGACCGGCTTGGCCAATGTTGCGCATCCGGCACCGGGCAAGAAAGTCACGGTTACGTTTGAAACTGGGTATAGCAATTTTATCATCACCCAGAATGGGACGGGCACACAGGTCTATATGCACGCATTTGGCGATACTGCGCGCGTGATGTCAGCCAATCATCAACTTGCCGCAAACGTTTTGCTTGGTGCGGTTAATCGACTGAACAATGGCGACGACGATCACTATAATCCACCTGACGCGGTCACAGCCTATGTCCTTGACTGGTGCGATGATGCTCTTATCGGTGGGGCCTATTCGACGACACACCCCGGAATATGGCAAAGCCGCCAAGCGTTGCAGGACTTCATCCATGGGCGGATTTACTACGCAGGTGAGGCAGCATCAACGCGTTGGTACGGGCAAGTTGCCGGTGCGATGGAAACTGGTAACTTGGTGGCAACCCGTATCCACACCGCACTTGGCTGATAAAACTGATTAAAGGCTTTTGGACAGACGCAGGATAATCGCGCCGCCCAGCGTCATCATGGTGGAGGAAACTTTCACAAGATTGAGTTTCTCGCCCATGAAAAACACGCCGATAAAAAGGGCAAAGACAATCCCGGTTTCGCGTAAGGCGACCACCAGCGGGATTGGTGCTTGCGTAAAGGCCCACATCACCGTGGCATAGGCGACAAAGGATGCCGTGCCGCCAACAAAGAAGATCCTTTTGCCGCGCTTGGCGATATCAACAATGATGCGCGGCCGCATAACCGTGGCGATTAGGCCAAAGATCAAAACGTCACCGACGGTCTGATAAGCATAATAGTCAAGTGCACTTCCGGCCAGCCTTGCCCCTGTGCCATCGACCAGCGAATAACTGCTGATAAAGCAGCCCGTTACAATGGCGGCAAGGGCGGCATTGCGGTTGCGCATGCCATCAGCCTGACGCACGATGCACATACTTAAAATCCCCAAGCCGATGACAACAATCGCCAGCCATTCACTGACCTGAAGCGTCACACCGAGCACAAGAACCGATACCGCAGCCACGATCAGGGGTGAGGAGCCGCGCGCAATCGGATACACCTGACTAAGATCACCAAGGCGATAAGCCAAAATCAAAAACAGCTGATAGCCGATATGAAGCCCGATCGAGCCAATAAGATAGGGCCAGCTTTCGCGTGCGGGAACGTCCACAAAGGGAAACAGGATCAGAACAATTGGAATATGACCCAGCACAATCGCGGTCATGTTCATCAGTTTGTCCGGGCCACCCTTGACCAATGCATTCCAGACGGCATGCATCAGGGCAGCACCCATAACGGCAAGAAAGACGGTCAAGCTCATGGCAAAGCAACCAGTGTTACGGTTTTGTGACGTATCACTGATGCTTAGCACGGGGACGGAATAACCACTAAACCGATCTGATGGGGGCTGCTATGCCGGGGACGCTGTGGGCTCGACCTTTTGCGATGTTGTCTGTGGGGCGGCGGATTTACCGTCAAAGAACCGGGTTGCACCAATCGGCGGGGCAATAAAGTCACCATGTCCAATGCCCGCATCTGTGCAGGCAGACGCCAGTCGCACGGGCGGTTCATCAACCGGTTCGGCGGTCAAGACAAACGTGCCCCAATGAATGGCAAGTGCTTGCTTAACGCCCATCACTTGCATGATCGAAACGGCTTCTTCGGGGTTGCAGTGCGCATTGCGCATGAAGTCACGCGGGTCATAGGCCCCAATCGGGATCAGGCCAAAGTCAATACCGCCATATTGTGCCCCCAACTCGGTAAAAAGCGCCTCGTTCCAGCCGGTGTCGCCGACGAAATAAAACCGGTAGCCATCGGCAAATTCAAGAATGTAACCACCCCACAGCATTTCCTTGCGGTCCTTGGTCGTGCGGCTCGACCAATGGTTGGACGGAACATGGGTGACCGTCACGCCGGAGTGGGAAAGTTGCTGATCCCAATCAAGTTCATCATAGCGATCAGACGTAACTCCGGCCTTTTCCAGCAAGATGCCGTTTTTAAGCGGCAGGACATAGCGCGGTGTGTTGCCAAGTTTGGCCAAACTATCAAGATCGAAGTGGTCGTAATGATTGTGTGACAGCAACACCAGATCAAGCTTGGGTAACTGATCGATCGTCAGGCCCGGCTGGCTATAGCGTTTTGGTCCGACACGCTTGAACGGGGATGCGCGGTTGGAAAAAACCGGATCGGTCAGGATATTCAATCCGTCATATTGCACCAGAACCGTGGCATGGCCGATCCATGTCACCTGCAAACGCGTCGGATCAGGATTTTGGATGGCGTCATGATCAGGGGCCTCGACCGGGGTTTTGCCGTGCTGATGTTTGGCTTTGGGCCATTCGTCATCACCAAAATAACGCCGTTTCAAAAACCGCCAGAACGACCGTTTTACCGGATCGGGCAGCGCATGGCGGTTTTCAAATCCGGTTTCGGTGTGGTGCGCAGGCTTGGTTTTGCTTTGCACTTGGCTGTCCTGACAATGAGTTGATACGGCTTGCTGTAGATCTCGCACTTTATGGGGTGACCATAAGGTAACCGTCTGATGATGCGATGCAAGGTTTCAACGGTTGGTGTCGCCCATGGGAAAACAAAGAAAGGCCGGAACGGTCCAGTTGTTCCGGCCTTTCGGGGTGCCTCCGCATTCACCGGGACAAGCAATGCGAAAGCAGGGGGGGCTGTTTGGTTAGGCGATAATCACTCAATAACAGTGGCATAGGTTTCAAGGGCCGGGGCATCGGTAATCAGGCCCTGTTTGACCATGTAATCGGCAAAGCAGGCATAGCGCGCTTTATCAAGGGCGGCCGGGCGCAGCGCAAAGCGCGGTAGTGTATCGGCCCATGCCTTGATATTCAGCTCATCATCAAGGTTGGGATAGGCGGCAACAAAGGCATCCCAACTGTCATCGGGATGGTTGATCAGGTACTGAACGCCTTCTTCCAGGGCCGCCAGCATCCGGGCAAAGCGCGGGTCATCGGTTTTGTCATTGCGCACGGTCAGGATCAGCTCGTCATAGGGCGGCACACCTTCTTCTTCGACAAAGAATGCCTTGCCCGGCTTGCCTTCAATTTCCATCTGGTTCAGTTCAAAATTGCGATAGCCGCCAATGATCGCATCGACCTGCCCGGAATACAGCGACGGGGATAGCGAGAAGTTCACATTGATCAACTCAACATCATCCATCGAAACCCCGTGATTGCCCAGCATGGTGCCGAGCAACGCATCCTCAAACCCGGCCAGCGAATAGCCGATTTTCTTGCCCTTAAGATCGGCGATTTCCTTGATCGGGCCGTCTTTGAGGACAATCAGGCTGTTAAGCGGGGTCGCGACCAGCGTCCCGATCCGGGTTAGCGGCAATCCTTGGGCGGCCTGCACATGAAGCTGTGGCTGATAATTAACGGCAACATCGCCCTGACCGGCCGCAACAAGGCGCGGCGGGGCGGATGGATCACTTGGCTCGATCAATTCAACATCAAGATCATGCTTGGCAAAGAAGCCCTTTTCCTTGGCAACAATTAGTGGCGCATGGTCGGGATTGACGAACCAGTCAAGAAGGATGGTCAGTTTGTCCGCCGCAAAGGCCGGGCTGGATGAACCCAGAACGGCGGCACTTAATGTTGCGCCAATGGTGGCAGCTTTGATCATGGATTTCAGGCGTGACATGGATGAACCTCTGTTGTGATGGGCCATTACGTATTTGTATGAGTTTTGCTGTCGCGGCCATTTTCAGTCACGACGGATGGGGTTTATCGAACCGGCGTCAGGCTGTCGGGTTGCCAGGGCAGGGCGGCACGCAACACGCGATCCACAATGAAATATTGCGTGATCGAAAAGGCGCACAGGATCAAAAGACAGGCAAAAACCATATCAATCTGAACCCGCGCATTGGCGTGCAGCATTAAATATCCCAGTCCGTGACTTGATCCGACCCATTCGCCAATCACCGCCCCAATCGGGGCTACGGCGGTGGCAACGCGAAAGCCCGATGCAAATGCGGGCAGGGCGGCCGGCAAACGAATATGGGTCAAAAGCCGCCACCGGCTGGCGCCCATGGTGCGCGCCAGATCAAGCCAGCCGGGTTCGGTGCGGGCCAAGCCATCAAAGAAGGCGACGGTGACCGGGAAGAAAATAATAAGCGCAGCCATGGCGATCTTGGATGCCAAGCCAAATCCTAGCCAAAGGACCAAAAGCGGAGCCAAGGCAAAAAACGGAATGGCTTGGGACACCAGCAAGATCGGCATCAACCAGAACCGGACGGGGGTAAACAGCGCCATCGGAATGGCCGCCAGCGCGCCAAGGGTCGCCCCGGCAAACAGGCCAATCACGGTTTCGGCGATGGTATATCGCGCGTGATCAAACAACACCGCATAGCGGGTGATCAGGGTGTGCCAGACATCAACCGGGGTCGGCAGCATATATTTTGGCGCCCCGGTCAGGGTCACGGTCAACTGCCATGTCGCAATCAGCGCAACAATGATGATGATCGGGCGGGCAATTTTCAAAAGACGCCGTTCAGACAGTGGGGTGCGCTTTACCGGGGTGCTCATTGGGCATTCTCCGGCACTGCTGCTGCGGTTTCATTGGTGCCCAGTTGGCGCAGCAATTGGGCCTGTTGGCGCAAGATATCGGCATCGGTGATGTCGCGCGGGCTATGACCAGCCGGGGTGATGGCATCTTGCAGGCGGGCCGGGCTTCCGCGCAAAACATGGACAAAGTCGCCAAGGCGAAGCGCTTCTAGCGGATCATGGGTGACCAGAAGGACGGTTTTGCCGCGCAATACCCGTGCGGCGAGTTCTTGCAATCGTAACCGGTTGACCGGATCAAGGGCGGAAAACGGCTCGTCCATCAAAACAACCGGACGGTCTTCCATCAGGGTGCGGGCAAGGGCGGCGCGTTGTTTCATGCCGCCCGATAACTCGGCGGGCCGCAGATGGGCGGCGTTGCTCAGCCCGACCTCGGCAATCAGGCGGTCGGCCTTGTCATGATCAGGGCGTTGCCCGCGAAGGGATGCACCAAGTTCAACATTTTCGCGCACCGTCCGCCATGGCAACAGCAAGTCCTGCTGCGCCATATAGGCAATGCGCCCCTTAAGTGGAACGCCGTCCGAACAGGTGATGTTACCGCTAACATCGCCTTCGACCAGATCGGCGAGAAAGCGCAAAAGTGTGCTTTTGCCCACACCACTTGGCCCAAGCAAGCAGGTGAAACTGCCTGCAGGCAAACCAAGATCAAGGTCATGGAAAATATCAACGCCGCCAAATGCCACGCGGGCAGAACGCAGGTCAATATCGAACTGGGTTGGATTGGGTGCCGAATGTGGCGGTATGTCTGTGTCGGTCATACGATCCTTCCTACGCCGGTCTTAACCGGTTCAGGTTCAAAGGGTCGTTTGGCAACACCAAACCTCTCAGCCGATTTACGATCGGCCCCCCCGGAGATGACGGGACTATGCGCAGACATTTTACCCGCGTCAAGTTTTGTAACAATTGATCGCAATGGGCCCTAGCATGTCACGGCGTGAAATTTTGGTTTTCCCCCTGTGTTTGGGGTGTTGATGCATTGGTCTGATGATTTGAAAAGGTGAGCTGGGTCCCAGCCTGTGGTTGTTATTTCAGACGGGTTGTCTATTTTTGTTTGGGTGTGGTTGGAAAGGCGCGTGGAACAGAAAAATGCAGCATCAGGGATTTACCCTTCAGCCCGGCATTGCCGATAAACATCGCGAGGCGGCCTGTGCCCTGTTCTGGGAAGCGTTCCGTCAAAAGCTTGCCCATGTGATGAACCCCGAAGACAAGGCATTGGCGTTTTTAAAACAGGTGATGGCGTCGAGCCATGCCATCAGTGCGATTGGTGAGGATGGCGGGTTACTGGGCGTCGCCGGATTTAAAACCACGGCAGGCGCCTTCGTCGGGGGTGGTTTGTCCGATATCTGTTCGGTGTATGGTGCGTGGGGTGGATTGTGGCGCGGGCTGTTGCTTGATCTGCTTGAACGCGATCTGGCGGCGAATACGCTTTTGATGGATGGTATTTTTGTCGATCCGATTGCACGTGGGCAGGGGGTTGGAACGGCACTTTTGGCCGCGGTGGCCGACACGGCGCGGGAACGCGGGCTATCACAGGTTCGTCTTGATGTGATTGATATCAATCCGCGTGCACGTGCGCTTTATGAACGATGCGGTTTTCGCGCAACCGGGACACAGGATATCGGGCTGTTGCGGTATCTGTTTGGTTTCAGGGCAGCAACCACCATGCATCGGGATGTCAAATAGCGGACGTTTGATTAAACAGTCCTTGTGCAGAGCGATATGTGCAGGCAATGCTAGGGGCTTCTGACACTGCCTGGCTGACTGAACCCACCGTGACGCTTCCTGAAAACTTACCTGATTACCGCACACCGGATACATCGCCGCGCATGATTGCCGCCGAGATTTATCGTGGATCGAGTTATGGCCCAAAACATCCATTGGCGATCCCGCGGGTGTCGTTGGTTGTTGACATGGTGCATGCGCTGGGCTGGGTCGACGGCAGCAGCTATGTCACCGGGCCGGTGGCAACAGCCGAACAACTCACCCGGTTTCATGATCCTGATTATGTGCGTGCGGTGATGCAGGCCGAACGCGATCAGATTCTTCCCGAAGACATGATGGTTAAATTCGGATTGGGCAAAAACGGCAATCCTATTTACCCGGAAATTTTCCGGCGTCCGGCGACTGCGGCCGGATCATCGATCCTTGCCGCCAAAATGATCGCGAAAGGGGGCATTGTCCATCATCCTGCCGGGGGGACACATCATGGATTGCGCGACCGGGCATCGGGGTTTTGTTACTTCAATGATCCGGTTCTGGGGATTTATGCTTTGCTCGATTCGGGGTTGGATCGTGTGTTGTATGTCGATATTGATGCCCATCATGGCGACGGAGTGCAGATCGCCTTTGCCGAAGATGACCGGGTTCTCACGGTTTCCATGCATCAGGAAGACCTGTGGCCCAAAACCGGGGCGATTGATGACATCGCCGGGGGCATGGCGCGTAACCTTCCGATGCCTGCTGGGATGAACGATGATGAGATGCGCTATGTCCTGTATGAATATTTGATTCCTCTTGCATTAAGTTTTGCACCACAAGCCATTGTTTTACAATGTGGGTGTGATACATTAGCAGAAGATCCTCTGTCAAAGCAGCTGTTGGGCAATCAGTCGATCTGGGAAGTCGTTGGCACGATGACCAAATTGGCGCCACGGAGCCTTGTCCTTGGCGGCGGAGGATATAGTCCGTATGGGGTGGCGCGCTGTTGGTCCGGGGTGTGGGCGACCATTAACGGGATCGAAATACCCGCTGTGCTACCCATCACAGTGGAAAATATCCTGCGTGTCATAAAATGGACGCATAGCCGTGGAAGACAGCCCGACGACACGATGTTTACGACACTTTGCGATCCGTGGCGGGGTGGCACGATCCGGGAGGACACCCGTGAGCGTGTTAGAAGACTAAGAGGGTATGGGGTATGAAGTCGCTTTTTCAAATGGTCTTGGTTGTGTGCTTTGTCAGTGCAGCAGTTGTTGCCGGACTGAATGCAAAGGCAACCGGATTTGAACGATCCCGCATTTTGGTGGATGGCGAAGTTTTCAATGTGGAAATGGCCATCACACCCGATGAGCGATCGCGTGGATTGATGTATCGTACCGAAATGGCCGATAACGCAGGCATGTTGTTTGATTTTGGCCGGGCGGCGGATATTTCGATGTGGATGAAAAATACATTCATCTCGCTCGATATGCTGTTCATTGATGCCAAGGGCACGATTGTCGGTATTGAAAAACGCACCGTGCCACAGTCGGAAGCCATCATTCTGGGCCCAAAGCCGGTGCGCTTTGTGCTGGAGCTGAATGGTGGGGCATCCGACCGGATGGGATTTGAAGTCGGCGAGAAGGTCGAAGGCCTGCCGCGCTAAAGACCGGATTTCGGACGACATATATCAATCAGCAATAGCAAGCCCGCAGAGGATATCTGCGGGCTTTGGTTTTTTGTACGTTTTTACGATAAAAACGATAATACGGGCTTGCCCACATCAAAGTGTGGTGCTAAACCCTCCCTCGTTCGGGGAGTAGCGCAGCCTGGTAGCGTACCTGCTTTGGGAGCAGGGGGTCGCGAGTTCGAATCTCGCCTTCCCGACCACTTTTCCCCTTTTGTTGTTTTATGAAGTTCCAATGGGATTTCCAATTGGCAGCAAAAGGTGTAAAAGATGGGGTGATAGCAGGGGGTACAGAAACCCGTTTAACTGCCATCTCCATCTTATCCTGACGGTCAAGACGAGGGTCCCGATGAAGGTCCGTGTTTACAAACCTGCCAAGAACGCCATGCAGTCCGGTCAGGCTGCGACCAAGCACTGGGTTATGGAATTTGAACCGGGTGCGAAAAAAGTCGCGGATCAGCTGATGGGATGGATCGGTTCTACCGATACCCGCGGTCAGGTCAAAATGTATTTCGAAACGCTTGAAGAAGCGCAGGCTTTCGCCGCCAAGCACAAGCTGATCGCTGATGTCGAACAGCCCAAGCGCCGTAAAATCCAGATCAAAGCCTATGCCGATAACTTCGCGTTTAAACGCGTCGTCTGATTGCGGGCGGGCTTCTGGATAACGGACCGTCAAAGACCATTCACCGGGGCGGATTTCCGCCCCGTTTCGTCTGACAGGGGACGTTAAACCCTGAAATGAATGACGGGCAGGCGCCCAATGCCATGCCCTCAAATACCATCCGGGGCAACAACCACCCCACACCGCGGTCCCTTAGCTCAACTGGATAGAGCAA
>NZ_NXGX01000010.1 GCF_002844275.1 Thalassospira lohafexi
ACCCGATCCGCCGCCGACGGAATCTTCGCCGTCGCCGCCATCAATCGTATCGTTGCCGTCGCCACCGCCCAGCGTATCATCGCCCGGTGTGCCGACATTCTCGATGCCTTCAAAGTGGCTTGGCGTCAGGTCATCAACCGCCACCCCGGCAAGGGTTACCGTACCACCAGAAGGCAGCGTGATGACCGCGCCATCCGGCCCATCTGACAGAAGCGGCTGCAAATCGGTCCAGGCTGAAATGCCCAGATCGGGCAGGGAAATCACATCGCTGCCAATGTCAAAATCACTGACCAGATCGGCGTCATCGCCGTCTTCGAAGACGAAAGTATCACTGCCGCTGCCGCCCGAAAGCGTATCATTGCCATCGCCTGCGATCAGTCGATCATCGCCTTCACCCCCGGTCAGGATATCGTCACCGGCACCACCATCAATGGTGTCATCACCTGCACCGCCGTCAATGCGGTTGGCATCATCCGACCCGGTCAGAGTATCGTCATCATCAGACCCGATAATGTTTTCGAAATTGGCAACCGTGTCTGAACCGGTATTGGCACCACTTGCCGTGCCTGCGGCCAGATCAACCGTCACGCCACCGGTGGTGTTGCCCAGATCAAGGGTATCGGTGCCATCCCCACCATCAAGGTCGTCATTGCCAGCATCCAGCGTGACCGTGTCATCGCCTGCACCGGCATCAATCGTGTTGTCGCCTGCCGATCCGGTGATATCATCATTGCCATCCGTCGCGATGACATTTTCAAACCCGTCGATGCTGTCGATCCCGGTTGCGTCGCTGCTTGCCGTACCTTCGGCCAGATTGATGGTCGCGCCATCGGCACCAGAAAGATCAAGCGTATCGGCACCATCACCACCGGTCAGGACATCGTCGCCAGCCCCGGCCATGATCGTGTCATTGCCAGCCCCGCCGTCAAGAGTGTCAGCCCCTTCGCCGCCATCAAGGATGTCGTCATCCGCACCACCGTCGATAACATCCGCACCGGCACCGCCATGGATGTTATCGGCACCATCACCGCCCGAAATGACGTCATCGCCGTCATTCGACCAGATCGTGTCATCCCCGGCACCACCATCAATGGTGACCTCGCCATAAGAATGGGTTTCGCTGGTCAGGTCGACAACGTCATTGCCCGCACCCGCATCGATATTTTCGATATCAACAATCGACGGATTGGCAGCTCCACCACCGGCATGATCCCGATCCAGAATGATGGCGTCATCGCCGTCGCCCGCGATCAGCGTGTCATTGCCGTCACCGCCGACAAAGCTGTCATCTGAGAGGTTCTTGCCGGAAATATCGGCAACGTCGCCAGTTCCATCGGTGGTCGGGCTGCCGACATGGTCGGTCGTGTCGCCATCTGCGGCAACACGGTCGCCTTCGAACGACAGAACATCATCCCCGGCACCGCCATCAATAAAGTCGGCCCCGTCGCCACCGGCAAGGGTGTCATTGCCGTCACCGCCCAAAAGGCTGTCATCACCGGCACCGCCCGCAAGGACGTTATCGCCGACCGAACCGGTCAGCGTGTCATCCCCGGAACCACCAGTCGCACCTTCGATCCCGTCAAGGGTATCGGTGCCATCGGTCGCAATGCCTGTGCCGTTTTCAAGATCAACAACAACGCCGTCGGTCTGATCGGAATAATCAACGATATCATCGCCATCACCGCCCACCAGCGTGTCATTGCCAGCACCACCCAAAAGCGTATCGTTGCCTGCACCGCCATCAAGGACATTGTCCATGTCATCACCGGCAATGGTATCGTCATGGTCCGACCCGATCACGGTTTCAAAACCGTCAATCACGTCATTGCCCGCACCGCCAGTCGCGGTACCATCGGCCAGATCAACAGTCACACCTTCGTTAGCATCGGCATAAGACAAAACGTCTTCACCTTCGCCACCGATCAGGGTGTCATCACCGCCATTGCCAATGACGGTGTCATTGCCTTCGCCGCCATCAAGGATGTTGGCGTTTTCATCACCGATCAAGACATCATCGCCACCGCCACCGGTAACGTTTTCAATGCTTTCAAGGGTATCGTTGCCCGCTTCACCGGTCGCAGTACCTGCGCCCAGATCAACTGTAACCCCCTCGGTCGTATCGGAATAATCGGCCGTGTCATTGCCATCGCCGCCGCGCAGGGTATCGTCGCCCGCACCACCGATCAGCGTGTCATTGCCTTCATCGCCGTAAATATCATCGTCGCCCGCCTGACCATCGATGATGTCATCGCTTTCAAGGGCGTGGATTTCGTCACTGATCTGGCTGCCAATGATATTGTCTTCGAACTCGGTGCCAATGATCACTTCATAGCCAAAGAAGTTACCCGGCCCAAGGTCGTCAACCGACACACCTTCAAGTGTGATGCTTTCGCCGTCCGCCAGTGTAATAACCGCATTGCCATTTGCATCATCGGCCATCTGATCGCGCAAGGTGGCGTAATCTTCGATGCCATAGGACGACAGATCGATCGTGTCTTGTGTCACATCAAAGTCGGTCGCGGTGTCATTGCCACCGCCCGGCTTGAGAACGATCACATCTTCGCCGTCGCCCGTGATGATCACATCATCGCCCGCACCACCAAACAGCGTATCGTTGCCCGACCCACCATCAAGGGTATTAACCCCGTCACTGCCAACCAGCGTATCGGCATAATCGGTGCCAATGACACGTTCAAAGTTCCGAACGATGTCATTCCCGCCACCACCCGACGCATACTGGTTTACAAGGTCAACCGTAACACCTGCGTCAACGTTGGAATAGTCAACGGTATCGATGTCATTCTCGCTATCGCCACCATCAAGGATGTCGTCGCCGGTATCGCCGTAAACCCAGTCACTACCAGCACCCGCCTCGACGATGTCATCACCTTCGCCACCAGAAAGTGTATCGTTGCCTTCTTCACCCAGAAGGACATCATTTCCGGCACCACCATCAAGGATGTCATTGCCTGCACCACCGGCGATTTCGTCGTCACCCGTTCCGGCATCAACAATGTCGTCACCCTGGCCTGCATTGATTGCATCATTGCCTGCACCAGACGAGATCGTGTTGTTCCCGGCATTGCCGGTAATTTTGTCATTGAAGTCAGAACCAACGACATTTTCAATGTTGGTAAGGGTGTCCGTGCCCTCACCTGTTGCCGTTCCGGTCGAAAGATTGACGTCAACCGCATCGGTCGCGTTGCTGTAATCAACGGTGTCGGATCCATCACCACCATCCAGCACGTCATCGCCACCACCGCCGACCATGACGTCATCCCCGTCAAGCCCGCTCAGCGTGTTGTTTTCGTCATTCCCAATCAGGGTATCGTCGTGAAGGGTGCCGGTGATGTTTTCGATGCTATCAAGCGTATCGTCACCATCACCACCCGCCACAGTTCCGGTTGCAAGGTCGGCTGTGATACCGGCACTTTCGGTCGAATAGTCTGCGGTATCGTTGCCTTCACCACCCGAAAGGACATCTGATCCGGCATTCCCGCTTAGCGTATCGTCGCCAGCATCGCCCGAAAGGGTATCATTCCCGTCGCCACCCATAAGATGGTCATTGCCGTCGCCACCTGAAACGGTGTCATCACCATCAAGCGCATCAATGACGTCATTGCCCGCACCACCGGCAATATCATCGGCATCACTTGTGCCAAGACGAATAACACCAGTGAAATTATCTTCACCAAGCTGGTCAGCGCTAACACCCTCAAGCGTAATGCTGTCACCACTATCAAATGTAATGGTCAAATTGCCGTCAGCGTCGGAGCCGAACATATGCTCAAGGCTGCCGTAGCCAGCGATCTTAAATGGCGTCAGGTCAATGACGTCAGTGCTGACATCAAAATCAGTGATCGTGTCGTGGCCATCGCCCGGATTAAAGATGACCTGATCGTCACCCGCGCCAAGTGTTAGCGTATCATCGCCTGCACCCGCATCGAACGTATCGTCGCCTGCACCACCGATAAACGTATCGTTCTGCGCGCCCCCCATGAAAGTATCATCGTGGCTGGAGCCCTCGATTTCTTCGATACCTTCGAGGGTATCGGTTCCAGTTGCCGAACCGCTGACGGTATTTTGCGTTGTATCGACCGTAACTGCCGCGTCTGATTCGGCGTAACTTGCGCGGTCAACACCCTCGCCACCAACCAGAATGTCATCACCAGCCCCAGATATAAGGGTATCATTGCCAACGCCGCCATCAATTTGGTCGTCGCCATCGCCACCACGAATGATGTCGTTACCAGCACCACCAAGCAGCACGTCGTCGCCGCCGCGACCATCGATGACGTCGTTGCCCGCGTTACCGGCCAGAGTATTTACGCCGCTGTCGCCACTAATCGTGTCATTTCCGGCCGAACCATCAACATTTTCAAAGTTCGCAATGCTGTCATTGCCATCGCCGCTGACTGTACTGCTTTCAAGGTCTACGCTCACGCCGTTGGCATCAGCAAAGCCAAGCGTATCTTCGCCGTCACCACCATCAAGCGTGTCATTCCCGGCACCACCGGCAACATAATCGTCGCCAGCCCCGGCCAGAATCGTCTCGTTGCCGTTGCCGCCGACGATGGTGTCGTTATGATCGGTCGCGATGATCTGCTCGACGCCACTTATGGTATCGGTACCAATGCCCTCGCCGGTCGCAGTATTGTTCGCAAGATCGATATCAAGACCCGATTGCGCATCGCTGTAATCCAGCGTGTCGGAACCTTCACCACCGACATAAGTGTCATCGCCCAATTCACCGACGAAGCTATCATCGCCAGCACCACCGCTTAGAACATCGTTCCCTGCACCACCGGTAATGAAGTCGTTGCCATCGCCGCCATCAAGACGGTTATCGGCATCATCCCCGGTGATGGTGTCGTCATGCTCCGAACCGGTGACATTTTCAAATCCCGAAACGGTGTCATTACCATCAGCGCCAGTCGCAGTACCGTTCGCAAGATCAATATTCTGAGCACCATTGGCGCTGGAATAATCAAGCGTATCGGTACCGTCGCCGCCCGCAAGGGTGTCATCCCCCTCACCGCCGGAAATCACGTCATCGCCAGCACGCCCATCAAGGGTGTCATCGCCCGCGCCACCGCGAAGTGTATTGGTACCAGACGAACCGGAAATCACGTCATCGGCATCCGACCCGGTAACGTTTTCAATGCTAGTTAGAACATCCGTGCCTGCGGCCTTATCGACACTGCCAATATCAAGGTCGACATCAACACCGGTTTGGCTGTTGCTGTAATCGACGGTATCAGCACCTTCGCCACCATCAATGACATCGTCACCGGCACTAACGTTAAAGGTGTCATCGCCACCGCCACCTAGCATGGTATTATCGGCATCCGACCCGGTAATGTTGTCACCAAGAGTACTGCCGATAACATTTTCAACATTGAGAACCGTGTCGCCGGTCGTATCGTCTGTTTCACCCGTGGCAAGACTGATTTCAACCGCATCGCTCGCATTGGCGTAATCGACAGTATCAATGCCATCGCCACCATCAATCAGATCTGCACCGGCGCCGCCAACAAGGCTGTCATTCCCAGCACCGCCTAACAGCGTATCATTGCCCGCACCGCCCGAAATCAGGTCATCACCGTCTCCGCCATCAAGAACGTTGGCCAATTGGTTCCCGGAAATGCTGTCATCAAAATCACTGCCTGTCAGATTTTCAACGTTCAAAATCTGATCGTTGCCCATCCCCGAAACAGTGCCAAGCGCAAGATCCGCATCAACTGCACCACTCGCGTCGCTGTAATCAACTGTATCGCGACCCGATCCACCCGAAATCACATCATCGCCTTCGGTGGCAATCAGGATATCGTCACCCGCACCGGCGCGAAGTTCGTTGTCGCCAGCATCGCCTTTAAGGGTATCGGAATGGTTTGAACCGATAACATTTTCGATATCGCTGAGGGTATCGTTGCCGGCACCACCGGTTGCCGTCTGTTCAGACAGATCAACATTTACACCGCTGGTCGACGACGAATAACTGGCAGTATCTTCGCCATCGCCACCGATAAGTGTATCGTCACCATCCAGACCAGACAGAACGTCGTCACCAGCACCACCATCCAGAACGTTGTCGCCATTACTGCCGCTCAGGCTGTCATTCCCGGCACCCGCAACCACATTTTCAACATTACGTAACGTATCGTTGCCAGATGTCGCCGACACGTTCCCTGTTTTCAGGTCAACCGTTACGTCGTCTGTTTCATCACTGTAATCGGCGGTATCTATGCCATCACCGCCATCAAGAACGTCGTTCCCGTGCCCGCCGATCAGCGTATCGTCACCGGCACCACCCTGAAGAAGATCACTATCTTCAAGGCCGTAAAGCGTGTCGTTGCCGTCCAGACCAGACAAGGTGTCCTCGCCATTGGTCCCATACAACATGTCGTCACCCGATGTGCCAACGATGTCGCGTACGCCAATGAAGTTGTCTGCCGAGATGTCGTCAATACCGACACCTTTAAGAACCATGCTGGTGTCGTCACCGAAATCGATGACAAGATCACCATTTTCGTTTTCCGACATCATCTCATAGAGCTGGCCATAACTTTCGACCGGCAATTCGGTTACATCAATCTTGTCGGACGACGCACTGAAGTCCGTGACCGTATCATTGCCATCGCCAATCGCGATTTTGTAAACATCAGCACCCGAACCACCGCTCAGGGTATCATCACCGGCACCGCCGCGGATCGTATCACTACCACTTCCGGCATTGATAACATTCACCCCGTCGTCGCCCGTAATGTCGTCAGCACCAGCGGAACCAATGACATTCTCGACAGCGCTCAGGGTATCTGTGCCGCTTTCGCTGGTTGCTGTACCCTCGGCAAGATTGATCGTAACCGGTTCGCTTGCGCTATAATCGACAGTATCTGTGCCATCGCCACCTTCGATGATGTCATTTCCGGCACCACCAAGAAGTGTGTCGTCACCAGCACCGCCGTCTATCGAGTCATCACCCGCACCGCCAGAAATGACATTGCGACCATCATCACCGATCAAGGTATCGTTGTAATCCGACCCGGCAATATCCTCAATATTGGAAAGCGTATCATTGCCAGCTGCACCAGATGCATTTCCCGCAACAAGATCAACGGTTACCCCACCTTCTGCATCGCTGTAATCAGCAAGGTCCGTTCCGCTGCCACCCGCAAGAGTGTCATCGCCTGCACCACCAGAAAGGGTGTCATCACCGGCACCGCCGTCAATCAGATCATTACCCCCACCACCGGCAAGGTCGTCACCACCAGCACCACCCCAAATGGTATTTGACTGATCGTCACCTGAAATGATGTCACGCTGCGCCGACCCGATAACGTCTTCGATATTACTTAGGGTATCGGTTTCGCCACCATTAACCGAACCGGTACCGGCAGCAAGGTCAACTGTAACGCCAGTGGTCGCGCTGTAATCAACCGCATCTTGACCATCTCCACCATCAAGGATATCGCTGCCGTCGCCGCCCGACAGGGTGTCATCGCCAGCACCACCAAAGACAGTATCATCACCGTCGCCTGCCGAAATGGTGTCATTTCCACCAAGACCGTCAATAACTTCGTCAAAGTCGGTACCATTAATGACGTCGTCACCTTCGGTCGCACCAAGCGTTTCAAGGTCGACAAAATTGCCAACTGTCAGTTCTTCCGGCGAAACGCCTTCCAGGGTAAGGATCTGATCGTTGATCGTAATGACAGCATTACCATCATCGTCAATGCCGATCTTGTTCTGAAGGGCTTCCCAATTTGGAATACCAAAGCTGGAAAGATCAATTTTGTCTTCTGACGGATCAAAGTCCGTAACTTTGTCTTCGCCAGAAGTTTGATTAAACACAAAGGTATCCGCGCCAGCGCCACCAGTCAGAACATCTTGACCGGCACCACCGTCAATCGTGTCGTCGCCAGCACCACCAGAAAGGGTGTTTTTGGCAGCTGATCCGCGCAGAACATCGTCGTGATCAGAACCAATGGCATTCTCGATCTCGCCAAGGGTGTCGTTCCCATCTGCACCAGTTGCGGTACCATTTCCAAGATCAACCGAAACACTGCCCGCAGCATCGCTGTAATCGACTGTATCCCAACCAGTGCCACCCAACAGGGTATCGTCGCCTTCACCACCGATCAGCGTATCATTCCCGCCACCGCCTTTAAGCGTGTTGACCTGATCATCACCTGACAGAATGTCGTCGTAGCCCGATCCAGTAACATTTTCAAAATTACTGAGGGTGTCAGTATCTGTACCGTTAGTTCCGGTTCCAGCCTCAAGATCGACAGTAACGCCTTTGGTTTCGCCCTGATAGGAAACGGTATCCTGACCATCGCCCCCATCAAGGGTATCAGCCCCCGTACCGCCGTTAATCACGTCATTATCAGCACCGCCGTCAATAACGTCGTTACCCGACCCACCGCTGATGGCATCTTTTCCATCACCACCGGAAATCGTATCATTGCCAGCACCACCAAAGACGGTATCGTCACCACCCTTGGCGTCGATCACATCACTGCGGTTGGTTCCGGTAAGGTCATCTCCGGCTTCGGTGCCTTCCAGTGACCGGATGCCGACAAAGTTCTTATAGGTCAGGCTATCAGGATCAACACCGTCAAGCGTGATAACCGCATCACCGATGGTGATCGTGGCATTACCGGCTTCGTCTTCGCCGATGAAATCAACGATATCGCCAAACAGCTCAAGATCTTCAATTCCCTGGATATCGATCACATCATTGGCTGGATCGAAATCGGTAATCAGGTCATTTCCGCTATCGGCACTGACAACAAAGGTGTCATCGCCCGCACCACCCGAAAGAGTATCATCACCGCCGCGTCCATCAATCGTGTCATCCCCGGCACCGGCCAAAAGGATGTCATCGCCTGAGCTACCGAGCATGGTATCGTTAAAGGCTGAGCCTTCTACCTGCTCAAACCCGGAAATTTGGTCAACAAAGTCGCTGCCGGTTACAGTACCTGCCTCAAGATCAACTTTGACACCCGGGGTATCGCTGCCAGACGAATAGCTCAATGTGTCCGAGCCATCGCCACCGATCAGTGTATCGTCGCCCGCGCTGCCAAATACCGTGTCGTCACCAGCACCGGTATCAATCAGGTTATCTTGTGAATCGCCACGAACAACGTCATTGCCGTCACCGGTCAGGACGTTTTCCATGCTCGACAGACTATCACTGCCATCGCCGGTTGCCGTACCTTGTGAAAGGTCGACATTCATGTCACCCGATACATCGCGATAGTCAGCAGTATCAACACCATCACCACCGACCAGTGTATCGTCACCAGCACCACCTGACAGCGTATCATCGCCGCCAAGCCCCATCAGGATGTTATTGCCGTCATCACCCGTAATTGTATCGGCATTCGTCGAGCCACGGACATTTTCAAAATTGCTAATGCTGGACGTGCCGCTATCGGTGATCGCCGTGCCGTCTGCCAGGTTTACATTCAAGCCGGTCTGGGAGTTGAAACTGACGGTATCGTTGCCTTCTCCGCCATCAAGCGTATCGCTTCCGCCACCGCCATCAACCAAGTCATCGCCAGCACCAGCATTGAAATTATTATCGTCTCCGGTCCCCAACAACTGATCGTTACCAGCGCCGGTAATAATATTTTCAATGCCTGAGACGTTATCAGTTTCACCTTTGGTGCTGTCTGAAACAACGCCCGTGCCAAGATTGACTTTCAGCCCACCTTCCCGCGCACTCAGATCCAGCGTATCGGTACCTTCGCCACCGATATAGACGTCATTGCCATCTTCCCCGACAAACAGGTCGTCGCCCGCACCGCCGTCAAGCGTATCATTGCCGCCACGCCCGACAATGGTGTCATTGCCATCACCACCGCGCAGCACGTTGGTGCCACTGTCGCCATACAACTCGTCGTCATAGTTCGACCCGATGACGTTTTCGATGCGATCGAGGATGTCATTGCCATCGGCACCGCTTGCCGTTCCGGCCTCAAGGTCAACCGTGACACTGCCATCCGTACCGGAATAATCAACGGTATCAATACCTTCCTGACCGCGCAGGGTATCATTGCCTGCACCGCCGGAAACTGTATCATCGCCATAGCCGCCCGACACAACGTCATCGCCGGCACCACCGCCAAGGGTGTCATTGCCGCCATAACCATAAATCGCGTCATTGCCGTCTGTGCCGCCCCCGGCATCGTCGCCTTCGGTTTCAAAGATGCGGCCAAAACCACGGAACTGGTCCGCAACAAGGCTGTCGCTGGTGACACCTTCAAGGGTCAGAACACCCTGATCACCAAAATCAATAACCGTATTGCCATTGCCGTCGTCACTCATCATTGACTGGAGCGTGGCAAAATCCTGAATGCCAAGCTGCGACAGATCGATGATGTCTTCGGAACCAGTAAAATCAGTAATCGTGTCGTTGCCGAAATTCTCGGTCAGTTCGAAATCATCTTTGCCCGAACCACCGGTCAGGATGTCATCACCCGCCCCGCCAGTCAGGGTGTCAACACCGGCACCGCCGTCGAGCACGTTATCGCTATCGTCGCCGGTAATGTGATCGTCATGATCAGAACCAACGACGTTTTCAACCATCTGCACGATGTCGTTGCCCGCACCGCCGGTCGCGGTATTTTGCGAAAGATCAACAGTTACCGCGCCGGTTGCGTCGCTGTAGCTGGCTGTGTCAACACCATCACCGCCCTGGATGTGGTCATTGCCAGCACCGCCGCGCAGGAAATCATTGCCCGAACCGCCCTGCATGACATCGTCGCCAGCACCACCAACCAGAAGGTCGTCACCCTGACCACCCTGCATGACGTCATCATCGGCACCGCCATACAGGCTGTCATTGCCGTCACCGCCCTGAAGCAAATCCTTGCCGTCTTCACCGCGCAGGACATCATCGCCAAGACCGCCCTGAAGGACGTCATCGCCGCTATTGCCGTCAAGGCTGTCATCACCGCCGCCGCCCTGAAGCGTATCATCTCCGGCACCACCGCCCAGAATGTCGGCATTTTCCGTCCCCTGAACGACGTCTTTGCCAGATGTCGGGGTGTTATCATAAATGTTTGAACCGTCTTCACCGTCGGCAGTATCGGTTACGTCAGTATCGGTATCAGCTTCACCCTCGGCACCTTCACCGGTTTCTGCTTCATCCGTTTCAGACTCATTTTCGGTCCCAGAATCACCTGAACCAGTGTCTTCTGAGCTAGTGTCGTCGTCCCCCGATGCATCCTCACCAGACGCGTCATCGCCTTCACCAGCGTCGCCAGTTTCTGTTTCTTCTGTTTCAGTATCGCCGCCATCAGCGCCGTCTGTTTCGCCAGTTTCTGTTTCACCGGATTCAGCTTCACCAGTTTCAGACTCATCGGATTCCTGACCACCTTGCGCACCAGCTTCAAGACCGGGGGTCGTGTTGTCCTGTTCCGTCTGACCGGCTTCGTCGCCGCTTTCGTCGGTTGTCTCTTCTGGTTCTTCGTCCGAACCGTCGTCAATACCGGTACCAGAAGTATCATCACCGGCACTTTCGTCTCCGGTTTCAGTATCATCTTCGTCGTCGCCGTCCGCGCCGGTTTCCTCTTCGGATATGGTATCAGAGGCATCATCACCTGCGGCCTCGTCCTCAGACTCCCCGCCATCCGTCGTTTCGCCGTCGGTCGCACCGGAATCGCCCGCACTGCCCGACCCGGTATCTGTGTCGTTCTCACCCTCGGAACCAGTGTCAGTGTCAATGTCAGAGTCAGTGTCGCCATCGGCACCATCGCCGGAGTCACTGCCATCCGTTTCGCCAGAATTCAGCGTATCATCGCTACCCGAACCGGATGTTTCGTCTGACCCACTGTCCCCTGTCGTACCTTCACCGGTTGAACCTTCTTCTTCGGACTCAGCGCCAGTCTCATTGGCATCGGTGGTGTCACTACCTGTTGAACCACCGGTATTCTCTGTTTCGTCACCTGATCCGTTTTCCGTACCTGTGTCGGAATCGGTGTCGGGACCGGAATCGCCCCCGTCTTCCGAATCACCGGAATTGGCCTCGCCCGAGGGGGTATCTTCCGCTGTTTCAGAACTGCCTGACTCACCGGTGCTGTCATCTGCACCGGTCTCATCATCCGAATTTTCTGTGGTATCTGTGTCGGTGGCGTTGTCTTCGGCAGCATCATCGCCCGATCCAGATGCATCGCCGTCTGCGCCCTCAGACGTGGTGTCATCGGTCTCATCAGTTTCGCCCGACGTACCGGTGTCACTATCACTGGAATCACGACCACTGGCATCATCGCCACTGGTTTCGCCGCCACCGGATTGCGTTTCCTCGCCATCTGAACTGTCGGTCGAATCATCTTCTTGCGACTCACCTGACGCGCCATCACTGCCATCGGCAGCACCTGTTTCATCACCACCGTCAGTCTCGTTGGTTTCCGTATTGTCCCCGGAGTCCCCAGAAGCACTGTCATTGGTTTCGTCGGCTGTTGCGTCGCCGGATCCGGTTTCATCGCCATCGCCGGAAGCAGCATCATCACCAGACGTATCGTCAGACGAGTTGCCCGACGTCTCTTCGCTGGCGTCATCGTCGGCAATGGTTTCGGCTGCACCGCTGTCCATGTCAACATGGACGCCCTGCTCGGCATCACTGTAATCAAGCGTATTTTCGCCCGATCCACCGTCAATTACATCGCTGCCATCACTGGCGGCAAATGTGTCATCCCCGGCACCACCCGACAGGCTGTTGTCACCATCGTCGCCGCGCAGAACATCATTGCCCGATGTACCACGCAGATTTTCAATGTCGCTAAATTCGACGCGATTCGCCCCTGACACATCTGTCGCGCGGCCTTGCGCGATATCGGCATCCATGCCATCGGCGGCCCCGTCAAGCGACAGGGTATCTTCGCCGTCACCGCCGACAACAGCGTCCGCACCACCGCCAGACGAGATCACATCGTCGCCAGACGTTCCGGCAATCGTGTCATCACCTGCTGTGCCGTCAATGACATTGGCGTCTTCGTCGGCCGCACCTGCGACCCCGCCATCTTCATTGGTCGAACCGCTGGAAACGGAAACATCGGAAATCTGCGGGGCAGCCACCAACGAAACATTGGCAAGATCAGCCTTGCTGACACCTTGCAGAACCAGAATATCACCGGTCGCAAAGGTGATAACGGTATTACCCGCACCATCATCGACAGCAAGTGACATCAAATCATTAGCGTTATTCACACCAAGATCGGTCAGCGCCAGTTCGTCTTCGTCTATGGAGAAATCGGTAATTGTGGTTTTCGCAAAACCACTTTCGAGCACAAAGGTATCACGCCCGGCACCACCGGTAACTTCATCTTCGCCCTCGCCCGGCTCAAGAATGTCGTTACCGTCACCGCCAACCAGCGTGTTGTCTTGTGAATCACCCACCAGAACATCGTCATAGGCCGTGCCGATGACGTTCTGAACATTGGTGAAAACCTGATTTGCAGAAGAAGGGGTGTTGCCCTCGCCCTGTGCGGAAGCCCCGGAATCAGAATTGCCCGCGCTGGAATTGCCTTCCGCGCGGTCATCCAGGACCTGTTCGATATCTGTATCGGTGAGACCGACACCATCATCTTGATTGGCGGGCGAGGCCAAGACACGTACTCCCTACTTGGGAATTATGATTACCAAAACCACCCAGAAACTCAGGCAGCAAATTTATATACAGTAGTATAGATTAGAATAAACTATCCAGCAACCGCATATACGCAGCAGAATCTAATTAAGTTAGGTTTTTTCATATTTCAGAGGAATTTGGAAGATGAATCCATGACCTGTCAGAATCTGTCAGGTTGTATAGTTTGGATATTCCACGCCGCATGGGTTCCGCATGCTTTATTGTTCGCGGAATGCGCGATCAAAGCTGGTGGTGATCGGCGAAAACAGGTACGCAAGAATCGTCCGAGCCCCAGTCACGATCTCCAACTGGGCGGGCATACCGGGTGACAGTATCATGCCTTCATGCTCGGCAAGGCTGTCGGCATCAATTTCAATCATTGCCTGAAAATAAGACCGGCCTTCGGCATCGGTCAGGCGGTCGGGCGACACATCCGTCACCGTCCCCTTGACCGGCGCAAACCAGCGCTGGCTAAAGGCGGTGACACGGATATTCACGCCAAGCCCGGTCGAAACCACATCGATATCATTGGGCGAAACACGAGCCTCAATCACCAAACGGTCATCAAGTGGCACGATTTCAAGCACCTTGGCTCCGGGCGGGACAACACCGCCGACGGTGGTGAACTGCATATTGGTCACCGTGCCGTGGCGCGGCGCCTTGATGTCGGACCGTATCAGGATATCTTCGGCCGACCGAAGACGTTCATTCAGATCGGAAATCTCGCTCTGGATATCGCGAAGCTCGGTATTGATGGTTTGCAAGTTATCGCGCATCAATTGCGACTGGCTGGCTTTGACCTGCTGAATTTGCTGCTCGATTCGCGCAACATCCGCCGAGAACCGCCCGATATTTCCAAGCGTCTCAACCAACCGACTTTCAAGCTGTAACAACCGGGTGCGCCTGGCATAGCCAAGGTCGACCATCGGCTTAACCATGGCGAGCTCTTCCTTGACGATCCCGACCTGTTGCTCGGCGGCGGTTTTTTGCTCACGCGTGGCGACAATTTCGCGGCGCAGCTCCTTGATCCGCTCGTCATAAAGCGCAAGCTCACCGGCAAAGGCGCTGCGGCGGCTGTCAAACAGGGTTCTTTGCGCATCCGTAATCGAAAAATAGCGCGGGTCTTCAAGTGGGGCGGGGAACACCAGACGATCCTGATTGCCACGTTCGGCAATCAATCGGGTCTGTGTTGCCAGCGCATTGAGATAGCGGTTGTTAAGCAAGTCAAAGCTTGCCCGTGCGCGCGTGTCATCCAGGCTGATAAGCACGTCACCGGCCTTCACCCGTGCGCCGTTGCGCACCAGAATGTCGCGAATGATCCCGCCTTCAAGATGCTGAACGCTCTGACGACCGGAAAAGGGTGCCACCACCCCACTTGCCGTTGCCGCCGAATTGACCTGTGCGGTTGCCGCCCACAGCAAAACCGACCCAAACCCAAGGATCAGGATCAAAAGCCCGATCCGCACCAACGGTTTCACATCGGTATCAAGATCACGCGCAGTTGGCAGCTCCACTCCGGCCATCAAGCCCCACCACGTCGACGTTGTGCCGATCCTTCAACCACACGCAATTGCGGCCGTGCGCCGCGCGGACGGGCCGGCGGCGTATCAACGGGCTGCTCAATCGCACGTCGCGGTCGTTCGGCATCGCGCTTGGCGGCTTCACGTTCGGCATCTTCGCGGAATTGACGCATCCGGCTGGCGGCGGCTTCACGCGCGGCCATGACCGCTTGCGCGTCTGCTTTCTTACGTTCGGCCGCGGTCAGTTGGACCTGCTCACGCACGGTGCGTTTGGTGCTCAATGGTTTCTGCTTTGGCGGCTCTGCCGCAGCGGTTTTTGCCGCCGGGCGCTTTGCCACGGTGGGCCTTGATGCCACAGGTGACTTTGGTTTTTCCGAGGCGGTTCTGGATGTCGGCGACGGCGACTTGGACGCCGCGACATCTGCTTGTTTTTCCGCGACCGGACGCATGGTCATCATTGTGCCACCCGGTGTTGGCTGAGGCACCATTTTGGGTTTGGCAATCCCGGCGGCTTGTTTTGCCGCCTCTGCCCGCGCGGATCCACCTGTCGTACCATCCGATCCAAAATCGGCAATTTCGGGCATTTCAACGTCGGGTTTCACCGCCGCAGGATGGGAGGTGGCGGCACTGTTTTTTTCAACAATCGGACGCGGCGCATCTGGATTGGGCACTGCGATTTGTTTTGGCGTAATGCGCATCTGTCCGTCTGCTGGCGCAGGCTGCTTGAATGCCACGGGGGGAACGGCCCCTGAATTGCCTGATATTTCCGGCATTTCCTGCGCAGCGGATGCTGGAATTGGCGTTCGGCCGGGTACAGGCACAACTTTAATCTGCCCATCCGCAAGGGCAAGGATCGCATCCGCACGGCTTAGAATTTCGCGCTCATGACTGACGATAAAGGTGGTAATGCCATTGCGGCGCAAAACATCCATCAGATCGCCAATATGGGCCACCCCATTGTCATCAAGGGCCGTCGTCGGCTCGTCAAGCAACAGCATGCGCGGCCGGGCAAACAGGGCCGCGGCAAGGGCAATCAATTGTCGCTGCCCACCCGAAAGGTTCCGTCCACCCCGATCCACGCGCGTTTCATATCCGTCCTGAAGGTCGAGGATGAACTGATGCGCCCCGGCAAGCTCGGCGGCCTGAATGATATCGCGCATGTCCGCCTTGCCCAGCCGGGCAATGTTTTCGGCAATCGTACCGGGAAACAGAAACGGGTTCTGCGACAGATAGCCAATCTGCGTGCCGATATCGCCACGCTCAATGCGCGATGCTTCGACCTCGTCAAGCTTGACCGATCCCGATCCGGGCAACCAGATGCCCATGATCAGTTTTAAGAGTGCGGTTTTGCCCACCCCGTTAAACCCGGCAATCGAAATGATCTGGCCCGGTCCTGCCTTGAACGAAAATCCCTTAAACAGGACATTGCGGCTGTTGGGCGGCGCAAAAACAAGCCGGTCCACCGTCACGGCCATGCCACGACCGCGTGGCAAAGGGGCCGGAATGGTCGGCTTTTTATCAAGCAAAATCTTATTAAGGCGATCAAACGAACTGCGCGCTGAATTCCAGCTGCGCCACGCCGAAACCGCCCCGTCAAATGGGGCAAGCCCGCGCATTCCAAGGATCATGGAGGCCACCATAATCCCGATTGTGATGCTTTCGGACAAAACCAGATAAGCCCCAACCCCGATAAAGCACACCTGCATCGCGAGGCGAACGAAATGCGACAATGTGGTCGATGTGCCAACCCGGCGGCTTGACTGTCCTTCCCAATAAAGCGAGTCGGATTGATCCGCCTGCCACCGCTGGCGCGCCGATGGCGTCATGCCCATCGCTTCCATCGCCTCGGCATTGCGCACATAGGTTTCTTCCTGCGCGATGCCACGGTTCTGGCTTTCTTCGGATCGGTCGACGGAAATTTTGGATGCGGCTTCGTTGACAATCGCAATCACGATCAACAACACCGCCCCGCCGCAGGCCACAAGCCCAAGCCGAGTATCGAAAACAAACACCACCCCGATATAGACCGGGGCCCACAGGAAATCGATCAGGGCAAAGGGACCACTCCCGGTCAGGAATCCCCGCAACCCATACAAATCGCGCAGCGGGCGCTGGCGCATGGGTGTTCCGCGCGCGGATTGCTTTACGACATGGGCAAACAGCTCCCCACCCAGACGCAGATCAAGGGCCGTACCAACCCGGATCAAAACCCGTGATCGCAATTGTTCCATAGAGGCAATGAACACAAGGACAAGCCCGATACCAACGGTCAGAAGGGCCAGCGTATCGACACTGCGGCTTGAAAGCACACGGTCAAACACCTGCATGGAATAGATCGGAATAACCATGTTGAGCAGGTTGATCACCATGCTAAATCCGCCCACGAGCGCAATCGACCGCCAGAACATGCGTTCCAGCGGGGTCCGATCCCCTTCGCGTCCCGCATCCGTTTTGCGGTTTGGCCGGATTTTATCCAACAGGCCCATGATGTCCTTCCGGTTCACTTACCACTGTCATCAGTCGTAGCACGCATAGCAATGGTCCCACGCAGGAGTGCTGCGACGGGTACCCTATCCAATTGCATACTCCCACTATTCTAGGTGAATATATAAGGATGCGTTAACAAATAGGCGCAAAACCCTTCATTTCATTAGGTTATGCGTCAATAAAATTGCTCTGATCCGTCTGATACCCGTCCCCAAAGACCGATCAGGCGGTCCATCATGTCTCGAGTCTCAAATTCCGGCTTCGGAGTCTCATCGCCTTGGCGCGACCAATCGACGTTGCATTTTCAAAGTACACCCGATCACTTTATCCATCGCCTTCCTTGCCCCTAAGCCCCCAACACCACACCTTATTTATATGGCACTTCAACACGCAACCGCGACACTTTGCATCAGTCAGGCCCTCTCAAAGCGCCCCGCTCCTTGATCACAATAAACCATCGCAAACAGTGAAAGTCCCCATGCCAGAGGAAAACTCACCACTTCCTGTTTTTATACAGCGCTTTCTGGCCATCCATCCGGGTGGCGCATCCCACGCGGGGGCGCTTCTGGTCTGCATGATCGGTGTTCTGGCAGGATGCGCGTGGATGCTTGGCGGCTTTACCATGATTGTCTCAGCCGCACTTGCGGTTGCGATGATGCTGCTTTTCTCACCCATGGTGTCACCCGAATTTGTCATGAAGCTCCTGCGCGCCAAACCGCTTGATCCGCACTTCTACGAAGCGACCCATGAAATGGTTGGGCTTCTGTGTGATCGCGCCGGGCTTGCCGAACGGCCCAAGCTGTTTGTCCTGCCGGGCAAAGGTGTCAATGCCATCACCACCGGTACGGAAAAGGGCACCAGCATTGCCATTTCAAACGACGCCCTGCATGGCCTGTCACCGCGTCAGATGCGCGCCATGCTGGCCCATGAAATCGCCCATGCATGGCACGGCGATACGCGCATTTTATTGATCACCGATGTGATCTATCGCGCGACATGGACAGTTGCGATTTTTGGTTTGGCACTGGCGTTGTTTGGCAACTTCAATCCACCGGGCTGGATGATTATTCTGTTTGGCATCGTCCCGACCATCAGTTTCCTGTTGCAACGTGCGGTCATCCGCAATCGGGAATTTGCCGCCGATCACGGTGCCAGTGACCTTCTCAATGGCCCCGAAGACATGATTGATGCTCTGCTCCATATTGATCAGATCAACAAAAAACGCCTGGGCCTTATCCCCTATCGCAGCACCCAGCCGCCCCACATACTCGATACCCACCCCAGCATCCGCGCCCGGGTGAATGGATTGCGCGCCCTAAAGCCCGGCACATGGCAAAAATTCTTTGAAAGCCGGCGCATGCCCGGCTCATAATCATCCATGTCGTTTCAACCCGACCCCAAAAACAGTGCCGATCTTGGCCCCTGCCCGATCTGTGGCCGCCCGATGCATGCCGGACCAACGATTGACCGCCATCACTGGACACCCAAATCACAGGGCGGAACAGAAACCCAATGGCTGCACCGGGTCTGCCACCGCATGATCCACCGGCTGTTTGACGAGGCCACCCTTGCCCGTGACTTTGATCAACCCGAAAAGCTGACACGCCACCCCGACATGATCAAATTCATCAAATGGG
Source organism: Thalassospira lohafexi (assembly GCF_002844275.1). Classification (GTDB taxonomy): domain Bacteria; phylum Pseudomonadota; class Alphaproteobacteria; order Rhodospirillales; family Thalassospiraceae; genus Thalassospira; species Thalassospira lohafexi. Next base: position 19,281 of record NZ_NXGX01000010.1, read on the forward strand.
TGCGCAAAAAACCCGCCGACTATATCGACTGGCCTGAAAACAGCGGGCGATATGGCCGCAAATGGTCAAACCGGCGCTAAAGGCCATTTTTATCGGGACTGTTGCCCCATCCCGGATATGTTTATCATTTACGCAAACGGGTCAGATCATTACTAGGATCGAAACACCTGCATGTGACCAACCGGGGAAAACCAATGCCAAGTGCCGATATGCTCAATGACCTGATACCGGTCTTTGTTACCCTGTTCGTCATCATTGACCCGTTGGGACTGGTGCCGGTTTTCATCGTTTTGACACAGGGTACAAGTGCTGCCCACCGCCGCCGCATGGCGATCCGCGCCTGTCTCACCAGCTTTTTCATTCTCGCCGCCTTCGCACTGATTGGCGAAGGATTACTCGGCATCTTTGGCATCCATATGCCAGCCTTTCGCATCGCAGGCGGCACGCTTCTTTTCCTGATCGCGCTTGAAATGCTGTTTGAAAAACGCAGCCAAAAACGCAACGAGCGCGCCGAACAGGTTCATCAGGAACTTGAAGACGACCACGACGGTGACAAGACAAAACCCAAAGCCGCCACAAAATCAAAAACAGATCAAACCATCCCCGACGACGAAGCCGACGATGTGTCGATCTTCCCGATGTCGATCCCGTTCCTGTCTGGTCCGGGCTCCATCGCATCGGTGATGCTGTTGATGGGTAAATTCGAAGACAACGTCGCCATGCAGGCCAGCGTCATTGGCGTTGTCGCCGTGGTAATGCTGATTGCCTTCGTCTTCTTCATGCTGTCAAACGTGGTCGCCAAACGCCTCAGCCCGACAGTTGCCACAGTGGTTTCCCGCCTGCTTGGCATGATCTTGGCCGCCCTTGCGGTACAATTCATCATCGACGGGATCAAGCAGGCGTTTTTCTGATTAATTGGCACCAACAGAAAAGCCAACTCAGTCAAACCGGGGCCAAGCTTCAATCACCACGACAAGTCTTTTTGCGTCCAGCACTGGCGGTTATTGCGCCATCCAGACATACCCGCCATAGGCCGCCAGCATCACTACACCAACACCCCGGCCAATAACCGCGCGGCGCAACAGCAAGGTCAGGATCAGCGACACGGAAATCAGGATCGGCAAATCAAATGTCAGGAATCGGCTGGCAACCGGGATTGGTGCAACCACCGCCGTCAGGCCGAGAATACCCAATATGTTGAAAATGTTCGACCCGACGATATTACCAATCGCGATCTCCGACTGCTTGCGCAGGGCTGCAATCAGTGATGTTGCCAGTTCGGGCAAGGAGGTCCCGACCGCGACAATCGTCAACCCGATGAAGGCTTCGGACATGCCAAAAGTCCGCGCAATCGTGACGGCCCCATCCACTAGGAAACGCGCCCCGAACATCAGCAGGATCAACCCGCCCAAAACCCAGGCAAGAGAAACCCACACATTCGGCGCAGCTCCCGGAAGGTCGGCATTTCCCTGCCCGGCCGGAACATTACGCGACTGGCGATAGGCCACAACTAGATACGTGATCAGCGCAGCAAACAACACGACGCCGGTACTCCGCCCCAATTGTCCCAGCGCAAACACCGGCACCAGAATGATGGCCGCGGCCATCATCACCGCCGTATCGCGTTTCAGGGTCCCGCCGGAAACCGCGATGGGCCAGACCAGTGCAGATACACCGACAATCAGCAGGACATTTGCGATGTTCGATCCGATAACATTGCCCAGTGCAATATCGGGAACGCCACGTAACGCCGCATTAACTGACACCAGAAGCTCCGGCGTTGACGTGCCGAACCCGACAACCGTCAACCCGATCAGAAGCGATGACATCGATAAGCGCTGTGCAACGCCAACACTGCCGCGTACCAGTGCCTCACCGCCAAAAAACAACCCTGCCAACCCGCCAAGCAACATTAGATATTCCACAGTCAATGCTCCTGCTTTGATCAAGCGCGGGATATGTACGCCCCCACTAATGTTTACAAGCGATACCGTTCACACCCCCGCCAATGCGGTCAGTTCATCATGCAGCACCTTGGGAATCGTGACACCATTTTGGGCACTACGTTCACGCGCCTCAAACCGGCGCTGTGATGGCAGGCGGGCACCCTGTTCAATGATCCGCTCAAACAGTTCTTCCGCATGATCAAGATGCTTTTGCGCATCCGCGCCCAGAAAGGTTTCCGGGGAAAAGGCGATGATGATTTCGCCGTGATGCGGATTGCCCGGCGCATCCTCGGTTGCCGCATGGGTTTCATGGCCCAGCACATCACCGATCAACGGCCCGGCCAGAAGGCCGATCATGGTCGACAATGCCGATCCCTTATGCCCGCCAAAGGTCAGCATTGCACCGGCAAGGGCCTCTGCCGGATCGGTGGTCGGCGCACCTGCCTGATCAACCGCCCATCCTTCGGGGATGGTTTTGCCCGCCCGTCGGTGCAGTTCAATGTCACCACGCGCAATCACGCTGGTCGCAAAATCAAACGTATAGGGCGTTGTGCCCGGCCGTGGCCAAGAAAAGGCAATCGGATTGGTCCCCAAAAGCGGTTTGGACCCGCCGGCTGGTGCGACGAAGGCATGGGTTGGTGTCATGGCAACGCCAACCAACCCGTGTGCTGAAATCTGCTCGACCTCTGGCCAGAGTGCCGAGAAATGGAAACTGTTATTGATCGCCAGCACTGAAACACCACAATGGCGCGATTTTTCAATCAAATAAGGCAAGCCCTTCTCGAACGAAAGAAGCGAGCATCCCTTATGGGCATTGACCCGGGTGATCGCAGGCGCCTGATCCATGATTTCCGGCGCGGCATGGGTATCAAGTCCACCATTGCGCGCGGCCTGCACACAGCCGATCAACCGATACAACCCATGCGAATGGCATTCGTCGGTTTGTGCTGCCACAACACTGCGCATGATTGCGCTTGCGTGATCATGGCTAAAACCGTTTCCTTCAAGCACAGCAAGACTAAGTCTTTCTGCCTGTTCGACTGTTAAAGTGACCGCATCGCTCATGGGGCATTCCATTTCATAGAACCAGGGTGAAGTAACTTGTATTTACAAGTATGTAACACCCGAAAGGCACTGCACCAAGGCACAAGGGCGGAAGCCGATGATGCACCGCTCATATCCTGCGCATCGGGCAAAACGCTTTTGACTTTACGGTTGCATTGGGGAATTCAGCCCTGCATGTGCCAAGGCCGCAATCAGGTCGGTTCGGGTGACGATGCCGATGATTTTGCCATCCTCGATCACCGGCACAGCATCACATGCCCCATCCGCCATCAACGGCAAAAGGGCCGCGATGGGTGTACTTGCTGTTGCGCGCGGTTCGGTCACCGACATGATCTCGATTGCGCGCACCGGGGCCGTGCGCCCCAGATCAATGAGCCGCGCCATCGCTGGCAACAAACCACGGCCCAGACGCAGCGCGTCTTCTCTGGCCCGGCGGATCAGATGTATTTGGAAAATCACACCGATATAGCGGCCATCCTTTTCGATAACCGGCAATGACTTGAAACCGTGACGCCGGAAAAGATCGGCAACTTCGCCAAGCGGCGTGTCGGCATCCACCGTCACCAAGTCCCGTGACATGATCTGCTTGGCGGTAATCGGCCCGGTGCGATGTGCCGCCACCTGAAATTCCGCCGCACTGATCAAACGTGCCAGATCTTCAACACCAAGGTTCAGCGACTGACGGTATTGCTGCAGGATGGCATTGAGCTCTCCCTCATCCAGTCCAAGGCGCTCAATTGGCGGGCGGTCTGCGGTATCATGGGTACTCTTGTCGTCAAAATGCCGCAACGGATATGTCCGCCCCGTCGCGCGGGAATAAAACACCGCAATCAGAACAAGGATACTTGTCACCACACCAACCGGTGTGACGGCAAAGCGAAAGCCGAGATCAGCGACAAGATCGGGGCTGAGCGCCGCCACCATGGCAACCGCCCCACCCGGTGGGTGAACCGCGCGCAAAAGGATCATCGCCGCAATCGCGACACCAACCGCCAAAGCCACACATAAAACCGGGTCACTCACCACGTGACAAACGGCAATACCGGCCAGTGCCGACACACTGTTGCCGACAATCGCCGACCACGGTTGGGCAAGCGGGCTGTTGGGTACCGCAAATAACAACACCGACGACGCGCCAAACGGCGCAATCAGATAAAGACCAGCCCCCTGCAAATCAAAGAACGACAGCAAAAAGCCCGCAACACCCAAGCCAATTAACGCACCCATTCCGGCGCGCAAGGCTTCCTTTGGCGTGCTAATGGGCATCGCCGGATAAAGTCCGCGAAGACGTGTAAAATTCATAGGAACGTTTCACCACCCCGGCCAAGATTGAACATGGGGCTTTTGTTTATTTTTGTAAAATGCGGATTTTTCTCGTACTTAGTTTCCAATCCATGGTCAACAATTCCCCGCCGAAACCCAACAAAAAAGGGAGGGCACATTGCCCTCCCCTTACAGCGTGATGTCTGAACGGCCTTAGTCCCAACGCTTGGCTGCGCGCAGGATGGCATCCGTGCCGATCTGGTAATGCTCATAAAGCGCGATGCTATCGCCGCACTGGCCAAAGTTGTTCACACCAAGCGGGGCAACCGCATGTCCACGCACCGAGCCCAGCCACGCTAACGCCGCCGGATGACCATCAATTACGGTTACAAGGCGCGCATCGGATGCCAGCGGTTTAAGCAGGTTTTCCACATGCGACATCTGAGCATCCATCTTGCCCTCAAGACGGGCTCGCTCAAGATCCTGCCATTCGTTGTACAGACGGTCGGTCGAGGTCACGGCCAAAAGCCCCAAGCCCGGATGATCTTCCGACAGCTTTTCCCATGCGGCAATCGCTTCGGGGGCCATCGCCCCGCAATAGGCAATCACCATCTTGCAGTCATCGCCCGGTTCACGCAGCCAATAACCACCCGAAACAATATCGGATTTATCCGCATCCGAAAGGTCACGCTCAGGCTGGCTCAATGGCTTGGTCGACAAACGCATGTAAATCGACCCGCCGTCCTCGGCCTGCATATGATCAAACGACCAGCCCATGATTGCGGCAACTTCATCGCCAAAGCTTGGCTCAAAGCTGGTCAGGCCGGGCTGCCCCATGCCGATCATCGGTGTGCTGATCGACTGATGCGCACCACCTTCCGGTGCTAGCGAAATGCCGCTTGGTGTGGCGACAACCATAAACCGCGCGTCCTGATAACAGGCGTAATTCAGCGCATCCAACCCGCGCGCAATGAACGGATCATACAGCGTCCCAATCGGGAACAACCGCTGCCCAAACAGGCTGTGCGACAGGCCAAGTGCGGCTAAATTCAAAAACAGATTGTTTTCGGCAATACCCAGTTCGACATGCTGCCCGCTTGGCGAACGTATCCATTTCTGGGCCGAGGGGACCTTGCGTTCGCGAAACTCATCGGCAAGGTCTTCGCGGCCAAATAACCCGCGCTGGTTCACAAACCCGCCAAGGTTGGTCGATACCGTCACATCGGGCGATGTGGTGACAATGCGATCAGACAGATCGCTGTTTTTCATCTTGGCCAGTTCATTGAGGATTTTACCAAACACTTCCTGCGTGCTTGATGTATCTGTCCGCGCATAGGGCATGTCGGGAATGGTAATCACATCCGCCTTTTTGTGGCGGGGTGCGCTGTCATTGAACGGGGCGCTTTTGATATAACTCCGGATTTTGTCCTCTGACACATCCAATCCGGCGGCAAAATCCCACTCTTTTCCGTCCTCAACGCGGTTTTGTTCCTTAAACGCGTCCATCTGCGGCACATTCATCAGACCCGCATGATTGTCCTTATGCCCCTGAAGCGGGGTGCCATATCCCTTAACGGTATAGGCGATAAAGATGGTTGGTTTGTCATTGGGAACAGCATCAAAGGCGCTCAGCACTGCCTCCATGCAATGCCCGCCCAGATTGGTCATCAGATCATGCAACGCATCATCTTCATACTCGCCCAACAGGCTGACCAACGCATTATCACCGGGCATATCGGATGTGATTTGCGCACGCCATGCCGCCCCGCCCTGAAACGTCAGGGCTGAATAGATGTCGTTGGGCACGTCATTCAGCCATTTCTTAAGCGATTTACCCCCCGGCTTGGCAAAGGCTTCATGCAGTTTCCGGCCATATTTGATCGTGATCACGTTCCAGCCAACCGCACGGAAAAACCGGCCAATGACCCGGAACAGATGGGCATCGATCATGCCATCAAGGCTTTGGCGGTTATAATCAATCACCCACCAGACATTGCGAATGTCATGCTTCCACGTATCAAGCAGTGCTTCGTAAATATTGCCTTCATCAAGTTCGGCATCGCCAACAAGCGCGACCATACGCCCCGGAACCTCGCCCTTGGGCAGCATATCCTTGTAACGCAGGTAATCCTGCGTTAGCGCGGCGAAGTTTGTTACCGCCGCGCCAAGGCCAACCGACCCGGTTGAAAAATCAACCTGATCGCCATCCTTGGTCCGCGATGGATAAGATTGCGCCCCGCCAAATGAGCGGAATTTTTCCAGCTTTTCCTTGGTTTGACGGCCAAACAGGTAATTGATCGCATGGAAAACCGGGCTGGCATGCGGCTTGACCGCCACCCGGTCCTGCGGACGCAGAACATTGAAATAAAGGGCTGTCATCAAGGTTGTCATCGACGCACAGCTGGCCTGATGCCCACCAACCTTGATGCCATCGCGTTTAGGCCGCAGATGGTTGGCATTATGGATGGTCCAGCTTGATAGCCACCGCACCTTTTTCTCGATTTGACCGAGCATCTCAAGATCTTCGGCCTTTACCTGACCGGTTGAGCTTGCTTCGATAATTTCACCGATTTCCGAGGCGGCATCTTGTGCAGACATCTTACGTAACACCTTTTGATGTGGGTTATGCACGGCGGCCATCCGGCTCACCGCAACATTCCGGTATTGAATTACCGATTTTTAAACAGACAGCGCAAAAATCAAGCTGCTGCCATCAAGTTTCACACAAGATTCGGCGATTTCAACCAACCTGTGGAATCTGCTGCGACGAACCTGCCAAAACCTTCGAATTTCCCATCTGAAACAATATTTCGCGGCATCAAAATACGGCAACGCCAGCGCGATTCGATGCCCCCTTACAAATGCATGTACTTACTGAAATTCCGGCATCTCCCACGAGTCCCCCGCATCCAAACACAGATGAAAAATGCTGCCTCGGCGCTTTTCAGGCTTGGCGCACCAATTTTCGAACCAATTTATCTGCGTACTTAAGACATCGCTAACAGATTGAAAGGCTATATATAAAATCTACACATCTGATTTTGATCGCCGTGCACACTCCAAACCTTGGACACTGTTTTCTCATTCATGCTGCCGTCCATACCGCGACCAATCCTGAGTTTTCATGCCCGATGCACCGCCATTTTCAGGGCAGCAATGGTGGTGCTTGCAGTTGGCGACATGTCCATATCGACGGCCCAGGCCACAGATACAGGCACAGCACAAAGCCCTGTTGATGTCCGCCTGCCGATGGATGCCACGTCCGATTACTGTCTCGGTCGCATCACATGGGATCAACATTCCGAATACCATGTTGACCTGTTGCGGTTGGCTCTGCGGCTCAGTCCCACGGACATTGCCATCACACCGGTCTGCATGGAATACCCCACCGAAGAACGCCGTATTTCGATGCTGCAAACAGGTGATCAGATCAATACCGTTTTTTTTGGCACAACGCAGGACCGTGAAGACAAACTTCTGGCAGCCTACGTGCCGATTTATCTTGGCACCACAGGGCTCCGGCTTTTCATGACACGTCCTGAAACGCGCATTGAATTGGCGCATATTCAAACGCTTGATGAACTTCGGAAATTTTCGATGGGACAGGGGCTTGGTTGGCCTGACGGTCAAATTCTGATCGACAGTGGCTTTAATGTAATCCCCGGACGTTACAAGACACTGCACCGGATGCTCGAATTCCGGCGCTTCGACCTATACCCAAGGGCCTATTGGCAAATTATCGGTGAATGGAACTGGATGAAGCAAGAGGCGCCAAACGTTGTCGTATCACCCGATATCGCGCTTTATTACCCGCAGCCGATCTATTTCTTTGTTAGTCCGAAAACACCTCAACTGCGCGATGCAATTCAGACCGGTCTTGAACAGGCTTATTCAAACGGCATGCTATTGAACTTGCTGAAAAATCACCGCGAAACCACAGCATCATTTAAAGAAGTGAATCTGCGGGAAATCCACCTTTTACGCATAGAAAACCGTTCATTGCCGGAAAAGTCACGTCAAACCATGAAAAAGTTCAGCCTTTTTGATTAAGCTCTGAAAAACGGACAGCACATTCCAGCCCAAAATCAAATCGCCAATCGGACTCAATCCAAGCTCCTTGACGGACATGGACATTCATCCGATTGGCGACAGTTGATCGTGCTTAGGATTAATGGCGTTATTCGGCTGCAATCGCCATTTCATCCCCATCAAGGGCGGCTGAAAGATCGGCCAGAATATCGTCGATGCTTTCAAGCCCGGCAGACAGACGGATCAAACCATCGGTGATCTGATATTCCGCACGTTCTTCGGGGGTATAGGTCGAATGGGTCATCGATGCCGGATGCTGGATCAGCGTTTCGGCGTCCCCAAGGCTGACCGCACGGGTGATCATATTCAGCCCGTTCATCAATTTACGGCCTTCTTCGATCCCGCCTTTAAGCTCAAACGCAATCATGCCCCCAAAACGATCCATCTGCTTTTTGGCCAGCGCGTGCTGCGGATCGCTTTCAAGGCCGGGATAAAAGACCTTTTCGACTTTTGGATGGTTCGCCAGAAAATCGGCAATTTTCTCGGCATTGTCGCAATGACGTTCCATGCGCAGCTCCAGCGTCTTAAGCCCGCGCATGACAAGGTTGGCATCCTGTGCGGATAAAACAGCACCGGTCATATCCTTCAAGCCGATCAATCGAACTTGCGTCATGTCCTCGGCCGTGCCAATCACCGCACCGGCCATCAAATCGCCATGCCCGCCCAGATATTTGGTCGCCGAATGAACAACGATATCGGCCCCCAATTCAATCGGGCGCTGCAAATACGGCGTGCAATAGGTGTTATCGACGACAACTTTCGCGCCATGTTTATGGGCAATCTCGGAAATCGCTTCGATATCGACCAGACGCATGTTCGGGTTGGCCGGGGTTTCGAAATAGACAATCTTGGTCTTGTCGGAAATCGCTTTTTCAAGCTCCGCCGGGTCGGTCAAATCGACATGGGTATGCTTGATACCAAACTTTTCCAGACCATGACGGAAATAGGCAAATGTGCAGCCATAAAGCGTGCGATCAACAATGATTTCATCCCCCGGCGCAATGAAGGTCCAGAACACGGACGTAATCGCCCCCATGCCCGATGCAGTCGCAACCGAAGCTTCGCCGCCCTCAAGCACAGCCAGACGTTTTTCCAGCAAATCAAGCGTCGGGTTGGCAATGCGCGAATAGATAAAGCCCTGCTCGTCGCCGGCAAAGAACCGCCCGCCCTGCTCGGCAGTTTCAAAGGCAAAGGTCGAAGACATATAAACCGGCTGGTTCAGCGCCCCATTATGACTTTGCGGATCATACCCATGATGAATGGCACGGGTGGCGAAACCGGTTTTGGCATTGGTTTTAAGGTCTGCAGACATGGTGAGGCTCCCGAAATTGCGTTTGTTATGCCGCCATATTCGCAAGGTCTGTGCCAGATGATCGAAAGTGCTGGTTTCAGGCATTTTCCCGCAAAATGCCCTCTCGCTATCTGTAAACAATATTTTACAGTCGATTACTCACCAAAATTGAATAATCGCGGGAATTATGTGGATTTGCTGAAAACCCGCCTGTACACTATTATTTACAGTGTAAACTTATCGGTACAGTCATGCGGTTTGAAATTCAGGGCGAAAACAGGCTTGGTATTACCCGTGATGTGGTCAATGTGCTGACCGATCAGGGCCTCGATATCCGCGCCTTTGAGGTCACGACCCATTACATCTATGCCGATATCCCGGCCATCCGCCCGGAACGGTTTCCGCTGCTGTCCCATGCGCTTAAACAAATTCCCGGCATATCGGGCATCCGCGAAATTGACCGGCTGCCAACTGAACGCCGCCGTGCGCAGCTTCATGCGACCTTGGCCGCCTTTGGCAACCCGGTGATTGCGGTGGATGCCAATGGCCAGATTGCCCAAGCCAATCCGGCAGCACAGACGATTACCGGCACTTCCGAAAAAGATCTTCGTGATCGTGATATTTCTTTCATTTTAAGTGATCCATCCATTGAAGATTTACGCCAAAGCCATTTTCACCTACCCGAGCGCGAGGTGATTCTGGGTGGTCAGACCTATTTGCTACAGGTCGAACCGATTGGCCATGTCGATGACGGATCAGACGTGGATGACACCGCACCTTGGGGCGGGGTGATGGTGTTTCACCGGGCCGCCCGACTGGGCCGGGTGATTACCGCCCTTCAGGACCGCAGCCACACCGGATTTGACGACATTATCGGCGAAAGCCGGGCGATGATGCGGGTTAAATCACAGGCCAAACGCCTTGCCGCGATTGACGCACCACTTTTGATTTTGGGCGAAACCGGCACGGGCAAGGAACTCTTCGCACGCGCATCTCATCGGGCCAGCACCCGCATTGATCAGCCATTTTTGGCCTTGAACTGTGCCGCCATGCCAGAAGGTCTGGCCGAAAGCGAGCTGTTTGGCTATGCCGCCGGGGCCTTTACCAGTGCGCGGCGCGGCGGCAAGCCGGGATTGCTGGAGCTTGCCGATGGTGGCACGCTGTTTTTAGATGAAATCGGCGAACTGACGCCCTATTTACAGGCGAAATTGCTGCGCGTTCTGCAAGATGGCCGGTTCCGCCGGGTCGGGGGGACGGATGAAATCGCCGTTGATGTGCGGATCATCAGTGCGACCAACCGCGATCTTGAAGCCATGTCCCATGACGGGACGTTTCGCGAAGACCTGTATTTCCGCCTCAACGTCCTTGGCATTACCCTGCCGCCCTTGCGTGAGCGGAGCGAGGATATCCACGATCTGGCCCAGTTTTTCATCGACCGCACCGCCCAGCAAACCGAACGCGCGACACCCTATCTTGCCAATGACGCGCTTGATTGGTTAAGGCACCATGACTGGCCGGGCAATGTGCGGGAACTGGAAAACACCCTGTTTCGTGCCGTCGCCCTGCTCGATGGCGATGTGCTAAGCGCACGCGATCTGAATGACGCGGCCATCGGCACCGCGCCGCGCGCCAACGAAACACCGACCTTGCACACATCCGATACCACAGGCAGCAATATGCGCCCCGGCGCGCGCCAACAACCTGATATCCTCACCGATGCCCTTGCCGCCGAGGATTTCGCCACCGGCATGACCATGATCGAACGGGAAATGCTGGCCCGGCTTTATCCCGATTACCCAAGCTCGCGCAAACTGGCTGAACGGCTGGGCGTATCGCATACATCCATTGCCAACAAACTGCGCAAATACGGCATCGGCAATTGATCGCGCGACCCGCCCCAACATCACCTAAACAGCACCGGACCCGCCTTTCTTTCGTCTTGCGTTGCGCTTTACATTGCGCTGCGGCATGATCCTCCTAAGTTAATAAGAGGCCCCAACGCCTCACCCTCAGGGAGAAGACATCATGCTGACAGGAAAACGCGCACTTGTAACCGGCTCCACCAGTGGCATTGGCCTTGCGATGGCAAAGGCACTTGCCGGTGCCGGGGCGGACATCATGCTTAATGGTTTTGGCGACAAGGACGAGATCGAAGCCACCCGCAAATCGCTTGAAACCGACTTTGGTGTGACCGCCTATTATAATGGTGCGGACCTGTCCAAGCCCGATCAAATCGAAGCAATGATGCAAGATGCCGCCGATAAATTTGGCGGCGGGGCCGACATCCTGATCAATAATGCCGGCATTCAGCACACCGATCTGATCGAAGATTTCCCGCCGGAAAAATGGGATGCGGTGATTGCGATCAACCTGACATCGGCGTTTCACACCACGCGCTTTGCCCTGCCGTTTATGAAGCAAAAAGACTGGGGCCGGATCATCAATACCGCCTCCGCCCACGGGCTTGTCGCCTCCCCGCAAAAGGCCGCCTATGTCGCGGCCAAACACGGCATCATGGGCCTGACCAAGGTCACAGCACTGGAAACAGCGCAAACCGGCATCACCGCAAATTCCATTTGCCCGGGCTGGGTACGCACCGAACTGGTCGAACGCCAGATCGAAGCCAAGGCCAAGGAAGGTGGCATTTCAATTGAACAAGCCGCCACCAACCTTGTGTCAGACAAACACCCGTCCAAACAGTTCGTCACACCTGAACAGATCGGCAAAACCGCCCTGTTCCTGTGCTCGGACGCAGCCGATCAAATGACGGGCACGCACATGTCAGTCGATGGTGGCTGGACCGCGCAATAAATGCGCCACACACGCCACAAGACAGAAAAGCCCCTTTGGCATTGATGCCAAGGGGCTTTTTGGTAGCCCGCCGTCGCATGCTTAATCCTTAAGCATGCAGGTCATGCCATTGCGTTCGGCATTGTTGATGCAATCGCTTTTCTTGGAATAGCCTTGCGTCGATGCCCCGACGATATTGCCGTTGCGTGCCGTGCGCCGCCACCGCCAGCCATCCTTGCCTTCATATAGCTCCCAAAGATCGCCGTTGGAATCCCGACAACTTGCCATGTCCTACCTCCTCAAATCGCAAAAACTGGTATCGCCCGTTTGACGCGGGGAACCAGATTTTGTGAAATGCGACGGCCAAGTTCGCGACGCCTCCTTTACCCCAAATACCGCCCCAAATGCTCCACCAGCATCCTGATTTTGGGGCTGAGGTGGCGGTTGGTGGGATACAGCGCCCAGATGCCTTCGTCGGACGGCTGGTATTTACTCAGAACCGGGACGAGGTCGCCGCTGGCGACCCATGGATCGACGTAGTAGTCGGGCAATTGCACAATCCCCATGCCCTTGCGTGCGGCATCAAGAAGCGCCTGTCCGCTGTTGGCGTGGATGGTGCCGTGGATACGCACGGTGCGTTCGCGCCCGTCTTCTTCAAACCGCCAGTAATCAAGCGTCCCGACAAGGCAGTTATGGTGGGATAGCTCCGACAGTGAATAGGGCTCGCCGCGTTTGGCGATGTATTTTGGCGCAGCACAGGCATAAAGCCGCCGGGTTGAAAGCTGCTGATGCATCAAGCCGCCCATCGCACCATCCAGTCGCCCCAAACGGATTGCCATATCAAAGCCTTCGAGCACCAGATCAAGTTTCTGATTGGTAAAACGACAGTGCACTTCGAGGTCAGGATAGCGGGCGACGAAATCATTGACCAACGGGGCAATCACGGTTTCGCCGTAGGTTGTCGGGGCGGTGATTTTAAGCTTGCCGCGCGGCACCTCGGTCAGATTGCCAATCGCGCGCTCCGCATCCCCCAAACCATCAAGCAATTGTCGGCAATGCTGATAATAGATCACCCCGGCCTCGGTCGCGCTGACCTTGCGTGTGGTGCGGTAAAACAATTGCACGCCAAGCTTTTCTTCGAGTGCTGTGACCTGTCGGCTGACCTGTGCGACGGAAATGCCAAGCTGCCTGGCCGCTGCGGTAAAGCTTTGGCGCTCGGACACGGCGATAAATTCGCTGATCCCGTCCCACGCATTCATCGCCATATCCTTCGTCATTATTACGTGTTGGTAAAAGTAAATTACCAAATCACATTATTATCATTCTTGATGGAATAAATATACTGGTCGCATCCTTACATACAAGCCGGAGTACGATCATGAGTGCCGAAACCATTACCTGCAAAGCCGCCATTGCCTGGGAAGCAGGCAAACCGCTGTCGATTGAAGAGGTTCAGGTTGCCCCGCCCAAGGCCGGCGAAGTGCGCATCAAGATCGTTGCGACCGGTGTCTGCCACACGGATGCCTTTACCCTGTCGGGCGACGATCCCGAGGGAATTTTCCCTGCCATCCTTGGTCATGAAGGCGGCGGCATTGTTGAGTCCATCGGCGAGGGTGTGACCAGTGTGGCCGTGGGCGATCACGTCATTCCGCTCTATACTCCCGAATGTGGCGAGTGCAAATTCTGCAAATCGGGCAAAACCAACCTGTGTCAGAAAATCCGCGCAACACAGGGCAAGGGCCTGATGCCTGATGGCACCACGCGTTTCTCCCAGAATGGCAAGCCGATCTTCCATTATATGGGCTGCTCGACCTTCTCGGAATATTCGGTTCTGCCGGAAATCTCGCTGGCGAAAATCAATAAAACCGCCCCGCTTGAAGAAGTTTGCCTGCTGGGGTGCGGTGTGACCACCGGCATGGGGGCCACCACCAATGCCGCCAAAGTGCAAAAGGGCGATTCCGTTGCCGTCTTTGGCCTTGGCGGTATCGGTCTTTCAGCGATCATTGGCGCGCAGATGGCCGGTGCGGGCCGCATTGTTGCCATTGATATTAACGAGTCAAAATTCGAGCTTGCCAAGCAGCTTGGTGCGACCGATTGCATCAACCCGCAGAAATTCGACAAACCCATTCAGGAGGTCATTGTCGAGATGACCGATGGCGGCGTTGAATGGAGCTTTGAGTGCATCGGCAATGTAAATGTCATGCGTTCCGCCCTTGAGTGCTGCCACAAGGGTTGGGGTGAGTCGGTGATTATCGGTGTTGCCGGGGCTGGTCAGGAAATCTCGACCCGTCCGTTCCAGCTTGTGACCGGGCGCGTCTGGCGTGGCACCGCCTTTGGTGGGGTCAAGGGCCGTTCGCAGCTTCCTGATTATGTTGAACGCTATCTTGCCGGTGAGTTCAAACTGTCGGACTTCATCACCCACACCATGAAACTTGAAGACATCAACGAAGCATTCGATTTGATGCATGAAGGTAAAAGCATCCGTTCGGTAATCCATTACTGATCAAATTAAAACATTTTGAATTATCACGCCAATGCCGGATTTAACCCCGGCATTGGCCGACGATCAAAAAGATCAGAGGAGCCCGAAATGGGTATTGAGAACGCGTCAAGCAACAAGGTCTATGGCGGCTGGCAAAAGCAATACACCCACCCGTCCAATGTTCTGGGCTGTGACATGCGCTTTGCCATTTTCCTGCCGCCACAGGCCGGCAATGGCACCAAGGTCCCGGTGATGTACTGGCTATCGGGTCTGACATGCACCGATGAAAACTTCATGCAAAAGGCCGGTGCGTTTCGCTTGGCCGCCGAACTGGGCATTGCGATTGTCGCCCCCGACACCAGCCCGCGCGGCGATCATGTGCCCGATGACGAGAACGAGGCCTATGATTTTGGCAAGGGTGCCGGGTTCTACGTCAATGCGACACAGGAACCCTGGGCGCGCAATTATCGCATGTATGACTATGTCACCAAGGAACTGCCAAGCCTGATCAAGGATCACTTCCCAGTCAGTGACGATGCGGTGATTTCCGGTCATTCCATGGGCGGTCACGGGGCATTGATGATTGCGCTGCGTAATCCCGGCACATTCAAATCTGTCACAGCCTTCTCGCCGATCTGCAATCCGATCAATTGCCCGTGGGGCCAAAAGGCGCTGGGCAATTATCTGGGAGATGACAAATCAATGTGGAAAGCATGGGACAGCTCGGAACTGATGAAATCGGCAACAGCGCCGGATGCGCAAACACCCGCCCTTGTCGATCAGGGCGATGCAGACGGCTTTTTGGCCGAGCAGCTTAAACCCGAAGTGCTTGAAGCAGCGGCCAAATCCTCAAGCTACCCACTAACCGTGCGCATGCAGGATGGCTATGACCATAGCTATTACTTCATCTCAAGCTTCATCGAAGATCACATCCGCTTTCATGCCAAGCATCTTGGGCTTAGCTAACAAAGCGGATTGATTTCACGAGATCCGCAGCAATGCGGTTCCCCGGCACGCCATCTCGCCCAAACCTTGGTGTGCCGGGGGCTTTCTTTTGCGGCGCGATCAAGATGCCGTTTCGTCAGGATCAAAACTGCGCGCTTCAATCGCATCGGCAACATCATCGGCCATTTTAAGGGTGCGGATGATCAGGGGCACGACCATGGCAAGGATGGATTTATCCAAGCCCCGTGCGCGTTGGGCATCGCGGATTTCCGATGCCACAGTGGCGATCACCGGGATAAACCGCAGCACCATCGAAATCGCCAGACTGACCTTTTCCGGATTAACGCCAAGCGGACGCAACGGCCCCATGGCGCGTTCCAGTGATGCCAGCATGGCGGACGTTTTGGTGGTTAGTGTCACAAGGGACGCGAACAATACAATCGCGGCAATACGAGTAACGACAAGCAATCCAGCCTGCCAGTCATTGAGCCAAAGCTGCACGGCAAAAAAGATCGAAAGCAGCCAGAAGATCGGCTTCACCTGCGCCCAGATCACAGACGGGCCAAATCCACACAGCGGGTAGAATGCCAGTACCGTTGCAAGGATAACTGTCACCACCGGCCAATCAGGGATCAGAAAAACACCGGTGCCAAGGGCAATCATCGCCAATATCTTGATCCCGGCACCTGCGCGGTGCAGCGGCGATGTGCCATCGATATAAAGCCCGGCGATCATGCCATCATCTCGCGGTATTTTGACAAGGCGTTGGCGGGCGTATCATCAAGGGCGATCTTGCCCTGATCAAACACCAGCACCCGGTCATAATCGGCAATCAGGTCAAGATCATGCGACACCGTAATCACGGTTTGATCAAGCTTTGCAATTGCGCGTTCGACCCGGTTGCGGTTGCGAAGATCAAGCAAGGTGGTCGGCTCGTCAAAAATGACGTATCGCGGGTTCATCACCAGCACCCCGGAAATCGCCAGAAGCTGCTTTTGCCCGCCGCTGAGAAGGTGGCTGGGATGGGTTTTGAAATCCGTCAGGTCATAGCGCGCAAGGATTTCATCAATGCGACGATGAACCTCGTCCTTGGGTAATTTTAACGCCTTGAGACCAAAGGCGAGGTCTTCTTCAACCACCGGATAAACAATCTGATTGTCAGGGTTTTGAAAGACAAACCCGACATGACGGCGCAGCTTGCGCCCGTCCTTGGCCGGATTGAAATCATCGACCGTCACCGTGCCGCTGGTCGCGGTTTGCAGCCCATTGAGCAACCGTACAAAGGTGCTTTTGCCTGAGCCATTTGCCCCGACAACCGCAATCCGCTTTTCAGTCAGGGTCAGCGAAATATCGTCAAGCACACGTCGCTGGTCAAACTGCACAGAGACATTTTCAAAACGGATCATAAGGCGGTATCCGTGGGTTTTAAGGGCGTGGAAGGATGCGCATAAAGGGTGCCAGGCATCGTCGCACATGGCGTTCCATGCGTGGCACCCATAAGACGTTAGCGCGCCTTGGAAATCAAGGGATAGGACCGCCGTACAGCAAGGCAGGCCGCAACCGCAATCGCCACCTTGATCGCATCGCCAATCAGGAACGGAGCCGCCCCGACAGTTGCCTGCCAATAGCTGATGTCGGCGGCAACCGCCACCCACGCATTGCCAAGGGCATACAGAACGACAATCCCGCCAAACCCGATGGCAAGGGTCGCTTTGATCACCGTAAGGTCATTCCAGAAGTGTTCGATCAGAAGGCCAATGACAAAGGCCGAAATGGCCCAGCCAAAGATGAAGCCACCGGTCACCCCGATCATCACGCCAAAACCACCGCGTCCACCAGACAGCAACGGCAAACCCACCGCGACCAGCACAAGAAACAGCACAATCGACAGACCACCGCGCCGGGCACCCAAAATGGCCCCCGCCAACATCGGGCCAAGCGACTGTGCAGTTACCGGAACGCCGGTCACCGGAAGGGTAAGTGGCGGAAACAGCCCCAGAACTGCGGTCAAAGCCGCAAACAGGGCGATATAAACAATATCCTTGGTATTCATGTAACGGTTCCCATTCCCGTTATAAGGCTGTTTTGCAATCAACCCCTTGCGCAAAACGACCTTTTGTTAACCGGTCCGCCCGACCGGCTCAACGGGCAATGGGATACCCGTAATTTTCCGCCCCGCCAAGCAAAATGACGCTTCTTTCGGACAAATGCCTTGGCTCATCTCGCAATAGATGCGCGATTTCAAAATGTTAGCCGTCATCGCCTTCGACAAAGGTTTTAAGCCGCATCAGTGCGGAATCCCAACGCCCGGCGACCTGATCAAGATAGGCGCGCGCCTGTTTGAGCTGATCAGGGCAAAAGGCATAATGGCTTTCGCGGCCCATCCGATGATTTTGCACAAGCCCGGCGGCCTCAAGCACACGCAGATGCTTGGTCACGGCCTGTCGGGTCATGTCGGCATCATCAGACAGCACCGAAATTGAGCGCGGCTTGCCATCCGACAGCCGATCAAAGAGGGCTAACCGGGTGGAATCCCCTAAGGCGGCAAAAATGACGGAAAAATCACCGTCATTTGTGACATTTGATTGATTATTTTCAGTTTTCGACATGTTTTTTGATGTTTTCCAACTGGAAGCCCCAGCCATTTGTGTTGGCGCGCAATGCTTCGGCAACCCGATGAGCGGGCAGATTGTCAAATCCGGTTTCACGCACCCGAACCGATGTTTGACCATCGCCTTCTTCGAGCCAGAATTCGACCAGTGTTTCAGGCTCCCCACTGTAATCGACGTCCGGGTCCACGGCATAGGGATGCCATGTATAGGCGAAATAGGCTGGCTCCTCCATCGCCTTGATGGTGGAATGCCACGGCACATGGGTGAAACCCTCAATCGTGATTTTGCCGGTTGAAACCTTGCCAACCTCAAACGGGGCATCAATCGCAAGACCAAACCACGTGCCAAATTCGGTGTGACTGGTTAATGCGCGCCACACACGGGCACGTGACGCATTGATCTCGATAGACTTTTCAATCGTATTTGACATAACGCAACCTCCTGGTTGCATTTAAGATGCCTGAGCATTTTTTATTATGCAACTAAAAAGTTGCGCATTTTGTTCTAAGCCCAAAAACACAAACGCCCGACCATTGCTGGCCGGGCGATGTGTGCTCCCGTCATCCGCTTAAGAGTTGCGTCCATCTATCCCCATATCAGGACGCTGCGGATTGGCGGAGCCCCCCTGTCTCGATGATGAAATTCTTAACGTCTTCAAGGCCGTCCATCGCCTTAAGATTGGTGAACAGGAACGGACGGGTGCCACGCATTTTCTTGGCATCGCGGTCCATAACCCCCAGATCCGCACCAACAAGTGGTGCCAGATCGGTTTTGTTGATCACCAGCAAGTCAGACCGCGTAATGCCCGGACCACCCTTGCGCGGGATTTTATCACCGGCAGAAACGTCGATGACGTAAATGGTGATGTCGGCAAGCTCCGGCGAGAAAGTGGCCGACAAATTGTCGCCGCCCGATTCAATAAAGATCGCCTCAAGCCCGGCATGCTTGGCCGCCATGTCTTCGACTGCCGCCAGATTGATCGAGGCATCTTCGCGAATGGCCGTATGCGGGCAGCCGCCGGTTTCAACCCCGGCAATGCGGTCCGCATCCAATGCGCCCGAACGGGTCATGAATTCGGCATCTTCGCGGGTGTAAATATCGTTGGTGATCGCCGCGATGTTAAACTCATCGCGCATGGCCTTGCACAGCCGTTCCAACAACGCGGTTTTACCGGACCCAACCGGGCCACCAATACCGATACGAAGGGGTGAGCTCATGATCTAAATAACCTCGTATATTGGGTTTCGTGTTTCATCGATGTCCAGTCGACCATAGGTGCGGCCGCACCAAGGTCGTCAAGCTCGGTTTTCATGGCGTGTTCGACCGCGATTGAGACGGCTTTATCAAGCGATGATAAGGACCGGACACCATCGGTCTGACCAAGCGGCACCAAACGTACAGCGCTGGAAACAAGGTTTGCCGCCATGGCATGTAAAAAGGCCGTCAGGGCTTCGCGCAACGGAACTTTGGCAACGGCAGCGGCAATTCCCACGGCCACCGGATAGGATGGCAGGCGATCATTCTCACGCATTTGATCAGCCCAGCGGGTCAGCACGCCATCGCCCCAGACTTTTGATACGGTGGAGACAAAGGCACGCCCCTGTGCGGTTGCCTCAAGCGCCATTTCAGATGTGCCGCGCCAACAGTCCGCTTCAACCCCGATGTCAAACAAGGCATCTTCATCGCCCGTAAGGGCGGCCCGCCATGCGGCACAAAACAGCACCGCATCAATCCGCCCCGCGCCAAATTCCAAAACGCCCTCAACCCAGTTGATCAGGGTATCGGCCGAGCCAACCCGACCGTCCTCAACCGCATATTCCACACCATGCGAATAGGTATAGGACCCGACCGGAAAAGACGGGCTTAGCCACGTCATCAACCGCATCAAACCAGCAGGGTTAAGCGTCAGGTCATCCGTGGTCATGGGAGATTCCTGCGGCATGGGCATGGGTGTGTTTCGGGTCATCATCCTGATCAAAATGATCGTTGCCATGGCTGTGGCCATGCGCGCCGCCAAGCCCGTGATACGCACCATTCAGCGGATCAAACGGCGCGATTTCATTTTCCACCACACCGCCAAGGCCAAGGATCATGTCGCGCATCACGTGATCGTCAATGATCCGTAAACGCCCATCATTCAAAACCTGAACCGGGGTATGGCGGTTGCCGATGTGCCATGCCAGTTTGGCGGTCGCAATCGGCCCGGCCGCGGTGATGGTCAGAACCGGTTCATCGGCCGCGCGCACGACAATCACGCCGCCCTCAGCCAGACGCAAACGATCCCCATCGGCCAGCCGCACCGCATGCGGCAGATCGAGCAGGAACGCATCGCCCGCATCATCATGCAGGCGAATGCGCCGACGATGGCGGTCGGAAAACACCAGGGTGACCGTGCCGCGGACTTCCGAGGTATCGGCACGATCAACCGGGATATGTTCAATGGCATGACGCATGACGTTATCTATCCCAATCAGAACAGGAAATACCGCTGCGCCATCGGCACAGTATCGACCGGCTGACAGGTCAGAAGCTCGCCGTCGGCCTTGACCTGATAGGTTTCAGGATCGACTTCCATTTTCGGCAAGGCATCATTGAGCTTCATGTCTTTTTTGCCAATGTTGCGCGTATTTGACACCGCCAAAAGCGACTTGGACAGGCCAAACTCGGCAGCAATTCCGGCATCAATCCCGGCTTGCGACACGAACGAGAAGCTGGTTTTGGCAATCGCATTGCCATAGGCGCCAAACATCGGGCGGTAATGGACCGGCTGCGGCGTCGGGATCGAGGCATTGGGATCGCCCATCGCAGCCGCCACAATCATACCGGCCTTGATCACCATGTCGGGCTTCGTGCCAAAGAACATCGGCTTCCAAACCACCAAATCGGCGATCTTGCCAACTTCGATCGAACCGACATGCGACCCGACCCCTTGGGCAATCGCCGGGTTGATCGTGTATTTCGCGACATATCGCTTGGCCCGGAAATTGTCATTGCCAGCCCCGGCATCCTCGGGCAGTGCGCCGCGCTGCTTTTTCATTTTATCGGCAGTCTGCCATGTGCGGGTGATGACCTCACCGACACGGCCCATCGCCTGACTGTCTGATGAAATGATCGAAAACGCGCCAAGGTCATGCAGGATGTCTTCGGCGGCAATCGTTTCACGACGAATGCGGCTTTCGGCAAAGGCGACGTCTTCGGGAATTTTTGGATCAAGGTGATGGCAAACCATCAACATGTCGAGATGTTCGTCAATCGTATTGACCGTAAATGGCCGGGTCGGATTGGTCGAACTTGGGATGACGTTAGGCTCCCCACACAGCTTGATAATGTCGGGCGCGTGGCCACCCCCGGCCCCCTCTGTGTGGAAGGTATGAATGGTCCGGCCCTTGAACGCGGCACGGGTATGTTCGACAAAGCCGCTTTCATTCAATGTATCAGTGTGGATCATCACCTGCACATCAAGGTCATCGGCGACCGACAGGCATGTATCAATTGCGGCGGGCGTCGTGCCCCAGTCCTCATGCAGCTTAAGCCCGCAGGCACCCGCCTTGACCTGCTCAATCAGCGATCCCGGCAGGGTCGCATTGCCCTTGCCAAAGAACCCGATGTTCATCGGAATGCCGTCGGCAGCCTGAAGCATCCGCGCAATGTGCCACGGACCGGGTGTGCAGGTGGTCGCATTGGTCCCCGCCGCCGGACCCGTCCCGCCGCCCAGCATGCTGGTGACACCGGAATACAGGGCGTCTTCGACCTGTTGCGGGCAAATCCAGTGAATGTGCGCATCAATGCCACCTGCGGTAATGATGTTGCCTTCACCGGCGATAATTTCGGTGCCCGGACCAATGATGATATCAACACCGGGCTGAATATCGGGGTTCCCGGCCTTCCCAACGGCGGCAATACGGCCATCGCGAATGCCGATATCGGCCTTGATGATACCGGTATAATCAAGGATCAGCGCATTGGTGATCACGGTATCAACCGCGCCATCCGCACGGGTTACCTGTGATTGACCCATGCCATCACGAATGACTTTGCCACCACCAAACTTTACTTCTTCGCCAAGTGTCGTGAAGTCCTTTTCGACTTCAATGATCAAATCAGTATCGGCCAGCCGGACCTTGTCGCCCACGGTAGGACCGAACATTGCCGCATAGGACGGACGATCAATTTCGTATGCCATTTCTCGTTCCCCCGCTTAAAGCTTGCCGTTGATTTTGGCGTTAAAACCGTAAACCGTGCCGGTCCCGGCGTATTTGACCAGATTGACCTCGCGCGATTGGCCCGGTTCAAACCGAACTGCACTGCCCGCAGGAATATCAAGCCGGAAGCCCCGCGCCGCATCACGGTCAAAATCAAGGCCCGGATTGGTTTCATAAAAATGATAGTGCGAACCAACCTGCACCGGACGGTCGCCGGTATTGGACACCGTGATGGTCTTGGTTTCACGACCCTCATTTAAGATCAGGTTGCCTTCTTTGGTAATGATTTCACCTGGAATCATAATCATAAGCCCCCTTAACGGATCGGTTCGTGAACGGTGACAAGCTTGGTTCCATCGGGGAACGTTGCTTCGACCTGAATGTCGTGGATCATTTCGGCAATGCCATCCATCACCTGATCGCGTTTGATCACAGTGGCCCCGTCGCGCATCAAATCGGCAACCGACCGACCATCGCGCGCCCCCTCGACAACGTAATCGGTGATGATTGCGATGGCTTCGGGATGGTTAAGCTTTACACCGCGTGCAAGGCGATTGCGCGCCACCATGGCGGCAACCGAAATCAGCAGTTTGTCCTTTTCGCGTGGCGTCAAATTCATGCCTGCTTCCTCCTTGGATCCACCATTTTAAATCTCCCACAAACGCGGCAAGCGTTCGGGAAGCCCCCGTGTTTTATGGCGGAACTGTTTCCACCATGCGCCGTAGACCCGGCGCAATTTCATCGGATCACGCGCCATAAAGCGCACAATCACAATTCCCTTCATCGCGGTTGCCGCACACAGAACGGCCGCGTCATCCAGACCGTCACACGCCTGTGTTAAACATACCCGCGCATTATCCAACTGATCCTCGGCACCGTGACCGACCAAAATGGCGGTCGCCGCGGCGCGCGCGCCATCAAATGCCGCCGCGTGATCGAGCATCCGCAACACATCACCTTCAAGATGCAGCGCATCACGCCAGATCGGGCGCCCGTCAATCGACACATCCCATGCATCGCGGGCAAGTCCCGTGGTAAACACTTCACCGCGCGCCAATCGGCCAAACACCATCATTTCACCGGCCATGACCATGCCCGTTCCGGTCGCAGCCACGGTTGTTTTGCGCCGCAAGCGCGCCTGATCAAACAGGATGGTTTCATGGGGCAACCATTCCAGCCAGCCCCCATCGCCAACGCCCAGATCAACCGACATCTCACAATCAAGCCCGGCAGATCGGTAAATCTTTTCCGCCGCCTGGGCTGTAAACAGCGCAGACGCACCGTCTGAAACGCGACCTTCAAACGCCAGCTTATCGCCACCAACCATGCCACCTGATGTTGTCACCAAAACAGCCGTGGTCAGATCCCCCGCCACAGGGCGCGGAAACAGGATTTTCATCGGATCGCGGTAATACAGATGATCAAGTGCCGCATGCCCGCCCTGATGGGTCGGGCCGGTTCCCGTTCGGAATGTCACCTCGGCGCGGCCATCTGTTTTGATGCGCGCGTTCTCTGCGGTCAGTCCAGTATCCGCGTTTTGAGGTGCGGAGATCGGGGTTTCGAGTTTGCGAAGTTGCACAAGGCCACCTGATGATTTGGTTCTTTACGTGAACCTGATACCGTTTTCCGGCAATTCCATCGGCCATAACAGCAAGATGCGGGCCAACCAGACAATCCATCGCAACCGACGGATTTCCGGCCCCGTTTAAGCGCGCAAATCACCCCAAACCTGCGCAAATTTTCGGCAAATGCTGATCAAACAGTCAGATAAGCCCGAACTTTTTCACGATCCAGCGTGTCCTTTGATCCGGATAAAACCACTTCGCCACGTTCCAGCACGACAATCTCGTCGGCCAGTTCATGGGCAAATTCAAAATATTGCTCGACCAGAAGGATCGCCATATCGCCACGATTGGCCAACTGTTTGATCACGCGCTGGATATCCTTGATGATCGATGGCTGGATACCCTCGGTCGGCTCATCCAGCACGAGCAATCTGGGCCGGGTGACAAGGGCGCGCCCAATGGCAAGCTGCTGTTGCTGCCCGCCCGAAAGATCGCCACCGCGACGACCCAGCATGTCACGCAGAACCGGGAACAGTTCGAAAATCTCATCGGGGATATGGCGCATGGCACGCGGCAAGGCGGCAAACCCGGTTTCAAGGTTTTCCTTCACCGTCAAAAGCGGGAAAATCTCACGCCCCTGTGGGACAATGGCGATACCATTGACCGAGCGCCGCCATGATGGATCGCGCGAGATATCCTTGCCTTCCCATTTGATGTTGCCATCGGCAATCGGATGCTGACCAACGACCGCGCGCATCAGGGATGTTTTACCCACCCCATTGCGGCCAAGCACGGCCGTGACTTTGCCCGTGCTTGCACTCAGCGACACTTTGCGCAGGGCATGGGACGCACCATAGAACAGATCAATATTGCTAACATCGAGCATGATTAAGTCTTTCCCCTAGCGTCCCAGATAAACTTCAATGACCCGCGGGTCTTTTTGCACATGATCAAGACGGCCTTCGGCCAGCACCGATCCTTCGTGCAGCACGGTTACCTTGCAATCAAGGTCACGGACAAATTCCATGTCGTGCTCGACCACCACCACCGAATATTCCTTGGCGATTGTGCGCAAAAGCTTGGCGGTTTCTTCGGTTTCGGAATCGGTCATACCGGCAACCGGCTCATCGACCAAAAGAAGTTCGGGTTCCTGCATCAACAGCATGCCGATCTCCAGCCACTGTTTCTGCCCGTGCGACAGGTTGGCGGCCAACTCATCGCGCTTTTCATCAAGCATGATGGTGATCAGTGTTTTTTCGATCTTGATCTTTTCGGCACTCGAAAGACGATGGAACAGGGCCTTAAACACCCCACGCCCGCCCGAACAGGCAAGCAGGAGGTTGTCAAACACCGTATGGCTTTCAAATACGGTCGGTTTCTGGAACTTGCGCCCGATGCCAAGATTGGCGATATCGGCCTCGTCCAGCTTGGTCAGGTCCGTTTCGCTTTTAAACAAAACGTCCCCGGTATCAGGCCGGGTTTTACCGGTGATAATATCCATCATCGTGGTTTTACCCGCCCCGTTCGGACCAATGATGGCGCGAAGCTCGCCCGGTTCGACATAAAACGACAGGTTATTGAGCGCACGGAAACCATCAAAGGTCACCGACACCCCATCGACATAGAGAATGGTTTCAGCACGGGCACTTTTAACCTGCGCGTCTGGTTTGATATCCATGGCTTCGCTCATGCTTTGCCTCCTGCACTCAGGCGTTTTCGCATTGACGATAGGATTGATTGCCTGTCAGGCGCCCCGAATGCCGGAACCGCGCCAATCACGCCTTTGGGCAGAAGCAAGGTCACCGCAATAAACAGCCCGCCAAGGAAGAACAGCCAGAAGTCCGGCATTACCCCGGTAAAGAAGGTCTTGGCATAGTTGACGATAAACGCGCCAAGCACCGCCCCATAAAGCGTGCCACGCCCGCCAACGGCGACCCAGATAACGATTTCAATCGAAAGGGCCGGGGCAAATTCGCCCGGATTGATGATCCCGACCTGCGGCACATAAAGCGCACCGGCAATACCGGCCATCACCGCCGAAATGGTAAAGACAAACAGCTTGTAATATTCAACCCGGTAGCCCGTAAACCGCACCCGGCTTTCGGCATCACGAATTGCGATTAAAACTTTGCCAAGGCGAGACTGGGTAATGCCGCGCGCCACGATGTAACAAATGCCAAGAAACACACAGGATGCGACAAACAACCCGGCCCGCGTGCCGTCCGATTGCAATGAATAGCCCAGCAAATCCTTGAAATCGGTCAGGCCGTTATTGCCGCCAAATCCCATATCGTTGCGGAAAAAGGCCAGAAGAAGCGCATAGGTCATCGCCTGTGTAATGATCGAAAGATACACACCCGTCACGCGTGATCTGAATGCCAGGAAGCCAAACACAAAGGCCAGCAATCCCGGCACAAACATCGCCATGACAATGGCGAACCAGAACATGTCAAAGCCGTACCAGTACCACGGCAATTCGGTCCAGTTGAGGAACACCATGAAATCGGGTAATTCCGGGTTGCCATACACCCCGCGATCACCGATCTGGCGCATCAGGTACATGCCCATGGCATAGCCGCCCAGCGCAAAGAATGCCCCATGACCCAACGACAAAATCCCGCAGAAGCCCCAGATCAGATCCACGCTAAGTGCCAGCAGCGCATAGCATAGATATTTGCCCAAAAGGCTCAGCATCCATGTCGGCACGTGGAAGGACGAAGTCTCAGGCACCAACAGGTTTCCAATCGGCACCAGAATGGCTGCGGCGATCAGGATCGTGAGCAAAATCATGCCCCCGCGATCCTTAAGCAACCAGCCCACAACCGGCGTCATTTGATATTTTTGACTGTAATCGGTCATGGATCAGGCCTCCACCGCGCGGCCCTTAAGGGCGAACAGCCCCTTGGGTCGTTTCTGGATGAACAGGATCAGCGCAATCAGGACAAAGATTTTGGCCAAAACTGCACCGGCAAATGGTTCAAGGAACTTATTCACAATACCAAGGCTGAACGCGCCCAGAACCGTGCCCCAAAGGTTTCCGACACCGCCAAACACAACCACCATGAAACTGTCGATGATATAGGTCTGACCAAGGTTCGGACTGACGTTTGAAATCTGGCTCAGCGCCACCCCGGCAATCCCGGCGATCCCCGATCCCAACCCAAAGGTCAGCGCATCGACATAGCCCGTACGTATGCCAACCGACCCGGCCATGCGGCGGTTCTGGGTGACGGCGCGCATCTGAAGACCAAAGGCGGTATAGCGCAGAACGCACGCGATCCCGGCAACCACAATCAGACTAAACAAAATGATCCACAGCCGGTTATAGGTCAGGACCAGACCGGTCGAAAATTCAATCGCACCGCTCATGAAATCAGGTGCAGTGACCTGCTGGTTGGTGGCCCCGAAAATCGTTCTGGTGGCTTGCTGCAACACCAGACTGACACCCCATGTCGCGAGAAGGGTTTCAAGCGGCCGACCGTACAAGAAACGAATAACACAGCGCTCAATAACAACGCCGATCATCCCGGCCACCAAAAACGCGGCGGGCACGGCAATGATCAAAGACCATGGCGAGCCAGACGGCAGAACCGAACTTAAAATCTGCTGCACGACAAAGGTGGTATAGGCGCCGATCATGATCATTTCGCCGTGGGCCATGTTAATGACCCCCATCACGCCAAAGGTGATGGCAAGCCCGACGGCGGCAAGGAGCAAAACCGACCCCAAACTGATCCCGCGATAAACATCGCCAAGTGTTTGCCAGTTTGAAAGACGACCTTCGACATCATCCAATGCATCCTGCGCGGCAGTCACGACTTCGGGTTCAATCCCCTCGGCCTCGGCACTGGCAACAAATTGCGACAGAACCGCGCGAATTTGCGGGGTGGTTTCACTGGCCAGAACGTCGATGGCAGCCAACCGTTCCTCGGCATTTTCACCCGCGGCCAGGGCCATGGTCGCGCGCGCCAAATTCATCCGCGCCAGAAGCGTTTCATCGTCTTCGCGCTCAATCGCACGTAAAAGCAACGGCAACATCGCCGGATCACGGGCATCCATGATCTGCTCTACGGCAGCGGTTCGCACGGCATGGTCGGGACTAAACAGGTTCAGGGTTGCCAGCGCATCGCGAAGCGCCCCGCGCAGCCGGTTGTTGACCTTGATTTTATCAAGTTCCTTGGATGAACTTTCCCCGGCTTCTTCGCCACTGATGATGTCGATATGGGTATAGACCTTGCCCTTTTTGGTGGCGATCACGACATGTTCGTCGCTGTCACGGACATAAAGGTCACCTTCGAGCATCGCCTTAAGGATTGGCGCGACGCGCGGATCGCCGTCTGCGGCCATTTCTTCGATGATGGCAACCTGTTTGGTCGAACTTTTGTCATTAAGTTGTTCGGCAATATTGCGCAGTTCCTCGTCGCTAAAAGCTTGCGCAACATTGGGGGAAACCACAGCAAACATCATCAAACAGGCAACCATACCGCAAATCCGGACGGCAAACCGGCGCGTCTGCGTGATGGAAAACGGGGAACGGCGCAGCACTGAAAACATGTCATTGCGCATGATCACCAAACCTTTGTATTCAATATGGAAAATGGAAAAAAGAATAGATCAGACGATGGCGGCACCTTGGCCTGCCTGACAGCGAACGGGCCGGTCGCGTTCCCACGACCGGCCCGCCCAGCACCGATTAGTACATCGGTTTTTCACAGTTGCCGCAGACCCAAGGATAGGTCCAGTCGGCGGTCAATTTTGCGCTTTCTGGCAGGAAGTCCGACCATGCATCGCCAACAACCGTACCTTCGGTTTCCCAAACGGTGTCAAACTGACCATCGTCCTGCACTTCGCCGATCAGAACCGGCTTGGACAGGTGATGGTTGGTGTTCATGACAGCCATACCACCAGTCAGGTTTGCAACTTCCTGGCCATACATGGCCTGACGCACCGCATCAACATCGGTGGTGCCAGCCTGCTCAACAGCCTGTTTCCACATGTTAAAGCCGATGTAGGTTGCTTCCATCGGATCGTTG
The DNA here is from genome assembly GCF_002844275.1 of Thalassospira lohafexi. Taxonomy (GTDB): domain Bacteria; phylum Pseudomonadota; class Alphaproteobacteria; order Rhodospirillales; family Thalassospiraceae; genus Thalassospira; species Thalassospira lohafexi. The sequence continues at coordinate 48,564 of NZ_NXGX01000010.1, forward strand.
GTGACACGTGCGTCATCACCAATGAAGGCATGCCATTTTTCGATAAAGGCCGTGTTGGCATCAGACTCAACCGACTGGAAGTAGTTCCAGGCAGCAAGGTGACCAACAAGCGGCTTGGTATCAATACCAGCAAGCTCTTCTTCACCGACAGAGAACGCAACAACCGGAATGTCTTCGGCTTTGATGCCCTGATTGGCGAGTTCCTTGTAGAACGGAACGTTCGCATCACCGTTAATGGTCGAAACCACGGCGGTTTTCTTACCGGCTGACGCGAATGCTTTTACATCCGCAACAATCGACTGCCAGTCGGAATGACCGAACGGGGTGTAGTTCTCCATGATGTCTTCATCAGAGATACCCTTACCGTTCAGATAAGACCGCAGGATTTTGTTGGTGGTACGCGGATAAACGTAGTCGGTACCAAGCAGAACAATACGTTCCGCGGAACCGCCGTCTTCGCTCATCAGGTAATCAACAGCCGGAATGGCCTGCTGGTTTGGCGCGGCACCGGTATAAAATACGTTGCGCGAGCTTTCTTCGCCTTCGTACTGAACCGGATAGAACAGCATGCTGTTCAGCTCTTCAAACACCGGCAGAACCGATTTACGCGAAACCGAGGTCCAGCAGCCAAAAACAACATCGACTTTATCTTTTTCGATGAGTTCGCGGGCTTTCTCGGCGAAAAGCGGCCAGTCAGATGCCGGGTCAACGACCACAGCTTCGACCTGCTTACCAAGCAAACCACCATTTTTGTTCAGATCATCCACCAGCATCAGGACAGTGTCCTTCAATGTGGTTTCAGAAATCGCCATCGTCCCCGAAAGAGAATGCAGCACACCTACCTTGATGGTATCTGCTGCTTGTGCGGCTGACATCGTCATAACAGACAATGCCAAGGCCCCAGCGCCCATGAGCGCTTGAAGCTTCTTATTCATTTATAGCCTCCACTGCGAGTTTATTGCACCGCAGTGGTACTAGCTAAAACCGTGCCAGAATCACCCTCTTATGGAATAAAATCAAGAATCGAGGGATTCCCACGCAGTATCCAACTATTTTACATCGTAGTTTCGGGAAATATTTGCGTGACCCACATTTTATCTGACCATTTTTCAATCATAGATTAAAATTTGATTATTTTTTAATCACATTGACGCGCCTGCCACCAGCCCCTATTTCAAGGACGGAAGTTTCGCCACCGCTTGCGGTTATTGCACCACAATCCCGCCTTGCCATTGGCGGCTTCTCGCCCTGCGGGTTCGCCCGCAGGGCGTTATCCATTCAACGCGGGAATCATTCTGCTGCCAGAAGGTGATCTTCAGGGGCGATTGACGCAATCACGGTTCGGATTTGATCGCGCAACCAAACCAGCCCGACGTCCTTGTCGGTCCAGACTGCCCAGTTCATCGTCACCGGTGGAAATCCGACTTCAATTGGCATCTGGCAAAAGCTCAGCCCAAATAACGGGGCATACTGGGTGGCAATACGGCACGGAACCGTTGCGATAATTGGTGCATTGCGCGCCGCAGCCAAAAGCGGCATGAAATCAGGGGCCGCCATGACGACGTTCAAATTGATCCCCAACCCCTGCAACGCATCGCCGACACATCCCGCAACGTTACCTGTCTGCGACAACACCGCGTGGCGTGACGCCAGATAATCCTCACGCGACAAAGGGCGGCCCAGATTAAGAAGATTGGGGTTAAAGCAGCACGCCACTTCGGACTTAAAGAGTACCTCGCCGAAATAGCCTGATTGCAACGGGCTTTTACATCCGATTGCCAAATCGATCTCGCCATTATTGATCATCGGATCAACGCTGTCGGTGGTGATCGTGCGGCTTAACAGCTTGGTTCCCGGTGCGTGTATCTGCAAATGACGCAACAACACCGGAAGCAGGATCATTTCCATTTCACCGGTCACCCCCAACCGAAAAACGCGTTCCGCCGTTGCCGGATCAAAGCAATCTGACGCCTGAAGCGCATTTTGCGCCTGTGACAAGGCAGTACGCACGGGCCCGGCCAAAGCACGGGCCTTGGCGGTTGGTTGCATTTTCTGCCCGACCCGCACAAACAAATCGTCCTGCAACAACACGCGCAGTGTTGATAAATTGTGGCTCATCGCCGATTGACCAATCCGCAATTTTTCGGCGGATTTGGTCACGCTAAGCTCTTGCATCATTGCGTCAAACGCAACCATGAGGTTGAGATCGAATGACCGTAAATTGAAATGATCAATATTATCCATGACCCGCATCGATTTGATTACTGATGAAATGGACTATACATTTTGCCCATAAACTTACAACCCGCCGGTTTGCCCGGCATCTTTAGGAGGAAAAGATCCATGTTATCACGTCGCGACATGCTCAAAGGGTCATTGGCCGCCGCCGCCATCGGTGCAGTTGGCAGCACCGTATTTGTCCCCCTGCGTGCGGATGCCAAGGCCCCTTTGGCCGGAACACAGGCACCGGGGTATTACCGCCTGATGGTCGGCGACGTCGAAGTCACCGCCCTGTCGGATGGCACCGGCCATTTCCCACTAGCCGACTTATATCTTAACACCACGCCCGACCATGCCCGTACCGCCCTTGCCAATGCGTTTCAGGGCACGCCAACACATGTATCGGTCAACGCGTACTTGCTGAATTTCGGGGACCGGCTGGTGCTGCTTGATGCGGGTACCAGTGACTTGATGGGCCCTGCCCTTGGCAAACTGCCGGCCAACATCATCGCATCGGGCTATCATCCCGATCAGATTGATGATGTCGTCATCACCCACATCCACACCGATCATACCGGCGGGCTGACACTCAATGGCAAAAAGGTCTTTGCCAATGCCACGGTCCATGTCCCCAAACTTGATGCGGACTATTGGCTAAGCACAGCAAACCGCGACAAGGCCCCGGATGAGGCCAAGCTTTTCTTTGATCAGGCCGTTGCCGCGACCAAACTCTATCTCGATAGCGGGATGCTTAAAACATACGCGCCCGATGCGTCCGCCATTCCCGGCGTGATCGACACCGCCCACCGCCCGGGCCACACACCAGGCCACAGTGCACTTTCGTTTGAAAGCAAGGGTGAGAAATTCGTCTATTGGGGCGACATCACGCACGGCGATGTTTTGCAGTTTGATGAACCGGGCGTTGCCATCCCGTTTGATGTCGATCCCGATCAGGCGATCAAAAGTCGCGAAGCCGCCTTTGCCGAGGCGGTCGCTGACAAATATCTGGTCGCGGGCTGTCACATTGCCTTCCCGGGCATTGGTCACGTGCGCGAAGATGCCACGATGTATGACTGGGTACCGATGAACTATCGCGCCGACGTCTGATCCCCCGTCTCCGCCGGGGACTTGCCCGGCACGTCAACGCAAAAGGGCGGCCGCATCATGCGACCGCCCTTTATTATGTTGAGGCAAATTTGACGGTCTATTCCGGCATGCCCGCACGTATCCACTGGCCAAGCTGGGCACGTTCTTCGTCGGTCATTTCCGTGATATTGCCAAGCGGCATCGCCCGGCCAATCACGGCCTGTGCCAGCACACGCTGGGCATTGGCTTCGATCTGGGCCAAATCATCAAACATCACACCCGCCGGGGCTTCATCGAACCCTTCGTCGCGCGGGTTTTGCGAATGACACGCCGTGCAGCGGGTTTGCACAATCGCCAACGCATGATCAGCGGTGATGATGTCTTCATCCGCAAGCTTGACCGCATTGGGGTCATAGGATGCAAACATCGCCAAAACCGCCATACCAACACCGGCTGCTGGAAGTTGCCAGACAATTGCCTTACCCGTCCCGCCCGCATTGCGCGTGTTAAAGAAATGGCGCACCAGACCACCGATGATCAGGATCAACCCGACAATCAGCCATGACTGATCATGGGAAAACAGCATCGAATAATGGTTGCTGATCATCATCAGCAACACCGGCAGGGTCAGATAGTTATTATGGGTCGAACGTTGCTTGGCCTGTAGCCCCAATGCCGGATCAGGCTTTTCCCCGGCCATCAGGCTGGCAACGACCTTTTTCTGATTGGGAATGATGATGCGAAACACATTGGCGGCCATGATCGTACCAATCATCGCCCCGACATGGATAAAGGCCCCACGCCCACTAAACACATGGGTAAAGAAATAAGCCGCCACCATAATCAGAATAAACAGGGCGACCGCAAGCTTACCCGTACTTTTGCCAATCGCACTTTTGCACAGGATGTCATAGATCACCCACCCGGCAAACAGGCTGCCCAACCCAATCAGGATCGCATCCATCTTGGTCAGCGCCAGAACACTTGGGTCGATCAAATAGCTTTCGGCACTCCAGTAATACATGGTCACCAAAAGCGCAAAACCGGTCAGCCAGGTAAAGTAAGCCTCATACTTAAACCAATGCAGGTCGGCTGGCATGGATTTGGGCGCAACCATCCATTTATTGACGTGATAAAACCCGCCGCCATGCACCATCCATGCTTCGCCGTAGACACCCTCATCCATGTCTGGCCGCTTGCGCAAACTCAAATCCAGCCAGACAAAATAGAACGAAGACCCGATCCAGGCGATGCCCGTAATCAGATGCGCCCAGCGCAGGATCAAATTGATCCAGTCCTGAAACAGAATATCCACGGCGTTAGAAACCTCCGTCTCGCCCAAGGCAGATGACAATCACGTCACACTTGGGCTGCCCCTCTTTTGGGAATGATACCAGCGCCGCTTGTCCCCACGCCGACCAAGAATCATTCCAATCACTCTCTTATCCAGTCCTACCATAGGCGTCAGAGCACCTCTATTATTAACGCCCCGAGCATAATCGAAATGACTTTCAAACTATTCTTTAAAATGGCACAGTGGGCGCCACCAAATTGAACAAACAGCAAGAATAAACGCCACAAGCCACGACCAGATCAGGAGCATCCCGCACCATGTCCGACTTTGAGGACATCCAGATTTTTGTCCGCGTTGCCGAACTTGGTAACCTTTCTGCTGCCGGGCGCGAATTGCGTCATTCGGCCGCCGTCGTGTCAAACCGCATCGCGCGCCTTGAAGAACGCCTTGGCGTTCGCTTGCTCAACCGCACAACGCGCCGGGTTAATCTGACCACGGAGGGCGATGTTTATTACCGGCACTGCCTGCGCATCTTATCGGAAATGCAGGAGGCCGAAAATGCCATCGCCAATCAAAAAAACACCACACGCGGCCCGGTAACGCTGACCTGCCCAATTGCATTTGGCAACAAATATGTCGTGCCGATCATTCCGAAGTTTGTTGAAAAAAACCCGGATGTGCAAATCCGCCTGCACCTGTCAGACCGGCTTTTGGACTTGTTGCAAGACAAGGTCGACCTTGCCATTCGCATTGCCGAGCTTAAGGAAAGCTCGCTCATCGTTCGCAAACTGGCGGCCAACAAACGCATGCTGGTGGCAAGCCCGGCTTATCTTGAAAAGCACGGCACACCAAATGTCCCCGGCGATCTTTTGCATCACAATTGCCTGTTGCTGCGCTTCCCCGGATCGCAACAATATCAATGGACGCTGGTCGGCCCGAATGACGAAGGCGCGGCCACGCTGGCGGTTTCGGGCTCCATGGATTCTGATAACGGCGAAGTCCTGACCCGCTGGTGTCTGGACGGCCATGGCATTGCGCTTAAATCACACTGGGAAGTCGGTGCTCATATCCGCGATGGCCGCCTGAAGGTCGTGCTGCCCGACTATCAACCGCCATCACATGCGGTCTATGCGCTGTATCCGGAAAACCGCTATCTGCCAACACGCGTGCGCGCCTTTGTCGATTTTCTGGTTGGTGAATTTGGCGGCACACCACCTTGGGACCGTTGAACACGTTGGCCTGATCCAGCCCATCCAAAATGAAAATGCCCCGGCACGAAGCACGGGGCATTTTCATTTCAAGCCACATCTAATCACGTGATCAGCGTTTGGCTTCATTCAGATATCCACTGAGAACCGCCGCCACATTATGCCCGATCACGTCATGGGCGTAGCCGCCTTCCATGGCAAACACGGTTTTAAGGCCCAAGCGCCCGATCATTTGACCGATGCGTTTGAAATCATCGGTCTGGAGTTTGAAATCACAAATCGGTTCAGCTTCGTGGGCATCAACACCCAGTGCAATCACCAACGCATCGGGTTGCCATGTCACAAGCTTTTGCATGGCCTTGGCATAACCCTGCCCCCATGCGCCAAAATCACTGCCACCGGGAAGCGGAATATTAAGGTTCGCCCCCTGTCCGTCATTACGTCCAGTTTCATTGGCATAGCCCATGAAGAACGGGAACTGATGGGTCGGGTCGGCATGGAGTGAGATGGTCAGAACATCACCACGTTGATAGAAAATATCCTGCGCGCCATTGCCATGATGGTAATCAATATCAAGGATCGCGACCTTTTTCGCCCCCTTGGAAATCATCCTCTGGGCTGCAATGGCGCAATTATTCAAGAAACAATACCCGCCATAGCGGTTGGCATGGGCATGATGACCTGGTGGACGGGTCAGAGCAAAGGATGCCTCGCCGTCATGCCACGTCGCATCAGCAGCAGACGTAACAGTCTGCGCGCCCCAGTAGGCCGCTTTCCACGTGCCTTGCGTGATCGGGGTATCTGATGAAATGGCAAACTGCCCCAGACGCGCACTAATGTGTTCGGGTTTGCCGCCAGAAAACCCTGCACTCGGCCAGACATAGGGGAACGCATCGCCCTTGTTACCCGCCTTGGCCCATGCGCCCCAGGCGTTTTCGATGAAATCAAGGTAATCGGCGTCGTGGATGGCACGGATCGGATCCATGCCGTGATCAGCCGGATCAACAAGCTGCGCCTGTACCGCATGTGCGACCGCATCACGGATGATGGGAATGCGCCGGGCATTTTCAAAACAGGGCACCATGCGCCCGTGGTGCATTTCGCCAGCACCGTCATGGGCATCGTGGCGGGCATTAAAGAAAACACGCACGGCACAGTTCTCCTGTGAGAAGGGCAAGGAAAGAGCATCACTAAGGATGCTCCAGGATCATCACCCTACCCCGATATGTTTAGAAAACGGTTATTTCTTGGCGGTATAGAGCAGCTTTTCAATCGTATCGAGGAACCCGCCCAGCTTATTGCGCAGATTTTCCGACTGTGTCGCCAGACGGCTGGCCATTTCGCGCGTGGTATCGGCGGCGTCGCCAGTACGGCTGGCCATGTCGGAAACAACCGTGATGTTATCGGTAACTTCCTGTGCGCCGCTTGATGCCTGTTCGACATTGCGGGTGATGTTTGACGACAGGCTGGCTTGGGTTTCAACATTGCCCGAAATCATGTCCGAGCGCGCGGCCAGATCATCAATCACACCGGCAATTTCACGGATCGACCCGACCGACTGTTCAATCGCGGTTTGAATATCCTGCACTTTTTCTTCGATGCTTTCGGTGGCCTTACTGGTCTGATTGGCAAGACCTTTGACCTCATTGGCAACCACGGCAAACCCTTTGCCCGCCTCGCCCGCACGCGCAGCCTCGATGGTCGCATTCAGGGCCAGAAGGTTGGTCTGAGCCGCAATATCACGGATAAAGCTGACAACTTCGACAATTTCACCGGCAGCCGCTTCAAGCTGACCAATCCGACCATCGGTTTCCTGCGCCAGACCATTGGCACGATGGGCAATTTCAACCGATTCACGGGCCTGATCGGACACTTCGCGGATTGACTGGTTCAGTTCTTCAGATGCCTGCGACACCTCGGTCACGTTGCTGGCGGTCTGACGCGCTGCGGCGGCTACCGTGGTCGAACGTGCACTGGTTTCATGGGCAATCGAATTGGCATCGCCCGATGCCTCGGACAAGGCCGAGGCTGCACTGGCAATTTCGTCAACAACGTCAAACGAACCGCTTTTGAAATCATCAAGGATGGATGCAAAGCCCGACAGTTTTTCTTCAATCGATGCGGTCGCTGCATTGATGCGTTTTGCCGATGACAGATATTCACCAACAAGGCCGGTTTCGACAATCCGACGATAATACCGGTTTTCCGAAACGGCCCCCATCGATGCGGCACTTTCGCGCAAGAACGCATCATTACGGTCGATCAATCGGTTGATCGCGATAAACAATTCGCGCATCTCCGAATGACTGTCGACATTGGTGATGCGCGCTTCGTAATCACCTTCGGCTGCGGCCAGAACCACATCCAGTGCCTTTTTAATACCTGATTTGGAACCACCAAATAGCGCCATTGCGAACCTCGAACCTCTTGGTCTTAAAGACTTTGGATGAATTTATCGTATGCCATACCGGCATCGGAAAGCTTTTGCGCAAGAACCTTGGATGCGGCCGTCATACCGTCCTTACGGTTGGCCGTACTGTCCTCGATCTTGCGCAGCTCCGCATAAAGCGGAATGATCGTTTCCTTAAGAATCTTAGGGTCGGCAACCCGGCGATTGGAATGATAGCCAATCACCTTGTGCGCGGCATCAAATGTCGGGGTGATATGGGCATAGACCCAGTAATGATCACCCTTTTTACCCATATTCACGACATAGGCAAAAATCTCGTGCCCGGCGGCAATTTCATCCCACAGCATTTTAAAAATGCAACGCGGCATATCGGGGTGACGGATAAGCGAATGGGGCTGACCAAGGACTTCCTTTTCACTGAAGTCGGCCAAGCTCAAAAACAGTTCGTTGGCATAGGTGATCCGACCTTTAAGATCGGTCTTGCTGACAATCAGTTCTTCTGGTTTGAAATGGCGTTCCTTGCCGGACGGCTGAACACCTGAACGCTTTTCACTCAACCTTCAATACCCCGTTTATATTCTTCTTTCCCTGCAATTAAGACGTGCAGGGAATTTTGACTGTCCGATTATCATGTAACCTTAATTCAGCGAAGAAAAAATGTAAATTTATCTTATATTTCAGTCCCTAAGCCCGCCCGCAAAAATAAGACCAATTCAAATACTTAACCTCTTTCACAAATGGGCGATTTGGTCGGATTTCCCGACACTGGAAAGCTCAAATTCTTCTAATCGCCCCAACAACGAACGCCCCGAAAAGGATTGATACATCCCTGCGTGCAATGTTCATGTATCATTGCCGCATCAGGCAGGGTTTGTCTTGGGGGATACATGCAACAAGACCTTCGTAATTTTCCGTTCCGCGTTGTCATTCACGAAAAGCAGTCTGCGCAAAACGTTTTGGACTGGCTTGATAAAAATATCCGCAGTGATCGCTGGACCATGGGCATTCGCAACATCGAAATCCCTCGGTCCGGGCAATCTGCACCGTTCGTTGATATGGTGATCTATTTTGCCCGCCGGGATGACATGGATCTGTTTCGCGAACGTTGGGCAGGAAAAACCCGTGAACATAAGGTCAAACTGCGTGGGCTGCGGGCCGCCTTGTATGCGTTACGCCATCCAAAAACCGAAATGGTGGCCTATGAAAATACTTACCCACCCAAATCAAAATAAGTTCGGAATCCCATATCTACGGGAAGAACTTTACGTAAATAAGTTTAGAAACATCATAAAGAGCAGGGTAGAGGAAAATAGCTAGTATCGCTGTTAACGCTGCTCGATGAAGCCGTGGGCCTACTCTGCTTTTTTGATAAAATTCAGTAGGTGGAAAAACCCATCGGAGGTACTGGAAACAGAACCTTGCCGCTATAATTGAAACAAGCAGAATCCATATCCCGATCAACACATCAAGTAATACAGACCCTCCAGTAAAATCACTGACGTGATGGTCGATATTGAAGAACTTGATCGAGTAAAAAATGAGCGGCAAAAATATCAAATACAAAAAATTGTCGTACACGACTGGAAGATGAACAATCGGCTGAAATCTTTTTTTAGACTCAAAAAACTCTTTTAGTTTCATTTCCACCCATACAACAAATCCCTCATCTCTTCCGTAAACGTTCACAACGGTTCTATTATTTGTAGCTGACGATGGAATATGGCTCAGGTCCATCAACATGGATGGTCTTTGAAAGTCTATGAATATGCCAATACAATTTAAAGGCTCTTGCTTAACTACATTCTTACAATGGGAGAAATTGGAAAAGAATACGCTACTTATTTTTTTGGGAATAATCTTGCTATCAATTAAGGTCGAATAAGTACCAATTACGTTATTGTCATTCTCCTCCACAAACTGATAATCAAGCAACATAAGAGAGTTGACAACTTCCTCCGGGTTCTTCTCATCGGGGTTTTTCTTCAAAGCCGCTATTTCAATTTCCTTTGCCCTGTCATTGAGAGCACTTAGAATCTCTGACAACTCACACAAGTCATCGACAGAAAGAACCAAGTTTCTTGGAAAGAGGTTGCGACGGAACTGTGGCACAGCAAAATCAGTTGAGCCGCTTTTACCTGAAACTGATTCTATCTGGTCCTCGGCTACCAATTCATTTTCCGCGCATTTTTCGACCAATGATTCAACCTAATGCTAGAATGTTGGGTAATTGAACGCAGCCTATCTGAAACAAGCCACCAAGACAAAGAAAAGCCCCGCGCAAATTAATGCACGGGGCCTTGTCATTTAACCGATCCGGTTGTTGGATCGGCAATCTCGATTATTTCGGCAATTCAGCGTCGATGCCTTTGATGTACCAGTCCATGCCAAGAAGCATGCCATCGTCAGCGTTTTCACCGTCCTTGACGCGCAACTCGCCAGCCTGATCATAGATCGGGCCTGCGAACGGGTGGATTTCACCCGATGCAATTTTGGCTTCGGTTTCTTCGGCCAATGCTTTTACGTCATCAGGCATGTTGGTGAACGGTGCCATGTGAACCATGTCGGCCTTGATCCCACCCCAGGTATCATCAGCCTTCCAAGTGCCGTCCATTACCGCCTGAACACGCTCGATATAATAATCATCCCAGCGGTCAACGATTGCACTAAGCTGTGCCTTGGGCGCAAATTTGATCATGTCGGATGCCTGACCAAAGCCAAGAACACCGCGGTTTTCAGCAACCTGAAGCGGTGCCGGGCTATCGGTGTGCTGAACCATGATGTCTGCACCCTGATCGATCAGGGCCTTGGCAGCGTCGCCTTCCTTGCCCGGATCATACCAGCTGTTGACCCAGACGATTTTAACTTTCACATCCGGGTTCACCGACCATGCACCGAGCATGAACGAGTTGATACCACGCACAACTTCGGGGATCGGGAACGAACCGACATACCCGATGGTGTTGCTTTTGGTCATTTTACCGGCGATCACACCAGCAACATAACGGCCTTCATAGAAACGAGCGGCATAGGTCGCCGAATTCTCAGCCCGCTTGAACCCGGTCGCATGTTCGAATTTCACATCCGGGAACTGCTTGGCCACCTTAATCGTCGGATTCATGAAGCCGAACGAGGTCGTAAAGATCAGATCATTACCGGTCTGCGCCAGCTGACGGATCACACGTTCCGCATCAGCACCTTCAGCAACATTTTCAACATAGGTGGTTTTCACCTTGTTACCGAATTTTTCATCGACAGCCTTACGTCCCTGATCATGCTGATAGGAATAGCCGAAATCGCCGACCGGTCCGACATAAACGAAACCGACCTTGAGCGGATCGTCTGCCTGTGCAGCCCCCATGCCAAGTGCCATCGCACCGACCGTCGCAAGCGCTGCGGCAGTGCGTTTAAAAATACGTGACTTCATACGGTTGTCTCCCTTTGAACCATCCAGACAGGATTATACCTGATCCCTTGTGCAATCAACATTGCGCGCAAATTAACGCGCCTCCCTCTTATATCGCCAGCGTTATTGCGCCGGTCGGAACGCCTTGCCAATACAGGCCGGCGCATTCAATCTGATCTTTGTATAGTCGCTGGAAATAATCACCAGCACAATCACCGTCGCCAGATAGGGCAACATCGACATAAATTGCGACGGTACATTAACACCGGCACTTTGGGCGTGAAGCTGTAAAACCGAAATACACCCAAACATATAGGCCCCTGCCAGCAACCTTCCCGGACGCCATGTGGCAAACACCACCAGCGCCAGCGCAATCCAGCCCCGTCCCGCTGTCATGTTTTCGGCCCACATCGGGGTATAGGATAGCGACAGATAAGCCCCACCCAAACCCGACATTGCGCCGCCAAACAACGTCGCCATGTAGCGAATGCGGATCACCCGATAGCCAATGGCGTGGGCGGAATCATGGGAATCACCCACCGCCTTTAAAATCAGTCCGGCCCGGGTTCTGGTCAAAAACCAGCCAGTGGCAATCACAATCGCGATCGAGGCATAGACAAGAAAATCCTGCGAAAACAGGATCGGGCCAATCACCGGAATCGTACTGATCACCGGAATCGAAAGCGACGGCAGCGGATCAAGAGGAAACCCAACAAAGCCCGATCCGACAAGGGCTGAAAATCCGACCCCAAAAATTGTCAGTGCCAGCCCCGTCGCCACCTGATTGGCCATCAGCGTCAGGGTCAAAAACGCAAAGATCAGTGACATCAGCATCCCGGCAACAATCGCCGCCAGAATGCCCAAAATCGCCGAGCCACTAGACACCGTCACAGCAAAGCCAGAGATAGCCCCAACCAGCATCATGCCTTCGACGCCAAGGTTCAACACCCCGGATTTCTCGGTAATCAATTCACCAGTCGCCGCCAGCAACAGCGGGGTCGAGGCGGTAATCACGGTCAAGATCAGAGGAACAATCCAATCCATTATACAGCCCCCCCTTTGGTGGCAACCGATCCAACCCGGATACGGTACTTGGTCAAAACATCACAGGCCAGCAGGAAGAAAAGTAAAATCCCCTGAAATAAACCGGTCACGGCACTGGGCAACCCCAGCGAAATTTGCGCCAGCTCACCGCCAAGATAGGTCAACGCCATGATCAGCCCGGCAAACAGCACACCAACCGGATGCAACCGCCCCAAAAAGGCAACAATGATCGCGGTAAAGCCATATCCGGGCGAAATGGACGGTTGGAGCTGCCCAATCGGACCGGCAACCTCAAACAAACCTGCCAAACCCGAAAGCCCGCCGCTCAACAGCAGGGTAAACCAGACCATGCGTTTTTGACGGAACCCGACATGGCGGGCGGCCTGCGGGGCCTTGCCAACCACACGTAACTGGAACCCGATCAAGGATTTTGACAGCAACAACCACCCGGCAATCACCACAAACACGGCAATCGCAGTGCCCAGATGAACGCGCGTGCCGTCATAAATGATCGGCAACAGTCCGGCATCGGGGAATGGGCGCGATTCCGGGAAGTTAAATCCTTCGGGATTACGCCACGGACCATGCACCAGATAACTTAAAAACAGGGTCGCAACATAGGTCAGCATCAGGCTGGTCAGGATTTCATTGGCGTTAAAGCGCGTGCGCAACAGGGCAGGAATAGCGCCCCATAGCGCCCCGCCAATTGCGCCAAACACCAGCATGGCCGGCAGCAAAAACACGCTTTGACTGTCATAGAAATAAAGGGCCAGCCCCCCGCCAAAGATCGCCCCCATGGTCAGTTGCCCTTCGGCACCAATGTTCCAAACATTTGCCCGGAACCCCATGGCAAGACCGACCGCAATAATCACAAGCGGTGTGGCTTTCACAAACAGTTCGGACACGCCGTAACTGTCGCTGATCGGCAGGATAAAGAAGGTATAAAGCGCCTCAAGCGGGTTTTTGCCCATAAAGGCAAAAATGATCCCGCCGACAATCAGCGTCATGACAATTGCCAGAACCGGCGACAGATACACCATCGCCTGTGAATGTGAACGGCGGGGTTCAAGCCTGATCAACGCGGCCTCCTGTGCTTAACGTGCCGTTCGCCGGGGTCGCGTCACCATCCAGATCATGGAGCCCCCCCATCAACAGACCAATTTCTTCGATGCTGACATCGGCCATCGGACGCGGCTTGGACAATTTGCCTTCCGCCATCACAACAACAGAGTCACAGATCGCGAAAATCTCGTCGAGATCCTGCGAAATCACCAGAACCGCCGTACCCTTGGCCGCCAGATCAAGCAACGCCTGATGAATGGCAGTGGCCGCCCCGGCATCAACCCCCCAGGTCGGCTGGGAAATCACCAGCACACCGGGGTCTTGCAGGATTTCACGCCCGACGATGAATTTTTGAAGGTTCCCGCCCGAAAGCGATCCGGCATCGGCCGCGGCCCCGGTGGTCCGGACATCAAACGTCTTGATGATGGTATCGGCAAAGGACCTCGTCGGGACTTCGCGGATCAAACCACGTGCCGTCAAGGCCATCCGGCGAAATGCCGTCAGGAACCCGTTTTCTGCCAAACTCATATCAGGAATGGCACCATGCCCGTTGCGTTCTTCGGGAACAAACGTCGCCCCCAGACGACGGCGGCGACGCGGCCCGAAATGCGCGACCGATGTGCCATCAATCTTGATGTTATCGGGGGCGGCAAACTGTTCGGTTTCCCCGGCCAGCGCCTGAAACAACTCGTTCTGACCGTTCCCGGCAACCCCGGCAACGCCGAGGATTTCACCGCCACGCACGGTCAGATTGACGTCTTTCAGGTCGGTGCCGAACTGTTCTTCGCTGGCCAGTGACAAATTGCTGACCTCAAGACGAACATCTCCAAAGGTCCGGTCATTGCCCCTGTCCGGTGCGGTCAGTTTCTGACCGATCATCATTTCGGCCATCGATTTTGCGGTTTCTTCCCGCGGGTCACAGCCACCCACGACCTTGCCACCGCGCAACACAGTCGCCTTCTGACACAGCGCTTTGACCTCATGCAGCTTGTGACTGATATACAGGATCGCACAGCCCTCATCAGCCAGTCGGCGCAGCGTTTCAAACAGCTTTTCGACTTCTTGCGGGGTCAGAACCGAGGTCGGCTCATCCAAAATCAGCAATTTGGGATTTTGCAGCAAACAGCGCACGATTTCGATGCGCTGACGTTCGCCCACCGACAGGGTGTAAACATGGCGGTCCGGATCAAGCGGCAGGCCATAGGTCTTTTCGACCTCGACCACCTGCTTGCGCAGCACCTCCATGTCGCGCACGTCATTCATCGCAAGGGCAATGTTTTCAAGCACCGTCATGGTTTCAAACAGCGAGAAATGCTGGAACACCAGACCGACACCCATTTCACGCGCATCATGCGGGCTGTGAATGGTCACAGGCTTGCCGTCCCAAAGAACCTCGCCCTGATCGGCCTGCAAGACACCGTAAATGATTTTCACAAGCGTACTTTTGCCAGCCCCATTTTCCCCAAGCAGCGCATGGATCTCGCCCGGTTCGATACGGAAACTGATATCGTCATTGGCCAGACAGCCCGGAAAGGCCTTGGTCACACCGCGCACTTCAAGTTGCGCGTGACCTGCCCCCGTCATGGCTTCTGCCCCGGCATCACCGGTCATTGACGTCACTGCTACCACCCCTATTTAGCAATATGATTTTGCACACCATCGGCGGTTTTACCGCATTCTGTGCTGCAATCAAACGGTCTCAATATGCGATCTTGTCGGTTTTGGTATCCCATGCGGCGAAAACCTCGCGCGCTTCGGGCACATCGACATGTTCAATGGGCAAGGACCGGTCATTGATCGGCTTTGCCACTTCATCATACAGGAACTGATCATCAAAACCGATGGCGGCGGCATCATCGCGGCCATTGGCATAATAGATCTTGTCAAGACGGGCCCAATAGATCGCCGAAAGACACATCGGGCAGGGTTCGCAACTGGTGTAAATCTCACACCCGGCAAGGTCAAAACTGCCAAGTTTTTCGCACGCCGCACGAATGGCGCTGACCTCGGCATGCGCGGTTGGATCGTTTGTCGATGTGACATTGTTCCATCCTTCGGCAATCACTTCGCCATTGCGCACAATGATTGCCCCGAACGGTCCACCACATCCCTCGTCCATTTTTTGCCGGGACAAATCCACGGCATGGCGCATATGGCCCTTTTTGGCATCACACACTGCCAGTTCTCCTTTGCGAAACCCTTGATCTGGCAAACCAGATCACCTGATCAGGCCGTCATTAACGCGGCCCTTTATCATTAAAAACACCTTCAATGAAGGTCGTAAAATCAACCCGCCCCGTCTGATGCGGTTTTAATCGGCTGATTTTGCGCCATCTGTGCTTCGCGCACAGACAGCAATTGCACGGCAACTGACGCCGCAATCACGGCCGGCTGTTTGCCGGTAATCCCACCAACGCCAATCGGGCAGGTCAAACGATCAATCGCCGCTGCGCTTAAACCCCGATCGGTAAGCCGCCGGATAAAACGTGCGCGTTTCGTCTGACTGCCAATCATGCCGACAAAGCCAAGATCACCGCGCACCAAAGCCGCCCGACAGATGTCAAAATCAAGCGCGTGGTTGTGGGTCAGGATCAGAACATGCGCACCAGCTGGAATATCGGCGACTTCATCTTGCGGTTTATCACTGTGACACACCTGAAGTTTCGCCCCGCTCAGTCCAGTCAGATAGTCCTCACGCGGATCGACAAGATGAATGTCAAACGGCAAGGGTGCCAAGGCATTTACCAGTGCCGTGCCCACATGCCCGGCCCCGAAAATCCACACCGGTGTCGCCGCGTCATCCAGACGCAAACACAGCATATCCACCCCGTTATGGCTCACCATCCCGCCACGCAATGCACCAAAGGTCCGCATCAACACCGCAGATTGTTCGGCATCGGCCACGCCGAGGTGATTGTCGCTGGTCGGCAGCATGATCCAGTGACCATCCTTATGCCCGCCACCGCTAACAAGCTGCTTGAAGGCGTTTGAAAGTATGGTCTTTTGCGACGGCCCAAGCAGATGAAGCCCGACCTCAACCGATCCACCACAACATTGGCCCAAGCCCGGCCCCAGCGGGAACCGCACGATTTCCGAATTGGCGATATCAGGGATGTTAGCGCTAACATCCTCTGCTGCGGCAAATGCATCGCGCACGCGGCGCGTCACCTGATGTTCAAGATTACCGCCGCCAATCGTACCGGAAATGCCGTCAGGCCCGATCAGCATGAAGGCACCGGCTTCACGCGGGGTTGATCCACGAATGGCCGCAACACTGACCAGCATCACCGGCCCCGGTGACGACAGCAGATCAATATGCACACCATGCGACAGGGTCATGCCTTATTCCCCCGCCGCGGGCATGGATTGCCCGACATTTTGCATCATCCGCTTGGCCACATCGGCGACTGCATACAAAACCGCCTCGGGCGTTGCCGGGGTATTAAGTTGCGGGATCACCTTATGATCGGCGACCGAGGCAATCGCATCGGCAATTGCGCGATGAACCGAAATCGCCAACATCAACGGCGGCTCTCCAACCGCCTTGGACCGGTGAATGGTTTTTTCAACGTTGCGTCCCGATGACCACAATTCCATGCGGAAATCTTCTGGTCGATCTGAACAGGCCGGGATTTTATAGGTTGATGGCGCGTGGGTGCGCAGATTGCCCTTATCATCCCACCAAAGTTCCTCGGTGGTCAGCCACCCCATGCCTTGAATAAAGCCACCTTCGATCTGCCCACGGTCAATCGCCGGATTAAGCGACCGCCCGACATCATGAATGATATCCACCCGCGTGACCTTGTTTTCGCCAGTCAGGGTATCGATCAAAACTTCCGAGCACGCCATGCCATAGGCAAAATAATAAAACGGTCGGCCTGATGCGTTTTCGCGGTCGTAATGGATTTTCGGCGTCGCGTAATAACCCGTAGCCGACAATGACACCCGTGCGAGATAGGCCTGCTTGATCACATCGGCAAAGCTCAGCTCCGCCTGATCACCGACAATCACCTTACCGGGCACAAACCGCACCGCCGCCTCGGCCACACCGTATTTTTCCGCCACAAACGTGATCAGTCGGTTTTTGATCGTCATCGCCGCATCTCGGGCCGCCATGCCGTTCATATCCGCCCCGCTTGAAGCGGCAGTCGCCGATGTATTGGGCACTTTGCCGGTATTGGTCGCGGTGATCTTGATCTGATCAAGGTCGATCTGGAATTCTTCGGCCACGACCTGGGCGACCTTGATAAAAAGCCCCTGCCCCATTTCCGTCCCGCCATGGTTCAAATGCACCGACCCGTCCTGATAAACATGGATCAACGCCCCTGCCTGGTTCAGGAATGACGTGGTAAAGGAAATGCCAAACTTGACCGGGGTTAACGACAGCCCCTTTTTCAAAACCGGGCTTTGCGCGTTAAACGCCTCAACCTCCGCCCGGCGTTTGCGATAATCGCTGGCCGCCAGAATATCATCGGTCAGATCACCCAGAACATTGTCTTCGACCACCATGTGATAGGGCGTCGTATTGCGATCATCAGTCCCGTAATAATTGGCAATCCGCACATCCAGCGGATCGCGGCCAATGGTCATCGCAATTTCATCAATGATGCGTTCAATCGCCACCATGCCCTGTGGCCCACCAAACCCGCGAAAGGCGGTATTGGACACCAGATTGGTTTTACAGCGGTACGATCTGATTTCAACATCGCCAAGGTAATAGGCATTGTCGGTATGGAACATCGCCCGGTCAGCAATCGCAGCCGACAAATCGGCCGAAAAACCGCAATTGGCGGCATATTGGATATCAAGCCCGCAAATCCGCCCGTCATCGTCAAAGCCGACATCATAATCGACAATGAAATCATGACGCTTGCCGGTCATGACCATATCGTCATCCCGATCCAGCCGGAATTTCGCCGGTCGTCCGGTTTTCACCGCCACAATCGCGGCCAGTGCCGCCCATTGCGATGCCTGCGTTTCCTTGCCGCCAAACCCACCGCCCATACGCCGTACTTCGACCGTTACCGCATTGGCCGGACGGCCCAGCACATTGGCGATATTGTGCTGCACTTCAGACGGATGCTGGGTTGAGCAATGCAGCAACACATCACCGTCTTCCTGCGGGATGGCAAACGTGATTTGCCCTTCCAGATAAAAGTGATCCTGCCCGCCAATTTCCATTCGGGCCGACCGGCGGTGTTTGGCTTTGGCCAATGCCGACGCAGCATCCCCCTGTTTCATCACATGCGGCGGGGCGACAAAAAGCTGCTTTTCAAGGGCTTCATCCACCGACAAAACCGCAGGCAATTCTTCGTATTCGATATCCGCCAGTTTTGCGGCGGCACGGGCCTGTGCGCGGGTTTCGGCCGCCACACAAAACACCGGCTGACCATAAAACTGCACCAATCCGTCGGGCAAAACCGGCTCATCATGGGTATGGGCCGGGGACACGTCATTAACACCGGGCACGTCATCGGCGGTCAAAACACAGACCACACCGGGTGCTGAACGGACCTTGGACAAATCCATTTTGGTGATTTTGCCATGTGCAATGGTCGCGGCACCGGGGGCCATATGCAACGTGCCGAATGGCTCGATAATGTCATCAATATAAACCGCTTCGCCCGCGACATGTTTCGGGCCGCTATCATGCTTGGACGCGGTGCGCACCCCACCCGACAGTCCAGCAGTTGGGGCAATAAGATCATCGGTTTGGCTGTTTGCAATCTGATCAGACAAGGGCTGCCTCCTTCCCAACAAGGCGGGTGGCAATATCGGGCGCGCTGGTTTCGATAAACAGCTTGGTCAAAAGGTTCTGCGCGACCAGCATGCGGTATTCCTTCGATGCCCGCATATCGGTCATCGGCGCAAAATCACTGGCAAGGGCAAGCTGTGCCGCACTGAGGCTGGCCTCATTCCAGTCCTGCCCGATCAGGGCCGCCTCGCATTTCTTGGCCCGCATCGGGGTGCCCGCCATGCCACCAAAGGCGGCCCGGAATTCCGCCACCTTGCCATCCGCAACCCGGATCGCAAAGGCCCCCAGAACCGCCGTGATATCCTGATCAAAACGTTTAGAAATTTTATAGGCCTTAAATGTCATGCCCGATGCCGGTTTGGGCACAATCACGCTTTGCACAAACTCGCCGGGCATCCGGTCCTGTTTGCCATAACTGACAAAGAATTCTTCCAACGGCACGTCGCGCGTTACATCGCCCATGCGAAGGACAATTTTCGCCCCCAGCGCAATCAGGGCCGGCGGCATGTCACCAATCGGTGATCCGTTGGCGATATTACCACCGACAGTTCCGGCATTGCGGATTTGCCGCGATCCGATACGTCGGACCAGCTCGCCCACATCGGCCGCCACCCGGCCCAGCGCATCATGCGCGCGGCTATAGGTCACTCCGGCCCCGATGGTCACGGACGTCTCGGTTTCGCTCACCGATTTCAGATCAGCAACGTCACCAATGTAAATGATCGGATCCAGCCGTTTGAGCATCTTGGTCACCCAAAGCCCAACATCGGTTCCGCCCGCCAACACGGTCGCATCAGGATGCGAAACCAAAAGGGCGGCTAGTTCATCAGATGTGCGCGGCGCGTAATAGCGGCCAGCAGCATGTTCCACCGCCAAAGTCCCGCCATCCTTGACCATATTGGTCAAACGGATCGCAAGATCAGTCCGGCGTTTTTGTTCAGCTGTATCATTGGCGGCAACACCGCCAGCATTCCGCGCCGCCTCGATAATCGGGCCATAGCCGGTACACCGGCACAGGTTCCCGGCCAGTGCATCATTGATCGCCCCCCGATCCTCCTCGCCACCATCCAGCCACAGCTGATACAGGCTCATGACAAAACCGGGTGTGCAGAAACCACATTGCGATCCATGGGTCTCGACCATCGCCTGCTGCACTGGGTGCAGGCTGCCGTCCTTGGATTTCAGGTGTTCGACCGTTAAAAGCTGTTTGCCATCAAGGGTCGGGACAAACTGGATACAGGCGTTCACCGTGCGATAGGCCATGCCCTCATCGCCATTTGGCTCACCAATAATGACGGTGCAGGCCCCGCAATCCCCCTCCGCACAGCCTTCTTTCGTACCTGATTTGCGTTCTTCAAGACGCAGGTAATCAAGAACCGTCATCTGCGGATCAATATTGCGCAGGCTGCGTTCTTCGTCCCCCAAAAGGAAACGGATGTCAGGGCGCAGAGTGATGTCGGTGTGTTGCGTCATGCCCGGCCTCAGCTTCCGCGATAGGTCGAATAGCCGAATGGCGACAGCAAAAGCGGCACATGATAGTGCGACTGCCCGTCTGAAATGCCAAACCGGATGACAACCTGATCAAGGAACTTCGGGTCAGGAAGCTCTGTGCCACAGGCGTCAAAATAATCGCCCGCATGGAAAACCATCTGATACTTACCGGGCTTGAATGAGGCCCCGTCGAGCATCGGTGCATCGGTCCGACCATCAACATTGGTCACCGCCTCGGCGACAAGGTCATCATGGCCATTGCCAAAACGATGCAGCTCAATCCGGATACCGCCCGCCGGGCAGCCTTTTGCCGTGTCGAGTACATGCGTCGTCAGTCGTCCCATGGCGGGCCTCCCTCTCTCAAACTCTTATATGGTGGTCGATCGCTTCTCCCCAGGTCGGCATTCTATTTGGTGATTTTGTGCCGTACCAATTTTGAGCGATGTTCTTTTAAGCCCTTCCCGTTTAGGGCAATTTTCAAAAGGGTCGCATTACGACCCGTTCTCGGAAAGAGGCGATAAAGTGAAACTATATCAATAATTCTTTGAAAAACGAATTCCGTCACTTCGTGCAGAATGGTACGAAACAATGGTCAAAAGCCCAAGGGCCAAGACATAACGACCACAAAAACGTGGCAAACCGCTGATCCCGTCCAGGAACATTATCAAAGTCGTCTTGATAGTGCGGCGCTACAGCAACGGAGTTCTTCCTTGCTGCACTGCGACCTATGGTTAATGCTATACCCATAGATGCTACACCAAACATCCCGGCAGACAAAGCAAGGGATACAAAGAAGGCAGGAGAGGCAGAAATGAGCGACCAGAATTATGCGCGCGATCTGATTGGCTATGGCGATACCCCGCCCAAGGCCAACTGGCCGAATAAGGCCCGCGTCGCGGTTCAGTTCGTCCTGAACTATGAGGAAGGTGGCGAAAACTGCATCCTGCATGGCGATAAGGCGTCCGAGGCGTTTCTGTCGGAAATCGTTGGCGCGGACATGCGCGAAGGTGTCCGCCACATGAGCATGGAGTCGATCTATGAATACGGATCGCGTGTTGGTGTCTGGCGGATACTGAACCTATTTCGTGAACGCCAAATCCCGATCACGGTCTTTGCCGTTGCCATGGCGCTGGCGCGCAACCCCAAGGTTGGCGAAACCGCAATGAAGGATGGCCACGAAATTTGCTCGCACGGCTATCGCTGGATTGATTACCAATATCTGTCCGAAGACGTCGAACGCGACCATCTTCATAAGGCGATTGAGATTATCAAAGGCATCACCGGCGAACGCCCGCTGGGGTGGTACACCGGGCGCACCAGCCCCAATACACGCCGCTTGGTCGCCGAAGAAGGCGGGTTCCTCTATGATGCGGATGATTACAGCGATGAACTCCCGTTCTGGAGCACCCAGACCGAAACCCCGCATCTGATCGTGCCTTACACGCTTGATGCCAATGACATGCGCTTTGCCGCCATGCAGGGGTTTAATTCCGGCGAACAGTATTTCCAGTACCTCAAAGACAGCTTTGACACGCTGTATGAAGAAGGGGCCGAAACGCCGCGCATGCTGTCCATCGGGTTGCATTGCCGCTTGGTTGGCCGTCCGGGCCGTTTTGCCGCGCTCAAACGTTTTGTCGATTATGTCCAAAGCCACGACAATGTCTGGTTTGCCCGCCGCATTGATATCGCACGCCATTGGCGCGAACATCACCCGTTTGGCGGCTAAGAAAACAAAAAAGTAAAGGTCACCATGACAAGTACCACACCATCTCTTTTTGAAACCCGCCCGCCCAGCACATTGGCCGAAAGCGCCTTTGTCTCGCGCTATGGCTGGGTCTATGAACATTCGCCGTGGGTCGCCCATAAATTGTATGAGCGCGGCATTACCAGCGCGCTTGATACCCCCACAGCCCTTGCCGATGCGATGGCTGCCGTGGTCAATGGCGCGGTTGATGACGATAAGCTATCCTTGCTGCGCGCTCATCCCGATCTGGCCGGAAAACTGGCCTTGGCCGATTTGACCGCCTCCTCACAAAGCGAGCAAAAAGGGGCCGGGCTTGATCAATGCAGCCCCAATGAACTGGCCCGCTTTACCGAGCTTAATGACGCCTATAAGCAAAAATTTGGCTTCCCGTTTATCTTTGCCGTAAAGGGTTTTGACCGCGCCGATATTCTGGCCGCCTTTGAACGCCGCGTAAAAAACGATGCTGAGGCCGAGTTTAACGAGGCCATTGGTCAGGTCCATCGCATCGCCAAGCTGCGGCTTGAAGATCTATAAGCATAAAAATATCCGCGCGATCATGCCCGGACCGAATAACAAACGATAAAATCAGGAATGAACTGTTATGAGCCATACTGAAAACCATGATGCACCGGAATTTACACGGCGCTTTGTTAATCTGGCCGATGAACGTCTGGGCGCAGAAGCCATTTTCGCGACCGATGATTTCTTTGCCGACAAACAGCGCATGCTGCAATCGGGCGACGCCATTTTCTATCCCGACCGATATGACGATAACGGCAAATGGATGGATGGCTGGGAAAGCCGCCGCAAACGCGTCGAAGGCCACGATTACTGTGTTGTCCGGCTGGCAACATCGGGCCGCATTCACGGGGTGGATATCGACACCAGCCACTTTACCGGCAACTTCCCGCCTGCAGGCTCACTCGAAGGCTGCTATTGCCCGGCGGGCGATCCGGGTGACGATGCCACATGGACGGAAATTGTCGCCCCCATGGGCCTTGGGGCCAGCGCGCATCACTATGCCGATGTGACCTCGGACGCCATTTACACCCATGTCCGCCTGCACATCTATCCCGATGGTGGGGTGGCACGCCTGCGCGTCTATGGCCGCCCGAACCGTGACTGGACCGACATGGCCGCCCGCGGCGAACAGGTTGATCTGGCCTCCATGATCAATGGTGGTGTTGTCGTTGGCTGGTCTGATTCCCATTACGGCAACCCGAATGCCATTTTGTCCCCCGGTCGTGGGGTTAATATGGGTGATGGTTGGGAAACCCGCCGCAGGCGCGAACCGGGCAATGAATGGCTGATCATTGAGCTTGGCAATCCGGGCGAGATTGAAAAAATCATCGTCGATACTTGCCACTTCAAGGGCAACTATCCCGACCGCGTTTCCATTCAGGGCGCATATGTGGATGGGGAAAAGGACAAGTCGCTGACCGCACGTTCGATGTTCTGGTCGACCATCCTGCCCGAAAGCAAAATGCAGGCCGATCATATCCACGAATTTGATGCATCAGCCCTGACCATCAGTGGCCCGGTCACGCATTTGCGGGTCAATTCGATCCCCGATGGCGGTATTAGCCGTTTGCGCATTCTTGGCAAACCGACCAGCAAATAGGGCGGATGCATGTCGATGAAACTTAAGGTCGAACCGCTCACAGCGGATGCCTTTGCCCCATTTGGCGAGGTCATTTCAACCGCCACTGCGCGCGACACTTACAAAATCAATCTGGGCACCACCACCCGGTTTCACGACATCTCGCGCGTCGATGTCGGGGATCAGGGTGGCCAGCCTATCATCAGCATTTTTCGCGGCACGCCACGCGCCAAGCCGATTGAAATCAAAATGATGGAACGTCACCCGCTCGGATCGCAGGCTTTCATGCCTTTGGCCGGTCAGAAATTCCTGATCGTGGTGGCATCGGGTACGGATACCCCGACACCAGACACCCTACGCGCGTTTATCTCGGACGGCACACAGGGGGTGACTTACGCCAAAAACGTCTGGCATCATCCGCTGTTGGTCCTTGAACCCGACAGTGATTTTCTGGTTGTGGATCGCAGTGGACCGGGGGAAAACCTCAACGAAGTCGATCTGCCACTGGTGAATGGCGCGGTTATTACGCTCGATTGGGTGTAATGCATATCTTTGCGGCCCGCCGGGCACTTACAGCATGGCGCATAAATACAAACGATGATATCCGCCATAAGAATGTACGATCAGTTGATTTGCGATAACAAGTCCGGGTTCGTTACAAGGTTTCGCACACCATGGGCGTGATCTTCCTTGAACGGGTTATCTTTTAACCACGCATCGACCGATACGATGTTTAACTTAACGACATCGGGACGCACACTCCAGGTCACCTGAAACGGCGAACCTTTTTCGTTATAGCCTGGACCTGTGGTTGACCCGCCATACACAACCGGCTCACCCAGATCGGCGGGCAGGTTGGGCACTTGGTTCAGCCCGTTGATCTCTTCGATATGAGCCATCTTGGTGAAGTCTGCTCCGCCCTGCGACACCAGTACGGCAACAACTGCCTCAACGCGAAGCTGTGGATTACCTGTCGCATCGCTCAGACAAGTGCCAAGGCCATTGCCAAGGGTCGCTTGCGCGGTCGAATATACGAAGTGAATTTCGATGGTATCGCCCGGCTCAAGGTCGCCATGCTCGCTGCCCCCGACTGTCATGGGAATAGGGGCAAGTTCGGCTTCAGCCAGCACACCATCGTACTTGAAACCAGTGCCATACCCGTGTCCATCACCATTGCCGGCAAAGGTCGTAAACAGGCCACCTTTATGCTCGGCATTCTCATGGAAATGAATGTCACATAGTGCCATTTTATTCACGACCGGTGCCGTATTGAACGCACGGTGGTTGGCACCGGCAGGCGCATTAATGTCACGCGGCGACTGCGGGCCATACCCCTTGCCGTTAGTGGCAGCCGCCAAAGCACTGCGCTGCTCGGCAATGATCTGGTCCGAAACCGCATGTTCATCGGATGCCGCAAAGACACAAGAAGAAACAAACATGGCCGTAACGCTTGTCCAAAAGAACGTTTTAAACATTTTCTTTCCCCAGAAAATAACGCCAAATTGGACGAGGATCGCGATACGCCCTCCTATTTATAACACCAAACCCGACGTCGCCGATTAGAAATCCGCGCACCCTTCTCTGACCAATGGCATCTGGCTCCAATTCGGCAGGTCAGTCATGTCATCGCACCACACGCCATTATCCTCGTTTTGACATCCTGCGCATGGCGATGCGTCCAGCCCAAAAATTCAAACGACCGCAAAAGACAAAATCTCACTGTCGATCAGAACACCATCACAATCAAAAATGATGTTGGGAATCATTGCGCCGGGGCTTGCTGACCATTCGATGCCCCGCCCAGATCAAGTGCGAGCAACCGTTTCTGGATGGTTTGTGACAGCACCGGGCTGGGATCGGCCTGCATCGCACGTTGATAGGCCGCGCGCGCCATATCGGTTTTACCCATCGCAAGCGCATTATCAGCAAAATGCGCAAGGTGCTCAGCCGTCGGCATTGCCTTATTAACCGCAACAAACACGTCTTCGGCCTCGGCGTAGCGTTCCTGTTTGTACAGGATCAAGCCATAGGTATCGAGTGCACCGGGATCATCCGGGGCGACTTGCAGCGCCTGCTTGGAAAGATGCTCGGCTTCCTTAAGGTTCTCGCCGCGCACCGCATAATGAAACGCCAGCCAGTTGGCCGCCCCCATATTGCCCTGACGGGCCGCCTGATAGGCTTCTGCGGTCATGGTATCGCGGTACGATGAAATCACCCCTTCGATGGTTTGCTGATCCAGCCCATCGACCCACGTTAAACCAACCCGCACCGCCTTGCAGCCCTGCCCGCCCTGATCCTGACAAAGTGCAACGGCCTCTTCGACCGCGCCCAGAACGGTGGCCGACGGACCCGCCGCATATTCCTTGCCCGCGTCATCACGCGACAGCGCCTTAAAATCAATCATCGCCCGGTATCGGTCATCGACCTTGGCCTGTGTCGGTGCCGCCATCATGTCCTGCGGTTCCCAGTTCGAACTGGTATCCCCACAGGCCGCAAGGCCAAGCAGCATGGCAACCGCCACAAACGGGCGCATGGATCGAATGTTAAGGGGACGAAAATCAGGCACGGCAGTCATTCCCTGTGTTGATGAAAAAAGCCAGACGTATCATAGCGCAAATCGGTTTTTCAGACATTAACAGCATGGTTTTTACCGGGTTTGGCGCCATCGTTGCCCACCGATCTTAAGGTCGGAATAACGCGGCGCAATCACATCAACCGCCCCGGCTTCCAAATCGCGTTGCATCTGGGCCCGGTCTCTGTCGTTGGGATCAAGCTGCAAGGTCGCAACCGACACCCATTCACTGTCTTCGGCCGCATACCGATAGACCGGGGCGTAATCTTCATCGATGAAAAACACGGCTTCTTCGCGGCCATCGCCATCAAGATCAATCAGTAAAATCGAACACAGGTTCACCCCGGTATCATCCCGGCAAAACCGGCGATAAAATTCAAGCGGCCCGGTCAGAAGCTCATCGACAAGATCACTGGGCACTTTATGGGTTTCGGGAAAGATCGGAATGCGATCAGCCGCAATCATATCGCCCCGGTCATTGGGATTGCGGTCACGCAAAGCAGTCAGATCGGGCATGGCATCTGGATAGCTTGCCGTAAATTTGGCAATGGCCGCGATGCCAGGGTCGCCTAATCGGGTGGCCATAAAGGACAGATCATTCAGCGTGCGGGTTGACAGTTCAGAAGAGGATGCTTCGGCCCCAAGCTTCTCCGTCAGGCGGGCCTCCTGACTGCGGGCCGACATGGTCACAGGATCAAGCAACGGCAGATGCACGATAAACGCCGTTACCGCCAGACAGATCGCGATATGGCCAAATGTCGCGCGCAGGGCATTGGGGGCTGATTGGCGACGGCCAAAGGCCGCAACCGATAGCCAAATGGTCGCAAACAGCACAAACAGTGCTGCCCAAATGCCATAGGTCCGCGACGGTGTAAGGCCGTAATCGGCCACCCGAAGCCAGATGGTATAGATCGCAATCGCGGCAAAAACCGGTGCCATCCACAAGGTCACCCGAAATATGCGATCACCAATCTTGCCAAACAGGGTCGATGCCTCACCGGCCTGAACCGCCCCGAACAACAAGTAACTAAGCCCCGCGGCGGCGGCCATCACCGTCCACCACACACCAAAGTCCTGCGCAATCAGGATTTCCCAGCCGCCAAACACGGCAACGGCCAAAAACACCAACAGCCCACAAGCCTGAATGGGATAGAGCACACGGAACATCACGCCAATGACTTGTCGCACCGGGATCAAAAGATTGGCTTTTTCCTGCGCAATCAAAACACCCGTCGCAAACGCAACCCCCGACAAGGGGGCGCCAATATATCCTTCGGCAATGAAGTCCCAAATCTGATAAAGCCCGACCAGCTCAAGCAGGGCGGTCAGCGCATATAAAAGCGGCCAAAGAATACCAATCGCCAAAAGCCCGAAGGCCAGCGAAAGCTTGATCGACCAGATTTCCGGCACCAGGGCGGCACGGTCGCGATGGTTTGGCAAAACCGTTGTTTGCGGGCGGGCCCATATCCGCCAGGCCGCCACCGCAATACCAACCCAAATCGCCTGACAGGCCAAAAGCCCGGTTGTTGGAATATCGGTCACAAAATCAAACCCGACAAACACCTGAAAGCTTAAAACCTGAAGGGCGGCAAGACCCGCAACGCCAAGGGTAAAAAGCACATCATCGCGCAGGTTGCGCACGCCAACCGCAAACCAGCTACAAAAGGCAAGGCTTGCGACAAATGTCATCAGACTTGTCAGGGCGTATTCATCCAACGGCGCGTAGCTGCTTAGATACCAGAACGCCAATCCATATGCCGCCCCGCTCAGCGGAAACATCCAGTGCCTGTTGTTCATTGATGTACTCATGCTTGTGCCTAGGGTCTGAACCCACATGCGGTCTTATCGCCGCGAAGTTTGCATTAGAACAGAAAAAGCCGCCAGGATCATCAGATCACTGGCGGCTTTAACATGTTGGCGTAAAACGCCTATTTCAGGGCAACCCGATGCGCAATTAAGCGCGGCGTTCTGCAATCATCTTTTTGATTTCAGTAATCGCAAGCGACGGGTTCAGGCCTTTCGGGCAGGTATTGGTGCAGTTCATGATCGTGTGGCAACGATACAGGCGGAACGGATCTTCGAGTGCATCGAGACGTTCACCGGTATATTCGTCACGCGAGTCTGCCAACCAGCGATACGCCTGAAGCAAAACTGCCGGGCCGAGGAATCGGTCGGAGTTCCACCAATAAGATGGGCACGCGGTCGAACACGAGAAGCACAAAATGCATTCCCACAAACCGTCGAGCTGCGCACGTTCTTCACGCGACTGCAAACGCTCCCCATCCGGCGGTGTCGGGCTATCGGCCTTAAGCCACGGCTCGATCGAGGCCAACTGCGCATAAGGCTGCGACAGGTCAGGCACCAAATCCTTCACCACCGGCATATGCGGCAGCGGATAGATTTTGACCTCACCCTTGATGTCATCAATCGGCTTAAGACACGCAAGCGTGTTGCGGCCATCAATGTTCATCGCGCACGAACCGCAAATGCCTTCACGGCATGAACGTCGGAATGTCAGGGTCGCATCGATCTCGTTTTTAATCTTGATCAGCGCATCGAGCACCATCGGACCACACTTATCGAGATCAATATCGTAAGTGTCGGTCCGCGGGTTGTCGCCGCTGTCAGGATCAAAACGATAGATCTTGAAGCTACGTGTGTTCTTCGCGTCAGCCGGAGCAGAGAACGACTTGCCCTCTTTAACGACCGAATTGGCGGGAAGATTGAATTCTACCATCTCTCAAATCCTCTCTTGCCGCGCCTTAATAGACGCGCTCTTTCGGCTCGATGTATGACACTTCATCAGTCAGGGTGAAGTTGTTAACCGGACGATACGTCAGATCAACAGCATACCCCTTGGCGTCATCCACCTTGGCAATGGTGTGCTTCATCCAGACTTCGTCATCACGTTTTGGATAATCTTCGTGGGCATGTGCCCCACGTGATTCGTGACGCGCTTCTGCCGAATTCATTGTCGCTGCGGCACAGGTCATCAGGTTCTCAAGTTCGAGAGTCTCGACCAGGTCCGAGTTCCAGATAAGGGACCGATCCGAAACGCCAACATCGGGAAGTGTTTTGGCGGTTTCAGACAATTTGTCCTTACCTTCTTTCAGGATTTCAGCCGTCCGGAACACGCCGCAGTTGCCCTGCATCACGCGCTGCATTTCCAAACGGATATCCGCCGTCGGACGCGAACCTTTTGCCCAGCGCAGACGATCAAAACGGGCAATCGCTTCGTCGCCGTCGGTGGTTTTAAGTTCCTTGAACGATGATTTCGGATCAACCACTTCGGCGGCATGCATGCCACATGCACGGCCAAACACCACCAGATCAAGCAGCGAGTTGGTACCCAAACGGTTTGCACCATGGACCGACACACAGGCGGCTTCGCCTGCGGCCATCAGACCCTTAACAATTGCGTTGGGGTCTTTGACGGTCGGGCGCAGAACTTCGCCCTTATAGTTGGTCGGAATGCCGCCCATGTTGTAATGGACCGTCGGAAGAACCGGGATCGGCTCCTTGGTCGCATCAACACCGGCAAAGATTTTTGCGGTTTCGGTAATGCCCGGCAGACGTTCCCACAGCACTTCCGAACCAAGATGTTCAAGATGCAGGTGGATATATTCGCCGTGCTCGCCAACACCACGACCATCGCGGATTTCCTGTGACATGCCACGCGACACAACGTCACGCGATGCAAGGTCCTTCACAGTCGGCGCATAACGTTCCATGAAACGTTCGCCTTCGGAGTTGGTCAGATACCCGCCTTCGCCGCGCGCACCCTCAGTGATCAGGCAACCCGAACCGTAAATGCCGGTCGGGTGGAACTGAACAAATTCCATGTCCTGCAAACCAAGGCCTGCACGTGCGACCATGCCATGACCGTCACCGGTGCATGTATGGGCCGAGGTGCAGCTAAAGAATGCACGGCCATAACCGCCCGATGCCAGAATGACCATCTTGGCATTGAAACGGTGCATTTCACCGCTATCAAGGTCCCAGGCCACCAAACCGCGGCACGTGCCGTCATCATCCATGATCAGATCAAGGGCGATATATTCGACAAAGAACTCGGCTTTGTGCTTCAGGCACTGTTGATACAGGGTATGGAGCATCGCGTGACCGGTACGGTCAGCCGCGGCACAGGCCCGTTCAACCGGCGCCTTACCGTGATCACGGGTGTGACCACCGAACGGGCGCTGATAGATTTTGCCATCTTCGGTACGCGAAAACGGCATGCCGTAATGTTCAAGTTCATGAACAGCCGGCACCGCATTGCGGCACATATATTCGATCGCGTCCTGATCGCCCAGCCAGTCTGACCCCTTTACGGTGTCATACATATGCCACTGCCAGTGATCTTCGGACATGTTGCCAAGCGACGCACCAATGCCACCCTGTGCCGCAACAGTGTGCGAACGGGTCGGGAAGACCTTGGTGATACATGCGGTTTTAAGCCCGGCCTCAACCGTACCCAGCGTCGCGCGAAGTCCCGCGCCGCCCGCACCCATAACAACAACGTCGTAGTTATGGTCGATGATTTTATAAGATTCACTCATTGGCTCAGGCTCCGGCAAAAACGATACGCAAGACCGATACAATGGCAGCAACGGACAGGAACGCCGCCACAGCCTTGATCAGCATCAACGAAATCATTTCTGCTTTACGGTTATGCACATAATCTTCGATCACAACTTGCAGGCCGTGCGTGGTGTGCACAGCAACGCTGACAATCATCAGGATCATCATCGTCGAATGGAAGTACGAGCTCAACCACGCATGGACCGCGTCATAGTTGGCTGTATGTCCGGCAAGAATCGAAATTATGAACCAGATGCCGAGCGGAAGGTTCGCCATAGCTGTAACGCGCTGGGTCCACCAGTGCGATGCGCCACTTTTGGCAGAACCAAGACCGCGCACACGGCCAAGATCGGATTGCATCTTCATGACAAGTTTGTCCCCTCTTGCCCGGCCTTAGGCCAGACCGATGATCCAGGTGATAATGGTCAGCACAACTGCCGCGCCAAGGACGATGGGGTTGCTTTTTGCGGCACCCTCATTCGACAGGCCGCGACCAGTGTCCCAGACAAGATGCCGGACACCGTTGCAAGCGTGGAAATAAAATGCCACCGTCCAACCGAACAGCAACAAAAGACCAAACCACGAGGTGAAAAATGCCTGATAGCCTTCAAAGGCATCACGGCCAGCGCCGGCACCAATCAGCCAGGACGCTAAAAATACGAAACCAACGGCAAGGCCGACACCCATCACGCGGAAAGTAATGGACATCACTGCTGCCATCGGAAGCCGGTACACCTGTAAATGCGGAGACAGCGGCCGATTGGCTTTGCTCATAACGGAATTGCCTCTTCTCAAAGTAGCTGGCGGGAAAGCAGGGTTTATTTACCCATGCGAGCCGTTTGAGTCAATCTGAACCCCTCTGTAAACCAAAGAAATCAGTGATCAAATCGGGTTTTAGCTTCCGTTTAACTACGTAGGTTGACCTCTCAGACACCGTAAACGACCCGCGGGAAGGGCCCAAAGTAAGACTCGGCGTCAAACTCCTGAAGTGCATACGGCATAACGTGGACTTAGCAATTGCACAATTAGACCTTCTTACGCAAGACAACAGCAATGCGATCAATGGCTAATAATGGCTAATATTCGTCAAAGATGAGGATGAATGTGCTGGCAATCAACCGCCGGCAAGCACCGCATTGAGATAATCTTTGGAAAAATCGGTCTGAATTTCGCACCAGAGAAGTTTATGGTCCGACATTTGATGCTTGCGATAATATCGCCGATAATAATTTTCCTTCTGATCGCGGGTGCGCAAATTGCCGTCACTGTTGCGATCAAACACCGTCCCCCAGACGTGATCAAGGTAATGGTCGCTGTCCTCGTTGCGATAAATCACATCAAACATGCTAAATACGCCCGATCGCAGCAAGCTGAACCGGTCATCGGCCAACCGGAACGCAATCTGATCATAATGATGCTTTCCCGACAGGCTGGTCGGGGCGTTCTTGATCGCCTCGGGGATGACAAACCCCGCACCTTCAAGCGCCTGCATGGTGTGATGTTCGGGCGACACAATGTTGAAATCGCCCAGCAGGACAAAATTGGCGGCCTTGCCCTGCACCTTCTGTTCCTTGCTTTGACGTGCGGCAAGAAAATCGGCTATGCGGCGTATTTCTTCACGCCGATGCGCCATTTCCGGACTGGTTTCAGATGCATTGCCATAAAAGATATGCACCGTACACAGCTTGAATTTGAACCAGCCGGACTGAAAGGCCACGGAAAAAGGCGTTCGGGCAAACTGCACACCGTCCGCGTGGTCATCGTCTCGACCGACGGCAGCATCACCGGCATCACTGGCGCGCCCCGGCTCGACGATCTTCTGCCCGGTCGGCAGGACAATTTCACCGGCCTCCCGGCGAAACCACACCTTGGATTTCCGAAAGGCAAAGGCAAGCCGTTCGCTATTGCCTTTGCTGCCTTCGGTGGTGTCGGTGACGATATAGTCCCAGCCACTGCCCAAATGATCGCGAAACAGCGTTTCAAGGGCCGCAAGGTTTTCATTTACTTCCTGGATCGCCACCAGATCGAAATGATCGATGATTTCGGCGATATACATCATCGACTCGGCCTCACGGGTATAAGCCCCGCCATTGCCAAAATGCATCAGGTTCCATGACGCCAGACGCAGGCTTTGTGTCTCGGCCTCCGCCCCGGCAAGAATGTCTGATTTCAAACGCTCCTTAAGCCGCAAAAGCGCACTGGCGACAAACCGACGATGGATCGGGTTTTCAATATCGCGGATGGGTTTGACATTGGTCACGGCACCCTCACACTGCAATTTATGGTGAATGCGTCATTCTACGTAATTCAACCATAAATTAAAGTTACAATTTCAAAAGCAACCAAAACGATCATGCCCATAAGAAATCAGGCACGGCGTTAGCGTGGGATCAGAACCGTGTAATCAAAGTCCAAAAGAACATCGGCGTGATATTTTCCGTCCTCCGTCCGCAACGGAAAATCGCTTTCCCGGCGATCTCGCACCGCCACAAGCCGCAAACGAAGCGCGCCAAGATCACGCCGACCGGGCAGTTCAAATTTGTCCAGAACTTCTGACCAGGCAAAAACCGTATCCCCGGCAAAGGCCGGATTGGCATGTGCCCCGGCATTGATTGCGGCAATTTTAAACGCATTGCCCAGCCCGTTAAACGACAGGGCGCGGGCCAGCGATATGACATGCCCGCCATAAATAAGCCGCTTGCCAAACCGTCCGGCACTGGCGGCCACCTGATCAAAATGGACCTTGGCGGTATTTTGATACAGCCGGGTTGCGATCTGATGTTCGGCTTCTTCAAGGGTCATGCCATCAATATGGTCGATCTTTTCCCCGACATAATAGTCATCCCAAAGATCGGGCGATCCTGAAAGTTCGGTATCATAATCAGACGCATCCAACCCAATGGGCACCTGAAGCGCCTCGGGGGAGACAACCGTTGGCAGTTCGGGCAAAACCGTTTCGGGGGCTGGGGCGGATTGGTCTTTTTTGACCACCATCACCCAGCGATTGTAATCAAGCACCATCTCGCCGCGCTGATTGCGCCCGACAGTATTGACGTAAACAACCCCGGTTTTGCCGTTTGAATTTTGCTTGAGCCCCGTCACGGTCGAGACCGAACTTACCGTATCACCGGGATAGACCGGAACGCCAAAAACACCCCCGGCATAGCCAAGGTTGGCCACCGCATTTAGCGACACATCGGGTACCGTTTTGCCAAACACCATGTGAAACGCCAAAAGATCATCGACGGGGGCGGATTTAAACCCGATCCGATGGGCATAAACGTCTGACGATTGCACGGCAAAACGCGGACCATACAGCCCGGTATAAAGGGCGACATCGCCCGATGTGATGGTGCGCGGCGTCGCGTGGCGGATTTCCTGCCCGATGCGGAAATCCTCAAAATAGTTCCCCGGATTGGTCTTTGACATTCGATGGCCTCCCTAAAGGCAAAACTCTGCAAACGTCCGGTTCAGTCGGATTTTATGTCTCTCTTATCCGAACCGGTGTCATCGGTTGGCTGTTCAGGCCCCGTCCATTTCGCCGATCAAGTCGGCCATGGTCACCAGTTTCTGGGCTGACACCACATGCAGGTTTTCAATCAGCTTGCCATCCACAACGACAACGCCCTTGCCCTCGGACGCGGCCTGTTCAAAGGCCGCAATGATCTTACGCGCCCAGGCAACATCCGCCTCACTTGGTGCAAAGGCGGTATTGGCCGCGCCAATTGTTTTGGGATGAATAAGGGTTTTACCGTCAAAGCCCATCTCGCGGCCCTGCTGGCAGGATGCGGCAAATCCATCGTCATCGGACAGATCAAGATGCACCCCGTCCAAAATCGCCAAACCAAAGGCCCGCGCCGCCAAAATGCACAGACCAAGGCTTGTGATCATCGGCAAACGATCCGGGGTATGGGCGCAATTGAGGTCCTTCGCCAAATCTGACGTCCCCATGACAAACCCGCCAAGCTTGGGATGGGCACCGGCGATTTCCTTGGCACCCAGCATCGCAAGCGGCGTTTCCATCATGCACCAGATGCGCATGTCCTCATGCGCGCCTTCGGCCGCCATGATGTTTGCCACCTGACGCACGGTATCGGCACTTTCGACCTTGGGCAGCAAAATCGCATCGGCCGAGGTTTTTGCCGCTGCGACAATGTCGGCATAGCCCCACGGGGTATTGAGCCCATTGGTCCGGATCTGAATTTCACGCTTGCCATACCCGCCCTCGGCCAAGGCCGAGACAATCTGA
The DNA here is from genome assembly GCF_002844275.1 of Thalassospira lohafexi. Classification (GTDB taxonomy): domain Bacteria; phylum Pseudomonadota; class Alphaproteobacteria; order Rhodospirillales; family Thalassospiraceae; genus Thalassospira; species Thalassospira lohafexi. The sequence continues at coordinate 84,283 of NZ_NXGX01000010.1, forward strand.
TCGCGTGCGCTATCCTTGGCATCGGGCGCAACCGCGTCTTCCAGATCAAGGATCAACCCATCAGCGGGCAGGCTCCGACCCTTTTCCAGCGCGCGGGCGTTGGATCCCGGCATATACAAAACAGACCGGCGCGGACGTGGGGCAGCAGCCATCAGACATCTCCCGTTTGATAATATTTGTTCAAAATTGACGTTTTATTTTTACGAAAATTACCCAAACTTGTTTTGCACCGCAAGTCACTTTTTGCACTGCGGCATGAAAAACCCTAGAAAACCAGCCCCGCATTAAGGTGATCTGTTAACTGACCCCCAAGTTTGGCAAGGCTTCCGTCCTCATCAGGTTGCAACACAATCACACTGGCACTGCGCCCCGCGACAAGGCGGATGTCGTCTGGTACATCGTCAATCGCAATACGGACCGGAACACGCTGGGCCAGACGCACCCAGCTAAAGGTTGGCTTGATGACGGCCAAACCGGCCGAGCTGCCCGACCGTTCGCTGTCCTGAATGCCGCCCGCGATGCTGACGACATGCCCGAACAGGGATCGGTCCTCACCCATCAGGCGGATTTCGACCGGATCGTTAATCGCGATGCGCGGCAGTTTGTTTTCCTCAAAATACCCCGCGACATAGAACGACGTACTGTCGACAAGGGCGGCCACTGCCGACCCGGCACCAACATAATTGCCCGGACGCAGCGAAAAGTTGGTCACGATACCATCGACCGAGGCGACAACACGGGTCCGCTCAAGGTTCAGGCGCGCCAGATCAAGATCGGCCTGTGCCAATTCCATCGCCGCCTGCGCGGTTTGAAGGGTGGTCGTCACCTGTTCCTTTTTCTGGCGCGATACAACGTCGCTGTTAAGCCCTTTGTAGCGTTTGACTTCACGCGCGGCCTGATCGCGTGCAGCCACGGCACTTGAAAGTTTGGCCTGTGCCTGATCAACCGCAACCTGATAGCGCGCCGGATCAAGGGTGAACAAAAGATCACCCGCCTTGACGATCTGGTTGTCCTGAACGTTCACATCGCGCACCAGCCCGGCGATATCCGGGGCCACCGACACCACATCGGCACTGATGCGCCCATCGCGGGTCCAGGGTTCGTTCATGTAATAATCATAAAGATGGACGCCACCGGCAACCGCCGCCCCCACCAGAACAAGCGTGAAACCAACACGCGCGATTTTTGCAAACAAGGATTTCATAACATCACCTATTGAATAAACAGGGCCGAAAGCCCGGTCAGGATCAGGACATAAAGGGCCAGGTCTGTCAGGGCGGGGTGCACGGTTATCTTGTAAAAACCGATCCGCGCCAGACCAGCATGGGCGATTTTCAAACATCCCCATGCCGCCAGTGCCATCACCAGAAAGGCCGGTACAAACAGGCCATAAAGATTAAGGGTCGGATTGATCATGCTGTTTCTCCGATCAGGGCGACGGGCATAATGCCGTTCTGCCCGTTTCGCGCAGTGGGTTCGTGGTAACGGCCCAGATCGGGCGCGTCATCCTTTGATAAGGTCCGACGCAACGCCACGAGCGGGATTAACAATTTTTCACGCGCCGCCCCTTTGGGCATACCCATCACATCGCGCAGGATATGATCGACATCACGAAGGATCACCGCATCCGGTGCGCGGGTGAAATCATCGAGCCGGGCTTCGAAATGCTGCGCGATATTTGCCAACAACCGATCAAGCTTTGTCGCCAAAGCCGGTTCTGCCACCATGCGCAACCGCTGCAGATCATAAAGAACCGACGCGATTGAGACTTCCGGCATCACCCGCAGGAACGTTTCATGGTGTTCTGGTGCCATCGCCAGACGCGGCAGGATCAAGCCCTGCCGATCCAAAAGACGGCGGATCATGATCATCCGGCCCAGCTTCAATTTGCCTTTGCCAATCGCGGCAATATCACGCCAGTTGGCCCGCACCAGACGACGAATGTGTCGGTCAACCGGCATCACCCGGATAAAGGCCGTGACAATCGCCGCCACACCAAATCCTGCCAGCGATGCAATCCCGCCGCCAATCACCCCGGCAACATTGCTGCTATAGGCCGTACCGACATTAAGGATCATCACAACATTGACCAGCATCGCCAACGCAAAGCCATAGGTTTGCGGCGACGTGATCAAAACACCCAGCAAGATGAAATAGGGCGCAAATACCATCGCCAGAAGCGGAAACCCGTCAATACCGGGCAAAATGACAAGGCTGTAAATCAGCACTACACCCACCGCCATCGCGGTATAGCGGATAAAGCCCTTCAACGCCGGGACCGGGTTATCAAGGAACGACATGAGGCTTGCCCCAACGGCTGCCATCATCGCGGCGGTTGCCCCATTTGGCCAAGCCGACATCATCCAGAAGCCGCACACCATCATGGTCGCGATGAACGCGGTCAGGCCACAGCGAAACGCCACCCCGTAATCACGGTGTAATGCCCGGTCACCGCCACTTTCCTGCCAACGATCAATCACATCATCTGGCACGTCACCGGCACGAATACCGGCCCACAGCGCATGACAGTCCTCATGAAAATCAAGCAACCGATGCAAGCGATCACACAGATTAAGCTGTAGTAACGCCGCCCAATCATCCCCACCGCCAAGGGTCTTGGCATATGCCGTGATGTCGCGATGCAGATCAGCGGTCTGTTTCGGGTCGTGATGCTGGGCAAGGATAAAGTCGGAAATCCGCCCCAGCAGGGCGGAAAGTGCGTCCGGCACCGCCCCGGTCTGCGCCTTAAGTGCGGTCAGACGATCATAGATGGCATAAAACACCGGCAACAAGGCCGCCATCGCACTTTGCAAGGCCTGCAATTGGCGGGTCCGTCCGGCAAACCGGGATTTTTCGTATCCCAGATGCAACGCCAACCCATGCAATTCACCAAGGTCGGCAGCAATCCGTGCACGGTCATTCTGAATGGCATCACCATCACTTGCCGGATCAAAACTTTGTGCCGCCAGCTTAGCAATATCGGCCATCCAGCCATCAACGCGCGTTGCAATCACCGGCCCGATATGGCGCGGCAGGATGATGTGGCTGACCAACGTCGCACAGACAATGCCAAGACTGATTTCCTGACAACGCGCAATCGCGGTGGCAAAAACATTGCCCGGATCCGTGACACAGGGAAAACCAACAATCGCGGCGGTATATCCGGCCAGCATGAACACATAGCTGCGCGGGGTGCGATCAAGCCGCGACAGGAAAAGACATCCCCCCACCCAAAGCGCCAATGCCATCGACAGCAGAACCGGCGCATTCACCAGATTGGGAACAAGCACCACAGCCGCAATCGCGCCAAACACGGTACCAAGAACACGGTAAATCGCCTTTGACCCCAACACACCCGATAACGGATGGGCAACGATATACACGGTTGCCATCGCCCAGACCGGACGATCAAGGTCAAACATCAATGCGATATAAAGGGCCAGGATCGACGCACCAAAGGTCTTGAGCGAAAAGATCCAGTCAGACGTCGTCGGGCGCAGGGTAAGAATGGATTTTAACATCACATCCCCCCGCCCTATTGGGCATCATCACGCGCAGCCAGCTTACCCAGCAACGCGTGCATGACATCAAGTGTGACATCAAGATGCTCTGGCGCGATATCGGCCGTAAGCTCCCCGCGCAATGTGCCAAGAATGACTTCAATCTCGGCGGCCTTGCTTTTACCGGCATCGGTCAGGGCAACCATTTTCGCCCGGCGGTCAGTCGGATCGCAGACCCGTGTGACCAACCCGTCACGTTCAAGCGTATCAATCACCCGCACAAGTGACGGTCCCTCAACCCCGATTTCATCGGCAATCAGCCCCTGACGCACCGCACCGCCACCGCGATGCAACACGATCAACGGCATGACCATGGTTTGGGAAAGACCCTGTGACTGAAGCGTGCGATTAACCTCGCGTTGCCAGCAACGGGCAACACGCATCAAGGCACTGCCAAGGGTCAGATATGCGGGCTCAACATCAATTTTTTCCATGCCCGAACATAGCATAGAAATTAGATAGGATTCTAACTGTTAATATACTATCTGTTATGCCCTGCCTGCATAGACCACCCCGGACGATCCGCACGCGTCCAATATTTCCTTGATTTCAAACGGGTTTTTTGGATTCATGCTGATGCTGGAGAACACCCCACCTTATTCCGGTTTCCCAAAAATCCCGGTCATCAGCATGCTTGTAACGGTCGGAACGTCGTTTAACGCCCGCCCGTTTGACAGAAACACCACCACGGTGTCCTGATCGGGGAACCATGAAAATTCGGCGGAATAACCAAAGTAAATCCCGTCATGCCCCCACACCGGGCCCCACGCACTATTGCCGATCACAAACCCATAGCCATAAGACCCATCCCCGGCGAAAATCGTATCGCTGGTCGCGCGCTCAATTGCATTGGGGCCCAATAACACCCCGTTAACAAACAGGGCCCGGGCAAATTTCACCATGTCTTCGACCGTGGACATCACCCCGCCATCGGCAAGCTGATCCCCCACATCATAATCGGTAACGTCTTCAAGCTGCCCGTCATCATCGGCATCATCAAACCCGCGCGCCAAAAGGTCCGGGCGCGGAAACCGGCCAAAGGATGTGTTGCGCATGTCGGCGGGTTCAAAAATCCGGCGGTTAAACACCGCTTCAATAACGTCGCCCTCAACCGCCTCAATCATGATACCCAGCAAGATGAAATTGCTGTTGGAGGGCGCATAGGTCGAACCGGGCTCAAAATAGGCATCATGATCGGCAATCAGCGGCAGCAACTCAATATTGCGCCAGCCATGCTGCGGATCGCTGCCGACCAGTTGAAAGAAAAACTCCCCATCAAGATAATCGGGGATCCCCGAACTGTTGCGCAAAAGATCGCGAATGGTCGCAGTCTCGCCGTTGGCAATACGGCCCTTGTATTCCTCGGGCAGGAATTTACCGATTTTATCTGACAGATTGATGCGTTTTTCCGACGCCAGCTGCAATGTCACCACAGATGTCATCATCTTGGTCAGCGACCCGATATAAAACTGCCGGTCGGCCGTCATCGCCGTATCAGGCTTGACCGAGGCATAGCCGCTCGCCGCCGTGCGCAGCGTCCCGTTGCCATACCCAATGCCAACAACCGCACCGGGCAACCCGGCATGGTCGACATATTGCTTCAGGAAAATTTCAAGCGGATCGGCATCGGGTTGTGTCTCCCCCTTGGCAGTCTGTGCCATCGCCACGGTCGAACACAGCATGGCCGGGAACACATATGCCCCCAGCACCAGCACCGCAAAAACCCCAAAAACCCGATGCAGCTTTATCATACGCCCCATAATCTCGTTGCCCATTATCCAATGGCGACCATCTGCCCGGCCTTGCGAACCTGCCATTTTGTGGAGTTCATCGGTCGATCTGCTTGCACCAGGCCACCAGTGCAGCCCGCAATTCTTGCGTTTTAACCTGCACCGACGGCTCGCCTGCGTCGTCATAGACCGGTGATATATCGGAAACCTCCATCCCCACATTGAGGATATGGGCATTCATCGCCATTTCCCAACCCGTTGATTTTCCCGAAATCACATCTTCCACCTTGGCCAGAACCTGCCCGGCCCAATCGGGCACAGCCTGAACATCAAACACCAGCACGGCACAAATCTGATCATGCCCGGCGTTGCCGACAATCCGCCCCGGCCAGTCGGGAACAAATGCTTCATTGTCGTTCGATGCGGTCATTGGTTTTGTCCTTAAAAACAGCCTGCTACGCACTTAACGCAGCGGAAAGGCCGTATTGATCCGGCCGTCTTTGAGCAACCCCATCGCGATCAAAAACCGTGATTGCGGGGCCGCCCCGACACAGAATTTCACATCATCCCCGGCCAATCCGCCGTCCTCCGGCCGATTGGCCCCGCATTGCCACCAGCCGGGCGATCCCGCCGGACAGGCTTGGCGATGTTCAAACGCATACAGGATCGATGCCGTCACCTGTCCCATGCTGCACGCATCAGGAAACAGGCTGGAAAACTTTTGTGGATCATCCCCATTCCGATTGCGCAAACGCACGGTCCCGGCATAAATCCCGTTGGCATTGGGGCTTTGCGTCACCTCAACACTGGCCACCGTGGCCGGATTGATCGCATCTGGCCGGGCATGAAACCCGGTTGCCGATCCGTTGGACCGGATTTCACCGCAAAACACATGATCAAGGTTGATCGGAGGCGTGCTTTTGCTCCATGCCGGGTCTGCCGGGCAGGCCACCTGTGCGCGCGCCGGCAAAATCAGCGCAAACACCCCGACAATGATGATAACGGCGAGACCCGTAATACCACCACCAATGCCCAACAGCCCCAAATTCCGGCGACCTGTCATGCCTCACACCTGTCCTTAAAGCTGCGAAAACTCAAGCCCGATGCGAAGCGCCAGCACACTGGCCGGTTCAAACCGCATCGGCACCCCGCCAATTTTCCCACCGTGCCATTGCGCCTTGGTCAAAACAAACGCACCCAGCGGCAAGGCATGACTGCCCCGGAAATTAACCAACGCACGGATTTCCTTGGGCTTGCGGATCGCTTCATCACGCCACAGACAGTGATAGGCAAAAAGCGGCGTCCCCGACCGGCGATCCAAAAACACAAATGGCACCTCATAATGCCCCCAGCGCGCGTAATAGAGGCTTTCCATCCCGACACTCGATGTCAAAAACTGTGTCTGGATCGCGGTTTCCGCCAACCGGGTGATCGTCGCACTGTCGGACGTTCGCGCGCCAATAAGCCCGGTGCGCAAACCCGGATGGATCAGATGGACCTTAAAGGCCACCGCACGCTGGAACGGCTTGGCATCCTGATCAACCCGCTCAAGACGGCGCACCAGCCACGCACTTTCAAGATATTCCAGATAACGGCGCAGCGTGTTTTTGGCGATATCAAGCTCACGCGCCAGCGTCTCGATCGAAAATTCCGAGCCGGTGTTATAGGCCAGAAGCGCAAACAACCGGTGCAAATCCGACGGGCTTGATATCCCGTGCAACCCCGGCAAATCGGAATGCAGCGACCGATGAATGGCGCGCGCTTCGCCGTTGCGGTCATGAAAACCGCCTTCGTTGATATAGGCCTCGAACATCTCGTTCAGCTCAACCAAGCCCCCCGGCACATCGGACGTATAACGCCCGACATTTGGTGTTTCGGGCAAAACGTCAGTTGGCGAAACGCCATTTTGTTCAAGATATTCGGCAAAACTGAACGGGGGTAAAAACAGGCTCTGGATATGTCCGGCACTGTCCGCACTTGGGGCCAGCGCACTGACTGCCACCACACGCAACAGCGGATCCGCTACCAGCAATTGCGCCAAACGGTCTTCCCAGTCGCGTTGATAAGACACCTCATCGACGAAAATCCACAATGGATGATCGGCCGAAATACCGCGCATGGAGCGCAGTAATTTGGGCAGGCGCGGCAGATCAATTTCCAAAAACAGCGGATGTTCAAGCGAGATATAGCAAACATGGCGGCGCGGCGTGTCGGCATTCAGCAAGCCTGCAATCGCCTGGCGCATCATCACGGTTTTGCCCACCCCGCGCGGCCCGGTCAGGACAACCGCCTTTTGCCCGTCATGCTTTTCAATTGCCGCCCAGAACCGCTTGAAAAAGGCGCGCTGCGGCAAATCATGGACCAGATCGTCCGTCACCCCGTCCCACCACGGGTTATCTTGCATCAAACGGTGCAGAAAGTCCTGCTCACCGGGATGTTCGATCATGGTCGCCATTGTCACCTACCCAAAATATTCCGCCGCCCATCGCGCGTCTTTGGCGATAGTGCCAAGGAAAACCTTTAAATTAGGTATAGTGATAAACGCTATTTGACAATTATTTCGCAATTCCCTGCAAACAAAAGAAAAACCGGACCCGCAAAGCAGATCCGGCAAAAAAGGCTGGTGGCGATTTCACATTGCAGACGCAAGGGGGATCGGTTGCAAGGGAAATCGGGGATTTGAAATCGCCACCCGTATCGCGTTTGTCGCGTTACGTTTTATCGTTGGGGGAGGAAGGATCGTTTTTCGGATCCGTTGAATGTGCATCATCGTCGGACGCTGCATCATCCTTTTTCATTTTCTCTAATTCGGACGCCAACCGGTAATCGCCAGAAGCAACAAACCCTTCCATCGAGCCGGTCCGGCTTTCAAGGTCGTCAAACTTCTCACGCAGCTCTTCCATCCACGGCTCTTCAAAATCAACGCCCATGGTCGGACGATCTTCCGGGGCTGTGCTGCTTGATGTCGTGCTGCTTGCTTTGGCGTTATGGCGCGCTTGATGTGATGCATTGCCACGCGATGCGCCGCCAAACTTGCCGCGCAATCCGTCAAACCATGACGGATGATGGACAAAGGCCCATGCAATGCCAAACAGCATCACGCCCACCGGGAAACTGAACACAAGGATCAGGATAAAGGCAATCAAAACGCCCTTACGTGGAATGCCAAAGCTTTCCGCAATCCCGCACGTGGTGCGACCAATCACACCGTGGCATTTCTCGCCGTTCTGGTCACGCTTGCGCGCACGGCATCCGCCGCGATCGCGCCTTTTGTGACCACACCGATACCCACCGCCATCAGCAGTCGCTTGCTGGGCACTCATATCCTGTTCCTCCATTCGACAACCTCGGCATCCAACAGGCGTTCAAGTGTTTCGACACGGCCTTCCAGACGTTCGGCCCGTTTTTTCAAACCCGCCACGAGTTCCTTTTCGTGTGCGGTTTGCTCCGGGCTTTGGGCGCGCTGTGCCGTCTTCATCCGTTTCCAGACCGTTATATAATGAAACACAACCCAGACCGGGCCAACAACGGTAATAAATACGATAAGAGGTACAGCAAACGCCCACATGTCTGTCAGCTCATTCCTTGTTCAGGTGCACGAAACCCTCGGCACGCTGATTATTTGTCTTTCTTGACGTTCTTCACGCGCGATTTAAGCTCCTTGAGATCATCTTCAATCCCAATTTCGCCCTCAAGGTCTTCAAACTGTTCTTCAAGGCTCTGCCCGCGACCAAGGTCCCAGGAATCCGCACCCGCTTCAAGCTCGTCAATCCGGCGTTCCATCTGCTCATAGCGCAGAAGCGCGTCATCAATCTGACCAGAATGGATCTTTTCACGCATTTTGACACGCTTTTCAGCCGTCTGCATACGGATTTCCACCGCACGTTGCTTGCCCTTGGCTTCATTAAGCTTGTTCTGCAACTTGTTCAGATCCTCGTCAAACTTGCCAAGGGTCTCTTCAATCACTTCAAGCTCACGCTCCAGAACAAGGCTCTGATCAGCCAACCGGCGGCGCGCCATCAGCGCACCCTTGGCCAGATCATCACGGCCTTTGGACACGGCAAATTCCGCCTTGGTGTCCCACTCGACCTGACCGTCATGCAGTTTTTTAAGCTTACGCTCGACTTCTTTCTTGTCGGCAATCGCCTTGACCGCGCTGGAGCGGACCTCAACCAGAGTGTCTTCCATTTCCTGGATCATCAACCGAACCATTTTTTCCGGATCTTCGGCACGATCCAGAAGCGAGTTGATGTTGGCATTTACGATATCGGACAAACGCGAAAACACGCCCATTGTCAGATCTCCTTCAAAATACGGGGACGCAAAAATTCTGACATCACTATTTCAAATTCCGTGCCAGCTTTAAGTATCCATCTATTTCAATGATTTAACCAATCATCAGACTATTAAATTAACTTTTATCGCGACATTAATCGCGATTTTCGATATCGTTTTTCGCGAAATGGACAGTTTGCAACCGATATTGGGCGAAGACCCCATTTTTCTGGCCGCCCTTGAGCATGTCTCCCGTCTGGCACCGATTGAGCGCCCGTGCCTTGTCATTGGTGAACGTGGATCGGGCAAGGAGCTGATTGCTGCACGCCTGCATTACCTGTCCAAACGCTGGGGCGGGCCACTGGTTAAGGTCAATTGCGCGGCCCTTTCTGAAACCCTGCTGGATACCGAGCTTTTCGGCCACGAAGCCGGGGCCTTTACCGGGGCGGCAAAGCGCCATATTGGCCGGTTTGAACGTGCCCACGGCGGCACCATCATCTTGGATGAAATCGCCACTGCCAGCCCGGTGGTACAGGAAAAGCTGCTGCGTGTTGTCGAATATGGTGAAATCGAACGGGTTGGCGGCTCCGAGGTAATCGAAATCGACACCCGCGTCATTGGTGTGACAAATGAAAATCTGCGCGAACTGGCCAAAACCGGCAAGTTCCGCGCCGATCTCCTCGACCGCCTCGCCTTTGACGTCGTGGCTGTCCCGCCGCTGCGCCAAAGGTCTGATGATATCCTGCCCCTTGCAGAACAGTTCGCGCTGGAAATGACCAAACGCCTGTCGCGGCAGGTTTTCGCAGGTTTCACCCCAACCGCCGCCCGCCTACTTCTCAGCCATTCATGGCCCGGCAATGTGCGCGAGTTGCGCAATGCGGTTGAACGCAGCCTTTACCTGTCCGAAGACGACGAAGCCCCGCTTAGCCATATCGTGCTCGACCCGTTCGAAGGCATCTGGACCGAAACCAACCGTGATGCGACACCGGCAGCAACAAACACCCCCGAAGAACCTGCCCCCACCGGCACAACAGATTTCAAATCACAGGTCGCAGACTTCGAAATCAAACTGCTGAAACGGGCCCTATCGGATCACGCCAACAACCAAACCGAAGCCGCCAAGGCGCTTGATCTGAATTACCATCAACTCCGACGGTTGCTGGATAAACATGATCTCTTACCGATGCGCTAACAGGCATCCTTTCTGTGGAACACCCCCCGAAAATAACCAGCTTGGTTCCGCGTTAAAATCAGTCAAATTCTGACAAATTGCGACAACCCTTTGGTTTTCTCTTGCGCCGCACCTACACGCAGTAGTTTATACAAACAGACGCTCCCCTTACAAAAAAGGATTGTACTGCAATGTATGCGTTCATGGGGATGCTCAAACCATTCCGCTCACACCGCCAAACCGTTTTCGCCACGGCTGTCGCCGCATTAAGCCTGACCGGATTGAATAGCGTCGCGCACGCACAAGACGGATGGCTTTTCGCCCCTTATCTGCGCGCCGATCTGGGCTATTCCAGCACGGTTGATGATGATGGCGACCTTCTGGATAACGTCCCAGAGCGCGACACTCTTGATATGTCACCCGATGACGGGGCGCGTTATCAGATCGGTGCGGGCTTAAAACTGAACGACTATTTGCGCACAGATATTACGCTATCATATCGCGACAACCTCACCGAGGTCGGAGCTTATTATGACTCCGATGGTCTCGTGAAGGCCGCCAACCGCCTAAACGGCGACGCTTTCAAGGCGTCCAACTGGTCAACAATGCTTAACCTCTATGTTGATCCTTTAAGTGCCGCTGGCTTTGACACTGGCGGGTTCTCCCCCTATCTACAGGGCGGTATTGGCTGGGCGCGCAACAAGACAGATGATCTCGTCTTTGGCGCCGACGGGACAAGAGTTTCTGGCGAAACTCACAATGACCTTGCATGGCAAGTTGGTGCCGGTGTGAATTACGCCATTACCAGTCAGTGGAAACTCGATCTGTCCTATCGCTTCATTGATATGGGTGAGGCCAGAAGCACGAGCACTGCCGTTGAAACCAATGGCAATCATATAGCGTTGGAACGTGAAGCTCGCTTCGATCTACAGGCCCACGAAGTCATGATCGGGTTGCAATATCAATTCTGATCGCGATCCGGGCAACCGGCTTCAAATCCGATCGCACATTCTTTTCATCTTCCCCGGATCATCGTATCGTCGGTCCGGGGCGAATTGTTTGTGATGATCGCACTGCGCAGGCTCTGCCCACGACTTAAGAAACATGGAGTGCTGCCAAAGCATCAGGGTTGAGCGTGATGTATCAGCCAAGAACGCCAACCTACCGCAAGAGTGATCCGGTGATGCGCTGGAACTTGCCGGATCGTGTCTTCTTTGCCTGCGGCGCATGTCATATCCTTGCCCATGCCTTTCTCATGCGGTATGGCACCGACGACATGACGCCTTTATGGCTTCATCCGCACGCAGGCTTTACCGGCAATCATATCCTCATTGCTTGGGATAGCTGGGTTTTCGACTATCACGGCTACTGCCATCGACAGAAATTCATCGACCACTATTTTCTGCGCGCGCGCCAACGCTGGGCTGGCTGGGACGCAGAGATTAAACCACTCCCGCGCGACGTCCTGATTTCCGAGGAAAAATCGCGGCAGTTCGATGGACTGCGGCTGCGCGAACCAAAACAATTTCTGCATGACGCACTACCGCGTGCAGAACGTTTTCTTGATCGCTTTACGCCCCCTCCCACAAATCATCCTCACCTCAAGCCGCATCAAGGATGATAGCGCTACCATCACCCGTGCTTGCGGATGATTTCACACTCAGTGCAGCAACGGAGTTTCGCACCACCCGACACCGAAGGAGGTGATAGCACCAAATCATCAAGATAGAACATGAGCTAAGGCCATTATTTTCTTGAACTATCGATAAGATAATTTGCGAAGCTCGCACAGGCCACGATCATGAATTTCGCCTCGGCTTGCGTAAGCTTTGGGTCGTCCATCAGCGCATGTCGTATGCCATTCGCATTGCTTGAATACCCATACAATTTTGTAAAAGCCTCTTGCATCTGCCCCGGCAAATCTGGGATTTGCTTGAGCGCCTGCCCAAGAGTAGCCTTTGGACTCCCTGAAACTACTTTACATGCAGACTCGACCGCTGAGATCGCCTCTTTTATTGCATTACGCAAGTCAGGTTTGGGGCGATCTGAGAAGAGTTTCAATGCTGCACCAATATGGGCAGATACATTTGAGAATTCGTCTTCGTGACCTAATGCCTGTTCTAAAGAACCAAGCTCTGTTTGGTCAGTGACACAAATCACCATATTATCAACGATCCGATAAGCTTCGTTTTCTTCTTCCAAAACTGCGTTAATCAGCTTTTGGAAATTATTACTATCGGAAGAGTCCTCCTCCTCAAGATGGAACTCAATAAACAATATGACCTTCAACCAGTTATAAGAATAAAACCTAGTCCTGATGAAGTCTACAACCCCCACACCATCACGAGGAATTTGATCAATCGGAAGCTTGAAAAACCGAAACCATAGTCTTGTCGCATAATTCGAGAAGTCGACCGTCATACCTCTGTAGTTGTTTGCTTGGTCAGTATACTTGAAAATAAACAAAACACTCCATAAGCGGTGAATTGTTTCCACTTTCAGTCGCTCTGGAATTGGCATACCCGGCGGTTCTGCATAGCCATATCGCTCTGCAAAGCTCTTCATAGGACCCCACACACAATTAATTTAGCGGGTTTATTACGAAGTATAATCACCTTAACAGCAAGCTCAATCCGCCAATGCCCGCGCAATCACCATGCGCTGAATGTCAGATGTGCCTTCGTAAATCTGGCAGACCCGGACATCGCGATAAATCCGCTCGACCGGGAAATCCTTTAGGTATCCATAGCCGCCGTGAATCTGGATGGCGGCGGAGCACACTTCCTCGGCAATTTCGGATGCGAACATCTTGGCCATGCAGGCTTCGGTCAGGCACGGTTTATGGTCATCGCGCAGTTCGGCGGCGCGGTGCACCAGCAAACGGGCGGCATCGATTTTGGTCGCCATATCGGCAAGGCGAAAGGCCACCGCCTGATGCTCCATGATTTTTTTGCCGAATGTTTCGCGCTCATTGGCGTAATCGCGGGCAGCCTCAAATGCGGCGCGCGCCATGCCGACCGATTGCGCGGCAATGCCGATGCGGCCACCTTCAAGATTGGCAAGGGCGATTTTGTATCCTTGGCCCTCGTCGCCCAGCATGTTTTCCGCAGGAACCCGGCATTCAACAAAGGTGATCTGGCAGGTGTCCGAGGCATTCTGGCCAAGCTTTTCCTCGACCCGGGACACTACGTAGCCCGGCGTATCGGTTGGTACGATAAAGGCCGATATGCCGCGTTTGCCTGCATCCGGGTCGGTGACGGCAAAGACAATCGCAATATCGCCCTCACTGCCCGATGTGATGAATTGCTTGGACCCGTTGATGATCCAGTGATCCCCATCGCGCACCGCACGGGTTCGAAGCGCACTGGCGTCTGATCCGGCTTGGGGCTCGGTCAGGCAAAACGCGCCGATCTTTTCGCCCTGCGCCATGGGCACCAGGAATTTCTGCTTTTGATCTTCGGTACCAAATTTCAGGATCGGCATACAGCCGACCGAGTTATGCACCGACATGATCGTGGATGTGGCGCCGTCGCCTGCCGCAATTTCTTCGAGGGCCAAGGCATAGGCAACATGATCCATGCCCGCCCCGCCGTAACTATCTGGGACCAGCATGCCCAGAAAGCCAAGTTCGCCCAGACCGGCAATGGCCTCGGCCGGGAAGGTATGGTGAATGTCCCATTTGGCGGCATTGGGTTTGAGTTCATTTTCGGCGAACTCACGCGCGGTATCGCGCACCATGATCTGATGATCTTCTAATCGCATGGTCGTACTTAACCCTTCCATCTTCCCAGTCGGGCGAAGCACCGGCCATGCGATCAGAAAAAAGCATTCAGCCGGGCTTACAGGCCCTGAACAAATTCACCTTTGGCACTGTCATATTGCCAAAGAATGCCTTCTTTCATGCCGTACCACCACCCATGCAGGTGAAGGTCCCCGGCATCAATCCGATCCTTGATGAAAGGAAAGGTCATCAGGTTATCAAGCGAGTTGCAGATCGAGTGGCGTGATACCTCATCCACGTCCGGGCCGTGATGCAGGCAGCATTTTGCCATGCTGACCCATTCGCCGATAAAGTCACGTTCGGGCACCTTGCCTGCTTCGCCGTGTTCGACCAGTGCTTCCATCCCGCCACAACCGGAATGCCCAAGGATCACGATGTCCTTGACCTTAAGATCGCGGACCGCAAATTCAATCGCCGCCGACGTCCCGTGATAGTTTTCATCGGGCTCATAGGGCGGGACAAGGTTGGCGACGTTACGCACGACAAACATCTCACCCGGCTCGGCATTGGTCAGGATCGCCGGATCAACGCGTGAGTCTGAACAGGCAATCAGGAGCACTTCGGGCTTCTGGCCCATATTGACCAAGTCTTCGACACGTTCAGGGCGCTGCTCATAATACATCGCCTTAAAGCTTTTAAACCCGGCCAGCATCCGGTCAACGGTCGGCTTTGACATCGCGCGAATTCCCCTGTTTTGATCAATCACTCTGCCGACAAAATAGGGGGAATTCGCACAAGTTGGTAGCCCCAAACGCAACTTTTTAGAACGGATTTAATCTGCGTTAAATAAGCTCAACCGCAACGGCGGTGGCTTCCCCCCCGCCAATGCACAGCGATGCCACCCCTTTGGTCCCGCCACGGGTTTTAAGCGCATGGATCAAAGTCACCAGCAAACGTGCGCCCGTCGCCCCAATCGGATGACCAAGGGCGCAGGCCCCGCCATGAACATTGACCTTGGCATGATCAAGCTCAAGATCGCGGATCGCAGCCATGGCCACCACGGCAAACGCCTCGTTGATTTCCCAAAGATCGACATCACTGACCGACCAGCCAGCCTTGGCCAGAACCTTTTTACTTGCATCAATCGGGGCGGTCGTGAACCAGCATGGCTCCTGCGCATGGGTCGCTTGGCCCACGATTTTGGCAAGGGGTTTAAGCCCGCGCTTTTTGGCCTCGGATGCACGCATCATGACAAGGGCCGCCGCCCCGTCGGAAATTGATGCCGAATGGGCGGCTGTCACCGTGCCGTCCTTGGCGAAGGCCGGACGCAGGGTCGGGATTTTTTCCGGTTTGGATTTTGGCGGCTGCTCGTCAGCGTCAATCGTCACGTCACCCTTGCGGGTGGCAAAGGTCACCGGGGTGATTTCATCACTAAAATGCCCGGCCTTGGCCGCATCCTGCGCGCGGGTCAGCGATGTGATGGCGTAGTCATCCTGCTCTTTGCGGGTAAAGCCGTATTTTTCGGCGGTCGCCTCGGCAAAGGTGCCCATCGACCGGCCCTTTTCATAGGCATCTTCAAGCCCGTCCAGCGCCATATGGTCATACACCATGTCATGGCCGTATTTATGGCCCGACCGCATTTTTGGCAGCAAAAATGGCGCATTGGTCATGCTTTCCATGCCGCCCACCACCATGACATCGGAACTGCCTGCGGCCAGAATATCATGGGCAAACATCACGGCCTTCATGCCAGATCCGCACATTTTATTGATCGTCGTTGCCCCGGCGGCACGCGGAATACCGGCATGCCATGCCGCCTGACGTGCGGGTGCCTGACCCTGACCAGCGGGCAAAACATTGCCCATGATGACTTCGTCGATGTCACCGCCTGTCACACCACCGCGTTCAAGGGCGGCCTTGATGGCAACACCGCCCAGCTCAGCCGCGGTAACGGATGCAAAATCACCCTGCAAGCCGCCCATCGGGGTGCGGGCACAGGAAACGATAACGATGGGATCAGACGTGTTCATGAGTTTTAACCTGTATCTGTGTTTTGGTCAGATTTGTGCAGAAAACCGGGGATTTAAGCGGTTTCGCCAAACAGTTCGCGGCCAATCAGCATGCGGCGGATTTCGCTGGTCCCCGCCCCGATTTCATAAAGCTTGGCATCGCGCAGCAACCGGCCGGTTGGATATTCATTGATATAGCCATTACCGCCCAGCGTCTGGATCGCTTCAAGCGCCATCCATGTGGCCTTTTCCGCGGCATACAGGATCACACCCGCCGCATCTTTACGCGATGTTTCCCCGCGATCACAGGCCTTGGCGACCTCATAAACATACGCCCGACAGGCATTCATCGTGGTGTACATATCTGCCATTTTGCCCTGCATCAGCTGGAACTCGCCAATCGCCTGACCAAACTGTTTGCGTTCATGGATATAGGGCACCACCACATCCATGCAGGCGCGCATGATCCCGGTTGGGCCGGCGGCCAGAACCGCCCGTTCGTAATCAAGGCCGCTCATGAGAACGCGAACCCCGCCATTGAGCTGACCGAGGATGTTTTCTTCGGGGACTTCGCAGTCCTGAAACACCAACTCACAGGTGTTTGAGCCGCGCATGCCCAGTTTATCAAGCTTTTGCGCGGTTGAGAAACCCTTGAAACCCTTTTCGATGATGAAGGCGGTGATGCCCTTGGGCCCGGCTTCCAGATCGGTTTTGGCATAGACCACCAAGGTATCGGCATCCGGGCCGTTGGTGATCCACATCTTGTTGCCATTAAGGATATAGCGATCACCTTTTTTCTCAGCGCGCAGCTTCATCGACACCACGTCTGAGCCAGCGCCCGGCTCGCTCATGGCCAGCGCCCCGACATGTTCGCCACTGATCAATTTTGGCAGGTATTTTGCCTTCTGATCGGCGTTCCCGTTGCGTTTGAGCTGATTGACGCACAGGTTGGAATGCGCGCCGTATGACAGCGCAACCGAGGCTGAGGCGCGGCTGATTTCTTCCATGGCGATGACATGTTCAAGGTATCCAAGGCCCGTGCCGCCGTCTTCCTCGGAAACCGTCATGCCCAGCAGGCCCAAATCGCCGAATTTGCGCCAGAGATCGTTGGGAAATGCGTTGGTTTCATCGATCTCGGCGGCGCGCGGTGCGATTTCGGCCTCGGCAAAGGCGGAAACGGTTTCGCGGATCGCATTTGCGGTCTCGCCAAGATCAAATTTCAATCCGGGAAATTCGAAAAATGCCATGGTATCTATCCTGCCCTGAGTACGATTTGATTATTCGCTTAAAATGAAGAATGCGCCGAATTAGTCATTTTCATGCAATAATTCAGGCGGCAGCTTCATCACCTTAAGCGTCTGAAGTGCGGTCGTGCACAACACCGGTTTTTCATTCCTCATACCAAAGATATCGATACGGGTGACAATGATCGACCGACCGCGTGAAACAACTTCGCCAACGGCCCGCAATTGATCGCCCAAACCGGGTGCAACGATGTTGAGTTTATATTCAATCGTCAACATCCCCTGATCGGCCTCAACCAGACTCCATCCGGCAAAGCCCCCGGCGATATCGGCCAGACCGGCAATGAGCCCGCCGTGGAAAAAGCCATTGTGCTGCACCAGATCAGGACGGGTTGGCACGACAACCTCAACCCGGCCCGGTGTGACGTCGGTGATTTTCGCACCAATCGACAGATTGTAGGGCTGCTGGGCAAAACGATAGCGGACTTCTGCATCGTAATTGGGGTTTTGCGGTTCAAACGGTGCCATTCGCGATCCTGATGATAAGGCGATGCACATTTTTAAGCGCACCGGGATATGACGCAGCTCTGTTGTAGTTAACGTTTACGTTAACGTCAAATCAAATCCGCATAAGGATGCCGATTTAATCAAAGGGCCTTTAAGATCATCCGGTTTTGCGGTGAGGTCGATGCGGGGTTCTATTCTGAACTCTCTGCGATCCACTCTGCTGACCACTCTGCCGAGCTTCTTTGCCGGGTTCGCGGCGGAGTCCACAAAGGGTTCGTTGACGGGGGGTCGCCGGTTGGGGCTCACGAGCAAGGGCAGCATGGGTCTTTCGATGGAGTTACAGAGTAAAGCCCGCGGGGCTCAAGAGCCCCCATCAAACGGCGGCTCAGTTGGTGCTTGATCCCCAGCGGGCGACGTTGGCATCAACCATTTCGGCCATGACATCATCGGACACCAGCTTAAACAATGCCTGCGCAATCTTGCCGCGCAGCTTGCCGGTGTTGCATTCTGATTTATGCGACATGGTCAGATAGAGGTTTTCGGCACTGACCGGCACGGTATAGCTTCGGATGTCTGTGACTTTCTCACGCGCGGCAACCGCCTTGGCGGGGAATTCTTCGTAAATCAGATATTCCGCCCGATTAAGGGCAAGCATCTGCAAGCCCTGCTCAAGCGTTGGCACTTCACGGATGTTAAGGTTTTCGGCCGCATAGGCGTCAAAGCGCTGACCAAAACTGTTGTCAATGACAGTCAATCCTTCGAGCCCGATCAAATCAGACCATTCGAGATATTTCAGATCAAGGTTATCGCGTGTCCAGATAACGGTGCGCGTGCCCTGAAAGGCCGGATAGAAATAATCCATATACTCCATACGCGGCACGGTCAGAAATGCACCCGCAATCAGATCGATTGATCCTTCGCGCATGGATTGCTGAACCCGCCCCCAACTGCCTGCATGGATCACGTCGATCTCAACACCGGCAAGTTCACCAACGCGTTTGATCATGTCGGCAGCCGCACCAAGAAGATGTGTGCCGTCTTCAGATTGCCAGAGATACGGCGGATAATCCGGGTTTCCCGATGCGACAAGATGCGTGCAGTCGCGGCTTCCATCTGCATTTACAACAAACTGCCCCGACATATCCTGCGCCTGCGCCTGTCCCTGTGGGGCGGCTGAAAACAACACCCCGGCCACCACTGCACTTAAAACTGTGATCGCCCATTTCATCGGAAGCAAACTCCCTGCCCAGTCACCATACAAAACATAGTCTGTCTGTTTATGTGGGATGACGCTACGGATAATTCACCCTTACGGATAGGTCGAAAGTCTAATTTTTATCATCCCGGCCATCGCAGACAGGCCACAAACACGAAAAGGGCCGACTGTTTCCAGCCGGCCCCTTGGTATCTTTTGTCCGTCGTTATAGGGGGATATCCCGCCTATAAGATGTCAGCTTAGGCTGAACGACGTTTCATGCCCTGGTTGCCACCGCGACCTTCGCTGCGGCCTTCGCTGCGACCACCTTCGGCACGGCGCGGACGATCATTGAAGTCACGGCGGGCGCCGCCATCACCGCGCGCACCGTCACGACCGGCACCATCACGATTGCGGAAGTTCGCAGCGCGTTCAGCACGCGGCTTGTCTGCACCGCGGCGTTCGCCACCATCACGACCCGCACCATCACGACCGGCACCTTCGCCACGCGGGCGGAAGTTACCACCGCGACCGGCACTGCGGTCTTCACGGTCACCGCGCGGGGCACGGTCATCATTGTCGAAACGCGGTTTGCGATCGGCACGGAAGTCACCGCCATCACGGCGCGGACGATCAGAGAAATCACGACGTGCGCCATCGCGGGCACCGTCACGGCCCCCATCGCGTGCACCATCACGACCACCGAAACCACGTGCTGCGCGTTCACCCTGAACACCATCACGCGGCCCGCCATCACGACCGCCGCCGAAGCTGCGACCACGACCGGCATCACGACCACCATCGCGACCACCATCACGGGCAGCACCATCACGACCACCGCCGAAACCGCCGCGACCGCGACCGGCATCACGACCACCGCCGAAGCCACCACGACCACGACC
>NZ_NXGX01000011.1 GCF_002844275.1 Thalassospira lohafexi
GTTGGTTCAAATCCAACCCCCGCAACCAGTTTTCTC
Source organism: Thalassospira lohafexi (assembly GCF_002844275.1). Taxonomy (GTDB): domain Bacteria; phylum Pseudomonadota; class Alphaproteobacteria; order Rhodospirillales; family Thalassospiraceae; genus Thalassospira; species Thalassospira lohafexi. Next base: position 37 of record NZ_NXGX01000011.1, read on the forward strand.
TTCCTTGGCAAGTCTTAGATATAGACTCCAAGGATTCTACCGACAAGAGAAAAATGTTCGCAGGTGTCGCCCTCTAATTGGAGGCGGCACTTACGAGGTAAATTTCCCCAAAGATTTCAATAGCTTATAAAAGCAAAAAACCCGTCGGCTGCAACCAACGGGTATTTGAAAGGCTTAAACTGCCCACGTGAAATATGGGTTTCAGTTTAGGCAACGGGACCGCTATGTCAAGCGCAAAAGCGCCAAAACATTGCGATTTTATGCCTTTGCCGATAAAAAATGACGACGAACGAATCCATAACTGACAATGACGCCAGAATGGACGAGATCCAGTTTACGGGTATCGCCGCAAGGACAGATACTTATGAAGACCTTTTGCGGCTCGCAGATAGCTTTGGTGGTGCCCGTGAAGTAACAACGGCCTCCGTTGTCGGGCTTGTTTCCCGCGCAATTGCACAACGATCACCCTGCCTCACAGATCTTTCCGTCAGATTGCTGGTTGTCCTGATTGAACACGTCTATGATGAAAAGGCGTGGCGATCTGGTCGGCTCACAGTGTTCCCCGGTAACAGACGGCTGGCTGAAATTACCGGCAAGAATGAACGCTCAATCCGCCGAGCCCTTTCTCTTCTTGAGGCCAACCACTGGATAATACGACGTTACACCGAAACAAACACAAGAGCGTCTGGTAATGCGGGCATCGATCTAAGACCAGTGGCGGCACGCCTATACGAACTTCGCCAGGCGGAAAATTTCCTTGATGAGAAGATTGAAGCTGCACGGGAATACAAACGTCAGGAACGAGATGATTTGGCGCGAATGGAAGCGCAGCAGAAACCCGTTTCAGAGACACAGAAAGAGCATAAAGAGCATAAAGAGTCCGGGGGGGCGGACACATCTGTCCACCATAAATCCTACAAGCTAAATCCCGGTTCTACGAACCTTGTACAAAGCGGGGCTTCGCAAGCGACGCTTGGGCATGGATCGAACAGTTCGTTTAATGACATCGATGTGGATACTGAGATCCTGTTCTTGATGGTTCAGTCATCCCCTACTCTTCAAAAACAGCTCACAGCAGCAGAACTTTGCGAATTGGTCGGGCCGGAGCCGTCTGGAGCCGCAATCCAGTCTGTGGTTTCCGCCGTTCGGTGGATATTGACCAATCAGGTCAAGCTCAGGCCGGCTGTCTGGCGCGTGGCGCTTGACAAGCATGGATGGGCAGCGCTCGCGGCCGTTGTCGTTGCTGTTGACCGGCAGGGTGTTCGAGATCCGGCCAGCTATCTGTATTCCATGCTCAAAGCAGCTCGCTTGCGTGACACGGTTCGCCATAGCCTTCGTGCCCTGGAACGTCAGGAGGGCGGTTATGCTTGAGTTGGCTTCAAACTCTCAACGACAGGCTGAAACACTTGCTGATCGCACTGCCATGTTCCGGGCCAAAGCTCGCGCTCTTTCCCGGTTGCGGCGCTGGAATGGTGCGAGTGACATTACCGTTGCACAGCATTTGGTCGATGCCTGCGACCGCGCCCCCTTGGAAGTCAAAAGTTACATCCTTTTGCATGACATTGAGGAAGACGAAACCGGGGATCTGATCACGCCGATCAAGAACCGGATGCGTGAGCTTGGTATTTGGGTCGAGTTTGAAACCCATGTCGTCATGCCCATCCGTCGCAAGTTCACGTTGGCGGCCGGACTTGAATGGCCATGCCCGCATGCGATCCTCGAACAGATTGAAGATATCGATCAGCGTTTGAAGGCAACCGAATACCGGGATGCCGTGGACCATTTGGTTGTCGAGGATTTCTGCCCGGGCGATGTGCTGCCATATCCAGAATTCATGTTGCCCTGGAGCCCGCAGAAGGCCGAAGCGCAATTCATGGACCGGGCAATTCGCTATCTCCCTGCGTTGGGAGGTGGCAATGGGTAACATTCATCCCATCAGTGTCCCGACGCCAACAGTCGAAACCTACGGCGAGCTTCAGACCGCTTTCGATCACTTCAACCGGACGATATTCGGCGGGAAGCTGCCCGCTTGCCTCATCACGCTTCAGAGAAACAAGCGAACCTTTGGCTATTACTCCTATGAACGGTTCGTTTGCGGCAGCACAGGTGAGCTTACTGATGAAATTGCCATGAATCCGAGCTATTTCGTCGCCCGGCCTATTCGTGTGACCCTATCCACCCTTGTTCATGAAATGGCGCACCAATGGCAATTCCATTTCGGCAAGCCCGGGCGGCGTGGTTATCATAACCATGAATGGGCTGATTTCATGGAGCAGATTGGCTTGATGCCGAGCAATACAGGTGAACCGGGCGGGCGTCGTGTCGGTGAACAGATGACCCATTACATCATAGATGATGGGCCATTTGACCGTGCGTGCGCGGATCTGTTGACGACTGAATATACCTTGTCCTGGTTCGACCGCTTCCCGCCAGTAGAACCCGAAGACGTTGACCTTGGCGAGCTATCCCGCAAATCCGCTGTGGCTGCCATTCATCAGGTCACCACTGAAAACAAATCAAATCGCGCCAAGTATCGTTGCCCGTCATGCTCTGCCCAGGTCTGGGGCAAACCCGGTCTCAAAGTGCATTGCGGTGAAGAGACATGTAATGGCGTGGCATATCAGCCCGTTGGTACAGTGGGGACAGTATGAGTGATGCACTGATAACAGCCATCAAAACCGGCAACATTTTGCCGGTGGCATTCCGATTTTCTTTCACTTCGAAGTCTGTCATCCAGAAGCATTGGCCCCGGATGTTAATATTGGACTGGTTTGCGATAAGGACTACAACAATACTAAAAAAGTACCGATACAATATTGGTTCGATATTTATCTCATTCTCCATCCATCCCGTCTTTGAGGCGAGCGCTATTGAGTGTTTTCAATGGCCCTTGCGTGAAAGTCGGGGTGCCTACGCCTATGATGGCGATACGATCTACATCCGAATGCCCGGTCTACCTTCTGTGATTGCCGACATGTCAGTTCGGGTAGGTGGCGTTGATACACCGGAGATCCGTGGGCAATGTGAAGCAGAGAAAGGGCAGGCCATACAAGCGCGAGAACGTGTGCGCAGCCTTCTTGATCATGCAATTCAATCCAACATTTCGGTTCAGTTCTGTGATCCCAAGTGGGGGCGTTATGGCGGACGCGTTGTCGCATGGGTCGCAATCGGGGATGCCTGGCTACATGACATCTTGATCAATGAGGGACTTGCGCTTCCCTACGATGGCGGCATGCGCGAAGGCTGGTGCAATGCCTCATAACCGCGGACTAAAAAATACTTTTTCAGTATCAAATTAATGCTTGTCTCAAGCGACAATATTAGATATAAATAAATACTGTTTAAGTTTTTTATTAGTATAATTTTAGTATTAAATAAATATTTAGTTAGTATCGTTTGAGTTAAGTTTTTAGATAACAGGAGCGGAGGAGAAGGTGAACGACAAAAGGAAGTTTGGCGGCAATCTCTGGTCAGCAGAGCGCAAGATCCTGGCGCGGGCCTTTGAATTGAAGGCCGCACAGGAACTGCAATCTCTCCTGATCGAGAAGATCGCGATCTTGCCTGAAACATCGTCCGATCAAATCAAGCCTTTCCAGATCGGTGCCCACGACCTTTTTCGTGCCATGGCAAGTTCGGAAACCTCGCTTGCTGATTTGAAGGTCGCATTGAGGCGCTATACCGGTGCAACCGGATACCAGATGGCCATAGGCCTTGATGAAAGTGTTCGCTACCGTTTGGACGGTTCAGTTGATGCCCCTGTGTCAGATGACAATCGCGAACATGCGCGTACCATCGTTAAACGGCGATTTGCAAAGATGCGTCAAAGCCATGTTGGGGCGAAAGATACTCAGGTACGAGAACGCGCCAACTCAGGTACATGAAAAATATTTTACCGATACTGATTATGTATTGATTTAATTCAGGAGCAATGCTGTGATTGTCTTGTTTGGAAGCCGCAAGGGTGGTTGTGGAAAATCGACGACGGCGGTTAATGTTTGTGCCGCTCTCGCACACCGTGGGAATGATGTCGTGCTGGTGGATGCCGACCCTCTAAGCACTGCTGCAAAATGGGTTCTGGATCGGGATGAAAACCCCGACCTTCCCAAAGTCCACTGCGTTCAGAAATATGACAATATCCGGGACACTCTGGTCGATATGAACAATCGATACGAGTATGTGATTGTTGATGCACCGGGGAAAGACAGTCGGGAGCTTCGCACAGGAATGACAGCGGCTCATAAGCTGATCGTACCTTTCAAGCCCTCGAATGCGGACCTGGATACTTTGGGCGAACTGCAAAAAATCATTGTTGAAGCACGGGATTTCAATCCTGGGCTTGAAGTCCATGGTCTTATGGCGATGGTTCCCACCAATCCAGTCATTCGTGAACGTGAAGAGGCTCGTGAATATCTGGCAGACTTTCCCGAAATCGAGTTGCTTGCCGAGGTCATCTGTGAGCGCAAGGTTTATCGGGATGCCCTTCCGGAGGGTCGTAGTGTCGTCGAGATGGACAACCCCAAGGCAGCTTCCGAGATCAATGCTCTGATACAAAGGATATTTTGATGGTCAAGCGACGTGAGCAGAAAAACTCGGAGATACCTAACGTTGATCCCAAGCGGGTTGAAGAATTTGCAAGCCGGGTGGATGAAGGTGCCAAGCCCGGCCGGATGGGGCGGCCGCCAAAAGCCCCAGGCATGAAACGTGATTACAAGGCGATCAGCTTACCATTCAACCAAGCGGAGTGGGAGCTTCTGGAGGAAGCAGCCGAGAAGTCTGGGCGTTCCAAGAACAACTTCATTCGCTGGGCTATAGCCAAGGCGGCGGACGATTTATTCGGGGAATAATCGAATTTTGTTCAGGTGCAACCAAGAGGAGTAATTTTAATGCACGCCCTTAAAAAGTCCCTAATCGTTTTGGCTTTCGTGACCAGTTCCGCTTATGCAAATGAGCTTCCGGAGAAGACGTTTCCTATCACAGATACTTACGCCGTAAAACCTGCCGGGGACGGTTGGGCACATGATACCTGCAACATCCACAAAGGGGACTCTGTTGTTCTCCTGGGGCATGCGGAAGAATTCGGTTACCTGATGACTTATGAAAGCGAGATGGTCCTACCAGAAGAGCTCAACAACGGATGCCAGCACGGTCAGGATGTATGGCTAACACCTGATCAGTACAAAACTGTCCAGCAGGCTCGTGAGGATGCTGGACGTGCAGCCCGCCAACAGGCTGAATATGATCGAATTCGACAGAAGAATAGCAACGCTTCATCAGGAGCATGTCTTCTTGACAATTCATGTGACTAACCAGCCATATTCATAATTGGAGTTGAGCTCGAATATGCTTGTAGCAATCTCCGTAAAGTGATCTATCCATTACAATGTTATACGTCTCTCCAGTCTTGCTTCGGAACCGTCAACAGTTGCAGGTTCGGTCTGCTCTAGGCCAATGAAAAAAGCGTCAGTTCACGCACGGATCTACCGAGTGGATTGATGTTCTGGTGCTTGGTGCCCTAGTAGATCCGGATCCCGTCGCTTCACCCTCCCCCTGTCTCGTACATGTTTATTTGATTGCTCCACATGATTCTATGTGTGAATGTACATAAAATTATGTGTTCAGGGCTTTGATGCAATGGTTTATGAAAAGTTTCTCCACGATCTCGCGCGAGCAGGCCTAAGCGTCAGGGCGTTTGCCGAATTAATTGGAATGAACCCTAATTCTGTTTCAAATTACGCCCGTTCAGGTGTGGTTCCTGACCATTTGGCGATCATTGCAGCACTCGTGGCTGAGATGGGCGTTAATGGGCTCGATTTCCAAGGGCTGTTGGCGAAGGTGGAACTAACCGCTAAAAAGCCTCGCGGCCGAGCAAAGTCCGGCCAGTTCGGGGGCGACCGGCAGGTGCCACTGGATCTTGACGAATGATAACGTTCTATTCTCTCTTGCAATATCGAGCTAACCATTTGGGTTGGCTACTCTGGTTCGAGGCAGAACTATGATCGGTATGATCAATATCCTTGATGATCTGGGCGCTGATCGCGACGGCATTCGTCTATTCCACAATCCGGCGCCAGAGTTGCTTGCCTATTCGACAATTCTCATGGCTCGCGAGAGTGACGACGATTTACGCCTGGTTGAAGGTGTTTATGAGTGGCAAGGGTGCCCGTTAGTATTCCTTGTAGATGGCGACCGGCTAAACGGAGACCTTGAGCAGCTTAAGCGAATTCGACGGATTCTCGCCATGCGAGGTGATGCGCCATACCTCGGAGTGGTTTTCCCAGGAAGGTTGGATGTATATCGGATCGCACTAGATCGCCATGCTCTTTCTAAGGTGCGCGTTGATGCCGGCGTCTCCGATGATGAAACTTGGCTTACCTTGCCGCGCTTGGCGAACCTGCGCCCGGCTGCTGAAGTCAATGATAGGACGTGGATCACCGGCGTCATTCTGAAATTACTTGATCAAGCTATATCGTCTCTCAAAGCCGATGCCGACCTTTCGGGTGAGGACGCGATATCATTGGTCGGACGGGCGCTCTTCATGCGTTTTCTTGCTGATCGCGGTTTACTGCCTTCAGCTAAGGATATTACGGGGAGGTATACGTCGGTCAACGAAGCTAGCCCTGAAGAACATGAGCTGTTCGACCAACCAGATTTAGTGCGCCTCTCTTGTTTGTGGCTAGATAAGACCTTCAACGGTGAGCTGCTCCCGTTGTCAAATGCAGTGTTTCCGAAACTTACCTTGGAAGCATGTCATGTGCTTGGTAATATTCTGCGGCGCGCTGAGGGTGGCCAACTGTCACTGGGATGGAGAGAACAGTGGGATAATCTGGATTTCTCACACATTCCGGTCGGTGTGCTTAGCCAAGCTTATGAGTATTATCTGCGAAAGCATGCCCCAAAGAAGCAACAGCAGGAGGGAGGCTTTTATACTCCTCATCCGATTGCCAATTTGATGGTTTCGGCGGCGTTTCGTGGATTGGATAGTCAGGGCATTTCTGCCGCCGCGCGGATATTGGACCCCGCAGCCGGCGCAGGCGTTTTTCTGCTTGCGGCGTTTCGTGAGTTAGTTGCTGCGCGTTGGAGATCCGACGGTCAAAGACCTGGCACGACGGCGCTCCGCGAAATCCTTTATGGTCAAGTCCGAGGGTTTGACATCAACGAAGAAGCGTTGCGTTTTTGCGCTCTTGGTCTCTACTTGCTTTCAATTGAACTCGACCCCAATCCTCGACCGGTGGACAAGCTACACTTCGACGATTTGCGCGGGGTCGTTTTGCATCGTCCAATCGACACCACTGATATTGATCGCCCCGAAGCAAAGCAACTGGGTAGCCTCGGCCCACTAATTAGTAAGGAGCATGATGGTCAGTACGACCTAGTGATTGGGAACCCACCGTGGGCCAGTGCGACCGGACTGGAAGACTGGAGGCTCCTGCTTGCGGAAGTTCACGATATCGCTCGAAGCAGAGGCCTAGCCGATATCGCTCCTCCTTCTTTGCCCAACGCAGTTCTTGATTTACCGTTTGTCTGGCGAGCAATGCGTTGGGCAAAGCCTGATGCTCAAATCATATTTGCACTACATGCGCGCTTCCTCTTCCAGCAAGGGGATGGTATGCCGCTTGCCAGACAGAGCCTCTTGGAAGCGATTGATGTGACATCGATCATCAACGGCTCTGAGCTACGCCGGACAAAGGTCTGGCCGAGCATTTCGGCTCCGTTTTGCCTCCTCTTTGCCGTTAACCGACCTTCGCATACAGCGTCCGGATTTCGGATGCTTACCCCTCGCTATGAAAAGAGCTTCAATAACGCCGGAGTAATGCGGATCGACGCGGCTAACGCATACGTTGTGCGTCCACAAGACCTGCGGGAGCGTCCGGAAACACTGAAGATCCTATTTCGCGGTAGTGAGGCTGATCTTTCGCTAATTGATAGGGTGAGGCGAGGCAGTTTCACGAAGCTAAGCCGCTATTGGCAGGAGTTATGTGACGGGGAGCTTGCCAGTGGAAACGGCTACCAAAAAATTCGAGATAGTAGCAAGAGGCAGGATGATGGAAATATCGGTGAGGACGCTACTCCAATGCATGGGCTTCCTCATCTTGATGACGTGTCGTCAGCGACCTTAGTCATTGACCCCTCACGGCTTCCGGCTTTTGGTGCGAAGCGCCTTCATCGTGCGCGAGATAGAGCGATCTATAACGGACCGATCTTGCTCGTTCGCAAATCTCCGCCAGCCAAGCTACAGAGGATACAGGTGTCAGTCTGCGATCAAGACATTGTATTCAATGAGAGCTGGTATGGGTTTAGTGCCAAGGGAGCTGATAAAGCTTCTTTGTTGACTCGCTATCTTGCACTTGTACTTGGTAGTCGCGTCGCGCTTTGGATATCTCTGATTACCAGTGGCGAATTCGGCTTTGAACGTGAGGTTGTTGAGAAATCCATCCTTGAGGAGGTCATGATTCCTCCGTTTGAAACACTTTCGCAGGATAAGGTGCGGGAGGTGCGCGACCTTTTTGCTCGGTTGGAAGAAGAGGGCGGTGATGTTTGGCCAGACGTCGATGTTTGGGTCGCAAAACTGTATGGGTTGGGCGAACGGGACGTGACCATTATCGAAGATACGTTGCGGTTCAATCTCCCTTATGCCTCAAATCGGGAGTTGGCACAGAGCGAACCTTCAATCGACCAGATCGAAAACTATTGTCGAACGCTGGAGGCCGAACTCGCCAGATTTGCACAACGCTTCGAATGTACTGTTCGTGTAGACTATGCTCCTACTCGACAATCGTCCCCTTGGCACGTGCTTAACATTTCTACGTCCCGCGACACTGAAACTGAAAACCAGATGGTGAGTTCACTTGCCGAGATTCGTACTCTTACCGCAGTTGCTGATCGCACCAGTGCGACTGAAATAATCATGGACAACGGCAAGCATCGCTTAGCTATTTTGATCCTTGCTCAATCCCGATACTGGAGCGAAACACAAGCACGCCTTGCTGCCCAGCGTATAATCTGGTCAAGACCGGAGTTGTTTACGGAGCTTCCTGCGGTATGAGCAGAACGCCCTCGATGTTGCAAGATCATTTGTCAGAATTGATCCGCGGGCAAGAGTTGCCGCTGCCGGCACTTGATCACTTGCATGTTGAAGTCATCCTAGAACTACTGCAGAACGCCTATACTGGCATCAAAGCGGACTACCATGCGGCAGTCTCCAGCGGCGAAGAGAAACATCTAAACAGTTTAATGGTTGATCGCTTGAACCATCTAGTAGGCGAGAACTCTTTGGCCAGTCTGTTGGTTAGGTCGGTTTCTCGTGGTACGGAAACGAAGAATTACGACGCAACCCGTTTTGAGATGCGGCCTGATATCCAGATTTCCCTGACGAGCCGGCAGCACTTGTTTCCGTTGATTGTTGAATGCAAGCTCATCCATATAGCGAAGGGAAAGACAGTTGACCTCTATTGCCGGGATGGTTTAGCTCGGTTTACAACTGGCGACTACGCTTGGACTAATCAGGAGGCCCTGATGCTAGCCTACGTCAGGGACGGGGTTTCTACCACCAGCCACCTAAGTCCATTTCTCGAGGCGGCAACGCGACGTTCACCACCTGAGTATGCAGTGGTGTCACTACCACAAAAATGCGCGGTCTCATTGCCTGATGCCGCCCGATCCGAGCATGGGCGCTACTTCAAATATGTGCATGGTGGCCAAGGTGGCAAATTACCAGGGGATATTGCTGTGTGGCACTTATGGGTTAGCTAAAAAAAGCAGGTAGAAACGGTGTTATAAGGCTAACAGGTGTCTAACGGATTACAGGAATGTCACGCCATCTGGTCGTATAGCATGGTGACCGATTGCTGGAAGTCATAAACCAGTCCAGACCATTCGCTCGGGGCCTTCTACCAATTGTCACAACCTCCTTCCCAAATCTTCCCTCAAGCTGATCAATCGCTTTCATCAAGCTGTTGTTCGTTTGACATTGCCCTGTGAAAAGGTCTCTTGGTGCATCCTGCGGATTGCACAAACCTAGCATTAGAATGCCGGCTTTTTTCACTTCCAACCCGTCAGTCCAGATCCGCTGCATGTTTTGGCCAACTAAGTTATTCATGGTCCTGGTATCATTAGTGGCCGGTGTCAGAGTCAGTTCAAAACCACGGGAGAACTGTGGTCGATTTATCTTGAATCTGTTGCTTAGAATGAAGAGTTGAAACCTGCGTGCGACTAAATTCATACGACGAAGCTTCGAGCACGCTCGACCAGCAAAAGAGATCAAAGCTTCTCTCAGCATTTCCCTGTCGTTAATCTCTTTCCCAAAGGAGCGGGACACAGAAACGGTTTCCCGCGAGGCTGGGCTGTCATCGAGATCGATACAGCGAATGCCGCGCAGTTCGCGCACGGTTTTCAGGCCGCCGACCGTCATCATGTTCCGTGCGGCTGTATCAGGCATATCGCGAAGTTGGAGGGCAGAGGTAACGCCGATGGTCGAGAGCTTGAGGGCGAACTTTCGCCCAACTCCCCAAACGTCGCCTGCCTCAGTGCGCTCCAGGGCGAGGTCAATCGATTTCTGATCATTGAGGACAACCACGCCTTTTGCCTTGGGGGATTTCTTTGCCAAGCGGTTTGCTAGTTTCGCCAGCGTTTTTGTGGTCGATATGCCGATCCCGACAGGTATCCCGGTTTCGCGCAGAATCTTCGCTTTCAGGTCCCGTGCCCATCGATCATGATCAATGGGCATTTTGTCCAAGTCGATGAAAATTTCATCAATCGAATAGATTGCGCTGTCCGGCACCTCGTTTGCTATGAGCGTCATCACCCGTCGGCTGATATCGCCATAAAGCGCATAGTTGCTGGATTTGACGATCACGTCATGCCGACGTACCAGGTTGCGGATCTGGAACAGAGGTTGCCCCATCTTGATCCCCAACTCCTTTGCTTCAGGGCTTCGTGCAATCGTACATCCGTCCTTGCTTACATTACATTTAATATAGTTCGTTATTATTCAGAGATCTGATTTAAAAGAGTAAATACAAATATATTATTATTTTTGTTCACACAAAAACTGTTCAGTCAAATTGTATAGGCGGTTAGAAGATAAATGCATCAACACTGACTCGATGAAAATAGATTGGCCAATTGATGATGATCGCATGTATGTAACCCTACAATGTAAATATACAGGATTGCATCTATCGGTGCGTAAACTCGAAATTATCAAGGTGAAAATAGATTTCTGGCTACCAAGTGTAAAAAGTCGACAGATGAGTTTTGGGAACGGATCAGAAGATATTTAAAGTTCTGAGTGCTGGTTGGTATGTCATTTAAAATGGGCGAGGGGCGAACTGTCCTGTATTAAAGTCAGCCTTGTCTGGTTCACCCCTCGCCCAATCAGTCAATATTGGGATGCTAGTAACTTGCTCGACGTAACCTCAGTGCATTCGCAATGACTGATACCGAGGATAAGCTCATGGCTGCAGCTGCAAACATTGGTGAGATGAGAATGCCAAAGAACGGATAGAGCAGACCCGCAGCAACAGGCACACCGGCTGCGTTATAGACCATCGCAAAGAAGAGGTTTTGCCGGATATTGCGCATCGTTGCTTCCGAGAGTTCTCGGGCTCTAACAATCCCGCTCAAGTCACCTTTGACGAGGGTGAAACCAGCACTTTCAATTGCAACATCAGCGCCCGTACCCATCGCAATTCCGACATCAGCCTGAGCAAGAGCAGGGGCGTCGTTGACGCCATCACCTGCCATGGCTACCTGATGGCCTTCAGCCTTGAGTTCCATAATTAAATTGGCTTTGTCTTCTGGGGAGACATCGGCCCGAATCTCGTCAATGGAAAGTTTATTGCCAACGGATTTTGCTGTTCGTTGGTTGTCACCGGTTGCCATGACGATTCTGAAGCCTTGCTTCTTGAGCGCCTTTAAAGCCTCCAACGTCGTGTCCTTGATCGGATCGGCTACGGAAATGAGCCCGGCAATTCTTCCATCAATAACGACATGCATTACCGTCTCCCCCATATCTCGCCGATCATTTGCTGTTTTATCAACAGCAGAATGATCGATATTGAGAGTCTGAAGGAGTTTACTATTACCTAGGGCAACCGACTTGCCATCCACCTTTCCGGTGACGCCCTGACCGGTTACAGCTTCAAAGTCCTCTGCCTTATCAAGGGACAAGCCGCGCTCCTGAGCAGCACTAACAATGGCGTCAGCCAATGGATGTTCGGATCCTTTTTCGAGCGCCGCAGCGACAGAGAGAACTTCCTCCTCCTGATAGTCTGATTGAGCGATTACACCTGCTAGTTTCGGTTTACCCTCTGTCAAAGTCCCGGTTTTATCGACGATGAGCACATCGACCTTCGCTAATCGCTCCAGGGCCTCTGCATTTTTAATGAGCACACCAATTTGCGCACCACGACCGGTAGCGGTCATGATTGACATTGGTGTTGCCAAACCAAGAGCGCAAGGACACGCAATGATCAGAACAGCGACTGCTGCGACAAGCCCGTATGACAATGACGGATCTGGTCCCCAGATGGCCCAAGCGACGAAGGCAACTAAAGCAACCAGGATAACAGCAGGCACAAACTTGCCTGCAACCGTGTCTGCAACCTTTTGGATTGGCGCTTTGCTTCGCTGAGCATTAGAGACCATATCAACGATTTGGCTCAAGACAGTATCTTTGCCAACCCGTTTGGCTTGGATAATCAGGCTGCCATTCCCGTTGATTGTTGCTCCGGTTACATCATCATCTGGATTCTTTTCAATTGGAACGGGTTCACCCGAGATCATGGATTCATCAACTGACGATCGTCCTTCAACGACAACGCCATCGACAGGTATCTTGTCACCTGGACGAACTCTCAAGCTCATTCCGACGGTCACATCTTCAAGAGGAACTTCCCGTTCAGAACCATCATCTTCAATAATGCGGGCTGTTTTTGCAGCAAGACCCAATAACGCCTTGATTGCCGAACCGGTTCGTTCCCGAGCCCCCAATTCCAACAGTTGGCCAAGAAGCACAAGTACAACGATGACAGCTGCAGCTTCGAAGTACACACCGACATGTCCCTGTGCATCTCTGAATCCATCAGGAAAAATGTCAGGAGAAATCACTGCGACGACGCTAAATATATAAGCTGCGCTAACACCCATCCCGATCAATGTGAACATGTTGAGAGAACGGTTCACCACAGAATTCCATCCACGAACCATGAAAGGGAAGCCAGACCACAGGACGACAGGCGTTCCAAGAATTAACTCAACCCAAAGAGTAACGCGTTCTCCAATCATTTCCCGGATGAAACCCAAACCAACAAAGGGCCCCATCGTTAGGACAATCAGCGGCACCGTAAGAGCTGCGCCTAACCAGAATCTCTTTTTGAAATCCTGAATCTCGGGGTTTGGTTCGTCATTTTCTGTTGGTATATCCATCGGTTCCAGTGCCATTCCGCAGATCGGACAGGAACCAGGTCCGGATCGTATGATCTCTGGATGCATCGGGCAGGTGTAGCGGCGAGAAGCGGATGACGAAGCGCTGTTTGCAGCAGATGTCTCTTCTTCTGCGGACAATACACTTTCAGGAGCGCTATCGAAATTTCCCTTACATTTTTGGGAACAGAAATAATATGTCTCACTGCCGTACCGCGAGTGTGGCGTATCGGAATCCACAGTGACCGACATACCGCAAACAGGATCGGTTGCATGTTCTGCTTGATCGGACGTTCGTTGATTATGCTGGTGCTTCTTATGATGATGCTGGTGCTTCTTATGATGATGCTCAGACATGGTCTGCTTCCTGCTGTTATGCCTCAATGTCACTGCGGTTTATCAATGTCCTGAGTGATCGTGACTGTGCGCCTTGGCCGACTGGTTTATCCAATTTGACAGGAACCAACGTTCAAAAATGAACACAGAAACAATCATCAAGGTTGCAATGAGAACAATGGATGGGTCGCTTTGCAATTTCATGCCGGCGAAAACGAGCAATACGATGATGTCAAAGACAATCGCTGTAAGCATAACAAAGCCGCGTGCACCTATTTCCTGCCGTAGATACTTAAAGCATCCCCAGTGGATGAGCACATCCATGACGAGATAGAAAAACACTCCAAGTGAAGCGATCCGGCTTAAATCAAAAAAGATTGTCAACAGCGCTGCCACGACAACCGTGTAAACAAGCGTGTGGTCTTTAATTGAACCTGACATTCCAAAATGACTGTGTGGGATCATCTCCATGTCGGTCAGCATGGCGAGCATTCTTGAGACAGCAAACACGCTTGCAAGCAAACCGGAGGCCGTCGCAACGACTGCGAGTAGCACAGTCAGATAAAATCCGGTGGGGCCCAATGCAGGTGCTGCGGCTTCGGCAAGGGCATAGTCTTTGGCTTTTATGAGTTCATCCAAGCTGAGGCTTGAGCCAACAGCGAGCGCCACGAGAATATATACGACAACACAAATCAGGATTGAGTACGTGATCGCACGGCCAACATTCTTGTGTGGGTTCACGATTTCAGCACCGCTGTTTGTGATCGTAGTGAACCCTTTGAAGGCTAGAATTGAAAGAGCAATTGATGCAACAAAACCGGCTAATGGAAAGCTCGCGCTGTCGGTTGATGAGGGTTCGAATGAATATCCGCCAACCCACAGAGCTGCAATCGCGAACAACGCAATTCCACCGATCTTCAATGCGGCCATGACCATCGAAAGCAGGCCAACCGATTTGTTGCCTGCTCTGTTGACAGCATATGCAAAAATGATCAGGCAGACACCCAAGACCGGTATAAGAACTTCAAGCTCTGTCAAGTCAAATGCGCGCAAGACATAGGTTCCGAATGTTCTTGCCACCAAACTCTCGTTGATAACCATCGAAAAGGCCATCAGTAATGCTGCGCCACCTGCTATGGCTCCTGACCCGTATGCTTTTTGAAGGATCATTCCGATCCCACCCGCGGACGGGAAAGCATTTGACATCTTTATATATGTATATGCGCTAAAAGCAGTGACAAGTGCGCCAAATAGGAACGACAACGGGAACCACTTTCCTGCAAGTTCGGCAATTTGTCCCGTTAAAGCAAAAATTCCTGCCCCGATCATAACACCGGTGCCCATGGATATCGCGCCAACGAGCGAGATACTGTTTTTCTTGTATTCTGATTGATGATCCATCCCTGCCTCACATTTGGTGTTTTTGGTACGCGATGCCGTTTGCTTCCTGTAGCTCACGTACGTAACGAATGATCCGTGATACCTGTTCCGAACTTACCTGAGGTTGGGGCGGCATATCGCCGAAGGGCCAGTGATGTTGTTTCGCCCCGTTTCCAACAGCAAGGTAGAATGCGCGGTCTGAATGATGACCCGGATTGTAGATCCGGTGTATCAGCGGCGGACCTTGTTCTGTGCCGCTTGCATTGCGTCCGTGGCAGACAACACAGTTCATATCGAAAAGCTGCTTTCCTACCATTGCTTCCTTGCTGAAACTGGGTAATGCAATCCCACTATCAGTCAGCTCAATATCTTTGATGTCATCTTTCCCGGGCAGAAACGAATTCAGGGTCATGGCGATGATCCCTACTGCGAAAAAACCGATGACCAGGTACTTTAACCAATTGATTTCTTTTTTCATTTCCTTCTGGCCTTTGTTTTATGCGTATACATCGAGTAGTCGAAGAAACGTCAGACAATGCGAACTAAGCAACCTTGGTCAGGTTGCTGCTGCCTATGATTTCGCTGAACTAGCCTTGCGATACATGAGTTTTTCGGGTGATTGCGCTGCCACCGACATAATTGTCTGGTGACGCTTCAAATGCTGAACGGCAGGTGTCTGAACAGAAGTAAAATACGTCGCCGCTATGAATGGTTGTTTTGGCGATGCGCGGGTCGACAGTTTTATGACAAACCGGGTCAACGGCGGAATGAGGGTGCTCCCATCGGATTGCCTCAGCATGACCGTCCGCTTGTTTCTTATTGTGGGTGTGCTTTTTGTGGCCAAACATGTGAGCACCGCAACCAAAGCGCATCATCAATATGATGAAGGCTCCCCAAAGCAACCAACTGAGAATATTTTCCATTTCTCTTTGCCATCCCATAAATACCTTTAAGTCCGACTGTTTTGTATGAAAACAGCATGGTGCCGAATACCGACGCTCAATCTGTATGCAAGCCATCGGCACGCGCAGAAATCAGAACAGTTATTCGCTATTTGTTTGGGAGGATCAGAATATGGGAGGTTGGAAAATCCATGACCGAGATACCGGTTGAAGGGACATTTCTTCTATCCCGTTCTGTACAGGAGAAAACTCGGAAATCGGTAGGATAATCTCGGTAAGGACCGCTGATGTGGAGTGACAAGAAACCTGAGGGCAGCACGAAGTCAGATCATGTTGGTGATCAATGTCGAAATCACTGATTTCTGCAGAATGCGCAGGAAAGGAGCCACTGGACGCGACTGCAATATGGGGAGCAAGCATTATAGTACTGATCCCGACAAGCAGGATCAGTACGGCGCGTATAAGTGCTTGCTGTGCATTCATTGATCAAATTCCCTCTGGGCAGAAGGTAACACATATGCCCCTGAATATCGAGTTACGTTGACCTACCTCAACTATGGGTAAGTTTTTTTTACCCTGCTTCAGATAGAACCGTTACATCTGCAAACTGATTGTCCGTAATCTCGATTTCCTTGGAGATGTAAGGTTTGATTTCGGAGTATCTGACATGAGCATCGGCTTGCGCCTGATAGTAACGAAAGAGCTCTTTGAGCGGAGCGCCCATGTCTTTGTATGCAGTTAATACTGCGATTAGTGCTCCGAGCGTGAGGTCGCCCTTTATCACCAGATACCCCCCTATTGTGTAAAAGAAGAACGGCGTCATCTGAGATATAAAGTTGTTTAAAGACTTCATGGCGAACTTGTTTTTGTGGATAGAAAGACGAAGATCGTGAAGTCGTTTGTACGACCCGTAAATATCCCGAGCACTTGGCTGGTGGTCGTTTGAGATATTCCCGATCTTCTCCCCGAGAACCCTGACTTCTTTCAGCCGCGTTCGAGACAAAGCATTAATTTTCTTTTGAAATCTGGGAATGACAAAAATCTGAAGCGGCAACAGTGCTGTTGCGGCGATGCCCAAGACCAAATCTTGCACGAGCATGAAAGCCAGAATAGTCAGGAACGTGCCACCTTGTAACAAAGGTAATACAATGGACTCCGATGCATACCCAGCTACGGGCTCTACCTCCTGAACAATAACCGGAATTAATTCCCCGCCTCTGGGGGACGGCTTTCGAAAGCTGAATTTTGAGATGTCGAGCCGCAGGCGGCGTGACATGTGTTCTGCCAACGCACCGGATTGCAAATTGACCTGGTATTTCAATCCACCATGTAAGCCAATTGCCAAGAGGAACAGCATGCATAGTGCAAGCAACGTCTGCGTCTGTGACAGTTCTATACCCATATACATAATTGGGAAGTGTCCGGACTCTATGGCGTTGTTGATGATTAGCTTCGGTAGTTCGAGACTCATGTAAAGTGCCGGTAGTGACGTTATTGCCAGCAGGCCCAGTTTTAGCTGTCGTTTCCATGATGCTCTGAATATGTACTGCAGGAGCGGTGTTCCGTTCTTTGAGAAGGATTTTTGAGCCTGCCACGCAAGAACAGATTTGCGGCGTTTTAAAAGCCTGTATCCCGTTGCACTGAGAATAATAATAAGTGCAACCGGAACCCCAAACACAACCAAATGGAAGACAAAATGAACCCACCAGTGTGCATCGCTTGATATGTAGTGCGTTAAACGGTGCCCCATATCGTGGACGATTTCCATCATCTGTGTCAGGTTCCTTCAAAAGGTTCGATAAAAACAGACAGGGAGGAAAATCCTCCCTGTCATATGAAGCTTAGAAAAGAAGGCGGAGACCGGTCACGAGGTAAGTTGCTTCGTAATCCTCGCCGTCGTCTTTTGCAAAGTCTGCGGTTTTGCCAAGTTTGCGTTCATAGGCAACCCCAATGTATGGTGCAACGGCTCGGTCGATTAGATCATAGCTAAGCCGCAGTCCGATTTCTGCGCTTGAAAACCCGCGCCCGACCTCAATTTCGCGATCCTCAGAGAATGCTGCATTCAGCTCAAGCGAAGGCGTGAGGATTAAACGATTGGTCAACAAGCCTTCGTACTCAACATCAAGTCGCGCACTACCGTCTCCGGTTTCGCTGACAAACAGGTCAGCGTCGACTTCAAACCATTGAGGAGCAAGCCCCATGATACCAACCGTTCCATACCAACGATCTGTTGTGCTTGGCGTATCCAGACGAATACCGGCCTTGGCATCAAAGAAGTCACTGATTGGTGTTTGCAGGACCAGCCTGTTCTCGAAGTTTTCGTAAAGGTCGTTTTTGAGATCACGCTCGCCTTCGCCTTGCCAGCGCAGCTTCAACTCATCGGTTCCGACAAATGCGTCACCATCCCAAACAAAGAGATTTTCGTCTTCATCACCTGATCGGTATTCAAACTGCTCCATTTGAATGCCATAGAAGATGTGATTGTCTGCTTTGGCAGTGAACGAGAAGGACAGGATCGTGGCAAGAACACCACCACCAATCGCGGCCAAAGTTAGGGTTTTCATTGTTATTGAACTCCATTCTCAAGTGCTGCGACGGCTGGACCGCCCTCAACAATCACTTTGCGGAACATTCCAGAAGCCATGTGATAGCTCAAATGACAATGGAACGCCCATTGCCCTGGTTCATCAACTTCGGTTTCCGAATAAACAGTCATGCCTGGATTGATATTGATGGTGTGCTTTACCGGATCCCATTTACCGTTACCGGTATCGAGGATTGACCACATCCCGTGCAAATGCATCGGGTGTGACATCATGGTCTCATTGACGAACTTGAACCGTACCCGTTCGCCATATTTCAAGCGGATAGGTTCTGCATCTTCGTATTTGACGCCATTGATTGACCAAGTATAGCGCTCCATGTTTCCCGTAAGACGCAGTTCAATTTCACGCGTTGCCGGCCGCTCCGGATACAAGGGCTTCTGTGCCTTCAAGTCGGCATAAGATAAGAACTTGCCGCCATTCGCTGCTTTTGGTGTCAAACCACTGCCAGCGGCATAGAAAGGATCATCTTTGGACATCGCCATCTGAGAGTGATCCATCCCGGCCATATTCGAATGGTCCATTCCAGCCATGCTGTTCTCGTTACCACTGCTCATTGAGGAATGGTCCATCCCGGGCATGTTCCCGTGATCCATCCCCATATCAGCCATTGTCAACAACGGAGCGTCCATGCGTCTGGCTGGCATTTCAGCTTTCAGCCCTTCTTGCGGCGACAGCGACCCGAATGCATAACCCGAGCGCCCCATCGATTCCGCCATGATTGCGTAAGGTTTATCTGCGGTCGGCTGAACAATCACATCGTAGGTTTCTGCAACCGAAATGCGGAATTCATCAACCTTGACCGGTTGAACGTTGTTGCCGTCGGCCTGCACAACAGTCATTTCAAGTCCCGGAATACGGACGTCGAAGTAAGTCATGGCAGATGCATTGATGAAGCGCAGGCGCACACGTTCATTGGCCTTAAACAGACCTGTCCAGTTCTGCTCTGGTGACTTTCCGTTGATCAGACCGACAAATCCCTGAACATCTTCGATGTCGGTCGGCATCATGCGCATGCTGCCCCAGTCACCACGTTCCGACAACGTCGCACCGAAGCCATTTTCAGAGACATCACTGATGAAATCGCCAAGGGTGCGTTGGTTGCGATTATAATAATCGGGCATCATTTTGAGGTTGCGCAAAATACGTGCGCCGGAATGCGGGTGCTTGTCTTTCAGGACAACCACATACTCCCGGTCGAACTTGAACGGTTCTCGCTTTTTGGGTTCGATAATGATCGAACCATACGCCCCGTCCGGCTCCTGAAAACCGGAATGGCTGTGGAACCAGTAGGTACCGCTTTGCGAGACTGGAATGCGATATGTGAATGTTTCACCAGGCGCAATCCCCGGAAAGCTGATTTCCGGCACCCCGTCCATCTGATAGGGCAAAATAAGTCCGTGCCAGTGAATGGACGTTGCCTCATCAAGATTGTTGGTCACCTTGATGACAGCCTCTTCGCCTTCCTTCAAACGCAAGGTCGGACCAGGGGAAGACCCATTATATCCGATACCTGTGGTTTTCATTTCACCGGTATCAATTGTAACGTAATCAACAGACAGATCGTAATTCGCCGCATTGGCTGTCGAAGACACAGCAATAGCGGCCAGCACACCCCAAAGGGCACTGCGGGCAAATTTCTGTTTCATTTTTTGAAATCCAAAAAGATCAGGTGCGCCAGAGGCCCAAGGGAGAAAAACCTCTGGCGCAGGAAGGTGGATGACCGATTACTGCAGGCGGACTTTGCCGACCATGCCGCTTTCATAGTGACCCGGGACATTGCATGCGTACTCAAGTTCCGCATCTTTGGGGAACGTCCAGATCACCTCAGCCGACTTGCCCGGTTCCAGCAAAACGCTGTTGGGGTCGTCATGCTTCATGGTCATTCCATTCCCCATGTCCATTTCCATCATGTCCATGTTGATCTTGTCGGCCTCAAGCGCTCCATGTTCCATCATCATCATCATTTCTTCCTGATGACCTGCATGCATGGCTGCAGTTCCAATGTTGAATTCGTGAACAAATTCGCCCTTGTTCTCGATAACGAAGCGAACGGTTTCACCGCCCCGGACAATGATTTTTTCCTTGTCGTAGAAATTGTCTTCCATCGTGATTCTGATGGTGCGCCGCACATCGGATATCTCGCCGGGTGCCCCGATTTCCGATGCACCGTCATTATGACCGCCACTATGACCCGCACCCGCAAAGGCAGGTGACTGAAGACCGACAAGCGCGCCAAGAATAAAGGTTGAAACGCTAACGCGACGCATAAGGGAATTCTTGAAGTTGGGCATGTACATGCTCCTAATAGATATTCAGTAAGAAGGCCCTCGTCCCATGTTCAATCACGACAACAGTCTGCGCTGCTGTAATTCAGGCAAAACGCTGTTTCATTCGAGGAACAGTGATTGAACCAGGCAAAGGGATGTTCGGAAAATCTGAAATATCTCAGGAACGCGGAGGCTTGGCTCTAACGTCCAAATCTGCGGAAGTCAAAGTCAGGTCCTGATACCAGTATGTTACCGCAAGCACCGTTGGGCTGGAAGACAGAACACCTTCTACTTCTTTAACGAACGGGCCGCAAACCGCCATACCGCAAAGATCCGCATGCATGTCACGTCGATCATGTTGCGAGCTATCAGAAACATCCATCATGACGCCGTGATGATTGTCATGGCCATGTCCCGAACCTGCTTGCACACCCTCAACCCCCGACAGCAGAACTGTCATGGCTATCGCGATTGCAAGAAAGCAGGAAAGGATGCGCACGGAATGTTCCTTAGTGATGCATTGCAACATACGCAATATCGGGCTCCCCCGGTTTCGTCAAGTGGCAATATTGTGGCAAAGACAGACTATTTCACGAATTTACATCTGCTGCTTGAGCCATCAGCAAGGTGAAAACAATAGATTACTGCATTCATCGCCATGAAATCACGTTATGCGCTACAGATGAACAACCTGTTGTGCTGAGTTATTCACTAATCTGCGGGTATGACTTGCTAACAATCAATTTATAGATGAAGCACAATCAAATCTTATTAAATGCTGCGTAACCCAACAATTCTCCTGGTCTCTGGATATGGGCACAGAGGTGTGCCAGATTGACAGCAGTAGGATTTACTGTAGTTCGATATAGACAGCATCGCATCCTTGGGATAGAAGTAGACTATGCTCAATCGCATCAGGTTTTTGACCATACTTTTGATAGCTGCTTTTGCCGTCGGGACAAGTTTCCAGACGGTCAATGCTGCTGTTATGAAGGTCGGTATGCCGATGGCGGAATTGGCAATAGACAATTGTCAGGATTGTTCTGGCAGCGGCGACAGCATGCCGGACTGCGATATTGCGTGTCCTCAAGTATCGACTATCGCAATTGCGCCTGTACAAGTTGCAATACCTGCGCTCGCCTCGGTCGCGCATTTCGGGCCGACAGGCAGCCTTACCAGCCGCTCAAACTCTCCTGATCCATTCCCTCCCAGAACCAACATTCTGAACTGATATCTCTTTAACCCGATTTGGTTTGAGGATATCAGTGTCATGGGGCATCACCGCGATTTCTCATGACATGCTTTGTGCTCGCAATTTTTATTGTGGGCCTTATAGCTTCTTCAGACAAGGTTGGAAATCATGTTTTCCGATCTACGGGTGCCAAAATGTCGGCTTTGGTCGGTATTTCCTGGCGCAGTCGCGACATGCACCAAAGCATAGCTTCAGCTTCACTCAACGAGCAGGCGGCAATCCGCCCCGGCCTTGAGCGTCCCGCTTTTACTGGTGCCCGGCCTCTGAAGATCAAACCTTATAGGACCCTTGTGAGCAGGATTCGGATTACGGTCTGATCGCTCCAACTCCTTGAGAAATACGCATATGAAGAAAAATACCATAGTCGCAGGTCCCGTTTCCCGACGTGCGCTGCTTCACGGTCTCGTGGCGGGTGCCGGCCTCTGCCTGTTGCCCGCAACGGCCTTTGCTGCGGCTAGTAAAAGCACAAGCAGCGCAATCGCTTTTTACGGTAATGCGCTGATCGTGGCACGCGGTTCAGCGCTTCTTTATCGCAGTGGGAGCCAAAACTGGACAGCGCTGCCGAAGGTGTCGGAAGGCACCATTCTCACTTTTACAACACATCCGGAACGGCCGGGCCGCATTGTTGGCGGTCTGGATACCGGCGGCGTAGTTCTGTCTGTCGATGGCGGGAAAAGTTGGGACGTGCGTGGGCAAGGACTGCCAAAAGCGGCAGTCACTGCCATCACAACTGCGGCGACAAACCCAGATACCATATATGCCGCCATTCGCGGTGACGGCTTATGGCAGAGCGATGATGCTGGTCAGTCATGGGTGTTTGTCATGGACCGGCCATGGTTAGCGAATGCCGAGCGAGATCTGACAGCGCTGTCTTCAGTCGATCTGGCAACCGGAATGGGTGGGATCTGGCTATATGCCGGAACCGATACCGGTGTAACGCGTGTGCCGGATTGTTTCTGCCGTTGGCAGGATGTTCAGCCGGGCGATGCCATGGATGCTCTTGCGTCCGGAAAGCAGGCAACTCCCAAAGTACCCTTACCTGAGGGTGAACCTGTGAGTGCGCTGGTCAGTGCGGTATCGCGACCGGCCACACTTTATGCCGGATTGCCATCCGGAATTTGGCAATCGCAGGATGCGGGTGTCACCTGGTTAAAGCGTTCAGAAGTTATCGCAACAGCACTCGCGGTTCATCCGCTACGCGCTGATGATCTCGTAATTGTGAATGACGACGGGGTTTTACAAAGCCCAGACGGTGGCAGGACGTGGACCGCCATTGCGAACATATGATGATGGAGAAACAGATGAGAAAATTAGTGATTGTGACAGGTGTTGCGATTCTGGCTGTTGCCGGAAGTGCTGGATTTACAATGTTTGCTCCGGGAAAAGGAGAGGCGCAAACGAACGTGACAGTAGCTGGTGAGAGAAGCAAATCGATCACAATTTATCGGGACCCGAACTGCGGATGCTGTGATGCCTATGGCGAATATCTTGAGACCAATGGATATCAGGTTACCCGTGTCGATGATCGTGATTTCGACAAGCGATCCGTTGCCGCCGGTGTCCCGGAGCAAGGGCTGGGCTGCCATTTGGCCGAGATTGACGGATATGTCGTAAGCGGGCTGGTTCCCGCCGAGATCATTGAACGGATGCTTGATGAACGCCCGGATATAACGGGTATCACGCTGCCCGGCATGCCACCAAATGCGCCGGGCATGGCACGTGAAAAAACCGGGACGCTGAAAACCTATGGGTTCGGAGAGGACGGCATTGCCGTTTACGCCAATGAATGAGTGTTTTGGACAGATGATGGATGGTTCGATGATGGGTGGCCCGATGATGATGCTGATGATGGCAGGAGGCGGTCTTGTGTTTCTTCTGATCCTTGCGATCCTGATCATGAGCGTTCTCGCGTTGTTTAAATATCTTCGGGGCGGGAAATGAGTGCGGTATCGCCCGGATCAATGGTCACCGGATTAATGGCTGGCGTTGGCATGGCTTTGTTGTTCGGCGTGATGGATGCCAGCGCGAAGCTCGAGAATCTGACTTTTCTCGAAAAGCCGCTCACTCCGGAACAGATAGCACTGGGCAACGATGACTATGTTGAATTTTGCGCATCGTGCCATGGTGCAAATCTTGAGGGGCAGAAAAACTGGAAGCGCCGCCTTGACACCGGGCGGATGCCCGCGCCGCCACACGATGCCAGTGGCCACACATGGCGCCATAGCGATCAGGAACTGTTTGCGATCACCAAGTTCGGGGTTGGCGCTGTCGTGCCGGGGTATGAGAGCGATATGCCTGCATTTGAGGATGTGCTGAGTGATGAGGAGATCATCGCGGTACTCGGTTATATCAAGAGTGTCTGGTCAGACGAAGAACGCGAATTCCAGCATAATCTCAATCTTAAAGACGGGAGGGCGAGATGATTGCAGTCCCCAAAGAACATCGCCCGCAGAAACGGTTCAACCGGCTGATCTATTTTCTGCCGCTTGGCATCGCCTTGATATTGGGTGTGGCCCTGGGGAAAGGATTGACTCTTGATCCCAACACGCTCCCCTCGGCCCTGTTGGGCAGACAAGTCCCCGAATTTGACCTTCCGCCGGTAAAAGGCCGGATGCAAGGTTTGTCGAGTACGGATCTCAGAGGTGAAGTGTCGCTGGTCAATGTTTTTGCCTCTTGGTGTGTCGCGTGCCGTGAAGAACACCCCGTGTTCATGAAACTGGCCCGCGACGGCACCGTTCCACTGCATGGTCTGAACTATAAGGATCAGCCTGACGACGCTGCAGAATGGCTCGATAGCCTTGGCGATCCCTATACGAGAACAGGTGCGGACATTAACGGGCGTGTGGCAATTGACTGGGGCGTCTATGGCGTCCCTGAGACCTTCGTTGTCGATGCAAAAGGGAACATTGCTTACAAGCATGTCGGGCCGGTAACGGAAAAAGTGTTGGCCGAGACCATTCTGCCAAGGGTCGAAAAATTGCGTAATGAGGCCTCAGGTGCCGGAACTGCGGAGGCACCTCGATGAAGAGCCTCTTGGTGCATATGAACCTGAAAGTGGGGTTTGCCGCTGTCATCATACTGGTGGCTGTCGCAGCTCTGACCATGGTGTCTTTCCGCAACGAAAAGAATGTCTCCCATCAGGCGACGGACAATGGAAGGCAGAGCCAACAGCGCTCGTTTGTCATGCATGATGTTCCCCGGCCTCTTCCCGAGTTCGGGTTCGAAAACGTCGAAGGTCAACCCATGACATTGAGTGATTTCGAGGGAACGGTCGTCTTGCTGAATGTCTGGGCGACCTGGTGTGTTCCTTGCCGCGAGGAAATGCCAACCCTGGATGCCTTGCAGGCCGAACTTGGCAATTCGGTCTTCAAAGTTATCGCTTTGTCAATCGACCGGGCCGGAGCGGATGTCGTGCAGGATTTCTATAGCGAAATCGGCATCCGGAATCTGGACCTCTTCATCGATCCAACCATGAAAACCACGACGGCTCTGGGCATCCCCGGTTTACCGACGACGCTTCTGATTGACAGGAACGGCCGCGAGCTTGGTCGACTTGTCGGACCGACCGAATGGGCGACAGCAGAGATGATAGATTTTCTTAAATCCCACATCTACACCGATTGAGGAAGGAACTCCTATGACCGAGATACAACAAGCCAAATCCGGTAATACCTCGCTTGGGCATGACGTGGTTCATGCCGTTCGATATTACCTGAAGGGACGTCGCGGTGTATTTGTGCTGGCTGGAACTGCCCTTGTCGCTGGGCTTGCATTTAACTGGAGCTGGCTGGTTGCCGCCGGTATCGCGCCATTGCTCGTCTCCGTTCTGCCGTGCGTGGCGATGTGTGCGCTGGGTTTGTGCATGAACAAAAAGGCCTGTTCATCGCAAAAGAGCGCCAGCGATATCGCCCCTTCATCCGATGAAACCCCGAAAAACAGTCTTCCCGGCAACGAGGCCGGAAGGTCCCCGGCTGCATCAGGCGCAAATATAGCGTCTGTAACACCCCAGTCGGGACATGAGTCCACAACCGAAAGGAATGTTAGAGATGCGTAAATCAATCAAACTCACCGCGTTTGCCACAATGATGGTCGCGGGACTGGCGACAACAGCCCTATATGCCCAGGAAGCCCAAACTCCGGACAAGCAATCCCCGATGATGGAGCATGATGGCAATTCAGGCATGGGGGATATGCAGGGCATGATGGGTATGATGAAGATGATGAGCCAGATGGGGCCGATGATGGAGCAGTGTACTGAAATGATGGCTGCTATGACCGATCACATGCCGCAGCCTTCCGACAAATAACATCGTGACATGACACCCGCCCGGGACAAATACCCGGGCGGGATTTTCCACGGGATCGTTTCATGACATCGCATAATTTCAACCGGTTACGTTTCGTCCGTTCTATATTATGGGGGATGGTTGTTCTTGCTGCCCTACTCTTTGGCGGCGCATATATCTTTCAGGCTTCCGACCACAAGCAGATGTCGTCGGGGGCCGAAGGGACGGGAGAAGCCGCAATTCACTCCGATTTTTCCTTGACCGATCATCAGGGAAACCGTGTAACCGAAGCAAGCTTCCCGGGGCGTTGGCAACTTGTCTTTTTCGGCTTCACACACTGCCCTGATGTTTGTCCGACCACACTGGCCTATATGGCAGATGCGCTTGACCGAATGGGGCCTGAAGCAGACCGCGTGGCACCGTTATTCATTACTATTGATCCGGTACGCGATACGCCTGACGTCATGGCGGAATATGTCGGGGCCTTTCATCCGGCCCTGATCGGGTTGACCGGCAGCGAAAAGGATGTTGCCGCAGCCGCCGAAGCCTTCCGGGTCTATTCCGAAAAGCTGGACGACGATACCGCACCGGACGGCTATTTGATGGCCCATTCCGGGCATATATATCTGATGGCACCGGATGGCCGTTACCAGACTGTCTTTCGGGAAGGAGACCAGTCGGCAGAAGACATGGCAATCCGGGTTCTTGCGATCATGAACGGGAATACAATATGAAAAGAACCGCCATCGCCCTCGTTATGACCTTGCTGACAGCACTACCGGTTTCTGCCGAGAGCCTTGTCGAAATATCTGACGCCTGGGCACGTGCCACGATCCTGACATCCCGTCCGGGGGTGGCATATCTTACGATCACAAGTGCTGCGGCCGACCGCCTTCTGGAAATCACCACACCTGTGGCAGACCATGTGATGATACATGATGTCGTCAAGGTCGATGATGTTCGCCGGATGCGACATGTCATGGCTCTGGATGTTCCCGCCAACCGCCCGGTCACTCTGGCGCCGGGGGCAATGCATCTCATGTTGGCGGGATTGCATGAAAAACTCCGTGAAGGACAGAAGTTTCCCATGACATTGCGCTTTGAAAACGCAGGCGAGATTAGCATTGACGTCGCCATTCTTGGCATAGCTGCCGCCGGGCCGCAGGGGGAAACAGAATGATCCGGTGGTTGTTTTTGATCCTGGCGTTGACGGCCTCACCTGCTTTTGCGAATCATCCCGGTGAAGACCTTGACGAGGTGATGGCGGATAAAGAGCCATATTTTGAGGTGACAAACACCGGAAAGGTTCCAGAGATAGAACTTTTCAACCAAAATCAAGGTCGCTTTAATTTGAGCGACCTTGATGATCAGATACTTATTTTAAGTGGGTATACGGATTTAATGGTTGATGGGGCACCTTCACCCCATCAATCTGATACCACCCTCAGATGGTTGATAGATCGACTCCGTAGTTGAGTTCCTCTGCGAAGTCCGGCAGTCCGTAACCGATGGTTTTCTTGTAGAAAGGAGAGACCTTCGCAGTCGGTGCCTTCTTCTTGTGCTTCGTGGTGTAGAGCATTCGTGCCCGCATCACCTCGAAGGAGTAACCGCGCCCTTCACGGTTCTTGTCCTTGGCCAGTCGGTTGATGGACTCCGTGTAAGCGTTGGTGACGGGCATGTCCGTCTCGAAGTAGGTCATGGTCTCTTCGCGCCAGTTTCCCACTGCCCTGACCAGATCGCTCCAGACTTCCTTTTGGCCCTTCGGGATGGTGGCTATCCACTCGTCCAGGGCGGCTTCTGCCTGGAGCCGTGTGGTGGCGTCCCAGATGCCGTAGAAGCGCTCCTTGTGCTCGTAGGCGGCCAGCAGTTGCGGGAACGCGCCTGTCCAGGTCTCCATGATGAGGCGCTCCCGGTCTGAGACTTCGTGAGCGCGTTTCAGCAGGATTTTCCGGTCTCCCTTGAGAGTCCGGCTCTGGGACGGTTTCAGCTCCTTTCTGAGGCCCTTGCGCACTCTCTCTAGGGCATCGTTGGCCATGCGCACCACATGGAACTTATCGACCACGATACGGGCCTGGGGCAGCACAGCCTTGACCGCTGCCCGGTAGGGGTTCCACATGTCCATGCTGACGATCTCGACCTTCTGCCGGTCTTTCAGCTTCATCAGGTAGTTGGTCACCACGTCCTGGCGGCGGGTGGCCAGCAGGTCGAGCAGGGTTCGCTCCTCAATGTTGGTCAGAATGCAGCGGTAGCGCTTGTTCAGGTATAGCTCGTCAATGCCCAGGATGCGGGGCGTCTCGAAGCGGTGCCAGCGCCCCAGGAACTCGGCGCGGGCGTTGAAGATGTCGCGCACCGTCTTCTCGTCCAGGCCGGTCTGTGCCGCCACAAAGGTGTAGGGGTGGTTGAAGGATTCCTTCTCCACGTACTCATGCAGCCGCAGTGTCATACGGAATCCGTCCACCATCTCCGGTAGCTGGGGCCTGAATGTTGTCTTGCAGGCCCGGCAGGTGTATCGGCGGCGGACCACCCAGAGAGTGACCCGCTTGCCGTGGATGGGCAGATCACGATAGGGAACGTCACGCTTGCCGAACCGTACGAACTCACCCTGCACGCCGCATTCCTCGCAGGCGATGGGATCGGGCACGTCCACCTGGAAGTGCATTTCGTCGTCGGTTGATTTGCAGCCCAGTACTTGGTATTGCGGCAGGTGAAGGATGTTGTCGGGAAGTTCGGTCATGGTGTTGTATAGGCGTAGGTGTCAGTCAGATCCATCCGGCTCGGCATTGGTGTTTGCTTTTTTACCCAACAAGCTGCTGGAAACGAAAAGTAAGGCACCGAGGACAATTGCAATATCAGCCAGGTTGAAGGCCGGCCAATGCCAGTCTCGCCAATAGAAATCAAAGGAATCCACAACATAGCCGCGAAAGACCCGGTCAATCAGGTTGCCCATGGCGCCACCGAGGATAAGACTGTAAGCGATGGCTTCTCCTTTATGACGATTTTCAAGGATCAGCTTGATCAGAAAAATCGAGACCACTACCGCGATTCCGATAAAAAAGTAGCGCTGCCAGCCTCCACCATTCGCAAAAAGACTGAATGCGGCACCGGTGTTCCATAGGTGCACCCAGTTAAAGAACGGGGTCACCGAAACATACTCGCCATAGGCCATTGATTGCTGCACCAGCCACTTTACAGCCTGATCAGACGCTGCCAGCAGGCCCGATATGGACAATAGGGCATACGGCGAGAGCTTTTTGCCAATAATGAGCATTATTTAACCCTTCAACGCCAAAATGCGTCTGGCACCGTTAAGTACAATGCCCCCCGCGATGGTGCCGATAATCAGATCCGGATAATTGGAACCGGTCCACGCGACCAGGGCGCCGGCGGTGATGACCCCCAGGTTGATCACCACGTCGTTGGCCGAGAATATCCAGCTTGCCTTCATGTGCGCCCCGCCTTCCCGATGTTTGGATATGAGCAGCAGACAACTGGTATTGGCAATCAATGCGACGAATGCGATAGCCATCATCACCAGCGATTCAGGCTCACTACCGAATACAAAGCGTCTCACCACCTCTACGAGCACGCCCACAGCCAAGATCAGTTGCAGTACACCAGCAAGATGCGCGGCACGTACCTGCATTTTCACGCTATGTCCAACCGCATAAAGGGCAAGCCCGTACACCGCCGCATCGGCAAAATTGTCCAGGGATTCTCCAATCAGGCCGGTGGACTGGGCGATCAGACCGGCAGTCATTTCCACCACGAACAGAAGTGCATTGATGCCGAGCAACCAGCGCAGGGTCCCGGATTCTTGCTTAGCAGAAGCTGCCGAAAACTCGGCGGCCTTGATGGTCTCCGGATTTGCAGCGACGGTTTCCTGAAGCGAGGCGCCTAGCCCCAAGGTCTTCAGTTTCGAGGTGACGGGCTCGACCTCGCCGTCATGCACGACCTTCAGCCGGCGGTTCGACAAGTCGAAGGACAGCGCCCGAATCTCCTCAAAGCCGTTCAGGGCTAGGCGAATCATTCGTTCTTCTGATGGACAGTCCATCTTCGGCACGGCATAAACACTGACCCATCTCCCTGGCGCCTCGGAGGAGGCCTGTATATCGGTATCCGCTGCGGACGTTGCATCACCGCCACAGGCGCCACCACAGGATTTGCTCATGATACGACTCCACTTGAACAATGTTGTGGTACCATTTAAAACTATAAAGCTACTATAAGGTCAATAGAGTAAAGAATCCGTTGGGGAGGAGGCTGATGCGCATTGGTCAGTTGGCGCAGTTGGTAGGGGTCGAAACACAGACGATCCGCTTCTATGAACAGCAGGGCTTGTTGCCGCCGCCTGATCGGCAGGACAACGGTTACCGTGTCTATACCGAGAAGCATGGTGAGGGGCTGGCCTTCATCCGTCGCTGCAGAATCCTGGGCCTGTCACTGGCTGAGATTCACGAACTACAGAGCTATCAGGACGACCCTCATCAGCCTTGTACCGCCGTCAACGCCTTGCTCGATGATCACATCTCTCATGTGCGGTCGCAGATAACCGCTCTGCAAGCGCTTGAGAAACAACTCGTTTCACTGAGAGCGAGTTGCAACGATGACCGGGAAGTTGAGGCGTGTGGGGTTCTTGCTGGAATTAGCGAAGGAAACATGCACCAGCAGTAGGTGAAGCATCAACCAGATAATCCGATGAGATGCCGGTCTGTCTCACTCTCATGCAAAGGTAAGATCAACCATTTAATCCGCTTACCCTTTTAAGTTTTGTGCCAAGGGATTGTGGTGCAGCCTGTGCAGAACAGCAAACCCTACTGGCGTCCTCTCAGGCGAGGCTGAATATTAGCCCGATGCGGGAAATGGTCACGTTCATTACCGTTCATTCCGAAGATTTTTCAGATACTCCTTCTTGGGATCTGGTGAACTGGCGGCCTGTTATGCCGTCTTCGGATATCAGTGCTGTAACTGTTGCCGATAAATTCGCCAAATTGAGCCAGCGTGACGGGTCTGCACCGATGATTCATATTATCGATCGGAATACCCGCCATGCCGGTATTTTTCACGGCACGAGTTTCAATCAGATGAATCTGATCCTTTACGTGAACGGATTGACAAACGCTGCCCACCCCCCAAAGCCGCCTGTTGAAAAGGGGTGGCTGGATCAGTTAACAGACTGGTTCTCAAAAGTAGGAAAAGAGCCCTGAACAAAGATAGGCTTAGCACTGTTTGGTTAGCTGACCTTCCTGTTCTCTGAATACTTGGTTCCTGATTTTACGGAATACAGATTAATGCCTGAACTTTCCAATATCGGCATAATAAGCGCGTTCGCCGCAGGCCTCATCTCGTTTCTCTCGCCATGCGTGCTGCCTCTGGTTCCCGGATATATCTCCTATATCGCGGGTGGTGCCTCTCTTTCGACCAGAACGGAGGCAATCCGAGTTGGTCGATTGTCATCTCTTGGTTTCAGCCTGTGTTTCGTTTTGGGCTTCACCACGGTTTTCGTCCTTCTGGGGGCCAGTGCAACAGCACTTGGTCAGTTCCTGCTCGGATACCGGTTCGAGATGAATCTGATTGGTGGCGGCATTGTCATTCTGTTCGGGCTGTTCATGCTGGGAACGCTCCGTCCGGCGTGGATGATGCGGGAAGCGCGCTTTCATCTTGATCTGCCTGGTGGGCGTGTGGTTTCGGCATATACTCTTGGACTTGCTTTTGCGTTCGGCTGGACGCCGTGTATCGGTCCTGTTCTCGGCGCCATTCTGACCGTCAGCGCCGCGTCGGCAACGGTCAGCGATGGTATTGCATTGCTGACCATATATTCCGTGGGGCTAGGTGTGCCGTTTCTCCTGGCGGCACTGTTCACCGAGAGCCTGTCTGCCAGATTGAAATCCATAGGGCGTTTCGGGCGGTTCCTTCGTGCCGCGGCGGCCTTGATCATGATTGTCATGGGCGTGGCCATGGTGACCGGTTATATGTCCGCCTTTGCGTTCTGGCTGCTGGAAACATTTCCTGTTCTGTCGTCTATCGGCTGATCCCGCCTGTCCGGAAGAATTCTGTTGACCTTCCTTTTGCTGGATAGCGTAGCCTTTAACCTCGATATGAAGGAGGTGCAGAATAATGTCTTCCGAAACCGACCCATTGGAGCATGTCATTTTACATGCTTTCAGATATGCCTGCTGGCAGGAAAGGCTTGATATTGCCGAATTCATGCTGGCAGCACTTGAAAAACTTGATCAGGAGCATACGGACTATGTCTCCGAGGATCGTCCGTTGATGGATGCGTACCGCGATTTGACGTCTAGCCTGTAACATCGCAAGAATTGATATCTTGCTTCTTTCACTTCCGGCATTGCCGACATCAAATGCTGTTGTCCTAAGTGCATGACAGTGCCTCCAGCACAGGACATTCCGGTACGTCTTCTCCCGAACATCGTGCAGCCGTCTCCGCCAAAGCCTGTTCGATCCGTTCAAGATCCGCGATTTTTGTGCGCACGTCAGCAAGATGGTTCTCTGTGCGCAGTTTGACCTCCAAGCATGTTTGCAACTCACCATCCATGAGATGAAGCAATCCCCGGATATCTTCAATCGAAAACCCCAGTTCGCGGGCGCGCAGGATGAAC
Organism: Thalassospira lohafexi; assembly: GCF_002844275.1. GTDB lineage: Bacteria > Pseudomonadota > Alphaproteobacteria > Rhodospirillales > Thalassospiraceae > Thalassospira > Thalassospira lohafexi. Next base: position 33,105 of record NZ_NXGX01000011.1, read on the forward strand.
CGCAACCGAGAAACATGTGTATCGTCATACATCCTGTAGCCCGCTTTGCTGCGCGGCGGATCGGGCATCATGCCGGACTTTTCATAATAGCGGATCGTTTCAAGGTGACAGCCCGTCACCTTCGCCAGTTCGGCACGTTTCAATCGCCTCCCGGAATTGTGATCGTCCATAAGGTCAAAACCCTCTTGAGCCTGTAGCAACTACAGACTGTAGCTTGGATCAGGAACGAGCTTGAGGCAAATCACATGAACGATATCAAACCGGATCATCTATCGCCCGATGACGGGAAACAGGCAAAAAGAGGTCTGCTTGCGGCTGGCGGTGTGACCGGCGCCATTCTTGCGTCGGCCTGCTGTGTCGCACCACTCCTGCTTCTGATGCTGGGTGTATCCGGGGCCTGGATCGGCAATCTGACGGCCCTTGAACCTTACAAACCCCTCTTCGTGACGGTGGCACTGATATTCATCGGGCTGGGGTTCTGGCAGGTCTATTTCAAGACAAAACCGGCGTGCGACGAAGGATCTTACTGCGCCCGCCCCGAATCCGCCCTGATCACCAAATCCGTCCTGTGGTTCTCAACCGTGCTGGTGGGGCTGGCCCTGACAATCAACTGGTGGGCATCGCTATTCTATTAGGAGAAATCGACATGAAACGAACAGACATTATCGTGGCTGGGGCATTTGCTCTGGGACTGGCTGCCATGCATCCGGGAGGTCTTCTTCCGACTGCGGCACAAGCAGCCAGTGCCACATCGCAGGCTGAACAAACAACCGTTTTCGACATCGAAAACATGACCTGTGCCCTGTGTCCGGTAACGGTTAAAACCGCGATGGAAGCTGTCACCGGCGTAGCGGCAGTCGAGATCAATCTCGATGCCAAAACCGCAACGGTCATCTTCGATCCATCCGTTGCCAGCAGCGAAACCATTGGGACCGCTTCGACAAATGCCGGTTATCCGGCCAAGGCACGGGATTAAATAATGCGTGGCAACACCATTTTCAAAACCGGGGTGGTCGGAACAATTTTTGCTGTGATTTGCTGTTTCACACCAATCCTTGTTGTCACGTTCGGGGCCCTTGGACTCTCGGCATGGCTGGGCTGGATAGACTATGTCCTCATACCCGGATTACTCCTGTTCATTGCCCTGGCACTTTACGGCTACCGGCAACGAGCCCGTGCGCGCGCTTGCTGCGAGACCGATACACAACCAACCACCCGGAAAGGAAAATAATATGAACAATTGTTGTTCGACCGACAAACAGGAATATGACCTTGCTGTCATCGGCGCGGGTTCGGCCGGTTTTTCGGCGGCGATTACGGCCGCTGAACAGGGCGCAAGGGTCGCACTTATCGGCAAGGGAATGATTGGCGGCACATGCGTCAATGTCGGGTGTGTGCCTTCCAAAACCATGATCCGTGCCGCAGAGGCGGTGCATGGTACAGGGGCCGCTGCGCGTTTTCCCGGCCTCTCCGGAAACGCTCATGTCGCTGACTGGCAGTCCCTGATCAAGGCTAAAGAGGATCTGGTTTCCGGTTTGCGTCAGAAGAAATACATCGATCTGCTGCCCGAATATGATGGCATCGATTATCTCGAAGGGGCTGTTGTATTTAATGACACCGGTCTTCTGCTTGACGGCAAAAAGCTTGTTGCAAGAAAGACAATCATTGCAACCGGCACATCCCCGTCATTTCCCGATATTCCAGGCATTGAGAATGTCCCCTGTCTGACCAGCACAACGGCACTTGAACTTGATCAGCAGCCACGATCACTTCTCGTGATTGGCGGCGGATATATCGGTTGTGAACTGGCTCAGATGTTTGCACGGCTCGGCAGCTCGGTTACGCTGGTGACACGGTCACGGCTTCTTCCCGAAGCAGAACCGGAAATTGCTGCATCGCTCACTCAGGAGTTAAGGAATGAAGGGGTATCCGTTCGCACGGGCCTCACCTACGAGAGGGTTGAATGGAAGAATGATAAAACGGAACTGACCATTAACGTTGATGGCCAGGCCGAGGTTCTTTCTGCTGAACATATCCTGGTAACGACGGGCCGTAAGTCGAATACAAACGGATTAGGACTCGAAACGGCCGGAATTGAAGTAAATTCGAATGGCGGAATTGTTGTGGACGCTTACATGCGGACAACGCGTCTCGATGTATATGCTGCGGGCGATGTGACCGGGCGCGACCAGTTCGTTTATATGGCAGCTTATGGCGCCAAACTTGCGGCACTAAATGCCTATAACCGTGACGAACGGACATATGACAACACAACGATGCCCTGGGTTGTCTTCACCGATCCACAAGTTGCTGGCGTAGGTCTTTCCGAGGTTCAGGCACAGAAACGGGGCTTTGTGGTCAAGACATCTGTCGTACCGCTTGATCAGGTGCCCAGATCACTTGCCGCCCGTGATACACGCGGTTTGATAAAACTCATTGCAGATGAAGCAACTGACCGCTTGCTGGGCGCTCAGATATTGGCACCCGAGGGCTGTGACAGCATTCAGACAATGGCGCTGGCCATACGGTTTGGGATGACCGCCCAAGAACTTGGCGACACGATTTTTCCCTATCTGACCACAGTCGAGGGCCTGAAACTTGCCGCTCAGGGCTTTGCGAGAGATGTCGCCAGACTGTCCTGTTGTGCCGGGTAACACCATGCGACGATGATAAGGAATTTACAAACGTGACACCGGACCTGTTCAACCTGATCTTTCTTGCGCTGGGCTTGGGATTTTTGGGATTTATCGAGCCCTGCACGATTGGCGCGCATATGCTGTTTCTCAACAGCCAGTGTGACCGTTCACTGCGCATGCGGGTTGGGGCTCTGGCTGCATTCATGCTCGCACGCCTGCTGGTCATGGGCGGTTTCGGCGGAGTGATCGTCATGCTGGGACAACGCATGATTGGACTTCAGACCGGGGCATGGCTGATCTTCGGGGCACTCTATATGGTCATCGGAATTGTCTTCCTGTTCGGTGCAGGGGGACGGTTTCGGCGGCGTATCCGCATTGCGCCAGTCGGATGGCGGATCACGAAAAACCCATGGGTTCAGGGCGTTGCGTTTGGCCTGAATATTCCCGCCTGCGCCGCGCCGATCCTTTTCGGCCTGATGGGGGCCGCAACCGCAACAGGCTCCGCCGCAAAGGGTTTCATTGTGATGGCGGTCTTTGCGCTGTCGTTGTCACTTCCATTGGTACCGTTTTCGGTCGTGCCGCGACTTACTTCGCTTCTTGTCGGACTTGCAGACTGGATGCGTCCGCGCCGCTGGTTGACCGGCTTTGTTTTCGTCGCCCTTGGCCTATGGTCAATCTGGTTCGGGCTATTTGTCAATCTGGCAGACTGGGCAGAGGAAGCCGACAAAAGGTCGTATTGTTCGCAAGCCGTTCAGCTTACATGTGAATTTTCTTGGTGTGATCCTTTACCTGATTCAACAAATGTCAGCTCCAAGGGCATAAAGGGAAGTTATGTGATCGTGAACAAAACCGAATCACATACCGTCCGCAGGATCTGCCAACCGGATTTGTCGATTGTGCAATCCACGACACAGCGCTAGAGAAATACCATATAAATACTTTTTTGATACTTATTAAGTATCGTCTCAATTCTGGATTGTGCAATCCAGTTAGGGTAGGCAAACAGCGGCGCGTAACGGTCACGGGTTGAGGTTCACTCTATTCAGGTAGTCGCCGCCTACTCTTGAGCTCTCGCCCAGGAGCAGATCCCGGCAACCTCCACGGAACCCGGCAAGCGGTTTCCGCCCTTTCGGGTAACGGCTCTCGCAATGCCGGCATAGATCGATGCGCACCAGATCGCAGATCCACATAGCTCTATAATCCATGATCCGCATATGCGGCGCGGCTGCATTAGTGCTTTGCCCTCGGCCGTAAAGCAGAATCAGGGTCCCCGTTCGCCCCCTGGACGGGCGCGAACATCCCATATTCAGCTTGACGGCATTCACCCTTTTTAGACGACGGGAAGAAGTTGAACCGGCCAGATCGGCCAGCCAGTTGTCACTATGAGGATAAGAAAGATGCATAGCGTAACAGATAGAGATATTCAGGCCGCCAAGCGTATTGCCCTTGAGTTTGATGCCGCCGTCAGGGCGAATGATGGAGATGCCGCCAATATGGCTGCGAGGGCTTTCCGTGCTCTCATTATGGAGGCCAATGGGGAGAAGGGCAGCTTTGGAAGTTTTACCGACGATGGGGCCGGAACGGTTATCACAGCAGCACTTGCGGCTGAAGCCGGAGAAGTTCCGCACTGGGGGCAGAACGGGTTGTTTGTTCTGAAAACCAACCATGGCCGAGCATTGGTCGATTTTACCTGCCCACTGGATATATGCAGCAGCTTTGGGTTTACAGCTATCGATCTTGGTCTGCCATTTATTTCCGAGACAGGATATCGCTCTCATTTCTATATGGAATGGTCGCCACTGAGTATTGAGGAAGTTGCCGCCGACATTTTCTGCAACTACGCAGAGGCCAAGAAAATGGCAAACATCGATATCGAATATCGGCAAAGCCGGAGCAACTCACTGCCCGAATTCGTAAAGCCTTCCTGTACAGCGTTTCAGGGCATTCCAACGCTGACCGATACCAGAGGCCAAATCGGCTTTCAGTTTTGATCGGTCGGGCCGAGCAGTGGGGGAGCCATGCTTTGAAACGACAAGATGAAAAATACTCAATGCGTGACTTCCCTGCATTTACACAGTCCGACGGTCAAATCGAGTTTGTTCTTTAAGTCTCAGAGCATATTTAAACCACAGGTGACACATGACAACTCTAAATGTTTGCAATCTGCGTGAACTCATCATTGGGGGAATGTTGGAAGCTCGCAAAAAAATAAGTGCAGACTTGGAGCAGGCTACCAAAATCGAACAGCATTTCTATACTGATGACGACCGCAACACCATGCGGGAACAGCTCGCGGAATATGACGCATTTCGTCATGAACCTGATCGCTGGTTTCGTTCGCTGGGGCGGACAATCCCGAATAAGAAACAAGAGAGCTAAGTCTGTATCAGGAATGCATTGGATCGAACGCTCTAAGCCACGTGATAGAACCGGCAGAATTCTGCCGTTTCTATTTCTTTTGTCCAAGCACACGCACCATAGCGGGAAAGTCATATTCGATCACGCATGTACGATAGCAATGATCACTCAGAGCATCCCATTTGGCATGTATGTAATAGAGCTTCATTGTATGTCGCAACTGGGTGACGGCTTCAGGGTCTCGCGTCCACACCAGCAACTTATCAATTAACCGAAGAAACCGTTCATGGATTTCCTTGATGTTCGTAGGACGCGAGATTTCCTTGAGTTTTCGCTTTTCCCTGTCAATTTCGAGGCGGATCAACCGAACCTCTTCTGCGTTATCCTCAAGCCAAGCATTTCCATTCAACAAATCAAGGCTATTTAGTATGTGTTCTGCCCGATCACGTAGCCCCTTAAGTCTGACTTCAGCGGTCTGGATGCGTTTGTTGACGCGCTCACGCTTTTCGACCATTTCGTCACTGTCATAGAACTGCGCAATGTCAGAAGTTTTGAGGCGTTGTGCTTCGCGTAGGACGACATCGATCAACTGATCATAGGGAACAGACCTATGCGGGCAATTGGGGTTACTACAGGAATAGTGATGTGCCCAGTGTGCTCCGATCTTTGTGCCGTGTTCTGCGCATCTGAGGCGGCCAGCAAAGACTGCTGTAACGCGCTCTCTTGTTTTAATCTGCCGCTCACGCCAACTACGATTGAGATTCTTGTGAAGCTGCTTGGTCTCTTCAGGTGACCGCAACTTGACCATTTCCCGATACTCGTTCGCTTTGCTTGAGCGCTCATCAAGCATTGACTGTACTTCATCAAAAACCTGATCATCGACAATTTGAAGTTCCGGGATCGGAACACGCACCCATTCATCCTCAGGGCGAACCACAGGCACTTTACGCCCCGTCGATGGGTTCTTTCGGTAGTGAAGTTTGTTGAATGTAACAATACCCTTGTAAAGCGTGTTACGGAGCAGGCCCGTTTTGCGGGATCGCGTGCCGACAAGGGTTGTTGAGTTCCATTTACCGCCGTTTGGCGATGCTATACTTTCCGCATCCAACTCTTCACAGATGTATTTAAGCTTGTTGCCCGATTGATAGAGTTCAAAAATTTTCCGAACGGTTGCCGCCTCAGATTCAATGATCTGGCGCTTGCCCCGTATCGGTTCCCCACGTTCATCAAATGTACGGACGAGTTCATATCCATATGTGTTGCCACCGGGAACGCCACCACGCAGGACGGCCGAGACAACACCGCGATGGGTTTTGTCTGACAAATCCTTGAGATACAGAGCATTCATTGTACCCTTCAGGCCAATGTGAAGTTCGTTGATAATGCCCTCAGAAATGGTTTCGACTTCAATGCCAACGAAACCCATTTTTTTGAAGAAGTTTGCTACGTCCCCCTGGTCTCGACTGATACGCGACAGATCTTCGCAAACAATCCGGTCAAATCGGTTGTCGAACGCGCCCATAAGCAAACTTGATATGCCCGGTCTGCTATCCATGTGAGCACCAGACATAGCTTCGTCGTAATACACGTCAATCACATGGTATTTCTGAGCAGAGCAATGCCCTTCACATCTCACTATTTGATCTTGCGTACTGGTTGTTTGGCGGTCTGTAGAATGACGTGCGTAGATCGCAACTCTCACGGCATACCCTGTCTGAAATTGGTCAATGGATTGAGCTGCCCGGGTCTTTCTTTATCACTCTATGACGCCACGCGTACATTCGGGCTGGGGGCAATTGCTGATCGCCACTAGCCGTCGTCACAATGTGGGTACCCTTTTCATCTTCGTCGAACAAACGTGGCCCTTTGTCGGCATCTCTGTATCCAAGGAATTTACAAACATCGGTTCCGACAACCCATAACGGACCATCGATTTCAACATCTCGAAACACTACGTTTTTGAAACTAAAGGTGATGATACCGCTCATTTATCGGCCCTCATGAAAGCACAACTTGAGAGTGAATATAGAATTCGAACTATGTTGATAAGCCACAGCGGAATCGGATGTGCAAGCAATATGTGACCGGAGTGTGACTTGCCCAAAAATGGCCGTTGGACAAGGGGTTGGCGGGTTTCTGCGAGTTTGCAGGAGTTCGCAAGAGTGTGCAGGAGTTTGCAGAACTTCGCACAACTTTGACCTGTCGTTTCTTGGGCAGGATAGGTTAGGTGATATCACCTAACGATCATTCCATGACCCTCCTGCCTTATTCGCATGGCAAGCCATGCTCAACGGGTAAAAAGGAACTGACATAAAGCACCTTCCCACATATCATTAACTACAGGTGCAGTTTGAAATGATAGAGGTACAGAGCAATGACTGAGATCATCCCGTTTAGCTTTGAAGGTGCTGAAATCCGCACGGTTTATAGGAATGATGATCCGTGGTTCGTCGCCATGGATATTTGTGAGGCGTTGGGAATTGCGAATTCGCGTGATGCGATGGATCGACTAGATGATGACGAAAAAGATGAGGTCGGTTTAAGCGACGCCATCGGTCGGAAGCAGGAAATGACCGTTATCAATGAAAGCGGCCTTTACATCCTGATCCTGCGTAGCCGCAATGCTGTGAAACCCGGCACCCTACAACATCGGTTCCGCAAATGGGTTACATCCGAGGTCCTGCCTACAATACGAAAAACCAGCCTGTACGATGCCGGGACCAGCGAGGCAGCGCCAGATTTGCAGGCAGGCACACGCAATCCTGGCTATAGGTTGTTTGAAGCCATCATTCGTCCCGATGGTAATTGGGGTAAGGTTTGGGCCGTTCCGGTCTATAGACTGGGTGACACTGACTATTGGAATGTGCCGCTGCTACTTGAGGCATATTGCGGGTCAAGAGATTTCCCAGCGCACCTTTCTCCGCACGACTACGCTTATAATCTGATGAGGGAACTTCCTGAACTTCAGGCTGCCAGTCCGCTTTGGGTTGCACATCATTTCAATTTGAAAATCATTATTCAGGGGGCGAACGGGGGTTACGATAAACGAACTCGTGAGTTTCTTGAGCAAATTGAGAATGCACACTTGACCGAGAAACCACTGCGTTCGGGCACCGTTGTTCATCTTCGAGATGTAACTAAACAGCCAAGCTGACATTACCTTGACTAGATATGTGTGCATGTGTTCTTAATGACCCTTCATTATGGAGGGGTGAATGACTGAATATACTCTGGACAACAAATCGCAAAGAATACCGCTACAGCTTGACCAAGACGAGTTGGTCAAACTTGATGAGCTGGGGGCTCGGCTATCTACGACGAGAAACCAAACTATCCGTTTGTTGATACAAAGAGAGATTTCAGTTCCCCGGATTGCAATTCCAGAACCCCGTACTGGAGAGGTTTTTCGGGTAGCCCAAGGTGCATATGGTGAGACAACGGAAATCCGTATGAAGAACGGTCGTGTTTTGCACTTCTACGTTGCTCCCTATCGCAATCGTTGTTGTATTCTGCTACTCGACCCTGAAATGACAGAGTCAGTTGGCTATCCAAACTACGATGAACTTTACGGGGATTCCGATGTTCTGGATGCTATTCTGGACTTGCGAGAGACGAAATATGATTGGGATGATCCGAGGTATCGGAACATTTGCAAATCGCTAAACATTGACCCCGACGAGAAACGGCCACAGTTCGTCAAAGAATTCGAGCGGATTGCACGAGGGTTATCGAACCGTCAGGCTCGGTTCAGTTACATTTCCCCACATTGGGAACTGCTGCTTGATCTGGTTGACCTACTGCGATCTGACATTCAGCCGACCCTCCAAATGCTCAACAGGGCAAAAGAGAGGTTCGACACATTGTCGGCGAAGGAACGTCCAGATGTTTATAATCAGGCGTTCATCGCTGCCGAAAGTCGGAAATTGCCTTCTGAGCATCGTTTAACGACAGATATTATATTCCTGCCGAGCTGGACTGATTGCTACTGGAATAAGCGTGTTGGCCTTTGGGAATGCAAAGAGTGTGATGATGATGGGTGGACATCGGGCCATAATCACGACTTGCATGGTGTTGCCGCATTGCCGTCAGGAAAGCTTAATGATGTTCAGGCCGTGATAGTTCAGAAACTTAAAAAGCAGGGTGTCATTTTCCTGAATGCGGGCGAAGTTCAGGATTACCTAAACAACGAGGGGGCTTACTGGGCTTGGAAAAACCTGACAATTAGGAAAGTTTTCGAAGGGCATCATGGTGCACGAAAACCAACAACGTCTGAAAAGATGAAATGGCGAATGCGTAAACCTGAAACGCCATTATATGACCGATGGTTGGGGCGACAGGAAAGAGCAGCTTGATATAGCTAAACTCTTGACCCGGACAAACCACGGGATTGCTGTTCAAGGATGTTGATTCCGGTTATAATTTTATGATCCGATTTGAATGCAGGTGCCCTGATAATGGCAACTAGAGAACAGCTCGACGATAGTTATCGTCCGTTGACGCAATCAGAACTCCAATCGCTGAAGCACGATATGCAGAATTCACTGCATATGATGCAGCAACAGGCATTTCTGAAGTCAATGGCGAAACGCTATATCTGGTGGAAGTCCCCAGATGAAGCGATTGCCAACCCGGACAGGGTACTTGCACAGCTCATGAACATCGGCGATTTCGATGATGTTGTCGAAATGGTCAAGCTTTTCGGGAATGAAAGACTTGGCCATGTTGTCAGTAACGCTGTGGCCGGCTGGTTTAATGAACGCTCCTGGTCTTACTGGCATTATCGACTAGGGCTTGCCGACATTGATCATGTTCCGGCAATACCTGTGCGACGGTTCGATTGACGATGGCATTCTTACCTCGCATGGACATTCTCCCAGATGCTCAACGCGATCTTTGGCCAGATTTCAAGGATGTCACGCAGCAGGGCTGGGTGCTGTATGGTGGGACAGCCGTTGCCCTCAGGTTAGGCCACCGACAATCCGTGGATTTCGATTTTTTCTCTGATAGGCCCCTTGATCGAGATGGATTGCAGTCCGCGTTCACGGCCCTGAATGACAGCAGAGTCATTCAGGAGGAGCAGAATGCGATAACACTTCTGGTTAACCCCCCCGGCAACACTGAAGACACCGTTAAAGTCTCTTTCTTTGGAAATATATCGACTGGTCGGGTGGCAACACCAGACATGACGGATGATGGTGTGCTTCAGGTTGCCGCACTTGATGATCTGATGGCTATGAAGCTAAAGGTCATACTTCAACGGGCCGAGGCGAAGGACTATCGCGATATTGCAGCTATGGTCGATGCAGGCATACATGTGGATCAGGGGCTTTCTGCGGCACGCCAGATGTTCGGGGATACTTTCCAGCCGAGTGAAAGCCTCAAGGCGATGACCTTTTTCGGGGACGGAGATCTCCACACGCTGACATCCAAGGAACGCGCTACTCTCGTCAATACAGCAAGTGCAGTTAGCCGGCTGCCCGACGTGGCGTTGAAATCGAGAAGCTTGATAGATGAGCGCAATCTTCAGGTACAGATTCCGCATGCCCTGAAACCATATCATGCTGCACTGGAAAAACTGGAGAACTCTGGCGCTTCCGAGCCGGAAACCGCAGTAGCGCGTCGTAAACTGGCAATTGCACAGAGCTACTTTGATAAAGGGCTACTGGATGTGCCTGGAGCACATTCCGAGAAGATCCGCGAACAGGCACTTCAGGAAGCACGACAGACAATTGCAGAGCCATCATCCACTGATACATTGAAATCAAGAACGACAGCCGAAAAGCCCGAGAAGCAAACGATCAAGAAATCCCGGGGCACGGGGTTCGAAATGTAACCCCGAAAGACTTACTCGATAGACCGGCCGACTTTTTGCGTAGGCTTCGTGTCTTTCTGCTTCTGCTTAATCCCGGCCGAGCGCAGCGTATCAGAAACCTTGCTCTGGTCACTTCCTTTGAGAAGATCCCCAAATGACATGCTGTTGCGCTTTTTGTCTTGCCCTGAAAGCGGCGGCACCAGCACCTCGGCTTTGATAGCTTGAGCGGCTTCTCTCGCGAGATCAAGCGGGCGGTTCTCCTTTGCCATATGGGCATCCATGGCAGCAACGAGCATCTCGCGTTCTGGATGATAGCGCCGGAGATTCTCACCAACGGCCTTTAGGTTCTCAGAATTCACCACCCATACGACGGGCTTGTGGGTATGACGGTTCAGCTCAATGGCGCTTGTCAGATCATCGGCAATCAGAATTGGCTCGGATGGGTCTTTGGATATTCGTCCACCAACAACGTGATGAGCCCCTTTAATGCCCCCACTTCCGGCGAGTATTTCGGCAGATCCGCTTGGAGAAACACGATACACGCCAGAAAGACGATTTCCGCCGTCTCTAAGCGGGATAAGGGTATTGCCGTCATCATCAACCCGAAATCCACTCCAAGCCTTCTCAGTGCCCATTTTGGGGCGCAAGGTTATCGCTTCCTTGTCGGGGCGGCTGGCGGATTGCCATGCCAACCATCCATCATCACCAACCATATCCGCCATTTCACTTCGAAGAGCAGTTATAGACGGTGATGTTTCGGGATCTGGCAAGATGCTTGCTTTCCAGATGTTTCGGTGGGTGACAACTTCTCGCGTTTGAAGGGTGCCGTTTTCATCCTGATACTCCTCTTGAACAACAACTTCCTTGCGTTCAGTTACTTCAAGTGAAATCCAGTCTCCGGCATGTGCGCCAGACTGGCTCACAGCATCGGCAACATCGACACCCCAGACGTAACGGTCGATGCCATTGATATCTTGCAACTTCGCATAACTGGAATTGGATTTATCAGGATCAAAATCATAGTGATCATGTCCAAAATCGAGTAACCGTGCGCCGGCTCGGTTTGGTTCATGTTTGGCGTACTCTTTGAAAGAGATAGCAAGTGCCGGTCGGACAATATCCACGGCCAGCTTTTTTGCTTTGTCCTCGTCGTCCAGTTGACCGGACGCATCTAGGGCGATGATGATTTTTACATCGTTATGCCGAAGCCTGATCTGTTCAGTCGTTTCTGCCCAAGAATGTGTATCGGCCGACACAACAACGGGACAGCGTGTAGCGCGATGAATTGCCGCTGCATCTGCATAATTCAGGGCCACTACAATCGTATCCTTTTCCTCACGCCATTGAGGATCAATCATATGGTAGCAGGGGCGGTCTGGCTCTGCGGGCTGCGCAAGATCCTGGCGGCCCATGTCGTCGATTAAAATCACGTTCTCTATACGGCCCGAACGGTCTTTAAGAGGAACTGCAACATCACCGGATTTTGTGATCTTCACCCCATAGCCACGCAGGCCATTCATTTTAAGCCAGTTGGAGTTCCCCGGTGTTGCCCAATGCTCGCATTCGTCCCATACAAGAAATGCTTGATCGTTGACTGCATGCGCAAATGTTCGGCGCAGTTTCGTATGATCATCATAATGGGGCATGGTGACAGATCGCACATTCGGCAAAGTGATTGGCGTTTTGGTGGCCACAATCGGCTTAATCATTGGATTGCGGTGACGGTGTTCTGTGATCGTCTTTCGGAGATCCTTGGCATCGGGAACGAAGACGACAGGGCGACGGGTCGCATCATGTATTTTGACCGCATCAACATAGTCGACGGTAAAAATGACAGGGCCTCTATCGGACTGCTTCCGTGAATCTATGAGATGGGTCAACCCGCGTGCTTTAACATTTCCGATCTGCATGCGATTGCCGTCGGGCGCGTAGACACACACCCTTTGCATGTAACCGTTGGCATCCTTCAATGGCACGATCAGATTGCCTTTATCGTCTATCCGGCATCCCTGGCCGGTAGATCGTGATGCAGCCAACCAGTTAAGGGATTTCGCATTTGCCCATTGGCCGGCTTCACGCCAAGCCGCCAGAGCTGGCGCTGCCAACGTTGAAACTGGGGTAGGTTTGTCATCCCCAAAGACCATATGAAGGAATTCCTGCTGAGCGATCAGAAACACCATGGCCATTGGATCTTTGTAGGCTTCACTGAGTAGAAACAGTTTCCAGTTGGAAATCGTCCGCTGGAAGAAAGATCGCCTTTTATGCACAGGCTTTTGCATGTTTAGATAACGTCGCCAAATTGGCGACATCGCAGGGTGCCGCATGGTGGGGCGTCTTTTGTATCGACGTTTGGGAGGCGGGGATTTCTTCTCGCCATCTTCAGCTATAGGAGGTTTGAAACTACCGAGCTTTTTCTCAAGCGCAGTCTTGCTTACCTTGCGATCCAGTGCCGATGCCTTCATGCCTTGAGCGTCAGGGCCTACCAGAACAAAGCCGTTACCCCGTTTTTTCAAAGTGATGTCATATTCGGCTAAGATCTTATGCAGATCCTGCCATGTCTCTGCACCATTGATGTGTTCAAGAATCTCTTTACGATGCTGGAGAACATGATTTTGGAAGCTTTCCTGCCATGTCTGGGCTTCATAGTCACGTGCAGATGGTGACAGTCTTGGCCCCTGGTTGCCGGTCTGTGACATGCCGTTGTCGATAAACAGCCCGTACTCTTTTTCGAGTTTGCGCGACACACGATCAAGCACTTTGTAATCGCGGTAGGGGGTGACAACCTGAAGCGTTCTCGGATGGATCTTGTTAAATGCGATGTGCATATGAAAATTGTCGGTATTGATATGCGTTCCTGCCACATACTGGTGTTCAGCATATCCAAGCCCTTTGGCATAGGCTGAGGCAATGTCCTTGAGATCCTTTTCAGACAAGTGGTCTTTCTCCCCGGGGCGGAAAGAAACCATCATGTGATATGACTTGTCTGTGATTTCAGGCTTCATACGACGAACGGCATACACCTCGCGTAGGGCGAGTTCCAGATCGTCGAGCGTTTCGCCTGAACCGCAGTTTGATATCCAGAACTTGTCGAGCTTTTCCCCGGGTTCTTTTGCCGCCGCGATGTATTCGGCCAGTGCCTTGAAATTGTCGGCTACATCGGGCTTCTTGGGGATTTTCTTGGCGATCATTTTGCGCCGCGCCCGATAGAGTTATCGACTTTTCGAACAGTGTCCTTCAGCTCGTCTTGAGTGGATTTTATCTGGTTGGCCAACTCGTCGTATTTACGCAAAAGGTCAGAACTTAATGGCTCGTCCATCACGAGTTTGAGCAGGTTCCCCAAACGGGCAAGGTCTGCGTTTACCGATAGCAAATCAAGAATGCCCTGTGAGGCTTCAAAGTCGCGTTGATCAGGTAACGGGCTATTCATTAGCAGACGGCGCAGCACTTCGGATTGCGTGAGCCGTAATTGTTTTGCAAGTTTCTCCAGTCGATCACTCTCTGATTCCGGCAATGTTACCAGGAGCCGACGGTTATTTGTTGGCACGACAGATTTCCTCAGAAGGTATTTAAAGGGTAGGGGCTGCCAGTAGAAAACCACCGGCAGTTAATCAGCTAGACCGTCATCTGATTTGACTGGTTGAGTTGTTTCTTCGGCGTTGCCTGGATCGATTTCCCCCGTCCGACAGAAACGCCAAGATCCGCAAGCTGTTTTCTCACGTCCTTGCGGAATTCATCAAACCCACGACTTACGTGCAGATCATTGAAATCCGTAAGACCTTGCAGTTTTTCCTCAGGCGAAAGGGGCGGTTTCAGAATACTTGCATCTGAACGGCCGGCGGCCTTGTCCGCAGCATTCAAACCCGGATTGAAGCCAACTTTTTCGACCTGCTTATGATCGTCGTCAGCAGCAATCAAATGTTGCCGGTCGGGGTTTTGCTTGTGAAGGGCTTCAGCGACGACCGCGAGGTTTCCGCCGTCCATTGCAACAACAGCCGTAAAGCCGGTTGCGGCATTCAGGCTTTTCGCCGTGGCATAACCTTCAGCGATAATCCACGGCTTGTCTTTCTTGCCTGGAATAACGTGCATTAAACCGGATTTCTTTCCGTCCTTCAGATAGCGTTTGGTCCCATCCGGTTTGATGGTTTGCACATTTTCAATGAAGCCCTTCTCATTCATCATTGGCATGATCAGATTGCCCTCACGATCAATGCGCAAGGTTTCGCCTGATACCTGCTTGCGTTTCAGATAGGGGTGATCGTTGCTGGCTTCGATTGCATTCTGGAATGTCGCATAAGCTCGTTTCGCCGTTTGACGATACTGGAAGCGCAGTTCTTGTTCTTGTTCTGCTTTGCGAGCCGCAGATTGAGCTTTGACTTTTTCAAGCTCTGCCGGATCCATTTTAGTGCCACTGGCCACCCATTTTACCGGCTCGCTGGCGGTTTTGAAATTCATGATCTGGCCAGCAGGAATACCTTCAAGAAATCCGCGATAGCTTCCGCTGGTTTTACCTTTGGCATCCCCGTCAACCGATACACGATGCCACTTACCGTCCATCTCGGCTGGTCCATCCAGAATTAGCCCGTTTTCACGACAAGCAGCAGAAAATTCCAGGTGTGGATCGATCTTCTGATCAGATGATGGTTCGACTTTCTTCTGCCATTTGGCAAAAGCTTTCATGTCAGATCCTTCGTGAACGAACCATGCCTTATCGCGGCGGTCCCATTTGGCACCGAGGGCCTTGGCTTCATTCTTCTCGCGGAAGGGTACAGAGAGATAAACGCGTTTTTTTTCTGCATCGGTTGTGTCGGGAGCGTCTTTAATCGATCCGACCATAGCTCTTGCCTCCTGACTTCTCTTTTTTCCCTTCTCATCCCGCGCTGCGAAAACCGTGTTGATAGAGCCTTCAGCAACATCTATTCCCATGTCACCATTTTCCAGTCCGGTGGCCTGCTTACGGGTCGCCGTATGTAGTTTTTCCATTTCAGGGGTTAGGTAAGTGTACCGGTGATTGGAACCGTCATTGTACCAGTCATTGCCAATAATAGTGGTCTCTCGTCCACCTGCGACTATCGACAGATTAGACATCCCGAAAGGTCGAGAGCCTTCAAGGCCTCTTACAGCTTCACCCAAAGAATCAAAGTTTTGCACGTCCCCCATTCCGTCCAGTTTATAAATACGGGTGCTGGGTTTTGCTGAATCATAAATAGCTTTCCTCTGCGTGAGATCGTTCTGCTGGTTTTGGATTGATTGATTAATCGGGCCATTTGAAAGACTTATTTCGAGTGGTTCACGCAGGCGATTGAGATGCTCATCTTTGCGCTGTTCGGCGGGTACATGCCATTCCGGTTTCTGGACGTGGGCTTTTGGCCTGGGACCATCCAGATCCCATAAAGCCGAGGCCAACTCGCGATGAAGCGGCGACGCCAATGCTTCACCTTCCATCAATGACAGCGTTTCGTCCCGGTGCGCGATGCCAGTAGCACGGCGTTCCGGCGAAGCTGCATAGTCTGCGACCCAGTCAATCTTTTGGAATTGCTCGGCAAGCTGGGCAAATGCGTGATGTTCCTCATCATAGCCTGGTACGATAGAGGCAAAGCTGCCCCAGTTGGCGGCTTCTGCTGTTTGTCCGAGAAAGCGCCTCAGATTATCATTGGAAAGGTCGGATGCTTTCAGGCCTTCCTTGATTTGATCAGCTGAGAGTTGTTCCTTGTTTTCACGATTTCCTGCAAGTACCAGCGTATCTTGAATATCTATCGCCCACAGGGTCGGGTGTGCGTGTGGATGGTTCTCGAACATATGGTTGACAATTTCTTCACGCTCGACTGCCATTTTGTCATATTGCGCCATGTTGACCGTCTGGCCGACTACCGACGGCTGATCTTGAGCCATAGCCTGTTGCCGTTCTTTGGCCGGTGTGAGTTCAAGACGTTTTTCCGGTTCCATGATCCACGTTTTGATCACTTCGGCGTCACGGGCGGCCTGAAACAGCACATTGCGATCTTCCTTGATCGCTGTCATCCAACCTTCAATGTAGCTTGCGTGGCGTTCAGGATAGTGGCCAAGCCCCAGTTCAGTTGTCGTCATGAAAGAGGCTATCTCTGCCCGAAGCTCTTCGCGAGCATAGGATTCAGAACCAAAGGGGCCACCTTCGCGTGCAAGCCGCGAATGATGGCCAGTTGAATGGCCGCCTTCATGCAGAGCGGTCGCGTAATATTCATACTGACCTTTGAACAACCCTTTTGGCGGCATATGGATTTCATCCGCCCCGGGTTGATAGAATGCGCGGTCACGCTGATCGTGAAAGATAGGAACATTGAGGTCGGAAAGAACCTGTTCAGCCCGTTCGACAGGGTTGAAATTTGGTTCCTGGCCAATGAACGGTTCAAGCCCATCAATCTGCGAGCCGTTGAAGACGACAGCGTGAAACACCTTGGGACGCTCCAACCGTACTTCTTGATAGCGTTGCTTTCCGTCATCGTTGAGGATTGGTGCTCCGCTATTATCTGTCATTGGTCGTCGGTCGGACCACTGCCAGTATTCAATTTGAGTGCCTTTCTCACCCTTGCGCACCTGATAACCATTGGCTTGAGACTGGCGATAGGTCGTCCATCGTGGATCCGCGAAGCCTTGCGCTTCGAGCCAGATCTGGTTCATGCCACGATAGGGTTTACCCGTGGCAGGATTGAATGCTGGAACGCGAACATTGCCGGGTTCCCATGGTTTTTGCCAAGGAGCGGTGCCAGCAGCAATTTGATCGATCAGCGTATCAACGACCTGATCGCGGAAATTTTTCTTAACCATTGCCCAACACCTCCTCGATGGCGGTCGGATCCTCGCCGTCAAAATGGCTGTCCAGTGCCGCATCCATAGACAACGCCTGTTCATCGAAAGCGCCCATGGCTTCGGCGACATCAGGATCGACAGAAACAGGGCCAATATCACTTGCCGCCGAGACGGCCTGTGTCGCGAGTTTGAGATATTCTGTTTCGTTTAATCGGGCGTTTGCGCCCTTGATAATTTCAGGCTGCTTCATGGGTATTCTCCGTTGCTGAAGGCATGTTGCGGTGAACAGGGGAGTGTTCCATTTCGGGTGGTGGCATCTGAGAGCGACGGTTTAGCTCTTTGTCGAGGAAATAGAGGTTTTGCGTGCCATGGATTGGCGGAATGCCCGCAACAAAGATCAATGAATCGCCGGGCTGTGCTTTCTTGCCCTCTGTATCGATGACAGGCAGGCGCATACATTCATCTGCGGTAAGAAGAGGCCGAGATGTTTCTTGAATATTGTCGGAATTTGATCCCGACATCTGACCGGATTTGCCCGATTGAGAACGCCGTTTCTGCACAATCGTGGTGCGGCCACTCATGTCTGAAATCAGCTTTGCTGTTTCAAGCTTGTTTGGCGTAAAGGCGATACGCACTTTCGAGTTGGCCATAAGCGATTCATCTTTGCCGTAGCATTTATGAAGCTGCTCGACATTCTGGAAAATCATGTATGCCCGGATGCCGTATCCGGCCATGAACGCGAGCGATTCCTCCAGCACTTCCATTTTCCCGAGGGCTGCCAACTCATCGAGCATTAAAAGCAGTGGATGCTTATAACTTGCGGCCAGACTTTCAGTTTGCCGGCGCAGGAACAGATTGAGCATAATTCTGATCAAAGGCCGAAGACGGTCTTTATCCGCAGGGCTGACGACAAGGTAAAGGGCCATCGGACGATCACCGTTCATCAGATCAGACAAGCGGAAGTCGCTTGTTGATGTGTTTCTTGCAATGATTGGATCGGCAAACACTGTGAGTTGTGTTTTTGCGTTGGAATGGACGCCAGAGCGTTCCTGCGGAGCTTTAATAGCCAAACTGTTTGCGCCGCGACGGACCTCTGTGTTGACGTGCTTGAGGCCGTGTTCATATTCAGCCATGGCTTCAAGGATCTTCACGAAGTTGTCCTGGGCGGACATTTGATCATCCCGGTCTTCGGCGGATGCCCCGGGGCGGGCAGCTTCCAATGCATCGGCTGGCGGTTTCACGGTTGAAATGCCTGAAAGGAACGTATTTACATCGTCAAAACAGGCGACGCGGTTCTCTTCTTTCCGGGTTTTGTATAGGACATGGAGCAATACGACAGAGAGCCAGCCATACCCTTCTTGCCGCCAGTAATCGTGCATCCCTTTGCCGTCTGGATCGATGATCATCTGAGCGATGTTTTGGCAGTCACCAATGTCTCGTTCTGTATCAATGCGGATCTCAGCCAGTGGATTGAAACGTGATGACCCACTGATTGCTGCCGGCTCGAACTTTTCTACCCGAATGCCAAAGAACTTCAGCCAACCAGCTGTTTTCGTGTAGTTCTCACCCTTGATGTCAAGCGTGAGGCTGGAATGAACCCATGTGAGCAATGTCTCAACAATCAGGGATACACCCTTGCCAGTTCGAGTAGCAGCCCAAACCAGCACATGTTCTGGCCCTTTGTGGCGAAGCACTTTGATTTTGCCACGCCAGGTTCTGATCGCACCAACGACAACAGAATCACCCGCCTTGCGCAAAAGACGGGCCTTGCGGATGTCCTTTAGTGTCGCCCAGCGTGCAGAGCCGTGTAGTTCATTTCCTTTTCGAGATCCGGCAACAGTATCGTTACGTGCACGGGCAAGAAGAACACCAACTACCACCATCAAAGCTGTACCGGCGATTACCGTGTAAACCGCTGGCATGAGCATTTCATCTGGCAGGCCGGCAGGGTGTGAGATGGCAGCAACAAGCCATTGCCACCAAGCAGGGTCTCTCGGGTCAAAGCCAACAGAAAGATACCACTGGCCGATAATGCCGGCGATCATGCAGAGGAAAATAACGATGAGGAAGAAGTGACCAATGCGTTGGCTCATGTCGCTCTCCCGTCTTTCAGGATGAAGTTATCGTTTGCCGGTTGCCAGATATCCGTGATGCGACGGAACCCATCCTGATCACGTTTGATCTGGACAACGAGATCGACCATTTCCGTAAGAAACTCGGGAATGCGATCCATCTTCATTCCTGCCCACGCGATGTTTTGATCAAACTTGCGGTGTATTGCGTGTTTCGGATTAGTCGAATGGATTGTGAAGCTCACGCCGGTGGCGCCGGCATTAAGCGTTCCGAGTACGGCAAAGGCATTTTTCGTACTGATTTCCCCGAAAGGAACACGATCCGGGGTAATGCGGTTGACGTGATCGAAAAGTACACGCCAATCGACCATGCCTGTATTACTGCCACTTTCTCGCGCAGCAAGGAGCCCATTGCCGTCCCAAAACCGCTCAAGAAACAGCTCGCCCGAATCTTCAAGTGCGACAACGCGAACGTCGTCAGCGACAGAGGAAAGCAGCATGTTGAGCAAGCTGGTCTTACCAGTGTTTGTCCCACCAGAAATGGCCATGTTCCAACCTTTGACCATCCCCTCAATCAGCAGTTCTTTGATTTCGTTTTCACACTTGATTTTGAGGCGATCCATCGCGTCATCAAGGTAATCACGATCCCCTTTCTTTGTTGCCGGCGTAAAGTCACGCCACGTCGGCGTGAAAGGATGTTTACAGCGTATCGCGAGGCTGAGGCCTGATCGGACAGAAGGCCCGACCAGACATTCAAACCGATGCCCCTCATCAAGTGTTGTAGAAAGGATTGGATTACTGTCAGGGTCGAAATTCAGCCCCCGGTTATTCGAAAGAGCTATGCACAGGCCTTCAATAACAGCCTGTGTTAGCCTCGGGTCTTCGATTAATTTCTTCCCGGTACCGCGACGGTCCACCACGATCCGGTGCGGACCATTCAACCGAACCTCGACGGTGGTCGGCTCGTCGTAGTAACGAGCGAGTGGGGCTACGATTTTTTTGTATAGCGGGTTGATGGCGTTCATTAATACCACCCCCACTGATTGATGCAGCCCGCTTTTACCGCGTAGGAATGCGCCGGAAACCCACCGTTGTTGGAACGATACGTGATGTACCATTGGTAGGTGCCCGAGTGGCCGGATTGGTTGTATGAAGGATACGCAGCCACGGTTTCACAGTTGCCCTTCACTGCATCGCCTATTTGCGTACCGTCTTCACGCTCTAGGATCTTTGTCCCCACGCTTGCGGTGTAGTTACAGTGGTCCCCGTAAGACGGGTATATTGTTTTGGCCTCCCCGTCGCTGCCCTGCTGTTCAACAAAGACCCTATACCCAGTCCGTCCGCAGACCGACCCTGTATATCCTTGCGGTGCGCTCCACCGTTTGTATGTTTCCGCTGCCCAATCTACTTTGATGTTGCATTTGTTCCCAAGATCCAATGGGGTTGCCTCACCAACAGTTACCTTGTGGGTTGTTTCGTCGGGCCGTTTGTAAATTTCGACTTCATCGCGTTCGTCAAATCGGGTGCAACCTTCATAATAGGTTTCACCATTTGTCGCTGGGCCGACACCTGTATAAAGGTAAGGGACCTGTGGATCCCCGGGTAGTACCTGAGATGTCAGAACGTTGTATCGACCAGACAGGGTTTCGACGCCCTCGATGTAGACAGTGACAAGTCGATAGGCGAACAGCTTGTCATCGTGGCGCTGCCATCCCGTCGTTTCTTGCTGATGGGTGTAGATGACACCGTTATCCTGACATTCCGTGACGGGCTCTTGCTTTCCGTCGAGCAGATAATAGAAGCGTTCACTGCCGATACTCTGTCCGGCCGATATGTTATGGCTCCATTTCCCCGGGTCTTGGCAACCCGATGTCGTTGACTGGATGTCTTTAGCCGAAGGATCTGGTGTGCATGGGGTGCGATAAATCTCGAAACCGTGGACATTGATCATCACACGGCTTTGAAGCGTTACCTTTCCACTTTCGCGGTTGATGATTGGTTCACACACCTGATCGCCATTGGCGGTTTTATAGATTGTGGAGTGATCGTATTCTTCGTCGTTATCCTGACAGGACGTATCCCAATCCTGACCTTCCAGCGTGTAGATGTATTTGGATCGACCGAACGATTTCCCGGCAAGGAAGTCGTCGCGAATATCGCACCCTTCCGTGGTTTTCTCCATCGGCACAGGCTCAACTTCAATCGACGCTGCACAGGACGAAACCGGAATTTCCTTGCCGTTATGATTGGTGTAAACCAGCTTGCCTTGCGGTACAGCTTCCAGATTGATGTAATCGAGATAGACCGTGCAGGCATTACGGTCTTCTACAATGTCGTAAACCTTTTCGGTGTCTGGCTGACAATCGCCAATTTCTTCCCGATTGCCGCCGCCGTCCGTGTAGTAATACATGAACTGGGCGGTAGCTTTCATCGTCTCGACATTTTCGTCGTAGGGACAAACGGCATAGCTCGGACTGATCTTGAACCGCTCCGAGCCATCCGCGCAATCGCTGTACTCGGGCGTTCCGTCCGTCACCGTTTCAACCCGCGTTTGCTGGATAGCCTGCAACTGATCGAGATCCACACGGATTTCACATCCGTTCGTGGTGATGTTGGAGCTAATGACGGGGGTTTTCTTTACATCCAGCGCATCCGGGGTCGAATATCCCGAGGCATCCGGGTTGGATGATGCGTTTGAGCCGACCTTGCCTTCCGAGGCGCCAACACCTGAGTCGGCAACCTCTTCTTCGCTTTTTTCATCCTCAGGGATGTCTTCTGCGGCCGCGAGCCGTTCTAGGGCGGCCACAAGTTCCGGCTGATCTCCCTCAATCGTAATTGGCGACGACGGATCCAACGCCGTTTGGTCAAGATTGAACTGTGCAACGAAGTTGTCTGAATTCAGCGGTTCGGTGCGATTGCCCTTACCAACACTTGAAAGAACAAGCTGACCGATTTTCATATCATCGACGGAAACATAACGGGCGTATGCCTTCGCAGTCACACCTTCAGTCAGTGTCTTGGAAACGCCCGGAATATCGACAAACCCGAGATCGAGCGCTACTGGATCGTTCTCTGGCAATTCGGTCGGGGTCTTCGTTCGGGTGATAATATTCACCTTTTCGACAAGGCCATCCATGCCGGCAGTCGGGGCTTCAGATTGTGAGCTGATACTGTCGATCTCTTGTGCGACCTGCGCTGTGGCGGGCAGGGCGAGACATGACGACAGTAGAAGCAATGCAAACCATTTGCGTTTCATGCTGTTACTCCACTTCTTTGATATACCAGTCCGTTGCCGGACGAATTTGCAGGCGTGTGCCTTGGCGAATTGTGATGATCGGCTTGAGATCAAGTGTCCGCTCAAGCATGTCGGCCGTAATTTCCCCAAACTTGTTCGAGAGTTCCTCAGACGCCTTTTCGGCAGCGGCCGTGGCCACTTCTCCATCGGCGTCCTCTGATTTTGTGCTGGCGGCCGCATAGCGCACCGCAGTGGAAATGCCGGTTAACAGGAAGGCGTTGCCGTAGCGCTGCCAGAACCTGTTATCGACTTCGCCCGAAACACCCACCCAGCCTTGCTGGTTGGTTACGTTTGAGCCGAGATTGATGATTTCTGCCCTATGGCCCGCTATCAGAACGCGCTCGCACTCGATGGCCAGTTGTGAACTGCCCATGTCAGCAGGAGGCAGATAGCTGCAAATCATGCGTGTCCCTTTGGGCATCAAAACCATGCGGCCGTGATAGCCGAACACATCGCGTGTTGTCTGAAGGATCACCGATCCGGGTTCTTCGCCGCCGACTTGGCTGTTTATCCCGGTTTCAAGCTGAACAGAGATGTATCGATCCTGTGCAATCGTGCGCGAGTTATCGACCGGCAGTGTTGAGGTGCGACGTGGTCCGTCATAGTCTTCTGGTTCTTGGCCAACATCTTTC
This sequence comes from Thalassospira lohafexi, assembly GCF_002844275.1. GTDB lineage: Bacteria > Pseudomonadota > Alphaproteobacteria > Rhodospirillales > Thalassospiraceae > Thalassospira > Thalassospira lohafexi. The sequence continues at coordinate 56,693 of NZ_NXGX01000011.1, forward strand.
AAATCAAGCGGGTCAGGACCAATCCTGCGGCCCATTTTCGGAACCGGCACAGTGTTGGTAAATCCATCCCCTTCATCCATCGGCACACGCGGATCGTGATAGGTCGCCAGCGAGAGACTTTGGGTGGATGGTTGCGATCTGGACCACGCGGCTTGCAACGCCAGTCTGTACGGATCAGGCGCAGGAGGTTCTGGAACAGGCTCAACAACCAACTCTGGTTCAGGTTCCGGTGTTGGCGCCGGCGCAGGTGCCTCGCGTTTAATGATGACAGGAGGAAAGCGCGGGGCTGCGGGTTCTGGCGCAGGCGGGGCCGGTGGCGGCGGGGCTGGTAATGCCCATGCACTTGCGTCATCGGGTGGTAAGGTTGGTAGCACCTTTGCCTGTTCCGCATCGACACATAGACCATTGAGTGTGAGGCTTAACACCAGGGCGATATCGCAAATGGCACTCATGCTCCACCTACGAACTCAATGCACATGTACTTAAAACCGCTTTTCAGCGTTATGAGCTTTTGAGTGCTTTCGACAATGAATGTCTGCCCCTGAACCCGGGTATTTACCAGTTCGTCGAATTCATCGACCACGACATAGGCGGTCGGTAGTTCGAGATCCTTCCATTTGTCGCCAAAGCGAATGTACGTGAAATAGTCATCGCGAAAGACGGTGACAGGTTCCAGTTCCTTGTCACCGTAAAGCTTATATTGACCCCATCCGCGAAGCGCGTTGGGATCAAACTTGGCTTCTGCTACGTAGTCCTCATCGGGCGTGCCGGGGTTAGTATTGACCAGACCGTCTATTGCGTCCTTACCCTTATCAGAGGCTGGCAGGTCCATATTAGGTACTTTGGACGTATTTTTTTCATACTTATTTTGTACCAAATTTGTATCTGTATGCGCTGAAACCGGCACGGCCATCTCATCATCAATCTGGACGGTGCCATTTATCTTAACGAAAAGATCAGGGATGTTCTGTGAGTTCACACCCTCGGCGCGGAGATAAAACGGATAGACTTGTCCAGATTCTCCACGGACGATCAGAGATGTATCGTATCCAAATCCTTTGGGTTGAACGACGATCCGGTTGTGTTCTCGCTGTTGAATGAGCCAGCCGGCTTTAATCCCACGATCAATGCCAAGAATCCTCTCACCAAGTGGCAACTCGATGAGTGTTGGCATTCTTTCGCGGGTACGGATGCGATAGGTGCAATTTGCACACATGTCCGGTTCGTACACGCCATCCTCTGGCTTGGCGTAGTCCCAGACTTCCTGTATTTGACCGGCTGTAATGGGCCGGACAAGCGGACCGAAATTACCTTCGTTCTGATCTTTTGCCTGTTCTACAACACTGTCAGGAACAGGCATTTGTGGTCGTGGTGCCGTCGTAGCGGGCGGGTTGGTTGTTTGCGCACCTGTAAATGGTGCTTGTTGACCAGGCATGGGTGGGCGGGCTGTCTGAGCCATCGCATCAAGCGCAGACAGTGTAAGAAATGCGATCAGGCAGAGCCCAAGCATGAGATGGATAAAAATCCTGAGAACCTTGGGTATTTTCATGATGAACCTCGTGCACGCAAAATCATGTCCGTTACGGTGATCCCGTATGGATTGATGTATTTCTGTTCCAATGAAACGGTTTGCTCGCTTGTGACCATGGAGAGGTAAGCGCGGAGCTTCGTCGGTTCCCCGACAGGCTTGCCGTTGCGACGATCAATTCGGATAAAGTCGATGGCGAACTTGTAATCACCTGTCAGGCTGGCGACCTTGTTAGCGCTTTCGATACGAATTTCGCGGTCCAGACCGCCCGCTATTGCATCGGAAATCTTGCCGCTATCGATCCATTCGTTTCTGAAGTCGATCCATTCTCCACGTTCCGTCATGCGGGAGACTTCGCGCTGTCGTTCTTCCTGCGTTACGCCGTCTATTTCGAGACGGGCCTTCACGTAACGGCGGGCCTTACCCTCCAGTTCGACATCGAAGGCATTTACGTCCTCAATGACCGGCTTGATCTGAAAGCGGATTTCATCTTCGTCGGCCGGAATGATCCAGAACGGCACCTTTTCCTTCAGAGGAACCATTCCAGCAATCACGTTGAACGAGACAACCAGACAGGCCATGAGGCCGATGTTCATGCCAGCAGACAATCTGAGCATCCATGCAGAGCGACGATGTGATGCTTCGTATGCGAACGGGTCCGCAGTAACCGCAGGGGCGTGCCGGCCATGCATCGAACGGCCTGATGTCGTCGCGTCGGCTGGGGCAAGACTGCCATCGACCATTTTCTGATCGAGATGAGCCGCCCTGCGATCCCGTAAGTTTTGAAAAAAGCTGTTTAGCCGACCCATTCAAAGCCTCCGCTATTGAAATCAATCGGATCACAGACGCATGGGCTTTTGCTCATCTCATCGGTGCCGGTACCTTCTTTGGGCAGTTCAACACCATTGTCAGTGACAGCACATCCAGAGAGGAGAACGACAGTAGAGAAAATAATGATGAGATGTTTCACTGGCTTTCTCCCTCAACAGAGGGGCGAGCAGCCTTTGCAATGCCAATTTTCGCAAATGGCTTTGAGGTTTTGCTTGTGAATGGAAACCGGCCGAAGATGAATGTAAACCCGCCAATGCCCATCACCCACCATCCAGTCAGCAGGGTCAAAATTTTGGATGTGCCGGTCTGCAACCGCTCGGGCGAGATTGCCCCTAGTTCCTCGAAAATAGAGATTGCTTCATCCGGGGCAAAACAGATCACAACTAGCGTTATGATGCCGATGATGCCGCCTACGTAGGTCAGGTAGGATGTGAAAACACTTAAAGCCAATCGCAACAGTCGGGCGATTTCCGGAAAAATGTGGTGGCGGACATAATTGAACCGAAACTTCTTATCCAAATGTTTCATTGGGCACCTGTGTCACTGGAATTTTGGGGGATATTGCGAGGCAATTGGCTTTGACCTTGGGTCAAAAGAGCCAATTGCTTTTGATTGGCGATAAGTTTCATGATCAGACGCGACACCCCCCAAATGAGGGCCGTCAAGATGATCGACAGGAAAACCAACTGCCTGAGAATTTGCGCTTGATCGGTGACATCCAGAGCGAGGAACGCACGGATGATTAAGATCAGGGTTTCCGGCAGAAACAGAATTCCGAGACAAATGACAGACCAGAAAAGCAACCCTGTGCCCCGGTTAATGACGGTAATCACCACACCGGCCATGCTCAGGAAGGACGGCTTTTCGCCATGTGTTTTGATGCTCATTGCAAAAAGTCCTTTCATATCAATTGTTCGAAATTCCGCCGCGTTTCAGGCGGTCCACATATTCACCGAAGTTGCTTGCGGACGACCCGCCGCCCATTTTGCCCAAATCATTGAGCGCACTGCCTTTGGCCGAACCGAGAATGTCGGGATTGTTGAAAAGGGTTTCTCTTGCCGCCCCCAGTCCTGACTGGGCAACGCCCGTTGCTTTGTCTGCAAAGTTGAGAGCTTGCTTCAAACCGGGAGGGCCAAACTTCTTGGCCATGTACATGCTGGCACCAACGGCGGAACCAGCCATGGTTGCAGCGGCAGTGTTAGTGAACTGAGATTCTGCTATGGAATTGGCGATGCCTGTGGCTTCGGTTACGAAAACCGTGCCCATGATGCCAAGGATGACGGCGAGGAAGCCCGGGCCAGTGAAGAACGATCCGCCGTCAATTCCCACCATCCTCGTATCCAGATCCAAGGAAGTAACTGCAAACAAGCAGATCCCGATCGCTAGCGTTGCCCCGTACAACACCAGTCCGGCGGCAATCAGTGATTTTAAACCTTTCCAAACCATGCCTTGGCTCCATTGGAAGCCAATACCAAGCATGATGAAGGGTGATAGACCGGCAAGGACGGCAACCCGGAATATCGTGACCATGACCTGACTGAAATAAACAACGATCAACAGGAACCAGGGGATGATGATCAGGACGCCGGTTAAAGGGCCTGTCAGGTTGCCGACAGAGAACGATTTCCAGAGTTCAAAACCGACATCCAGCACCTTCATAAATCCGCGTTCAGATGCAAACACAAGAAGGGTCACGCCGCTGTAATGATCTGTACCGTCGGCAGTCCAGTCAGCGCCTGAGACATTCCCGGCAGCGATCAGAACGGCACTCGCAGCAGCCGTCATTGTCCCGATTGCCATCTTGTAGATAATCATCACAAGGCCGGTCCCATCTGCGATCAAACCGCCTGCGACAATGACAAAGAATGTTTCGCGGCAAAGGCTTGCAAGATCGGCACGACCGAGTATCATCTTAATACCCTGAACCATCAGCCAAAGGCCGACGACGGCAATGAAAATCTTCAACATGCCGCTGGAAAGAACGACCGTAAGTGCCTCGACAAATTCACGGGCATTCTTTTCATATACCTGTACGACGTCACACGTCGCACAGAAGGGGGCGTCTATAATTGGTGTTCTATCGGCCATTGTTTTTTCCTTGATGATTTCCACACCTGCGCAAGCTCGATATGCTCCTAAGAAAGTCGATTTCTTCGACTTCGAGCGAGCAGTTTCGCTGTGGAGTACCTTGAAAACTGGGGAAGCATACGATGCTGAGTACGCAAAATGTGCGAGCAGCGAAGCCTACAATCACTGGGATGCCCGCTGGCTGAACGACGGGTCTACAAAGATTGAAGACCTCCAACTGGAGGACGAAGCGGACAGGAAGTTGGTCGAATATTGCCACGACTTGAACCGCACCTACGATTACTGGGCCCGCTGGTACGACAGCATTGAAAAGATGATGACCACGACCACGGCGCTCAATCCGAATGGACCGATTGCCGAGCCTTGGAATGAATGGAAGGTTCTGTGTGAGAGGTACGATTACTGGTATGAAAAGTACCGGGATCGTGGATACAACGACGACCACAAGAATATCTTCACGGGTGAATGCAACGACCTTCCTGACTGGCGACTGCCAGACCAGGTAAAGAAGTACGATACTCTTCTTGCCAATAGCGTTATTCGCAGTGGAAAGAATAACGAACAAAGCCGCATGGTCGTATCGAACTATCTTGCCAAACATGGCGATACACTGAGCAAAGCTGACCGCAAGGCTCTCGAAGAGATCATCAAACAGTTTCAGTGACGGGTGACATGCTGGATGGACGATCATTCATCGTCTCCTGCGCTATCATCTTCACTACCATCAGAGACTTCAATTCCATCAAGAGCTTCATCAAGCGTGGCTTCAGGTGGCATCAGCTTCATGAGTGTAGCCGCTTGAATACGAATAAGCTGCGCACGCTGCTGCTGTGACTGCACCGCCTGCCTATCCTGATGCAGCATGACCTTGATCAAGACAGCCACAAGCTTCTTCAGGGTATCGGCCGCATCTGCTTCCGCCTCGATCTCATCGGCAGTTAACTGATTGGCTTCCACCTGATCAATGATCTGGTCGGATTGCGAGAACCCCGTATTGATCGCGTCCTTTACAATAACGTTCTGACGTTGAAGGACTTGTTTTCTTGCTAGGTCGCGGGCTATGCGATGAGCACGCTCCGCTGCTGGGGATCCATCGGGGTTTTTCCAGTCGCCTGCATTGTCGCCGCCCCAACTGCCGCCTTCCGGGTAAGACCAGTCTTCGGGAGCCGTTCCGTCTTCAAACTTCCAGCTATCGGGATCATTCGGATCGAACCAAAGCATTTCCTGATAGAAACGACGACGTGAACAGATGCTTTCCCAGTCCAACTCGTCCAGATTGAGGCCCGGCATTAATCCCGATAGATCTGGTAAAAGACAGCGGGCATCCTTGTTAATGGCTTGAGCCAAACGCGCCATATTGACGATTGGCATGGTGATGTTCCCAAGCTTGCCGATTGTATCGACCTGGTCCTGAACAGCTTTGCTCACTTTGCCCAGGATCTCAGTCTGCTTCATCAATTGATCAAGCTGTTTTTGAAGGCTGTTGAACTGCTCAATCAGCTTGGTAAAAGAGGTTGCATCAAATACAGGATAGGTTGCGGTAGCCGTGGTGGGCAGCAGGACCAGAACCCCGATCACAAGCGCACCAATATGCCGCCTGAATTTTCCTGATGGTTTCAAAGATGTTTTGACCATGCGTCCCCCCATTTCTCTTTGAGTTCAGCAAGTTCATGGTTCGCGCCCGGGCCGCTCTTATAGAACCGCGCAGCTTTGCCAAGCGGGGTCAGGTCAACATCAAGAATGACACTTTCCTCGTATCCGCTGACTTCATCGCGTTTAATGATCAGAACACGACGATCATTTTTCTTGCGGCTGCGTGTGCGCCCTCGAATGAACTGGATCTGTTCTTCATTCAGATTGAAAGGCTTGAGACTTTCTTCTGTAACCTTGGAGTTCGGGAAGAAAATGAATGTGGCCGTGTTTTCAATGATGGCCTCATAGCCTTCCGACTTGGTAAGTGCTGCCGGATCTTGAAACACCATACCGACCACACCGCCGAGCTTTCGGTACTCGCGGTACATCACACTACTGAGATCACGAAATCCGGGGTTTTGCCGAAGCCGTGCAGCTTCCTCAAGAGTGATGACAAAACCACTTCTACCTTCCCGGGCTTCCTTGGCCATTTCATTCGCAGAATGAAAGATTGCCTCAGAAATATGGGCGACAATCGGAGCTCCGAGTGAGGGGTCTTTCAATGCTTCATTCATGTTGATACCAACCATGTGTGATTGGTTCAGCAACCCGGAAAGACTGTCGTGGGGGGCATTGAAGATATGGCTTCTCAGCCCCTTGTTACCCTTGTCGTCAACAACCCATTGGGCAAATGCATCACGCAGATTTGAACGACGCGCAAAAGAATAAGGATAAAGAGCGTTCAGGGTCCGATCTGGCGGATCAAGCTGAAACGCCAGATCAACTGCATGATCAAGTTGCTTGATGTCGTCGCTGTCCAGAGCCACTCCGGCAAGGGACTTGAGAATAAACCGAATACGCTCGCGGTTTTCAGGCTTGTCTTCACCGACATCGAGAGCATTCAAGGCAAGATCATTATACCCTTGATAGGAACCGCCCATAGCTTCCACCATGAAGCGTGACCCTTCCTGAGAGTCAAACAGGTATGACCGCACATTCGGGAACTTCGCCAAACCACCCAGCAGGTGCATCATGAGTGTTGATTTGCCACTACCGGCTGGAGCAAACACAAGGAAGTTTGCAAGCGACAATGGCTTGTTCACAACGTGGAACTGGAATGAGTAACTTTGACCGGAAGGTGTTGCGAACCAGCGAATTGGCTCAGGGCCAAGCGGGCTTTCTGCCATTCCATTTGGCGAGTGAGGGAACGCCCAAATCGATGCAATGTTCTGGTCGCGAAGATCGAGACTGGCCATCATGCGCCCACCGGGGGGGAGCAAGCCGCCCTTGATTGGTTTTGGTAGCCTGTTAAACCAACATGCGGGGGCACCGGCCGTCTGGATCGAGTAGCCTATTCTGCGGTCACCAAGTATGGCACATATTTCACGTACCAGGTTTTCAAGAGCCTCGGCATTTTCTGCACGCGGAATGATGCAGAACTGCGTGGCAAACAGGGAAGTGTTGTTTTCCTTCAGCAGCGCCAAGGTTGCTGATGTTTCTTTTGCCGCAGCAGGATTCCCGAACCATCTTCCAGTTTCCGACTGGAGGCGACGGGAAAAGAACATAGTCGCTTGGTCACGGCCCCAAGGTTCACAGACCTGACTGATTTCAATGTCGCCTTCCAGCGCCATGATTTCACTCGCGAAGTGAGCGGTCAGGACTTCCGGCCAATACGTAACCGTGATGACCTTCTGGACACGTTGCTGAGGGACATGGGTTGTGATCGTTCCGCTAACTTTGTCGAAGGCAAGGTCTGATGCTGGAAGGCTGCCTGAGATGTTCCTGCTTGAAGCAGGCAAATCCCGACGATAGTCACCACTTACCAGTCCGTTAAGAAAGCCGGTTAACGGACACGAAACATCGTCTGTCTCCGGCGTTTGGAGTACCACAGGACGATAGGCCGACATCATGGACTGGATTTTGTCTTCAGCATCGGCAAGCGACTGCATGTCCGTGCCTGTCAGCATCAGGTACCAGTCAATGAAATAACTGGATTTGAAGCGATTTGCTTCAGCTTCCCCGATTTCAGACAGCACGTCATTTGGCCATGTCGCATGGCTATCAATCCGATGTCTTCGCTTTACACCAAACAGCCTGTTGGAAAGGCCGGCCTTTGCCAGATCCTTCAGTAAGTCTGATCGACCCAACAGCATCGTGTGTTGTTCCGTATCGACCCTTGCATCGTAGCTGGTCCCTTCAATGTGCCAGATACGGAAAAGCGATCCGTCTTTATTGCGGCCTGTTACCGCATCGTTGTGATCAATGCAGTCAAGTTCAAGTTCGTCTTGCAGCCAGTCACGCTGCAAATCACCAAGCATGAACCTTCGGCTTGCTGGAATAACAAGACCTGCCCCCATAAGGGATACAAAACCGGTTGCTGCCACTTCTGACCAAATCATTTACTGCATCCCCCCGTGGAAAGAATGCTGATTGATCCCCGTCGCTTGCCCCAGTAACGCGGCGCAAGAAGAAGCTGTTTGTCAAAGAACGGATCTGCACGGAATTTCCCGAGCAATGTGAGCCAGCACCCGACAATCCCGATGACGCCACACGGGATGGCGAGTGCAATCGATTTTGCCAGCAGAGGTACGACGAGCATGACTGCCCCACCGATCAAGGCGAGAACAAGTAGTCTCATTGGCAGGCCCGCCAACGTCATTTGGTGCTGTACGTGAACTTGAACGATACTTGCCGCCTTCATCGGAAACCTCTTACTGCTCGATGAAGGACAAAAGTCCAGATGCAATCGCTGGACCGGCAAGGGCGACAATGCCACCGATGACCATGATTAATGCGCGTTCCGGTTCCAATCGTCCTTTCAGTGCCCCCCAAGCGCCCCATCCCATCAAACCAAGGCCGAGGAATACTGCGACAATTGCACCGACACCTTCGGCCACAAGGTTGAGCCCATCGACGATGAAGCTGTACCACTTGGTATCTCCACCAGTGTCCCCACCGATATCAATACCTTGTGCCAAGGCAGGTTCCATAAGCACGATGGTTACAACTGAAGCGATCAGCGAGACCGCAAGAAGTGTTTTGGTTTTCATTTTATCCTCATCGTTCATTCGAGTTTTGTGCATTTGCTATCGGACGAGCGTGAACAGGACGCCAATCGTGAAGAAGGCGGCGAGAAGGTTCACTGCTGTCAGGATTGCTTGATAAAAGAGGAGTTTCTTGAAGTTAGACGTTGCTCTGTCGGCTTGCCTTGCCGCTTCGTTCATCGCCTCAATGCGTTCTCGAACGACGTCCCCAATCGCCTCTTCCTTGAAGGTCTGGATTGATTGATTGACGTCCTTGGTAAAGCCATCAGCGATAGCTTGAACGGCATTGGCTAAGTTCAGCCTGTTGCGTTCATTCAGTTGCTCATGTTGATCAAGGCCAACACGCAACATCGTGAAGACAAGCATGACTGGATCATCTGGATTGACGGTTGTGCCGTGTTGTTGCCACAGATAGGTTCTCAGATCTTCGAACGTATCGATGTTGACTGGCAGCGGCGGGCTTTCATCAAGAGCAGACATCAGAGCATCGCCTCTTCCATGACCCCGTACAGAGCCGTCCAGGTGGTCTTGAGACGTTGCTTCGCCATGATTTTGAACTGATCAGAGGCAACCGCCTCATCAAAAGTCAGATGCGATTGCGTCATCTGGGCGATGTCGTGCCCATAGGTCGATTGACGGACTGCCGGCAGATGAACAAGGCTGTAAAACCTGACTTTGTTCTTCTTGTAGAGTGCTGATTGTTCAAAGCCCTCGGGCTCAGAACCGGGCCGGGCCCTTAGGATGCGTCCGTAGACATACTCATTAAGCCAGACGACAACAGGGATATCAGGAAGGTGAACAAGAACCTCGGCAAGCCCGCGCATGGTGTCTTCAAGCGCTTGGCCACCAACAATGACGCAATGCAGGCGTACATCATGACCGGCATCTCGCAGCATGGTCAGCACTTGCGATTCAAGCAGGTACGAGAGCAAAGGCAGAAATGTGCTCGAGCCATTGTCGATATTGGCAACGGCATTTTCGGGAAGGGCCACTAGATCTTCGATCAAATCATCGAAGAATCTCGGGTTGATTTCATCCTCACGCTCGCCAAGTTGGATGGACTTGACGGGAAAAGCTTTATAGCCCGCAAAGGTCTGGTTCACGGGGTCCGTATCGAACCCTTGAACCTCAAGCCCGCGTTTGAGGTAATACTGCATCAAGAGGCTGTTGATGAAAGATTTTCCAACACCGCCTTTGCCCTGAAGGGTGATATTAATCAACGCCATCGGCGATAACTCCGTCTGAAATGATGATTTTGATGCCAAGATGATTGGCGAGCTTGAAGACCTTCGCAGCCTCTAGATCACCGCCGCCAGTTTCGAAGGTGCGATATGTTCTTTCTGAAACACCTATGATTTCCGCAGCTTTTGGCTGTGAAATTCCAAGTGACTTTCGCTGTTCGTGGATGCGGCGATGAAAGGTGACGTAGTCAGATTGCCAGCTCATTCGGATGCCTCCGGTTGAACCGGCGGGATCATGCGTTCGTAAGGCGACGGGCTAAGCTCTGGGTATGCTGGGAACGTGATCTGAGGTGATGTTTCAGCAAAAGATTCTTCGCTCAACCAATGACCAAGCAGAACACCAAGGAAACTGCCAAGTACGCAGGCGAAAAATCTCACAAGAGATGGCGTCCAAGCATTACCTGATGGTGGTAAATCAAGTGCGTTATCTTCTGATCTGGACTGATCAAGATTTTCTGGCGCCCAAGGTTGCTCGATCTTGCTCGGGGACAGATCCGCTAAATGAACATTCGCTTGAGCTAGTTCATCAAGAAGCTGAAACAGGACCCCATGAGCCCAGCCATCACTTATTCGTTCGCCGACAATCTTGTCCCATTCGTCAGGGCACAGGGAATAATTTAGTGATACATGCAGATAGGCCAATGACCGTGCCAGGGCGTCGCGCTGTTCGTCATTGAGGTCGAAAGATCCACCACCAATTACGAATTGAAGCCCGATATCCCTTGCACTTTCGGAAAGTCTGTAAAGTGTTCTTTTGGTAATGTTGAATTCATGAAGCTGCGATATGGCCGTGATCAATGCAGGGTCAAGAATATCAACGGCTATCGGGTTCGAAATCGGAGGATTCATTCTATCCCTCCGTATGGCCGATTGAGGCCTTCGGAGTACGGTTGATCCTGAAATACGCACTTCATAGTCATCCCCTGCTTCATTCTGTCCTGCCCCTTAAAGCCCGACCCGATTTCTCGGGTACGGGCCAGGTTGTTGGGGCGTTGCATTCACCAGACCACGCCCAAAGCGTGGCGGTGCTTGTTTTCAAGGCATGGCGGGTCGTTGCCGCAGGACGTAACCATTCTGGTCATTGCTCGGTCTTAACGGGTTGTGGCTCTTCATCGTCGTCCCACAACTGGGTGGAGACAGACGAAAGACGGCCGTCGATGTTCTGGATTTTCACAGGGGGGCGTGGATCAGCACGAACAGCCACGGAACCTTTATGGTTTCGTGGCTTAATCGGCGTGGGAACTGGAAGGGTGTTTTGAGCGGGATGAGAATTGGATGGCAGAAGAAAGTCGAACCAATAGTAGAAAGACCGTTGCGACATGGTCACGTGACCTGACGCACGGAGTTCCCGATAGATCCGGTTTTTGGATTTACCCGTCAGATGCTCATTACGAATTTCATCGCGCAAAGCAATGAATTCGATCTTGGCTTGTCCCCAAACAGAAACCACAGTACCCCCATCATGACGTGACCACGCATCACGCGGCCATTAACGACTTGACAAGGAAGAGCGGTTTAGGGTTGCATCGTCATAGCGAGGTACAATTTTTTTTGGGAAAATATCCCAAACTCGCAAGCAGTAAAAACTTTTGGGCGACAGCCCCCGCAACCAAATAAAATAGGCTCGCCCTCGTGGCGGGCCTTTTTTAATGTCTGGAAGGTGGGTAGGTGGACTTGAACCTTATCTTCAAACCAAGCAAAGTATCGCTTTGCGTAGGTTCAGCAAAGCGCGCAGCTAAATCCTACCCCCGCAACCTTCCTGTATTCAGCCTCTCCTCCCCACAACTCTTTCAATCTCGCCAGCAGCCAATCTCTCAATCAGACTGGTTTGTTTCTCAAGGCATTTCTGCAAAGCGAAATGCTGTGTGATGGTGCGTCGTGCCTCCTGTCGAAGGGGCATTAGCTGTGCGGGGTTTTCAAGGCTGTATATCATTTTGTCCGCCAATGCATCTGCATCCCAGAAATCAGTCAGCAGACCGTTATAACGATCTTTGATGACGTCATGGCAAGGGCCCGTGTCCGATGCAATGACGGCGGCCCCGCACGCCATGGCCTCAAGCACAGACCAAGAAAGGACGAACGGGTACGTCAGATAAATATGGGCAGCGCTGATTTGAAATAGGCGTATGAGGTGCTCATGCGATATTTGGCCGAGGAAGTAGATACGGGAAGGATCAAGCCCGGTTTCTTCCATCATGACGTCGCGCCACTTGCGTCCGTCGGTTCGCGGTGTGCCGTAACTGACACCATCCCCTCCGGCAACGACAAATATGGCGTCGGGATTGCGGGCGGCAAGTTTGGCGGCAGATCGCATGAATGTTGGAAAACCACGATATGGCTCAAGATCACGGGCGACATAGGTCACTACAGGGGCCCCCGCGCGAAGCACTCGTCCGTCAGGCATTTTTAACGTGGCCTGTGGGTTTGGGCGACAGCGATGAACATCAACTCCGTCATGGCAGACGCCGATCTTATGCTGATAGGCATCTGGAAAGGCTTTTTTTTGCCAGGGTGTCGGGCTAAGCGCGACATCAAGATGATCAAGTGTTGAAAGCTGAGCACTGTTGCGCAGACGAAGTTGGCTGCGTTTTGCCAGTGAAATCTTTTCATCCTTGGCAAAGCCAACATCACGCCCATCAGCATGATAATAATGTTCGCAGTATCCCAGCAGAGGCGTGTTTGGCAAGACATCGCGGGCAAACAACATACCGCCCCAACCAATGTGGCCAAAGACAACATCCGGTGGGCCTTCCTGACGCGCCAAGGCATCAAGTGTTGTGGCAGCTTGCAGGCCTAGTTCCTGATGGTATTGGGCAAATGATGTTGCTGGCGGAGGAGGTGTTGCACGTTGACGTAAAACACGGATGCCGGGCAAGCGGACATTCATTTCTTCACACAGGAAGGAAACCTGCCATCCGGTATTCGCCAGATGACAGGCAAGGTGCACAAATTGTCCCGGCCCATGGCGATGGACAAAGACTATTTTCATCTACGGTTCCGAACTTCATGCGTGATGACGGCACCATTGATCGGGATACCGCCGTATCTGAGAGTTTGAGTCCAGAATTCTTCGAGCCTGCGCAGGGTGCGCAGCGCCGTTTCCATTTCCCGCTGATCTTCAAGGTTGTTGGTCAATGCATCGTGATATTCTTCGTGGAATTCATGCAATGCTTCACATAGTTCGTGGCCTTTCGCCGTCAGCTTTATACGGGCTGATCGTCGGTCACGTGCCATTACCTGACGTTCTACATAGCCAGAATCGACAAGCTGTTTGAGATTATAGGATGCATTCGATCCCATGTAATGGCCGCGATCAAGCAGATCGCGAACTGAAAGTTCATCCTCGCCAATGGTGAACAGCAACGCTACTTGCGCAGGGCTGATGTCATCCTTGCCGAGTCGAATAAGATCTACACGCAGCAGATCAGCAAACCGCCGATAAATTCGCTCGACGGTATTTGCCAGTTCAAGATGTGTGACGGTCATGTTGTCCGATCCGTTATCTGGTCCCAAGCGAGAGTTGATGCCAAAACAAGTATGAGGCGGCACAATTTTCGTGTGGGGAAGATAACAGGACGTTGCTCTTGAACGATTTTTCCGCACGTCCCTTACTTCCCGCAAGTTTGCTCGTTTATCAGAAGTATTTCTAAAGTATTTTTATTTTCAAAATACTTCTGATCTTTGTTTTTTACATTGTCTAATCATCAACATGAGATCGACATATTTAATTTTATTGTAGAACATCGTGTCAGCGCAACTATGTGAGTAGATTGCGGAAAAACTATGACTTTTGACCGATTGGATGAAAATCGATGCATTTTGGTCGCAAAGAACCAACAAAAGCGGTGCAAACTAAAGAGGTTAGACCGGGGCTTGATGCGAAGTCTGTTGTGCGCGAGGCGCGATATACGTTCGTTCGCGGGCTTGGCTGGGCCGGAGTGATGAGTGGTTTCATCAACGTCTTGCAGTTGACAGTGCCCCTTTTCATGCTGCAGGTACATGACAGGGTCATCAACAGCCAAAGCACCGATACATTGATCCTGCTTTTGGTCATCGCGATTGCAGCCATCATTCTTTACGGCATTCTGGATTTTCTGCGCGCACTTGTGTTTCAGGAAATGGCGAAGTCTTTGCTGCGTCGGTTGAACCTGCCTGCAATTTCGGCGGCGATGCGAGTGGCGCTGGAAAAAGGAAGCCTGCATGGAACCCAAGTATTGCGGGACTTATCAGATCTGCGCAATTTCATCACTGGAACGACCATCAGTGCCCCACTTGAAGCGATCTGGTCGCCAATATTTTTAGGAGTGATGTTCGCGCTGCATCCCTATTACGGCATTGCAGGCCTGGTCGCTGTCCTTACCCTGATAGGATTAAGTCTGTTGGGGGACTTGTTGGTGCGTCAGGTCACCAAAGAAGGCACCGACGCCAATTTGCGCAATATTGGCGACATTGGCTCGACGGTTTCAAACGCAGAAGCAATTGAAGCGATGGGGATGCTGCCGGCCTTGTCGCTGCGTTGGCGTCAAGCACAACTTCATGCCAGTGAACTCCTTGATGTTGGCAATATGCGCAGCAAGGGGATGTATTCTGTCACGCGTTCCGCACGGTTTGGCATGCAGATCATCGTTCTGGCGATGGGGGCATACCTTGTCATTATCGGTGAAACCACGCCGGGTGCAATGATTGGTGGTACCGTTATTATGGGACGGCTTTTGTTGCCGTTTGACAATGTGACACGCGACTGGCGTGCGTGGGTCGGGGCTTTTTCGTCATGGAAGCGAATCCGCTCCATGCTTGAAGAAAGCCAGTCCGAGCGTGAGATTAAGCCGACACCGCGGTCCGAAGGTCCGCTTATCGTTGATAATCTGGTCTATGCGGTGCCCGGATCAAATGTACCGGTTTTACGCTCAATCAATTTCGAACTGTTTCCCGGTGAGATCCTAGGTGTCGTCGGGCCATCTGCGGCAGGTAAATCGACCTTGTCGCGCATGTTGGTTGGTGCGGCCAAACCATCCGCCGGGGGCGTTTATCTTGATGGGCATAATGCTTACTTGTGGGAGCGGGGCTCATTTGGCGACATGGTTGGTTATTTGCCGCAATCGGTGTCGCTTCTGAACGGGACGATCCGCGACAATATCAGCCGGATGCGTGATGCCAACCCACGTAAGGTAATCGATGCGGCGCGTGCTGCAGGTGTGCATGAAATGATCGGGCGGCTGCCGCTTGGCTATGACACCCCAATCGGGGCCGGGAGGCATACACTTTCAGGTGGTCAGCAGCAACGCATTGCGCTTGCACGCGCACTTTATGGTTGGCCACGTCTGTTGGTTCTTGATGAGCCCAATGCCAATCTTGATGCCGAAGGTGAAGCATCCTTGATCCGTGCTGTCCGTCAAGCCAGCGAGTCGGGGGCGATGGTTGTGCTGATTGCGCATCGGCAAAGCATTATGCAGTACGCCCATAAATTGTTGGTGATGCAGGATGGACGGGTCAAGCAGTTTGGCGAGCGTACTGATGTTATTCAAAGTCTCAACGCAGACGATGACGATGTCAAAAGTCTGCCTGCCGTGAAGCGCAGCCAGCGAAATGGAGGTGCGGCATGAACCGTGTCATTAACGTTGATGATAGTGGTGCTGTCATTCCGTCTGACGATCAGCAAGTTTCCTGGCATCAAATTCTTGCCGAAGAACGTCAGGCATCGCGCCAAAGTCTACGCAAGCCGATTATTGCCGGACTGACAGTTATCATACTGGGGTTTGGTGGTTTTCTGACGTGGGGCTTTACCGCAGAACTTGATAGTGCAGCCGTTGCGACCGGGTCGGTGATTGTTGATTCGAAGAAAAAGGTCGTGAACCATTATGAAGGTGGCATTCTGAAAAAGCTGCTGGTTGACGAAGGGCAGCACGTCACCGCGGGGCAAACTTTGGCTTTGCTTGACGGGACGCGCAGTGAGTCGGAAATCGGTCAGTTGCGCGGCGAACGGTTTGGTCTGATGGCGAAACTTGCGCGTCTGCGGGCGGAACAACGTGGTCAGGGTAATATTGCATTTCCCCAAGAACTTACAGCAAGTGATGAGGAATATGTCGGCGATATTTTGAGCGATGAACAAC
This sequence comes from Thalassospira lohafexi, assembly GCF_002844275.1. GTDB lineage: Bacteria > Pseudomonadota > Alphaproteobacteria > Rhodospirillales > Thalassospiraceae > Thalassospira > Thalassospira lohafexi. The sequence goes on from NZ_NXGX01000011.1 coordinate 73,167, forward strand.
GCCTGTTTGCCAAGCGCAATGAAGTCTATGCCGCCAAGCGGGACGCGCAGGCCAAACAGATCGAACAGTTCGAGGCGGAGGCACAGGCACTTGTGTCGCAGATTAAGGCCCGGACGCGTCAGGAAAAACTGGTTGCGGAACAACTGAAAGGCATTCGGCAGCTGGCGGACAAGGGGTTCGCAACGCGCACCCAACTGGTTGAGGTGGAAAATAATTGGTCCGACCTTGTCGGGGACATGGGCGAATTCAAGGCCCAAAAGGCAGCCGCCCAGCAGCAAAAGGCAGAGGCTGAGATTAATCTGGCATCTATTGAAATGGAGTGGCAAAGCGACATTGCCACGGAAATTCAGGAAGCACAGCTTGCATTCAATGATGTTACCCAGCGGATCAGGGCCAGTAAGGATGTGCTTGACCGGCTTGAGGTGAAAGCACCGCAGACAGGCACGGTTGCCAATATCCAGATCAGAACGCCGGGTGGTGTTATCAGTCCGGCTGAGCCGATCATGGATATCATTCCCGAAGACGAACCGCTGGTGATCGAGGCGCGGATTAATCGGCAGGATATCGATTCTGTTCAGGTGGGTTCAAAAGTGCAAATACGTCTGACCGCCTATAGTCAGAGGCGTCTTTCGCCTCTTATCGGGGAGGTGCGATATGTCGCACCTGATCAAACGGTCGATGAGCAGCGTGACAGTTCTTATTACATCATCCGTGCTGCGATTAACCCCGAAGAGCTGGCAAAATATGACGATATCAATCTGCGACCGGGTATGCCGGCAAATATTCTGGTTCTTAAAACGCCACGCAAGGCGATTGATTACCTGATCGATCCGATCGTTCAGAGCATGGATAAGGCCTTCCGCGAGGAATAAGGGGCCAAAAGATTTCCCTGTTTTCCATCAGGCTGCCCCAGATTTTTAACGGGGCAGCCTTTTTAATGGGAGACTTGATTTAAATTTGAATTAAATAAAAAACAAACAAAAAACAATATCATTTAAATAAGTAATCAATAATTACATGTAAAATTGAAGTGCGTCATAATGTTGACAAAATAAAAACACCACAATACCCTCCACTAACAAAGTAAAAAAATATAGTCTTTCTGAGTGGCCGTTCAGGGCGGTGCTTAGATCGCCTGGAGGGAACGGCCATCCTCTCGCGAGGGAAATATCCCCGCGATGTCATTAATGTTGGGACACGAAGGAGGATTACATGGCAACTCTCGAAGGCGGCGCCTTTGATGATGCGCTTCTCGGATCTCGTTTCAGTGACGTCATCTTTGGACGTGGCGGAGACGATACAATCTTCGGACAAGGCAATGACGACGTGCTGTTTGGCGAAGAAGGCGATGATGCCTTGTTCGGCGGATCAGGCGACGACGTAGCACTTGGTGGCGAAGGTGATGATCTTCTGTTTGGTGGGTCGGGTGACGATGCACTGATCGGGGGCAGCGGGAGCGACCTGATGTCGGGTGGCTCTGGCGAAGACGTTCTGTCAGGTGGATCGGGTGACGATATCATGCTTGGCGGATCAGGAGACGACGTTCTGGACGGTGGTTCGGGCGATGATGTCCTGGTCGGCGGTGCTGATAACGATATCTTGCTCGGTGGTGCTGGTGATGACGTCATGCTTGGCGGCTCTGGAGACGATGTTCTTCAGGGTGGCGAAGGTAACGATGTTCTTCTGGGCGGCTCCGGGGATGATGTCCTCGAAGGCGGTGCCGGGGACGATATCCTGTCTGGTGGTTCTGGTGGAGATACATTCGTGTTCTCCGGCGGCGGCGGAAACGATGTCGTTCTCGACTTCCAGGCTGGCGAAGACATGCTTTCCATTAGCAGCAATATAAACGACACCGGTATTGAAGGTGCCGATGACGTTGCTGCGCGTGCAACGCAAGTTGGGGCCAACACCGTTATCGACCTTGGCAATGGTGATTCCATCACCCTTAACAATGTCGATGCAGAAGACGTACAGGACGATCCGGATAGCTTCTTTAGCGTCCAGTAATCCGTCAAACGGCGTCCGCAGTTACGGCTGCGGACGTTTCGTCCTGAACTTCAAGTTAAGCGAAAGATGGTCATGCTTGAATTTGCCTCGTCCGATGCTGTGCGGACGACCGGCGAAGCGCCGGACGTTTGTCTGCTCAACCCAGATACCTTGATGTTGATCTGGGATACACCGACCCGCTTGTGGGAGGTTCCCAGACTTGAAACTGCTGCCGGTGTCGCGATTTCACCGCAAGCAACATTGCGTCTTCCTCTAAATAGTGGCGGGACACGGTTGTTGCGTGTGATTAGGCGTCCAAAAGACGAGCCGGTCTCGTTTCTGGCGGAAGCCGGGACACTTGGTCGTAAAGACGAAATCACAATCGAGCCAGATGGCGATTTTGAATTCGCAAATGCATCTCTTCTGATTGAGGGTGTTACACCTTCCGGGCGTCTTTCGCTGGTGTCGACCTTGCTTGGCATGTGGGCGAGCATGTTCCGTTTGCGCCTGAGCAAAAGTTACAACCGCTTCCTTAATCATCTTGTTTCCGAAATTGTTGAACGGCCGCAGCGCGCCCAGGCGCTGGCAAAATTGTCCGATCAGAAAATGCTGATTGCCGCCGGGCTGCCCGAGGCGTTCAAAGAAATCGAAGCCGTTTTTATCGTTTCACCATCAGGTTTCCGTCGTCTTGCGATGTTGCCTCATACCAGCCATCAGGGGCCGCGTGGGCAGGATCTGGTCTATATGATTACCGATCGTGCAGGCACAGAAGACGGCGCATATCTTGTTGTGACCGGTGTGCGCACCTTGGCCATTCGTCATCTTCCCGGCACCACGGTTTTGCCATCCCTGTCGCGTTGGTGGCAGGCGCGTGGCAAATCGGATGCTGATCTCCGCGAATACATTATTGGCGCGCTGGCACGGTCCGATATGAAGGCCAGCAAGGCCGCCATTGAATTTCAGTTGCGCTGTCCACTTTCAAGTCAGCGAGTTGCCGGTGGCGGATCGCTGCCAAGCGGTGAAGTCGACCTTGCCGTCACAACGGCACGGGGCACGCTGATTGGCGGCTGGTATCGTGATCCTGTTGATATGATTGCAAGTATCGATCTTCTCGATAGTAATGGTATTGCCCACCCGTTTGGCGATGGGTTTTATCGGTATACCGGAAACGTTCAAGACGAAGACCGTACCGTTCCAGCGACCGGGTTCGTCGGATTTTATCAGGACATTCAAAGTCCTGTACCAATCCTTCAGCCAAGAAGCGTGATGCGCCTGACATCGGGAAACCGTCACTTGATGGTGCCACCGGCACAGCCCATTGACCCGGCAGAGGCACGTGCGCGTATCTTGCGCGCGGTTCCGCCACAGCATTTGAGCGATGAGATCATCGAAAATTGTTTGGCGCCGGTGATTGGCGACCTGCAACAAAAATTGATGGGGTCCGCAAAGGTTGATCACATCATTGAAATGGGCACGCCGCACGAAGACCCGGATGTTTCGATTGTTGTGCCGCTATACCGTGTCCTGGGATTCCTGCGCGCGCAAGTCGGTGCCTTTGCCTGTGATCCGTGGGTTGCGAAAAACTGTGACCTGATTTTTGTGCTGGATTCCCCTGAGCAGGTCGAAGAATGCGAACATCTTTTGCGCGGATTGCACATTCTTTATGGCATTCCAATGCGATTGGTGGTGATGACCCGAAATGGCGGCTATGCGCGTGCTTGTAATGCCGGGGCGGAGGTTGCCCGTTCTCATCTTCTGGCAATGCTCAATTCGGATGTCATCCCCCATACACCGGGATGGGCGCAAGGATTGGCCTCGAAAATGGGTGGCCCACAAGAAGTCGCTGCCGTTGGGCCAAAGCTGTTGTTTGAAGATGGCTCAATCCAGCATGCCGGGATGTATTTCGCCCCCAACGAGAGCGGAAAATGGCTGAACTATCACTACCACAAAGGTATGCCTGATCAGTATCGGGATGCCAATGTTGAACGTTCCGTGCCCGGTGTTACAGGGGCATGCATGATGCTGCATCGGGATGCATTCAACGAGGTTGGCGGGTTTACCGAAGACTATGTCATCGGTGATTACGAAGACAGCGATCTGTGTCTGAAAATCCGTCAGGCCGATTTTGACATAAAATACATTCCCGACGTCAGTCTTTACCACTTCGAGCGCAAGTCAATTTCGACCCATGCCGACTATATGCGTGGTGTCGCTGCCGAATATAACGCGTGGCTTCATGCGTCGCGTTGGCGCGACATGCTCGAAGATATCCATGCCAATGGCGTTCCCCAAGAACGTTCCCCCAGCAAAACAAAACATGGAGCCGCGGCATGAGTCAGGTTCTCGCCTTGTCGGAACATCAATCCCCGGCCCGTGATGCCGTGGATGACACCTATCTTGAATGGCTATGCCAGCAGATCATTGCGAACCACTTCCTGCCGGTCCCGCCGGAGGAGGCCGTTTTTGTCGGTGATGGTGACTACCGGATGATTGGTGCCGAGTTCCTTGGCCATTTTGTCCGCCGTGCCGGGCTGGTCCCAACGGATGATGTTCTTGATATCGGTTGCGGTATTGGTCGGATTGCAGTGCCACTCACCCAGTTTCTTGATCCGGAAAAGGCAATCTATCGCGGGCTTGATCCCGTGGCGAACGGGATTGAATGGTGCAAACGTTCAATTACACCAGCCTATCCGAATTTCCGGTTCGAAACCCAGGATATCAAAAATTCGCTTTATAACCCCGAAGGATCCATCGGCGGGCGCGGCATGCGATTGCCTTTTCAGGATGGAACATTCGATTTCACTGCAATGATCTCGGTGGCGACCCACCTGCCACCAGAAGAAATCGAAACCTATTGTTCCGAGGTATTTCGTGTGCTGCGTCCGGGAGGACGGATTTTCCTGACCGCGTTCATTCTCCGGGAACAAGACGACCCGGCCAAGCCGGGCAGCGATGTGCGTCTGTCGGGACTTGAAAAGGTCGAAGGTCAGCCGTGCTGGTATTTGCGCGGGGAGAACCCCATGGCGGCGGTCGGGTTTGACGAAGAATTTATCGTCAACGTCCTGACGTCAGCAGGCTTTGAAATCAGCTCAAAAAGCTTTGGTGGCTGGCGCGGTGAAACGGCCGAGCACTATCAGGACTTCCTTATTGCCGAAAAACCACGGAGGATCGCATGAACCCCCGTATTATGGTGCTGGCGCATAACCACCCGGACCTTCATCCCGGCGGAACTGAAATATTCGCCCATGATCTTTTCCATGCTTACAAGCGTGCGGAATGTGATGCCCTGTTTGTTGGTGCAACCAATGATGTTCACCGTGAACGCCGTCCGGGTACAAGCTTTCAGGCGATTAATGAAGCCGGTGATGAAATGCTGTTTTGGGCCGGGCATTTTGACCGGTTCAATATGTCGCAAACCGATCTTTATGCGGTTGCCCCCGATTTTACCCGATTGTTGAAAAGCTGGGATCCGGATGTTGTCCATATTCATCACCTGGTCCTGTGGGGTATCGAACTTCCAACATTGATCCGCCGCGTTTTGCCGCATTGCCGGATCGTCATGACCCTGCATGACTATTATCAGATTTGCCCGAATGACGGTCTGATGATCAATCGCAAAAACCGACAGCGGTACACGAAGGCCGATGCAATTGGTCGCTTGTGTGGACTGGATGGATTTTCCCCGGATCAATATTCCATGCGGGCCGTCAATTTGCGCAATCACCTGCGTGTTGTTGATCAATTCATCTCGCCAAGTGAATTTCTTAAGGACCGTTATGTCGACTGGGGCATTGAGCCTGAAAAGATTTCAGTCATTCAAAATGGCCGCCCCCCTGTTCCCGCCGCCCCCAAACGCGACATGGGAACGGGTATGCCCAATGTCTTTGGCTATTTCGGTAATCTGAACCCCTGGAAGGGGGCCGATGTCTTACTTGAGGCCAGCAACAAACTGGTCGAAGACGATGTTGATTTCGATCTTCGTATCCATGGTGACGTGCTGTTCCAGACGACCGAATTTACCGAGCGGATGGAGCATCTGTTTGAAAAAACCGGCCATCAGGTTCACCGGCTAGGGGCGTATGAGCGCGCAGACCTTGCAGAACTGATGGCGCGTGTCGACTGGGTCATTGTGCCATCCATATGGTGGGAGAATGCGCCGCTTGTCATTCAGGAGGCCTTCCAGCACGGACGTCCTGTAATCACCAGTGGTATTGGCGGCATGGCCGAGATGGTGCGCGATGGTCATAACGGCATTCATGTGCGCCCAGATGATCCGGCAGAACTGGCCCGTGTCATGAAGGACTGCGCAACCAATCCGAAACTTTGGAAAAAACTGTCAGGGCACGTCCGTGCACCTGCCGCGATTGATGATGTCGCGCAGGAATATCTCGTGATGTTTCGTCAGATGATCCGCCCCGATTTTGTTGCAGCCTGATTTTACTTAGGAGCGCTTTATGGCACTCGCAGAAAAACAGACGGTCAAAGATAACGCCCAACCAAATGCCACTATGGCAGCGGGCATACCACCAGATGTCAAAGACGCAACGCCAACCCTTGAAGGACGCGTTGACGCCATTGATCAGAACCGCCTGTTTGGCTGGGTTTGGTCACCTGAACGGCCTGATGCGCGTGTCGATGTTGTCATTCGCCTGAACGGGCACGCGTTAATAAGGATCAAAGCCGAAAACGAGCGCGTTGATTTGCGTCGCAACGGAATTGGTGATGGTAAGCACGCCTTTGAAGCTGAGCTGCCCGATGCCGCCTTAGCCAGCGCTGAAAACATTTCGGTATGTGCGGTCATTCCCGAGACCGGCGAAGAAATTGACCTGCGCATTCCATCGCAAAGCGAACAGGAAGCACACACTGCGCTAAATGCGCCGCTTAGTAAGATCCTTGATCGGCTTGATCGACTTTTAGCAGCCCAGCACATTTTACAGAACGGACAGCGTGAAGCTGCCAAGCGTCTTGTCAGTGCGTCAAAGCGCATGGACGAACTGGCATCTGCGGATGATGGCATTGAAGCAGGGGTGAAGCTGGTTCGGACCGGTCAGGAAGAAATCTCCAGCCGGGTGGATGAACTGGAAGTGTTTCTGGTGCGTTTCGACAAGTCGCTTGGCGGGTTTGACGAACGTCTTTCGGTCCTGACCGCACGCCACACCAATGATCTTAGAACACCACTTTTGATCTTGTCGTGCCTGATCGGGGTAACGGCGGGATTGGCAATTGGTGCGGTTGTCTGGTGAGCGTGCGGGCATGAAATTTTTTACATCGCTGACGACAGACACAGACCCCGATAAAGACAAGGAGGTGCGGGCATGACTGAAGCTTATGGAATGCCTTTGGATGGCAGAACCGTCGTTGCCGCCTTGGTTGATGATGGTTTGGCATTGATGGTCGGGGTTGGGAATGCCCTGCCAGCGACTATTGATATTTATCTTAACAATCAGTCCGATGCCAAAATACAGGCATCGGTGATCAGTTGGCGTCGCAACGAAACCGATCAGGAAAATGCATACGGCTTCGTCGCCCTTTTGCCGATGAAGGATGTCTCCCCGCGTCGCCTTAAAACCGCATTGTTCCGTGGGGCGGGCAAACCACGCGAATACCGGATTGAAAACCGGCAACAGCGGATTGAATCAATCCTTTCGTCTGTTGCAGACCAAGCGGGCCCTGCGTTTGCCACCGTCATTGATGGTGTGATCGAGGCATTACTTGCAGGGGACCCGGACAAAAAACGTCTGCGTAAAGTTGCGGCCCTTGTTCAGATTGCGGCACGCAGCAACGGCTTTATCGAAGTACTTGGCGGCCTTGAAGAAGGTGAGGTTTACATTCAGGGCTGGTCAAGCGACTTCCCGGTTGGGCGGACACGCGTCATCGCCATGGACGATGCGCCGATCCTGGCGGAATTGACCAGTGCTGATTTTCAACGTGATGATCTTGGTGACGAGGCATCAGGCGTGACCGGGCTTATGCTGGGTGACAAACCGATCAACCCCGGCAAGCTCAAGCGCGTTTATTTCCGTGGGCGTGAAGGTTGGTATTCTATTGAGGTTTATCAGCAGCGTGTTCTTGTCGCACCGCCCGATGTTCCGGCCCATATTCGCTCTGTCTTGGGGCGCGTTCGGGCTCCTGAGAACATCCTGCATCAATTGCGTATGGCCGCACATCGTTTTGATGGTCGCGATACTGTTTCCGAACTGGACCGTCCGGTGCGGATCGGGATTGATTTCTCGCTCCTGATCGAAGGCAGCGGTGTTTTGATTTCAGGCTGGATGCTTGATCCTGATCGCGCGGTGGAAAATGTATCGCTGCGTGTCGGGGGTGAACTTGTTCGGATTGACGATCACTGGACACGGCAGTCACGTGCAGATGTTACCGGCGCCTTTGCAAATGATCCGATGTTTTCGGGGATGAACCCGGCGCGCAACAATCACGGTTTCCTGGTGTTCTGTTCGTTGGAAGATACGCCGCCATCTGATCAGCCGGTTTATCTTGAACTGGGAATTGTTGATGCCTTTCCGGCGTATTGCCCCTTAAACCCGACACGTGCATCGGCCCGTCAGGCGCTGTCGCGGGTTTTGCCTTCGCTTGATCCGCGTTCGGTCACCGCATCGAACAGTATCGAGCGCCAGTTCGGGCCCATGTTGCAAGGGATGACAGCCCAAAACCCATATGCGGTTGATGTCCACGATATCGGTGATTTTGACGAAGATGCGCCGGTAACACTGGTGGTCGGTGTTGATGACACGATCAATGATATCGGGGTGACAATTGCACTTCTGGGGCTAGATCAGGCCACCCGTCACTTGCCGATTGTGATTGCCGGGCCGGTTGAAAGTTTTGACCTCGTCGGCAGCGACATGCTGCGTCTTGCTGCCTTTTATAAACTCAATACCCGGATCGTTTTCGCCGAAGGGGTGGAAGACTTTTGTGATGCCCTGGAAGTCGGTGTTGCAGCAACCAATTCGGAAACCATCGGGCTTGTATCAGCCCATATTTTACCGCGTGACGATGGCTGGTTTGACCAATTATTGGCCGCTTATCGCAAGCGCGGCAGTAAGGCACTTGTGTCACCGACCATCCTGTTCGAAGACGATTCTGTTCGTTGGGCAGGGACATGGATCGATGGTGACACCAAAGGTGGTCAGTATTTGTCAGACCGATATGTCGGCTATCCCTGCGCAGTTTTGGCCGATGCAGAACCAAGCGAAGTCAGTGCGGGAACCTTGGAATGCTGCATTCTGCCGCGTAAGGCATTTGTCGATACTGATGGCTTTACGCGCGGCTATATCGGTCCGGCCGAAAAGAGCCTCGATCTTGCGCTGAAGCTGCGTATGGCAGGGACACCATCCTACTGGATCCCCGAAGTCGAAGTATTGGGCAGCGAACAATCGATAAGCAGCGCCCCCGCCTGGGAGGAACTTTCGCATCGTCTTGACCGCTGGGCGTTTGATCGTCGCTGGTCTTTGGTCGTCTCAAACTTGCGGAGCCATAACAATGCCGTCGACTGATTTGCGTGTCCTCGTTATTTCGCATGGCCATCCCAGTATTTCGCTGGGTGGGGCCGAAGTGGCCTCTTACAATCTTCATAAGGGTTTGAATGCGCTTGATGGGGTTGAAAGCTTCTATCTTGCGCGGGTCGGTAACCCTGTTCCGCGTCATGGTGCATCTGCATTGATGAGCCTGCGTCAGAAGGACAACGAAATCCTTTATCATGCGGAAAACTATGATCATTTCCTTTTATCAAACGGCAGCACAGACGAGATAGATCGTGATTTCCTGCGTTTTGTGAAGGATTACGAACCGGACGTGGTTCACTTCCATCACTATCTCGGCCTTGGGCTTGAGACGATCTACGCCATTCGCGAAGCTTTGCCGGAAACTGCGATATTCTTTACATTCCATGAGTTTTTGACGATCTGCCACAACCATGGACAGATGCTCAAAAGCGGTGGAACGAAGCTGTGCAACCGGGCAAGTCCGATTGAATGCAACGGATGCTTCCCGGACATTTCCCCGGCCTCATTCCTGCGGCGTGAACGGTTCATCAAGTCGATGCTTGAACTGGCCGACCATTACGTATCGCCCAGTGAATTTCTGGCCAAACGCTTTGTCGATTGGGGCATGAAGGCCGAAAAGATGTCGGTGATCGAAAATGGTCTCGACATCGATGAACGGGCCAAGGACCGCCAGCTTTCCAAAACACAGCCGCGTCGGTCACGCTTTGCCTTTTTTGGACAACTTACGATGTTCAAGGGTGCGGACATCTTGCTTGATGCGGTGGGGCGTGTGCCCGATGAAATCTGGGGCGATGATGCGCGCCTGATGATTTTTGGCGGCAATCTTGAACGCCAACCTCCTGAATATCAGGAAAAGGTCCACGACCTGATCGAGAAGGCCGGTGATCGGGTCCGTTTTTACGGGGCCTATCAAAACACCGAAATGCCCAAGCTGATGGAGCTAGCCGACTGGACAATCATTCCGTCGATCTGGTGGGAAAACTCACCCGTGGTTATTCAGGAAGCCTTTTTCCATGGGCGCCCAATGATCTGTTCGAACATTGGGGGTATGGCCGAGAAAATCACAAACGGGGTTAACGGGCTGCATTTCCGTGTCGGAAGTGCCGAAGATTTGGCCGACCGTCTGATTGACGTTTTAAGCGACAACAAGATTTGGGACCGGATGCGCGAGGGGATCCCTCGTGTGACGACCTATGAGGAATGCGCCGAGCAACATCTCGCGCAGTATCGGGAGGTTCTGAAAACGCGCCTGCTATCTGCAAAAGCCGCCACTGAGCAAAATGTGGCAAGCACGGCATGAATTCGGAACAAAAACGTGATCAACCAAGGAGACACAATATGGCGCGCGTTCTCGTAATGATCCCGTCGGGCGAAGTCTACGACCACGACTGCGTCCGTTGGTACAACTATCAGGATGTTCAACGGAGCATCGATCACTATCACAATATCGGTGACGCCTTTGTCTATGACTCATCGCTGAAGCTGATGAACTACGACAAGCTCGGTGTTCTGCCGATTGCCGAACCCAAGATGGAAGACATCGACCGTCTTCGCGAGGAATATGACTATGTGTTCTTGCGTGGGTCGAACTACATCCATTCTGACATGGACTGGCGGAACACGATCGAGGTTCTTAAACGGTTGAAACTGCCGGTTCTGGGATTTGGCATCGGTGCGCAAGCCCCGGTCAAAGGGAAACTTGAGCTTTCTGATCAGACCAAAACCGTCCTGCGGATGATGGCTGATTCCACCACATCAATTGGTGTGCGTGGTGCCTATACTGCACAGGTTCTATGGGATCTCGGCATTACCAATGTTCGTATCGTCGGGTGCCCAACGGCATTTCGTCAGAACAATCCGGATATGCGGATCAAACTGCCGTCCCTTGAAAGTGTCAAGAATGTTGGCATTACCCTGCGTCGCGAAGTCTCGCCGGCGTATGCCCAGGACATTAAACGTTATCTGACTTTCCATCGGGATCTGGTCAAACATCTCGCTGGTCGTTTCGATGACATGACCCTGATGGCGCAAGGTGAGCCCGAAGAAAAGAAACTGGTCTTTGGCTCTAACATCCAGCGCGAAGAAGCCATGCAGGCCCTTAAAAACAACGACTGGGTCAAGAACTGGTATCTAGACGATACGATGGAACGCCTCTACCGCGAAAAGCTGTTCTATTCCGATGTGGTATCTGATTACGAAGATCTCGTCCGCCGGAAGGATTGCGTTCTGGGCTATCGCCTGCACGGTAACCTGATGGCGCTCTCGAACGGTGTGCCGTCGATCTACTTTACCTATGACAGCCGGACGGTCGAATTCGCAGAAACCTACCAAATCCCGTCGTATGACGTGTTCTCGACAAAGGAATTCGTGCTCGAGGATTACTGGGATCAGGGCCTGTTCGACAAGTTCAACCGCGCTTGGTTCCAGACTTATCGCGAAATGGCTTTGTTCCTGAGCGAAAACAACATCGATCACAAAATGGTCGATGTCATGAACGCCGACACGCAACTTGAACGCAAGGTGGCGTGACCGCATCCGGTACAGCTGCTTTGACTGTCCCGGAACGGGGCTCATAGCGGCTGTGCTTTCCCAAAGCTGTTCAGAAAACTGAACAACATCAACAAGGAGACACGGCAATGACTGTACTTGTAACGGGTGGCGCAGGATATATCGGTAGTCACGCAGCACTGGCGCTTCTTGATGGCGGACGCAACGTAGTTGTTCTTGATAACCTAAGTCAGGGATATCGTTGGGCGGTTCCCACTGGGGCTGCGTTTGTTGAAGGTGATTGTGGCGATTATGATTTGGTGCGTCGGGTTATTTCCGAACATGACGTCACGGCAATCATGCATTTCGCGGGCTCAATCATTGTGCCTGAATCCGTAATCTATCCTCTGGAATACTATTACAACAACACTGTGAATTCACGTGCCTTGGCGCAGGCGGCTGTGGATAGCGGGATCGAGCATTTCATCTTTTCCTCAACAGCGGGTGTCTACGGCGAACCCAAAAGCACGCCGATCCTTGAGGACTTTTCACTCAAGCCAATATCGCCGTATGGCACATCAAAGATGATGACCGAAAAGATGCTGGCCGATGCGGCGATTGCCCATGATCTCCGGTATGTCGCGCTTCGCTATTTCAATGTTGCCGGTGCTGATCCCAAAGGTCGGTCCGGGCAAACATCACGTAAGGCCACGCATCTGATCAAGATCGCCAGTCAGACTGCGACGGGTGCGAGGCCTCAAATGGCAATCTATGGCGAAGATTACGACACGCCCGATGGGACATGTATCCGGGATTACATCCATGTTTCCGATCTCGCCAAGGCGCATGTTCTGGCGCTGGAATATCTTGAAGACGGTGGTGAAAGCGACGTGATGAATTGCGGGTATGGCCGCGGGTTCTCTGTCAAGGAAGTCATTGGTGCCGTCAAACGCGTTTCGGGTATTGATTTTGCGGTGGAGCGTGCTGAACGTCGCCCGGGTGATCCGGCGGCATTGATTGCAGCGGCTGACCGGGTTCGTGAAAAGCTCGGCTGGACGCCAGAATATGATGACCTCGACGCCATCGTGCGCCACGCGCTTGATTGGGAAGAAAGTCTCAAAACACGTCAGGTGGATGCGGCCTGACCGCATAACGATCTAAAACTGAATTATTCAGATACGAGCAAACGGTTCGATCATAACGCCGATCAACGGTGCGAACCAAGACAGCAGGAGTTATGTCTATGAGCCAGGTTTCCCCAACCTCGGGCCGTAAGCCCCGCATTGGCGTTTTAATGCCCGCAGGCCGAATCGAAGGTAACATCGGTGTCGTCACCCATACATATGGTGCGCCCGAAAAGGCAAAAACGCTGTTTACCAATATTGGTGACTGTTTTGTCTATGACTCATCCTTGCGCATTCTCGACTATTCCGAACTGTTCCCGATTTATGTGCCTGCAGACGGCAATCTGTCTGAAACACAGATCGAAAAGATCAATCAGTTGGACTACATCTTTTTGCGCGGCTCGAACTATATCAATGCCAATGGTCAGTGGGATCCGATTACGGCGGTTCTTGAAAAAACTAATGTGCCGGTGATTGCCTTTGGCATTGGTGTTCAGGTGCCGGACAATTCGGAAAACTATGTCAATGAATCGACCAAACGCTTTTTACAGCTGATTGCTGATCGTTCCACCACAGTTGGGGTGCGGGGCAACCTGTCGAAAAAGGCGTTGAATTCGATCGGAATCAAAAATGTTCGCATTTTTGGCTGTCCAACCGCATTTCGTCATTGCAAGCCGGAATTGAAATTACCGCGCATTGAGGCATCTGCCATCAACCGGCTCGGCTTTACTCTTCGGCGCAAAACGCACGGCTTCCAGACGCTTCAACGCTATATGTTGCGGACATTGGCAGAACGCTATGACACCGAAATTCTCTGTGCAGGCGAACTTGAAGAAAAGCAGATTTACTATGCGCGTACCAAGCAGGTCGAAAATGATGATCAGGTGATGAAGGATGCGGTTCAGAAACTGACGGCCGAAAAATGGCTGTTTGGCGGAAAAGACCCGCTTCTTGATTTGTATAAGTCGTCACTGTCGGTTTTTGAAAGTGTTGCCGATTTCGAAAAGGCAGAACAATCCCTTGATGCTGTGACGGGCTTTCGACTGCATGGCAATTTGCTGGCACTCGCCAACGAAGTTCCGGCACTTTATGTCACCTATGACACCCGGACCCGTGAATTCGTCAAGACGCTCGGTATTCCATATATCGATGGGCGCTACATGGACAAATTCTCGTTCGAGGAAGCTTGGGACAATGCTGATTTCGATCTGTTCGAGAAAACCTATCAGCAGCGTTTTGGCGAACTGAAAAAGTTCCTTGAAGAAAACAGCATGGCACACCGTCTTGGTCGCGTCCCGACCCCCTATGTCGCAGAGGCGGCGTGACATTGCTGCCTGAGGCACATGGTCGTTCCCCCAGAACGCCATGTGCCTCGTATTTTCCCCACTGATGATGACAGGGAAATTTGCTGTGCCCAGACTGAATCCATCACGACGCATGATCGCGACCATAGCCTTTGCCGCCGGTATGACTCTTGGTGGTCTTGTCGGCTGGAACCCGCCCGTGGCTGCAACCGAAGTGACCGTCTCTGGATCCGAAAAAGTCATATTCGATAGTGACGTTTCAGGGTGTGACAACCATCATTTACCAGACTCCCCCGCCCGGGCCTTTCGCAATGCCCAAGGCAAGATGGTGATGTTTGCCCCGAATTTTCAAAATCGGGCATTTGTTGGCTATGGGTTTAATAGTCTCAAGCCTGATTGTGATAGCCGTTTTATGGCCGCAGGCAAGGCATCCCCGGACCTGCTTGATGACCGGACATGGTTGCAGGCGATTTATACAAACGATGGGCAGAACGTATATGCCCTTGGCAGTGCCAGCTTCATGCCCTATCGCCATGATATGCCGTGCAAAGACCGCACCAAGCGGACCGATTGCTGGATCAATGGATTGGTGACGTTAAAATCCACGAATGGTGGAAAGACGTTTGATTATCTGGGCAGTCCGCCGCATCACGCACCGTTTCCGCCGCCAAAACCCTACCGGGATGATCGCAAACGCGCGCCAAGTTATGTGACGGTGACCAATATCATTTCATGGCAGAACTATCTTTACGCCATTGTCTGGCGCCGCGCGGATAACTGGGAAGAGTCGCGCAACTGTCTGGTGCGCGCACCTGCCAATGACCCATCACGGTGGGATGTCTGGAATGGAACGGAATTTGAAGAAGCCGCCTCATTGACCGACGCAGGATGGTCGGTGCGGCAAACTGAATGTGCACGCGTTGGACCGGTTGGCGTGTCGTCGATCCGTGGGCTGGTGCGAGATGAAGCCAGCAATACATTTATTACCGTATATCTGCACCGTATCCGTAAAAAGGATCAGCCTGATGTCTCGGGATTTTTCTAT
This sequence comes from Thalassospira lohafexi, assembly GCF_002844275.1. Taxonomy (GTDB): domain Bacteria; phylum Pseudomonadota; class Alphaproteobacteria; order Rhodospirillales; family Thalassospiraceae; genus Thalassospira; species Thalassospira lohafexi. The sequence goes on from NZ_NXGX01000011.1 coordinate 88,633, forward strand.
TCCACTTCAAGTGATCTGAAAAACTGGTCCGCACCGAAACTTCTATATGCCCAACCATTGCGTCGTGATGCTGATGAAGGCGAACCGTTTGTGGCCTATCCGTCGATCATTGATGACGACAGCATGGACCGTTTGTATGGCACCGTTGATGACCAAGCCAGTCTGGTTTTTGTCCGTTTAATGCCAAAACCCTACAAGGATCGCTGGCGGGTTTCGCGCCAACTTGTCCGCGTGCCGATCACGATCAAGGAGGACTAGCCAATGCCAACCGAATTTGACACGTTTGAAATTCAAGGCCCGGTTTTGTTTGTGTCCAACAGACATCGTGACCCACGCGGTATTTTTGCCGAAACCTTTCGGGCCGACGAATTCCGGGATGCAATCGGGGATGTCGATCTGGTTCAGGAAAACCAGTCGATCAGTCATCCGATCAATACGGTGCGCGGTTTGCATTATCAGGCCGAACCCCACGCGCAAGGCAAACTGATGCGGGTTGTTCAGGGAGCTGTTCTTGATGTCGCCGTTGATATCCGCCCGCATTCACCGACTTTTGGACGCCATATCAAAATCGAATTGAGTGCCGAAAACTGGTATCAGCTGTGGATTCCTCCGGGATTTGCGCATGGCTTTAAAACGTTACGGCCCGATACCCACGTTATCTACAAGGTATCTGACTATTATAGTCCCAGCCATGATCACGGGGTGGCATGGAATGACCCCGACCTTGGAATTGACTGGGAACTCTATGGCCAGCAGGCCGTGCTTTCAGACAAAGATCGGCAACAACCACGGTTCTGTGAGGTTACCCCACTGTTTGCGGGTGGCGCGATACCGGCGGATGTCTCACGGCAACACGGACAATTTGCCGCGCGCTAACGCATGCGGAATGAAGGTCGATTTTGGTGCTCAGGCAGTGTGGGCTCAGCTCACCTTAAGGTGGACGGTTTTAAATTTGTCGGCTTTCTGGTCGTATTGTGTGAAGGGCAAATAGCTGCCCTGAGCCTGCTTTGGTTTGATCTTGATGTCTTCGGGGGCGAATCAAGTTTCACGGAAACTGGTACTTAGTAGAATCCCATTTGTGTTTCTGTGTGGGGGGAAATCTAAAAGGACGCAAAAACGGCTAATAAACTAGGTGAAATTTGGTTGTATTTGGCGAATGAACATTGGAAATCCAGGCGTTTGAGCCTCTTTTACGGTTTTCTGACATTTTTTGCC
>NZ_NXGX01000012.1 GCF_002844275.1 Thalassospira lohafexi
GCCGCCAGCCGAACGGGCCGGAGGTGCTGCATGGAATTCGTGATTTTCGTCGATGGCAATGTCCTGTTTGATCAGTCGTTCAATGTTGCGCAGCAAACGAATGTCACGCGGTTCACAGAACGCAATTGCAATCCCTTCGGCACTGCCACGACCGGTACGACCGATACGGTGAACATAGCTGTCGGCATCTTGCGGCAGGTCATAGTTCACAACGTGGGTAATACCCGGAACGTCAATACCACGGGCCGCAACATCGGTTGCGATCAGAACCGGGAACTGGCCATTACGGAAATTACGCAGGATTTTCTGACGGATGCGCTGCTGTTTGTCGCCATGGATAGCATCGCTATCAATGCCTTCATCGCGCAGCTGGAACGACAGTTCGTCAGCGTCTGCCTTGGTTTTGGTGAAGACCAGAACGCGTTCGGTGTCATCACGTTTAAGAATCTGAACCAGAAGCTTGGTTTTGTCGTGACGTTTCACGAACATACCAATCTGGGTCACACGTTCGGTGACACTTGCCTGCGGTGCGGTTTCAACCTTGACCGGATCGCGCAGAAGGCGGTCGGTCAGATGTTTGACTTCTGCTGGCATGGTTGCCGAGAACATCACGGTCTGATGTTTGTGCGGCAACTGCTGTGCAACGGTCAGAACGTCTTCGGAGAAGCCCATGTCGAGCATACGGTCGGCTTCATCAAGGATGAAGACTTCGACGTCGTCGAAACGGATCGTATTACGCGACATGTGATCAAGCAGACGACCCGGGGTCGCAACCAGGATATCAACGCCACGGCGCAGTTCCTGAATCTGCGGGCCCATCGGGGAACCACCGAAAACAACAGATGAGAAAAGGCGGATGCCTTTTTTGAAATCACGCAGGCACTGGCCAATCTGGGTTGCCAGTTCACGGGTCGGCGCAAGGATAACTGCGCGCGGCTGGCCCGGTTTTGGACGCTGCGGATTTTCAGCAAGACGCTGCAGCAACGGAAGGCAGAACGCAGCGGTTTTACCGCCACCCGTATGGGAAATACCCATAAGGTCGTGCCCTTCGAGAAGTGCCGGGATCGTAGCAGCCTGAATTTCAGTCGGTGCGGTGAAACCGGAAGCTTCAACATTGCGCAGCAGGGGCTCGATAAGCTTGAGCCCTTCAAAATTAGTCATAAAGGAAAGTCCTTACGTTATCCGGTGGCGACATGTTAACGCCAATGACGCCTGCTCATACGCAATCAAGACCGGTAACGCGGCAAAGAAGCCACTGCGTCGGACCCTGCAAGAGAGGCAAATGATGTGAGGCCACAACGTCATCACGCTGTAACCACCCTCCTCGCCTTTGATACAGTTCCTGACAGCTGATTCTGTCTTTGCAAGCGAAGGAATGAGCCGGGTGATACAGGCCCTTTGAAACAATGTCAATCAAAGCCAACGCCGATCAGCCATGCAAAAACGCATTTGGACGTAATATATCTTCGAGAATTAACTGTTCTGTTTACAATTCATGGTCCCATAATCGTTATGTGACATGTGCTTAACAAGGGGACGGACATGCGATTTCGTGTTGTGACGGGGATTTTTTCAATCCCGGCAATTTGCCTACTGACGCTGCTGGCGATTATTTTCACGGTTGCGCTTAATTACCAGACCAGCCTTCGGAACGGAAAGTTTGAACAGATTTCGCATCTGACCGAAGGGGCGGTCACGATCGTCGATTCTTATGTTGCCAAGGCAAAATCAGGTGAGATGAGCGAAGCCGATGCCAAGGCCGCCGCCCTTGGTATTCTCAATGCGTATCGCTTTGACGGGGCCAACTACATCTTTGCCAGTGACTATGGCCACTGCATGGTTCTGGATCCGCTGAGCCCTGAAGACGTTGGTAAATGTAATCCCGACAGCAAAGTGCGCACCATGATCGTCAAAACCGCACAGGCCGGTGGCGGGATCATCACCTATGAAACCAAGAAACCCGGCGAAGGTGACCGACTGATTGAAAAGGCGGCCTATGTCCGCCCGATCAAGGAGTGGAACTGGGCGCTGGGGGCTGGCGTTTATATGGATGACGTACAGTCGGAATTCCTGACCATCATGCAGCGTATTGCGATTATTTCGGTGATCGCCATCGTGATTGCCGGCGTTATTTCCTGGTTCGTCGGGTCACGTATTGCCTCAAGCATCAAGGGCCTGAACACGTCCATTCGGACCATTGCGGAAGGCAACTACACCGCCGAGGTCGATAGCAACTCTCACTTCACCGAGATTAGCGACATGGCGGCAGGTGTTCTTGCCCTGCGCGATAAATCGGCACAGGCCCAGCAACTTGAAGCCGATGCTGCCGTTCAGAAACAGAAATCCGAACAGGAACGCCGGTCAAACATCCGTGCGATTGCAGAAAAACTTGAAAGCGAAGTGGGCGGCATCGCCGGTGCGGTCAACAGTTCTGTCGGGCGCAGCAACGATCTTTCGGTCAGCATGGCGCAAAATGCCGATGGTATCCTTGGCCAGAGCCAGCAGGTTGCATCGGCCGCCGGTGAGGTTTCGCAGAACGTTGATGCGGTTGCCGCCGCGACCGAGGAACTTTCATCCTCGATCACGGAAATCAATGTTCAGATTTCGCAGATGTCAAACACGGTGGAACGTGCCACCGATGAAAGCCAAAGTGCGTCAAACGATGTCGCGGGCCTGTCCGATACGGTTGAAAAGATCAAGGAAATCATTGGCCTGATCAATGATATTGCCGGTCAGACCAACCTTCTGGCGCTGAACGCAACGATTGAGGCGGCGCGCGCAGGCGAAGCGGGCAAAGGCTTTGCCGTGGTGGCAAACGAGGTCAAAAACCTTGCGACCCAGACCGCAAAGGCCACCGACGAAATCGCCGCCCAGATCAACGACATTGTCGATGGTACCGAACGGGCGGTAACGGGTATTTCGCGGGTTTCAGAAACCATCGAACAGGTGCGTGGTGCCTCCACCGCGATTGCCGCGGCCATTGAAGAACAAGGTGCGGCAACTCAGGAAATTTCGGGCAATGCCAACCGCAGTGCGGATGGTGTGAAACAGATTTCGCACAGTGTCGATGAAACCATGAAAAGCGCGCAAAGCACGACCGAGGATGCCGCCGAACTGAAATCGGCATCCGAAGAGCTTTCGAGCCGTTCGGCCGAACTGACCCAGATCATCAAGCGGTTCTCAAGCGATCTGATCAAACAGTCGGAAAGTTAAGTCCGTCGGACGTCTGACATTTTAAAGGGCCGGTCTTGCAAAAGACCGGCCCTTTTTTCGTGGCGTGCTCTACATGCTGCGGGGGATTATTCGGCAGGCAAATCGTTTTCGCGGCGGAATGTGTGGGCCGGATAAACACCGAGAATGCGGACTTCATGGGAGAAGAATTGCAGTTCTTCAAGCGCGTGGCGCAGACCAAGCTGTTCGGGATGGGCTTCGACCTCGGCGAAAAACTGGGTCGCGGTGAAGTGGCCCTCGACCATATAGCTTTCGAGCTTGGTCATATTGATGCCATTGGTGGCAAACCCGCCCAGCGCCTTGTATAGGGCGGCCGCCACGTTGCGCACCCGAAAGACAAAACTTGTCACAACCGGGGTGCCGTCATTGGCGATATTGAGCGGATCGCGGGCCAGAATGATAAAGCGCGTTGTGTTGTGTGCGGCGTCTTCGACTTCGGTGCGCAGGATATCAAGGCCATAAATCTCGGCCGCAAGGGCCGGAGCGATGGCGGCAATCGATTTATCACCAAGATCAGCAACTTCCTTGGCACAGCCTGCCGTATCGGAACCGACAACCGTGTTTACACCCAGTTCTTTGCGCAATTTGCGGCATTGGCCCAGCGCATGAACGTGGCTGCGGATTTCCTTGATTTCTTCGATTCTGGTTCCCGGCACGGCCACAAGGGCGTGATTGATCCGAAGGAACGTCTCGCCAATGATGTGCACACCCGACTCGGGCAAGATATGGTGCACATCGGCCACGCGCCCGGCGAGTGTGTTGTCAATCGGGATGACGGCCAGTTCAACATCGCCGTCTTCCAGTGCACTAAAGGCGCCTTCAAAGGTCCGGTAGGGTACGGTGGTTGCACCCGGAAAAGCACGCCGGGCAGCCTGATCGGAATAGGCCCCGTGCATTCCCTGAAAAGCGATCCTTTGTTGCGCGGTCATCTGGTTGTTTCCTGATACGTCAAAAGTGTTTTCGTCACGAACTTCAAGTGTTTGGGATAGAAAACCCCAATTACGCGCCCAGCACAAGGCGTGCGCGTTCAAGGTCCTCTGGGGTGTCGACCCCCAAGGGCACGCCATCGACCAATGCGACGGCAATCACCATGCCATTTTCAAGGGCGCGCAACTGTTCAAGCCGTTCGCGTTTTTCAAGCTCGGCCGGGGGCAATGCGACAAAACGATCAAGGGCCGCACGGCGATAGGTATAAAGACCGATGTGATGATAAAGCGGACCATCACCAAACGGTGCGGTCGCGCGGGTGAAATAAAGGGCGCGTGCGACACGCTGGCCGTTAAAGGCAACGACGGCCTTTACCACGTTGGGATTGTGGCGTTCTTCTTCGCGTTTGATTTCAGCCGCCAGGGTTGCGATATCGACCATCGGATCGGCAAGCGGATCAAACACCGCGCGGATGTCATCGGGCGAGATCGTCGGCAGATCGCCCTGCACATTGACCACCGCATCATATGTGCCATCGGGATCGAATGTTTGCAGAGCCTGATGCACACGGTCCGAGCCACTTGGCAAATCGGGATCGGTCAGAACCGCGATGCCGCCTGCGGCCTCAATCACATCGACAATTTCCTGTTCAGCGCAGGCGACCAGCACCGGGCCGATTTCGGCCTCCATCGCGCGACGCCAGACCTGCACAATCATCGGCGCGCCACAGATGTCGGCCAGCGGCTTGTTGGGCAGACGCATGGACGCCATACGGGCAGGAATAACAACAACAGGATTGCGCGGCGTCGACATTTTGGAACTCCGGTCAGGCAGCAGGGCCATATAGCGTGCCATATAGTTAGCCACATTTTGATTTCGCGCAAAGCATGCATGTTGCGCAAGATGCCAAAACATGGCTGTGAATCGGCGGGACAATAGCCGGTTTCAGGCAATAGGCAAAAGACAGAATCGTTTTTGCGGCAATCACGCGGGCCAGAGCCCAAAATTGTGCTAGACGAAAGTCTACTGCCTTTTGTTTTCGCCTTTATGTTTAAGAAAGGTTGATGCAAATCTCTGAAACGTATAGTTTCCCACCGATCAGTTTTGCCTGCTGTCACATGCGTGTTGCGTAAATTGGCGCAACACTAGGGGGACGCATGGGTAATCTGGTCTTTATTATAAAAGAAACCTGAGAGTGATTAGGCTGTAACGGGGTCCCGTCATGAACACGATGGAAATCAACAAGATCGTCGCCGGAGTCATTTGTGCCGTGCTTTTGGTAGTGGTTGTCGGGAAAATTGGTGGCGCACTTGTCCATCCCGAAGAGCTGGAAGCACCGGTTTATCCATTCTCCGAGGATGTGATGGCGGGCGCAAATACCGATGCCGCGGCGCCAAGCGAACCGGCAGGACCGGAACCGATCCTTGCCATGCTGGCATCTGCTGACCTTGGTCAGGGCGAAAAAGTCTTTAAGAAATGCGCATCCTGCCATGATGCGGAAAAAGGCGGTCCGAATAAAACCGGCCCGAACCTGTATGGCATCGTTGGCGCGCACTTTGCGCATAAAGACGATTTTTCCTATTCTGACGGCATGGCCAACCATGGCGGCAGCTGGGATTTTGCCAAGTTGAACGAGTTCCTTTACAAACCGCGCGATTTTATCGACGGCACGAAAATGAGCTTTGGCGGCCTGTCAAAGGCATCTGACCGCGCAAACGTCATTGCCTGGCTGAACAGCAAGTCTGACAGCCCGATGGCCTATCCGGATCCGGCGGAAGCCGCAGAAGCAGCCCCAGCTGAAGACGCTGCTGCACCGGCAGAGGATGCTGCGCAAGCAGCCCCGGCTGAAGATGCGGCACCGGCAGAAGGTGATGCAGCCCCAGCCGAAGGCGACGCAGCACCAGCGCAGTAACGGGCCTTAAACTGGACAGATTTTTCTGATCAGACATTGATTTTTTACAGGGGACAGGTAACTGTCCCCTGTTTTCGTTTCAGGGCTGGTTTTGGCCCTGTCTGATCGCGTCTTTCTTGCCGATTTAGACGCCGCGCCATCAACCATCACAGGGATGTGCCTTCATGGAAGATCTCGAGCCGTTTCTGACCATTGCCCACAAACTGGCCGATGCCGCCCGCCCGGTCGTGCGCAAATATTACCGCACCCCGGTTGCGGTTGATGTGAAGGCCGATGACAGCCCGGTCACCATTGCCGACCGCGAAGTCGAACGCACCATGCGCGAGATTCTGGGGGCCGAGCTTCCGGATCACGGGATTTTGGGCGAAGAATACGGTCGTGAGAATATGGACGCGGATTATGTCTGGGTGCTGGATCCGATTGACGGCACCAAGTCGTTCATTTCCGGCAAGCCAAGCTTTGCCACCCTGATTGCGCTTTGCCACAAAGGCAAACCGGTTCTGGGCATCATTGATCAGGCGATCACCGATGAACGCTGGGTCGGCGTTATGGGACAGGCCAGCACCATGAACGGCACCGAGATCAGTGCGCGCGACTGCGAAGACCTTAAATCCGCGACCTTCTTTACCACCGCACCCGAACTGTTTCGCGGCGATGCGGCCAAGGCCTATGACGCGGTTTCAACCAAATGCCGGGTGCCGATGTATGGGGTGGATGCCTATGCCTATGGGCTGACGGCCCTTGGTCTGGCCGATACGGTGGTTGAAACCGGGATGCAGGCGTATGATTTCTGCGCCCTTGTGCCCGTGGTTGAAGGGGCTGGCGGGGTGATGAGTGACTGGTCAGGCAACCCATTGACCATGGAGAGTGCCGGGGACGTTATTGCCAGTGGCGATGCGCGGTGCCATCACGATGTTTTGGTCACCATCAAAGCCGCAATGGCCTAACCTGGCCTATCCACTTGGGCCTGATTAATTTCTGCGACCCGCCAACTTGCCACTTGCCACCCGCCATCCGCCCAACAGGAGCCCCGACAATGACCAATTCCCATCCGTTTCTGGCCATGGCGCACAAGCTGGCCGATGTCGCCCGGCCTGTTTTGCAAAGCTACTACCGCAAGCCGGTGGAAATTGACGTTAAGGGTGACGCAAGCCTTGTCACCATTGCGGACCGGGAAATTGAGCGCGCGATGCGCGACATGATCAATGCCGAGCTTCCCGATCATGGGATTCTGGGCGAAGAACACGGATCAGAAAACCTTGATGCGGAATATGTCTGGGTGCTGGACCCGATTGACGGGACCAAATCGTTCATCGCCGGCAAGCCCAGCTTTAACACCCTGATTTCCCTGTGTCAGAACGGCAAACCGGTGCTGGGCCTGATTGATCAGGCGATTTTGGATGAACGCTGGATCGGGGTGACCGGACAGGCCAGCACGCTGAACGACAAGCCGATCAAGGCGCGCGCCTGTAAACATTTAAAAGATGCGACCATTTTCACCACCGGACCGGATCTTTTCATCACAACAAAGGCCATTGCCGGATATAAAGCGGCATTTGGGGCAGCACGCCATCCAATTTACGGCATTGATTCATATGGCTATGGCCTGATTGCCATGGGATTTGGTGATGTCTTGGTTGAGTCTAACCTGCAACCCTATGATTTCTGTGCCGCCGTGCCGGTCATTGAAGGGGCGGGCGGGGTGATTACCGATTGGGATGGCCGGGCATTGACCATCAACAGTGGTGATCTGGTGATTGCCAGTGGCGATGCCCGGTGTCACGGCGAAGGACTTGATGTGTTGCAGGCAGCCACCGCCAGATCATAGTCCCATAGTCCCATAGTCCCATAGTCCCATAGTCCCATAGTCCTATAGTCCTATAGTCCTATAGTCCTATAGTCCTATAGTCGGGCCTATATGCCTTTCCTGTCACAGCGGTTTAGGGCACTATCGCCAGACGGATCAAGAAGTTAGGCAGCATCATGTTCGAATGGGTGATCATCCTTTTTCTCGGATCGGGGCTGATATACGGGCTGCAATCGCGCCGGTTACAGCGGCGCAGCATTTCATCGCCGATGGTGATGGTGCTTGCCGGGGCTCTGATTGCCCTGCCACTTGGCATCTGGCACGAAGCACCATTGGCCCCGCTGGCTGATCGCATTCATTTCGCCACCGGCTTTGCCGAGATGACGCTGGCGATTATCCTGTTTCTGGATGCAGCCGTGCTTGATTACCGCAAGGAACGCCCGGCATTGCGCCTTGCCAACCGGTTGCTTTTGGTGGGATTGCCGCTGACCATCGGGGTGACATGGGCGTTTATCATCGGGATTGATCCAACGATTGGTATTTTACCCGCCCTTATTCTGGCCCTGATTGTCAGCCCGACCGATGCGGCCCTTGGCCAGCCGGTTTTCGAAAATAAAAAAGTCCCCGATGCGGTGCGCCAGGGCATTAACATCGAAAGCGGTTTGAATGACGGGCTGGTGTTGCCGGTCTTTACCACTGCGGTGTTGTTTGAGGCCGAATTACTTGGCGAAGGGCCCGGCAACTGGATCCGTGAAGCGGTGATGGAAATTTCCATCGGGGCCGGGGTTGGCATTCTGACCGGGATCGTCATTGGGTATGTGGTTAATCATGCGGTCACCCATCGCACCATTCTTGATCGGTTTGAACGGCTTTTGGGGGTGTTATCGGCCCTGTTTATTTATTTTCTGTCGGAAAAGCTTGGTGGCAACGGGTTTGTTGCCGCCTTTGCCGGGGGATTGGCGCTTAACATCACAAGCGACAAGGTGCGCGATGCGATTGAAAGCTTTGGCGAGGCCGAGTCAGAGCTTTTGACCATGCTGACCTTCTTTATCTTTGGCCTGCTGGTTGTGCCCGCCGTTTACGGGCTTTGGACGTGGCAAATGGTTGTTTTCTCGGTCGCGAGCCTTGTGGTTTTGCGGCCCGTCTGTGTGTGGATTTGCATGATCGGGAGCCCCTACTCACTGGCCGAAAAGCTTTATATCGGCTGGTTCGGGCCGCGCGGGATTGCCTCGATCATTTATTTGCTGATCATGGCCACCATGATTGACCCAAGCGGGCATGAAACGATTTATGCCGCGGTTGTGATGATTGTCTGTATCAGCATCATCGCCCATGGACTTAGTGCCGCCCCGCTGTCGCGCGCGCTGGTGACGCATCTGGCACGCACATCAAAATCATCCTGATATTTGGGGTAAATTCCGCTTATTGTTCGGTGATGGCGAGGCGCACACCAAGGGCGATAAACATCGCCCCAAGGGAGCGTTGCAGCCACGCGCCAATCGCGCCATTGCCCTTGATGCGAAGGGCCGCCGCCCCGACCAGCAGCACAATTGCACCTTCGACCACAAGCCCGATCAGATTGACTGTTGTGCCAAGGATGAGAAATTGCAGCGCGCCGTGTCCCTGTTCGGGATGCACAAACTGCGGCAAGAAGGCCATAAAGAAAATCGCGACCTTGGGGTTGAGCACATCAATCATCGCCCCCTGTCGCCATGCCTGAAAGGCGGTGACGTTATGGGCCGTGACGCGAGCGGATGCGATGTCGTCTATGTCTGAGGTGGGGTTGCTGGTGGTGGTGGCGGAGGCGGATTTGGCAAAACTGCTGCGCAGCGCGCCAAGCCCCAACCAGACCAGATAGGCCACCCCAACCCATTTGACGATGGAAAACGCCAGTGCCGAGGTCGCCAAAATGGCGGAAAGACCAAGAGCAGCAGCAAAAACATGGACAAATGCGCCCGAAACCACCCCAAAACTTGAGAAAAAGCCGATTTTGCGCCCATGCACCGCCGTTTGACCGATAATATAGGCCATATCAGGCCCCGGCGAGACGTTCAGCAGCACGGCCGCGATCAAAAACGGGGTGTATTGGACCAAAAGGTCAAGCATCACAGCAAATCTCGTGCGTAATAAACCAAATCAATCTCAAGCGGTTTGCCGCCTGCCTCAAGCAGCATGGATGACAATTGCCCGCGATGATGGGTTTGATGGTTGAACATATGTCCCAAAATCAGATCACGCGGCATGGTATAGGCCCCGGCCGAAACCGACTGATAGGTCAGATCGCTGGTCAGGACGTCTTCGGTCAGGCCATCAAGATACGCAATAATCGCCTCATCCTGTGCCTCACGCGCGACCCGCAAGTCGCCAAAGGCGTCAAACAGGATGGTATCAAGCGGCATGACTTCGGGCGCACCCAAAAGCCGCGACAACCACAGACGGTCGGCGACCAGAAGATGGTTCAGGGTGCGCATGATCGACGGGAAGAACGCGGTGCGCGGCTCATACAATGCGTCAGCCGGTAAAATGGCACAGGCCGCGTACAGATGACCATTGGCCCAATGATTATAGCCCGCCATGCGTTTGAAATAGGCAACGCCGTTCATGTGCTTTCTCCGTTCGTCTTTTATCGTCTGGGTTCGTCTTTGCGCGTTTTCAGTCTAACACATCACCGTCAGGGTAGCGGACATGTCAGCGATCAGACACCGGCTTGTTTGGGCTTGTCGTCGCAGACCGGTTCTGGCGTGACCTGTGCCAAGACAAGTGATGCCGGTTTGGGCATGCGTTTGGTCAGGATCACCACATTGCCCAGCATCGTCAGCCCGACACCCAGAATGATGTTACCGGTCCAGATGAAATCTTCAAACCATGTCGAGAGCAAAAGCGCCACCACCGGAAACATCACCGAACTATAAGACGCGCGGTCTGGCCCGATTTTGCCCAGCAACGTCAAATAGGTGCCAAACCCGATCACCGAACCAAACAGCGCCAGATAGACAAGGGCGGCAAGGAACGACGGGCTGGTATCAAACGTCAGTGGCACACCAGAAACCGCGATATAGCCAAACAGCATGACGGTGCCATACAGCATGCCAAAGGCATTGGCCTGCATCACCGGAATGCCCTGCGCGTGATTGCGCGCCGAGGCCATATTGCCAAGCGATGCGATATAGCTTCCGGCCAGCGACAGCAAAAGCCCGATGCTGCCGCCGGTTGCCAGATCAAAGGCGGCCAGATCGCGGGCAAACACCAACGAAATCCCGGCCATGCCCAGAACCGCGCCAATCATTGTGCGCGTTTCAGGACGGCGATGGAAAAAGATCGCGCCATTAATCATATTCATGATGACGATGGTCGAAAACACCACCGCCAACAGCCCGGAGGTCAGATGGATGCTGGCGATATAGATCAGCACGTAGTTAAACGAGAACAGGCAAACGCCAAGGGCGGCCATGAACAGATGATCGCGCAGCGAAAACCGCATTGGCAAGCGGCGCAGGCCACACCATGCCATCAGGATCAGGGTTGCCAGCGCAAAGCGATAGGCAACAGCGGCCTCGGGGGCGACGGAGAGCTGAAACTGGATCGCGATCCAGGTCGATCCCCAGATCAGCACAACAACCGCATATAATCCCAGTATGCCCATGACGGACTCCAACAAAAAGTGAAGCGGTAATCTAGGGTCTGAACCCAATTGAATGCTTGAAATGGCATCAGAACAAGCAAGACATGCAAGGAAATCTCCGCCGCGCGGGGTGTTGCCCCGGGCAAGGGGATTGACGCAGCAGGTCTCAGGTTGTCCTGATGTCCTCCGGATCGGAGGAATTTGCACGGGCTATTACGTCGCATCACCTTGCAAGGCAGCGAGCCTTGCTGCGGTAATGCTCCTGATATCCGCACAAATTCCTCGCGACCATTTTAAGCATTCAATTGGGTTCAGACCCTAGAGCAGAATCACGGGATTCACCAAGCCAGCATTTTTGATCACGGCATTAGGTGAGCTAATGCCAACACCCTGTTTGGCTTATCATCAACCGGGCCCGGCCGCCCCGCACAGCATGCCCCCACATCAGCCCCGTTTGCCATCATCGGCCGGGGTATCGGGATCGGCGTTATCATCGGGATCGGTGCCGACAGTTTCATCTGTGGTGCCGAGATCGCGTTGGGTGTCGTTATCGTCGTCATGCGCGGCATCGAGGATGCCTTGCTGGTCGGCCTTTGACGTGCTGCCGATTTGCAATGCGGCGTTTTTTTCGTCGCGGCGGCGTTTTTGCCAGTCTTTCCAGATGCTGAGAAGTTCGCTGCGTGACTGGAAGATCGGGATATTGCGTTTGGGTTTGGCAATCTGTTGTTCGACCGCCAGCCCGACGTCCGTCACACCATGTTCATCATCGGTGCGGCGCACGATCAATTCCACCGTGCCATAAGCAATCCGGTCACCCAGTTCGAGCGTGTCGGACAAATCACGTTCAAGGATATCAGCAACCGTGAGGTCGATGTCGTCCTCTTCGACCGCAAAGCCATACAGACGGCCGATATCGGCAATCCGGGTTGTCGCCGGGAAGCTGAAATCACCAAACAGTTCGACGTCATTGGCCCCTTCGGCCGGACCGGCAAACAGTTGATCAAGCAGGTCGACATGACGCGGCGGGGTGATGATATAGACCTGATCACCACCTTGGATCGGCCCGGCACTGTGCGGGCGAAGCGACGTGCCATCCCGCAAGATCAGGCTGGGGCGTGCCCAGCGCGGAATGCGTTGGCCGGTTGCCACCGCACTGGCGTCATGCACACGATAAATAACGACTTCCTGATTGGCATTGCCGGGCAATTCAAGATCAATACGGTCGACCGGACCATGGCGCGGCGGGACAATAATGCCCAACCAGCGCGCCATCCGCCGGATCGTCCAGCCCTGTAACAAAAGGGAGGTGATGACGACAATAAAGGCGGTGTTAAACAGAAGCTGTCCTTCGGGAACGCCTTCGACCATCGGCACAATCGCCAGCAGGATCGACACAGCCCCCCGCAAACCGACCCACGAAATAAACGCGGTATCATTGCGCGAGAAGTTAAAGAACATCAGACACAGCCACACCGCGACCGGGCGGGCGACAAACACCAGAACCAGTGCCAGAATGACACCGGGAATGATCACATCGCCAAATTCCGACGGGGTGGCCAAAAGACCGAGGGTGACAAACATCGCAATCTGGGCCAGCCATGTGGTGACATGCTGGAACCGTCGAACGCCGACGCTCATTTTCATGTTGCTGTTGCCGGCATACAGCCCGGCAACATAGACCGCCAAAAAGCCACTGCCGCCCAGAATGCTGGTGGCGCCAAACAGGCTGAGTGCGCAGGCCATGGTAATGATCGGCACAAGCCCCGGTTCAAGCTTGACCCGGTTGATCATTTGCACCAGCGCATAGCCGCCCGCCAGACCAAAAATCGCACCCAGACCGATTTGCAGGACAAAGCGTTGCAGCAATTCAAAGGCAACATTATCCCCACCGCCCAGCACGATCAGTTCGACCAGCGAGATGGTTAAAAACACCGCCATCGGATCGTTTGAACCCGATTCGACTTCGAGCGTGCTGCGCGTACGATCACGCAGATTAATCCCGCCAACGCGCAGCAGGAAAAACACCGCCGCCGCATCGGTCGAACTGACAATCGCACCAAACAACAAGGCAACAAGCCACGGCACACCAAGGACAAGCCATGTAATCGCACCAATGACACCGGTGGTGATCATCACCCCGAATGTGGCGAGCACAAGCGACGGCCCGGCAGCAATTTTTAACGTTCGAAGCTGGGTTTCAAAGCCGCTGTCAAACAGGATCAGGGCAAGGGCGATGGAGCCGATGAAATAGGCCAGCGGCGCATTGTCAAAATCAATGCCGCCAATGCCGTCTTCCCCCGCGCCAAGGCCGACAAACAAAAACACCAACAGCAAGGGGGCGCCAACCCGGAAGCTGACCAGACTTGTGAAAACAGCGACAATCACCAGAATCGATGCAATCAGGATAACCAGATTCATCGATTCAATCATGTTTGTCCCCTTTACCTTGGTTGCGTTTTTGCCAGTTGTCTGGATCGTTATCGGCACAAAACGTCATTGTTACGGCAACAATGGCTTTGTGTGCGATGACCTGACCGCCATTAGGGCATGAATTTATGAATATATGCCTGCGATCAAAAGCATTTCTCCCGTATGGTGATGGTTATCAGTCAAAACAGGATAATGTTTAGTCTTGTCCCGCTTGTGCCGGAACAAAGGCCGTTTCCTTTGCCGTTGACAGGGCAATTTCCGGCAATACTTCCAAAATGCCGCCAAGTTCCTTGATCGTGTCGGTGATGAAGCTTTCAAGATGGGCGGTATCGCGCAGGCGCAATTTCAACAGAAAGTCAAACCGCCCGGTCATGTGATGGCATTCAAGAACCTCATCGGCCTTGATCAGTGATTTCACCAGTTTTTTATTGCCTTTGGCCGGATCGGTGCGCAACCAGACCATGGCGGTCAATGCCCGTCCGATGGCGTGCGGATCAACCGCAATCTGATAGGATTTGATAATTCCCTGATCGCGCAATTTGCGCACACGATCATTCACCGCAGAGACCGACAATCCGACCCTTGTCCCAAGGACCGAATAGGATAGTGAAGCGTCTTCTTGCAGAATATCGATCAACTTGCGATCAATCGCATCCATTAAACTTCCCCCTGATGCATTCCTGTCGAGTTGCTTGATCTTACACGAAAATCAGCCGCCCGAGAACATTTCACCCCAAAGCAATGCGCCAGACTGTGAAATTCACGTGACGATTGGCCGCCATTGGCTTGCGGTTTTTCGATTTTTGCCGGTGTCAAACCACGAAATAATTCCTCATACCAATTGCCCGAAACGATTGCCTTGCCGGTTGGAAGACCGGGGGGCCGCCGATTGCGGCAAGACAGCCCCGTCAATTTGTCATACGATATTGAAAGATATATAGTTTCAACCTAATACCCCTGCCTGCCACCCAGTATCGCCCCCATTTTACCCCTATAAGGGTTCTGCCCCCAATGCAGCCTTCGCCCCCGACTGAACATAATGCCCTGCGCGGTACCCTGCTTATGATTGGGTCGGCCTTTTGCATGGCGACGATGGCGGTCTTGATCCGCTATGTCACCCATGATGTTCATCCGTTCGAAGCCGCTTTTTTCCGGAATCTTTTCGGTTTGGTTCCGATGTTGCCATGGATATTGACCCATGGGCGCACCGGGTTAAAAACCGAACGGTTTAAACTGCATTTTCTGCGCGCCGCCCTTGGCCTTGGCGCGATGCTGTGCCTGTTTTCCGCCCTTGCCATCACCCCGACGGCACAGGTGATTGCGATCAACTTTACGCTGCCGATCCTGACCACGGTGCTCGCGGCCATCATTGTGCGTGAGGTCGTACGCGCGCGCCGCTGGAGTGCGGTTGCCATCGGGTTTGTTGGCGCGATGGTCATCATCCGCCCGTTTGGACAAAGTTTTGAGACCGGCGCGATCCTGGCCCTGACAGCGACCCTGTTTATGGCGGCCGCCATGACGACGGTCAAGATGCTGTCGCGCACCGAAAGTGCCAATGCCATTGTCACGTGGATGGGGCTGATCATGACGCCGCTGTCGTTCTTGCCTGCGCTGTATTACTGGCAAACACCGACACTTTGGCAGTTTGCCGTGCTGCTTTTGATGGGGGGGTTCGCCACCGCCGGACAGCAGCTTCTGGTGCGGGCCTACCGCGCGGCGGATCAGTCCTATGTGATGATTTTTGATTTCCTGCGCCTGCCGTTTGTCGCGGCCATGGCGTTTGTGATGTTTGGCGAAGTGGTCGATATCTGGACATGGGCCGGGGCGGCCCTGATCATTGGGTCGGCCCTTTATATCGCGCGGCGCGAGGCCGTTTTGGCCAAGCAGGCCCGGATTGAGCCGCGCCTGCCGACCAGTGCGCCCGCCGACGCACAAGCCATTCCAGTGACCCGGGAGGATCGAAACATCGCGTCGGAAAGGAAACCCGATGCGTAGTTGGTATGCGGGCCTGCCGCCCTATTTGCAGGCGACGGTCTTTGCCCTGATCGGGACGGTGATGGCGGCGATGTCATCGGTCCTTGTGCGGTTGGTGACAGCCGAAATTGATCCGTTACAGGCGGTTTTCTTTCGCAATTTCTTTGGCCTGATCATGATTGCGCCCTTTGCGCTTCGATCCGGGGTGATGCAGCTTAAAACCCATCGACTGCCGATGTTTGGCCTGCGCGCCTTGCTGTCGATGGGGGCGATGAGTTGCTGGTTTTCCGCCCTTGCCTATTTACCGTTGGCCGAGGCGACGACGCTTAATTTTACCGTGCCGCTGTTTGGCACGTTTCTGGCCGCGATCTTTTTGCGCGAAACCATT
Organism: Thalassospira lohafexi; assembly: GCF_002844275.1. Taxonomy (GTDB): domain Bacteria; phylum Pseudomonadota; class Alphaproteobacteria; order Rhodospirillales; family Thalassospiraceae; genus Thalassospira; species Thalassospira lohafexi. Next base: position 16,292 of record NZ_NXGX01000012.1, read on the forward strand.
CGAAAGTATCGCATTGCCGCCCTTTTGGCCGGGTTTATCGGGGTTCTGATCGTCATTCGGCCGGGCAGTGAGACCATGCAACTGGCAAGCCTTCTTCCGATTGCAGCAGCCCTTTGCATGGCGTCGGCGGGATTGACGATCAAGTCACTGTCAAAGACCGAAAACAGCACCACCATTGTGCTTTATATGATGCTTTTGATGACGCCAATGACCTTGATCCCCGCCCTTTTTGTCTGGCAGACGCCGGACTTGCCGACCCTTGGTCTTTTGGTCGGGGTCGCGGTTTTTGCCAACATCACACAGATTTGCAACACCAATGCGTTCCGGCTTTATGATTACAGCTTTGTGGTTGGGTTTAACTATCTGCGATTGCCGATTGTGGTTGGCATTGCCTTTGTCCTGTTTGGCGAAGTGCCGGAAATCTGGCTGTTGCCCGGGGCGGGGCTGATTATCGGATCGGCGTTGTTCATTGCGCGTCGTGAAGCCAAACTTGCCAAGGAAGCCAACCGCATCAACCGCGGCCCGACAGCGGCCACCAGTGACATCGAACCGCCATCAAAACGCCGATAAACCCGCGCGAAACGTGAGGATCGCTAAAAATGAAAGCATGGTTTGACCGCCAGCCCAACACGGTAAAGGCCAGCTTTTATGCCCTGTGTGCGGCCATCCTTGCAGCGTGCTTTACCCTGACCATCCGGTTTGCCACGGCGGAAATTCATCCCTATCAGGCGGTGTTTTTACGGTTCTTTTTCGGTGTGATCCTGATTGCGCCGATGGTGCTGCGCAAAGGGTTGGCGGAGCTTAAAACCACGCGCCTGCCGTTGTTTGGGCTGCGCGGGGTGTTGTCGGCAGCGGAAATGTGCCTGTGGTTCATGGCGGTTTTGTATTTGCCACTGGCCGAGGCCACCACGCTTAATTTCACTGTGCCGCTGTTTGGCACCATTTTGGCGGCTGTGGCCTTACGCGAAACCGTGCGCGCCCATCGCTGGATCGCGGTTGTGGTCGGGTTTGTCGGGGTTGGATTGATCATTCAGCCCGGGTCAGATGCGATGCATCTGGCAAGTATCCTTCCGATTGCGGCAGCGCTGTGCATGGCCTGTGCGGGCATGATCACCAAACGGCTGGTGGCGACCGAAAGCACCACGTCGCTTTTGTTTTATCTGATGATCATTACAACTCCGGTGTCGCTGATCCCGGCGCTTTTTGTCTGGCAGACACCGAGCCTTGAGGCTTTGGGCCTGATGGCCGTTGCGGCATTGATGATGAACGCCATGCAGATGTGCAATATTCAGGCATTGCGGTTGGCCGATTACAGCTTTTTTGTCGGGTTTTCCTATTTGCGCCTGCCGATCATCGCGATCCTCGCCCTGATCCTGTTTGGCGAGGTGCCCGACATCTGGATTTTGCCCGGTGGGGCGATGATTATTGGGGCTGCGATCTATGTCGCCGTTCGGGAACGCAAGCTTGCCGCAACCAGCACCCAAACACCACAAATCCCGGCACAAGACCCGCAAACCGCAACGATTGTTGGCCGAAAAACCAATGGCCTGTGATGCCATTACCCGGTGTTTTATCCCTGCCTGCAATTGCCCTTGCCCGATAAAGGTATAATTTGGTATAGAAATACCAATTAGAGAAAATACCAGATATCAAGGGAGGCTTCACGTCATGCAGGTCAAAGGATCAATTGCCATTGTCACCGGGGCGGCGTCCGGGCTTGGGGCGGCCACCGCCGAGGTTTTGGCCAATGCGGGTGCGAAGCTTGCTGTTTTTGACTTGAACGAAGACGGGGCCAAGGCGACCGCGCAAAAGCTTGGCGGGGTTGGTTTTGGGGTGGATGTTTCCGATGCCGCCAGCGTTGAAACGGCGGTTGCCGAGGTGGTCAAGACCATGGGGCGTCCGTCGATCCTGGTCAATTGTGCCGGTATCTTGCAGGGCGAACGCATTGTCGGGCGAGAAGGCCCGGCGGATCTTGAGGCCTTTTCGCGGGTTATTTCCGTCAACCTGATCGGGACGTTCAACATGATGCGGGTTGCCGCCACCGCCATGAGCAGCAACGAACCGGGGCCATCGGGCGAACGCGGGGTTGTGATCAACACCGCATCGATTGCCGCATATGAAGGGCAGATCGGACAGGCAGCCTATGCCGCGTCCAAGGGTGGGGTGGCGTCGATGACGCTTCCGGCCGCGCGCGAACTGGCCCGCCATGGCATCCGGGTTGTATCGATTGCGCCGGGCATGTTTGGCACCCCGATGGTCACCGCCCTGCCCGATGAAATGCAGGAAGCACTGGCATCGAACATCCCATTCCCCAAACGTCTGGGCGATCCACACGAATATGGCCGGTTGGCGTTGCATATCTGTGAAAATCAGATGATCAACGGCGAGACCATCCGCATCGACGGCGCGGTCCGGCTGGAACCGAAATAGTCCCGCACGGTTCTGCCCTACACGACCGCAGCCAGAACACCCTGCCGATCCCACACCGGCAGGGTGTTTTTTTGTGAAACAGCACCAGATTCCCGCCTTCGCGGGAATGACGATCAGGGCGGAAAGGGTGATTGGGATCAGGACCTATTTATCGACAACCGTGTTGCAGAAGGTCGCAAGATCAATGTCCTTGGCCGTAACACCCCCGGCATCATGGGTGGTCAGGGTGACGCCGACCTTGTTGTAGACATTGAACCATTCGGGATGGTGATCCATTTTGTCGGCCATGATCGCCACACGGGTCATGAACCCGAAGGCGGAATTGAAATCGCCAAACATGTAAACGCGGCCAATCGACAGGCCGTCTTCGGCAAGATCCCAACCGGGAAGGTTGGTCAGGGCGGTCTGGATTGCAGCTTTTTCGAGTTTGCTCATTATTGCCTCCTAGTTTTTTATCGCGTCATTGAACCACAAAAGCGCGATTAACCCAACAGGGCCTGTACCTTGGCGCGCAGGACCGGCAAAAGGCTGGCTTCAAACCACGGGTTCTTTTTCATCCATGCGGTGTTGCGCCAGCTTGGATGGGGCATGGGTAAAATGTTATCTGGCAGATAATCGGCAAACTGATGCACGGTTTGGGTCATGGTTTTGGCCCGGCGTTTGCCAAGATAATACCTTTGCGCATATTGCCCGATCAAAAGGGTTAATCCGATATCGGGTAAATGCCCCCGCAAGGCATCATGCCACGTCGGGGCACATTCCGGGCGGGGCGGTAAATCGCCCCCGCGCGCCATGCGGCCGGGATAACAAAACCCCATCGGCATAATGGCAAGCTTGGCCGGATCGTAAAAATCATCAACCGACAGCCCCAGCCAGTCGCGCAACCGATCGCCCGACGCATCATTCCATGGCAGGCCGGTTTCATGCACCTTTGTCCCCGGTGCCTGCCCGATCACCAGAATGCGGGCCGATTTTGCCATGCGGACCACCGGGCGCGGCCCCAACGGCAGGCTATCGGCGCAAATCGCACAGGCCCGCACATCAGCCAGCAGGGCATCAAGGGCCGCGTCCGCGCCGGGTGGGTCAATTTCGGGCAGTTTTCCGGGTTTTAGTCCGGGCATGGGTTATTTCACCTCGGAATCCTCGATGACCCATTCTTCGGCGGCCGCATCATTGTACCATGCCTTCATGTCGGGCAGGCCAAGGATGGTTTCCATATAGGCATTGCCAATCGGGTCAAGTTCCACGCCATAGGTTTTAAACCGGGTGACCACCGGCGCATACATGGCATCGGCAATCGAAAAATGGCCAAACAGGAAGTCCCCGCCCTGCCCGTATTGGGTGCGGCAGGTTTTAAAAATCTCGCCAATGCGGGCGATGTCGGCGTCCACGCCGGGGCCGCGCCCCAGACCGGGCAATGATTTACGGCAATTCATCGGCATGTGACTGCGCAAGGGGCCAAAGCCGCCATGCATTTCAAGCGATACAGCCCGCGCAATCGCCCGGATATCCATATCCAGCGGCCAGAGCAGCGTATCGGGTTGAGTATCGGCGATATATTCAAGGATCGCCATGGCTTCCCAGATGGTTTTGCGCCCATCGAAAAAGGCCGGGACCTTGGCCGTTGGCGAAAACACCGGCGCCTGTGCGGCGAAGGCGTCACTGCGCAATTGAACGAGTTTTTCTTCAAAGGCGACATTGGCGACTTTGAGCCCCAACCACGCCCGCAGCGACCAGGACGAATAATTTTTATTGCCGATATAAAGGACAGGAAGCGTTTCCATGGCGGAGCCTTTTGACCAATGGGGTTGAGATACAGCGTTACTATCTTTGCTTTGCAAAGCCGGTTCAAGCACCCATGCGGGGAATTCTTTTCCCCAATTGCCCAAAGCCCATGGCAGCCGTAAGATCACGGAATATATCTTGCACTTGGCATCTTACGGTGAAAGGCGGGCGGCATCACCGCCGCATATAACGCCCTTGAGCATAAGTAACGCCAGAAACACGTCACCAGCAGGGAAGTCATACATTGTACGACCACATTATCGCACTCGATACATCCGCAAACCCGATCACCATCACCCCGATTGCCGAAGGCGATTTTGCCGCGTGGCTGACCGATCAGCCCGCCAATACCAAGGCATGGATTGCCGCCAACGGCTATGAGGCAAAACGCGGCACGCATCTGGCGTTGCCGGCAAATGGCGGCGGGCTTGGCACCGTTTTGGTCGGCTACCTTGATGATGCCAAGGCCCTTTGGGACTTTGCCGCACTGCCCTTGGCCCTGCCCGAGGGGACCTATGCGTTTGAGGATGGCTTTGCGAAAAATGCAGCGCTTTATGAAAAGGCTGCCCTTGGTATCTACCTTGGGGGGTATCGGTTTGACCGGTATCGCAAGGATGATGGCAAAAAGGACAAACGTGCGAAAATCGCCCTGCATGACATCACTGCGACCAAACGGGCCGAGAACGTTGCACGTGGCATCGGACTGGCGCGTGATTTGATCAACATCCCGGCCAATGACATGGGCCCAGCCGAACTTGAAGCCGCGGCAAAGCATCTTGGCGCGGAATTTGGCGCCAAGGTCAGCGCGATTGTGGGTGAAGAATTGCTCAAGCAAAACTTCCCGGCCATTCATACGGTCGGGCATGGCAGTGACCGCGAACCGCGCCTGATTGATTTGCATTGGGGCGATGACAGCGCGCCGAAAATCACGCTGGTCGGCAAGGGAGTGTGTTTTGACACCGGCGGCTATGACCTGAAACCATCAAGCAACATGTTGCTGATGAAAAAGGACATGGGCGGTTCGGCACAGGTTCTGGGGCTGGCGCGCATGATTATGGCCGCGAACTTGCCGGTCCGGTTGCGCGTGCTGATCCCGGCGGTTGAAAACATGGTGTCGGGCCGGGCCTATCGCCCAAGTGACATTTTGCAAACCCGCAAAGGCATCACGGTTGAAGTTGGCAATACCGATGCCGAGGGGCGGCTTGTCCTGTCTGATGCCCTGACCGAGGCCGCGTCGGAAGACCCCGAGATGCTGCTTGATTTCGCCACCCTGACCGGGGCTGCACGTGTGGCCCTTGGCCTTGGTTTGCCAGCCCTGTTTTCCAATGATGATGATCTGGCCAATGGGTTGATGGAAAATGGGCTGGCGCTGCATGACCCGATGTGGCGGTTGCCATTGTGGGATGAGTATCGCCCGATGCTTGATAGCAAGGCGGCCGACATGAACAACATTTCCGGCAGCCCGTTTGGCGGTGCGATCATTGCCGGTCTGTTTTTGGACCGGTTTGCCGAAGGGGCAAAAAGCTGGGCGCATATTGATTTGATGGCCTGGAACCCGACCGACCGACCGGGTCGCCCAACCGGTGGCGAAGCACAGGGAATTCGGGCCGCCTTCAAGCTGATCGAGGATCGTTTCGGTAAGTAAACTAAACCCAAGAGCCTTTTCCCTCTGGGCTTGATCGATTTTGTTCGTGCTTGGCGAAGTGTTTGGCAAGGCACAGCGCGCAGGACGATGCGGCGCGTCGTTCAAGCGGTGTAACGATGCGAAACATCGCCAAACACGAACCCTTCGGGCCGGGACCTTCTTCTGCCCCGCAGCGTCAAGGGTCTTGACCGTAGCACCGCTACGCTCTGCGATCATTTCCTTGCCGGACAGAAGAAGCCCTCCGGCAAAACGTTTCAACCCAGAGGGAAAAGGCTCTGGATTGTACATTTCCCAATTAGACCTTTGACATCTACGCAGGGGTCAGGTAGACAGATTACGTATTCGTAACAAATAATTGTTGGGCACAAGCATGTCGATCGAGATCAAACCGTCCAAGGCCCTCGACCTTTGGCGTATCGCGATTGTAGAAAGCGTGCGTCGGGATTCCCCCGATTTATCTGCTCGGCAAATGGCTTTGTTATTGAACGTTTACCTGACCCCGGCACCGCATACCGTGCGTGGATTGTCAGATGCGCTTAACATCTCCAAACCGGCTATCACCCGTGCCCTTGACCGCCTGAGTTCGCTTGGCATGGTCAAACGCAAGGTTGATGAAGACGACCGTCGTTCGGTGCTGATTCAGCGGACGGTTAAGGGATCTGTTTTCCTGCGCGAGTTTGGCGATATCATCGTCGCGGCAGGCAAAGAAACCGAATAAGCTGCCTCTGGTTCGCGGTCACACGACCGTTTCCAGTTTGAATTTTGCCCCGTTTGGGCGGTAAATTCGCAATATGACCGCCCATAAGACGATTTAGGGCAGCAATCCTTTCCTTTGTGCAAATTCCATTCTTCTTATACAGCCAAAAATCGCTATATACAGACCAGTTGGTATGTAACAACTGCTTCGCGCATCTCGCCCATCCCCCTGTTTTCACGTTTAAGAACAAGGGGATAAGTGAATTAAAATCAGCACATATAAGATAACTGCGGGTGAATTTCGCCAGATACGCCGTGCTGCGCGAAAAGGTCAGTGACGGGTGCCCGCACTGCTTTCTGGCATCTCAATCAGCGATAAAAGGGCCGCAGCAGCGATCAAAACAGCCCCGGAGACCCGTGCCACCACATTTGTCCCACCGCGCTGCACCAGCCAAGGCATCACCCGGGCGGCCCCCATCGCGTAAATCATTACGAATGTGTAATCAAGAACAACGAAGGTCACACCAAGGATCAGCAACTGCGGGATCAAGGCGGCGGTCGGATCGACAAATTGCGGGAACAATGCCCCGAAAAACGCGATGGCCTTTGGATTGCCCGCCGCGACCAGAAAACCCTCGCGGAACAGTTTACGGCGACGGACGGGTTCATAGTGGCCCGCCGGGTTCGTTTTGATATCGTTCTGAACCTTGTTTGCCCTGGATTTGCGGAAAAGGGCTGTTAGCCCCATCACCAGAAGAAAACCAACCCCGCACCACTTCACAACCGCGAATGCCGTCGCCGACGTTGCCAGAAGCGCCCCAAGACCGACAGCAGCAACCACCATCTGGATCATGTTTGCTGTCACATCGCCCAAGGCCGTCATCAAGGTCGGGCGCGCACCATAGCGCAGCGCATGCGACATCCCGATCAGAACACTGGGCCCCGGTGTCAGGACCAGCAAAAAGACAAGGACGGCAAAACTCAGCCAGGTTTCAAACGGCATGATGGGTGATCTCCGGTGCAAAGGACGTCATCGGCATATCACGCCATTCCGATTGCACAAGTGCGTGTTGTGCAATGCCTCATGACAATGCGTCATCACGACCGGATCAGGTGCGAAGATTAAAGGCAACACACCCTTAAACCCATCACAGGATAAACCGGCAGCACCGCAACAAAATTTGCAACCGGCGGATATAAAGGGTGGGTCAGAACGTCATTTCAGGGGAGTGATCGCGTTAGCGTTAGCGTTGCTTGGCATCGCCCGGCCAGCGATCATAGAACTTGCGAACCTGAACGGAGCGCAGGGTATCTGGTGGCAAGATGGATTGTGCCGTTTTCTGCAACTGGAACTGAAGCGCCGAGAAATAGCGGTTCGGCACGGGCGCAAACGGACTAAAAGGCGGCTCGGGTGTGATTTCCTCGCCTTTTTCGGCCGCTTCTTCGGCGGCTTTTGCCTCAGCCTCAAGTTCTTCTTCGGTTTTGGCAGGCGGGGGTGGCAACAAGGCCGGCGCGTCAAACTTAAAGCCACGTTTGCCCGGTTCGCGGTTTTCAAAGCGGCTTTGAGTATCGCGGTACATCAGACGTTGCAAATCAACCAGAAACGCATTGATGATCTTTGGCATCCGGCTTTCGATCACCTCGACATCCTGTTTGGTCGCGGCCTCAAGCCAGATGTTGAAAACAAGTTGGCGAATGGTCCCAGATTTGGGCAGCACGACGGTCAGTGACACCGGATCGGGGATGATCACTGTATCGGGAATGACCGGTTCGGTATTGGCGACTTCTTCCTCGGCAGCGGGTTCTTTTTTCGATGATGCATTGGCCGGGGCAACCGCCATCATAAAGACAAGTGCACTTAACATCATGGCAAGCATGCCCACAGCGGTCCGCCGCAGGAAGGCCAAGTTAGCGCTGGCGTTGGCATTGGCTTTTGGCTGCTTAAAAGACGCCATCAACGAAATGCTCACGTTTATCACCTTGTTTTCAGTAGCTTATTTAACTTCTTGTAGCATCTAATACCGGTATCTGTCCGCAATCAGTTCCTGACAAAATCTGTCCCGGCTGCACGCAGATCAAGGGCCGCGGCCAGAAGCGCCTTGGTATAGGGTTGCTGCGGATGATCAAACACGTCCGCCGCCGCCCCGCTTTCGACCAGTTTACCGTTCTGCATCACCATCACCCGATGTGAAAGTGCGCGCACCACCCGCAAATCATGGCTGATAAACAGGTAGGCCATCTTGTGGCGTGCCTGCAAATCGCGGAGCAATTCAACAATTTGCGCCTGTACCGACATATCAAGGGCCGACGTTGGTTCATCCAGTACGATAAAGCGCGGCTTTAGGACCAATGCGCGGGCAATCGAAATGCGTTGGCGCTGGCCCCCGGAAAATTCATGCGGATAGCGGTCCATGGCATTTTGCGGCAGATCGACCTCAACAAGCGCCTCGGAAATGCGTTTTTGACGCTCGGCCGGGGTTAAGTCCGGTTCATGGATTTCAAGCCCCTCGCCGACGATCTGGGCGATGGACATGCGCGGGCTGAGCGATCCGAACGGATCCTGAAATACCACCTGCATGTCGCGGCGCAGGGTGCGTAAATCTGCCCCGGCAAATTTGCGGATATCCTTGCCGCCAAACCGGATGTCACCATCGGATTTCAACAGACGCAGGATTGCCATCGCAAGGGTCGTCTTACCCGATCCACTTTCCCCGACAATACCAAGCGTTTCGCCCTGCTTCAATGTCAGTGAAATATGATCGACCGCATCAAGGTAGCTTTCGGGGCGGCCAAGCAATCCTTTGCGGCCAATCGGAAAGCGCACCTGAATGTTGCTGGTTTCAAGAAGGTCAGCGGCATTTTCGGGCAAATCCGGTGCATTGCCACTTGGCACGGCGGCCAGCAATTTTTGGGTATAGGGGTGCTGTGGATTTTCAAACAATCCATGGCCTGTTCCGCGTTCGACGATTTCGCCGTCTTTCATCACACAGACGTTTTGCGCCATTTTCTGAACGATTTGCAGATCATGGGTGATCAGCAACAAACCCATGCCAAGCTTTGACTGCAAATCTTGCAGCAGCTCAAGAATCTGGGCCTGAATGGTGACGTCCAATGCCGTGGTCGGTTCATCCGCAATCAGAAGTTCCGGTTCATTGGCAAGCGCCATGGCGATCATGACGCGTTGACGCTGCCCGCCCGAGAGTTCATGGGGCAGGGCCCTCAACCGTGACGACGGATCGGGGATGCCAACCAGATCAAGCAGTTCGAGAATGCGTGCGCGTGCCTTACCGCCGCGCAATCCTTTATGAAGCAGCAACACCTCGCCGATCTGCTTTTCGATGTTATGGAGCGGGTTCAGCGAGGTCATCGGTTCCTGAAATATCATCGAAATCCGATTGCCCCGGATTTGACGCAGCGTGCGTTCATCCGCCCCGACCATTTCGGTGCCGTCAAAGGTGATCGAGCCCGATGGATGGGTCGCACGCGGATAGGGCAGCAATTGCAGGATCGAAAGGGCTGTGACCGATTTTCCCGATCCGCTTTCGCCGACAAGGGCCATGGTTTCGCCGCGTCCCATCGAAAATGAAATGCCCTTAACAGCGGGAATACCGGCAAAGTTTACCGAAAGGTCGTTTACCACCAGAAGCGGCTGTGTCGATTGGGGGGTCGTCATAGCCAACTCCTAAAACGTTTTGCGCGGGTCAAAGGCATCGCGCACGGCCTCGCCGATGAAGATCAACAAACTTAACATCAACGCGATGGCAAAGAAGGCCGTCAGGCCAAGCCAAGGTGCCTGAAGATTGTTTTTACCCTGTGCCAGCAATTCCCCAAGCGATGGCGAACCGGGTGGCATGCCAAGCCCCAGGAAATCAAGCGAGGTCAGTGCGACAATCGACCCGTTCAAAACAAACGGCAGGAAGGTAATGGTCGCCACCATCGCATTGGGCAAAACATGGCGAGACATGATCCGGGTATCTGTCATGCCAAGCGCACGGGCCGCACGGACATATTCAAGATTACGCGCACGCAGGAATTCGGCACGGACAAGGCCGGTCAGGGTCATCCAGCTAAACAGCACAAGAATGAACAATAACGTCCAGAACCCCGGTGCAAACAGGCTGGCAAGAATGATCAGGATGAACAGTTGCGGCAAGCCAGACCAGATTTCGATCACGCGCTGCGCACCCAAATCAACCCAGCCGCCGAAATAGCCCTGCACCGCCCCGGCCGCAATGCCAATCACCGAACTGATCGCGGTCAGTGCCAGACCAAACAGGATAGATATCCTAAACCCGTAAATCAGGCGTGCAAGCACATCGCGCCCAAGGTCATCGGTGCCGAGCCAATGGCGAGCGGACGGCGAGGCCGGTTGCGGTTCGCGCATTTCAAAATCGATGGTGTTGTAAGAAAACGGGATCAGCGGCCAGATGGCAAAGCCGTGGTCCTCGATCTTGCCAAGGATGTAGGGGTCATAAAAATCCGTCTCGACGTCAAAATCGCCGCCATAGGCGGTTTCAGGATGGTCCGAGAGGATCGGCACATACCAGTTGTCGTCGTATTTGACGAAAATCGGTTTGTCATTGGCGACAAACTCCGCCGCCAGACAGATGACAAACAGAATGGCAAAGATAACAAGCGACCAATAGCCGCGTTTGTTGGCGCGGAAGTTGGCCATGCGACGTTTGTTAAGCGGGGATAAAATGATGTTTGGCATGATCAATCCTCCCGCGCATCAAAGTTGATCCGTGGATCAACGAAGTGATAGCTGAGATCGCTGATCAGGTTGAGCACAAGCCCAAACAGCGTGAACAGATAAAGGGTGGCAAACATCACCGGATAGTCCCGCTTCATCACCGCTTCAAAGCCGAGCAACCCAAGCCCGTCGAGCGAGAAAATCACTTCGATCAGGACCGAGCCGGTAAACAGCAAGCCGATCAAGGCACTTGGGAAACCGGCGATCACCAGCAACATGGCATTGCGAAACACATGGCCGTAAAGCACCCGTTTTTCCGTCAGGCCCTTGGCCCGTGCAGTGACGACATATTGCTTGTTAATCTCATCAAGGAACGAGTTTTTGGTCAGCATGGTCAGGGTGGTAAACCCGCCAATCGTCAATGCGGTAATCGGCAAGGCCAGATGCCAGAAATAGTCGCCGATTTTGCCCAGAAGCGACATTTCATCAAAATTCGATGAGGTTAACCCCCGAAGTGGGAACAGATCGAAATACGTCCCCCCGGCAAAGACAACAATCAGCATCACGGCAAACAGGAAGCCCGGAATGGCATAGCCGACAATGATCGCCGCCGATGACCAGACATCAAAGTTTGATCCATCGCGCACCGCCTTGGCAACCCCCAGCGGGACGGAGACCATATAAATGATCAGCGTTGACCAAAGACCCAGCGAGATCGAGACCGGCATTTTATCGACGACAAGATCAATGACGTCGCGGTCCTGAAAATAGCTTTGGCCAAAATCGAACGTCAGATAGTTCTTCATCATGATCCAGAAGCGTTCATAGGCCGGTTTATCGAACCCGAACTGCTTTTCAAGCTGGCTGATGATTTCAGGATCAAGCCCCTGTGCACCGCGATAGGTCGAGGTGGAGGAGAAATTGTTGCTTCCGCCGCCATTGCCACCACCACCGCCGCCACTTTCAGCGCCCTGATTGCTGATGCGTGCGGTTGCGGAAACGTCAGCGCCTTGAAGCTGGGCGACGATTTGTTCAACTGGACCACCCGGCGCAAATTGAATGATCGCAAAGTTCAGCACCATGATGCCAAACAAGGTGACCGGGATCAGCAAAAGGCGGCGCAGGATATAATTCAGCATTGCCTAGTACCCCCCCTTGTTTAGCTTTCGGGATTTTTCGGGATCAATCCACCAGGTCATGACCGAGGTGCCCTTAAGCGGCACGGTATCAGGCCGTCCAAACACATCCCAATAGGCCATCCGATCCCCGCCAAGATAATATTGCGGGATCACGTAAAATCCCCATTGCAGCACACGATCAAGGGCGCGCACGCGCTGCACCAGCGTTTCACGATTATCGGCATCAATCACAAGCCCGATCAGCTCATCAATCACCGGGTCGCTGATCCCGGCAAAATTCCGCGTACCGGGCTGATTGGCGGCCGACGATGACCAGAAAATTTGCTGCTCATTGCCTGGCGACAGGCTTTGTTGCCACCAGAACGTCGTCATATCGAAATCATAGGCCTGAATGCGGTTGATCCACTGCCCGGTATCAATCAGACGGATATCAAGGGTGACGCCAAGCTGACGCAGGCGGGCCTTAAGGACCAGTGCGATTTTTTCTAACCCCGGCTGGCGGATGATCAGCTCAAAGCGGAACGGTTGGCCGGTTTTGCTGTTGATCAATTGTTGATCGCGCAATTCCCAGCCAGCTTCTTGCAACAATTTGATCGAATGACGCAAAGCTTCGCGTCGGCCATTGGGTGGATCGAAATTGGGCAGATATGGTGGTTCGGTAAACAGTTCAGGGGGAAGCTTACTTTTGAAGCCCTTGAGGATGCCAAGTTCTTCGCCGGTCGGAAGACCGGTTGCGGCCAGTTCGGAATTGGCGAAATAGCTGACGTTGCGCTTATAGGCGCCATAAAACATGGCGCGGTTCAGCCATTCAAAATCAAAGGCATATTGCAAGGCTTCGCGCACCCGGCGATCAGAAAACAGCGGTTTTCGGGTGTTAAACACGTAGGCCTGCATGCCGTTTGGCAGATTATCGGGCAGGAATTCTTTTTTGATCTCGCCGTTTTGCACGGCGGGTGTGTTGTAGGCGGTGTTCCATTCGCGCGATGAATGTTCGCTTCGGACCAGATATTCACCAGCAAAGAATGCCTGACGTTCAACATCCAGATCGCGGTAGGTGTCATAGCGGATGGTATCAAAATTATTGCTGCCGCGATTGACCGGCAAATCAGCCGCCCAATAATCCTTTACCCGTTCATAGGTGATGCGTCGCCCGGCTTCGATACTTTGTATCTTATAGGCACCACTTCCTACAGGAATATCGAATGTGGTCTTTGAAAAATCGCGCCCCTCCCAATAATGTTTGGGCATGATGGCCAAGTCGGCAACGATCATCGGCAGTTCGCGGTTATTGCCCGGTTTGAAGTCAAACCGCACGGTGAGATCATCAAGCGCCTCGACCTTATCGACCTGGGCATAATACTGGCGATAGACCGGGCTGCCCTTTTCGATCAGGATATTGAACGAAAAGACGACATCGTCGGCGGTGATGTCGGTCCCATCCTGAAAACGCGCCCGCGGATCAAGATGGAAAATGGCAAAGGACCGGTCGGCGGGGTATTCGATGCTGCGCGCGATCAGGCCATAGTGCGTGCTGGGCTCGTCGGCACTTCCGACCATCAGGCTATCATACATCAGGCCAAGCCCGGAGGCGGCTGTGCCCTTCAGGGTATAGGGATTTAACGTGTCAAACGAGACACTTGAGCCTTGTACCAATGTGCCGCCCTTGGGCGCATCGGGATTGACGTAGTCAAAATTCCGGAAATCCGGCCCGTATTTCATATCACCATATAGCGAGATGCCATGGGACACGGTGGTGACAGGTGCCAGTTGCTCTTCATCAACCGATATGGTGGGTGCAGCAATGATTTTTGGCATTTCCTCGGCCTGTGCCGGAACAGAAAACGTCAAAAAGGCCCCTATTGCGATGCCCGATCCAATGCCCGCAAGCCTGCGGGGCAAGGACCTGGTGATCGTTTTGGTGTCAGTCACGGCCCGCGTGACAGCATGCGCGATCATCTGACTAATCGTCTTTCCCCTGAACTGGTCTGGTCTGGTCTTTTTTTGCGACATTCAAAACAGCGCGAACCCATTGCGATGGCCCGTGAAGCAACATGATCACGATACCGGACATTCTGTCACCCTGATACTACCGTTTCAGTTCGTTCATTAGAACCGCTTCAGTGCATAGATGAAGGATAAAATGGTGCATTTTCAAGGCATCATCACGTTATTTAGTCTTTCTGTGCCAATTTTCTTCTTTCGGTTTCAAGTCGGATTTCCGCCATCAACCAATTGCGAAAGGCACGGACCTTACGCCGTTCCAATCGGCCCTCGGGATAGCACAGCGAATAGGCATAGGGGCTGTCGACCGGCAAGTTGAACGGCACGGTCAAGCGGTTGGTGACAACATATTCGCCGATCATCGCCGGGTCCGAAATCACCACGCCAAAGCCACTTGCCGCGGCCTCCATCGCCATATCAAGGGTGGCAAAGACCGGACCGCGATCCGCATCGACCCCCTTGATCCCGGTTTCGGCCAGCCAGATCCGCCAATCTTCGCGTGAGGCCGAGCAGTGCAACAAGGTCACATCGCCAAGGTCTTCGGGGTTTTTAAGCTGCTTGGCCAAGTTGGGGTGACAGACCGGCAGCAATCGTTCGCCGGTCAGAAATTCGTGTACCAGTTGTTCGTCCTGAATGTCGGCGAACCGGATGGCGATGTCTGTTTCGTTAAAATCGACCGGGGCCTTGTCATCATTATAGGTGCCCAGTTGCACCTGAAGATCGGGGTGTTCCATCTGAAACCGGCCGAGACGCGGCACGATCCAGCGCATGGAAAAAGTCAGCGGGGCGAGCACACGCAACTGGGTGTCATCGGCGCGGTCCTCGACCTTGGCCACCGTTTGTTCGATCGCATCAAAGGCCGGGGTCAAACCAAGCAACAGGTTCCGCCCGGCACGTGTCAGTTTCAAACTGCGGTGCTGCCGATCAAACAGTTTGCGCCCAAGCACATCTTCAAGGTGCTGGACCTGTCGACTGACGGCGCCTTGGGTCACGTTAAGCTCATGTGACGCTTTGGTGAAACTTTCAAGACGACCGGCCACTTCAAAGGCACGAAGCGCATTTAACGGCAAAGGGCGACGTTTCATGAGGAGGGCTCTGCATGACTAAAACTCATGCAATGATGACTAAAGATGGTTTGAGCGCAAGTGTTTTTAGGTTTAACCCTGAGTTTAGAAGAATTCAGAGACACAAAACACAGACACTCGGCCGCGAATTGTTGAGAGCAGGCCGTAAGATTGAAGGAATGAGATCATGGTCGCGATCACCAAAGATGCCGGTGCCTTTGTCACCACCCGTCGTCCAAACACCACCATCACCCTGATGGATATGCCGCGCCAGTGGGTTAAACGCTATGACCTGCGTCAGAAGCTGGCGGTGATGGACTCCCGTATGCTGCGCGATATTGGCTGGAACGTTTTTGACGCCCGTCGCGAAGCTGCCAAGCCATTCTGGAAAGCCTAGGCTTTACGCCTTTGCCCCAAACCAAAGAGATTTAAAATGTCTGCCCGTATGTTTCGCCTTCAGGGGCCACTTTCATTCCCCTTGCAGGTTATTGACGCTCTGATGAGCGCCTTGAGAATCCCAAGCGCCAAATAAGGCGCTTATGTTTCGATCTCCCTGAACGCAACTCCGACTTCCCCCGTTGGAGGGTGCGTATATGAAAACCGGTCACATCCCTGTTGACCGGTTTTCTTTTTGCGCAACGACGCAAGGAAGGTCCGCCTTACTTCTTTTCGGGCAGATGCAAATACATGATGTTTGCCGCACTCAGCACCGAATACATCACGGCAAACTGCGCGTTGAATTCGTATTTTTCCGGCTTGGGGTCAAACATCTTATAAATCTCGCCGATGCTGCGTTTGCCATCAATCCGCGACAGGATCGCCGGGCTGGCAGCCGGCATGGTGCGGGTCACGGCAAGGCCGGTAAAGGTGATTTTGATGTTGCCGGTTTTGGCAACCGAGCGTGCCAAGGCGGGCCCATCCACACGGGTAAAGAACGGAATGGCGTCTTCGGATGGCATCGGCGGTTTGACCTTGTTTTTGGCCTTCACCACGTAAAATGTGTGCTTGGTGATATTGCCCGCCATCAGTTCGGCCAGGGCGGCACGCGCACGAAACGGCACATGCACCGCCCGGTCAAGCACATCATGGCGCGAACAATAGGTCGTCGGGTCATAGCGCATCGGTTCGACAAAGTTCTGAAGACGCAAACCAGCCTGTTCGGTGAAATCAAATACCTCATCCACCCGGTAGGCCCGGTCCTGTTGATGGAGCAACAGATCATAAAACCCGGCATCGCCGCCGTGGACATGATCACCGACAAACGGATTGCGTTTGAGCCAGTTGGTGCCCGGCAGGCTGTTAAACAGCGCCTTGCCGAAATTCAAACGTCGCGCCCCGCCGGCTTCGGCGTTCATGCGCTCCATCATTTCCTGCATATGGTAGACGCCGGTGCGCCCGAGCTCACCATAGACCATCAACCCCATGCCACCACTGGGTTTGAGCGCATCAGACAATGCGCGTAATCCGGCATCCGGATCAGGCAGGTGATGGAGCACGCCGCAGCAATCAATATAATCAAACGGGCCATGTTCGACCGCCAGATCGACAAAGGAACCGGTGACAAAGGTGACGTTTTTTTCAAGATTGCGGCGCTTGATCCGCGCCTCGGCGATGGCGCGCGAGCTTTCGGACAGATCGATATAGACAATTTCCGCCTTGGCCTTGCGGTCCCGGGCCTGCTGGGCCAGCATCACCAAGGCATCCCCGGTTCCACCACCGGCAACCAAAATCCTGATTTTGCCTTTGGCGGAAGGGTCGCGCCCGCCAAACACAAAATGCACCACCTCATCCCAGTTGCCCGGAGAGCCTGTGATCAGGCGCTTATCCTCATCGTCCGGATCGCGTGCCGGATAAGGATAGCTTTCATACTGATCGCGCGTCTTGGCAGACGATGACACAGCATCAGGCATTTTTTTGTCGTCGGGCATTACCGCGGGTTCCAGTAGATCATCGAGTGGGACAGCGCCATCCTATACCAAGGAATTAATTAATAAAATCCGGCGATTTGCTTAATATCAGACTTTGTTGAAACAACAGCCACCTTAGGCGTCCTGACAGGTGATCACGAGCTTGCCGGTTGCGGTGCGATCGGCAATCGCAGCAAGGGCCTGCATAGCGTCCGACAGGGGATAGCGGCGTGAAATCATCGGAGTGATTTTACCCGCCGACAACATCGCGACAAGTTCCGCCATGCCGGCACGCGCAATGTCGGGATTTTGCAGTAAATAGGCGCCAAAATAAAAGCCCATGGCCGCGACATTCTTGACCAAAAGAATATTGGCCGGGATTTGCGGCACGGTGCCACTGGCAAAGCCAATCAGCAAGATGCGCGCACCGGGTGCCACACAGCGCAGGCTTTGGTCAAACACATCCCCACCAACCGGGTCATAGACCACGTCAACCCCGTCCTGCATCCCCGGCGGGCGGTTAAGCCCGGCGACAATGTCGCGCACCCGATCCCGGATGCTTTGCGTTTTGTAATCAATAACGTAATCGGCACCATGGTCGCGCGCGATCTGGCATTTTTCCGCCCCGCCCGCCGTGGCGATCACCGTCGCCCCCAGCAGTTTGGCGCATTCAACCGCGGTTAGCCCAACACCGCCCGCAGCACCATGGACCAGAACAATCTCGCCCGGCTGTACGTTGGCGCGATACTTCAAACCAAACCAGCTTGTACCATATGCGATTTGAAAGGCTGCTGATGCGTCAAATGAAACTTCATCGGGTAAAGGCATGACAAGGGACGCATCGACCATGAGCCGGGTGGCATAGCCGCCCCAATCGGGCAGGGCCATGACACGATCCCCCACCGCAATGCCCCGCACATCATCGCCGATTTCCATCACAGTGCCGCTGACTTCAAAACCGGGGGAAAAGGCGCCGGTGGGGCGCTTTTGATAGGTTCCTTGCAGGATCAGGCTATCGGCGAAATTAACCCCGCAGGCCGCAACCTCAATCACCACCGCGTTTGGAGCGGCCACCGGATCAGGGTGTTCGATCAACTGCGGTTCTTCACCGAATGCGGTGCAAATCCATGCTTTCATGCCTGCTGCCTGTCCGTGGTCGGGAATAGTTGGCGACAGTGTGCCGCCTGACGAAACGACAGACAAGCCGACATTGGGCTAAACCCGCAAACAGCCCCGCACAAAGATTGCGAGATTTCAGATTGATGATGGTTTGGAAATTAGAAGATACGCTGACGTTTGCGTTTGCGGGTCAGCACCAGCAACACGACGGCCGGCACAAACAGCACCACAAGGGCCGGGGCCAGCAGTACAGGGACAAAGATATTGTCCCAGATCCAGACCGAAACGTAACGCTGTATGACCGATTGCAACAGGTTCAGGCTTCCGGCATCAAGGCGATACCAGAGCTCTCCGGCGGCTGCCAGACGAAAACTACCTGTCTGAAGCGCCGTGATGGCCCCATCGACCAGCACCGCAATGCTGGCGAAAAGCAACAACCATCCCAACGCCCTGAAAAACCACATTGTCTTCTCCGCACCACCCCGCAAGGATGGGTATATTAGAAAATTATGCAGACACCCTAACGGCAAGACCCCATCGACGTAAAGTGTTGCAGGGTTTCAGTGTTATTTATCTTGCAGGTCGAGAACCCTGACATGAAACATTAGTCATCAGACCTCAATAAGAAGTAAAGATTGCGCCAGACCACGTTTTCTCAACCCTGACAGCCTTGATCAAAGCCGCCGTCAGCGCTGTTTTAGGGCGGATTTCCCGAAAGTGAAAAAAGAGGCTGATTGGCCCTTGTCAAGCAAGGGCGGGTCGGCTAATGTCCGCCCGCTTTCGCGATATATAGATCGCATGTGGAGAGGTGGCCGAGTGGTTTAAGGCGCACGCCTGGAAAGCGTGTTGGGGTGTAAGCCCCTCAGGGGTTCGAATCCCCTCCTCTCTGCCACAATCCTTGAAAACCCCAAAAATCCCCTAAAGCGCTGTCATTACTGCGTTTTATATTCCCGTTGTTCCATTGGACTGTTACAGTGGAGCTATGGAAAAGATGACTGGACATCCTCGCTTATATCGCCGTGGGGCAACTTACTATCACCGTGCAGCTATACCGGTTGATATTAAGGGCACATACCCCAAAACCGAGGAAACGTTCTCCTTAAAAACCAGTAATTACCAACAAGCCTTGAAGCTTGTTCGTATCGCTGCGGCGGAAACAGACAGCAAGTTTGAGAAACACCGTCGGCAAATAGCACTGCAAACCCGCCCATACATCGACGAGCTTTCTGACAATCAAATCAAGCGACTTGGCGAAATGTACTTCGCATCACGCTTGGATGAGGATGAAGAAACGCGCCTTGAGGGTTTCTACGATCCCGATGATGTGAATGCAGAGCTACACCCGACCCCAAGACCAACGTTCGATGAGTATAGTGAACTTGGGGAGGCAATGACCGAAGACAACAAACACAACTACGCCAGAGGCAAAGCTGATCCGTTCTTTATAGGCGAAGCAGAAGACATCCTTAGCTGGGATGGCGTTGACATCAACCTTTCACCAACGTCATCAAGCCTCAAAAAGCTTGCAAGAGAGCTGCAGGCAGCCTCCATTCGGGCCGCTAAGTCAATCAAGGCTCGCAATGACGGTGAAGTTGTTGAAACCCCGTCTAATGCTGCCATGCCCCCTATTGGATCAACCACAATAAAGCTCTCCGCCGCCATTGAGCAGTGGGCAGACGAAAAAGCTCGCACCACTTGGGTTCCTAAGACGGAAAAAGAGCATCGCATATGGATGGGACACTTCGTTGATATCGCAGGTGACCACCCCATCAACAAATACACAAAAGCGCATGGTCGTGCCTTTAAGAACGTCCTATTGAACCTGCCGCCGAACTGGACCAAGCATACTACTATTGCAGGTATTCCGATTGAACAGGCTGCAGCGAAGGCGAAGGAGCTTGGCCTCAAGCCAATGAGCGAGAAGAATGTGAACAAGCTGATCGGGTTTGTTGGATCATTCTGGAATTGGGCAGAAAACAACTACGACGATGCTCCGCTGAACCCGCTCAAAGGCCTGAAGATCAAACTAAGAGCGGACGTCCGCGAGGAACGCGACCCTTTCACCACTGAAGAATTGAACACTATCTTCCGAGCACCGCTATTCACTGGATGCAAGTCTAAGCGCGAATGGAAGTCATCCGGCGACCTAATCATGAAAGAATCAGGTCGGTTCTGGGTGCCGCTGATCGCACTCTTCACTGGCGCACGGCTGGGCGAGATCATCCAGCTTTATGTGGAAGATGTTCGCGAAGAGCACGGAATACTGCACTTCGACATCAACAAGAATGGCGATGACAAACGCCTGAAGAATAACAACGCAAAGCGAATCATACCTGTCCACGCTGAACTTATTAACTTCGGCTTTCTCAGCCATATCGAAGCGCAGCGGAAAGCAAAGTCCAAACGTCTGTTTCCAGACTTACCTATGGGTTACGATGGGTACTACTCCTCACCGTTCTCAAAGTTCTTCAACAACTTTCTCATTGCTTGTGGCGTAAGGCATCCCAAGAACGCTTTTCACAGCTTTAGACATAGCTTTGAGGATGCCTGCCGCGACAGTGATGTCCCCAAAGAAATCATGGATGCACTTCAAGGTCACGGCGAACGCGGGATGTCGGCAAGGTATGGTCGAGGCTACTTCCTCGAGAAGCTCAACGAAGCAATGTCGAAACTGAATTACCGCGCTCTCGACCTCTCCCATCTGAAAGACTAACTCGACTGATTTTCGGCGGAAAAATCTGAGCGGGTATTATGTATGAGGCGGGGCGACTTTACCCCCTCCGGGGGACGGTCTTTTCTTGCATCATGTTGACCTCCACAAAACTAAGCATCCCCTAGCGGTCAGAACATTAGGCCGGATACGTTCATAAATCCCCTGTGATTTCTCACGACTGAACCCGCCGGTTATCAACGACTTGTCGTGCCCTGTATGGGCGTTCACAAACCATTCCTTTTACGAACACAAAAGCGAGAACGCATTTTTAGTGCGATCAAAACACTTGACGTGAATTGCGTGAATGCATCATATTATGAGTATCAAAACGCAAAATGTGAGTATTTATGAAAATCAAAGAAATGCGCTCCCGCATACAAATGACCCAAACTGCTCTTGCAGAACAGCTCGGCACAACTCAACAGTCAATTGCACGTTGGGAAAACGGAAAGACCGAACCGAGCGTCTCACAACTCAAAGCACTGGCTGTTGTCCTTCACTGCAGCGTCGAAGAACTCGTTGGTCCAACCTCAAACTCAGCGAAACAATCCAAGTCTCCCTTCTCATTGATTAACCCTGATATCCCATTTGGAACACTCCGACTCCGAACCAACGCTGCTTCGTTTGAGTTCCCGATTGATGAAGAAGAACGAACCCGCCTCGTCAGTTGCTTGCATGATCCGGCTTATGTCCCGGTTCAACAGAATGTTTCACGGTGGCTGTCAGCAGGAACGTTGAACAATCGCGTACTCTTCATCAACCCAGCTCACTTTCGAGAAGTCAGCTTGATTCATGATGATGTGGAAGCCATGCCCGACTTTGAACACCCGGAAGTCTATAGCGCACTCGAAAATGACGAGATCGACAACTTGGAGCCAAGCCTCAAGAAACTCTGCGAAGCTTTTATCAAAAAGAACCCTGACATTGATCCCATCGAGTGGACCAATTGCTTACAAGTTCACTTTAACAGTGGTGAGATGGAAAGCTTCTTCATGTGCGAGGAAGTAACCGAAGACCTACTAGAACTTGAACACAGCATCCATGAGGTCAGAAGTGACCAGTTCTTGCGCGTTCAAAGCGAGCGTGGATACCAGTCAATTTTCATGAACCTCAACCATGTTGCTTTTGTCAGCGCACCAGCGAATTTGTACCTGCGCCAAATCTCGGAATTGATGGAGGAATGAGATGAAACGGGCAGCACTTTACCTTCGCGTCTCAACCGATCATCAGACCACCGAGAACCAGCGCCAACATCTGACAGAAGTGGCAGAGCGAGCTGGCTGGGAGATTGTCGAGGTCTATGAAGATGCAGGCATATCAGGAGCCAAAGGCCGTAAGGATCGACCAGCGTTTGACCGTATGTGCCATGACGCCACCAGACGCCGTTTCGATGTCATCATGGCATGGTCTGTGGATCGATTGGGCCGTAGCCTGCAAGACCTTGTGACTTTCCTTGGTGAATTGCATTCATCCGGCATTGACCTGTTCCTGCATCAGCAAGGGATCGACACAACCACGCCAGCAGGCAAAGCGATGTTTCAGATGCTGGGTGTCTTTGCCGAGTTTGAACGATCCATGATCCGTGAACGTGTTATTGCCGGACTTGATAGAGCCAGAACAAACGGCAAGAAGCTTGGACGACCGGTGATTGACAACAAGAAGCGGTCTGAAGTTCTCAAGGCACGAAACACAGGGCTGTCTGTCAGAAAAATATCGCAGGAGTCTGGTCTGTCGGTCGGTGCGGTTCACAAGATCATTGCTTCCGCCACCGCCTGAGCCTTTGCGTCTATTTATTCCTTCCTGTCCGTGAGGGGACGGGCACAAGAAACGGTTAATCAATCACATGTCCACATGCCGAATGAACGGGTGTCACAAGCCGACAACCCGATGGGGCACTTTGTGCTCCACCCACAGAAACAGACAGCGACGCCACGGGCACTCGAACCAAACCGGAGTGACCAAGACGGAACTGAAGCCATATATCGAGATCGTAAGAAGGCGTAAAGCCCGCAATCAAGACAGTCCGCTTTGGACCACCCTTCAAACGCGATGGGAACAGCTTATTGAAAACGCTCGGCTAGTGCTGAAGGACCATCTAAATGGCAAAGCAATGAGCCGACATCTCGTTATGACCTCCCGCGAACTTGTTAATATTCACGAGACGGTGGAGTTCGGCGACATATCCTGCACGGCTCTCGCGATGTTCATCCTTCAAACCCAACACCCTATGCGCTTTCGAGATCAGAACGGCTTTCTTCATCAACTCACCAGACGTCTGCGCGGGCTATCGGATGTGAATGCAGGTACTTGGTTCGACCACAGCACTGGCAAAGTGAAACGGGTTTACCGTGACCTTCCGGCGAGAACCTCTCAGCAGTTTGGTCAGTCAGCTATTGAAGTCTTCGCACTGGCAGGAGCAGTCCTTGCCAAGAAGGAGATCGAAGAAGCAAACGCCAAGCAGGCTGAAAAGCTGACCATCATCAACGCTATTCAGGAGATGCAATAGCCATGACAGCAACATCCACCGCAGCATCTGCCCATGAGCATGATGATGAACCCATCTGGTTCCCACCCAAAGAAACCCTTGATGAACTCAAAAAGGACTTTGTCTCGGGGCAGGCTTTATCAGATTTGCCGCCTGAACTCCCCATAAGCCAAATCATTGAGCACCCCGAACTCTTTCAACCTCGGGAACTTGATGAAAGACATATTCATGAGCTTCGCCGTGCGATCCGAGTTGAAGGGGTTCTCGATGCCGTGACTGTCATTCAGGTAGGCGACAAAGCGATCTTGATTGACGGTCACCATCGCAGGGCATCTTACAAGCTGGCAAATGTTACCAAGCCTGTTCCTGTTCAGTATTTCCAAGGGTCACTCGAAGAAGCCGTTCTTGAAGCAGGCAAGGCAAACAGCAAAACCAAGCTGCCCATGATCACGTCCGAACGTCAGAACTATGCATGGCGGCTGGTGCTCCTTGGGACATACTCAAAGAAGCAAGTATGCGATGCTTCAGGCATTTCCGATGGTCAGGTCGCAATAATGAGGCGAGCAGAGAAAGCTCTTGGCGAGGAAGCTTATAACTTTGACGATTGGAGACGTGCTCGCGATGCCTTTAACAAGCGCGAACGCGAACCGCTGGACGACGAACAGATGGAACAATGGCTTGAAAGTCAGGCAAACGATTATGCCGATAGAATGTCCCGTGAGTTTGGCAAGAAGCTCCCACAGAACACCACAATCGCAGCACGGGCATTAGACATCTATTTCGGTCGTCGCCTCCCTGAACTCGTGATCGCACTCCAAGAGTATCTCCCAGAGATTGAAGATGATGAAGAAGCCGACTTCTAGCTTCACCCTATGCACCCCTTGCGCCATGCATTTTGCATACCCCGAAGCCTTCAAGCTTGCGTGGAGGGCCTATCCTCACCCCTCGCTGCTATCGCACGAAGTGACTCATACAGCTCTGCCGGACCAAGCAGAATGTCCTTCAGCCCCCCTGCACCTTCTTGGAATCCAGTGCTTGCTTGCTCATCGACGTGTGGGCAGCAAGCGCATCCATGATTGCATTGAAAAGTTCCGCGTTGAGGTCTGGCGAGTTGGCGAACTGTTCCTTCGAATTACTGACTGCCTGCTGGGTCAATGTGTGTGACTCCATAAGCTTGGTCTTGATGACATCGTTCACGTAAACCAGCTTGTCATCATCGGTCAGGTCACCCTCGAACAGACTGTTCACCTTCTCGATGATCTCGGAAAGCATCGCTAGCTGTTTGTTATACGCCCACCTTCGACAATGTTGGCAATTCGCTAAAGTTATATCGGTTTCTATCTCCAAATAACCGAGGTGCTTTCTGCCCTGCCTCAGTAACTTGTTATGCGATGGCGTGATCTAGGGAATATCACCTAGCGTTCATAGCCAAACGCAATCACTCTGACCAAATGCTCAACAGAATGCTGCGGTATGCAGCCACCGCACTTCAGCAATCAAGTACATTTCGAAAAACTTAGAGAATTATCAGACGATATTGCTTTTTCAGTTGATCGAAGTGAGAGCACAGTTTCCACATTTGGCACCCGATCAATAAACATCGCGAACTGCATTGACACGCAAACAAAGAAAACCCCCAACTCACTGCTGACAGCACCTATTTGCGTCATATTGGACAGAGTCTCTTACACACAATGCAACTTGAACGTGAAATCAATCCGGGTTATTCCTTAACATTAGAGACCAAGCATTATACGCAAATTATTTACCGCACCCCGACTTAGATCCAACATTGCAAGATCACCATGCCCTCAGACCTCTCGACCACCATAGCTCAGAGCTTCAACTGCCGCTGTAGACAGTGATCCCTTGGCAGGACAGGATTTCCGGGATAGCGTTGGAACTACAACAGACTTCGCCTTGCGCAGCTGCAGACGATACAATTACTTCGAATGGGAACTAGGTGGCAAAATTTCATATCAGAGCGCGAACCATTGATCTTCTTGGTCGCCAACAGATCGCCAACATCTCTACCGCAATTAGCGAGCTTTTCAAAAATGCTCATGACGCTTATGCGACTACCGCCGAAGTAGATTATTTTCGCGATGATGGCCTTTTTGTGCTCCGGGACAATGGGTTGGGTATGACGCGGACTGACTTTGAAGAGCGATGGCTGACGCTTGGAACAGACAGCAAAGTTGGCTCAAGTGCTGGACTGAACCGTCCAGCGGTCGACAAAAGCCAAGAGCCACGCCCTCTTCTTGGAGAGAAAGGCATCGGGCGCCTCGCCATAGCTGTAATCGGCCGACAGGTACTTGTTCTCACACGAGCTAAAGTGTCTGGTAAAGCCGAAGCCACCATAACCGCCGCCTATATTCATTGGGGCCTTTTTGAACTTCCGGGCATCGACCTAGAAGAGATAACCATCCCCGTCGAAACATTTAGCGCAAAAGCGTTACCTGATCACGACGACGTCCAAGCCATGGTCGATGTTGTACGCCAGAATCTGGATAATCTGTCAGACCGGATTGAGGATAATATTGTCACACAGATAAAGCAGGACATGGATGCCTTCGCGGTAGACCCCCGTGACACAGCTGATTACCTCGGAACCCCCTCCTTTGATGGACAAGGCACAGGAACACATTTCTATATCTTACCTGCTGACGAGATTATCCAAGAAGACATCGATCTTCGCGAAGAACCAACGAAACCCACTAGGTTTGAGAAAAACCTTATCGGCTTCACGAACACAATGACGCCAGAGTTTCGAAAGCCTAAGATTGTAACACAATTCCGCGATCATATTGACGAGGGCGAGCCTATCGAGCGTGTTGGTGAAAAAGCGTTCTTTAGTCCGAATGAATTTCAACAAGTTGACCACCATATCCGCGGCAGATTCGATGAATACGGCCAATTTCATGGGAAGGTAGGCGTTTACCAAACCACCCCTACTGAATATGTGCTCAACTGGGATAATGCTGACGGCAAACCCACAAAGTGCGGCCCGTTCGATTTTTCTATCGCCGTGATTCAACCAACTCCGCGGGACTCACTAGTAGAACCCACAGAACACGCGCTTATTCGACGTAAGCTTGAGCGTCATGGCGGCATTTACATCTACAAAGACGGAGTTAGGGTTCAGCCGTATGGAGGCCCTGACTTCGACTTTCTAGATGTTGAGAGAAGACGAAATCTGCGAGCTGGAACAGCATACTACTCGTTCAGAAACATTATGGGAGCCATCGAGCTAACATCTGGCGACAATGCAAACCTTGTCGAGAAGGCAGGTCGCGAGGGCTTCAGAGAAGATAAAGCTTATCGCCAGTTCCGCAGCATTTTAATGAACTTTTTCATACAGTCCGCAGCCGACTTTTTTGGTGAGAAGGGTAAGTATTCTGAAGAATGGAACGAAAAACGCAATGAACTGCAACATCTTGATGATGTCAGGAAGCAGCGAGAAAAGCATTCGAGAAAAAAGAAGAATGCGTTTGCAACACAACTAGAGGAATTTTTCGAGAAACTGGATTCAGGCACCCTCCCTCTATCCGCTGCAAATGCCCTCGAAACGCTTAAGAGCCGGGTCGAAGCTGAACTAAATAGTAAAAAGCCAGCACAGACAAAAGCCCTTGCAATCGCTCGCCTAGAAGATGAAGCCAAGCAAACTATTGATAAAATTCGGAAAGATAGCGCAATTACCAAGCCACGAGGCATCGGGCTGAACAACAAAATTCGGAACAACTGGCAAGCATATCAATCTGAGTTTGATCGATTTGTTAAGCGTACTCTGTTGCCTACAGAAAAGAAAATCGAAGAATTTATTACCTCAACAATCCACGACAACAAACTTAACCTTGATCCTGGCAAGCGCCTGTATGCTGCAGTGGACAAGCACGCAAAAGAAGCATTTACATCAATAAAATCTCTAAGAACTCAGACCGAGGAATCCCTAACAGACTTAACAAAGATCATAAGAGAAAATACAAAAAATAGCTTCAGAACTGTTTCCAAGGCAGTAGATGATGTTCGAGTAGAACTCGAAACACTTAAGGATGCAAAACAAACTGAGTTCGATTTCTCAGCAAAAAGAGAAGAATTCGAAAACTCTGTCAGCATAACCTTCGAGAAAGAAAGCGAAAACCTTCGCCGTATATCCAGCCAACTGGAAGCTATTCTGACATCACTGCAGAAGGATGGAACAGACTTCATTGAAGTGACCGAAGCGCTTGAGGAAGAAGTGGTAGCACTACGGGAGCGCCAAGATGCTGACTTTGAACTGGCGCAGATTGGAATGGCACTAAACACAATCAATCATGAATTTGGCAAGACAGCAGGAAGCCTCAGAAGCGGCTTAAGACGCATGAAATCGTGGGCCAGCGCTAACCCCGAAATGAAGAGCCTATATGATGACATGCGAGTGAGTTTCGATCATTTGGATAACTACCTCGCATTATTCAATCCACTTGATCGCAGACTGCAAAGAACAGCGGTTCAAATCACGGGGCATGAGATCTTTCGGTTTGTATCAAATCTCTTCGAGAAACGCCTAGAACGCCACAGCGTCAAGCTGAGTGCAGATCAGGGGTTTAGAGAACACGTTATCGAAGGTTTTCAAGCAGACTTCTACCCTGTCTTCGTGAATTTAGTTGATAACGCGATTCATTGGACATCCGCCAAAAAGAACAATCAAGGCCAGATCGAACTAACAAAAGATGGGGATGATCTATGCGTTAAAGACAATGGGCGGGGGGTAAGCAGCATTGACGTTCTCAATATTTTTGAAATGAACTTTACCCGTAAAGCTGGTGGGCGAGGGATGGGATTGCATATCTCGCGACAAGCACTTGAACGAGTTGGATACGAGTTAACACTCGATCCACCAATTCAAGGAACAGGCGCTTGCTTCCGCATATCGAGAGTATCTCAGTAAATTTTCCGGACATTTCATGCGATGACTTTTTCTGAAGACCAATACAAAGCAGCCAGCTCCTTCGCATACACAATGATTGTTGTGGATGATGAACCTATTGCTGAAGCGCTTGAAAAAGCCCCCACGACGACAGTGAGGAAACCCGGAAGAAAAGATTCTGCTGCAGCAAAACACGCACCGAAGGACAAGCCACCGACCGACGCAAAACACAGTCACCCGCTTGACGCAAAAGGCCTGATCAAAAGCGCACTTGATTTAGGGCTGGTTTGCTCAGTGGTGAACCCTACCGGCGACGAAGTCAATATACCTAAAAGCGTCTCACAGGCTGCAGTTCGTGCGGACATCGTTTCGCTAGACTGGCACATGAACAAAGGCGATGAAGGCAACCTCGCCTCCGAAATTATTAAGCAAATACTTATCGCTGATGAAAAATCCGGAGGGCGCCTTCGACTCATTGCCATATATACAGGCAACAAAGATCGAAAAAGCATACTGGAAGCTATAGCAAAGCGATTGAACTCAGCGAAGCAACTAAAACAAAAGGTCACGCACAACGGTGAAACTGTAACTAATACAACTGGCCTACGCATTGTTTGGCGCGAGAAAAGGATGGGCAACAAAAGACTTAAGAGCGCCTTAAGCGAAGCCGAACTACCTAAAGAACTACTCCGCGAGTTTGCAAAACTGTCCAATGGCTTGCTCTCGAACGTAGCATTAGCGACAATTTCGTCGATGCGTGACACCACTCACCACGTTTTAAGCAAGTTTTCTGCTGAATTGGATGGACCATTTTTCCACCACCGCTCTCTTCTAGAGAACAATACAGATTCGATGGACTACGCGGTTTCCATAGTCATGAGCACATTGAAATCAGAGGTTAACAAGTCAAAAGTTATCTCGAACCATGCCACCCCCGAAGCCATAAAGCGCCGGCTCGATGCAATGCCGCAAAGTCCAGAAAAATTTGTTTTGCATTACTTAAACAATAATAAAAAACTCAAGAAGTTTACCTTAAATTCTGAAGATGTCATAACCTTGATCGAGGAAGGATTTAAGAAATGGAACGCAACAAAAAAAGACGATGCCCTTAAAAGACAGGATAATAAACAAGAAAGTCCGGTACCATCGAAGGATCAGTTTAACAAAAACTTTTCAACTTTGTTCTCTGACAGCTTGGAAGCAGCAGAGTCAAACATGCATGAATTCTCTTTCCTCACAAACTCTGCTACCAGCGAGATCAGCAGTGTACACAAAGAGACTCCTCCAAGACTAGGTCTTGGCTCCGTCATGTACTCGAAGAAAGATGGCTATTTTCTTTGCCTACAAGCAACCTGTGACACTGTACGAGGTACCGGATCGTTTTTCTTCATTCCCTTGGATACAACAACAACGGGTTCGCCAGACATTGTTGTCCCACATGGAGAGGAGCAGCACAAAATAAAACTCGTTGCTTTGTCCGTACCATCGAGATCTTACACCAAATCTCGCGCTGTGAACTTTGGCTCAATAGAGCCTTCCGTGGGATATGTCCCAATAAAATATAATCGCAGAGATAAAGGTTATTTTGTAACAGACAGCAAGAAAGTACGTTACCGCTGGCTTGCAAACTTAAAGTACAAGCGAGCATTGCGAATTGCACAAAACATGACTCAAGAAATTACTAGAATTGGCTTCGATGAATTCGAGCCATTCAGAAGCAAGTGATTTTTTCTGCGATACCCAGAGATCATTAACCGCTAGCTAATGTTTCAGAAATCTTCACCGCGTGTCTGCGGATAAACTCAGGAGGCAACGCATTTCCAATCATTAAGGCGACTTTATCCCTACCGCCGGACAGGTCGAACTGATAATCAGCCGGAAAAGTTTGGAACAGAGCGGCCTCTCGCAGACTAATCGCGCGGTCCTCTTCCGGGTGCAAGTACCTACCCTTTGAGGGGTTTCCGCATCCCCCCGTCATAGTAGGAGAAACTTCATCCCAAGACATTCGGCCATATACATCTCGGAACCCAGATTTCTTATCCTTGTGGCAGTTTAGGACAAGATGATCTGGCAAGGCGATTCTTGAACCACCGTCTTTCGGAATGTTCCTGATGATCTCCATAACCCGTTCTGTCCTTTTAGAAATATGGTCATGCAGTGGATCATCAGCCTCACCAACTGGAGCGAGCTTCACAGCATCGAGGCATTTCCTAACCGTAATGACGTCCGACTTATCTGCCTGATCTACCTGCCCAACCTTTGAAGCAAGTAAAATCATCCTAAAGCGACGCTGAGGGACACCATACTCAGAAGCGTCTTCGACCCGCACATTTCGGCGTCCAACTTTATAGCCCAGAGCAGAGATGCGCTTTAGGAACATTCTAATGCGGGAATCCGTTGCCAGCGCAGGAACGTTCTCCATCATTAGAGCTTTAGGAGCCAATGCCTCAACAACACGCAGAAATTCGAAAAGAAGATCATTCCGATCATCTGAAACAGCTTTAGTTTTCTTTCTGGTACGCAAGGTTGAGAAGCCTTGACATGGTGGGCAACCCGCAAGCAGATCAAGTTCTCCACGCTTAAGACCTATTGCCCTAAGCAACTCCACGGCCCCTAGCTCCCGAATATCTTTGTTAAAGCAATGCACGTCAGGATGATTTAGTTGAAATGTTCGAGCTGGAACTTTTTCGATCTCAACACCAGCGAGAACTCTAAATCCAGCCTGCTTCAAACCTAACGTCAACCCGCCAGCACCGCTGAACAGATCCACAGCAGTCAACAGCTTAGGAAAATCCGCTTCAAGCTTTTGATTTATTTCGGATAACTGTGGTTTTTCTGTCAACTTCGAATCCTGAACACGCCCATTTAAAGAACATTTTTGCAATCTTAGCTTGGCTTCTCAATTGGCTCAATATGCAAATCCCTGAAGCTACGCAGACTGCTGTACGCACCTGAAACGCCGCGAACCACGATTAGATCCTGAAGACCGATCACTCGTATCGCCAGCGAAATTACAATCAAACAAGCTACTTAAAAATCAGCTCAATTCTCTAGCTGTAGATATCAGGCTAGAGAATTTCGACACAAATCACCCAATCGTGGCCGTATGCTTAATGCCAAGCGACACTGCAACAATTCTTCACCATATCGCTTTCAATTTCGTAAAAATTCAAGCGCTGTTAGAAACTAACTATAAAATAAAACACTTAGAAACCGTTGAAACTGTTACAGCGCAGTGTTACATTCCGAAACAGAGCAACGGAACTAACTGTTTGTTTTTTATCGATTTTGAAGAGAGCAAAGGAAAATCCCCTCCTCTCTGCCACCCTATGCCCTACGGGCTTCGGGTGGCAGGCCACACGGAGCCAAAATGGCATTGGGTGTCTCCCGAAGCCTTGGCGCAGGGAGGCAGATTACCCGATGTGGTATGTTTATTTCCTCAGACTTTCAAATGATGATGTGTATGTCGGGTCAACCAATGACCTGAAACGTCGCTTTGCGTCGCATCAGAATGGCGATGTCGTTTCCACCCGAAAACATCTGCCACCAAAGCTACTTTCCTATGTCTCGGTTGAAACCGAGCAGAACGCACGGTCGCTGGAAAAGTATTTCAAATCCGGCTCGTGCAAGGCTTTTGCCAAAAAGAGATTCTGGTCAGAACAGTAGGACTTCTACTTCAACCAGCCATCCGACCAAATTCCTGAAAATCACATCTTTGCACCTGCTGCACCGGGCAAAAGTATCTCGCTATTTGGCTTGCCCCTCAACAGCAGCCAACCATTTACGCAGCAAACCATCAAGCTGGGCTTGCTCATCACCCGTCAGGCCTTCGGCAAGGCGGTGCTGGTTGGCGACGTGGTCGGTGACGGCGGCGTCAATCAGGTCGCGGCCTTTTTGGGTGAGCGCGATGACAAAGCCACGGCCGTCTTCCGGGTTCTTTTCGCGTGAGACCAATCCGGCCTGTTCAAGCTTATCAAGCCGGTTGGTCATGGTGCCCGATGTTACCATTGTCCATGCGATCAAGTCAGATGGGCTGAGCGCATAGGGCGGGCCGGAACGGCGCAAGGTGGCGAGCACATCGAAGCTGGCCGCACTCAATCCATGGGCACGAAAGATATCATCCAATCCCGACATTAATACGGAACGCAGCCGCCCGAAGCGGCCAAACATTCCCATTGGCGTCACATCAAGATCGGGACGTTCCTGATGCCACTGCGCCAAAATGCGATCTACCTGGTCCATGACGATGGTGATGGCAAAAATTTATCTTGACGTCAAGATTTATCGATATACCTTGACGTCAAGATAAATGGAGAAAGCCGATGAACCGAACAACCGACTTATTGCTTACCGCCCTTGCCCCGGCGATCTGGGGCAGCAGCTATATCGTTGCCACCGAGCTTTTGCCCCATGGTTATCCGCTGACCGTGTCGCTGCTGCGTGCCTTGCCAGCGGGTTTGATCCTGTTGCTTGTTGTCCGCCAGTTGCCGCAGTCGGGGTGGTGGGGCAAGGTTTTGATCCTTGGCGCGCTTAATTTTGCGATTTTCTGGTCAATGCTGTTTTTAGCAGCCTACCGCCTGCCGGGCGGGGTGGCGGCGACACTGGGCGCGGTTCAGCCGTTGTTCGTGCTGTTTCTGGCGCGCTTTGCCTTGGGAAGCACCATCAAGTTGGCCGGGATCATCGCGGCAATTTCCGGGATCTTTGGTGTTGCACTTCTGGTCCTTGATCCCGGCGCAACGCTTGATCCGGTTGGCATTGCCAGTGCCACCATCGGTGCCCTTTCAATGGCCGCAGGCACGGTGTTAACCCGCAAATGGCAACCACCCGTTTCACCACTGACCTTTACCGCGTGGCAGCTCACGGCGGGCGGCGTGCTTCTGATCCCGGTTGCGCTGATTTTGGAGCCATCGTTTCCGGTCCCGACACTGCAAAACCTTGCCGGGCTGGCGTGGCTTGGCCTGATCGGGGCGGCACTGACCTACTATCTGTGGTTTCGCGGGATTGCCAAACTGGGTCCGGCGACGGTGACAAGCTTTGGCTTTCTCAGCCCGACCAGTGCGGTGTTGCTTGGCTGGATCATCCTTGGCGAGCAGTTAAGCCCAACCCAGATCGCCGGTGTGGTGATTGTTCTGGCCAGCATCTGGATCGGACAACGCGCCGCGCGCCCCGCACCGATCAAGGCCAACATCGTCTCCCCGGTCAAACCGGCCGCAAATTCATGACAATACCGAACCACACTTAAAGGAACGCCCCAATGAAACACGCTGACAAAACAAAACACACTTTCAAAACCACGGCGCCAAAGAACATTGTGGTTTTTGGTGCAACCGGTGATGTCGGACGCGAAGTGGTGACCGAAGCAATCATGCGCGGGCATCTCGTCACAGCCATTGCGCGCAACACCGACCGTCTTGCGTCACTGCCAGAAACAGTTACACGACGGCAGGTCGATATTCTTGAAAGCCCCGATCTGGTGGCGGGCATTATGGCCGATCATGATATCGCGATCAGCGCCGTGCGCCCGGTGTCAGGTCAGGAACATCTTTTGGCCACCATGACCGAATGCTTGCTTACCGCCGCACGTCAGACCGGCACCCCGATTTATATCACTGGTGGGGCGGCAACCCTGAAACTGGCGGATGACAGTGGTCATACGGTTCTGAGTGCACCGGATTTCCTGCCCGATGCCGTGCGGCCAATTGCCCAGGCCTGCGCCACGCAAGATGCACTTTTTGACCAGTATGACGATGTGCAATGGACCTGCCTGCGCCCACCCGCCATGCTGTTTGCCGGGGATAAAACCCGACAGTATGTGCGCGGTACGGATACGCTGATCCCCGATCATGACGGGATGGCCCGGATTTCCTATGCCGATTTCGGGGTGGCGATGGTCGATATCTTAGAGGCAGGCGACAAACCGCAACGCCGTTTGACAGTTGGCTATCAGAACGCCGCAGCGGCCGCATAGGCCCGGAACCACGCCAAGATATATAAAGACAAAAAATAGAACGGGCGGCCCTTATACAGGCCACCCGTTCTGGTTCGGTGCGATGATTTAGCTGCCGCTTGAGGCAGCCTTGATCCGGGCAAAGACGTCATCAAGGGCACTGTGGATAGCCGCCCCGCCCTTTTGCCGCATAAAGGTTTGCGCGACCTGTTCGTTTAGGCCCCCCGGTGTCGAGTGACCTTCGACCAAGGCGGCAAAGCTTTGATCGGGGGATTTGATTGTGTTGTCAGAAAGCCCGGCAAACAGGGCCGCGAGATAGCGTCTGGCGTCGGCATAATCCGATCCATGTGCGACCATCCATTGCGCCGAACTTTCAAGAATTTCAAAATAGGTCGCCATCAAAGCACTGCCGGCCGCATACCCGTCAAAGGCATCAATGGTATCGGCCGCAACCGCCCCGCCGAGTTTTTCAAACAGGGCGATAACATCAGGTGCGCCGGGATAGACCGCCGTCACACAATTACAATGGGCGACCGACGGCAAGGGAATGGCGCGGTCAAAGGAGGCCCCGCCGGAAATCCAGCCTTGCAACTTTGCAATCGGGATGGTGGCGATCAGGCTGACGATTTGGGTGTTGGCGGGAGCCTTCAGGCCGCTTAAGACCTGCTCGGCGATTTGCGGGCGGACGGCGAGAAACACGATATCGGCGACATCCATGATCGCCTGATTGTCGTCTTCGATCCGAACGGCATCAAATTCCGTCGCCAGCTTTTGCGAGAATTCACGCCCACGGCGCGAAACGACGATTTCGGAAACCGCATCGTCGGTCGAAAGAAGCCCCCGGATCATGGCATCACTGATGACGCCGGTGCCAATAAAGCCGAGCTTCATTCGATTTCTCCTAACATTTTGCGTTCTAAAAACGCCTCATCATCGCGGAAGTTCTGTGTGTCACCAGTGCCATTTGGCCCATCCGTCCCGTCATAGGCCGCGACCACCCGAAATTCCGGGCCATCGGCGGTGGAATGGCTTTCATACAGGCAGAAACGATCAATGGTAAACGTCCGCGAGCTGACATCACCATGATCGGCAACCGCCTGCTCAATGGTGGCACGCGCGGCATTGCGGTTCCGGCCGAGCGTGATGTGCGGGGTGAAATTGCGCATGTCCATATCCGGGCCGTCTTCAAGGGCGCGCAAGGCGCTTTCTACCCGCGCAGCCAACTGGCGCATAAGCGGCTGTTCGGTGACCCCGGCCCAAAAGATGCGGATCTTTTGGGTTGATGCAAAAACATTGAGGCCCTGCACACGAAGGTCAAACGGCTCAAAGGCAATTTTTGCCAAGGCCTGATCAATTTCGGCCGCCAGACCGGGATCAACATTGCCGATGAATTTAAGGGTGATGTGCATATTTTCCGGGGTTTGCGCATCAAGCCCCTTAATCCCGCGCGCCAACGGGTAAAGATCGGCTGCGATATCAGCCGGTATTTCGACGCCAACAAACAAACGCATATTCAAAACTCAAAACGACATGGGGGGATGCGATCAAACGGCATTCAACCGGTTGATCGGCCCGGAAGCGGAATGATGTCATCCTCGCCGTCGATCTGCGGGAAGTTGCCCGCCGCCCAATCGGCTTTGGCCTGATCAATGCGTTCCTTGGAGCTTGAGACAAAGTTCCACCACAGATGGCGATAGCCAACCGACAAGCCGCCCAGCAACATCACCCGGCAGTCGCTTTGCGCGACAATATCGGGGATTTCTTCGGGCGCGACATAGATGAAGCTTTCCGGCGCATAGGCCACGCCATCAATGCGCAAGGTGCCCGAGACAACATAAAGGGCGGCTTCCTGATTTTCACCGGGAAGCAAAAGCTGCGCGCCTTCGTCCATTTGGACATCAAGATAAAACAGTTTGGATTTGACCGGCACCGGGGCGGTTTTGCCAAATGCCTCGCCCGCGATCAGGCGCATGTGCAGCCCGGCATCTTCGATGATCGGCAAATCGTCCTTTGCCACATGGAAGAACTCGGGATCAGATTCTTCGTCTTCTTTAGGAACGGCGACCCATAATTGCAGCCCGTCAAGCTTGTGTGCGCTGTTGCGCACCGCGTCGGTTTCACGTTCCGAATGGGTGATCCCGCGCCCGGCATGCATCCAGTTCAGATCGCCCGGCTTGATTTCAAGCAGGCTGCCAAGGCTGTCGTGGTGGCGGATGGCACCTTCGAAAATATAGGTCACCGTGGCAAGACCAATATGGGGATGCGGGGCAACGTCGATCCCCTCGCCGGGTTGGAAATCAGCCGGTCCCATATGATCAAAAAACACAAACGGGCCGACCGACCGCACGTCGCGGTGCGGCAGGACACGGCGCACGGAAAAGGCACCAAGATCGGTTTCCTTACCAAAAATCTGCTTTACCATGCGCCGTCTCCTTCACATTTGGGTGGGGTCAGGCGCCCGACAATCGGGCGGCCTTCCCCGTTACCTGGCCGTATCTGTGCCTTACGGGCACGGATACGGCCAGGTTTGATGGATGTTTTCAATCTCGGACAGAACGTCTTCGGACAGGGTGATTTTGGCCGATCCGACATTGAGTTTCAGCTGTTCCATGCTGGTCGCGCCAATGATGTTTGACGTCAGGAACGGGCGCGAATTGACATAGGCCAGCGCCATCTGGGATGGATCAAGGCCATTGTCCTTGGCAAGTTTGACATAGGCCTCGGTCGATTTGATGCCGTTTTCTGTCAGATACCGGGCAAAATACTGCGGCCAGATCGACGAACGCGCGCCTTCTGGACGTGCCCCGCCGAGATATTTACCCGACAAAGCCCCACCGCCGAGCGGCGAATAAGCCAGAAGACCGGCATCTTCGCGGATCGAACATTCGGCCATGCCGACTTCGTATTGACGGGTCAGAAGGCTATAGGGGTTCTGAACCGAGACAACGCGCGGCCAGCCCTTTTTCTCGGCCAGTTCAAGGAACTTCATCAAGCCCCACGGGTTTTCGTTCGACAGACCGATGTGACGGACTTTACCGACCTTGACCAAACCATCAAGGGCTTCGAGGCTTTCCTCGATCGGGGTGAAATCCTCGTCCGCGTCATGGACGTAGCCCAGTTTGCCAAAGAAGTTGGAATTCCGGTCCGGCCAATGGAGCTGATACAGATCGACGTAATCGGTTTTAAGACGTTTGAGCGATCCGTCGATGGCTTCATTGATCTGATCGCGGGTCAAACGCGGCCCACCGCGGACATAGCCAAAACGTTCGGCAGGGCCGACGATTTTGGTTGCGATCACAAGATCATCACGACGCCCGCGTTTTTCCAGCCAGTTGCCGATGATGGTTTCGGTTTTGGTGAAGGTTTCTTCCATTGCCGGAACCGGATACATTTCGGCGGTATCAATGAAATTGACTTCGTTCGAGGTCGCGTAGTCAAGCTGTTCGAATGCTTCATCTTGCGTATTCTGTTGGCCCCAGGTCATCGTACCCAGGCAAATAACACTGACATCAATATCAGTACGTCCCAATCGACGGTATTCCATGTATCAATCCCCTTTTACACCCCGGGTGGGGTGCGCATATTTTTCAATGGATTGAATATATCCTGTCAGGCCGGGGATGGAACCTTTCACAGCAAAAAATGTCGGGCGGCCTTGAATTTATATCGCTGTTGCAAAGCGTTCCAAACGGGTGCGTGTTTAAACAAACAGCGTTAAAACCCCGGTATAGCCATAAAACCGGTCATTACAGACCTCGCCATTGCCGTAAAACCCGGTCAGCGGCAAATCACCCAACTCATCACGAATGATCATCATTTCGCGGCTTTCGGTGCCAAACAAATGCGGCCCACGGGCGACACAACTGCAATACAGCGCACCACGTGGTTTTCCCGGCAGGCGTTTTTGCACATCGTTCAGCATACGGCGCAGGTCTTCTTCGGCCGCCGCCCCGTCACGCCGGACAAAGCGAACTGCATCACCCGCCTGCACATCACCGCTGATGGCGATCATGTGATTATGTGGATCAACACCGAGCAGATTGCGCACAACAAAGTCGCCGGTGTCCGAGCCCGGGATCATCAGGGCGACGTGGTAACGGCCCGATGCGATGGAATTCTCGCTGCCGTCGGAATTGAGTTCTTCTTTAAGCACTTCAAGGGCGGGGCGATCATCAAGCGTGGAAACGATGCCTTCGCGTCCTTCGGTCACGCGATGCACTGGGCCGACAGGGGTGCAGGCCTGCGTGATGCCGACCTGAACGGCGGTTTTGGCATCAAACAAAACACCCGATAATCCGCCGTCCACCACACGATCAGCAATCTGTGGCGCGCCGCGTTCGCCCGATGCGATGCCACCCACCAAATAGGTCGAGCCAACCCGCGCCAGTTCGCCAAGCGTGGATAATGACTGGGGTGCGCCCGGATCACCATGGACCAACCCAAAGATCGGTTGCAGGCGGTCGATGGCCTGTTGCAATTCCGGCGCATCCACATCGGCATCGGTTTTCAGCGGTTCGAAAACATGAAAATCCTCACTGGCAAACGGGGCAATCAGCACCGATGCCGCCGGAACACCGAAATAGGCCCGACCCGATCCACAAACACCAATGCCCGCCGTCCCCGTCCAGTGTTCGATCGAAAGACGGGACCGCAGGAAGGTCAGGATGCTGCCCAGATCATCGGAAAGCGCCTCGGTGACATACAAAAACGCCAAGGCCTGTTCTGGCAGGGGTGTTGACTGAAGTTGATCGGCCAGTTCGGAGGCCACTGCTGCCCAGTTTTCACCACTGGCATGTGCCGCGCAAAATTCCCCCGTCATGCATTCTCCCGATGTTCCATGTTGGACCCTTCTGGGGCCTTATTCATATCTAAGCATTGCGATCAGGTGTTCTCAAGATACGCCGTCAAAAAACCCGCGTAAGCCTAGGTTACCTGAGCCTAGGTTATATGGCGTCGCAGCAGATCCATTGCCGCATTAAGTTGCGTCATGCGTTGGTGCGATCCGTAATTGCTGTCGGGATGATGGATGGCAGCAAGCACGCGATATTTGGTGCGAATTTCGCGTAAATCCGGCCGTGCACTTGGCGCAAACCCCATGACATGCAGGGCCTCGTTGAAGGTGGTCACACCGCGATCAAGCGGATCAAACGCCAGATTATCAACAATCTGACGCAAACGTTCGAGTTCTTCGCGCGATTGCAAAAGTTCGACCGGGGGTTCTGCCTGACGCTTTTTCAGTGCGCGGGCTTCGGCCAGTGCGGCACTTTCGGCCGCCAGGATATCGGATTTTTCAACCCGCATTTTGACATCGCCCGTGTCAAAATCCAGGGCCATTTTCAATGCCTTACGCACCATGATGATGGAAAACCCCGGCGGCAGGCGCAATTGCAGGCGCGGCTTTCTGCGCCACGGACGCCCTTCGGCCGGGCCGGATTTCAAAACGATGGTTTCGCGGTCCGACTTGGGCGGATCACCCGGATCCTCATACTCATCAATCGCCTTTTCCGGTACGATCAGCATCACGGAGCGCGCAAGATCGGCGGCATTCACCCCGCGCCGTTCGGCCAAGGCCTGCACCGCATCACGGAAAACCGACGAACAGGGAATGGTATAGGATTGTTTGACGCCCGGTGTGGTCACGAATATTCCCCACAAGCATTTGATTTATAATACTATATCAGTGTTTTGACGGCACGCGCCGGACAGTGAACGGATAAAGTCTATCGACGGATTCCGGGCTGGGCAACTGCATTTGCAGTCAAAATTTGAATCGCTTCCGATTCATCCACAGGCCCTATTCGGTCGTCAAACCGCGACTCGGGACTGCCTGATAGAACTCAAACGCCTGATATACCAAGGATATTAACGATTCCCGACACGTTTGGTTTATTTGTCTGATGAAAAGATAGTCAACAAACTTATCCACAGGCCTTTGCAGTGGATAACTTGCCAGACCACTCTAAAGCGTTGAATCATAAGAACTATTATTATGAATCATTACGTTTGATTTTGGCTCCTGCGCAGGGGCCAAATCGACCTTTTGAAGTAAAAATGGCGTTGTTGTTTCCATCTCGTCAACCTGAAAACTACATATGCAGTTACACCATCAAACATTCGGAACATAACCGAAAGTAAATGGAGTGTTAATTTTACACTCACCCCACTGTTCAGAGCGATTTCAGGCGGATTTTTGATGCTTTTGCGGTTAAAATAAGCAACTTTGAATACGATATAACTATCTGATATATAATAGATTAATGGTGATTTTTGGTATTCTTACGCGATACACTGCCAAGACAGCGGCAATCATTTCGATAAGCGTACGAATTCTATCTACATATGCAGTTTTAATTGTTGACTCAGACAGATTTTAGTGGCTTTTTTCGCGCTTTTTTGTCAAAGAACCAAAACTGGAAGCTTCGCAACCGACTGTAATACATGCGATTTTTGGTCTTTCCGGCTTAACTGAAAACAGGCCACATCAGATCGATGCGGCCTGTTTGGCAAAATCATAAAACGTCTCGTCGTAGAGATGCCGTGGGCAAAACCGGGGAATGCCCGCCCCGGTTAAGACCCCGAGGTGAGGATAGAAACAACATCTGGCAGGATACGCCCGACGATTTCATCGATACCCTGTGCATTGGGATGCATGCCATCATC
The DNA here is from genome assembly GCF_002844275.1 of Thalassospira lohafexi. Taxonomy (GTDB): domain Bacteria; phylum Pseudomonadota; class Alphaproteobacteria; order Rhodospirillales; family Thalassospiraceae; genus Thalassospira; species Thalassospira lohafexi. Next base: position 57,485 of record NZ_NXGX01000012.1, read on the forward strand.
CTGATTAAGGGCCGGGTCAGCCGCGACGCCATCAAGGAAAAATGGATATAAATCAACCTGATACTCGCTTGCGAGATCGGGATAGATGCTGTTGAATTCATCGCCATATTGCCTGCCCATATTGGGCGGTGCCATCATCCCGGCCAGCAAAACATCAATGTCCATTGCGCGCAACTTTTCGATGATCTGAGCCAGATTATCGCGGGTCTGGGCTGGTTCCATGCCGCGCAATGCATCATTGGCACCAAGTTCAAGCAACACCGCATCGGGTTTATCAACCAAGGCCCAGTCAAGCCGCGCCAAGCCTGCTGCTGTGGTATCGCCGGAAACGGAACTGTTGACGACATTGATTGAATGCCCGGCATCCTTCAAGGCGGCTTCAAGCTTGGGGGCGAAGCCGTTTTCTTGCGAAAGTCCATAGCCCGCCATCAAGCTATCGCCAAACAACACAAGGGTTTGCGGCTTGTTTTCACGAGCATTGGCATTGGCCGGTGCAGACAGGAAAATGGCCGCAACCCCAAACAGGATTACACTGCTGCGCGAGACAAACCGCGCGGCACGCCATAGCGGATTTGCAGTGAACTTGATTACACCGCACCCTTGCCCGAAGCCAAAATTCATTACACATCCCATCTTATATGCCTGTTAATTTGTGAAACGGTTACCATACGGTTACCTGCGAACGGCGCATTTCAAACCTGATATGGTTGAACCGAAACCCTGCGTTTCCGTATGAGTATTTAGCCCGCATTCTTATTCTTGCAATGGATTAAGCCCGATAGGACCCCAGATGAGTGTTACTGAAACTGCCTCGATCCCGGATGAAAACACCGTCGCATCACAACAGGAACGTAGCAAAACCGTTGATGTGCAGAACCTCAAACTGCGTCTGGCTGGCCCGGCGGGCATTGTTGAAATCCTGAAAGGGATCGACATTTCAATCGAGGCGGGCGAACGCGTCAGTCTGGTCGGGCCATCCGGATCGGGCAAAACGTCGCTTTTGATGGTGATTGCCGGGCTGGAACAAGCCCAAGAAGGGGTTGTGACGGTGTGTGGCAATGATTTGCGCACCCTTGATGAAGACGGGTTGGCGCTGTATCGCCGCCATCATGTTGGCATCGTGTTTCAGGACTTCCACCTGATCCCGACGATGAGCGCACTTGAAAACGTTGCACTTCCGATGGAATTCGCCGGGCGCAAGGATGCCTTTGAAAAGGCAGAACAGGAACTTAAAGCCGTCGGGCTGGGCCATCGGATTGGCCATTACCCCGGTCAGCTTTCGGGCGGCGAACAACAACGTGTTGCGCTGGCCCGCGCACTTGCCACCGATCCCGAGCTGTTGCTGGCTGATGAGCCGACCGGGAACCTTGATGGGGCGACCGGCGAAACGATTATTGAATTGCTGTTTGATCTGGCCAAGCGCAAAGGATCAACGCTGCTTTTGATTACCCATGATCCCAACTTGGCGGACCGGTGCGACCGCACCATCATGCTGCGCGATGGTGAAATCGTTACGCAGCAGGAAGAGCACTCATGAGCCGCACGACAAACGCATCGGATGGTCGCAAGGGTGCTGACCGCCTGTGGTCCATCGCGTGGCAAGTCTGTCGCCGGGAATTGCGCGGCGGCTTGTCCGGCTTTTGGATTTTCCTGGCCTGTCTTGCATTGGGTGTCGGCGCGATTGCGGCCGTGGGAAACGTTTCGGAATCCGTTCTATCGGCACTTGAGCGTGACGGGCGGAAGCTTTTGGGTGGCGATGTTGAGTTACGCCTGACCCACACGGATGCCACACCCCAACAGCTTGAATGGCTTAGCGATAATACCGAACGGGTCGGGCAACTTGCGACCATGCGGACCACTGCCTATGGCCCCGATCAACGCCGTTTGGTTGAGCTTAAAGCCGTTGATGATGCCTATCCGCTGTTTGGCGAGATGGAACTGGCAGATGACATTCCCTTTGCCGGAAGTCTTGATCAAAAAGACGGTATTTGGGGGGCTGTGACCGAGGCCGGATTGCTGGAACGCCTTAAGATCAAGGTTGGCGATACGGTGAAACTCGGTGATATCGACGTGCAAATTCGCGGCGTCATCACCACCGAACCCGACAAGGCGGTTGGCTTTTTCAACTTTGGGCCACGTTTAATGGTGTCCAAGGATGCCCTGATGCAGACTGGGCTGGTACAACCCGGAAGCCTGATCCGCTATTATTACGCTTTGGATTTGAATAACAATGAAACGCCCACCGCGTTTCGTGAACGGCTTGATGAACAGTTTGAAGATGCCGGGTGGCGTGTGCGCGATACCGCCAACGCCAATCCGGGACTGCGCCGCTTTATCGAACGGTTGACCCTGTTTCTGACCCTTGTTGGATTGTCCGCCCTTCTGGTTGGCGGCATTGGGGTGGCCAATGCGGTGCGCAGCCATATCGAAAGCAAAACATCCGTGATCGCCACCCTGAAATCGGTGGGTGCATCGCATGGGCTGGTGTTGCGGATTTACTTCCTGCAGATCCTTGTGCTGGCGATCATTGGCATTGCGATTGGTCTTTTGATCGGGGCAGTGACCCCGGCGATTGTCGCCCCGCTTCTGGCCGGGCGGTTGCCGATTGACGTCACATTGGGCCCGGCCTTGCCGTCGCTGCTTATTGCGACCAGCTTTGGCATTTTGACCACATTGGTCTTTGCCCTGCCGTCGTTATTACGGGCGCGTGAAATTCCCGCCGCACGTTTGTTCCGGGCCAGTGCCGGATTGCTGGGTGGCAGCCCGGTGCGCAAACGCGACTTGCCCTATATCGGCGCGCCACTTGTGCTGTTGCTGATTTTGACCGTAATGACCGCGACCGATAAGACCATCGCCCTTGGCTTTATCGGCGGGTCGGCAGCAGCGATTGTGATTTTCACTTACGCCGGGCGGGCAATTGTATCCTTATCGAAACGGTTCACCACCGGACGCAATGCCTTTTCAAGGCTTGCCCTGACCAACCTGCATCGACCAGGCGCTAGCACAGTTCCGGTCGCCCTGTCGCTTGGACTTGGGCTGACGCTTCTGGTGACCATTTCGGGGATCGAGGGCAACCTTGATAACGAGATTAATGAAAACCTGCCGGAATCTGCCCCGGCGTTTTTCTTCCTTGATATTCAACCTGACCAGATCGACGCGTTCCGCACCCAGCTTCTGGCAAAGGATAATGTTTCGGATGTCGAACAAACACCGATGTTGCGCGGGCGTGTGACGGCGGTTGATGGCGTTAAATCCGAAGATGTCGGACCGGGCGATGATCGCTGGTTCCTGCGCGGTGATCGTGGGTTGACCTTTGCCGCCGTACCGCCGCCCGAAACCAAACTGGTACGCGGCGATTGGTGGCCGTCAGATTATAATGATGCCTCCAAACCGCTGGTATCGATCAGTGCGGACATCGGCAATGCCTTTGACCTTCAGCCCGGCGACACATTGACCATTAATATCCTCGGGCGTGACATCACCGCCGAGATCGCCAATTGGCGCGAAATAGAATGGCAAAGCCTGCGGATGAATTTCGCCATGGTGTTTTCACCGGGCCTGATCGACAAGGCCCCCTATAGCCTGATTGCCACCGCCCATATGCCGCGCGAGATGGAAGAACCGGTCGATCGCATGATCGGGATCGACTTCCCGAATGTATCGGCCATCCGGGTGCGCGAGGCCCTTGAAGCCGCCAACGCCATTCTGGCCGGGATTGGTACTGCGCTTAATGCGACGAGCATGATCGCGATTGTTGCCGGTGTGCTGGTGCTGGCCGGGGCGGTTGCCGCAGGTCGGCGCAAACGCATCTATGATGCCGTGGTGCTTAAAACGCTGGGCGCGACACGGGCCAACATCCTTTATGCCTATGCGCTGGAATACGGCATTCTTGGGCTGGCGACCGGGGTTCTGGCCGCACTGGTCGGGTCCATCGCCGCATGGTCGGTGCTTGTGCTGGTGATGGGGGCGTCCTGGACGCTTCTACCCGCGACGATACTGGGTCCGATTGCCATCGGGCTGTTTGCCACCCTGTCAGCCGGTTTTGTCGGCACGTGGCAGGCATTGCGCAGCCCAGCGGCACCGTTGCTGCGTAACGAGTAACACAGCACGCACAGCAAACCTTCCAACCACATAAAAAGGGGCCGGTCACATCACTGACCGGCCCCTTTTGGTTTAGGACAATGCGCGTTACGCCAAATCGCGCAGGGCCCGACGTACAACCTTACCGGTTGTGGTCATCGGCAGTTCATCAAGAAAGGCAATCTCGCGCGGGTATTCGTGGGCGGCCAGCCGGGTTTTAACAAACTGCTTGATGTCGTCTTCAAGCTCGGCACTTTGGGCAAAGCCATCGGCAAGAATGACAAAGGCCTTTACGATTTGCCCGCGCTGGGGATCGGGTTTGCCAATCACACCGGCCATGCGCACCGCCGGATGGGCAATCAGGCAATCTTCGATCTCGCCCGGGCCAATGCGATAGCCCGCTGAACTAATGACGTCATCGTCGCGCCCGACAAAGCGGATATAGCCGTCTTCATCGACACAGCCCATATCGCCGGTCAGCAACCATTCACCGATGTATTTTTCCTGTGTGGCGTCCGGGTTGCGCCAATATTCCAGAAACATCACCGGATCGGGCGCACGCACAGCAATCCGGCCCATCTCACCCGCCCCCAGCACATTGCCATCCAGATCAATCACCGCAACATCATGCCCCGGCACCGGACGGCCCATGACACCGGGCTTGGGATCCATGATCGACTGGCAGGAACTGACCACCATGTTGCATTCGGTCTGACCATAAAACTCGTTGATCGTGACACCGAAAACCCGATGCCCCCAATCAAGAAGTTCTGACCCAAGTGTTTCACCACCACTTGCGATAGAGCGTAAATTACAGTTGAATTTTTGCGCCACATCATCACCCGCCGCCCGCATCATCTTTAACGCGGTTGGTGGCAGGAAGGTATTGCGCACGCCGAACTGCGCAATCAATTCAAAGGCAGCCTCCGGGGTGAATTTTTCAAACCGGTGGGCGACGACTGGCACCCCGTGATGCCACGATGGCAAAAGCACATCAAGCAACCCACCGATCCATGCCCAGTCGGCGGGCGTCCACATGACGTCATTGTCCTTGGGAAAGAAATCATGTGACATTTCGACACCGGGCAAATGGCCCAGCAATACCCGGTGCGCATGAAGGGCCCCTTTGGGCTGGCCGGTGGTTCCTGATGTATAAATGATCAGGGCTGGTTCATCGGCACGGGTTTTAACCGGTTCGAACTGATCACTGGCCTCCGCCGACAGGGCCTTGAAATCAAAACAGTTATCTGGCGCACCATCAATCACATAGACATATTCCAAGGCGGGCAAAAGATCGCGAATTTCCGCAATTTTTGCAGCCCCTTCGCGGTCGGTGACAAGTGCCTTGGCCGCACAGTTGCCCAACCGGTATTCCAGCGCATCAACACCAAAAAGGGTAAACAGCGGCACAGCAATACCACCCATTTTATAGGTCGCAACATGGGCAATAGCAGTTTCGGGACTTTGCGGTAGTAAAATCCCGACCCGGTCACCCCGGCGAATACCATGGCGGCGCATGACATTGGCAAAGCGGTTTGAAAGTCGTTTGATCTGGGCAAAACTGTAATCACGGCGGGACCCGTCCCGCCTGCGATACATCAGTGCCAGCCGATCCGGATCGTCGGCCCATTTGTCACAGACATCGACACCAATATTGAAATAAGTCGGCACATCCCAGACGAACTCCGAGCGCACCGTCGCGTAATCATCACGACAGACCAGCATGTTTCCTCCCTGTATCTGCCACTGTTATTTGTTTTTTGGCTGCGGCAGATTTTCGCAGCATGCTAGTGCCAATCAGAGAAAATTGGAAGGTCTGTCTGAGCAACGGTCAGCTCAGCACCCTCAGCGTGCAGGATCGAGCAGAAACGTAAAGTTGGCCGTTTGCCCGGCGTCTGTTACCGCGTTGACATGGCAGCCAAGGCAGGTCGCATCACTATGATGCTGGATAAAGCTTTCAAGGGCACTGTTGGTTAGAAAACGCGGCACTTCGCCAACACCAAACGGCGCCCCGCCCGGATTGCCGATCCATTGCGTGCCCAGCAGCATGTAATTTGCCCAAACCGTGCCTTCCAGTTTGGTTTGCCAGACAAAGTTGGCTTCGGCCGTTCCGGAAAACAATCGCCAGCATCGAACAATATCGGGCGGCACCACAGTACCCCCCGATGCTGTGCGGGCATATGGCGCATGATCATCCCACCGAAGGTCTGCTTGAATGGATTGATTGGCCTGCCCCCCTGCCCCGGTTCGGCCCCCGTAAAAAAGGAACCCGTCGGTCGGGGTTTGGAGCCCGACCGGATCGGGGGCCAGACAGCCATCGGCAAACGGTGTATCGGTGATGATGCTATTGGGGCGTCGCGCGTTGGCCGCCAGCGGCACCGTGCCAACATGTTCGAAACTCGACCAGATCCAGCGATCCCCGTTGCCACTGGTCACACGTTCAACCAGATGCATTCCGACAAGCCCGACCGTCACATCAAGGCAGGCGGGCTTACCATCAAGAGTAACATCCCCATCCAAGGCAATGCGTGCCGCACGGGTGAAATAGCGATCTCCTGACAGTCCATCGGGCAAAATACGCCAGGCAAATTTCAAAAGCTGTGCGCCCATGACACTGTTTTTGCGCGCATCAACAGCCGCATCGGCAACCACAGCATCAGCAGAGTCAGACGCCGAAGCCGTCTTGATCACGCCTTTGGCAAAACTGCCGGTATTTGAAACGCGGGTGTTGGGACCATGCCCCATGGGGAAATCAACCGGTTGCCCGGCATTGGCAAACTCCAGACGTCCGGATTCGTGGTCCAGTCCGTTTTGGCGAATGTAATTGGCCGCAACCGGGTTGATGCGGGTTTCATACAAAATGAAATTCCCGGCCTGATCGACCAGAATGTCACCGCTTGATTGCACATGACTTGCCAACAGCAGGGCCCCGTCGGGCAGACCATCCCGGCAGGCCGGGTTTGGCATGGCAACCTCGGAAAACAGATCGCGTCTGGTGGGATATGTTTCCCACCGCGCAAGACCGTTCCCAGTTGGATCAGACGAGGTTACCGCAACAAAGGACTGCCAGGAAAACCGGTCAAAGGGTCGTTGGGCTTCATAGGCCAAAAACCGGTAAATGAAACTGGCGTCAAATTCAGGCACATCGACCGGCGCAACAGAACAAGGTGCGGCCTGATCGGGATCGGCACAAAATTCGGATTGAGGATATTTGTCGGTAAAAACCGGAATGGCGCCCGAATCCGGGTTCGCCGTCAGTTTGGCATTCTGGGCCTGAGCGCCATTTGGCAAGACACTGCACAACAACACCAAACCCGCAAGCGCAGCCATGCTTAATCCCGATAAACGCCAAGACAGGCGTTCGGCGATAAGGTTTTGAAGTCGCTTAACGTTTTTGATCAAACTTGGCCCGGACATGGCAGGTTGAGCCTTTGTATCTTGCTGTCACGGCGCGATTACCCCCTGCATTCAAGCATATTAGCGCTTTTTTGAGCGATTGTCGCGTCCAAGCGCGAAGTGAACAAGATCACAACATATATTCCCGCAAGGGGCATCAATCGGGCAAACCGTTGCTTTTCGTGGAAATTCTGCCATATTTTGATCATTGCAGGATACTATCAGTATTCTGCTCACAATTGGATCAAAGAGGGATTTCAATGGCTTTTGAAACGCGTCAACGCGGCTATGACGTCTCGGTTGGCCGGTCGGCGGCCGAGATCGATGCAGGTCTCCGCGCCTATATGCTAAGTGTTTATAACTACATGGCATCCGCACTGGCACTGACCGGTGTGGTCGCGATGGCAGTGTCCACCAGCCCAACCCTGATGCAGGCTATTTTCGGTTCAGGACTGCAGTGGATTGTCATGCTGGCCCCGATTGGGCTGGTGTTCTTCCTGAGCGCGCGCATTCACAAAATGAGCTTTGGCGCTGCACAGGCGACATTCTGGATTTATGCCGCCCTGATGGGTCTGTCGCTGTCATCGATCTTCCTGGTTTATACCGGTGAATCGATTGCCCGGACCTTCTTCATCACCGCAGGTACTTTTGGTGCGATGAGCCTTTATGGCTATACCACCAAGAAAGATCTGTCGGGCTGGGGCAGCTTCCTGTTCATGGGCCTGATCGGCATCATCATTGCCAGCGTGGTGAACATCTTCCTTGGCAGCGGCATGCTGCAGTTCATCATCTCGGCAGCCGGTGTTCTGATCTTTACCGGTCTTACCGCCTATGACACCCAGCGTATCAAGGAAAGCTATCACGAGCAGGATGATACCGCGACCTCGGGCAAAAAAGCCCTGTTCGGTGCCCTGCAGCTTTATCTTGATTTCGTAAACCTGTTTATCATGTTGCTGCACTTCTTCGGCGCAAGCCGCGAGTAGAATGCATCACGCATTCGCAGTCAGAAACCCCGCAGCTTCGGCTGCGGGGTTTTCTTTTGTCTGCATGAAACTTGCCCAAAGGAAAACCGTCACGACATCGCAAAAACACGATGCCCAAGATCAAGCCAATGATTGATCAGGACCCGGAGGATTCCTGATTGTTCTCACCCCCGGTCGCATCCATCACGGCCTTGCGATGGGACAACTGGGACAGCATGTTTTCCGCCCGGGTATAGCCACCCGATGCGGCGCGCGCAGCCCCCTTGGCCCCGGCATCGGTAAAAGCTTCGTACGCTTGCGAGAAGCTGACACGCGCCAGCCCCGTCATCTTTGCATCTTTGCCCTGGCTGCCATTCATCAGTTGAACCGAGGCCAGTGCAAACATTGTCCGCCCCCAGATATAGGGCTGATCCCGCCGGGCACAGACCTTGAGCGATGCCTGATACACAGGAATGACCTGTTCATCGGGAATATGGACATCATTGATCAGGGCCGATGCGACGATGGACTCCGCCAGACCATAGGCCGCAATCGCATAAAGTGCCGCATGCGACCGGTTGCTGATCATGCCAATTGCCCGGCGAAACTGCACGACACCACTATCAGCGAGTTTGGCGTTTTCGGTTTCTTTGGCATGGGCAACTAATGCTTCGCCGACCCGGCAAATCGCCGTCGCACAATCGGCGGCCGATCCGCCGGTCAATTCAAAGCGCCGGACAAGGAACTTCCAGAGTGCGATGGCCAAGGTTCCCGTACTTGCCTGCATGTTGCTGACCAACGACCAATTCACCAACCCGCCATAGAGCGCAAGAATGGCTGTTTTCTGACAATCGACCTTGTCAAAATCGCTGATCCCGGCAATGAGTTCCTCGGTGCTGGTTTCTTTGACGACGACTTCCTTATGGTGCAGCTTTTCGCCCAGCAGCCCCGATGGCGCCGCAGCCTTCTCGACAGCCTTCTCGACAGGTTGATCCCCGGCGGCCTTAAGAATTTGACGGATTTGGGGCTCAATCACGCGCATCGCCGTCGCGCAATACTTGCGATCACCGGTTTCAGCCAGAACATAGGCCGCAAAGGCATAGGCCGTTGCCACGCCGGGACCCGCCGCATCAAACGTATCGCCCTTCTGAATGCGTTCCAGAAGATCTTCAAGGTGCGAGGTCAGGCGCGCCATCTGCTGGGACCGCATTTCACCGCCGCGCGCCTGATGAACAAGTTCCGCGGAAAGTAAGATACGCAAGGCTTCTGTCGTATCGTGATGTTCAGGCAGCTTGAAACAATGGGTCAGCGGCATGATCAGGCCATAAAGCGACGATGCCAGTTCATCGCTGATCAGGTGAACTTCAAGCTGACCGGTGGCATCGTTTTGCCTTCCCCAGAACATTGCTTGCGCATCACGCTGATGGGCAACGTTCAACGCGCCAAGCTTAGTTTCACGTATGGCCTGAAAGGGATCCGCAACATCGGGGTTCGGCGCAAAAAACTGATTTACCAGAACGACCTGACTGTCTGGAATCGATGCAAGACTGCGCGAAAGAATATTGGCAATGGCATCAGGCTGTTCCGGGCTGGTCGGTGTTGCACCCCCTGCAGCACTTGCATTAGCAAGATTGGCATTGGCAGGGTTGGCACTGGAAAAGCGCGCAATGGCATAGCGGTATGACGGTTCCGGTTCTGACGTTGTCACATCAGAATCAGATGTCACAACGTCGCCAGTATGCCCGTTTGCGTCTTGGCCTGCGAACAGCGATTTGATCGCCAGACCAACGACAGACCAGAAACCAGCCATTACATCCCTTATCCGTGATCACGCATTGCGAATTGGAAAACAAAAGCCCCACAAAGAGTTACGGGTCCATTGTCTGCCGCGAGTCAACTGGGGTCAATGCACTCAATACCGGTTTTCACGATACTGAAGGATAGGAGTTCGCCACCCGAAAACATAATCAATACCGACAAATGTCTGATAAATCGGCATTATTTTATGTTTCAGTTCCAAGGGCGTCTTCGTTGCCGACGGGTATTCTGATTGCGAGACTGTGTCTGCCAGGGCCCAGAATGAGCAGGTTGATCAACTGTTTGATCTGTCACCGGAACAGTCATGGCTTTAAGACGGGCAATGCGGTTGGCCATATCGGGATGGGTTGAAAACAAACTGTCCATGCCCTTTCCCGATAGTGGGTTGGCGATATACATGTGCGCGGTTGCCGGGTTGCGTTCTGCATCCTGATTGGGGATGGTGTGAACGCCTTTATCAAGCTTGTTCAAGGCACTGGCCAGCCATAACGGATGGCCGCAAATCTCCGCGCCCATTTTGTCGGCTTGGTATTCGCGGGTACGTGAAATGGCCATCTGAACCAACATCGCACCAAGCGGGGCCAGAATGGCGACCAAAATCATGCCAAAGCCGCCAAGCGGATTGTTGTTGTCGTTCCGATGACCGCCAAAGATACCGGCAAACATTGCAAAATTCGCCAAGGCAGAAATGGCACCGGCAATGGTCGCGGTAATTGTCATGGTCAGGGTATCGCGATTTTTAACATGGGCCAGTTCATGGGCCATGACCCCGGCGATCTCATTGCGGTCCAAAAGCTTGAGCAATCCGGTGGTTGCCGCCACGGCCGCATTTTCCGGATTACGCCCGGTGGCAAAGGCATTGGGCTGTGGATTTTCAACCACATAGACCTTGGGCATCGGCAAACCGGCATTCTGCGACAATTCACGCACCATCGAGACCAGTTCCGGGGCCGTGCGGTCATCGACCTGGCGGGCGCTTCGCATCCGAAGCAGCATCGCATCCGAGTTCCAATAGGCAAACACGTTCATCGCACCGGCAAAAAGCAAGGCGATGATCATGCCCTGCTGCCCGCCAATCATCATGCCGACCACGCCAAACAGCGCGGTCAAACCGGCGAGTAACAAACCTGTACGGATGTAATTCATGCTCGAATACCCTTTTGGCGAAAAATCTGTACGAAAAATAAGACGTATTTTTGCGTTGGCAAGCACCCGGCAATTACGAACCGATCATTTGACAATAGTATGAGGCCATTGCCCCTTTGGTGTGGGCAGTTTGTTCCCACTAACCATCTGATTTAGCGTAACGGTTTTGACCTTATTTGCCCGCGTGACCGACATCACAGAACAAACACCACAGATACCAAAGGATTCCCTGAGCACACGTATGAGTGGCACTGATGTTGCTTGTTTTTTCAGACATGTGACAGCAGGAGACACAGAAATGGTCAATATTCAGGGACAATTTTCTTTGGCTGGGGCGCAGATGCTGCTTCTCCCTCGGCCGATTGACGGGCAAACCGGTGAGTACACCACCAAATACACAGCCGAAGAGTGGAAAGAGCGTATGCTCACCCGCCAAGCAGAGTTCAAGGAAATCCGAAAAACTGCGGAAAGCAACCTATCAAACTGGCTTGATGACAACAGCGATGCACAGGTGACCCGTGCCTATTATCTGGATGGGGAACTCACCGCCGTTTTTGGCACCGACAACGCCAACGTTTCGAACGATATGAGTTACGGTTTTGAGTACGGCATCGCCAAAAGTGACGGTGAACAGCGCGGACTGAGCGGCGATGAACTGACCAAATATGTAGAAAACCGCATCGAGTTCGAGCTCAAACACAAATATGGCGACCGCCTGGAAGTCAGGGAAGGTTCGGCAGGGACAATGGGGACGGTTGGCGACTACCGTGAAGAGCTGTTTGGCGGAGAACGCTGGCCATCGCTCGAAAACTTTCCACAACATCCCGAAATTGACTGGAACGCGCCGTCACCAAAAGAAGCCGGCACGTGGAAAGGCCCGATAGAGCTTAATACAACGGTATTTCTGGCGATGCGCGAGCACGCCAGAAATGCCTGACAGAAAAAGGAAGAAACAGCCGGACCTACGGGGGTCGGGGGGGGGAAGTTGGCCCGGCTGTTTCTGCAACGATTCCGTTTACTCCGCAGACTGATTGGAATCAGCCCCATCGAGTGAACGGACTTCGTCGCGCCGGCCAATCATGCGCACGAGCACATAAAAGACCGGAGTCAGGATCAGGCCAAATATCGTCACACCCAGCATGCCCGAGAAAACGGCAATACCAATCGCGTGGCGCATCTCGGCCCCGGCACCGCTGGACAGAACCAGCGGCACGACGCCCATGATGAAGGCCAGTGATGTCATCAGGATCGGACGCAACCGCAGGCGGCTGGCCTCGATCGCGGCCTGAAGTGTTGTGCGGCCCTGATGTTCCAGTTCGCGGGCGAACTCGACAATCAGGATCGCGTTCTTTGATGCCAGTCCGGCCAGAACAAACAGACTGATCTGGGTGAAGATGTTGTTATCCCCGCCAAACAGATAGACACCAAAGACAGCAGAAAGGATGCTCATCGGGACGATCATGATGACCGCCAGCGGCATGGTCAGGCTTTCGTACTGTGCGGCCAGAACCAGGAACACCAGAAGGATACAGATCGGGAAGATATACATTGCTGTATCGCCCGCCAGAATCTGCTGATAGGTCAGCTCCGTCCACTCATAGGACATGCCCGGTGGCAAGGTTTCATCGAGTATCTTGATGATGGCGGCTTCTGCCTCACCACTGGAATAACCCGGTGCCGCATTGCCGTTCAGATCCGCCGACCGGAACCCGTTGTAGCGCATGGCCGTATCGGGCCCAAACGTTTCGGTAACGGAAAGAACACTGCCAAGCGGCACCATATCGCCATCTGCATTACGGGTTTGCAGACGCAGGATGTCTTCGGGACTGGATCGATAAGGCTTATCGGCCTGTGCAATCACCTGATAGGTACGGCCAAATGTGTTGAAGTCATTGACATACATTGAGCCCAGATAGACCTGCATGGTCCGGAAGATTTCATCAACCGGAATGCCAAGTTGCTGCACCTTTGTACGGTCAAGAGACGCCTGAAGTTGCGGGACGTTGATGTTGTAGCTTGAGAACACACCGGTCAGTTCAGGTGCTGCCCATGCCTTGGCCAGAACCTGCTTCATGGCATCATCAAGGGCGCGATACCCCTGATCGGAGCGATCCTCCACCTGCAGCTTAAACCCGCCAACCGTGCCAAGACCCTGTACTGGTGGTGCGGGGAAAATGGCAACGAAGGCTTCATCAATCGCGCCAAACTTCTGTTGAAGTTTGCCTGCAATCGCCAAGCCCGACAGATCGTCACTTTTGCGTTCGGCAAAGTCAGTCAGGGTGACAAAAACAATGCCCGCACTTGAACTGTTCACAAACCCGTTGATCGAGAGTCCCGGGAAAGAAACGGCACTTTCAACACCGGGTTCCTTAAGCGCAATGTCAGACATTTCACGAATGACATCTTCGGTCCGGTCCAGTGTCGCACCCTGTGGGAGCTGGGCAAAACTGACGAGATACTGTTTATCCTGAATTGGGACAAAGCCGTTCGGCAATATCTGGAACCCCTGATAGGTCAGGGCCAGCAAGCCGACATACAGCACCATCATAATCGATTTCACACCCAGAAGGCGCTTAACCCCCCCGGCATAAAGATCGGTGCTGCGGTTAAAGAACCGGTTGAACCCACGGAAGAACCAGCCAAAGACAAAGTCCATGCCGCGTGTCAGCCAATCCTTGGGCGCATCATGACTGCGCAACAAGATCGCCGACAGAGCCGGGCTTAAGGTAAGGGAATTGATCGTCGAAATGATGGTTGCAATCGCAATGGTCAGGGCAAATTGCTGATAAAACTGGCCGGTCAGGCCACTGATAAAGGCAATCGGCACAAACACACCGGTAATCACAAGCGAGGTTGCAATGATCGGCCCGGTGACTTCGCGCATGGCCGCAACCGTCGCGTCGCGCGGCGACAAGCCGCGTTCGATGTTTCGTTCAACGTTTTCGACAACGACAATCGCATCATCGACCACGATCCCGATGGCAAGGATCAGACCAAACAGCGACAGCACATTGATCGAAAAGCCCATCAACAGCATCAGCGCAAAGGTCCCGATGATCGAAACCGGCACAGCCAGCAGCGGAATAATTGACGCCCGCCATGTTTGCAGGAAGATCGTGACCACCAGAACCACAAGGGCGATGGCCTCAAGCAAGGTCATGATCACGGATTTGATCGAGCCGCGCACAAAGACGGTCGGGTCATAGACGATGCTGTAATCAAGGTCCTCGGGGAAGTTCTGTTTGAGCTCCTCCATCGCGGCCCGAACGTTGCTTGAGATATCAAGCGCGTTTGAGCCGGGCGATGCAAAAATCGGCAGGGCGACGGCGGGCTTGTTATCAAGCAGGGAGCGCAGCGCATATTGCTGTGCCTCCAGCTCGATCCGCGCCACATCGCCAAGACGGGTAATCGTGCCATCTTCACCGCGTTTGATGATGATGCTTCCGAACTCTTCGGGTGTTTCCAAACGGCCACTGATGTTGATCGGCAATTGGAACTGCACGCCGGTGTCATAGGGCGCCCCGCCAATGATCCCCGCAGCAACCTGAACGTTCTGGCTTTGGATGGCGGCAACCACCTCACCCGCCGTCAGGTTACGTTCGGCAACCTTGTCGGGGTTTAGCCAGACACGCATGGCGTAATCGCCCGACCCAAACAGCCCTACCTGCCCGACGCCGCCAATACGTGCCAGACGATCCCGCACATTGAGCGTCGCGTAGTTGCGCAAATACAGCATGTCATAGCGTTCATTGGGCGACCGCAAATGCACGACCATGGTCAGGTCGGGTGACTGTTTTGATACAGTCACGCCAAGCTGCCGCACCACATCGGGAAGACGCGGTTCGGCCTGCGATACACGGTTCTGGACTTTTTGCTGCGCCAGATCCGGGTCGGTTCCGATTTCAAACGTCACGGTCAGCGACAGGTTGCCATCGGTTGTCGCCAGCGAGTTGATATAAAGCATCCCCTCAACCCCGTTGATTTGCTCTTCAAGCGGGGAGGCAACAGTTTCGGCAATCTCGGCGGGGTTTGCACCGGGAAATTTGGCCTGGACCACGACGGTTGGCGGCACGACTTCCGGGTATTCGGAAATCGGCAAACGCCACATGGCAATCAGGCCAGCCAAAAGGATAAGAACGGACAGGACGCCAGCAAAAATCGGGCGATCCACGAAAAATCTGGATAAGTTCTGCATGACGGTCAGCCTTGCTTATGCGCGCAGTAAAGCACCCCTCAGGATGCTGAGGCCTGCAGAATTTCGGGGGCAACGGACATACCGGGACGAACCTTCATGATGCCGTTCACAATGACAAGTTCACCAATCTCAAGACCGGATGTGACAATCCGCATGCCGTTGAGTTCAGACCCCAGCATCACCTGACGATAGGCAACCGTGTTGTCGGGCTGAACGACATAGACGAATTTACGATCCTGATCGGTGCTGATCGCCTCAGGCGGGATCATGATGACTTCTTCCTTGGCAAGCGTGCCAAGTTCCAGACTGGCAAAGGTGCCCGGCAGAAGGGTGCCATCAAGATTGTCAAACAGTGCCCGGGTCCGGATGGTGCCGGTGCGCGCATCAATGCGGTTGTCAAAGCTGTGTACGTGGCCAGAAACATGGCGGCCGTTCGACAGCGTCATATTGACCGGGATGCTTTGCGCGGCATCATCAATCTTGCCACTGGCGCCAAGGCTGGCAAAGAAAGTCTGCTCATCAAGGTCGAAATCGGCATAGATTTTCCCGGTTGAGACAATGGTGGTCAGAACCGGGGCGTTTGGACCGGCATTGACCTGATTGCCAACGGTCATTTCGACACGGCTGACACGCCCGTCAATCGGGGCTTTGACATAGGCGTGATCAAGTTCGATTTCAGCCAGTTCAAGCTGTGCCTGCGCACGGGTGACCTGACTTTGTGCGACCTGATGGGTGCTAAGCCGTTCGTCATAGACACGTTTTGACACCGTGCCATTGGACACCAGCTTTTCCGCACGTTCCTTTTCCTTGGAGGCCAGCGACAGGTTTTGACGGGCAACGGAAAGTTCTGCGCGCGCTTCATCGACTGCGGCCTGATAGCTGCGCGGGTCAATCACGGCCAGAATATCGCCCTGCTTGACCAGCTGACCGTCTTCAAAACCGATTTTGACGATCGCACCACTGACCTGCGGGCGCAACTGGACTTCCTCAACCGCACTCAGGCGGCCGGAAAAGTTGCTCCAGAGACGAACAGAATTACTTTTTACATCGGAAACGGTGACCGGTGTTGCCATGGGTGCGGACTGAACCGCGACCTCATCGGCGGCGGAACCGGTGACATGCAAGCCATATCCACCGGCGGCAACTGCCAGCGCCAGAACGGCCGCGGGCAGCAATATTTTGCGTTTTGATCGAGACTGCATCTTTCCATCTTCCAAAAGCGTGAGCCGCACATATTGCGGACTGTTTGACCGATAGATGCATACCGATCGGTTTGCTTGCAAGGGGAAGAAGGCAAAAAAGTGGTTATTTTTTAAATTATT
Organism: Thalassospira lohafexi; assembly: GCF_002844275.1. Classification (GTDB taxonomy): domain Bacteria; phylum Pseudomonadota; class Alphaproteobacteria; order Rhodospirillales; family Thalassospiraceae; genus Thalassospira; species Thalassospira lohafexi. The sequence goes on from NZ_NXGX01000012.1 coordinate 74,404, forward strand.
TTAGAACGCATCCGAAACATCAGGCCGCGTCGGAAGAGCTTACATCCCTGAATTTACACTGTAAATTGAGGATTCGACAGATGCCTTCACGCAGATCAGACCGAACAGTATCAAGATCATTAAAAACCTTGCCATAGGTCAAAAGCCCGTGGACATACTGGAAAATCATGCGCGCCAGTGTTGTGACATCTCCATCCTCGCTGAGCATGCCCTCGCCTTTGAGGCCACGCACCATGGATGCAAGGTATTTGATCTGTTCTTCGGCCAGTTCGCGTGAGCAATCCTGAATTTCGATGTCTTCGGGTCCGACCTGACCGCCTGCGGTGAAAATCGGACAGACACAGACTTCGCTTTCACCGGGGATTGCGTATTTTTCCTGCTTGCTGCAGACCAGATCGATATAGCGGTTCAGTTGCTCAATCGGGGAAATATCGGGCGAAAAGATCGAACGGAGCTCGTCCTTGCCCTTTTCCCAATGCTGTCGCGCAGACGCGGCAAACAAGGCGGCCTTGCTGTCAAAGTGATGATAGAACGCGCCCTTGGTGACACCGGCATGTTTGCAGACGTCGCTGACGCCGATATCGTGGTAGCTACGGGTCGTTAACAGCTCCATGGCTGTCTCTAGCAGCTTGATCCGGGTTTCTGCAGCGTTCCTCATGGCTTTGACCTAATTTTTTTATGTATGTAACGAATATACGAACCGGTCGGTATTTTTCAAGTGAATGACCGGATATATTGTCACTTCATCATGTAATAATGGCAACAGGATGACAGTAATGTTTGCAAATTCAAAGCGCTAAGCCGTGATGAGTTAAAAACGCATAGCAGCCGTCATAGCGGTATTTTCCGCCGTTCTGCGACACCACATCGGCCAAACATGCCCGATGACCACACAAAAGAAAGGAGGGCACGAAATGCGCCCTCCTGACATAGATACTGACATGAACCGTGATGCGTGATCAGGCGCCGGTCAAAGCCCTGATCTGACGGTTGGCAACCGTGATCATGGAAAGATCAATCTGACCTGCGGCCCGCAGTTCATTGATCAGTTCATCACAGCGTGCACAACCCCGCTGATGGGCATCCACCCACTTATCAACCAGATCGGCACCCGATGCGCCTTTTTTGCCCGCACCAAGAACCGCACGGGTCAATTCACGCTGATGACCATAAAGATCGTCAACCACCGCCGCACGGGCGAGTTTCTGCCAATGGGTTTCGGCTTCGATTGAATCGGCGGCTGCCCGCATCAGACCAAGCTGGAACCGTGCCCCAACCGCAAAGTAGGTGGCCCCGACTTCGATCACATCCCGGCCCGTGGCCTCGGCAATGCGGACGACATCACAAATCGCCACCATCTGCGCCATGGATGCCACGCGGCGTGCCAAGTCTTCGGGCACACCTTGCGCGACCAGGGATTGTGCCTTTTGATCCAGTGACGTTCTGAAACCGGCATCAACCGGCACAATATCGTCAAAGGCATCAATCACCTTTGACACTGCCGGGCGGAACATCTCGATCTTGGCCCCAACATTAAGTTCCTCGCAATTGCGCAGGAACCATTGGGTGACATGATTGACCATCCGGTTGATGTCGCGGAACATGCCGATCTGAAGTTTGGCCAGAACCACGTTATCAAGGGCCTCGATCCCGGCCCAGATATCACGCAGACCAAACACCGCACGGGTAATCAAATATCCGCGCGACACATCCACAGCCGAAAGCCCCGTGGCCTCCATCATGTCGTGAACAAATGTGCCCCCGACCCGGTTGACCAGACTGTTGGTCGCAACGGTGGCGATGATTTCACGTTTCAGACGATGTTCTGAAATCGCATCGGCGTATTTCTTACGCACCGGTGTCGGGAAATAGCGCACCAGTTCTTCGACCAAAATCGGATCGTCTGGCAAATCAGATTCCAGCACCTCGTCATACAGCCAAAGTTTGGCATAGGGCATCAGAACCGAAACTTCGGGCCGTGTCAGGCCTTCGTGGTTGCTGGCACGTTTTGCAAGTTCTTCGTCATCAGGAAGATATTCGATCTCGCGGTTAAGCCGCCCTTCGCGTTCCAGCATCCGGATCAGACGCACCTGAGCATCAAGCACATCAGCACTTGCCGCATAGGTGTTCGAGATCGCCTGACTTTGCAGATAGTTATCGCGCAGAACAAGATCACCGACCTCATCGGTCATTTCGACCAGAAGCTTGTTGCGCTGCTTTTCGGTCATGTCCCCGGCGGCGACAACTTCGCCAACAAGGATCTTGATGTTGACCTCATGATCCGAGCAATTCACACCCGCCGCATTATCGATGGCGTCAGTATTCAAACGACCACCGGCATGGGCGTACTCGATACGGCCCCGCTGTGTGGCGCCAAGGTTGGCCCCCTCGCCAATGACCTTGGCGCGGATTTCACGGCCATTGATGCGAATGGCATCATTGGCACGGTCGCCCGCGTCGGCATTGGTTTCCATATGTGATTTGATATAGGTCCCGATCCCGCCGAACCACAGAAGTTCAACATCGGATTTCAGGATGGCCTTCATCATATCGGCGGGTGTTACCTTGCCCGTTTCAAGGCCCAGCAACTTGCGGACTTCTGGTGACGGATCAAGGGTTTTGGCTTTGCGGTCAAAGATATCCCCGCCTTTGGACAGGGTCTTTTTGTCGTAATCGCCCCAGCCGGATCTCGGCAGATCAAACAGGCGTTGGCGTTCAGCAAAGCTTTTTGCCATGTCCGGCTCCGGATCGACAAAAATATGCATATGGTTGAAGGCGGCGGTCAGTTTGATTTGCTCAGACAGCAACATGCCGTTGCCAAACACATCGCCTGACATATCGCCAACACCGGCCACGGTAAACGGGGTTTTCTGGATGTCCTTGCCCATTTCGCGGAAGTGACGTTTAACAGATTCCCACGCGCCACGCGCCGTGATGCCCATTTTCTTATGGTCATAGCCCTGCGAGCCGCCCGATGCGAAGGCATCGTCAAGCCAGAAGCCATAATCACGCGCCACACCATTGGCGATATCTGAAAACGTCGCGGTCCCCTTATCGGCGGCAACCACCAAGTACGGATCATCTTCATCAAGGCGACGCACCCGTTCTGGCGGGATGATATCACCGGCAACGATATTGTCGGTGATATCGAGCATGCCGCTCATCAAGATTTTGTAACAGGCAATGCCTTCTTCAAGGAAGGCTTCGCGCGTGCCATCGACCGGCGGGCGTTTGACAACAAAGCCGCCCTTTGACCCGACAGGCACAATCACCGCGTTCTTGACCATCTGGGCTTTGACCAGACCGAGAATTTCGGTACGGAAATCTTCCTGACGGTCGGACCAGCGAATACCACCACGGGCAACCGGCCCCCCGCGCAGGTGAACGGCCTCGACCCGCGGGGAATAAACAAATATTTCGCGCCATGGACGCGGCAGCGGCAAATCTTCGACCATGCCGGAATTGAATTTAACCGACAGATACGGCTTGGGATTTCCATCCGCGCCATACTGGAAGAAGTTGGTGCGCAAAGTTGCCTGAACCAGATTAAGGAAGGCGCGCAAAATGCGATCTTCATCCGGGTTCATGACATCTTCAAGCTTGGTGATGATATCGCCTTCGATGGCTTCGGCCTCGGCCGCCAGTCCGGGATCGCGATCCGGGTCAAAGCGGGCAACAAACAAGGACACAAGGGCCGATGCCAATGTCGGATTATTGGCAAGGGTCTTGGCCATATAATCCTGCGAGAAGGCCGATCCCATCTGACGCATGTAGCGCGAATAGGTGCGCAGGATCACGACTTCGCGCCAATGCAACCCGCCCAGCAGGACAAGACGGTTAAAGGCGTCATTTTCCACTTCGCCGTGCCACATGCGGACAAACAGTTCCTGGAACTTGTCACGCACGTCATGCAGATGGAATTCACCATCCACAACCACGCCGAAATCATGGATACGCACATTGATATCAACCTCGCGCGGTTCCACCGTGAACGGGTTCTCGGTGATGACCTTAAGCCCCATGTTTTCAAGCATCGGTAACACATCGGACAGCGGCACGGGCATGCCCGGATTATAGATTTTAAACCGAAGTTCGTTCTCGGCCGCCTCAATCGGGCGATACAGGTTCACCCGGATATCAAAGGCCTTCATCACGTCTTCGATGCGCTCAACATCAAGTGCGGCACTTTCAACCGTGAAACGATCGCGATAGTCGCTTGAGAAGCTTTCGCCGTATTTGCGATACAGTGCCAAGCCACGTTCTTCGCCCATTTCACGCACAAGAACCTGACGCAGCGTATCGGCCCAGTCGCGCGCAGTTTCAACAAGCTGACGTTCGATGTCGGTCACATCGTATTCCGGCAATTCACCCGGCGTGGTTTTCACCAGCAGGTGCAACCGCGCAAGCGGGCTGTCGCCAATCAGGGTGTAGTGGGCTGAAACCTTGCCCTCAAAGGCGTCTTCGATGACCTTCTGGAACTTGATCCGCAATTTGGTCGAGAAACGATCACGCGGGCAGAACAACTGACAGGAGACGAACCGTTCAAACGCATCACGCCGGACAAAAAGCGCAATCCGTTGGCGTTCCTGCAAGTGCAATATCCCCATGCAGGTATGATAGAGATCATCAAGTTCGACCTGGAACAGCTCATCACGCGGGAAGGTTTCAAGAATATTGACCAGTGCCTTGGCGTCATGACCGGCGGGCGGGAAGCCGGCGCGGGCAATCGTTTCATCCAATTTTTTGCGCAAAAGCGGGATCAAACGCGGGCTGAGGTTATAGGCAACTGAGGTAAACAGACCGACGAACAGATGCTGGCCAATCACCTTGCCTTTGGCGTCGAACTGTTTGACGACAATGGTATCAAGATGAACAGCACGATGAACTGTCGATTGTTTATTGGCTTTGGTCACCATCAAAAGACTGGGTTTGGTGACAAAATCCTTTACCTCGTCCGACAGGTTGCCGATCTGGCGAAGTTCGTCAAAAACATGCGTGCCTTCGCGCGCCAGAATGCCCAACTGGTTCTGGACACTTACGTTACCAGCGGCCTTTTTGGCACCACCACCAAATTTATATTCGCGGTAGCCCAGGAAGGTGAAATGGTCGTTATGCAGCCAGCCCAGGAAATCCTCGGCTTCCTTACGATCATCGGTCGGAATGGTTTTCGGGGCTGTTTTAATTTCATCCAGAACGTCGGTGACTTTGCTGAGCATCTGTTTCCAGTCACGCACAGCAAGACCGACATCGGTCAAAACATCATCAAGACGGGCGCGTACTTTATTAAGCACGGTTTCGTCGGTCTGTTCGTCGATTTCAAGATGCATGACCGATTCACGCGGCGCATCGGAGTCTTCGACCGAGGCAACAACGTCAAGTTCGCCCTTGCCGTCGCGCTTGATCCGCATGATCGGGTGAATGACCAGATGAACGGTCAGATCAAGGTCATGCAGGGCGGATGTAACCGAGTCGACCAGAAACGGCATGTCCGTATTGATCATCTCGATCACGGTGTGATCTGATTTCCAGCCGTGCTCTTCAAGATCAGGGTTATAGACCCGGATCTTGGCCGCATCAGCCGAAGGACGCTTTTGTGCGAATTTGTAAAGCGTCAACGCCGCGCCATAAAGCGAGTCGACAGATCGACCCGCCACGTCGTCGGGCGGAACATCCTTGTAAAAAAGGCGAACGAACGCTTCTGCATCCTTCGCCATTTTGCCTTTTAAACGCTGTTGGATTTGTTCGACAACTTTGTCGATGACTTCCCGTTTCGGGTCGTCTTTACGGGCTTTCATGTCCAATTTCCCTTTTTCCCGGTCCTGTTTGCCAGAACCGAAACACTGACCTTTTGCGGTCAGCATCACACACCACGGATGTCACATTTAATTGGGAAGGAAATCTGGGGTTTTCCAAGGTTGGAGCATATGGAATTCCGAAGATTTCCTCCAAGGCTACACATAGCGGATGATCTGCCTAAAAACTATGCTTCTGCACAAAAAAAATTCATTTAACCAACAAGCTAGCCTTTGCATGCCTGATTAACCATTAAGCAGGCTTGTCACAGAGTTTTGCACTTTCCGCACCGCAAACCGCCCTGAACACAGACCATGTTGAGAACCACGCTCGCAGACGCACAATAAAAATCACGTCCCCCATCATGGTTTGGGGCAAAAGGACCTGATTGCTGATATTGCCCGTAAAATGCCCATGGTCCGAAGCGACATCCGGTTCCTGACCTCCGATGTGGTTCATCTTGGGGGCAGTTACAACATCATGGCTTGGTATTGCTTCATGACACTTCTGCGCGATGACGCATGATCGCGCCTCAAATTACCGACGCTTGATCGCGTCTTGGGCCCGTGGCGCGACACGTTTGATCTGGCGCTGTAACGCAAGTTTGGTTTCGGCGTCAGGATCAGGGGCCGTTGTGGCAAACAGATCGGGCACGTCACCGCCATTCAGCGCGACCATGCGCTGTTCGGTTTCGGACTGATGTTCAACACCCCCTTCGACCAAATGGCAAAGATCAAACCCGGCGGCCTTTAGTGGCGAGGCAATCAACAACGTCCGATGACAATCAAGCGGATCCTTTTCCGCACACATCAGACAGATGCGATATTTATTGGCACCGCTGATCAAACGGGCAATGCCATCCTGAAATTCCGGGAGCTGTGCCATCAGATCATAGTCCAGCTGCCCGTCAGGATAGAGCTCAGGCGCCTGTGGCTTGCCACCCATCACATCCCCCATAAAAACATAGGCAATGCCCTGTGCCCGCAAAAAGGGGCCAAAACTGTCGGCATCAAACGCCGTCCAGTAGCTGGATCGTTTAAACGTCCGAATATCAGCCACGGCGGTAATGCCGTGCGCCTTAAACAGCGCCAGCAAACTGTCGCGGTCATGACCGGCATAGCCAACCGTGAAGACGGTTTTCTGATTAGGATTGTGCGGATTGGATAGCGTATCTTGCATAAAGCGCAGCACACGACAAAACGGCCCATAGCGCAAGACGGAAAAGCAAAAGGCCGCCCCGAAGGGCGGCCTTTGAAACTTTCATCATGGAGCGGGCGAAGAGATTCGAACTCTCGACCCTAACCTTGGCAAGGTTATGCTCTACCCCTGAGCTACGCCCGCATCATCA
>NZ_NXGX01000013.1 GCF_002844275.1 Thalassospira lohafexi
AGCAAGGTTTTTGACCTCGGCGGCGACAACGGCAAAGCCTTTGCCAGCATCACCGGCACGGGCGGCCTCAATCGTTGCGTTCAGTGCCAGAAGGTTGGTCTGTTCGGCAATGTCGGTAATCAACGCAATGACTTCGCCAATGCGATCTGCCGACTGTGACAAGCTGACCACCAATTCGTTGGTTTCCTGTGCACGGGTCGATGCTTCGCCGGAAATCCGCGTTGATTCCGCCATCTGACGGTTGATTTCCGCGTTCGATGCCGACAGCTGTTCGGTCGCTGCGGCAACTGTTTCAACGTTGCCGGTGGCTTCTTGCGCCGAGTTGGCGACTTCTTCGGTTTGACCCGAAACCAGTTCGGCACTTGAGGTCATCTGCCCCGACACACCTTGCAGCTGATCACCAAGAGCTGCGATTTCATTCACAGCACTTTCGACTTCGTTCTGAAGCGTATCGGCAAGGCCAAGAAGTTCATCACGCAGCGCTTCGTTGCGTTCATGATTAAGGCGTTCTTCTTCGGCCTGCATGTCGCGGACCTTGATCGCATTATCTTTGAACACGTCAACTGCACGGCCCATGGCGCTGATTTCATCGTTGCCTTTGGACGGTACCGCAACTTCAAGGTTGCCGTCCGCCAGCTGAACCATGGTTTTCTGCAAACCGCCGAGACGGCGCAGTACGTTGCCACGAACATAGAGCACATAAATCGCAAGCGAAATCAGGATCGCAGCAATTGCAACCACGAACAATGCGGTCAGGCCTTGCTTTTGGACAACATTTGCCTCGGCAGCAGCAGCATCGACTTCGGCGTTCAGGGCCGTGACCAGCTCATTTACGCTATTGCGCATCGCGGTGGCATATTCGGCACTTTGAACAACCAGTGCCTGACTGCTTTCGGTCGCGGCAAGTTCACGTTTGCGAAGATCGGGAAGGCTGTCGTCGCCAATCGAAAGCGCCTGCATCTTGTCGATCAGATCGACATAGAATGTTTTGAGACGATCGTTGTCGAGCGCCTCCAGCTTGTCGAGTGCATCTGTATAAACACCACGAATACGCACAGGAATGATCGAAAGACGAACGGCCTGTGTTTCCGTTGTGCTGGCAATAATCATGTTCGACGCAGCAGAGCCAAGACGCTCGATCTCAAGGATCGGCGTGCGCGTATCAATCGCAGATGCCAGTTTCAGGAAGGTCTCAAGGATTTGCTCCTTGCTCTCGCTATACTGGCGCGAGGAGTCCTCCGCGAATGACGCTGCATATTGACCACCTTGGGAAATGTCGTTCTGGGTATAGGACAGAACTGGCTTCAAAGTATCGGCATATCGCTTTGCCAGGTTTTGGAATTCTGTCAGCTTCTCGGTTTTTTCATTGGAGACGGAAAACCGTTCCTGAGTAACTGTATGAAGCTGCTCAAGCGTACCCTGAAGAAGGTTGCGACTGTCATTGATGCTGGCGATCACTTCTGGCATGAAGCCGGTGGCTTCAATTTCGTTGATGTCAGTCACCAGTGCCGAAAGACGAACAGCAAGTTCATCATTGATGGCAATTTCTTCTTCGGTATTTGCCGCGGCAACGATACGTGGTGCGATGGCAACAATTTCTGCACTACCGGTTGCCAGTCGCTGTGCGGCGGCAATTGGTGGAAGTTTTTCCTCGGTGATGGTCGTAAGCGCATCACCGAATTTGGTAAATGATACGCCACCGACAACAGCCGAAACGACAGCCATCAATCCAACCACAGCAAACGAAATCAATAATTTGCTTTGGACCCCGAATTTAGTTCCCATTCTTTCTACCTTTTTGTTTCCTGACTTTTCCCTGACAGCTTCTGCGTCCGTCGAGGTTCTTGTAACCGCCCGGGTGGGTGAACCCATTGATTTTGTGGGCAGTCGTACAATCCCTAAGAGTTCTTTTTTGTTTATTGCCTAAGCGATACCCATTAATGGAAGAATATTATCGCGACTGCAACATTTAACCTTTAGTCGCATAAAAAACTCAATGGAAATTTGTGTGTGCGAGCCGGTGCAACATCGTTATCTGATGGCAAACATGGTTTTCGATCTGTCGTTTCGCTAAGCATGGCTGGACCTTGCAGGGTAAACAGGCTATAGGAGCGGTCGAAATTTTCGTTCGCGCGTTTTGCAGATACCGCACTTTATTGTATCCGCAAATGCCCGGACAGGCTGGCCTGAATGGGGCATGCTCATAGGGCCAGCGTGGTGCCAGTCGGCACCGATCCACATGAAGTTCAATGAATACAGGTTGTAGGTTATGGCCGGCCATTCCCAATTTAAGAACATTATGCACCGCAAAGGTGCCCAGGATAAAAAACGCGCCAAGATCTTCACCAAGATTGCGCGCGAAATTACCGTTGCTGCAAAAATCAGTGACGATATCGACAGCAACCCGCGTCTTCGTGCGGCAATTTCCGCAGGGCGTGCTCAAAACATGCCCAAGGACAACATCGAACGCGCCATCAAAAAGGCGACCGGTGCTGGCGAAGGCGATAACTACGAAGAAGTCCGCTACGAGGGATACGGCACCGCAGGTGTTGCCGTCATCGTCGAAGCGTTGACCGATAACCGTAACCGTACCGCGTCCGAGGTCCGTGCTGCTTTCACCAAAAGCGGTGGTAACCTTGGTGAAACCGGTTCAGTTGGCTTCATGTTCAACCGCCTTGGCGAAATCGTTTATCCGGCGAATGTTGCCGGTGCTGACGAAATCTTTGAAGCCGCACTTGAAGCTGGCGCTGCCAATGTTGAGTCTGACGATGACAGCCATATCGTTGATACCGAACTCGAAGACCTCAACACGGTACGCGAAGCTTTGACCGAAAAATTCGGTGATCCGGAAAGTGCCAAAATGGTGTTCCGGGCCGTCACCGAGGCAGATGTCACAATCGATCAGGCCCAAAGCATCATGAAGCTTGTTGATGTTCTTGAAGACAACGATGACGTTCAGAATGTCTGGACCAACGTTGCTTGGACCGACGAAATTGTCGCTGGCCTCGATAACTAATTAGTATTTGCCAACACCCGCCTTTCGCTTTTGAATGGCGGGTGTTTTGTATCTAATCGGTAAATTATAGGGTGACACTGTGGTCAGAGTCCTCGGGATTGATCCCGGTCTTCAACGTACTGGCTGGGGGGTGATAGACCTTCAGGACAACCGCATGCGTCATGTTGCCAACGGGGTTGTGACCTCGACCCAGTCGCTGTCGCTTGCCGAACGTCTTGATCAGCTCCATACCGGATTGATGGAAGTGATCGAAACATGGACCCCTGACGAGGCCGCGGTCGAAGAAACCTTTGTGAACAAGAACCCTGTTTCAACGCTAAAACTTGGTCAGGCACGCGGTGTTGCCTTGCTTGCTCCGGCACGAAGTGGCATCCCGGTAACGGAATATACACCCAATGCCGTCAAAAAGACGGTGGTCGGTGCCGGTCACGCAGCCAAACAACAGGTTGAAATGATGGTGTCGACCTTGCTGCCGGGGTGTGAAATTGCCGGGGCCGATGCCGCCGATGCGCTTGCCGTTGCTATTTGTCACGCGCAACATGCCGGAAACCGCGCCCTTGCCGCAACCATGGCAGCCAAACCGACAGGCAACGGCAGACCAGCAGGGAATGGGAGAAAATACAGGTGATCGCGAAACTGCGTGGAATTATCGATTTCATCGGCGAAGACAGCGTCATTATAGATGTGAATGGAGTTGGCTATCTTGTTTTTGCATCCCGTCGGACCCTGTCGATGCTGCCTGCAAAGGGCGGTGATGCAGGCTTGATGATCGAAACTCATGTCCGTGAAGATCATATTCATCTGTATGGATTTGCCGACAACGCCGAAAAACAGTGGTTTTCGCTTTTGACCACGGTGCAGGGGGTTGGTGCGAAAGTCGCCTTGGCCCTTTTATCTGTTTTGAGCCCGACCGATCTTTTGCGCGCCTTGGCCGCACAGGATACAACGGCACTCTGCCGTGCGCCGGGCATTGGCCCCAAGGTCGCCACACGTATTGTTGGTGAGCTTAAAGACAAGGCCGCCAAGCTGAACCTTGGCCCGGTTGCCGCCCCGACACCTGTCACAGAGGCCGCTGCGCCAGCCAAATCAGCCTCAAAATCAAAGAAAACGTCAAAATCATCCGATGATGTGAGTGCCGACACAGCAAGTGTTGAGCCGATTGTCGATGATGGTGTGGTGTTGGCCGATGCCGTATCCGCCCTTGTCAATCTTGGCTATGGCCGGTCCGAGGCCTTTGGTGCGGTCGGCAAGGCCGCTCAGTTGGCCGGTGATGACAAATCGATTGATACTTTGATCCGCCTGGGACTAAAGGAGCTTAGCGCGTGAGCGAGGAAGAAGACCGTCTGCTCAGTGGCGAGCGTCGCGACGAAGATCAACAGGATGGATCGTTGCGTCCGCGTCGGTTGGACGATTTTACCGGCCAGAAAGAAGTGCGTGAAAACCTTGATGTCTTTATTCGGGCTGCCCGGGCCCGCGAAGAAGCCATGGACCATGTTCTGTTCTTTGGTCCGCCCGGTCTTGGTAAAACTACCTTGTCGCAAATCGTTGCCAGTGAGCTAGGTGTTGGCTTTCGCGCAACGTCGGGGCCGGTCATTTCCAAGGCCGGTGATCTTGCCGCCTTGCTGACAAACCTTCAGCCACGTGATGTTCTGTTCATTGATGAAATTCACCGTCTGAACCCGGCCGTCGAAGAAATTCTGTATCCGGCAATGGAAGACTTCCAGCTTGATCTGATCATTGGCGAAGGTCCGGCCGCACGGTCTGTACGGATTGATTTACCCCCTTTTACCCTTGTCGGGGCGACAACACGTTCGGGGCTTTTGACCACACCGCTGCGTGATCGGTTTGGTATTCCGCTGCGTCTTCGATTCTACGAACCCGAAGAACTCGTCACCATCGTTGCACGTGGTGCGAAACTTTTGAATTTCGACATGACCCGCGAAGGGGCCATGGAAATCGCACGCCGGTCGCGCGGAACACCGCGTATTGCCGGTCGTTTGTTGCGCCGGGTGCGTGATTTCGCCTCTGTGGCAGAAAAATCACCGGTTGATAAATTTATTGCCGATGCGGCTTTGATCCGGCTTGAGGTCGATAACCTTGGTCTGGACAGTCAGGACCGGCGCTATCTTAATTGTATCGCCGGGAACTATGGCGGCGGCCCTGTCGGGGTCGATACGCTTGCTGCTGCCCTGTCTGAAGAACGCGATACAATCGAAGACGTGATCGAGCCTTATTTGCTGCAGCAAGGGTTGATCCAACGCACGCCACGTGGCCGTATGCTTGGGATTAAGGGCTTTAAGCACCTTGGTCTGACACCGCCGCGTGAAGCAGGGGGCGTACCACTTTCTGATCTGTTTGATGGTCAGGTTGATGGCCCGGCGGGGGATCAATCGGAATGACACAAAACGATCATGACGCGTTGCTGGGCTATCTTGATGGCAACCGGCATATCTATCCGTTGATTGTATTTTACGAGGATACGGATGCGGGCGGTATTGTCTATCACGCCAACTATCTTGCATTTGCCGAGCGCGCACGTTCAGCGATGCTTAACCTGTTGGGCTTTACCAATCGTAATGTTGCAGAACGCCACAAAGTTGCCATAGCTGTTCGACACTGTACGCTCGATTTTCGTCGTGCGGCCCGGTTGGAAGACCGCCTTACGGTGGAAAGCCGTGTGATAAAGCTTGGGGGCGCGTCGCTCGGTTTTGAACAAAAGGTGATGCGCGACGATGAAGAACTTGTGGTGATCGAGATATATCTCGCCTGCATGTCGCTTGAAGAACTTCGGGCACAAAGATTGCCTGATGAACTGAGAACGGCGTTCAATCGCTATCTGGATGTGGACAAGGACTAAAGAGAATATGGAAAATCAAGTGGTCGACGCGGTAACGCTGGGGCAGTCGGTCATGTCGCATGACATGTCTCTGTGGGGGCTTTTCATGCAGGCTGGGCTGGTCGTCAAAGTTGTGATGATCGGACTGTTAATGGCTTCGGTCTGGGTATGGGCTATCGTTATTGAAAAAATGCTGCGCCTTCACAAGTTGCGCGCGCAGGCTGGTACTTTTGAAGAAGCCTTTTGGTCGGGCGGTTCGCTCGAAGATCTGTATGACCGGATTGCCGATAAGCCGCGCGATCCGATGTCCGCGATTTTTGTCTCGGCCATGCGCGAATGGCGCCGGTCGAATGCCCGTGGGATCAAGGGCGATACAATGCGCGCACGTTTGCAACAGCGCCTTGAAAGAACCATGGAAACGACGCTTGGTCGTGAAATGGACCGGGTGGAACGCTATATGACGTTCCTGGCATCGGTCGGTTCAACCGCGCCGTTTGTTGGTCTGTTCGGAACCGTTTGGGGCATCATGGTATCGTTCCAGGCGATTGCCGCGTCGAAAAACACATCGCTTGCGGTGGTCGCGCCGGGGATTGCCGAAGCACTTTTGGCAACCGCAATGGGCCTTGTTGCAGCTATTCCTGCTGTGGTGGCCTACAACAAGATTTCTAGCGACCTGAACCGGTATAACAACCGTCTCGAAGCATTCGTTGATGAGTTTACTTCGATCCTGTCGCGCCAACTTGACGACGCGAGAGACTGATCATGGGCGCACAGCTTTCATCCCGATCAGGTGGCAGCGGACGTCGCGGGCGTCGTAACAGCCGCCGTGCCGCCATGAGCGACATCAACGTCACACCGATGGTGGACGTGATGCTGGTTCTGCTGGTGATCTTTATGGTCGCGGCTCCGCTGATGACGGTTGGTGTCGAAGTCGACCTGCCTGAAACCAGTGCTGCCCCGATGACCGGGCAGGATGAGCCGCTTGTGGTATCGGTTTCGCGCGAAGGCACCATCTATATTATGGACAGTGAAATCGCGCAGGAAACCCTGACCGAAAAACTTGATGCCATCACCGACAACAAACAGGAAACCCGTATTTTTGTGCGCGGTGACAAGGCCATTGATTATGGCCGTGTGATGGAAGTGATGGGACTGATCAAGGATGCCGGCTTTACCAAGGTCGCCCTGATCGCTGAATTGCCCAAAAAGGGTTCGTAACGAGATTATGCTGCGCTACGCTCTCATATCGTTTGGTTTGCATCTTGCGCTGTTTTTGATCGCATGGTTGGGCTTGCCCGACCTGTTCGAAGAAACGCCAATGGATTTGCAATCGATCTCGGTCGAAGTTGTGACGGTGGATGAATTTTCCGCAGCACCGACCAAGGCATTGCCAAAACCCGAGCCCAAAGAAAAGCCGAAACCCAAGCCAGTGGCAAAGCCCGAACCAAAACCGGTGGCGAAGCCTGAGCCGAAACCAGAACCGAAGCCGGAACCAAAGCCTGAGCCAAAACCAGAACCCAAGCCCGAGCCGAAGCCAGAACCGAAACCGGTTCCCAAGCCCGAGCCGGTTCCGACGCCCGAGGTAAAAAAACAGCCGGAACCGACACCGGAACCACAACCGGTTAAGGAGTTGGCCGAAGTAAAGCCGCAAAGCAAACCGACGCCACCTAAACCTGAACCGGTCAAAAAGACCGAACCGAAAAAGGAAGAGCCCAAGAAGGAGGAGCCGAAAAAGCGCCTTCTGGACAATATCCTAAAGGACGTTCGCAAGCTTAAGGAAACATCAGAAGCCAGCCCAACAGAGCCGCAGCCCGAGGAAACCCCGGAAGACAATGCGAGCGAAGTGGTGGCAACCCGGCTTGATGCGAATCTGACCATGAGCGAACTTGATGCGGTCAAACGTCAGATTGAAAAATGCTGGAGCCCACCGGCTGGGGCGAAGGAAGCAGGCGCGTTTGCGGTGGAAATCCATGTCAGCGCAAACCCGGACGGGACTGTTCGACAGGCGCGAATCAGCAACCTGAGCGATATTCAGGGTGACGCATCACGTCGAACAATTGCGGAAAGTGCACTTCGAGCTGTGCTAAATCCGCAATGCAGCCCTCTGAAACTGCCGCTGGATAAATACGAAATGTGGCGCACATTCACGTTCAATTTTGACATGCGTGAAATGCTGGGCCTTTGAGTTATAAGTTCTTGAACACGCGTGGAAAATAGCGAGGCAGGATGACGATCAAGACCAACGTACGAACACGAAATATGGTGAGCCGCGGCCTGGCAGGGTTGTGCGCGCTTGCTGTCGTCGCTGGCCTGAATTTTGGTTTCATTGCGCCGGCACAGGCAGAACTTCGGATTGATATCACCAGAGGTGAGCTTAAACCGATGCCAATTGCTGTCGCCCGGTTCCCGGGCGAGGGCGTTGCCGAAACGGAAATCGGTCAGAACATGACCCAGGTCATCAGTGCTGATCTGGAACGTTCGGGGCTGTTTTCGCCGATCAATGAAAAGGCGTTTATCCAAAGTGCCGCGTCGCTTGCGGTGAACCCGAACTTTGCCGAATGGCGCGCGATCAATGCGCAGGCCTTGGTGAATGGGCGGGTGGTTACCGAAGCAAACGGTCTGCTGCGTGTTGAGTTCCGCCTGTGGGATGTGTTGGCTGAAAACCAGATGGCGGGTGTTGCGTATCGCACGCAGCCCAACAACTGGCGGCGCATTGCCCATAAGATCGCTGATGAAATCTATAAGCGGATCACAGGCGAAAGCGGTTATTTCGATACCCGTATTGTTTATGTTTCGGAAACAGGTCCGGCTGACAAACGCATTAAGCGGTTGGCGATCATGGACCAAGATGGTGCAAACCACCGGTTCCTGTCCGATGGTCGGTTCCTTGTGCTGAACCCGCGGTTCTCGCCGACAGCACAGGAAGTGGTCTATATGTCGTACTTTAACGACAAGCCACGCGTGTATGTTTTGGATATTGATACCGGCGAGTTGGAATTGCTGGGCGATTTTCCGGGGATGACTTTCGCGCCCCGATTCGCACCAGACGGCAACTCGGTTGTGATGTCGCAGGCGTTAGACGGTAACAGCGAAGTTTATGAACTTGATCTTCGTACCCGTGAAAAACGTCAGCTTACGCGACATCCTGCCGTGGATACGTCGCCATCCTACTCGCCAGATGGGTCGCGCATTGCGTTCAACTCCGATCGCAGCGGCGCACAACAAATCTATGTGATGAATGCCGACGGTAGCGGCGTACAGCGCATCAGTTTCGGTGGTGGGCTTTATTCCACCCCGGTCTGGTCGCCACGCGGAGACCTGATTGCATTCACGAAATCGCAAGGAGGAAGGTTCTATATCGGCGTAATGCGGCCAGACGGTAGTGGAGAAAGACTGCTGGCCGAAGGGTTCCTCGTAGAGGGCCCAACATGGGCGCCGAACGGCCGGGTGTTGATGTATCATCGCCAGCATCCGTCCAAGGACGGAACCAAGGATCGCTTTCGTTTGTATTCGATTGATCTGACAGGTTATAACGAGCGAGAGATCGTTACACCTGCGGATGGGTCGGATCCTGCATGGTCACCCTTGATTCCCTGATATCTCAAGAGTATAGTCATCGTGAAGCACTGAATGCGATTCGCTTAAATCGCGGGCATTTTCGGTGTCGCGAGACATGGAAAACACCAACTCGGGCGAATGCGTCCGGTGTTAAGGGGAAATTTTAGAATGAAACTTCGTATTCTCAGCGTCTTTGCTGCTGCCGCCCTTTTGGCTGCATGTGAAACTGCTCCTGATAGCTCAGCTACCACCGGTGGCGAAGGTGTATCGACTGTAAACCAGCCGTCTACCAGCACCTCGCTTTCCGAAAGCAGCCCTGAGTGGTTTGCTGTTAACGTTGGTGACCGCGTATTCTTTGGCCTGGACAAATATGACCTGGCCGGTGAAGCACGTCGCACCCTCGAACTGCAGGCTGCTTGGTTGAAAAAATATCCGCAGTACAAAGTTGTTGTTGAAGGTCATGCCGACGAACGCGGCACCCGTGAATACAACCTTGCACTCGGCGAACGTCGCGCAAGCTCGGTCAAAGACTATCTGATCGCTCTGGGCATTGACCCGTCGCGCGTTGAAACCATTTCCTATGGCAAAGAGCGCCCGGTTGCTCTTGGCCATGACGAAGAAAGCTGGGCCAAAAACCGCCGCTCTGTATCGGTTATCCGTTAAGCGCGTGTGGGCTAAAGCCTGACTGAATATCAAGGCGCCTGTCCCGTTTGGGGCAGGCGCCTTATTTTTGCCGCCTGAAAATGTTTGAAAATGTAGTCGTGCCCTGTTCAAATCGGCATTTGGTAATATTGCATTGACGACAAAGGACCGAGAGGTTGTTGCATTTAATTTGTCCCTTTTTGCCAGACGCATCCTGCGATACTGCGAGGATAAGGTCCGTAGAAGCGCAGCGTGACTATGGTTACAAGGGGTGACATACCAATGCAGAAAGACATCCCGGTCCGAAGGGTTTGCTTTTCGCGGCGTTTCGCTGCGTTATATTGTTTCGCCGATGCGCCGCATCATCCTGCACGCAGTGCTTTGCCAAACGACACGCCAAAAAACAAACAAAATGGAGCAGATTAAATGCACCAGGCTCTGATGATGATCCGAGTTCGGTCAACCACTGAAACACAGGAAATCGTGGAGTCGGCAAATCGCGCTGAAGCCGTTTCCTGCCTAACCGGCCGTGGAAAAGTGGCTGAATCTGTTCGCAAAGGTCCTGGCTTGTTGGTCGCTTTGACGATTGGCGCTCTGGTGGGGATGACGTCCCTCGGATCGGTTTCGGCCTTTGCTCAGGATGCAAACGTTGGTCGGCAGGTCGAACAGCTGCGCAAGGATCTCGATTTGCTGCAGCGTTATGTTTACCGCGAAGGCCCGCCCGCAGGTGATGCTGCCTCGGCGGTAACCGGTGGTGATCCATCGACCCCGGCGGCTGCCCGTCAGCAAGTACAGATCAATGATCTGCAACGCTCTGCAACCCAGTTGACCGGACAGATCGAACAGTTTGATTTTCGAATCCGCAAAATGGAAGACCGCCTTGAACGGCTGGTCTCCGACATCGATTTTCGCCTGACACAGCTTGAAAACGGTTCGGGTGCCGGTTCTGGTGCGCCACTTGCCAATAATGGCAACGGCGCATCGGCAGAACCGCTTGCGGGTAGTGCTGCGGGCCAGACCGCAGGATCCACAGGTGGCACCTCTGATAACGGTTCGGCCGGTTCGGGCGAACCTCTTAATGATCGTGGTACCAAACTGTTTGGTGTAATCGAAAATGAGGGTCAACCACCGCAAATTCCATCCGGTGCGGCTGCGGGTGCATCTGCCGGGGCGGCGGCGACCGCGACGCAAAGTGCGGCTGCTGGCGTGACGCCAGAAGAACAATATCGCAATGCCTTTGGCTTGCTGCGCCGTCAGGAGTTTTCCGAAGCCGAAAGCGCGCTTTCGACCTTTGTTAAAGATCATCCCAACGATCCGCTGGCCGGTAATGCGCAATATTGGTTGGGTGAAACCTATTATGTGCGAGGCGAATTTGAAAATGCTGCCATCGCCTTTACCGAAGGTTTCCAGACCTATCCCGATAGCACGAAGGCACCCGATAACCTTCTCAAGCTCGGCATGTCGCTGGCCAATCTTGGCAAGAATGAAGATGCCTGCACGACCTTTGGGCACCTGATCGATAACTTCCCGAATGCATCGGCAGTTGTCCTTGATCGCGCGCGTCAGGAACGCAAAAGTCGTGGGTGTTCATAAGGTTCAACCCCCCAAGAATGCGGCATTATGAGCAATCCCGATAAGCCAACGACAGATGATCGCGCGGCGTCCGATGGTACACCATTGGACGCCGTTGCTTTTGCGCATCTGATAGACGGCTTTGCGCCATTTGAAACCGCCCCTGTTTTGGCGGTTGCGGTGTCTGGAGGGGCTGACAGCATGGCCTTGGCTCTGTTGGCGCATGAATGGGCGCAAACGCGGGGCGGTAAAATTGTCGCAATGACAGTGGATCATGGCCTGCGGTTAGATTCTGCTGATGAAGCTAAATGGGTTGGACATGCATTGCGCGCAAACGGCATTGCCCACATTGTTCTGCCGTGGTTGGGCGATAAGCCAAGCGGCGCGGTGCAAGAACGCGCACGTATTGCCCGCTATGACTTGCTTGATCAGGCCTGCGCCACACATGGCATTCTTCATCTTTTGGTTGCCCACCATCTTGATGATCAAATCGAAACCATTGCCATGCGCGATTCCCACGGGACGAAACCGATGGGACGTGCGGGCATGTCTTCGCGTCGTTTTCTAAAATCCGTGCGGTTGCTGCGTCCGTTTTTGTCCGTAGCAAAAAACGATTTGATTGCTACACTGAAGGCACGCGGGCAGGACTGGGTCGAAGATCCGTCCAATCAGAACCCGAAATTTGAACGCGTACGGATTCGTAAAGATACAAGGATCACGGTTGCCGCGGATCAGGAAGCCATTCCATCTGATGCGATGCAGACCCGTCTTACGCTCGAAGAAACGATTGCCAATGTTCTGGCCCGATCTGTGATGATCCTGCCGGTTGGGATTGCGGTTGTTGATACGGCGGGAATTTATCGCTCTCAGGACCGCGATGTCCGCTGCTATGCCCTTGGTCAGGTCATTCGAACCATCGGTGGGGCGGCGTATATGCCGTCTTTTGATGCCTTAGCCAACCTGCTCGACGCCACATATAATGATGCGTCACACCGCAGCAGTTTGGGCGGATGTGTCATTCATCGCAAATCAGACCGGATTTATATCTTCCGCGAAGTTGGCCGCATGGATAAAACTCCGATGGTCATTGACCCCGACGTTTTGCGTTCTGGTGGATGTGTGCGGTGGGATAATCGCTTTGAATGGGCCGCTTTATCGCCTGTTTTGCCCCCGTTGGCAGGGATATGGATTGGGCCGCTTGTGCTTTGTGATGTGTTTCACACGAAGGCATTTCGCGCCGCATTTGGGGAAATAGTCGGATTTATTGCTGATTTACCCCGCGCAGCCCTTGCATCCATGCCTGCTCTCTACGATAAAGAAGGCTTGCGATCCGTTGGCGGGCTTGAGGTTTCGGCACTTTCCGACGTATTATCCGCCGCCGGTTG
The DNA here is from genome assembly GCF_002844275.1 of Thalassospira lohafexi. GTDB lineage: Bacteria > Pseudomonadota > Alphaproteobacteria > Rhodospirillales > Thalassospiraceae > Thalassospira > Thalassospira lohafexi. The sequence continues at coordinate 13,010 of NZ_NXGX01000013.1, forward strand.
TGTGATGCCCCGGAATAGGGGAGAAAATGCAATTGATGGGCGATGGCGGTTTGCACCACGTACCCCTTTGTGGGAAAGTGGGTTCAAATCGTTACCGAAACCCGTCAGCCTACTTGCGTAGCCGAGGCTTTTGACTATTTGTTAGCCATGCCTTGCGCAGGAATATTGTGCGCGACGGTAGAAATATTTTGCGACCAGTAGCTTGGAATGAATATGGGAAAAAATCTCGCACTGTGGGTTATCATAGCCATCCTCTTGGTGGCCTTGTTTAACCTGTTTCAGTCGCCTTCTGGACAGTCCGGTCAATCGTCGATGGCGTTTTCGGACTTCCTGGCAGAAGTTGATACCGGCCAGATTTCAGAAGTCACAATTCAGGGTAACACCCTGAGTGCGCAAACGCGCGATGGTCGCTCTGTTAATGTTTACACCCCCGATTACCCGAACCTTGTTGAAAAACTCAACGAAAAGGGTGTTCGGATTATCGCAAAACCGGAAGAAAGCCTGTCGCCGCTGATGAGTGCGCTGATCAGCTGGTTGCCGATGCTGCTGATCATCGGGGTCTGGATTTTCTTCATGCGTCAGATGCAGGGCGGCGGCGGCAAAGCCATGGGCTTTGGCAAATCAAAGGCGAAAATGCTGACCGAAAAATCCGGTCGGGTTACCTTTGAAGACGTCGCTGGCATCGAAGAAGCCAAAAACGAACTTGAAGAAGTTGTCGACTTCCTGCGCGATCCGCAGAAGTTCCAGCGTCTTGGCGGTAAAATCCCCAAAGGCATGTTGCTGGTCGGTCCTCCGGGTACGGGTAAAACGCTTCTGGCGCGTGCAATTGCAGGCGAAGCAAACGTACCGTTCTTCACCATTTCGGGTTCGGACTTTGTCGAAATGTTTGTTGGTGTTGGTGCATCTCGTGTACGCGACATGTTCGAACAGGGCAAAAAGAACGCTCCTTGCATCATCTTTATCGATGAGATCGATGCTGTCGGTCGTCATCGTGGTGCCGGTCTTGGTGGTGGTAACGATGAACGTGAACAGACGCTCAACCAGCTTCTGGTCGAGATGGATGGTTTTGAGGCCAACGAAGGTGTGATCCTTGTTGCCGCAACCAACCGTCCGGATGTTCTCGATCCGGCATTGCTGCGTCCGGGCCGTTTTGACCGTCAGGTTGTTGTGCCGAACCCCGATCTTGAAGGCCGTGAACGCATTCTTGGTGTGCACGCGCGTAAAGTTCCGCTGGGTCCGGATGTTGATCTGCGCACGGTTGCACGTGGCACTCCGGGCTTCTCGGGTGCTGATCTTGCAAACCTTGTCAATGAGGCTGCCCTTCTTGCCGCCCGTCTTGGCAAGCGCGTTGTCACGATGGCCGACTTTGAAAATGCCAAGGATAAAGTCATGATGGGGGCGGAACGCCGTTCCATGATCATGACGGATGACGAGAAAAAGCTGACAGCCTATCACGAAGGCGGTCATGCACTTGTCGCACTCCATACCCCGGCATCCGATCCGATCCATAAGGCAACCATCATTCCGCGCGGTCGTGCGTTGGGTATGGTGATGCGTTTGCCTGAACGTGATCAGGTTTCGAAATCCTATGAACAGCTGATTTCTGATCTGGCTGTTGCCATGGGGGGCCGTGTTGCCGAGGAACTTATCTTTGGCAAGGACAAGGTCACAACCGGTGCGTCTTCGGACATCAATATGGTGACGCAATATGCGCGTAAGATGGTGACCGAATGGGGCTTCTCGGATGTTCTTGGTAACGTCAAATATGCCGACAACCAGGAAGAAGTGTTCCTTGGCCATAGCGTTGCTCAGCACAAGAATATTTCGGAAAAAACCGCTCAGCTGATTGATGACGAAGTCCGTCGTTATTCTGATGAGGCCTATGAATTCGCCAAGCGGGTTTTGACCGAATATCTCGATGATTTGCACATTCTTGCCAAAGGGCTTTTGGAATACGAAACCCTGTCGGGCAAAGAAATCGACGCGCTTCTGCGTGGCGAGGAAATCAACCGTTCTGGCCATTCAAGTGGCAGTAACGGCAAGGATTCTGGTGGACGTCGCTCCACCGTGCCAAGCTCGGGCGCTGCACGTAAAGACAGCCCGGATGAAGGTGGCGGGGATATGTCCCCTGAGCCGCAGCCGGGCAGCTAACAGAAAGAGACTGATGGACAAGATCACCCGATCGGTCCTGCGAAGCCCCGCCGATGTGCGGGGCTTTGCTGATTTTGACGGACCGCTTTATTATGCACCTACCGGTTTCATCGACCATGCCGATGATCCCAATACACTCCCGCTGGCTGGATCGCGCCGCGGCTTTTCGGCCCTTGAAATTATTCGTCGCCGTGAAGGCGGCGGTGCCGAAAGCATGATCCTGCCACTCCTTGCCCTTGAAGGCTGGGTTCAAAATAGCGGGCGTGTTGATGAAATTAACAATGTGCTTGATCGTTTGATGACCAAGCGCGCCGATTTTGCCGGACTTGATATGGCTTCATGCCACGTCATGGGCATTGTTAATGTGACACCTGACAGCTTTTCTGATGGCGGGGATTACAACACGACAGACCAGGCGATTGCCCGGGGTCGTGAACTGGCCGACTTTGGCGCATCAATCCTTGATATCGGCGGCGAATCCACCCGTCCGGGGGCGGATGACGTTACCGAGGCTGAGGAAATCGATCGTGTCGTGCCCGTGATCCGTGCCTTGGCTGAGAAGGGACATGTGGTTTCAATCGATACACGCCACGCCAATGTGATGGAGGCCGCGATCAATGCCGGTGCTGCCATCATTAATGATGTTACTGGCCTTGAAGGCGATGAACGGTCGCTCGAGGTGGCTGCACGTTTGGGGGCACCTGTAATGCTGATGCATATGCAGGGCGAACCCGGCACCATGCAGGTCGATCCGCAATATGATTGTGCCGTTCTTGATGTGTACGACTATCTGCTCGATCGCATCGAAAGTTGCGAACGGGCCGGGATATCGCGCGACAAGATTTGTATTGATCCGGGTATCGGATTTGGCAAGACACTGTCACATAACCTTGAGTTACAGTCGCGGCTGGCGATTTTCCACGGTTTGGGATGCCCGATTTTACTTGGAACGTCGCGCAAGTCGTTTATCGGGAAAATTGACCCCAAAGCGGATCCAAAACAAAGGCTCGGTGGATCAATTGCATCTGCCGTCAATGGATGGCGGCACGGGGCGCAGATAATGCGCGTTCACGATGTTCAGGAAACTGTTCAGGCCATCTCGGTCGCAAGTTCGACGTCTCTGGTATAGGAAGCTCAGCGGACCTTTGCTTCCTGTATAGGTTGTCATTTTCGCCCGATTGATTAAAAGCAAGACCATTCAACATTTTGGGAATGTATATCCTTTTGGTTGGGTCTTGCTTTTTTTATATTTGGAATCTGGCATTTTCTGACCTTTTGCGGTTGAGGCTTGCGCATTTGCAAGCCGCACCACATACCAAAGAGTGAAATAAACAAAGTGGCGCAAAGTCACGCTTATTGGTTGAATAAACGAGCAGCTGCAAAGGTCTGTATATGAACGGAATTGTTGACCTGACCGAGGTCGGAAACAAAAGTATGACATCAAGTCGAAGTCTGACGGCGCAATGTGTGTTTGTCGTCGAAGACAACACCGATCTTAATAAGGATCTGTGCGAGTATCTTGAGATGTGTGGCTTTGACGTGGTTGGTTGCGAAACCGGTGCGAGCTTTTTTCGCGCGCTTAAAACCAAACAGCCTGATGCGGTCATCCTTGATATTATGCTGCCCGATGCTGATGGCTATGATCTTGCCAAATACGTCCGCCAGAACATTGATTGCGGCATCATGATGCTGACGTCCCTGTCAGGCATGGATCATCACCTGACAGGCTACAAGTCAGGTGCAGACGTCTATTTGACCAAAGACAGTCCTTTGTCGGTAATCGAAGCCGCTTTGCAGCCGTTATTGCGCCGTTCCTCGCGTGCAGACAGTGACGCCGATGAGGGAGCTGATGCCGCTGGTATGGAAGCGGGCTGGGTTCTTGATCTGCTCAATTGGACATTGGTTAATCCGCTTGGAAAGTCGGCATCCTTGACCGCAACCGAACGGACAATCATCAAGTTATTGATTGACGCGAACGGGGCATGGTTGACCCGGCCGGAAATCGTTATCGCTCTGGGTAAGGCCGATACAGCTGAAAACTGCCGCAACCTTGATACGGCAATCCGGCGTGTGCGCCAGAAGGTTCTCAAGGAAATTGGTGAAGAGCTTCCGGTACGCACAGCATATGGTCGTGGCTATGCCTTCACATCGCTTGGTGCCGTTTCCGGTGAAGCAGAAAACCTTTGACGTTTGGTGCGCCATCACGCAAGTAGTGCCGCGCTGTCCTGATTGGAAGTTTCACACGGTAGCAGCACACACAGCGCAATTCCCGTCGGCCCCAGATCACGTAATTTGATCGAGCCGCCGTGCGCGTCAACAATGCGTTGTGAAATATGCAGGCCAAGCGCACTGCGCAGGGCCTTTGTTTCCATCTCGCGGCGAAACAGCGCATTTCCAATCAAGCGGATTTCATCGCTATCAAGTCCTTCGCCCTGACAGGGGATCGATATTTCCGCCAGCCAGTTACTTTGCGCGCGCGCGGTAATATGGATTGGCTTTCCATGGGCAAAACGCCGTGACGTTTCGACCAGGTTGGTCATCGCCAGACCAATCAGTGTTTCATCGATATAGGCTTCAACACCGTTGGTTCCCGTACAGGTCACCAGAATTTCGGCATCGTCGCGTGTCGTATTGGCGACGAAATCATTCATGAAATGATCCAGCCCGACAAGCTCACGCGCCAACGAGAATTCCTTGTCGTCAATACCATCCTTGCTTAGGAAAATATCAACCAGACGGGCAAGTTTTCTGGCCTGAAGCTCAATGCGTTTTAGCCGGTTCTGAATATCATCGCTGTGATCTTGTAAACGGAGCATCAGCATTTCTGACGAACGTTGAATAACCGCAAGCGGGGTTCGGAATTCATGCGATAGCATTGAAATCAACTTGCGCTGTTCACCGACAAGCGATGTTGTTTCTTCGGCTCTGGTCGATGCAAACACCTGTTCCCGGTCCATTTGGGTCAGACGTATGGCCATCAATATGCCCATCGCGATGATGTGGAAAATGAAGGTGAATTGATGGAGGCCGATGCGTATCGGGGTGACCTCGATAAGTCCGGCATGGGCCAATTGCAACATGATGGCAGGGCCGCAAGGCAAGGCAAGGGCTATCAAATACGCCCAAAGCGTCTTGTTTCTGATATCTGCGGCAAGCCTTTTGACAAGAACCAAACAGGCGCAGGCCATGAAAAGTGCGACAGACGGAACGATATAGGTGCCAAACACGGTATAGAGTTCATTGGTCGTACCAATGAGGAAACTTAAAATGACGATGCAGTAGGCACATCCGAGCCAAAACAAAATTGGTGTGCGTTGGCGAAATTCAAGAATATGTATCCATAAAAAGACAACGGCAGCCTGTGAAACGATGTTGGTGGTCCCAATGAGAAAATCATTCATCCACGGGATTTCCGAGCGCAGCTGACTTAATCCGACACCATTTACAAGTGAAATGAGCATGCCCGCACACGCAATCCCGATGCCATAGCTGACAACAACCGCATCGCGGGCAATAAGCCCAAGGCTGAAATACGTAATGCCAAGGGTGAGAAACACCCCAAAGAAGATGTTTGTTGCCAGATTACGAAGCGTCATTGATGAAATAAGGTCTTGGGCCTGCCAAAGGGTGACAGTTAGCAAGTTCGTACTGTTACTTTGTACCCGGATAAACAGGTGATACGCACCCGCATCAAGTTTCGGCCAGGATGCGACATGCGTGCCGCTGGTAAAGGGACGCTTGCGCGCAGGAACGCGGTCGCCCATGCTTTCCTGCCAAATGGCATCGGAAAGCTTGGCCGTTGCGACATCCTTAAAAAGATACAGATCTATATGGTTGAGATAGCTTGGATTGGCCTCAATGTATGGGGGGGCGGTCAACATCTGATAGACGCTGAAATCGATCCTGTACCAGATGATATCTGACGTATACCCAAACGATGGGATTGATGCGCTTTGCTGAAAGTCGTCAAACGGCAGTTGCCGAACTTCATCAAGTGACATCTGCTGGCTTTGGTCGACATACCATGAAAGATAGGGTGTCAGATCAAGCTTGCCGGGAAGATCACCGTTTAAAACAATTTTATCGGTGTGCCCGGTGGTTGGTGGCGTAGTCCCATGCGCGCGCGCACCATTGGACCCACCAATCATTGCGACGATCAGGGCGACGAACAAGATGAACAAAAAGCGCGGTAACTTGGTGCGTATCAAGGTGGCCACGGGCGTTCGGCCCACGTTTTGACGTGCGGTTAATATGGTCCACATATGACGGCGGAATGATGCAAAGGCGGTCATGACGGCGCACCATTGTCATCTTGTGTTCGGGGCTTTTTTCGCGATACATGGGGGGCGGCCAAACCAAAGAAGTTTTGACGGGACGCTTTGACCGTTTCTTCCCGGTTATAGGGAATTTTGATCATTACCGTTGTGCCGGATGTCTCGCCGACACTGATCGACATTGATCCGTTATGGGATTGCACAATGCGGTTGGTGATATGCAGGCCCAGACCAACACCTTGTGTGACACCTGCGTCGCGTCCTCGGTAAAACGCGTTGGATACATTCGTCAGATCGTCAATGGGAATGCCCGGTCCGGCATCAATAACACGGATATAGACAAATCCGTTAGACGACCGATTGCATGCGACCCAGACTGGAGCGTCGGGGGCGTATTTACGGGCATTGTCGATCAAGTTGATGATCGCGCGTTCAAACAGAATGCGGTCAATATCGACAATGGCAAAATCGATATTTTTCAAGCTGACTTTCTGGTCCGGGATTTCACGGTTCCGTCGATTGATCAAATCACGTAGCAACTGATCAATGTTGGTTGGCTGCAAGGATGTTGTGAAATTCGCACTGTCGAGCGTCTCCTTGGTCAAAAAGGCATCGACCAATCCCGAAAGCTGACCGGCATTCCCACGAATGGTGGCAAGACGGCTGTGAACAGGGGCAGGCTCATTGCTCAAATGCAGGCCGAGAATTTCTGCTGATCGCTGAATGATCGCCAGTGGTGTTCGAAATTCGTGCGACAGCATGGTTATGAAAGTCCGCTGTTCGCCAGCAAGCTGATCGGCCCGCGCATTGGTTTGATGCGCATCAGTCCAATTGTAGGTCAGTCTCTGGGTGCGGTAGGCCATCGCAATTGCCACCATCACAAGATGTATCGACGAGCTAAGCGGGTAGACCTTGGTTGTGAAGGCCGTGATCGGCAGGATACCCAGCAGTGTCAAAACATGGATGTTGGCCGCAAGGGTTGGCAAAGCAAGTGCGATGAAAAAGAAGCTGTTCGATGCCAGACGCCTTTCACGATAGCTGACGTAAATCAGATACATCAAAAGCGTGAACAGCAAAATCACATTGGGAACAAAGAAGATCTGCGTGAAATAGATATAGGCATCCGATACCGCAGTGACCGAACCGATCATCGCCACTATGGAAAAGGCCATCATCACCCGAAACAGAACCGGGTTATAGTGATCAAGTCTGACGATATGGGTCCACATCGCGACACTGGCGCCAACGGCAAACGCGGTTCCTGTTCCGGTAATAAGGTCGCTGGCAAGTGGCCAAATCCCCTTTAGCAGAAGCTGGGCATATCCTGACGTACCAAGGTTGAACAGAAAGACAGATAAAACATATCCGCTGTACCACAGCACCGATTTGTCGCGTGATATGATGCCAAAGGTCAGATAGACACCAAACCCGATCAGCAGGACACCCAGAAAGCTGCTTTCAACAAGGTTATGTTCCTCGGTGTCGGAAACAAGCTCCGCCTCGGGGTATAGTTTGGCATGGAAAACATGGGCGCTGTTGGTGCGCACACCGATCATCAACCAATAGTGTCCTGATGGTAAATCCGGCCATTCTGATAAATGCCGGAGGCTGATCAAACTGTCTTTCGTGTTGGGGATCCGGTCACCAACAACATTTTTCCAGATGACATTGCGCGTCTCATCGTCAATCACGGTCAGGCGGATCTCGTTGAGATACGGCTCTCCCAATTCGATGAAGGCCCGTGAAATATCATTGCCTTGCGGCGTGGTAAGCGAAAAGGCCAGCCGATACCAAATAACGCGTGGGGTGTAACCGGGCCCTGCGGTGCTGGCGACGGGTTCAAATTCAGAAGACGGAATATCAATCAGTTGGGCAGGATCGGTGACGTTGCGATCAGATGTCAGGCGCTCCATAAACCGGTTTAGATCGATACTTGTTGTCGCGCCATTTGCCGGCAACACAAGGTGTGCCATGTCGGTCCGTGCCGATGCGGGCGGCGAAAACCATGTGATGGATGCGATAAGGGCAATCGTCAGGACACTTATGACGTCGCGCCAAGTCAACATCTGGCGAAAATCGCGCAAAGCGCCCCCAATTTCAGACAATTAAACAAGTCTATTTTTGATAGCGTTTTTTTTTGGTCAGGTCATCGGTTTTATCAGAATAGTCTGATGGGCGCGTGTTAACGGAATGGTCGCCAACGAGGCGTTAAAATGTGTCACTTGCCGGTAGCATTGAAACGTCACTTTGATATAACCGGCAGTCAGGATTTATGGACCGGGCGTTAAAACCGGCACACAGACAGAGAACACAAGCATGAGCCGCAAATATTTTGGCACCGACGGCATTCGCGGAACCGCCAATACCGCACCCATGACCGCCGAAGTCGCACTAAAGGTCGGTATGGCCGCGGGCAACTACTTCACCCGTGGTGATCACCGCCACAAAGTTGTGATCGGCAAGGATACGCGTCTGTCTGGCTACATGCTTGAACCAGCGTTGGTGGCGGGCTTTACGTCCATGGGCATGGATGTGATGTTGGTCGGGCCTATGCCGACCCCCGCTGTTGCCATGCTGACCAAATCGATGCGTGCCGATATCGGTGTGATGATTTCAGCATCCCACAATCCGTTTCAGGATAATGGCATCAAGCTATTTGGCCCGGACGGTTTCAAACTGTCTGACGAGGTGGAACTTGAAATCGAAGCGCTGATGGACAGTGATCTGTCTCATAAACTTGTTCCGGCAAATGCGCTTGGCCGGGCGCAGCGTATTGATGATGCACCGGGACGGTATATCGAAGCTGTGAAATCTTCGCTTCCGGGCAGTGTCACGCTTGAAGGTCTTCGTATCGTTCTTGATTGTGCCAATGGTGCGGCTTATTCCGTTGCGCCAAAGGTGCTGCGCGAACTTGGTGCCGAAGTGATTGAAATCGGCACGAAACCCAACGGTCTTAACATCAATGACCAATGTGGTTCGACCCACACCAAAACCATGTGTGATCGGGTCCTGTCTGAAAAGGCCGACGTCGGGATTGCCCTTGATGGGGATGCGGATCGTATTCAGATGTGCGATGAAAAAGGCCATCTGATCGACGGTGATCAGTTGATGGGGCTTGTAACCACCCACTGGAAACGAACCGGTCAACTGCGCGGCAATGCGCTGGTGGCGACCGTGATGTCCAATCTGGGGCTTGAACGCTATCTTGAAAGCAATGGCCTGCGTCTAATCCGCACCAAGGTGGGTGACCGCTATGTGGTTGAACAGATGCGTGCACTTGATTGCAATGTCGGCGGTGAACAATCGGGGCATATTGTTCTGTCTGATTTTGCCTCAACCGGCGATGGTCTTCTGGCCGGGCTGCAGGTCTTGGCAGTTCTGGCATCGCGCAGCGGACCGGTGTCTGAAATGAGCCGCGTGTTTGAACCGTTGCCGCAAATCCTTAAAAACGTGCGCTATACCGCCGGGGCCGATCCATTGTCGCAAAGCCGCGTGATTGACGCCATTTCTTCGGCGGAGAAGGCCTTTAACGGAGATGGACGGGTTTTGATCCGTAAATCCGGGACAGAACCGCTGATCCGTGTCATGGCCGAGGGCGATGATGCGGTAAAAGTCGAACAGATTGTCGATGGTATCGTGGCTGAAATCACCGCTGTTGCGGGCTGATCAACAGCGAATTCTGCAAGATACTTACTTTGGCTACATTGCGTTGGGGAGGATGATCATGAAGGGTCGTGTCTTGATTATTGCTGGATCGGACTGTTCTGGCGGGGCCGGTATTCAGGCCGATATCAAATCGGTGACGGCTCTTGGTGGTTACGCCGCAACGGCAATCACCGCCCTGACGGTGCAAAACACCACCGGAGTCTTCGACGTTTTGGGGGTTTCGCCTGAAATGATTGTTCATCAGGCGACCGTGACTATTGATGATATCGGTGCGGACGCGATTAAAACCGGAATGCTCCATAGTGTGCCGGTGATCGAAGCTGTGGCGGAATTTATCAAATTAAAATGTTCGGGTATTCCAATCGTAATTGACCCTGTGATGGTATCTCAAAGCGGTTCACGGTTGCTTCAGGAAGACGCGGTCGAAGCCTTGATAACCCTTATGATCCCCCTCGCCACGGTCCTGACCCCGAATATTCCAGAGGCAGAAGTGCTATCGGGCATGAATATTTCCAGCGAAGGTGATATGATTGCTGCAGCGCACAAAATCGGAGAGCTGGGCGCAGAGGCGGTGTTGATCAAAGGTGGTCACGCCGAGGGCGATAAGATTGTTGATATTCTTTGGCGTCGCGACGGGGACATCGAAGGGTTTGAAGGTGATCGCATCCCGTCTGAAAATAATCACGGTACGGGCTGCTCGCTTGCAAGTTCGATTGCAACTGGGCTGGCACAGGACATGGGGCTGAGTGACGCGGTGGCGCGTGCACGGGCCTATGTTCGCGAAGCCATCCGCACCGCCCCGAATTACGGCAAAGGAAACGGTCCGCTAAACCACGCGCACCCTGTCACCGGATAAAAACACGGCAGGACGCGCCAATCTAGGATGTCGTGGTATGCCGGGAACGTCGTTTTTTCATCAGGCCCGTAACAACGCCTGGTCCAATCATCGCCTGTTGGGGGCATGTCAAAAACTCACCGCCACAGAACTTCGTGCGCGCCGTGCGTCTCTCATGCCATCAATTTTACAAACCCTTAATCACAGCCTGATTGTCGATTGGTATTATCTGGATGCCCTGATCAAAGGTGGGCGCGGGCAGGATTGTTTTGCCAACCAGATGCCATTTATCACCATCGAGACGTTTGGCGCGGCTCAGCGCAATGCCGATGTCAGGCTGATGGCCTTTTGTGAAAAACTCGATGACAAGGATGTGGTGCGCGACGTAACCCTCGTTAGACCCGATGATGTGATGGTCCGTGAGAGCATTTCAGCGGTTTTGTCACATCTGTTTGTTCATCAAACCCATCATCGTGGGCAGATCCATGCGATGCTGTGCGAAACAACACAATCGCCACCGCAACTTGATGAATATCATCTTGAATCCGGTGCCGAATTTCGCAAAAGTGACTTCACTGCTTTGGGTTGGAATGTCGCCGGATTATCGGCTGCTATGGTCTATAAGGATAACCATGAATAAAACAATGATCCGCCGTGCCATCCTTGCTGGCGGGATCGCGATCTTGGCCGCGGCAACTTATGGCAGCCCGGAACGCTACATTGCCGACATGATCTGGACCGATGATGCCGCACCGTGGGAAAAGGTGACGGCTGTTTATGTGCCCGATACATCAAAGCCAAACAATGTTCTGGTTTCAGATGCGCAATTTGCCGATCTTGAATCCTGTCGTGCCCATATCCACAATCTGGCTGTCGAGCACGACGACCCCGACCTTAAAAAAGGTCGCTACGATTGCGCAATCGGATTCTATGTGCAGCAAGAAGACAATGGCGTCACGGGCGATTATCGCCTGATGCTGCAATAGATCCCTTAAAGCACATACCAAAGCAAGGCGGGCAGGGCGATGGCCGCAAGGAAGCTTGAGCTGATGACAACACCGGCGACTTCTTCGGGGTCGCGGTTATACAGCTGGGCAAACAGATAGCAAAATACTGCAACCGGCATCGAACATTGCAAAATCACAACGCCGCGTTCGACCCCGGTCAGGCCCATCACTTCTGATAGTCCAAGACCAACCCCAAACCCCATACCAAGACGCAAGGCACTTAATGCCGTGCTACGCGCCAGGCTGACCGGGCGCAGTTTCGCAAGCGACACGCCAAGGGTAAACAGCATCAACGGAATGGTCAGCTGACCAATCAGGTTGGTGGTATTGTAAAGCCAGTCAGGAACGGTGGTGTCGGTGGCAAGAAAGCCCGTCGCGATCAGGGTCGCGGGGATAATCGGCATTTTGGCCAAAGACCGAAGCGAAAAACTGCCCGATACAAATGCCACCCCGATCGTTAACTGGATCACGACGTAAGTGGCAAAAAACGCAACCGATAACGCCAGTCCTTCGGGGCCATATGCCAGCATGCAAAGCGGCAAGCCGACATTGCCAACATTTGGCCAGGTAAGCGACTGCAAATAAGTGCGCGGGGAAAGTTTAAACACCTTAAGGATCGGCCAGCCGATCAGGGCGAAAATGACGTTGGCAGCAAGTGCGGCGGTCCCCATCGAGATCAGGGTATCACCACCAAGCTCCACCGTCGCAAGGGCGGCAAAGGTCAGGCAAGGTGTCGCAAAATATGTGACAATCGATGTGACCAGATTGGTGTCAAAATGTTTGCCGGCACGGGCCCAGAAATAGCCAAGCCCGGTGGTAATGAAAACAGGTGCCAAAATGGCAAAAATATCGGCAAACATTGATCAAACGGTCCCCAAGAAAGCGATTTGCGCCCAAATTGTCATGTGACGCAGTAATTCTGCAAGAAAATAATGGTAATACCAATTTTTCGGTATGTGCATAAAGTCGCAGTTTGCGTGTTACCGCGCTTGTCTTTGGTCATGCGGATACGGCATTGTTGTTAAACGCGCATAATCAGCAGGTCCCGCATGAACGATACGTCAACAGAACCCGTCAAACGTCACTTCATTGATCCGGCACCGCGTTTTCGCGATCAGCGCAATCTGCTTCCTGCGGTGTTTCTGGATCGGGACGGGGTGATCAACGAAGAAGTTCATTATCTGTCGCGGATTGAAGACCTGAAACTCATCCCCGGTTCGGCGCGTGCCATTGCGCGCTTAAACGATGCCGGTATTCCGGTCATTGTCGTGACAAACCAGTCGGGTGTTGCGCGCAGCTACCTTACCGAAGATCAGCTTTGCGATATCCATCAGGAAATGATTGCCATGCTTGCGCGCGAACATGCCGCCTTGCAGGGCATTTACTATTGCCCGTTTCATAAGGATGGTGACGGCGAATACCGCCGCGAAAGCACCTGTCGCAAACCAAAACCCGGCATGCTTTTGGCAGCCGCGGCGGAGTTTGCAATTTCCCTGACCGATAGCGTCATGGTCGGGGACCGGATCAATGATCTGCGTGCCGGGCATGCGGCGGGCACGCGAACCATTATGGTGCGCACCGGGCACGGCGCGAAGGAAGCCGCACTTCCCGATGCGACCAAGGCCGATGTGATCGTCGATGATCTGGCGGCTGCCGTTGATTATATTTTGACATCCGTCATTGGCCGTTAAGTCCGTCGATCTTAAGGCTGCTTGATGCACCAGTTCTGCCACATCTCGCGGCAGGCATCTTCAAATTCGCGCGCAACAGCGGGTGCATGCAGGGCTTTGCTGTTTTGCAGGCGCTCGCGCATGTTTTCACGAATGCTGCCAAGGGCAGAAAGGTCTGCTGTCAGCATGATGCATTTATCGACATAGCCCTTTTGCGTATGTGCACAAAGCGCACCAAGCCCGATATCGCTCAAAAGGCCAAGACCCATCCGCGATCCGGTCAACTCACCGGCCAATGACACAAACGGAACCCCGTGCCACAGCATCTCGAAATGGTTTTCAAGGCAGATGGCTGGGAATGGTGCCAATCCAACGTCAATCTGGGCATAAAGGGTGGCGCGGTCTTGCTGTTCAATGCGCCCGGCAAGATCAAGCTTGTCGCGTTTAATCCCGGCCTGTCGTGCACGATCCAGAAACGTCTTGGCCGCATAGGCATCTTCAAGAACTTCGTCCTGAACAACAATGCGGCTGTTTTTGACCTTGTTAAGGATCCGCGCAAAGCACATCAGCGTCTCATCACTGATATGAGAAAGCCGGTCAATACAGCCAAACCGGATCACATCGCCAAACGCCGCGGGCAGGGGCGACACCGGTATTGTGTCATCAAACTCACCGGGCAGGTACGGCCCGAATGACAAGATTTGTGGTTGCTCAGAAAGCAATTTGTTGGCCGCAAGCTTGCCGCTGAACAATTCCTTATGCCCGATCAGATAATCAATCTGTGACATGCCGGTGCTGTTTGCCGCCATGCTGGCCTGCACCGGCGCACTGTGCAGCGCGAAAACCTCAATCGGTTGGGCTGGATGCGGGCCGCACAGATCAATCAGGATATCGATCTTGTCCTTACGAATGCGGTTGGCGATATGCATCGGGTCCTGACCATATACCTCACGCCAGCCATCGGCCATCACCTGCCACGCATGGGTTACCTGATCGGGGCGTGGTGTTGCCGAATATAAAAACAGTTCAACGTCGTTACGGTTCAAATGCCGTGCAAGTGCGCCCAGAAGCTTGAACGACGGATGGTCACAAAAGAACGGCGAAATCCAGCCGATGCGCAATCGTTTATCGGTTTGCTTGCTGTTGGTGAATTCAGGCAGGGCTGCGATGGGCATGTGATGTTTGGCCCAGTTTTTCGCAGCCTTGCTTAAGGTCACACCATCCGTGGTCGACTGTTTGGCCAGTGATCGCAAAAGAATGCTATCCGCATTAACATTGTCAGGATGCTTTTTAAGAACGGCCTCAAGGATTGCGATGGTTTCGGGTAAATCACCGCATTTCAGCATGATATCGGCCAGCACAAGGTCAATATCGACCGTATCCGTGGTCAATTGCCGTGCGGTTCTAAGAAGGGCAATTGCCTTGGCATATTGTCCCTGATGGGCAAGTGCCTGCCCCAGTCCGCGCAGACCCGGAACAAACTTTGCATCAATGCTAAGGGCGCGTTGATAAAGGTTCTGTGCTGGTTTGGGATAGCCAAGCCGCAATAACATTGCCCCGACACGGGCAATCATGATCGGCGTAATGCCCGCGGCCTCGGCGGCGTGCTCAAGGGACTTTAACGCCGCTTCCTCCTGACCAAGCGCATGTAGCGCTTCGCCAAACAGAAGAAGCCCTTCAAAATGATCTGGCTGAAGCCCCAGCAACCGCCCCAAAAGATCAACCGACTGGCCAAGATGGCCGCGCGGTAATTCCAGACGGGCCAGATGATAAAGGGCGGTGGGGAAATCACCGTGATAGCTGATGGCCTGTTTGAACTGATCAATCGCCTTTTCAAGCTGTCCGGCACTTTCAAGTGCGATGGCATAATTGCACCGCGCTGCCGGATTGGCACCAAACCGGCCAAGGCAGCTTTCAAACAGATCAAGTGCTTCGCCGTACCGCCCGACACTTGTCAAAAGTGTCGCCAGAAGGTGTTCTGCTTCTGGGTTACCTGGCGCGATATCAAGAACCTGCCGATAGATTTCTTCTGCTTCTTCGGCGCGATTGCCTTCATGCGCACTCAGTCCGCGTCGCAACAGTGTCTTGAGTTGGTCGGACATGGGTGGGGGCTGCTCCGCCTTGCTTTGATCGTAAAATAATCTATGTGAGAGAGTCGGCGCTCACGCACTACTGCTCTGTAGTGGTATAAACATTAAATGGTTCCGGATCGCCTTTAAAGTATTGAGTTTCAAGCGGTGCGACCGAGGTTCTTGGATTTAGGGCAAAAAAAGCCCCGAACCGTGAACCGGCCCGGGGCGAGAATGGGAGTGGGAGAATCGCCTGGCGGCGATAATCACCTACTAAGATATGGTGTGATGGCGCAGAGGTCGCCTATCTAATGGGATAGTATTTGAGGTCTTTCGGATAGGTTTTGGCCGAGGGTACGCTTGAGGCTTCCGAGCATCAAATGCACGTCCGTACTGATGAATGATATGGCTGGTGGTCTGGCACTTGGGTATCAATCGTGCCATATGATGGAATATGGCGAAATTTTCGGGCAAAAAACTGTCAAAATGCGCGAAGACTGTGCTAGAACGCACTCATATCACGAAAACGCAATCCGCGAATAAGAGAGGTTCCTTCCATGCCTGAATATAGGTCCCGTACAACAACACATGGCCGCAATATGGCTGGTGCGCGCGGCCTTTGGCGCGCCACTGGTATGAAAGACGAAGATTTCGACAAGCCAATCATCGCGGTCGTCAACAGCTTTACCCAGTTTGTGCCCGGTCACGTACACCTCAAAGACCTCGGTCAGATGGTCGCACGTGAGATTGAGGCCGCTGGCGGTGTTGCCAAGGAATTCAACACCATTGCCGTTGATGACGGTATCGCGATGGGCCACGACGGCATGCTTTATAGCTTGCCGTCACGCGAAATCATTGCCGATTCCGTTGAATATATGGTCAATGCCCATTGCGCCGATGCGATGGTCTGCATTTCCAACTGTGACAAGATCACCCCGGGCATGTTGATGGCGGCAATGCGCCTGAACGTTCCTGCGGTGTTTGTTTCCGGTGGCCCGATGGAAGCAGGCAAGGTTACCATTGATGGCAAAGAACGTCATCTTGACCTTGTCGATGCCATGGTCGAAGCCGCTGATCCGAATGTCTCGGAAGAACAGCTTGGCGTTGTTGAACGATCTGCCTGCCCAACCTGCGGCTCGTGCTCGGGCATGTTTACCGCCAACTCGATGAACTGTCTGGCCGAGGCGCTTGGTTTGGCTCTTCCGGGCAATGGCTCGGTGCTGGCAACACACGGCGCGCGTAAGGAACTGTTCCTTGAAGCGGCCCGCACGTCGGTCAAGCTTGCACGTCGTTATTACGAAGAAGAAGACATCGGTGCGACCCCGCGCGGCATCGCAACGTTCGAGGCGTTCGAAAATGCCATGGCGCTTGATATCGCGATGGGGGGCTCGACCAACACCGTGCTTCATCTGCTGGCAATCGCCAAGGAAGCCGAAGTTGATTTCACCATGACGGACATGGATCGTCTGTCGCGCAAGATTCCGTATCTTTCCAAAGTTGCCCCGAACCACCCGATGTTCCATATGGAAGACGTCCATCGTGCTGGTGGCATCATGCGTATTTTAGGTGAACTTGAACGCGCTGGTTTGCTCCATACCGACGTTTCGACGGTTCACGCCAAAACCATGGCCGATGCCCTTGAAAAATGGGACATCAAGCGCACGACGAATGACGCCGTTCACAAGTTCTTCCGTGCGATGCCCGGTGGCGTGCCCTCTCAGACAGCGTTCAGTCAGGAACGTTATTGGGATGACTTGGACCTTGATGAAAAAGAAGGTTGCATTCGTGACGTTGAGCACGCCTACAGTCAGGATGGCGGGCTTGCTGTTCTGTTTGGCAATATGGCGGTCAATGGTTGCGTCGTTAAGACTGGTGGCGTGGATGAAAGCATTCTGAAATTCACCGGCCCGGCCGTGATCTGCGAAAGTCAGGACGAAGCCGTCGCCAAGGTTCTTGGTGGTGAGGTCAAGGAAGGCGACGTTGTTGTCATCCGTTACGAAGGCCCCAAAGGCGGTCCGGGCATGCAGGAAATGCTCTATCCGACCAGCTATCTTAAGTCGATGGGCTTGGGCAAGGCGTGCGCACTGATTACCGATGGTCGTTTTTCGGGCGGGACGTCGGGGCTGTCGATTGGTCACGTTTCCCCCGAAGCAGCCGCTGGTGGGGACATTGCACTGGTCGAGCCGGGCGATACCATTGAAATCGACATTCCCAATCGTACGATCAAAATCGCGGTCGATGATGCGGTGCTTGCCGCACGTCGCAAGGCGATGGAGGCCAAAGGCCCCGAAGCATGGCGTCCGGCCAAGCCGCGCAAACGTAAAGTCACAATCGCCCTTCGCGCCTATGCTGCCATGGCAACCAGCGCTGATCAGGGTGCTGTCCGTGACGTAACACAGGTCGAATTTTGATCTGAGATAAAGTTTCGGCCCATCTTGGGGACGTAAAAGCAAAGCGGGGTACCATTGGTGCCCCGCTTTGTTGGTTAATGGGTATTTGTGATCAGGAAAGCGCGTTTTCCAATGGCAGATGTTTGTATCCCAACGCATCAGCAACCGCCTGATAGGTCACCTGACCGGCATGGACGTTCAACCCGGCGGCCAGATGCGGGTCATCCTGACAGGCCTTTTTCCAGCCCTTGTTGGCAAGTGCCAGGGTAAAGGGCAGGGTGGCGTTATTGAGCGCAAACGTCGATGTGCGCGCCACAGCACCGGGCATATTGGCAACGCAATAATGCACGACATCATCAACGATATAGGTTGGATCGGCATGGGTGGTGGCTTTGGATGTTTCAAAGCACCCGCCCTGATCAATGGCGACGTCAACAATCACCGAGCCCGGTTTCATTTTTGACAACTGATCTCGGTGGATCAGTTTCGGGGCGGCGGCACCAGGGATCAGCACGGCACCAACCACCATATCAGCTTCATAAACCAGCGCCTCGGTATCATCGATCGTGGCATATTGGGTTTTGATGCGCGGTCCAAACAAATCATCAAGATAGGTCAGGCGTTTGATGTTGCGATCAAGGATCGTCACATCCGCCCCCATGCCAGCCGCAATGCGTGCGGCATTGGTGCCGACAACACCGCCACCGATCACAACCACCTTGGCCGGGGCGACACCGGGCACACCGCCCAGCAACATGCCGCGTCCACCATTTGCTTTTTGCAGGGCCGCGGCCCCAACCTGTGGCGCCATGCGTCCGGCCACTTCGGACATCGGGGCCAGAAGGGGGAGGCCGCCGTTACGGTCGGTCACGGTTTCATAGGCAATCGCGGTGACACCCGATTTCACCAGTCCGGCGGTCTGGTCCGCGTCCGGTGCCAGATGCAGATAGGTGAACAACAGCTGCCCATCGCGCAGCTGTTCATATTCGACTTTTTGCGGTTCCTTGACCTTGACCACCATCTCGGCAGTGGCAAAGATTTCTGAGGCCGTCCCGATGATTTCGGCACCAGCGGCGATATAGTCCGCATCACTGCACCCGATACCGTCACCGGCACCGGTTTCAATGATAACCTTATGTCCATGCGTGGTGATTTCCCGGACCGAGACCGGGGTTAATCCCACGCGGTATTCATGGTTTTTGATTTCCTTTGGAACACCAATAAGCATTGCGTTCTCTCCCGACGAATGTGGTGACACTTGGGCTTCCCGCTGGCATGTCCGGCGGTGCCCCTAGCGCATTGCGCTATTTGGGTCAGGCTTTGCGCCTTCTTTTTTATTGTTTGTGCATGATACCCTAAAAATTGGGCAATTAATCTTCAATTCATGGTGAGTTTGGTGGTATAATTGCTAGATAATTTTAAAAAATAACCATGTTATCAGAGGAATATTCGAAATGCAGATTGATGAACGTGATCGCATGATCTTGCGCCTGCTGCAGCGAGACGGGCGCATCAGCAACGCCGAACTGGCCGAAAAAGTGAACCTGTCAGCATCGGCATGTCTGCGCCGTGTGCGCCTGCTCGAAGAAGCCGGGTTCATTGATCATTATACGATGTTGCTCAACCCGGCCCGCATCGGTAAGCCGGGCAACGCGTTCGTCAATATCTCCATCACCCGCCAAACCCGCGAAGCTCTGGAAACTTTTGAAAAAGAAGTCCAGAAGGTGCCCGAAGTTGTCGAGTGCTACTTGCTGGCCGGGCAAAGCGACTATCTCGTGCATGTGGTCTATAGCGACACCAGCGACTACGAACGCATCCACAGCGAAGTCCTCACCCAACTTCCCGGTGTTGAACGGGTGCAAACCATCATCACCCTGCGCGAAGTCAAACGCACCACCGAACTGCCAGTCTGATCAGTCGTCACAAGCCGATTTAAGGGCCTGCCAGTCTTGGTCGCTGATATCAACGGCCCCTGTTGAGGGGCCATTTTCAAATTGTGCGATACGCGCTTCCATATCCGGGTGGGAACTAAACATCTCGGGCAAGTCGAGCCCGTGTGCTCCATCTTTCAGAGTTTTGTTGAGCTTGCCAAACAGGACCGCGGTATCTGTCATGCGGATGTTGGCGCGCTCCATGGTCTCAAATGCGAACTGATCAGCTTCGCGTTCCATGTCACGGGTATATCCCTGTTGCAGGATAAATTCCGCCGGGACCATCGCCGAACCACCACTGATCAGACGGATCAACTGGGTAACGGCGATGTTGGAAAACATGTTGCGCAGGCCATGGTGCTTTTCGCTGTGCCCGATTTCATGGGCTAGGACTCCGGTAAAGGCTTCCTGACTTTCCATAATGTCGAGAAGACCGGAAAATACCAGAACTTGACCACCGGGGAGGGCAAGCGCATTGGGAATATTGCTCCGCACAAAGGTGACGTCGTAGTCATACTCAAATGGTGTGCTGTTGCTGAGTTGGGCAACGATTTGTTGCACTGCCCTATCTGCCGCGTTTTTGGGGGTGCAGACCGCAAAGTCGTCCTCAAGCTGTTCCAGTGCAAACAGGATTTGCTCACGCCCCGCCTTGCCAAGAGCGATTTCCGACTGCCGTGGATAATGATCAGCCACAAGGTTTACCGCCACCGGCACACCAAGCCAGATGGTAAGCCCCACCAACACCGTAAAACCAACAATGCCAGAAATCAGGCGCGTTATAGACTTGCGCGATGCCTCGTCTACGGCAACTGCCGGCGAACCATGTCGGAGTGCGTCGGCAACCGAACTGGCGTCTTGTGCATCAAACACAATTCGCATGCCGTTATCTTGGGCGCGACGCAGGCGTAGCGGGCGGTTGGTTTCGGGTTTCTCGCATAAAAGCAAATCCTGACGGGCAATTTTGCAAATCTCGCCGTCAGGATCGTCAATCAGGACGTCACGGTCATCGATGATGACCGTGACGTTTTGGGCTGCGGATGTCTTCCCGTCAAAGTAACGGGCAGTGACGTTAAAGCTCATGTTTCATCCACTAAATTCCACCAAGATCAAATGCCTCTGCCAATCCTTCGCCAGTACGTGGGATGTTCTGGGCTTCGGCGTTGGCATGAAGGTCGGTAATTTGCCCCTGATAACCCATCGATGAAATGTCCGCAGCCAACATCGAATGGACGAGGAAGGTAAACCCAGCAATGTTAAGGGCCGGGGCAATCACAAGCAGAGTTATGATTGCCGGGACCAAAATCATCATGCCCTTTTCCTGCGAGGTAAGGCCAGCCGTCGGATTAGATAGCAAAATCACATATGCACCACCAAAAACCCAGACAAGTACTGCAATAACAATCACCACCAGCAATGAGACGCCCAAGAACCGCAAGATGATATTGATGTATTGTGACGTCTGCAGGTTACTTGAAAACCGAATGGCGCCCATTTCTGTGCAATCGGCCTGATACCGGAAAAGCCAGACATTATAATTCAGGAAAATGAAAGCGACCCCGAAATAGGCGATCACTCCTGCCGTAATCGGAAGCCAGATCATACTAGGTCCCGAGGCAACAGCACTTAGGGCAAGGACGCTGCCAACGACCAGAACCAATATTGCCCAGCTTTTGAGCCAGCGTTTGAAAGCAGCACCGAACGTGCCATTGAAGCGCGCCTGCGTATCACCGATCCATGTGTTGTCGGTTTGATAACGGGTGGTGGTAATGAAGCCAAGCGGCGCAAGAAGACCGAGCGACAAAAGTGTTACGATTGAGGTGCCAAACCCGATCAGGGCATATTTGAATGCTGATCCACTAAGACGTGCACGAATGCCACGCCAGAATGTCCGGCTGTAGCGATACCGTGTAGCGCGATAGGTTGCGACAAAGAACAGGAACGCAACAGCAATATAAGTAAAGATCATCGGCAACATCATAAGATGTGCCGGCAACATCGATCCGATGAAATTAAGGGCCAGAATGACAGGCACAAGAATGAGCGTCACAATGACAAAGCCAAGGAACAGTTCCAACCCGCGCCCGGTATATTCAAGGGCGTCGCCGTCAATGACGATGTTGCTCCAGATATAGCGCCGCATGCGTGTTTTGGCCCAAAACCGGAAAATGCCCAGTGTCAGTATGGTCCATAACGTGTTCCAGCAACACAATTTCAAGACGTCTTGCCAGCGTCCGAAATATGAGATGTCACCGGGTTGTCCATGCGATGGTGCGCCGTCTGACGGTCCGTTGCCCCACGGTTGGCCTGTATGGGGTGGCTCATTGCCGCCAGTTCCCGATGTGGTCGGTCCTTCCATGTAAACCGGATGATCTTGTGAACTGGCAGTATTCTGCGAAGTGACATCATCGTAAATGTTCGCGGTGGGTTCTGATGTCGAATTTTCAGATAGAAGTTTATTTGGGCCGTCATTTCGCGGCCCGGTGTTTTCTGTGCTCATATGCCCCTCGGTCTCTAATTGGGTGTCTTTCAAGCTGTCGTGAAAGTTCTCTGATTTTTCAGATGTTTATTCCCCCAAATTCATTTTATCGCTCTTTAATGAGGGGCGCACTCACTCAAAAGGTTAGGCAAAGACACCTTCTGGCAGGGCGACTCGGCGTAAAAATGGACAGATATAATGAATTTGTTCAGATTTGATCGTTATGGTTGATGTTATATGACCTTTATTCATTTATTTTTAGTGCGGTCATAGGGGCGAAGCGATTGTTTTCCCGATGTTTCATAAATTTTGTCTATTTAATTGGGTCACGTGATTTGACTTTGAGGTGAATTAATATGCAATAATATGTGTCAGGGGAAAAATGTTGGGGGAAGACATTTTATGGAACAAGAAAATCTTGTTCGGGCGCGTAGCCACGAACAGAAATTGCAGCGTCGTGCGGATATCCTGGATGCCGCACGCGAACTTTATCTTGAAGGCGACGGCACCTTGCCGTCCGCGGCCGAGGTTGCGCGTAAGGCAAACCTCGCTAAAGGTACGCTGTATCTTTACTTCTCAAGCAAGGAATCGCTGTTTCTTGAAGTGCTTCGGCACTTTCAGAAAGGCTGGTTTGAGAACAATCTTGATATCATTGATCAGGAAGCCTTGCGGCGTCCCGAAGACCGGGACTCAACGCGGGTTGCGCGACAGTTTGTCGACTATCTCGTGAAGAACGAGAAATTCCTGTATCTGGCATCTTTGTCACAAGGCGTTCTGGAATCGGGTTCTGATGATGAAATGGTTGTCGGTCAGCGGCGTTTTCTGGCATCCATGGTTAAACGTACCGCCGATGCCTTGGCCGAGCTTTATGAAATCACGCCAGATGAAGCCAATAAGCTGATGCGCTCATCCTATGCGCTGGTCATTGGCCTGTGGCAAATGTCGCAGTTGCCCGACCGGGTCAAGAAGCTGATGGAACAGAACGCGCTCAACAACCTGATTATTGATTTTGCCGAGGCCGCAGAAGAAGCGGTTGTAAGCTATTGGCGGGTTGTTGCACCGGGCATGAAATGCCGTGAAATGATGCGTCGCGCCAGCGAAGGCATGACCGTCAAGTAACGTCGCGATAGTACAAAAATACCCCTAAAACGAAAGCAGCGCCCGACATAACGGGCGCTGCTTTTTTATTGGTTTTATCACGGCCTTTTAAAGGCTGTGCGTTAGGCTTCCTCAGTCGAGGACGCCCGGCTGCGGTTGCGCTCAGACCGCAGGATCAGCAGGCTGGAAATCAGGATCATCGCCGACACCGCCAAAATGATCAGGGTCGCCAATGCGTTGATTTCCGGCGAGACCCCAAGCCTTACCGATGAGAAGACTTTCATCGGAAGGGTGGTCGATCCGGGGCCAGCGACAAAGCTTGCAATCACAAGATCATCAAGCGACAGGGTAAAGGACAAAAGCCACCCGGCCAAAAGGGCAGGCAGGATCATCGGCAAGGTAATGACAAAGAAGATCTTTGCCGGTTTCGCCCCAAGATCCATGGCCGCTTCTTCGACCGATGTATCCATGCCCGACAGGCGCGATTGCACAACAACTGCAACATAGGCGGCACAGAATGTTGTATGGGCAATCGTGATCGTCGAAATACCACGTCCTGCAGGCCATCCCACCATTTGCTCAAGCGTCACAAACAGCAATAGCAGCGAAAGGCCGGTGATGACTTCGGGCATGACCAATGGTGCGGCAATCATGCCTGAAAACAGCGTGCGGCCCTTAAATCGGCCAAACCGCGACATGACAAGCCCGGCAGGCGTGCCAAGGGCCAAGGCGAGTGTCGCCGACATCACCCCAATGCGCAGGCTGTTCCAGGCGGCATCAATCATGCCGTCATTGGAAAACAGCGATACATACCATTTGGTCGAAAATCCGGTCCAGACGGTGACGAGTTTGCCCTCGTTAAAGGAATAAATCATCACCAGCAGGATCGGCACATAGAGAAAGGCAAAACCAAACACCAGTGCGGACAACAGGAAGGTAGATCTTTTACCGCTCATGACTGGCGCTCCTCCTGCTTGGTCTGGATATGCTGGAACCACATGATCGGGACGACCAGGAACACCAGCATGGCAATCGCCACAGCCGATGCAATCGGCCAGTCACGGTTGGCAAAGAACTCGTTCCAAAGCGTTCGCCCGATCATCAATGTATTGGGTCCGCCCAGAAGTTCCGGGATGACGAATTCACCAACCGACGGAATAAACACCAAAAGCGATCCGGCCAGAACGCCCGGCATCGATAAGGGCAGGGTAACCTTAAGGAAGGCCTTCCATGGCTTGCAGCCAAGATCAAGTGCGGCCTCAATCAGGCTGACATCCATTTTTTCCAGTGTGGAATAAAGCGGCAGGATCATGAACGGCAAATAGGTGTACACGATCCCGACAAAAACAGCCCCCTCTGTCTGGCGCATGATCAAGGGCTCGGTGATGATGCCCGTCCACAGAAGGAACGCGTTGATCAATCCTTCGCGGTCCAGAATGCCGATCCACGCATAAACACGTATCAGAAAACTGGTCCAGAACGGCAAGATCACCAGCATCAAAAGAATACTGCGAACCGACCCGCGCGCACGGGCAATGCCGTACGCCATCGGATAGCCGATCAGAAGCGTGATGACGGTCGAAATCGCCGCAATCCGGATCGAATTGAGATAGGCCGTGGCATAAAGGTTATCAGACAGCAGGAACAGATAGTTCCCGAAGTTCAGCGTGACAGTCACGCCTTCTTCGATCCAGTCAAACAGCGAGCTATAGGGCGGCTGGGCATATTCCGCCATGGCAAAACTGATCTTGAGAACGATCAGGAACGGCACAAGGAAAAATAGAAACAGCCAGACATAAGGAATGCCAATCACCAGCACGCGACCGTGCTTGATCATCCAGCGGTCAAATCGTTGCTTTAAGCTAAGAGACTTCTCTGGTGTGTCACTGGTCATTTGTTCAGAACCGAAGCAGCCCCGGCCTCCCACGATACCCAAACCGGGTCTTCCCACGTATAGCGGGGTTCAATCTGACGTGTGGAGTTGGGTTCGGTGACCTTGATGCGTTTGCCACTGGCAAGGCGCACGTGATAGGTCGAAATACCCCCCAGATAGCCGATTTCCTCAACCTTGCCCGACACGCAGTTATATTTGATGTTTTCTGGTGGTTCTTTGGTCAGACGCAGACGTTCGGGGCGAAGGGCGGCCCAGAAGGTCATGCCGCGGTGACCCTGAACCGCGTGATCGATATAGATTTCGCAACCACCTTCGTCCGATTTGATGACGGCATATTTTTCATCATCATCAATCAAAACGCCCTCGA
This sequence comes from Thalassospira lohafexi, assembly GCF_002844275.1. Lineage (GTDB taxonomy): Bacteria > Pseudomonadota > Alphaproteobacteria > Rhodospirillales > Thalassospiraceae > Thalassospira > Thalassospira lohafexi. Next base: position 38,838 of record NZ_NXGX01000013.1, read on the forward strand.
CCAGATTAACCTGACCAAGGAAGTTCGCGGTATAGCGGCTGTTGGGATATTCATAAAGTTCAAACGGGGTGCCGGTCTGGTTGATGACACCTTCATTCATCACGGCAATGCGCGATGCCATGGTCATGGCTTCTTCCTGGTCATGGGTCACCATGACAAAGGTTGTGCCGACTTTTTCCTGAATGTTGACCAGTTCGAACTGGGTCTGTTCGCGCAGCTTTTTATCAAGCGCGCCCAGCGGTTCATCAAGCAACAGCACCTTGGGCCGTTTGACAAGGGATCGCGCCAGTGCAACACGCTGGCGCTGCCCGCCTGAAAGTTGATGGGGTTTGCGTTTGGCAAATTTGCTCATCTGCACAAGGGCCAGCATATCGGCAACCAGCTGTTTGGTTTCGCTGCGTGATACCCCATCTTGTAACAGGCCGAACGCGACGTTTTGTTCAACATTCATATGCGGAAACAGGGCATAGGACTGGAACATCATGTTGGTCGGGCGTTCATAGGGCGGGACACCTGCCATATCGACACCATCGATATAGATCTTGCCCGATGTTGGTTCTTCGAAACCGGCCAGCATCCGAAGCAATGTGGTCTTACCGCACCCTGATCCACCCAAAAGTGCAAAAAGCTCGTGGCGGTAAATGTCGAGAGAAACATCATCCACAGCGTAAAAGTCACCGAACTTCTTGGTCACATTCTCAAAGCGGATGAAAGGCACCGCATCGGGATTGTTCCAAGGCTGTGTCTTATGCACATCCTCATGTGCACGATCCAAAACCGCCTCTGGCACCAGCATTCTCCCCTTGATCAATGTCACGATGAACCGATTTCATTGGGCGACAGTCCCTGATGACCTGCTGCGCAATCATTGATTGTTGCGCCTGCGCCAAGATGTCGATCCGTTCTGATAACAGGATGAAGCAATTCTTCAATCTGTAAAGAGGGGTGTGCGATATTTTGAACAACAATCGGTTTCTGCCGCTGTAAACGGCAGAAAATGGCCTTTGGGTGTTCAGAAAATATGCATTATTCGATTGTGGGAGTGATGTGTGACTTCGAGAATTCAGGGTGGAATTGATGGTGTGATCGCGAGTCCGCGATATGGTGGCTCGGACAGGGAACCCGTGGAATACTGCAAAGCAAAAGGGCGCGATTGCAATCGCGCCCTTGCTCGTCCGGTAGGTTAGATCGTAATTGGCAAAGATGCCTTACTGACCGGTTTTAAGCTTGGTCCACATGCGGGTCCTGGTCCGTAGAAGACGAGAATCCGGCTCGACCTTGGAACGCAGACGTTCTTTTACTTCCTGCGGCGGATAGATGCCCTGATCTTCCAGAAGGGACGGGTCAACCATCTCCATAGCTGCAAGGTTCGGGGTTGCATAGGCAACGTAGTTTGCGATTTCAGCCTCGACATCGGCACGCAGCACATAGTCGATAAATTTGTGTGCCAGATCCGGGTTCGGTGCATCTTCCGGGATCATCATCGCATCAAACCAGATCAGCGTACCTTCCTTTGGAATGACATACTTGATCTCGTTGCCATTGCCGGCTTCTTCTGCACGCAGGGCCGCCATACCGACATCGCCCGACCAGCCAACAGAAATGCAGGTATTCCCGTTTGCAAGGTCGTTGATGTACTGCGAGCTATGGAAATAGGTCACATAAGGACGGATTTTATCAAGCTGCGCAAAGGAGCTTTCGATTGATTCCTTGGTCGGTTCGCCTTCCGGCACATTGCCAAGATAGAAGTTCACCAGCGGCGCGATCTCGCCCGGATCATCCAGAAGCGACAGGCCACATTTCGATAGTGGCTCGGCATATTTTGGATCAAAAATCATAGCCCAGCTATCAACCGGTGCATCATCACCAAGGACTTCCTGAACTTTGGCAACGTTGTAGCCAAAGCCGTTGGTGCCCCAGAAATACGGCACGGCATAGGTGTTGTCCGGGTCGTATTTTGCCTGCTGCTGCAGGATGACCGGATCAAGGTTGCCATAGTTCGACAGCTTCGATTTATCAAGCGGCTGGAACAGCTTGGCCCGGATCAGGCGTTCGGCATCTGCAAGGGTCGGAACCACGATGTCATAGCCGGAGTTACCGGCAAGCAGCTTGGCTTCAACCAACTGGTTGCTGTCATAAACGTCATAGTTGACCTTGACGCCATATTCCTTTTCGAAATTCGCAACGGTTTCCTCGCCGATATAATCAGACCAGTTATAGATGTTGAGAACTTCCTGTGCGGATGCGCCAAAGGCAAAGCCGGAGACGGCTGTTGCAAGCACAATCATGCTTGAGGTTTTAAGAAGAGATTTCATTTCGCTGAGCCTCCCATGTGGCAGCGTTTGAAAATTTAATGGTCTTGTTGTTTGGTTTCCCCAAGACCGAGGGACACTTCTAATATCCTTTGAATGGATCAGGATATTGTCAAACACAAGATGGAAAATTGTGCATTTTTCGCATCAAGTGAAAATTTAGGCATGCGCAATGCAAGAATCTTGCGCCGGGCGCGATCTCCCGGCGCAAAATTCGATCATCGATTTTAAACGTTGAGCAAAAGGTGCTCGCGTTCCCATGCGCTGATCACGGTCTGATAGGCGTCCCACTCGGCTTCCTTGACCGCAATAACCGCGGTTGAGAATTCCTCACCCAGCAGCTCTTTAAGCGGCTTGCAGCGATGGAATTTTGCCAATGCTTCGTGGATATGGCGGGGCAGGGAATGCGCCCGGTCATAGCCCGATCCTTCGATCGGGGACGTCGGATCGATTTCTTCGATAATACCCAAAAGTCCACAGGCAAGCGATGCCGCGACTGCCAGATACGGATTGGCATCCGCACCCGGAAGCCGGTTTTCAATACGGCGGGCTGCGGGCGGACCGTTGGGCTGGCGCAGACCAACCGTGCGGTTATCAAGCGACCAATGCATGTTGATCGGCGCGTCCGACCACGGCTGCAAACGGCGATAACTGTTCATGTTCGGGGCCAAAAGTGGCATGGCCGCAGGCAGATAGCGCTGCAGACCCCCGATATAGTTCAGGAACATCTTCGAATTTTCGCCGTCATCATCGGCAAACAGGTTCTTGCCGCTGGTTATGTCGAGCAAGCTTTGATGAATATGCATCGAACTGCCCGGCTGGTTGCCCATCGGTTTGGCCATGAAAGTACCATAGACGCCGTGCTTAAGCGCTGTTTCACGTAAAGTGCGCTTGAACAGGAACGCCTGATCAGCCAGTTCCAGTGGTGCACCATGGTTGAAGTTCATTTCAAGCTGGGCCGGACCGGATTCGTGGCTCATGGTATCGGCATCGATATCCATGGCTTCGCAATAGTCATACAAATCTTCAATCAACGGATCGAACTCGTTGATCGCATCAATCCCGAACGCATTTGACGCACGCTCCGGGCGGCCTGATCGGCCAATCGGCGGCTCAAGCGGATTGTCCGGATCGGTATTTTTCGCCACCAGATAAAATTCAAGTTCCGGTGCAATGATTGGTTTCATGCCGCGTTCTTCAAAGGCCTTGAGAACACGTTTGAGCACACCACGCGGCGAGATCGAAACCTCCTCGCCCGAGAAGTGATAACAATCGCAGATGATCTGGGCGGTGGGTTCTTCGTACCACGGCACGACGCGAATCGTTTCCGGATCGGGCACCATGACCACGTCTTTTTCAGCCGGATCAAGGAATGCGTCGGTTTCTTCCGGGTAGCCGCCTGTCACAGTCAGGCAGAAAATTGCCTCTGGAATGGCAAGGCTTTTGGCCTCCAGCCCGCGCAGAAATTTCTGTGTCGGCAAAACTTTGCCCCGGGCCACCCCTGACATGTCCGGTACAATGCATTCGACTTCTTCGATTTTTCGCTCAGATAGCCACTTCGTGAGATCGGTGCTCATATGTAGTCGGGCGCTTTCACGCCAGTCCTTCAAAATTGCATTTTCTTGCGTTTTTCGGGCCATTCCCGACAAAATTCACAAGAAAGAGTGATGGTCTTCAAAGAGTTTTGTATTTTATTTTGTTTTTGCTTTTCATAGTCGAATTATAGTCGAAATATCGGGTGTATCGTCGAAGATATCAATTCATATCTCTGGAACGGGTCCACCATATTGCGCTATAGTTACCACAGATTATAAGGGCACCGTTTGGATGCTGGTCAAGGAGGTATTATGAAAATCGATCATCCCTATCTTATGTTTCTTGGTGACGCGCCCGATGAACTGGCGGCAAAAACCGCACTCGGGATCAAGCAATGGCGCCCGGAATGGTGCATTGGGCAGCTCAGCCTGCCGGGCTGCAAGGCCGATCTGGGCCTGACCGAAATGACGATTGCCGAGGCAAAAGCCGCTGGCGTTAAAACGCTTGTGCTTGGCGTTGCCAACCGTGGCGGGATCATTGGCCCGGCATGGATGGAAACGCTTCTGGCCGCAATTGATGCGGGCATGGACATTGCCAACGGCCTGCACACCCGCCTGAGCACGATTCCCGAATTGGTCGAAGCGGCCGCTGCCAAGGGTGTTCGCTTGTTTGATGTGCGCCATTTTGACGGCAAAGTTCCCGTCGGAAACGGCGAAAAACGTTCGGGTAAGCGCGTTCTTGCCGTGGGAACCGATTGTTCGGTCGGTAAAATGTACACCACCCTTGCCATTGATGCCGAAATGAAAAAACGCGGGATGAAGTCTGATTTCCGTGCCACCGGCCAAACCGGTATTTTCATTGTTGGTGAAGGTATCTCGGTTGATGCCGTGATTTCTGACTTTATCTCGGGTGCTGTTGAAACCATTGCACCGGCAAACGACCCGGATCACTGGGACGTCATCGAAGGGCAGGGCAGCCTGTTTCACGCATCCTTCTCAGGCGTCACCATGGGCCTGATCCATGGTTCGCAGCCAGATGCGCTTGTGATTTGCCATGAACCGACCCGCACGCACATGCGTGGTCTTCCGGGCTATAAATTGCCAGATCTGAAAACCTGTCTGGAAGTCAACTTGCAGCACGCAAAATTGACCAATCCCGATTGCGTTGTTGTTGGTTTTGCCATCAATACCAAGTCGCTCGATGAGGCCGCCGCCACCAAACTTCTGGCCGATATCGAAGCCGAGTTTGGCCTCCCGGCCGTTGACCCGGTTCGTATTGGTGTCGCGTCGATTGTCGATAAGCTCCAGGAGATTTAATCTTGCCCCAACTCAGTGTGATTTCTGAAGTCTTCCCCCTCGCACAGGTTTTTAAAATCTCGCGCGGGGCTCGGACCGAGGCACATGTGGTCAAGGTGACCCTGACGGACGGCGAACACACCGGGTATGGGGAATGCGTTCCCTATGCCCGGTACGACGAAACCGTTGAAGGTGTCATTGCCGACATCAAGGCACAGGAAGACGCCCTGTCACGCGGCATGACGCGCAAGGAACTTCAGGATGCCATGAAGGCCGGGGCGGCACGCAATGCTGTTGACTGTGCCTATTGGGATCTTGAGGCCAAGCGATATGGCCGTCGTGCATGGGAACTCGCCGAATGTGACGCGCCAGAAGGTCTGGTCACGGCCGAAACGCTCAGCATCGATACGCCCGATAAAATGCGTGAAGCCGCGCGTAAGATTGCCCATGCCCCCTTGCTCAAGGTCAAACTCAACGGCGAAAACGTGCTCGAATCGGTGCGTGCTGTCCGCGAAGGTGCGCCAAAGGCCCGCATCATTGTCGATGCCAACGAGGCATGGTCGATTGAGCTTCTTGCCGACATTGGCGCGGAGCTTGATGCGCTGGGGGTCGAGATGATCGAACAGCCCCTGCCTGCCGGGCAGGACGATGGCCTGATCACAATTGATTGCCCGGTTTTGCTCTGTGCCGATGAGTCGGTCCATACGATTGCCGACATTCCGCGTCTGGCCAATCTTTATGACATGATCAACATCAAGCTCGATAAAACCGGTGGTCTTACTGGTGCGCTTGAACTGGCCGAGGCCGCAACCAAGGCCGGTTTGCAACTGATGACCGGCTGTATGGTCGGAACCTCGCTTGCGATGGCACCGGCCATGATCATTGGGGCAAAATCGCGCATTGTTGATCTGGATGGTCCGATCTGGATGGCCAAGGACCGTGAACACGGTCTGACATTTGACAATGGCGTGATGGGGCTGCCTGACCGGGCGCTTTGGGGCTAGCTTCTTTGGGGCACGTATTTCGATAAACGACACCTGCCCAAAGTGTCTGGAAGCGGGCTTTTTCCGATCAAAAGAATCATCTGTGCGGTATGTTGTTATGGCATGCCGCACTTTTTGTATCGGAGGGTGAGCTCAGGCCACGCCGAATCGCTTGAACTTTATAAAAAGTTAAATTATTTTTCTTTGATTAACTTTTCCGGTTTCAGGAAAATACATTTATTTATCAATATACTATTTGATGGATTTCACCTGAACTGTTGGCGCAAAACTGGCGCAATGTATACATACCCTTCTTATGGATAGTTGTATCTATGGTTAAATAAGGGAACGATCATAGGTAGTTCTACGGAGCAATTGGCTCCTGCAATTTTTGATGTTGGAGCTGTTTTGCGTGCTGTCTGGTCCAGCCATAGATGCTAAGCGCCGCGTAGGGGTTCTGCGTTGTCGCTACAAAGACTTCTTCTATACGCCTCGGCATGCAGAAATCCTGCATCTGCGGCGTAAGGAGTCGATCCAGCTTACAGCCCGTTTTGCCGCCGTATTTATGTGTGTGCTGCTTGCCGTCGTCCCGTTCTGGGATGGTGCGTATGACAGTCAGATGTGGCTGTCGCAAACTTCAATCATGCGTCTTCTTGTTGTTGGTATCGCAATTGTGGTTCTGGCCAACCGTGCGGTCAGTGCGCGCTGGCGTCGGCATTTCCCCTATCTTCCGATGTTGATGTTGGTGATTGCGGCCTGTCTTTTGTGTGGTTTTGGCGCACATGACCTTCTGGCCACACAGCGCATGTTTTCCGCACACAGCTTCCTGTTGCTGGGGCTGGTGTTGATGATTGCCATCATGCCGCTGACCTTGGTCGAGGCCGCGATACTGTCATCCCCGATCATGGTGTTGCTGGTGATTGGTGCGCAGGCATCGCTTGCGACGGGGTTTGTTGCGCTTGAGATGATCCTGGCTGTCTTGCTGCCCTTGGCAATCCTGTCTTCTTTGGTGCAGCTTTATCGTACGATTGTTGCCGCGCAGGAGGTGGCGATTGATCCGTTGACCGGCTGCTTTACCCGTGCGTTTGGCATGGAAATGATCCGGGTTACGTTTGACAGTTCGATGCGCAAAAATGCGCCCTATACGATGGCTTTCATCGATCTTGATGATTTTAAGCAAATCAACGACCGCCATGGTCATGATTATGGTGACCGGATTTTGGCAGAAGTCGGTAATAACCTTGTTGATCGCTTCCGCAGTTCGGATCTTGTGGTGCGCTGGGGCGGTGAAGAGTTTCTTGTGCTTCTGCCGGAACTTCCAATGGCGCAGGCAAATGAGGTCCTTGCGCGTGTCATGGGGCCGGGGCTTGCCAATCTGGAAGGCGGTCAGATGCAACGCGCCAGTGTCGGCCTGTCAGAACGCATCGAAGACGCCATTTCAATCCCGCAAAACCTGATCGACCTTGCTGATCAACGCATGTATGACGCAAAAAAACGCAGCGATCATGAGGACATGATTGCCGAAAGCATGTCGGGCCGTAAACGCCCGGCTGACGCCGCAGCGATCGCTGCCACGGCCCGCAAATCAAGTCGGGCGGACAGCAAGGCCGTCAATCAGACAATCAACTAGTGTCTGGTGGGATGCTGTGGCCATCAGTGCCCGCAACTATCCTTTCCCTAATCTATCCAAAATCAAATTTGATGTCTGTCGACCAGCGGGCGTCATTGATGGCCTGACGTCGCACCATCCCCGCGCGATCAAGTGGAACTGTCGTGCCATTGTCCGTCACGTTGCCACGCCGCATGCTGCTAGACCGCAGCGCGGCCGCTCTGGGGTGGGGTGATGTCGCCAGTGTCGTTTCATAAATCCCCGTTGATGATGGCCTGCCGCGATACGAAACCTCTGTGTGCACATGCCTTTACCCTCTCCGATCCGCGGACGGTTCTCCCTGCATTTGTAAAATGCCGGAGAACGGTTGTTTTGGGGATTGCGGGATGGTGAATGCTTCTTTTGTGGAAATTTTGGCCAAAAATGATTCGTTTGCGATGATTTCAATGTGGAATCGCTGCAAAACAGCCAAATTTTATCAAGCGATTCGCATTCGAAGCACAGTGGGGCAGGCGGTGGGACCCGTGTATGGAGTCCACAGGTGATCAAAATTTAACCCAAACCCGCCTGAAACCAGCACGAAACAGTGTCAGTTCCGTGAAATTGTGATGAAAAAAGGTGCAGGAATAATTTTGATAAAAAAATAGTCAAAAAGCTATTGCGTCCTGTCGGGCAAATGGGTAATCTCCATTTGTGCGCTGCGGTAGGACGCAGTGCATTCCGGCGAGCGACTTGTTCGCTCGTTTCTTGGACGTTTCCTCCCTAGACTTGGGCCGCTTTCATAGGCGGCCTTTTTTTTGTCTAAATTCAGCCATTTAGTCAAATTTGGGCATATACTCATCGTTTGAGCATATGGCCGTTTTCGGTTTGCGCGAAATGGTGCGGTGCAAATCAATTGCCGGTCGAAATTAGCTGCAGCTATCCTTTAGCGCGACAATTTGAGTGTTCTGATCTGCTTCTGACAGGGCCGGATCGCGCAATTCCTTGATCATATAACGCAATTTGATGCGAATGGCGGCCTCGCTTTGTGGGCTGGGCTTTTCGGATGCATTGGCAACAGCGCGCTTAATCCAGATTTCTGCATTGTTCGTCTCGGTCGCGGCGGTGGGATTGATCTCGTAATAGGCCGCACACGCCAGATCTTCGCGCCAGTCTTCGGTGGTGGTCAGAAAATCCATGTCATAAAAGCCTACCGCTGCAATCACGATGACTGCAATCGGCAATGCTTTGTGGCTGCCAAGCTGGCGCAAGCCGTCAGATAGGGAATTGTGCGACGATATGATTCCGACCTCAGTTCAGAGTGGGGCACCAAATATGCGCAGCCGCTGATGCGCGATCTGTGTCGCGATTGCGGCTATACTCACTTCTCGCGCTCTGGATTGCCGTCTGGGAAGTTGCCATCGCCATCCCCCAGCCCGCGCTGCATGATCACGCTATCGACCCAGCGACCCAGTTTAAAACCGGCCGACTGCAAAGTCCCGGCAACGCGAAAACCAAGCCGCGCATGCAGCCCGATCGAGGCAACATTGGCAGAATCGCCAATCACCGCCACCATCTGGCGATAGCCAAGGGCCGTGCAGCGCGTCAAAAGCTCTGCCAGAAGCGCGCGGCCCGCTCCCTTACCAACCACGTCAGGCGCGATATAAATCGTGTCTTCGACGGTAAACCGATATGCCGGGCGGGTCCGATAAGCCCCGGCATAGGCAAATCCCTCAACCCGGCCATCAATCTCGGCAACCAGATAGGGCAGGCCGCGTTCACGCACATGCTGCCAACGCGACGTCAGTTCGGCGATTTCCGGTGCGCGTTCTTCAAACGAAGCCAGGCCATGCAAAACATGGTGGCCATAAATTTCGGTAATGCGCGCGAAATCTTCGGGTTCGGCATCCCGGATGATCAGGTCGATTAAGGGAACACTGGCATCAGTATGGGCGGGGCTGGTCATTAAAACGGGTTCCCGTCAAGATCGTGGAAGCTTGAAATCAGATGGGTCATTTGTTCGCGCAAGGTATCAAATCCGCGATGCGGCGTGATCGTTGCTTCATCCATATAAAGTGATCGGGCAAGCTCGATCTGAAGGCTATGCACATTGGCCTCGGGATGGCCGTAATGGCGTGTGCAATAGCCCCCGGCATATGGATCATTGTGCGCCGGGATAAAGCCCAGATTGCGCACGCGATCATCCACAAACCGCGTCAATGACGGGTGGCAGGAACTTCCATAGCAATCGCCAAGCACCAGATCAACGCGGTTTTTGGCACTATCGACAGAATCACCGGGCATCGAATGGCAATCAATCAGAATGCAGTAGCCAAATGCGTCACGCGTCGCCTTGATCAAATTTTGCAGGGCGCGATGATATGGCCGGTAATAGGTGTCAATGCGATCAAATGCCTCGGTGACGGGCAGGCGGGATTTATAAATCTCAACCCCGCCACTGACCACGCGCGGGATTGATCCCAAGCCTGACAGGGCGCGCATCGAATGGGTTTCGGCATCGGCGGGCAACTCACCGTCAAACATACGTGGATCAAGCTCCAGCGCGCCGCGATTAACATCGACATAGGCGCGCGGGAACGTCGCACACAGCAAGGGCGCGCCCAGTTGCGGGGCGGCGGCAAACAGCTGATCGACAAAGGCGTCTTCGGACGCGCGCAGTTCAAACGATCCGATCCGCGCGCTGGCAATCAGGTCTTGCGGATACTGGCGTCCCGAATGCGGTGATGCAAAGACCACGGGCAGGGTTTGCCGTGCTGGAAGAATAACGGTGGCGGGGCCGGTTGTGGCCATTTCCGAAGGCAACTGGTTCATTGTCTTGGTATCATCCATCCCTGATGGCGGTTTGGTTATATCCCGACTCCGATCTCTCACAATCTGATCTATAGCATATGGGAATTGGCTGGCAATTGATGAAGAATTTTTGTCAAAAACCCATTTCTGGGGTTGCGCCTTTGTCTGCCTTGGGCTAAATACCGCCTCGCCGACGCAAACGGCAGGACCACTTCTTCTTAACCGAAGGGGCGGTCTTTCGAAAGATGGATTTGCGGGCCTATAGCTCAGTTGGTTAGAGCGTTCGCTTGACATGCGAGAGGTCACAAGTTCGAGTCTTGTTAGGCCCACCAT
>NZ_NXGX01000014.1 GCF_002844275.1 Thalassospira lohafexi
AACCGTGATTGAGCCACTGGTCGTCGCAACGTCTTCACCGTCCGCAGACTGCGCCGTCACACCAAGATCGAACGACCCGCTAAAGTCATCAGCCGGTGTGATCGTCAGACCTTCAAGATCGCCCGACGACAGCGTCCAGGTGCCATCCCCATTATCCGTACCGGCAGACAAAGTCGCACCGTCTGGAACACCGGAGATCGTGACTGTCAGTGTCTCGCTGGAATCCGTCAGACCCGCATCAATATCAAGCGCAATCGCTGAATCTTCGTTGCCAGACGCATCCGCAACATCAAGTGTTGGCGCATCGGCAACACCCGCTACATCAACCGTCAGACTGTCGGTCGTGACCGCAACATCTTCACCATCGGCAGACTGCGCTGTCACACCCAGATCAAATGATCCGCTAAAGTCATTCGTTGGCGTAATGGTCAGACCTTCAAGGTCACCCGACGACAGCGTCCAGGTCCCGTCACCATTATCCGTACCCGCCGACAGGGTCGCACCATCCGGAACACCAGAGATCGTCACCGTCAGCGTTTCCGAGCTATCCGTCAGGCCTGCATCAATATCCAGTGCAATGGCCGAATCTTCATTGCCAGTTGCATCCGCGACATCAAGTATCGGTGCATCGGCAACACCCGCAACATCAACCGTTAGACTGTCGGTCGTAACCGCAACATCTTCGCCGTCAGCAGATTGCGCCGTCACACCAAGATCAAACGAACCGCTAAAATCGTTGGCTGGCGTAATCGTCAAACCTTCAAGATCACCCGAGGACAAAGTCCAGGTGCCATCACCGTTATCCGTACCCGCCGACAGGGTCGCGCCATCCGGAACACCGGAGACGGTCACCGTCAGAACTTCCGAGCTATCGGTAAGATCTGCGTCGATATCCAATGCAATCGCTGAATCTTCATTACCCGACGCATCAGACGTTTCCAGCGTCGGTGCATCGGCAACACCAGCTACATCAACCGTGATTGATCCCGTGGTCGTCGCGACATCTTCTCCATCCGCAGACTGAGCACTGACGCCAAGATCAAAACTGCCAGAGAAGTCATCCGCAGGCGTGATCGTCAGACCTTCGAGGTCGGTTGAGCTCAGCGTCCAAGTGCCATCACCATTATACGTGCCAGCCGACAGAGTTGTACCATCCGGCACGCCAGAGATCGTGATAGTCAGAACTTCACTGGAGTCCGTCAGACCGGCATCGATATCAAGGGCAATCGCGCTGTCTTCCGAACCGCTCGCATCAGACGTTTCCAACGTCGGAGCGTCAGCGACACCGGCAACATCAACCGTGATCGAACCTGAAGTGGTCGCAACATCTTCACCATCGGCAGACTGTGCCGTCACACCAAGATCGAACGAACCGCTAAAATCATCCGCAGGCGTGATCGTCAAACCTTCAAGATCACCCGACGACAGAGTCCAGGTCCCATCCCCGTTATCCGTACCGGCCGACAGAGTCGCACCATCCGGAACACCGCTGATTGTGACCGTCAGAGTTTCAGAGCTGTCGATAAGTCCTGCATCGATATCAAGGGCGATGGCTGAATCTTCATTGCCAGACGCATCCGCGACATCCAGTGTTGGCGCATCAGCCGTACCACTAACATCGACGGTGAGTTCTTCCATCACGACGGCTGTATCATCGCCGTCGGTGGTCGAGACCAGAACGGTCAGGTTGATTTCGCCGCTGAAGTCATCCGCTGGCGTGATCGTCAAACCTTCGAGTTGTTCAGGCGTGAGTGACCATGTGCCGTCCCCGTTATCGGTACCAGCCGACAAGCTCGCCCCGTCCGGAACACCGGAAATCGTGATAGACAGACTTTCACTGTCATCAAGAAGTTCGGTATCAATGCTAAGCGCGATAGCGCTGTCTTCAGAACCGCTGGCATTTGAGACATCAAGGGTCGCGCCATCGGCAACACCGGCAACATCAACCGTCATGGTCGAGCTGCTTGATGCCGTTGTCCCGTTGCTTTCGCGGCTGGTTGCCGTCACGGTAAGGTCGAAACTGCCGCTGAAATCGTCTGCTGGCGTGATGGTAAGCCCCGCAAGCTGGCCCGCCGAAAGTGACCAGGTCCCATCGCCATTATCGGTACCAGCCGACAGAATTGCGCCTTCTGGCACACCGGAAATAACAATTGTGAGCGTCTCAGTGCCGCCATCAAGATCATTGAGTGCCGCAGAAACATTAAGCGAAATCGCGCTGTCTTCCGAGCCACTGACATCACCGGCCACCAGGTCAGGTGCATCGGCAACTTTGGGGTCCTCCACAACGTCTTCGACGATGTCGTCAACGGTATCGTCTTGCGTCTCCTCGGTCTCGTCGAGAGCTTGTTCCTCCGCCTCAACCTCAGCAGCCTGTTCTTCGGCTGCCACGACATCCGGGTTAAGGCTCTCACGGCCTTCACGGCCGGGAACGTCGCGTTCACCGCGCAAATCGGTTGTGTCATTGGTCGAAAGATTGCTTTCGGGCAGCTCAACCGTGCTGGGATCGGATTTGAGCGACACATCGTCTGCCCCCGCCCCACCGGCACTGGAATCAGCTGTGTCTGCACCTGTGTCGACGTTACGATCAAACTCGGCCTGTTCGGCCTGAGCTATGGTCTGCTTTTCGGTGGCTTCAGCAGCCTGACTGCGTTCCTGACGCTGACTGGATGCATTGCGACGACGGAAGGTTTGCTGTTGCTCGCCCTGTGGGTTAAAGACCTGATTGCCGTAGTGGACAGATCCTAATTCCTGATCGGGGACGCTGGGGGCATTGGCCTGATCATCATGCAGCTCAACCAGCTCTTCGCTTTCGTCACCCTGATCATCACCGCGCAACAAATCATTCGGTGCATCTTCTTGATTGAAGTCACCGTTGCCATTGTCACGTGCGTTTTCAGTTTCGCGAGGATCGTCCGCCATTCACCCACTCTCCGTAAAGTGCGAGATGGATACACCCACCCCACACATTCTATACATTAGTATAGATTCCCTGATTTAAACCAGAGAAATGTGCGGCCGGGCAGTAGAAATGAGCATTTCATTTCCAGCGGGACCAATTAAATGCTCATCGTTCAGAGAACGCCTGATCAAGCGAGACATAGACCGGTTTCAGCAAATACTGCAGAAGGGTCCTCTCCCCGGTCTGGATATCCGCCTGAACGGTCATCCCGGGTATGATCTTTTGAGCAGAAGCCCCCTCACCGACAGAATCAGCATTAAGAGCAACTTTACCTTTATAATACGGTTGGCCTTCTTCGTCTACAAAAGTAGAGGCTGATATCGATACCAATTCACCCTTGATACCACCATATCGTATAAAGTCGAAGGCACTGACTTTGACTGTGACCGGCTGACCCAAATGCACATGTCCGATATCCTCGGTCGAAATGCGGGTTTCCGCAATCAGCACATCATCCGCTGGGACCAGCTCCATCACCACCTGTGCCGGCGCAATCACCCCGCCAATGGTTGAGAATTGAAGCCCCTTGATATAGCCACGCGCAGGCGCCACGATTTCAAGTCGCGCGACACGATCACGTAATTTCCGCAAGGTTTCGCTGGCCTGTGCAATCTCACCACCAAGACGACCAAGCTCTGTAATCGCTTCTTCGCGTTGACTTTTTTCCAACTCATTAAGCCGCAAGTTTGCTTCGGCGATGGTTTCGCGTGCACGCGCCTTTTCGGCAACAACACCCGAAAGGCTACCCTGTGCCTCGTTCAGTTCACGCTGAATATTAAGGAAAAGCACCTTGGAGTTCAGCCCCTGCTCATAAAGCGACCGACGCATGGTGACTTCCTGATTTAGCAGACCAAGCGATTTGCGAAGGGTCTCTTCCTGCTGGCTTAGCTGTGCCAGCTCCGCATTGCGTTCCTTGATCTGAACCTGAAGAATTTCGGTCTGATTGGCATCAAGTTCAGTCTGGATATTATAAATTTCCTGCTGATTAAGCGCCAATTCAGGATACTGCCCCAGCATTGTCGAAAAATCAGGCACGCGGCCTTCAGCCAATGCGCGATAACGTTCGGCTTCCAGACGTAAATTGCCAAGTTTGGTTTCGGTTTGCGAAAGCTCCGCCTGCGCTGATTCGGGCTTAAGACGGATCAAAACCTGCCCTTTCTCCACCAGATCACCATCGCGGATCATGATTTGATCAATGATCCCGCCTTCAAGATGCTGGATTTTATTGACCGCACCGGTTGGCATGACCTGACCAAATGTGATCGCGGTTTCCTTGATTTGCGTTGTCGCCGCCCATGCAATCAAGGCCAAAAAACCAACCGAAAGCATAATCAGGGCTGACCGCACAAAGATCGAAATCCCGCCTTCTTCAAGCAATACCGCATGCGACAAATAGCGCGCCATACGTCGTGAACGACGGAACCGCTCGATCGCAGTATTCTGAACTGCCACGTCACTCATAGGTAGCCTCCGTCTATCACTTGCTGCTTGATCCGTTCGGGCGGCGCGTCACCACGCAACTGTCCGGCCTCAAGCACAAGTATGCGATCGGCCAGATCAAGATGGCTTGGCCGATGGGTAATGAGGAAGATGGTCGAACCACCGCGCAAACGATTGATCGTATGCTGAAACGCCCGATCTGCTTTTTGATCCAGACCATTGGTCGGCTCATCAAACAAAATAACCGGAGCTTCGCGAACAAAAGCACGCGCCAAGGCAAGGCGCTGCAGGAAGCTTGCCGAAAAGCGCGAAGAATGCTGATCACCGACACGCGTCGTGAAACCCTTGGGCAAATTTTCGATATCTTGCAAAACACCGGCCGACATGCAGGCCATGCGCAAATCATCCTGTGATGCCACCGGGTTCGCCAGACGCAGGTTTTGCGCAATAGAGCCGCGGAAAAATTCAATATCCTGCGGTACATATGAAATCGCCTGACGCAGGGTTTGCGGATCCATCTGGCGAATATCGGCCCCATCAATCAAAACCGCACCGGCTTGGGGTTGATACATCCCCGCCACCAGCTTGATCAGCGATGATTTACCCGCGCCATTTGCCCCGACAACGGCAATAACCTGCCCCGGTTTAATATCAAAATTAACCCCGACAAGTGCCGGGTCTGACTCCGGGCTATAGCGGAAACTGACGCGTGAAAAACTAACTGCCCCGGCAAAACGGCGCTGATCAACGGAACGCGGCACCAAGTCACCTTCGGGCGCAATCGTCATAAGCCGATTAATCTGGCGCACACTGCCGCGCAATTGCGCCAACCGCGGCATACCGATAAAGGCCTGATTGATCGGGCCAAGAACACGCCACGCCAGCATCATCGATGCCACAAGGGCACCGACGCTCATTTGGGCATTCATCACCTGATAGGCCCCGAAGGCCAACACCAAAGCGCCAGATGAAATCATAAGAATCTGTGCCAGCGTGTTGATCACGTTATTGACCATCGAAACCCGGAAACCGGCATATGCCGTATCGGCAGAAATCTCGCGAAACCGCGACAACCAGCGTTTTTCCGACGCGGTATATTTCAGGGCCGACATCTTTCCGACCGTTTCGACCAGAAATTCCTGACGGTTGGCACCATTGCGCCCAAGTTCCGACACCCGACGAGAAACGATGGGGAAGGATATAAGGCCAATCAGGACAAAAACGCCAATCAGCGCAATCGGGACCATGGCAAGCCAGCCGCCGAGATAGAACATCACAATCAAAAAGATCGGCACAAATGGCATTTCAAGCATCACCATGGCCATCGGACCGGTGAAAAACTCGCGCACACTTTCAAAATCACGAATACGCGAAATCTGGACACCAACCGGTGCACGTTCGGTGAATGCCGGCGGCAGTGCTAGCAACCGTTCAAAGATCGCCCCACTGACCAAGGTATCCAGTCGCGCCCCAAAATGGCTGACGATCTGGCTGCGCAATGTGCGCAACACCCATGTCATGATCAGGATGATGCCAATACCAATTGAAAACTGGATCAACATTGAAATCGACCGCGTCCCAATCACGCGATCATAAATGCCCATCACGAAGATCGGCGTCGCCAATGCCATGATGTTGAGCACAAAGGTAATCAGCAACAACTGATACCCAAGCTGTGAAAACCGCGTCGCAATACCGCCAAACCAGCCGCGCTTGTCATCTTCGAAATAGCGTTCACGACGGTTTGCGCTGCTGAACTGATAAAGCCTGCCGGGCAAGGACGACGCCTTGATCACTATCTCACGGTCGGTTCCGCCGTCATAAACCCGAATGCCGTTTGCTTCCGGGCGAATGACAACCAGTGCGGTGCCATTATCTGGCACAAACAGGCACGGCATCAGACGGTCGTCAATCTGGCTAAACACCACATCGATTTCGCGTGACTGATAATTCAAATGCGCGAGAACATTGCGAAAATCAGTCAGATCAAGCGCCTGATCCATATGCGGCAAAGCTTCGGCAACCTGACGGGGCAGGCCGCGCCATCCCAAGGCCTGAAGCAACGGCCAAAGGCAGGCATCAAAGTCCGACTGCGAATCTGTGCTGGCAAGGCCCATGCGGTAATTTTGGGCAAATTCCATATTGTCGATATTCATGTCGACACCCCCGCCTTAACAGAGACAGTGCCTTTTGAGCCCACCTTTGCAACCCGTTGGTTGGTCCGCTTAAGAACCGGCACAAGACGTTGATCAACCAGGCGGTATTGCTTGTTGGCCAGCGCAATCAATGACGGACGGTGTGACACCATCACAAGCGTGCAATGTTTCTTCAATTCCAGCATCAGGCTGGTCATGATGTTGTCACCCGCGATATCAAGCGAGCTATTGGCTTCGTCAAACAGCACAATACGGGGGTAATCAATCAACGCACGGGCAACGGCGATCCGCTGCTTCACCCCGCGCGGCAGGGTTTCCGATGCCTGCCCGCCCACTTCGGTGTCATAGCCGTGCGGCATGCGCATGACGATATCATCAAGCCCGAGACGGCGGGCAATTTCGACCACACGTTCAACGCCGATGTCCTTGCGAAAACCGGTGATGTTTTCAATGATCGTCCCTTTGAACATCACGCCATGTTGCGGCAGATAGGCAATCTGGCGACGAATGGATTCAGAACTGTAGTTACCGATTTCCCTGCCATCGAGCAGGATTTCACCCTGATCCGGACGCAACGCTCCCATCAACATCCACAGCAACGTGGTTTTACCGGTCCCGTTGTCACCGGTAATGGCAACAGACTCACCCGGCTCAATCACCAGATCAAGACCATCAAACACCTTTTTGCCATCGCCGTGCGCAAAAGACACATTGAGCAACTCAATCTTGCCATCAAGTAACGGCATCTCGGGCGAGCCATCATCGTCTTCCGGTTCTATTTCAAATAGTTCCTGACAGCGCTGCCGCGCCACCCGGATATTCTGAAACTGGGTCCAAAGGCTCATGGCGCGCTGAAGGGGCTGAATAGATCGCCCGGCCAGCATGGTGCAGGCCGCAAGCCCCCCAACCGTCAGATCCGCATCAATCACCAGAACACTGCCAACCGCGGCAACCAGAACCATGGTCAGCATCGAAAAGGTCGCACTGGCATTAACGGCCGCATGGGCGGAACGTGCCGCGACAAGGTCGTCCTCGGCGCACTGAACCTGAAGCTGCTCATGACGACGGATCATCAAGTTTTCCATCGCCATCGACTTGATCGTATGAACCCCGGTAAGGGTTTCGATAATGAAATTATAGCGCCGCTCATCAGACTGGCTACGCTGATCAAGCGCCTTGCGCAATTGCCGCCCCAGCACGAGTGCCGTGATAAAAAACGCAATCAGAATGCCCAGTGGAACCGCAACAAGCACCCCACCGATCACCGCAATCAGGCCCAGGAACAGAACAATGAACGGCAAGTCGATGACGGCCCCAATCGCCTGACCAGAATAGAAATCACGCAACATATTCAGGCTATTAAGGCGCTGCAAATGTAACCCGGGGGCGGTTTTGTCATAATCAGTCAAGCTTGCCGAAAGCAAATGCCCAACAGCGGCCTGAGAACTGCGATGTTCAAACTTTGCCGCGGACAACGAAGAGATATAGGCCCGTCCCAAACGCAAAATGGCCTCGATCATCAACGCAGCCATCACACCAAGGATAAGCAAGGTCAGTGTCGGGATCGAGTTATGCGGCAGCACACGGTCATAAACTTGCAGCAAGGTAATCGGCAACGCCAGTGACAACAGGTTGATCACCAATGCGGCAACCAACAAGGCAAAGCGACCGGTCTGCAAATGCGACAATGTCCCGATATTCAATGCGGGATGTCGTCTGGCGTGACGTGTCATAGGGCCGACATACTCCGTGACTCCAAATCCATACCACCCAAAAGATGGTTAACTATACCATTAGATAGGATCAATAGCTGATCCCTTTCTCACTGGCAAGAAATTCCTGATCTGTGTACAACCCGATACGAAAGGCTACCAGCAGTATAATACACGTGCTCCTTACTGTGTTCGCGTATCCACCCGTCGCAGATCACACTAACTTGAAAGAATCACACCAATTTCAATGATTTTAGGCGTCCTCGTCGTCGCCGCGTAAACGATCAAGCGCACGTCTTTCTGCCTTTGTCGGCCGTCCGGAACCTGCTTCGCGCGCGCCCACAGGGGCGGTACGGATATCAGACGCAACTTCCTTTTTTGCCACGCGCGGCGGGGAATGGTCGGTATAAAGCGCCTGTGCCTCAGGGGCGGGACCGCGACGTTCACCAAGTGCGACCACTTCGACCACACGAAGATGCGGCCCCTGAAAGAATTGCAGATGATCGCCTGCCGATACCGTCGCACTGGCCTTGGACACCGACTGACCGTTCAAAACAATATGCCCCGCCTGGCAGGCTTTGCTGGCAAGTGACCGCGTTTTGTAAAACCGTGCGTGCCACAGCCATTTATCAACCCGAAGTTTTTCCGCAAGTTCCGTCACGACCGTCTCGGTCCCCGTATCATTGATCAAACATCATTTAACGCAGCAGGCCTTCAAACGCAAAACGGCGACCCAAAAAGGATCGCCGTTCTGGAAATTCATATGCTACGCGATCAGCCTTTGGCTTCAAGCATTTCCTTAAGCTTGGCAAAGGGCGAGTCTTCGTTGATCTTGTTTTCTTTCACCGGTGCAGGATTGCGCCCACCCGGTTTTCCAGAACGATCACCGTTACCACCACCACGGTTCGGACGATTACCGCCCTTACCTTTTGGCGCGCCTTTGCCACCGCGTGCGTCCTGACGCGGACCGCGCTGACCACGACCAGCAGCACCACCGCCGCGCTTGCGACGATCAACCCGGACGAAGAATTTAACTTCGACCAGCTCATCACCATCCGCGTCGGTTTCAACCGGCTTTGCATCGGCGGCGTCTTCACCTGCACCCGCCTCGGCCTTGGCAACAACAGGTTCAGTTGCTGCTTCTGGTTCTTTGGCGGTTTCTTCGGCTTTCGCCTCTACAGGTGTTTGCGTTACTTCGGCTTCGGCTGATGCTGGTGCCTCTGCAGCCGGCTCAGCATCCGCCTTGACGGCTTCCTTGGCTGCATCAGCATTTTCTGCTTTCGCAGGTGCTGGTGCATTTTTCTCGGCGTCTTTGGCTTCAAGCGTCGATTTCTTGACCTTGGTCACCTCGGCACGCCAGCCAAGTGCGGTAAACACGCCTTCAGCCTGTTCGACCGTACAGCCCAGAAGTGACAGAAGATCGGGATCAGGACGGACTTTGCCGTCGTTTTCCCGTGCCTTCTGACGCAGCAATGCGGCAAAGCGTTCGAGCATATCAACACGTGCAGCCAAAGGCCCCACCGGCATATAGCCAGCCGCCAGATAGAACCCCTTGGAGTTCGCCCGGTCATTGGGCACCGACGTGCGGCCCGCAGGCGGCAATTCTGGCAATGCATCAAGTTCGCGCGCAACGGCCCAAAGAATACCACGCAGCTCAACCGGATCGGGCTTAAGCGCGTCAAGCACATGGACGGTTTCAACGCCCAAACGCACGCCAAGCTTGGCAAGTGCTTTGCGGTCTTCGTCCGACAAATCCTTGACCAGGCTTTCAAGTTCCGAACGCGGAACACAACCCAGACCTTCGTTCAGCTGGAACAAAAGACCCCGAATTGGCCCGGAAAGCTGACAGTCACGCAGACGGGTCAGCATTTTAAGCCGCGTTTCGATATGGGAATTGATGAAATTCTGCAGACGTGTTCGCACACGTTCGCGGGTCGGACCGTCAAAGAACTCGCTGTCGATCACATGGACCTCAGGAGACAGAACCGTGTCACCTTTTTTCAGCACGCCAACCTGCGCACCGCTCCAAATGACATCGAGCTGCCCATTCACCGAGAATTTATCGTCTTCATCGGTTTCAAGTTGTTTGACGCGCTGGGCGATTTCGCCTGTCAACGCGCGACGTGCGGCACTGGCAATTGCCTTGCCTTCGAAAGCAGCATCGGTTTCATCAGCGATGAAACGGAATCCTTCAAGACGGCCGACAAATTCACCTTCGACCTGTACTTCACCATTCGCAGTGATGGTAGACATGAGTTCAGACTTGTCCTTGAGACTTTTCAATAAAACCGAAGTTCGTCTATCGACGAACCTTTGGGTCAGGCGTTCATGTAGCACATCTGACAGCTTGTCCTCAATGGCACGTGTACGTTCCTGCCAATGATTGGCATCTTCGAGCCAGTGATGCTTATGCGATACATATGTCCAGACGCGAATACCTGCCAAACGTGATGATAACTGATCGATATCACCATCATAACGATCCAGACGCAAGACTTGTTCGCCCAACCAGTCGATTGGCAGTCTGCTTCCTGGTTTCGCCAGATAACGATAGATAGATGTTAGCAGCCTTGGATGCGTATCGGTATGGATATTTCTAAAGTCTGGAATCTGGCAGATTTCCCAAAGCAATTGCACCCGATCTGGTGCCGTTGCAATCCGTGCAACATCCTCGTTCTGGGCCAGATGCTCCAACATAATTTCATCGACCGGCTCGCGCGCCAAAATCAGGGTCGGGTCCTCTGACCGTCGACGCAATGATTTTTGCAGCGCATCGACGCTGCGAAATTCAAGTCGCGCATTGCGCCAGAACACTTTTGCCAGCGGTTCGAATTCATGTGATTCGATTTGTTCGATGATGTCGGGATCAATCCCCGAAAGGTTGCCCGTCACCCCGAACGACCCATTGTTCATGTGGCGTCCTGCACGCCCGGCAATCTGTGCGGTTTCCGCCGCCGAAAGCGACCGATTGAATTTGCCATCATACTTGTGCATGGCGGCAAAGGCGACATGGTCAAGATCAAGGTTAAGCCCCATGCCGATTGCGTCCGTCGCAATCAGATGCTCAACCTCGCCATTCTGGAACATTTCGACTTGGGCATTACGCGTACGCGGGCTCAGCGCGCCAAGCACCACCGCCGCCCCGCCCTTCTGACGGCGCACCAGTTCGGCAACGGCGTACACTTCCTGTGCTGAAAACGTCACAATGGCCGATTGAGACGGAAGACGCTGGATTTTCTTGGCCCCGTTATAGGTCAGGGTCGAAAAACGCGCGCGCGTGTCAAATTCAACATTCTCAACCAGCTTGCGGATCACCGGACGAATGGTTTCCGCCCCCATAAACATGGTTTCCGAACGTCCGCGTGCATGCAATAGCCGGTCGGTAAACACATGCCCGCGCTCAGGATCGGCGCACATCTGGATTTCATCAACGCCCAGGAATTCCACCTGCTTGGCCACCGGCATGGCCTCGACCGTGCACATGAAATAACGGGCTGTTTTGGGCAGAATGCGTTCTTCGCCGGTAATCAGCGCCACCGCACCCTTGCCGACCTTGGCCACCGCGCGGTCATAATTTTCGCGCGCCAAAAGACGCAGCGGGAACCCGATCATCCCGGTCGTGTGTGCCAACATCCGTTCCATGGCCAGATGGGTCTTGCCGGTGTTGGTCGGCCCCAATATGGCAAGGATACGAGGACCGGATCGGGTTGAAATCTGCATCAAACTCTTTCAATGGACAGCCCAACGATCCGGGCCGCCCCATTCATCTGGCCTTTCAACACTCGAACCGCTGGAATGTCAAGCATTCAGCCCGCAGCCTCCCATGCGTCCGACGCAGGACCAAACAGTCTGTGGGGAAATTACGGTGTGTCGGGCTCGTCCATCTCAAGCAATCTGGCCCCCGGCCCGGCCTGTGCCAACTCATCATAAGGGTTGCGCAAGGGACAGTCGGAAATTGACAGACACCCACAACCGATACATTGCCCCAATTGATCCCGAAGCCGGGTCAATTGATCAATCCGTTCATTCAGATCATCACGCCACTGCGAGGACAGCTTTGCCCAGTCCTCGGCTGTTGGCACCGTATTGCGTGGCAATTTATCAAGGGCTGCCCCAATTTCTGCAAGCGGAATACCCGTTTTTTGCGCCACCTTGATAATCGCAAGCTTCCGCAGGATACCGCGATGAAAACGGCGTTGATTGCCATCGGTCCGGATGGAACTGATCAGGCCTTTACGCTCGTAAAAATGAACGGCCGAGACGGAAATTCCGCAACGACGTGCGACATCGCCAACACTTAAATATCGCTGTAATGGTCCGACTTCCGCCATTTTTAGGTTCCCTGCCTGTGACAAACAGAATGCGTACCTTCCTGCTTGACCTGAACTATAGTTAAGGTTTTATAGCATTACTCCTTGTTGCGAAAATATCAAGGAGTCAAACCCGTGAAAGAGACATTCAATCTTGCTGTCATTTACGGCAGTGCGCGTGAAGGACGGTTCTGTGACACGGTCGCGAACTGGGCTGTCGAAACCCTGAAAAAAGACCCCGAGCTGTCCGTTGAAACGATTGATCCTGCTGTTCTGGACCTTCCGTCACGTCATGTTGACGACCAGCATCCCGGCATTGGCGAACTCCACACGGCCCTGAGCGAGGCGGACGCCTTCATCGTCGTCACCCCGGAATATAATCACAGTTTTACCGGCGAGCTTAAGTTGCTGATTGATGCCGCGAAACCGCAATGGCGGCGCAAACCGCTGGCATTTGTATCCTATGGCGGGATGTCTGGCGGCTTGCGCGCTGTTGAACAGTTGCGCCTTGTCTTTGCTGAACTGCACGTTGTCACCATGCGCGACGTGGTCAGTTTTGCCAATGTTTGGGACCTATTTGACTCCCAAGGGCAGCCAATCAACGCCACCAGCAGCGAAAATGCCCTGAACAACATGGTCGGTGACTTGAAGTGGTGGGCAACAGCCCTTCGAAATGCCCGCTATCCGCATGCACAACAAGCATCACAGGCACCGCAAAAGGTGCTGGAGGTTTGTGCATGAGTGATCCCCATCAAACACCGACGGATGAAATCATCACCATCAGTCAGGTTACACCAAAACCCGGCCAATATGATGCCTTTGTCACGCTTCAGACAGCATTTCAAACCCGCGTCGCCCCGGAAATCGACGGCCTTCTTGGCGGGCGTTTGTTCCGCGGAGACGACGGAAAAACGCTTGTCATCATGTCCCGTTTTCGATCTCGCGCGGACCTGAACAACTGGACGTCATCCCCCCGGTTTGCCGAGCACATGCTCCGTGTTCGACCAATGATTGAACCGGCAAACCCCGGCTGGTTCACCGTCCTTTACCAGTCAGGCAACGTTTAAGCCCACGCACATTATCCTGTGCAAGCGATGCAATTGCGTTTCGGAAATCCCTTGGACCTGCCCCCTTGCGCCACCCGCCGAAGGGGACTGTTCCGAAACACAAAACGGGGCGACCAACCGGTCGCCCCGTCCTTTATTTAATCCCAACAGGGACCTTAATGGTTCCGCATCTTATCGGCATATTCCTTGAGCTGTCGACGGGCGGCCTGAAAACTGTTTTTAAGTGCGATGTAGACATCCTCATGGGCGTGATCGGCACTGTCGCGTTTCACCATGATTTCCTTGCCCGGCACATGGATGCCGAAATGCACGGCAAAGCGATTTCCGTGTTTATGAGACGCTTGCGGACGTTCGACAATGACATGACAACTGGTCATGCGATCAAAGGTGTCTTCGAGTTTTTGCACCTTGTAATGAATACGCTCATCAAGCGCATCTGACTGATCAACATCGCGATAGGTGATCTGAACGGGAACGTTCATGATACGGCCTCCTGTTATACAGCCTTGGACGTGTAGCAGGGCATTGCACCCCACCGTTTCACCCCGGATACTTTGCAGCATCGGGACATTTGGGAACGCATATTGTGTGGTTTGCGCGCCCCCGGAAAAAACCGTCTATATCTATACTTAGGATAGAGGACTTGCGCTGCAAGGTGCCTTGACGCATATCAAGCACGGCTTATGCTTTAACCCTTTGAGTTGCTGAACCTTCTGCCAATATCGGGGATGGTCAGTAGATGATTGAAATACAGGAGAAAAAAGAGGTCATGACGGAAGAAAAAATGCGGTTCGAGGCCGAGGTTAGCCGACTGCTCGATATCGTTGTCCATTCGCTTTATTCCAACAAGGACATCTTCCTGCGCGAGCTGATCTCAAACGCATCCGATGCGTGTGACAAGCTGCGCTATGAAGCAATTGCCAATCCGGATCTGCTTGCAGGGGATGCTGACTTCAAGGTCCGCCTGCTGACCGATGATGTTCGTAATGTTCTGACGATTGCCGACAACGGGATCGGGATGAACAAGGACGACCTGATTGACAACCTTGGCACCATTGCCAATTCCGGCACCGCCAAATTCCTTGATGCTGTTGCCAAATCCGACGCGCCAAAAGATGTCGATCTAATCGGTCAGTTTGGGGTCGGGTTTTATTCAGCCTTCATGGTCGCTGGCAAAGTCGATGTCGTCAGTAAAAAAGCCGGTGAAGATCAGGCGTGGAAATGGTCATCGGACGGCAAAGGTGAATACACCATCGCCGAGGCCGAAATGGAAGGCCACGGCACGCAGATCACCCTGCATCTGACCGACGAATACAAAGAATTCACCGACGAACACCGCCTGAAACACATCGTCAAAACCTATTCCGATCATATCGGCATTCCGGTTGTTCTGATGAAGGGCGACGGGGACGAGACGCTGAACGAGGCGTCCGCCCTTTGGACCCGGCCAAAATCAGAAATCACCGAAGAACAATACAAAGAGTTTTACAAACATAACTCCCACGCCTTCGATGATCCTTGGAAAACCATCCATTACCGCGCCGAAGGTGCGATTGAATATACCGGCCTTCTTTATCTGCCGACCATGCGTCCGTTCGATCTGTATGAGCCGCAACGCAAAGGCCACCTGAAACTTTACGTGCGCAAGGTGTTCATCACCGAGGGTGCCGATGACCTTCTGCCACCATGGCTTCGCTTTGTGTCTGGCGTGGTTGACAGTCAGGACCTTCCGCTCAACGTTTCGCGTGAGATGCTCCAGCACAATCCGGTCCTGACCAAAATCAAAAACGGCCTGACCAAGAAAATCCTGTCCGAACTTGAAACAGCGGCGAAAAAAGATGCCGAAGGGTTCGAAACCTTCTGGGAAAACTTTGGCGCCGTCGTCAAGGAAGGCCTGTATGAGGATCCGTCAAACCGCGACCGTATCCTCAAGATCGCCAAATTCCGCTCAACCAAGGATGATGGCTGGACCACGCTTGCCGACTATGTCGAACGCATGAAGGATGGCCAGAAGGCGATTTACTACATCAGCGGCGAAGACATCGAGGCCCTTAAACGCAGCCCACAGCTTGAAGGCTTTGCCGCCAAGGGCATCGAAGTCCTGCTTCTGACCGATCCGGTTGACGAATTCTGGCTGCCATCGGTTGGCCAGTTTGACGAAAAAGACTTCAAATCCGTCACCCGTGGCGGTGCCGACCTCAATGACGTCAAGGCCGATGACAAAGACGATGCCAAGGACGACAAAAAGGACGATGCCGCAAGTGACGCATCGCTTGATGCCCTGATTGCGTCGATCAAGATCGCCCTTGGCGACGGGATCAAGGACGTTCGGGAATCGGATCGCCTGACCAGTTCGGCCTGCTGCCTGATTGCCGATGAAACCGGCATGGATTTGCGCATGGAACGCCTGATGAAGCAGCACAACCGTGTGGATCAAATCAGCCCGCGTATCCTTGAAATCAATGCCAAGCACAGCCTGATCAAAAAGCTGTCAGACATTGCGATTAAGGATGCCAAGGCCCCGATCCTGAATGACGCGGCCCTGCTTCTGCTTGATCAGGCCCGTATTCTTGAGGGCGAGGCGCTTCCTGATCCGGTCAATTTTGCACGTCGGTTGGATTTGATCATGGAAAAGGGTTTGGGCGCTTAACCCACCCCGCTTTCCAATGAACATGCAAAACGGCGCGTCAAAAGATGCGCCGTTTTCTTTTGGATTTATGCAAAATTTAAAATGCTTATTTACCAACACCGTTCATAAAGACCCACATACAAGACAGACCGGAACCCGTCGGGAAGGCCCAAACCACCATGACTGCGATGATGAACTGGCAAAAACTGCTGTCACCGGCCCGGCTTGGCACCCGTCATTCCAGCGTTGGCGCCTTTGGCCGTTCTGATTTTCACAAGGATTATGACCGGATCATATTTTCCGCAGCATTCCGGCGCCTGCAGCGCAAGACGCAGGTGCACCCGCTGCCCGAAAATGACAATGTCCATACAAGGCTCACCCACAGCCTTGAGGTGTCCTGCATTGGGCGTTCATTGGGCCTGATGGTCGGTCATCGGCTGCACGAAAACGGAAGCCTTCCGGCATCGATCGAACCCGATCACATGGCCGCCATTGTGCAGGCTGCCGCCCTGTCGCACGATATCGGCAACCCGCCCTTTGGCCACGCCGGGGAATATGCCATTCGTCAGTGGTTTGAAGATGCCGCACCGGAATACACATCATCGCTTAGCCCGGAACAGTTCGCCGATTTGACCACCTATGAAGGCAATGCGCAGGGGTTTCGTCTTCTGACCAACAAACGGACTGGTCTGTATGATGGCGGCATGCGACTGACCTATGCGACGCTGGCAAGCTTCATCAAATACCCTTGGTCGGCCGCCGGAAGCCCCTTCCCGCACAAGAAGAAATTCGGGGCCTTCCAAAAGGAATTCGCCCTGCTCGAAGAAGTCGCCGAGGCGACGGGCCTTATCCGTACGCACGCGCAAGCCTTTTGCCGCCACCCGCTTGTCTATCTGGTCGAGGCCGCCGATGATGTTTGCTACGCCCTGATTGACATCGAAGACGGGGTTGAACTTGAACTGGTTGATTTCACGGTTCTCGAAAACATGCTGCTGCCGTGTATTTCCGAAGAACTTCCGGCCGAATATCACCGCGAAACCAACATCAGCCGCAAAATTTCGTTCCTGCGCGGTAAAATCATAACCGGCTTGCTTGATGCACTGGTCGATGCGTTCGTTGCCAACGAAGAAGCCCTTCTTGCCGGTGAATGGAAAGGTGAGCTTCTGGGCTCTGCTACTGGCCCCTATAACGAGCTGATCACAACGGCCAAGTCCTTTTCTGAAAAGCAAATCATCCTTAACCGGCGCAAGGTCCAGATCGAGGTCGGTGCATTCGCACACCTTGAAACTTTGCTTGATACCTTCTGCCGTACGGCCTTTGATGTGCACCATGCCACATCTGACGCTGATATTCCCTATCGTGCCGGGCGGGTGCGCGAATTGATCGGCACCGACGCCATGCCGATTGGCGCATCCCTGTATGATCTTTATCTGGTGATCCTTGATTACGTCTCGGGCATGACCGATGATTTTGCCGCACGCCTTGCGCGCGACATTGGCGGCGGGCAGCACTGACCCATGTGGTTGCTTGGTCCTTTTATCGCACGCTATCGCCGCCGAACCGCATTCTTTGCAGCCGCTGCTTTGGCCGCCATCGTTTACGGCCTTGTTGAACAAAGCACGCGCCCGGAAATGCAGGCATGGTATTGGCCCACCATTTCAGGTGCAATCACCTTTATCCTGACCCGGTTTATTATTTCGCGCATTCTTGCGCGGTTTGTCGGCGGTGTGCGGCGTCACCTGCATTAAGCCAAACAAAGAAAGGCAGGCCCGAAAGCCTGCCTTTACTCTATGGATTTCCACGTTCATGCATGAACACAACGTGGATCGGGTCCGTTATTCCTGACCGCCACCCATGGCGCTGCTGATTTTCTTGTCAGTGTTATACTGACTAAGCGCATAGACAGCCCAGATCGCGGCCGGAATCCAGCCCAGAAGCGTGATCTGCAAAATCAGGCAGATAATCCCGGCAAAAGGCCGCCCAATGGTAAAGAACAGTAACCAGGGCAGAAGAAGTGCGATCAAAAGACGCATGGATGAAATCCCCTTTGATGTGGGACGGCGTTACATGCCGTCTTCGAAAGTAACAGTCACGACGCGATTGCCTTGTTCGGCAACACCGTCCGCGGTTGATACTGGAACATTGGCTTCGCCGCTGATGCTAATGGCAAGCTTGCTTGCCGGTACACCACCCGCACGCAATGCGCTAACAACCGCATCAACACGCGATTTGGCAAGAATGTCGTTATACATCGCATCACCTGCACGGTCAGCATAGGCAACCAGACTGATCATTGCCGGGTTGTATTTGGCATAGGCTTCTGCAATGCCGTCAACAACCGACATGCCTTTGCTGTCGATTTCAGATTTATCGAACCCGAAATAGACATTCATCGGAACCGGCATTGCCATTGGCATTGCTTTGGCGACCGGGCCGGTATCAATTTCGGCCTGAACAATTGCCAGTGCCTGATAGAAGGCAGAACGGCAATTGTCGATGTCTTCCTGCTGGATGTTTTCTTCAAGTTCCTGCATCCAGCAATCGAAGCTCGTCTGCGCGCGTGCAGCAGGCGATGCTGCCTTGTCACGTCCACCACCGTCAAGTGCGGCAAGAAGGTCAGCACGGGCGACTTCAATTTCGCCCATTGAGCCTTCTGGCAAGGAACGCTCGGCAATCATCTGCGGACCACTATCCTGTCCGGCAGCGGCCATTTTCGAACGGCTGGTGAAATACCGCGCGTCGGCCCAGTCGGCCTCGTCATACTCGGCCTGTGCCAGATCGGCGTAATTCTGGTGAAGGGCTGCGTCAAAAGCCGACCCTTCGTCGGCCATGTCACGTACCCCGGGAATATTCATGTTCGCGCACGCGCTAAGAAATGCAGCGGCGGATACAACGGCAAGCAGTTTAGCTTTCATCGGTGTTACTCCTTGTCTGACCGACAATCAGGTCCCAAACCCATTTCATTATCGCGAATATGGTGGCATCTGTTTTTTCGATACCTTGCACATCCGCTATGATGGCCATTTTGGCCTTTTGTTTTTTCCGATGTCGTTCTTGCAGTCGATCAGATCATTTCCAATCTGACCCCGAATTGTGACCCGGCAAAACGCCCGGATCAAACGCCCCAAGACAACATTCTTCCTGGATATAACTATCCCTATTCAGAGATATATAGAAGTCGAATTCATGAAAAAAAGCAGTGGGATAGAGAAAATTCACATTCTCATAACACCGAACATCCGGGGTTAACCGGATACAACCAGCAATTTCCAAGCGCCCAGACCATTAGATACTTAAGATATACACCGTCCGTTTTTACCCATAAAAAATGGCCCGACACGTCTTTTTACGTATCGGGCCATCTTTGTTCTGATCATCTCTTGTTACGAGACGGACAATTATTCGGCCTTGTCAGAAGATCCACCAAACAGACCTTTGACAGCACCACCAAGCGCATCTGCGCCATCTTTGATCTTGCCGCCACTGCCGCTGGCGGCACCGCCAACAGCGCCCATCACACCTTTGCTAAGGTCGCCAACGCCCTGCATCAAGCCGTCAACATTCAGGCTTGAAACCGACTTGAACACTGACGTGTTGATCGCGGTCAGGATTTCACCGGCCACCTCGGCCGGGGTGGCACCATTGTCTTCCTTGCCAACATCTTTGAGATGGATTTCCGGCAAGCCAACCGACATCTTCTTACCCTGCAAGAAGCCTGCGGAAACACTTACGTCACCATCACGGATATAAACGTTATCAATGATAACCTTTGTCCCAGATGCATTTTCCGAAGAAGCATCCTCAGCACCATCAGCGCCGCCCGCACCGGTCGGCCCTGATACACGCTGAACAAAACTTTCAACATTGCGCTGAATGGTGGCGATGTTTGACGTGTTGTTGCCAAGCTCATAGGTCACGCTGGGTGCTGCAATGATAACTTCGATAACCCGAATGGTGTCGCTGGTAAGCGTCGATCCATCAAGTCGGACCGAAATATTGCCAAGCGAGAACGCGTAATCGGTATTGAACCCATCCGGGTTGCCAACAATCAACCCATTGATTGCGGCCGAATCCTGTGTGGTATCAATCGCAACACTATCCACCGACACATCGGCCAGCGTCACACGTGTGCCCGCCTCTTCGATCGTGGATTTAACAATATTGTCGAGATTGACATACACATAAACAAGCCCCGCAACGACGATCAAAACGATCACCGTCAGACCAATCAGTATCTTTTTCATTGCCCGTATCCTGCCTTGTTTGTCACCGAAACAGTGCGCCATTCAGAAGATGGGCACAATTCCAGCCTTGTTCAACCATAAGAGTTGCGCCGTTCGACGCGACAATCAAGTTGTTTCCCATGCCAAAACAGCGGACTAGGTTTCCCATGCCCGCTGTTTTGGTATCAAAATCGGTATCTTTTCTCAGAGATTGAACTCAACCACCACAGGTGCGTGATCCGATGGCTTTTCCCAGTCACGGGCCAGATCATACACCGAAGCTGTCCGGGCGGTTCCCGCCATGTTTGGCGTCATCCAGACGTGATCAAGACGCCGTCCCTTGTTACTGGCCCGCCAATCGCGCGCGCGATAGCTCCACCAGCTAAACAGCTTTTCGGGCTCGGGCACCACTTCACGCACTGCATCAATGAAATCACCGGACTGGCGGAACTTTTCAAGGATTTCAACCTCGACCGGGGTATGGCTAACCACACGCAGCAGCTGCTTATGCGACCAAACATCATTTTCCGATGGCGCGATATTGAAATCACCAACCAGAACCGCTTTGCGATTTGGGTCGCTTGCGCGGCGATCCGCCCACCAGCTGGTCATTTCATCAACAAACGACAGTTTGTGGGCAAACTTCTCATTGATAGCCGGATCGGGTTCATCGCCGCCTGCCGGGATATAGAAGTTATGCAGTTCAACCCCGTTCTCAAACTTCGCCATACAGTGACGGCGGTCTTCCTTGCCACAGAAATGTTTGATGTCGGTTTCAACAAACGGCAAGCGCGATACGATGGCCACACCGTTATAGCTTTTCATGCCGTGGTTATGGCGATGGACATATCCGGCGGCCTCGAATGCGTCATGCGGGAAATGCTCATCGGGGCATTTCAGTTCCTGCAAACACAGCGCATCTGGCTGCTGCTCCTCAAGAAACTTAACCACCTGCTCAATGCGCAGACGAACGGAATTGATGTTCCAGCTTACAATTTTCAAAACGGGCTCCGTTTTATCTTAGTCGGGATAGTGCGAGGTGGAATCGGCTTCTGACCCGAAATCCCAAAACACAAAGAACTACGTCAGCGTCACGGAAAGTTCGGCTACATCGGCAATAACCAAATCCATGCGATCCCCCCGAACAACCTGACCAACACCCTCGGGCGTTCCAGTAAACAACAGATCGCCGGGTTTCAGTTCAATCAGGGTCGACAAATGCACAAGCGCATCGACCACCGGCCAGATCATCTTTGCTGTTGTGTCATCTTGTCGGGCCGTCCCGTTGACAGACAGTTTCAAATTGGTCGCATGCGGATTGCCCGCATCGGACTTTGGCCTGATCGCAGAAACAACCGCACAACCATCAAACGATTTCGCCATATCCCATGGCAAACGGCGTTCTTTAAGGTCGGCCTGTACATCGCGTCGGGTCATATCAAGCCCTGCGGCATATCCGAAAATCGCATCTTCGACGGCCGCACGGTCAAGGTCCTTGCCCCCGCGTGACAAGGCCACCACAAGTTCGCCCTCATAGTGCAAGTCTTCTGTCGCGGACGGATATGGCAAATCACCATTCCCCACCACCAGACAATCGGTCGGCTTCATGAATATACAAGGCGGAGTATCAGACGGATCGGATCCCATTTCGCGCACGTGATCGGCATAGTTTTTACCAATGCAGAAAATGCGGTTTACAGCAAACAGTTGATCGGAATTTGCAATTGGAATGGTGGTTGGTTCGGCAGCAGGAAAAATCAAATCCATGGTGGCCTCCTTTGATCAGGATATCTTTGCCATACTGATAGCTAAGCCACGGGCAAAAGGAAATGCCCGACCACACCCAAGAGAAATAAAAACAGAACATCTCCTGCCAATTCCTGTCAGGAACCAGTAAAGGCGGCCTGCCAAATCGGCAAACCGTGCAATATTCTCAAAGCTTGGTTCAAAGGATTGTTTTTAATAAAGGCCAAGAATGCAAGGTCACCCCGCCGTCACAATGCCGCGAGGACCGTCAGTACAAGAATCTTTGCCTTGTTTACAGCTGCAACACGGTAGGAAGCAGCAACACCCTGCGGGATCACGACTGTTTCACCGCTACTTAAAGTTTGCTGATCCTTGCCAACCAAGACATGCAAGCGGCCAGACAGAACCACAACAACCTTGTCAGCATGAATGTCTCTGATTTCTTGCATCCCCCACGGGCCCTTTACAACCCGAGCTTCGCCCAACAGTCCCATAAGGGCTTCGGAGGAATTGATCGCCGAGGATACCGAGTTGTGATTACCTCCTGCTGACTCTTCGTCAAACGAGCCAATCATTAAATCACGTTCAGTTCTTGTCTGCTGACATCCCATATCAAGGCTCCCATACGAGGATATATCTGTGTTCTGCAGACAACTTTTGCAGCAAGATTGAACACATCAATATCCCCAAATGAGGAGGCAACCGTATAGTACGTAATTATACCTATGCATTAAATGAAAACAGCGTTCTTCATTGACCTACAACAGCCCTTCGATCACCCGATCAGGTGGAGTATGCCCATCAACAAAGGTCTTGATATTGATCAGGACCTTTTCGCCCATATCAACCCGGCCCTCGATGGTTGCCGACCCCATATGGGGCAGCAGAACCGCATTTTGCAGCTCCAGCAATTTCGGGCTTACGGCCGGTTCATGTTCAAACACATCCAAACCCGCACCAGCGATTTCGCCGTCCGACAACATCCGTGTTAAGGCCGGCTCATCAACGATTTCACCACGCGCGGTATTGACCAAAATGGCATGCGGCTGCATCAATTTCAGACGACGTGCCGACAGCAAATGATAGGTTGCCGGGGTATGCGGGCAGTTGACCGAAACAATGTCAACATGTGCTAGCATCTGATCCAGGCTTTCCCAATAGGTTGCATCAAGTTCTTCTTCGGTATCAGGATGCACACGGCGACGGTTGTGGTAATGCACCGACAACCCGAACCCCTTTGCCCGACGCGCCAGCGCACGGCCAATACGGCCCATACCAACAATACCAAGACGCTTGCCCCAAATGCGGTGACCCAACATCAATGTCGGCCCCCACCCGGCCCAGTCACCTTTACGGATCACGCGTTCGCCCTCGGCCAAACGGCGCGACACCGACAGGATCAGCGCCATGGTCATATCGGCGGTATCTTCGGTCAGGACATCGGGTGTGTTGGTCACCGTAATGCCGCGCGACCGTGCTGTTTGCAGATCGACGTGATCAATACCCGTCCCGAAATTGGCAATCAAACGCAGGTTCGGCCCCGCATGGGCAAGAACAGCCGCGTCAATCTTGTCAGTGACGGTCGGGACAAGAACATCTGCCTGTTTGACCGCATCAATCAGTTCCTGTTTGCTCATGATCGCGTCATCTATGTTAAGACGGGCGTCAAACAGTTCCATCATGCGGGTTTCAATCGCTTCCGGCAGCTTGCGGGTTACGACAACGAGCGGTTTTTTCTTGGTCATGCGCCGTTCCTATGCGGTCTTTTAACTCTTTTGCTGGCAAAATGGTCTACGTCGGGGTTTTGCACCTTGCCGCATTGCAGTGATGCCATGCCAAAAGGTACAAAAGCAAGGATTTTGACGTCATTTTTGTAATTTTATTTCGCGTACGTTTTTCGAAATACTGACGCGACATGCCGAAAAAAGCAGGGAATACCAGCAACATGCCGCGAATTTTTCGCACCTTTTTGTATCGTTTGATGGCTTTGGCGATTTTCGCAAGCCTCGCGACACCCATCGTGGCAAGCGCACAAGAATCCGGCTTACCCATTCCGCGCTTTGTCGCACTGCGGTCAGACAAGGTATTTTTGCGGTCCGGGCCGGGGCTGCGATATCCCAAGGTCTGGATATATCAGCGTCGCAACATGCCGATGGAAGTTGTGTCCGAATTTGATACATGGCGCAAAGTCCGTGATTGGGAAGGCAGCGAAGGCTGGGTGCATCAAAGCCTTCTGGTTGGGTCACGCCATGTGATTGTAACCGATGACACCATCACGCTGTATTCCGCTGCGGATGAAAATGCGCGCAAGATCGCACTGGTTTCCGCCAATGTCATTGGCAAAGTCGAAGACTGCCCGGCAAGCATGAACTGGTGCCAATTGCGGTTTGGTGATTTTGAAGGCTGGGCACCGCGCCAAGGTTTCTGGGGCCTTTATGAGGACGAGCAGGTCGAAGGATAAACGCCCTTCGCTGGCATAATTATTATGGTGCCTGAAACATTGACGCCGCAATACGGATGCTTAAACACACATGCGGCGAATGCTCAGTGATCAGGCGTCAACCGAAACCCGATTGCTTGAACCACCCGAAGATGATCCGCTGTGCGCGGATGTCCCATTGCCACCGCTGTCATATCCGCTAAACACTGGCCCGGTGAACGCGGGCTGACTGCGGCTTTGCGGTGCGGTTCTTTCGCCTGCTGGCTGTTGGGTAAATCCAAACTGCTGATCCTGATTTTCAATGTTTGGTGCAAACGGATCAAAGGCATAAGGATCTTCCACCCGTTCTGGGATCGGATCAGATTTCGGTTCTGGCAGGCCAAAGCCGCCAACGGTCACTGTCTGATTTTCAAGCTGGGCTGAAATATTCCCAAGATAAGCCTGCAGGTTTTCAGAAATACGCGCCTGCGTTTCTGCGGCGGGATCATTTTGCGATGCCGCGATCTGGGCCTGCAGAACAGTATCACCGGCAACTTGTGAAACCCGGTTTTGATCCTGTGCCACGGCCAGACTGCCGCGATCAGAATTGAGTGAAACTTCCCGGTCCCGCAGGGCTTCCTGCGCTTGGTCCACCAGGGTCCGCGCATTGGCAACGGCAGTATTGTCTGACAGATCAATTGACGAAAGACCGGTCGCAAGATCCTCGGATGCCGACGCAAAAAGTTCGACGTCAATCTGGTTATCCGATGACGTGCCGGAACCGACCTGCAAGGTGATGGTCTGGTCTTCAGCCAGAAGGTTTTTGTCTTTGAAACTGCTGTTGGCGGCAATCCCGTCAATATCAGCAAGATAATCTTCGATCTGGGCAGTTAACTGGGCGCGTTGCTGCTTGGAAAGGTCACTGTTTTCTTCGGCAAGTTCGACCAGCGCATCAATCTCATCAAGCGCATCACCGATGCGCGACAAATCTGTTGATGCCTGCGACAGCAACTCACTGGCACCACCAAGCGAGCCGCGCAAATTTTCAAAGGCGTAATTGGCATTGCGCAGGAAATCTGCATTGCGGTCAGAACGCAAGGAACTTTGACTGGACTGGCTGGCGTCAGAGTCGATTAACCTGTTCTGCGGTGCGATCGCACGCGCAGTGTTGGTATAGATCGGAAGTTGACTACCCAGCAGTTCCATTGCTTTTCCGCACAAACAAGCCGGCAAGACAACTACATGTTGCGCAAACAAGGGTTCTGAGGAAATTCAAAAACCCTTATAAACCTGACCATCCTGGTGTCCGGCGGAAATATCAACCGATAGTATAGTGTATTAGCAGAGAAAAATTAAGCCAAAATGCATGGGCACACATGCCCATCACATAAGATGGGCATCATTGGGTCGAACTGGTCTGTTCATGTGCCGCATTTTGGCGATCACGGGATTAAGCGCGACGCAATAATGCAAACATTTCAAGATGCGACGACCACAGGAACTGATCAATCGGCACAACCTGCTCAAGCTCATACCCGCCATTGCGCAAAACGCGTATGTCGCGGGTAAAGGTTGCCGGATTACATGACACCGCGATGACCCATTCCGGTCCGGTTGCCGCCAGTTGTTCTGCCTGCGACAGGGCACCTGCCCGCGGGGGATCAAACAACACCAGATCAAGATTGCTAAGCTCATCGCCGGTTAACGGCTGGCGGAACAAATCACGTTTGATGACCTGTATCGGGCTACCAGACTGGCCCACCGCATATTGCAACAACTCCACCGCACGGGGATCACTTTCAACCGCCAAAGTTGACCGGCGTTTGCCTGCAAGTGCCAACGCAAAGGTAAAGCTTCCGATACCGCAAAACAGATCGGCAACCTGACGCGGTTGTGCTTTTTCAAGTGCCGATGTCACCGCAGTGACAAGGGCGTGTTCCCCTTCACGGGTTGCCTGCAAAAAGCCGCCCGGTGGCACCGCAACATCGACACCCTGAAACCTGACCACAGGTATACGTCGGGCCGCGACCGGCTCATCGGGTTCATCACCAGTTTTCCAGCTCAGACGCGCAAGGTCATTGTCATCGGCAAACTCGGCCAGATCCTGACGCATATCAAGATCCGGGTCCTTGGCCGCATGAATGACAACATCCAGCCCGTTATCGGCCAGTGTGACGAAGACTTCCTTGATATCACGCGCATGATCGGGCGGGCAGGCCTCAAGGAACGTGACAAACGCCGCACGAAAGGCCAT
Organism: Thalassospira lohafexi; assembly: GCF_002844275.1. Lineage (GTDB taxonomy): Bacteria > Pseudomonadota > Alphaproteobacteria > Rhodospirillales > Thalassospiraceae > Thalassospira > Thalassospira lohafexi. The sequence continues at coordinate 26,916 of NZ_NXGX01000014.1, forward strand.
CAACTCGGGACGTAAAACGGCACAATCTGGAACATTCAAGACCGTGTGGCTAAATCGGCCATGGAAACCAACATGCACCCCGGTTGCCCCCACATGCACAGAAAATCCTGCGCGACGGCGACTTTGTGCCGGGGAAACTTCGACGGGAGCGACAAGCCGTTCGGCCTCGTCGGCGTCAAGACCGGCGCGCTGAACCGCGACCTTGGCCTTTTGACGTTTCCAGTCGCGATACTGGTCGTCATCCATATGCTGAAGCGCACAGCCGCCGCATTCCTTGAAATGCGAACACCGTGGCTCATTGAAAAGTGCCGTGCGCGCGATTTCCGCGACCACTTCGGCACCATAGCCATCACCACGTTTCGACCGCAACGCCACACGAACTTCGTCGCCGGGCAAAACGCAATCGACATACACCAGAACTGATCTGCCGTCTGGTGCGCTGACATGCGCAATGCCGTCGCCGCGTGCGCCAACTTGTTCAATCGTGACCGGGGCTTCAAATCCGATCAATGGATCGCGCCGGGCTGATTGACGTTTGCGTCCGCCGCGTGCACGGGGGTTGCGCTGATGATGTTTCATAAACTCTCTCTCGGAGGTGATCTTCGCCACTTTTGGTCAGGAAATAATCTCGACGGGATCCTGACGCACGCCTGAGATACACCAGATGAGCCGCTCAGAACAGGGCCGTCTGGTTAAATATACGTCCCGATTTGCATGACACCCCTGACAAATCGCCCTGCACGTAACCTTTGATCTAAAAATTAATGCGCAATTGAACGCGACCAACCCCTTAAAATCGTGTAAGAATACCCCCATAAAACACATATAAGTGCTTAACGCAGGGTAGAACGCTGATCATTGAATTTACAACAATGACCCGCACAACAGCGTAAAACCTTCGTCGTTTGCGTAAAGTTGCCAAGATACAGAACACCTTAATGTTCGGGCGGTTATTGCGCATTTGACATATTCAGGGCGGGGGGCGCCTGAATGAGATGTCGTTCTTGGGGAAGACATGGAAACTGAAAACAGACAGACGACCGAAGAAAAAGCCGCGACACAACAATCGCGCGTCAAAAGGCACGCACTGTTGGCGGCATTTCTGACCGCCGTTTTCTTCGCATCAGCAACATTCTTCTTCTGGACAGCCGCAATCGAGAACCGTCGGGCGATTTTGGCATCTGCAGCAAATATCACCGCCACCGCGATTGCCCAGCAAGTCAAACAGATTGTCGAGGCCAATCTTGGTGTTCTGGAAAGTTTTGCCGACATTTGGCAAGACGGCCCGCCCGAGGACGAACGCGCCTATCTTTCGGTTGCAACCCCGTTACAGGCCCGTTTCAGCGCCCTTCAGGCAATTAACTGGATCTCGCCAAACTACATCATTCTGTACGTCGCCCCGATCAAGGGCAACGTTCCGGCCATGGGCGCTGACCTGAAACGCCACCCTGTCGCGGGCCCGGTGCTGGACATCGCACTTGATCAACGGCGCACCCAAATCACGCCAACACTTGAACTTCTTCAAGGTGGACGCGGATTTGCCGCCTATAGCCCGGTTCTGGGACGCGATGGACAAATCATCGGCGTCATCAACGGGGCCTTTCGCATTCGGTCCATGCTCGCATCTGTCATCAATACCGAACAGGTCAATGATTACACTGTCCGCGTGCGTGAAAACGATACCGTATTGTTTGAAATCCGCGGCGAAGGTGATGACGAAACCCTTCAACATACTGCCGCAGCCGACATTGTCGGTCGCCAATGGCATATCGACGTCATTGCCGATCCGAAACTGGCAAGTGCTGGCACGACAAACCCGCAGCTGATTTTGATCCTGGGGGTTCTTGCCACCATCCTGTTTACGATTGCGATCTTTGTTCTGGCAAACCGCCAACAGGCCGCAGCGCGCCGAACCATGCATCACATCAATGCCGGTGATGACATTAATGATCTGGCGTTGTCGATTACCAAGCTTGATGGTCATTTGAAATCCATGTCGCCGGAAACGGCTGATTTCTTTGACCTGCGTGAAGAAGATTACGGCTTCATCCGGTTTTACAATCTGGCCCCCGAATTCCAGTCAGACGGCAGTTCATCGCGCAGATCGCAGGAAAAAATGCTCCTTGCCATCAACCGTGGCGACGACGAAGTGCGCCGCGAATGGATTGTACGCAGTTCCGAAGGCGTTCACGTCGTCTGTAATCTCGCGATGAAACCATCAACGGTCAATCCTGACTGTGTCGATATCACCCTGCACCACAATCCGGCGGCAAATGCGTCGGTCAACCGTTTGCGGTATCTTGCAACACATGACCCGCTGACCGGGCTTCCCAATCATGCGCTGTTTGATGACCGGCTTAATCAGGCGGTTGCGCATGCAAAACGCTATGAAAAGCTGTTGTCTGTGCTGGTGGTCGATATCGATAATTTCCGCGCCGTTAATGACCGGTTTGGTGCGGATGTCGGTGATGAAACATTGCGGACCATATCGGGCCGTTTGCGCGCCACTGTGCGCGAAAAAGACAGCTGTGCTCGGTTCTCGGGCGATATGTTTGCCATCATCGCCACCGACCTTTCCGAGGCCGAAGGTGCCGCCCTTGTCGCTGAACGCGTTGTCGAAGCCATTTCCCAACCCATCCAAACCGGCGGGAACGAAGAAATCCGGCTGCATGTCAGTGTCGGTGTTGCGCTTTATCCCAATGATGCCCGCGCACCGTCCCAATTGCTGGCCAATGCAGATGCGGCCATGTACCGCGCGCAGAAATCAGCCGAATCGTCTTATTGCTTCTTTGTCGAGACGATGAACAATGTGATGCACGCGCGCCTGTCGATGGAAACGCAGTTACGCCGGGCGGTTGATGAAAAACGCTTTGTTCTGGAATATCAACCACGCTATCGCACATCGGATCAAAACCTGACCGGGTTTGAAGCCCTGCTGCGCTGGATCGATGATAGTGGCAAGCGTCGCCTGCCGCCTGATTTCATCGCGGTTGCTGACCGTACCGGACTTTTGTCGCCACTGGGTCACTGGATCATTGAAACCGTTTGCAAACAGATTGCCGAATGGCGCGATGCCGGTTATGCGCCGGTTCCGATTGCGCTGAATGTGTCCAGCCGTCAATTCATTCAGGCCGACCTGATCAAAAACATCCTCGACCTGACAACCGAATACGAAATTGATCCGGGCATCATCGAAGTTGAGGTTTCCGAAGACATCGCCATGCGCGACCCCGAACGCGCCCTTGGACAGTTCTATCGCTTTGCCGAGGCCGGGATTGGCTTGACCCTTGATCACTTTGCCGCGGGCAATACATCCCTTCGGTATCTCAAACGGTTCCCGATCCAGCGCATCAAACTGTCAAAATCGCTGTTTGACTTCGCACTCGATGAGCAACCTGAAAACAGCATTTTGCAACCCGCAATCCGGCTGTGCAAAAGCCTGAACCGCAAAGTTGTCGCCGTCGGCGTCGAAACCGAAGAACAACTGGCGATGCTGAAATCAGCCGACTGTGACGAGATCCAGGGTTTCCTGTTGTCCCGGCCGGTAGATGCCTCAAAAACCACAGGCCTTCTGCCCCGGTTAAGCAACGCCGATCCGTCGCCAACCGCCAAAAGCTGATTGTCAAACACAGAAACCACCATAAAAAAACACCTGTCGGCATCCGCCTGACAGGTGTTTTTTGGTTTGGGATGGATTTTCTAAAGGAGGAACAGCGCGGCCAAACCAAGGAAAGCAAAGAACCCGACCACATCGGTAATGGTTGTCAAAAAGACCGATGAGGATACCGCCGGGTCAATCCCGGCACGTTCCAGACCAAGCGGGATCAAGGCACCAAACAAACCGGCAAACAGCAGGTTAATGATCATGGCAACGCCAATGACCGATCCCAGCAAGCCATCCTCAAACCAGAACCACGTCACCCCGCCGGCCAGAAACGCAAACGCCAAGCCATTAAGGCCACACACCGCGACTTCCTTGCGGATCACACGCCATGCGTTGGTACTTGTAAGCTCACGCGTGGCAATCGCGCGCACGGCAACCGTAAGGGTCTGTGTGCCGGCATTCCCGCCCATTGAGGCCACGATTGGCATCAGGACCGCAAGCGCAACCAGTCTTTCGATCGTATTTTCAAACGCACTGATGACCATGGACGCCATAATCGCCGTGCCCAGATTGATCAGAAGCCACGTGAAACGCGACCGGGTGGTATCAAGGATCGCACTTGAAAGGTCATCTTCCTCGCCAACACCGGCAAGGCGCATCATGTCTTCTTCGTATTCTTCATCAATAACGTCAACCACGTCATCGACCGTGATCACACCGACAAGACGCCCGCTGTCATCGACAACCGGTGCGGAAATAAGGTCACGTTGACGGAACAGATGGGCGACGTTTTCCTGTTCTTCGGTCACAACGACCGTGCGCATTTCATCCGATTCCATCACATCGCGCACCAGAACCGGACGGTTGGTGCGGATCACGCGTGATAACGGCACAATCCCGACCGGGCTATAGCGCGGGTCAACAATGATGATGTCGTAAAAATCTTCCGGCAGGTTCTTTGCCGAGCGCAGGAAATCAATCGTTTGCCCAACCGACCAGTAATCGGGGATCGCCACCAGCTCGCGCTGCATGATACGACCGGCGGTATATTCCGGATACGACAGCGCCTCTTCAACACGCGCGCGTTCGATATCAGAAAGCGCACCCAGAAGTTCGCGTTGCTCTTCCTTGTCGAAATCCTCAATGACTTCGACCACGTCATCGGAATCAAGTTCCGAAATCGCCTCGGCAACGACATCCGTGCCAAGGCGGCTGATGACCTCTTCACGCAGTTCGTCATCAAGTTCGGTCAGAAGTTCCGGATCAAAGTCCGGCCGGATCAGATCAACAAGCTGTTCACGCTGATTGCTGCTTGCCCACCCCAAAAGGTCGGCAATATCGGCAAAGTGAAGTTCGGAAATAAGTTCGGACGCGCGCGAATGATCATCTTCGCCAAGCGCATCAAGGACTTCACGCCCATATTCAGGTGTCAGATCAACATAGTCGTCGCTGCTGGATGTGCTATCCGCAGGACGGTCGAGTTCTTCGACGTCACTTGTCATCTGCCCCTCCTGATGTGCGTGCTGGTTTTACGTCCTGCAACCTGATTGGGTTCAGACCCTAAAAATGCCGTGCCGGGGATCGATTGATCGATCTCCCGACACGGCTGTTTCTGCGCTATCACATGGCCCCGGTCAAGGGGCACAATTGCAGATAGATTTTATGCGCCTTCCTGACTGCGGGTAACTGCATCAACCACGGCAATCGCGGTCATGTTGACAATGCCACGCACCGTAATCGACGGGCTAACCACGTGGGCAGATTTCGCCGCACCGACCAAAATCGGCCCCACCGGCAAACCATCGCCCAGCATTTTGACCATGTTGTAGGAAATGTTGGCCGCATCAAGCGTCGGCATCACCAGAAGGTTGGCCGATCCCTTAAGCATCGAATGGGGGAAAATGCGATCACGGATCGGCTGTGAAATCGCCGCGTCCGCATGCATTTCACCTTCGATCTCAAGATCAGGCGCTTGGGTTCGGATCAACTGCAACGCATCACGCATCTTGCAGGCGGATTTGTTTTCGTGACTGCCAAAGTTGGAATGCGAAATCAATGCTGCCTTTGGCGTAATCCCGAACCGTTTGACCACGTCGGCGGCCATAATCGCGGTTTCCGCAACATGTTCAGGGGTCGGATCAACCGACACATACGTATCGGTCAGGAAGAACGTCCCCTGCTTCATGATCATCATGTTGACCGTGGAAAAATCGGTCACACCTTTGCGCAAACCCACAAGATTGCGGACATAGCGCAGATGACGCAGGAAACCGCCCTGACAGCCACACAGCATCGCATCAACTTCGCCACGGCGCAGCATCAGGGACGCAATCACGGTTGGACGTGTCCGGACAATCGCACGGGCATATTCCGGGTTGATCCCGCGACGGCCCATGATGTTGTGGAAGTCCTGCCAATCCTGTTCGAAATGCGCATTGTCGTCCGGATCGTGAATTTCGATCTGCTCATCTGGCACGATCCGCAGGCCAAGCTCGGTAATCCGTTCAAGAATGACACTGCGACGCCCAATAAGCACTGGATGGCAAATTCCGTCATCCACCAGAACCTGACAGGCCTGAAGCACACGGCGCGATTCGCCCTCGGGATAGACGACGCGTTTTTTATGCGCACGCGCCATATCAAAGACCGGCTTCATCACCAGACCGGACCGGAAGACAAAGCCTTCAAGCTGCTGGCGATAGGCATCAAAATCTTTGATCGGGCGTTTGGCAACGCCACTGTCCATCGCCGCCTTGGCAACACGCGGCGGAATTTCGATCATCAAACGCGGATCAAACGGTTTGGGGATCAAATATTCCGGCCCGAATTTAAGCTCCATCCCGCCATAGGCGGTTGCAACCACGTCCGATACCTCGGCCTTTGCCAAATCGGCAATGGCGTGAACCGCGGCGATCTTCATTTCCTCGTTGATCTCGGTCGCACCAACATCAAGTGCACCACGGAACAGGAACGGGAAACATAGAACGTTGTTCACCTGATTGGGATAATCGGTCCGCCCGGTGGCCATCACCGCATCGGGGCGGATTTCCTTGACCAGTTCAGGGGACACTTCCGGGGTCGGATTTGCCAGCGCCATGATGATCGGGCCTTCGCCCATCTTGCGAAGCTCTTCCTCGCCCATGACGTTTGGTGCCGAAAGACCAAGGAAAATATCAGCCCCTTCGATCACATCGCTGAGCGTACGGGCATTGGTTTCAATGGCATATTCGTCTTTCCACGGGTCCATTTCATCTTTACGGCCCTTGTACACCACACCGAAACGGTCCGTGACCGTGATGTTGTGTTTAGGAAGCCCCATGGACACCAGCAAGTTCAAACACGCCAAGGCGGCCGCACCGGCACCCGACGTCACAAGGCGAACCTTGTTGATATCCTTGCCCGTCACACGCAAACCATTAAGGACGGCTGCGGCAACGCAAATTGCCGTGCCATGCTGATCATCATGGAAAATCGGGATATTGCAGCGTTCGCGCAGGGCCTTCTCGATGATGAAGCATTCCGGCGCCTTAATGTCTTCGAGGTTAACCCCCCCGAAAGTCGGCTCCAGTGCGGCCACGATATCGATAAATTTCTGCGGATCGGTTTCGTCAACTTCAAGGTCAAAGACATCAATATTGGCGAACTTCTTAAACAGAACCGCCTTGCCTTCCATGACCGGTTTGGACGCCAGCGGACCAATCGGCCCAAGGCCAAGCACCGCCGTCCCGTTGGAAATCACGCCAACCAGATTGGCACGCGCGGTATATTCCGCTGCGGTTTCCGGGTCTTTGACGATTTCCTCACAGGCGAATGCCACCCCCGGCGAATAAGCCAGCGCAAGATCACGCTGGTTCGCAAGGGTCGTGGTTGCCGTTACGGACAATTTCCCCGGGGTGGGATACCGGTGATAGTCCAAAGCTGCTTCGCGCAGCTTGTCATTTCGATTTGCCATCATAATACCTTTTAATCTCAGGTATTTACATTAATTAACCATCAAGTGGTTAAATCCTGATAATTCATTTTAGTGGGATATACAGACTAAAGCAGTTTCCCATACGTTTGAAGCATTCAGTGTGTCGTTCCGCCAAAGGGCTGCATTGCGTAATTTTCAACGCGGCACTGCACAATAAATCAATCACTTGCACCGGCACGGCCCTTTGCCAAACATCCTGTCTGATCCTTGCAGTTCCAAACACATTGTAGGGCATATATCAGCAGGAACCAAAAACGAAAAAACCCGCCATTTCTGGCGGGGTCTTTTTCATGATATCTTATCGCCTGAGCCAAGGGCCAGAATCAAAAAAGCCCCCTCTTAAAAAGAGGAGGCGTTTTTGGTGCGGTCGAGAAGACTCGAACTTCCACGGGGGTTAGCCCACAGCGACCTCAACGCTGCGCGTCTACCAATTCCGCCACGACCGCATATGTCGTAACAACAAGGCTACTGAGGTAAGTTTGTAGGCTTGCCTTGCTGCGAAAAGGGAGATAGCAAATTGATTACCCCTGATCAAGGGCTCATTTCACTTATTTGACAGGAAAAATGCAAAGCATCGCCCCAACCGCGCAAATCCCCGACTGGCGCACCGCCTCCGGGTTGGTTTCATACCCCGAAGCACTGGCCGAAATGGAAGCCCGCGCTGAAGCCATACATGCGGGAAAAGCAAGGGAACTCATATGGTTTTTGGAACATCCCCCGCTTTATACATCGGGAACCAGTGCGCATATCGAGGACCTTGTCGATCCGGATCGCTTTCCTGTTTATAACGCCGGGCGCGGCGGACAATATACCTATCATGGACCGGGCCAACGCATCGCGTACCTGATGCTGGACCTTAAAACACGCGGTCGTGACGTACGCGCCTATGTTCATAACCTTGAAGAATGGGTGATTCGCACCCTCTCCCTGCTCGGTGTCACCGGCGAACGCCGCGATGGACGTGTTGGCATCTGGGTGGTGCGCGATGATGGCCGCGAAGACAAGATTTCCGCCATCGGGGTGCGGGTGCGTCGTTGGGTGACCTTTCATGGCATCGCGATCAACGTATCACCCGACCTGTCGCATTTTGGCGGCATTGTTCCCTGTGGCATTGCCGACCACGGCGTCACGAGTTTGGCCGACCTTGGCGTCGATATTTCTATGGAAGAACTCGACCGCCTGTTAAAACAAACCTTTACGGAAATCTTTCCCGGAACATCTACATGAGTGACAGGTCGCAATCGGCCCCAGATAAAGCCGCTGCCAAAAGCCCCGCCAAAGGCCATAAAATGCCTGGAAGTGTTGCTGACGGCGGAATGGCGGATGCTGAACGCGACATTCTGGCCGAACTCGACAAGGCCCTTGGCGAACATGTTGCCTTGCTGCTGCGCTGGAACAGGATACTGGTACTGCCCGATTCTCCGTTGCCATCGGACGTCGATGGCAACGACCATGACCATGACGCGCCCCATCACCATGATTGCGATTTCGGGGCATGGTACGCGATCAATCGCCATAACCGGTTGATTGACCAACCTGCAATGCATGCACTGGCAACAACGCATCAGCAACTTCACGAGTCGGCCAAACGCCTTATCGAAGGACGTGAGCTTGACGGCGAAGTCGACCCCGCTGAATTCGATATGATGGCCTTACGGGCCGAATCCTTTTTTTCCCAACTGCGCCGCCTTGAACGCGCCTTTAGAACAGCCCGATCCGATGTCGATCCGCTCACGGGCACCTATAACCGGCAAACCATGCTGGGCGACTTAAACGCCGAACGCGAACGCGCAATCCGGACCGAAGTCCCAACCGCCGTTGCTCTGGTCGACCTTGATCACTTCAAGGCCGTCAATGACACCCATGGCCATCAGGCCGGGGACCTTGTGCTGCAATCGATTGCCGGCATCCTGCAATCGCATGTACGCCCGTTTGACAAGGTGTATCGCTATGGCGGTGAAGAATTCCTGATCTGCCTGCCCAACGCCGACATGACACAATGCGCCCGCGTGCTTGAACGGTTACGCCGCGTGGTCGAAGCATCCCCCGTCCCCATCACCGAGACAACCACCTTGCCGGTAACCGCATCGATTGGTGCGGCCCCGATGACCAAGGGACGCAGCGTCGAACAAATCATCGAAAAGGCCGATCAGGCGCTTTATGCCGCCAAGCAAGGCGGGCGCAACCGGGTCCGTGTCTGGCGTAATCCGGACGATAAAAAGCCCGCTGAAAAGCACAAAAAATAGCGCATCTGCTCGCACCTTCCCGACAAAGCCGCAATGATACGCTCCCTAAACTTCAACCGGCAAAACAACGCTTGATGGGATGCGTCACATTCTGATCAAACCGGCGTCGTCAGGTTGATGCCGATAAATTGATCAAAAATATCAAAAACCCTTTCGGCACGCGGGCAACGCAAAACCGCACGCTTTTTCAGTTCATTAGCCGTTTGATGGGCCAAAACCACACAGCAAGATAAAAATTTCAACCAAAGCGCAATCTTGTCTTCACAAGTTAGAAACATATCTGCAAACTATAATAATAAAAAGCAGCAGGGCTTTGCCCACCACAGAATAGCTGCACGCTTGGGAGGGAATTCGTTTCGATCTGAACGGAGGCCCATGAATGACAAGTTCTATGAATTTTGCGCCTGGCGACCCTGCCTTGATGCTGACGGTTCTGCGCAGTGCCGGTGAAAACCTTGATCGCAGTATGCTTTTGGGGCGTGTGTTGTCCCTTTTCTGTACTGACGATGATGGCAATCAGGTTGCCATTGAAGACAACGCTGACCTGCAGCGTCGCATCGAAAATGCGGTTACCCATCTTGAAATGGCGGGTCTGATTTGCCAGACAGCCGGGGCGGAACTTTCCATCACCTCACTTGGCACGGCCATGATGATGGCTTACCCGCTCGGTATTGATGACGGCGTTTTGTGCTCTCTTCCTGCCTTCCGCAACCAGATGTATGAAACCAACGCACCGGTGGTCCGCCAGCGCTATCTGCCAAATTCTGCCCTTGGCTCTGGATTTTCCGCAGGGCTCGATGCGCACCGCCTGACTGAAAACCCATATCCCTCAGACTCCCGCGACCATGAAGACTGGCTTATGGGCTGGGATGAGGCCCTTGATCAAAGCAAACGCGAAGCAGAAACGCTTCTGAACTAGCGCCGCGTTTTGATCTTGGAATGTAAAAAGAAGATATGTGACCACTACCGAATTGCGTGGGAATATGTGTGCTGCGTTAAGCTACATTAATCCCGCATCCCATCATCGGTAGTGTGATTTGAATTCCCGGCAACACCCGCCGGTATGGCCGCAAGCGTCTGCTTTTGATCGGCCTGCTTCCTGTCCGCGTGATCTCGCTGCTGGCATCAAATACCTGTCACAGCGCACCAGATCCGGGCAAAGATACCCTTCCCCTTATGCACAGCGACAGCCCCCTCAAAACCCGACGACAGAACACGTCCGTCATAACGCTTTGAGAAACGGCATCATATTCGGCGCCTCTATTGGCGGTCGGGGATATTGGGTGAGAATATTGAAATGACGTTGGTTTGGTCATCTTTGACAGGGGCGGCGTCGTCGTCCTTGGTTTCAGGACCATCCGAAACCACCGGTCCGCAATTCAGTCCGGAATTGATATGATCGGCATGTACGCCAGCATCAGAAACCGGCACAGACGCATCCGTCATCAAACGATGCCCATCAAGATGCTTGTCTGCCTTTTGATGTTCGGCATCCGTCAATTGGCGTTCTTGGCGTGACCGTCCATGTAAGGCACGATTGGCATCGGCCTTTTGGGCCTTCTGATCGCGTTGCTTGCGTTTACGTTCCTGCCGCAGATTAACGAGGTCGCCCATAGCACCTTGCTTGTTGTCCGTCACACATCGTTCGGCCACACCAACAGTTGGCATGATCAGACTATAATGTGTTTGCGCAAGCCCCAAAAAACAAGCGGGCACCCCGAAATATCGAGGCACCCGCCATAGCCGTTCTTAAAATCCGTTCTGTCTGCCGACTTAGCGCACGAAGACGTGGACCTCATTGGCAGAAACAGATGCGCTGGTCGCATCAGAAGCACGCACGCGCGAACCTGGCATGCCCATATCGGCCAACGACCGAAGAACTGCCTGCGCGTTGCGCTTGGATTTATTGGAATTCAGCGCAACCTGTGCCGGGGTGCCCCGGTTCGGTGTCACCGCAACAACATCAAAGCTTGCCTGCGGGCGACGCTCCAGAACGCGGTTAACCGCGTTATAAAGGGCCTGCTCGTATTTCACGCTGGCACTATCAAACCGGATCACCACAAGCGGACGATCACTGGTTGATGCCATGCGCTGGCTGCTAGGCGCTGGTGCGGCCTGCGACTGGAAGACACGCTTGGAAAGTGAGTCTCCGAAAATCTCGCCATTCTTAACAGCCAGTGCAAGCGCGTTAAGGTTCGCCCGCTCCGTACTGACATAAGATGTCTGGCGCGAAAGGCTTTCGCTGATTTCGTTCAGAAGACGGTCAATCAGCACCGTGGTGCGGTTGGTTTCGTCTTCAAGCAGTGCCAACTGACGATGGTCTTCGTCAACAGCACCGGAAACCTGATAGGCCGAGCGAACGGACTCAAGCAAGAAGGTCGACAGGGTCGAATCTGCTGCAACCTTGTTGGCCAATGAGTTCAACGCGGCGATATCGTCGTTCACACGGTCAAGTTCAGACTGTGCGGTGTTCCACTGCTGGACCAGAACCGGGTTACCCGGAGTGGTGCCAACCTGCAGGCGCGCACTGATCGCCGCCACAGTGCCATGATAGGCCTGCGAATGCGATACGGTCTGTCCGCGCAACTGCTGTAATTCATTATTGTGTTGGTTCAGAGCCGACTTAAGACGGTTCAGCTCCTGCTGCATGTTTTCGACCCGCGAACCAACAAAGGTTCCGGTCTGCGACACACCGGTTAACGGCTGCGTGCTTTGTGCCGCATCGTAACTGGTTGCGGCATCACTCCCCATCGGTTCAGAAGCAGCGACAGCGGAATTTTCCGTATCGGAGTCTGATCCGGCAAGTGTCGGCCAAAGGGCCTCAGAAGAAAAAGAACATCCCCCCAGCATCAGGGCGGCGCCAATCAAGGCAAGGTAGGTTTTACGAACGGCCATTTCGATCTATTACCTAAGTAGAAATATGCGAATCTCCCTGGGCCCGCTTTTTATGAGAAGAAACAAGCCCCTGTTCCCCCGGGATTGAATGCATCTTAGTCTACGACCACTTGTGGAACAAGACGCATTTGCCCCTTTTTTGCCGAGTCCTCTCCATAATGCCGACAAACGGGACAAAGCCGGGCAAAACAACGCCCTAGCAAGGCGGAAAATGGCCCTCACGGGAAAAATACGGTTTTTTGAAATTTACTGCTTGCAATGACCCGCTCGTTTGCATAAGTTCCGCTCCGCCGACGGGGAGTTCGTACAGAGCAAACCGGCGGAAACGCTAGACAAA
>NZ_NXGX01000015.1 GCF_002844275.1 Thalassospira lohafexi
TGCCTTTTCCTTTAAAATCAATGGTCGTTAGTCAGTTTTCCCCGTTTGTTCACGGTTATTGGAATCAATGGGTTGCGGTTTAAGTGACTAACCAATTTCCCGTTTAACTCGCGGTTTATGATTCCGAGGGTGTTGTAACGATTACAGTATGTTGGTTGGAAAACTTCCGCCGTTCCGACCGATAGAATCAATGGCTTATGGCGGTTTTGGAAAACTTTGGAGGGATCTATGAGTTGGTACATGTCAGCGCAAAGTCATATTGCAAAAGTTCATGAAGACCTGCCAGACGGATGCTCGTTCGAGGACCGAAAGAAGGCTCTCAAAGACGCGTATCCTTTCGGCCCTCGTTCGATGTATCCTTACAAAGCGTGGTGTAAGGCCCAGCGTGAATATCTCGCAAAGTTCAGGCCGCAGAAGGATATTCCGCCGACACCTTTAGAGCAGGCCATCAACAGCGCACAGGAGGGTGAGTGATGGACCGGACGACGGATCACCTCTTAAACGGCGAACCGCAACTATATCAAAAGCTGATGGGAAAAGACCCGTATGCTATCTGGGTCACTTCTCTATCTGGTAGAACGGTCGAAAAGAGGCCTGCCCGGCTGCTCGCTTATGACGACATCGCGAAAACCAAAGCGCACGTGATCTATCTTGATGGATCACGTGACGTTGTTTTTGAAGAACAGATGACAGCCAGAAGGCGGACAACCAAATGAAGCTTGCCATAACCCTCTGCCTGCTTGCCCTGCCAGCATCAGCCGAATGCTACCAATGGCCCCTATCAGGCACACCCTACGACGGAGACACGTTCGCCGTGACCGTGCCGGGGCTGCCGGACGAACTTGCGCGGGTATCGGTGAGGGTCCGCGGGGTTGATGCGCCGGAGATCAGGGGCAAATGTGATCAGGAGATAGCCGCGGCAAAGCGTGCTCAAGAATTCACCGCTGGGTGGATTAGCCGCGGCTATGAGATTTGCAGCCCGGAATGGGGTAAATACGGCGGGCGGGTGGTTGCTGACGTAATGCAGAACAACCGCAACCTCTCGCAAGACCTCATTGATGCAGAGCTTGGCAGGGAGTATGATGGTGGGAAACGGGAAGGATGGTGTGATTAACCGCCCCGGTCCGTTTTCATCTTTCCAAGCGCTGCACTGGCAATGTCACCCATATGTGGTGCGGCAAAGTAGAATGCCAAGATCAGCATAACGGCACTGCCCATGTCATTTGCGCTGTTACGAGCGATGATTGAAAGTTCGACCAGCTTGTCGTCAGTTTCAACAAAGACAGCAATCATATTTGCCATGACGGAAAGCAAATACATGCCGAGCCATACACCCGTGATGGCAAGCGCAATAAGGCGACGGGCGAGGTTCTGCCCACTCGTGGCTGCCATCCAGTCAACAACCATGCGCCGCGCTTCTGTAACGCTCTTTGCATGATCCTCTGCCTTTTCCTCATCGGTATACACCAATTTGTCGAGGCTGTTGGCAACACCATCAACGATCCCACCGAGAGCCTTATCCGTTCCAAATAGCTTCCCGAAGAACGATCCGATCCCTCCAAACATAATCAGCCCTCCACATAACGATGATAGTTTTCGATGAACTCGGATTCACTGCCCTTGCCAAGCGCGGTGTTGTAATACCGCTTCCAGTACCGGGCCAGACCGGCAAGATCGTTTGCCCCGGGCAATGCCTCGGATACCCGATAATAATGGATGCGACACATCAGCGCGGCATAGGCCAGATTGCAAATCAGGTTCGACGCATCACTCAAGGCCGGGGCCTTGTGTGCTTCTGCCTTCGCCTTCAATTCCGGGCGGTATGACAAAAAGTTCTGCTGGATATCGTGAAGCGTGCTCGGCTCCATCTGGAAGATGCCGCGCGCGGGGCCGTTGCCGAGTTGGACAACATATTGGCCGAGCCCGCTTTCCTGTGCTGCCGTGCCCATCAGAAGGTTTTCAGCAGCTTCGGTCCACATGCCTGCATCCTGCAAGACCGGACGGATCACGCTTTCGCGCAACTGTTTGGAATTAATCATGACCGTTCCCTCAGCCGCTTGACAATATCAAACCCCATAATCACGATGCGCCCGATCAGAAGCAGCAGACCAAGCCAGAACACGATGTCCTGACCTGTCACGCCGCCAACAATTGTGCTGCCGCCTCCGACCCCGCTGTCATACCAGAGTGACTTGTCGTGCATCTGCTCTTTGGCGACTTCCGCGATTTGGTGAAGGTTTGTCATGCGCCCGGCCCTTTGAGTTTTGCTTCAAGTTCCTGCCAAGCCTCGCCAGAAGCGACAATGCAGCTTGGCCCGGTCGGATAGGTGAAAAGTATCGTCCATGTCTGGCCGTCAGGCGCTTTAAGAACCTCGATCACGCCGCCATTTTTGGTGACACCAAACGCAACCGGTTCCTCGGCATATTTCGCGCTGAGACTAGCGATTACCTTTGATCGGTCGCCGCAGACTGGCTGGGCGAAGATGGGGGCAGACGGCAATAAAAAAAGGACCGCAAATACTGCGATCCCAAATACCTTTTTCATGTCGGTGTCCTTTACTCTTTCAATAGGGACTTAACTTGCCCGAAGTGCGCGGCATTCGAGCGTTTGAGCGTGGCAACCTCGCCACGAAGTTCGACAATCTGCTCAAGCAGGGCTTCGGTTTGCGGTCTGATAATGAAATTCGTGACCGACGACGCCAGCCCGAAAACCACCAGAACGATTGTCACAATCGAAATTGTGACCGACTTGGCAATCGCAGTCCTGTCGTCAGCGTTGCTTTTCATGTGCGTCCTCCAAACCGGGCTGAATACGGTTAAACAGTTCGTCGTTAGCGTCCACTTGGAGCCAACATGCTGATCGATGATTTCGGGGTTAATGGGTGCGCCGCGCTGAACGCCGCCACGGGCCATTGCGGAAGGTAGCTTGAGCAAACCGCGACCGCGCTTGAAAACGTACCAGTGAGGGCCGATTGCAACGGATCTGGAGACGAAGCCCAGAGCAAGCTCAAGGCATGATCCGACCCATGTTTCCGGGGTTTTGGTAACTAGAAAAGCCTTACGACCCTTGGGTGAGTCGGTGCGTGACTGCGGCATCAAAAATCGCGTCGATATCATCGCTATCCAGCTCGAATTCATCAGCCAGAAGAACCACAAGAGAATGGTCTTTTGTCCAAAATTCCTCTTGATAATCCAGCCAAGCGTTCATCCGGCGGTCAGCGTTTGTTATGGCCGCAATCTCGGTTTCAATGTCCTCATAGGTGATCTTTCCTCCGGCCCGCTGGTATGTCGTGCCGTGTTGATTTTGCAGAACTTTTAGAACTGAAAGGCGATGAGCGGAACCAACGTCTGGCGTAGTATCACCCGGCTTTGGATTTGCCGCCTTCACGTTCTTTTTATGCAGCGCCAATGCGCGCATTTTTTGTGGGTTTCCAAGCCAAAGTTCTACCTGAGCCTCGCCTTGTTCGTGCTGCGGAAATTCCGCAAGAATGGCTTCTCTGCGCTTTCGCGATACGCTCTTACTCATAGTTCACCTCAATAAAGTGGAATCAGGCCGACGCAATCGGTGTAGCGCATCTCTTTTGCTGCAGCAGCCGCGTCAAGTTTCAACCGATACTGGAGGGACGTCCCGCTTTGCCCGGAGACATCAGCCTCTGCACGGAATAATTTTTTGCCTGTCGATCCCAGATCGCCGACAGCGGTTAAACTGGCCGCCTCATACGTGCTGCCACCGTCAATTGAGATGTCAACGGTTAGGTCAGTGCCGAGCGTGGTGGCATCAACCGGGTCGTAGATGAAGTACCCAAGCGCATCCTGAGCGCCAGTCGTAATCGTGGTCGCTGTAGGAACAAGTGTCGCTGTTCCCGCGCTTGTGGCAATCGTCATCCCGAAAATCAAATCGCGGCTGGCGTTGATCGGGCTACCTGTGGCAAGGCTGGTGATGGTATTGTCCCGGCATGAGATGAAACCGGCAACGGTGGCACAGGTTGACGCCGTGATGTTGTAAGCACCCTCTGGAACCAGAACAACCCAATATACCGTAGACGCTGTTACGCTCGGACCTGTAGCCCACGTGAACGTTTTGACCCCCGATGTTGTGATATTTACGCTCGCGCTATCGCTGCCGATTTGTGCAGATGGGCTGTTTCCGCTGTTCGACCAGATTTCGACATGGTAATTTCCCGGTGTAGCAACAGAAAGAACATCAAAGGTGGCTTCAACAACAGAACCAGAAGCAGCGGCGCTAAATTGCATCCCCGCGTTCGCACCTGTTGCATTGCTAAGCTCTGCTGTATCAATACCGGTTTCGCCAGCGGTGCCGTCGTCCGTGGTTGTCGCATTGCTGTACCAGTCGTTTACGCTGTCATAGGTTGCCCCTGTTTTTGTCGCCAAACTGTCCGTTTGGAGGTTGTCGACAAGCTTGAGGTTGCCAAGGTCCGCGCCGGGGACAGAAGCCGCATCAGCTTGCGCAAGCTGCCACGCAAGACTGGTCGCCGCAATATCTCGTGCGATTTGATCCACGATTCCCGACAGCCCTGAACCGTCGCCATCGGCTCGCAGCAAATCACCAGAACCAGATGTAATCGACGGTCCGTCCTTGAGCGTTTTCCCGCCCGTGCCGTCAAAAAGCGCAACCGCGCCGTCGGTGGCGGAGGCCGGGCCCTGAACGTAATCGCTCAAATCCTGACTTGCAGAGACATACACCCGGAAGTTTGTGCCGTCATAGGTGGCTTCATAGATCGTGCCGTTGACGATATCGCCAGCCGTCAAGGCGTCACCGTCCTGATTGACCAGCGTTTTCGCACCCGCCGCATTAATGTTGATCGTTGGCGTGGTGGTCGCGCTGTCGTCCGATGCAAGAAACCGCACGGTCAGCCCCGCGGTGTAGGCCGTCAAAGTCGGCGTCAGGTTGATGGTCAGCGCATCTGCCGTGCCCGCTGCGGTGCCGCCCCACTGAAACGCACCGTTCTGCACTTGACCGGCTCCGGCGTAATGGTTTGCTGCTGTGGCATTGCCAACCCCGGTGTGCTTCTGGTTGTTCATCGGCAGATCGGCGGTTGGCGTGTTCTGCCCGTCTTTCGCGATTGTGTTCTGAATAGCGTCCGCTAGATCCTGATCGTGGGTGTCGTGATTGTCCGCAGTAATCTTAATGCTGGCGTCACGATCATTTTCCCACGTATTCGACCCGCTGTTAGTACCGTTGTTGCGAGTTACAACGCCCGATCCATTCCATCCCATTCGGAATCTCCATAGAAAAAGGGCCGCTCCGATGGAACGACCCTTGGTTAATCTGTGTGTGGTGGTTAATGCATCATCCCGACGATGGGATATTTCGTGCCGATTATCGGCGGTTCTTCCTCGCTTCGACCGATCCATTGCCGACCATCTTGCGTGATGGTGACGGCGTATTTGGTCTGTATGGTCCTGTCCCGTGCCAGAAGCAGTGTTTCACCTGCTACAAAGCGCGGCCCGACTGCGTTAGTCGCGCAAACGACCTCCGCAATGCCCTTTTCAAGGGCGCGATCCATGAGGCGCATTAGGCTGGTTCACCTTTGTCGCCATCAGCAAAAAGATGGTTGCTGATTTCGCACAAGTTGGAAAGCACATGCTCAACGATAGCATTTTCAGGCCGGTCACCGAGAATGCCGCTCAACCCCTCAAGCTCTTCGATGGCGTTATCTAAAAGCTGTTCCGGCGTCATGTGGTAATGGACTTCCAGATTGATGACATTGCTCATTTATCACCTCCCTTCGGAACCAGTCGCATAACAGCCTGACCACCCTTGCGATCCAGAAGATCGTTTAACGGCCCCCACCCGCCTTTTGCCAGCCATTCATTAATGGCCTGACGAGGGAACAGCTTGCGACCGTAAACGTCGCGGTGAATGACATAATCTGTCTTGCCTTCACAGAAACGCGTCAAAGCGTTGCTGATCCGCAAGACAAACCCACGAGGCCGACGTTTCACACCGCGATCAACGGCAACCTCAATCGCCGGGATCGCGGTAACGGCACTCATGCGCGGATCTCGCGTCAGGCGCTGGTCAATCATCTGTTCGATGCCTTCGCCAAGCGCTTTCATGACAATGCCCTTCACGATGCCGCCGATGCTTTTGGCAACTTCTGGCGACAGCCCGGTAACGATACCGTCCAGATCACCTTTGACTGCAACGCCCTGCGTCCAGTAATCATGCAGCGCGATGGCCGATTCTTCCTGATACAGCACGATGCGCTGGCGCTTTTCTTCGTCCTTGATCTTGTTCGGGTTAACTGATGCCAGCCACAGCGGAAGTTTGCGGACCGGCATGGAGAGCATTTGGTATTGCTTTCCATCTCGTCCAGCCGTGGTGATATGCCCACAACTGAATTTCTCAACTTGGTCAGCGATCTTTTTATGCTGCGTTGACCAATCAAGCCCCATCCCCTCACAGACAGACCGCATCGCCACGAACGGCTCGCCGTCATGATGGAAGGTAACAAGGCTATTTCCGTGGAAATCCAGCGTCACCAACGACTGGCTGGACAAATCAGCATTGTTTTGTGTATGCTCCTGCATGTCACAAGTCCTTTTGCTAGTGGATTTTGATATCTCAAACCCTCGAAGTTCCAGCTTCGGGGGTTTACTTTTGGACGGGCTGCTCCGCGATAGCCGCATCCAATCCTTTTGAAATAAGGGTCCGAAGCGCAACCGTCATTTTTCCGATATGCTCTTCGAATCGCCAATCGTTGATCTTTTCAACCATCTTGGGATCAAGCGGAAGATGGACTATATGAGTGTCTTTCTGCGCCACATGCATTCTCCTTCACTTTAAACGCACATTAAAACAAGTGCGATTGTGTGGTTGTTCGTTATGTTCGTCAAGTTCTTTTTGCACTTTTTACTCAGTGCGTTTAACTTGCACTGATAACCAAGGAGATAGCTATGGCGAAAAAGTCGATCAAAAACCAGAACCTGACCATTCGTCTTGATGAAAAGACACGCTTCGCTCTGGACTTCCTTGTCCGGCTAGAGGGCCAGAATGCATCTAAGTTAGTCGAGCGCATTATTCTTGAGAAGGCGGACACGTCTTATTTTGGCCGGTATAACACTCACTTGGAACGCAAAGAATACAACTGGCGCGATGTTTGGCATGTATCAGAAGGTGTGCGCCACTTGATGTTCATTACGCACCCTGCGGTTAAGGCAGAGATACACCTCACGTTTGAAGAAGAAGAAATGGCGGAGTTTGTTCAACGGCACTGGCCCTTTTTTTCCTCCTCCTTCCGGCTTTCTACGCTCATTGCTCCTTACGTTGATATCTTATGGCCCCACATGGATGCGCTGGTTGCCGAGTGGCGAGAACATAAGGCGACTGACCCTTGGCGGGCTGGTGAATCCATGAAAGAGATATTAAGCGGTGTTGAGGTCGCGCCTCCGGATTGGCCCCCAAAGAGCGATGACAAAGAAGGGTGACTTATTTTCCACATGAACTCAGGCGCAACCTGCGGTATCATGCACCCATGTCAAAGCAAACCTTAGCCATGATTGTTCAGTGCGCCCTTTCCATCGTGATTGGGTATTTTACGTTCGTTTGGCTTTATGAGCCTGAGAGCAGCAACCCAAAGGTCGCGATATTCGGAACATTGATCACCGGCATTGTCGGCGCTTGGCTTCTCATGAAGCTATATGTCCTTGTCCGCTACGGCTGGTCTGCTATGAAATCCATGTCGTGGGACGCTGACTAAGGTGCCGGAGCCATTTGCGGCGACATAAGCCGATCTTTCTCCCTCGCCATCAAAATAGACGCCAGTTGCTCAAGGCGGGGATTGGATGCCTTGGGCAAAGTATTTGGCCCCGACGCCACCAAGGCTCGGGCTAAATCAGCGGTGCGAGACGTGCCGACCTCAGCACCTTTCCGGGCAACGCTACTCGCCAGCGGGACAGCAACTGTTCCTATCGGGTCAACCAAACTGCCCGCAATAGCGCCGGAAAGGGCGCCGATGGCGTTGGTGTTTTTGTTTACATCTATGCCAAATTTACCGAGCAACCGCATAGCGTTTCGGACTGGTGCGCCTTCCACAACCGCCTGCATCGCCTTGATTTCGTCTTCCGCAAATCCACGCACTTTATTCGGGTTATTCAGAATGCTGCGGAATTGAACGCGCAGGCCATTTTCGAACCCGCTGGCCTGTTTCTCGGCTTTGCTCATTGCTTCTTCGATTATTTCGGACTTCTTCATGCGAGACCAGACACCACGAGCCTGTGCTAGGTCGTCCGCCGCGGTTCCCATTTTGCCCGCCACAAGATCGTTTGCAGATAGCCCACGGATGTAATCGTCAATGTCAGAGACCAGCATTTTCCCAAGACGCCGCTCGTCGGATTCTCGGCTGGCGGCGGCATTTGCAGCGACACGACGGGCGTTCTGCAAGTCCTGAATATCCATTTCGTTGCCAATGCGCTTGGTGAGAGCGTTCATTACAGACCCAAGCTTCGGATGAACCTGCGGGTCTGCGCCCGCTCCGAGCAACCGCTTTTCCGTCTTTGCGAGAAAGTCGGCATAGCTGTCTGGCTTGATCACAGCCGAACTGCCTTTGGCGCGTTCAAACAGTTTTGACCCTTGCTGTGCTAATTGCTTGGTTGTCGGTGCATTCTTAATAGCCTGAGAGGCTTGACGGCTGGAACGGATCGCGCCCGGCATTCCGGCCGCAACACCAGCAGCCATAGCTGCCGCCGTGCCAATATAAGGGTTGTTGGTTGCCTCGCCTACAGCACCTCCTACGGCGCCAGCGCCAAGTTGTACGCCTTGCTGACCGGCCAGAACCTTTGCCGTCTCGCCAAGCATTGAACCCGGCTTCGCCGTCTTTGCCACAGCAGCAGCAGGGACCATGATGCTTGCAGCGTCAGCGGCGCCTCGCCCTGCACCATAAGCGACCTTATCAGATGTGCTTTCGATTGCGTCTGGTCCAGCATCCCCGACCACTTCCGCAACAGGGCCACCAATTGCCTCACTGAATGCCTGCCAGCCTTTCTTAAGGGCGTCTGTATGATAGTTTCCTTCTGGAACATCGAGACCCGCTGACCGCATTCCACTGGCAACGAAGTCAGGCAGAGCACCAACAGTTTCCATCGCAGAATCAGCGAAGCCTTTCGCGCCCATATTCATAGCCCGCCAAACATCAGCTTCCGGTGGGGTAATGCCTGCAAGCGGGTCAGCGTTCGCGGCTTCCTTATCCATCAGAGCCTTACGGGCGCGGGCAATGGCAAGCGCCTTTTTTTGCTCAATACTCAGTTCTGCCATAGTGCTTTTTCCTCTGGCGTCATTACCGCCCACAGGTTTTGGTCGATCCCGTCCGGCACCTTTGCCAGCGTTGTGTCTGTTCCGCCACCAAGCGAAGCTTCAACGCTTGTGAATTGGTCTGTGAAGTCAGGTCGGGTCATGATGATCTGCTCCGGGGAAACCCCGTATTCATTCGCCAGATCGGAGTAACGAGCGTCAATAGTGTCCATAAGGCCAGATGCGCCCTGATATTGCGATTTTGCCTGATTAAGGAATTGCAACCGCTGCTCCGGCTGCAAGCGCGTCCCGTCAAGGGCTTTGTTATACATATTCATGATGCTATCAGGCACACCGGCAGAGTTCTGAGCGGTCGCGAATTCACCCTCACGAACAACAGATGTTGGATCAAGCATTTTCATGTATGCGAAGATCAGCGCAATATCCCCGGCTGCACTCTGGTCTGACGCCGCATTCAGCATGCGAGAGTACGACTGGTTCATTTCATGCAGTGGCTTGGCAAGGTTGTTGTATTCCTTGCGCAAGTCGGTGCCGATTTTGATTGTGTCGGGCTTATCCTCGACTTTTGGGGCCTTGGACTGCATGCCGATAGCTTCTGATCGCGGTCGATAAACCGTTGCTTGGCTTTCAGGGTCGTAGACCTCAACAAGCGGTTCCGCTTTGGGTGCATTCAGCTTTGCTGCATCAAGGCCATAGCTGCGATCCGCATTTTCCTTGGCAAAGTTGAAATTGCGGTCAGCATTCTGGCGCGTCCAGTCAATCTGGTCTCGGCGAATGTCTTGGTTGGACTTCGCCAAATCCATATTCGCCTTGGCCTGAATAATCGGCATAGCCATGCCCGGATCAACACCTTGCGGCACGTTAAACCCGCTGCTGGTCAATAGTTTGGCAAGCTGCTGGCTCTGGCTGTCCGCCTTCTGCTCCGCCTGCTCCTGCCCTTTGTTGCGCCCCATAAACCCGGCATAGGTCGTGAGAGCGTTGCCAATTGCCTGACCGGGCGAATAAGCCTGCCCCATGCCCTGCTGCAACATGGAATTACCCATGTTGTAAGACGTGTTGTTCTGCAATGCCTGAGCAAGCATTTGAGCGCGTGTCATTACCATTGCTGTCTCTCCTTAACCCATCATAGCCATCATGCCCAAGTTCGATAGACCACCCAACATCGCGCCTTGGTTGGCCTGCGATGCCTGATATTGCATCAGTGCGTTGTTGTTTGCGGTGTTGTAAGCGCCCATCACATCGGGAGCCTGCGCATTCACCATGCCGCCGCCTGATCCACCGGGCATTTGCAGCGCCGGGGAACCTTGCAGAAGGGCTGCGAGTTCGTTCAGGTTCTGGTTGCGGCTGGTCAGGTTCTCATTGGCGTAATTCTGCCGCGCCGCATTGTTCATGTTGTAATCGGTGGTCCGCTCGGACAAGCCTTGCTGGCGCGAGGTCAGACCACGATTGAACATCGACCCGGCCAGCGCATCGCCGGTCATGATGGCGTCTTGTGAAGCTGACAGCATCGCGTTGTTTTTGTTGCGGTTGAAATCGTCAAAGGCAGTGGTGTAGGCGTCCGACCCTTGCATGATTCCCTGATTGGCAAGCTGCTGGGTCAGGGCTTCGTTCTGCTTGTCAAACTGCGGGTTAAGCATGCCCATGGTGCGGTCATAGGCCGTTTGTGTGGCTTGGTCCTGATAGGCACCCAGATCGGTAGGAACATCCGAAAGACCTGACCGATCGATACCGGACTGATAGGCAGGCGCCCCGTCATAGCTGAATGAGTCGTTCGGCAGCGCCCCTGCATACTGTTGCGCTTGACCAAGTACCGAATTGCCAATGGCGTTGGTGGTGTCAAACTGCTTCTGCTGGTCTGGTGACAGGGTTTGCGTTTGCGTCCATTTGTCGCCTTGGTTTTGCCAAGTTGTTGAACCGCCCGGACCATAGCTGTCATAGCGGTTAAGATTTGCGTTCAGCCGGGCAGTGCTTTCGTTGGCCGAACCCTGCGCCGATACCGCCGCACCAGCGTTATAGCTTGGCGCTTTGTTGCTTGAGAAAATATCGCCCATAAAGCTCATGATTTAAAATCCTGCCTTAGAATGACTGCCACTTTTTCATAGTTGGAGAGGGCGCGTTCCCATCCGGGCCGCCCGACGATTTCAACACCGCGATACCCCGTTTCCTTGGCGTAGCGGATAATGTCCTTGTTGATCTTTTCGAGTGCCGCCAACTCACCGCCTGCCAAGGCAACACGCAGCCGATTCCCGCGTGACGACGTCGTGATAGCGGCGGCTCCGGGTTTCCAGAAACACATGAAGCTGCCGTTTTGCAGCCCTTCACGCACTTCCTGTTTGGTCACGCCTTCGTCGGCTAATTCGGCGGCTGGTGCGACAAGTCGCCAGACCTGATCAAAGTCCATTGCCAGCCACGTATTTCAGATCGACGCCATGGAATGAGACTTGGTTCAGTGATGTGATGGTCTTGAATCGCGCAGCCCCGGAAACGCCAACACCCAAGATGGTGCGCCATTCCTGTTGTGGCGCCTGCGCCCCTGCCCATTCGGCAACGTCCCATTCGGCCTCGTCCCAAATACCGCCCCCGCCGCTTTCAATCTGCGTCGGCTCGTAATAGCTGGTTTTGGTGGTGTAATCGGTATCGAACCCGATATAGACCGGGATCGCCCCGGCAGAAGACAAAAGAGGGCGCATCAGCTTGTAAGCCTTGTTGCTGCCCATCGGCTGGTGGTTCAGGAACGGGCCACCATAGATCGCTGTGATCGGTGATCCTGCGTTGCTGGTGCCGCTGTCGAATTTGTAAACAGCCCCGGTTGAGCCGATATACATTTCGTCTTTGTGCAGCCCCCAGGTATTTGCCGGAATATTCTTAAAGCAGGACCATGCCCGCGTGGTGGTGTTGACCACATACTGTACGAACGACCCGGAGCCATTGGGGACGTTCACAATCCCCATCTGGCCCAAGGGATACAGCGCAACTTCCCAACCGATGGTGTCTTTGTAGCGTTTCGCGCTGGTTTTCCATGCGCCGGATATAATGTCGGTTACAGCCGCTTGCGGGTTGAAGCGATCACTGGTCAGAACGGCTGACATCGGGACGACGCCATCAACCGTAATAACAAGCAGATCGCCGCCCAGCTTGGCAAAGGGACGGTCCCCCATTGGCTTACCGATCCGGTATTTCCCGACCAGCGCCCAATCGGCAGCAGACCCCGGATTGTCGCCCTGATACACCAGCAAATCACCTTCAGACATCAGGAAGACGCAGTAATCGTCCATCCCTGAGCCACCGTCTCGGGTCCATGTCGCACCGGCAATGGCTTTACCTTCCGCAAAGCTGCTAAAATCAAGCTCTGACGCATCCCCGGCGATGTTGTTGGTTGGTAGATACCAGAACTTCGCGCTGTCCTTCTCGGCAATGAACAGGCGCGATTTGAACACCCAAGGGTATTTGAGATTTGCTGCAGTTAAGCCAGATCCGGTGATGGTGTTGGTCGATACCGTTGACCCGTCATATTTCTGCGGTGTGTCGGCCCCGTTGAACATCAGGGCATTGCCCCGGAAGTTCGTCCAGAACCAGCGGTTGTTGCTGAACCCCGACGCCAGACTTGATGCCGTGCCGCTGGTGATATCGCTGATCTCGCCGTCGTGGCAGGCCAGCAAGTCCTGATCGGTTTCATAGTTGTATGAAATCAGCGTTTCCGCCGTGCCGGTGATCGTGGCAAAGCTGGCATAGCCCGGACGTGTCGTTACGGCCTGCTCACCCGGAAACCAGTTCTCAAGTGCGAGTGCCTGATTTGGTGGAATCTGCGATATATCATCGCGCGCATTCCATCCGCCGATTGGGGCAGGCAGGGTGATTTGCGTTGCTTTGTTGGGCTGGACGCCAGCGGGTTGCAGCATTAAACGCTCCAGCTTCCATCAGGGGCATTAATGCCGGAGGTCAGGCGCGGTGAACGGCCAAGGTTGAGTGTGCGCCTTGGCATGGTTGCTGCGGTGCGGTTTGCAAACTCGATTTCTGCGATCTGGAAATCATCGCGGTAATCAATGCCTTTGGTGCGCTTGTACTGCCAGACCACGTAAAGCATGATCAGGTATTCATCGAGCAATGGAACATCGGTATCGGTAGCGAAGGAAGATAGTTCCGTCGCGCCAATATCTTCGCCAATGTTCGATGTGATGTATTCAAAGGCAACAGTGTTGCCCACCGTCGGCACAGGGATCAGCTTCAATTCCTTGCCAACAATCCGCATGTCGTTGTATGGCCCGGCAGTGTTCGAGGATTTTAGCTGCTGCCATTCCTTTGAAGTCAAAGGCCCGCCAAGTGGTCGGTTTTGCGTCCGGTCCCACGCCGTATTCGGGATGATCCGGTCAAGATCGGACGCAATGTCGAGAAGTGTGCCTTGGCTTTCCGTCGCAACCGTCGTAAACGTCGCCTCGCGAGTAAGTTCCTGCCAGTCGTGACGACGCCCCAATTCCTTGCAGATAGTCCCGATCAGGGTCTTGATCAGCTTTGCATCAGGGTCGTTTGACGTGATAAGCGCAGACGGCGATGGAACGCCAATCTTCTGCGCTGCATCCTGTGCGACGGAAAGAATGGTCATGCAGCTTTACCTTTACGTGCAGCCGGTTTTGGTGTGGTTTTCAGGTCGAGCATTTGGCGAAGCTCGGCAACATCTTTCTCAAGCTTGGCGATAACATCGGTTTGATGTTCCACCGTCTGTTCCAGCTTGGCGTTGCGTTCAGCAACCTTGCCGACGTCTTCCGATGATTTAAGCCATGCCTCGGCCTTTTGCTTCAGGGCACGGGCTCCCATGCCGATAGCGTTCAACAGCGTTTCGTTTGCTGCGGCGAGGTCTTCAATCGTGCGGACGTTGGCGCGGTCAAGTTGTTTGATCTGCGCCGGGGTGGCAGAAGGCCAATCCCGAATGCGCGTACCATCAACCGGGGATTCTTCACCTTCCTTGAAGGCGCGGAAGCTTTCTTGGTAATGGCGAAGGAACTTGTCGTTCTGGCGCTCCTTGTCTTTCAGCCATTCCTCGGCAATCCGTTCGACAACAGTGTTGCCGTTCCCCATCGGGGTGATATTGACCCAATACTGATCCTTATAGACGACGTGGCCTTGATCTTCGGTCGCGGCGCGATCCTCAACAGCACGGGTTTCAAATTCGACAAAGGCGGGACGTTCATGGTCCATGGGGTGCGCTCCTTAAAGAAAAAGGGAGGGGCCGAAACCCCTCCCAACAAATTACCAAGGGAACCGACAGATGATTTCCTTGGCGTCTGCATCAACAGCAATAGCAACCACCGATTTGTAGGTTGCTGCGCTGTCTGCTTCTGCGGCCTTGGTCAGTGCCTTGTCAGCCGCGCCAACGGCGGTCAGCGGGTCGCCATCGCCAGCAGAACCGCCAAGAGCAACCGCAAGGGTTGCCGCGCCGCTCAACTGAATCCAGAAGAACGACCCATCTTCGGTAACGGCGGCCTGAACAACACCCGCACCGATTTCCGCGCCGGAAGAATCCGAAGCGTCAGCGGTGACAGTGTTCGAGCCATACCCGCTGTCATCGACGTAATAGACAACGTCGCCAACAGCGAGGTCGAGTTCGCCGGTTCCGTGGTCGTAAGTGACGTATTTCCAGACCTTGCCGTCGTAGGTCGAACCCAAGGCGCCGGGGGTGAACTGGGCAACGGTATCGACCTGATCGGTCTTGATGCCTGTGATAAACATGCTCAGTCCTCCTTACGCTTTGCCAACACCATGACGCGCGCGGTTAGACACGGTCATGTTGCACTGGTTGATGATCGGGATGACAACAGCGTCCTGATTGAGGCTCGATTTTTCCTCAAGCGTCGACATGTTGGCGTCCTTGTGAGTGGTCACGCCGATGTAATCCGTGGTCAGGAAATACATGTGATTGTCCGGCATGCCTGAATCGCTGCTGTCATAGACAACGTCGGCGGTTTTGTACTTCAGCGACACGAAACCACCCTTGCCCTCATCCGAAGACGTGTAACGCTTCAGATCGGTCAGGGATTCTTCGTAGAAGGTGAAGTAATTCTGATCCATCAGGATCAGGTCTGGTTTGTCTTCGCCGCGAACCAGTTCAAGCCACAGCGGAAGCATCAGGCTCTGAATGGTCGATGAGGACGGGGTAATCCCGGCCCCACCCTGAAGCGGGGAAGCTGCGGACTGAACAACGTTCTGCCACCACGCATAGGTGGTAGAATTGATACCCCCAACCGTGCCGGTGCCTGCGTCTGACACCAAGGCCTGAAGGCCATTGATCTGGTTGGTTGCGGTGCCGTCCGAATACACGTCCTGAGACATGTTGTTCTTGAATGTGCGAATGGCGTTCTTCACACGGCTTTTTGCCAGCTTGATAATCTGGTTTTTGCCGCTGTTGTTGCGAAGTTCGGTACCATTCGCTGTAACGTGAACCGCCTGGTTCTTCCAGTCGAACTTTGCCGACGTGAAGACATCAGACGGGTTGATGTTGAGAACGTCGTAGCCGGAATAACGCTGATAGGTCGAGTTTTCAGCGTATTCCAGCGGGATTGCGATTTCGTAGCCGCCGTCGATGATTTCCATCATCTTCTTCTGCTTGAGACGGCTGAGAAGCGCGTTGTTGTTGGAAACGATATCGGAAAGCTCTTTGCCGTGCTGGCGCAGAGTGGTGGTCACCATCTCGGTGAACACTGCATTTGGTGAAGCCATGATTTACCTCTTGGCGATTAGCCCGTAAGGCGCTCTCCAACTGCATCCAATGTTTCTTCCCAGCTTTTCCCTGCCGTTTCGACAGGCTCCCCGCGTCCTTTAACGTTCCCTTTGGCCGCGCGTTTGGCTTCCTTGGCAGCTTTGGATTTCTCCGCTGTCTGCTTTTGGGCTGTCTGATCGCGTTCAGCCTTCAGGATGGCGTCTCGGGTGGTCGGGTTGCCCCATACCGCTTTGTCGTAACACTGCTTGAGCAGGTCGGCGACGGGTGCGGTCGGGTTGGCCTGTTTAACGGCAGGCAGCATTGTCTTGATATCGTCAAACACCGCTTCAAAATGCGGGTGGGCCGGTTTGCCGTCGGCTCCCGTTGCGCTGGCGAATGAGTCGATATCAGAAACGATCCGGTCAGTTTCGGACTGCTGCTGTTGCTGCTGGAAATTACGGATGAAGTTGTCGTGTGCCTGTAACTGGGCTTGAATGTGCGGATTGACGGGTGCGGGTTGCCCCTCGCCGTCGACCAGTGACTGAAGATCGACACCGTAGGCCTGTGCGATCTGCTGCAATCCCCCGACGGGGTCACGCTGAAGATACGCATCAGCCGCCACCAAACGCTGCACACCAACAGCCGGGGGAATCCCGTTCTGCTGCCATGCCGACATGACAGGCGACAAAGCCTGTTCCATCTCGGACGTTTGCTGACGAAGTGTCGAAAGTTCCTGCCCTTTCTGCGCAATGCCGCGTTCGAAATCGCTTTCCCGCTTCAGCACTTCCTGCTGTACCTCGGGTGGAAGCTCTGCGAACTTGGCTTTTGCTTCAGCAGACCATGAAACAGGCGGGTCGATGGCCTCAACGGGTTCGGCCTCGCCTTCTTCTTCGGGCTGGTCTGTATCCTCCGCCTCATCGGCGGCTCCTTCCTCGGCGGGCTCGTCTTCGACGTGGGCCTCGTCCTCGGCTGATTCCTTCTTGGCAAACCGACCGCCTTCATCGCGGCTCGGGCCAGTATCTTCTTCGCCCGTTGGCTCGTCGGCTTCTGTGATCTGATCATAGATCGCATCCATCGAGTCAAACGGGTCTGTTACGTCGGTGCTGCCACCGTCGTTCAAATTCGGGTCCATGAGTTGCGCTCCTTAAGGGATTTAGACCGGCATCATCTTGTCAACGGCCCGGTCGACCGCTGTGTTGAAAGCTTCTTCGCTGCGCTTGGGAGCTTCTCGGGTTTCCCCGGGCTCAAGCACACGGCAGTTGTGCTGCTTCAGGTTCTCGCGGTGTTCGCGTTTTCCGTCGACACTTCGGCCGGTAATAGGGCAGTCATAGGCCTGATAATCCGATGCGATGTACGGCCCGGAACGTGGCGCAGGCGGTGCATCAAGGTCGATTTCGTAGCATTTGCGGGTTTCGGGATCATACCGATAACGTTTACGCGCCATTGATCGGGTATCCTTGTGGCTGCGTGGCTTCTACCGCCTTCATTTGAAGGTCAATGCCAAGTTCCCGCATCTTCATGCGATGTTCTTCTGCCTTGAATTGCGCTTCCATCTGCATCTGCTGCATCTTCAGTTGCGCCTCGGTTTCGGACTGCTGCGTCTCAAGCTCGATCTTGCGCAACTCAACCTGCATTTTCTTCTCTTCAAGCTGTTGCTGTTGCTGCTGCATGGCCTGCTGCTGCTTTGCCTGTTCGGCCTGCTCAGGTGAAGGTTCTCCGAGTTCTTCCAGCTTGCTTTCGACCTCGCGCCCGAGTTTGAAGCGGCGAACGGCGGCAAGCAGCATTGACACTGCAACGTCCTTGGTCAGCACTCCGGACTGAACCATTGGCGCAACGCCTTGGATGTATTGCGTGACGGCTGCCAGCAACTGAGTGACGTTCTCTTTGTCCCGCTCGGCATCCCCTGAAATCGTGCTGTCGGTTTCGATATCAATGCGGAAATTGCGCATTGCGTCATCACGAAGCAGCGCCATAACGTCATCGATGCTTGGCTGCTTGAGAATTTCCTCGGCCTTTGGATCGGCGGGCTGTTGGCTCTGTTGTGCGACCGCCAGCATCGTCTGTGCCTGCTGCTGCTCCATGGCGGATGGAAGCTGAACGCCTGTCATCATGGTGAAGGTGTCAGGCTGGAACCGCTCGGCCATGATCTCGCAAGCAATGCGGATCAGGTCGCGGGCGAAACGCTGCACTTCACGCTGGCGCTTTTGAAGGCGGATGCTGCCCCATTGCGCCTTGATGCTTTGAGCCGTGGCTGTCTCACTGGCAACGGACGACCCGCGCAGAATGTCAGAAATCCCCATGATTTCGTAAATCTGCTGCTTGACCGCCTCAGCTTCCATGCGAACGTATTGAAGGGCTTGCGCCATCTTCTCGATGGGTAACATCCACAGGTGATCGCTCAGGCTTCCGCCGCTGTTCGACAGAAATTCCGTCATCTGTTCAGCCGGAACAAACTCGCCGTCTTCAATGCTTTCGATATCCCAAAGCTCACTGATCCGGCTATCTGCCACACCGGCCGCTTTCATCGCCTTCACGATACGGCCTGCGCGTTTTTCCAGAGTGTCTAGTTTCTGGGCGTGGGCCTTGTAGAAATGATACGGCGGAATGAACTTGAGATTTCCGGTATGCTCTACAGCAAACAAAGGCTTCGGGATCGGGAAGAACCCGGCCAGCTTCAGCGGGTCTTCGTCCTGCTGCAAGGGCTGCTTGGCATAGGTCGTGCAGATCCAGTAAACGGTGCGCGTCTCTTTGCACCAGATTTCCCAAATCTCGGCCCGGCGCACATTGTCTTCCGGCTTGGTGTCCTGCTCTTTGCCGTCTCCGGTTACATTGGCTGAAAACGTGATGGTTTTGGCAAGTTCGGCTCCGCCTTGGAATTTGTCCTTTACGTCGTCTTTGGTCAGGAAATGGCGGAAACCGACCCACGGCACATCAACCCAACGACGGGCCGGGCCATGGATAAAATCATCATAGTTGACCGTCTCGAACTCGATTTCTTCATAAACAAGTTCGTCGTCCGCCTCCTCACCTTCGCCATATGCGGCTGCGGCGGATGGGGAGTGATCCAGACCATCCGCCGCGCCTTCCTCCGTGCCATCGGCAGGAGCGCCAGCCGCTGACCGGAAGAACGGGGTGTACCGGACGCGGGCAACGCTTCTGCCTGCAAGTTCGAGATCATAGGCAGCCGCCGTCATGATGGTGTCGAAGTCTGCGGCCTCAAGGGTGTAAGACGTGCCGCGTTCAAGCATTTCAGCAGCCTCACGGCCTACTGGGTCTTTGTCGCGGAAACGGCGGCGAATATCAGGCGTCGGCGTCTGACCGTACAAAGAGGGAACAATCGTTTCGACGTTCGAATACAGGACGTTAAAGTCCATGTTGTCTTCGCTGTCGCCTTCTTCCTCGGCGCGGTACCGGTCAATCGCCTCTTTTGCCAGCTTGCGCGGGTCTTCCTCACGCTTAAGAGCGGTCGAAATCTCGCGTTTCCAGTGCGCAACGATAGATTCCGGGCTTTTACCGGCCTCTTTCACACCGTCGTTGGTTTTGACTTCATCCATCAATAGCGGCTCTTTCTGCTACGCGAGTTTCGGGCGATCATCTGGTGAATGGTCATCTGCGTTTGGCTGGCTGGCGGCGTGGGCTCTTGCGGGACTTCCTCCACGATTTCCTGCCAAGACATGGCGAGATACCGGAAAGCGTCCGCGATGTGCGACGTCCAGTCGTGAACCTCATTTGCCCGGAAATTCTTCTTGCTGTCGTCCCATTCACGGCGGTACTGCTCAAGTCCTGCAAGGCCCAATTCCTCGCAGCGGCTATGGAAATAGCACCGCGACAAAGTGCGGCGAACCGCGTTGATGCCGTCCAGTTTCTTGTGGTCAGGGACGACTTTCGGGTTAAGCCCGCAGTCAAGCATTGTTTCAATGCGTCCGCGCTTCATGCCCCAGTGTTTTTGTTTGGCATCGTGCGGGACAAAGTCCGTTCCGCTGATCCATCCGTATTCATCGTTCTTCGCGTGGATCATTTCCGCGAATACTTCCGGGTCGCTCTCACCGGGCTTGCTGTAACAGTCCAGAATGTGCAACCCGGTACCGACCACCTGAAACCACCAGATGCTGGTGTCGTCCCGTGTTCCTAAGTCCCAGGCGCGATGAACCGGCAGGCCTTCAACGGCTTTAATGTTCGGGCTTATCCGTCCTTCCTTACGCAGCTTGACCATCTCGCGGGCATAGAACGCACCAAGGATCGCGGCGTTAAAGCTGCATTCGTATTCCTGATCGAACTGGGCTTGCCCCAAGTCCTCGCCATAGAGCGCGATGTATTCTTTCAGGCTTTCGTCAAGCTGATCAGGGGTCAGCGCCCCCGTATCATGGACCGTTGATACCTCGGCAAACCAGCGCGGGTTGTCCTTCGCCATCTGATACATGCTGTGGGCATGGTTGCGACCGCGTGGCGTGGTAATGAATGCCGCGAAGCCGTTGTTTTCCTCGACCATCGGGCGGATGTAGCCCCAAGCCGAGGGATTGGCCAAAGCCCACTCCGAGAAGACGACGCCAGCCACACCAGCGCCAACCAGTGCATTGTATCGATCCGACCCGACAAGCTGCCATGTGCTGCCGTTCTTGAAGCGGATGAACATTTCCTGCTCATTGGTGCTTTCGCGAACAGCTTGCGGAAAGGCTTCATCAATCCTTCTTTTGCCGGTGTGCGGATTAACAGCGGTCCAGAGTGCTTTGCGGGCCTGAGCGTATTCAGGCAGACAGTGCCAGTACGACCCAACCCGCTTGTGCGCTAACTCACATGTTGCTGTGAGGGTGATTTCGTCCTTGCCCCATCGGCGGTGTGCAATCTCGATGGCCCGTGCGCCGGGGGTGTTGACCATGTATTCGTGGAAGCTGCGCTGATACCATCTGATCTTCCGGATGACATTCATCGATCAGCCTTTCGGCTTGCCCTCGTAAACGGTCGTGAACTGGACCGGCCCGCCACCATCGCCGCCGTGTTCGTGCTTGTTGCGATCTTCCCAACCGAAGTTGTTCTTGAGGTCGAAGATGATTCCGACCTTCTGACCTTCTGCCGAGATCAGGCTTTCATTGCGCTGCACCTCAATCCGCAGCTTGGCCATGCCGATAACGTCACAATAGGCCCCATCGTCGTACTGCTCGTACTGCCAGAGCATGCCCCGGCTATGAAAGCCGAGATGCAGGCACAGGCCGGGCACGGTGTAAGGCTTGTTCTTCGTGTCACACTTCTGGAAATATTCCTTGATCCCGTCAACCATGGATTCCGGCGTGGGATAACGGCGTTTGCGGCCTAGTTCTGCGGGTTCTTTGGCGGTCATTTCACAACCCTCACCGGCTTGGTCCTGTACATTATGGCTTGATGATAATTCTCTGGGTATGCGCGAACAAAGACTGCGAGGTCTTCTGGGTCAGTGAATGGCTCCTCGCCCTCTCTCGACAGGCGCTCAACCAATACGCCGCCGCCATCGCAAGAGATCCCAAAGTCCATGAAGTGCCAGCCAGCAAATATCCGGTTGTCTTCCTTCTTCCGTCGAACGAGGGAATCGAAGTACAGGCGGCAAAACTCATCTGCGCGGCCATCGGGCATTTCAATGAAGTCATCGCCAGCTTCGATATGCTTAAGCGCGATGTCCTCGAAATCTGACCAGTCGTCGGTTTCGAGTGCGTAGGTCATCACGCCCACCACAAATCGAACGCACTACGAAACGCGTCCGCCTTCCGTTGGAACTTGAGCATTTTCAAGTACGAGCCAGCCGCGTAATCATGACGACCCCAAACTGAATGCATGAAGCCGCGCATTTTGTGGCGGTCGCTGTCTCGCCGGTCGAACTCAAGATCATCAGTTATTGCCATCACTGCACCGAACATTTAGGGCACGGGCAGGAAATGAAGCGCGGCGCATTCTTGTCGTCATCGCTGGCGGCACGGTCATATGCTTCATTCGCACAAACCAGCCGCCCCTTACCGACAAGCCTGCTTCCGTTAATCAAAGCCTTATCGAATGCCTTGCGCTGCTCTGGGGTCAATCGGATCATCACATATAAACAACCCCACGGCCTGCCTGCGTGAACCCCGGACGGTTCAATAGCATTTGGGCAAGCTGCTGGGTTTGCTCCTGTTGCGTTGGTTGCGGTTGAGGCTGCGCGTTCTGGACAAGCGGTTGACGGTCTTCGTTCTGCCCGCCAGTGACCGGCCCCTGATACTGCGGCCCTTGCGTCAGAGCCGGACCTTGTGGGGCTTGCTGCTCTGGCGCATCCGTCGCGCCGGGCGCTCCACCAATGAAATCATCAATCGTGCCATTGCCCGCCATACCTGACAGGTTGTTGAAGCTGTCGGCCATGCCAAGCATCTGCGCCCCTGCGCTTAAAGGTGCAGCCCCACCAGCGAGGCCGGACAGGCCGGACAACGCAGCCGAGCCATATTTCCCGTCGCGAATACCGATGCCAGCGGAATAGAGCCCACCAAGAACGGGGCCACCAGCGGCATAGGCTAAGCCTTTTGCAGCAGGGCTGCCCGCGAAATCCCAATCAGTCTCGGCGTATGGTGAAAGGTTCGCGGCGGACAGGGTTGGTGCCACCTCTTTGCGCCCGATCAGGCTGCCGAGGCGATCACCGAATGATTTGTCTGCAAAGTCGGTGTATCGGTCGAGGAAAGACTGTGTCGCTGGTGCGGTTGCGGTTGACAGGTTGCCGTAGCCAGCTTGTTGCAGGCTTTGCGCCATCTGCTGGCGGGCTTTCTTCTCACGGTCGCTGGCGTTGTCGCCTTGACTGCCCATGCCATAGCCGCCACTGCCCCGCGAAGCACCGCCGCTCGGATCGTCGCCGCCGTATGAACCTGAACCACCAAGACTAGGCATCGATCAGCCCTTCCAATACTTAAACTTGCGCCAGCCCTTGCGGACCTGCACAACCGGCCACGCCACAACGCACAGCATCAGGAACGCGAGGCCTCTGAGGAATCCGCTGGTGTTGTCCATCACGACCTCCAAAGAAAACGGCGGGACGCTCTCACGTCACCGCCGCTATGTTGCAACCCCACAGTGGAACTATGGGACGTTGCGGCCCCACATCCTGCGGGGCTGTTATGCCCGGTTGAGGACGGCCAAAGAAAAACCCGCGCCGAACTTAATCGGGCGGGCTGAATAAAGGGCTGGCGCTGTTTGTTTCACCGTTTCCGGGTATCCCGTTGCCAGCCGGGAACATCCTACTACACGGTTATGCCGCGTTCAGATGTTGGGGCTTCGTGCGGTTTGGCTAAGGAGAACTGCAATTATAAGCGCGATCCGGTCTGCCAGCCGGGCGATGTGGCAACTAGGGCCATCCGCTCCCCGATCTATCGATCCTCCGCACGAATCAAAAAGCGCCCGGTTTCCCGAAGCGCAATTCTCAAATCTTGCATAAAGTGTACTCCTGCGGTCACCGCAAGTCAAGGATTTGGTTCATCGTCCACACCACCCGGAACTACACACACTCACGGGGAATAAATCATCACTTGAGCCTTTGGCATGTTCCACAACAGCCCGAATACCAACCGCGCCACCATGGCGGGCGGGGCTGTACATCACACGCGGATTGCCTTTGCTGTTCGTGCCAGCATCCGTCTCTATGCGCTCTATCTCGGCAATACGGCGTTCTTCGAGGTGTTTTATCTCTTGCTGCCGTGCATTGACGCAGGGAGAACATTCCTTGGATCGATAAGGCAAAACCGGCAGGGGCGTTTTGTCGATCAGAGCGTTGCGCATCCGCTCGGTATGGCGCACCAATGGCGCATACAGGCTGCGGCCACCGTGGTTGGGACTTTCCTCAATCCATTCCGGCGCGTCGGTCCGCTCGCTGCTTTCCTCGCGCCGGATTCCCACCAGACAAATCGCTTCACAATCTGGATCATGTTCCGCCAGCCACCGGAAAGCCGGTTCGACCTTTAGGGCACCAGTACAGAATTGAAACCGTTTCCCGCCGCCACGCGGCCAAGCCTTCTTGCGCTTAACCAAGGCTTCCATGCCTTCGCTGCTGATCCGATGCGGCGTAAAGCCAAGTTCACGAACCCATTGCTCGGCGATCTGTACGCGAGATTCCCAGAACCCCGCCGCCCAACCAGTGTCAGAATACGCGACATGAACATCTTTCAAGCCCTGCTCATAAGCCCACTGGATCAAGGCCACGCTGTCATTGCCGTAGGAGGCGAAAATCACATGCTGCATCACCGCACCACCTCCGCCACATCATTCAACCACATGCGCAAATACGCCATTCCGGTCAGGTTGTCGCTGCTCTGGATTTTGCCGGTCAGCTTGGCAACCATCTTTGCCGGGGCGACGCCATCGATCACAACAGCTTCAAGGAACATTATGCCAGCCTTGCCGACTGCGCTCTTGATTTTGTGGTACTTGGCCCGTGCATCAAGCTGATCGTCATTCATACCGCTGGATGGTTTGGTTGATGCGCCTCGTATCGCTCTGATTGCAAGTGTTTCTGGGTCGATGCCTGATCGGATTCCGTCAGTTTTTGCGCACATCGCGTAAGATACTTCAAAATCCAACGCTGCCGCCATCTGGTCCTTGGTCAGCTTGTCGCGGTTGAATTGCTCCATCAGCCAATCACGGCCACTGGCCCGCCAGATCATTTGGTTAACGCCTTTATCGCCCGGAATAACTGCCCTTGTCACCCGGCCTTGGTTCATGCGCTCAGGCGTTGGTCGGGTGCCTTGCGCAATGTCGGCTTTCTTTGCTCGCTTTGCCATCTCTGCTCCTG
Source organism: Thalassospira lohafexi (assembly GCF_002844275.1). Taxonomy (GTDB): domain Bacteria; phylum Pseudomonadota; class Alphaproteobacteria; order Rhodospirillales; family Thalassospiraceae; genus Thalassospira; species Thalassospira lohafexi. The sequence continues at coordinate 24,732 of NZ_NXGX01000015.1, forward strand.
CTCACTCTGTTTCCGACGACTTGAACTTTAGGTTTACGCCATCCTTTACCGCCAAGAGGACCGCTACGAATATCGCCCAACCGCCACCATCACCCCAGTTCTCGAAGCCCAACCAGAGTGCTGTGATGATTGCGAACATCCAGACCGCGCCGAGAAAGAAATCACTCATCACCAATCTCCTACCTGCAACAAGCCGACGCCCAAGAAAGCAAGGCCACAGAGCAAGAACACCAACTTGAAAAACCGCTCGTTCGCCCGCGCCTCCTGCTGCTCTTGATCCAAGAACCACAGCAATGAGAATTTACGCATCAGCCTTCCCTCCGCCCGATAGGCTCCGGCCCGCTGCCGTAGGGGTTGAAGCCGTCGTCGCTTGCGTCCTCAACAATTCTGGAAAGCGGCTTTACTGACCCCGTTTGCCGATCAACATGGATGAGTAATGCGCCATTCTTGCAGAACTCGTCCCAAGCTTGCCAAGCTTGCATGAGGTGATGCGGATTATTCGTGTTCATGCGTCACTGCCCTCCCGGCCATACCACGGTGAAAACAAGGAACGCCAGAGACGCGAAAACGGCGAATCTAGCAATGCGCTCATTGAGTTTGTTCATCACGCACCGCCTTTCAGGGCTTCGCGGGCCTTGATGACGTGCGGCTCTTCTTCCGGGTCCCAGTTGCCGCAATCGCCAGAGGCAGCAAGCTGAACGTATTCTTTCAGGGCCCCATCAAGCGCACCCCGCAGCCGTGCGTTCTCATCGGCGCATTCGTTGTGGAAATCCGTAAACTCGATCATGTCTTTTTCGATGTTCCGACACGCCGAAATAAGGGTGAGGATGTCACCAAACACAAGATCAACCGTTCCTTTGACCGAAAGGTCTTCGCTGCGAATGCTGTGCGACATGATCACGTCGCTATCGTCGAACCCGGACGCATCACAGAACGCCTGCAACCGACGAAGCGATATCGACGAATCACTGATCGCAGCCGCATCAGCCGTCACGTCCATGGGGTTATTCTCCGGGTTTTTCATCTCAAATCCTTTACGTGTCCGATATCACGGTTGGTTTGTGCGGGTTATTGGCCTCGGCTTGGAGTATCGCGTGGCCTATCATTTCGGGGATTTCCGGCACGACAGCGTTCCCGATGGATTTATTTCTGTGTATCCCGTTGGGTATCCCATGACCTGTTCCGCAGTCTCTGGCACTGGATACCGTTGGCCAAGCACAAGGCTGCACCAGTCCTGCCAATTGTTCCTCTCTGGATTTGCTTTGCCACGCCTCGGTGATGTACGCCCTCCCTTGTATGCCGTAGCATTCGGGGTAGGCCATAATCCAAACTCGATCCCGAAGCTGCCTGGCACCAACGTAGGAAGCCGGTATGCAGTGCCATTCTGCATCATACCCGAGCGCGGCCAAGTCTCCGAGAACACGGCCAAACCATCCGCCTCGTTGTTCGCTAGGGCCACTAAGCAGGTTTGTGACGTTCTCCACGATGACGTATCGCGGTTGTAGCTCGCCAACAAGACGGGCAATTTCTGACCATAACCCGCTTCGCTCTGCTGTGATGCCGGCCTGCTTTCCAGCAACGGACAAGTCTTGACACGGGAACCCTCCGCAGATGACTTCAATGCTGATTCCATCTCGTTCCAGTTGATCGGCAGTAAGGGTTCTGACATCTTCATAGATCGGCACCTCCGGCCAGTGTTTACGCAAAACCTTGCGCGGGAATTCTTCGATTTCACAGAAGGCCACGGTTTCGAAACCTCCTGTGCGTTCAAGGCCGAGCGAGAAGCCTCCGATGCCGCTGAACAGATCGAGGACTTTCAGGGTCACATCTTCATCCCCTCACCCGTAGAACGCAGCATTTCCAGAACCCTCGCAGACCGTGCGTCATGCGCTGCCTTTTCCTCGTCGGTGTAATCGGCGTATGACCGGCCTTTGCTTTCTGTTCGGCGCTTTTCGCCCCGGTATGGCGCATTCTCCAGGCATTCAAGCAGTGACTTCCGCATCGAGGCTTCCCGCTCGATCTTCTGGATCACCTCGGCGGCTACTGGTACCCACATCGATGTCTTGTGCCAGTTCCGCAGCGTGTGCAGCACAAGGTCTTTCGGGTATTCCGACAGCCCGTCGATCATTGCGGTGTAGCGCAGATCCCTCGAAGCCTTGCTTTCGGATGCCCGGTCTTTCGACAGAACGCAGTTGGCTTGCAGGAACACATAGGCCTCGGTGATTTCCCGTTGGGCTGCTGGCGCCATGCTGGCCTTCACCTCTGCCACGGCTCTGTCACGTCCAGTACCATCCACTGGACCAACCGACTTGAACCCGGTGACCTCGAAATCAACCGTTGTGACGGGAATGATATTCCGCAGCGGCTTCCAGAAGACCGTCAAAGCCTGATTGGTTTGCACCGGGTCCGCGATATCCATGGTCTTGGTTAGCGTTAGAGCGGTCATAAGCGCCCTCCATGAGTTTGATAAAGCTGCTCTGTTGCAGGAGAAAATCAAAACTGGCCTTCCAGTCGCCAGTGTGCCCGAGCAAAAAAGGACTTCCCCTGATCTTGTCCAGAGCAGCACTCCAGCCTTCAATGCCCCCACAATCTTTCAGGCGGGCTTTCAGCTTGGTCTTTCGCGTTGGGCTGATGACTTGTGCTTTCGAGAGACCACACTCTTCTGCCATGGTGTTGTATTCATCCACGGCGATCTGACATATATCTGGTTCATTGACTGGTTCAGAAGAGTGATAGGTTCTGGTGCTTTCTGGGCCTACAGGGGGTGTGCTTTCTGGGCCTACAGGTGTGCTGTTTCGGCCTACAGGGTGTAGGCTGAGAACATACAGGTTTGAGGTGTTTCCTTTTGGGCCTTTACGGTTCTCTATTTTCAAGAACCCGTCTTTTTCTAAGGCCTTGATATGCTTACGAACAGTGCTTTTATCTATCTCGCAATCGTCAGCGATATATTGATAACTAGGCCAGCATTCGCCGCTGTCGTTTGCATTGTCCGCAAGTTTGATCAGAACCAGCTTGCGGAGTGGGTTGCCGACCTTTGCTTTCATGGCGAGAGTCATTAATGACATGCTCATTCCGCAGCCTCCGCGTCGAACAGGCCGACCTGTGTTTTCTTGCTTGATAGGAACATGTCTGGCTCACGCTGTGCGGCTGAAATCCGCTCGCAGGCGATATCAAAATATCGTTCGCTCTTCTCTATACCGATAAAGCGACGGCCCTGCTTGACGCAGGCAACACCGGTTGTGCCGCTGCCCATAAACGGGTCGAGAATGAGTTGATCCGGATTGGTGAAGTCGTTGATCAGTTCCGCCATAAGACGCCACGGCTTTTCAGTTGGGTGGCGGCGGTCGCGGTCCTTTGCATTGGTGCAGTGGGTGTAAACCCCACGCTTTCCGCCTGCATTCCATTTGGCGTAACCTGTGCCACACCACGCCACGACAAAGTTCTCCGCTCCCATGGCCGGGCCTTGCCCGTTCATCTGTGGCGCAGCGTCCGGCTTTATCCATACACAGGCACGCTTGTACTTGGCGTCACTGGCGTTGATGGTATTCGCCCACCGACCGACACCTTCTGGTGAGCAAAACGCCAGCAGCCATCCCGAACAAATAGCAGCACACTGCGAAACCACTTCGTCGCGGATGTCGTCAATTGCATCGAAATCAAGCGATTGAATCTCTGGCTTGCCATCAGTGCGAAGCTTACGCTGGCTCGCCTTCGCCTTCGCCTGATGCATGATGGCTTCGTATGGCGGATCTGTCATAACGTGATCAACCGGGTCGATGTGCGGCATAACCTCAAGACAGTTGCCGAGATACAGCGTGCAGTCGCCAATTGTTTCGGTGCGAAACTGCATCATTGCGGCAACTTCATTCCGGCCTCGGCCAGAAACGTCATGGAAGGACACGGAAAGCCATTCAGGATGCATACACCGTCATCCCGTACCGATGCGGTTTGGCCGGACATTCCATCGAGAATACGGGCTGCGATGTAATAAGGGTGCGTGCCGGTGTCGATGTTAACGCTCATCGACTTTACTTTTTCGGCCTGTTGGTTTGCCGCGGCGTCTTTCTTTTTGGCTCTTTGCGTGAAAGTGCACACCACTGGAAGGTTGATTCCGCTGCGTGATATCGAAGTGATCGCGCCTTTGCGACTGATGTTGAATCTCTTGGCAACCAACTGGAGGATATCGTCGCGCTCGCGGCCTTCATCCAGAAGACTGTTCACCATGTGGGCAAGGCTCTTGCGCTGTTCATCTGTTAGGCGCTTTGGTTTGCCGGGTTTCGTACTGATGCGCTGCGCCCGACCAAGGCACAGGCCAAGGTATGTTTTCATAGCCCGCCTGACACTTTCCGGGGATCGGCCGATTTTTGGCCCGATGTGATCCGCCAGAGGTTGCCCGACATAGCCTTGCGCGACTGCTTCTGCATGCACCTTACGAAGTTCTTCTATTTCATCTTTGAACCAGTTCGCCATCACACACCTCGCTTCGCATGAACAAAGGCAGGATCGGCGACACCGACAACGCCTGCCGCATTGGTCGCGATCAATTCATCAAGCAGTGTTTCCTCACACCGGGCGCGGCACTTGCTCATCAGGCGAGTGTCATTTCTGGCGCTGGCAGCACGGGCTTTTTTGCAACACTCGGCATATGCTCGGTGTGCCTTCATTGCCTTCGAGAATGCGTCTATTTCGTCAAGGTGCTCTAAAGTCATTCGATTACTCCATCTACAAGTCGGCGCACCTCGACGCGGCCACACCCAATGATTTTTGCGACCTGCCCCTCTGAAAGGACTTCTTCCCTATGGAGTTGGATAAGAGCATCCTGCATGCGCTTCACCTGACCAGTGCCGGACTTGAAGCGTGAATAAGTTCCGCTGTGTCCTCGCTGCCCGTATTTGGCCCGTCTGGTTTCCCATGCGCGTTGTCTATTGGTCATAACAAAACTCCGTTCTGCTCTTTCGCCCAATACATCAGGGCGATTGCATCCGCTTCGTTGTCGTCTTTTGGGGAATGGCCGCGTTTACGTGCGGCATCGATCATGACGTCTTTCTTGGCGTTGCCCTTGCCGGTCGCGTGCTTCTTGATCGTGCCGACAGGGACGCCTTGATAAGCAATGTTCTGTTCTTCACACCACGCAGTTAGATGGGCCATCAGTCCGCCGTAAACGTGCGCGGCATCCGTTCCGATGTGACGACGGACTTCCTCGAAATACAGGGCATCGAACCCACCCTGTATTTGGTGAATTTCTGCCAGCCACTGGCGAAAACGCAGGAACCGCATTCCCCCGCCCTCGAAACGTCCGGACTTAAAATTGATTGTCCCGCTGACGATTGGCAAAGTGCCATCAGCAACAGCCCATCCGGTGGTTGTTCCGAGGTCGAGGGAAAGGATTTTCATAATCAGCCCATCCCCAAAGCGCGTTTGTAGACCTCAAGGATTTGTTCCTGTTCGCTGCGCTCGTGGTCTTCGATTTTGCGCAGGCGGATGATCTCGCGAAGGATTTTTACGTCATAGCCAAGGGCTTTGGCCTCGCCATAAACTTCCTTGATATCCGTCATCAGGTTGCTTTTTTCTTCTTCAAGACGCTCGATGCGCTCGACATAACTGGCAAGTTGATCTGCCTGAATTCCGCCGACTTCGGTCATTGGGTCACCTCGCAATACGCGCTGGCAAAGACCGGTATCCGTCCACGCATGCCGGGGTGCTCAACCTCAATCGCTCCGGGGTGAACGGCGACAACCTTCGCCGTCCCATCAAATCCGTCAGCCAACAGGTATTTCGATGCAGGAATCCCTGCTGATTCCATTTTTTCGCGATAGCTGGGCCAGCCCGCATCTTCTCCTCGCGGCCACGACCCCCAGCAATGCTTGACTTTGTTACCGGGGAGGATGTCCGCCCCATTACAGTCCTTGCTCATTTCTATTTTCCTCAACGGTTTCGGTGTTCATTTTGTTTGCTCGTTTCCGCCAAACTCGGCGGGTGGTGCGGTAAAACACAGCTTCGGCTTTCGGGATGTGGCACTTAGTGCTGTGCAGCCTTATGGCGGACAGGCCCCTGTTTCCCTCCCACCGGCACGCCTTTCGATTGCCAGTTGCCTACACAGGTTCACGCTTGTTCCGCCGCACCTACCCAAAATGCCCCACCCCGTGAGGGGTAAGGGGCTTGTGCTTGAGTTTGGTCTTTGCGCTTCACCAGACCGGCACCATCTGCTGGCGGTGAAGGCGGGTTACTTCTTTCGGAGGGTCAGTCATGGCGGCCTCCTGTGGTTAAGCGGTTTTGTTGATATGAATTACGGTTTGGTCACATGCGCACTCAACCGAACGTTCCAATGCATCCAGCTTGGCGCGCATTTCGGAGATTTCGGCCAACAGGCCATCACGTTCGCGGGTGGTTACTTTGCGGCCACCGTCACCATTCGGGCAGACAGCGAAGCGGCCCTGATCGGCAAGGTCGCCAGCGGCTTTAATCAGGCTGAGAATGTCATCGATCAGATCGCCGCCGACGTGAGCCGGTTTAGACAGCCCGTGGTCCTCAAGGCACCGCTCGAACTGCTTTTGCAGGAACGGGACAAACACAGGGTCGCGACCATCAGCCACCAGTGCGGCGTCAAGATTTGGAATATGCAACGCGCAAAGGTGGTTGGTTGTCGTCGGGTTGCTGTTCTTGCTGAACAGATCGACGGTCACGCCTGTAAATTCCTCAAGACGTAGCGGCGGACGCTTGCAAATCTGGCTGAAAAGGATGCTTTCAAGCGATCCGGGGCGACGGTAATGGGTCATTCCAAAATCTCCGGTCTATTGGAATTTAAGGGCGACTTATTCGGCTGTAGTCTTCATCTTGTCCGGTTGCTCCCCGGACCTGCTCCGCTGAAAAGACCCACGGGGACTAGGGGTCCGGTCCCCGTGGGTAAGTTGTCAGGGAGGATTCACGTCTGGGAGACGTAGGACTCTTCTCAGGGCCCTCGCCAGTTAACCGACTGGCAGCGGATGCCCGGCGAAGGGGTACGGAACGCCGGGAATTCTTTAGGCGGCGGACTTGGGGAACCGTTCGTCTTTTGCGGCTTCCCACGCTGCCGGATCGGAAAATACCGATTGGAATTTCTCGTAAGCTCCGGTGGCACAATCACCACCTTCCTCAAGGCGCTTGAAGAAGCCCCCGTGGTTCATGACAACGCGAGCGAGGTGGGATTTAGAAATCCCCTGCTCGGCGCAAAATGCCTCCGCGTCTTCAATCAGCTTTTCTCGAAGTGTTTTGCTTTCAGTCACCACAGGAATCCTTAATTCGTCCAGTTGATAACCTCAGAATGTGGGAACTTAACCACAATGTCAATGGTAAAAATACCACATGCAAAACAACATGCTTTGTGGGATATTCCCCACATGGAAGAAAATCCTTTATTCACGCGGATTAAAGCCCGCCTTGATGCCTTGAATTTGTCGTCCAATGCCGCCAGCGAAAAGGCGGGTCTGGATCGGACGTTCATTAAGCAAATCGAGTATGGAAAAAAGAAGGGCATGCGCTCAGACAGCGCATCCCGCCTTGCCCGCGTCCTTAAGTGTGATGTCGGCTGGTTGATGAATGGCGAGGGGGATCAATCCCCTACCCTTGCAGACAGCAGCATTAAGGAGACACCGAACGTTAGACTACCCCATTCAAGCGTCGATTTCGTGACCGGACCAAGAGACCTCCCCATAAGAGGGAGTGCGCGTGGCGGGTCAGACGCGTTCTTTCTCGATAATGGGGATATTCAGGGAATGGCACATCGACCAGGAGCACTTGTTGGCGTCAAGAACGCCTTTGCATGCTATATGACCGGGGATTCTATGGAGCCTCGTTATGAGGCTGGCGACCTTCTATATGTAAACCCGATTAAACCGATCCGGCCACGCGACTATGTATTGATTGAGCTGGACGATCACCAAGCCTATGTGAAGCGCCTTGTGAAAAGAACGGCTGACAAAGTAACCGTCGAGCAGTTCAACCCGAAGAAAGAAATACACTACAGCGCAAACCGCATCATTCACATGTATCGGGTTGTCGGGCAGATAACAGAGTAACACCAAAGCACATATCTATCGGCAGACCCCGCCCATGTGGCGGGTTTTTCTTTGCCTGAAATCCAATAACCACATTTATGGTATTTTTCCCACATTTACGCTTGACGTGGTAAAATAACCACATTACCTTATACCTCATCAACAGACGAAACGCGCTTCGGCGCAACATGGTGAGGGCAGTCATGACAGAAGTATCCAAACATACACCGGGGCCTTGGGTTTTTTATGCCGACACCCCAAGCGTCGAACCCAACTGGAATATTATAACGAATGGCTCGCGTCAGTTCGTTGTGGCGAACATCCATATTGAGGCGGGGAATGAGCGTGACGAGGCAAATGCCCACCTGATCGCTGCCGCGCCTGATCTTCTTGATGTATGCAAGGCAGTCTTCGACGACGTTGCCAGCATCGACAACGAGAGCTGTTTGTCGCTCGAAGTTGGTCGCGCACTTAAAGCAGCCATCGCCAAAGCCGAAGGCGGTGCGTCATGACCAACATATTCCCCGGATACGCAGAACGCGAACTCGACCGTACCGGCGCGTACCTCGACAAGATCAACGAAATCGCCGACCGGCTGCTGATGCAGACCTACGACGCTGCTGTCGAGCTCGGAGCCGATTGGGACGACACCGAGTACATGCTCGACGGTCTGAATGACAGCCTTTACGGCTCACTTATTCCGCACCTGATCCGTGTTGAGAACGCGGACGCCGATAACCGCCACACCCTCATGTGCATCGCCAGCCCGCATTTCATTGGGGCGGCGTCGGCTTAACTGACATTCACCGCTGCACCGGGCTTCCGATGCAGTCATGAGTTTCAGCAGAAGGAACGAAGTTATGAGTGAAGCAACAGAACCAGCCTTCCCGCAGCATGACGTAGGCGGTGAAACAAGCTGGCCCGGAATGCCGCTGCGATACTGGTTTGCGGGCAAAATCATGCCTTCGATGATTACGCTATACGAGGGCGATCATTCCAAAGCCGCTGAATACACATGCAAAGCGGTTGATGACTTGATTAGAGCGCTGGAGGTCAAATCATGACCCGCACAAATCCCGAACAAGCCTGTCGCAAATATCGTGAAGCCGCCAGCCTTGGTGACATTGGTTTCGATGTCGAAAAGCTGCGTGAGCTTGGCTGGAAATGCGGGCCGATAGACCCGAAAGAGGTTCAAGAGCCGCGCCGTTATGCCGATTTTCGCCGCTATTTCGTGCCCGCAAGCCTGCTGATTTGCGCGTTTGTCGTGGTCGGGTATTTCGCGCCTGAGATCGTTGAGATGATCCCGTTCTTTGATGAGGTAAAGCCATGATCTGCCAGTCCCGTCTCGCAATCGAAGCCCGTGTCGTGTGGCAGCGTTCAAAAGACCTTCTGACCACTGACGACCCGGCAAAGCGCATGGCGACAGTAAACGCCATCAGCAACGACATTTACACCAACCGGATCAAGCACCCGTTGACGGTCCAGCTTGAACGAACGGCCTGCCATATCAGTTCGGAGCGGGTTATCGCGGAAGGTGCAGCATGATGTCCCTACTCCACCGTATCACCCGACCTTGGCGGAAACGCTGGGCGCATTGGAAGGTTATTCAGTCATGAGTGAAGTTAACAAAGACATGTTGAACGCGCTGCGCAACGGCGAGCAAATGGACTTTGATGGGATCATGGTCAAGGTGTCGCGCCAGGCATGCGTTGAAGGCGCCGACCTACTCGAAACCCAAGCCGCCTTTATCAGCGAACTGGTTGAGGCGTTGGAGTTGATGATGTCAGACCGCATGAACGGACCAGATAGCGCCAAGATATGGCTTCAATCCCGCGACGCACTAACCAAAGCCAAGGAACAAATGAAATGACCGAAGAAAGCAAGCAGGACGGTCCATGGCAAATCGTCAAAACAGGCGAAATCGCTCACATCCCCGGATGGGGAACTGTTGAAGTCCACAAAATGGAGAAAGTTGATGAACAAGGACATGACCGGCCACAACAACCCGCCCAGCGCCATTGATGAACTTGAACAGGTTGCAGGCGACCTGTACGCCGAGGCCAATAATTGGGCGGACGGAACCGAAATCGCCGACGACGAGCAAGCCGGTGCAGTAAGCGACCTGATCAATATGATCCGCGACCACACCAAGAAGGTTGAAGGCAACCGAAAGGCCGAAAAACAACCACACATGGACGCAGCCAAGGCGGTTGATGAGACGCACAAGCCGATCAAAGAAAGCCTCGACCGTGCTGCCGGAATTCTGAAAAGCGTCTTGCTGAAATGGCAGACCAAGAAGGAAGCCGAGCAACGCGCCGAAGCGGAACGTCTGCGCAAGCTGGCAGAGGAAGAAGCCCGCAAAGCCCAAGAGGCAATACAGCAGCGCGAAACCCTCGAAGATGCCGAGCTTGCCGAACAGCGGGTCAAGGAAGCTAAGCGGCTTGAGCAGCAAGCGAATGCAGCAGCGAAGGCCAACGCCAACAGTAAAGGCTCAGTCGGTCGTGCAGTGTCAATGCGCACCAAACACGTTGCCACAGTGACAGATTACAAAGCCGCCGCTGGGTGGCTCTGGCAGAACCGACCCGGATGCTTCAGCGAAACCATCGAAAAGCTGGTTCAGCAGGAAGTGAACCGCAAGAACCACTCAATTCCGGGTGTCGAAATTACGGAAGAACGGAGCGTAGCATGATCACCTATTCTGATAATATCGTCGAACTGTCTGTTGCTCTATGTGCGGCACAGGCCGAGATCGAGAACGTTGCCAAAGACAAGAAAAATCCGCACTTCAAATCGGACTATGCCAGCTTGGCAGCGGTCCTTGACGTTGCGCGCCCTATTCTTGCAAAGCACGATATTTCTCTGATTCAAGCGCCCGGAGATGGCGAAGGCGGATCAATCGTCGTCGAGACAATGTTGCTCCACAAAAGCGGGCAGTGGATCAAGTCTGACATTAGCTGCGTTCCAAACAAGAATGACGCGCAAGGTATTGGTTCTGTCATCACTTACCTACGCAGATATTCCGGGTCGTCTATGACCGGGATTGCACAGACTGATGATGATGCCAACGCCGATATGAAGCCCCCACAGAACGACACAGCAAAGGCGAAAAAACCAAAGCAACAACCTGCGGCTCCAGATATGTCGATCAAAGCTGAAAACCCGCAGCAATGGGCGGAAGGCTTCCAGTATCGGCTGAACCAAATGAACACTGTGCAGCACGTCAACGACTTGGAGGCCTACCAAAAACAGTGGCTTGATGAACTTCAGAAAGAAGACACTCAGCTTCATCAGATGTTGCAGCAGGCCATCAGCAAGCGGCGTAATCAGCTTGCGCAGGCACCGGCAGACCATCCGTTTAGCGGTCAGGCTGCATGACCCAACGAGCAAACCAGAAGATCCGCAATTCCGCCCGAGGCAAGCCCTGCGCACTGCGACTGCAATGCTGCAACGGCAACAACGAAACGACCGTTCTCGCGCATATCCGCAAGTTCGGTTGGGCCGGGATAGCGCAGAAGCCGCACGACCTGTTGGCCCTCTATGCATGCTCAAGCTGTCATGACGTGATGGACGGTCGGGCAAAGGGTGAATGCGAAGACGCGGACATTCTCCGCGCACATGGTGAAACGCTTATGTCGATGGTCCGTGAGGGGCTTGTCGAGGTGAAAGGAGCGAAGGCATGACCAAGCAATCCGTAATCCTGCGCACCCAACAAAACAAGGCATACGCCGCTGGCCTGCTATCCGGTGTCGCGCTTAGTGATGCCGAGCCGATGGTTATGGAGATCAAGCCATACCGTCGCAACCGATCAGCAGAGCAAAACGCCTTTATGTGGGAATTCCTCACGCTGGTATCCGAGGAAACCGGGCACACAAAGGACGAACTTCATACCATGTGCAAGCACCGCTGTCTGTTGCCGATCTTGCTGGCAAGCGGCCACGAGGAAGTTTGCAAGACCATCGGCGCAATCGACGAGATCAAACGCGCCGGGATGGAATCACAGGCCCGTGTCGCCTTCGACATGCTGCTGGATCACATCAGCACAACTTGGCTGAACGTCAAGCAGATGACCGAATACCTGAACGACATACAGGCCTTTATTCGCAATGAGCATGGCTTTGTCATGCCTTATCGGGAGCAAGCAGCATGACTATTTGGCCCCGCCGTGATCCACGGCTTTATCACGTATTCCGCCTACCAGACGAACTACCAGAAGGTTACTGCTTTGGTGGTGGCAAGCCCTGCTCATTCACATTGGTTGACTGGTTCGGGCTGCCCCCTGCCGGGATGTTTGATGGCGAACTCACCAATGACGATATCGCCAAGTTCTTGCGCGAAAAGGATTACTACAAGCAAGGCGGCAATTTCGTCGTGATCTGCAATGACGGTCAGGCATTCACGCTCGAAGGAGGTCAATCATGACTGATGCAATCAATTGGTTGAAAGCGTTGTTCTGTCACCTGTTTCATTCAAGCTGGATCATTACCCAAAACAAGAACGGCGAAGTTGACTGCCGCTGTGCGATTTGCAGCCAGGAGGGCGATCAATGCTGATGAAAGTATCAGAACTTGAAGGCCGGGCGCTGAATTGGGCTTGCGCCTTCCTGCTGTGGGGAAGCCCGTGGTCTGCATGGGACAAACGCAAAGGCGGTTACTTTTGGGAGGGCCACCATTCGTTTCCGGGCATGTGGAGTATATCTGCCAAATCAGGCCCAATAGGTGACAAAGAGTTTAATCCATCAGGAAATTGGGCGCACACAGGAATACTGGTTGACGAGTTCCGACTTACGATCCGTGACTTGCGCCACTATGCCGAAGGCAAGTTTGTGGTTTCGTGCGAATACACTGGTGAAGATGACGACTACACAGTTGAAGCGCAACCAAACAAAGATGCCAAGATCGCGATTTGCCATGCCGTTTGCATGACTGAGAACGGCAACGACGAAATCGAAATCCCCGACGAACTGTGCGGGGTGGCGGTATGAGTGCGAAAAAGAAGCACGGTGACGTTATTGAATGCGTCGGATGCAAAGGAGCGGGCATTCCGAAGAACAAGGCGTATGAGGAAAATCTCAACCCTTGGTGCATTAAATGCGGTGGGTCGGGCAAGCGTAAAGTTTGTCTTAACATTGGGTGCCAAGAATTTGGTTGTGAAGGACATGGTTATTGCGAGGTATCAAGATGACCCAACGTAGAGCAGTTGTGCCGTTGATCGACACAAACACAGATGCAGCGGGATGCACCGAAACTGAAATAGGAGGCGTTTATTCTTTTGGCGGTGACTATTTCATTTCGTCGTTTGGGTCTGGAAAACTCTCCAAGGCGGACGTGGAGAATGCGGCGCGGGCAATTTGCGAACTTTTCAGCATCCCGCCAGATGCGCCGCTGACAAACAACCCAGAATGCACAGTCTCGGCTCTGGAAGGTCAGATCACAACGGTCATGGCAGTAGCCGAAGCTTTTGGCCTAGAGGTGGAGGGTTGAATGAGCAAGGCAGTTTCTACCACTTACGATGTGCGCTTTGTTAATTCGTTCGAAGAATTTGAAAAGCCGCTTGAAATCAGATTTGCATGCCAAGATCCCGATGATGTGAAGAATGTTGTTTCTGCGCTGGCAGCTTTCTACACCGGCGATCCATGCGAATGTTTCATCAATGGTGAAAATGCGGTTCTCGACAAAGATTGGGGACTTATGGAGGTGGAGGGCTGAATGGTCGCAAGAAAACTTCCAGAATTCGTCCCTGATCCTCGTTACTGGACTGATTGGCAGCTTGCGCGTCACCTTGGATGTACACCAAACACGATGCATCGAAAAATAGCCAAGCTTGACGGATTCCCTAAAAAAGACCCAGACTTCGGGTGGGATAGCGTTGCTATAGAAGCATATCTTAACCGGCGATCCGGCCTAACAACGGCCCTTAGTGAGGAATCGCATAGCGTGGATGATATTTGCGATGGTCTTAGTCGAACTTCCCTACGTGAATTCATACACCAGCAAGGGTAAGGTTTATGCTTACTATCGCAGGGATGGACAGAAAGTGCGGATAAAGGGTTCTTTTGGGTCCGATGAATGGCTCCAAAACTATCGAGATATCCACCGGAGCTTTGAAACCAGCACTCAGGGTTCCATCAAAGGATCGGTCCACGATCTTATAACGCAATACAAAAGCAGCCCGAGCTTCAAGCAATTAAGACCCCGTACTAAGAAGGAATATCAACGATTTTTGGACAAGATAGGCAAGATTTGTGGGCCTAAGCATGTCACATCTATCAGCCGCCGTCTGGTTCTGAGCATCCGTAATGCCGGGGCAGACACGCCACGAGACACAAACAATCTGCTGACCACGCTTCGCCTGTTGATGCAGTTTGCTATCGACATGGAGTACGTGACGGTCAACCCTGCATCCCGGTTCAAACGGCTGAAAGAGGGCGATGGTCACAGGCCGTGGGAAGAATACGAAATTGACCAATTTCGTGCTTGCTGGGAGTTGGGCGGGAAAGAACGTGCAGCGTTTGAGTTGCTTTTAAATACCGGGCAAAGATCAGGTGACGTTCGAACCATGACCCGCAACCATATCCGGGCGAATATTGTTTCTGTAGTCCAAAGCAAGACAGGAAAGAGATTGGATATTCCAGTAGCGAACCGCTTGAAAGATTCGCTAGATGCATGGTTGCCGAACACCAACAGCATGAACCTTGTGCCGTCACCTATGGGCATGCAGATGGACGCAACTGCATTTTCGAAGTTTATGCGTAAAGCATATCGGGCTGCTGGGTTGCCGGACGATTTCACGTCACACGGCGGGCGTTATGCAGCGGCAACGCGCCTCAAAGAACTTGGCCTAACATGGGAGGAGATCGCGGATATTGTCGGCCATGATACAGTAGCGATGGTGCAGAAATATACCCGGCAGCGCAGAAACGCGAGAATGGCTATCGACAAAATAAACAGAGCCGATCAAGGCGGCAAAGTGACTAACCTTTCACGAGGCAGTGACTAACTTATTTTGATACAAACAGGGAACATATGACAACCAACTGATATTGTTT
>NZ_NXGX01000016.1 GCF_002844275.1 Thalassospira lohafexi
AGAGGTTCAAATCCTCTCCCCGCAACCACTCTTTCCGATCCGTTGAGTTTTGAGATATAGACTCGACGGATTCGCGAAACAAGAGAAAAAGTTCGGGTGCATGCCTCTAACAGAGGAGGCGGCACTACCGAGTTTCATTTTTCCCGGACTTTTCAAATAGATAAAGAAAAAACCCGTCGGCTGGCACCAACGGGTTTCTGAAAAGGCTTAAACTGCCCTCTGCTTGAAATCTGAGGTAAAGTTTAGGCGACGGGATCGCTTTGTCAAGTGCAAATGCGATGTTTGAACTCTGCCGATACCACACATGACATCTTCATATTCCGAAGCTCAAACTGGCGCGGTCGCTGAGCCTTCAGCACCGGTCGGAACATCTGCCGTTGCCCGTTGGCACTGGGTGCAGACAAAGATCTTACATCATCCGGATTTGACGACAGCTGAGATCTGTGTCGCCGTCGTTCTGGCATCGCACGTCAATGATCGGACGCAGGCATGCTTCCCCAAGATAGAAACACTTGCACATGAGACAAGTCTGTCTGATCGCAAGGTGCGTCAGTCGCTCAAGCGTTTGGCAGACCTTGGGTTAGTTGTAAAGCTGAGCCGGGCGTTTGGCAGACTTCGTAATCGCAATGCGTATCAGCTGGTCGGTCTTGGGTCTAAACCGGCATCTGGTTCCCTTAAACCGGCATCAGATTCCGCTGGTAAACCGGCACATGGTGCCGGTTCCAATAAGATGAACACGGATAAAGAAGAAAACACGGATGAAAGGGAACAGGCGAATACTGTTTCTGGCGCCGGTGCCACCGTCCTTCCTGCCGTCGATGATCAATGTTTGATTTTAGCCAGGGAATGGCAGCGAATGTGTTCCGAGCCATGGACATTGGCGAATGCTTGTTTGCGTGTGAATGAGGCGATTGAGCGTGTAGGCATCGACGCGGTTACGCTGGAGCTAAACGGTTTACGACAGAAGGGGAAAAGACCTTCGCGTCTGGCGATCTTGGATGTTCTTGATGGTCTGCAGGCGAGTACGCCATTAGATGATGAAGGTCCTCGATGGCCGAAAGTTTGTGACGCAGACGCACCACCAGCATGGCGGGAGATATGTGAGGTAATTTCTAAACGGGAACTCTCTGGGTGTCGAAATCCAGGGGCCTGGCTGTCCAAGATTAAGGCCTCATTGATGGGAGATACGTTGCTGCTGTCAGCGAACAATCGTTGCGTTCGCGATACGGCTCAGTATCATCTGCTTACGGAAATACGTAAGCACGCGGGGCAACGTGGCCTTGTGGTGAAAGGGCTAACGTATGATTAAGTCAACTCATGTGGAGTTGTTTGTTGTGGAGTCATTTGTGTAACCAGCTCCTCTTATTTTAAGCCCCGCAGACGCATGATTAGTAGCCAAAATCTATCTTCTGCCCGCAGCTTAAATGCTGACCTGAGCCCGAACGAAAGGCCATTGAACGTGTGTAAATGGACGAAACGCCACATTTTCCAAACTCAGCAGCGTCCGCTCTGCAGACTTTGCTGTGTTTCTTAGTTGAGCAGTTACAACGAATGGCCGGTGCGACGGGAACGCAGCGTATAGCTTGATCGACGAACCGCAGCTCGGGGGCCGTCATTTCTTTCGGGCACTCTGTAGCGTATTAAGAACGTCTTTGTCGCCAGCAAGCGCTTGAGCTACTTCCAAGCCAGCCTTCAGTTTGGAACCTGTTTTGCTCCTATGATTTTCCTGCGAAAGTTGATCAATCTTCTTGATCGCGTCAATCTTGAAATCTTCGGTAAATCGGGAGGTGCTCATGATCTTCTCCTTGCCTCAATTTATAGGCTATTGGGTGTCTACAATTCCAGGGGCTATTCAGTTTGAGTTTTTGTTGGCACGTCCAACGAAAAAAAGCGACTATGCACAAATAATTTTGTGGAGCATTTCGTGCCTGAACCTAATGTTTAAGCTTGTCCTTTGTGGCATGGGTTTGGCTTTATCTACATGACCAAGAGTTACTTAAGGATGAGATGGGTATGGAAAACTTGAGCGGGGTAGGAAATCCTGGTGTGTCGATGGCCCAGGCCATTCTCGAGGACGCCATATCTACGGACGTACCGATCGTTGCGATTTTGGGGCAGTCCTTGGGGCACGAGCCGGAGGAAGCGGACCGCATTTGCCTGAAAGCTCTTGAAAGGCTTCAAATTGACGGATCGTCTTGGAATGATCTTTTCTCAAAGGGAAAGATTGACGCGGAATTCTACGATTGGCTCAACGAACGTTTCGAAAGGCGCAGCCCGCCGATAGAACTGACGGCGATTTCCGATGCGCATTTTTCTGCCGTCTTTACGTCGTCGATTGATCCGATTCTTAGAAATCTATTCGAAACGGATGGCCGTCAACCGGAAACTATCTTGGTCGGCGATCCTCCGCCTCCTGTGACTCGAAGCAAGCTCCGGCCTCGTCTTTATTATCTCTATGGCATGACCGGTGCCGGACAGTTCCAGCCGCCGATATCCAAGCTGGCGTTGAGGGCGCGCCATGCGCAGCATGCAACGCCCATGCTGAACACTTTGTTCGATGTGGCCACTCCTCTTGGGATTATCGTCATTGACGGGCTGCGGTCAGGGTCGGATTGGCTCAACCTGAGCGACCTTATCGGGCAACTGAGTATGGCCCCGACTCAGAGTGTTCTTTGGTATGGACCGGATCCAGAGTTTGAGGGTGACGACGCAGAGTTTTTCTCAGAGCTTGTCGAATCAGGAATTATTCTTCGCGACGAGCGTTCTCTCGGCACCGCGATTGCGGAAGCAGAGGCCCTAAATGGTTCGGCGAAATTGCATTCCTGGAACGAGCCGGGAATTGTGTCGTTCGCAGATGGGCAAAAGTTAGTTACCACGCCGAGCATGCGCCTCAGCACGGAATCGTCAGCTTCCATTATCGACGATGCTTGGTTGGACCCGCTTCAGCCAGTTAACGAGGCGGAACAGCTCGAAAAGTTCGCGCTCTTCCACTCGATACCATCGAGTATTCGCCCGCTGTTGAATGGTGTGCGGCGCGGCTTCGCAATCAAGAGGGATTTTGAAGACGACCTATGGAAGACTGTCGGGAAGGCGATCGTTAACCATGCAAATGAAAAAGGGGCGATCGTACTCAGTGGACAATCTGGGATCGGAAAATCTGTAGCACTTTACCGTCTGGCATCGACCATCCGGAGTGATAGATTGGCCGCAGTTTTGTTTGCTCGCGATCGGGTTCCCCAAGCCGTCGAAGTCGCGCCGTTCTTGACGGAAGTCGATAAGCTTAACCAAGTGACAGTGCTGATTGTCGATGCACTGGATGCGCCAAAAAGATATGATGCGTTGCTTGAGAGCTTCCGAAGCCGCGGACACAGAATCGTTATCGTCGGCACGTCATACGTCTCAGAACTCGCGATGAACCGTCATGACGGGCGACTGATCAGCGTCACCCCTGTCTTGAGTCCAGATGAGCGTGACGCTATGGTCACCTTGGTACAAAGTAACGGTCTTGATATAGATTTCAAAGTACAGTCTGCTAACTCCGAACACGCACTTGCGTATTTCTTTTGGATGTTACCGCAAAGCCGCGCGCGCTTGGCGCGAGGGCTGGGCCTGGAGGCTCGTCGCACGGAAAGAACAGTCCGTGAGCGAGGGAAAGAGAAAAGGTCAGCAAAGCGGCTGACGGATATGGCGCATGCCTTTCTGCAAGCGGGATACAACACAAAGGTGCCTATCCTTCAGCAGGCCCCCACCACCGACGAAGAAAGCGATTCTGCAGTTAAACTGATTGACTACATTATGGTCTGTTCCAGATTGCATAGATGGGTGCCGATCAATCTCGTCCTGCGGGCCTTGTTGTCCAAAAGCTTGGTCTCGCATTCGGGTCTCGACACGGAGTTAATCCGCGATCTGTTTGAGGGGTATGACTTATTTCGATGGCGTTACCACGACAATAGCGACGATCAGCTCCTCGTGGGGGCGCGGTTGCAGGTGGAGGCGCAGCTTATCTGCGATCAAAGAATCGGAGGCCCCGTTCAGGAAAGCAGAAAAATTCTCGAACTGATCGCGAGTGCCACACGCGCTGGAACGGAAGGTGGAGAAGAGGCGCGGTTCGTCGCCGATATTGTTTATGCATTGGGTCCCGATGGGCCCCTCGGCACCCGATACCAAGACACATATGGTGAGATTGCTGCTGCATTGACATCCCTCCGAAAGGACCGAGGCGTGAGGAGCGCGCGCTTAATGCTGCAGGAAGCGACTTTGCGCCGTCATTTCATTCGAAATAACAGTTCCAAGATACCGGACGACGATCAGTGGCAGCTTTTGGATGAAGCGCGTGAGGCAGTAGAGGAGGCGTTGACAGACATTTCATCTCCTAAGAACAGTTTGCGCGCGGCGCGAAGAACAATCGACTACCTTTGGGTTGAACGTGCGGCGACATATGGCTACCTCGCAACGACTGCTTCAAAAAACAAAAAGCCTGCCGATTTGGTTTGGGCACATTATCTTGCGGCGCGAGAGGCAGCCCGAAACGCAACGGGAAGGGTCGATACGTATCATCCGATCGACATCTCACTTTGGATCCCCATCCAAATACTAGAATCAAAACCCAACTTGGGCCTCGAGAGAGAGGCGGAGTTGCGCGCCGATATTATATCGTCCATCGACATGGTTAGCGAAGAAGAACTCGAGTTTGGCCAGATGGAAGTCTTCCAGAGGCAAAGGCTCCGTTCGGCAGAGCTCCTTGAGAACGAGACACTGAGCGAAGAGGCCTTTGACGCCTTGGCTAATGCCGGTTCCACAGTGGGCTACTACTTCCGGGCCAAAAGTTTGGCTCCACAGCGGAATGCAATGGAGGCGGCGGTAACTAACGCGCAACTCAATCAGGCAAAAGCGGCGTCGGATTATTTGCTGCAAAACAGTGAGTATGTTTTCGATGACCCAAGGTGCTTGTGGCTTCTGCTCAATTGCCTGTGGCTGTGGAAGACGGGGGAATGGTTATTTAGGGGGTTGCGCCAACCTCTCCCATTCGCAGATACGGACCGCGCGCAGATCCTTGATGTCCTCACGGACCTTTCTACCGCGTCAGGAAAGGATTTGTCGCCGAAGTTCAGGTATCTCCATGCCGTTCTCAACTGGCTAACAGGCGACGAAGCCGGTGCCATCCAGAAATTCCGCCAACTGGCACAGGACACGGAGTATGTTGAAGGAAAAAGGGTTTTGCGAAGAAACGTCATTACAGACGATGAAAAACAGCCAATAGCCTACAGCGGCATCGTCGAAAGGCAGATCGGAGACAATCGGTGGTCCGTACACGTTCGAGAACTCAATCGGAAAATCGACTTGGTTGAAGGGCGCTGGATACAGAATGTCTCTATCGGCACAGAAATCAAAAAATTTGCCATTGCATTTAACTACCTTGGCCCAATTGCCGACGAGTTACGTTAGGGGGAGCGGTGGCGGTGTTTGAAAACCTGTTGCAGAAGATCGACTCTCTTAGGGACGTCTGTGCCGAGAACATCGGTAGTCGAGAGATACATGAGATTTCCGTCGACGTTCCGCAACAGCCGTTCGATGAGCTCTATTTCATAAAAACGGTTGCGTGGTGCTACGTTCTCTTTAATGAGACGGGACCCTTTATCAGGTTCTCGGGAAAGCTTCTTCGCGCACGGCCGCAAGCGGCAGAAAAGTATAAAGAAGTAAAATATTTTGTCCAATGTGCGCGAACCGTACACGCGCACAATCTTCTTTCAAGCTCTTCCACAGATGCTCAAACGAAGCGATATTATGAAATCTGGACAATGGAGAATGGTGGTAAACCGTGCAGTTGGGAAAAGTGTAGCAAAGCGCTGATAAAAAGTATGGACGAGGTGCTGTGTGAGTTTCAGGATGGGTGGAGGCTGCGGAGCGAGGACGAGAGCGACCGCCAGGAATTGTGGCGCGACTATGAAAGCGAAAAACGGACTTCTTGGGACGCGCACGAGTTTGATCCGTTCGTCACCCAGGCTGCCAATGAAGCACAGCTTGAGGATTTTAACAGCGCAGCTTTTCGGAAAGAGGGCAATAGAGTAGAGCGATGGCGAAAACTTGTTAGGTATTTTGGCAGTCGAGAATCGGCGGAAAAAGCGGTTCGCCGTGTAATTCAGGCAGAAATATTCAATACCTTTGGCGCCCCCTCCGATGTATGAAAGCCAATTGTCGAATTTGCCTTCCGAGACGCCATCCCGGCTGTAAACGTCCGTCGTCTTCTGCCCCGCGATCCCGATGATATGTTCTTCCGCGAACCCTAAGTGCTTCACCTCTATCTCTTCTTCGATTGATGGACTCCACCAATAAAGAAAGAGAAAACGGGGCTCACGTCACACCTCATGCGACACTCCGGCGGACGACATCAGAATCCATGCCAACTGGTATATCCTCTCAGAGTAAACTGAACGCACAACCTCCCCTTTGTGCTAAATCGGTCACAACCCCCTGATGAGAAAATGAGATATTTGAAGAACACAGATGTCCACGTCTGGCTACAAATAGCCAATCTCAGAACAACTCCATTAAGTCGGGTATTGGGTGGTAAGCAGACATCACATCCCCTCCCCAAACTTGCATAAAACTTAACCCTGATGGTAGCCCCAAGGTAGCCCAGCACATAAAACGGCTTAGCATTTTACTGCTATGCCGTTGATATTATTGGTTGCGGGGACGCGTATGCTCTACACAGTTCAATTAGATATAGGGTAGGAAGTTGGTGTTTACTCGTTGAGGGCTGCGATTCTAGAATTTCTCGATACTAGGCTGAGCCAATTCGGATGATTTTTGCACGTCTGCGATTCTGTGTTGTCGCCAAAATGGCTTTGCAATGTGATAGGCAGAATTTTGCCGATTTATCTATGTCTTCTTTGGGGAGGAAACTATAGCAGGGAAGTCAAAGTCCGCAGTGCATGTGCGCAGTCGTTCCGACTTTCTTCCTGCTTTGTTGGTCGTGATTGTAAGTTTGAGAATGACCTGACGTAACAGGTTTACCGCGCTAGGATCTCGAGACCATATAGCAAGTCTGGCCACCAAGTTTTGGTGATGCTTGACAATGGTATCCAGTTTTTTCGGAGAAGCATTGTCTGCAATCGCCCGCTTATGCTGGGCGAGGTCGAGTTTCGTTCGTTGGATCTGTTCGGCTTTGTCGTCAAAAAATACACGTATCTCATTTGAGCGGGCATCGGGACCAAGAGCGTCGATAACCTTGTTCATGCCAGCGCGCAGCTTTTCAAGTTGCGTTGTGAGGCGTGTTATTTCCTGAGTGTGATGAGCTCGAATGTTGCGTAGTTCGTCGCCTTCAAAATGTTCAATAATCTTCGCTTCATCAAGATTTGATATGGCATCCAAAACAAGCTTGATGACTTCGTCATAATGCAGGTTCCTGTTCGCGCAGCCTTTAATAGGGCAGGAATAATGCTTTGCGTAAGTTGCGGTGATTTTCTGATCATGCTCGCCGCAATAGAGCTTTCCGCCGAAGACGGCATTGGCGCGTTTATTACCCACGGCCTGATTGCGTCGCCATTCTTTGGAACGACGGATTGATTTGTCGCGTCTTTCCTCGTCGGTCATGACGGCGGGTATTAGCTTGCGCTGCATGTGCATGCTGGAGCGCTCATCCAGTGCCTTTTGAACCTTCAGGAAGGTTTCTTCTTTGAGGATGGCAAGTTCAGGAATTGGAACGGTTATCCATTCCTTTTCTGGTCGAACGATAGATAAGCGTTTCCCGTTTTCAGGATGCTTTCGATACTGCAGCTTATTGAAAGTGACAAAGCCGTTATAGAGCGTTTGGCGCAGCATTCCTGTTTGCCGGACAAATGATCCGACAAGGCTTGATGGTGCCCATTTTCCACCTTTGGGAGAATCTATGCCCTGGCGATTGAGATCATCGCAAATATGTTTGAGCTTCCGGCCTTCTGCATAGTATTCAAAAATTTCTCGGATAATTGCGGCTTGCTCTTGGTTAACCTTGCGCTTGCCGCGAATAGGTTCTCCGAATTCGTCAAGCGCGTGAATGAGGTCATACCCATAAAGCTGGCCACCAGGCACGCCGCCACGTAGGACCGCAGCAACGACGCCCCGGTGGGTTTTGTCGGACAGGTCTTTGAGGTAGAGCGCATTCATGGTGCTTTTCAGGCCAATATGAAGCTCGTTGATCAATCCATCGCTTACGGTTTCAACCGGCACACCGAGGAACACCATCTTCTTGAAGAAGTTGGCGGTGTCAGCTTGGTCGCGGCTAATCCGGCTTAGGTCTTCGGCAATCACGCCTTCGAATTTACCATCCAGAGCAGCAACCAGAAGTGCACCAATACCAGGGCGGTTCGCAAGATGGGAGCCCGATATGCCTTCATCAAAAAATACATCAGCAACATGATAGCCCTTTGCGCTGCAATATTCGCGACAGCGCCGGATCTGGTCTTGCGTGCTGGTTTCCTGTTTGTCGGTCGAGTGGCGGGCGTAGATTGCTACATGCACTGATTGTGTCCTCGAAGGTTGAATCAAATTGATTACCTTTCGGGGTTGCTCATGCGCAAGGGTAAAACGCTGTCTTCTCGTAAGAATAGATAGTTAAGAAAATGCTGTAAATACAAGGCGCTGCATGTGATTGCATGAGAGTGCATAAGATTGCACGAAAATGCAAAAGAGTGCATGATGGTGCACGAGATGGCACAACTTTCACCTGTCGTGATGGGGGCAGGATAGGTTCGGTGGGCCCACCAAACAGCCCGAACGGGCTTCCTGCTTATTCGCATGGCGGTGCCATGCTCAACGAAAGGCATAAATTTGTTATGGTGGTTAGAATAGCTCTTAATTAAAAGTGGCGTACTTTGCGTTATGTATGAATGACTTGTTTTGAGGATTGTTACTGCTATGGAAACCGGGCAAATGAGCGCTAACCTGCCATAAAAGGTATATGACGCGACTAATTCGTTCTTAATTACACTGTTATTCACATTCGAAGTGTTAGAGCTAACCTCTGCACAAATTGATATTGCCGGTCAGGAATCTTTTTGCTTCTGGGCTGGATTAAATAGAGTGATTTTCTGCAATGGTGACGAGTACGCCCGAACGCGATCTTGAAGAAGCCTTGATCTCGAAACTCGGTACCCTCAAATACGAATATCGTCCAGACATTCGTGATCGAGCGGCTCTTGAAGCTAACTTCAGGCTGAAATTCGAGTCCTTGAACCGGGTTGCGCTTACTGATGGCGAATTTAAGCGTCTTCTGGAAGAAATAGTCACGCCTGATGTCTTCACTGCTGCCCGTACCCTTCGCGAGCGCAACAACTTTACTCGAGATGATGGAACGCCGCTCAACTACACTCTCGTGAATATCAGGGACTGGTGCAAAAACACCTTCGAGGTGATCAATCAGCTCCGTATCAATACTGATAACAGCCACCATCGATATGATGTCCTACTTCTGATCAACGGCGTTCCAACTGTCCAAATTGAATTGAAGTCCCTTGGCATTAGCCCCCGCAGGGCGATGGAACAAATTGTCGACTACAAGAACGATCCTGGAAACGGTTACTCCAAGACACTTCTGTGCTTCCTTCAGCTCTTCATTGTCAGTAATCGCGATAGCACGTTCTATTTTGCAAACAACAACACCGGCCATTTCGCCTTCAATGCGGAGGAACGCTTTCTGCCGGTCTATGAATTTGCCGATGTGAATAACAAGAAGATCGGCTATCTCGACAGTTTCGCCGAGACCTTTCTCGCCAAATGCACACTAGGCCAGACCATCAGCCGTTACATGGTCCTCGTTGCAAGCGAACAGAAGCTCATGATGATGCGTCCGTATCAGGTCTACGCGGTGAAGGCCATTGTCGACACAATTGCCCAAGACAGTGGCAATGGTTACATCTGGCACACTACCGGTAGCGGTAAGACGCTCACCTCCTTCAAAGCCTCAACACTTCTGAAAGATAATCCGGATATTGAAAAGTGCCTCTTTGTCGTGGACCGCAAAGACCTGGATCGACAGACGCGCGAGGAGTTTAATAAGTTCCAGGAAGGTTGCGTCGAGGAGAATACCAGTACCGCGTCCCTCGTCCGCCGCCTGCTCTCGGACGACTATGCAGACAAGGTGATCGTTTGCACGATCCAGAAGCTGGGCCTCGCGCTGGACGAAAACAGCAAGCGCAACAAGAAGCAAAAGAAAGATGGCAAGAAAAGCTTCAAGGAGCAGCTGGAGCCCCTTCGTAACAAACGCATTGCCTTTATCTTCGACGAATGCCATCGCTCGCAGTTCGGCGAGAACCACAAAGCCATCAAAGAGTTCTTCCCGCGCGCCCAACTCTTCGGCTTTACCGGAACGCCGATATTCGACCGGAACGCGGCCCAGCAGAAGATTGAAGGCACACAGGCCAGCATGAAGACGACGGAAGACCTCTTCCAGGAACGGCTTCACACTTACACCATCACGCACGCTATTGATGACGGAAACGTCCTTCGGTTCCATGTCGACTACTTCAAGCCACAGGGCAAAACGCTGCCGAAGCCGGGCGAACCGCTCGCGAAGCGGGCCGTCATCGAGGCTATCCTGGACAAACACGATGCGGCCACCGGTCAACGCCGGTTCAATGCCTTGCTCGCTACAGCCTCGATTAATGACGCGATTGAATATCATGCCCTCTTCAAAGCTATGCAGGCCGAGAAGCAAGCCGCTAATCCCAGCTTCCAGCCGCTGAATATCGCTTGCGTCTTCTCGCCACCTGCCGAGGGCGATCCTGATGTGAAGCAGATTCAGGAAGACCTGCCGCAGGAAAAGGAAGACAACGCCGTCGAGCCGGAGAAGAAGAAGGAAGCCCTGAAGGCCATCCTTGCTGACTACAACGCTCATTATGGCACCAACCACAAGATCGGTGAGTTTGATCTCTATTATCAAGACGTGCAGAAGCGCATTAAAGATCAGCAGTGGCCCGATGCCGATCTCAGAAAGGCCTATCCCAATGTGCCACACCACAAGATCGACATTACTATCGTCGTGGACATGCTGCTCACGGGCTTCGACTCCAAGTTCCTGAATACGCTCTATGTTGATAAGAACCTTAAGCACCACGGCCTTATCCAGGCCTTCTCGCGAACCAACCGCGTGCTGAACGCGACCAAACCCTACGGGAATATCCTGGACTTCCGGCAGCAGCAGGATGCGGTCGATGCTGCTATAGCCCTCTTCTCGGGCGAGGCAGCTGCCGAAAAGGCCCGTGAAATCTGGCTGGTGGACAAGGCCCCTGTGGTCATCCAGAAGCTGGAAGCTGGCGTCCAGAAACTTGCCGCCTTCATGAAGTCGCAGGGCCTTGATTGCGCGCCAGATGCTGTACCCAATCTTAAGGGCGATGCCGCCCGTGCGGCCTTTGTCGAGCATTTCAAGGAAGTCCAGCGACTTAAGACCCAGCTTGACCAGTACACCGACTTGACCCCGGAAAACGCAGCAGCGATAGAACAGGTACTGCCGCGCGACAACCTTCTGGGTTTCCGTGGTGCCTATCTGGAAACTGCCCAGCGGCTCAGGGCCCAGCAGGGCAAGGGCGTGGATAAGCCGACGCAGGAAGTCGACGAGCTGGATTTCGAGTTCGTCCTCTTCGCCTCTGCCGTCATCGATTATGACTATATCATGGGTCTGATCGCCCGCTATTCCGAAGCATCGCCTGGTAAGCAGAAGATGAGCCGGGAGGAGCTGATTGGGTTGATCCAGTCCGATGCCAAGTTTATGGATGAGCGCGAGGATATCACCGCCTACATAGCCACGTTGAAGGCGGGAGAAGGCCTGAGTGAGAAGGCTATCCGAGATGGGTACAGCCGCTTCAAGGCAGAAAAAAATACGGCGGAACTGGCAAGCATTGCGAGCAAACATGGGTTAACAAACGACGCGCTCCAAGACTTTGTCGACACCATCCTGCAACGCATGATTTTTGATGGTGAAGCCCTGACTGACCTGATGGAACCCCTTGGGCTGAACTGGAAGGCGCGAAGGGTAAAGGAGTTGGACCTAATGGCGGACCTGATGCCGTTGCTGATTAAGCGGGCCGGTGGGCGCGAGATTTCGGGGCTAAGCGCTTATGACCAGTAAAGTCAAATCCAAGAACACAATGAGAGGTGAGGCCGCCTTAGAGCCCGAGCTCCGCTTTGTCGAGTTTCAGCATGAGGGGCCATGGACCACCGTGCCTCTGGCCTCGGTTGCCAAGATCAGCACTGAGAAAGTGCGGGATAACACTTGCATACCGATGAGCATCACATCTGGCGTCGGCTTGGTGAGCCAGATGGAAAAGTTCGGACGCATAATTGCGGGCACCGCGTACAAGAATTACCTACTGCTCAAGAAGCACGACTTTGCCTACAACAAGAGTGCGACCAAGGAATATCCAGAAGGCTTTGTTGCTCTCTACACAGGTGAGGAGCTTGCTGCAGTTCCGAACAGTATCTTCACGTGTTTTCGTATCAAGGGCGATTCCCTGTCGCCCCAATATCTGAATTATCTGTTTCTCGGTAATTTGCACGGTCGGTGGTTACGTAAGTTCATTGAAGTTGGTGCCCGTGCCCATGGCTCTCTACGCGTTAGCAACAATGATCTTATGGCGTTGCCAGTGCCGGTCCCAGCCGGATCAAACTCGCTCGAGGAACAGCAAAGGATCGCCGACTGTCTGAACTCTGCGGATGCGCTGATCGAGGTGCAGAGGCGGAAGGTGGACTCGATGAGGGCCCACAAAAAAGGCCTGATGCAGCAGCTTTTCCCCCAGGAAGGCCAAACCCAACCCCGACTCCGGTTCCCGGAGTTCGAAGAGGTAGGGGATTGGAGAGAAATATCCTTGGGTCAAATCCTTGCGGTTGCTTCCGGTCAAGTTGACCCGACAAAAATGCCATACCGAAGCCTGCTGCAGATCGGCAGCGAGAACATAGAGGCCAACACCGGCAAATTGGTGAACGTAAAGACCGCCGGCGAAAAGGGCATTGCGAGCGGGAACTATGTCTTCGACGAAGAAGACATCCTTTACTCGAAGATCCGGCCTGCGTTGAACAAGGTTGCGGCGCCAGACTTCAATGGTATTTGCAGCGCTGACATATACCCAGTTCGCCCTTCAGACGACAGGTTGCTCCGAGGCTATCTGCTGTATTTGCTTCTATCTGATAATTTTCTGGAGCACGCTAGGCGAAATTCCGAACGAGGCAAAATTCCAAAAATTAATCGAGTTGCCCTACTATCGTATATAGCCCTGATTCCAGAGCCCCGCGAACAACAGCGGATAGCTGATTGTCTCACTTCGCTAGACGACCTAATTGCCGCCGAGGACCGAAAGCTCGACACTCTCAGGACCCACAAGAAGGGCCTGATGCAGCAGCTTTTTCCTCAGATGGGGAGGGGTTGACGTATGGGAACCTTCAAGAACCTGAAGACTCTGGTAACCCGGCTTCGTGACGATCTGAACAACCCCACTAAGCTAACCTCGTTGGTACTCATTTATGCCTACAATCGAACCGGCAAGACACGCCTGTCGATGGAGTTCAAGGACGCAGGCAAGCGGAAAAGCAAAAAGAATCCGACTGGTAACCCCGATACTCTCTATTTTAATGCATTTACAGAGGATTTGTTTGTCTGGGAAAATGACCTTGACGGAGATAGCGTACGGCATTTGCAATTGAATGAGCAGTCGTCATTCTTCGATGCGATGACCGAGCTTGCGCTGGACGAAACCATCGCCCGCTACCTATCCCGTTACGCCGACTTCGATTTCGACTTCACCTACAAGGAGATCGAGCAGGGAGGCGAGACGCTGTTCAAACCGGACTATGTGAGCTTCAGCAAGGGCGGCGAGGCCAACATCAAGGTATCACGCGGCGAACAGAACATCTTCATCTGGTGCGTCTTCATGGCCATCTGCGAACGGATGCTGGATGGGCATGAGTCCTATCAGGGGAAGAAGTACCTCTACATCGACGACCCGATCTCGTCGCTGGACGACAACAACGCGATTTCCGTCGCCTGTGATCTTGCCAAGCTCCTCCGCCGGGCGGCCACGCGAACGGATGCGGACGGGAATCCTGCGCCCATCAAGGTGATCTTTTCTTCGCACCACGCGTTGTTCTTCAACGTGATGTGCAACGAGCTCGGCCGGAAGATTGATGACGCGCCTTCGGTTGCTCACCGGCGCTATTTCCTGCATCGGCCAAACGGTGACGGCACCTACCTGCTTCAAGCGACGGAAGACACGCCCTTCTTCCACCACGTGGCGACGCTCGCCGAATTGCAGCGGGCGGCTGATCCGAAGAAAGGCAAGCTCTACACCTACCACTTCAACGCACTGCGCAGTGTCATGGAGAAAACAGCATCCTTCTTTGGTCACCCGAGTATCGCCTTTTGCCTGAGGGCGCGGGACAACGAGGAAGACAGGGCGCTGTTCAACCGTGCCCTGAACCTGCTGAGCCACGGCGCCTATGCCATCCATGAACCGACCGAGATGGGCGAGGACAACAAGGAGCTCTTCCGCCGCATCCTTCGAGAATTCATCATCCGGTTCGAGTTCGCTCTGCCGGGCAACGCACCCGCCCGGCCACCAGCTCCGGCACCCGCACCAGTCCCCCAGGAAGCACCCGCACAATGAACGACCAAATTCAAAAACAACTCGGCAAGACCCTCTGGAATATCGCCGACGCGCTTCGGGGCGCGATGAACGCGGACGACTTCCGCGACTACATGCTGTCCTTCCTGTTCTTGCGCTACCTCTCTGACAACTACGAAGCGGCGGCGAAGCGAGAGTTGGGCACGGACTATCCCGATCTGCCGGAAGATGTTCTCGCCCGCACGGGCGCGAGTACGCCTCTGCAAGCATGGTACGAAGACAATCCAAATGACGTGGCCGATTTCGAAAAGCAGATGCGCCGCAAAGTGCATTACGTGATCCAGCCGCCGTATTTGTGGAACAACATCGCCAACCTAGCTCGCACGCAGAGCGATGAACTGCTGCTTACGTTGTCTGAGGGCTTCAAGTACATCGAGAATGAATCCTTCCAGAGCACCTTCGGTGGGTTGTTCTCGGAGATCAATCTTTATTCGGAGAAGCTGGGCAAGACCCAGGCGGACAAGAATAAGAAGCTCTGTTCCATCATTGCCGAGATTGCAAGGGGGTTGGCCGAATTTTCGTCCAAGGTTGATGCTCTGGGCGACGCCTATGAGTACCTGATCGGCCAATTCGCCGCCGGTTCTGGCAAGAAGGCGGGTGAGTTTTACACGCCGCAGCAGATATCGGACATCCTTTCGGCAATCGTGACGTTGGACAGCCAGGAGCCCGCTACTGGTAAGAAAGAGCGACTAGCAAGTGTTCTAGACTTTGCCTGCGGTTCGGGGTCCCTGCTACTCAACGTTCGAAAACGCATGGGGCCTCATGGCATCGGCAAGATTTTCGGGCAGGAGAGCAACATCACGACCTACAACCTCGCCCGCATGAATATGTTACTGCATGGGATGAAGGACACCGAGTTTGAGGTCTTTCACGGTGACACTCTGGCCAATGACTGGGATATCCTCCGTGAACGGAACCCGGCCAAGAAGCCCGCTTTCGATGCCGTCGTGGCGAACCCGCCCTTTAGCCTGCGCTGGGAGCCGACCGACGCAATGGGCGACGATGTTAGGTTCAAAAACTATGGAGTTGCGCCCAAATCTGCTGCGGATTTCGCCTTTCTATTGCACGGCTTTCATTTCCTGAAAGACGATGGCGTAATGGCCATTATTCTGCCCCATGGCGTACTTTTCAGAGGAGGTGCCGAAGAGCGCATTCGCACCAAGCTGTTAAAGGACGGTCACATTGACACGGTTATCGGCCTTCCTGCGAACCTGTTCTACTCGACCGGTATCCCGGTCTGCATCCTCGTGCTCAAGAAGTGTAAGAAGCCGGACGACGTGCTCTTCATCAACGCTGCGGAGCACTTCGTGAAAGGCAAACGCCAGAACCAACTTGGAGATGGTGAGAGCGGCACACCGGATCATATTGGAAAAATCGTTTCGACATACCAATTCCGCAAGGAAGAGGAACGTTACTCCAAGCGTGTGAGTATGGAACGCATCGCCGAAGAGGGTTACAACCTCAATATCTCCCGCTACATCAGCACAGCTGTGCCTGAGGAAGAGATAGATCTGGCGGCTACGCAGATGGAGATGGTTGAGATCGAGAAACAGATTCGCGAGGCAACGGCAAGGCACAACAAGTTCCTAAAGGAACTTGGGTTGCCGCCTTTGCCAACGTCCAATTAGTGACAGATGCGATCCTTACCTTTCCCTCCGCCTTAGACATCCACGCAAACTTTATATTTGGGTAAAGTTTGTGAAGAGTTTAGGTGTGTTGAATGTTGCTTGGCTCACTTCAGCGAAGCCTCATACCTGAGCGTACTTTTCTTGATTGGAGAGGAGTTGTTGGGACGAATGTAGGCTTGTTTGATAGGACCTCTAGCATTTCTCGATGTGCCACCATTAAAACCATGGCCAACGGATCTTGGTGCGCCTCCATGAGTAGAAACATCTTCCAGTTTCGCAAGGCCCGTGCCATCAGACTGAGTTGTGGGGACAGGATTTTCCGCTTGCCAAGGTACCGTCGCCAAAGGGCAGGAGTGTTGCGATGCCGAACAAGAGGTCGGGGCTTGTAGCGTCGTTTCGTTCTGGTCAGATATTCACCTTTGCCGCGTGGTTTGCGTTGCCGGGCCTCAAACACCCCAAACCGTTCCTCAAGTTTCTGCTTGCTGCAAGCTCGGTCCAGCTGGCTGGCCTTCATCGCCTGCCCATCCGGGCTCATCAAAACCATGCCATTGCCGCGCAGTTTGAGGCTGATGTCGTACCCCGCCAGAACCTCGTGCACTTCCGGCCAGTTCTTCGCCTTGCCCAAACCCTTCAGAATTTCCTCACGATGCTTCAGCACATGCCGCTGGAATGATTCCTGCCAAGTATGTGCTTCATAGTCCCGGGCAGCCGGTGACAGCGTGTTTGGGTCGCGCTCTTTGCCATCGGTCATGCCGGGATCAATGGCGAGACCATATTTCTTCTCCATTTCGCGCGAAACCTTGGCGAGAATCTTAAAATCCCGATGTGGTGTGATGACCTTGAGCGTTTCCGGATGCACTTTGTTAAAGGCAATATGCATGTGGAAATTATCGGTATTAATATGCGTGCCTGCCACCCGCTGATGATCACCGTAGCCAAGCGCCTTGGCATATTCGGCCTCGATGGCCATCAGATCGGTTTTGGTCAGTTTATCTTGCTCGCCAGGGCGAAAAGAAACGACAAGGTGATAGGTCTTGTCGGCAATGTCGGGCTTTTGACGGCGAACGGCCTCGATCTCCAAAAGGGCTAGATCCAGATCCTCGATATTTGTGCCGGCATCGCAATTGCGGATCCAGAACTGATGGAGTTTCTCGCCTTTTTCCTCGGCTGCGGCAATGTACTCGCCAAGCCGGGTGTAATTATCCGGCACACCGGATTTTTTGCCGATCTTGGTGGCGATCATGATTTGGCCTGCTTGCGAATGCTTGGCTGAAGCTGGTCACGGATCTCGCCAATGGCGACCTTCAGGTCTGCTTGGGTTGTTTCAATATCACGGACCAGACCATCAAACTTCTTGAGCAGATCTGCTGAAAGCGGCTCATCCAAAGCAAGTTTAAACAGGTTGCCCAATCTCGCCTGATCGGCATTGACCTTGAGCAGATCACGAATGCCCTGCCAAGCTGCAAAGTCAGCGGCACTGGGCAGCTTGGTGTTCATCAATAGCCGTTTAAGCAGTTCCGAGCGCGAAAGCCGCATCTGATGCGCAAGCTGATCAATGCGTTGTTTCTCTTCGTCGTTGAGATAGGTTTTGATGACGTGACGTTCGGTGGCCATGGCACGGTTCCAGCATTGAGAAGAAGGTGCCGGTGGCGTCCATCGCGCCACCGGCTTTCGGGGATCAGACCGCCAAGCTGGCCGACTGCTGCTCGCGTCCCCGTGTTCGGGTTTTGGCTTTCGGCTTGGTGATGCCGAGCTGGTCAGTGACAAGGCGTTTCAACGCCTCAATTCCGCGTTCCCGATGAATGTCGTTAAAGTCGGTGAGGCCTTTGGCTTTTTCGTCATCCGTCAGATCCGGACGCAGGATTTTTGCCCCGGTCAGTTCAGATGCCCGTTCGGCCCCCTTGATCCCGGCATTAACCTGCTTGGCATGATCATCATCAGCCGCAATCACCAAGGGACGATCAGGGTGCTTCTTGTGAAGGGCCTCAGCCACCGGTGCCAGATTGCCGGAATCAAGCGCAACCACGACGGTCAACCCACTGGCCATATGCAGGCTTTGGCCGGTGGAATAGCCTTCGGTGACGATCATTGGGCCTTTGGGGGCACCCTCAATGACATGCATCAGATCACGCTTCTTGCCGTCCTTGAGGAACATCTTGGTGCCATCGGGATGGATTGACTGGACGTTTTCAATAAAACCCTTGTCATTGGTCATCGGCATCAGAAGGTTGCCAGATTGATCAATGCGCAGATCCCCTGCAGGCACCTGTTTGTTTTGCAGATAAGCATGATTGGCCGGGGCCAGTTCGGCGTTCTGGAAAATCCCATAGGCCCGTTTGGCCACGGCGCGATATTGCGCACGCAGTTCCTGTTCGTGGGCTGCTTTGCGGGCCGCAGCTTCGGCTCTGGACTGTTCCAGCTCCTTGGGATCGATCTTGGTGCCGGTCGCCACCCATTTGACCGGATCCTGCCCGGATTTGTAATTGGTAATGTTGCCTGCCGGAAGGCCTTCGAGGAACCCGCGATAAGATCCGCTTTTCTGGCCTTTGCGATCACCATCAACCGCAACCCGGTGCCATTTGCCATCCATGGTTGGAGGGCCTTCGAGGATCAGGCCGTTTTCCTTGAGTGCTTGGGCAAACTCGTCTTCGGGATTGATCTTTGGTTCCGGGGCTTTGGCTTTGGTCTCCTGCCAGCGCTTAAACGGCTCAAGTTCCATATCATCGCGCGCATACCATGCTTTGGCACGCCGATCCCATTTTGCGCCGAGCGCCTTGGCCTCATCCTTTTCACTGAACGGCACATTGAGATAGATCCGTTTGCGGTCGGTGTTGGTGTCCTGGTTCGGAGCCTGCGACATCTCGGCTTTCATGGCATTTTCCTTCTGTCGTTCAACAGCCGGGGTTTGGGCGATGGATTTGGTCGCTTCTTTGGCTTTGATGGGGATCAGGCTTTGGCGTTTGTCCGGCTCCATCACCCAGGTGCGGATGTTCTCCGCATCGCGCGCGCTTGCAAACAACGCATTGCGATCTTCTTTGATGGCGTTCATCCATGAGCCGACATAACTGGCATGGCGTTCCGGGTAATGACCAAGGCCAAGCTCGGTGGTCAGCATGTAGCTTGCGATTTCTGCGCGCAGTTCTTCCTTGGCGTAAACTTCCGAGCCAAACGGCCCGAACTCGCGTGCCATTCGAGAACTGTGGCCGGTGGCATGGCCAAGCTCATGCAAGGCGGTTGCGTAATATTCGTACTGGCCTTTGAAGGCGGCCTGATGGGGCATGTGGATCTGATCGGATGAGCTCCGATAAAACGCCCGGTCATTCTGATCATGAAAGATCGGCACATTGCCCTGCTTGAGGATCTGTTCGGCCCGTTCGACCGGGCTGAAGGTTGGTTCAGGTGCGATATAGGGGGCCAGACCATCGATCTGATCGGCATTAAACACGACCGCATGAAACACCCTTGGCCGGTCAAGGCGCACGTCGCGGGTTTTCGCAACACCCTTGTCGTCAAGAACCGGCTTGCCAGTGTCATCCAAGACCTTCTCGCGCTCTGACCATTTCCAGTATTCGATCATGGTGCCTTTTTCACCCTTGCGGACTTGCGCGTCCTGGGCAGTCGCCTGGCGATAGGTCATCCAGCGCGGATCCGAGCGCGCGCGCATTTCAAGCCAGAGCGCATTAATGCCGCGATAGTCTTTGCCGGAGACCGGATTGAACGGGGCCATGCGAACCTTTCCCGGTTCCCATGGCTTTTGCCAGGGTGCTGTGCCTGCTTCGATATGGCCAAGCAGCTCTTCGACCACTTGATCGCGATAGCTTTTCTTTTTCTCAGCCATTGTTTGAGGCCTCCGCATCAGCGGTTGGATCGACCCCGTCAAAATGACTGTCGAGCGCGTCATCAGCGGAGAGCGCGTCTTCGGAGAATGCCCCCATGGCATCAGCAATGTCGGGATCAACCGGCACAGGGCCGGTGAGGCTCTGCACATTGATCATGGAAGAGGCCAGCGCGAGATAGTCCTGGTCATTCAGGGCTGCAGACGCAGGCGTGCCTTTGTCAGGTGTATTGGGTGTTTTCATGATTTGGGTCCTTTGAGAGAGGCAGACGGCATGGAAGAGATCGCCATTTGGGGTGGCGTCATTTGCGAACGACGAGAAAGCTCGCGATCAAGGAAGTAGAGCTTTTGACGGCCAAGGATGGGCGGAAGACCGGCGACAAAGATCAGCGCGTCACCGGGGATCGGTTTTCGGCCCTCGGTATCAATGATCTGTAGGCGCATGCATTCATCAGGGGTCAAAAGTGGCCGGGATGTTTCAGCCAGATTGTCGGAGACCGACCCAAGATCGCCCATACGCCCGGAGTGTGAGCGGCGCTTTTGCACGATGGTTGCCTTGCCGGTCATGTCGGAAAGCAGCTTGGCTGTTTCGAGCTTGTTGGGGGTAAAGGCGATCCGGATTTTGCAATTGGCCATGATTGATTCATCGCGGCCATAATGCTTGAACAACTGTTCGGTATTCTGAACGATGATCATGGCCTTGAGGCCATATCCGGCCATGAAGGCCAGCGATTCCTCAAAGATCTCGAGCTTGCCGATGGAGGTGAACTCATCGAGCATTAAAAGCAGGCGGTGTTTGTATCCGGCAACTGTTTGGCCCGATCCAAACTCCATGCGTTCAGTCATACGCCGCATGAACAGATTGAGGATGATGCGAAGCAAAGGCCGCAAGCGGTCCTTATCCGCAGGGGACACGACAAGGAACAATGCCATCGGTGCATCGCCATTCATCAAATCATGCAGACGAAAATCGCTGGTGGCGGTATTGCGGGCAATGATCGGATCGGCAAAGACGGTGAGCTGCGTTTTGGCGGTTGAATGCACGCCGGAACGTTCCTGCGGGGCCTTGATCATCATGCTGTTGGCCCCGCGCCGGACTTCCTTGTTTACATGCGCTTTGCCGTGATCAAAGGTGGCCATCTCAGCAAGAATATGCTCGAAATTATCGTCGGCCTGTTCGCGGTGTTCATTTCCACCGGGGCCATCTTCACTTGGTTGGCCAGTGATGCCTGAGAGGAAGATGTTCACATCATCAAAGCAGGCCATGCGACCTTGCTCAGATCGAACGCGATAGATGACATGGAGCAGCACAACAGAAAGCCAGCCCCAGCCTTCCTCACGCCAGTAACTGCCCGACATGCCTTTGCCGTCCGGATCAATGATCATCGCGGCAATGTTCTGGCAATCGGCAATGTCGCGTTCGCTATCAATCCGCACTTCGGCCAACGGATTAAAGCGCGCCGAACCCGATGTTGCGGCAGGCTCAAACCGCAGGACTGTGTGACCAATACTGGCCAGCCAACCACCGGTCTTGGCGAAGTTCTCACCTTTGATATCAAGACAGAGAATACTTTCGCGCCAGCTGAGCAGGGTGGAGAGGATCAGGCTCACCCCTTTGCCGGTACGGGTTGGGGCCCAGACCAGAACATGTTCCGGCCCGTCATGGCGCAGTTCGCGGATCCGGCCAAACCATGACGGCCAACCACCGACAACCACACCGTCTTTGCGAAATAGCCGGGCTTTCTTGAGATCACGCAGCATGGCCCAGCGGGCTGAGCCATGCAGTTCGTCGCCCTGGCGGTTGCCCCTAAGCGTGCTGTTATTGGCGCGAGATCCCAATGCCAGAACACCAAACATCGAAAGCAGCCCGGCAATGCCAATCCAAAGCGCCGGATAAAGCATTTCATCGGGAAGGCCCGCCGAATGGGTGACGGCCTCAAGCGACCATTGCCACCAGCGCAGATCAAGCGCGTCAAACCCGACGGCAAGATGCCATTGCCAGAGAATGGCGGTGATCATGGCAACTAGAATGACCGGCAGAGACATTCGATAAAGAGCGGTCATGACAACATCTCCTTGCCGTCTTGAAGGACATAGCGATCATTGCGGGGCTCCCAGATATCGGTGATGCGCCGCCAGCCATCGGCATTGCGTTTGATCTGAACGACGACATCAACCAGCTCGGCGAGAAACTCCGGCACACGCGGCATGGTCTCGCCCGCCCAGGCGATGTTTTGATCAAACTTGCGGTGAATGGCCTGCCAGGGGCTTTCGGCATGGATGGTGCACATAAAGCCCGTGACCCCGGAGTTGAGCGCAGCAAGGGCAGCAAAGGCGTTCTGGGTACTGATCTCACCAAACAGGATATGATCGGGCGTGATCCGCATCAGGTGATCATAGATCTCGCGCCAGCCGACCATGCCACTGCCGGTCCCGGCCTCACGGGCGGCAATCAAACCATTGCCATCCCAGAATTGCTCGATATGAAGTTCTGGCGTGTCCTCGATGGCCAACACCCGGCGGGCCGGATCGACGGTGGCAAGCAGCATGTTGAGCAGGGTGGTCTTACCGGTATTGGTGGCCCCGCTAATGATCATGTTGGCGTCACCCGCGACCTTATCGATCAGATAGTCGCGGATGGTTGGTGTCACCCCGGCCTGTTCCCAGGTCGGGGTGAAGGGATGTTTGCAGCGGATCGCAAGGCTGAGGTGGCTGCGCACCGATGCCCCGACGAGGATCTCGCAGCGATGATTTCCCGGCAAGACGCAGGAGAGTTTTGGAGTGTCATCGGGATTGAACTTCAGGCCGCGTTGGTTGGCGAGGCTGATCGCTATCCGTTCGATGGCAGCCAGGGTAAGAGCAGGATCCTCGATCTCGCGCTTGCCTTCCCCGCGCCGTTCGGTAACGACGCGGTGTGGGCGGTTCATGCGAATTTCGACGGTAGAGAGATCGCCGTAATAGCTGGCCAGAGGACCGAGGATCTTCTCAAACAGGGGATTGGGGGAAAGGGCGTTCATTGCAGCCACCCCCAATTCCCAAGGCAGCCGGACTTCACACCATTTGTATGAGATGGGTAAGACCAGCCAGAAGAGGGAAATTTGACACGGATATAGCCTTGGAAGCTTCCGTCTGCATCTGATCCGCCGGTGTAATATTTGGCTGCGACTGGGGAATAGGCGTTGTACGTCGTGCAGGTGTTAGAGGCCGTGCCAATAACTTCACCGTCTTCACGAATGGTCTTGCGTGTTCCGACTGAGCTTGTACTGGTACAGTGATAAGCGGCGTCATAAACGTGCGCATAGTTTTCGAACACACCACATGGGCCGCTGGATCTGTTCGAAGAAACCGGGTTTTCAAACTTTCCATGGGTTATCGCCTCCCACGTAAATTCATTGTAGCATTTGTTCCCAAGACTGAGCGGGTCGGCTTCACCAATGACAACCTTGTGCTTCGAGCCATCCGGTCGGTCATAAGATTCGACCAAATCCCGTGCATCAAAGCGTGTGCAGCCTTCATAGAAATGCTCACCGTTTGTTGCGGGCGCTTCTCCCGAATAGACGTAAGCCGTCTGCGGTTCACCCGGCAGAACTTCGCTGGTCTTGATGTTAAAGCGGCCTTTGGGCGTGCCTTCGATATAGACCGTGGTCAGGCGATAGGCGAATAGCTGGTCATCATGGGGTTGCCAGCCGGTGGTCTCGACCTGATGCGGATAGGCAATCTCGCTATCCTGACATTCGGTGACATATTGCGGAACGCCATCGAGCTGGTAGTAGAACCGCTCGCGGCCATAGCTGGTGCCAGCCGCCAGATCATGGTTCCAAAGCGATGGATTGTCGCAGCCATCAATGGTCGACTGGATCGCGATGTTGGCCGTATCGGGTTTGCATTCGGTGATGAATTGCTCAACCCCATTGACCACAATCTGCTTGCGGCTTTGACGGGTGACTGAGCCAGCCGCCTGATTAATGATCGGCGCACAGACTTCTTGCCCGGCAGCGTTCTTATAAACCGTCTCGTGGGGATATTCGGTGCCATTGTCCGAGCAGGCATCAGCCTGCCAAGTGGTACCGTTCAGCTCATAGATATGGCGACCGGTTTGCAAGGACAGGCCACCGGCAAAATCATGCCGGATGGAACAGCCATCGGTGACAGACACAAGCGGAACCGAGGTGATTTCTTCGGACGGTTCACAACTGCGCACCTGGACTTCATTGTTGCTGGCATTGACATAGGCAAGCGATGCTTGCGGCACCGCCATCATCTCGTTGTAATCAAGATAGACCGAGCAGGCCGATGCCTTCTCGGTAATATCAAAGACCTTGTCGTCATCCTTGAGGCAGTCAGTAACTTCCTGCCGGTTACCGCCACCATCGGTGTAATACAGCAGGTATTGAGCGGTTGCCTGACGGGTTTCCATATCGATGGTGTCACCGCAGACCGAGTAGCTTCGATCCAACGGATATCGATCTGCGCCATCCTCACAAGGGGCCGTGCTGACCGCGCCATCTTCGGTGGTTTCCACCCGGCTTTGCTGGACGGCAACAAGTTGGGCGAGATCAACCCGGATGTTACAGCCTTCTGTCGTGACGCGGACAGTTGGGGAACTAGTATCTTCCGCAACATCCAAAGCGGCAGGCGAGGAATAGCCTGCAGCATCCGCATTCTTTGAGGCGTTTGATCCGACGCTGTTTGACGCACCGGTATCGCCCTCTGCCGCCTCGGTTTCTTTTTCTTCCTTGTCGTCCTCGTCTTCGACAGCGTTCAGACGCTGAAGGGCAGCGATCAGGGTTTCCTGATTACCTTCAATGGTAACCGGCGAAGCCGGATCAAGTTCCGGGCTGTCCATATTGAACTGCGCAACAAAATCATTTGAATCAAGCGGCTCGGATCGGCCGTCTTTCTCAACGCCGGTCAGGACCAGTTGGGCAATCAGGCTGTCTTCGTAATTGACATAGCGGGCATAGGCTTTGGCCGTGACACCTTCGGTCAGTTTGGGCGGCGCACCAGGTACATCGACCAAACCAAGATCAATGGCCATCGGTTCGTTTTGCGAAACGGCGGTGCGGGTTATCGCACGGGTCACGATATTGACCTTGCGCACCATCTCCTCGATGCCCGGTTCAGGATTAGTTTCAGATGAGTCGGTCTGAGTCGTTTCTGGCGGCGTCTGTGCCATCTGTGCCAGTGCCGGAGACACCAGACAGGATGACAGGAGCAAACACCAAAGCGCTTGTTTGTTCATGCTTCTACTCCACATTTGCGATGTACCAGTCCGTTGCCGGACGGATTTGAAGGCGTGTGCCTTGGGGGATGGTGATGATGGGTTGCAAGGAAAGGGTTTCTTCAAGGACGCTGGCGCTGATTTCGCCAAAGCGGGTCGAGAGCTCTTCTGCGGCTTTTTCAGAAGCCGCCGTTGCGACTTCGCCGTCGCTGTCCTCGGATTTTGTTGAGGCCGCGGCATAGCGCACAGCCGTCGAGATGCCGGTCAGCATGAACGCCGTGCCATAGCGTTCCCAGAAACGGCGATCCACTTCGCCAGCAACGCCTTGTCGGCCCTGAATGTCACCGATGGGGGAGGCAAGCTGGCGGATCTCGGCCCGATGCCCGGCGATCAGGATGCGTTCACAAGAAATCGACAGGCGCGAACTGCCCATATCCTTGGGCGGATCGTAATTGCAGATCAGGCGTGAGCCTTTGGGGATCAGGACATTGCGCCCGTGATAGCCATAAACATCGCGGGCTGACTGGACGATAACGGTACCGGTTGCGTCACCGCCAACCTGGCTGTTGATGCCAGTTTCGAGAATGACCGTGATGTAACGATCTGCTGTAATGATCCGGCTGTTATCGACTGGCAGCGTCGAGGTACGACGCGGGCCTTCATAATCGGCCTTGTCGTTTTCACCGACCGGCAGATCAAGCGGATCCATCGCTGCTGGCGCGGTCATGCCGGGCAGGGCGGCATTGCCCGACAATCCTGCCATATCGCCAGACTGCCACGCCGGAGCCCCCCAGCCAGACGACATGGAAACAGGATGTTGCCAAGCGGCCTCCAAGGCTGTGCGGTATGGATCTGGTGCAGGCGGTTCGGGAACGGGCGCAGGTTCCGGCTCGACATTGAGAACAGGATCTGGTTGCGGTTCTGGTTTAGCGTCCTTGATGATAATCGGCGGCATGGAAGGTGCCAGAGCAGGGGGCGCTGGAGGAGGTGGTGCCGGAAGCGCCCAGACCGATGGATCATCGGCTGGTAAGGTTGGCGGTGCATTGACCACCGGTTCCGCACACACGCCACCAAAGGTGAGACCAATCACCAGGGCGACATCACAAAACGCACTCATGCCGCGTCCCCGGTATATTCAACACAGAGGAAGCTTTGACCGCTTTTGAGTGTGATCAGCGGGCGGGTACTTTCGATGATGTAGGTCTCACCCTGAACGCGGGTATTAACCAACTCATCAATGCCATCAACCACCACATAGGCGGTTGGCAGTTCGACATCCTTCCAGCGTTTGCCAAAGCGGATATACGTAAAATGATCATCGCGAAAAACGGTTTCCGGACGCAGCGTTTCATCGCCCCAGAGGTCATATTCACCCCAGCCGTGCAGGGCGTTCGGGTCGAACGGGGATTGTGCAACAAAGTCATCGGCAGGTGTGCCGGGGTTGGTCTCACTCAGTCCGGCAATCGCAGTGTCGATGGCAGCAGACTTATTGCCATATCCGGGAACAGACATCGCCGGAAGAGCCGGTTTCTCTGTGTCGTCCAAAACACCGGTAAAGCCGGGAACTGCCGGATCCTCATTGATCTGCACAGATCCTTCGATGCGGACAACCAGATCTGGCACATTGACCGAATTGAAACTCTCTGCCCGCAGATAGAACGGATAGACCGCACCGGACTTGCCATAGACGACGAGTGAGGTGTCGTAGCCATAGCCGCTTGGACGGACAGCAAGGCGGCGTTTGCCGCGTGGCTTGACGGAAAACCCGCCATCATCACCCAAATCAACAGCTTCGATGATCTCGCCGCGTGGTAGCTCAACCACCGTGACCATAAACTCGCGGGTACGGATCTTGTAGGTGCAGTCACTACACAGATCGGTGGCATAAACCGCATCATCAGGTTCAGCCCGATCCCAGACATCTTGCACCTGCCCGCTGGTGCGCGGTCGGCGCATAGTCGAAAAATACCCTTCGTTCTGATCACGTGCCTGATCGACCACGCTGTCAGGAACGGGCATGGCCGGGGCGGAGTGTTGTGGCGAAGCAGAAACGCCCGAAAACGGCTGCTGTGATTGACCCGGCATTGGCGGGCGAGCGGCTGTTTGGGCATTGGCGCGTTGATAGCCAAGCACGAGGACGGCCAAAATCAGGCTGCCCAGAACAAGATGGAAAACAAGATTACTCAGGCGTTTCATGACGCACCTCTTTCTCTCAGCACCATGTCGAGCACGGTGACGCCAAAGGGATTTGTGTATTTGTCGGCTTCGGAGACATTCTGCTGGCGGGTGGCCAGTGTCAGATAGGCGCGCAAGGCTTTGCGCGAGATCTCTTTGCCGCGACGGTGATCGATCTGGATAAAATCGACCGCGTATTTATGGTCCGATGACAGGGTGGCGATGGGATCGATGGAGACGATCCGCACTTCACGCTCAATGCCTTTTTCAAGGGCTTCAGTGATCAGGCCGCTATCGATCCGTTCACGTTTAAAACGTTCCCAGAAGCGGGCATCGGATAACCGTGATGCTTCGCGCTGGCGTTCTTCCTGAGTGACCGGATCGATCTCGTTGGTGATCAGAACAAAGCGTTTGGCCTGGGCTTCAAGAAAGACTTCAAAGCCCCCGACTTTCTTGCTGACCGGTTCAACGACATAAGTGCGATCATCCGGGCCATAGGTTCGAACCAGGGCAATCTCGGTTTCCTTGAGCGGGACAAGATGGCCAATGGTTTGCGCTAAAACGACCACCCCGGCCCCCAGCACGATGTTGGTTCCGGCAGACAGCCGCAGCATCCAGGCCAGCCGACGATGGCTTGCCTGAAAGCTGTATGGATCTGCTGCGACCGTCCGCACATGCGGAGATACCGGCGCCGAGATCGACGTGCGCTCGTGATCGCGCGTGCCGATACGTCCTAGCCAAGCCATGAGAAGCCCTCGCCATTGAACTCGATCGGATCGCAGACGCAGGGGCTGAGTTTCATTTCATCGGTGCCGGTCCCTTCCTTTGGGATCTCGCGGTCTTTTGAAACGGAAACGCAACCCGACAGGAGAACGGCAAGGCAGACCATTGGAACAAGGTGTTTGGGGATCAGGCGCATGGCTGCGATCCTTTCTGGTTGGGGGCGGTTTGGGAGGAGGGTTTGCCCAAGCCAAAGACAAGTCGGGCAAGGGCAAGGGTGATGGAAAGCGCGATCCAGATATGGACGGCACTGCGCATCAAACCGGCAAGCTGCGCGGCATCGACTTCGCGAAGCGCCATGACAAAGACAATCAGGCTTTCAGGCGAAAACATGCCCGTCAGGATGACAAGCCACAGCAGCACCATCGGAAGGGCTAAGATCATCAGGAAAGCGTCACGCAAGAACTGTTTGAAACGGCTCATGACTTGTCTCCCCGATCAAAGGTCGGGGTTTTAAGGCGTTCCATGACGCTTTGGCGATGGGCATCAAAGGCTGAACCAAACCGACCAAACTGACCTTTGGCCGCATTCAATGCGCCAGCGGGATCGCCCGCAGCAGCTTGTCCCATTCCAAACCCTTTTGCGCCTGCAGCAAGGGCATTGCCCGCAGTCTTAAGGCCCGAAGGTGCGAACTGTTTGGCGTGGTTCAGAACAGTAAGACCGGTTGCGGTCATGCCTGCGGTAATGACAGCAGCCGCCTGATTGGTCAGTTGCGATCCGGCTATCGAGTTGGCCATGCCGGTGGCTTCAGCCATAAAGGCTGTTCCCATCCATCCGAGCACGATGGCGACCCACAGGCCGGGATTGTCGATAGAGGTGATCTCGCGAACGTTTTCGGTGTTCTGGATATCAAGCGAGGCCGCACCATAGAGGCACAATGCCAAGGCAAGTGTTGACCCAAACAACACCATGAAGGCGGCAAAGACGGTACGAATGCCGGTAATCGCCATGCCACGACCCCAGCCAAACCCGAGGGCGAGCATCAGGATCGGGGAGAGGGCGGAAAACATCATCACGCGGAAGATGCTGACCACCACCTGACTGAAATAGACAATGATCAGGATGATGTAGGGCAGAGCCAGCAGCACGCCGTAAACACCGGCCATCAGATTGCCCAGCGAGATTGACGCCCAGATTTCAAAGGCAATCCGCAAGACAACCATCAAGCCGCGTTCGGCGACATAAACCAACTGCGCCATGCCGCCCAGCGAAGAGGCCTCGCTCGGGATCTTGGCC
This sequence comes from Thalassospira lohafexi, assembly GCF_002844275.1. Lineage (GTDB taxonomy): Bacteria > Pseudomonadota > Alphaproteobacteria > Rhodospirillales > Thalassospiraceae > Thalassospira > Thalassospira lohafexi. The sequence goes on from NZ_NXGX01000016.1 coordinate 29,527, forward strand.
GTTGCAATGCCACCTTCCATCCCGGCAGACAGCACAACACCAGCAGCACTACCCATCGTTGATAACGCCATCTGATAAATGGAATTTACGAGAGTGGGCCCTTGCCCGCCGAGCAGCAGACCGGCTATAGTGATAAACGCGAATTCATGAGCGAATCCAATCAGATCGCCCTTTCCCATGATCATCTTACCGCCATGAATGACGATCCATAGACCAACGACGGAGAGATAGATGAACCACATGGGGTCGAGCAGCACACTGCTCAGGTTTTGGGTGAAACTGTTGGCCAGATCGACATACTCCGTCACCACGTCGCAGGTCAGGCACATCAAATCAGTAGTTGTGTTTGTTCTACCGCTCATTGGGTTGTTGTCCTTTTTGCCGAATGGGGCAGCGCAGGCTAATTCGCTTGGCGTTGCGTTGAACAAAGGCGATTACTTGGATTGGGAGTACGCGGTGTCCGCTTGGACGGAGTTCCAAACGGGGAGCGAGTTCGATAAGGAATGGGATCAGGTCATGCCTGCGTATGAGGCTCATCAGGATTTGATCGCAGGCAGTCGCGATGAGGTTTTGCAGAAGTTGGCCAACCATCCGCAGGGAGACCTGATCAAGCGAGGTCATGATCTGCGTTTGGTTTATGACGTCTGGAAAGATGCCTATCGTTCGATCTTGCCGCCCGGAGCAAAGGCTCAGCCATGGAACCAGCTTAGTGGTTGGAATTGCACCTACGTTAAGCGGCGCAATATTTTCACGGGCGGATGCAACGATATGCCCGATTGGCGTACCGAGACCGACGTCAAGAACCACAATGCGTTTATCGCGAGCGGCGGGAAGTAAGCCGATCATTCTGCGTCCTCCCCACCATCACGTTGCTGGGGCGGCAGGTATTGCAGCAACATGGTCGACTGGATTTTGACCAATTGCGCCGTAAGCTGCTGCTGTTGAACCTGCTGGCGGTTTGACATCGCCATCCATTTGGCAATTGCCATCAAAAGCCGCTTCATATCCGCCGCACCGTTGGTCGCGGCTTCAAGCTCTTCAATTGCCTGCTGGATCTCTTCGGTGCTTTGAACGGTCAGGTCGCTCTGTGCGAGCCCGGTTGTAACCGCATCTTTGGCAAGCTCTTCACGCCGGGCTTCGACCATCGCACGGGCTTGTTGCTGCGCTTGCCATTTGGCCTTGTTGACCGGGTGGTCGGGATCGGCCCAGATGCCACTGCCCGAACCAGAACCACTGTTGGTTCCTTCAAACTCACTGCCTTCCGGAAACGTCCAGGTCGAAGGATCGTTCGGATCAAACCAAAGTGATTTGCGGTAAATGCTGCGCCCTTCGCAGATGCTAAAGAAATCAAGATCATCAAGATTGATGCCGGGCATCAAACCGGAAAGGTCCGGCGTTAGACACTGGATGTCACGCATGATCCGGCTGGTGAGCTTTTGCATGTTGAGGATCGGCAGCGCGATTTGTCCGGCAGCCCCGATGGCATCAATCGTGCCCTGTGCCTGGGCACTGAGTTTGGTTAGCCATTCGGTATGCTGCTTGAGCTGATCAATCTGCTTTTGCATTTTGCTCAGCTGCTCGCCCAGTTTGGCGATGGCCGACACATCGATCACCGGATAGGTGGCATAGGCAATGGCAGGCGTTGCCAGAACAATGCCAAAGGCAAGTGCTATAGTACGAAGACGCCTGTTCATGATGGACCTCCCGCGCCAAGAACGACGGCAAGCAAGAGGATCAAAACTGCACTGGTCGTGATCGGCCAGTTCAACATGCAAATCAGTCCAAGCGACCCCACGAGGCTGGTGAGGGCGATCATTGCGAGGGTATGTTTGTTCATGTCAGGGTGATCAATACGGGTTACAGATGGCTCTGCCATGCGTCCCCCCATTTGGTTTGGATGGTGGCCAGATCGTTGTTGGCATCCGGGCCGGAACGATAGAAACGGACGGCATCACCAAGCGGTGACAGATCGACATCCAGAATGGCGCTTTCCTCAAAACCGCTGGCTTCATCACGCTTAATGATCAGAACCCGCCGATCATTCTTTTTGCGCGAACGGGTGCGGCCCTGGACAAACAGCTTTTGCTCTTCATTGAGATTGAACGGCTTGAGGCTTTCTTCCGTGACCTTGGAGTTCGGGAAGAAGATCATCGTCGCGGTGTTCTCGATGATGGCCTCCGCCGCCCCGGTTTTGCCAAGGCCTGCCGGATCCTGAAACGCCATGCCGACCGCACCGCCAAGTTTGCGGTATTCGCGGTACATCTCGGCACCGAGATCCCGGAAGCCGGGGTTGGAAAGAAGCTTGGCCGCTTCATCAATGAAGATGACAAAGCCACCATTGCGCCCGGCAACAGACTTACTGATCGCCTCAGAGATATGACCAACGACAGGCGCACCCAGTGCAGGATCGGCCAGCGCCTCGTTCATATTGATCCCAACCATGTGTGATTGGTTCAAAAGACCGCCAAGGCTGTCATGGGGGGCATTGAAGATGTGACTGCGAAGACCTGTATTGCCCTTGTCGTCCGCAACCCACTGCGCAAAGGCGCGCCGGAGTGTTGAACGGCGGGCAAAGGCGAAGGGATAGATCGCATTGAGCGTGCGGTGTGGTGGTTCAATCTGAAACGCCAGATCGACGGCATGATTAAGGGCGTCGATATCGGCATCTTCCAGATCGATCCCGGCCAGAGATTTTAAGATCGCATACACACGTTCGCGGTTCTTGGGTGTGTCGTCGCCGACATCAAGCGGATTAAGCGAAAGACCGTCATAGGCTTGATACAGCCCGCCCATGGCTTCGACCATGAAGCGCGTGCCTTCTTTGGAATCAAAGATGTAGGAGCGGATATTCTCGAACTTCGCAAGGCCGCCCATCAGATGCATGATCAGGGTGGACTTACCGACACCGGACGGGGCAAAAACAAGGAAGTTGCCCAGAGAAAACGGCTTGTTCACCACCTGAAACTGAAACGCGTAGGATTGGCCGGTCGGGGTTTTAAACCAGCGCACGGGTGCCGGGCCAAACTGGCTGGCCAACAGGCCGGTGGCGGAATGTGGCAAAGCCCAAAGGGCGGCAATGTTCTGATCGCGCAGATCCAGCGGAGCCATGAACTGACTGCCGGGCAATCTGATCTTGCGCTTGGATACGACCGGCAGACGGTTAAACCAGCAAACCGGTGCGCCGCGAGTTTGCAGGGCATAGCCAATCCGCTTGTTGCCAAGTATTTCTGTGATCTCGCGGATCAGCGTGTTGAGTTTGTCTTCTGTCTCCGCACGCGGAATGATCTGAAACTGGGTGGCAAAAAGCGCTGTTTTGCCTTCGGCCAAAAGATCAAGCAGGGTCGAGACTTCCGCCGCTGCTGCCGGATTGCCAAACCACGAGTTTGACTCCCCGGCCATGCGGCGCTTGTTGACCAGCATCGCCTGATCACTGCCCCATGGATCACAGATTTGGCAGATCTCGATATCGCCCTGCAGGGCGAGGATCTCGCCGATCAAATGGCCGGACACTGTTTCCGGCCAGAGGGTAACCGTGATGACCTTCTGAAACCGCTGTGCTGGAACATGCGTGGTGATGGTGCCATTCACCTTGTTGCAATGAAGGTCCGAGGCGGGCAGGTTTGCCGACAGATTGCGGCTGATGGCAGGCAGGTCGCGGCGATACTCACCGCTCACCAGCCCATTGAGGAAGCCGGTTAAAAGACAGGGTTGATCATCGTCAGAACGGGCAAGCAACTCGGGGCGGTATTCCGACAGAATGGCGGGGATCTTTTCTTCGGCATCCAGCAGGGGCTGCATGGTCTGCGTGGTTGCCATCAAATACCAGTCGATGAAGTAGCTTGATTTATATTGCCGTGCTTCTGCGGTGCCGATCTCATCAAGAACAGCGTTCGGCCAAGTGGCATCTGCGGCAATCTCGCGTCGGCGTTTAATCGCAAACAAGCGGACAGCGATATTGCGTTTGCCAAGTTCCTGCAGCAGCGACTGACGGCCCAACAGCAAGCTTTGTTGCTCGGTTTCGATCCGGGCGTCATAGCTCGTGCCCAGCAGATGCCACACACGCGAAAGCGATCCATCCTTGCCCCGCACGGTGACACCATCAACTGGATCGATCCCGTCAAGCTCCAGTTCGTCCTGGAGCCAGTCTTGGGTAATGTCGCCAAGCAACAGACGACGACCTGCCGGAACGACCAAGCCGCCCGCCATCCCGGATACAAGGCCGGTGGTGATCACATCGGTCCAGATCATTTGCGCCCTCCTGTGGTCAGAAGGCGCGCACCTTTGCGGCTGCCCCAGAACATCGGGGCAACCAGCAACTCGCGGTCATGGTTCGGATTGATCCGCTGATGTTTAACGAGATAGATCCATGCGACGACAAACCCGACGATCCCGCCCGGAATGACCAGAACCGGAAAGTCGAACACGACGGGCAGGACAAAGCCCAGCACACCGGCGAGCCCTGCGACGAGAAGCAAACTGACGGGCAGGCCGATCAGGGTCATTTGTCGTTGGGCCTGAATAAGAACAGCACTGGCGGCTTTCATTTGAGAACCCCCAGAAGACCAGATGCAATGGCCGGTCCTGCGGTCACCAGAATACCGCCGATGACCATCATGATGCCGCGCTGTGGATCAAGCCGACCGGTAAAGGCCGCCCAGCCGCCATAAACGACCAGTCCAAGACCCAGTGCGATGGCAAAGATCTTGCCAAAGCCTTCGGCCAGCAGTTCGAGGAAGGAAACAACCGGATCCCACCAGTTGCCACCGGTGGTGTCTTGAGCAAAGGCCGGTTCGGTCATGGCCAAAGTGGCAAGGCCTGCAATGACGGCAATTTTGAAAAAGTTGCGTTTATCCATGTTTGGTTTTCCTTGTCGTCAAATAGTCAAAACGGTGAGGACGCCCAGCGTGAAGACGACGGCGACCAGATTGAGGGCGGTGAGGATGGAGATCAGCTTGACCATCTTGCGAAAGCGGTCCTGTGCCGTATCGGCAAGGCGGGCAGCTTCCTGCATCGCAGACAGACGTTCGCGCACGGCATCTGTCAGGGCTTCATTCTTGAAGTCCTCGATGGCGCTAGTGACATCGGTGGTGAAGGTTTCTGCCTGTGCCTGGATGATGCCCGACAGGGTCCGGTTATGTTGATCGATCAGGCGACGGTGCTCGTCGAGCACGACCTTGTGGATGGTATAGATCATCAGCACCGGGTCACCGTCCTCGACATTGACCTGATGGACCTTCCACAAATGCGTGCGCAGCTCTTCGATGCTGTCCATGGTCAGGGGTGGCGGCGGAGCCTCATCAAGAACACTGGCCATTACAGCACCGCCTGTTCCATGGAGGCCCCAATGCTGCGCCAGGTCATCATCAGGCGCTGGCGCGACATCAAGGGAAAGTCTACATGGCTGCCTGCTTCATCGAAGGTCAGGCGGGCACGCATCATCTGCTCGATGTCATGGCCGAAGGTTTCTTTGCGGACCTCGGGCAGACGCACCAGCGCGTGAATGCGGTTCTTGTTTTTCTTGTAGAGACCTGAATGCTCGAAGCTCTCGACTTCGCCTGATGCGTTCTTGCGCTCAATCCGCCCGAAATACTCATTCAGCCAAACGACAACCGGAATATCGGGAACGCTTTGCAAAACCTGATGCAGGCCCTGCATGGTGTCGTTCAATGCTTGGCCGCCTGTCAGGACCGTGTGAAGCCGGACTTCATGACCGGCTTCAGCCAGCATCTGCAGCGCCTGAGCTTCGACCATATAGCCTAGCAGCGGCAGGAAAGTACTGGCCCCGTTATCGATGACGACAACGCCGTCTTCCGGGCCAGTCATGATCTGTTCGATCAGCGCATCAAAATAGCGCGGATTGATCTCATCGGGACGTTCGCCCAGGCGAATGGTCTCGACGGGGAAGGCTTTATATCCGGCAAAGGTCTGGTTGACCGGATCGGTGTCATAGCAATGAAGCGGGGTGTCGCGATTGAGGTAATGCTGCGCGAGAAGGCTGGCGACAAAAGACTTGCCGACCCCGCCCTTGCCCTGAAGGGTAAGATTAATCAACGCCATCGGCGATAACTCCATCTGAAATGATAATTTTGATGCCCAGCAGATGGGCGAGGCGAAAGACGACGGCGGCAGGCAGATCGGTTCGGCCTGCCTCGAAGTCGCGGTAGGTGCGTTCGCACACGCCAATGCGCTCGCCTGCACCTGCTTGGGTGAGACGTTTGGACTGACGGGCTTGCCGAAGGCGGGTGTGAAGGGTGAGGTAGTCGGACTGCCAATTGCTCATTGGGCGTCCTCCTCGTCATAGGAGGATCCGTCCCAGGCACGATCAAACTCTATTTGTTCTTCGGCTTTGAGCGTTGGCAGTGTGTTGGTGTGAATTGGACGTGCGTTTGCAGATTGCGGCTGTCTGTTCTGACTGCTTGGTCGAACAGGTTGATTTGCTGCAGAGCGTCCAGATGATTTTGCAGCAGTGGAACGCAGTTGTTTAACCCGGTCATAGAACGACCGGCGGGACATGGTGACACGTCCCGAAGTGCTTAGCTCTTCGTAGATTGTTCGGACCAAAATGCCTTGCTCGATTTTGGCGAGTATTTCATCTCGCAGAGCAAGGATTTCGATCTTTGCCTGACCCCATTCGGTTGGCATTGTTGGACCCCCATCATGCCGTTAACGACTTGACAAGGATCGGAAATGTATGGTCTCAATTCTCTACCGAGTGCACCAGAATTTGATGTTCCTCGGGGAAAAGAATTGGGCAATCAGGTATG
>NZ_NXGX01000017.1 GCF_002844275.1 Thalassospira lohafexi
CACTCCCTATCCAACGAATTTTAAAACCCTCGACCTTAACTGGTCGGGGGTTTTGTCGTTTCTGCATTCTGTAAATAAGCATATGATAATGCCTTGGGCTTTGGGGCCGAGTGGGAACAACTGGGGGCCAGCAACAGGCATCATGATCGTGTGTGGGGGCGCTTAAGGTGGCGAGAATATCTGTTTGGATCTGGCGAGCCGGTTTAGCCCGGTATAGCGTGATGTTGGCGATTTTACTGGCCGTAACATGTGGTGTGCTGGCGCGCGACAGTTTGGCGCAAGGGGCAAAACCCGAAGAAAAACACATCACGGTCGGTTGGTATCCATCCCATCCCTATCAATATCTGCATATGCGACACGGGACGGAAAGTCTGACCGGTCTTGATATCGAACTGACCCGAAAGATTTTCGAACGGCGCGGCTATACGGTCAATTTTGTCGCCTCAAGCTGGGCGCAAATTCAAGAAGACCTGCGGGATGGCAAGATTGATATGGCACTTGGCGCCTATGACATTGCGTTGCGTCAGGAGTATGCCCTGTTTTCTGATCCTTACCGCACCGAAACCGATTCTGCCTTTTTCCAGTCCGGCGCTGAGATCGCCCATAACAGCAGCAGCTTTGCGCAACTGGTTGAAAACATTGCGACCCGTAACGGCCAGATCGGCATTCTCGATGGTTATTCCTATGGGGCCAAGGTTGATGATGCGCTGGCAGGCCTGCCCGGTGATCGCGTGATCCGCTATGAGAATGTCGAAAAAGCCCTGCAAAATCTGGCCGATGGCCGGATTGATGCCTTGCTGTCTGATCAGCTTTTTGTCGAGGCCGCCCTGATCCGCGATGGCTATGGGGATCTGGTGGACCGCCATTCGCTGCCGGTTTTTGCCGGGGCTGTACATGCGATCTTTGCCAAAAAGACGGTCGATCCCTCGGTGGTCGAAGATTTCAATGCTGAATTGAATGTTCTTCAGAAGGACGGCGAATATACCGCAATCCAGAACGCTTTTATCTCGCCGATACGGTTTGGCATTGCGCTGAGCGGGATATGGTTCACCGCCCTTGATTATCTTGGCACGGTGGCTTTTGCTATTTCCGGTGTTTTGCTGGCCCGGCGTGAAAAATACAGCATCTTTGGCGCCTTCGTTCTGGCGGCATTGCCCGGTGTCGGGGGTGGTGTTGTCCGTGATTTGATCACCGGGCGCGAGCCCATCGGGATCATGCAGGCCCCCAATGGGGTGTTGCTGGTGATTGCGACGGTCCTAATGGGCTATCTGACCTATTTCGTGATCGACAGGTTCGGGATCGGGGTGTCGGCAGGCGATGCTAACGGCACAAACGACACCATAGCACGACCGGTGGCGCGAACCGGGTGGCGGCGGATCATGACAGTTGGTAATGTTGTCGAGATTTCCGATGCCGTCGGGCTGGCGGCCTTTACCGTGACCGGCGTTTATGTCGCGGTCACCATGAACAGCACCCCGATCCTGCTTTGGGGGCCGATCCTCGCGATGTTAACCGGCGCGGGGGGCGGGATCATTCGAGATGTGGTGCGCGCTGATAAACACAATCCAGCACTCAAGACATCGTTTTACGCAGAAATCCCCCTGTTATGGGGTTTTACCCTGTCGTTCTTTTTCTGGCGTCATGGTCCGCTGGCGGAAATTTCCGACATCTTTTTTGCTGTCATCATCACGGTAATCGGGGCATTCGTGACCCGCATGATCGTGCTTGGTCTAGGCCTGCGCAGCCCACGGTTCTAAGCGGGAAGAAGGCTATCTTCAGGGGATATGAGATTGACGCAGGATTGGTGTTTCGCTTCACAAATATGTGAAAACAAGACAATGCTGCCTCACGTTCCTTTGATGGCCCGTGTGTGAATGGTGCAGTGACCCGGCATTCCCCGCCCCGTAGGCTGAAAACATCACCGCAGCCTGGTGATCAGGTTTCAACCGAAGGGATTAAACGATGAAAAATGCATTGATTTTGGGCGCAGCATTGACCGCCGCAGTATCATTAGCCGCAACCCAGCAGGCCGCAGCACAAGGTGCCAAAGAGAAATGCTACGGCGTTTCAACGGCAGGACAGAATGATTGTGCTGCCGGACCGGGGACGACCTGTGCCGGGACCTCGACAGTCGATTATCAAGGCAATGCCTGGAAACTGGTGCCGGCGGGGACCTGTGAAGATATGAGCTTTACCACGGCAGATGGCCGTGCTGTTTCCGGAAGCCTTGATCGTCTCGATCGTGACCTTCCGAAGGGATAAGAGCACGCGCGCGATGCAACTCTGTTTTATTTGATAGAGGGTTCCATGACACATCTGCCCGCATGTGCCGGTGTCGGCTTCAAGGCCGAACATGCCAGTGACATTCTTGATGGGAATGCATCCGTTGGCTGGTTTGAAATCCATCCTGAAAACTACATGGTGGCTGGCGGACCACGTTTGGCAATGCTGGCAGATGTGTGCGCGCAGTATCCTGTGTCCATGCATGGGGTTGGGCTGTCACTGGGCGGCGGAGATCCGCTTGATGCGCGTCATCTGGCCGATCTTAAGCGTCTGGTGGACCGGTTCAACCCCGCCATGGTCTCCGAACATATTGCTTGGTCATCGCATGAAGGTCTGTATATGGCCGACCTTTTGCCGACCCCGATGACAAAAACATCCCTTGATCAGTTGGTTGCCGCGATTGATATGGTGCAAAGCCATATTGGCCGTCGTATTCTGATTGAAAACCCGACGTCTTATTTGCCCTTACCGCAAAATTCGATTTCGGAACTGGACTTCATCACCGAGGCGGCGCGCCGCAGCGGCTGTGGTTTACTGATTGATGTAAACAACATTTACATATCCGCCCATAATCTGGGTTTTGACGCAGAGGCCTTTGTCGATGGTATTCCCGCCGATTTGGTCGGGGAAATCCATCTTGCCGGGCATGAGCGTGATGCCAATGATCAGGATAGCATTTTGATTGATACCCATTCCCGGCCCGTGGCCGATCCGGTCTGGGCGCTGTTTGACCGGTTGATTGCCCGGATTGGTCCAAAACCAACCCTGATTGAATGGGATAATGATGTGCCATCATGGCCGGTTTTGCAGCACGAAGCCGCCCTGGCCGACACGCGATTGAACGCGGTGCGATCACGCGCGCCCGAGATGGCGTCATGAGCAACCTTAAACCGTTTTATGACGGGTTCAGCAATGCCTTGTTCCGCCCGCAGCCCGGCGGCGTACCCGATGGTTTTCCCGCCAAAGCAGCCCATCGCTTTGCCATTTACCGCAACAATGTGCACCGTGGATTGGGTGATGCTCTGGCCGCGGCCTATCCGACAGTTAAAAAGCTGGTTGGCGCTGATTTTTTTGCCACCCTTGCCCGCGATTTCATTGCATCCGAGCATAAACGTCCCGGCAGTCTAGCGCTATATGGCGACGGGTTTGCCGATTTTATTGCCAATTATGATGCCGCGCGTGGCATTGCCTATCTGGCTGACATCGCCCGTTTGGAGCGCGCCCGGCTGGAGGCCTTGCATGCCTGTGATACGCCGCCACTTGCCGCTGCCGACCTTGCTGGATGCGAGGCGGATATTGGTCAAATGACCTTTGCTGCCCATCCGGCATGCCGATTGGTGATCTCTGATCATCCGGTCATGAGCATCTGGCAAATGCAGAACCCACAAGACGGTCAGGTGCCTGCCAAAAGCATCCTCAATCAACCCGAAGCCATCTTGGTAACCCGACCGGCAATGTCGCTTCAGATGCAGGTGTTATCCCCTGACGCTGCCGCGTTTTGCCGGGCAGTCCTTTGGGATTGCGCGACCGTTGAAGATGCTGTCGATAGGGCATCAGAAGTTAATCACACTTTCGATATCACGCAGTGCTTTGCTGACCTGCTGCTAAGCGGTGCATTGCGTGCGATATCATGCACGGGAGAACAGCATGGTCGATAACCTAAAAGCAAAGTGGATCGCCCATTATGATCACATGGTCGGCTGTCTGGAAGGTCGGGTTGGTCGGGATCATCTTGGTCTTGTGGCGCGCGTTCTGTTTGCCGTGCTGTTGCTGCCCTACTATTCCAACAGTGCCCTGACCAAGATTGATGGTGGCGCGCTCAGTGCCGGTGCCTTTGCCCAGATCCTGCCACCGATTGCCGAACAGTATCTTTATGACACGGCCGCCATCCCGTTTTTCCCATGGCATTTGATTGTATGGGCCGGAACATTTGCCGAGTTCATCCTGCCTTTTCTGATCGCACTCGGGCTGCTTACCCGGCTTTCGGCTGTTGGCATGATCGGATTTGTGGTGGTGCAAACTGGTGTTGATGTTGCATTCCACGGGGCGGCTTTGGGCAGCCTTGCCAATGGGCTGCCGACAGAGCTGATTGATCAGCGGTTGCTGTGGCTGGCTGTGCTGAGCATTTTGGTGTTTTCAGGCGGCGGTAAGGTTTCACTTGATCGCGTCCTGAACCGGATGCTGCGGACATCGGCGCGCGATTTGTGATGTAATTGCATGTTTTAAACATCCATTTGTTTCTTCTGATGAAATAAAGGAATATATTCCCGGTACGGATTTTCTGTTGATGTCCTGACAACTCGGGACACAATCGGCTTTTTGATGGAAGCTCCGGCATATCTTGGTCGTATCAAACAGGATTAAACCGGTGAGCTATCTTAAAAACCATCAGGTCTTTGCGTCAAAAAGCCTGGATCAGACGCAGGCTTTCCTCGCGGAAATGAACAGCATTGATGAGTTTGACCTGCTCGGTAAAAAAGCAACAGCCGACATTTCCATTCAAGCCGCGTCACTTGCCGATATTGATTTGCTTGGCGCGTCCTTCGGCCCGGACCGCGTTACGATCAAAGCACCTGCAACCGAAGATAACGACCTGTTTTTGCTGTTTGTGAACAGGGGCCACGGCAAGGTCAAGCATGGCGGCCAAGAGTTCGAAGTGTCGGCCAAACAGGGCATGATGCGCAACATGCGCATACCGATGAATGCCATAGAAGACAATTTCGCAGCCCTTGGGGCAAAGCTTCCTGTCGATACCTTGCGCAAACATGCCTTTGCCCTGACCGGGCAGGACGTTTTTCGCAATGATCTGGTGTTTGACACGGCACTTGATTTGACATCCCCGGGCGGGGCGCATGTGTCCAATACACTGCATTATATCGCCAATGCCCTTGACGGACCGCTTCACGATACGAAGAACGGGGTCATTCTTAAGGAACTCCGCGATGTGCTTCTGACCAATATCCTGATGTTGCTGCCTAATTCCTATTCGGAAATTCTTCATGACCGGCCATCGGGTATTGCGATGCCGCGTCAGGTCAAACGTGCCCGCGACTATATTCATGAACATGCAGAACATTCGATCCAACTGGTGGATTTACTGGCGCATGTCGGGTGCGGGTATCGCACGCTTCAGGTTGGATTTAACGAGACTTTCGGCATGGCGCCGATGGCCTATGTCAAGATGGTGCGTCTGAACCGCGCGCACAATGAGTTGCTTGCAGCCGCACCTGGAACAACGATTGCCAGCGTCGCCCGCAAATGGGGATTTGTGCATGCCGGACGGTTCGCACAAAGCTATACGCTGCATTTCGGTGTTTCTCCCTCCGCGACGCTTAATCGTCGCCGCTAAATTCAACGTGCATGCTGCTAAGTTATTGCCGTAAAAAGTGTAGGGCTATCCACTTTTGTGCATTGCCTATCCACTTATGGTCGTTAATCGACATGCTGCCTTTATTCCTTCTGGTTTCATTCCATGCTTCTGCGTAATCCTGCCGTATAGGACGGGGAGGGGCAGAATTTTAATGCGTTGTTCCCTGCGTGACATTCGCCATGCGGGAACCTCAACCCGGATGCAAAAGTAAAAAAGCAAGAAGGGTTCGGGCATGCAGATAAGAAGACTGACGCCAATATTAAGCTATGCGGGGTTGCTGTTGCTCGCCCTGTTGATGATGATCGTGATGGATCAACCGGCGCATGCAAGTCCGCAATGGAAGAACTTGCAAGGAGGGCCCGAATGCGGCGGCGTTGATAAACGCGGTAATCTGCAAGAACCGTGCGGACGCGTGTCTGCGAAGTTTCAGTCAAAGGCTGTCGGCAAATGCCCGGATGGATCCTTTTTCGATTTGGGAACATGGACCTGTTATGCCTGCCCTGACGGATATAACCGCAACGCAAAAAGCATCAGTGGTGAGAAGGCCTGTGACAAGCCAACCGGCGTAAAGCAGCTTGTGAGCGCGACGTTTCTTGGCAAAAAGGAATGCCCGGCTGGTTCGTTCCTTGACAAACGCAATGGCGGTGAGTGCTGGTCCTGCCCAAAAGGATATGGTCGTACTGCGGCATCTGTTGATAAATGGAACGCATGCGGCATGGTTCTGAAAAAGGCCGTTAGTGCCACGTTCGAAGGACGGGCCTGCCCGCAAGACTCATTTACCGATCCACGCAATGGCGGCGAATGCTGGAGCTGCCCGGAAGGTTTCAACCGTACGGCAAATGCAGTTACCGGAAAAAATGCCTGCGTGAAAACCATTGATTTCTTGCCGGCGACGAAAATTACCGCGTTGACCTGTCCTGCAGGTCAGATTTTCGATTTTATCGATGGCGGGACCTGCTGGTCTTGTCCTGATACCTACCTTCGGACAAGCTTCTCGGTAAAAAGTTCCAAAGCCTGCAAGGCGACCGAAATGAAGTGGATTTCGCCAAATCGGGACATGCCGGGTTTGTTTGGCCTGAGCCCGGCGGTCGAGGAATTGGCACTTGAACTGGTGCGTGATCGCACAGAAATTGACGAGATCATTGCGGAGGCCGTGCTTGAACTTGATGACACGACCCTCGAAGAATTGTCCAATACCGAATGGTTGCTGATTGAAAATGAACCATGGCGTAGTGAAGCACTGTCCGCTTTGATTGCCAAGCGCCTGATGACAGCAGCAGCAACCGCGCCGGGACAACGGACTGCACTTGAAAAACGACTGCTTGAAGATGTCGGAAAACAAATTCAGTGGAACCGTCAATTCCTTGCATCGCAGCTCCGTCAATTATTTGACAACTGGCAAAAGACAAAAGAACTCGAATTCGCAGAAAACAGCAGTCACAACATGTTGGCATTTGCAGGTTCAGTTACTGAACCGCCAAATTTCAACGAGGTTCTCTCTGCTACTTTGCAAGCCGGTTCAATGGCCGGCACGCTTGGAAGTGGTGTTGGAGTCACGTTTTTCCTGCGAACCTTCAAGGCTGTGTTCCCGTATCGCAGAGTTGCAGTAAAAGCAGGAACCAAGGCGGGGACCGCAATTGCTGGCCAAGCAGCTAAAGCAGCGACACAAAGTACCAAAGTCCTGACCACGATCGTCACGCCGCTGGGCAAAATCTCGGTCACCATGACCCGCTTGGTAACCGGTGCATCAGGTCCGGTAATGACCGCAGTCACCACGGCAATTACCCTTGCCATGGAACTCGACAAGTTCATCAAGATCGAAGCCGCCGAAGGCAAAATACGCCAAGCTGAATCGATTGCCAGCCGCCCGGTCGACATAGCACTTCTGCTACAGGAAAAAGCCGGTGATGAGCAGTTGATGTATCACTGGACCACTCTGACAGCCGGTGATACGCGCCCAAGTGCGAACTATGCCCGCGCGATTGCTTCGATCAAGGCAGGTGGGACTGTTGCAGCGTCAACAGGGCCGGTTATGCCGGTTATTGTCGGGGGCACAGCCTATGATGGGGGTAAGGCGGCAATTGCGGCTGAATCAAAAGTCCTTAGCGATGGTCTGAAAAAGCAGGAAGCCAAAGTCCCCGGGACGTTCCGCCTTGAATTCACCGCAAGCCCCGGGCTTTGCCTTGTTAAGCAGGAAGGCGACAGTCTTGTTGCTGTCCTTGGCAAATGCAATACGCCTGAAGCACCATGGGTATTTCCAAATGCCCGCACCAGAGAACTCGTGGTGGTCGACAAGTATTGTCTGAGCATCGAGGCCAAACAACTTGGTGTTAATGACCCGGTATGGATCCGCAAATGTTCCAACGCAAACCTCAAGACCTGGGGGCTCGATCAAGTGGGACAAATTCGATATGTCGGGACGGGACGGCGCATGTGCATGACCGTGGCAGACGCGAAACCTGCTATCGGCTCTGTGGTGAAAATGGAACCCTGCAAAGTCAAAAGGTTTGAGTCGCAGATTTGGCGTCCTTGGACTTATGCCGGTTAATTCAAACAACAGTTAAACAGAAGCAGTTCGGTCAAAACACATCAAAAGTGTCGACCGGATTGCTTCTGATTTCATGGGGAAATTGTCGGCATCGACTGATTGGTGCTGATAGGTGGGGATATCATTTTGCGTCAGTTTACATACCAGCGTTCCGTTCATGGACGTCGCCGCGTTTGTCGTCATGCCTTGATGGGGGTGTCTCTTTTGGCACTTGTCGGGTGTCAAACCACGGGCATGGATGGGGGCCAAACGCGATCTGGCGTGGTCATGTCAATAGACAAGCCGCTTGAATATAACAAATCTGTTTTGGGCATGCCCGCCGAAGACAGCGCAATTCAGGCACTGGTGCGTGACAGCATCGATTTCCTGAAACAGGGCAATGCCAAAGAAGCATCAAGACTGATCAATTTGGCGCTTAAGCTTGATGTGACCAATCCGGATCTGCAATTTCTAAACGGGTTGACCTATCACTTGATGGGCGTTCTGGGCGATGCATCAAAGTTCGAGCTTGCCGAACAGGGCTACAAACAATCTTTGAAATTTGATCCGGGCAACCTGCCGTCGCGCTATCAGCTTGGGCTGCTTTATATGGATCAGCGGCGCTATCCGTTGGCGCAGGAAAACTTTGCCGCCGTTGCGCTTCATCACAATGATGATCCTGCTGTTTTATACAGTCTGGCATCGGCGTCCTATTATTCCCGCGATCCACGCACGGCCGCCGCTGCATTGAAACGTTTGATGGAAATTTCCCCTGAATCACGGGAAAACCCGGCAATCCTCAAAGCGACGGCACTGGCACTTTCGGCAATGGATGACCGGTCATCTGCCCAAGAGTTCATTACAACGTATCGCGACGTGATCAAGGATGTGAACCGCGCACGTGACCTTGATCGGCGTGTTGAAGGCTGGCAGTCCTTTTATGAAAGCGAAGGCACATACATTCAGGCCCAATTCAGCGGAGAGCCATTTGTCGAACCGGAAAGTGACGGTGAAATATCCCCGTTTGACAGCAATCCGTTCGGCCAGACAACGGAACCTTCCGATCCGTTCAGCAGCGTGCAAGACCCGTTTGGTGGGCAGAATATTGACGATACACCGACCGAATTTGTTGATTCCGGGATGGTCGTGGTTGATGTGGTTCTGATCGGAACCCAGGAAGATGTCCGTGATTCACGGGGCATCAATCTTCTCAATGGTTTGCAATTGCAGTTTGGTGATCCGCTAACCGGGGCGGCCGGGTTGGGATATGGTTCAACAAAAACCAAGGATTATCTGGGAACCGGGCTTGAAGAAAGTACGCAGACCATCACCCGCCAGATCGGCATTCCCGCGGTGACCTATTCGCTTAACATTGCCAATTCGGCGGATGCCAATAATCAGGTTCTCGCCAAGCCAAGCCTTGTGGCACAGGCCGGTGAAACCTCGGAATTCTTTTCAGGAACAGAAATTCTTGCCGCCGCCGTTTCCGGGGGCAGTGGGGATAGTGTTTCTGTCCAGAAGGAAGTCGGTGTGAAATTGGCGGTTACGCCTGAAATTCTGCCCAATGACATGATCCGCCTGCATGTTGTTGCGGAACGAACCTTTTTGACCGATCCGTCAAATTCGGTTGTGTTTGAATTCCGCCTTGATACCACCAAAACCAACGTCAACTCGACCGTGACGATGAAGTTTGGTGAAACCCTGATCCTGGGGGGCTTGAGTGAACGCGAAACGTCAAAATCGGCGGATGGTGTTCCGGGGTTGATGGATATTCCGGGCCTGAATTATTTCTTCTCCCAGCGGGTTGAACGCGAATTCGAACGTTCCATCCTGATCCTGATGACACCGCGCCGACCGGTCTATACCCGACAGAGCGGCTCTGACCGTGCCGCGGTAAATGGGGAGCTGTCGGAACTCGAACAGGAACTTGCCAAACTCGAACGACGCCATGGGGATTGGTACACCCCGCGACCGACATTTGATGTTCTGCGCGAGCAGCTTGAAGGCAAGGCATTCTTTGAAGAATTCCGCGCTGGCGATGTGCAGATTGATGCGTGGCAAAGCAATCCTGAGTCGCAACAAATGATCGCATCTGTACGGGATCGGCTGCTTGAAAACTAAAGTCTGGCCTTGGATAGAAGTCCAGTCAATGGACAGGCAAAGTAACAGCAAGGGTGGATAGACCAATGAAACGTTGTTTTCGGGTTCTTGTTTCCGGGATATGGTTCCTGTGGGCCGGATTGGCCGTTGCACAAGAGGGCAATTCCAGTTCTTGGGTTCAACTCCCCGGAACGGCTGTCGATATCGCGATCAATGAAGACGGGCAGGCCTATTCCGTCGGATTGGACGGGGTGCCATGGCGATGGGATAAGGCTGAACAACGCTGGCGGCAGATGTCGGGCAAATTTGCCCGCATATCGGCCGCAATTGGCAACCGCCCTTGGGCGATCAATGCGCTGGGGGAACTATCACAATATAACGGATTGTGGTGGGAACCGCGTGAAGTCGATGTTCTCGATGTTGCTGCTGATACCCAGGGCAATGTTTATATCGCCAAGATAAATGGCGACATCTGGAAATGGTATGCCTTGCGCAATGAATGGCAACCGATTGCCGGAACGGCAAAACGCTTGGCCATTGGCAAATCCGGGCTGCCATGGGCGATCACAGATGCGGCCAAGGTGCGTGCCTATGACGGTGACGTCTGGCGGACCTATCCGGGGCGCGCACGCGACATTGCCTTTGGTGCGACGGATGTTGTCGCCATGGCCGATGACGCGGGACTTGTCCGCATTTGGTTGGCTGCGCGCAAAAGATGGGAAATTATCGATGGCGTGAAGGATGTTGTCAGTCTGGCCGTAACGCCGCAAGGCAACATCTGGGCGGTCCGAAATGATGGCCTGATATTCGCCAATGGCGGGCTCACCATTGATGATAGCTCAGATGAGGCCACCGACCTTTCTGCGACAGTGCCTCGTCCAAAAGAAGCCAAGCCACCGGTCAATGTTGCAACCGATGCCGTTGCCGAGGTCGCCGCAGCACCCGTTGATGTCGCGCCATCTGCCGTTGCTCCCGATGTGGTCGTGCCAGATTCTAGCAACACCGAGACAACCTCATCAGGGGGCGGTTCAGGCGGGAATGATACCTTTACCGATCCGGTAACCGTCACCACAACAGATGCGATTGTCTTTGTAAATACACTGAAATCTGCTGCATCACTTGCGATTGGCGGGGATGGCAGTGTCTTTGGCCTTGATGGCGCGGGCGGGGTTTTACGGTGGTCGAACCGGCGAAACGATTTTGAAAGCTTTCCCGGTGAATTGGTGCGGATCACTGTGGACCGCGAAGGCAATCCATGGGGCATTTCGGCACTCGGGCGGGTGTTTCGCCATACCGGAACCCTATGGAAGCAGATCACGGGTGCAACCGGCTCAGACATATCCGCAGGCTATGACGGGACGGTTTTGCTGACCAATGCAGCGGGCAGGATTTTTCGCCTGAACGAAGCACAAACCCGGTTTGAAATGATTTCGGGAACCGGGGCGTCCTTGATTGCCGCCGGACCTGATGGCACGCCGTGGATTGTTCGATCCGATCGGCTTGTTTCGCGCTGTGACACCAACCCGTGCAAGGTCTATGCGCAAAAGGCCAAGTCAATTTCGGTTGGACCGGATAACAGCGTTTATATCGTATCGACCAATAATTTGCTGATGCGACTGGATCAGGACGGCAAATTCAATCGGGTTCAGACACCGGGGCATACGCCCGCCAGCGTGGCGGTTGGTCCGATGGGATATCCTTGGGTGGTCAGTGACAAAGGGATCGCATTATCCTCAAAGTTCTTTGACCGTGACGAAGGTTCTGACCTTATGGTTGCCAATGCCACCAGTGGTGACACGGTGGGTACGGGGGAAACTGAACAGGTTGTCAGTACTGAAGCATCCGGCATTGTGTTTCGAAAGAACATGCGATTTACAACCGTGCCGATGGATCAAAGAACCAGCGCGGGGCAAGTCGCAACCGCCTCAGATGGCTCTGTTATTATCGGCGGTGGCAGCCAAGAGTTTGAAAAATATGACGAAAGGCGCAAAAAATTCGTCCAGTTCTCGTCAAATCTGGTGGATTCGTCACGCACTTTTTCTGCCATTGATATCGCGCCAAATGGCGATGTTTGGGCCATAGCCACAAGTATGACCGCAGAGCTTTACCGTGAACGGGATCAGGTCGTTAAGGAGTATTCAGTCAGTGGGTTTTCTCCGAGCGAAGTCACCGTCGCACCGGATGGGACTGTCTATGTGACGTTTAGATCAGGCAGCGACACCTATCTCTATAGCAAGGCGGAAAATTCCGAAGAATTCAAACGTTTCAATAACTTCAGTCAGGTTCATGTGGCGGGTGCCGGGCCGGGGAATGATATCTGGATTGTCGATAAAGATAATCTGGTCCGGCAGTGGACTGGATCGAGCTTTGAAGTACGGCCAAAACGCGGAAGCCAGGAAGCCTCATCCATTGATGTTGGCGCGAACGGAACGGTCTATATCAGGGACACCAACAATAGTGCCTTGCGCAAATGGAATGGTGCCAATGACAGCTTTGACGAAGTCAATAATGCACCGGTAGGCTCGATTGCGGTCGATGCTGATGGGCGTCCGTGGATTGCAACCGGTGGCTCTTCTCCGACAATCAGTCGCGCCAGAGACTGACAAGGGGATGGCTGGCTAGGCGCAGTTTCCCAAACGAATGGGGCACCCCAGCCAATGGTTTTGTCTTACTTGAAGGCTGGCATGTCATTGGCGGGCGATGCCTCGCGCAGGCTGATGAGGTAATCCTGACTGATGTCATGCACGGCCATGATGTGATCATAGAGCAGTTGCTCGGCCACGCTGACATCGCCGCGCAGGATCGCATCGACAATGCCCTGATGTTCCGCGTGCGAGGAGGCAAGCCGCGACATGCTGGTGAATTGTACGCGCCGGAACGGGGCGACGCGACGGCGCACCGATAAGGTCACATCGACCAGAACATCATTGTGTGTGCCGCGATACAACGTGTTGTGAAACGCCCGGTTAAGCGTTTCATACCCGTCACTGTCGCCAAGGCGCACGGTTTCGGCCAATTCATGATGCAATTTATCAAGATTATGGCGCTCCCCGCTGGTCATGCGTTTGGCGGCCAGACGCCCGCACATGCCTTCAAGCTCGGCCATGCTTTCAAACATCGCGGTCAAACGTTCCGGGGTGGCAAGTGAAACATAAACCCCCTTGTTGGGGATTTTTTCGGCAAGCTCACTTGCCGTCAGCAATTGTAATGCCTCGCGGACCGGGGTGCGCGATACGCCAAACCGCTTGGCGAGAAGCGGTTCTTCAAGCCGCTGACCGGGCGGCAGTTTACCCGTGACGATATCATCTTCCAGTGTCTGACAAAGTTGCTGTGCAATGCCAACACCATCAGACGGTTCTAATGGGGCCGACTGCATGGCAAGCGACTGGGTAAGCTCAATCATCTGGCGTTTAAACCCTTATTGCGCGGTTTGAAGGCTTCTTATGAAGATGATGTATACACGATAATTTCCTGTAAATCCAAGCATCGCAATGGTTGTGAAAACAAGCATGTTTTTCGCACGAAGCTTTGCGCAATTATTGTGCAATAAAAAAGTGCACTGCAATATAAAGTTTAAAAAATGTGCAATCACGATGCTGAATTTAGAGTGTTTTTTTGTTAAGTCATTGAAAATCATGGATTGGCATGTGTGTTGCAGGATGTATACACAATGCGGATCAAATTCCGTTGAGATTACTTTTCTTTGAAATAGCTATCTCTATCAGGGAGTCATCAATGACAAATGTTAAACGCCGCGACTTTCTCACCAAGTCGGCAATCGGTGCAGCAGCAACCGGGGCCGCTGTTGTCGCCGCTCCGAACATTGCGCGCGCGCAGGAAACCTTTAACTGGAAAATGACCAACGCCTATGGTCCGGGGTCGCCATTTTATGTCACCGGTCCAGGCAGCCCGGAAGATTTCTGTAAACGTGTGACGGAAATGTCCAATGGGCGTCTGAACATTCAGCATTTCGCCGCCGGTGAACTGATCCCGGCCCTTGAAGGGTTCGATGCGGTTCAGGCCGGAACGGTCGAAATGAATGCCGCCAACGCCTATTTCTGGGCCGGTAAAATCTTTGCCGCGCAGTATTTCACCACCGTTCCGTTCGGCCTGAATTTTCAGGGCATGAACGCATGGCTCTATCATGCGGGCGGTCTTGATCTGTGGCATGAAATCTATAAGCCGTATGGCCTGATTGCGTTTCCAATGGGCAATACCGGCGTTCAGATGACCGGCTGGTTCCGCAATCCAATCGAAAGCCTTGAAGATTTCAACGGCCTGAAAATGCGTATTCCCGGTCTTGCCGGTAAGGTTTATCAGCAGATCGGTGTTGAGGTGAAACTGCTTCCGGGCGGGGAGATTTTCCCGGCACTTGAACGTGGTGTCATTGATGCCGCCGAGTTTGTCGGCCCCTATCAGGACCGTCGTCTGGGTCTGCAAAAGGCAGCAAAATATTACTACACCACCGGCTGGCACGAACCGTCCAACGCGACCGAGCTTCTGATCAATCAGAAAGCCTGGGAAAGCCTTCCGGCTGATCTTCAGGCGATTGTCAAAAACGCCGCACAGGCCTGTAACCTTGACAGCCATTCATGGTGCGAAGCCAACAATGCCGCTGCCTTGCGCGATCTGGTGGAAAATTACGGCGTCATCGCGCAGACCCTGCCTGATGAAGTCGTCACCAAGCTCAAAGGCATCACCAAGGACACCCTTGAGGCCGAGGCCGCCAAGGATCCGGTGACCAAGAAGGTCCACGAAAGCTTCATGGCCTTCCGCGATACCCATCGCGAATGGGCCGCGATCAGTGAAAAGCCGTATCACGGCATCATTTCATCGAAAGACGGGATGAGCTGATATGACTGCGACCCGCACTGAACCGCTCCCGGTCCCTGTTTTGGCCCCTGTTCTTGACCGTGTTCTGGGCCGGATTGTCGACATCGCCGGATGGGGAGCAGCCTTAAGCGGTCTTGCCCTTGTACTGGTGGTCGGCGGAAACGTGTTGCTGCGCTATCTGTTTAATTCCGGCAGTGTCGCAATGCAGGAACTCGAATGGCATCTGGTGTCACCGATTGCCCTGATGGGCATGGCTTACGGCATGCGCCATGGCGGCCATGTGCGGGTCGATTTTCTCTATGAACGTCTGAGCCCCCGGGCTCAGGCGATCATTGACCTGATTTCAGCCGTCCTGATGGCCATTCTGGGCGCGGCCCTGATCTGGTTTTCGATCCCCTATGTCGGGCAATCGATTATGATGGGCGAAGGATCACCCGATCCCGGTGGCTTGCCGTATCGCTTCTTGCTCAAATCCTTCATTCCGATTGGCTTTGGCTTGATGTTCATACAAGCGATTGCCCAAGGGCTGATCAATTATCGCCAAATCATCGCCAGTGATGGCGCTCGTGCCTTTGATGCATCTGATGCCCCCGGCACCTCTGGTGTGGTGGCGCAAAATGGTGCAGGAGACTAATCAATCATGACCGGAAATGAATGGCTGGCCATCGGCATGGTCGGGGGCTTTTTTGGCTTCCTCGTGCTCGGTGTGCCTGTGGCGATCTCGCTTGCGATTTCGGGATTGGCCTTTGGGATTATGGGCTTTGGCACGGGCCTGTTTAACTTGCTGCCCGCCCGCGTTTACGGGGTTGTCACCAACTATACTTTGCTGGCATTGCCGCTTTTCATCTTTATGGGGGTGATGCTTGAAAAATCAAAACTCGCCGAAGAACTCATAGATGTCATCGGCCATGCCATGGGACGCCTGCGCGGCGGCATGGGGCTGGCGATTGTCATTGTCGGCGTTTTGATGGGCGCATCTTCGGGCGTTGTCGGTGCAACGGTCGTCACCGTCGGCTTGTTGTCGCTACAACCGCTGATCAACCGTGGTTACAACAAGGGCGTTGCCTGTGGCGTGATTTGCGCATCGGGCACGCTGGGCCAAATCATCCCACCCAGCCTTGTTCTGATCCTGCTTGCCGATATTCTGGGTGAGTCCGTCGGAACGCTTTTTGCTGCGGCCATGGTACCCGGATTGATTTTGGCCGGGATGCTGGCCCTTTATCTGGTGTTGCTCGGTATTTTCAAACCCGACATGGTGCCCGCCATCCCCAAGGAAGAACGCGATGCGCTCGGCACGCAGCAACTTTTGGTCAAAATCTGCAAGGTTGTTGTTCCGCCTCTGGCCTTGGTCTTTGCCGTCTTGGGCTCCATCGTTGGCGGCATCGCCGCCCCGACAGAGGCCGCCTCTATGGGCGCACTTGGCGCGCTCATTCTTGCCCTTGTCGCGGGGCGGTTGAACCTGTCTGTGATGCGCGATGTCTTGCATGACACTCTGGTCACCAGTGCGATGGTGTTCTTTATCCTGATCTGTGCGCAACCCTTTGGTCTGGCGTTTCGCGGGCTGGGCGGCGAGGGGCTGGTGCATGCCATGTTTGAATGGGTGCCCGGTGGTGATATGGGCAATCTTCTGTTCATGATGGCCGTGATCTTTGTGCTGGGTTTCTTCCTTGAATGGATCGAAATTTCCTATATCGCGCTTCCGATGTTTTTGCCGGTGTTTATCAACAGCGGGATTGATATGGCGTGGCTGGCCATTCTGGTGGCGATGAACCTGCAAACCAGCTTCTTGACCCCGCCGTTTGGCTGGGCGCTGTTCTTCCTCAAGGGAGTGGCGCCAAAATCGGTCTCCACGGTCGATATTTACCGCGGCGTGATCCCGTTTATCGGCATTCAGGCGTTGGCCTTGGTCTTGCTGTTTATCTTCCCCGGACTAACAAGCTGGCTGCCCAATCTGATCGGGTGGTAACGCGATTATTCTACAATGTGAAAAGGCGCTGAACGGTTTTTAAAAACAGCGCTAGAACTAGGCTCAGGGCCTATACCCGGACATGCTGTGCACCCACGTGCAGCATGTCCGACGGTTGACGCCAAGCAAGCAAGAGTAGAGGCCGATTAAATGTTACGTTCCAGAACCGCCCTTGGGGGCATGATCACCGCCCCGCATCATCTGGCCGCACAGGCAGGCCGCGATATCTTGCGCGATGGTGGCAACGCGGTTGAGGCGATGATCGCCGCGGCCGCCAGTATTGCGGTTGTCTATCCGCATATGAATGCGATTGGCGGTGATGGGTTCTGGCTTATTTCCGAACCGGGCAAGGACCCGGTGGCCATTCGCGCCTGTGGCGGGGCGGCGGGTCTGGCGACCCCGGATTTTTACCGTGAACAGGGTAAGGCCGCGATCCCGGCACGCGGGCCACTGGCGGCCTTAACCGTGGCCGGTGCGATTGGCGGCTGGATCAAGGCGGCTGAGATTGCCAAGGGGTTGGGCGGCACACTTCCGATGGCACGGCTGGTGGCCGATGCGGTCCATCACGCCAAAACCGGCGTGCCGGTGACCAAATCGCAGGTCGAACTGACGCATTCCAAAATGCCCGAACTCAAAGGCTCACCGGGCTTTGTCGATACTTATGCTGCCAACGGCGTTCCGGCCATTGGCGATGTGCTAAAACAACCCGCCCTTGGCGCGACGCTCGCCCATCTGGGCAAGGTCGGACTTGATGATTTTTACCGCGGCGATGTCGCGCGCAGCAATGCCAACGGCCTGTCTGCGGTTGGCAGTCCCCTGCGACTTTCCGATTTTGAAACCTATCACGCCAAAGTCACCACCCCGCTGTCGGTCAAACTTGCGACCGGCACAGTGTTTAACATGGTGCCGCCCACCCAAGGGGCAGCGTCACTCATGATCCTTGGCCTGTTTGACCGTCTTGGTGTGACGAGTGCCGACGGTTTTGATCATATCCATGGCTTGATCGAGGCCACTAAACGCGCCTTTTTGAAACGTGATGCCCATATCGGCGACCCGGACCGGATGACGATTGATCCGGTGGACCTTCTGACTGACGCGATGCTCGATGCCGAGGCCGCCAAAATCAATATGGGCACCGCCTTGCCATGGCCGCATGTCGCCAAACCGGGCGATACCATCTGGATGGGGGCGGTTGACGCCAACGGGGTTGCGGTAAGCTATATCCAAAGCATTTTCTGGGAATTCGGATCGGGTGTTGTTGTCCCCGAAACCGGCGTTTTGTTCCAAAACCGCGGGGCCAGCTTCACTTTGCATGACGGCCCCAACCAACTCGGACCGGGCCGCTTGCCATTCCATACGCTGAACCCGGCGCTGGCCAAACTCAACGATGGATCGGTGCTCACTTTTGGGACCATGGGCGGGGAAGGCCAACCGCAAACCCAATCAGCGATCTTTACCCGTAACGTGATGTTTGGTCAGGACCTGCAAGACGCCATCACCAAACCGCGCTGGCTGCTTGGCAAAACATGGGGCGATGAAACCACCTCCCTGAAGCTCGAAAATCGTTTCGATCCGGCCCTGATCGATCAACTTGAAAAAGCCGGGCATGTGGTCGAACTCGTCGGCCCCCATGAAGACATCATGGGCCATGCAGGCGGTATCAGGTTGCAACCCAATGGTGTGATGGAAGGGGCAACCGATCCACGCGCGGATGGGGCGGTTGCGGCCCTTTGATGGGCGCGTTGAAGGCCAGCAACACCAAACACCAATCTGCTGATCTTATAAAACCGTCATTCCGGGTGGAGCGCAGCGCAAGCCCGGAATCTCGACCCGCTGGTTCATAAGGCGTTTTACGCCCGTATGCACGAGGTTCCCGCCGTCGCGGGAACGACGGTTTGGGGTCTTCTTACCGGGTCTTATCGCTTAGGAAAATTCCCACTCAATCACATGCCGATACGTCTCACCGGGCTTAAGCCACGGGCTCGGGAAATCCGGGCGGTTGGGGCTGTCGGGCCATGTTTGGGGTTCAAGTGCGATGCCTGCCGACTTGTGAAGCGAAACGCCGTCCTCGGTTTTCATGTCGGCGGTGAAATGCTGACAGAGGTAGAATTGCAGGCCAGCCTCGGTTGAAAACAGTTTCATCGACCGGCCACTGTCGGAATCAGACAGGGTGGCGATCTGGCGCAATGTGCCGCGATCTCCGGTCAGGCAGAAATTATGATCAAAGCCCTGTGACGCATGGGGCAGCATGTCCGATACCCGTGCCGCACTTCTGAAATCATAGCCGGTTCCCGCAACATCACGGGTGCCCGGAAGCGGGATCAAATGATCATCAATTGGCAGCCACGCATCGGCATTGATCTGTAAAACATGGTCGGCGGCTGTTTTATCAAACGCGCCCGACAGGTTCCAATAGGCATGGCTGGTCATATTGACCGGGCAGGGCTGATCACAGGTCGCGGTGATTTCAAGGCGTAGCCGATTGGGGGCTGTGACCGAATAGGTTGCCGTTGCGGTGAAGTTGCCCGGATAGCCCTGATCGCCATCGTCTGAGGTCAGCTCAAAGCAGACTTTTGTGTCGCTGGTATCCTTCACCGTCCAGGTCTTTTTATCAAAGCCGATTTGGCCACCATGCAGATGTGTCGGCCCTTCATTAGACGAAAGAATGACGTCCTTGCCCGACGGGTCGGTATAGCGCGAATTGGCAATTCGATTGGCGTAACGCCCGCAAACCGCGCCGATATAGCTGTCTTGCGCCAGATATGCCTGATCATTTTCCAGGCCGACGGCAATGTTGGTTTCATTTCCGCTGCTGGCATCGCGCAGATACAGCCCGCACATCCGCGCGCCAACCGCAGAAAGGCTGACGCGAATCTGATCGCTGCGCAGCACATGCCGGGGGGCATTTGCACCTTCTTTAGGGGTGTCTGATGAGGGGTGTACAACCTTTGAGGATTGCGGTGAATTCGACATTTCCAACTCCCGAAGTCTTTGCTTTTGTTGAGCTTAGCACATGTTTCGGATCGCGGGGAGCGATCCCGTGTATGAGCGAATAACTATATGGTTGAGTCGCTTCAACTCATATTGTATTACTATATGGCTTTTAAGCAAGAAACCACACTTAGGGAGGAACTCGTGGTGAGTCTCAAAAAATTAGCCGTATCAACTGCCGCACTTGGCGTTGCACTGGGTCTTTCGTTTGCCGCACAGGCAGAAATGATGATCGGCTTTTCGCAGATCGGTTCTGAAAGTGGCTGGCGTACGTCTGAAACCGCATCGATCAAGGCTGAAGCCGAAAAACGCGGCATTGACCTGAAATTCTCTGATGCACAGCAGAAACAGGAAAACCAGATCAAGGCAGTTCGTTCCTTCATCGCCCAGGGCGTTGACGGTATCTTGCTGGCCCCGGTTGTTGAAACCGGTTGGGATCAGGTTCTTAAAGAAGCCAAAGATGCCGGTATTCCGGTCGTGCTGGTGGACCGTGGCGTTGCTGCGGACGAAGACCTGTATCTGACCAAAGTGGCTTCTGACTTCGTCGTCGAAGGTGCCTTGGCTGCGGCTTGGTTGGCTGCTGAAACCAACGGTGTTTGTGATGTTGTTGAACTGCAGGGCACCGTTGGGTCGTCTGCGGCCAATGACCGCAAAGAAGGTTTTGAATCCGTTGTCGGCAACTTCCCGGCAATCAACATCATCCGTTCGCAGTCGGGTGACTTCACCCGTTCGGGTGGTAAGGAAGTCATGGAAAGCTTCCTGAAGGCCGAAGATGGCGGCAAAAACATCTGTGCGGTCTATGCGCACAATGATGACATGGCACTTGGTGCCGTTCAGGCCATCAAGGAAGCCGGTCTTGACCCGGCTGATGATATCCTTGTCGTATCGATCGATGCGGTGCCTGATATCTTCAAAGCCATGGCTGACGGCGATACCAATGCCACGATCGAGCTGAACCCGCATTTGGGTGCACCGTCCTTCGATGCGATCAAAGCAGCGATGGCTGGTGAAGAAGTTCCGAAATGGATCAAGGCAAATGGCCCGCTCTACCTGCCGGCGACTGCTGCTGAAGAATACAAAATGCGCAGCAAGTAACGTGCAGTCATCAGGTTATCCGTGCATCACGCTATGAACGGTGATCTGATGAATTCTGGCTGATAATGCGTCGGACGTGCTCCCGCGATTGTGGGGGTGCGTCCGGGTGCATATAGGCTAAAGCAGATGACAGACAAAATGCTTTAGCGCAGTCAGAACCAAAAGGGAGAGGGCGTTTATATGGCACAGGCAACACAGCCCCAACAAACGGGCAAGACGGTGCTTTCAGTCCGCGGGGCGGGGAAATTCTTTCCCGGGGTCAAGGCCCTGCAGGACGTTGATTTTGATTTGCACGAAGGCGAAATTCACGCACTTTTGGGTGAAAACGGGGCTGGCAAATCGACCTTGATCAAGGTGATCACCGGTGTCCATCCGCGCGATGCCGGGTCCGTCACACTTAACGGCACAGAAATCCATCCAAACCACCCGGGCGACGCACAGGCGCTGGGTATTTCCACAGTTTTTCAGGAAGTCAATCTGATCCCGACATTGTCGGTGGCCGAAAACCTGATGCTGGAACGCCAGACCCGTAAATTTGGTCTGATTGCGTGGAAAAAAACCGACGAAGATGCCAAGGCCGCGCTTGAAATCTTGGGTCTTGATATCGACATCCACCGGCCATTGGGCTCCTATTCGGTTGCCATTCAGCAACTTGTGGCGATTGCCCGTGCGGTCGCCCTTGATGCGCGGGTTCTGATTTTGGATGAACCGACCGCAAGCCTCGATGCCGAAGAAATCAAAAGCCTGTTTCGCATCATGCGCGACCTTAAGGCCAAGGGGCTTGGTATTGTTTTTGTTACCCATTTCCTTGATCAGGTCTATGCCGTCACCGATCGGATCACGGTCCTGCGCAATGGCGAGTTGGTCGGCACCTTTGTCACCAAAGAACTCGAACAGATTGATCTGATCAATCATATGCTCGGTCATGAACTGGCCGAAGTCAGTGCGCACCGTCATCAGGACGAAGGCAACTATACCGGACCCAAACGTGAAATTCAGGTCAAGAACCTTGGCAAGAAGCGCGTGCTTGAACCGGTCAGTCTTGATCTTCAGGCCGGTGAAATTGTCGGTCTTGCCGGTTTGCTGGGGTCGGGGCGGACCGAGCTTTCCGAACTGATATTTGGCACACAACGGGCGGACAGCGGCCTTGTCTTTATGGACGGGGAACCGGTGATGCTGCGGTCCCCGCGCCATGCGATCCGGGCGGGCTTTGGCCTGTGTCCCGAAGACCGCAAACAGGACGGCATTGTGGCCGAACTCAGTGTGCGCGAAAACATCATGCTCGCCCTTCAGGGCCGCCGTGGATGGCTGCGCCCAATCCCGCGCGCCGAGCAACAACAGCTTGCCGACAAAATGATCAAGGCACTGGGCATTGCCACCCCTGACAGTGAAAAGCCCGTCGGGCAGCTTAGTGGTGGCAATCAGCAAAAGGTCATTCTGGCCCGCTGGCTGGTGTCCAAGCCGCTGCTGCTTATCCTTGATGAACCAACACGTGGCATTGATGTTGGTGCGCATGCCGACATCATCAAATTGATCAAGGAACTCTGTGACGAGGGGCTGGCTTTGCTGGTGGCGTCATCCGAGCTTGATGAAATCGTTGCCTTTGCCGACCGCGTTGCGGTGATGCGTGACCGTGAAAAGGTGTCTGAACTGACAGGGGCCGAGATCACGCAGGAAAACATCATCGAGGCGATCGCACGATGAGCAGTTTACACGACAAAAAGAAAGTACGGGAAAGCAGCATCATGTCTGCATCTTCTTTAATAAGCCGTCCGTGGTTTGGCCCGGTTGCGGCCCTTGTCCTGATTATTCTGGGCATTGGCGTGATTTCGCCGGACTTCTTTAACGTTCGCATTGTTGACGGGCATCTGTATGGGTCGCTTGTTGATGTGGTTCATCGCGGGGCGTCAACCGCCCTTGTTGCGGTCGGGATGGCGGTTGTCATTGGCACACGCGGCATTGATCTTTCGGTCGGCTCGGTGATTGCGATTTCCGGGGCCGTGATGGCGGTTCTGATCCGCGATACCGATCTGCATCCTGCCGTGATCATTATGGCCGCGCTTGGGGCCGGTCTTTTGTGCGGGCTTTGGAACGGCGTTTTGGTCGCCTTCCTTGATATTCAGCCGATTATTGCCACCCTGATCCTGATGGTGGCCGGGCGTGGTATCGCGCAGATGATCACCGGCGGTCAGATCGTGACCTTCCACGGGGCGTTCTTTGAAGGGATCGGCAGCGGGTATCTTTTTGGTATTCCGTGGCGTGTGATCATTGCCGGTTTTGTCATTGGCGGGCTGTATCTGATCATGCGGAAAACCGCCCTTGGCCTGTTTGTTGAGTCCGTTGGCGGCAATGCGCGTGCGAGCCGGGTTGCCGGGATTGACGCACGCGGTATTAAGCTGATGGCTTATGCCACGGCGGGGCTGTGTTCGGCGGTGGCCGGGATCATTATTGCTGCGGACATTCGCGGGGCGGATGCCAACAATGCCGGGTTGTGGCTTGAGCTGGATGCGATTTTGGCTGTGGTGATTGGCGGGGCGTCTTTGATGGGCGGCCGGTTCTTTATCGGCATGACCGTGATCGGGGTTTTGATCATTCAGTCCCTGACCACCGGCATTTTGTTGTCGGGTCTGCCGTCGCAATATACCCTGATTGTCAAGGCTGCTGTCGTGATGGTGGTACTGCTGGTGCAGGCACCAAAATCGCGTGAACTTGTCAGTTTGGCATGGGGAAAGATGACGCGGGGAAAATCCAATGAAAATTAATGAACGCTTTTACCCGCTGGTCGCGACCCTGGCTGTTTTGGCCTTGCTCTATGGCTATGGGATTTTTGAACATCGTGCTTTTTCAGATACCTACGTTCTGGGCGCGCTTCTGACCGATAATGCCTTTTTGATCATTACCGCCGTTGGCATGACCTTTGTCATTCTGTCGGGCGGGATTGATTTGTCGGTTGGCTCGATGATTGCCTTTGTCGGGGTTTTGATGGCCGAGCTTGTCACCGGGTTTGGCATGCATCCGGTGTTGGCCGCAGTGATTTCAATCATTGTCGGATCGGCATTCGGGGCCCTTATGGGGGTGCTGATTGCCAAGTTTGATATTCAGCCGTTTATCATCACACTGGCAGGCATGTTTTTCCTGCGCGGGATGTGTTTCCTGATCAATCTGGACTCTGTTCCGATTGACCATTCCTTTGTGTCGGAATTCAGCGGATTTAAAATTCCGCTGCCCGGACGGGGCTGGTTGACGGCATCGGCGGTGTTGATGATTCTTACTGTGATTGGCGGGATCATCATTGCCCATTACACCCGGTTCGGGCGCAATGTCTATGCCATTGGCGGGGACCGACAATCGGCGGAATTGCTGGGGACTCCGGTGCATGCGACGATCATTCGGGTCTATGCATTGTCAGGCTTTTTCAGTGCACTTTCCGGTGTTGTTTTTGCCTTTTACACCGCATCTGCCTATCCGTTGGCAGCGGTGGGTGTGGAGCTTGATGCGATTGCCGCAGTGGTGATTGGCGGGACCCTTTTGACTGGTGGTATGGGCTTTGTGATCGGGACGTTTTTTGGCGGGATCATCATGGGTGTGATCCAGACGCTGATTGCGTTTGACGGGTCGCTTAATAGCTGGTGGACCAAGATCATGATTGGGGCATTGCTGTTTGGCTTTATCGTTTTGCAGCGCCTGATTACCCGGTCGTTCTCGGGCATGCGGGCCGGAGCGGGCTGATCGCATGAGCTGCGTCTGGATGCGTATGATCCAGACGCAGCCGCACTTAACAATCCCGCAAAATCAAACGGATAGATCCTTTGACGATGTGTGTTTTAGGTGGGGCTGTCTTTCTCAATTCCCGCTCAGGCAGGGATTTGGTGGGATTGCGTTGGGGAGGCACGGCTCTCCTGTGTAACCGAAGCAGGCGAGTGCAATCCTATCGGAAAGGCTCCGCGCGCCTAAACGTTGGGCATCCAAGCATGCGGTTGCCGCATTTTCCGTTGAAAATTTACCGTCAGAGACAATTTTGATCTCCAGACTGTCTTTGTCACTGTTGTAGGTAAGCCAGCTGTCACCACAATGTAAATTGGGAAAAACATCACCGTTGTTTTCACCGGTGTTTGTGAAGTATTCCTGCCCCGAACATACAACTAGTTTAGGGTCTGTAGAATCTGCGCTTGCAGTAAGTGAAGCTACAGTGCCGATAGTTGCTGCGAGCAGCATACAGAAAATCAACTTCATTTTGGCCACCTCGCTTTATTGAAAAAAGAGTCTCTTCTCTCACGTAGCTATGCTTTTCCTCGACGGTGTTCAGAGGCGAGTGTGATGTGTTAATAGATCGCACTTTAAAAATGTAAAATCGGGCCGGAACGGGGTGCTGTTCCGGCCCGGTTTTTATTCAGATATATTGTTTAATTCATCTGATTAGTCATTTTTGGTGAATAATGGGCAACGGGCGGGCGTAATCCCGACAACGGGTGCCGGTTTGTCGATTTTTGGCGAAATGGTATTTGTATGAGGAATGGGCAGGGCGGCCGTTTGGATGGTTCATTGGATCGGCCTTTGAGCCGTTCGTCGGATCGTTCATTGAACCGTCCATCGGATCGTTCGTCGGACCTG
>NZ_NXGX01000018.1 GCF_002844275.1 Thalassospira lohafexi
ACCCTGATCGAGCAGCTTGCGGAACATTTCAACGCCGGTAACGATGGTTTTAACGGTGTCTTTAACGCCGACGATTTCAATCTCTTCGCCAACTTTAACGATACCGGTTTCAACACGACCGGTCACAACCGTACCACGACCCGAAATCGAGAACACGTCCTCGATCGGCATCAGGAACGGACGATCCTTCGGACGTTCCGGAGCAGGAATGTACTCATCAACAGCTGCCATCAGTTCGAGGATAGCATTCTTGCCAATTTCGTCATTCTTGCCTTCCAATGCAGCAAGAGCCGAGCCCTTGATGATCGGAATGTCGTCGCCCGGGAAGTCGTAGGACGACAGAAGCTCACGGATTTCCATTTCGACGAGCTCAAGGAGCTCTTCGTCATCGACCTGGTCAACTTTGTTCATGAAGACAACAAGCGCCGGGACACCAACCTGACGGGCAAGCAGGATGTGCTCACGGGTCTGGGGCATCGGGCCGTCTGCTGCCGACACAACAAGAATACCACCGTCCATCTGAGCCGCACCGGTGATCATGTTTTTCACATAATCGGCGTGGCCCGGGCAATCGACGTGGGCATAGTGACGGTTTGCAGTTTCATATTCGACGTGCGCGGTCGAGATCGTGATACCACGAGCTTTCTCTTCCGGTGCTTTGTCGATCATGCTGTAATCCTGGAACGATGCGCCGCCGCTCTCTGCGAGAACTTTGGTGATCGCTGCGGTCAGCGTGGTTTTGCCGTGGTCAACGTGGCCGATGGTGCCGATGTTGACGTGCGGTTTTGTACGGGCAAACTTTTCTTTAGCCATTACTAACTCCGTTTATTCTGGCTTGGGCCTTAGCCGGCCGATTTGGCTTTGACTTCTTCAGCAACTGCTTGCGGAACGTCAGCATAATGATCGAACTGCATCACGAACTGGGCACGGCCCTGAGACATGGAGCGCAGCGTGTTGACGTAACCGAACATGTTCGCCAGCGGAACGAACGCGTTAACAACGCGCGCAATACCACGGGAGTCCATGTCACGGACCTGACCGCGACGGCTGTTCAGATCGCCAATGATGTCGCCCATATAGTCTTCCGGGGTAACTACCTCGACTTTCATGATCGGCTCAAGCAGCTTCGGTGAAGCTTTCTGAAGACCTTCTTTGAACGCAGCGCGTGCTGCGATTTCGAAGGCCATGACGCTCGAGTCAACATCGTGGTAGGCACCGTCGGTCAGCTTGATCGACAAGTCGGTAACCGGGAAGCCTGCGATCACGCCGCTCTGAAGCGAGCTTTCGAGACCTTTGGCAACACCCGGGATGTATTCTTTAGGAACGTTACCGCCAACAACACTATCAGTGAAGTTGAAGCCCGTACCCGGTTCACCCGGCGTAAAGGTAAGTTTGATACGCGCGAACTGACCCGAACCACCCGACTGTTTTTTGTGGGTGTAGTCAACGTCGATCTCTTTCGAGATCGTTTCACGGTATGCAACCTGCGGCGCACCAATGTTCGCTTCGACTTTGAATTCACGCTTCATACGATCGACAAGAATGTCGAGGTGAAGCTCGCCCATACCCGAAATGATGGTCTGGCCGGATTCGTGGTCTGATTTGACGCGGAATGACGGATCTTCCTGCGCAAGACGCGCAAGAGCAAGACCCATTTTTTCCTGGTCGGCTTTCGATTTCGGCTCTACAGCGATTTCGATAACTGGATCCGGGAATTCCATACGCTCAAGGATGATCGGCTTGGCCGGGTCACAAAGGGTATCACCAGTGGTGGTATCCTTCATGCCAACCAGAGCAACGATGTCGCCCGAGCATGCGTATTTGATTTCTTCACGGTTATTCGAATGCATAAGAAGCATACGGCCGATACGTTCTTTTTTCTCTTTAACAGAGTTCAGAACATAAGAACCGGCTTCGAGAACACCCGAATAGATACGCACAAAGGTAAGCGAACCGACAAACGGGTCACTCATGATTTTGAACGCAAGACCCGAGAACGGCGCATCGTCGTTCAGCGGACGTGAATCAGGCTCATCTTCGGTGTTCGGCTTAACGCCGCGAACATCGTCGATGTCATCTGGTGCTGGCATGTAATCGATAACAGCATCAAGAAGCGGCTGAACGCCTTTGTTCTTGAACGCGGTCCCGCAAAGAACAGGAACCAGTGCACCTTTAAGCGTCCCTTTACGGAGGCACTTCTTGAGAAGCTCCTCAGACGGGATTTCGCCTTCAAGGTATGCTTCCATCGCGGCTTCATCGAAATCGATCGCCTGCTCAATCAGGGCTTCACGATATTCTGCAGCCTGGTCTTTGAGCGAATCACGAATATCGCGATATTCGAATTCTGCACCCAGGTTTTCGTCTTTCCAGACGACTTCCTGGTTTTTGACCAAATCGACAACACCTTCGAATTCCATTTCGGAACCAATCGGCAGCTGCATGACAGCAACATTAGCACCGAGACGATCTTTCATCATCTGGACACAACGGAAGAAGTCAGCACCGGTACGGTCCATTTTGTTGACAAAGCACATACGCGGAACGTGGTACTTGTCAGCCTGGCGCCATACGGTTTCGGTCTGGGGCTCGACGCCGGAAACGGCGTCAAACACAGCACATGCACCATCGAGAACACGGAGCGAACGTTCAACTTCAATCGTGAAGTCAACGTGGCCCGGGGTATCAATGATGTTAATGCGGTTGTCTTTCCAGAAGCAGGTCGTCGCAGCAGACGTAATCGTAATGCCACGTTCCTGTTCCTGCTCCATCCAATCCATCGTTGCGGCGCCGTCGTGGACTTCGCCGATCTTGTAGGATTTTCCGGTGTAGAAAAGGATTCGCTCGGTAGTCGTCGTTTTACCCGCATCAATGTGTGCCATGATGCCGATGTTACGATACCGAGAGATCGGAGTGCGTTTTACCATAATCGACTCTTGATCCTAAGGTCTAGATTACCAGCGATAATGAGCGAAAGCCTTATTGGCTTCGGCCATACGATGGGTGTCTTCGCGTTTCTTGACGGCCGAACCACGGTTGTTCGCAGCGTCCATCAGTTCACCGGCGAGACGACCGACCATGGTCGTTTCGGAACGCTTGCGAGCAGCGTCAACCAGCCAACGAATGGCCAGTGCCTGACGACGTTCGGTACGAACTTCAACCGGAACCTGGTAAGTAGCACCACCAACACGACGCGAACGTACTTCGACGTTCGGCTTCACGTTGTCCATGGCTTCATGGAACTGCGACACAGGGTCGGAACCCTTGCCTTCGATGACTTCCAGGGCACCATAAACGATCTTCTCAGCGGCGGATTTTTTACCGTCGAGCATCAGACCATTCATGAATTTAGTGAGAACCTTATCGCCGTATTTGGCGTCAGGTAATACTTCGCGCTTTTCAGCAGCGTGACGACGTGACATCTGAGCTGCTCCTTATTTCGGACGCTTCGCGCCGTATTTCGAACGACGCTGTTTACGGTCTTTGACACCCTGTGTATCGAGGGTACCGCGAATAATGTGGTAACGAACGCCCGGCAAATCCTTCACACGGCCGCCGCGAATCATCACGACAGAGTGTTCCTGAAGGTTATGGCCTTCGCCCGGAATGTAAGACGTTACTTCGTAGCCGTTGGTCAAACGAACACGGGCAACTTTACGAAGTGCCGAGTTCGGCTTCTTCGGGGTAGTGGTGTAAACACGAGTGCAAACGCCGCGTTTCTGCGGGCATGCTTCCAGTGCCGGAACCATATCGCGCTGGGTGCGCGGTGTCCGCTTTTTGCGGATCAACTGGTTAATAGTGGGCATTAACTTTCCCTTTTACTACAACGGACGCCACTAGGGCGTTGCTCATATCGACGCACGACGAGCGACCGCGCGTCTTTGCACAAAGTACAAAAACACGCGCGGACGCCCATAAAAGCAGGAATTCCTGCCTCGACGGCCGTCAGAGTCGCACTCAAGCGATGGGGGGCAAAACCGCCCGCTACCGCACAAAACGGCACCGACACAGTTACACCCCCCGTGATTTGGTGGGCGCATACTAGTGACGGCCCCCTTTTGCGTCAAGCAAAACCCTCAAGGCCTTCGAGTTGGCGCTTCAAACGCCGAGACGAACCGGTGCGTCGATAAGATTTCCGGTTCGCCTCTGATTCTTTAACGTATTGGCGCGACGATGTTATTCGCCTGCCGGCAGTGAAGTCGTATCGGCATCGGCCTGCGGGCCAAAGTTGTCGCCGATTTCTTCTTCTGCCTCGATCTGTACCGTTTTGTCGCGTTCGGCAGCCAATGCACGGAAACGGTTCATCACCGCACCGGTACCAGCCGGGATCAAACGACCCACGATAACGTTCTCTTTCAAACCGATAAGCGTATCGGTTTTGCCCGAAACAGCTGCTTCGGTAAGAACGCGCGTGGTTTCCTGGAACGACGCGGCCGAGATGAAGGAATGCGTCTGGAGCGAAGCCTTGGTGATCCCCTGAAGGACCGGAGCACCTTCGGCCAGCTCGCCACCTTCTTTGACGGCACGTTCGTTTTCGGTATCAAAATCAACGCGGTCAATGATCTCGCCAACCAGAAGCGTGGTGTCACCGGTTTTGGTGATTTCCACTTTCTGAAGCATCTGACGCACAATGACTTCGATGTGTTTGTCGTTAATCTTAACGCCCTGCAGACGGTAAACTTCCTGGATTTCGTTGACCAGGTAATCTGCCAGTGCAGGTACGCCCATAACACGCAAGATATCATGCGGAACCGGCGAACCATCAAGGAGCTGATCGCCTTTTTCGACGAAGTCCCCTTCCTGAACGGCAAGATGTTTGCCTTTCGGGATCATGTATTCAACCGGTTCGGTCAGACCCGAGTCTTCGAGCGGATGCACGACGACGCGACGCTTGTTCTTATAGTCCTTGCCGAATTCGACGCGGCCCGGAATGTCCGAGATAATCGCGTGTTCTTTCGGTTTACGGGCCTCGAACAGCTCGGCAACACGCGGCAGACCACCGGTGATGTCACGGGTCTTCGAACCTTCACGCGGGATACGTGCAAGCACGTCACCAGCGTTAACTTTCTGACCGTTCTCGATCGAGAGAATAGCGTCAACCGACAGGAAGTAACGGGCTTCAAGACCGTTATCCAGGTTGATGACCTCACCGTTTTCGTTACGCAGGGTAACGCGCGGCTTAAGGTCAGACGCCTTGGGCATGCTTTTCCAGTCGATAACCGTCTTGGCCGCAATACCGGTCGCTTCGTCATAGACTTCGCGAATGGTTACGTTTTCAAGAAGATCGACGTAGTTAACATACCCTTCTTTCTCGGTGATGATCGGAAGCGTGTACGGATCCCACTCAGCCAGTTTCTGGCCGCGAACGATCTGATCGCCTTCATCAGCAAGCAGTTTCGCACCATATGGCACGCGGTATTTCGCACGCTCGCGTCCGGTTTTGTCGATCAGCAGAATCTCAAGGTTACGCGCCATAACGATTTTGACGCCGCTTGAGTTCTCAACGACTGCACGGTTTTTCAGTTTAACCGTCGCATCGAAGTTTGCTTCAACCCCGGAAACCTCTGCACCACGCTGTGCCGCACCACCAATGTGGAACGTACGCATGGTCAGCTGTGTACCCGGCTCACCGATCGACTGTGCGGCAATAACACCAACAGCTTCACCGATGTTGACCGTGGTACCACGTGCCAGGTCACGACCATAACAATGGCCGCAAACGCCGGTTTCGGCATCACAGGTCAGGACAGAACGGATACGCGCGGTTTCAACACCGGCTTTCTCGATCACATCAAGATGGTCTTCTTCGACCATCGCGTTTTTCGGGACGATGATTTCGCCGGTTGACGGGTTAACAATCTCGTCAGCGGTGAAACGACCCAGAATACGATCCGAAAGCGTTTCGATGACTTCGCCAGAATCGACAACCGCAGCGATATCGAGGCCACGTGCAGTTTCGCAATCATGCTGAGTGATGATGCAATCCTGTGCGACGTCAACAAGACGACGGGTAAGGTAACCCGAGTTCGCCGTTTTCAATGCGGTATCAGCCAGACCCTTACGGGCACCGTGAGTGGAGTTGAAGTACTCCTGCACGGTCAGGCCTTCTTTAAAGTTCGAAATAATCGGCGTTTCAATGATCGAGCCATCCGGCTTTGCCATCAGGCCGCGCATAGCAGCCAGCTGACGCATCTGGGCGGCAGAACCACGGGCACCGGAGTGGGCCATCATGTAAACCGAGTTCACATTATCGCCTTCGGCCGTTGCCGAGATGACTTTCATCATCTCTTCGGAAACGTCATCGGTACACTGCGACCAGGCATCAACAACTTTGTTGTATTTCTCACCACGGGTGATGAGACCATCCTGGTACTGCTGTTCGTATTCTTTGACCTTGTCGTGGGTTGCGCCCACCAGAACTTCCTTGGCTTCAGGAATGATCATGTCATCCTTACCAAACGAAATACCGGCTTTACATGCCCAGTTGAAACCAAGGCCCATCATGCGGTCAGCAAAGATAACAGTCTCTTTCTGGCCACAGTGACGGTAAACGACATCGATAACATTCGAGACGTCTTTTTTGGTCAGCAACTTGTTGATGGTCGAGAACGGAATGCGCGGATGACGCGGCAACAGTTCAGACAACAACATACGACCAGCGGTCGTTGCAACACGAACCGTGATCGGTTCATTGTTTTCATCAACCGTTTTGTAACGTGCATTGATTTTCGAATGCAGGTTTACGAAACCGGCATCAAGCGCCTGTTCGATTTCAGCGATATTGACAAAGGACATGCCCTCGCCCGGCTGACCGTCGCGTTCCATCGAGATGTAATAAAGACCAAGGACAATATCCTGGGACGGCACGATAATCGGTTTACCCGACGCCGGTGACAGGATGTTGTTGGTCGACATCATCAAGGTACGTGCTTCAAGCTGCGCTTCAAGCGACAGCGGCACGTGAACAGCCATTTGGTCACCGTCGAAGTCGGCGTTGAAGGCCGTACAAACGAGCGGATGCAACTGGATGGCCTTACCTTCAATCAAGGTAGGCTCGAACGCCTGAATACCAAGACGGTGAAGGGTCGGTGCGCGGTTCAGCATGACCGGGTGTTCGCGGATAACCTGTTCAAGGATATCCCAAACTTCGGCACGCTCTTTTTCCACCATACGCTTTGCAGCTTTGATGGTGGTTGCCATCCCGTACAGTTCCAGCTTCGCGTAAACGAACGGCTTGAACAGTTCGAGCGCCATTTTCTTTGGCAGGCCGCACTGATGAAGTTTCAGGTTCGGACCCACGGTAATCACAGAACGACCGGAATAGTCGACGCGTTTACCCAAAAGGTTCTGACGGAAACGACCCTGCTTACCTTTAAGCATGTCCGACATCGATTTGAGCGGACGCTTGTTGGCACCGGTGATCGGACGACCACGACGACCGTTGTCAAACAGCGCATCAACCGATTCCTGAAGCATACGTTTTTCGTTACGCACGATGATATCAGGCGCACGAAGCTCGATCAGGCGCTTCAGACGGTTGTTACGGTTGATGACACGACGGTAAAGGTCGTTCAAATCAGACGTTGCGAAGCGGCCACCATCAAGCGGTACCAGCGGACGCAATTCTGGCGGGATAACCGGAATAACTTCAAGGATCATCCATTCCGGGCGCGCACCAGATTCCTGGAAGGCTTCGATCAGCTTAAGACGCTTGACCAGCTTTTTGCGTTTGGCTTCGGAATTGGTTTCCTTGAGGTCGATTTTCGCGGTTTCGCGTTCTTCATCAAGATCGATAGCCGCAAGCATATCGCGGATGGCTTCTGCACCGATACCGGCACGGAAGCTGTCTTCGCCATATTCTTCCTGGGCTGTCATATACTGGTCTTCGGACAGGAGCTCACCCATTTTAAGCGGGGTAAG
The DNA here is from genome assembly GCF_002844275.1 of Thalassospira lohafexi. Classification (GTDB taxonomy): domain Bacteria; phylum Pseudomonadota; class Alphaproteobacteria; order Rhodospirillales; family Thalassospiraceae; genus Thalassospira; species Thalassospira lohafexi. Next base: position 7,918 of record NZ_NXGX01000018.1, read on the forward strand.
GCCCGGTTCGATCACCACATAGTTCTCGAAATACAGAATGCGCTCAAGATCCTTGAGCGTCATGTCGAGCAGCAAACCAAGACGGCTCGGCAGCGACTTCATGAACCAGATGTGGGCAACAGGTGCCGCCAGTTCAATGTGGCCCATACGTTCACGACGTACTTTGGCCAAGGTCACTTCGACGCCGCACTTCTCACAGATAATGCCACGGTATTTCATACGCTTGTACTTGCCGCACAAGCATTCGTAATCCTTCACCGGACCAAAAATGCGCGCACAGAACAAACCGTCGCGTTCCGGCTTAAAGGTCCGGTAGTTGATGGTCTCCGGTTTCTTGATTTCACCAAATGACCAGGAGCGGATACGCTCCGGGCTGGCAATCTGAATCCGGATCTGATCGAAGCTCTGGGTGCCCTGCGGCTGCCCGAAGATCTTCATCAACTCGTTCATAAAGGCTCTCCCGCTATGCCCGGTCTCGCCGGGTTTCGCCAATTTCAGGCCGAAAGATGCGTAATGGCGGCCGGGCTGCCCTTATGGACAGCCCGACGCGCCAAACACTTAAAAGTCGTTCTGCTCAAGCTCAACATTGAGACCAAGCGAACGGAGTTCTTTAACGAGAACGTTAAACGACTCCGGAATACCGGCCTCAAAGGTGTCTTCACCACGAACGATGGCTTCGTAAACCTTGGTACGGCCCGAAACGTCATCCGACTTGACCGTAAGCATTTCCTGAAGGGTGTAAGCAGCACCGTAAGCTTCGAGTGCCCATACTTCCATCTCCCCGAAACGCTGGCCACCGAACTGCGCCTTACCACCCAGCGGCTGCTGGGTAACAAGTGAGTACGGACCAATCGAACGTGCGTGGATCTTGTCGTCGACCAAGTGGTGCAGTTTGAGCATATAGATATACCCAACCGTCACCTTGCGATGGAATTTCTCACCAGTACGACCATCATAAAGGTCAACCTGGCCAGAACCATCAAGGCCGGCTTTTTCAAGCATACGAACAACATCGGGCTCACGGGCACCGTCGAAGACCGGAGTGGCCATCGGGACGCCGCGACGCAGGTTGTTGCCAAGCTCGATGACTTCACCATCAGACAGCTCTTTGATGCCAGCGATGTATTCTTCGCCTTCGTAGACATCATTAAGCTTGCCACGCAGGTCTTCCATCTCGCCACGACCGTCAGCAACAGCATCGACAAGTTCGCCGATCTGTTCGCCCAGACCACGTGACGCCCAACCAAGGTGGGTTTCAAGGATCTGGCCGACGTTCATACGCGACGGAACACCAAGCGGGTTCAGAACGATATCGACCGGCGTACCGTCTTCGAGGTGCGGCATGTCTTCAACCGGCATAATGCGCGATACGACACCCTTGTTCCCGTGACGGCCGGCCATCTTATCGCCCGGCTGCATTTTACGTTTAACAGCAACGAAGACTTTAACCATCTTCATCACGCCCGGCGGCAATTCGTCACCAGCCTGCAGTTTGTCAACTTTGTCATCGAAACGGGCCTGAAGAACAGCGATCGATTCCTCGAACTGTTTTTTCAGCGCTTCGATGTCAGACATCACCGCATCATCGGCAACCGCAATCTGACGCCACAAACCACGTGCAACACCCGAAAGGCTGTCTTCGGTGATTGCGCCATCAAGGCCCTTCGGACCATCAACAATCGTCTGACCAAGCAGAAGATTTTTCAGACGGCCATAGAAGTTGCGCTCAAGAATGGCACGTTCGTCATCACGGTCCTGTGCGAGACGTTCGATTTCCGAACGTTCGATTGCCAGAGCACGTTCGTCCTTGTCTACGCCACGACGTGAGAACACGCGGACTTCAACAATGGTACCGAACTGTCCCGGCGGGACACGCAGCGACGTATCGCGAACATCGGATGCTTTTTCACCAAAGATGGCACGCAGAAGTTTTTCTTCCGGCGTCATCGGGCTTTCGCCTTTTGGCGTTACCTTACCGACAAGGATATCGCCCGGTTTGATTTCCGCACCGATGTAAACAATGCCCGCCTCATCGAGGTTTTTAAGGGCTTCTTCACCGACGTTCGGAATATCACGGGTGATTTCTTCCTGACCAAGTTTGGTATCACGCGCCATGACTTCGAATTCCTCGATATGGATCGAGGTATAAACGTCATCACGTGCAATACGTTCGGACAGAAGGATGGAATCCTCAAAGTTGTAACCATTCCAAGGCATAAACGCGACAAGCACGTTACGGCCAAGGGCAAGTTCACCCATATCGGTACACGGACCATCCGAAATGATGTCGCCTTTTTCAACGACATCGCCAACTTTCACCAGCGGACGCTGGTTAATGCAGCTGCCCTGGTTGGAACGCTGATACTTCAGCAGGGTGTAAATATCGACACCCGACGCCGATGCAGCAATGTCACCAGTGGCCCGGATCACCATACGGGTCGCATCAACAGATTCAACAACACCATCACGGCGTGCGATCAGAGTTGCACCCGAATCACGTGCCACCGGAACTTCCATACCGGTCCCGACATACGGTGCTTCAGAACGGATCAACGGAACCGCTTGACGCTGCATGTTCGAGCCCATCAGTGCGCGGTTCGCGTCATCGTTCTCAAGGAACGGAATGAGCGCGGATGCGACTGACACCAGCTGCTTCGGCGAGACGTCCATAAGGTCGATCTCTTCGGAGCGGGCCATATAGTGGTCACCGGCTTTACGGGTGTTGATCAGTTCGTTGGCAAAGTTAAAGCCTTCGGTCAACGGTTCGTTGGCCTGTGCGATAACATAACGACCTTCTTCGATCGCCGAGAGGTAAATAACCTCTGCTGTCACATTGCCGTCGGCAACCTTACGATACGGGCTTTCGATGAAGCCGTACTGGTTGACACGGGCAAAGGTTGCCAGTGAGTTGATCAGACCAATGTTCGGACCTTCCGGCGTTTCAACCGGGCAGATACGACCATAGTGGGTCGGATGAACGTCACGAACTTCAAAGCCTGCACGCTCACGGGTCAAACCACCTGGTCCAAGCGCCGAAAGACGACGTTTGTGGGTGATTTCCGAAAGCGGGTTGGTCTGATCCATGAACTGCGACAGCTGCGAAGAGCCGAAGAATTCACGAACAGCTGCTGCAACCGGTTTCGCGTTGATCAGGTCATGCGGCATGACGTTGTCGATCTCGACCGAGCTCATACGCTCGCGGATCGCACGTTCCATACGCAGAAGGCCAACACGGAACTGGTTTTCCATCAGCTCGCCAACCGAACGCAGGCGACGGTTACCAAGGTGGTCAATATCGTCAATCTCGCCACGACCATCTTTCAGGTCGATCAGAACACGGACGACTTCCAGAATGTCTTCGCGACGCAGGATACGAACCGTATCCGGGCATTCCAGGTTCAGACGCGCATTCATCTTCACACGGCCAACGGCCGACAGATCATAACGCTCTGAGTCAAAGAACAGGCCCTTGAACATCGCTTCCGCACCCTCAAGGGTTGGCGGCTCGCCAGGACGCATCACGCGATAGATGTCCACAAGGGCTTCTTCGCGATTGCTGTTTTTGTCGAGTGCAACGGTGTTACGCAGATACGCACCGACATTGTTGTGATCGATCATCAACAAGCGAACGGAATTGACATTCCATTCCTTGAGCTGCTCGAACACTTCTTCTGTCAGTTCGTGACCGGCTTCTGCCAGAATTTCACCGGTTTCGCCATCAATCAGGTCGTCTGCCATGAACCAGCCGTTAAGCTGCTCTTCTGGCACGAGGATCTGTTTGACACCGGTTTCGGTGATTTTAACCGACGAACGCTTGGTGATTTTTGAACCAGCCGCTGCGACAACTTCGCCGCTTTTGGCATCAACAAGATCGTGAACCAGCTTCTGACCGATGTAACGCTCGGCATTGAAATCGGTTACCCAACCATCTTTGGTGCGGCGGTATTCTGCCGACTCATAGTAATAGTTGAGAATCTCTTCCGGGGTGAGGCCTTCGATTTCCGACGGATCGACAGAGCGCCCTTCTTCGGCACGCTGTGCACGCAGCTTCTCGGACTCTTCATTTTCAAGAGCCATAAGCAACGTGGTCGCCGGCAGTTTGCGGCGACGGTCGATACGGACGTAAAGAACGTCTTTTGCGTCGAATTCAAAATCGAGCCACGAACCACGGTAAGGAATGACACGCGCAGCAAACAGATATTTGCCTGAGCTGTGGCTCTTCCCTTTGTCATGGTCAAAGAAGACGCCCGGCGAGCGGTGCATCTGTGAGACGATTACACGCTCGGTGCCGTTGACGATAAAAGTACCGTGCAACGTCATGAGCGGCATGTCGCCCATATACACGTCTTGCTCTTTGATATCACGAATAGAACGGGCACCCGTGTCTTCGTCGATATCCCAGACAACCAGGCGCAGTGTTACACGCAGCGGTGCGGCAAAAGTCATGCCTCGCTGGCGACACTCTTCGGTATCGTATTTCGGCTGCTCAAGCTCGTACGAAACGAATTCAAGAGTTGCGCGTTCCGAAAAATCTTTAATCGGAAAGACGCTCTTGAAAACTTCCTGAAGACCTGCATCGTCCCGCTGCTCCTGCGGGGTCCCGGTCTGCAAAAACTTATCGTAGGAATTCTTTTGAACCTCAATGAGGTTCGGGAGCGGAGCGACTTCGCTGATCCGTCCAAAGCTTTTGCGGATGCGCTTTCGACCAGTAAAGGACTTATCCATCATCGTTCCTTTAATCGCGCCTCCCCACACCGTCCGAACTCGTTCGTCTTTGTAATGCTGCGTTTCCGACTTGCGCAAAACGCATACAGCACAACGACGCCCGAGCCCCGTACGGGGCGGGCGTTCACTTGATTATGACCGTGGATGTTATGTGACATCCAACTTGAATGAGATCACTGATCCCTCGGCTGTCGACGCCGTCAAAGATAACCTTTGACCTAAACAGCCTACCGTTATGTACGATTACCTTTGGCAGCGTCAACCGTTAAATTCCTGTTCGCGTCGCTGCATCAGCCGTAACACAATTGCCCGGAGCACAGAGACGGATGGGTCGGCGCCCAAAGGACGCCGACCCAGACCTTGGCAAGAAGCCGTCGATTATTTAAGTTCGACGGAAGCGCCAGCTTCTTCAAGCTTCTTCTTGATTTCTTCAGCTTCGTCCTTCGAAGCGCCTTCTTTGACGGCTTTCGGAGCACTTTCAACGAGTTCTTTGGCTTCTTTGAGGCCAAGACCGGTGATTGCGCGGACTTCTTTGATGACGTTGATTTTCTTGTCACCAGCAGCAGTCAGAACGACGTCAAATTCGGTCTGTTCTTCAGCGGCTTCAGCAGCAGCGCCGCCAGCAGCAGCAACAGCAACCGGAGCAGCAGCAGAAACGCCCCACTCTTCTTCGAGCATTTTGGAAAGTTCTGCAGCTTCGATAACGGTGAGCTTGGAAAGCTCTTCAACGAGTGCCTTAAGATCGGCCATGTGTATAACTCCTAGGCTTGAACTTGGATATCATCAGATATCTTGGATAATTGGTTTACGCGGCTTCGCCTTTGTCGGCGTATGCCTTCAGCACCTGGGCGATCTGTCCAGCCGGCTTGGAAGTCAGCGTAGCGATACGCTGTGCCGGGGTCTGGATCATACCAACCATTTTCGCACGGAGTTCGTCCAGCGACGGCAGTTCTGCCAGAGCTTTGATGCCCTGTTCGTTCAGAACCTGTTCGCCGATAGCACCAGCAACAAGAACAAGCTTGTCATTGGATTTTGCGAACTTCGCAGCTACTTTTGCGACTGCGGCCGGATCGGCTGAATAGCCAATCGCGGTCGGGCCGGTGAAGTAATCTGCAAGACCAGCAAATTTGGTGCCTTCCAGAGCAAGTCGCGTAAGCCGGTTTTTGGTGACCTTGAAGCCCGCACCAGATTCACGCATCTGTGCACGAAGAGCGGTAATTTCTGCGACCGTCAACCCTTTATACTGGGTAACGACCAGACCTTCCGCAGCTTCGAACACTTCGCGCATTTCTGCTACGAACTGTTGTTTTTCATCGCGGTTCACTTTTAGTCTCCGACGTTGCTTTTTGCCCTGAACCCCACAAGGAGGTTCACAGACGCGACCAGTCCTTTCGAACCGGTCTGTGACGCCCGTCCGTTTGCCAGATGTCCAAGCCTTTTGTGATGCCCCATACGGGGAAAACTAAGAACCGGAACCTCTGCCTATGCAGGAGATTAAGAGCAACGAATGTCACTCACCTGCAGTCTGGGACAGACAGGTAGAGAGGGCTATAACCACCCTCTCCGGTCCTGACCGACCCCTTGGGATCGGTCAGAATTCGAGAATTTCTTATTTAGACGCGATGTCAGGGATCGACAATTTGACGCCAGCACCCATGGTGGAGCTGATCGCCGCACGCTGAAGGTAGATACCTTTTGCGCCAGCCGGTTTCGCTTTAACAATCGCACCAAAGAATGCTTTTGCATTCTCAAGGATCTGTTCTTCGCTGAACGAAGCCTTGCCGATACCTGCATGTACGATACCGGTTTTCTCTGCACGGAACTGAACCTGGCCAGCTTTTGCATCGGAAACGGCGGTCGCAACATCCATGGTAACAGTGCCGAGTTTCGGGTTCGGCATCAGGCCGCGTGGGCCAAGTACCTTACCGAGACGACCGACAACAGCCATCATGTCCGGGGTTGCAATAACGCGATCATAGTTCAGATCGCCTTTCTGCATTGCTTCCATCAGGTCTTCAGCGCCAACAGTGTCTGCACCAGCTTTAAGGGCTTCTTCTGCTTTGGCGTCTTTTGCGAAGACGGCGACGCGCATGGTTTTACCGGTACCATGCGGAAGCGAAACAACACCACGGACCATCTGGTCAGCGTGACGCGGATCAACACCAAGGTTCATGGCAATTTCGATGGTTTCATCGAATTTTGCTTTTGCACCTTCTTTGACGAGTTTGACAGCAGCTGCCAGCTCGTACTGGGTGTTACGGTCGATGCCCTCATAGGCCTGGGCAAGGCGTTTACCAGTCTTGGCCATCGTCTTACTCCACAACCTCAAGACCCATCGCACGGGCAGAGCCCTCGATCATTGCCATCGCGCCATCAACGTCAAATGCGTTGAGGTCAACCATTTTGGCTTCTGCGATTTCTTTGACCTGTGCTTTGGTCACTTTACCAACAAAACCTTTACCGGTGGTCCCGGAACCTTTGGCAATGCCTGCTGCCTTTTTCAGGAAGTAGGATGCCGGCGGGGTTTTGGTGACAAAGCTGAATGAACGGTCGGAATAAACGGTGATGACGACCGGAATCGGCATCCCTGGTTCCATCTGCTGGGTCGCTGCGTTGAACGCCTTGCAGAATTCCATGATATTCACGCCGCGCTGACCAAGAGCCGGACCGACGGGCGGTGACGGATTGGCTTTGCCGGCGGGAATCTGCAGCTTAAGATAGCCGTCGATTTTTTTCGCCATTAGAGTACCTCTTACAGAAGCGCGCGGTACGGTCATGGCTGACCTCCCGCGCTTTAAAAGCTGCCTGCGTATACAAGCAGCGACTTCAATTTACAAGATCGTTTTTTCTTAGAGCTTCTCGACCTGGGTATATTCCAGCTCGACCGGAGTTGAACGACCGAAGATCGAAACAGACACCTTAAGGCGTGAACGTTCTTCATCAACTCCTTCGACGATACCGTTAAACGATGCAAACGGACCGTCGGAAACACGGACTTCCTCGCCAACCTCGAACGAGATGGTCGGCTTCGGACGATCAACACCTTCCTGAACCTGATGCAGGATGTGCTGAGCTTCCTTTTCGGAAATCGGCATCGGCTTGCCACGGCTACCGAGAAAATCGGTGACCTTGGCGGTGTTTTTGACCAGATGCCAGCTTTCGTCAGTGAGATCCATCTTCAGCAGGACATACCCCGGGAAAAATTTCCGCTCGGAATTGACCTTTGCGCCGCGACGCATCTCAACAATCTCTTCAGTCGGAACCAGAACCTCGAGAATCTCGCCCTCAAGACCTTTCTTGATGGACTGCTCGCGGATCGACTGGGCGACCTTTTTCTCAAAACCAGAATGAACGTGAAGCACGTACCAGTGATGCGCCATGTGCTTAACCCCCAACACCAAAGACCAGCTTAACACCCCATGCGAGGAGCTGATCGACAACAAAGAAGAAAACAGACGCAAGAGCAACCATCACGAAAACCATAATGGTTGAAACGGTCGTTTCCTTACGGGACGGCCACGAGACCTTTTTTGCCTCGGTGCGGACCTGCTGTACGAATTGTGCTGGCGACGTTTTTGCCATTGTTGGGGTTACACCGCTTTCTAATACTTTGTTTCACGACCCGGAAAAATTGGCAGGAGAGGAGGGACTCGAACCCCCGGCACTCGGTTTTGGAGACCGATGCTCTACCAACTGAGCTACACTCCTACAAGATCGACAGAAAGTTGAAAAGCTTATCTTCTTTCTGGCTCATCCCTGCCCGGGCGGCAGGGTGTGCGGGCGGTTTATATCCGCCCGCACATCCAAGATCAAGCACTCAATCGTGCAAAATCCTAAAAATTACTCGAGGATCTTGG
>NZ_NXGX01000019.1 GCF_002844275.1 Thalassospira lohafexi
GCTAAAAGAGATTTGGAAGATACTGAGATATCTAGTCGTGAGACTGGATTAGAGATGTTTGACATTGTGAATAGGGAATATGAAGAGAACGGATCTTTCCGTTGTGATTTTTCGCAACGAAAGAACGTGATCGCGAACTAGTTGTATGTGGTTTTGCAGGGTTTTACCCCTGCGCAAGCCGCAGAACAGTTAGCTGAGGGATCTCTCAAGCATAATAAGGGCATCTGGTGGATGCCTTGGCGTTAAGAGGCGATGAAAGACGTGGCACTCTGCGATAAGCTACGGTGAGCCGAGAGCAGGCTTTGACCCGTAGATTTCTGAATGGGGAAACCCCACCCAATAGGGTGATCCCAACGTGAATACATAGCGTTGGGAGGCGAACCCGGGGAACTGAAACATCTCAGTACCCGGAGGAAAGGACATCAACCGAGACTCTGCTAGTAGCGGCGAGCGAACGCGGACCAGGCCAGTGGCTTATGCATAAGAACCGGAACGATCTGGAAAGGTCGGCCATAGTGGGTGATAGCCCCGTACGGGTAGAAATTGCATAAGTCCTCGAGTAGGGCGGGACACGTGAAATCCTGTCTGAACATGGGGGGACCACCCTCCAAGCCTAAGTACTCCTTAACGACCGATAGTGTACCAGTACCGTGAGGGAAAGGTGAAAAGCACCCCGATAAGGGGAGTGAAATAGTTCCTGAAACCGGATGCCTACAAGCAGTTGGAGCCTCTTTATGGGGTGACAGCGTACCTCTTGCATAATGGGTCAGCGAGTTAGTCTTACAAGCAAGCTTAAGCCGTTAGGTGTAGGCGCAGCGAAAGCGAGTCTGAATAGGGCGCATGAGTTTGTGGGATTAGACCCGAAACCAGGTGATCTAGCCATGAGCAGGTTGAAGGTGATGTAACAGTCACTGGAGGACCGAACCCACGTCTGTTGAAAAAGACGGGGATGACTTGTGGTTAGGGGTGAAAGGCCAATCAAACCTGGAGATAGCTGGTTCTCCGCGAAATCTATTTAGGTAGAGCGTCAGACGAATACCATCGGGGGTAGAGCACTGAATGGGCTAGGGGGCCTTACCGGCTTACCAAACCTAATCAAACTCCGAATACCGATGAGTACTATCTGGCAGACAGACTACGGGTGCTAAGGTCCGTGGTCGAGAGGGAAACAGCCCAGACCGCCAGTTAAGGTCCCAAAGTTGTGGCTAAGTGGGAAAGGATGTAGGACGGCCAAGACAACCAGGACGTTGGCTTAGAAGCAGCCATCGTTTAAAGAAAGCGTAACAGCTCACTGGTCTAAATAAGCTGTCCCGCGCCGAAGATGTACCGGGGCTCAAGCCACACACCGAAACTGCGGACTTGTTCCTTATGGAATAAGTGGTAGCGGAGCGTTCCGTAAGCCTGTGAAGGTGTGCCGTAAGGCATGCTGGAGGTATCGGAAGCGAGAATGCTGACATGAGTAGCGATAAAGGGAGTGAGAACCTCCCTCGCCGAAAGCCCAAGGGTTCCTGCGCAAGGCCAATCCGCGCAGGGTGAGTCGGCCCCTAAGACGAGGCAGAAATGCGTAGTCGATGGGAAACAGGTTAATATTCCTGTACCCGTGAGAAGTGACGGCCTCTGGACGTAGTCTTTCCTTATTGGATTGGAAGGGCTGGTAAGGAGGTCCAGGAAATAACTCTCACGTATGGACCGTACCCCAAACCGACACAGGTGGGCAGGTTGAATATACCAAGGCGCTTGAGAGAATGATGTTGAAGGAACTCGGCAAATTGCCCCCGTAACTTCGGGAGAAGGGGGCCCACCGTGAAGGCAACTTTACGGTGGGGGCACAGACTAGGGGGTGGCGACTGTTTACTAAAAACACAGGGCTCTGCGAAGTCGCAAGACGACGTATAGGGTCTGACGCCTGCCCGGTGCCGGAAGGTTAAGAGGAGATGTGCAAGCATTGAATTGAAGCCCCGGTAAACGGCGGCCGTAACTATAACGGTCCTAAGGTAGCGAAATTCCTTGTCGGGTAAGTTCCGACCTGCACGAATGGCGTAACGACTTCCCCACTGTCTCCAACATCAACTCAGCGAAATTGAATTCTCCGTGAAGATGCGGAGTACCCGCGGTCAGACGGAAAGACCCCGTGCACCTTTACTACAGCTTTGCAGTGGTATCAGGATGTGAATGTGCAGAATAGGTGGGAGGCTTTGAAGCCATGGCGCCAGCCGTGGTGGAGCCACCTTTGAGATACCACCCTTTTGCTTCCTGATATCTAACCGAGGTCCGTTATCCGGATCCGGGACCCTGCATGGCGGGTAGTTTGACTGGGGCGGTCGCCTCCTAAAGAGTAACGGAGGCGCGCGATGGTAGGCTCAAGCTGGTCGGACATCAGCTTAAGAGTGCAATGGCAAAAGCCTGCCTGACTGCGAGACTGACAAGTCGAGCAGAGACGAAAGTCGGTCATAGTGATCCGGTGGTCCCGCGTGGAAGGGCCATCGCTCAACGGATAAAAGGTACGCCGGGGATAACAGGCTGATACTCCCCAAGAGTCCACATCGACGGGAGTGTTTGGCACCTCGATGTCGGCTCATCACATCCTGGGGCTGGAGCAGGTCCCAAGGGTTTGGCTGTTCGCCAATTAAAGTGGTACGTGAGCTGGGTTTAGAACGTCGTGAGACAGTTCGGTCCCTATCTGCCGTGGGCGTAGGATACTTGAGAAGAGCTGTCCCTAGTACGAGAGGACCGGGATGGACGCACCTCTGGTGTACCGGTTGTTCCGCCAGGAGCATCGCCGGGTAGCTAAGTGCGGAAAGGATAACCGCTGAAAGCATCTAAGCGGGAAGCCCCCTTCAAGACTAGGTATCCCTATCAGATCCCTGGAAGACCACCAGGTTGATAGGCTGGGTGTGGAAGCGTGGCAACACGTGAAGCTAACCAGTACTAATTGATCGATCGGCTTGATTGATCCCTCTTGCTACTGTCTGCATAGCTTGCGCAGCGGTAAAACCAAGCAAGACCAAATACAACAGTGTTCGCA
>NZ_NXGX01000020.1 GCF_002844275.1 Thalassospira lohafexi
GGCAAGGTTTTTGACCTCGGCGGCGACAACGGCAAAGCCTTTGCCGGCATCACCGGCACGAGCGGCCTCAATCGTTGCGTTCAGTGCCAGAAGGTTGGTCTGTTCGGCAATGTCGGTAATCAACGCAATGACTTCGCCAATGCGATCTGCCGACTGTGACAGGCTGACCACCAGTTCGTTGGTTTCCTGTGCACGGGTCGATGCTTCGCCGGAAATCCGCGTTGATTCCGCCATTTGACGGTTGATTTCCGCGTTCGATGCCGACAGCTGTTCGGTCGCTGCGGCAACTGTTTCAACGTTGCCAGTGGCTTCTTGCGCCGAGTTGGCGACTTCTTCGGTTTGACCCGAAACCAGTTCGGCACTTGAGGTCATCTGCCCCGACACACCTTGCAGCTGATCACCAAGAGCTGCGATTTCATTCACAGCACTTTCGACTTCGTTCTGAAGCGTATCGGCAAGGCCAAGAAGTTCATCGCGCAGCGCTTCGTTGCGTTCATGATTAAGGCGTTCTTCTTCGGCCTGCATGTCGCGGACCTTGATCGCATTATCTTTGAACACGTCAACTGCACGGCCCATGGCGCTGATTTCATCGTTGCCTTTGGACGGTACCGCAATTTCAAGGTTGCCGTCCGCCAGCTGAACCATGGTTTTCTGCAATCCGCCAAGACGGCGCAGCAGATTGCCACGAACATAAACAAAATAGATCAGAAGCGGGATCAGTATAGCGGCTGCACCGACCCCATACATCATGACTGATCTTTGCTGTGTTAGTGTGTTTGCCTCATCTGCCGATGTATTAACATCGTTCTGTAGGTTGTCGACAATCTCCGACACAACACCTTCCATCGCGGCGGCAAACTCGGCACTTTCTTCGACGATATCAAGTTGCTCATCGGCAAGTTTCAACTCCTTGGACCGAAGAGAAGGGATGCTTCTGCGCCCCATTGCAAGCTTCTTGATATCACCAAGCAGGCCTTCATAGAACTTTTTGAGTTTGACATTCTCAAGCTCGTTCACGGTGTTACCGATAACGCCGACCGCACCACGTACCTGAACGCCCATGATTCGAAGTTGCATCCGGTCATCAGACGATGCTGCTGAAAGGACGGTGTTGGTGATTTCAGCTCCGCTGTTGGAAAGAGCAAGGATCGGTGCCCTAGCAGCCATCAGCTCATCAAGTTGGAACAACAGACCTTTGGTCGATGCTTCCTGTTCTGCGGTTAGGGAAGATCCGCTTTGACGGAGTTCCTGAACCTGCCCCGTGACACCGGTAATTTGGGTCTGCGAAGCCGAAAGGATTGGCTGAATCATTGAGTTGAAACGACCGGAAACCTGTTGAAACTGGCTTAGCGAGTTTGAAAGTTCGTCGGCAACTTCAAACCGCTCAATCGTGGTTTCATGAAGTTCGGTAAGCGCTTCAGCAAGGCTTCGTGCATTACTTTCAACAAGTGCCAGCGTTTCTTCCGGAAGCCCGGCTTGTCGTAACTCGGCCAAATTTTCGTTAAGTCTAGCTAGAAGTGTATCGACTTCGGCTTTGACGGCTTGCTCTTCTTCAAGCTTGGAAGCTGCAAGGAAACGTGGCGCAGATGCGACGATTTTAGCACTGCTAGCGGCCAATTGCTGGGCTGCAAACATTGGGGGTAATTGCTCATGGGCAATTTTACCTAACTGCTTGCCAAATTGTGCGAAGGAAAAAACAGACGTAGCGGCTGCAAGGACTGCAATTAATCCGACCAGCAAGAAGGCCCCCGCCAACTTCCCGCGAACGCCAAATCCTAATTTTTTGTTGTTTTTTGATACAGAAGGCTTAGCGCCGCGCTTGATGTTTAAAGCCATATCTTATCTACCTCTTAGACCTAAGAGCCAAGCACCGACACCTCATCGTGCCGACGCTGTTATATGCGTCGTCCGGACGTCGTTTCCCGCTCAAGCCAATCCAAGAAGATCCCCGCCTGTCGCCGTAAAACAGTTCAGGTGGGAATGAGTATAGGGCTTGTATTATTGTTCTTGTGATCAGACATACCACAGCATCTATAAGACGATCATGAGTTTTCCAGCTGTAGTGCGCGCCGGTATAGTCTGTTTGCGCCTTTTGGCCGGGAAATATGCGGCATGTGGGACGCAGAGGTAAATTACATTCGAGGTTGGCGAAAGTCACAAAAAAGGCCCGCCTGATGGCGGGCCTTCAAAGCCAGGATCACAAAGCAGTTTT
>NZ_NXGX01000022.1 GCF_002844275.1 Thalassospira lohafexi
GACGGTCAAACTGTCGGTCGTTACGGCAACGTCTTCACCATCGGCAGACTGAGCCGTCACACCAAGATCAAAGCTGCCAGAGAAGTCATCTGCCGGTGTGATCGTCAGGCCTTCAAGATCACCCGACGACAGGGTCCAGGTGCCATCCCCATTATCTGTACCAGCCGACAGGGTCGCACCATCCGGAACGCCGGAGATCGTGACCGTCAGTGTCTCGCTGGAATCCGTCAGACCCGCATCAATATCAAGCGCAATCGCTGAATCTTCGTTGCCAGACGCATCCGCAACATCAAGTGTTGGCGCATCGGCAACACCCGCTACATCAACCGTCAGACTGTCGGTCGTGACCGCAACATCTTCACCATCGGCAGACTGCGCTGTCACACCCAGATCAAATGATCCGCTAAAGTCATTCGTTGGCGTAATGGTCAGACCTTCAAGGTCACCCGACGACAGCGTCCAGGTCCCGTCACCATTATCCGTACCAGCCGAAAGGGTCGCACCATCCGGAACACCAGAGATCGTCACCGTCAGCGTTTCCGAGCTATCCGTCAGGCCTGCATCAATATCCAGTGCAATGGCCGAATCTTCATTGCCAGTTGCATCCGCGACATCAAGTATCGGTGCATCGGCAACACCCGCAACATCAACCGTTAGACTGTCGGTCGTAACCGCAACATCTTCGCCGTCAGCAGATTGCGCCGTCACACCAAGATCGAACGACCCACTAAAATCATCCGCAGGTGTAATCGTCAGACCTTCAAGGTCACCGGATGACAACGTCCAGGTGCCGTCACCATTATCCGTCCCAGCCGACAGGGTCGCACCGTCCGGAACACCGGAGATGGTAACCGTCAACGTTTCCGAACTGTCAGTAAGGCCCGCATCGATATCAAGCGCAATCGCGCTGTCTTCCGAACCGCTGGCATCAGACGTTTCCAACGTCGGTGCATCAGCGACACCCGCAACATCGACGGTCAAACTA
>NZ_NXGX01000023.1 GCF_002844275.1 Thalassospira lohafexi
GATGTTGCCGGTGTTGCTGATGCACCGACGCTTGATGTTGCGGATGCGTCTGGCAATGAAGACAGTGCCATTGCGCTTGATATTGATGCCGGTCTGACCGACAGCTCCGAAACTCTGACAGTTACCATCTCTGGCGTGCCGGACGGTGCGACTTTGTCGGCGGGTACCGATAATGGGGATGGTACCTGGACGTTGTCGTCGGGTGACCTTGAAGGTCTGACGATTACACCAGTGGATGACTTCTCTGGCAGCTTTGACCTTGGCGTTACGGCGCAGTCGGCAGATGGCGAGAACGTCGCAACCACGTCTGGCTCAATCACGGTTGATGTAGCGGGTGTCGCTGATGCTCCGACGCTTGATGTTGCGGGTGCATCTGGCAATGAAGACAGTGCCATTGCACTCGATATCGATGCCGGTCTGACAGACAGCTCCGAAGTTCTGACGGTGACGATCTCCGGTGTGCCGGCTGGTGCGACCCTGTCGGCTGGGACGGACAATGGTGACGGCATCTGGACTTTGTCATCGGGTGATCTTGATGGTCTGACGATTACCCCGGCAGATGATTTTAGCGGTTCGTTCGATCTGGGCGTCACTGCTCAGTCTGCCGACGGCGAGGATGTTGCCGTAACGACCGA